>NZ_LIPG01000004.1 GCF_001905505.1 Streptomyces sp. CB02058
ACCGGCGCCGACGGCGCCCAGGATCAATGCCCAGAGAAGGACGCGCTTACGAAGGAGTTCGAAACCTGCGCGGCCGAACATCTGGCGCTCCAGCATCCTGATCCGGCTGACATCACCCTCGACAACTCCGGAGTTCCACAACTGCGAGCGACCCGCCCCACGACGGTCTACCACCGTCGAGGCCACCGGCCGCGCCGACCAGCTCGGATCGTCGTCGGCACCGACTTCCACGCCGGGGACCCCGGCACCGCGCGGCTCCTGCCCCGGCTGCCGCGCGGCCGCGTGTTCGTCACCCACCACCGCCCCGGCCCCGGCCCAGCAAGGTCGTTTCACCGCGTGACATGTGCCCGGACACCGGCCTGGCCCCTCTCCTGTACGGCCAGGCCCCCGCTGTGCCGGACGAGCACACCGCCGTACCCCGCCCCGGGACCGGCTGGGACCTGCACAAGTACCGTCACTCCGCCCTGACCCACCTCGGCGGGCAGGGCGCCTCCCCGCTGATGCCGACGGCGCAGTCCCGGCACGAGAAGCCGGAGAACGTCCGCCGCTCCGTCAAGTCCTCTCCCGAGGCGGTCTCGGAGCCGACAAGCCTCCTCGCCCCTGGCGACAGCAGACAATGAAGCACACATGGTTCGTTGGCAGCGATGCTCGCCTTCAGTCCGCCTCCGGCCCGAACCGGCGCTCGTACGCCGATGGTGTGATGCCAAACTCGCGGCGCATCAGCGCGCGCAGATTGGCAGCGGTGCCCAGCCCACTGCGCCGCGCGACCACCCCGAACCGGGACTCACCTCGCTCGATCAACCGGCAGGCCAGAGCAAGCCGTTCCCCCGTCAGCCACGCCAGCGGCGTCGTGCCCAGTTGCGCCTGGAAGCGGCGATGCAACGTCGCCGGACTCACCGCCGCACGCGCCGCAAGGCCGGCCACGGGCAGCGGTGAGTCCAGCCGCCCCTGGGCCCAGGCCAGGACAGGCGCCAAGGACTCGTCCGGCAGATCGGGCACGGGACGCTCCACGAACTGCCGCTGCCCACCATCCCGGTGCGCCGCGAAAACCAGCCGTCGGCTCACAGAATTAGCGACCTCCGCACCATAGTCACAGCGGACCAGATGCAGCCCAAGATCGAGCGCAGCCGCACTGCCCGCAGCAGTGAGGATGTCCCCGTCATCCACGAACAGCACATCCGCCTCGAGCCGGACAGAAGGGAAGCGGGCCCGGAACGAATCCGCCCACTGCCAGTGCGCGGTAGCCCGCCGCCCGTCCAGGACTCCGGCCTCGGCCAAGGTGAAGGCACCACTGCAGAAGCCGACCAGACGCGCACCGCGCGCGTGTGCCCGGCGAACGGCGTCGAGCACAGCAGGACGGCGGGGCACATCGGTGTCCGGCCGGTTAGGAACGATCAAGGTGTCCGCCGCGTCGGCCGCTTCCAGGTCGGCGACTCCCGTGAGCGTGAAGAATCCGTCCCGCATCAGTGTGCTGGGCTCGGGCGAACAGAGCCTGAAGTCATAGAGATCACGGCCGATCTCCGGCCGGCGCAGACCGAAAACCTCCGTCGCGCAGCCCAGCTCGAAGGGGTTTGAGTTCTCATCCACGATCACGACGACACGGTGCACGCCCGCCGCGCGACCTCTGTGCGAGGATTCTTTCGTCATGTGCAATTCCTAGCACTCACAGCAGCCAAGCAAAACTGCTCAGGATGAACACATGAGCAGCGAACCCATCACCCTCACCAAGGCTCTGGCCTCCTTCGACGCCTTGTGGAGCCCCCGCATCGTCACGCACGTCAACGACTACGACGTTCGTATCGCCAAGGTCGAGGGCGAACACATCTGGCACGTACACGAAGACACCGACGAGTTCTTCCTGGTCCTCGACGGCGAGCTGCACATCTCCCTGCGCGAGCCCGACGGGGAGCGCACGGTCCTGCTCCCACAAGGGGCGGTGTTCACCGTCCCCCGAGGCACAGAGCACAAGCCGTACGCTCCAACCGGCGCCGCAATCCTCATGTTCGAGCCCACCGGAACACCCACCGTGGGCGATCGCCACGACGAAATCCCAGAGCACGTCGACTCGACGACCGGACACGCACTCAGCACCTGACCCGACAGACTTCGAACACACCACCGCCCCCTGACCCGACAGGCTTCAAACACACCACTGCCCACAGCATCAGCCTGCCGCCGAGTCGGCCACGTTCGCCGGCCGACCGGCGAACGTGGCACGGGACCCAACCCTCGCCGATGCCCGGAGCACGCAGAAGACGCAATCCACCAGGCCGGCCGGGAAGCCGGAAAGAACACCGGCCCAGCACATTGATGTGGTGGCACACGAACGGGAACAGCCGAGCAATGCCCTCCTCACGCACCTCGAAATCGTCGGCGCACAGCCGGGCGAAAACGGCTTCCGTATAACGGGCGTTGAACAACACGAGCGCGTCGAGGACCAGGCCGAGCACCCCGATCAGGTCCTCCATGCCGCACCTGGCAACACTGCCTAAGCTGCCCCGCCCACCCGCGGAAGATCTTCCGGGCGAACGCGCAGCGGCCATCCCGGAGGCCGGCCTGCACCTTGGTCTGCCGCCGACAGCCGGGCTCCTCGGTGAAACGCAGGATGCGCAGAGCCATCACGACCCACCCGTACTGCGTGATCGCGTCGCCCAGCAGGATGGGCCGCCCACCCCGGGAAAGCACCCCGATGACGCCGCAGACACGGACAACTCCCGTACGGATGGAACCGACCACCCGCAGAACGACCTCCCGGTGACACTCGATCCAAACCCACATCGATCCAGCCGCAAGCTGCATCACGGAACGCGCCATCATCGGCCATGCGGCCGACCCGCCACACCTACCGGCCCGGCAGGTCCCCGAACTGCGAGGCGCAGGCGAACCCGGCCAAGGCCACCAGCCCTAACACCATGCCGCTGCAGGCCCCGGTGTCGGCAACGATCATCTCGGGGCGCTTGCCGCCGTCGCGGTCGCAGAGGACGTCCACGACGTACAGGGAGCCGCGCGGGTGCCGACCACGGCCTTCCCGCCCAGGCCCGCCGCTTGGTCGCCATGTCACGGGCACTGAGGGTCGCAAGATATACGTGACCGGCTCGATCACCACCAGGGAAGACCTCTCAACAGTCCTGGCGGCGGCCGAGGGAGTCTTCGTCGCACCGGACCCCGAGCAGGCCCGGTCCCTGTTTCCCCAGCCTGCGCAGCCCTCCTGCGCAGCCGGCCCGCCCGGGCAGGAGCCGTTCAGCGACTGCTGCCTCCCGGAGCGAGCAGAGCGAGCCGTGAGTCCGGCGATCACCTCTGGGGACGGCCTGCAGTGCCTGCGCCCTCGCCGAGCGGGTCGACAAGGGCGCCGCCCGCTCGCCACCGTCGCGGACAACAAGATGGGCGGCGCGCTTGAACTGCTCCGGGGCGACTCGGCGGTGAACACTGCAACCGATCCGCTCCCGACGGTCAAAGAAGCTATCACTTCGGCTCGAAGGAGGCGCTGCTCAACCAGGCACTCTTCAAGGCTCTCGACTCGGGAGACCAGGCGTTGGGGCCCTCGACGGGCGCTGCCGACCTTGACGCGTTGTGGCGTCGCCTGATCGAGGCGTTCTCGGTCAACAACAAGACCTTCTGGCTCGCCAATCTGGAGACAGTCCTGCGAGCGCAGCGCGATCCGGAGCTACGCGAGCAAGTGGCCGCCGGGCTGCGGCAGGGACGCAGTGGCATGGCGCGAGAAGTCACCGGAACCGCCGAGACCGAGCTCCCCGAAGCGACGATCCGCACCGTCGGCTCCGTGCAGCTCGCCCTCGTCAGCGGCCTGATGATGCAGCATCTCACCGACCCCGAGTCCGCACCCACCGCCGACGAGGTGCTGGCGGGCCTGCGGGCCATGGCCACCTACCTGCCCGAAGAGGCGTGAGACTCGGTCCCCTAACTGAAGGCACCCTCAACGACCAGCAAGCAGCAGCCCGCGGTGCGAGAGTCCGCGACGGCCGCCGACGTACGCACCGCGCACCTCGAAGGCCGCTCGATCGCGGCCCCGCCCGCAACCACCGGGTCAGCCGCGGCGCGATCCGAACCGCCGTCGCCGACCTCCTGCCCAACCACGCCGCCATCGAGGGGGACGCGCCCGCACATCCGCTGGTCACGCTCGACATGCCGGGCAAGGTCGCCGACCACCTCCGCACCACCGATCCGGAGGCCGCCGCGCTCGACCAGGGAACGCCGGTACGGCGCCACCAGGGCTACATCCTGCGCGTCAGCACCATCCCCTACGTACCGCCAGCTCCTCATCCACCGCCAGCCGCTCGACGGCGGCCACGGCCTCCCCGCGAAGCCGGACCAGGGCAAAGCCCGCCGAGAGTACGAGAACCGGGTCAGCACGCTCAGCCCCTGAACAAGATCGTTCTCAGTGCCAACCGCTGTCCCGATGCCCCCCGAGGCCGGACCAGCACGCCGCTCCGCGGCCTCGCCGAGGTTCGCGCCAAGGCGGGTCGCCGCCGCCAGGGCACCCACCCGAGCGTCCCGCAACCATCATCGACAGTTCTTCTTGTCACTCAAGATGGCGACAGGTAATCTTGTCGCATGAACGATGTGATCCCGACCCCTGACAGGAACGACGAGAACTTCTGGACCACCGTGATGACTCTGGCGGAGCCCGCCTGGTCTGAGCCCACCGAGGGCGACTCGTTCGCCATGGACGACAAGGTCCTGGAGGCGGTCCGGGAGCTGGCCAAGGGGATCTCGACCCGAGCTCTGGCCTATCGCGCCGCCGACAAGCCCTTCGACACCGGGCTCATGGCCGCTCCCGATGTGCAGCTGGCCATGCTGAGGTCGCTGTACGAAGCCAAACTCTCCGTCGACCGACTGGCCGAGAGCGCCGCCACCGTCGCCGGCCGTAGCGGAGCCAACTACGCGCAGCTGGGCGCGGCCTGGGGCGGCATCAAACGCCAGTCGGCCCGCCTCAAGTGGCCGCACGCAGTGGCCAAGAAGGCTGCCGGCAAGTCCGTCCCCCTTCAGTACGCGGGCGGCGCCGCCGTCATCCACCATGACCCGGATGCCGACGCCTGGTGGTTCACCGCCACCGCCGCGGACCAGCAGGAGAAGGAGTCCGAAGCCGTCCACGCCTCCTCCGCCGAGGCCATCGCCGGGGCAACCGAGTTCCTCTTGTCGCACACCCTTCCCGCCCGGCAGACGCAGGCCTGACCCCGCTGCCGCAGCTGCGCGAAGCATGGGAGTCGGCCGCCTGAGCCGGCTCCCACGCCCCCAGCCGATCTCTGAACTGGCCCCACGACTGCCAGGCTGACGGCCCTGGCCTCGGCGGATGGTCCGGCCGGGGGCGGCGGCGCCTTCGCTGTACGCCTCGACGACGTCGGCGGCCTCGTCCAGGTCGAGCGGGGCGGGGCGGCCGAGGGTCTTGCCGGAGGGTTCGGTGGCGGCGACGCCTTCATAGGTACTCTCGCTGATCATGTCGCGCTTGGCTTTGTTCATGAGAACGGACAGCAGATGATCATCACCTCCGGAGGAGGTACGAAGAATCTGTTTGATTCTTCGCAAATGATGGGTGCTTCCTCTCGCTGGTCAGTCTGGAGCACGGGGCAAGAGTCGGGACGGTAGCCACCGTGACACCTTCGGCCCACTACCATGCGGCGATGTCAGACTTCATAAAGCAACTCCCCGCCCTGCTTGGGGTGCTGATCGGAGCCTTCGGCTCGTACGTGGTCGTCATGCGCGGCGATCGGGCCAGGTTCCGTCGCGAGCACGCAGCCCGATGGCAGGAGCGGCAGCTCGCGGCCTACACCGACTACGCGCTCACGCTGAAGAAGACCGTTACTCTCCATCGCCGCGTGGCAGCGCATCTTGGTCTCGACGCCTATCCACACCCCCTCCCGCTCACAGAGGTAACTCCCCTCCTGGTCGACGCCGCCGACACACGGTCCGCGGCCGGCGAAGGGCTGCTGATACTCGGCTCTCCGGAGGTCGCAGAGGCTGCACACGGATGGGCGCTCACCGTGATGGAGGTCGAGCATCTCCTGCACACTCCTGGCTGCACCGCAGACGCGTGGTCGGACCAGATGGGGAAGCAGCGAGCGGCTCGGGAGAAGTACTACACGGCGATCCGGCGCGACATGGAGCTGCCGCCCGGGCACTCAGGGCGGTGGCAGGTCCCGCCAACTCAACCTGCCTGAGTCACGGCAGAGTCATCTCGAACTGGGTGCCGTCGTAGCTGCCGAAGAGCAAGTTCGGCTGCTGCGCCGTTCGAATCCTCCGGCGCTCTTGCTGCCCCGGAGTGGTGAACAATGCTGTCCATTCTCAGGGTCTGGCTCACTTTCCGTGAAGCGTGCACCGTGAGTGACATCAGGCGTGGCAGTGGAGCCGGACGAGGATTGTGTCCCCGGGAAGGTCCGCGAGGTACGCCTCGCTGCCTCGCCATGCGGTGGGCTTCGGAGGGGCGTGAGGGCAAGAGCCAGGATCGCAGGAGGCGTGGACGGCGTTGATGCCGCCCTCCAACCACCAACCGTCCAACGTGAGCACGTCCGTGTTCGGCGGGTGTGACGCAGTGAGTTCACGGATGTACTCGGCACGGGTCCCGTCGTAGCCGACCACCGGGTGCTCCTGGGGATCGGCAGGGCCCACGAACCCGAGATACCCCATGTTGAGACTGAAGGGGTGGTCGAGGTAGGCCCCGATCAGCGGCTGGGCCCGATAGGCGGAGAGCATCTCGTCTCCCCACCGGTCACCAGGGAATGCGTCCGGATCGTTCCACCAGCGGTCGACGAAGACCGCGAGGCGAACGGCCGGAGGATGGAGGGCGGACAGGCTGTGCCACAGGTCCCAGGAAGCGGCAACCGCGCGCTCGGAGCCGAGGTGCGGCTGCGAGAAATCGAGCAGGGCACGCGGTCCTCCGGCGCAGACGCCCGGGGCGCTGGGGCGGGGCGAACCGTCGTATCCAGGGTCATCATGGATGAGTCTGGGGTCGCCCCGGTATCCAGGGGCGACCGCGAAGCCCATGCCGTCGCTGCCGCCACGAATATGGCGTGTGTCCCACATGCCGCGGTCGACGGGGTTGTCATCCGTATCCAGGTAGAAAGGCGCGAGAGCCTCTCCGAGCGCCCCTTCGATGTCGCCTGCGGCCTCGCCCGGAAGACACACCGTCACCCATACGCCGGCCATCACCCCTCCTTGCCCGTCGGCAAACAGCATGATCGCACGCGTCCCGAGACGTGCCACAAGCCAGGTCGCCTGCCGGCGTTGGGCACGGCGGCAGGAAGACGCAGACAGGAGCCGTGGTGGGCCGCCGCACCCAGCGCAAACGTCACTCAGGGTGCACGCTTCACGGAAAGTGAGCCAGAACCCCTCTCATGAACAAAGCCACGCGCTGGAACTCCAGCACGGCGGCGAGGACGTCGACGAGCCGGGAGACCGTGGGGTCGAAGGCCACCGGTCCGAGCACGCCGGGTTCGGCCCGCAGCGTCCCGACATCCCCGCGGCAGTCCCCACCCGGCGCGACCGCGAGGTGCTGCGTCTGAACGTCGCACACCTCTCCGGACGGCCAGCCACAGCCACCACGTACGAGCACGTGGAGCACTGGCTCCGCTCGGGCTACTGCACGATCGTCTGGCACCGCACCCGTACGTCGGGCACGCTCGTCGACCTGGTCGCCGCCGACTCGATGCCGTGCCCGGCCTGCGTCGCGCTCTACGGGCCGGGCCCGGGACGCGTCGCGCGCCCGGGCCCGGCCCGTACCGATGCAGGTCAGCGGACCTGGACGGATGCGACCAGAGTGTTGAGGTCCGGCCAGAGCTTCTTGTTCGTCTCCGGCAGTACGACCCACAGCACCGAGGGGCGGACCCGCCCGGTGTCGACCACGAGGACCGCGTTCAGGTCCATCGTTGAGGGCACCCCGCGCTTGTGGAAGTGGATCTCGCTGACCAGCAGCCAGGCGTCATGTCCGTCGACCTTCAGTGGCTGCGAGGCGACGTCGACCAGGATCGCCTGGTCGCGGGGGTACTCGTAGCGCCGCCGCTCGTCCATCACCGCGCCCGCCACGCCCCGCAGCTCCCCGGTGCCGCCGGCCGCGGCCATGATGTCCTCGTCGACCTGCGTGGACTTCACGAGTGCGCGCTGGCGCCCCTCCTGCTTGCGGGTGAAGCCGTCGAAGACCGGATCCAGCGTCTTGCTCCGGTCCCACGTGCCGCCCATCTCCGCGTACTCCAGGGAGGAGTCCGTGACGGTGCCGATGACCGGCGAGCCCTCGCCCGGGTAGTCGGGCACCTCGACGGTCCCGGTGAGCCGCCGCTCCTCGGGCAGCGGGGAGGCGCCGGGGGTGAGAGTGGGCACGGGGATGCCCCGCTGCGGGGCATCCGCGGTGCTGCCCGCGCAGGTGGCGGACGAGGAGTCCGGCGTGCTGTGCTCCTGCTGGACCACCTTGCCGCCGACCAGCACGGTACACGTGAGAGTGCCCCCTTCCTGGTCCTCGCGGCTGCTGACGTCCAGATAGAAGTCGGCGCCCGCCGCCAGCTCGACGGTCTTGCGGTACGGCAGGATGACGACCCCGTGGGGCTCGTGGTTGCCGTTCGCCTCCCCGACGGTGAGGTTCACCGAGGGGTGGTCGCCCGTCGCGATGTAGGTGACCTCGACCCGCCGGGATTCCTTGTCCGGGGATGCATCGTCGTCGCTCGGGTCGCCGACGGCCAGGGCCAGACCCACCGCGCCGAGCATGACCACCTCGAAGAGGATCACCAGGGCGCCGACCAGGTAGAACCCGCCCGGGATCCGGTCGAAGGTCTTCTTGCCGCGGCCGGAGTGGAACTCGCGTCTCGGCTGGGATGTCTGCGTCATGTCGTCCTCCCCCTCACGCCCGGCCGCTGTCGCCGGACCGGCGGTCGGCCGGCTCGTCGGCGAACCGCGTGGCCAGCAACCCCGCCTCCCGTGCCTCGTCCAGCATCCGGTGCAGGTCCTGGAGCCGGGACCGGTCGGCGAGCCCTTCGATCTCGGCGACGGCCAGCTCGTCCCGCACCGTGTTCACGACCAGCTCGTGCATGTCCTCGCCAAGTTGCTCCAGCTCTCTTACGGCCTCCCACTCGCGGTAAGCCGCGTCCGCCGCGCGGGTGTTCTCGGCGTACCGCTCCAGCGCCTCCACCCGCTCCTCCAGCGCGCTCGACGACAACCGCAGCGCCTGCCGCTGCGTCCGCAGCACCTCCTCCACCCGCGAGCCGGAGGCGTCCCCGGCAGCGGTGCGCACCTTCCGCGCCAGCCGGGTCAGCTCGGCCAGGCGCTGGGCGATCTCGTACTGCTGGGCCGGCAGTGTTACGTCGTTGGCGATGTCGTCCAGCAGCCCCTCCCGGTCGACCTGCGACTGGAGTACCGCAGTCACGGCGGCCTGGGCGCGCTCCATCCGGCGCAGCGGCGAGTGGCCCAGCAGCTCGCGCAGGGAGTCGTCGCCGAAGTCCTCGGCCAGGTAGTAGCGGCCGTGGCGCAGCCGGGCCACCCGCTGCCGCTCGTCGGTCCCGCAGCCGAGGACGACGATCAGCAGCCAGGCCAGCAGGTGCACGCCCACGACGGTCAGGATGAACGTCGTGGGCCCGAACTGAACCCCGACCCAGATCAGCCCCGCCTGCGCCGCGAGTCCGACGGCCAGGCCAAGCCACACGCCGATCAGCGTCCACAGGATGGTCACCGGCAGTAGCGCGCACACCGCGGAGACCCCCAGGGCCGTCCAGATGTCCGCCTTGGTGCGGCCGCCCAGCCCCGGCTCCTCGGGCAGCGGCAACGTGGCCGGGAAGAGCCCGTCGGCGGAATTTTCCAGCAACGCGCGCTCCGCGTCATCGAGGTCCGGATCCACCACCGGCCGCAGCGCAATGTCCTGCGCCATTCAGCAACACCCCCCACAGGTTGGGGAGATCGTGACACACGTCGAAGGGCTGGCCACGCCCACCCCTGTTCCCGGCCGCCGACTGAGACGGCGCGGACCCGACGACAAGCTGCCTTCGCCTCTTGCGCCGGCTGACGCCGCGGATGGAGTGCTCACGCATCACGCGGGCAACGCGGGGCGACCTCCAGCACCCGGCACAGCAAGACGATCGGATAGGTCGCCTTCTCCGCATGGATCAACCGGTACAGCTCGCTCACCGGGCGTTCTCCTTCACGAAGAAGGCCGTCGCTTTCTTTCAGAATCTCGATCGTCTGCTGCTGTTCGCGCACCTCCTTGCGCACCGCCTTCAGCTCCTCGCGCTCGGCGCTGGTCAGCCCACCGGACGCGCCGTCGCCCCCGGTCCGCCTTCGCCCGTCGGTACCAGCCACGCAGGGACTCGGAACTGATGCCGAGCTCCCGGGCAACAGCGGTGACCGTCTTGCCCGAGGAATCGACGAGTGCGATCGCGTCCCACTTGAACTTCTCGGTGTACCGCTTCGTGTACTTGCTTCCCACCAGGTGCTACTTCCTCTGGAACCTCAAGATCACAGCCTCCAGGTGTCCACGATCAAGGGGAAGCTTCACCCCGCGGACCAGCCGCGATCCTGCACTGCGCAGGGTGCGCCTTCCAGCCGCAGTGGTAGTGCAGTCGACATGCACGCAGATGTCCTCTGCAGGTCTCCGGTCCACAACTGTCACGGGCCGGGAGCGTCCTCGCTCCTCTCGTGCTCCCTCCGCCGCTTCCAGCCCTCCAGGGCCACCTCGGCGACCAGCCGGGTGCGCACCTCCTCCAGATGCTTCATCGTGTAGTCACCAAGGTTCTCGTCGATGCCGTAGAGCGTTCCCCGCTCGGCTTCGATTTCCTCCTCCAGGAGGTCCAGGGCCTCCTGGAAGTCGCCGTTCAACTCCAGCGCACGGACCAGGTCCGTGCGTATGGACCGCGTCTGGTCCCTCCGCTGCCGGCCCAGGGCCTGGGACTCGGCATACAAGACTTGCAGCAGGCGCACTCCCTCGGCCGCTTCGCCGTTCTCGGCGAGGAACTGGGCCAGGCTCGCCCGCCAGCGGTGGGTGCTGACGTGGTCGGGGCCCAGCACCCTGGCGGAGTCGTCCACTCCTGCCCGCGCTTCGGCGACGGCGCCGTCCAGGTCACCGACCCTGCGGCGGCACCAAGCGAGTGACGATCGACACCCCAGGGTATCGGGGGCGTCGGCCCCGAACTCCGCGATTCGTTCAGCCACTTCCGCCTCGGCCAGCCGCAGGATCTCGGGGTGCCGCTCTTCGTGGAGGAGCCAGGTCAAGACCATCGAGCGGACGGCGAGGGTGTCGGGGTGCCAGCGGCCCAACTCCCGGGTTAGGTACGCGACGTCCTCGTGCACGTCCGGCCAAGGCCGGGCCTCCGGCCGCTCCCCGTGCCGGAAACGGCGCCTGACCCGCCAGGTGCGGACACTGCGCCGCGGTGTGCGCTGCTTCTCAGACGTGCCCTGGTCGCTCCGACTCCCCCGCATCTCCGTCATCAGAACCCGCCTCCGCTGTCCATCCGCGTCTCCTCGTCCTTGGCTCGTACTCGCTGCGCCAGGTCCAGCAGGTCACGCTTCTCTGTGCTGACGGCCCCTCGACCGGGTGCGCCGGGAGCCGGCGGTAGTACGCCGCGAACCGGTCACGACGCATCGGCCAGCAGCGTCGCACAAGCTGGCCCCGTGGCGCCCCCATAAATGCCCACAGCACCAGACAGCACCACGCGCCGCTCACGATGAGCCGCCGCTGGTCCACTACTCCTGTCGCAGGAAGACCACCTGGACGGAGGTCCAGAAGGTGAACAGAAGCAGGGTCACGAACGCGGCGCCTGCGAGTGAGGCCCTTGTGCGCAGCGACCAACGCGGCACCTTGAGATCCTCGGCCTGCGGGAAGGCGTCGCGCCTCCGCTCGTAGTCCGTCTTCCGCGATAGTCTTTTCACAGGAAGACGACCCTCTGACTCAACTCCGCGCCCCCTGTTCTCCGGAAGCCCGTCGATTCCTTCCCTTCCCAGACGACATCCACGAAGCCTTCCTCACCCCCGGATACGCGCTCATCTGCTGGAGGCGTCTTGCCGCAGCACGACCGTGGCCGGTACCTGCAGGAGATGATCCGTGATGTACGGGAGCCCGTCAGTGCACGCGATCCCCACACGACGCCGGAAACAGCAAGGCACCTGGCGGTAGTTCGCCCGGGTGACGTGCGATCACCCGCAAGCATGCTTCCCGAGAGCCGTCCGCGGGTGGGTACTCAAGGGTGAGTTCGCGCAGCATGGTGATGTCGCCAGCAAGATGCATTTCCGCAGCGTGCACGCCGCCGGGGAGACAGCCGGCCAAGATACCGAAGGCTGCTGTGTCATTGTTTTCGGCGACACACTCGCCGATCTCGAAGCTCCAGTGGGATGCCGCGTCGGCCAGTAAGGCCTTGCCCCTTTTGCCCAGCCCGGCAAGGAGGTCGGTGCGATCTCGCAGATGGTGGGCGATGGCACAGCAGATGGGCACCGCGGTGCCGCCAGGAACCGCCACCCTCGTGTACCCGGCATGCGGATGGCACGACAGAGCCTCATCAAGCAGCCCCAACGCGGTGTCCTGTGCCGCCGGGTGACCCCGCTGGGCGATGTCCAGGAGAAGTGGGGTCGCCATCACAGCCGCTGGGAACACCGCGCCGCTGTGCCCATGAACAATTCCACCGCCGCCGAGCTGCGAACCGGCTTCGGCCGCCTGCACCAAGTTCGCGGCCTCGAAAAGGGCACGAAGACCACGGGCAACACGCTCCGGTTCGTACCAGTCGGGATGGCCCGGTACAGAGCCCCAGTCCACGGCGTCGATCTCATCCAGCACGGCAGCATCCTCGCACGCGGCCGCTGGACACCGTCCAACCCCAACGAGGCCTTGAGGGTCATTCCGTGAGAGGTTCTGAGTGTCAGGCCCGGGTCGGGCGCACGCATGCGCCTGGAGCCGCAGCGGTGATGTGCTTCTCGGCGTAGGGGTCGACTGACGCCCATTTCTTGGTCTTCTTCAGGTCCTCGTAGAAGAGCGGATGGATGAATCCGTCGGCAGGTGCGGTGCAATCGTCGTTGATTATCGCCGTCGTGTGTGTCTGCGGGTGCAGCTTTCCGTCACGGACGAGGGTGTCGAGCTGCCGGTGGACGACCACCCTGGCGACCTCAAGGCCATGTGGGTTGATCTGCTTGGCACCGCCCGTCTTCACCAGCGCGTGGACGAGGGTGTAGTCGGCCTGCACCGATAGCTCGCCCGACGGTGTGACCTCGTACGTCATCGTGCCGCCCCGAGTATCGCCCTGCGACGTCGGGTTGCCCGCTCCCGCCTGAGCGTTTCCTCACGGCCTGGAGCGTTCTGCTCCGCGCGCAGGCGGGCTGCGAAATCCGCAGGATCGATCGACATGCTTCCTCTCCCCCACCGCGCCGTCCCCACAGCGCGCCTGAGGGCAGAGCCTCTCACACGCCGATCATTCCTGACCTCGAGGCTCCCTTTGCTGCGGCGGGGCGGCAGGAGACCGCCTCCGAGGCAGTCATCTCCACCCTCTTCGAGAACGTCACGGCAGCGCAGGGCACCTGAACTCCACCACGGGCCGCCGCAGGCCTGGCTCACGGGACGCGTCGGCGGTCCCGCGTTTCGCCTCGGCGGACTGAGAGCTCTGACCACCATGCGATCGTCCACGCCCGAAGCCGTGTCCCACGTGCCCGCACGTAGTTGCTCCAAGTAGCAGCGATCCTTTGATGTGCCCAGATCCGCGGTGCTCGCGGCCGTCGTGCAGCAGTTCCGTCACGTGCCCGGACTCGGCGAAGGCGCGGATCCGGAATTCGGGCCGGCGGAGTCCCGCACAGTCGGGGAGTTGTCCTCGGTGGCGGCGAGCGAGGCGAGCAGCCGCAGGCCTTCCTCGGAGGGTGAGCCGGGTTCGGCGGTGTAGATGGTCATGTGGAGGCCGAGGTCGGCGGACAGGTCCAGGGTTTCGTAGGCGAGGATGAGCTCGCCGATGGCGGAATGCTGGAACCGTTTCGTGCCGGTGCCGTGGCGGCGGACGTTGTGGGCGCCCCAGCGGGTGCTGAACTCCTCCACCCGGGTGGACAGCTCGCCGACAAGGTCATGCAGGTCCTTGTCGTAGGGGTTGCGGCCGGCCTGGGCGTGGAGGTTGGCGACGGCCATGTCGGCGAACAGGTCCCAGTCCGGGTAGAAGCGGCGTGAGGCGGGGTCGAGGAACTGGAAGCGGGCGAGGTTCTGCTGATTGGCCGGGTTCGCGAACAGGTCGGTGTAGAAGGCGCGGGCGAGTGGGTTCGAGGCGAGGATGTCCAGTCGGCCGTTGCACACCACTGCTGGCCCGGCCGTGATGGCGTCGAGCGTCCACTGAAGGCTGCGGTGGACCTGCTCTCGGCCCTTGGTGCGGCGCCGGGGGCGGGTGAGGACGTCGGTGCCGTCGGCGGCGTGGGCCAGGTTCAGCAGGTGAGCGCGCTCGGCATCGTCGAGCTGCAGGACGCGGGCGACGGCTTCGAGGACGGCGGGTGACACGCCGGCGAGATTGCCGCGCTCCAGTTTGGCGTAGTACTCGACGCTCATGTCCGCCAGAGCCGCGACCTCGCTGCGGCGCAGTCCGGGGACGCGTCGGCGGGCGCCGGTGGGCAGCCCGGCCTGCTCGGGGCTGATCTTCGCTCGCCGCGAGGTGAGGAACTCGCGGACTTCCTCACGGTTGTCCATGCCCTTCACGTTACGGCGTGACCGGTATGAGAGGGATGCACTGGCAGTACACCTCTCACTGGTAACTCGCTGCGTACGCGAAAGGGCGGTTTCCTTGAGAGCAGGCAGCCCCCGAGCGGCGGGTGCGCCCTCAGGGGCAGCACCGCCGGTAACCGCAGCAGTACGTTCTCGTGTCTGCGCCGGCGACTGCCTGCCCTGGCCCGCGGCGGCCGGACTGCCGCCCGGACCACGCCCCTGTGATTACGGCATGTAAGGAACCAATCTGATGCGCGGAGCAGTGATCCACGCCCCCGGCGACATCCGTTTCGAGACCCTCGACGACCCGAAGATCCTCAAGCCGACCGATGCGATCATTCGCACTGCCGTCACCTGCGTGTGCGGCTCGGACCTGTGGCCCTATCGCGGCGCGGAGCCGACCGAGCAGGCCCACCCCATGGGCCACGAGTACGTCGGCTTTGTCGAGGAGGTCGGATCCGAGGTCAGTGCGGTCAGGCCGGGCCAGTTCGTCGTCGGTTCGTTCGCGACCTCGGACAACACCTGCGCCCACTGCGCAACGGCTTCCCGTCGAACTGTCTGAACCGTGAGTTCATGTCGACCTGCCAGGCCGACTACGTTCGCATCCCCAACGCCCAGGGCACCCTGGTCGCCACGGACGGGGTGCCGGACGAGAAGTTCTGGCCCGGCCTGCTGGCCGTCTCGGACGTCATGGGCACCGGCTGGTGGGCCGCGGACGCGGCCGAGGTGAAGCCCGGCTCCACCGTGGTCGTGGTCGGTGATGGCGCGGTCGGCCTGTGCGCCGTGATCGCGGCCAAGGCGATGGGCGCCGAGCGGATCATCGCCATGTCACGCCACGCCTCCCGGCAGAAGCTGGCGCGTGCATTCGGTGCGACCGACATCGTCACCGAGCGTGGCGAGGACGGCGTGGCCCGGATCAAGGAGATGACCGGCGGGATCGGCGCCGACTCCGTCCTGGAGTGCGTGGGCACCGCCCTGGCCATGAGCCAGGCGCTGCGCTCCGCACGCCCCGGCGGCAACGTGGGCTTCGTCGGTGTCCCGCACGAGGTCGCCGTCGACGGACAGGAACTGTTCTTCTCCCACGTCGGCCTGCGCGGCGGCCCCGCCCCGGTGCGCCGCTATCTGCCCGACCTCATCGAGCGCGTCCTGACCGGTGCGATCGATCCGGGCAAGGTCTTCGACCTCACCCTCCCGCTGGACCAGGTCGCCGAGGGCTACAGGGCGATGGATGAACGCCGCGCCGTCAAGACCCTCCTCAAGCCCTGAGCCTCATCCACCTCCAGAAAGAGGAGACACACCTTGCAGATCACCCGAAGCTCGATCAACACCGCCAAGGGCCCCGCGGACTGGTTCACCGGCGACGTCTACATCGACGCCGTCGCCGCGGCCCCGGAGCCCTCGCGCGTCAGCGCCAACCTCGTGCACTTCATGCCCGGCGCCCGCACCCACTGGCACCGTCACCCGCTGAGCCAGACCGTTTTCGTGACCGAGGGCGTCGGCCTGTGCCGGCGCCGCGGGGGCCCCATCGAGGTCATCCGGCCCGGTGACCGCGTCCTGTTCGAGGCCGACGAGGAGCACTGGCACGGCGCCGCGCCGAACCGTCTCATGGTCCACCTGGCCATCAACGAAGCGGACGCCGACCACGACGTCGTGCACTGGCTGACCCCCGTCACCGACGAGGAGTACGCAGCCGCCCCCGCCACCGACTGATCAAGGACCCACCTCGATCTCGGCGCCGGTCTCCTCGGCGAGCACCCGCAGGAGACGATCCTGGAACGCCTTGTCGTGCACGGCCGCATGGGGCTGCTGCCGCTGCCGGTGGTACCAGTAACCACCTGTGGCCCTCGCCTGAGGGTCATCACTGGCAGCGAGCCATTCCTGGGTCTGATGACCGAGTTCCAGATCGTCGGGCGCACTCGGGCCGCCCATCTTCGTCGGTACCCAGCCCGGGTCCACGGCATTGCTCGACGTGCCGGGCCGCAGCCGCGCCACCGCGGCCGCCAGGGCGGTCACGAACAGCTTGCTGTCCGCGTACGATCCCGGGCTCCGCCCCAGCCAGTCGACTCTGTCGAGGGCGGGTCGGCCGCTGAAGTGGGAGCCGCTGCTCAGATACACCAACCGGCCGGGCGTGGGCGTCAGGGCCGTGAGCAGGTACGGGGCGATGACGTTGACCGGCATGACGGCCGGTCCGCTCCACACGCCGGCGTTGTGGATGACCCCGTCGAGCGGTGCGGCCTCCTTCAGGGCGGTGGCCATGCGTCGTACGGCGTCGCGGTCGGTGAAGTCGGCCACCACCAGCTCAGCGCCGCGGGCCACCAAGCCGTCCAGGACCTCCGCCCGTTGACGGCTCCGGGCGTGTACCACCACCTGGTGGCCGCGGGACAGCAGCGCATCCGCTGCCGCACGGCCGAGCCCGTCGGTGGAACCTGTCACCAGGATCCGGCTCATTACCGCACCCTCTTCTGCGTCGGCTTCAGGAACACGCGATCCATGTTCCGGTAGCCCCGACGCTACGACCGTGCGGGCCCGTCACGGATGCACCGCGGGTACACCCCTCGTCCGTGGCTCGTCTCGTGGTGCCGGTCCGGCTCCCTGGACGAGACGGCTTCGGCACGCACTGCGGTGGAGACGATCGCCCACTCCGGAAGCCCCATGGAGAAGCGCTCCAGGTCCGTTGGAGAAGCGCTCCGGGTCCGTCATCTGGACTCCGTCGGCCCTGCCGGAGGGCTCAGTCTGTCAGCTGGGCGCGGGCCAGAGTGTGCGCGCGATCGAGTGCGGCAGAAGAATCGCAGGAGACGTCCGGCTGCACACCGGTGCCCTCCCAGTTCGTGCCGGAGACGGGGTTGATGGCACGGCCTATGGGGATCGAGGCCTCCAGATGCGGGTGCACCGTCCAGCCCTCCCGAGGATGCGCGCCGCCACGGGTACGCTCACCGACGACCACCGCGCGCCCGAGCTGCTGGAGGTCGTATGCCAGCTCCTCGGCAGCGGAGAAGGTGTAGTTGCTGGTCAGCACATACACCGGCTTGCTGCCGCCGAAGCGGGCACCGGGGACGTGCGGCTGGCTCCAGGACTGCTCAGTGCGTTCGCCGTCGCGCCAGTACATGGAGTTGAGATGGGTGCGCTTGTCCAGCAGATGGCTGCAGACGAAGGCGACCGCGTCCGGGTCGCCGCCCCGGTTGGCCCGGACGTCCACGATCAGTGCCCGGGCACGGGAGGTCAAGGCGAGTGCGGCGGCCAGGGGTTCGGCTGACCACTCCAGCGGAAACAGCATCGGTGCCAGCTCCAGTACGACGACCCCTCCGTCGAGGAGCTCGACCCGAGGCACTCCGCCGAGCGAGGTGTCGAAGTCCCCGCGGATGGACTTCAGGACCGCCGCTCCCTGCTTCTCAGGCACCTGACCGGCGTGGTACTGCAGGCTCAGATGCCGGTCGCCATTGACGGACTGCAGGTCCGCGGTGACCACACGAGCGAGCTCCTCGGCGCCGTGAACGGCGTAGGCGCCCTCGGCATGACGTCGTCGCAGCAGCTCGGCGAGTTGCCCGGCTGTCTCAGGGAAGACGTAGTGCTCGGTCAGGAGCCGGGCGGTCTCCTCGATGACACGGCCGGGCTGAACCTTCGTCACGATCGTCATGGCACGCAGTAGATCACCGCCCTCGCGAACGGGTCCATACACTCGGCAGCAACCACATCCGGTACACACTCCCGAACGGCGAAAGCAAGCGCCCGCCGGCCGGTCGAACTCGCTGCCCCACAGCACCGCTGCCAGCAGGAGGTCGCCGGCGTCTCGTCCATGCCTGGTATCGCACCTGACCCGGTGTCCCAGCCCACCGCTCCGGGCACTCGGGACGGACCTCACGCCACCAGCACGGTGCTGCCACCTTCGCGAAAGAGAGAAGTCACCAGTCGACGTGGGTCCTGATCCAAGCGGTCAGGCCGTCCTCGTCGTCAGCGGGCGGGAGGTCAGGGCCGCAGGCAAGCGGTGTGAGGGACAGCTGCAAGTGGGTGAGATAGGCGTAGGGGCCGTTGTCGGCAGCCGGCCCGAGAACCACGGCGTGGGTGGGAGTGCGCCAGATTCGGTGGGTCAGGGGTGGGCCGGTGACAACGGCTGCGGAGGACAGCAGCGTCCTCTCCGGGGCCGACCCGAGGTGTTCGGCCACCGATTGTGCCGCTTCGGTGAGAACGGCCTCGCAGTCCTCGTCGGTGCACGGACGGCGGCCACTCCAGCCGGGCAGCTGCTGCCAGTTGTCCATGATGCCGTACAGCCAAGGGCCGTTGTCCATGTCGTCGTCCTCTGGATCGACGGGATACAACTCGGCGAAGACGAGGAAGCGCCGGGCGTCAGGGCGACCGAACGGGTCATAGTCGTCGGTGCACACGACGTGCCCGCATCCGGTCCTGACGGAGTCGCAGACCAGCTCGTGTTCCCAGCTCCATCCGCGCCGCTCCATCTCGGCAGCCATCGCGTCGTCGGTGTCCGGGACGGACGCGGTCGGCAGGGCAAGGAACTCAGCGACCACAGCCGCGGTCAACGGCCGGTGCGCGAGCGCGTGTACGGATATCGGCATGCGGGTGACTCCAGAAGAATCAGAGGAGCGGGGATGAACTGCGGTTGATGCTGCGGGCCAGGAGGTTGTCGCGACCGGTGGTGTGGGCCCGCAACGCTTCGACGTGCTCCGCGGCAGGGGCGCTGTGGCCCTCTGCCGCTCCCACCATCTCGCGGTTGCCCCGGCGCTGATGGCGTAGAGGGCGCGGGTGGCTGGAAGCGTCCGGTGGCTTCCCCTGCGGTCAGCGCTCGTGCAGCACGGAGGTCGTATCGACGTCCACGGGACTGCCGTGCGCGTCGGTGGGGCGCAGCTCCGGGAGCGGCAGACCGTTTTCGTCAACGAGAACTGAGCGAGTCTCATCTGGCGCGAAGGCGTGCCGTTCGCCCCACTGACGCGCAGCCACGATGACGGCGAACAGGTCCCGGCCCGCCTCCGTGAGGACGTAGTTCTGTCGCCGCCCTGTCGGGGCGGTCTGCCGATCGAGGATCCCTCGTTCGATCAGGCGTCGCAGGCGGTCGGTGAGGATGTTTCGCGCGATTCCCGTGCGGTGCTGGAAGTCGGTGAACGCTCGCGCACCGTCCATCGCGTCGCGAATGATCAGCAGGCTCCAACGATCTCCGACCAGGTCGAGCGTGCGCGCGACGGGGCAGGCGGGGTCGGTCCAGGACATCTCCCCGGCACGGGGCACTGCGCGAGCCATCACTCCTCCTGAAAAGTTGCGGATCGAAACCATTCTGCCGTACCTTAATTTTAGTTGCAATTAGCTACTCATTGGGGAGTGTCAGTGAGTCTCGCCCTTGGCCGGAGGATGCTGTTCGCCGTGATCTGCGCGGTCGCGGTCGCCACGATCTATGTGGCGCAGCCCGTACTGGCCCAGATCGGCGGTGACCTGGGCATCCCGGAATCCGACCTGGGATGGATCGTCACCACAGGGCAGCTCGGCTACCTGGTCGGCTTGGCCCTGCTTGTCCCTCTGGGAGACATGTTCGACCGGCGCAAGCTCATTGCCGGACATCTTCTCCTCGCTGCGGCCGGCATGGCTCTGGCCTCGGTCGCTGCGCAGCTGTGGCTCCTGCTGGCCGGGCTGGCCCTTGCCGGCCTGTTCGCGGTCGTCGTTCAGACCACGGTCGCCTTCGCCGCCGACCTGGCCACGGCAGCGGAACGAGGCCGCACACTCGGAGCCGTGACCTCCGGTGTCATCATCGGCATTCTCGGAGCGCGCGTGCTCGCCGGCGGTCTCGCTGCCCTCTGGGGATGGCGAAGCGTCTACGTCGTATTCGCGCTGCTCCTCATCGCGCTCACCTGCTTCGTGCTGAGGCTCCTGCCATCCGATCCGCGCGACGCCCGGGCCACCTATGGCGCGGTGCTGGTCTCGCTGTGTCGCATGTTCCGTGATCGCCTGTTCGTCTCGCGTGGACTGATCGCGTTCTTCCTGTTCGCTTCCTTCGGCACGCTGTGGAGCGGCCTGGCCCTGCCACTCGCGGCCGAGCCGTGGCGTCTGAGCACGGCCCAGATCGGTCTCTTCGGGATCGCCGGGCTCGCCGGGGCGCTGGGCGCCTCTCGGGCCGGGCAGGGGGCCGACGTCGGCCGCGCCAACGTCATCACAGGCGGTGCGCTGGTGCTCCTGATCGCTTCGTGGTTGGCGAACGGACAAGCGGCCTGGTCTCTCTGGGCCGTCATCATCGGCGTGATCGTTCTCG
The DNA here is from genome assembly GCF_001905505.1 of Streptomyces sp. CB02058. GTDB lineage: Bacteria > Actinomycetota > Actinomycetes > Streptomycetales > Streptomycetaceae > Streptomyces. The sequence goes on from NZ_LIPG01000004.1 coordinate 20,886, forward strand.
ACTTCGCCGTGCAGGCAGTGCACGTCAGCAATCAACACCTGCTCACGGCCGCGTACTCACACCGGACGAGCAGCGTCATCGGCGGCTACATGCTCTTCTACTCCTTCGGCTCCGCTGTCGGAGCAACCGGCACCACCGCGGTGTACGCGGCCGCGGGGTGGGCTGGATCCAGCCTTCTCGGCGCTTCCTTCGCCCTCTGTGCGCTGCTTGTCTGGGCCGTCAACCGAAACGTGGCCACCGATGTGCGACACGACGTGCTCGTGTGACGGCCTCGCCCTGTCCCCCGCAGCCCCGTCGCTCTCGGACTGAACCGGCGCCGGTTCGCCGACCCGGCGGCGACACGAACCGGAGACCGCGGAAGATTCCCCCGTCCCGCGCACATGGTCCGCCTCGCCTCGGCGTGGCCTGACGGATGGTTTTCCCGGGCTGTGCTGGTCTGTACGCCGAACACCGACCTCGCCGACGGGCTCGCGCGCTCCGAGCGCGCTCCTGACCGCGGCTGAGAGGACACCCGTCGTGCACTGGCTCTTCGGCGATCAGCTCGGCCCCCATTTCCTGACCCCCGGAGATGACGGGCCCGGGCACGACACGCCCCTGCTCATGATCGAGTCCCGCTCCGTCTTCCGGCGGCGCCGGTTCCACCGGGCCAAGGCCCACCTCGTGCTCTCGGCGATGCGCCATCGCGCGGCCGAACTCGGCAACCGTGTCACCTACGTACGTGCCGACACCTACCGGGACGGCCTGGACCGCGCGGCGCGCGGGGACGGAGTGAGCGTCCACCACCCCACCTCGCACGCGGCCCTCCGCCTGGTCCGTGCCCTCCCTCAAGTGACGGTGGGTCCCGCGCGTGGCTTCCTGGTCCCCATGGAGGACTTCGCAGCGTGGGCGGACGGTCACGGCGGGAAGCGGCTGCGGCAGGAGGACTTCTACCACTGGGTACGTCGCGAGCACGACCTGCTCATGGAGGGCGGCGGGCCCGCGGCGGGCCGGTGGAACCTCGACCACGACAACCGGGAACCCCCGCCCCGCGGCACGACCTCCCTCCAGGTCGGCCGTCCTTACCGGCCCCGGGAGGACGACATCGACGCAGAGGTCCGTCACGACCTCGACCGCTGGGAGCGCGACGGCGACGTCTCCTTCGTCGGACGGGACGGGCCTCGCCTGTTCCCCGCGACCCGCGCGGAGGCGCGACGGGCGCTGCGACGCTTCGTCGAGCAGCGGCTCGCCACGTTCGGGCCGTACGAGGACGCCATGCTCGCCGACGATCCGGTCATGAGCCACAGCCTGCTTTCCTCATCCCTCAACCTCGGCCTGCTCGACCCCGCCGAGTGCGTGGAGCAGGCCGAGCGGGCGTGGCGCGAAGGCCGGGCGCCACTGAACAGTGTGGAAGGCTTCGTGCGGCAGATCGCCGGCTGGCGCGAGTACGTGTGGCAGCTGTACTGGTACTTCGGAGAGGACTACCGCGATTCCAACGCGCTCGGGCACACCGCACCGCTGCCCGGCTGGTGGAGCGAACTCGACGCGGACGCCGTCCGGGCGAACTGCCTGCGCACCGTCCTCGCCCAGGTGCGGGACACAGGATGGACGCACCACATCCCCAGGCTGATGATCCTGGGAAGCCACGCACTCCAGCGTGGCTGGAACCCTGCCGCCGTCACGGACTGGTTCCACCGCTGCTTCGTGGACGGCTACGACTGGGTCATGCTCCCCAACGTCGTCGGCATGTCCCAGTACGCCGACGGCGGCCGGATGACGACGAAGCCCTACACGTCGGGCGGCGCCTACGTGAACCGCATGAGCGACCTGTGCGGTCCTTGCGTCTACCGGCCGGGCGACCGGACCGGCGAGCACGCATGCCCGTTCACGGCCGGCTACTGGGCCTTCCTCGACCGGCACCGTGAACGGCTGGCCGGCAACCACCGAGTCGCCCGGCCGGTGCGGCAGCTCGATCGGCTGACCGACCTCGCGGAAGTGCGCGAACAGGAGGACGCGCGGGGTGACACGCCGCCATGACCCGCGCGCCGTTGCGCCGCTGAGGTGAGTTCGGACAGCAACAGTGCGATGGCGGGCAGAAATCAGCGCATCCGTATCAGGGCACCCGGCGGAAGCACTGTCGTGCGGATGACCGAGAGTGCGAGAAGGGGTTGCGCATGTCTGGACTGCCGCCGATCGTGGCCCCACCGACCGAACTCGTCGGCGCTCCTCTCGCCGCGCCCGGCGCCACCGACGCTGCCGGCGTCGTCCTCGGACAGGTCCTCGGCGAACGACTTCGTCATGCCCGTTCCGTCGATCCCGTCTTTGCCCGGGAGCTGGCCGACCGCCTGGCCGCGCTGGCCGAACGGGGAGGCAAACGGCTGCGCACGGCGTTCGCCCACTGCGGCTGGCGTGCCGCAGGAGGCTCAGGAGACGCCACCGACGTCTTGCGAACGGGAGCCGCCCTCGAACTGCTCCAGGTGTGCGCCCTCGTGCACGACGACGTGATGGACCAGTCCCTGCTGCGCAGGGGTGCCCCTGCCCTCCATGTCGAACTTGCCCGCAGGCACTGGGCCGCGGGCATGCACGGCTCGGCGGAGTCTTTCGGAACGTCGGCCGCCGTGCTCGCCGGTGACCTGGCGCTGGCCTGGGCGGACGACCTGCTGACGGAGACGGCACTCGGTACGCCGCACGGCCGGCGCCTGCACGAGGAGTGGCGGGCGATGCGCACCGAGATGGTGGCCGGGCAGTACCGCGACCTCCATGCCCAGGCAACCCGTTCGTCCGATGTCGACGAGGCGCTGGCCATCGCCACCCTGAAGAGCGCCTTGTACACCGTTGCCCGGCCCCTGACCCTGGGGGCGTCGCTGGCGGGAGCCGACGCAAACCTGCTGGACGCGCTGCGGGCGGCCGGCCGGTGCGCCGGGCTGGCCTTCCAGCTCCGTGACGACGTGCTGGGCGTCTTCGGAGACCCGTCGCGGACCGGCAAGCCGGCCGGTGACGATCTGCGCTCCCGCAAGCTCACCTACCTTCTCGCCGTCGCCCTCCACCTCGCCGACGCCTCCGACGACCACCAGGCCGCCGCGAGAGTGGCCCTGGACGCGGACCTGCGGTCCGAGCACGCCGTGCATCGGGTGCGGGCGGCACTGGAACGCACCGGCGCCCGGGCTCTCGTGGAGGCGAAGATCGAGGAGTTGGCAGACATGAGCCTCGGTCACTTCGGGCGCACCGGCGCTCCCTCGGCCGTACGCCAGGAGTTCTCGACGCTGGTCCGACGCGCCACGGGCGTGTCCGCGCGCCCTGCCGAGTAGGCCGCGTGGAGCGGGGTGCCGCTGGCAGCGCAGCGCACGAGGGTCACCGGGCGCGCCGTTCGACGACGGTGCTCCCGTCAGGGCCGGAGCGCAGCAGTTCGGCGCCTGCCTCCAGCGCGTCCGCGACGGCGCCCGCCACGTGACGCGGGTCGCCGCCCTGGGGCAGGGGTGGGGCGGTGCCCACGACAGGACGATCGGCAAAGCCTGTGTCGAGATGACCCGGCCGGATCTCCAGTACGGCGACACCAGCGCTCCGTGCTTCGCCCCGGACGGCGTTCAGCCATGTGGTCAGCGCGGCTTTGGAGGCGCTGTAGTCGGACATCCGCGGCTGCGGACGATCGACCACCGCGCCGGTGACGGCGGCGATCGCCGAACCGGGTCGCAGGATGCCGAGTGCGGCGCGGAAGAACGCTGCGGGCGCGAGGTAGTTGACCGCCATGAGGTGCTCTGCGACCTCGTCACCGATGTCCTGGGCCGCGCCGAAAGCCACCGACCCGAACGCCACGACGACGGCGTCCAGACCCCCGAGGGCAGCTGACGTCTCACGCACGGCCCGAACGCACGACTCGGGAGCGTAGGCGTCGAAGCCGGCGGCCGGGGCACCGGGATGGACCTGTGCGGCGCGGTCCAGGCGACTGCGGTCACGTCCGGCAAGGGCCACACGGGAGCCCCGGCCGGCCAGTTCGGCAGTGATCGCACCACCCAGCACGCCGGTGGCACCAGCCACCAGGACACGGGCACCATTCAGTTCCACGCTGCACTCCTTGATACGGACAACGGCTGTCCCGTCGTCCTTGTTTCGGGACCAGGGCCCTCCCCGGATGCGGCCGGACACCACGTGATCCTGGCGTCACCCTTCCGGCCCAATCTCGGCCATGGCCTCTCGCGCGGCTCGCGCCCGGCGCGGAGCGACGGGCGAACCGCGTCGCAGGACGCCGTCGGGCAGGCCATCGGCGAGTCGGGCCGGCACGGCGCCGATGCCCTCCGCCGGCACACGCAGGGACGTGGCCCGATCCCGGGCCGTCAAAATCAGTCCTGGCAGCAGGCTCCGTGCCGCACCCGACCACGCAACGACGCACGAGCGTCACGTCAGTGGGCCATGTTCCCTCGATGCCGGACGCCACGACCGAATGTCGTACCGGACGACGCGTCACGCAGACGTCGGCGACTCCATGGCGGCAACGGCCTCGGCGAGCCCCGAGGGGTGTGCCAAGCCCGCCACCGCCTGCCCCGCCCACCCGGGTCCGAGGGTCAGGACGACCGGCCTGCGGCGGGCTCCACGCACTCCCCACTCCATCGCGGCCACGTGCAGGGCCAACGGCCTGCTTGCGGTGGTACGGGACTGCGCCCACAGCCCCACCACGGCCGGGCCGGTCCTGTGCACCGCCGCGATGAGCGACTCGACGGGCAGGGCACCGCCGAACATGCGCACCGGAACGCCTCGCTCCGTCAGTGCGGCGGACAACACCTCCAACGGCAGTGTGTGAGTCTCCCCCGGCAAGCAGGCGAGCAACGTGGTGGCGCCAGGACGGTCCGCTACCGTGCGGGGCGAAGCGCGCCGAAGCGCGCCGGAGACGTGCCAGGACAGAAAGTGCTCGACCTCGACGTACTTCTCGCCCGATGTCTCCCACTTCCGGCCGACCGCCTGAAGCGTCGGCACGATCACCTCGGTCCAGGCGGCGACCAGTCCGTGCTCGGCGATCGCGGCGAGCAGCAGGTCGTCCAGGGCGGCGGCGTCGAGGCGCAGGGCGGCCCGGGCGACTCCCCTGCACTCCAGTCGTACGTCACGGAGCAGCAGCCCGCTCCCCGCCCGGCTGCGACCACGGGCCGCGGACCGCTGCGCCCCGACGACCGTCCGCCCGGGCGGGGCCGCAGCCGGTGGTGCCTCGCTGCGCGCCATTCGTGCTGCCTCGGCCGGCGGCAGCCCGGTCGCCGTCAGCGCGCACATCCGTTCCAGCCTCGCCACGTCCCCCGGAGTCCAGCGCCGGTGCCGCCCATCGGCGCGCACGTCGGGGCCGAGCCCGTACCGGCGGTCCCACGTGCGGAGCGTGGTGGGGGCCACCCCCAGACGCCGGGCCACCTCGCCGGTCGTCAGCCCTCCACCGGGCGGACCGCCCCCGCCACTCCGGTCCTCACCGCTTCCCTCGAGCGCACTCATAAAACCACCCTACGACGCACAAACGACGCATGTTGCCTGCGTCGTTTGTGCGTCCAAGACTGGAGGCATGCGCACGGCGGCCGGCATGCCGGTCCGGCGGACTCGCCGTCCGGCGGACAGCCTTCCGCCCCGTGGGACGCACGGTGGAAGGAAGCAGGTCATGAGCACGCGATCGATCACGGCCCTCGTCCCGCCCTCGGAGGAGACGCGGTACGAGGAAGACCTGGCCCGTGGCCTGGTCGCCGCGGACGAGGCGGCGTTCGCGGCCATCTACCGACACTGGGGCTCACTCGTCCACACCATGGCAGCCCGGTCCCTGGGCGACGCCGACGAGGCTGAGGACGTGACGCAGCAGGTCTTCATCGGCGCCTGGCGCGGGCGGCACGGCTTCCGGCCGGAGCGAGGCGCACTCGGCGCCTGGCTGGTCGGCATCACGCGCCGCAAGATCGTCGATGCGCTGGCTGCCAGGACGAGGCGTCTCACCCTCGTCCACTCGGCCACCCACGAGGCCCCGGCCGCACCGCTCGTCCAGGCGGGACCGGATGAGGTGCTCGACCGCGTGCTGCTCATCGAGGCCTTGTCCAGGCTGCCCCACGCTCAGCGCGAGGTGCTGTGCATGGCCTTCTACGAGGACCTGACGCAGGTCCAGATCTCGGAACGCACCGGAGTGCCCCTGGGCACGGTCAAGAGCCACATCCGCCGCGGCCTGCATCGGCTGCGGACGGCCATCGACCAGGGCGACACCCACGGTATGCACTGACCGCGTCGAGATTTCGACGCCTCGGCGCATCCACGTCGCCGCCCACGCACGAAACACCTACAAGACACAGCAGCGAGATGAAGCTCCCCCGAAGGAATGATCCCCATGACTTCCCGGACCACCATCGCCGTCGCCGCCTCGGCCGGGGCCTGCGCCGTGGCCCTCGGTATGACCGCACCCGCCATGGCGGCCCCCGCCCAGGCGCAGGACAAAGCCATGGTGTCCGTCTTCCACGGCATCCCGGGAATGACGGTCGACGTCTACGCCAACGGCGACGAGCTGCTCAGCGACTTCAAGCCGGGCACGGTGACCGAGCCGCAGTCCCTCGACGCGGGGACCTACGACATCCAGATCTTCGAAGCCGGCCAGAACCCCGACGGCACACCCGCCTTGGAGAAGAAGGTCGAGGTACCCGAGGACGGCAACGCCACCGTCGCCGCGCACCTCTCCGCCGACGGCAAACCCCAGCTGACTGCGTTCACCAACGACGTCTCGAAGGTGGACGCCGACAAGGCACGCCTGACCGTCCGCCATGTCGCGGCCGCGCCCGCCGTGGACGTACGGGCCGACGGACAGCCCGTCTTCACCGACCTGACCAACCCGAACGAGGACACCGCCACGGTGGACGCGGGCACCGTGAACGCGGACGTCGTCCTCGCCGGCACGGACACCACGGCCATCGGACCGGCCGACCTGAACCTGAAGGAAGGCACGAGCAACGTCGTCTACGCCTGGGGCAGCGCCAAGGACAAGAACCTGGCCCTGGCCACCCAGACGTTCAGCGGCACGGAAGCGATGTCCAACGCGGTCCACGCCGGCGCAAGCGGCGCCGCACCGAACTCCCCCGACCAGTGGCTGGCCTGGGCCGCCGCGACCGGGGTGATCACGGTGAGCGGCGTCCTGGTGGCCCGCCAGTTCGCCGGCCGGCGTGGCTGACACCACGCGACGGCTCACCGGAACGGCGACGGCGGTTGCCGTTCCGGCAGCCGTCCTCGCCGAAGTCGGGCGGACCGCCGGGGACCCGCACCTGCACCGCCCGGCTTCGGGTTCACGTCCCCTCAGTACAGCGGCGGCGACGGCCCCACTGCCCAGCAGCAGGCAGGCCGGGTCCGACACCGGTGCGGCAGCGCCGGCGATCGAACCTGAGCGCGGAGGCTACCTGGCAGGCCTCGTCGTAACAGCGGAGCCGGTGTGCGAGTGACAGCGCTCCGCGCCGGCGATCGGCGTGTACACGCAAGGCCGCGGGGACGACCGAGCCCAGAACCCAGGAGGGCGCAGTGGACCACGTGGACCCGTATCACCTGGTGGAACTGGCACTCGGTCACTCGACCGGCGACGCGTACGTCAGCGCCCTGCGGCACGTAGCGTCGTGTCCGCGCTGCAGCAGCGAACTGGCGCAGATGACCCGCGTGGTGGCTGTTGCGCGCGGCGCGAGAATCTCGGACCTGCCGTCCGCTCCGCCCGAACGCGTGTGGCAGCGCATCGCCCACGAGGTGCTCCAGGCCGACACGCGTTCCCGGGGGCACCCCGCTCCCCGGTCGGCCGCCAAGAGGGCCTGCGGCGAACGCCACTGGTGGAGCACCGACACCGGAACACTCGAGCACCTGGCCGTGATCGCTCTGGTCGCCGGCGGACTTCTTGTCCTGTGGATGCGGATCAGGGCTGGTTACGGGCCTGGCCGACGGCTCCGGTCGCCGTGGTGACGCTGTGCGAAGTGTGCCTACAACGCTCCTCGGCTACCCAGGGGTGGCAGATGGGACTCCGGCAGCAACCACTCGCGCTTCGTCGGATCCCCCGACCAGGACCGGACCGACCAGCGACCGCCAGAACTCAACACCTCGGGCGACCTCTCGCCGGGCGGGCAGGGCCGGCGGCCTGGGAAGCGGCGATCACGAGGCTGTGGTCCACGCACCCGTCATCGTGCGGCTTTGACATCGTGCTTGCGCACCGCACCGACTCCGGCTTCCACCACGGCACGTCGCGCACTGCGGCGGATCACAGGCGTGCAGCCGGTGGTAGTGGTCCGTGCTGAGGGCAGGCTTCGAACGCCTGGATCACCAGCCCCGCGAAGCGCCGGGAGGCCATGACCTGAGTGCCCGTCGACGCGGCGCGGATCCCCTGGTTGGCCATGAGCACGAGGATCAGGTCGTCCAGGACGAAGTCCGACCGCAGATGCCCTGCCTCCTTCGCCCGCTGGGCCAGTCCGGCGACCGCTCGCACCGTGTACTCACGACCGGCGGCGACATCCGTCGCCCTGGGGAAGGCCGACAGGAATGCTTCGGTGAAGCCCCGGTCGCGGGCGTGCAGCTCACAGATCCTCTCGATCACCAGGCACAGGCCACGCCACGGATCAGGATCTGCGCACCCCTCGTCGACAATGGCGCGGCAGGCGTTCAGCTGGTCTGCGAAGGCCTCGGCGACCAGCGTCTCCTTGGTCGGGAAATGACGGTACAAGGTGGCGGGCCCGACCCCGGCACGCCGCGCGATCTCCCGCATCGGCACGTCCAGGCCTTCCCCGGAGAACAGCACTCGCGCAGCGTCGAGGATGCGTTCGCGGTTGTCCAGCGCGTCCGAACGCAGAGTATGAGGCAAACGGTCGGTCACACTCTCACTTTATCCAAGCGGACGGGGGCGTCCGTTACCGTCCGACGGGTTGGAGCCTGCCCAGCGGTCCGAGAACGTGGAGATGACATTGAAGGCAATCGCGATCCAGACGTACGGAGGTCCTGAAGGTCTGGCCGTTGTCGACCTGCCCGTACCGCCACCCGCTGCCGGGCAGGTGCTGATCACGACCGAGGCGGTGGGCGTCGGTGGCGTCGACACAGTGATCCGCAGCGGAGCTCTGGCCGCCTACGGCTTCAAGGAGGGCCACATCCCGGGTGGCGAGGTGGCGGGCACGGTGACCGCGATCGGCGAGGGCGTCGACGCCTCGTGGATCGGCCGGCGGGTGTGGGCCTCCACCGGCACCGGAGGAGGCTACGTCGAACAGGCCGTCGCACCCGTCGAGGAGGTCCTTCCCCTGCCCAGCGGTCTGTCCGCCGTCGACGCGGTGACGCTCGGCAGTGCCGGGGTGGTGTCCCACTTCGGGCTTCGCCATGCCCATTTCGCTCGCGGGGAGACAGTCCTGGTGCGGGGAGCGGCCGGCAGCATCGGAATCATGGCCGTGCAGCTAGCCGCTCGCGGTGGTGCCGCCGCGGTGGCGGTCACGACCTCGTCGGCCGAGCGCGGCGAACGCCTGCGCCGCCTCGGCGCGACCCACGTGCTGAATCGCTCCGGCGAGGGAGGGGAAGACGCCCCTGCGGGCTACGACGTCATCATCGACGTCGTGGCCGGTGCGGACCTGCCGTTGTTCCTCGACCTGCTCAATCCGAACGGCCGCATGGTGGCGGTGGGTGCTGTCGCGGGTCAGCCGCCCGCGGACTTCGGCACGAGGATCATGACGGCGTTCCAGAAGTCGATGTCCTTCGCCACCTTCAGCGCAGCCACCGTCACCCGATCCGACCGGCACGCCGTGCGCAGCGAGCAGTTCGCCGCAGCTGTTCGCGGCGAGATCCAAACGGTTGTGCACGAGCCGCTGCCTCTGCACGAAGCCGTGCTGGCGCACCGGAAGATGGACGCGGGCGCGGTCTTCGGCAGGATCGTGCTGACCCCGTAGCCACTCCCTGCCGCTTGTGTGGGCGTCGCTCCCGTACGCATCGCCGCCTCCCTCCGCGGCAACACCACCTACGCCTACCGCACCCGCCCCACCCGGCGTCCTCCCGCGCCGCCCCGATCCACCGGTGCGGAGCGTTCTGTCGGAGGTCTCCGACACCTCACGCTGACCTTCCTGACGCTGACCTTGTCAACGACTCTGCTTGCTTGTCAGTCCCATGCGTTGAAGAGGACTCCGCCCAACGTGCTGATGCCGTAGTGGCGGACTTCACGCCACTCGCCCGGTCCGAGCACTGAGGTGTCCACGTCGGAAAGCGGTGTGACAAGCTGCTCGTTGCTCAGGACCACGAAGTCCAGGTCGGTCAAGACCTGAGCCCAGGACGGCGGCGCGGCGAACTCCTCCCGGTACCAATCTCGTTGCGTCTGAGCGAAGGCGACCCAGGGGTGGTGAGCGTGGCACAGGACGATGCTCTCGCCTGCGCGTCCGATGATTGTCGCGGTGTGGAAGGTCCGGGGGTACGCCTGTTCCTCCACCTCACTCACTGTGCCTTCGGCGACGCGGGCAGCGGCATACAGAGCGGCGCGGAACGCCCGTAGGTCAGTCTTCGGGAGTGGGCCCTCCTTCGGCGGGAGGAAGCCTGTCGCCCCCCGCGGCAGCACGAAGCTGGTGGTCCCGTCGTTCACCATGCCGCTCATTCTGCTTGGTGGGAGGCGCATCGGTCATAGCTGCAGCACTACGGGTTCATGCTGCGCGGTGGGGCTTGGTGCCCACTGCGTGGTGAGCGGGACCGGTGTATGCCTCGCCGGTGGCCAGGACCGTGCCCACGTAGTGATGTTGGTGAACCGTACGCACGCCCCCGGCGTAGCGCCGCGGGAGCGACTGTCCACGCGGGGACAGCCGCGGGATGTCTGTGATTTCTCACGTGGTGGACTCGGGGCGACCTGCCCAGTCAGTGCAGTGCTCGGGCGGGCGCTGCTGGTCTGCACGCGATCCGGATGACGCCCACTCGCTATCCCCCACCGCGCAGTCGCCGCACTGGCCCGTCCAGGTCCAGGCATGTGCGAGCGACTTGTGGATCATGGTCCGCTGCCCGGGCCACGTGCTGTGTCAGGGTGGAACCGCGAGCAGAGCGGACCCTGCGCGTGGGGGACGGAGTACCAGCCGGGCCGCCCGCACTCCTTCACTCACGAGAAGGAACCGCTGGAAAAGGTCCCTCCTCCGCACAGCCGCGGTCACCATGGCCGCCGCAACCTTCGCCACCGCTGGGTCCGCCCACGCCTCTACGGGCGCCTCGCGGGGCTCAGCCCCCTTCGTCACGCCTGGCCGGTCTCGAAGCGGTCGACGTGGCCGTCGGAGACCGTGAACCGCCAGGCGGTGCGCATTTCACCCCAGGTGTCGTTGCGGAAGTCGACGACGAGGGACCGGCCTTCATCCGACTCGCTCTCGACAGACATGTGACCTGCTGAGGAGAAGATCTCGCGGTCCGTCCAATCGTCGATGTCCCGGTCCGAGCCGTCGTCGGCCATGGTCGCACCGGGGCTCACGACGGCGTGGAAGGCGGTCCTGTCCCCGGCGTTGACGGCCGTGACGAAGGCGCGAACGGTGGGGTCGGTCAGCTGGGTCGGATCGATCATGAGGGCTCCCGGTCGTATTCGTGCGTACCTCGTGCTCGTGTGACCACGTCGTGGTCACGGCGATAGCCTCTCCCGGTCGTCCAACCGGCACCGGCGGACCCACCTGCGCTTCACACGGACGAGGCCAGGCCACGGCCATGCACTTCCGACGATGTCCCGGCAGGCGGCCGGCTCGGGGTTGCTCGGGCTGGTCCAGGAACGAAGGGGCCGCAGCTTCCCAGGCGCTTCCGGCAGAAGGAAGAAGTACCGGCCGAGGACGTGCCCATGGTACTTCCGAGCACTGCCCCGGGTTTACGGTTCGTCTCCATTCGCTCCCTGGCTGTCTCGGCATCTTCTCGGGTACGGCGTACGGCACCCCCGGCTGCCACCCTTCCCGGCGACGTTGAGCCATTCGCTCAAGAAGAATCGATTCGATGGTTCCCCATCGAGGGAGGCCATGTTCAGCCGTTGAGAGCTGGGGCATCAATGGCACCGCCCAGATGATCAACCAGAAACAGGACGGTCCACCGTGTCTCTTCGCTCCCTCACCGTTGCCGTCGGCGCCGCAGCCGGTGCGGCCGCTCTGCTCGTGGCCGTGCCCAGCTCGGCCCTCGCCGCGAACGGCCAGTTCCGCTACTCCTACACCACTGCGGACGGATACGAGGCCGTCGGCTTCCTGAACGATCCCACCAGCGGCGAATGCGTCAACCTCGCTACCCCGGCCGCCGAGCCCGGCGCTGTTTCACGAGCCCCCAAGAACCACACGGACGCAACCGCGATCGTCTTCCTCGACACCGACTGCGAAGGCGACACCTACTACGTCCTGCCGCCGGGCAAGGGCGCCTCCGACCGCCTGCTCGCACGCTCCGTCGTCTTCTCCTGAGACGAGGGGGCGCACCACGGATGCCGATCCACCGCCGAAGCGGCTCGTTCGCTGATCAACGCAGGCCCCCCGCCTACTGATCAGGACAACTGATCCTGGACAGCGCCGCCCTGCACAAGCTGCACCCGGACCAGGCATGACCGCCGCATGCGCATCTTCGCGTGGATCGACTCACGCGAAGATGCGCAGCCGTGATCGCGTCAAGTCACCGCCCGGCCGCCCCACCACCCCGACCGGCTCATCCCGCGCGACACGTTTCCCGGGCCACGGCAATTCCCGGCCCGGCCAGGCCGCTTCACCGAGCGGCCTCCCAGGCATTCCACAGCCCGGCATACACACCACCGGCATCAACCAGCTCTCCGTGCGTGCCGGTCTCGATGATCCGGCCGCGCTCCATCACCACGATCCGGTCGCAGGTCGCAGCCTGGGAGAGACGGTGCGCGACGACGACTGCGGTGCGCCCGGCGAGAACGGCATCAGCGGCGCGGTCGAGTTGTCCGGCGTACGTGGAGCCGGCCTCGGCCGTCGCTTCGTCGAGGATCACCAGATCAGCGTCGGCGAGGAGCAGTCGGGCGAGGGCGAGTTGCTGCGCCTGTGCGTCGGTGAGCGGGTGTCCGCCGACACCCAGCAGGGTGTCCAGCCGGTCGGGAAGCGCATCAAGGATCGGTGCGGCGCCGGTGGCTTCCAGCGCTGCACGGAGGTCGCTGTCGGTGGTCCCGGGCGCGGCGAGGGTGAGGTTGTCGCGCAGGGTTCCCACGAAGACGTGGACCTCCTGGGTGATCATCGCGGTACGGCCGGGGCGAGTTACTCTCCCGGCCTCGGGCAGGTGGGTGCCTGCGACCACGCCGGCGAGCGTGGTCTTGCCTGCCCCGGACACACCGACGACGGCCACGCGCTGACCGGACGGGATGTCCAGGGCGATGCCGTCGAGCACCCGTGGCCCCTGGCCGTATCGGAACGAGACCTGGTCGAGGTGTACGGCGGTGCTCGTGGCCTGCGCCGGGACATCCGACGAGATGAGCGGCATCGTGACGACGCCGATCATGCGGCTCAGCGATGCGAGGGCGGACTGGAGGGTGTCGATGACCAGCAGCAGCTGGTTGACCGGTCCGAGCAGGCGCAGCACGAGCAGCGTGGCGGTGGTGGCGCCGCCGACGGTCGATGCGTCGTGGTCGATGAGGACGAAGCCGACCACGAGTACAGCGGCCAGGCTCAGGCACTCCCCCAGGTTGAGCCGGGCATTGAGCATGCTCAGCACGGTGCGTGCGCGGAGCGACTGCCTCGCGACGCGCCAGGAGTCCGTCATCACAGCCCGGTGTCGTTGCTCGGCGAGCCCGAAGCCGAGCACGGTGGCGTAGCCGCGCTGGGACTCGAGGATCTGCTGGGTACGCGAGCTCATCGCCGTGCGTTCGGCGCGGTAGACCCCCAGTCCGGTGCGCAGGTACCACCGTACGGCCAGCATGTAGACCGGCAGCACGACGGCGAAGGCGGCCGCGTAGGGCCATTCCAGCGCGGCGAGCCCGCCCAGCGACACCATGATGGTGAAGGTGGTGACGGTGAGTACCGGGATCACGGCGGGGGCGGCGTCGGCGACTGCGGTGACGTCGTCGCTGGACCGGGATATCAGGTCTCCAGTGCCGGCGCGCTCGACGAGGTGCTGTGGGAGCGTCATGGCGCGGCTCACGAGCTGCTCGCGCAGTGCGGCGAGGATGGAGTGGTAGACGCGGGTGGCGAGCACGATCGTCAACGCGGTGCCCGCGGCACCGAGGACCGCGGCAAGCGTCATCACGACCGTGACCGTCAGCACTGTGCCAAGGTCCGCGGTGCCGGACTGCACGCGGTCGACGAGGAATCCGATCGCCACGGAGACGATCAGGGTGACGCCGGTGCCGGCGATTCCCAGGACCCCGGTCGCGGCGAGCCGCAACCGGTACCCGTGGCTGAGCCGCCACACCTCTCTGACCGTCTCGCGGCCGCTCGCGACCGGCAGCCCGGCATCAGAAGCCGCGGTCCCTGGTACGGCGGAAATGTCGCTCACTGCGCCGTCCTTGAGGTCGCGGGTACGTTTTCGGACAGCTCGACGACGCGGTCGCAGGCAACGAGCAGCGCCGGGGCCGAGGCGATCAGCAGCGTCGAGCGGCCTGCCCGGACCTCGCGCAGTCGGCTCGCGATCGTGTGCTCGGTGACCGAGTCGACCGCGGTGGTCGGGTCGTGCAGCACGAGCACCGGCGCGTCGCTCGCCAGGGCGCGGGCGAGCGCGACCCTCTGGCGCTGGCCGCCCGAGAGCCGGTTGCCGCCTTCTCCGACCGGGACGTCGAGGTCGGCCGCGAAGTCGTCGCAAGCGGCGGCCCGCACCGCGGCGTCCACCCGCTCGGGCGCGCCCGCGAACACGGTGACGTTGTCGCGGAGGGTTCCGGTGAACAGCGTGGCGCGGTGCGGCGCGACGGTGACCCGGGAGCGGTATTCGGCCGGGGACAGCTTCTGCGCCGCGATCCCGTCGAGACGCACCTCGATCTCTCCTTCGGCCCGCGGGTCCAGCAGCGCCTCGACGACACGGGCGGCGGTCCGGTCGTCGGTGCGCACGCCCACGAGCTCGCCGCGCTCGACCCGGATCGTCACGCGGGGCCCGGAGTTGCTCGGCACGAGTACGTCCAGTTCCGGCAGTGCGGTGGCCTCCGGTGAGGTCGCGGCATCGGGCTCAGCCGGTGACGTGGCGTTGTCCCGCAGCGCGTCGAGGACACGCACGGACGAGGCGCGGGCGCCGGCGAGGTTGGGGATGGACGTGCTCGCGATCGCCTGGATCTGCGGCAGCAGTGCCTGGGCGAGGCCGACGGCGGTCATCAGCCCGCCGATGCTGAGCTGTCGGTCCACGGCGAACCAGCCCGCCAGCCCCACCACGGCGGCGACGAACGCGCCGCTGACCGCGCCCGAGGCCACGAGGAACCTGCCCAGCAGGCCCGCGTTGCGCCTGGCGGCGACCAGGGTCTTCTGGCTTGCCTGCCGGTACCGGCTGGTCGCCTCGGTCTCGGCACGCATCCCCTTGATCACGCGGTAGCCGGCGACCAGGTCCGTGGATTGTCCGACCGTGGAGGCCAGCAGTTCCTGGTACTCGCGGGTGTCCCGGGCGAGACGCTCGCTGAGCACCCCCATCGACCAGACCGCGACCGGCGCCCCGAGCAGCACCACGAGTCCGAGCAGCCAGTGGGTCGCCAGCAGCGATACGGCGATGAAGCCGATGGCTGTGATCCTCGAGACCGGGATGATCGTCAGGATCACCGCGTTGGACAGGCGTGCGACGTCGTTCGTCATCACCGAGACCACGTTGCCCTGCGGCGCTCGGCCGGTGCCGCCGACCGGGTGCAGCACGCCCAGGGAGAGGGTGACGCGGAGTCGGTGCTGCAGTAGCTGCACCACATGGGCGGTGAGCCGCAGCGAGAGCCTCGCCGCGGACGTCAGCGCGACGTACAGGGCCACCAGCACGCCGATCCACAGGGCCAGCTGTCCCTCGTCCCCGGTCGCAACGGCCCGGTCGATCGCGAGTCCCATCACCACCGGGACCGCGGACTCGCCCACCTGCCAAACGATCGCCAGCAGCATCGCGGGAACACTGATCCGCCTCACCGAGAGGATCACACGCAGCAGGAACCGTCCCGGGGTGGTGCCCGGCCCGCACTCGAAAGCCTGAGTACCGAGCGGCTGGGCGGGAGCGAGCAGGAACACGGGCAGTCGGCGCGTCAACGGTCCCCGGCCCAGTCCTGCGGTGTCGGCGCCCGAGGAACGCCAGGAGTTCCTCATGCCCGGCTCCGATCCCTGCTCCGGAGTGGGAAGCACCAGAGCAGGGCATCGGCGAGGAGCCCTCGCCACCACGCGTAGTCGTGTCCGCCGGGGAACTCTCGGTAGAGGGTGTCGTAGCCCTTCCCCGTGAGCACGTGGTCCAGCCAGCGACTGTGGGTGTTCGAGCCCTCCAGCTCACCGACGTCGTGGAAGATGCGGATCGGTTCCGTTTCCGCTGCCAGGTAGTCGGAGATCAGTGTCGGTACGGAGGTGCGGCGCAGCAGCTCACCTGAGCCGGTGCCCCACCTGAGGTCGGGGTGGTAACCGCAGGACGGGGACTGGAGGATGGCGTTGCCGAACGTCGCCGGGTGGTGGAGCGCCGTCCAGCCGGCACAGAGACCGCCGAAGCTCTCGCCGGCCAGCGCGACGTCACCGGGGTCCCGGGAGAGCGGATAGCGCCGGTGGAGCCACGGCAGCAGTTCTTGAACCAGCATCCGGGAGAACGCCGGATTGCAGAGCAGTTCCTTGTCGCGCTGCGGTGCGGGCTGACCGACCAGGACCACCACGCAGGGACGGATCTGTCCTGCCCGGACCAGGGCGTCACGAACGCTCGGTGCGCTGTGGTCCGGTGTCCCGTCCAGGTGGATCACGAAGGGCAGTGCGCTCCCGTCCGGGAACTCTCCCGGGGGCATCGAGACCCAGATACGGCGTTCGTCTCCCAGGAGCTCGCTCGCCAGCACGGCAGCTTCCACCGCCGGGGCCGGACGCGCTTCGGCCTGCTCGAGCCAGGGCAACGGCATCGCGTCGGGCAGTACCGCCACCGAGGCCCCGGAGAACCGATCGACCGAGCATTCCGAGAACCTCGGTGGCGGGTTGAACGGGTCCGGAACCCGTAGGTCCTCACCCGTCGGTCCACGTCGTGCGAACACGTACGAGAAGCGAAGGTCGGAACGCATCCGCAGGGTGAGAGCGCGGAACGGCGTCCCCGGCACGGGGGCGAACTCCGTGTCGATCGGGTTGAATCCGATTCTGGGACCGATCACCACAGAGAGGGTGACCGTCGTGTCGGCACCGGGCTCGTCGACGAACGTCACCTCCACCTCGTCCGCGGAGACCCGCTCGACGAGCGGTGCACTCTTCTCCCCGAGGTGCCGTCTGAACCTTTCCGGACTCCACTCACCGGTTGCCAGTTTCTCGACCAACGGATCAGCCATTTCTCGTACTCTCCACGTCGGTGTGGTCAGCGGACCCGCGTCTGGTCCGCTCGCGACCGAGCGGCACCACCTGGGGGCTGCCGGCCACCGGATCGGGCACCACCAGGCAGCGCAGTCCGAACACCTCCTGGACCAGCTCGGCCGTGACGACCTCGTCCGGAGTGCCTTCGGCGACCACGACGCCGTCCTTCATGGCGATCAGGTGGGTGCCGTAACGGGCAGCGTGATTCAGGTCGTGCAGCACGGCGACCAGGGTGTGGCCGACGTGGTGCAGGTCGGTGAACAACTCCATCAGCTCGATCTGGTGGGTGATGTCGAGGAAGGTGGTCGGTTCGTCGAGCAGCATGATGTCGGTGTGCTGCGCGAGCGCCATCGCCATCCACACGCGCTGGCGCTGCCCGCCCGACAGCTCGTCCACCAGGCGCCCGGACAGGTCGGCGACCGAGGTCCGGTGCATCGCCTTGAGCACGGCCTGCTCGTCGTCCTCGGTCCACTGCCGGATGAACCCCTGGTGGGGGTACCGTCCCCGGGCCACGAGGTCGGCGACGGTGATCCCGTCCGGGGCGGTCGAGGTCTGCGGCAGCAGCCCGACCCGCCGCGCCACCTCTTTGGTCTGGTAGGAGTTGATGTCGGCACCGTCGAGGACGACCTGCCCGGCCGAGGGCCTGCGCAGTCGGGACAGGCTGCGCAGCAGGGTGGACTTGCCGCACGCGTTCGGGCCGACGATGACCGTGAACGACTCGTCCGGGATGGCCACCGAAAGGTGCTCGGAGATGATCCGCTTGTCGTAGCCGATCGTCGCCGACTCCAGGCGGAGGCGCGCGGTGTCGGTCGGGGTTGCGCTCACAGGCGTCTCCTGGCTTCGGTGAACAGCAGGTATCCGAGGTAGCCGCCGCCGAGCACGACGGTGATGATGCCGACCGGCAGCGGGGTGGGGGCCACGTGCTGGGCGAGGTAGTCCGACGCAAGACACAGCAGCGCGCCGACGAAGGCCGCTGGGACGAGGGTGATCCCGGCGGAACGGACGAGCCGGCGCCCGATCTGCGGGGCGACCAGGGAGATGAACGCGATCGGCCCCGACGCGGCCGTGACCGTCGCCGTCAGCGCGACTCCCACCAGGATCAGGCCGAGGCGTACGGGCGAGACCCGGACCCCTTGCGAGGCGGCCACGTCGTCACCCAGCTCCATCTGGCGCATCGGCCGGCTCAGCACCCCGGCCAGCAGCAGGAGTCCGGCGATGCAGGCGCCGCCGACGACGACCTGGTCCCAGGACACGCCGTTGAGCGACCCGGCGCCCCACGCGGCCGCGGACATCGCCTGGTCCAGATCGGCCTTGAGGATCAGCCAGGTGTTGAGCGACCCGAGCATCGCCGAGACGCCGATGCCGACGATGATCAGCCGGAACCCCTGCACCCCTTTCCGGTAGGCGAGCACGTACACGGCCACCGCGGTGGCCGTCCCGCCCAGCAACGCCCCGCCGACCAGCTGCGCGTACGTGCCGTTGACGACCAGAATCACGACCAGTGCGCCGGTGTAGGAGCCTTGGGAGAACCCGACGATGCCGGGGTCGGCGAGAGGGTTGCGCATCAGGGACTGGAAGACCGCCCCACTCACACCCAGAGCCGCGCCGAACACCAGCGACGCGGCCACCCGAGGCAGCCGCCACTCGACCACGACTTCGCGGACGATGCCGGTCTCCTGGCCGGTCAGCGCGGAGAGCACCTGCCCGGAGCTCAGCGCGTACGAGCCGGTCATCAGCGCGAGCACCGCCGTACAGGCGATCGCGACCGCGAGCACCGTGCAGACGACGACCGAGCGCCACTGGAACCGCACGCCGATCCGTCGGCGCCGCAGCACCAGCACGCGCCGCCCGAACTCCACCCGCGGAATGTGTGTGCTCATAGTCCGCTCGACTTCCTCCGCCGCACCAGCGCGACGAGAACGGGGGCGCCGACGAAGGCGGTGATGATCCCCACGGGGATCTCGCCGGGACGCATCACGATGCGGCCCAGGACGTCGGATACCAGCAGCAGGCTCGGGGCGAGAACGATGCTGTAGGCGAAGATCCAGCGTTGGTGGGGGCCGACGATCCAGCGGGCCACATGCGGCACCATCAGTCCGACGAATCCGATCGGTCCGGCGATCGCGGTGGCGCCACCGGCGAGGAGGGTGAGCGCGATCACCGCAAGAACACGGGTGCGTACCAGCCGGACCCCTTGGGCGACCGCCAGTTCGTCGCCCAGCGCCAGAGCGTTGAGCGGGCCCGACACCGTGAAGGCCAGGACGAGTGCCACAGCGAGGAACGGCAGGACCGGCCACACGGCCTCGAGCGGGCGGCCCGCGATCGACCCGGCGTTCCAGTTCCGCATCGCGTCGAAGGCGTCCGGGTCGGTCAACTGGAGCGCCTCCCTGGCACCGCCGAGCACGGCACCGACGCAGACCCCGGCGAGCACCATGACCACCGGCGAGGAGCCCTGCCGTGTCGACCCGAAGGCGAGCACGAGGAGGGTGACGATCAGCGCCCCCGCGAACGCGAACCACATGTAGCCCTGGACATCGCGGACGCCGAACAGGCCCACGGCGACCGTCACCGCGAAGGACGCACCGGCATGGACACCGAGGACACCCGGATCGGCCAGGGGATTGCGGGTGAGCGCCTGGATCAACGCGCCCGACAGACCGAGGGCGACGCCGACGACCAGACCCACGATCGTGCGCGGCAGCCGGAAGTCGCGGATCGCGAACTGGTCGATGCCGGCCGAGGAGTGGAACAGCGCGTCCCACACCACTGACGGCGCGATCACCGTCGAACCGATCATGACACTCAGCACCAGCAGGACCACGAGTACCACCAGCGCGACGACCAGACCGAGCAGACGGCGAGGCGGTCCGGGCACCCTCTCGGTGCCCGGACCGTCCCGCCGCAGGGCGAGGGCTGTCACTGCTTGCCGGGGAGGGTCGCCAGTGCACCGTCGAGCGAGTCCAGGTACTGGATGACGGGCCCGTAGGAGTTGTTGCCGGGGCAGAAGACGCCCAACGCCCGACCGGAACTCACGGCGGGAAGCGCCTTCCAGGTGTTGGTCCCGATCACCGGCACGAACGGCTCCACCGGGCGGCCGTCCGCGTCGACGGGGTAAGTGACCACGTCGTACTCGGACAGCTCGCCGATCTGCTCGAACGGCAGGGACTCGTAGGCCAGGGGGTCCTTGCCCTCGGCCGCCTCGGGAAGGTCCAGGCCGATGTCGTCCCGGGCGATCTCGGAGCAGCCGATGTCCGCGATGTAGAACGTTCCGGGATCGCTCCAGTCTCCGCGGGAGACGTCGACGAACGAGGTGCTGTCGATGATCTTGCCGTAGGTCTCCTGGATCTTGGTGACCTTTTCCTTGTACTCCGCCTTCTGCCGGCTGAGTTCATCCGTGACGTTGCCGGCCACCGCGATGGCGTCGGCGAAGGCCTTCCACTCGGTGTCGAGTCCCCAGTACACGGTCGGGGCGATCGTCTCGAGCCGCTTGCCGACCTTGCCCCAGTCATTCGAGTGGAACTGGACCAGGATGAGGTCCGGCTTGAGGGCGGCGAGCTTCTCGAGGTCCACCTCACCACCGTTGCTGCCGACGATCTCGGCTGCCTCGTACGCGGTCCTCTGTTCCTCCGGCAGCACGGCGAGTTCGGAGTCGGACGCCTCGGTGACGCCTACCGGCTTGCCGCCCAGATCGATGAAGGGGAGGTTCGTGTTGCCGATCGTGACGATCCGCCGGGGGGCGGCGGGCACCTCGATCGTGCCGTTCTCAGCCTTGACGCTGCGGGTCTTGGCCGCCTTGTCGCTGCGGGTCTCGGCAGCCTTGTCACCGGTGTCGTCGCGGTCACCGCCGCAGGCGGTGAGAACGAGCGACGCGCTCATCAGCGCGGCGGCAAGAGTTGCGCCGCGTCTCATCAGGGGCTTGTTGTTCATGGGCGTTCTCTTCATTTCTCTTCTTCTCGCTGGGTGGAGGAGCTGGTCGACGGTGGAGCGGAGAAACTCAGTCGACGGTGGAGCGGAGGAGTTCGTGGACGGTGGCGCCCAGACCGACGGTGTGAGCCGCCCTGCGCGTCAGGCCGGCCCGGGCGATGACGGCGTCCAGCTCCGCTGCGGTGCGAAGGCCGGAGCCGTGGCAGACCAGGCCGATCAGGTCTTCCTCGCCGTCGTGCTCGTCGAGTTCGCCGGTGTCGAAGACGTCCTCGATCAGCAGCACCCGTCCGCCGGGGACGAGGTTCTCGGCCGCCCGGCGCAGTGCGTGAGCGGCGTCGGCGTCGGGCAGGGTCTTGAAGGCGCGGCTGATGAGAACAGCGTCGGCTGCCGGGCCGGGCTCGAAGACGGACTGCTCCAGCACACCGACCCGCATGCGTTGCCGCTCGTCGGGGATCGTCGCGGGCAGGTCGCGGCGCAGCCAGTCGGCCTGGGCGGGCAGGGCACAGATCGTCACGCGCAGGCTTTCGTGGGCCGCGACGTACTCGCGGGCGTGGGCCCCGGCACCTCCGGAGTGGATCACCAGGTGCTGGACTCCGGTGAGCAGGCCGGACGTTGCGATGGGTTCGGCCAGTGCGGGCTGGAACTTCGCCAGGCGCTCCAGGTGACGGTCCTCGTAGTCCTGCTCGGCTCGCACGTCGGCAAAGGTCTGGCCGGTGACCGAGGCGTAGGCGGGTCGGCCGGTGCGGACCGACTCCGTGAGGCCGTGGATCCCGAGCATCTCGCGACCGACCACCCCGGCGGAGTGGAGCCGGTCGGCGATGAACTCGAGAGTGAGGACGTCGCCGACCGGCGTCAGGGCGTAGTGACACGGTTCCGTCTCGGTCACCACGTCCAAGGTGTGCAGGTAACGCAGCAGCTTGCCCAGAGCGCGCTCGTCGGCGCCGGCCTTGGCGGCCAGCTCGGTCACGCTGGTCACGCCGCGGGAGACCAGATCGGGAACGCCCAGCTCGACGGCGGTGCGGATCGCGATCGGCGCGACGAGCTCGGTCAGGTCGTGGAGCTTCTGGAACGGGGTGACCGTCCTCTCCGGGTCGGGTACCGCCCCGTCGGTCTCCAGTACGACGACCTCGGAGCGACGCCAGTAGCCGGCGAAGTCGATGTCCTCCTTGGGGACGTCACGGTCCTCGACCAGGTGCCGTCGGATGTCCCGTACGGCCGTGTGCTCGCCGGCCAGCCACGCGAACGCCTGGCCCGGCCACCACTCCGTACCGCGGACGGTCTCGGTGAGCAGCGATACGGTCCCGGCCGTTGCGCCGGGGCGGACCAGCCACGTCACGTCGACCCCGGGCAGCTCGCGCAGCTCCTGGCGGTGGGTGTCCTCGGCGATCTCGATGAACACCTGCGCCCGGGCATCGGGCGGGAGCTCGTCGAGCAGGCGGCCGATCGCGGGGAGTGCGGTGTCGTCGCCTGCCACGAGCAGCCAGTCGGCGCCGGTCGGGAACGCCTTGGACGTGCTCGGGCCACTGAGGTGGACACGGTCACCCGGCCGGGCGCGATAGGCCCACGTCGTGCCCGCGCCCACTCCGTGCTTGACGAAGTCCACGTCCAGCTCACCGGCTTCGGGGTCCCACCGACGGACCGTGTAGACCCTCGACAGCGGTCGAGGATCCTTGGGCACGATCAACTTGGCCTCGGCCTGGACCGGAAGCACCGGATCGGGCTGACCCGGGTACGGGAAGTAGAACGCGAGGTCGTCGTCGAAACCCGGGGACTCGAAGGCCGGGCGCACGAGGCCGTCCGCGGTGGTGAACGCATGCAAGTGTTCGCCGCTCAGCGTGACCCGTCGCATTCCCGGGGTGATGTCGACAGTGCGGACCACTTCGACCTCACGCAGGGTCGGCGGGCGCACGGTGAGTCGGCGCGAGGTTTTGGGCATGCGGAAACTGACCTTTCCGGTCGCTTCGAGGCAGAGGGTCGCGCACCGGCTACGGAAGGGTGCGCCTTGCTAAAGTTAGGGGAACCTTACCTGAAGTGGTGTGCGCAGACTGCCGTAGGGTTAGGACATGGTGGTTACCTCCTCGTTCGCCGCAGGCGTCGGCGACCCGCCGCCGATTCCGGCCGCGCAGTTGGGTTCGGCAGATTCGCCCGTACGACCGCTGCTGCTCTGGGTTCGTACCGGCGTGGCGCAGGTGTGCCTCGACGGCGGCCCGGTGGTCCGCCTCAAGGCCGGTGAAGGCGCCTGGATACCCGCAGACGGCTGGGCGGAACGGGCGATCACCACTGAGCCGGGCACTGTCGCCTTCCCGCTGTGGCCCCACGCCGGCGTCGGTGCTCGGGGGCTGTCGGAACTGACGCGGTTCGACGTTCCCGGTGGCTGGCAGGACTGGCTCATCCAGCTCTTCAACCTGCAGGTCACCCCCTTCAGCGGCAGCGGGTACTCACTCGAGGCGATCGAGGAGCTCCTTCGGCGTCCTGGCTCGCGCCCCCCGGCGCCCGTCGACGTCGGGCGAGATCCGGGCTCGGAGGAGTTCGTCTCGCCGCCGATGCCGCGAGCCCTCGGCGCCAGGGAGGTTGCCGAGGAACTGACGCGCGACCCCGCGCTCGACCTCACCGTCGAGCAATGGGCTTCGCGAGTGCTCTCCAGCGCGCGCACCCTTCGCCGTGACTTCCTCACCGACACCGGGCACACGTTCGAGCAGTGGCGGCTGCTCTGCCGACTCGGCGCTGCCGTGGAGTTGCTCGCTGCCGGATACGACGTGGACCAGGTGGCCGCTCGAGTGGGCTTCGCCAGCCGCAACGGCCTCACGCGGGCCTTCAAGAGACGGTTCGGACTGACCCCCCACGAGTTCGGCCGAAGGCTCTCCGCCCGACCCGGCGCCCGCGGGTTCACGCAACGGGCAGCGGCGGCACGGCAGACCGACGACCTGGTCCGCATGATGCGCAGGACGGACACTCCCGCTGCGCCCGAGATGCTGCCCGCGGCCAGCACGCCGTCGCACACCAACGACATCCACGTCCTCAGCTGGATGTATCGGGGCAGCGGGTACCTGGACATCGGCGACCAGCACTACGAGCGGGAGCGGGGAGTGGCGACCTGGATCCCCGCAGAACTGGAGCATGTCACCGGCCTCCGCGAGAACTCCGTGTCCCTGCCGCTGGGCAACGCGAGTACCGGCGATCTCCAGCTGACAGAGCCGTTGCAGGTACGGTTCTCGCCCGCGTGGGACGACTACTTGATGTTCTGCTCGATCAGCGCCCGGTCCGGACTGCGTCCTGACGGCCACAACCCCCGCCACATCCTCGACCTGTTCACGGAACAGGTCGCCGCGCAGCGAGCACTGTCGGTGCCGATGCCCACGAATCCGCGCGCGCGTGGTGTCGCGATGGAGTGCCTGCGTCGCATCGGCGAGCCTGGCGGGACGCAGAATGTTGATGTCAGCGCCGAGATCCACCGTGCCTTCCGCGACGAGACAGGTATGACACTGGGGCGCTGGCGCTATGCCGCCCGCATGCGCATCGCTCGCGACCTGCTCGTCGGAGGCGCGCCGCCCAGCGCCGTCGCGCGCAGGACCGGGTACGCCCACCTGCCCACGTTCAGCGCCGCCTTCTCCCGCTTCCACGGACTCTCTCCGCGCGACTACCAGCAGCGCGAATCCGAGCGAGTCCGTACGGAGCGGGCCTGACCCACGAATCGGATCCCGCCGCGGAATGCCCGGGGCCCACGAGCGCAGCACTGCCCTCCGTCGACCCCGTTGGAGGACACCCCGCGCTCGTCCCCCGCGCGCACCACGAAGCGTCTACCGGCCTGGGGGATCGGTGAACGAGACCGGCTTGCCGGTGGCGTGGGCGTATGCGATCTCCCTGTGCGTGGACTCGCCGACATACCCGCCCGGGTTGACGACCAGAACCCGGTCAGCCAGGTCGATCTTGCGCAGATGGAGGGCGTCCAAAGCGGTCTTCTGCTCGCTGGTGATCAACTCGTCTGCCTCGCCGGGCGCTACGACGATGACACCTGCGAAGGTCAGATCACGGTTCGCCGCACGCATCTCGCCCGCGAAACGGGCAGACCCGCAGATGCAGACGATCTCAGGTCGGTCGGCCACGACTCAGTCCTTCGGGTCGAACGGGAATCCACCAGTTGCATGGTGCATCACAGACGAGCACACGAGCCAACAGCCTGGGCGGCGAGTTGGAGGACACCACGCGGCTGCATCCTCGCAGGCGGGAGGCGTGGCCCGTGATGAGAATGACACTGTTCGACGCCGAAGGCCGGGGGGACCCGGCTCACCGGTCTTCCGCGGCCTGGCGCGAGCTCCTCGTGTGTACGAGTCCTGGGCAGGACGTGGCCGGCTCGGGTCAGTTGGCCTCCCCCAGATACCCCAGCGCTTCCCGGAAGTCATCGAGCGCGGGCCTGAACTCGCAGGCGGCGATGCAGAAGGTCGATCGGTCGATCAGGGTCCTGGCCAGTGTTCGCGTTCCGTCTGCCGGGTCGTGCTGAGACAGCCGGCGGGCGAGTACCACTCCCTCGTCGAACAGGGAACGCACGCGCTCCACGAACAGATGGGTGCGATGCTCCCAGTAGACGGCGGAGCGGACGGTGAGGACCCGATGCAGCCGGACCAGTTCGGCCAGATACCGGTCCGGATCCTCGGTTGCTCGCGCAGCAAGGGTGTCCACCTCGTCACGGAGGACATCACGACTGTCGAAGTAGCGCCGCCTGGCATCGGGCGACCACGTCATGGGCGCCGCCCCCGAAGGGGGACGCGGTCCATCGGACGCGGGCCACTCGCCATCGGCGCCGGAGAAGGACAGCAGCACCGCCCAGAACGACGCCTCATAACTACTCCAGGATCTCCGCTCACCGGTATCGGCCCACCCCGTCAGCAAGGTGAGCGCCTCTTGCCGTACGAGGGCCGCCTGCTCCCCTCGGCCGTGCCTGTCGAGCATCTGCGCGTATCCGATGAGCGAGTAGAGGTGGCAGGCCATCGGGCCGCCGTCTTTCGTGGCCTCGGCCGCTTCCATGCTGACGAGTGTCTGGAACGCGGCGAGTGCGTCGCCGGACCGGCCGGCGTCATGGAGGGCGGCGATCCACTCCAGGAGTGACCACGCGAGGCCCCCGTCGGCGGGCCCGAGGGGCAGGACCGCTGCGACCAACTCGGTCATGGCATCGGCGGCTTCGGTGTACCGGCCCTCCTCGGAAAGGCCTGCAGCCCACTTGTCCAGTCCGGCCACGGGAGCTCCGGACAGTTCGGCCTGTGCGCGGCCGATGGCGAGCATCTCGGCGCGCATGGCGAGCCCTTCGGCGCGTCGGCCCACGGCGTACAGCTCTCTCTGGCACGAGTCGAGGGCCTCGTACAGAACATGCGCACGGGCGGTCTCGGCCATGTCCATGGACCGCGCCACGGCCACCGCCTCCTCGCACAGCGCGAGACTGTCCGGATGCGGCCTGCCGCGGCTGGCGTCGTAACTCAGACGCTGCAGCGCCTTGGACAGGAGCGGCAGGTACGAGGCGGGGCTGACCTGGGCAAGCACCCGGTAGGCGTCGACTTCCTCGTGCGGCGTGCGGTGTCCCGATGCGAGCAGCGTATTCCGCGCCCGCACGATGTCGTCCTGATCAACTTTCCCCGAGCGATTCATGACGGAGATTCTGGGTGTCCCGCAGCGGACCGGACAAGGCTGGTCGCCTGTGCCGTTCGTCCTACGAGAACACGCTCTGACCTGTCATGATGGGTATGACACCACTTCCACGGTGTCTACTGGCAACCCGGCCCGTTCTTGCGGAGTCCCCTCCGTGCCGCCTCTGCCCCGCATCCCGGGCAAGTGAGGCCTGATCGTCCGTCTTCGCGCGCACGCATGGAGTTCGTGCGGTGCTGTCCCTGGCCTCAGGTGCATCCGTGCCCCATCCCGCCGGGCCGGGCGTCACCGGCCGTCACGGTCGGCTGCTCGCCGGAGGAGTCGACCATGTCGTCGTGAAGCCCGGCCCGCGGAGGGGTGACGTCGTCGTGCCGGGCTCGGCGAAGGGCTGAGCAGCCGTGGGTGCGGCTCGGGCCCCGCGTCCACGGCGGGACCCGTTACCGCGGCCACCGCCTGTCAGTCGTCCGGCTGCCCGAAGTCGGGACGCAGGTCGAGAGCGGTCATGATGGCGTCGTTGGACGCCCCGGCCGGGACCATCGGCCAGACCATGGCGTCCTCCTCGACGATGAAGTCGACGACGACGGGCCGGTCGTCGATGGCGTTGGCCCTGCGGATGGTGTCGTCCAGGTCGTCGGCCGACTCGCAGCGCAGTGCGGCGCACCCCAGGGCTTCGGCGAGTTCGACGAAGTCGGGAACGCGGGTGCCGGCGGGAGCCTGGCCAGGACGCTCACGACCAGGAGCCGAGTGGAGGGTGGAGGCGGAGTGGCGCCGGTCGTAGAACATGTTCTGGAGCTGACGGACCATGCCGAGGGCGCCGTTGTTGATGACGGCGACTTTGATCGGAATGCCGTTCAGCGCACACGTGGTCAGTTCCTGGCAGGTCATCTGGAAGCAACCGTCCCCGTCGACGGCCCACACGGTGCTGCCGGGCCGTGCGACCTTCGCACCCATGGCGGCGGGGACGGCGTACCCCATGGTTCCGGCGCCCCCGGAGTTGAGCCAGGTGCGGGGCTTCCCGTGCGGGAGGAAGTGGGCGGCCCACATCTGGTGCTGGCCGACCCCAGCGGTGAAGACCGTTCCCTGGGGAGCCAGTTGGCCGATCCGTTCGATGACGTGCTGCGGTGCGAGCCGGCCGTCGGCGGGCCGGTCGTAGGTGAGGGGGTAGGAAGCGCGGCAGCGGTCCAGTTCCCGCCACCAGCCCGTGTAGCGGGACTCGGCGGCGGCCCCGGTCTCGCCTTCCGCGCGCAGGTGCCGGACCGCCCGGGCAAGATCGGCGATCGCGGTGCGGGCGTCGCTGACGATGGAGACGTCGGCGGCGCGGTTCTTGCCGATCTCCGCGGCGTCGATGTCCACGTGCACGACCTTGGCGTGCGGGGCGAACGTGTCCGGCCTGCCGGTGACCCGGTCGTCGAAGCGGGCCCCGAGAGCCACGATCAGGTCGGCCTTCTGCAACGCGGCCACGGCCGGGACGGACCCGTGCATGCCCGGCATGCCCAGGTGCTGGCGGTGGCCGCCGGGGAACGCGTCCAGCGCCATGAGAGTGGTGGTGACAGGGGCGCCGGTCAACTCGGCGAGCTCGCTCAGCTCCGCGGTCGCGCCGGCTTTGACGACACCGCCGCCGACGTACAGCACGGGCCGTTTGCAGCCGGTGATCAGGCGGGCCGCCGCACGGACCTGCTTGCCGTGCGCCCGGGACAGCGGCGGGGACGCGGGCTCCCACGGCGCCGGGGGGACGAACACGGTGTCCGCCTGCAGGGCGTCCTTGGTGATGTCGACCAGGACGGGGCCGGGCCGCCCGGACGAGGCGAGCCGGAAGGCTTCGGAGATCACACGGGGGATCTCGTCCGCATCGGTCACGTGGAAGCCGTGTTTGGTGACCGGCATCGTGATCCCGACGATGTCGGCTTCCTGGAAGGCGTCCGTGCCGATGAGACCGGATTCGACCTGGCCGGTGATCGCGACCAACGGCACGGAGTCCATGTACGCGTCAAGGAGCGGGGTGACCAGATTGGTGGCACCCGGTCCTGACGTCGCCATACACACCCCGACCCGGCCGGTGGCCTGCGCGTAACCGGTCGCGGCATGGCCCGCACCCTGTTCGTGGCGGACCAGGATGTGGCGCAGACTGCGGGAGTCCAGCATCGGATCGTACGCGGGCAGGATGGCCCCGCCCGGAATGCCGAAGACGACCTCCGCCCCGCACACTTCCAGCGAGCGGATCAACGACTGCGCCCCGGTGACCGGGTCACCCTCGGAAGCGCCGACAGGAGGGGCGGCGGGAGGCGTCGCGGCGGGGGCGTGCGCCGTCGCGGGCGGGATGGACTGGACAGTCCGGTGCTCTGTGGCGTGCTCGGGCATGGGCATTCTCTCTGTTCACTGCTGAGGGCATGGGGACGCGGTACCGGCGCGTGACTGCCCGAGGCGCATTGGGCCGGGGCAACAAAAAAACCCCTCGTGCCGGTGGGCAACCGAGGGGAGCGCGTCGAGCGGTGACCGTGAGGCAGAGGGTCCCGGCTTCAGCCGACGCGCTGTCCAAGTACGAGAATGCGGGTGCGCATGGGGTGGATGTTTCACCGATCCCGCCGGCGCGTCAAGCCGCCGGCTCGCCCGTCTCGGCATGCGAACAGGGGTGTTGTGCGCAACGGCGCACAGCCGGCATGCCCGTCGTGGACAGCCAGCGTCCGGCCAGGGTGCGTTGGGTGTACGCGTTGACACCAACGTCCGGCGTCCGGGGAGTTGGGCTCGCGTGGGTGAGGACATCAGCGCCTCGCCGATTCGGTCAGCGTGCCGGGCTGATGCTGACCTGCGTGTTCGCGGTTACGACGAGGCCGCATCCCGACCGACCGCGAACCCGTGCGGACGGCCGGGACAGCCAAAGCATGCGTGACGCCCGGTCACGACTGAATCGGGCAGTTCACGTTACGGGACGCCCTGGTCGCGGTCACAGAGCCGTGCCCCGCCTCCGGCACGAGCAGGAGGTGGCATGGCTGGAATTGCACGACTGCCGTCTCTCAGGCCACTCACACACATGCGTCCACCCTCGACAGAGTGGTTCCCGCCGGGCCACACCCCGGCAGGAAGACGTACGGAACAGATGTGAGTGAGGAAGCATGAGCGAGCGCCCGATGCGTGCTGTCACCATCAAGGAATTCGGCGGCCCCGAGGTTCTGACGCACGAGGAGATCACCCGGCCTAAGCCGTTGCCCACCGAGGTGCTGGTGCGGGTGCACGCCGCCGGGATCAACCCGGTGGACTGGAAGACCCGCGCCGGTCAGGGCATGGCCGGACTTCAGACAATGCCGCTGGTCCTGGGCTGGGACGTCTCCGGCGTCGTGGAAGAGGTCGGCTTCGGGGTCACCACGCTCGCGCCCGGCGACGAGGTCTACGCCATGCCCTGGTTCCCCCGGCCGGCCGGTGCCTACGCCGAGTACGTCACAGCGCCCTCGCGCCATTTCGCCCGCAAGCCGGCCTCGATCGGTCACGTCGAGGCCGCGGCGCTGCCCCTCGCAGCGCTCACTGCGTGGCAGGCCTTGGTCGACACCGCCCATGTGCAGGCAGGGCAGCGCGTGCTCGTGCACGCCGCGGCGGGCGGCGTCGGTCACCTGGCCGTGCAGTTCGCCAAGCATCTCGGCGCCGAGGTGGTGGCGACCGCCCGCGAACACAGGCACGCCTGGCTCAAGGAACTGGGCGCGGACGAGTTGATCGACTACACCCGGCAGCGGTTCGAGGACGTCACCGGTCACGTCGACGTCGTCATCGACCTGGTCGGCGCGCTGGACGACACCGACGTACGGTCCGTGTCGGTGACCCGTCCCGGCGGCCTGGTCGTCGCGATTCCCGACGGTGTTCCGGAGCGCCTTGCCACGGTCGCCGGC
This sequence comes from Streptomyces sp. CB02058, assembly GCF_001905505.1. Classification (GTDB taxonomy): domain Bacteria; phylum Actinomycetota; class Actinomycetes; order Streptomycetales; family Streptomycetaceae; genus Streptomyces. The sequence continues at coordinate 51,679 of NZ_LIPG01000004.1, forward strand.
CAGGCCGGGGTGCGCACCAGCCCGTTCCTGGTGGAGCCGGACTCCGCCGCGCTGACGACGATCGCGGGACTGGTCGACTCAGGCAAGGTCCGTATCGAGGTGGAGCGGACCTTCGCATTGGAGGAGGCGGCCGAGGCACACCGACTGGGTGAGACCAACCGCACCCGCGGCAAGCTCGTCCTCACCGTCTCCGACTGACGTTCGCACTCGGACCGGAGCAGCACCATGCACTCCGAGGTCCGAGTGACCGGACTGGACAGAGCCCGTCCGCCCTCGCATCCGTCGGGGGCGGACGGGCTGCGTGGCACCGTCGTACGGTCCGGCCTTCAGCGCGGCAGGCGAGGGGGCAGCCGACAACGTCCCCGGCCGACCGGCTTCAGGCCGGTCCATCGGACCTGCCTGAGGCACCGGACCAGCCCCGGCGTCCTCGCCGTCTTCAGCGACTCGACCGGGCCGCTGCGGGGCCGGCTATGTCTGCCAGGCCCTCGACCACGAACCGCTGCCGAGAACATCGAAGGCACCCGAGCCAAGCTGAAACGCCTGGTCAAACTCGGCACCCTCAACGAAGCCGACACCGGCAGCTTCACGGGTCCCCTGAAGAGTGCACTCGGATGATCCGTCCGGGGGCGTAGTGGCCAAGGGACACCGGCGCTCACCCCCCGGGGTCGGACCAACTCGCCACAAGTGCTGGCCGATCCGGAAAGCGGGGGCCGGGGACCGTCTCCTGGGTGGTCTCACCGTTGAACCAGCACACGTGCACGGGGCCGCCGTCGCCGGTGTCGAACAGGCAGCACACTCCGCCGCTGGCGGCGGCGAGGTCGGTGAACACCTTCCTGACGTTGGTCGACCGCGCGAACATGCGGCTCATCCCCGACGTCGCTGCCCAGCACCTCACCGACGCGTAACCAGGGTGCAGGAAGGACTCGAACCGGATCGTCGCGTAGATGTACCCGACCTGGAGGCGCCCGTCCGCCTCCGGTTCGGGGCCGCCCGTCTCCGCGTACGCACGCAGTGCGTCATCGACGTCGAACATGATGGACGTGTCGAGCTCGAGCGTGCTGCTCGTGGAGCAGTCGACCGGCTCGCTCTTGAAGTGGGACGTGAACGGGAGGACGAGCCGGTCACCACCGGGCAGAGTGAGTTCGAGCGGCGGCACGCGACGGGCCGGTGGTGCCAGCTCGGCCAGATGTGCCAGCACCTTGGCGACGTTGCGGGGACGCAGGTATATGTCGTAGCTGTAGATGAGCCCCATTCTTCTCCCTCTGCCGGGTCTGACCGCACCTTCTCATGATCCGCCTCTGGGGCACCTGCCGGTTTTGGAGAGGCACGCCGATCCGGCACCACAGTGGCTTCCCGCTGCTCCTTGCCTGCGCGGGTTCATCGCACCCGGTCCCCGCTCGCGGACCGGCTGATTCCATGCACACTCACAGACTGTTCCGTTGGCTGAAGCACAGTGGGCGAGGATCGAGCCGCCGCTGCCGGACGGGACGCCGAAGCGGGGTGGCCGGTGGCGTGATCACCGGCAGGTGATCGACGCGATCGCGTTCAAGTACCGCACTGGGGACGCCGTGGATGGACCTGCGAGCACTTGGGCTCGTGGAAGGGCGCCCACAACCGCCCGTGGAGGTGCGCCGCCGACGGCCGCCACGTGGCAGCCCCACCGACTGCCGTCGATCGCCTCTCCCTTCGCGCGCCACGATGACCTCCCCCCCACGGCACGCGCCTGGTACTTGCCCTGGTGGGTCAGCTGCACGCGCCGGTTGACGTCACCGGCGGCGTACAGCCACCCGTCCCCCACCAACTCCCCGTCGTCCGCGACCACACGCGGTGTGTCGTCCACCGGAGCCAGGCACCCGGTTCCAGACCGACGGCGTCCAGACCGACGTCCTGCGTGTGCGGCGTGCGGCCGGTGCCGACGAGGACCTCGTCGGACTCGACGAGGTGACCGGTGGTCAGGGTGATGTGCACCGTGCCGTCGTCGTCACGGTTCCACAGCGCCGGCCTCCCGACCGAAGAGCACCGACACACCGGCCCGGCCCCGCACCGATCACGATGACGTCGTACGTGTCGTCACCCATGTCAGCTCTCCTGGGCGGCGCGCTTCAGGCGCAGGGCCGAGATCAGGAAGAAGATGCCGCCCGGGATGGCATAGCCGACGGCACTGGTCAGCGACGGGTCGTCCGCACCGGCCGATGCGATGAACGACCCTCCGGCCAGGACCGAGATCCCGCCGCTGAGAATCATCGGCCACTGGCCGCCCATCTTGCGGCGGGGAATGGCCACAATCAGCTGGACCAGACCGGCCACGACCGCCCAGGCACCCCAGACGCGCAGCACGGCCGGAATACCCGACGCGCAGGCGACGCCCAGCCCGACAGCCGTGGCAAGGCTGACCGCGATGTTCACGTACAACAGCGTCGGCGATCCCGTGCTGCGCGAGGCCCTCGCGTCATAGATGGCCGCACCCACGTCGAACAGCGGGTACAGCACCAGGAGAACGGCCCCGACCGGGGTGATCTCCTTGGTCATCGTGAACATCACGAGGGCCCAGACGACGGCGAACGCGAACCGGACGAAGTAGAGCCGCCGCAGGGCAGAGGCCGTCCCAGCGGTATCGGACGGAGCAGCAATGGCGCTCACGATGATGCCTTTCAGTGGTGTGTGAAATTGGAAAAGAGAGCGAGTTCAGGGGTTCCTGCACCCGGCCTCCTCGATCAGGCCGGGTGCACATCTCCCGGACCGGCACGATCGCCCGGTTCGGACAGTCGTGGCGGATGACGTCTCAAGCCGGTGCTGGACAGGTCCGCGCCCGCCACCCAGGGAGAATGAACGTTCTGTTCACAGCTTCGCGAGAGCGTCGCCATTTGTCAAGACCGAACGTTCTACCCTCCTCGCGGGTATCTGCACAGCAGTCAGCGGCCCGCAGCAAGCGCCATGACGGCATTCCGCCCAGCCCCGGGCGAGGGGACGATCACTCGACCGACTGGCGCATTCACGCTCAACTCGTCGAGGCGAGCGTTGGGTCCCCTCGGAGAGCCAGCTGAACCGGTGCGCCATGGGTCATTGCGTACCTCCCCCAACCCCCGAGAGAGCTACGTGTCATTCCGGTCGCCCCGCGGACGAACTGGCCGATAATCCAGGGCAGTCGGTGGCTCCACCCGTATCCGCCGACTGCCCGTCAGATCCTCATGGGCGCGGGCGAGGCGGTGTGGCACGGCACGATCACCTGGGAGCTCGGCGGCGGCACCACACCGTCGGGGTCAACCAGCACGCCGCCGGAGCAACAGGGCAGCCTCCGGCAAGGACCGACCGGCAGGCTCTTCTCGGAGCCGGCCGATCGTCATGAGGAGCCAGATCGTTCTCTCTCGCTCTTCGATAACCTGGGCGCATGAGCCAGAGGACCAAAGAAGGCGGCACGTCGGCAGCGCGGGCGCGGCTGCTCAACACAGCGACCAGGATCTTCTACGCGGAGGGGATCCACTCCGTCGGCATCGACCGCATCGTGGCGGAGGCGCAGGTCACCCGTGCCACGATGTACCGCCACTTCACGGGCAAGGAAGACCTCGTCCTCGCCTACCTCCAGCAGGCCGACCGGGACCTCCGGGCGCAGGCCGAGGCGGCCCAGGCGGAGGAGGAGTCGGGGGCCGACAAGGTCCGCGCCGTGTGCCGGACCATCACGGCGGGAATCCGCTCCCCGGGCTTCCGCGGATGCGCCTTCCTCAACGCGGCGGCCGAGTACCCCGACCCGGAGCACCCGGTTCACCAGGCCGTCCTGGCTCACCGGCAGTGGTTCCAGGAGACTGTCACGGAGCTGCTGGCCCAGACCGGCTCCGCGCCTCCCGGACCCGCCGGCCGGCATCTCGTCATGCTGCGGGACGGTGCCATGGCTTGCGGCTGCCTCTCCGACCCCGAACTGGTCTCCGAGACGTTCCTCCAGGGCGTCGAAGGCATTCTCCACGCCCGCGCCGCCTGACCACCATGTCGTCCGGTGCGGCAGCCGGCGCTCCTGGCCTCCCGGGCCCAGTCTCTCGGCCCGCTGCCGGCACCGCGTATCTCCGGGCCCCGTACCGAACGTGCCTGTCAGCGGGCCGACTTGCGTTCCCGCAGCCGTGCGGCACGGATGAGGCGACCGAGCAGTAGCGGAAGCCCCCTCCGTTGGGGAGCACTCCCGTCAGCCCGGTGGGGTCGCTGCTCCTCACGGCTTCGGTGCCGCGCTGGAGAATGGGGGCGGCGACGCCGTGCGCGCCCAGACTGGACGGTCAGCTCGTCCGGGCTCCCGTCGAGTACGTCCGCCGGCCCGGCCAGGACGGACCCGGCCTGCTCCCACGGGTACAGCACCATGCCGGACAGCAGCGTCGGCACGTTGTGCAGACGTACGCGCATCGAGGTGACGACACCAGGGGCACGGCGTGGGCGCGAGCGCGGGCGGGCTGGTCCGCCCCCGGGCTGCGACGGCGCGACGGTGCGAAGGAACAGGGCCATGGCATTGCATGCGCGTGTGACCGAGCTACTGGCGGAAGCCTGCATCCTCGACGTGGACGTCGACGATGCCGTCACGGACGAGCACGTGCGAGCGTCCGCGTGCCGACGCGTCGTGTTGGCGACCGCTGCCTCGGCGGACCGTGACCGAGACCGCGCGATCGTGGCCACGACCCTGCGCGACCCCATGGAAATGGTCTCCAAGACGGCGGCGGTCGCCCTCGTGGACAGCATCGCGATGAAGGTGTCCGGCCCCGCCGACTTCCGACAGTGGTCGGCACAACTGCTGCCGGAGAGCGACCGGCTCAGGGCGGACGGGCACCGTGACCTCATCCATCGCCGCATCCACGACTGGCTGTTCTGCCTGTCCGTCAAGGGAGGCCACGTGCCGACACCGATCCAATTGGTGAGGGTCACGGACTGGATACGGCGCGTTTTGGCACAGGAGGCGGCATCGTCGGCCGCCCTCACTCTGCTCGTCGAGCCGGGCAACACCAGGAAGATCCGAAACATCACGAGGAACAGGGCCGGAAGACTCGGCCTGAGAACGCGATGAGCCGGTGAGGGCGACGGGCGGGCGGGCCGACCGCCCCAGCCACATGAACGCCATCACATCCGATGATCACGTGGAGGAACACCGCCCTCTCTCAGCAGCTCCCGGAACTGCCCACCCCGCGCCGCGGACGCCCGCCGTCACCAGGACAGGACCACCAGCGCCGCGGCCGGAGTGCTGACCGCGCTCGCAGAGTGCAGTCTCTACGGTGTGGTCAGATGCGGACCGCACCGTAGAAACTGCCGATGGTGCTCATCGATTCGATGCGGACGTAGGCGCCCGGGTAGGGGGCGTGCAGGACGTTGCCGCCGCCGGCGTACAGCCCGACGTGCGAGTTGCCACTGAAGAAGACGAGGTCGCCAGGCTTCAGCTGGCTCTGCCCGATGCGGGTGCCCTGGTTGATCTGGGTGTACGTGGTGCGGGTGATCTCGACACCGGCCTGGTGGTACGCCCATTGAGTCAGGCCCGAGCAATCGAACGAGTTGGGGCCCGTGGTGACGGAGTGCGAGTACGGCATTCCGATCCGCGTGCTGGCCGCCTGGAGCGCGGCGGCTCCGAGGCCGGACGCGGCGACCTCGTTGCCGAGGTCGAGCCGCCCACCTGCGTCGCGACTGGCTCGCTGCTCCTTCTCGGCGAGCTCGGCGCGCTCGGCCACGGTCAGGGTGTTCAGCAGTTTCTGGGCGGCGGCGAGCTTGGTCTGGGACGCCTTCTTGTTCTTGCCGAGCTCCTCACGCACCTCGGCGAGTTCGGCGAGCTTGCCCTGGGCTTCCTTACGCTCCTGCGCCAGGGAGCGCTGCTTGGCCTGGATCTTCTGCAGCGACTCGGTCTGCCTGACAGTCAGACCGTCCAGCGCCGACGCCTGGTCGAGGAAGTCGTCCGGGTCCGACGAGAAGAAGAGCTGTATGGAGGGGCTGATGCCTCCCGAGCGGTACTGCGCGGTGGCGATGGAACCGAGTTCGCTCCGCAGCGCGTTCAGCTCGTCCTGCCCGCGCGCAACCTTGTCCTGTACCTCCCCGACCTCCTTCGTGAGCCTGTCCTGCTGCTCCTTCGCTCCGTTGTACTTCTCGCTGGCCTTCTCGGCCTCCGAGTAGAGCTTGTCGACCTTCGCCTTGACCTCGCTCTTGGTCGGCTTGGGGTCGGCGTGGGCTGCCTGGGCGGTCAGGGCGAGCGCAGCGGCGGTGGAGGCGGTGAGCACGGTCACGCGGGCACGGCTCGGCGCTTTGGGACGACGGTGGGACGCCACGGAGGCGAACTCCTTCTCCTCGAGCCGCCCACCGGGGCGCGGAGGAGCTGAATCGCTGGCTCCAGGCACGTCACGGACACGACGGCGTCTTCGCTGCCACCCGGACGGGTGATCGATCGCGCGAAGGTTCGATCGCAAACTTTAGTGATCATTTCGTGATGGAAGCAATTTTCGCCAGGAGAATCGTGAGGTCCGGAGGATTTCTTTACTCGCCACGTACAACGCGTAACGGCTACTTGACAGTTCGCCAGCGTCCGCCGGGTCCGACGCCGCTGCGCGGCCCTGTTCGTGTCTCGAGCCGGCGGTTGTCGTCGTCCCGTCATGGAGGGGACGAGTGAAGTCACCTCCTGGAACGATGACTTGGGTCCGGTGCTCGCTCGGACGGCGGGACCGGGCCCGGTGCGCAGGCGCGAGCACTGAAGTCGTACGCCGGATCCGCACCCGTCACCTGGGCCTCGGGCAGGAGGCGTTCGTCGGCCGCCGCTTCATCGGGAGCAGCCGCCCGACCACTCCGGCTTGGTCCGGGTCTTCACACCGTGGCCACTCCCCCGGAGCCGACGCCCGTCACCGACGCCGACGCCGACGCCGACGGGGCAACGGGGGCTGATCCGCCAGGGATTGCGGGACAGCCCTTGGGTCGGCTCCACCAGTGCGTCACGATGCGAGCTCTTCGACGAACAGCGCGCCTGCGCACCGATGGCCCTGCCTCTGGACAGCGTCGAGCGCCCAGACATGGTCAGGGCCGCCGTCGCCACGCTGCTCACCCGTCCGTCGCGCCCTCTCCGGCTCCCCGGCTCAACCGGGCGGCCAGAAGGACGACGGTCTTCTCCGCCGCCCGCTGTCTGACGAGCCCCTCTTTGGCAGCGCCACGAAGCCAGACCTCCGAGGTGTCTTCATCGGCCCTCAGCACGCGCGCGGTCACCACTACGGGATTCAGACCGCCGGCACCACCGCCGGCGACGATGCGAACGGTTTCATCCTCACCAGGGCGAACCGGCAGGGTCTCGATGACGTGGCCCGCCCTCCCGAGCACGCCGGAGACGCGCTTCACCGCATCGTCGAAGGGCAAGGGAAGAACCAGATCGACCTCGTGGACTTCCTTCCTCATCAGCTTGGCCACCGCCCGGACCAAGCGACCGCCACCCCCACCCACCGCACTGAGAGCGGCAAGCTCCTCAGCCAGGACCTGGTCTTCGTTCCGCTCCACGGACCCACCCTCACAACAGACCTACCGACTACCGGGCCACCACATGGTCCGCCCGGCAGACCATGGTGACGTACGCCGATCAAGGCGTCTTCTGCGGTGTCGCGGTGCACGCCGAGGTCCTCGGTTCGCGGTGGCGGCACCGACCTGTCGGGGAGTGGCGCCGTACGGGGAGGCATCCCGCCACGGGGGAATTCGGTCGTCGGCCCGTGCCGGTCGGAACAGGCGGCCGGATCGGTCGGAACAGGAGGCCGGAGCAACCGCCCTGCGGCTGTCGTCGCTGCCGCTCCTGAAACCGGACATCGCCGCGCGCCTCCGCCCTCCGCGCCAGCTACGCCCATCACGAACGCGTTCGTTACGATCGGCGTATGAACGGGAGAAAAGAGCCGGTCAGCCGGCGCGAGCGTCCGGCCAAGCCCGCCCTGTCCCGGCGCTGGATCGTGGACGCCGCCATGCGGATCATGCGGGCCGACGGGCTGGAGAAGCTCACCATGCGCCGCCTGGCGCAGGAGCTGGACACCGGCCCGGCCTCCTTGTACGTCTACGTCGCCAACACCGCCGAGCTGCATGCCGCCGTCCTGGACGCGCTGCTCGGCGAGGTGGATCTGAGCAGCCGGGACAGCGGTGGCGACTGGCGCGATCAGCTGCGCTCCGTCATGGCGTCGTACACCCTGGTGCTGTTCGAGCACCCTCAGCTCGCCCGGTCCGCACTCGTGGCCAGGCCGAGCGGCGAGAACTACGTGCGGCTGGTGGAACGCGTCCTCGACCTGCTCGCGCGCAGCGGCGCCCCGCGCGCCCAGGTCGCGTGGGGGGTGGACAAGCTGCTCCAGGACGCCACGGCCACCGCCGCGGAACAGTCCGCACACGAGCACGACCCGACCTCCGAGGACGACTGGAACGCCACCGTGCGCGCGCTGCACGCCGTGGACGAGGCCACGCATCCGGCGATCACCGCGCACATGCCGGACCTGATCGGCGGCACCGCCAGAGACCGGCTGCGCTGGAGTTTCGACGTCCTCGTCAACGGCATCACCGGCACTGCGGTACCGCGCCAGGCCGACTGAGTCCTGCCCGGACGGCGTGCGGCGCACGCCGTCCGGGCAGCGCGTAGCCATACGCAACCCTTCGACGAACTTGTTCGCTACGAACATGTTCGTTACGGTGGAAGTGGCCGGAAGGACTGCTGCGGCACCGCCGCGCGACACCGTCCCACCCCCGCGCCGGCACCGGCGGCGACAGCCGCTTCCCCCGTGCGCACCAGCTCCCCCACTCCTGCGAAGAGGTCTCCCATGAGCACCACCCACTTCCCCGTCGCGATCGTCGGCGGCGGCCTCGGCGGTCTGACCGCCGCCCGTGTCCTGCACGTCAACGGCATCGAGTCCGTCATCTTCGACCTGGAGTCGGGCCCGGAAGCCCGCACGCAGGGCGGCATGCTCGACATCCACGAGGAGAACGGGCAGAAGGCGTTGCACGCGGCAGGTCTGCACGGCGCATTCCTCAAGATCGTCCACGAGGGCGGCCAGGCCATGCGCCTACTCGGCCCCGACGGCACCGTCCGTGTGTCCAGCGAGGACGAGGGCGACGGCGACCGCCCCGAGGTCGACCGCGGTGACCTGCGCGACCTGCTGCTGAACTCCCTGCCCGAAGGCACCGTCCACTGGGGCCGCAAGGTCACCGGCGCACGTCCGCTGGGGGACGGCCGCCACGAGGTCTCCTTCACCGACGGGACCGTCATCACGAGCGACCTCCTCATCGGCGCCGACGGCGCCTGGTCCCGCATCCGGCCGCTGCTCTCCGACGCCGAGCCCGCCTACACCGGCATCTCCTTCGTCGAGACCGACCTGTACGAGGCCGACACCCGCCACCCGCGCAGCGCCGCGGTCATCGGCGGCGGATTCTTCATCGCCCTGGGACACGGGAGCGGCCTCCTCGCCCACCGCGAGACCGACGGCAGCCTGCACGTCTACACCGCGCGCAAGGCCGACGAGGGCTGGATCGACACCATCGACTTCAGCGATCCCGTCGCCGCGAAGGCCGCGGTGCTGGCTCACTTCGAGGGATGGGACGAGGACCTGCGCGGCCTGGTCGCCGATGCGGAGACCATCACCCCACGGCGCATCCACGCCCTGCCCGTCGGACACCGCTGGAACCGCGTCCCCGGCGTCACGCTGCTCGGCGACGCCGCCCACGTCATGTCCCCGTTCGCGGGCGAGGGCGCCAACCTGGCGATGTACGACGGCGCGGAGCTGGCCCTCGCCCTCGCCGCCGACCCCGGCGACACCGAGGCTGCTCTGGCCGCCTACGAAGAGGCCCTCTTCCCGCGCAGCGAAGCCTCCGCCGTCGAGTCCGCCGCAAGCCTGGACACCATGTTCGGCGAGGACGGCCTGGAGCAGATGGCCGGGTTCTTCACCTCCGGCCCCGCCGGTCGGTAGAGCCCCCGGCCGACCGCCACCCGGCCCGGCCGACTCCAGCCCTGGAGCAGGAGCGGCGTCCACGCGGCGGGCCGCCCTCGTCTCCGCTCGCGTCCCACGGCGGGAACGATGCCTCGGTACCGCCGGTCGCCACGGCGGAGGGGGCGGCTACGGTTGGCCGATGCCGCCGACCCCGCACCGTGCCGCGCTCCTCGTCATCGACATGCAGAGCAGTTTGAAGCCGATCATGCATCGCCCCGAGCGCACAGTCGCAACCATCGCGGGGCTCAGCTCTCGGGCGCGTACCGCGAAAGTTCCTGTCATCACGGTCCAGCAGCAAGGGTGCGGCGACGCCCTGCCCGGACTGGCCGCGCAGAACGGAGAGCCGGTCGTGACGAAGGCATGCGCCGACGCCTTCCTGGGCACCGACCTCGACGAGATACTGGTCCGGCTCTGCGTGACCGAGGTCCTGGTCACCGGCTTCGCCACTGAGAACTGCGTGGAGACCACTGCCCGCCAGGCCCTCAGCCACGGCTACGACGTGGTGCTGGTGGCGGACGGGCACACCACGTCGGTCCGCCCTGAGCCGACAGACTTCGTCCTTCCCGACCAGTCGATCGCCCATCACAACGAGATCTACCGGCACATCGACTTTCCTGATCGCAGCGTCCGGGTCCTGCCCGCCACACAGATCGACTTCGCGGCGCCGAAGCCGGCACCCGAGGAGTAGGGCCGAGAACGTGCACCCGCAACGCCGTTGCCTTCATCGCGGTCATCTGCCGCCAGGCCATGCCCGGCAGGCGCCGTGAGCGGCCGCAGCCGGGCGGCGGGCCCTACGCGTGCGGTTCAGCCGCCACAGGGCCTTGGGCGACGACCGGTTCCACGGCACCTGCGCGGTACTGCCCGCCGGCGCGGCGTGACTCGGTGCCGGATTCCTCGTGGCGGGCTCCCGACCTTACGGTTTGTGGGTTGTCCAGAGCAGTTCCGCCGGCCAGCGGTGTGCCCAGTCGGGTGGGTCGGTTTCGTTGTAGCCGTTGGGTGTTCCGCGTGCGGGCCGCGGCTCGAGGAGGTCGTCGATGACGAGACCGGCGCCGCGCAGGACCCTGACCCAGTCACCGTAGGAGAGCTGGTAGCTGGTCGCGCCGTCGCCTTCGGCGATGGTGTCCAGCCCGAAGTAGTCCTTCTGCAGCGTCGTGGTCACGCGACCGGCGGCTTCGTCGTAGCAGACTTCGAACCACGGGCTGGCGACGTTGAACACCAGGCGCCCGCCTCTGCCCAGGACCCGTGCCGCCTGCGGGACGACCAGGTGCGGGGGCGCCCAGCTGAGCCCACCGAAGTCGCAGAACACCAGGTCGAAGCTGTCGGCGGCGAAGGGCAGTTGTTCGGCGGCGCCTTGCACCAAGGGATAGCGGGCCGGCCCCATGGCGCGGGTTGCCGCGGCGAGTTGGGCTTCGGACAGGTCGAGCCCGACCACGGTGGCGCCCTCGGCGGCGAGCGCCCTCGACCACTGGCCGGCGCCACAGCCGAGTTCGAGGACGCGCTTGCCGGTGACGTCACCCAGGGCACGCAGGTGCGCGTCGGGGATGGAGTACATGCCCCACAGCCGGGGTGCGGCGCCGATCTGCGGGTCGTGCGCGTGCTGGTAGGTGCTGCTGATCTCGTTCCAGAGCCGCCGGTTGGCGGGGATGCTGTCCACGTACCGACTCCAGCACTGCCCGCCGGGGGCGGTCAACACGATGGGGGCACCGGCCGGGCCACGTCCCGGTCAGGGGACGCCGGGAAGGTGCGTTCCGGCGACTGTGCTTTCTCCGTACCAAGTCGAGGCGGACGGCGTGAGCGCGGGCAACCGCGACAACAGGACCCCTGTGCTGCTCGGTTCTTGCGCACCCGGGCAACCAGGGATCCTGCCGTCCCGCACCTACCGCCGGAGAACCGCGTCCTGCCTTTCCCGCACTTGCCCCTCACCCGAGCCGGTGATGTCGGCACGGTGTGACTCCCGGGTCAGCGCGATCGCCGCGGCGCTGATCAGACAGACGGCGATCAGGTAGAGGCTGACCGGGCCCGAGTGGGTGCCGCCACCCGCTCCGGCGAGCAGGCTGCTCGCGATCAGGGGCGCTGTGCCCGCGCCCAGCGTGGACGCGAGCTGATAGCCGAGCGAGGCGCCCGTGTAGCGGGCGCGGGTGCCGAACATCTCGCTGACGAACGCCGCCATCGGTCCGTACATCGACGCCTGCAGGATCGGGTTGCCGATGATGTACGCCGTGAACAGGAGCGCTACGGAACCGCTGTTGACCAGTGCGAACAGCGGGAACGCGGCCGCAGCCGTGACGAGTGCGCCGGCGATCATGACGGGGCGGCGGCCCACCCGGTCCGAGAGGATCGCGAACGCCGGGATCGTGAAGATGTGCAGTGCCGACGAGACGGTCTGGGCAAGAAGCACGGTCGAACGTTCGAAACCGACACCGGTGGCATAGGTGAGCATGAAGGTGGCGAGCAGCGACTGGAGAACGAGTGCCGCGCAGCCGCCGAGGCAGGAGAGGAGGATGTTCTTCCGGTACCGGCGCAGCACGGTGAGCAGGGGCGCCTCCTGCTTGACCGGCTCGCTCCGGGCCGCCTCCTCCTCTGCCCTGCGCTGTGCCTCGGCGAACACCGGGCTCTCGGTGACCTTCATCCGGATGAACAGGCCGACCGCCATGAGCAGCAGGCTGAGCAGGAAGGGCACCCGCCAGCCCCAGGCCATGAACTCGTCTTCGGGCAGCGCCGAGAAGGCGGCGAAGACAGCGGTGGCGAGCACTGCGCCCGCCGGGCCGCCCATGTTCGCGAACGAGGCCATCAGGCCACGCCGTTCGGTACTCGCGTGCTCCATGGCCATGAGGGCGGCGCCGCCCCATTCACCGCCGACCGCGATGCCCTGGACCAAGCGGCAGGTGACGAGCAGCAGCGGCGCCCAGATGCCGACGCTCTCGTAGGTGGGCAGCAGGCCGATGGCGAAGCTGGCGATCGCCATCAAGGTCATGGTCAGGACCAGCATGGACTTGCGGCCGACGCGGTCGCCGAAGTGGCCGAAGACGATGCCGCCCAGGGGGCGCGCGACATAGCCGACGGCGAGGGTGGCGAAGGCGGCGACGGTGCCGGCGAGTGGGTCCAGGTCGGTGAAGAAGAGCTCGTTGAAGACGAGCGAGGCGGCGGCGCCGTAGAGCAGGAAGTCGTAGAACTCGATGGCGCTCCCGACAAAGCTGGACAGGGCGATTCGCCGTGACTCGGCGCGGCGCGCAGCGTCGCTGATGGGCATCTGCCACTCCGGGGGTTCGGTGCGCTGCGGAGGCCCGGGCACACGGGCGGCGGCCGGATCGGCGCGGCCACCACTCACTTCGTGTGCATTTTCCGCACAAGCGCATGTAGATAGCGAACACCATGCGGGCGCCCGGGAAGAGGTGTCAAGAGCCACCGGAATGATCGATCAAAGCGCTTCGACGCACGCGGAAAGGGCCCCCACGTCGACGTGGGGGCCCCATGGTCTGCGCGCACGGCGCCGTGACGCGGCTCAGCCGAGCGCCGAGATCTCCTCGGCGATCGCCCGCATCGTCGGCACGGAGCCCTCGGCCACGTCCTGTCGCGAGGTGATGAGGTTGACGCACATCTGCAGCGCCGCGTCGGCGAGCCTCAGGGGCACGGCGACGCCGTACGCGCCGGGCTCGACCTGGCCGAAGGTCTGCGCGTACCCCTGCTCACGGGCCTGCACGACCTCGGGCGACTCGCCCCGCGCGGGTGGACGCAGTGCCGCGAGGGCCAGGCCCGCGGCGCCGGTCCCGACGGGGTGGCGGCTGCCGACCCGGTAGCTGAGGTGGTAGTCGACGGACAGCGGTTCGACCACGGCGACGGCGACGGCCTCCTCGCCCTCCGCCGCGATGAGCGCGAGCGTGGCTCCGAGTTCGTCGGCCGTGCGGCGCAGCACCGGCAGGGCGGCCTCGCGGACACCCGCCGCGTATCCGCGCGCGAGGGTGACCGTGCCGGAGCCGGCCCGGTAGCGGCCGTCGGCGGCCTTCACGACCAGGTGGTGCTCGGCGAGGGTGACCAGGATGCGGTAGGCGATGGTGCGGTGCACGCCGAGGCGCTGCGCGAGATCCTGAACGGCGAGTCCCTGCGGCTGCCGGGCGACCAGTTCGAGGGCGTGCAGCCCCCGTGCGAGTGTCTGCGAGCCGACGGCCGGCCCCTTCGCCTCGCGCGCCCTGCCGGACCCCTGGCCCTCACCCGTGACCCCGTCAACCGGCGCACCGCGTGTGTCCGCCCCCGCCTGCTCGTCGTTCATCCGCCCAGTCTACGTGCACGGTGGTGACACAGCGTCACCCCCTGGCGCGCCGGGACATTCCCGTACAGTCGACCGCGTCGCGCGCCGGGCAACGGCCCGAGAACAGCGGAAACGCGTCCGACACCCGGGAAGGAGGCTCCCTTGAGCGACGAGGCGCCGAGCGGTGTCCTGGCCAAGGCCCTCACCGTGCTGCAGGCCTTCACCGTCGAGGACACCACGCTCGGTTTCGCCGAGCTGCAGCGGCGCACGGACTTCGCCAAGAGCACCTTGCACCGGGTCCTCGGCGATCTGGTGGCCGCCCGGCTCCTCGACCGTGTCGAGGGGCGCTACCGGCTGTCCGGACTCGTCTTCGAGCTGGGCATGCGGGCGTCGGTCGAGCGCGGTCTGCTCGAAGTGGCCACGCCGTTCCTGGAGGACCTGTTCGTTCGCACCCATGAGCTGGTCCACCTCGGCACACGCGAGGGCACGGAGGTGGTCTACGTCGCCAAGATGGGCGGCCACCAGCAGGCCGACTCCCCCTCGCGGCTGGGCGGGCGCATGCCGCTGCACGCGACGGCGATCGGCAAGGTGCTGCTGGCCCACGCCCCGCCCGAGGTGCGCGAGGCCGCGCTGGGCGGGCCCCTCGTGCGCAAGGCGCCGCGGACCATCACCAACGTCGACGTCCTGACGCGGCAGCTGTCCGACGTGGTCACCAAGGGCGTGGCCTTCGAGTACGAGGAGTCGGCGGTCGGCATCGTCTGCGTCGCGGCCGGGATCTTCGGCCCGTCGGACGAGATCGTGGCGGCGGTCAGTGTCACCGGCCCGGTGCACCGGTTCCAGCCGGCCCGGCACGCCACCAGCGTGCGCGCGGCGGCGGCGGGCATCTCGGCGACCCTGGGCCGCCGCGCGGAGCTGCGCAGACACTGATTCGGCGAATAGTTCCGCCGGACGGAACTCGCCGCTGGGCCCTGAGCGCTCCCCGTGTTCAAGCTGAGGGCATGAACGAGACTCCCCCCGGCGACGCCGCCGTGGCACAGGCGGCACAGCGGCTGCTCGACGCCGCCGCCGATCACGTGCCCTGCCCCCCGGTGCGCGACCTGATCGGCAGCGATGACGTCAAGGCGGCTTACGCCGTCCAGGAGCTGCTGACCGCGCGCCGCCTCGAAGCGGGCGGCCGGGTCACCGGCCGCAAGATCGGCCTCACCTCGCCCGCCGTGCAGAAGCAGCTGGGCGTGGACCAACCGGACTTCGGGGTGCTGTTCGCCGACATGAGTGTCGACGACGGCGGCTCGGTGCCGGTCGACGGGCTGCTCCAGCCGAAGGTCGAGGCGGAGATCGCGTTCGTCCTGGGCGCGGACCTGGCCGAGGGTCCCCTGGACGACGCGCAGATCCGGGCCGCCGTGGCCTACGCGGTGCCGGCGCTGGAGATCGTGGACAGCCGGATCGCCGGTTGGGACATCACCTTCGGTGACACGGTCGCAGACAACGGCTCCTCCGCGCTCTACGTGCTCGGCTCCCCGGCCGAGCCGCTCGCCGGGTTCGAGCCGGCCGAGGCCGAAATGACCATGAAGCGGCACGACGAGACCGTCTCCAGCGGCAACGGCGCGGCCTGCCTCGGCGACCCGCTGACCGCGCTCGCCTGGCTGGCCCGGACCGCCCGCGAGTTCGGCGATCCGCTGCGCGCCGGCCAGGTCGTGCTCTCCGGCGCGCTCGGCCCGATGGTGCCCGCAGCGGCCGGCGACGCGTTCATCGCCGACATCGGCGGACTGGGCTCCGTCTCCGTCCGCTTCCACGCCTCCAGCACTGAAGGAGCCTCCGCATGAAGACCAAGGTCGCCGTCATCGGCTCGGGCAACATCGGCACCGACCTGATGATCAAGGTGCTTCGGCTCTCGGACACCCTGGAGATGGGTGCGATGGTCGGCATCGACCCCGCGTCCGACGGCCTCGCCCGCGCCGAGCGGCTCGGGGTGCCGGTGACCGCCGAGGGTGTGCGGGGTCTGATCGCGATGGACGGCTTCGAGGACATCAGGATCGTCTTCGACGCGACGTCCGCGAAGGCGCACGTCGCCAACGCCGCCGCGCTCGCCCCCTACGGCAAGCAGCTCGTCGACCTCACCCCCGCCGCCATCGGCCCGATGGTGGTCCCGGCGGTCAACCTCGACGCCCATGTCGGCGCGGACAACGTGAACATGGTGACCTGCGGCGGCCAGGCCACCATCCCGATCGTCGCGGCGATCGCCTCGGTGTCGCCCGTCCCGTACGCGGAGATCGTCGCATCGATCGCGTCGAAGAGCGCGGGTCCCGGCACCCGCGCGAACATCGACGAGTTCACCGAGACGACCAGTCACGCCATCGAGACGGTCGGCGGCGCCGACCGGGGCAAGGCCGTCATCGTCCTCAACCCGGCGGAGCCTCCGCTGATCATGCGGGACACGGTGCTCGCGCTGGTGAACGCACCCGAAGAGGCCGCCCACGATGCCATCCGCGCAGCCATCGCCGAGCGCGTCGAGGAGGTCTCGGCGTACGTGACGGGCTACCGCCTCAAGCAGCGGGTGCAGATCACGCCGGTCCCCGCCGACCAGCCGGTGCACACCCTCACCAAGGCCCCGGTCACCCACCAGGTGTCCGTCTTCCTCGAGGTCGAGGGGGCCGCTCACTACCTGCCCGCGTACGCGGGCAACCTCGACATCATGACCAGCGCGGCCCTGCGGATGGCCGAGGCCATGGCCGTCCGCGCCACCGCACTCCAGGGAGCCGACGCATGACCGCCGAGAAGCTGTTCATCCAGGACGTCACCCTGCGCGACGGGATGCACGCCATCCGGCACCGCATCGAGCCGCAGCAGGTCGGAAAGATCGTGGCGGCCCTCGACGCGGCCGGCGTCGACGGCATCGAGGTGTCCCACGGCGACGGGCTCGCGGGCGGCTCCCTCAACTACGGCCCCGGCAGCCACACCGACTGGGAGTGGATCGAGACGGCGGCCGCGCACATCGAGAACGCGCGCCTGACCACCCTGCTGCTGCCCGGCATCGGCACCATCGCGGAGCTCAAGCAGGCGTACGCGCTCGGGGTGCGCTCGGTGCGGGTGGCCACGCACTGCACCGAGGCCGACGTGTCCGCCCAGCACATCGCCACCGCACGCGAGCTGGGTATGGACGTCTCCGGCTTCCTGATGATGAGCCACATGGCCGACGCCAGGACGCTCGCCCGCCAGGCGGCACTCATGGAGTCCTACGGCGCGCACTGCGTCTACGTCACCGACTCCGGCGGCCGCCTCATGATGGACGGCGTCCGTGAGCGGATGCGCGCCTACCGCGATGTACTGGACCCCGCCACCGAGATCGGCATCCACGCCCACGAGAACCTCTCCCTCGCCGTCGCGAACTCCATGGTCGCCGTCGAGGAGGGCGTCACCCGCGTCGACGCCTCGCTCGCCGGCCAGGGTGCGGGCGCCGGCAACTGCCCCATCGAACCGTTCGTCGCCGTCGCGAACCTCAACGGCTGGAAGCACGGCTGCGATCTGTTCGCCCTGCAGGACGCGGCCGAGGAGCTGGTCCGGCCCCTGCAGGACCGCCCGGTGCGCGTGGACCGCGAGACCCTCACGCTCGGCTACGCCGGGGTCTACGGTTCCTTCCTGCGGCACGCGGAGGCCGCCGCCGAGCGCTACGGCATCGACGTCCGCACCATCCTCGTCGAGGTCGGCAGGCGAGGCCTGGTCGGCGGCCAGGAGGACATGATCGTCGACGTGGCTCTGGGGCTCGCGCAGGCGAGCTGACATCCCGCACGGGACAGGGCCGGGAGGGCATCAGCTCCCGGCCCCGCTCGGCATGCCCGCAGGTCGGCCCCACCCTTGCCGCCGGCCCCGTCCGATGCCGGGCGACGTGATCGAACACCCCTTGACAATCGTGTCGGGCGGGCGTTCCATCATGATGACTGGCGTGTAAATAACGATCGCACGTGTGCATATAAAGAACGAGGAGTCGGGTCACATGTCCCTCACCAAGGAAGCCGCGTCCCGCGACATCACCCTTCCGTCGGGTCTGCGCATGCGGTACTACGAGGCCGGAACGGCGGGCACCACGCCGGTCGTGCTGCTGCACGGCTCGGGCCCCGGCGCGACGGGATGGTCGAACTTCTCGGGCAACATCGGCGCCGTCGCCGAGGCCGGATTCCATGTCATCGCCCCCGACATGCCGGGCTGGGGCGACTCCGACGCCCAGGCCACCAAGGACATGGACCACGACGCCACCCTCGTGGAGTTCCTCGACGCGCTCGGCTTCGCCGAGGCCGCCCTCGTCGGCAACTCGATGGGCGCGCACACGGCGGTCCGCTTCGCCACCCTGCACCCCGATCGCATCACCCACCTGGTGACGATGGGCGCCTCGCTCGGCCGCGGCCCCGCCTCCCTCTTCGGCCCCGGCGACGGCCCCAGCGAGGGCCTGAAGGTCCTGGTCGAGGCGTACAAGGACGCGAGCCCGCAGAACATGAAGGCGCTCGTCGAGATCATGACCTACGACAAGGCGCGCTTCGCGACCCCGGAGCTGACCCGGGCCCGCTCGGAAGCGGCCCTCGCCCGCCCCGACCACCTGAAGAACTACGTCGAGGGCCTCGCGCACGGCGCCCCCATCCCCGTCAAGGTGGACCGGGACAAGATCCCCGGCATCCGGACGCCCACCCTGCTGATCCACGGCAAGGACGACCGCGTACTGCACTACGAGACCAGCCTGCGGCTCCTGGCCGACATCCCCGACTCCCGTCTCGTGCTGCTCAACCGGTGCGGCCACTGGGCGATGATCGAGCACGCCGCCGAGTTCAACCGCCTCGTCATCGACTTCCTGTCGCACAACTGAACCGGCATCGACCGTTTACCGAATCGATCGGAACACCCCATGACCAACTTCGACACCGACGTCGTCGTCATCGGAGCCGGGCCCGTCGGCCTCACCCTCGCCAACCTCCTCGGCATACGGGGCCACCGGGCCGCCGTCCTGGAAGCCCGCGACGAACTGATCGACTACCCTCGCGGCGTCGGCCTCGACGACGAGTCGATCCGCACCCTGCACACCGCGGGCCTGTGGGAGCGGATTCAGCCGTTCACCGTCCCGCACCACGTGGTGCGCCTGGTCAACGGCACCGGCCGGGTCCTCGCCACCAACAACCCGCGCACACAGGAGTTCGGCTATCCGCGCAAGCACGGCTTCGTGCAGCCGCTGGTCGACAAGGAACTCGCCGAGGGACTCGCCCGGTTCCCGGACACCGAACTGCGCTTCGGGCACAAGGTCGTCGGCCTCGAGGACCTCGGTGACGGCGTCCGCGTCACCGCCCGACGGCTCGGCGCCGACGGCAAGGAGACCGAGACGGTCGCCCTCACCGCCCGGTACGCCGTCGGCTGTGAAGGAGGCAGCTCCTTCACCCGCAAGTGGATGGGCGTGCGCTTCGAGGGGGACTCGCCGTCGACCCGCTGGGTGGTCGTCGACGTGGCGAACGATCCGATCGGCACCCCCTCGGTCTACCTCGGCGCCGATCCGCGCCGCCCGTACGTGTCCATCGGCCTGCCGCAAGGCATCCGCCGCTGGGAGTTCATGCTCCACGACGACGAGCCGACCGAACGCTGCGACGACCCGGCGTTCATGCGCCGCCTGCTCAGCCGGCACGTGCCCGACCCGTCGGCGCTCCAGATCATCAACCAGCGCACCTTCACCCACCACGGCCGCGTGGCCTCCGACTTCCGCAAGGGCCGCGTCTTCGTCGCCGGCGACGCCGCACACCTGATGCCGGTCTGGCTCGGTCAGGGCTGGAACTCCGGCATTCGTGACGCGACGAACCTGGCGTGGAAGCTCAGCGCCGTCCTCGCCGACGAGGCCACCGACGCGCTCCTCGACACGTACACCGAGGAACGCCGCAAGCACGCCTCCGACATGATCGATGTGAACATGGCGGCCGGCACGGTCATGAAGATGGGCCGCTTCGGCGGCGCCGTACGTGACGCCGCCGCGTCCGCGCTCAACCTCGTGCCGAAGTGGAAGTCGTACTTCACCGAGCTGCGGTTCAAGCCCATGCCGCGCTACGCCGCCGGGGTCGTGGTCGACCAGGCGACGCTCACGCCGGGCCGGGCGCGGGCCGGCTTCAAGCGGGGCGGAGGGCCGGCCTCGTTCATCGACTCGGCCGGCGCCCTCTCGCCGGTGGGGCTTCAGTTCATCCAGCCGCGGGTCAACACGGCCGATGCGATGGACGTGTTGCTGGACGAGGTCACCGGCGACTGGTGGACGCTCGCCACCTGGGGCACCGACCCCACCGCGTATCTCACCGCGGACGACCTCGCCCTCGTCCGCCGCCACCGGATGAAGCTCGTGTCCTTCATGCCGGAGACCCAGCGCCCCTGGGCGGAGAAGCGGTTCGCGAACTCGCCGGCACCCGTCACCGTGGCCGGGGACGTGACCGGCGCCCTCAAGAACTGGTTCGACGTCCGCGCCTGCGGCCTGGTCGTGCTGCGCCCCGACCATTTCGTGGCCGCCGCCTCCCTCACCCATCAGGCGCCGCGCGTCCTCGCCGCGCTACGCGCAGCGGCATCGCTCACCACCGAACCCGTCGCCGCACATGCCCCGCCGCCCCTGGAAGGAGCCTCGGCATGACCGTCGCCCTCGTCACCATGTCGCACAGCCCACTGCTCGAGTACGCCGACCCGCCCGCGGAGGTGAAGGACGCGGTGCAGGGCGCTTTCTCAGCCGCCCGCACCTTCGTCAGGGAGTACGACCCCACCCTGGTCGTCTCCTTCGCGCCCGACCACTACAACGGCTTCTTCTACGATCTGATGCCGCCGTTCTGCATCGGCTACGAAGCTCTCGGCGTCGGCGATTACGGCACGGCCGAGGGCCCACTGAACGTACCGACCCGACGCGCCGAGGAACTCGCCCAGTGGGTGGCCGAGCACGACATCGACGTGGCCGTCTCCCGCCGCATGGAGGTCGACCACGGGGCGATCCAGCCGCTGGAGATCCTCCTCGGCGGCATCGGGACCGTTCCGACCATCCCGGTCTTCGTCAACGGCGTGGCCAAGCCCTTCGTGCGGATGCGCCGGGTACGGCAGCTCGGCGAGGCCATCGGCGGATACCTCGCCTCGCTGGAGAACGAGCGCATCCTCGTCATCGGCTCCGGCGGCCTCTCCCACGACCCGCCGGTCCCCCAGTGGGCCACCGCCGACGACGCCGCCCGCGCGCTGCTGCTCAACGGCCGCCATCCCACGGCGGCGGCCCGCGACGCCCGCCAGCAGCGGGTCATCGACACGGCGAAGGCGTTCGCGGCGGGCACGGCCCCGATCCAGGACCTGAACCCCGACTGGGACACCGCCCTGATGGCGACGCTCTCCTCCGGCGACCTCTCCCCCATCGACGCCATGACACCGGAGCAGATGGCGAAGGACGCGGGTAACTCCGCCCACGAGGTACGCACGTGGGTCGCCGCCTTCGCGGCCCTCGGCGCGGCGGGCCCCTACGACGTGACGTACTCCTTCTACCGGCCCATCAAGGAGTACATCGCAGGATTCGGTGTGATGGTTGCCCGCACCGCGGTCTGAGCGGCCGTCGCAGTGGCACCGGATCCAGGCCCGTGGGATGCGCCGGCCCCCGGAACGGTGAGCGGGGTGGCGGCCCGGCCACGCCGCGGTCGCGGCGCCTGGGTGGGCTCTGCCTCCGTGCTCGGTGTCGGGCCCGGATGCCGCGTTCTCGTGCGCGAGACAATCACACGATCGGAAAGCCGAGTTGAACTGGTCCGGCGCGGACGCGTAGAACTGCGACGGCAGGGCCTCCTGGACAACTCGGTTCGGATCGCGCCTCCGAGCTGCCAAGGGGCCGTGCCTTCACGCGTCCATCGCCGGAAGGTCACCTCACGTCTGTCGCCGGAAGGTCACCCCAGCAGGAAACCCGTTCGACTCGCACGTTCCGTCATCGGTCCAGATACAGTTCACGCCGCTGTCATCACTGACCGGAGCTGCAGCTCCGGGAGAACAAGGCCTCGGCGCAAGCCCTTCAAGTCCGGACGTCAACCGCCGCTTACAGCACGCGCAAGGACTGGTCGGCGTCACGTTCACGCCTGGCGAGCGCATGCAGCACAGCCTGATCGCCGTGCCGGTCACGGGCGGCTGCGACAAGGACGTCGACTGCAATGGCGAGGGTGGTCCCGGGCGTCCGGTTCGGAGCGCCTACGCTCAGAGCCAGGTCATCAAGGTGCACCGCCAACTCGACGCATCGGGTTTGGAGGTAGCCATCGAGCAGCATTTCCTCTCCAGGCCGGTGGAGGACTGCCACTCGCCGATCGGCCGGCTCTCGCTCCAGCCGTTGTGCCAGCCTTTGCCATGCAGCGCGCGTCTGCTCAGCCACGGCGGCGGGGCCGGCGGTTGCCGTCTCCTCGCTCCGCGCACGCACGCCGACGTTGAGTGCGGAGTCGGGCACAGACGTGCCGACGAGCCGCGCGTAGTAGCGCACTGGCGATACTGGATCGGCGCCGACCGTCTCTCCATCGAGAAACCATTCGACCTGCAGGACGCTGCGCGCAAGGTGACCACCCAGTCCACCCACCGTCATCCCCGGCAGTACTGACTCCTCGTCCCAGCGACGTGCCACCTCTTCCGTGGCCAGCAGGTGCACAGCCCGCTCGGCGCCCAGCAGGTATGCCTTGCGTATCTCCTCAGTCATGCGGGGCATCCTGCCCGCACCAGAATCGTCACACCCGAGCCGTCCATATGATGGAACCATTGACCAATATATGGACAGGCAATCGATGGGCCAAGCCCCGTCGTTGGCTGTGAGGAACCGGAGCGCATCGACCATGCGCGCCCAGCCAAGGATCACCCAGCGGGGTGACTGCGTCGGCGGGAACAGTTCGCGAGCAGAGCGTGCAGACGTGGGCGGCTGCGTCCAGCGCGTCGCCGCGGCGGCAGGTGTCCAGCGGCACCGGGCGATGGTGTTTCCCGTTCCGGAGCCCGGCACCTCTGCGTACGCCGTTCATCGGTCCCCGATCATCCTGCCGCCCTGCACACGTCCGAGAGCGGCCGGTGACGCCGCACCAATCTGCTCCATGAGGACGTCCTTCTCGCTCAAGAGAACGGCTGGCGACTCACGAACCCCGAGGGCGCCGACGTCACTTCTCGTGCTCAGCGCACGTGCGCCCGGTACGCTCCTGCCCTCGGTCCGCCAGCGCCTCCGCAGTGGCGCGCACGAAGGCTTCCGGGTTGTCCAGCATGATGTTGTGGCCGCAATCCGGGATCGCGACGACGGACACGCCCGCTGCGGTGAGGGCGTCGGTGCCCGGGAGTGGGCCGTCGGCCTCGGGCAGCAGGTAGGTACGGGGAATCCCCAGATCCATCAGGAGCTCACGCATGGTGGGCACGGTCCCGCGAGTGAGGTGGACCGCGCTGCGATGCAGGGCTTCGCGGCCCGCCAGGCGCATCGTGGACCACCAGTGTGCACCCGCCCGGTCACGGACCTCCTCCCATCCGCCCGCGACGAACTCCTCCTCGGAGTAGGAGGCGATGCCGCTGCTGCCGGCCGAGCCGGGCGTGGGCGGGATCGGGTCGAGGTTGGCGTCGATCAGGACCAGCCGGGAGACCACCTGGGGGTGACGGGCGGCCAGAACGATGGCGACCGAGCCGCCCATGCTGTGCGCGATCAGCTCGGCGCCCCTGACACCCGCGCTGGTCAGGCCGGCGGCGAGCGCATCGGCATGTGACTCCAGTGTGTAGTCGAAGACCGTCGGCCGGTCGCTGATGCCGTGACCCAACAGGTCGATCAGCAGTGACCGGTGGCCGGTCAGCAGAGGATGGACCGCGACCTCGGTGAAGTACGCGGGCGACGTAGCGCCCAGCCCGTGCACGTAGACGCGCGGCGGCTCCTGACCCGGTAGCTCGACCCAGCGGATTCGATCGCCCGCGGGTGTTACGGCGGCGCTGCGCACAGTCTGCTCCCCTGCGTTCAGGATCGATGGAGAGACGAGCGTAGCCACGGAAGCCGGGTAGGCCACCATCGCTCGCCGCCCCCCATCGTGCACGGCCGGGACAGCCGGACCTCGGTGCCCTCTTCACCGATCGTTCGAAGTGAGGGTCGCCAGCCGTGGAAGAGCCCGATGTCGCCATCGGCACCCCGGGCGGGCCGGAGCGCGGGGCCCCGCCCCTTCGCGAGGACATCGCGATCAGCGGCGGGAAGCACGTGGTCAGCGGTCGTGCCGCCGACGCTAGACTTCGGCATCGGTGTCGGTGTCGGTGTCGGCGTCAGGAAACGGCTTGTGGTCCTGCCCGGGGCAGCAACACGCCCGGTAGCTGTGCGGGGACACGCCACGCCGGAGGACGGCGTCTCCCAGCGCACGCATGACGACCGCACCATCGAGGTCGTCGTCGTCGGCTCGGAGCGGGTCAGCCGACCACGGGCCAGGATCAACGCCTCGAGGAGCTCCGCATGACCGACGCACTGGTGACCTTTGTCCGAGCTCGTTTCGACGAGGAGCTGGAGAAGGCCCGCTTCGCCGGCAACGTGGTGCTCACGCAGCCCGGGCGCTACGGCGTCGAACCCGAGGACGCAGCCAAGCACGCCCGCTTCTCCGTCGCCTCCGCCGAAGCGCGCCTGGCGTTGCTGGACGACACCGTGGTGCCGTATCTGGGAACCGCAGGACCGGGCGGGCGGAACGCCGAGTTTCAGCTTCGGCTGCTCGCCGCGCCCTACGTCGAGCACCGGGACTACCCGCACGACGAGACGTCCACCGACCGGCCCGGGAGCCCCGCATGAGCGCCGCGCTGATCGCCTTCCTCCGAGCCCGTCTCGACGAGCGGGAGGCAGCCGCTGCGGCTGCCGGCGGCACGAGTGAGACCTGGCAGGCATGGGGGACGGGAATCTACTCCGCGTCGTCTGCGGACGACGACGACGCCCCGCCCCTGGTCACCACCGGCCCCGAGGTCGGCGGGTCCGACGAGGACGCCGCCCGCGCCGCACACATCGCCCTGCACGACCCGGCGCAGGTGTTGCGTGAGGTTGAGGCGACACGGGGCCTGCTGAGGCAGTACGCGGCGCCCGAGACGGGTGAAAGGCCTGCGGACGCGCTCGGTCGCTACGTGGCGGGCACGCAGCGCACGGCCGTCGAGATGGCCGTGCGGCACCTGGCGCAGGCCCACGCCGGCCATCCGGACTATCAGCCCGAGTGGCGCCCGTAGGCCAACGGCGAAGGCCGCCTCCGGCGTCACCAAGGCCCTGGCGTACGACGGCCCGCGCCGGGGCCCTCGTTCACGACGTCCTCCTCTTCTTCGAGGCGATCTCCGCCTGGCCTGCACCAGAATCCGGCCGGGTAAGTATGATCAAGCGATGTCTGACATGACGGAAACCACGCCCGGCTGGCTCAGCGAAGACGAACTGGACATGGCCAGGGCCCGGATGCCCGTCCTGTACGTCGAGGCGGTCCCCGTACGGGTCGATGAGAGCGGCGAGGTCACGAGCATCGGGCTGCTTCTCCGGATCGGAGCCGACGGGACCATCAGCCGCGCTCTCGTCTCCGGCCGCGTCCTGCACCACGAGCGCGTCCGTGACGCCCTGCTGCGCCATCTGGAGAAGGATCTCGGTTCGGTGGCCCTGCCACGTGTCCCGGCTTCGCTGCAGCCCTTCACCGTGGCCGAATACTTCCCCACCATGGGCGTCACCCCGTTCCACGATGCGCGCCAGCACGCGGTGTCCCTCGCGTACGTCGTGCCGGTCGCCGGTGACTGCCGCCCTCGGCAGGACGCACTGGACCTGGTCTGGTTCAGCCCGCAGGAGGCGGCCTCACCCGCCGTGCAGAGCGAGATGCCGGGCGGCCACGGCGTGCTTCTGAAGCAGGCACTGGCTCATATGGGACACATCTACTGAGCCAGGGTCCGCCCACGTCCGCCGTGGAGGATCCGAGCTGAAGGGACCGATGCCCGCGTCGGACGCCGCCTCGGTGTGGGGCGCGGGTCCCATCGGTCTCGACGCCGTTCGGCGAAGGTCCGGGACAGTCCGAACCCCGTCCTGACCACCGGCCCGGACCCGATGCCGACGTGGGGCACGAGCGGCTCCACGGCTGTGCCGCGAGGCGCGACACGCCGCGGGGCAGCCGCGTCAGGAGCGCACCTCGCACGTGATGTGCGGGCTGAGCGCATCGAGGAAGTCGGTGGCCTCGAAGATCTCGCCCGCGGAGGCGACGCCGTACGTGCGGGTCCGGCCGGTCAGGATGCGGTGGACCGCTTCGACCACGAGGGGTGCGGTGACGGCGTAGATGTCCTGGCCACCCGCCACGGCGCGCCGTTCGGTGTCCCCGGAGCGTACGACGACGTCCACGAGGAATGTCTGTGCGGAGCGGCCGCGCTCGTCGACCGCGGTGGGGGGCGACGGGGCCGGGGCGGTGACGCCGACGGCCGCCTCCGTCGTCATGTAGGTGCGGACCTCGGGGATGGACAGATGGCTGGGGACGGTGACGACGTCGGCCATGGTGAACTCGCCGACAACGGCCCGTGGCCCCATCGGCCCCGGGAAGGGCCACTGCACGGTCGGCAGTTCGTCGGTGTGGTACTCGAGCCCTCCGTTCCTGAACCGGACACGCCTGCCCGCACGCCGTCCGGCGGAGACCCTGCCCGCCACACGCGTCCCCTCGGTGGGCTCCCAGCGGTCGAGTCCGTAAGCGATGTGTGCCTCGTCGGCCGCGCTCCAGTCGCCCATCGCAGCGGTGACGAGCAGGTCGCCGAGTCCGCCGTAGAAGGCCATCGCGGGCACGACGGCCACGCCCGCGGCACGGGCCCGATCCGCGAACTGCGCGAACGTGTCGGCGTTGGCCTCGATCTCGGCCGCCACATCGACGTACGGGATGCCTGCCCGCAGCGCCGCTTCGATCACCGGGGCGGCCGTCGTGGCGAAAGGACCGGCGCAGTTGACGACGGCCGCGACGCCGGCCAGCGCGTCATCGAGCGACGCGGGGTCGGCGACGGATGCCGGACGGACCTCGAGATCCGGGTACTCCTCCCCCGACACCTTGAGCTTCTGGGCGTCACGCCCGGACAGGACGGGGACGAATCCACGCTCCCGAAGGTGCGCCACCACGAATTTCCCGGTGTGCCCGTACGCGCCGTACACCGTGACCAACTGACCCGCTGTCATGACTTCTCCCGTGCTCGACCCGAGCGAACTGCTCGGCTGGAACGATCCTGTCCTGGTTGAAGCGTCAACCGTGAGTGTCCGGAACGACACTGCCCATACACTTCCGGACATGGGATCCGTCGCACTGGCCGTCACGGACGGGATGCTGCACTTCGAACTGTCCATCGCCTACGAGGTTTTCGGCTCAGCGCCGGCCGCGGTGACCGTGCCCTGGTACGACCTCACGGTCTGCGGGCCCGCACCCGTGTCCTTCGGGCCCTTTGGCCTGGAGCCCGAACGCGGTCTCGGGCATCTGCGGAACGCCGACACCGTGATCATCCCGGGCTGGGCCGACACGGACGTGGAACCGCCCGGGGACCTCATCGACGCCGTACGGGCCGCCCATCGCGCGGGCGCCCGCATGGTCTCGCTGTGCACCGGCGCGTTCGTCCTGGCCGCCGCGGGCATCCTCGACGGGCGGCGCGCCACCACGCACTGGGCACACACCGACGCCCTGGCGGCCCGTCATCCCGCGGTCGAGGTGGACCCGGACGTGCTCTACGTCGACAACGGCAGCGTCCTCACCTCCGCCGGCAAAGCCGCAGCACTCGACCTGTGCCTGCACCTCGTCCGCCTGGACCACGGTTCCTCCGTCGCCAACACCACGGCCCGCCGTCTGGTGGTCCCTCCGCACCGCTCCGGCGGCCAGGCGCAGTTCGTGTCGGCGCCCGTGCCCGAGCAGGACGATCACCCCCTTGCCGCCCTGCTGCCGTGGACCATCGAACGCCTCGATCAGCCGCTGACGGTCGAAGACCTCGCCCGCCGAGCCGGGATGAGCTCCCGTCACCTCGGCCGCCACTTCCGCGCCGCGACCGGCACCACTCCCCTGCAATGGCTGCTCGCCCAACGGATCCGCCACGCCCAGGAGCTCCTGGAGAGGACCGACGACGGCATCGACGCCATCGCCGCCGCCACCGGCATGGGCACCGCCACCACTCTGCGCCGGCACTTCAACCGCACGCTCGGCGTCCCCCCGGACACCTACCGCCGCACCTTCCGCACCCGCAACCGCCCCGGCGACGGAACCCACCCCCTCCTGAAACGGGCCTGACCGGCAAGGAGCCGGCGCCGGTCCGCTGCCGGGAGTGGGGGTGCGCCGCCCTCCGGAGGGGCGGCGTACCCCAGGTCACCCCGCACTCACAGGCTCCGCCCGGATGTGGGCGGTACCCCTCCCGGGCTCATGCGGCACGCGATCGCTGTCATGCGATGCTGCCGTCATGACTGATCACCACGAGATCGCCATAGCGCGCTGGCCAGGCCGAACTCCTCCGAGCGACGACGGTGTGGCCGCCTTGCTGGCGGCCTACCACCTGCGTACCGAGGCCGAGAAGGGCGTACCGGTCTCCGATGTGGCCGGACTGCCCGCACGCTACCGGGCGGAGATCGCCGACCCCCGGACCGCGTTCGCCGACGCTGTCGTGCTGGTGGCTCTCCTGGGAGACGTCGCTGTGGGATGCCTGGTGGTGACCTCCGCGCCGGCCCAGGGGCAGTCGGAGATCAAGAGGCTCTGGACCGATCCTGAGTTCCGCGGCCGGGGCATCGCGTCCGCGCTGCTCGGTGCCGCGCTCGCTCACGCTGCGGAGAACGGCATGGGCGCGGTCCGGCTCTCCGTATGGGAATGGCGGACCGGGGCCATCGCCCTGTACGAACGATTCGGCTTCGCCGTCACCCGGCCGTGGGACGAGCGGGATCGACTGGTCTGCATGCGGCACGGCGCATCGCCGCTCCGCGACGCATGACGAACAGTCCTTCCACGGTGACCGGCACGGGATCGCTCGCCGCTGTGCGGCCGGTCACCGGGGCGGGACTCGGAGGCCCCGGGACCTGACCACCGGAGGCCACGCCACCCTCCCGCGACCGGGTGCAGGGGCCGTGCCGCGTTCAGCAGGCCTTCGCACCCGCGTGGACGGCCGCAGTCGCGTCGGCGTGGACGGCGAAGAGGGCGGCGCCCGGAGCGCGGCATCGACCGCCTCGGCGCTCCCCGGCCCCTCATCCCGCGCGCACCCCGGGGGCAGGGAGGATCAGGGGGTCACGGGCCGTGCAGCTCGTCGGTGAGTGCGAAGCCGTCCGCGATCCACGCCAACTCGGTGCGGGCACGGGCGATGAGCCCGTCGTAGGCGTACACCTTGTACCGCACCGCGAGCTCGGCCTCCCGCTCGGTCAGCTTGGAGAGGCGGGCCGCCAAGGTCGGGTGGGTGCGCTCGACGAGTGCGGCCCGGGTGCCTTCGAGCATGCTCAACTGCTCCTGCCAGTACTCCTCCTGCTGCCGCAGTTGCTCACGCACCGACGCGGGGTCGGCGAAGTCGAAGTAGGCGGCTTTCAGATACGCGGGGTCGCGCTGCCGCTGCGGCGTCAGCGGGGACTCCATCCAGGCCCGGAAGTCGATGAGCCCCGCGTCGGTGACGTGGTACTCCTTCTTCGTCCCCTTCTGCCCCCATCGCACCTCGACCGACTTGAGAAGCCCGTCGCGCTCCATCCGGTTGAGCTCGGGATAGATCTGCGAGTCCGGGGCGTGCCAGACGTGGGCCACCGAGCGGCTGAAGCCCTTCGAGATGTCGTACCCGGTCATGGGGCGACCGGTGAGCAGCGCGATGAGCGCGTAACGCAGCGACAAGGCACCTCCCCCTCCGAAATCACCAAGCTACACACCCTTGCCATCTCACTATATCGATAGTTAGTTTGTGGCCCGCGTAACACATACCTCTCTTCATAGGGAGTTTTCATGTCTGTCACCACTCCGCCCTCCACCGCGGCGGCGAAGATCTTCAACTACCCCCGCAACGCCTGGTACGCGGCCGCTTGGGATCACGAGGTCTCCGGCAAGCAGCCGCTGGCCCGCACGATCGCCGGCGTCCCGCTGGCGCTGTGGCGCACCACCGAGGGCCGCCCGGTCGCCCTCGCCGACGCCTGCTGGCACCGGCTGGCGCCCCTGTCGATGGGCAGGATCCTGGGCGACGAGTTGCAGTGCCCCTACCACGGCCTGCGCTACAACGCGGCCGGCCGCTGCACCGGGATGCCCGCGCAGGAGACGATCAACCCCAGCGCGGTGGTCCCGTCCTTCCCCGTCGTCGAGCGGTACCGGTACGTCTGGGTCTGGGTCGGCGATCCTGACCTCGCCGACCCGGCCACGGTGCCCGACATGCACCGGATGGACCACCCGGACTGGGCCGGCGACGGAGAGACGATCCACGCCGACTGCAACTACCAGCTCATCCTCGACAACCTCATGGACCTCACCCATGAGGAGTTCGTCCACTCGTCGAGCATCGGCCAGGAGGAACTGTCCGAGGCCGAGTTCGACGTGACCCACAAGGGCGACACGGTCACCGTGGCCCGGTGGATGCGCGACATCGACGCCCCACCGTTCTGGCTGAAGAACATGCGGGACAAGTTCCCCGGCTTCTCCGGCAGGGTCGACCGCTGGCAGATCATCACGTTCGAGGCACCCGGCACCATCTGCATCGACGTCGGCGTCGCGAAGGCGGGGACCGGGGCACCCGAAGGCGACCGCAGCCAGGGGGTGAACGGGTACGTGATGAACACGATCACCCCCGAGACCGACCGCACCGCCCACTACTTCTGGGCGTTCATGCGCGACTACCGCCTGGACAGCCAGACGATCACCACCCAGCTCCGCCAGGCCGTGCACGGCGTCTTCGGCGAGGACGAGGAGATGCTGCGCGCCCAGCAGCGCGCCATCGACGCCAATCCCGAGCACGAGTTCTACAGCCTCAACATCGACGCCGGCGGCATGTGGGTGCGCCAGATCCTGGACCGCATGCTCGCGGCCGAAGGACGCAGTTCCTCCGCGCCGGCCGCAGGTCGGGTGGCCTGACATGGCGGTGCAGACACAGACCCGCTGGCAGCGGGCCCGGGTCGTCGAGGTCTCCGACGTCGCCGACGGCGTACGCCGCATCGTCCTGACGCCGGAGCACCCCGAGCACGCCGCGCCCGGCACGCACCTCGACGTCCGGATCGGCTCCGGGGACGGCACCGGAGACGGAGTGAGCCGCGTGCGGTCGTACTCGGTGGTCCGCTCGGAGGGCGGCGGTCGGCGGCTGACGCTCAGCGTGCGGCTCTCCCCCACCTCGTCCGGGGGTTCGGCGACGATGCACCGGCTCCGGGCCGGGGACGAACTCACCGTCACGGGCCCGCTGCAGAACTTCCCGCTCGCGGTCGGCGCCTCCCGGTACGTGCTCGTCGCCGGCGGCATCGGCGTCACCGCGCTGGTCGCGATGGCATCCGCACTCCGTCGGCGCGGAGCCGATTACGAGCTGCGGCTCGTCGGGCGCAGCCGCGCCGTGATGGCGTACGCCGACGAGCTCGTCGGTGAGCACGGTGACCGGGTCCGCCTCCACGTCGACGACGAGGGCACCCCGCTGGCGGTCGACGACCTGATCGCCGGGATAGCCCGGGCACCCTCCGCCGCCGGAACCGAGCTCTACATGTGCGGCCCGATCGGGCTCATGAACGCCGTCTCCCGGAGCTGGGCCGAGCACGCCCTGCCCACGACCAACCTGCGCTTCGAGACCTTCGGTTCCAGCGGCAGGTACCCGGCGGAGGAGTTCCTCGTCCGTCTGCCCGAACTCGGCCGCGAGGTCACCGTCGCCCGCGGCGCCTCGATCCTCGACGCCCTCGACGCGGCGGGCGTCGAGACCCTGTCGGACTGCCGCAAGGGCGAGTGCGGGCTGTGCCTGGCGCAGGTGCTGAACTTCACCGGCACCGTCGACCACCGCGATGTCTTCCTGAGCGAGGCCCAGAAGGAACGCTCGGACAAGCTGTGCCTCTGCGTCTCCCGGGCGACCGCAGCCGACAGCGGCTCGGACACCCCCGCTGTTCTCTCCCTCCGCCTGACCTGACCCGGCGGGCACCCGCGAACGCCCGGATCTCTCACCACCTGGACACCCATGAACATCACCGCACGCATTTCGCAGGCACCGATGAGCGGCTACCAATGGCTGGTCGTCGCGCTCTGCACCTTCATGAACTGCCTCGACGGCTTCGACGTCATGGCGGTCGCCTTCACCGGGCCCTCGGTCACCGAGGAGTTCGGCCTCAGCGGGTCGGAGTTCGGGCTGCTGGTCTCCGTCGGCCTGATCGGAATGGCGATCGGCTCGATGCTGCTGGCGCCCTTCGCCGACCTCATCGGCCGACGGCCGCTGATCCTGGTCAGCCTGGTCCTCGGCACGATCGGCATGTTCGGCGCGGCGATGGCGCCGTCGGTGACAGTGATGAGCCTCTTCCGCCTCGTCACCGGCATCGGTGTGGGCGGCATCCTGGCCAGCACCAACGTGATGGCCAGCGAGTTCTCCAACGCCAGGAACCGCGGTCTCGCCATCGGCATCTACACAGCGGGCTACGGGATCGGCGCCACGGCGGCGAGCCTGGTCGCGAAGACCGTGGTGGGCGGCGACTGGCGGATCGTCTTCTACGCCGGTGGCATCGGGACGCTGCTCGCCCTGATCGTGATCGCCGCCGTCCTGCCCGAGTCGGTCGCGTTCCTGGAACAGCGGCGTCCAGGCAACGCGCCGGCGCGGATCAACCGGACCCTGGCCCGCATGCGCATGGAACCCGTCACCGGCGCCGATCTCGAGCGGGCCACCGCCACCGGACCCGCCGCCGAGCGGGCCGGCTCGGGCTGGATCAAGCAGCTGCTGGCCCCGACGATCCTGCTCTGGCTCACCTTCATCACGATCATGTTCGGCTTCTACTTCGTCAACAGCTGGACGCCGACACTGCTCGTCGAGGAGGGCCTGTCCGAGAGCGCGGCGGTGACCGCCGGAATGGCGATCTCGATCGGCGGTACGGTCGGCTCCGTGCTCTACGGCGTCGTCGCCCGGGTGCGCACGCCGCGGGTGGTGCTGATCGGGTTCTCCCTGCTCTCGGCCGCGATGATGATCGTCTTCATCGTGAGCACCTCGACCCTGTGGCTCGGGTTCGCCGTCGGCGTCGTCGTCGGCGCGCTGATCAACGGCTGCATCGCCGGCGCGTACACCGTCGGTCCGCCGCTCTACCCGGCCAACGTGCGCAGCGTCGGCATGGGCTGGGCTCTCGGGATGGGCCGCATCGGCGCCATCCTGTCCCCGACCGTCGCAGGCATGCTCAAGGACGCCGGCGCCTCCGCGACGCAGCTCTACATCGGCGCGGCCGTGGTCGTCGCCCTCTGCGCACTCGTCCTGGTCGCCCTGCGCCGGCACGACCCCGAGTCCCGGCCCGTCGCGGCCGAGGAGGCGCTCGCGGCCTGACCTCCGTCCGTGCTCCGGCCCGCCGCACCGCTGCACCCGCGGGCCGGACACCACGGTCGTGGTCCGGCAGACTCACGCGCACGTCAGCGTCGTCGCCACCACCGCGTGGTGCCGGACCGCGCCGGCTCGGGCCTGCCCAGGCCCGCCTGCGTGGACCGGCACCACGCTTCGTCGTCCTCGTCCCCCGCACTCGGCCTCGCCGGCAGCGGCTCTCCGACGGCGTACGAGGGCGGAGGACCGACGGGCGACCGGCTGGGGACGACACGGGTCCGGTTGGCTCCGCCGGTGGAGCGCGAGTGCTACGAAGTGTTCCCATGGATCAGAGTGCGGGCCGGCAGATCGTCCCACCCGAGGTGGAACTCGTTTCGAAGGACAGGGTGCTCGCCCTGACCGACGGAGTGGTGGCCATCGCCATGACGTTGCTCGTGCTGGACATCAGACTGCCCGAAGGGCTCGACGGGGAGCAGCTGCATCAGGCCCTGGACGACGTACAGTCCCAGGTGGGCGCCTTCGCGCTCAGCGCGGTGGTGATCGCACTGTTCTGGAGGGCCCACCACGCGGCGTTGCGGGTCGTCGGTCCGATCGACTCGTACCTGTTCTGGCTCAACGTCACGTTCCTGCTGCTCCTGTCGTCGATTCCGTTTCCCACGAAGGTCCTCGTGGACTACGGCGACCGCTTCCTCGGCCCCGGCCTGTACGGGGCGGTCATCGGCACGACCGCGCTCGTGCTGTACGGGATGGAGCTGCGCGCCAGCCGCGCCCTCGGCACTTCCTGGCGCCGCGTGCCGTTGCCGGCGCAGGCCGTCGTGTTCCTGCTCTCCGTGGGGATCGCGCGATTCTCACCCATCGCTGCGATGTACAGCTGGGCCGTGGCTGTACCCCTTTCCATGGTTGCTGCCCGGATCGCGGCCCGGGGCCGCTGACCGCCGGGCCCAGCCGCCTGCTCGACCACCGTACGGAGATCGAGGGCGACCTGACGCGGACGGGAGGCGCGCGGCCCGTTCTCCTCTTCAGCCCGTCCGGCCGCTGCTGGCGCGGATGTCGAGGTGGTGGGGGATGACGATGTCGAGGGGCGGGACCGTGGAGGCGGGACTGTAGATACGGTCGGCGAGGCACTGCAGAGCGCGCTCGGCGATCTGCCGCTTGTCCGGGACCACGGTGGTAAGGGGCGGATTGGCGTACTGCCCGTCCTCGATCCCGTCGAACCCCACCACGGCGAGGTCCTCCGGGACCCGCACACCTCGCTCGACGGCGACATGAAGCGCGCCCAGAGCGAGTTCGTCGCTGAACGCGAAGACGGCGTCGGGCCGCTCGTCACTGTCCAGGAGGGTGGACATCGCCTCCGCGCCGTCCTTGCGGTGCAGGGTCGTCACGGACCGTTCCAGAGCGGGCTCGGGCCGCAGCCCGGCGCGCCGCAACGCCTGCCGGTAGCCGGACAGCCGTTGCCGCGCGGTCTCGTTGCGCAGGTGGGGCTGCACGCCGATCGCGGCGACGCGCCGGCGTCCGGTCGACAGCAGGTGCGTCGTGGCTTCGTCGGCGGCGAGGACGTTGTCGACGGCGACACGGTCCGCGACCCCGTGGGCCTGTTGCTCGCCGAGCAGCACGACCGGCACGTCCCGGGAACGGCCCGTCAGTTCCTCAGGGCCGAGGGCCCACGGGCTGATGATGAGGCCGTCGACCAGACGACCGCCGGTTCCCTCCAGCAGCCTTCTCTCGGCCTCCCGGTCTCCGAAGGTCTGATCGATGACGACGGTCCACGAGCGCTGCTGGGCGGCTTCGACGATCATTCCGGCGAGCTCGCCGAAGTAGGGCGAATGGAGCTCGGGAATGGCCAGGCCGATCAGCCCGGTACGGCCGGCACGGAGGTTCCGGGCGGCGACGTTCGGACGGTACCCCAGCTCGTCCAGGGCCGACTGAACTCGCGCACGCGTCTCCTCGGCCACGGCCCCCGTGCCACTGACGACGTTGGAAACAGTGCGTGTCGACACCCCGGCGAGGGCGGCGACGTCCTTCAGACGGCTACTCACGGGCCCATCCTCCCACGCGACGATCACCGGCACCAGAATCTCGGAGGAGGTATTGCAACGTCGCATTCCACGTTGCAGCATGGTCGCGGTCATCACTGCGCAAGGAGACGCGACATGAGCGTGCAGACTTTCCCGGGCATCGACGTGAGCGAACTGGACGTCGACGTGTCCCCGGACGTGGAAGCCCTGTACAGGGACGGCATCACCGCACGCAAGGGCGCCTTCACCGAGGCGTGGGCGGATCGGCTGGGCGAGGACGTGAACACGGCGTTCGAGGAAGCCATGGGCCGCCCCGGGGGCGCTGTCGGACGTGGCCCCAACCGGTTCTACGTCGAGATCCACCCCGAGCAGATCAGGGGGTTCACGGAGCTGGTGGAGCACCCCTGGGTGCGCTCCCTCTGTGCCGCGACACTGGGGCCGGACTACCGCATCGTCGAGCTCGGATTCGACGTCCCGCTGGCAGGCGCCGTCAATCAGCCGTGGCACCGCGACTTCCCCGTCCCCGACGAAACCCGTCGCGAACGGCGCCTCACCTCGCTCGCCTTCAACGTGACCACCGTCGACACGGCCGAGGACATGGGGCCGTTCGAGATCGCGCTGGGCACCCAGTGGGACGACGGTCCCGAGTTCGAGCACGGCATGTTCCCGCCCAAGTCGCATTACTCCCGCTACCAGGAGCGAGCGGTCCGCAAGTATCCCCGGCGCGGCGACATCTCGGCCCGGACCGCCTTGACGATCCATCGCGGGACGACCAACCACTCCCCCGCGGCCCGCCCCGTCCTGGTCCTCGGCGTGGACGGGCCGGAGGCGAACAACAGCGACCGCCACGACACCGCAGTCACCCGCGCCTACTGGGACGGGCTGCCCGCCCGGGTGCGCCGGCACCTCGGCTGCCCCGTCGTGGACGAACTGACGCCCCTGACGCAGAAGCACACCATCGAGGGCCTGGTCATGGGAGACGCCTGAAGTCGCCACGACGGCACCGGAGATGACGTCCGTACCGGCACAGCACGTCAGCCACTCCGCCAGGTTCCGGTCAGTGCCCGCATTCCGACGGCTTGGTGCCGGAGAGGCGCGTGGGCCAGAAGCGGCTGCGCGCTAGGAAGCGCGTGCGTCGTGGTTCTCGCGCTCGGCGAGGACTTGTTCCATGTGGGTCTGGGCCCAATGTCTGAGCCCGCGGGTCAGGTGGTGGAGTGAGAGGCCGAGGTCTGTCAGCTCGTAGGTGACGGTGACGGGGACCGTGGGTGTCACGGTGCGGATGAGCAACCCGTCGCGTTCGAGAGCCCGTAGCGTCTGGGTCAACATCTTCTGGCTCACGCCAACCAGCAGCCGGGCCAGTTCGGAGTAGCGCATCATCTTCGGAGCGTGCGCTGCGCCGGACTTTTCGGGCGTGTCACCGCCCAGCGCACACAGGATCAGGACGACCCACTTGTCCGAGATCCGGCCGAGGAGCTGACGACTGGGGCAGACCGCCAGGAACGCGTTGTACTCCGCCTTGGCCTGCGCCTTCCGGTCGGCCTTCGACATCGTCACGGATCTCCGCCTTTCGCCTTGGGTTGTTACGCACTTCAGAGTGCCTACTTCCCGACGGGAAGTTCCTCTCCAACACTGATGCAAGGGGGCTGGAAACACCACCCCGTGCATGAAGTGAAAGGCACCACGATGAACACGACCTCCACACCTCTTCCCGGCGGATCCTGGACGCTGGGCGACTCGTCCGTCACCCGGTTCGGCTACGGCGCGATGCAGCTCGCCGGGCCGTGGGTCATGGGACCGCCCGCCGATCACGACGGCGCCCTGGCCGTGCTGCGCGAAGCAGCCGGCCTTGGGATCACCCACATCGACACCAGCGAAGCCTACGGACCGCGCATCACGAACGAGCTGATCCGCGAAGCGCTGCACCCCTACCCGGCGCCGCTGTTCGTCGCCACCAAGGTGGGTGCGACCCGCGACGCGCAGGGCGGCTGGCCCACGGCGCGGCGCCCCGAGGACCTGCGCAAGCAGGTCCATGAAAACCTCGAATCCCTCGGCGTCGACACCCTCGACCTGGTCAACATGCGCATGGGCGACGCTCAGGGGCCCCGGCCCGGCTCGATCGCCGAAGCATTCGAGACGCTCGTCGAACTCCAGCAAGAAGGACTGATCCGCCACCTCGGCGTCAGCAATGTCACCGGCGAGCAGGTCTCCGAGGCGCGAAGCATCGCCCCGATCGTGTGCGTGCAGAACCTGTACAACCTCGCCCACCGCCACGACGACGACCTCGTGGATCATCTCGCCGCCCACGGCATCGCCTACGTGCCGTTCTTCCCCCTGGGAGGCTTCACGCCACTGCAGTCCGAGGCCCTCTCACGGGTCGCGGACCGTCTGAGCACGACGCCCATGTCGGTCGCGCTGGCCTGGCTGATGCAGCGGTCGCCGAACATCCTCCTCATCCCCGGCACTTCGTCCACAGCCCACCTGCGCGAGAACATCGCAGGCGCCGGTCTCTCCCTCTCGGACGAGAACGTGGCCGAACTGGACAGCATCGGCCGATGAACAGCACATCGCGGTGGCAGGTGCCCGTCGGGCGACTGCTCGGATGAGGCCGGCGGTGCCGCGCCTGAGGCGCTCCGACCGGTCTTCTGCGTGATGATTGACGGGAAAGTCACCGCCGCAGCACACGTGAGCCGGGGCCGTTCCGCCGAGCCGGCTCGGAAGGGGGCGGCCGCCATGCCTACCTCCGGAACGAAGAGATCGGCCGCCGCCGCACTCGCCGTACTCACCCTCGTCATCACCGCGGCCTGCGGCAGCTCGGGCGGAGGGGAGACAAGTCCCCCTTCGGCATCCGCACCACGCGCCGACGTCCTCGCCGTGAAGATCGACAACGTAGCCGCGGCCCGGCCGCCGACCGGGCTCGAGGAGGCCGACATCGTCTACGTGGAGCAGGTGGAGGCAGGCCTCAGCCGCATACTCGCCGCCTACTCCTCCGACGTGCCGTCCGTCATCGGCCCGGTACGCAGCGCTCGGGAAACCGATCTGGAGCTTCTCCGGCAGTTCGACAAGCCCACGCTCGCGTACTCGGGCGCCCAGTCCGCCCTTCGGCCGTCGATCGAAGCGGCCCCTCTGGACGCACTGCCGCCGTCAAAAGCACCGCAGGCCTATTTCCGCAGCGCAGACCGCGCCGCACCGCACAATCTCTACCTGCGCCCAGGGGACATCCCCCACGCCGGCACCGGGGTGAACGCGGCCGAGGACCTCGGGCTCCGCTTCGCCGCACCCCCCTCGGGCGGCACACCCGTCAGCGGGCGCACCGTGTCCTACCCGTCGGCGCGGTTCACCTTCACCTGGTCCCCGGACGGGGATCAGTGGCTGGTGAGCATGGACGGCGCCCCTGCCCGTACGGCCTCCGGGGACCGGCTCGCGGCAGCCACAGTGGTTCTGCAGAACGTGGACGTGCAGGACTCGCGCTTCCGGGACCGAGGGGGCAACACCTCGCCCTTCAGCGCGACCGTGGGGTCCGGCTCGGCGGCAGTCCTGCGTGACGGCAAGTCGTACGACGTGGCATGGGAGCGGAACACCGCCGAGTCGGCGACCGGCTTCACCACCAGGGACGGCGAGCCGATGACGTTCGCAACCGGCCAGGTCTGGATCGTGCTGGTACCGAACTGACGTGGGGCGGCAAGGACGCTGAGCTGCCCGTGCGGGCGAGGCACGTGGCCGGCGGCGTACGGACAGCCCTCAGCGTCCCGGGGGCAGCGGAACAAGCTGCTTGGCGTGTGCGTGTACGGCGATGATGAGCGCGGCCTGAGCAGCGGCGGAGCGGCTGCGGTCGCCGTCGTCGAGGGCGGCCAGAACGTCGGCCGCGGCCTCCCGCACCGGGTGCGGGACTTCCTCCTCGGCGGCGATCTTGTAGGCGTCGGCGCGGCGGGCAGCACGTTCCTCGGGGGTGACGCCGTGGGGGCCGCTCCGGGGGAAGACCGCGGCTTCATAGTTGCAGACGATCAGCAGGACGTACTGGGCGATGCCCTCGGCATACCCGTGTGCCATCACTGCCGCCCTCGCACGCGCGTGGGCTGCCATG
This sequence comes from Streptomyces sp. CB02058, assembly GCF_001905505.1. Classification (GTDB taxonomy): domain Bacteria; phylum Actinomycetota; class Actinomycetes; order Streptomycetales; family Streptomycetaceae; genus Streptomyces. Next base: position 91,372 of record NZ_LIPG01000004.1, read on the forward strand.
GCCCGCCGCCGCACGAGGAAGGCCGCGACAGTGCTCCCGGTCGCCGTGCCGATGCCCAGGATCAGGGCAGTGAGCGGGCCTTCGACGAAGAGGCCCACCAGCGCGCTTGCTGCGGTGGCCAGGCATGCTGTTCCGCTGGTCACCAGCAGAAGGACGCGGGCGGGCATCATGGAGCTCATGCTCTGCAGTCTGCCAGGGCCCGGTGGTGAGCCGTCGGCCTCCTCCCGTGGCAGGCGACCCGCACTCATCGCGTACAGGACTGCGCGGCGCACGCGACAGGCACGAGCACGGCATCGACACGTCCCTGGGCCGAGGGCGCCACGATCACCGGGCACCATGCGCCCGAGCCCGCACCCGCACCCGCACCCGCACCCGCACCCGCACCGAACTGCGGCCCGTGACGGCGCCGTGGCTCCGGTCTTCGCTGGTCCGACCGCACAGGACCGAGGGCCTCGAAGCCCTCGCCCATGAATGCCAGGGAGGGGCAGGCCCTCATGGCAAGGAGGGCATCGACGGCGCGCCTTGGCTCGTTCGGTCACGGTCGCGTGCTCGCCGGCCTGGCCGGAGATCCCATGCCGCAGGCGCTTCGAGGCTCCGGCACTCCACTCACTTGTTCATTTCTGCTTGAAAGCATGCCACTTCGAGCATCTATTGACATGACTGCGCCCATTCCATCAAAGTCGTCCTCGCCAGTGATGCCCGGTCGCGGATCGAAGGAGCTCCTGCATGCCCGAAATCCCCGCAGTCTCACGCCGTCTACTCCTAGGAGGGGCCCTGGCCGGCGGCACGGTGGCGCTCGGCGCCGGTTCCGCCCGGGCGCAGCCCGCTGCGCCCGGTGCTCCGCTGCCCGTCCCCTCGCCCCGTCGCGGCAAAGGCCAGCGACCGATGACCGACGTCCCCTTCGACGTCCACAAAACCGTCCGTGTCGGCGTGATCGGCATCGGCAACCGCGGTAGCGGCATGGGCGAGGGCTGGGCCGTCGTGCCAGGCTGCCGGGTCACCGCCGTCTGCGACATACGTGAGAGCCGTGCGAAGGCGCTGGCGGACCGTCTTGTCGCTCTGGGAAAGCCCCGCCCGGCCGAGTACGGCGGTTCCGGTGACGCGTACGCGAAGATGCTGGAGCGCGACGACATCGACCTCGTCTACATAGCCACGCCCTGGGAGTTCCACTACCGGCAGGGCAGGGACGCACTGCTGGCGGGCAAGCATGTCCTCGTCGAACTCCCCGTGGCCACCGAGATCGAAGAGTTGTGGGACCTCGTCGACACCTCCGAGCGCACCCGGCGGCATCTGATGCTCTCGGAGAACTGCTCGTACGGCCGCAACGAGCTGGCGATGCTGAAGATGGCCCACGAAGGGCTGTTCGGCGATGTCACCAACGGTCACGGCGGGTATCTGCACGACCTGCGGGAACTGCTGTTCTCCGACACGTACTACACCGATTCCTGGCGACGCATGTGGCACACGCGGAGCACCGCGTCCTTCTACGCCATGCACGGGCTGGCCCCGATCGCCGCCGCGATGGACATCAACCGCGGGGACCGCATGACCGTGCTGCGGGCCACCGCCACCGAGCCGAAGGGCCTCGCGGACTACCGGGAGCGGTTCATCGACAGGTCCCATCCCTCATGGAAGGAGACCTATGTCAACGGTGACCTGGTCACCTGTCTGATCGACACCGCCAAGGGCCGCGTCATCAGGGCCGAGCACGACGTCAGCTCGCCCCGGCCCTACAGCAGGATCAACAGCCTGGCCGGCAGCCGCGGGATCTTCGAGGACTACGCGGGATCGTCGTCGACCGGAGGACGGATCTACGTCGAGCCGGACCACAGCGGACACGCCTGGCGCGACTTCGACTCCTACCGCAAGGAGTTCGACCACTGGTTGTGGAAGAAGATCGGCGACGACGCGGCGAACAACGGCGGCCACGGCGGCATGGACTACGTACTGCAGTGGCGCACCGTTCAGCTGATGCGCGCAGGTCTCGTGCCCGACATCGACGTCTACGACTCGGCGGCCTGGTGCTCGCCCGTGCCGCTGAGCGTCAAGTCCCTCGCTGCGGGCGGACGCCCGGTACAGGTCCCCGACTTCACCCGCGGCTCCTGGGTGAATCTGCGCCTGGGCCTGGACTCCCGTGAGACGAACATGCCCCCCGTCGCCTGAGCTCCCGCCCCGGCCGACCGACAGAAGGAGCAGCCCGTGAGAACCATCAGACCGCTCAGATTCCTGGGGACCACAGCGGTGGCAGCGCTGGTCATGATCGCCTCATCACCCCTCGCGGCCGGTGCCGAACCTCCGCCCGGGTCCCCTGCCCCACGCACCGAGGTGTCGGTCTCGTCCGTCGACCTCGACGGCCCGGCCATCTCGAGCGTGAAGGTGACCGTCAAGAACGCCGGGCCACAGCGGATGCGGTCGCTGAAGGTGGCTTTCGCAGGACCGGTCGGCTGGGCCGTCCAGCCGGCCGTCGTCAGCGTCCCCGGCACATTCGGGGTGGGTGCCGACGCCGCCGCGGAGTTCCGGATACAGGTGCCCGAGAAGCGCGACGGATTCGCTCTGCGTACCTTCACCGCCACGGCCACCTACACCGGGGGTGACGGCACGGGTTCGGCGACCGCCACGCGCACCGAGACGAACGGCGCCCCGCTCGCGAACCTCGCAGCCGCCTACAACAACGTGGGCGTCACCGATGAGGGCGACACCGAGCCGGGCGACTACGACGGCGAGGGCAACAGCTTCTCCGCACAGAAGCTGGCCGCCGCCGGGCTGGTCCCGGGCGGCCGGGTCGAGGCGCTGGGCGCCGAACTGACCTGGCCGGACGTGGCCCCCGGCACCAAGGACAACGTCTCCGGCACCGGTCAGGCGATCACCCTGAACGGCAGGGGCAGCAAGCTGGTCCTCCTCGGCTCGGGCGTCACCAGCGGGGCCACCGGCACGGCCTCGGTGTACTACACCGACGGCACCAGCAGCCGCGGTTCGTTCGGCTTCCCCAATTGGTCCTTCGACCCGGCCGACGCCCACGGGGCGACTCTGGTGGCCTCCGCGGACGGCCGCAACCGGCCGGACGGTTACGGGAACGCGGGCATCGCCTACCGGGTCTTCGCGCACTCGGTTCCGCTGGACGCGACCAAGCAGGTCGATTTCGTGGTGCTGCCGTCCAACAGGAACGTCCACATCTTCGACATGGCCATCGCCTCCTGAACGACGGGCGGCGAACTGTCGGACCAGCCGGCGGCCCACCCTGCACGGGCCGCCGGCCTGCCCGTCAGAGGGCGTGCACCGTGATTCCCGCTCAGGCGAGCCGGGCTTCGTCCCGGGCGGCAGCGCCGGTTCGGTCACCTGTCGGTGTTGAACTGTGGCGGTGAGGTCCATGGGGGGCGAGGAACCCTGTCTTCGATCAGGCCGTCCTGTCGCAGCAGACGGACGGCCGCCCTGGCCGCGCGACAAGAATTGCGTTCCAGGTCACGAGGCTGATGGTCGGTGGAACACAAGCGTTCGCCGGCACTCGGCAACGCCGCGTGACAGATGTCGAGCCGGAACCTGCCGTCCCGCGGCTTCTTGATCCTGCTCGCGACGCACGGCGGGCGCGACCGGCAGCATGCGCGCAACGCGTCGTCGGCGCACGGGTCCGCCCCCGGGTGGCGTCACCCGGCGTGCGGCTGACGCCACTCGATCATGAGGATGGTGGCGTCGTCCTTCAGCTGGTCGTTCTGGTGCGCAAGGATCGAGTGGATGAGCTGGCGGAGAGCCTCCGAGGCCAGTTCACCGGCTGCGGTGGCGCGGATGATGGATGCGGTGAAACCGGCCAGACCGAACTGCGACCCGCTGGCCAACCGCGCTTCGGTCACACCGTCGGTGTAGAGGATGACGCGATCCCCGGGTTGCAGCGCAGCCTCCCGCACGGTGCGCGAGGGCCCTCCGAGGATTCCCGGCGTCCCCATCGGGGGCTCCCCCGGGTGTTCGAGCGCGCTCTCCAGAACCTGGTGGTCGCGGATGAGCAGGGGTGGCGGGTGGCCACCGTTGACCCAGCTCAGAACACCGCTGGCCAGGTCCAGTTGCATGACGATCCCTGTACAGAACTGCTCCGGCAGCCATTCGGCGAGCGCCTCGTCGACCGTCCTGACCAGCTCGCCCAGCCCGGAACCCTTGCGCCGCGCGCTCCTGCATCCCGCCATCGCGATCGCAGTGGTCAGCCCGGACGCGAGGTTGTGGCCCATCGCGTCGAGGATCACGGCGTGCAGCGTCGACTCCGTCAGGGCGTGGTCGAAGGCATCCCCGCCGAGCTCGTAGGCAGGTTCGAGTACGGCGGTGGAGATGGCCCGGTCGTCGCCGATGGTCCGGGGCGGGAGCAGAGCCCGCAGCATCTCGGCGGGCAAGGTCATCGTCCCCGTTCGCGCCTGCTGCACGAGACGGTCGCTGTACGCCCGCTTGGATGTGACAGCCATTGCGAGGACCGACACCAGGGTGACGCATCGTCGCAGGAGGATGCTGTTCAGCGTCGCCACATGAATGCCGACCACCCCCAGCCGCTCCACCCCGTCGACGAGCGGGAGCCAGACCGTGAGGATTCCGGCATCGGTGTTCTCCACACGCAATGCCGCGGCTCGGAACGCCCAGCCGGCCGTCGACCCGTCCACCGGCAGCCGGCCTTCCCCGGACAACGAGGTCAGCTGCCGTTGCTGCAGGTCCACCAGGTAGACGTCGACATGCCCCAGCCCCAGTCGCACCGCGTGACGATTGATGAGCGTGGGCAGATTCGTCGGGGCCGTCGCGTGCACCTCCGCGATGAACTCGTGCAGTACGTGCTCACAGTCGCCACCGATGGAGCCGTTCACCGGAGCAGTCCCCACGCCGCCGGCCGGCGCAGGCGAGGGCCGGCAGTGCGGCGCACTGTGCCGGAGGCCATGGAGAACTCCAAAGTCGCTGGTGAAGGAAACCACACGACGCATCGCCCCTGGGCGGACCGGGAAGGCGCGGTGCCGTCCGTCCAGGCAACCTCGCACGGAGCGGCTACGCCAGTTCTCGACGCCGTTCGGCGTAGGCATCCATCCAGCCGCCGGTGCGAGTCGGCACGCGGAGAAGTGGGGCGCCGGTCGACGGGCGTGGGCCCTACCCAGGCTGTCCAGGCCGTGAGGAACCAGGCACAACTGGGGGACCCTGTCAGTACGTGTAACAGCAGTGCCTTCCACGCGTCTCTGATCTGCGGTTTCCTCAATCGTGGCAGCGGATGCGGCCCGGGTCCGGCGGCGGTCACCTGCGTGCGGGATCCGGGATGCCTGTCGGCTCCGGGTGGCCGAGGGTGAACAACGCCGCATGCTGAAGAAGATCTCGGGCGAGCGCTCCGCCTGATCCCAGGCCCGAGGAGCGAACTGGCCCCGCACGATCAGCGGGGCGCATGGAACCCAGGAAGGAACAGGATGACCGGCAACGAATTCGAACAGATTTTTCCGCTCGGGGAGAAGAACGACGCCTATGCGCAGTACTTCATCGGCCAGAGCTATCTGGCCCTGCTCACCTCGGGAGGTGTTCCGGTCAGCAACGTGTCCTTCGAGCCGGGTTGCCGCAACAACTGGCACATTCACCATGGCACGGACGGAGGTGGTGACCAGATCCTGCTGTGCACGGCCGGCAGCGGCTGGTTCCAGGCCGAGGGCGATGACCCCATCAGCATGGAGCCCGGAGCGGTGATCCGCGTCCCGGCGGGCACGAAGCACTGGCACGGCGCGAAGGCCGACTCATGGTTCTCGCACGTCGCCTTCATCACCCCGGGCGAAGGCGTCAGCAATGAATGGCTCGAGCCCGTCACCGACGAGGTGTACGGGGCGCTACCGAAGAACGGAACGAACGCATGACCATCCTGGACGAGACCTACACCCTGTCCAACGGCGTCGCGATCCCCAAGCTGGGGCTGGGCACCTGGTTCATCGACGACGACAAGGCGGCCGAGGCGGTCCGCGCGGCCGTGGAGATCGGCTACCGCAACATCGACACCGCGCAGGCCTACGGCAACGAGCGCGGCGTCGGCGAAGGCGTGCGCACCGCCGCGGTGGCCCGCGACGAGCTGTTCGTGTCGACGAAACTCGCAGCCGAGATCAAGGACTACGAACAAGCGGTCGCCTCGATCGACGAGTCACTCCACAAGCTCGGCCTCGAGTACATCGACCTGATGCTCATCCACAGCCCGCAGCCGTGGGACGACTTCCGCGGCGGCGACTACGCCGAGGGCAACCGCGCGGCCTGGCGCGCGCTCGAAGAGGCCCACCGGGCCGGCAGGATCCGCTCCATCGGGGTGTCCAATTTCGAGCAGCAGGACCTGGAGAGCCTGCTCCAGGGGGCGACCACCGTGCCGCACGTGAACCAGCTGCTCGTCCACGCCGGCAACACCCCCTCGGAGCTCCTCGGCTACTGCGAGGCCGAGCAGATCCTCGTCGAGGCGTACTCGCCGATCGCGCACGGCGCGATCCTGAAGAACGCCGAAGTCCGGGCGATGGCCGAGAAGTACGGCGTGTCCGTCCCCCAGCTCTGCATCCGCTACACCCTGCAGCTCGAGACGGTGTCCCTGCCCAAGACGGCCAACCCCGAGCACATGCGCTCCAACGCCGAGGTCGACTTCGAGATCTCCGGCGCCGACATGGACGCCCTGCGCAGCCTGCGCGATGTGGACTACGGCGAGCACAGCGCCTTCCCCGTCTACAGCGGCAGGTGACACGGGGCGAGCGCCACCTCACGCCGACACGGGTCGCCATGACTCACCGGGCCGGACGCATCCGCGTCGACTCCCGACGAGGCTGCACGACCGGCTCGCGGCGCCAACGGCCTGGTTCGCGCTCGCGACGCGCGGGGCCAGGCCCGTTCGTCCTGCGCTGACGGCTCGTGCCGGGGAAGCGTTCAGGCCAGCCAGAGTGCGCGGGCCACCAGGGCCGCCGCGATGAGCAGCACCACCGCCGCTTGCTGCCAAAGGAGGCGCCGGTCGCGACGGCGGTCGTCGGCGGTGAGCTCCTCGACCCGTTCCCTCAGCGCCTGGAGATCCGTGGCCGCCGGGCTCCCGCCGTCCGCGGGCGTGCCGGTTCCGTCACTCGGGTCTCCGCTTCGCACGGTCATCGTCCTGCCCTCACCTTCCCGGTCTTCTTGGTCTTGTCCCATGTCATGTCGGCATTGCGCGCCTGGAGGACGAAGGAGGCGACCAGAGAGGCGGTGAGCAGGGATCCGTAGCCGACCAGGGTCAGCAGGACGGGGGCGAGCGGCCGCAGGCGGGTGCCGGTCAACAGCTTGGCGATCCACGCGATGGGGATGGACAGCGCGAGCCACACGTAAATGATGATCATCAGGACGGGGGTGGAGCCGTCCCCCGGCAGGATCCCCGCGTCGTCGAGCAGGGGCAGGAAGACGTCCGGCAGCGCGGTGATCACCAGGATGCAGGTCGACACCAGACCGGGGTAGATCAGCGCCTCGAACCAGCATCGGCGGAACGTCGCCGGGTCGACCACCGCCGACATGAGGACGATCAGGAGGTAGCAGACGAGGTTGACGACCCATAGCAGGTGGAACAGCGCCCATGCCCTGTCGGAGTCGGTGAAGTAGAGGAAGAGCAGCGACGCGGAGCAGGCGACCAGGAGAAACGGCGTCGCGAGCAGCGAGAACCAGATCAGGCCGAAGAGGGTGGAGCCCAGCCTGTGCTGGTCGCGCCGGGCGCGCGGACGGAACCACACGTGCCGGTAGCGGTGGGTGACCTGGAGGTTGCCCCGGGCCCAGCGCACCCGCTGCTTCCACAGGCTCGCCAGGTCGCCCGGCTCCTCGGCGAACACGGTGGCGTAGCCGTCGAAGACGACGCGGCGTCCGGCGAGCTGGGTCTCGAAGGTGGTGACGGTGTCCTCGGCGAGGGTGCTGGTGTCGATTCGTCCGCCGATGGCCTCCAGGCTGGTGCGTCTGTGCAGTTGGGCGCCGCCGGCCAGGCAGGCGACGACGCCCAGCACGTTGTGCGCCCGGCGGGCGGCGGCCTGCGCGGTGATGTACTCGAAGGCGATGTAGCGGGTGAGGTAGTTGCCCTGCTTTCCACTGCCTTCCTTGATGTACGCGGTCACGGCGCCCACGTTCGGTTCGGCCAGGTGCCGGGTCATGCGCCACAGGGCATCGGAGTCGAAGACGACGTCGGCGTCCATGATGAGGACGGCCTCGGCCCAGTCGTCGCCCAGTACGTGGGCCAGGCCGTGGTTGAGGGTGTGGGCCTTGCCCTGGCCGCCGTTCTCGCGCCGCAGGTGTTCCACGCTGCCCGGGTAGCGGGCCGTCAGTGCGCGCAGCACCTGGGGGGTCTCGTCCGTGCTGGCGTCGTCGATGACGACGACGCGGAGCCGGTCACGCGGATAGTTCAGGGCGAGAAGTCCTTCGACGGAGGCGGTGAGGACCGGTGCCTCGTTCCAGGCCGGGATGAGGATCGCCGTGCGCGGCAGCGGGAACGGGGCGTCCCCTGCGGTCTCGTACAGGTACCTGAATCGCTGGAAGCCGACGAGGAGGAACTGGATCACGGCGACCACCAACGGCACCGCGCCGAGGAACACGATCACGGTGGCGACGACGTGCAGGATGTCGTTCAGGGCGTGCACGGCTCCTCCGGATTCCTTCGCATCAGGGCGCCGGATCCGCGCCCGGCCTCGGCCAGCGCCTGGGACACCCAGGGGAAGAGACCGACGGCGTCGGCCCGGTGCGCATCGCTGCCCGCAGCCAGAGTCACTCCCGCGCGGCTCAGCAGGGTGGCTGTCCGGACGGACGGGCAGCGCCACTTCTCGTTGAGTTCGACCGCGATGCCGTGCTCACGGCACGCGACCGCGAGGGGGGCGAGGAGAACCTCGTCGACGTCGTCCTCGTCGAGCCCGGACTTGGGCAGCACGCTGAACAGGTGCGCCAGGTGCGCGCCGCGGCCCGGCGGGATGCGGGTCACCGCCCGCGCGGTTGCCTGCACGAGGAGGCGCAGGGCCTCGGAGGAGGTGAGCTTTCCCTCGTCGACCAGCGCCCGCACGGTGCCTGGGTGTGCGGGCCCGTCGGGGAGCGGGAAACGGTGGTCGGCAAGGGCGATGTGCTCGACTCCCGTGAGGTCCTCCGGCAGGTCGATACGGCCATCGGTATCCAGGATCTTGGCCTCGACACCGCACACCAGGCGTACGGAGGTCGTGGCGCGCGCGGCGCGCACGGCGGCCACGTACGCCGGGAGATAGGTGGTGTCCGCGCGGACGTGGTCGGTGAGGACCAGGGTGTGCAGCCCGGCGGTCTCCGCGGCAGCCACGACCTGGTCGAGGGGGTCGCGGCCGTCGGAGAAGTCCGTGTGCGTGTGCAGGTCCGTGCCCAGGGGGCCGGCTTCACCCCTCACGCCGGCGCTCCCGTGCCGGGGAGGCCGGACTCGGTGCTGTCGCCCATGTCACCCAGTTCGCGGGGGCTCAGGACGATGTCCTGCCAGTGGCGGACCACCGCCGTCTCGTAGTGCTCGATGCACTCGGGCAGCTCGGTGCCCAGGAGGCCGGCGACCGCCCACTTCGGCATGTCCACCCCGGAGGCCACGGTCAGGGAAAGCCCGCCCGGCGGACGCGGGTTCACCTCCAGGAGCGCGGGCTTTCCGGACCTGTCCTGGCGTACCTGCACGTTGAGAATCCCGCGTAGCCCCAGGGTGTGCACGGTGTCCTTGGCGAGATCGGAGAGCTCCGGGGCGCGCAGGACACGGCCGGCGACGATGACACCGGAGTCGGTCTTGTCGCGGGAACGGGGGACAGCTGCGACGACCCGGCCGGTGGCGTCGGTGAGAACGTCGACGGAGTACTCGGTGCCAGGCAGCAGTTCCTGCAGCAGACAGGAACCGTCGTGCGGGAGCGCGGCAAGGTCCGACGGGTCCTTGACGAGGATGATGCCACGCGAGCCGGACCCGCTGCGGGGCTTGACGATGGCGGGGAACCCGCCCTCGAAGTCCGTGGCCTCGCCGTCGGGGGCTCCTCCGCCCGACGGGCCGAGGACCCGGGTGGCCGGCAGCCGTACAGCCCCGTTGCACGCCTCGGCGAGCCGCCACTTGTCGAGGCAGTTCTCCAACGCCTCCGCAGGGGACACCAGCAGCTGCACGCCCGCTGCGGCGAAGTCGGTGGCGGCGCGGGACAGGGCCACCAACTCGACGTCCACGGTGGGGATCAGGACGTCGATGTCGTGGCGTTCGCACAGGCGCAGCACAGCCTCGGCGAACTGCGGTGCGTCGCCCGGCGGCAGCAGCATCCGATAGGCGCGGGGGACGAGGTAGAGGCCGGCGCCGTTGGGATCGAGGTCTGCCGCGTACCGCTCGGCGACACCCTCCAGACCGCGCAGGAAGCACACCCCCGACGGACCGCCGGCGCCCGTGACCAGGACCCTCGGCGGGCGGCCCAGGGGCGCGGCCAGGTCGGGCGCGAAAGGGGAGCCGCCGCGGACGAGGTCAGGCGTGGTCGGCGGGGTAGTAACCCAGGGGCGTGTTGTCATGGACGAGCTCCAGAGGTTCGGCGTAGCGGGTTCGGGAGAAGCGGCCCCAGTAGCGGGCGGTGGAGCGCAGGAGCTCCTCCTCGAGGTACCAGCGGCTCGCTGCCTGGGAGTTGTGCGCGCCGATCGCGGAGAGTTTCGCCTCCAGGTCGGCCTCGCTCAGTTCGACGAAACGATTCGGCTGATAGGCGACGGTGGCCGACGGCGACTGGTAGCAGGCCAGGCGGGCAACCTGACGCGACGCCACGAGCGTGGCCCGATGGACCGCCCGGTGGTCCTGGTGGGTGTCGCTCTCGGAGTGCACCAGGACGACGTCCGGGTCGACCTCGGCAACCGCGCGTTCGATGGTCCTGACGGTGGCACTGTCGTCGCTGATGGAGCCGTCGGGAAGGTTTTCCATGATGAGGTGCGCGCCGAGCACCTCGGCGGCTCGATGGGCCTCCTCGCGTCGGCGGTCCGGGTCACCGCCGTTGGCGCCGCCCGACAGGGTCAGGATGGTGATGCCCCACCCGCCGTGCGCCCGGCGGTGGATGATGCCCCCGGCCCCGATCTCGACATCGTCCGGGTGGGCGCCGACCACCAGCATCCGAGGCCCCGCCTGACGTGCACCCTCGACTCTCAGCGGATCGGCCCTGTTCTCAAGGACTCTGGCCACGGCTGCGACGAGGCCGTCCGGGTCGCCCCGCTCGACCATGTCGGCGGCCCGGCCGCGAAGGGCGGCCATCGCCCGGCGCGTACTGGGCGCCTCGTCGGACACCACGACCGGAGCGCCGGGAACTCCCGTGCGCCACTGGTCGAGCAGTGCGGTCAGGGACGCGTCGTCACCACTGATCCCGGTGTCCCACACGGCCACGTCCCAGAGCCGTACCGGGGCGGGCGGCACAGCCCCGGCGCTGAGGAAGTCGGCTACGGAGCCGACACAGTGCACGTGTGACGCGCCGTGCGAACGCAGCGTTTCGGCGATGCGGGCAGCCGTGCCTTCGTCGCGGTCACCGAGGAGGATGCGTGCACCGGACAGCGCGGCTGAAGCGGCGTGGTCGTGCGGAGTGAAACCCTCACCACCCCTATCTGGCATATCAGACATAAAGGGCATTGTAACGTAGTGATCAGCTTCACCCCGGTGCTCGTCGGCGAGGCTGACGGCCTGGCGGCATCGGACTCGTGACCCGTACCGGCCGCGACGGCGGAGTACGCACAACGCGGCAGCCCCGTGCGCCGCGAGATGCCGACGAGCCGCAGTCGAAAGCCCGGGCAGCAGCCCAGGTCCGCTTCACCGGTCCGCTTGTTGCTCATAGCAGCGCAACAGCCGCCTGCTCAACTCGGCTTCGGCGAGCGTCACCGTGGATGGCCCGGTCGCCCCCGGCACCGACTTCGATCCCGACCACATCGCCGAGCACTACTGGAGCATTACGGGAACCCGCACACGCAGCCGCGCGCCCTCTGGGACCGCGAGGCACTGCATACCGGGCGCTGCCGACGGCGCCCTGCCGCAAGAACCCTCCGGCTGCGGTCCGATTCCTGCCGGTGAGGCTCCTGGGTGATGAGCGGGCCGACGCGTGCGAACGTTCGCCGACGGCTTACGCCCCCGAAGCTGGAGGTGTCTCTTGCGTCGAAAGCGGGATCTGCGTCTCGAACACCGCGGCCCGAGGGCCTCATGACATGCTGCCCCGGCACACCTCCCCCACGGCCGGAGTGCGGCCGGTGCGGAGGTAGTCGTCGACCTTCTCCGTGACACAACGGTTCTGCGGGTATGTACCGTGGCCCTCCTCCTCGGCCGTCAGGAGCACGCCTACGCCCTCGCCCAGGGCGCGGGCCATACGGCGGGCGCCGGGGTACGGGGTCGTCGCGTCGCCGGTGCCGCCGACCACCAGCACGGGGGCCGCGCCGTCGGCGTTCACCTCGAACGTGGCGCGCTCACCGTCGAACGGCCAGCCGTAACAGAGGTAGACCCCGACGGACCAGGCCGCGCCGAACACAGGTGACGCGGCTTTGATGCGGGCCTCGTCCCGGTCGAGACGTTCGAAGTCGGGGCGCAGACTCGAGTCCGCGCAGGTGATCGCGATCTGGGCGGCGCGGCTGCTGTCACGCGGTGTCGCCGCGCGGTCGGCGGAGCCGATGCCGTCCGCGCCGTTGCCCAGCGGACGGCCGTCGTTTCGGTCGATCAGCGCGCCGAGGGCCTTGGCGAGCGACGACCAGCCGTCTGCGCCCAGGTCGAGATGGTCGCTCACGGCGTACAAGAGGCCGTCGGCGTCGAGGTTCCTTCCGCCGCCGGCCGGGGCGGGCTTCTCCTCCAGTCGGTTCGCCAGGCTCGCCATGCGTCGCGCGGCCTCCTGGGGCCCGTCGCCGGTCGGGCAGCGACGAATACGGGCCGCGCAGTGCGCAGCGAACCGGTCGAACGCCGCCTGGACCGCCTTGACCTGCGACACCTGCCCCTCGTCGTGGTCCTCGGTCGGATCGACGGGCGCTTCGAGGACGAGCCGTCCGACGTGCGACGGGTACAGGTGGGCGTAGACCGCGCCGAGCGCCGTTCCGTAGGAGACGCCGAAGTAGTGCAGCCGCTCGTCGCCGAGGAGGTAGCGCATCAGATCGAGGTCGCGCGCGGTGTGCGAGGTGCCGATGTGCGGGAGGAGCGCCCCGGAGTGCTCCGCGCAGGCGTCGGCCCCGTCGTAGCCGATGTCGTCCGCGGTCTTCCCGCAGCGCACGGGGATGGTCGCGCCAACTCCGCGCGGGTCGAAGGAGACCAGGTCGTAGCGGTCGAGGAGGGGCTTGTACTGGTTGAGGTATTCGGGCAGTCCGCTCACGCCGGACACACCCGGCCCGCCGAAGTTGAGGACGAGCGAGCCGATGCGCCGGGCGTTCGGGCCGGTGGCCCTGCGACGGATCAGGGCGACGTCGATCGTCCTGCCGTCAGGTTTCCGGTAGTCCAGGGGGGCCTTCATGGCAGCGCAGTCGTAGCCTGCGCGCGCGGTGGACGGCGAGGTGCAGCGAGACCAGTGGAGGTGCTGACCGGTGGTGAGCGCGGTGGGCAGACCGTCAGGGGGGTTGCTCGCGGTGAACTCCGTACGCGGCTCCGCGCTCCGGCCGGGAGCGTCGCCCTGGAGCCAGGCGCAGACGGCCCCGATCGCGGCGAGGACGACGCCGGCCATGATGAGCGCACCGGCCGAGAGGCCCGGTCCACGGCTTCGTACCGGATGTGAGTCGCTCATCGAAACCCCCGCGCTCCCGCCCCTGGACGCCGCCCGTACCCCTGATCATCCGTTCGTCGAACGAGTGCAGGGTACAAGCCGCCTCCGACAGCCCGGCTCGCGCGAGTGCCCAGGACGTCGGACCACCAGGTGTTCACGCAGGTCCGGGCTGGAAGCCGGGCTGTCCTGTCCCCAGGCACGGCGTGGAACGGCCGCGGGGGCGACTCGAGCGCGGCTGCCGCCACAACCGATTCACTGAGACAGAACCCGGACGTGCGCGCGATCGTTTCAAGATCGTCTGGCCTCTAGTGTCGTCGGTGTCAGCAGGAAGTACCGCAATCGACAGTCGCTGGAGATCATGATGCGCTCGCGTCCCGCCGCTCGCTCCGTCCGTCTCGTACTGGCCGCCGCGTCGGTGGCAGCCCTCGCCGTCACCGCCACCGCCTGCGGCCCGGAAGACACCACGGACACCGGCAGCGCCGCTGCCCCCTCCGCCTCCGCCCCCTCTTCCGGCGGAGGCAGCGACACCCCCTCGACCAGCGGCACCACGAGCAACGGAGGCAAGTCCGGCGGGTCCGACACGAGCAGCTCCAACGACAAGAGCGGCTCCGGCGACAGCGGTGACAAGAGCGGTTACGGGCAGTCCTGCGGTACCAACGACCTGGAGTTCACCGTCACCGCGGAGTCCCAGGCCGGCGGGTACTACCTTGTCACCGCCAAGGCCAAGTCCGGCATCACCTGCTACTTGGACGTCAACACCCCGAGCGTCGCCTTCGGCTCCGGCGCCGACGGCGTCGCCTCCCCCGTCGGACAGGGCGGCGAAGACCCCATCAAGCTCACAGGCTCCGCCGTCGCATACACCGGAATCAACCCCAAGACCACGGACACCGACGGCGGCAAGGAGTTCGAGAACGTCATCATCGCCACCACGGAGGACGACCCCGACCCCGCCGAGCTCGAACTCCCCGACACGGCCACCGTGGACAAGCCCATCGTCACCAACTGGTCCACCGATCGCGACGAGACCGTCCCGCGCATCGTCTGACCAACACCCTTGCTTCGTTGCTTGGCGGCCGCGGCGGGCCTTGCGGCGCCTCATTCGGGCGAAGGAGCCGCTCCACGGCATCAACCGGGCGAGGGGCAGGCCCGATCTCCGGAAGCGGCGTGGTGCCGGGCGTGCCGTGGGTGGTCCTGTTCGTGGTGCGGTTGGCCGGCGTATTCGTGCCGGCCTGCGGCAGACGTCGGCGGGCGACCGGTCAGCCCTGGAGCCACCACGGACTGCTGTACGCCACCCCCCAGTCGTTGCACGCGTGCCCGGCCGGGCCCGGTGAGCCGTTGGCCTGAGCCGGGTCGGAAACACGCAGGACGACCCAGTTGCCGTCAGCGGTGTCCAGCGGCACGGTGAACTCGCTGATCCGGCCCGCCGTCGTCGTGATGACGTCGACGACATCGGGCGCGGCGCTGCCGGGCCGCAGCACCTGGATGTCGAGCGGCTTGCCTGTCCACTCCGCGCCCCGGTCCAGGTCGACCCGGAAGCGTACATCCCCGGAGGTGAGGGGCAGCTGACCCCCCATCCGGACACCAGCGGCCGTGGCGTCCAGGCGCAGGCCGGAGACACGGGTCGCGAAGAAGCGCCGGGCGCGCATCGCCTCCAGGACTCCCGCCCTGGTGTTCTCGGTGACCCACAGTCCGCTGCGGCCCTTGCCCTCGGGGATGCCCCAGTCGGTTCCGTGCTCGTCGGTCACACCGGTGAGGCCGGTGCGCCAGCCGGCGTTCAGACAGGCCACCAGCGGCGAGCTCATCCCGGAGGACCAGCCCTCGAAGAGGTAGTCGTCGGTCCGGTTGAACATCTCCAGGCTGACCATGCGGTCGTGCACGGCCGCGTGATGGCCGAACTCGTTGAACCGCAGCTCCTCCCGCCCAGGATGGTTGAAGCCGGCCACCGCGTCCTTGTCATCCAGCCAGTCGAAGAACGCCCCCATGCCCGGCGCCAGCGACATGTCGACATAGGAGTCGGAGAACCACACGTTGGCGTGGCCGAGCAGGGCGTGCGTCCACTCGAAGCCGCGGATCGCGGTGTAGACACCGGGGACGTTGGCGGCGTCCGCCAACGTCGCCGTGCGCTTCCACTCGGAGGAGTTGAGACCTCCGATGGTGAACACCCCGCTGTGGTCGGTGAGGGCGGCGACGTCGAGGCCGGCGCTGCGCATCGAGGCGAAGGCGAGAGCGGGGTCCCCGTCGCCGTCCGACATCGCCGTGTGGTTGTGCAGGTCCGCGTGGACGAGTGTCGTCCCCTGCGTGATCAACGACGCCCGGGACGCCCCGCCCGCCGCCTGCGCGGCGGAACTTCCGGTAGCTGCCGTGCCGGTGGTCGCGGCCCGGGCGCTGCCCGGAGCAGCCGCCATGAAGAGCATGCCGCCCGCGGCAGCTCCGAGCAGCGCACGGCGGCTGGTCCCGCCCGGCTGTCCTTGGGCACCGCGCTCGTGCCCGTGGTCGTGTCCGTCATGGCCGTGTACGTGCGTGTGATCGTGCCCGTGGTCTCCCATGGAGCGATCTCACCCTTTTGGCAGGAACATGGCCACATTCGATGACTGACCGGCAGGTGAACGTTGCGTGAGCGGCCGATCGCGAGCTTCTCGAGGGCCTTGAGTCGGCCTGAGGGTGGAAAGGTGAGGAGTCAAGACCGGGAAGGCCGCGGGTAAGTCTCGGGCGAGGGAATGAGCTGACGACGGGCCCGCCACTCAGGAGATACGACGAGGGCGGCGGCCCGGGAGAGTGGAACAACGCGCGGACCAGAAGAAGATGCCCGCACAATAGGAGTCCAGCCCGGTGCGAGGAAGTGCGGCCGTGACATTGCATACCGGCGTGACCGAGTTGTTGGCGGAAGCCGGCATCCTCGACGTGGACGTCGACGAAGCCGTCGCGGACGAGCACGTGCGATCGTCCGCGTACCAGCGCGTCATCTCGGTCACCGCTTCCTCGCCGAGCCGTGACCGAGACCGCGCGATCGTGGCCACGATCCTGCGCGACCCCGTGGAAATGGCCTCCAAGACGGCGGTGGTCGCCCTCGTGGACAGCATCGCGATGAAGGTGACCGGTCCTGCTGAGTTCCGACAGTGGTCGGCGGAACTGCTGCCGGAGATCGACCAGCTCAGGGCAGAGGCGTACCGCGACTTCATCCGTCGCCGCATCCACGACTGGCTGTTCTGCCTGTCCGTAAGGGACGGTCACGTGCCGACACCGGGCGAATTGGCGAGGGTGACGGACTGGATGCAGCGCATCCTTTCCGAGGAGGCGACGTCTCTGACGGTACTCGCCCTGCTCGCCGAGTCGGGCAGCACCAAGAAGATTCGGAACATCGCGAAGAACAGGGCCGGCAGCCGCTAACCGAGAACACGATGAGTCGGTAGTACCCACCGGCTGACGCGCCGGCCGCCTCACCCACGCGCACGGCCGTGGCGGACGATGCCGAAGCCGATCACTTCGTACGAGGCCGGTATCAGCCCGCAGCGCGCCGATGCCGGCCGCTGCGACGGCGCGGGCCTGGTGGTGCGCCCCCTCGGTGAGCACGGCGGTGTTGCCCTCCCGGTTCGTGGTGGCGAACAGATCGCTGAGCCGTGAAGGGCGGGAGCAGAATCCCGGAGCGGCAAGAAGCCGCTCGGACCGTGCAGGCGTCGACCGTTACCGACGCCTGCGTCCGAAACCCCGGCGCCGGGGTTCGGGCTCTTCCTCCTCAGGAGCGGGCTCCAGGACCTCCACCAGCCGGCTCACGTACACGCGGAACGCGGCATAGTGAGCGGTCAGACCCGATGTATGCCGGAAGGCCACGAACCACATGTCCTCGCCCACCTGGTGAATCTCCCGCGTCCCCTCACCGGTCCAGTTGTGCGTGCGCGCTATCCGGCGCGCGACCTCCCGCGCGTCCTCCCTGGTTCCCGGTACGTGCCTCATTTCGAGTCTGTGCTCGGTGTGGTCGAGGATCACATGCCACATGTCGCTTTCTCCCATGGATTCCCCCACGTTCTTGACGCTCGTTTGATGCTCGCCGTCTGAAGTGATCTGTGATCACCACCGTTGCCTGCGCATGTGTGACATCCATCCCCATCCTTCTGGTTCCCGATGGCTCAGCACAGGGAGGCGGCCGCGGAGCTGGAACCGGTAAGGAGTGCTGGTTAACTGGGGGCATGACAGCACCTGCCTTGCAGATTCGTGAGAGCACGTCCGGGGATTTCGCGACCATCATGGACGTGGAGACCCGTGCCTTCGGCTATGACAAGGAGGCCGGACTTGTAGCAGCCCTCCTGGCCGACCCGACTGCTGTGCCGACGGTGTCCCTCCTGGCCTTCGATCGCGAGGAGCCAGTCGGGCACATCCTGTTCACCCGGGCCTTTCTCGACGGACTCGACGACCAGCCGATGATCCATGTCCTGGCTCCGTTGGCCGTGACGCCGGAGTACCAGCGCCGAGGCGTGGGCGGGCAGTTGATCGACGCAGGCATCCGGATGCTGAAGGAGCGGGGTTCGCACCTGGTCTTCGTCCTCGGCCACAAGGAGTACTACCCGAGGCACGGTTTCCGCCCCGATGCCGGTGCGCAGGGCTATCCGGCCCCCTATCCCATTCCGGACGAGGTTGCCGATTGCTGGATGGTTCAGCCTGTCAGTGACCGGGGGTTCGGGGTCGGCCAGGGGAAGGTCCGCTGCTGCGACGAGCTGAACAAGCCCCAGCACTGGCGTGACGACGAGGCGGACCGCTGAACGAGTTCCGCTCCCGGGCGGCGGGCTGACCACAGTGACCGGTCTGCCTGCCGTCCGCTCGGTGCGGCGCGCACCCCTGTGAAAGCTGCCGGCTCGTCGAAGCCCGTAACACGGTCGTGGTCAGATCTTCGGTGCAAGAAGGAACCCGCGAGTCCCGTCCATCATCAAGGTCCGTCGAGGGCCTGAGCGGCCGGCGAGCAGGTCGAGCAAGTGGTCCCGGGCGAGAAGCAAGGGACGGCGGCGTACAGGCGGGACGGGGTACACCGCTGTGCGGGCGCTCCCCCATCGGGCAGTTGTGCAGTCGGTCAGGAAGCGTCGTGGGCAAGGCGTTTCGAGGCTTCCGCTGCGCGCAGGCGGCCGTCGAGGGTGTAGCCACGCTGGATGAGCAGGGCAAGCAGCATCAGGGCCGCCGGCAGCAGTCCGAAGCCCAGGCGCAGGGCCGTGAGGGCCGTGCCGGGCTGGGGTACCGTCTGGCCGGCCGCGCTGGCGACGAAGCCGCTGAGGGCGAGCAGTCCGGCGTAGAGGTAGGGGCCGAGCGCAGCGCCGGTAGCCTCGGCCGCGGTCCAGACTCCTGTGTAGGCGCCGGCCGTGGAGGTGGCCCCGCTCGCCTCGATGACGTCCGGCATCATCGAGAAGGGCAGCAGTTGCATCGCCGCGAACGCGATACCCAGCACCACCACCGCGCCGACCAACGCGGGCAGTCCGAGCGGCCGCCCGACGGCGAGGGCCAGTGAGCCGAGCGCGAAAGCCCCCTGTGCGGCGAGGAGCAGCGGCTGTTTGCCGAAGCGGCGTGCGGCGGCGACCCAGGCCGGGGTGGCCACCAGGGCCGGTGCCACGAAGGCGGCGACCAGGACAGTGGTGAGCCGGGGACGGCCGAGTTCGTACTCGGCGTAGTAGGGCACGGCTGCAAGCACCAGGTGACTGGTGGTCGACATGGCCAGGTAGGAGGCGACGAGCAGTCGGAACTGGCGGTCGCGCAGCGCGCTGCGCAGGGTGTCGAGTCCTCCGGGACGGGCAGCCGGGGCCGGCGCGGGTACCGCAGCGGTGAGACGACGTACCCCGTGGATGCCCATCGCCATCGTGGCCAGCATGCCGAGGCCGAGTATCACGCCCATCCGCACATAGCCCCCGCGGGTGGGGTCGTCCTGCCCGGTGATCAGCGGCGCGATCAGCCCGCAGATCAGGATGCCCGCGGTGAGGACCACCATCCGGAAGCCCATCAGACGGGTGCGCTCGGAGTAGCCGATGCCGAGGTCGGCCGGGGCGGCGAGGTAGGGCACCTGGTAGAGGGCGAAGAGCAGGTTGCCGCAGACGAAGGTGACGGCGACCCAGGCCGCCGCTGCTGGACCGGTGGTGGCGCCCGGTGGTGCGAAGAGCAGGGTGAAGGCGACCGGCAGCGCGCAGGCGGCGGCCATCAGCAGGCGCCGGTGGCCGCGGCGGGCCAGGTCGGCGTCGGACAGTCGGCCCACCCACGGGTGGAGCAGCACATCGGCGATCTTCGGCAGCAGCAGTACCAGGCCGGCCAGGGCAGGGGCGACCGCAAGTACGTCGGTGAGGAAGTAGAGCAGCAGCAGGCCCGGCACGGTGACCCAGGCCCCCATGGCCAGTGAGCCGCCGGAGAACATCAGCAGCCCGCTGAGGGGGAGACGGCTCCCGCGCGCGGGCGCGTCATGCGCCACTGTCCGGTTCGGCTGCGACATGTCTCCCCCTGCCAGTAATCCAACGCTCGCTGGATAGTTTCGCTGGATAGTAAGGCAAGATTGCGGCCATGACGACTTCCCGGCGCCGCCCAGGGCGGCCGCGCCTCGCCGAGCAGCGGGCCACCGCTGATCTCATCGTGGAGGCGGCCACCGGGCTGTTCGCCCGGCACGGCTTCGATTCGGTCGGCGTCCGCGACATCGCGACGGCGGCCGGAGTGGATGTGTCCACCGTCCATCACCACATGGGAACCAAGGCCGAGCTGTACGACACCTGCTTCGCCCGCGTGTTCGAGGCCGAGCGGGCCGCACTGCGCGAGGCCGCGGAGGCGGCGTCGGGCGCGGTGGCGGCCTACGGTGAGTCCGCCGGGGAAGCGGCGGCCCATACCGCACACGTCGCCCTGCACGAACTGCTCGACGCCTTCGTCGACTTCCTCGAGGACCGTCCGGAGACCACCGCGCTGTGGCTGCGCCGCTGGCTGGAGCCGGAGCGGCACGCGGAGTTCGACGCCCGGTACGCGACCCCGCTCTACCGCCAGGTCGAGCAGGCGCTGACGGAGGCGGACGCGGTCGGCCTGCTGACCGAGCCGACTGCGCACATCGCCGTGCGCAGCCTGGTCTGGGCGGTGCACGCGCATGTGGTGAGCCTGCTCTCCGGGCGTGCGGGAGCGCGGGAGCGCCGGGAGCTGCGGGCCTTTCTCCACCGCTGGATGGACCGCATGTACGGGCCGGACGCGGGCTGATCCGCCCCCTTGCCCCCGACGCGCCTTGACGGGTCGGCCGACGTGGCCGCATGATGCCCGGGCCATCAATCCAACGGTTGATGGATTAAATGCCACCAAGTTCGTCAGGGAGGCCGGCATGCTCGGGGAGCCCCGGGTCGTGGTGATCGGTGCGGGACCGGCCGGTCTGGCAACGCTCAAGGCACTCGCCGACCGGGGGGTGGCCGCGCTCTGCTTCGACTCCGGCGACCGCCCCGGCGGCCTGTGGGTCCTCGGAGCTCCGGGTTCCTCCGCCTACCGGACGCTGCACCTGAACACATCCCGGCGGCGCACGGAGTTCGCCGACCACCCGATGCCCGCCGAGTGGCCGGACTATCCGGACCACACCCGGATCGCCGAGTACCTCGCCGATTACGCCGGCCTCTTCGGGCGCAGTCACTCGATCCGCTTCCGGCACACCGTGCGGCGGGTCACCCGGTGCGACGACGGATCCTGGCGGGTCACCGCCGACGGCCCGGACGGCCCGGTCACCGTGGCCGCCGAGGCGGTCGTGGTCGCCAACGGGCACAACAGCACTCCCCGGCTCCCCGCGCCGCCCTACCCGGGCACTCCTGCGGTCGAGCAACTGCACAGCCACGACTACCGGGGCCCGGAGCAGCTCGCCGGACGGCGGGTGCTGGTGGTCGGAGGCGGCAACTCCGCCATGGACATCGCCGTCGACGCCTCGCACACGGCCGCGACCACCCTGCTCTCGCTGCGCCGAGGGGTCTGGATCGTTCCCAAGTACCTGCTCGGCAAGCCCTCCGACAGCCTCAACGGCGCGCTGGCCCGGCGGTTGCCCTGGCGGGTGCGCCAGCGGATCAGCCAGGCCGTGATCACCGCAGCGGCGGGGCGGCCCGAGCGCTACGGGCTGCCGGCCCCCGCCCATGGTTTTCTGCAGGATCATCCGACCCTCTCCGACACGGTGCTGAGCCGGATCACCCATGGCGAGATCGGGGTCCGCCCCGGGATCAGCCGGATCGACGGCTCCACGGTGACGTTCGCCGACGGCCGTTCCGACCCCATCGACCTGGTGGTGTGGTGCACCGGATACCGGGTGGAGATCCCCTTTCTCGACCCGGCGTTGCTGGGCCCGGGCCCGGACGCGATCCGCCTCTACCGGCACGTCTTCCCCCTCGACACCACCGGACTGTTCTTCGTCGGGCTGATGCAGTCCACCGGCTCCGCGCTGCCGGTGGTCGAGGCGCAGGCCCGGCTGGTCGCCGCCCATCTCGCCGACGAGTACGCCCTGCCGGACCCGGCCGCCCAGCGCGCCGACTGCGCGGCCGAGCTGCGCGCTGCCACCGCCCGTTGGGGCCACCGTCGGCCCGCCATGCGGATCGACTTCGACGCCTACCTCGCCCTGGCCGCCCGGGAGCTGACCGAAGGGCTCCGACGCCGTCGCGCGGGCCGCGGGGTGGCGTACGGAGTGCCGCCGCGCCCAACGGAACCGGCCACCGCCGTGGTCCCCACCCAGGGAGAATCCTCATGACCACTCTCACCGGCCGCCGAGTGATCGTCACCGGCGCCGCAGGCACCTTCGGCCGACTGCTGTGCGAGCGGCTGACCGCCGCCGGCGCCCGGGTGGTCGGGCTCGACCTGCGGGACGGCGCGGTCGGCGAAGTACCCGTAGTCGGCGCCGATCTGACCGACCCGCAGGCCGGCCCCGCCGCCGTGGCCGCCGCCGTGAAGCGCCTCGGCGGACTCGACCTCCTGATCAACAACGCCGGGGTCGGCGGCCCCGCCCCGGCCGAGCTGGCCCCGGACGCGGCGGTCCATCAGCAGCTGGAGGTCAACCTCCTGGCAGCCTGGCGGACGACCGCGGCCACGATCGAAGCGCTGGAGACCTCACGCGGGCGAATCGTCTTCGTCGCCAGCCGGATGGCCTTCATGGCGTTGCCCCTGGCCGCCGGATACGGCGTCAGCAAGCGTGCGGTCACCGCCTACGCCGATGCGCTCCGGCTCGAGGTCGGCACCCACATCGGGGTGAGCGTGGTCCACCCGAGCATGGTCACCTCGCCGATACACGACGCCTCGGCCGCGGCCGGGCTCTCTCTCGACGGGGTCTCCCGACACGAGCCGCTGGAGGGCGTGATCGACGCGATCCTGCGTGCCGCCACCGCCCGCAAGGCGCCGCGCGACGTGGCCACCACCGGTCGCGGCCGGATCGAGATCGCGCTCGCCCGCCACTGCCCCGGCCTCGCCGACCGGCTGGTCCGGCGCACGGTCGCGGACCGGATCCGGGCAGGCGATCTGGACCAGGCACCCCTCGCCGCGGGCATGGTCCGGCGGCACCGCGCCGACGCCTCGCGCACGCGTCTTCCCGCCCGGCCGTAGGCCGAGCGGGCCCGGATCAGCCGGCACCGGATGGAGCGATGCCGTGGAACACGGCGGCCACCGGGTTGGCCGCGACCTGCTTCTTCGCGGAGACCGGCGACTCGGAGCCGGTGTACCCGGCCTTGGCCCAAGGCCAGGCGCACGCCTGCGAGGGCACCATGGTCCCGCCACGGGTCCCGGCCGGCCCTTACGAACACGCCGGAACGAGCGTCCCCGCTCTCAGAACACCACCACGGAGCGCAGGACTTCGCCCGCGTGCATCTTGGCGAACGCGTTCTCCACCGCGTCCGGTGCGATCGTCTCCGTGACGAAGGCGTCCAGGTCGAGACGCCCCTGCCGGTAGAGGTCGATCAGCATGGGGAAGTCGCGGGAGGGGAGGCAGTCCCCGTACCAGGAGGACTTCAGCGCACCGCCGCGGCCGAAGACATCCAGGAGAGGAAGCTCGACGGTGACGCCCGGGGTGGGAACGCCCACGAGTACGACGACCCCCGCCAGATCGCGTGCCTCGAACGCCTGTCGATAGGTCTCGGGGCGGCCGACCGCGTCGAGCACCACATCGGCACCGAACCCGTCCGTGAGGGCGCGGATCCCGGCCACCGGGTCGTCCGTCCGGGAGTTGAGGGTGTGCGTCGCGCCGAACGTCCGCGCCGGCTCCAGCTTCCGGTCGTCGATGTCCACGGCGATGATGCGCGAGGCGCCCGCCAGACGGGCGCCGGCGATCGCGGCGTTGCCGACGCCACCGCAGCCGATGACCGCGACACTCTGTCCGCGCCTCACCGGAGCCGTGTTCAGCGCGGCGCCCAGGCCGGCCATGAGACCGCAGCCGAGGAGCCCGGCCACCTCGGGACGCACCTCGGGCACCTTGGTGCACTGTCCGGCGGCGACCAGGGTCTTCTCGGCGAAGGCGCCGATGCCCAGCGCGGGGGTGAGAGGGGTGCCGTCCGCCAGGCGCATCTTCTGCGTGGCGTTGTGGGTGTCGAAGCAGTACCAGGGCTCGCCCCGCCGGCAGGCCCGGCACCGGCCGCACACGGCCCGCCAGTTGAGGATGACGAAGTCTCCGGGTGCGACGTCCTGGACGTCCCGTCCGACCGCTTCGACGATGCCGGCTGCCTCGTGGCCGAGCAGGAACGGGAAGTCGTCGCCGATGGCGCCCTCCCGGTAGTGCAGGTCCGTGTGGCACACGCCGCAGGCCAGCACCTTCACCAGGGCTTCTCCCGGTCCCGGGTCGGGCACCAGAATGGTCTCCACGGAGACGGGGGCACCTGCGTGGCGGGCGACGACGCCCTGGACTTCATGAGTCATATGTACGTTTTCCTCGTGCTGATCGATGGAGGCCGACACGACGCGTCGAGATCTGCCGCCTTCCGGGGTCGGTCGGCGTCTCGACGCGGCTCCTGCGGGCTGCTGCGTCCGTGGATTGCGCGGCGTCGCTGCCGCCCGTCGTGGTGTACGCGTTCCGGAGCCGGTCCGACGCTGGGCGGGACGCCCGTTCGCTCCTCCATCTTCCTGCCCCTTCGGGTAGGCCGCACCCAACGTTCGTGCCTCACGGCCTACCCGTTCGGGTAGGCCGACGAGGTAGGTTCTTCCCATGAGACCTTCCGTGCCGCATCCGGATCCGGCCGTGGTGGCCGAGCGCGTGGGAGCCGTGGCGACCGCCCCGCTGCACACGGTGGCCGCACGGCTTCACGAGGTGATCGGCGAGGTGCTTCCGCACCGGGCCCTGGCCGTGTTCACGGAGGACTGCACCGGACGGCCGCAGAAGAAGGCCGGCGATCCGGCGATCACCGAGCGGGTCACGATCGCGGAACTCGACGCCGTGCGCCGACTGGTCGCCGGAGGGAATCAGCCCACGTCCGCCGTGATTGCCGGCACGGAGCGCGAGGTGCGCGTGTACGACGCACCGACCGGGGCCGTCCTCGTGCTGTGCGAGCCCGGCGACCTCGCGTACCGGGGCGCCGGGGACTACGTGCGCGCGGTATGGGTGACGGCCGCGACCCGCATCCGGCAACAGGTCGCCGAGGCCCGCCCCGACTACCTGCGCGAGTCCCGTGCAGCATCCACCGAACGGCTGCGGGTGACGGCCGAACTGACCGCCCGCCACGAAACCGACCTGGAGACGCTCCTGGCCACCCTGCGCGGCCGCGATCTGGACGACTCCCGGGCCAGGGCGCTGGCGACCGACACGGCGGCCGTGGCCCTGGTCCGGGTCAGGGAGGGCAGCGACCTCGTGGCCTCGCTCGCGGAGGAGCCCGTCTCACAGGCGTTCGGACGACTGCGGGCCGACCTGCGTCCCCTGAGCCGCTACGGCGGCGTCGAGGTCCAGTTCGTCGAACCGCCCGCGGACGGGCGGGCCCTGCCGGGAGAGGTCGCCCATGCCGCCCGGGCCGTTGTCCGCAGCGCGGTCCTGCTCATGCGGGAACAGGAGGACGTGACGCGCATCCGGGTCCAGTGGAACTGCGACGGCACGAACCTGCTCGTCTCCGTCCGCGACGACGGCCCCGGCCTTCTGGACCAGGGGCGTCCGGCTCTGCGGCAGCTGGCGACCCGGGCGACCGCGCTCGGCGGGAACCTCGCCGTCGAGGCCGTCGAGACCTGGGGTTCGGAGATCGACGTACGCATCCCGCTCGACCCGCCCGACACCTCGGACACGGCCGTTCACCTGTGGGACCTCGGAGCCCGCGAGACGGAAGTCCTGCGCCTCCTCGTCGCCGGACGGCGCAACCGCCAGATCGCCGCTGAACTCGGCATCAGCGAGAACACCGTGAAGTTCCACACCAGCCAGGTCTACCGCAAGCTGGGCGTCACCTCCCGGGCCGCTGCCGCCGCCCTCGCCGCCGACGCCGGACTCGGAATCTCCGACCACCCGGTGCCTCACGCCACCCCCGGTCGGTGACGGCTCCGCACGGATGACGTCGGCCATGCCGTACTTGTCGGCTGCCGGCTCCGGTGGCGAGTACCGGCAGATCGTGCGTGAGGACGGCACCACACTCGCACACCGTCCAGGCGGAGAGACCGAGAGCCGTCCGGTGAACGCGTACGTCGACTTCCCCATCCGCCGGCAGACCCGACTCGCCAGGACGGGCGCGTCGGGCTCGACGCCGCGTATCGGGTGAGCGTGAGCAACAGCCCCGCGACTGCGGGCAGGCTCAGGTTTCGGGGCGGCCCGGCCGCACGGCCGATCGCTGCAGGGTCTCCTGCCACTCGTCCCTGACGTCGCGGAACTCGTCCAGGGCGGGATCACGCGTTCCGTCCGGTGCGTAGGCGGGGGACTGGTCCGCGTAGAGCGGCACATGGGCGCAGTACCAGGCTCGCTGGGCGCCGGCCTGCTCGGCGCGCGTACCGGTCCGGAGGTAGCCGAGCAGGGCGGTCATGACCCGGCGGCGTCCGAAGGCGTAGACGGCTGGTTCGACGAACCAGCGGCAGAAGCTGGGGTCCGGGTCGTGGACGGCCGCGGCCATCAACGGGGCGAAGAACTCTTCGGGCAGGTGGGCGCGTTCGAGCAGAGGCCTGCGGACCGCGTGGGCGAGGTGCCGCGCGCGGCGCGCTTCCGGTACGTCGGCCACGTTGGCGAGATCCATCAGTCGCGCGACCTCGGTGACACACGACAGGAAAGTGCGTGCCGCTGACTCGTTGCGTTCTTCGTCGGCCATGGCAGCATTCTGGACCGGCTCGGACCGGGGCCACGTACGAGGGTCGGCTTGTCCGGCGGGCTCGGTTGCTCCCATGGCCGGTTCGGGACGGCGACCGGGGGCCGGGCGAGCCGGAGTCGGGTGAGGACCGCAGCCGGGTCCGGTGGTCGGCGAGGTCCTGTTCGAGCATCTTGCCGATGCCGTCCCTGGCCTCGGGGCCCGGCCGACCTGTCATCATGCTCCTGCCATATCGCCGCCCCCGAGGAGCCTCACCGACCATGCGCACGACCCGTATCGCCACAACCGCCCTGATCGTCACGCTCGGCATCGCCGGAGCGCTCGTCACCGCACCCGCCTCGGGCGCTGCCGCGCAGGCCGGCTGCCAGTACAAGGTGGTCTGGCCGACCGCCGGGGTGTACGAGAACCCGAATCCGAACAGCGCCGTCGTGAAGACCAAGTACGCCGGTGACATCGTCGGCGCGTCGACCTGCGAGGGAGCGTCCTACAACGAGTACGGCTACGTTCTGGTGGCCACCGACGCGGCGGCGGACGGCCGGGGCTGGATACGCGAAGGGGCGGTCGTCCCGGTCTGACGCACGCCGGGGCCGTGCCGGGGCCGGTGCGGCCCCGGCACGGCCCGGTCTTCGGAACGGCGCTTCGGGTCTGCTTCTTCAGGCCCGGTTTCGAGCCGCCCAGCGGTAGACGCATGTGGATGCGGAGCCCGACCACAGCGAGCTTGGTCTGCGCCACCGAAGCGATGCCACGGAGACGACGCCCTGCACCACATCACGCGGCCCGGCTGCGAAGGCCGCCGGTGTCCTCATCACCCGCGAGGAGGACACCGACGGCGGGCCGGTCAGGTGCTCAGCGGTTGGTCCACAGGTTCCACACCCACGGCCAGGCGGAGCCCTCGGCGCACTGGTAGCGGTCCCAGTGCCCACGCTCGATGCCCTGCTGACCGGCCGTCTGGCAGCCGTTCAGGGTCATGAACTTCTCGCGGTGGACGTCGAGCCCTTCGGCTGCCTGCACCGTGGATACCCGCTGGGTCGTGGAACCGGATGCCGCGATGGCCGGCGCGACCACGCTGAGGCCGAGCCCGGCCACCGTGATCGCGGTGAAAGCGGAGAGTGCGATGCGTACACGCATGATGCAGATCCTTTTCGGTAGGGGTGTGAGGCCGGGCCCTGCGACATCAGCCGGCAAGGCCACGACCACCGGCACGCTCACCCCTGGGGGTGATCTGCTCTCGGCCGGTACGCAGAGTTTGCACGGGAACCGGCACCTGACTGACGAAATCCCGCTTGCTTCATCGATATCGGGATAAATACATTCCTGACCTGCTGGGATGTACGTATCCCGGGACATGGGAACGCCGGCGGGACACATCCCCCGGCTCCACGAAAGGGCCCCGATCTCGATGACCGGCCAACAGCCCGACCCTCGTGCGGCCGCACGAGAACTGGGTGCAGCGTTGCGGAACCTCCAGCAGCAGTCGGGGCGCCCCCTGCGCAGCCTCGAAGCCGAGGTCCGTATCAGCGACTCGTCGCTGTCCCGCTACTTCCGAGGCGAAACCGTGCCGCCGTGGCCCGCGGTCAGAGACCTGTGCCGGGCGTTGAAGGCAGACCCCACTCCGTACCGGGTCCTGTGGGAAGCGACCGAGAACACCCCGCTCGATGAACACGACGCTGCGGCGAACACCGGCGCCGCACTCCGGACGGCTACTGGTGACGCCCAGCCGTCACACATGCGCGGTCCGGCGTGGTGGCGGAGGTGGCACGGACTGTCCGGCGGTCGCGGACACGTGACCGGCCGAGGGGCTGTCGCCATGGTCTGCGTCGCGGTCGCCGCGGTGGCCGCCGGCCTCCTGGTGCTCCTGCTGCCCTCGCAAACCAGGCCAGGCACCGGCACCGCGACACAGGGCGCCCAGGGGCCGAACCAAGGGGCCGGCGGGAACAGCCATGTGGGCGTGCTGGTCCACAACGTCGAGAAGGCCTGCCAAACTCCCCGTACGCCGTTCTGCGCACTCTCCCTGACCCACAGCCCTTACCGCCCCTACAACACCGCCAACTCCGCGGGTCGCGTCTGGCACCACGACCTGCTCCAGGCGACCTGCACGGTGGCCAACGGCATCACCGTCACCGACGAGAACCACAAACACACCAGCATCTGGATCCGGATCACGCACCACAAGGAGCAGCTCTGGCTCCCCGGAATCCGCGTCCACCCCGACCACCTGACCCAGCTCACCACCGTTCTGCCGACGTGCGGCTCGTAAGCCCTCCGCACGAGACGCCTCACCGGAGCCGGAGGCTCCTCCGACTCCCCCGTCGCAGGAGCGCCACGGTGACGACGCGTCCCGTGAGGGCCCGGGCGGTGTGACGCCTGAGCCCTCACGGGACGGGGTTGTCAGCGCTTCATGAGGGCGAAGACACCCCAGCTGAGGTACTCACGCCCGTAGCGGGCGTAGTGGGCGGGCTCGGTGGTGAGTTCCTCCCGTACCTCGGGGGCGAGTTCGTCGTCCGGGTTCTCATCGAGCCAGCGGCGCATGCTCAGCCACTGGGCCGCGGCGTAGCGGTCCCAGCTGTCCTGGTCGGCCAGCATCATCTCCACGACGTCGTAACCGAGTTCCTGGAACTGCTCGATCAGAGCGGGAAGAAGCAGGAAGTCGGCGACGGAACTGGCGTGGCATGCCTTGGCGGTCTCCTCGTCCGGAGGTGTCCGCCGCCAGAACGGCTCACCGATCAGCATCATGCCTCCGGGCCGCAGGCTGCGCTGGAGCAGTTCGGTTGTTCCCG
The DNA here is from genome assembly GCF_001905505.1 of Streptomyces sp. CB02058. GTDB lineage: Bacteria > Actinomycetota > Actinomycetes > Streptomycetales > Streptomycetaceae > Streptomyces. Next base: position 121,009 of record NZ_LIPG01000004.1, read on the forward strand.
CGACGCCGTTGCCGATCCAGGTGGCGCCGACACAGGCGGCCAGATCGACCGGCTGGTCGGCGACATGACCGGCGGCGTCACCGTGGACGAACTCGACCCGGTCGGCGACGCCGAGTGCGGCGGCGCGGGCCCGGGCCTGCTCGGTGAAGAGCGTGCTGATGTCGACGCCGGTGCCCGTGAAGCCCAGGTCGCGGGCCCAGGTGCAGAGCATCTCGCCCGAGCCGCTGGCCAGGTCGAGCACCCGTGTCCCGGCCGGGAGGCGGAGCGATTCCCCCAGGGTGGCGAACTTCTCCGCGGTCAGCGGGTTGTGGATGCGGTGGTTGCTCTCGCGGATGGTGAAGATGCGGGGAAGGTCCATGACCGTATTCCTTTCCGTCATGCCTTGAAGTTCGGGGACTGCTTGAGGGCGCGCACCTGGCGCGAGATCTGCTTCATCGGCCGTTCCAGCTCGGCGCGCAACCGCGCGTCGGTGCGGGAGGCGGCGTAGGTGTTCTCGCGCTGCAGCCGGTGGTAACTGTCCAGACGCCGCCGGGTGAGGTGGCCGTCCTCGACGGCCGCCAGCACGGCGCAGCCCGGTTCGGCGGTGTGGGCGCAGTCCGCGAAACGGCAGTCCCGTGCCAGTTCGGTGATTTCGGCGAAGGTCTGCTCCAGTCCCTCGTCGGCATCGTGAAGGCCCACGCCGCGCAGGCCCGGGGTGTCCAGGAGGACCCCGCCGTGGGGCAGCGGCACCAGTTCGCGCCAGGCGGTGGTGTGCCGGCCCTTGCCGTCGCTGCCGCGCACCGCGCCGGTGGCCAGGATGTCCTCGCCCAGCAGGCGGTTGCCGAGGGTGGACTTGCCGGCGCCCGAGGGCCCGAGCAGGACGACCGTGCCCGAGAGGACCGCGGTCAGGACGTCCAGGCCCTCGCCGGTGGTGGCGCTGGTGACCAGGACCTCCACCCCCGGGGCCGCCTCGGCCACTTCGGCCGCCGCCGAGACGGGGTCGGCGGACCGGTCGGCCTTGGTGAGCACCACCACAGGTGTGGCACCGCTCTCCCATGCCAGGGCGAGCATCCGCTCGATCCGCCCCAACTTGAGCGGGTCGGCGAGGGAGACGGCCACCGCCACGGTGTCGACGTTCGCGGCCAGTACCTGGGGGTGCGAGGTGCGTGAGGAAGAGGAGCGGACCACGGCGCTCCGCCGCTCCAGCACCTCCACCACGGAGGCCGAGGCAGCCGGGCCGGCCGGCCGGACGGCCGCCCAGTCGCCGGTGCACGGCGTCAGCCCGTCACCGGCGTTCGACGAGGGGAGGACCATCGCACGAACGGAGCCGGTCTCGGCGACGACGTCGCACAGACCGCGCTCGGCCCGCACCACACGGCCCGGGACCAGTCCATCGGCCCGTGACGGGGCGAAGGAGCGCTCACGTTCCGTGTCCCAGCCGTAGTCGGCCAGAGTCAGGACACGCGAAGGGTGGGAGAGAGCAGATGGGTGTGAAGTGTTTTGGTGAAACATGAAGAGACCCTTGAGAGGGGGTCTCGCCGGACGGCAGACATGCCGGAATCACTCCCGCGGAGGGGAGGCTGGCATGGGAAAGGTCAGGACGAGACCCGGGAGATGCAAACGAGTCGGGCACCGCGAACTGCGGTGGTCACCACGACCGTCATCGCGCATCTCCTCCGATCTCCATGAGTGGCACGGTCGCCACTGCGGAAAAACCATAGCATCGTCCCGAACGTCTGCGCCGGTCGGGCGAGCGGGCAATGTCTCATGAGCCTCGTCGCGGCCTTCTCGAACCTCGCCCGTGCCGGGGCGGGGCAGACTTTCTCGTCCGCGGACGCCGGCCGGCCAGGCGACTCGACGCAGACGCCGAAGACCCGGGGCGGGCGTCGTCGGCCCGGATTCCACGTCGAGTCCGCTCGGCCGGCTCCTGCCGTCATGCGGTCGCCTTCGCTGTTCACGGGCGCGGGCACGCCCGAAAATCCGTTGACGCCCGCTCATCGGCCCTTGCTAACGTTCGGGCGTTCCGTCGTACCACCCGGCCCTGCCGCGCCCCGAAGAGGAGTGAGTTCTGTGCCCCGGCCGATGCCGCGCGCGCCTCGCTGCACCGTTCCAGCCATCACGCCCTCCTGCCCCGTCCCGCCCGGACGGTTACCGGGCGAGGCTGTCCGGTGCTCTGACCTGCCCACACACCCGTAGTCCTCGCACACACGCTGCGGTGTACCGGGGGGGCGCGTCATCATCGAGGCCGCTCGGCCAGCTCTTGCTGTCATGACCGACTTCTCAGCAAGGAGCCCTCCGGGTGTCCAGTTCCGACAAGAATTTCTCCAGCACTCCGAACACAACCCTGGCCGGCACTTTCACCTGCGCGTGGTGCGGCCTGACGGTGTCCGCCGTCGCCGGCGACGGCACGCGGCGCAACCACTGCCCGTCGTGCCTGCACTCCCAGCACGTTCTCGACCACGCCGAAGGCGGCACGAGCCGATGCCGGGGCAGGATGTCGCCGATCTCCGTCGCGGTGCTGCGCACCGCCGACTGGATGGTCATCCATCGTTGCGTGCGCTGCGACGAGCTGACCTCCAACCCCGTCTGCGCCGACGACAACCAGCTCGTCCTGATGCGTATGGCCGTCCGGCCGCTGGCGCAACCACCTTTCCCGCTCGAAGCGTTCGGCAACCTGTAAGCCGGGAGGAGAAGAACCCATGCCGAGACGAGCGAACAACTCCGGTGCGCGTACGCACACATCACGGCGTCCACAGCGGCCCAAGGACGTCCTGCACCAGCAGGGAGGGCACCGGCGGCACGATTTCCGGTGCGTGGGCTGCAGACTCGACGTGTCCCTGGACGCGCCCGGCACCTCCCACCGCAATCACTGCCCGAACTGCCTGGCAAGCCTGCACGTCGACCGCCGGATCCCCGGCGACCGGGCGGCCACCTGCCGTGGGCGGATGGAAGCCCTGAGCGTGTCCGTGCGGCCCGACGGCGAGTGGATGATCATCCACCAGTGCCGGTCCTGCGGTGAGCTCAGCGCCAACCGGATCGCCGGCGACGACAACGCACTGGCCCTGATGCGCCTCGCGCTGAAACCGCTGCGGGACACCGGCCTCGCCCACCGCACGCTGCTCCAGTTGTGACCTGAGCCGCAGCCGGTGCCGTCGTACCGCCGGAAGCGGGGCGAGCGCCGCTCGTTCCGTGCGGCGTTTCGAACTGCGCTCTCGCCGGTGTGACGGCAAGGGCACCTGAGGGGTGGAGCGCGCTCGCTCGTGCGCTCCCCCCTCTCCCACCGGTCGACCGGAGCCCCAGGTGAGGCCCCACTTGAAAACCTACCTATCGATAGGTAGGTTTTGGCGCATGAGAAACACCGCCACCCCAGCCATCCGCACCGTCGGGCTCGGCCGGGACTTCGACGATCGCGCCGCGGTCCACCGGCTCGATCTGGAGGTGCACCCCGGAGAGGTCTACGGGCTGCTCGGACCCAATGGTTCAGGCAAGAGCACCACCGTCCGTATGCTCACCACGATGCTGCGCCCCTCCCGGGGCACCGCCCAGGTCTCCGGGGCCGACATCACCCGGGACCCCGCGACGGTCCGCCGCCGCACGGGGGTCGTCCTCCAGGGCACCGCCCTCGACCCCCTCATGTCCGCACGCGAACTGCTGCGCCTGCAAGGGCGGCTCCAGTCGCTCTCCGCCCGGCAGGCCCGTGCACGGTGCGTCGAGCTCCTCACCGCTTTCGATGCTCAGGAGTTCGCGGACACCCCGGTCGGCAAGCTCAGCGGGGGCCAGCGCCGCCGGGTCGATCTCGCCGTGGCCCTGGTTCAGCGCCCGGACGTCCTCTTCCTGGACGAACCCACCACAGGGCTCGACCCGGCCAGCCGCCGGAGCCTGTGGGACGAGATCCGCGCCCTGTCCGCCGAGCACGGCGTGACCGTCCTGCTGACCACCCAGTACCTGGAAGAGGCCGACCAGCTCTGCGACCGCGTCGGCATTCTCCGCGCAGGGCGGCTCATCACCTCCGCGGCCCCGCGCGCCCTCAAGGAGGAGATCGGCGACCGCGTCCTGACCCTTCGCTTCCACGACGCCTCCGCCGCCGGCCGGGCCAGGGAGCTCCTCACCGGCAAGGGCGAACAGCTCCATACGGCAGGAGCCGCCCCCCACACGGTGAGCATCCGGCTCACCCGCCCCGGAGCCGACGGCGAGACGCTGCTCACCCTGGCCTCCGCCGGCCTGCACGCCGAATCCCTTACCGTCGACGAACCCAGCCTGGAGGACGCCTTCCTCCGCCTGGCCCTCACCCCGGAAGGCGCCACCGCCCCATGAGCACGATCACCGTCGCAGCCCCCGCGGGCCCTGCCGCCGCACCGAAACCATGGGCGGCGCTGGGGCCCTTGACCGCCCGATCCCTCAGGTCCTGCCTCCGTACGCCTGCCCTGCTCCTCTCGCCCTTGCTCACGAGCGCGTTCTTCATGATCATTTACGAAGGGCAGCTGTCCTCGGTCACAGCCGCGTCGACCCCCGGTGGCCGCTACATCGACGTGGTTCTGCCGCTGTGCCTGCTCACCACCGCCTTCACCGGCGGCGCCACCGCGGGACAGCTGCTGGTGAGCGACATCGGCTCGCGCTATCACGCACGGATCTGGCTCACCCCGGTCAGCCGGTGGGCCCTCGTCACCGCTCCCGTCCTCGCGGGGGCCGTCGTCCTGACCGCGCAGGCCGCCGCACTCACCGGACTCGGCCTGCTGCTCGGCCTGAACCCCGTCGCCGGCGCCTTCGCCCTCCTGGCGCTCATCGGCGCGACCGTCCTGCTGGGTACGGGATTCCTGCTGCTGGCCGCCGCGGTCGGCCTCCACACCGGCAACAGCTCGGCAGTCGGCTCCGTGACCCTGGTCTTCTTCCCGCTCTCCTTCTTCACGGCCACCTTCGTCCCGCGCGACCAGCTCGGCGGCTGGATGGCCCACGCGGCCGACATCAACCCGCTCACCCCGCCGCTGGAAGCCATGCGCAGCCTGCTCACCGCACCCTGGAACGAGCAGAACCTGATGCCGGGCGCCCTCATAGCTCTCGCGATCCTGGTGGTGGGCGCCGCGGCGGCCCACCTCGCCCTGACCCGCCGTACCCGTACAGGAGTCTGACCACCATGCCCCGCCAGACCGATACCCGCACCCGCGCCCGCGACGAATTCGCCCGGCGACTCGCCGACTACGGCTACCTCGGCGTCTCCCTCGACGACATCGCCAAAGCCGTGGACGTGAAGAAGGCCAGCCTCTACCACCACTTCCCCGGCGGGAAGCCCGCCCTGTTCATGGAGGTCGCCGACCATTACACCGAGGAGGCCGCCGCCCTTCTCCAAGGCGCCCTCGCCACACCCGGAACCCTGCGCGACAAGCTCCTCGCCCTCGCCGCCTCGTACGCGGAGGGCACCTACAACTCCGCGCTCAGCAACCAGATCTACTACGCGACCCGCCACCTCGATGACGACCGGCGCACCAAGGTCTCCCACGCGTACGTGTGCGGACTCATCCAGCCCGTCACCGACCTCATGGCCCGGGCGGTGACCACGGGTGAACTACGAGAAGCCGATCCGGGGTTCCTCGCCACCGCGTTCATGGAGCTCGCGGCCACCGTCCGGCCTCCGCAGGACGGCGGCACCCCGGCCGCAGCCGAACGCCTGGCCCAGGACGTAGTCGACCTCTTCCTCCGAGGAGCCGGCCCGGACACCCCCTGACCCGAATCCTCAGCCCTCGCCCATCAGGCGCCCGGCCAGGGCCGCCCCCGGCCGGCCGCCCGACCGACGAGGGCGGCTGCGGCCCAGAGCTGATCGCCTCCCCGTGGCACCGCCGGGGCGCTGGCTCCACCGCGACCGGCGAACTCATCCGCCCGGCAGCCGCAGCCGGTCGGCGACGTGGCGCCTGCCGTCGAAATATGAGAAGCCAGTCTCACAATGTGGCGCAGCCGGTTGACATTAGATGCACTTATGGTCAATAAAGGTGATGCTTTGGCCAATTATTCACACCCTGTTGCAGAGGGATGTGAGGGCTGCCCGCCTAGACGAATGAGTACTTCCGTGTCCCAGCCCGCCCCCGACAGCGCATCCATCGACCCCGCGGAGGCATGGGACGCCTGGCGCGCCGAGCGCCACCGCTCGCTCACGTCCCCGACCGGCAATCTCGCCCTGGTCGAAACCCGCTGGTCTCCGACGGGCGAGGTCCCGGACGTGGCGCACGCGCGCACGGGTCTGCCGGACACCGTGACCGTCACCACACTCCAGCGCACCGACCGGGTCAGCGGCGAGGACGAGCACGGTCTGCGGTTCTGGGACGCCGACGCACCCGCCATCCGTCACTTCGACCGGGTGGACACCTTCCCCTACGACCCCGCCTGGGTCCTGGAAGCCTCGTACGCCCCCGTGGCCGACGGCCGCCGCATCGCCTTCGAACACATCCGGGACAACGGCGGCAGCCGCGACCTGGTCGTCCCGGGTGACATCACGCTCACCGTCGACAGCCGGGCGTACACGCTCAGCGCCTTCGACGACGACGGCACCCTGCTGCTCGTCTTCGGCGACCCGACCAACGGTGACCTCACCTACGGGGCCGGCCGCTTCCTCTTCGTACGGCGCACGGACGACGAGAGCCGGGTCGTCCTCGACTTCAACCAGGCCTTCGTGCCGCCCTGCGGATTCTCCGATCAGTACAACTGTCCGATGCCGCCGCGGCAGAACCGCTTCCACCTGCCCGTCGGGGCCGGCGAGAAGCTCCCCGTCTTCCGCGACGGCTTCGACGCCCAGCACTGATCGCTCCGCAGCTCCCCCGCACCGAAAGAGCCTCACCCATGAGCACCAAGAAGAACGTCCTGTACGGCACCGCCTCCGCCGCCGCTCTCGCCCTGACCCTGACCGCCTGCGGCGGCTCCGGCGGCACCAGCGCCTCCGGCGGCACCTGGGACAAGGACGCGGTCGTCAACATCGGCTCCCTCTACGAGCCGCAGAACCTCGACAACACCGCGGGCGGCGGACAGGGCGTCACCGAGGCCCTCAACGGCAACGTCTACGAGGGCCTGTTCAGACTCACCGACGACGGCAAGGTCGAGAAGCTCCTCGCCCAGGACTACGAAACCAGCACCGACGGCCTCACGTACACCTTCACCCTGCGCGACGGCGTGAAGTTCCACAGCGGCAAGGAACTCACCAGCCAGGACGTCAAGTACAGCCTGGAGAAGGTGCTCGCGGACGACTCCCAGTCCGCCCGCAAGAGCAATCTCGAAGTCGTCGAGGGCATCACCACGCCGGACGCGCGGACCGTGAAGATCACGCTGTCCAAGAAGTCGATCTCCTTCGTCTACAACCTCTCCTACGTCTGGATCATCAACTCCCAGGCGAAGGAACTGAAGACGGCCGAGGACGGCACCGGCCCGTACACCCTGAACAAGTGGACCCGCGGTTCCGCGCTGAGCCTGAACCGCTTCGCCGGTTACTGGGGCAACGCCGCCGCCAGCAAGCAGGTGGTCTTCCACTACTACAAGGACGCCTCTGCGCTGAACAACGCTCTGCTCACGAACGCCGTCGACGTGGTGACGAGCGAGCAGTCGCCGGACGCCCTGGAACAGTTCAAGAGCAACGGCAACTACACGGTGAACGACGGCGACTCCACCACCAAGCTGCTGCTGGCGTTCAACGACAAGGCCAAGCCCTTCACCGACGTCAAGGTGCGCCAGGCCGTGTCCGCCGCCATTGACGACAAGAAGCTCCTGGAGTCCGTCTGGGGCGGTTACGGCAAGCAGATCGGCTCGATGGTCCCGCCCACCGACCCCTGGTACGAGGACCTCACCGACGTCGACGCCCACGACGTGACGAAGGCCAAGAAGCTGCTCGCCGAAGCCGGTTACGCCAAGGGCTTCAGCTTCACCCTCGACACCCCCAACTACGACCCGCACCCGACGGCGGCGACCTTCATCAAGTCCCAGCTCGCCAAGGTCGGCATCACGGTCGAGATCAACACGATCACGCCGGACGAGTGGTACACGAAGGTCTACAAGAACCACGACTTCACGGCCACCCTCCAGGAGCACGTCAACGACCGCGACCTGGTCTGGTACGGCAACCCCGACTTCTACTGGGGCTACGACAACCCGCAGGTCACCAAGTGGGTGGAGCAGGCCGAGGAAGCCTCCAGCACCGCCGAGCAGACCGAGCTGCTGAAGAAGGTCAACCGGCAGACCGCCGAGGACGCGGCGAGCGACTGGCTGTACCTGTACCCGCAGATCGTCGTCGCGAACAACAAGCTGTCCGGCTACCCCCTCAACGGCCTGAACTCGCAGTTCTTCGCCTACGACATCAAGAAGAAGGGCTGATGGCGCGCTATCTGGTGCGCCGGCTGGCCTTCCTCGCGGTGTCGCTGGCGCTGGCGAGCGTGGTGCTGTTCGTGCTGCTGCGCATGCTGCCCGGCGACCCGGCCAACGCGCTCACCGCGGTGGGCGCGAGCCCCGAGCAGATAGCCGCGGCCCGCCACTCCATCGGCTCCGACCGCCCGCTGCCCGAACAGTTCACCCACTGGCTCGGGCAGCTGGCGAGCGGGGACCTCGGCACCTCATTCGTCAGCTCACTGCCGGTGGGGCCCGAGGTCACCGCCCGGCTGGACGTCACCGTGCCGCTCACCCTGGCCGCGTTCGTCATCGCCGTGCTGATGGCCGTACCCGCGGGGTTCGTCGCCGCCCACAAGAGGCACACCTGGTACGGCGCGCTGCTCAGCGGTGTGTCCCAGCTGGGCATCGCGATACCCGTGTTCTGGCTGGGCATGATCCTCATCGCGGTGTTCGCGCTGAACGCGGGCTGGCTGCCCTCCGGAGGGTTCCCGCAGGACGGCTGGTCCGACCCCGCCGAGGCGTTCCGCGCCCTCGTCCTGCCGGTCGTGACCATCGCCCTCGTGATGAGCGCGTCCCTGATCCGCTACGTCCGCTCCGCCACCCTGGACGTCCTCGGCAGCGACTACCTGAGGACCTCACGCGCCCTCGGCTCCTCCTTCGGCCGCGCCATGTGGCGCCACGGCCTGCGCAACGGTGCCGTGCCGGTGATCTCCGTCCTCGGCATCGAACTCGCCTCGACGCTGCTCGGCGCCGTCGTCGTGGAGTCGGTGTACGCGCTGCCGGGCCTCGGCTCGATGCTCGCCACGGGCATCGCGCAGCACGACTACCCGGTCATCCAGGGCGTGCTGTTCGTATCCACCCTCGCGGTGCTGGTGATCGGCTTCGTGGCCGACCTGGTCCAGCGGATCATCGATCCGCGGCTGCGCGGCCGACTCTCGGGAGGTGCCCGATGACCGGCACGGACCTGCTCGCCTCCACGAAGCCGGCCGTCGAGCCCTCCACGAAGCGGCGCTCACGGCGCTCGGCCACTCTCGCCGTCGGGTGCGTACTGGCCGGCGTGATCGCCCTGCTGGCCGTGGTGTCGTTCTTCTGGCTGCCCTACGACGCCGAGGACACCTCCGGCGGACGGCTCGCCGGGCCCGGCGGCGGTCACCTGCTCGGCACCGACAAGCTCGGGCGCGACCTGTTCACCCAGGTGATGACCGGTTCGCGCATCGCCGTCGAGGCAGGGCTCGGCTCGGTGACCATCGCAGCCGCCATCGGGGTCACCCTGGGCGTGCTCGCGGCGTTCGCACAGGGCTGGATCGACGACACGCTCTCGGCGTTCCTGGACATCCTCATCGCTTTCCCGACTCTGCTGCTGGCGATGCTCATCGTCGCCGCACGGTCGGCGACGCTCGGCTCGGCGGTCCTGGCGATCGGCCTGGCGCAGAGCGCGGTCGTGGCGCGGCTCGTGCGCATCCTGGTCAAGCGGGTCCTGGCCCAGGACTACATCACCGCCGCCCGTACCTCCGGCACCACCTGGCCGCGTACGGTCCTCTCCCACGTCCTGCCCAACATCTGGCCCACCCTGGTGGTCAACCTCGCGCTGCAGTTCGGCCTCGCCGTGCTCGCCGAGGCCGGGCTCTCCTACCTGGGACTCGGAGCGCCGCCGCCCAACGCGTCCTGGGGCCGCATGCTCCAGGAGGCACAGGCCACCTTCACCACGGCACCGGCTGGTGCGCTCGCGCCCGGCATCCTGCTCGTACTGCTCGTCATCGGTGTGAACCTCGTCGCCGACGGCCTGCGTGACACCCTCGACCCGGCCACCCGGCGGAGGCGCACGTGACTCTCCTCGACGTACGCGGACTGACCGTCCACTCCCCCGACGGGCGGACCCTGGTCGACGACCTCTCCTTCACGGTGGCCGGGGGTGAACGGCTCGGCCTCATCGGTGAGTCCGGATCCGGGAAGTCCCTGACCACGCTCGCCGTGCTCGGGCTGCTCCCCGACGGCATGACCTCGGCCGGCAGCGTGGAACTTGCCGGTACGCAGACCGTGGGCGCCTCCGAGAAGCGGCTCACCGCCGTACGAGGGCGGGACGCGGCCGTGGTCTTCCAGGAGCCGCTGACCGCACTGGACCCGCTGATGCGGCTGGGCCGCCAGATCGCGGAGCCGCTCGCCCGCCGCACAGGCTGGAAGGGCAGACAGCTGCGCGGGGCCGTGCACGACGCCCTCGAGCAGGTGAGGCTGCCCGAACCCGACCGCATCGCCCGCGCCTTCGCGCACGAGATCTCAGGCGGCCAGCGCCAGCGCGTCGCCCTCGCCATGGCCCTGGCCTGCGAGCCGAAGCTGCTCATCGCCGACGAGCCCACCACCGCCCTGGACGTGTCGGTGCAGGCGGAGATGCTGGAGCTGATCGACGGCCTGGTGCGGGAACGGGAGATGGCCGTGCTGTTCGTCAGCCACGACCTCGCCGTCGTGGCCAGGGTCACCGACCGGGTGCTGGTCATGAAGGACGGCCGGGCCGTCGAGCAGGGCACGGTCCACGACATCGTGCGCGAGCCGCGCGAGGAGTACACCAGGGCTCTGGTCGCCAGTGCCCGGAAGCTGGAGTCCGCCCTGGACATGAGGAGCCCGCGATGACACCGGTGCTGGAGCTGAAGGACGCCGCCGTGCGCTATCGGGGGGCCTCCGCCGACGTGGTGCGGGACGTCTCCCTCGCTGTCGAGGCGGGCGAGAGCCTCGCGCTGGTCGGCGAGTCCGGCGCGGGCAAGACCACACTGCTGCGCCTGCTGCTGGGCCTGGCCCGCCCGACAGCCGGCACGGTCCGGTTCGACGGGGCGGAACTCGATCCACGCGACCGCGCGCAGATGCGCCGCTTCCGGCGCAGCGTGCAGTGCGTCTTCCAGGACCCTTACTCCTCCCTCGACCCCAGCCGGAAGGTCGGGGCGATCGTCGCGGAACCGTTGCGCTCCCTCGGGCTCGCCACCCGCGCCACGGCGGCGCCCGAGGTGGCTGTCGCGCTGGAGCGCGTCGGCCTCCAGGCGGACGCCGTCGACCGATACCCGCACGAGTTCTCGGGCGGCCAGCGTCAGCGCATCGCCATCGCCCGGGCCACGGTCTGCGACCCGCGCGTCCTGCTGGCCGACGAACCGGTCAGCGCGCTGGACGTCACCACCCGGGTGAAGGTCGTCGACCTGCTGGCCGAACTGAAGGAGGAGCGGGGGCTGACACTGGTGATGGTCTCCCACGACCTGTCGGTCGTGGCCTCCTTGTGCGAGCGCACCGCCGTGCTGGAGCACGGCCGGGTCGTCGAGCAGGGGGCCACCTCGCAGGTGCTCGGTGATCCGGCGCACTCCTACACGCGCCGGCTGATCGAGAGCGTGCCGCGACTGCCCAGCTGACCGAGCGTTTCGGCCGGCCCCGGAGCGTTGTGCCCGACCCGGCTGAGGGCGATGGTCGGCCCGGGCTCTTTTCCTCGTCACTCCGCAGCCCGTCCGATGAGTTTTCTGTTCCCGGTCGGTCCAAACTCGTGACACGCCAGGAAAGGAGAGCCGCCATGTCGGAGCTTCTCGTCGACTTCATCACCTCCCTCGACGGCTGTGCGTCCGGAGAGGGATGGCCAGGGTTCTGGGGCCTCGAAGGCCCGGCGTACCTCGCATGGCTGGGTGAGCAGCCCAGAGCCACCTATCTGTTGGGGGCGAACACCTACCGTCTGATGTCGGGCTTCGCCGCAGGGGAGGTCCCGCAAGGCAACGACGAGTTCAGGCCCGAGGAAGAGGCGTCCGTCGACGAGCTCACGCAGACGCCCAAGGTGGTGTTCTCCTCCTCGCTCGAGGAGCCACTGACGTGGGCCAACTCCACGCTCGTCCGTGACGACGCCGTCGAGGCGGTCCGCGCCATGAAGTCGAGTGGCTCAGGACTCCTCAGCACGATCGGCAGCCTCAGCCTGTGCCGGTCCCTTCTGCGAGCCGGACTCGTCGACCGCTTCCGCGTCGTGATGTTCCCGGTGATCACCGGGGCCACGGGCGAAGAACGCATCTACGACGGATATCCGGACGTCGCACTCGAGATGATCGAGCATCGCACCTTCGACGGCCGCATCCAGCTGGTCGAGTACAGGCCCAAGGTGCTCGAGCACCCGCCGCTCGTCGCCGCGTGACCTCGCGTCGACCGCCGGTCCGGACAGCTGCCGGGCCGGCGCCGACGTGGGAGTGTTCGGGCCGGAGCATGCCCGGCACGAGGACGGGCCCCCGCGACACCGGCCCCCATGGCCGGCCGGCAGCACCCCGACGCGGCGGGTGATCGTCGTTTCCGGCTTGTAGCGCTGTGGCATTCGTTGGGACCATCTGCGCATGTTCGAGTTGCTCCCCGAGGTCGGTCTCCGACTCCCTGGCCGTGCCGGCACACTCCGCTTCGGCATGGACGAGCGCACCGCTCAGTGGGCCGTCGCCACCGTCGCGGACGTTCGCGATGGCTGGGTCTGTGGCGCACGCTGGGCCTTCAGCGCGCAGTACCGGGGCCTGACGCTCGACGCGTACGGCGACACCACGGACCGCCACGGCCGGCATGAGGACACCCCTGGCCTGGCCGGCATCGGTCTCACCCGTGCCCCCTTCCCACTCACCGGGCCGTCTGCCTGCCCCGTTGTCCTTCGCGGCATCGACCTCTTCGGCTACCCGACCAGCGAGGTTTCGGACGCCCTCGGTGACGACCTGCCGCCCACCCTCCGGCTCAGCGGCGACGGCCTCTACCTCACCGCCGTGTCGGTCCACCCCGGATCCGTACGTGTCGAGAGATGAGAGAACGGCGACCCGTCCCCCTCGATGAGCGTGTCCTGCGCCTCCAGCCGGATGTCGGGCTGGGCTGCGCGGAGACCCGGCCACGCCTGCGCCCAGGGCGCGATGCCCGTGGCGCGCATGTCGTACGCCGAGAGCGTGGCCCACGTGGGCCGCCGGCCCGGCGAGAACCTCCTCGGTCCTGCCCCGACTCGGCGTGGAACAGGCGTCCTCTCCTCCTGGTTCATGCGGCCGGACGTGCCCCGCGGCGCCGCCGCCGGACATGTGCCGCGACGGCCCACCCGACGACTGCGAGCAGCACGCCCGCCACCGTGAGGAACCAGACCGGGATTCCGCCGCTGACCGTGAGGATCCGGTCGTGGTAGACCACTTCCCGGTACGGGGTGTCGGAGGCCGCCGGCGTCAGCTCGTGGTCGCCGTCGATCCGGGACGGGAAGGGGAACGACTGGTCGATCGCGGTCAGATACACCGGCTCATCGCCGCCGATCAGCTCGGCGACCGCGCCCTCCGGCTCGACCGGGCCGGCGAAGGTCACCTCGGGCGCCTGCCCACCGATGCCGTCGCGCGGTTCCATGCGGTGGTCGGCGAGGACGTACAGGCCGAGCGACTGGGGGGTCCTGGCGAGACGGGAGAGCCGCATGGGATAGATCAGCCGCTCGCTGGCGAAGCTGATCCGCAGCGGATCGAGCTCGCCCCGGAGCGTCGTGCCGTCCGCGTCGGGGACGAGGCGCACCGCGACGTACTCCCACTTCTGCTCGACGTACGGCTGCAGTTCGGCCGCGAGCCCGTCGGACAACTCGAAGCCGTTCTTCTCCAGCCAGCCGCTGAGTGCCTTCGGATCGGTGGCGGTGAGCCGTGCCACGTCGAAGGGGCCGAGTCGCTCGCGGCCGACGACCCCGACCGCGCCGGCGCGGGGCGGTGCGGCTCCCGCGCCGTCCACGTCGCCGTCGGTGAACGGCCAGTCCTTACCGCGCGGCCAGAAGTAGTGGCGGTCCTTGTGTTCCGGACGGGTGAGCTGTTCGAGCTCGTCGAAGAGCTCCGCGTCGCCGAGCTCGACGTCGGCGCGGCCTGGTACGGGCATGATCCACGCGGCCCGCTCGGCGGTCCCGCGCACGGTGAAGCGCATGACGATCTGTTCCGTACGGCCGTCCCAGCGCACGGCGGAGCTTTCCCGGTCCACGCCGATGTGCTGGTTCCGGTCCGGGATCATGGCTCCGCAGCCGCAGGCGTACGCCGGTGCGATCAGTGAGCCGAGCTGCAGCACGAACAGCGCGAACAGCATGGCCAGAATTCTGTGTGTCCCCCGCATGCCCCCTCAGACGCGGAGCGCGAAGATCCGGTTCCGGCAGGTGGCACCTCGGGCAGACGCCGGTCGAGCGGGGCAACGCACCCGGCTCGCTCGACGGCGGGAAACACGGCGACAGTTCGCATGGGGTTGGAGCGTGGACGGTTCAGCACACCCCTGCGCTCGCGCTGAGCACGCAACCACAGCGCGAGCGCCTCCTGCTTTCGCCGCCCGCAGGACCGCGGCCTCACCTCCGTACGGACGGCGTCGCACGGCAGGACCCCTCAGCGCGTCGCGTAGTACAAGGCGTTGTGAGCGGTGTCCGGAAGGTAGAGCACATCACGGCCGTCGGAGTCCCGTCGCACCGCGAGCCGGTCGGCGCTCACGCCCGGCGCGGCCGACAGCGCGGTCCAGGTCCCGTCCGCCGACTGCGTCGCGGAGAAGACCCGGTCGGTGCCCGAGGTGGTCACGTAGTAGATGCGCTTGGCGTCCGTCTCGTCCCAGGTGATGCCGAGGGCGGCCGCGGTCTGTCCGCCGGCGTACACCGTCTTGCCGGTCCAGCCGCCGCCGCTCGGATAGGCGTAGTACACGCGGAAGTGACCACCGCTGTCCGCCGAGCGGTAGCGATAGGCGACCTTCGGGGTGGAGCCGTCGAGGGTGAGCTTGGCGCTCTGTACCGCGGGGCCGGTGTACGCGTTGTCGGCGCTCCACTCCTCGCCCGCGGTGAGGTCCTGGACGACGTCGGAGGTGGCGGGCGTGACCGGGGTGGTGACAGTCGTGTTCGTACTGTCCGCGAAGGCGCCGGTCGACGGATCGTAGGACAGGTACGAGAGCTGGTGACGGAACGCGGTCGCCGGCGCCTTCGCCCACTCGTAGAGGAGGTGCACGCGGCCGGAGGCGTCCACCGTGAGGTCGTCGGGGTACACGGAGCGGTACAGCGCACTCGCGAAGGTCGCCACGACGCTCCAGCGGGAGTTGGCGTTGTCCCAGCGGTACAGCTTGCCGGGGCGCTGGTCGTAGCCGGTACCGACACGGGCGGCCAGATACAGGTCGCCGTTGGGGGCGGTGGTGACGACCGGGTAGGTGATGCCCACACCCTGGTCGGGCAGTTCGGACGCGTGGTCGGTGACGTTCCCGCCGGGCGCCTCGGTGCGGAAGTAGCGCCAGGAGTCGGCGTGCATCGAGGTGAAGACGTGCAGGCGACCGCTGCCGTCACGGGCGATCGACGGCTGGTTGTGGCCGTTGTCGTCGGGGAACTCGGCCTGCTGCCCGTCGCTGTTCAGCAGCGGCAGCCGGCTCCAGACCCCGTCCGGGTCGCGCCGTGCGATGGCGGGCCGGTGCGTCGCTGCCGCCGAGCCCGGCTCGTTGAAGGCGAAGTAGGTGTACTGCCCACGGCCCTTGTACGTGGCGACCGGCGTCCACCAGGCGGCCTGGTTCGACGCGTCCATCGCGTACGGGACCTTCTCGATCACCGTCGCCGCGGCTGCGACGGTCTGCGCGGTGTCGGCCCCAGCGGCCGGTGCGGGCAGGAGGAGAGCGGCCAGGGCCGCGGCCGAGGCGGTGTAGATACGTACCGTGGGACGTCGCAAGATGAGCTCCTTCGCGGGTGCGGGTGCGGGCGTGGGAGATGACGCGGACGGCGGCGGCCCGGAGGCCGGCCGGCGCGGTCGTCGTGCGGGGTGGGGTACGGAGCGGAGCCCGGCGAGACGTGCGGCGCTCGCCGGGCCCGGACCGGGGAGAGCGTGCCGCGCTCGCCGGGCCCGGGCCACGGCGCTCGGCTCAGCGCTTGATGAGCGCGGCGGCCTCCTCGCCGGCCTGCTTCATCGCGTCCTTCGGCTTCGCCGTGCCGACCAGGACGGCCTGTACCTGCTTGGCGACGGCCTCCTCGATCTGGGCGTTCTGCGCGAACTGCCAGAACGGGCTGCCGGTCGCGGTCTTCGTGATCTTCTCGGTCCACTCCGTGGTGAAGGTGTCCTTGGCGACCTCGGGAGCGGCCAGACCCGCGGTGGTGGACGGCGGCAGTGCGCGCGCGGCGAAGTACTCGGAGGTGGTGGCCTGGTCGGTGGTGGTGTGCAGCGCGAACTCGGTCGCCGCGTCCTGCCCCTTGCCCTGCACGATCGCGATCACACCGCCCCACAGCAGCGCCTGCGGTGTGTCCCCGGCCTTGAGCACCGGACGCTCCATCGGCTGCATGGCGTCGGCCAGCGTCTTGTCCTTCGACTGGGCGGAGGTCACGCCCTTGCCGATGATCGCGTCGTCGTAGAAGGCGGCCTTGCCCTGCCCGAACAGGGCGCGGGCGTCGAAGCGGTCCACGTCGGCGGCGATCAGTTTCTCGTCGTGCAGCTTCTTGTACCAGGTGACCGCGTCGACCGAGGCGTCGTCGCCTATCGTGACCTTCCCGCCGTCGAGCAGCTTGCAGCCGAAGGTCTGCATCCACGGGAAGATGTCCTTGAGCTGCGCGACCTTGGTGGCGGCGGCGTACGGCACGACCCCTCCGCCGAGCCCCTTCAGCTCGCGCAGCGCCGCCTCGAACTCCTCGACGGTGGTGGGGTGCTTCTTGATCCCGGCCTTCTCCAGGAGCTTGGAGTTGGCGATCACACCGATCGATCCGGTGTTCCACGGCAGGCCGTACTGCTTGCCGTCGTACACACCGCTCTTCAGCGCCACGTCCGTGTAGCCGCCCTTGCCGGCCACCGATCCGAGGTCGACCAGCTTGCCCATCTGCGCCATCGCGGCGAGCCAGGCGATGTCGAGGTGCACCGCGCCCGTCGTCTCCCCGCCGCCCAGCTTGAGGGTGAGCTGGCTCAGGTACTCGTTGTACGGGTACGAGACCGCGCGGATCTTCGACTTCTCGGCCTTCTCCCACGCCGCGATGATCTTCTCGATCGAGGGCTTGGCAGCCTCCTCGTTGAGCGACCAGGAGGTGAAGTCGAAGTTCTTGGACTTCGGGTCGCCGCCGTTGGACGGGGAGCCGGCGCCGGACGGCGCACAGGCGCCGAGCACACCGGCGCCCGCCACACCGAGCGCGCCGATACCGAACATGCGCAGCGCGCCGCGCCGGCTGATGCCAGAGGTGGTCATGATCTCTCCATGGGAGTGTGCGGGAGGGGAGGTACGTGTGGGGGCGCGGGCCGAACCTGCTGGTTCAGCTCTTGACCGAGCCGGCGGTCATGCCGCCGACGAGGTAGCGCTGCAGGAACATGAAGGCGACGATCACGGGGACCGACACCACGAGCGAGGCAGCCATCAGCTGCGGCCAGGCGGTCTGGAATTCGCCGATGTAGGTGGAGACGAGCCCGGGGGGCAGGGTCTGCTTCTCCTTGTCGGCCAGGGTCAGCGCGAAGATGAAGTCGTTCCAGCCGCGCACGAAGGCGAAGAGCCCGGCGGCGATCATCCCCGGCGCGGCCAGCGGCGCCACGATGGAGTGCAGTGTCCGCCACCGGGACGCGCCGTCGATGGACGCCGCTTCCAGCAGGGCGTCCGGAATGGTGTCGAAGATGCCCTTCAGCATCCAGACGCACAGCGGCATGGTGAACGTGGTGAAGGAGAGCACCAGGGCGCTGTACGTGTTGAGCATGCCGAAGCTGGAGAAGACGGTGTACAGCGTCACCAGCAGCAGCGCCTGGGGGAACATCTGGGAGGCCAGCACCAGGTGCATCAGCGACCGCCGGCCGCGGTAGCGGAACTTGGAGAACGAGTAGCCCATGTACGTGGCGACGATCACGCTCAGCACGGCGGTGATCGAGGCCACGACGAGCGAGTTGATCATGTACTTGATCAGCTGGTCGTTCTCGGCCAGGGCCGTGAAGTTGCTGAGGGTCAGATCGGTGGGTATCAGCTTCGGCGGGAACTGGAAGGTCGACTCGGGGGTGCTCAGAGCGGTGGCGAGCAGCCAGTAGACCGGCAGCAGACCGAAGGCGCCGATGACGACGACCGCGCTCCAGGCGGCGATCCGCGAGCGCAGCAGGTCCTTGCGCATACGGCGCCGGGCGCTGTGCCCGGTCCGCGTGGCGGACGGCTGCGGCCGGTCGACGGCGGACAGCGGGGTGGAGGTGGTGGAGGTCATCAGGCGTCGCCCTTCCGCTCGGTGATCCTGAGGTAGACGGCGACGAGGAGGAGCAGGAGCAGCATCCACAGCCCGCCCAGCGCGGTGGCCCGGCCGATGTCGAAGCCCTTGAAGGCGGTCTGGTACACGGCGGTCGCGAAGGTCTCGGTCGTGCCGGCGGGGCCGCCGCCGGTGAGGACGTAGATGGTGTCGAAGTGCTGGAAGTTCCAGATGAACTCCAGCAGGAGCACGATGGAGGCGACGCCGCGGACCTGCGGCCAGGTGACGGCGAAGAAGCGCCGGATCGAGCCCGCCCCGTCCATCGAGGCCGCCTCGTGCAGCTCCTTGGGGACGGTCTGCAGTCCGGCCAGGAGCATCACCATCATCCAGGGGAAGCTGGCCCAGGTCTTGGTGACGATCACGGCGAGCATCGCGGTGCCGGGCCGGCCGAGCCACGCCACGGACTCGTCGATGATTCCGGCCTCCATGAGGACGCCGTTGAGCACCCCGTAGTTCGCGTTGAAGATCCACATCCAGAGGAAGGAGACCACCACGCCCGGAATCACCCAGGGGAACAGGAACAGGCCGCGCAGGAAGCCGCTGCCCTTGAGTCCGGTGTTCAGCGCGAGCGCGAGCGCGAAGCCGATCGCGAAGGGGACGAGCGTCGCGCCGACGGTGAAGACCAGTGTCTGCTCGAGGATGGTGAGGAAGTCGCCGTCCAGCCAGTAGGTGAAGTTCTCCAGGCCGACGAACTCCCGGCCCGGAAGCCGCAGATCCTGCTTGAAGAACCCGGTGAACAGCGCCGACAGCAGCGGGTAGAAGATGATCGCCGCGAACAGGGCGAGGCCGGGTGCCGTCAGCAGCAGGGCGAACGCACCGTTGGAGAGCCGCCCCCCGGTCCGCTCGCGGGGCGGGGGCGCCTTCTGGGGAGGTGCGGCCGTACTCATGGGTCTGTCCTCTCAAATGGTGGCGGGAGCGCCGGAGCCCTGCGTGGACGTCGTCCCTGCTGCACTGGATGCAAGTTGCAGCATGCGGGATCGTTCTCCATATCGTGCGATGGCGTCAACCCTTTTCGTCGGTGAATCGCCGATTCTGTGCAGGACCGGCGAACACGCCCCACCTGCCACGAACTTGCACTTCGGCCCACGACGGCCAGGTCGGTGGCCGCAACCGGAACTTACAGCGAATCCCATTGGTTGAACAGTGGTTGCACAATATGGATGTGATGTACGTTCAAGGCCGCTCCGCTGCGGCGGGGAGTATCCGAGCTTCACACCAAGGAGGCCGCACCGTGCGGGAAGAAGAGGTCCATTACGACATCGCCGTGATCGGCGGCGGATTGGCGGGGACCTGCGCTGCCATCGCTGCGGCCCGGCTCGGCCGACGCGTCGCCCTGGTCAACAACCGGCCGGTCCTGGGCGGCAACGCCAGCAGCGAGATCCGCGTCTGGGTCTGCGGCGCCACCGCGCACGGCGTGCACCGCTGGGCCCGCGAGACCGGGATCATGGGCGAGTTGTACACCGAGAACCAGTACCGCAACCCCGAGGGCAATCCCTACTACTGGGACCAGGTCGTCCTCGACGCCGTCCACGCCGAGCCGAACATCGACCTCTATCTCAACACCGACGTACGCGAGGTCGACGCGAGCGGCCCCGCCGACAGCCGCGAGGTGCACTCCTGCACCGGGTGGATGATGGGCTCGGAGCGCCGCATCACTTTCCACGCCGGCCAGTTCCTCGACTGCACCGGAGACGGCCTGGTCGGCCACCTCGCCGGCGCCCGCTACCGCATCGGCCGTGAGGCGCAGGCCGAGTTCGACGAGCCCTGGGCACCGTCCGAGGCGGACCGGGCGCTGCTCGGCTCGACGACCCTCTTCCACACCAGGGACACGGGGCGGCCGGTGAAGTTCGTACCGCCCGCCTACGCCAAGGACCTGTCGACCACACCCATCCTGCGCAACCGCATCCTGCGCACGGGCGACAACGGCTGCGACTACTGGTGGATCGAGTGGGGCGGCGAACTCGACACCGTCCACGACAACGAGCGCATCCGCGACGAGCTCCAGGCCGTGATCATGGGGGTCTGGGACCACATCAAGAACTCCGGGCAGTTCCCGGACGCGGAGAACCTCACCCTCGAATGGGTCGGCAGCCTTCCCGGCAAGCGCGAGTACCGCCGCTTCCTCGGCGATCACGTCCTCACCCAGCAGGACATCCTCCAGCAGCGCCAGTTCGAGGACCGGGTCGCCTTCGGCGGCTGGTCCGTCGACCTCCACCCCGTACAGGGCATGTACGCCGAGGAGCCCGGCGCGCGCCAGCGGTACGCGGACGGCATCTTCCACATCCCCCTGCGCTCCCTCTACTCGGCGAACGTCACGAACCTGCACTTCGCCGGGCGCAACATCTCCGCCACCCACATCGCCTTCGGGGCCACCCGTGTCATGGCCACCTGCGCGACACTCGGCGAGGCCGCCGGGACCGCCGCGGCCCTGTGCGTCGCCGAGAACCTCACTCCGCGGGAACTCGCGACCAAGCGGCCTGAACTGGTGCACCGCACCCTGCTCCGCCAGGACGCCTCCGTGATCGGCCTCGCCGACGAGGACCCCGGCAACCTGGCGCGGACGGCCCGCGTCACCGGCTCCTCCTGCCTGACCCGTCTGGCCGCCGAACCCACGCAGGACGCGCCCGGCACCCCGTACCCCCTCACCCGCGACCTCGCGCTCCTGCTGCCGGTCGACCCGGCGCTCGACACGGTCGACCTGCTCGTCCACGGGGCCCCGAACGGTGAGTCCCGCGAGCTCACCGTGGAGCTGTGGAGCACGGGCCGGTCGGAGAACGGGGTCCCCGCCGACCAGCTCCTCACGACCACCGTCACCGTCCCGCCCGGCGGCCCCCACTGGGTCACGGCCCGCCTCGACCACCGCCCCGGCACACCCGAAAACGCCATCCTCATCGTCCGGGCCTGCGCAGACACGGCCCTGGTCCTTCTCCCCGAACGCACCGACGGTGTCCTCTCCCTGCGCAGGAAGGCCGAGGGGGACGCAGGCGTCGACCACGACATCCCGGAGGAGGACGGCCAGCTGGTCCTGGAATGGCAGGCCCGCGGACTGCGCCGGCAGACCTTCGCCTTCCGGGCGGCCCCCGACACCGGGGCGTTCCGGCCCGAACGGGCCGTGGGCGGCTACCAGCGTCCCTACGGCGGCCCGAACATGTGGTCCTCCGCCCGGGAGGACGACGCCCGGTGGCTCCGTCTCGACTGGCACGACGAGCAGGAGCTCACGGAGATCCGCCTGGTGTTCGACGACGACGTCGACGAGTACCTCAACAACCTGCACCGCCACCGCACCCCGTACGAGGTCATGCCGGAGCTCGTACGCGACTACCGCGTCCAGACGTGCGACGCCGCCGGTGACTGGCACACGCTCCTGACGGTGACGGACAACCGGCGCCGCCACCGCGTACACGCGCTGGAGGCCCCGGACGGCGGTCCCGTACGCACCGGCGCACTGCGGCTCGTGGTCGACGCGACGCACGGGGCACGGCACGCGCACGTATTCGCCTTCAAGGCGTACGGCGCATAGCCGCACGGCGAAGGGGGCCGGGGGAGGCCGATCGGCCTCCCCCGGCCCCCTTCGCCGTGCACGTCAGAGCGCGCCGAGCGCCTGACTGATGGCGTCGGCGGCCTCGATGACCTCGCGCACGAGGGCGAGGCGCTGCCCCTCGGTGTCGGAGCCGTCTCCGAGCACCGACGTCGGGCCCCAGAGGGAAATGGCGGCGACGATCTCCCCCGAGGCGTCACGGACCGGCGCGGCGAGGGACGCGCGCCCCAGGGCGCGCTCCTCGGCCTCGACGGCGTAACCGGTGCGCCGGACGCTCTCGATCTCGGCATCGAGGAGGTCGTGGCTGGTGGTCGTGTACTCGGTGTGCGCGTCGAGCGGGTCGCCCAGCAGCTTGCGGCGCTCCTTGGGGGTCAGACCGGTGAGGAGGCACTTGCCGATGCTCGTGGCGTGCAGCGGGGCGGTGTGTCCGGCCTGCGTATAGGACTTGGGGGCGCGCGTGCCCTCGAAATTGCACAGGAACATCAGCTCGCCGTCGCGGCGTACGGCCACGTTGGCACCGAGCCCGGTGCGGGTGGCGAGGCCCTGGAGCACCATGCGCGCGGCCCGGTGCACGGGGTGGCGGTTGGTGGCGGTGGCGGCCAGCGGGAGAAGGCCCAGGCTGAGGCGGTAGAGGTTGCTGACCGGATCACGCTCGACCATGTCGAGGCGTTCCAGGGTGGACAGCAGGCGGGAGGTGGTCGAGGAGCCCAGTCCGGTGAGCTCGGCGACGTCGGAGACACGGAGTTCGGGCCGGCCGGAGTCGAGTGCGCGCAGCACCGAGACCGCTCGCTCGACGCTCTGGTTCGTCCCTGCATCAGTTGCCCGTGTAGCCATGACCCTCCTTGTTCTGCAAATCTCTTGCACATTCTGCATCAGCATATCGCGCATGATCGATGCCCGTACCTGGAACGAGCGACCGTGGCGGTTCCGCGACGTCCTGCGGGAAGGACATCGGTGGCATCGCGGAACCACCAGGTCACAGGGCGGGAACCGGAGAGCGCTCCGGCCCGGCGGATCCGGTCGTGCGGCAGGCCGTCAGGCGGTGGGGCCCGGCACCACGGGGTCCGTCCCGGACAGGAACCGTCGCTGGGCCTCTTCCAGGGCCGCCGTCTCGGCCGGCTCGCCCGGGTGATCGAAGTGCCCCGCCCGCAGGACCAGGAGTTCGCGCGGCCCGGCCAGTGCGTTGTGCACCGCGAACTGCCCGGGCGGGGGCACATGGGGATCGAACAGGGCGGCGCTCACATGGACGGGGATCTCGAGGTGCCGGGCCGCCGTCGCGGCGTCGAAGTACGCGAGGACATCCAGCACCGAGGGATCCTCGGCGAACCGCGTACGGACCGACTCACCGCTGCCCGTGCACGGAAGTGTCACCCGGAGCGGATGGTTGCCGAAGGTCGGCACCGTCAGGCCGGCGGCCTGGAAACGGTCGTCCCAGGGGAGCGCCAGCGCGCCGATGCCGCCGCCGAAACTCGTGCCCAGGTACGTCAGCCGTCCCGCGGCCTCCGGCACCAGCAGCTGCAGTGCGGTGGCCGCGCACCAGACGTCCGCCACGCACCCGCCGATGAGGTACGACTCCCGGGCGCCGATGCCGTGCAGGACGTGCCCCGCCGAGTTCGGCGGTACGCCGGGCAGCAGGCTCCGCGTTCCGAGCCCGCGCAGGCAGGGCCAGATGGTCGCGGTCTCCGGCGGGGCCTGCCAGGAGTCCGGGGCGGCCCGGCCGCCGTATCCGTGTGCCGAGACACAGCCCTGGGTGACCCGGCCGTCGGCAGGGACGGTCAGCCACCCGCCGATACGGACGCCGTCGGTGGACATGTAGGAGACGTCGGCGACCCGCACGCCGTCCACCGTGGCCCAGGGCCCCTCGATCCGGGGCGCCGTGTCGACGCGCGACGCACGCGCGTGGCGCTCCCGCCAGAAGTCGGCGAAGTCGTCCGGGCCCGGCGGCGCCGTCACCGCGAGCAGGCGCCGCAGGTCGTAGCCATGGGTGGGATCGAAGGGAAAATCATGGGGCAGCGGGCTGAGCTCGCCGGTGTCCGTCGCGAGCGGATGGGTGGACAAGATCTCTCCTTGTTCGGTGTGCGTTGTGTACAGCACGTCGTCCGGAACGGGTCCTCGGCGCGACGTACCCTGCCCCGACGGCGCCGAGCACCTGCCCTGGCCCCACTCCGCCGGTTCGACGGTCACGTTCCGGCGGGCGGTGCGGTCACGGGCAGCTGCTTCGGCAAGAACGGCGAAGGTCGGTCCTGGGGCGGCGGTGCCGAGGAGACCGGGACGACGCCGGCCCGTCGTTCGATCCGCTGGTTCCCGGTCGGACGGGCGCGGTGGTCGGCCCGCCGTGCGCGTCGCGGCTCCGTCGCCGGCCATCCGCCCGAGGACCTCGCGGTGCCCGCGGGGAACTCCCCGTCGTGATCAGCGCCGCCCGCGTGACCATACGGTGATCGGCCCGCGCCTCGCAACAGGTTGCGGCTCCCGCCGTGAGCAGGGGGTGTGCGCGCCGCGCCCGTGTCCCCGCACCTGGGCGGCGCGTTCGCCCTTCGCCCCGCGAAGCGGAGCCACTCCTGTCCCCGTCCCGGAGGAATCCGGGTCGACGGGGCGTCACGCAGGCCGGCCCCAGGGGCTGGACGCCCGGGTCGCCCGTTGCGCCGACGGTGGAGCCACAGCTGTCAGGAGCATGGGACGTCAGCTGCGCGATGGGCTTCGCGTGAGAGCGAAGCCCATGCCCTTCCGGTCAGTTGTCGATCACCCGCTCGAAGATCTCGGAGAACTCGCCGTTCTCGATCAGTCCGGCGATCACGTCGGTCATGTTGCCGATGCCGGGATCCCTGACGATCAGACCGTCCGAGACCCAGAAGTACCGGCCCCCGAGGGCCTCGTCGGTCTCTTCCCAGAGTTTCATCAGGCGCTCGACTTCCGCGACCGTGAACACGGTCGCGGTCCAACGGGATCCGTCCTCAAGCGTCACGAAGACATCGACGTTGCAGATCTCGGCCAGGTCCTCGCCCTCGCTGGGCAGGAACGACGCCTGGAACCCCCCCGTGCGAACCCGGTACCAGGGCTCGTCCCACCCTCGCTCGACCGGTTCGGACGATGTGCTGCGGCTCATCGCGCGAATGTCCTTGTTCTCGGCCATCGATCGCAACCGGGTTCCTCCGTCGTGCCACCGCCGCTCGTGGTCGGAACAGGGGGACGGCGGTCGCCGGTGCCGGCCTGCCCGGCATGGCCCGGTTGACGCGTGCTGGGCGTCACAGGTGCCCGTCCAGGAACTCCCTGATCTCGGCGGCGGTCAGAGGCCCCGTCCCGAGCGGCACCGTCCTCCCCGCCTCCACCAGGACGCAGGACGGGGCCCCGGTGATTCCGTACCGCACGGTTGCCGCCGGGCAGCGGGACATGTCGGTCCGCACGACGGTCACACGGCCCGCGTACTCCTCGGCGATACCGCCCACGACGAGGTCCATCGCCCGGCAGGACTCGACGGCCTTGGGCCACGTCCCGATGAAGTAGGCGAGAACCGGCGCCGTGCTCATACCGAGGATGAAGTCGAACTCCGCGTCCTCACGGGGCTGGTGGACCCGCTTCGCCATGCAAGCTCCTGACCTGGTGTTCCGTCTTCCCGCCCCCATCATCCCCTGCCCGATGCGGCCGCCCGGCCCCGGACACCCCGTACCCGTCCGTGCCGGGGCCGGCCAGGAGCGAGCCCGCCCTCGCACCGAGCGGGCCTCCGGCCCGCGGACCTCGCTGTCAGCTTGCTGTGCCATCATGCGGACGCGCCTCGACGACTGGGCGTGGTTCGTTGATTGCCAGGGGGTTGGGGATGGGCGCGGGTACGGAGCCGGACGGCTCGTCCAGGTCCGACGAGGAGTGGGAACGGTTTCTGCGCGAGTCGGTGGCAGGTGCGGCCGACGCGCCCAAGGAGCCCTCCGCGCGGGCCCGGGACGTGGCGAAGCGACTCCGTGCGGAGCCCGGCCGAGAGCCTGAGGGCTGGCGCACCTACACGCCCGCGCGGCCCAAGCGGCGCAAGGGCTGGTACATAGCCGGGTTCGTCGCTTCGCTGGTGCTGCTGGTGGTGGCGCTCGCACCCGGGCCGATCGCCGGCCTGTTCGCCGGCGCGGACTCCTCACCGGTGGAGGCCGAAACCGTCCGCCCGACCGAGGCGCCCCCGGCGGAGGCGGCTCTCCGCCCCACGGCGGACGAGCCGTTCCGCGGCTCGCCGGCGGCGGACTGGGCGAGCGAAGCGGCTGGGATCACCGTGCCGAAGGCCGCGGCGGTCGGATGGATGAGTGCGGCCGAGGTCGAGCAGGCCCTCTCCCGCAGCCGGGACTTCCTCGTCGCGTCCGGTCTGGACCGCAAGGTGCTCCGGGGCGAGCGCCCCGAGACGGCGATCGCTCTGATCAACCCGCACCAGAAGGATGTCCAGGACCTTCTGGACACCGCGTTCCGGACCCCGGGCGAGGGGAGCGATCCGCTTCTCCTCTTCAGCCGATTCCAGCCGTCCCAAGCGCGACTGGTGGGCGATGTCGTGAAGACCCGGGGCCGGCTGAGCTATCGGGAGGGGAAGCGCGGAGCACTCCAGGTGACCGCCGACGTCACGTACGTCTACCCGGTCGTTCCGGCCGGTTCCGGTGGCGACGACGAGATCATGCGCACGATCGTCCGGCGCGAGCTGGTCCTGAGCTGGGACGACCCCGACAAGGTGATCACCGAGCCGGGCACGTTCTCGGTCGTCTCGTACAAGTACGACATGACCAACGGCGGATGCGGCACCCCGACGGGGTACCTCACCCCGCCCTTCGGATCCGACGACCGGGCGGACCCGGCCGGCACGGAGCTCGACCCGTACGACCGCAGCACGCCGGTCGGGCGCGATGAGTCCGCCGGGGACGAGTGCGGGAGGGCGACCCGGTCCTAGCGGGCGGCGGCCGGTGGCGGCGGCCGCCTTCTGCGGCGGCCCGACCGGTGGCCCGGCTCAGTGCGGGCGCCTCAGCGCCGGCGCCAGCGGAGGCGTCGCCCCACCGGCTCCGGCACCGGCTCAAGGGCCGGTTCGACGACAGGAGGTGGCGCCATCCGCTCGACCTCCAGCCCCACCTTGCCCGGATGCACGCAGACCGGGGTCCGGTCGTCGGTGGTGTAGCGGAATCCGTCCGCCGCGTCGAAGGGCCAGTCCCTGCTGGGCCGGTCCGCCACGAGGAACCCCGCGCGCGGCAGCCGCAGAGCGGGGCAGAACCAGCAACAGGGATAGTCCGATTCCGGGTCGATGAAGGGTGTCGTCCCAGCCGCGTGCTCCATACCTCCAGGACGGTAGCGCAGGGGGTGTCCTGCTCTGCCGGCCCCCGGGGAACGAGCCCTCCTCGGGATCGGTCCGGTCCATCCACCGGATCCCGAGGAGGGCGTCGATCACCCGCCCGGTGAGGCCGCGGGACTCAGATCGTCGCCGTGTCGATCACGAAGCGGTAGCGCACGTCCGAGGCGAGCACACGCTCGTACGCCTCGTTGATCCTGCTCGCCTCGATCACTTCGATCTCGGCGCCGAGGCCGTGCTCGGCGCAGAAGTCGAGCATCTCCTGGGTCTCGGCGATGCCGCCGATCATCGAACCGGCGAGCGTCTTGTTGCCGCCGATCAGGGAGAAGAGGTTCAGTGCCACGGGCTCCTCCGGGGCACCGACGTTCACCACGGCGCCGTTGGTCTTCAGCAGGCCCAGGTACGCGCCGAAGTCCAGAGGCGCCGACACCGTGGAGATGATGATGTCGAAGGTGCCTGCCAGGTCCTCGAAGGTGGCCGGGTCGCTGGTGGCGTAGTAGTGGTCGGCGCCCAGCTTCAGGCCGTCGTCCTTCTTGCGCAGCGACTGGGAGAGGACCGTGACCTCGGCGCCGAGGGCGTGCGCGATCTTGACGGCCATGTGGCCGAGGCCGCCGAGACCGACCACGGCGACGTTCTTGCCGGGGGCGGCTCCCCAGCGCTTGAGCGGGGAGTACGTGGTGATGCCGGCGCAGAGCAGGGGCGCGGCCTCGTCCAGGGCCAGCCCGTCCGGGATACGGACGGTGAAGTTCTCGTCGACGACGACCTTCTGCGAGTAGCCGCCGTACGTGGGCTCTCCGTCGTGGCCGACGGCGTTGTAGGTGCCGACGTTTCCTCGCAGGCAGTGCTGCTCCTGCCCGGCCTCGCAGTTCTCGCACTCGCGGCAGGAATCGACCATGCAGCCGACGCCGACCCGGTCGCCGGCCTTGAACTTCGTCACGCCGGGGCCGACCTCGGCGACGACGCCGGCGATCTCGTGGCCGGGCACCATCGGGAAGATGGCCTCGCCCCAGCCCTCGCGGGCCTGGTGGATGTCGGAGTGGCAGATCCCGGCGAACTTGATGTCGATCAGTACGTCGAACTCGCCGACCGCGCGGCGTTCGATGGTGGTGCGCTCCAGCGGGGCACTGGCGCTGGAGGCGGAATATGCGGCAACAGTCGTGGTCATGCTCCCAGCGTGCCTCCTCACAGGGTGTTCGCCCAGGTCACCGCTTTGCGTACGTCCAGTGGTCCTACTACTGGCGGGGTCAGGCTCCTGGTCGTAGGACGAGGAATACTTGACAGCATGGAAGACACACCCGCTACGGACGACGGCCAGGCAGCCCTCCCCCACGGCCTCGACAGCCGGGCCGAGCTGAGCGAGTTCCTGCGCACCCGGCGGGCCCGGCTCAAGCCGGAGGACGTGGGAATTCCCTCGCACGGACGGCACAGGCGGGTGCCGGGGCTGCGGCGCGAGGAGCTGGCGCAGCTGGCCGGGGTCTCGGTGGCGTACTACACACGCCTGGAGCAGGGCAACGGGCGCAATGTGTCCGCGGAGGTGCTCGACTCGATCGCGCGCGCCCTGCGTCTCAACGACGCCGAGCATGCTCACCTCACCCGTCTCGCCAAGCCGAGACAACAGCGGAAGAAGCACCGGGCGCCCAAGCGGCAGCAGGTACGGGTGGCGCTGCAGCAGCTGCTGGAGTCGATGGAGGGCGTGCCCGCGTACGTCGCCGGGGCGCGCTCGGAGATCCTGGCCTGGAACAGGATGGCGGCCGCGCTGTTCGGTGACTGGGGCAAGCTTCCCCCCGGGGAACGCAACTGGGCGCGGTTGACCTTCCTCTCCCCCGACTACCGTGAGCTGTTCCTGGAGTGGGACTCCAAGGCGTCCGACATGGTCAGCTACCTCCGGCTGTACGCGGGCCAGCACCCGCAGGACCCGGAGCTGGCGGCACTCGTGGGTGAACTCTCCGTCAAGAGCGATGAGTTCAGGCGGCTGTGGGCCACGCACGATGTGAAGGAGAAGGGCCACGGTGTGAAGCGGATGCGGCACCCGCTGGTCGGTGACCTCACCCTGGCTTACGAGACCCTGCACCTCCCGGACGATCACGAACAGTACCTGTGCGTGTACCACGCGGAGCCGGGCTCCGCGTCCGCGGAGGCCCTGCGCATTCTCGCGAGCTGGGGGACGGACGCGGTCCCGGCGGACAAGCACACACGACACCCCTGAAGTGCCGGAGCTCCGCAGAGGACGAACGGTCCATGACCGCACGCGCCGAGGGCCCCCGCCGAGAGTTCGGCAGGGACCCTCGGCGCCTCTCGGCGCGGAGAACCGCGCAGGGCCGGGGCCCGGCCCTGCGCGCTTCGGGTCCCGCGACATCAGCTGCCTTCCGCCGTCGGTCCGACGGCTCGGCCTCACTTCAGATGCCGGGTGAAGAACCGGGCCGCGTCCTCCCCCGCGAACTGCGGGACGCCGGTGTGGCCGCCCGTGTTGGCGTGCAGGGTCTTCTCCTTGGAGCCGAAGGCGTCGAACAGGTCCAGGGCCGCCTGCCGGTCGTTCCCCTCGTCGTCCCACTGCAGCAGGACATGCAGGGGAATCGTGACCTGCCGTGCCTCCTCGACCATGGAGCGCGGCACGAAGCTCCCGGCGAACAGACCCGCGGCCGCGATACGCGGCTCGGCCACCGCGAGCCGGATCCCGATGGAGATCACTCCACCCGAGTACCCCACCGGCCCGCCGATCTCCGGCAGCGACAGGAGCCCGTCGAGGGCGGCCTGCCATTCGGGGACCGCCCTCTCGACCAGCGGGAGGACGAGGGCGTCGACGATCTCGTCGCTGACGGGTTCGCCCGCCGCCATGGCCCGGCGCAGGTCGGAGCGGGCCTGCTCCACGGCGGGCAGACGGGGCCGCTCGCCGCCTCCGGGGAGTTCGATGGTGGCGGTGGCGAAGCCCTCCGCCGCGGAGTGCCGGGCCCGGGCGACCAGCCGGGGGTACATCGTGCGCAGGCCCAGGGGAGGGTGGCCGAGCAGGATCAGCGGCACGGGCGCGGATACGGACGCCGACGCGGGCGTCCACAGGATGCCGGGGATCCCGTCGAGGGTGAATTCATGCTCGACGAGGCCGTCGTCGAGGTGCTGCTCGGAAGTGAACTGCATGGTCGTGCCTTTCGGGAATGCGCTGCAACGGCGCTCCCGGACGACCTGCCTATCGCCCGACCGTGACCCCGGAGGGGAGCACCCATGTCGATACTGCGTTCACGGGTACCACCTCCTTGTTCTCTCGCACGGCCTCCGCAAATGTAGCCGGTCACCATGTGTCGGCCAAACGCGTTTGTGCGGAGCCTCCGCGCCGAGCGGGATGTGAGGCCGTCGATCGCCCGACGCCGCACGGCGCAGCCGGCGGTCCGTCAGGTCGGGACGCTCGGACCGGTGGGCACCGCGACGTGTCCCGAGGGACGACCGCCGCGCGCGGCGCACGACGAACCGACAGCCCCGGGGCCCTCGGCGACGTCCCTGAGGGCGAGTTCCAGCACGGACGGGGCGTTGGCGGACGACCGTGCAGGGCACGGTCCGGCAGGTTCCACGGGCCCGCCCGATTTCGAAAATCCTCTGGCGTTCCCCGCCCGCCTGTGCTCCTCTATGACACAGAGATGCTCGACATGTTTCATTGTGCCAAGCCGACATGTCGCAAGCCGAAGGACTCAAGGAGGAGTTCAGAGAGCTATGGAGGGAATCAGCAGGCGCGAAGTGTTAGCGGTGGGCGGCTCCCTGGGAGCCCTGGGGGCCCTGGGCGCCACGCCGTCGGCCGCCGCGCGTACGCCGTGGACGTGGGCTCCGAGCGGGTCGGTCGCCGGCAAGGGAGAGGGCCTCGACCCGGAATGGGTCTGGGACGACGAGGTCGACTCACTGATGGCGTCGGTGATCGAACGCGGTGACGTGCCGAAGGTCAACGACGCACTGCGCACCTGGACCCGCAACGACCAGACGCTGCCGGCGGGGCTTCCGCACGATGTACGCGCCTTCATGGAAAAGGCCCGCCAACTGCCGTCCTGGGCCGACCGGGCCAAGCTGGAGAGCGCGGCGGCGTTCAACAAGTCCCGGGGTTTCTACCTCAATCTCCTCAACGGGGTGGGCGGCGGCATGCTGAGCACCGCGATCCCCCGTGAAGCGCGCTCCGTCTACTACTCCAAGGGCGGCGCCGACATGGAGGACCGCGTCGCCAAGACGAGCCTGCTCGGGTTCGCCATCGGCGATCTGCGCGCGTTCCGGCCCGACGGAGATGTCATCGTCCACGCCGTCAAGACCCGCATGGTGCACGCCGCGGTACGCCATCTGCTGCCGCGGTCCCCGGACTGGTCCCGGACCAGCGGCGGTCAGACGGTGCCGATCAGCCAGGCCGACATCATGGTCACCTGGCACAGCCTCGCCACCTACACGATGCAGAAGCTGGTGGAGTGGAAGGTCCCGGTCGGCCCCGCCGACGCGTCGGCCTACCTGCACCTGTGGCAGGTGACCGCCCACATGCTCGGCGTCCGCGACGAGTACATTCCCGCCACGTGGGAAGCGGCCGACGCCCAGTCCGAGCAGGTCCTCGACCCGATCCTCACCTCCACGAGGGAGGGCATCGAGCTGACGGACATCCTGCTGGGCCAGCTCGCCGAACAGACGAGCCCCGGTGGCATCGATCGCCCGCTGGTCAACGCACTCGCCCGGTTCCTGGTGGGCGACCGTGTCGCCGACATGGACGGCATCCCCGAGGAGCCGTTCTGGGAGAAGACGATCGCGGCCCTCTGGCCGAAGCTGGTCGCCTTCCGCGAGAGGCTGATCCCCCTGCCCCTGGTGCCGCCGCTGGCGTGGACGATCGACGAAGCGGCACGGCAGTACATCCTGTTCTACCTCACCAAGGGGCAGGGCACCCGGATCGAGATCCCCGACACCAACAGGCCCGGTGCCGGCTGACGCCGTGCCCGCGGCCGGCGGCCTCGGTCACCGGAGATCCGCCCCTGCGGTAGCGGAGGGCATCCTCCTCCGCACTCCGACGCGGACTCGGAGGACCCCCGGGCCGCAGAAACATGTCCTCGACCACCTCTCGTACCGCTCACCCCTCGAAGTACCGACCTGTCACAACCAAGAAGGAGTTCGGCCCATGGACGGATTAAGCAGGCGCAAGATGCTGGCAACGGGTGGAGCCCTGGGGGCCATCGGCGCGCTGACGGCGACGACTCCCGCCGGCGCCCGGTCCCTGTGGACCTGGTCGCCCACCGGGTCGGTGGCGGGCACGGGTGCCGGTCTCGACCCGGAATGGGTGTGGGACGAGGAGGCCGACCCCGTACTCGCCGCCGTGATCCAGCGGGGCGACGTGCCGCGGGTCAACACCCTGCTGAAGCGGTGGACCCGCAACGACCAGGCGCTGCCCGACGGACTCCCGGCGGACCTCAAGGAGTTCATGGAGCACGCCCGCCAGATGCCGTCCTGGGCCGACAAGGCCAAGCTCGACCGCGCCGCCCAGTTCAGCAAGACCAAGGGCATCTACGTCGGAGCGCTGTACGGTCTCGGCAGCGGCCTGATGAGCACCGCCATCCCCAGGGAGTCGCGCGCCGTCTACTACTCCAAGGGCGGCGCGGACATGAAGGACCGCATCGCCAAGACCGCGCGGCTCGGCTACGACATCGGGGACCTGGACGCGTATCTGCCGCAGGGCTCGATGATCGTGACCGCGGTGAAGACCCGCATGGTCCACGCCGCGGTACGCCATCTGCTGCCGCAGTCCCCGGGCTGGTCCCAGACCAGCGGCGGCCAGACGATCCCGATCAGCCAGGCCGACATCATGGTCACCTGGCACAGCCTGGCCACGTTTGTCATGCGCAGGATGAAAGAGTGGGGTGTGCGCGTCAACGCCGCCGACTCGGACGCGTACCTGCACGTGTGGCAGGTCAGCGCGCACATGCTCGGCGTCCGCGACGAGTACATACCCGCCACGTGGGACGCGGCCAACGCGCAGTCCAAGCAGGTCCTCGACCCGATCCTCGCCCACTCCCCCGAGGGCGAGGCACTGACGAACGTCCTGCTCGGCATCGTGGCCGAACTCGACGCCGGCCTGACACGCCCCCTGATCAGCGCGTTCACCCGGTACACGCTGGGCGGTGACGTCGGCGACATGATCGGCCTGTCCAAGCAGCCGATCCTGGAGAAGCTCATAGCGACGGCGTGGCCGCTGCTGGTGGCCTTCCGCGAGGGCTTGATCCCGCTGCCCGCCGTCCCGGCGGTCCTCTGGACGCTGGAAGAGGCGCTCCGTAAATTCGTCCTGCTCTTCCTCGCCGAGGGGCAGCCCATCGCGATCGACATCCCTGACGTCAACCGCCCGTCCTGAACGATTCGCCCCACCGCCCGAGCGCGGCGCTTCCCGCACGACGGCCAGGGGCGGCGGCTTCCACCGCCCCTGGCCTCCCCGTCCGCCACCCGTCCGGAGCCGAACCGCACATGAAGACCATCGACGAAGAAACGCCGAAGCGTGCCGCCAGGACGAGTCCTCCTCCGGACTTCCCGACAGGGGGACGCCGAAAGGCGCGGGCAGGAGGAGACCCCCGGTGAACGGTGATCAGGACGCGCCCCGGCCGCCGTCCGGGAACCATGCCTTCGACAGGCGCCGGTTCCTGGGATTCGTACTGGCAGCACCGACCCTGGTGACGGCCGCCGAACTCGTACCCGCCGAAGCGGCAAGGGCCGACGTGCCCTCGGCGGACATCACGGAACTGGTCGACCTCAACGACGTCATGTCCCTGGCGGCTCTGCCGACCTCCGGTCTGATCACGGTCGAGGTCCACACGAACGGCACCGTGTCCTTGGCGTTGCCGCGGGCCGAGGTCGGCCAGGGCATCACGACCTCGACGGCCATGCTGATCGCCGAGGAGATGGACGTGCCGCTCGACCGGGTCCGGGTCACCCTGGCCGACGCGCGGCCGGAACTCCTGTTCAACCAGCTCACCGGCGGCTCCAACACGACCATCTCGACCTATACCCCGGTCCGGGTCGCCGCCGCCGTCGCTCGCGGACGGCTGCTGGAGGCCGCCGCGGTGGTGCTCGGTGCCGCGCTCACCGAGGTCCGCATCAGAGCGGGAGTGGTCCTCGGCCCCGGCGGCCGGAGCGTCGGGATCGGCGAGCTGGCGGAGAAGGCCGCGGCCCTCCGGACCCAGCGGGTCACCACGGAGCTCAAGCCGTCCGAGCAGTTCAGCGTCATCGGCACTCCCCGGGGCCGAGTCGACGCCCTCGACGCGGTCACCGGACGCAAGAAGTTCGCCATGGATCTCACCGTCCCCGGCGCCGCTCCCACCATGGTGTGCCGTCCGCCGACGATCAACGGAAAGGTCACGTCCGTCGCCAACGCCGACGAGGTCCGGTCCATGCCGGGCGTCACCGACGTCGCCGTGATCACGAGCGGTGTGGCCGTGCGCGCCCGGACCTTCGGCCAGTGCATCGACGCCGTACGCGCCCTGCGGGTGTCATGGGCACCCGGCAGCGCGAAGGGCAAGAGCGACACCTCCGTCCTCACGCAACTCAGGGCCGCGGAGCCCACGATGGGACTCCCGCCCCTCACCCCGAGCGTGGAAGGAAGGTTCACCTTCCACTTCCGCAGCAACAGCGCGCTCGAGACCAACTGCGCCATCGCGGACGTACGCCCGGACCGCGCCGAGATCTGGTCGAGCCTCAAGGCGCCGATCGTCGCGAAGGAGGCCATCGCCGCGCTGCTGGGGCTGCCGCTCGGCGCGGTGACGGTGCATGTCACAGAAGGCGGCGGGTCGTTCGGGCGCAAGCTCTTCTTCGACGCGGCGCTGGAAGCCGTGGAGATCTCGAAGAAGATCGGCAAACCGGTCAAACTGATGTGGCACCGGGCCGACGACTCCCGTCAGGGCCGTACGCATCCCATGGCCACGTCCCGCGTGCGCATCTCCTACGTCGGTGACACCGTGCTCAGCTACAAGCAGCGCCACACCAGTGTCGCCACCGATCTCGGTCACGGTTTCGGAGAGATCTTCACCGCCCTGGCGGCGAAACTGCCGGTGGTCGACCTCGGCTTCTCCGAGACGTTCTTCCAGCTCTCCCAGTCGATGCCCTACAACTTCGGCGTGAACAGCCGGCTGCTCAACGAGACCGACAAGAGCTTCAACACCGGCAGCATGCGCAACGTCTACTCCCCCGACGTCACCTGCGCGCGGGAACTCCTCGTCGACCAACTGGCCTCGAAGATGGGGAAGGACCCCTACCGGTTCCGGCGCGACTTCCTCGCGGACGACCGGTCCCTGGCGGTGCTGGAGAAGGCCGCCGAAGCCGGACGCTGGGGCAGGCAGATGCCGGAGGGTACGGCTCAGGGCATCGCGCTCCACTCCGAGTACCACTCGGCCAGCGCGGTCCTGGTGGAGATCGACTGCCGGCCCGAGACCGTGAACCGCCCGGTCCGCGACGGTGTCGCCGGCCCGCGCGTCACCAAGGTCGTCGTCGCCGTGGACGCCGGTCTCACCGTCAACCCGCGTGGACTGGAGGCGCAGATGATGGGCGGCGCCATGGACGGCATCGCGCTCGCCCTCACCTCCAGCCTGCACCTGCGCGACGGATACTTCCTCGAAGCGAGCTGGGACAACTACTTCTACACCCGGCAGTGGAACACGCCGCCCGAGCTGGACGTCATCATCATGCCCGACACCACGGGGAAGCCCGGCGGGGCGGGTGAGCTCGCCGTCGCCGCCTCCATGGCCGCGGTCGCCTGCGCGTACGGCCGCGCGACCGGGACGATGCCCACCTCGTTCCCCGTCAACCACGGCACGCTCGCCTTCGCACCCAAGCCGACCGTCCCTCCTGTCCCGCAGTCCCCGACGGACGGCCGGGACCACGCCTACTGATGTGAGGATCCTTTCGTGCCCGAGCAGACATTCCGCCTCAACGGCGAGCAGGTCACCGTGGACATCGACGACGACGTGCGGCTGTTGTGGGTGCTTCGCGACGTCCTGGGTGTCACCGGTCCCAAGTACGGCTGCGGCATCAACGTCTGCAAGGCGTGTACGAGCCACCTCAACGGAAGGGCGGTCAACCCCTGCGCGATTCCGGTGGGGGACCTGAACCCGGCCGACGAGATCACGACGATCGAAGGGCTTCCGGCCACGGTGGGCGCGGAACTGCACCCCATGCAGCAGGCGTGGCTCGACCAGGACGTCGCCCAGTGCGGCTACTGCCAGCCCGGCCAGATCATGGCGGCCGTCGCCCTCGTACGACGGGCCCGGGAGGAGGGCCGCGAGATCACCGACGCCGACCTGGACGGCATCCGCAACATCTGCCGCTGCGGCACCTACGTCCGCATCCGGGCAGCGATCAAGGACGGTGCCCGGAACATGTGAGAGGGCTTCCCCTCGAACGCGAACCCCGTCGTGGGCGGCGCCGGCCGTGTGCCCGGCAGCGCCCACGACGGGTCCGTCGCACGGGAGACCTCGAGTGCGTGCGCCCGGTCAGCGCCGCCGCTGGTCGGCCCGCAGTTCGAAGTCGCCGTAGCTGTTGTCGACGGGGTTGACGGTGACTCCGGGGGCGACGATGTCGTCGATGGCGTCGAGTACGTCGGCGGGGAGGGTGACGTCGGCGGCGGGCAGGAACGCCTCCAGCTGCTCCATGGTGCGTGGTCCGATGATCGCCGAGGTGACGCCGGGGTGGTTGATGACGAAGGCGACGGCGAGCTCGATGAGGGTGAGGCCGGCCTTCTCCGCCAGGACGGCGAGCTGTTCGACGGCGTCGAGCTTGCGCTGGTTGGCGGGGGTGTTCATGTCGAACCGGGCCTGCGGACGCGCGGCGGAGGCCGGGCCCTCGGCGGCATGCTTGCGGTAACGGCCGGAGAGCCAGCCGCCGGAGAGCGGGCTGTAGGTGAGGGTGCCCATGCCGTGGCGGCGCACGGTGGGCAGGACGTCCTCCTCGATGCCGCGGACCAGGATGGAGTAGGGCGGCTGCTCGGTCACGAACCGCTCCAGACGCCGCTCGCCCGAGACCCACTGGGCCTCGACGATCTGGGAGCCGGAGTAGGACGAGGAGCCGATGTAGCGCACCTTCCCCTGGCGCACCAGGTCGGACAGCGCGCCGAGCGTCTCCGCCATGTCCGTGTCGGGGCTCGGGCGGTGGACCTGGTACAGATCGATGTGGTCGGTGCCCAGGCGGCGCAGCGAGTTCTCCACCTCACGGATGATCCAGCGCCGCGAGCCGCCGCGCTGGTTGGGATCGTCCTGGTCCATGGGCATGAAGAACTTGGTCGCCAGGAAGACGTCGTCGCGGCGGTCCTCGAGGGCTTTGCCGACGATCTCCTCGGAGACACCCGCGGAGTAGACGTCGGCGGTGTCGACGAAGTTGACACCGGCGTCGAGGGCGCGGTGGATGATCCGGATCGAGTCGGCCTCGTCCTCGTTGCCCCAGGGGCCGAACATCATCGCGCCCAGGCAGAGCGGGCTGACCTGTACGCCGGTGCGGCCGAGCGGTCGGTACTGCATGTGAGGGTTCTCCTGAAGTAGGTCCGGTCAGTCGTTCCCGGCGGGGACGACCGTGCCCGTGGTCGTCCAGCTGGCGAGCAGGTCCAGTGCCTGTCGCTCCGGGGAGTCCGGTTCGGGGGTGTAGAAGTTGAGGCGGAGGCCCGGGTCGGAGGGCAGGTCCATCGCCTCGTAGGGCAGCGTGAGGTCGCCGACGAGTGGGTGGCGGAAGTTCTTCACGCCGGAGCGGTGGAACTTCACGTCGTGGCGGGCCCACCGGTGGGCGAACGCGTCGCTTCTGGTCGTCAGCTCGCCGATCAGGTCGGTCAGCGCCCTGTCGTGCGGTGCCCGGCCCGTCTCGGTGCGCAGGAAGGCGACCGCGTCGTCGGCCCCCTTGTCCCAGTCGGCCCAGAAGTCCTGAGCCGCGGGGTCCAGGAACAGGAAGCGCGCGCTGTTGACCGGCCCGCGCTGGGCGAACAGCGGCGAGTCGAAGAGCGGCGCGTACAGAGCCCTGCCCAGGGCGTTGGCGGCCACGACGTCGAAGCGTGCGTTGCGTACGAACGCCGGGACGCCGGTCATCGAGTCGAGCAGCCGCACGATCGTGGGCCGGACCCGGGAGGAGGTGGCGGTGGGCCGCCGGCCGGCGGGGGTGGACGCGCGGGCCAGGTCGTACAGATGGGTGCGTTCGGCCTCGTTGAGCTGCAGGGCGTGGGCCAGGGCTTCGAGGACGGAGTCGGAGGCACCGCTGAGGTTGCCGCGTTCCAGGCGTACGTAGTAGTCCACGCTCATGCCCGCGAGGAGGGCGACCTCCTCGCGCCGCAGACCCGCGACACGGCGGTTGCCGCCGTAGACCGGGAGCCCGGCCTGCTCCGGGGTGATCCGGGCCCGCCGGGTGCTGAGGAACTCGCGGACCTCGGCGGCCAGGTTCTTCTTCTCAGGCCCGGCCACGGTCGGCCTCCGCGCTGGTGTGCCACGGCGGTCCCGGACGGCGTCGCCCGCTGCTGAGGAAAGCTTCGGCGGGGGGCAGTGACACGAGGTGCTCCTTCGGATCGGCGTGGTTCCTGTGCCGGCCCTTCCACGGTAGGTCGGCCGGCGGACCCCTGCGAGGTACTGCCAGTACCTGGAAGAGCAGTGACTCCCACCTGCGCGGCGGCACGCGGTTTGCTGGACAGGACCGAGGCCGGGCACGCCGGAATCACGGGCCCGATCCCGGTCTCCGACCGAACCGGAGGAGCACCGTGCGCACAGCACTCATGCACGAAGCCGGTCGTGTCCGCGCCGAGGACACGGCCATGGACACGCCTGAGGCTCCCGAGGTGCTGGTGCGGCCGTGACCAGGCAGTCTGTGATCAGCCCTGTGGGTGCCCGCACCGGCGCCTGCAGCGGTACGAACCGCAGCTCGGGTACCCGGCGGAACCGTCGCCCTGGAGCCGCCGAAGGAGCGGGAGACAGCATGACGGCCACTGCTCGACGCGCGCCATCGGCGGTGGAGCGGCCGGGCAGGCACAGGCCCGCACGATGCCGGTGCTCAGCTGCCCCGTGGTCGTCCGCGACCACTCGACCGGTCTTCACCGGGTTGCCGCGGATCCGCTCCGCCCCGGGATCTCCGGCCGGCCTGTCCCTCCCCGCGCTCACCGGATGAGCCGCGTTACCGGCCCGTGCCGTCGTCGCGGTCGTCACCCTCGTCGTGCCCGCACGGGGCACTTCCGCAGAAAGGCAGAACCGATGCAGACCCTCACGCTCAACAACGGTGTCCGGATGCCGGCCCTGGGACTGGGAGTCTTCCAGACACCGCCGGACGAGACGCGGGACGCGGTGACCGCGGCCCTCGAACTGGGTTACCGGCACATCGACACCGCCGCCGCCTACGGCAACGAACGCGAGGTCGGCCAGGCGCTCCGCGACTCAGGGGTCCCGCGCGACGAGCTCTTCGTCGAGACCAAGATCTGGATCAGCGACTACGGCTACGACGAGACCCTGCACGGCTTCGACAAGAGCGCCGCCAAGCTCGGGGTCGACCGGATCGACCTGCTGATCCTGCACCAGGCCCTCCCGTCCGGCTTCGACAGGACCCTCGCCGCGTACCGCGCCCTGGAGAAGCTCCTGGCGGACGGCAAGGTCCGCGCCATCGGCGTCAGCAACTTCATGGCCGAGCACCTGACCGCACTGCTGGACGCGACGTCCGTGGTGCCCGCGGTCAACCAGCTGGAGATCCACCCCTACTTCCAGCAGCGCGCCGTCCTCGACTTCGACGACACCCACGGCATCCTCAACCAGGCGTGGTCCCCGATCGGCGGCATCACCTTCTACCCGGGCTACGGCGAACATCGCGTGAGCGTCCTTCAGGACCCGGCCGTCACCCGCATCGCCGAAGCCCACGGCAAGAGCCCGGCCCAGGTACTGCTGCGCTGGGGGCTCCAGCAGGGCCGCTCGGTCATCCCCAAGTCGACGAAGCGTCACCGCATCGCGGAGAACATCGACGTCTTCGACTTCTCGCTCACCACGGACGAGCTGGCCGCACTGGACGCCCTGGAGACCGGCCGGCGCGGCGGCCCCGAGCCCGAGGCCGTCACCCTCGCCGACTTCGGCCGCGCCATCCCCGAAGCCTGATGCCGGGCCGTCCCACCCGCGGAGGAACCACCGTCCACCACGTCCACGCACCGGGCCACGGAAGGGAAGAAACATGACCACCTGGAACGAGTCCGGCCTGAGAAGAATCGGCACGGCGGAAGAACTGGACCTGCAGTCCGAGCGCGGCGACGGAACGCTCCGCGCTCCCGTGACCATGTGGGTCGTACGGGCCGGAGACCGGCTCTACGTCCGCTCGGTCAAGGGCGTGGACGGCCCCTGGTACCAGGGCACCCGCTCCCGCCACCAGGGCCGCGTGGAGGCCGGGGGCGTCCGGGCCGACGTCGCCTTCCGCGACGCCGACCCCGGCGAGTACCCCGACGTCGACGCGGCCTACCGGGCCAAGTACGGCCGGTACACCAGCATCGTCGAGCACGTCCTGACCGAGCGGGCCCGCGCCTCCACCCTGCGCCTCGAACCCCGCTGACCACCCCGCACCCCCTCAACACCTGCCAAGGAGCACACCCGTGCGAGCCACCCTGATGTACGCCGCCGAGGACGTCCGCGTCGAGGACGTGACCGACCCGAAGATCCAGCAGCCCACCGACGCGGTCGTGCGGATCGTGCTGTCCTGCGTGTGCGGCAGCGACCTGTGGCCCTACAAGTCGCTGGAGCCGACCGACGCGCCCCGCCACATGGGTCACGAATTCCTCGGCGTCGTCGAGGAGACCGGCGCCGACGTGCGCACCCTCCGGCCCGGCGACGTGGTCGTCGCCCCGTTCGTGTGGGCCGACAACACCTGCGCCTACTGCCGCGAGGGCCTGCAGACCTCCTGCCCGCACGGCGGACAGTGGGGCGTCGACGGCGTGGACGGCGGACAGGGGCAGGCGGCCCGGGTCCCGTTCGCCGACGGAACTCTGGTGAAGCTGCCCGTCGCGGAGGACTCCGCACTGCTGCCGGACCTGCTGACCCTGTCCGACGTGCTGTGCACCGGCTACCACGCCGCCCGCACGGCCGGCGTCCGCCGCGGCGACACCGTCACCGTCATCGGGGACGGCGCGGTCGGCCTGTCCGCCGTGATCTCCGCGAAGCTGCTGGGCGCCGAACGGATCATCCTCATGGGCCGCCACCGGGCCCGGACCGACCTGGGGCGTGAGTTCGGCGCCACCGATGTCGTCGCCGAACGGGGGGACGAGGGCATCACCCGGGTCCGCGAGCTGACCGGTGGCGACGGGACCCGCAGGGTCCTCGAATGCGTGGGGCTGAAGGACGCGCTCGTACAGGGCTTCGGGGTGGTCCGTGCCGGCGGCACCGTCAGCCGCGTCGGCGCTCCGCAGTTCACCGACGTGCCCTTCGGCTTCCCCGACTTCCTGCGCAACATCACGCTCACCGGTGGTGTCGCGCCGGCCCGCGCGTACATCGAGGAGCTGATGCCGCACATCCTCGACGGCTCGATCCGGCCCGGCCGCGTGTTCGACCGCACCGTCGCCCTGGAGGACATCGCGGAGGGCTACCGGGCGATGAACGACCGCGAGGCGCTGAAGACGCTGGTTCGCCCGTGACCGCCCGCACCCCCGAACGCGGCCGCGGCGGCCGCGCACGCGCGCCTCTTCCCCGGCCACCGCTCCACGCTCGCCAGGACCGACCCGGAACTCATCGCCCGGTTCGACGACTTCGCCTTCGACGGGGTGCCGGGCCACACCGGCGACCTGCCGGAGAGGACCCGGCTCATGACGCAGCTCGCCGCGATGATCGC
Organism: Streptomyces sp. CB02058; assembly: GCF_001905505.1. Lineage (GTDB taxonomy): Bacteria > Actinomycetota > Actinomycetes > Streptomycetales > Streptomycetaceae > Streptomyces. Next base: position 163,138 of record NZ_LIPG01000004.1, read on the forward strand.
GGTCGGAGCGGACGCCGAGTAACGCGTGATGCTGGGCGCGGCACTCACCGTCGGTGTCGTGTCCCGGCTGCTCCCCCAGCGCAACGTCACGCTGTTGCGGGCCGAGTCCCTGATCAACGACGGCACCGCGCTGGTCGTCTACAGCATGGCGGTCGGCGTCTCCAGCCCGACCAGGACGAACAAGGAACCGTTGAGCAGATACATGGCCGCCGCCGGCACGGCGAGCGATCCGGGCTCGGGGCCGCTGCTGCGGCGCCGACGGCAGGAGGCCGACCTGCGTCTGGCCCTCCTGGAGCACAAACGCTCCGCCGTCATCGGCCTGCGTGACCAGCACCGGATCGACGACGCCGTCCTGCTGCGGGTGCAGGAGCAACTGGACGCCGAGGAGGTACGTCTGGAGCAGGTGAGGGAGACGGGGTGAACAGAGCGCGGGCAGCGTCCCTCGCGAGGCTCCGGTGGCCGGGCAGCAGGGCGGGCGGCTCCGGCCCGTAAAAGATCTTCGGGGTCGGCATTCCTTGATCATTCGATGGGCATGCATCGGCTCGATCGCCGATACCCCACTAGGAGTGATCCGCCCCACATGAGTGCCCCCACCAGCACGTCCGCCGGCAGTACGTCGGCCACCGCCACACCGACCGCCCCCGGCGCCCTCCCCCTCATCGGGCACGCGCACCGGCTCGCCCGCGACCCCCTGCCGTTCATGACCTCGCTGCGCGAGCACGGCACCGTCGTCCGCATACGCATCGGGCCGACTCCCGCGTACGTCGTCACCGATCCCGCCCTGACGCGTGAGGTCCTGGTGACCGACGCCGCTCATTACGCGAAGGGCGGCAGGATCATCGACGCGCTGCGCATGTTCTTCGGTGACGGGCTCGCCACGGTCGCCGACGGAGACACGCATCTGCGCAACAGGCGTCTCGTGCAACCCATGTTCAACAAGGCCCACATAGCCGATCGCGGCGCCCCCATGATCGAGCAGGTACGGAACGCGGTCGGCGCCTGGCCCGCCGGTGTGCCGCGCGACGTGTACGCGGACATGAACGAGGTGGCCCTCTCCGCGTTCCTGGTCGCCCTGTTCGGCGCGGACCTCCCGGGACATCTGGAGGGCGAGTTCGTCACCCTCATGCCCGAGATCATGAAGGGGGCGATCCGTCAGACGATCCTTCCGACCTGGGTCACCCGCCTCCCTCTGCCGGCCAACCGGGCCCACGCGGACCGTGTGGCGCGGCTGCGCGCCCTCATCGACCAGGCGATCGACCACCACAGCGTCCGGTCCCCCGGGACGGGCCCCTCGGGCGGCACCGCCCCGGCCGAGGGCGTCGCGCCCGGGGCCGGGGCGGCGGGCTGCCCGCACGCCACACCCCGGGGGCAGGACCAGGGCGGACTGTTCAAGACCCTGCTGACCGCAGAGGACCCCCTCACCCGGCAGCAGCTCCAGGACGAGGCGATCACTCTGCTGACCGGGGCGATCGAGACCACCGGGACGACTCTCGCCTGGACGTTGTACGAGATCACTCAGAACTCCGGGATGGAGAAACGTCTCCGCGAGGAGCTCGCGGCCGTCTGCGGTGACCGCCCCCTCCGCTACGACGACATCGGCCGGCTCACCTACGCCCGCCAGGTGCTGCACGAGTCCATCCGCAAGTACGGCCCCGCCTGGATGGTGACCCGCACGGCGACCCGCGACATCGAGCTCGGCGGGCATCGCATACCCGAGGGCGCGGACGTCGTCTGGAGCCCTTATCTCCATCAGCACGACGCCCGCTGGTTCCCCGATCCGGAGACCTTCGATCCGGACCGCTGGACGCCGGAGCGCGCGCCCGCCGCACGTGGTTCGTTCCTCGCCTTCGGTGACGGGCGCCGCAAGTGCATCGGCGAGAACTTCGCCTGGGCCGAACTCCAGATCATCCTGGCCAGCATCCTCCGTGCCTGGCCCCGCATCACGCTCACCTCCCGGCCTCCGCGCGCCCAGGCCGTCGTCACGGTGAAGCCGGACGCCCTGAGCATGGCGTACCACCCGCGGGCGGCGTCGGTGACGGAACCCGGCGCCTGACCGGCCCGCCCGCCGCGTCCGCCGGGCTCCGGCGGACGCGGCGGGCGGCGCTCACGGGCGGCGGCCGGAACGCGCGAGGGGCACCCGCCCTGACCCTCACCACGTTCACCGAGGTCCGCTGGAACGACCCGTACTGCGTCCGCTGCGGCTTCCGCCTCCTGGACGACGGCGAACTGACCCCCGGCCTGCGGACGATCCGTCGGCGTGAAGCGGCACACGGCCTGGACCGGTGGCCCCGCGTCTGTACGCGGCGCTCGCTGCGACCAGGGCGAACGGCCCGGGAGCCACCTCCACGGGCTCAGTCGCTCAGGGCGAGCCTGACACCGAACCCCGCGATGACGGTGCCGGTGATCCGGTCGAGCAGACGCCGGGCCTGAGGCTTGCGCAGCCAGTTGTGCAGCACGCGTGCGAACCCGATGAGGGCGGCCGACCACAGCAGACCGAGGGCGATGTGCACCGAGGTGAGCAGGAGCCCCATGGCGAAGTGGCTCACGCCCTCGGGAATGAACTGGGGCAGGACGGCGACGTAGAACGCGCCCATCTTCGGGTTGAGGAGGTTGGTGAGGGTGCCCTGCCGCCAGCCGCCGGGGACCGAGTCCTGACCGGTGAGCAGAGGGGACTCGTCGGTGGCGTCCCGCCCGGGCAGCCCACGGAAGGTGTCCCTGAGCATGCGGACGCCCAGCCAGACGAGGTAGACGGCGCCCGCCCAGCGCAACGTCACATAGGCGAGGTGGGACGCGGTCAGGAGCGCGGTCACCCCCAAGGACGTGAGTGCGCCCCACACCAGGGTGCCGGTCTGGACTCCGAGGACGACGCCCCAGGCTCTCCTGCGCCGGCCGAGGGCCGAGGTGCGAAGGATCAGAGCGGTGTCGAGTCCGGGAGTGAGAGTGAGAAGCCCTACGACCAGGGCGAAGGACCACAGCGCGGTGTCTATTGCCATGGAAGGCCAGCGTACGAGAACGCGCGGCCGGTCTCCTCACGCACCCCCTCTTTGTGAGGAATCCCGGCTCACCCGGGAATAGCCGGCCCGGGTCGCGGTTGATCACACCATGACCTCTGAGACGCGCGAGACATTCGGACGGATCGGTATCTGGAGCGGGGCGCTGCACGGCTCGCGGACCGACGACGCGGGCAGGAAGGCGATCGCGGAGGCGGTCGCCGAGCTCGAGGAGCTGGGCTACGGCACTCTCTGGCTCGGTGGCAGCCCCTCGGTCGACGACGCGGCGGCCGTCGTCGCCGCCACCCGCACCATCACCGTGGCCACCGGCATCCTGAGCATCTGGGATCACACCGCCGAGGAGGTGACAGCGGGAGTCGCGGCCATCGAGGCGAGCGCACGTGACCGGTTCGTCCTCGGCCTGGGCGTCAGCCACGGCCCCATGGTGCCCGCGTATGCGAAGCCGTACAGCGCCATGGTGGACTACCTCGACGCACTCGACGCGGCGGCACCGCCCGTGGAGGCCGGACACCGGGTGCTCGCCGCGCTCGGCCCGAAGATGCTGAAGCTGGCGGCCGACCGGTCGCTGGGAGCGCACCCCTATCTCGTCACCACCGAGCACACGGCGGAGGCCCGCGCGGCGCTCGGCCCCGACGCGCTGCTCGCCCCGGAACTGTCGGTCGTGCTCGACACCGACCTCGAGCGGGCCCGCACGACCGCCCGGAACATGTTCGGCACGTACCTCCGACTTCCCAATTACACGGACAACTTGCTCCGCCTGGGATTCACGGAGAGCGACTTCGAGGGCGGCGGCAGTGCCCGTCTCCTCGACGCGCTCTTCGCGCTGGGCGACGCCGGGCACGTGAAGGCGCGTACGCAGGAGTACTTCGACGCGGGGGCGGACCACGTCGCGCTCCAGGTGGTCACCGCGGAAGACCGCGGCAAGGACCTGCCGCGCGCCGAGTGGCGGGAGCTGGCCGGGGCGTTCGCCGGCGAGCTGTAGCCGGAAGGCCGGCCACGGCGGCCGGACCGGCCACCTCGTACCGTACGGAGTGCGAAAACCCGGACCGGTCATCTCTCGTACCGTACGGAGCGCGGAACTCCCGGCCGGACCGGCCGCTTCGCATGCCGTACGGACGGTCAGCCGGCCCGTACGCCTTCGATGAACCGTCCTGCCAGGTCGATACGTTCGTCCAGCGCGGCCGGCGTCTGCCCCAGGTCCAGGAAGAGTTCATGGACGCCCGCCCCGGCGGCGGCCCGCGCGTAGTCGATGTACTGGTCCAAGGTCCCCGCGCGGGGGACCTGAGCCGGGTCGGTCCTCGCGGAAGTCAGGGTGGGGTTGACCCGCAGGGCCATCCGCAGCCCGTCGGGATCGCGCTCCGCCCGCTCGGCCTCCTTCACGATGACCGGCCACATGTCCATGAGGGGCGTCAGGGGCATCGCTCCGGGCAGCCATCCGGCGAGCCGCCTGCCGATCCGGCGGAACCCTGCCGGGGTGAACGCCGCCAGGAGCACGGGCGGCCCCGGCCGTTGGTGCGGCTTGAGTCCGACGACCGTCTCCGGGACGGTGAACAGCGGTCCGTCATGGGCGAACACGTCGTGGGTCCAGTACCCGTCGAGCACGTCGAGGGTCTCGTCCAGCCGCCGCCCCCTGGCCTCCCAGGGCACACCGACCGCTGTGTACTCGTCGGGCATCCAGCCGAACCCGAGTCCGACGTCCAGACGGCCACGGCTGACGACGTCGAGGGTGGTCAGCGACCGGGCCAGCAGCAGGGGCGGATACCAGAGGCCGTTGAGCGTACTCGTCCCGAGCCGGACACGGTCCGTGTGAGCAGCGGCGAGGGTCAGCGACACCAGCGGGTCCATGTGGTTCTCGTAGGACCGCGGCATGACACCGCCGGCGCCGGGGTACGGCACGCTGGGTGTCCGGGGCGCGAGGACACGGTCGCCGCTCCAGAGGGAGTCGTAGCCCATCTCCTCGGCGGTACGGCTCACGGCGACGACTGCATCCGCGTCGGCGTCGCGGCCGAAGGTGGGCAGGGCCAGACCCAGTCGCATGTGTCTCCCTTCGGCTGCGGACGCGTGCGCGTCCGCAGGTATCGGGCTGAACCACGGCAACATACATGTGCCCTGCAACCATATACGCCAGAGGCTCAGGCGGTGCGGCCCCCGAGACGGTGCGGGTGTGCCGGATACACCCCGAGGACGCGTACCTCGGAGGAGAAGAAGCGCAGTTCGTTGAGGGCGAGGTCGACACGGGGGTCGTCGGGGTGTCCCTCGATCTCGACGTAGAAGTGGCTGGCGTTGAGCCCCGCGCCCATCTGGTAGCTCTCGATCTTGGTGAGGTTCACGGAGCTGCTGGCGAACCCGCCGAGGGCCTTGTAGAGGGCGCTGGGAATGTTGCGCACGCTGAAGAAGAGGCTCGTCATCGTGGGTTCGCCCGTGTCCGGTGCGATGCTCGCTTCCCGGGAGAGGACGACGAACCGGGTGGTGTTGTCCGGGTCGTCCTCGACACCGGCCCGCAGCACGTCCAGGCCGTGCAGCCGGGCCGCGGCGGGCGGGGCGAGGGCCGCGTGCCGCGGGTCGCCCAGCTCCGCGACCTCGCGTGCCGCACCGGCCGTGTCGTCGGCGACGAGCGTGCGCCAGCCACCCTCTCGCAGGACCTTCCGGCACTGGCCGAGGGCATGCACATGGCTGCGTACGCACTCCACGTCCTCGGTGGTGGCGCCACGCACGCCCATGAGGTCGAAGCGGATGGCGAGGAAGTGCTCGGCGACGATGAACAGCCCCGACTCGGGGAGCAGGTGATGAACGTCGGCGACGCGTCCGGCCGTCGAGTTGTCGACCGGGATCACGGCGAGATCGGCCGTACCGAGGGTGACGGCGTCCAGGGCCTGCTCGAAACCGGTACAGGGCATTTCACCGCATTCCGGGTAGAGGAACCGGGCGGCCGTCGCCGAATTCGACCCGGGCTCGCCCTGATATGCAACGGTCGTCGTCACCGTGTCTCGCCTTCCACCGTGCTGATCGCGTCCATGAACGGCAGAAGCTCCACCGAAATCGCGTGTACTCCAGTATCGGGGGTACGCCCGGGGCCGGAATCACAGGGGTGCGGGGCTTCACCTGGCAGTCGCCCCGGCCGAGTGGGGCCGGCGGGGCGGATACTCGGTCTCTCCCCCGCGGTCGCGGGGAGGCGGAGAGAGGGTGCGCGTGTGCGGGTGACGATGACGAGCGTGGCCAAGCGGGCCGGCCGCGCCAACGAGGACTTCACGGGTGCCGTGCCGACGGCCGCCGTGCTCATCGACGGCGCAGGAATCCCCGGTGCCGCATCCGTCTGCCGGCACGGTGTGGCCTGGTACGCGTCACGGCTGGGCGGCAGTCTCCTCGGCCTGCTCGCGGGCGCGCCCGAGCGCGGTCTGCCGGCGCTGCTCGCCGAGGCGATCGAACAGGTGACGGACGGCCACCGGGGCACCTGCGATGTCGCCGACCCCATCAGTCCGTCGGCGACCGTGGCCGTGCTGCGCGTGTCCGGCGGTCTGGCCGAGTACCTGGTGCTCGGCGATTCGGTCGTCGTGCTCGACGAAGGTGACGACACACCGCCGCTCGTCCTGACCGATCCCAGGGAGACGGTCGTCTGCCGGCCGTACCGGGCGGTGCTCGAAGCCACCGCCGAGGACAGCGACGACTACCGCCGCGTCCTGCGGGACATGCGCGCCAACCGGAACCGTCCGGGCGGCTTCTGGGTGGCCAAGGACGACCCCCGGGCGGCGGAGGAGGCGATCACCGGATGCGGTCCGGTCTCCGGGCTGAGCGCTGCCGCACTCCTCAGCAACGGCGCCGGCCGCATCGTGGACCTGTTCGGGCTCACCGACTGGCCGGGGGTCATGGCCACCCTGGCGTCGGGCGGATCCGCCGACATCATCCGCCGGGTCCGCCGGGCGGAGGCCCGCCGGGCGGTCGCGGCGGACGACGCGACGATCACCTACTGCACAGGCCTCGGCCCGGCCTGACCTCCGCGCGGCCGCCGGTCGGGTCAGGCCGGGTGAGTCCTCTCGACGAGGTCCCGTCGGGACAGTCAGGAGAGGTTCTTCTGCTCGACGTCCCAGTCGCCGGAGCACATCCCGCAGTCCGGGCCCACGAACTCCGCCCGCGCCACGGCGTCGCCCTTGAGCTGCCACTTCAGCCAGTTCACACCGACGCGGCCGAACTCGCCGCCGTTGGGCTCGGCATACGTGCCGTAGTGCCCGACGTCGAGGTTTCCGGAGAACGCGGGCAGTCCGGCGGGAAGCCTGTCCCAGTCATCGGCGGCGTTCTCGTACGCGATGTCGTCCGGGCCTCCGATGAAGTACGCGATGGGCGCGTGCAGACGGGGCAGCTGGATCCGTTTGTCGAGCCTGCTCATCAACCCGCTGTTCCACATGACCGTCGTGTCGATACGCGGGTCGTCGGCGATCTCCATCGTTTCCAGCCCGCCGCACGACTGGCCCATGACCGCGATCCGCGACGTGTCGATCCGGCCCCTGAACCTGCTGTCCGGGTCGCTGGCGGCCGCGACGGCCCAGTCCACCGCCTCGATGAGCATGTCCGAGGACGTCCGGCCGGAGCCACCCGGGACCCCGCTGGCGATCACGAGGAAGCCATGGGAGGCGAACTCGGTCAGGATGTTCTCGAACCAGGTGCCGTCCGCGCGGCACGCTCCGTTGCCCCAGGCGACGACGGGCAGCTTCTCCCCGGCCGGAAGGATGTCCGGCCGGTAGACCGTGTGGCCGGGCAGGGTCGCCACGGTCTCGTATCCCGCGGGGTGGGGTCCCGTCCCGCCTGCCGCGGCGACCTCGGCATCCGCCCCTGCCGCCGTCGCCGGTGCGAGTAACACCATGGCGAGCAGTCCCGCTGCGGCGCCGGCGACGCGGCGCATCATCTGCCTCATTCGTGTTCCACCTCCTGGATCCGGAATCCTGTCGGTCGAGCACGCTAGGTACGCCCGGGGGCCGAGTCACCCGCGGGGCCTGAACACTGGTGAAAGTACCGATCGCCACCGGGGCGGCAGGACCGGGCCGGCGGGCGGGCGGCTCACGGGCTGTCCGCCTGCCAGGCCCACCGCTTCGGGTCGGCGTCCACCGGTCCGTACACGGCGCTGCCTCCCGCGCCGAACTTGCCGAGCTCCGTCCCGAGAGCCGCGCCCACCGCGAGACGGTCCGCGGGCCAGCCGGTCACGTCCAGGAGCAGCCCGTCCAGCGGGCCGCCCACCAGCTCGACGTAGACGTGACCGGGCCGGGGTCCCGGATCGGGGTCGTCGTGGTCGGCGCCGTAGACGCGGCGTCTCATCAGTTCGTCCATGCCTTCCAGCATCACAGCCACCACTGACAATCCACCGTGGAGCGCCGAGGGGCGGTGCTCAGCCGCGCGTCGGCGGGCGCCAGACCGTGAAGTCGCTGATCCTGAAGTGACTGGTGACCGTGCGGAAGGCGAAGTGACCGCTGGTGTACGGCTCGGGGTCCTTGTAGTCGAACACGAGGCTGCCGTTGTTCCACCACTGCACGGTCGGGCCGTCGGAGACGATCCGGACCCGGTTGGGCTCGTTGGCCGTCAGCAGCGGGGCTGTGTAGTCGAGCAGGAGCGGGCGGTTGCCCGCCTCGCCGACGTAACGGCGCAGCCTGGACGTGGTGTTGGAGTTGGCGCCGTAGCCCACGTAGTAGGTCGTGAGGTGGTCGTACTCCGCCAGGGCTCCCCCGCGTCCGGTGCCGAATATGTCGCCGGGCGAGCGGACGTCCGTGGCGTTCCAGAAGTTGTTGAGGTCGGACACCCGGTCGTTGGCACCGCCGGCGGACACCGCGGTCGCCGTGTACTCGATCTCGTACGGCCCGCTGAGCCTGCGGTCGAACCAGACCGTGGCTCCGGCGGGCACGTCGATGTCGAGGACGCCGTCGGCGGCCGTCACGGACCCGCCGTCCTGGAGCTCGGAGGTCCACAGGCCGGTGCCGGAGCGGAAGGTGTCGCCCGCGATCGCGGTCCAGGCACGGTCGGGGCCGGTGTCGGTCCGGATCGCGGGCCTGGGCGGGTTCTTGGAACCGTAACCGAGGTAGTAGTCCGTGAACGTGGACTGGAGGTAGCCGCGCACGGTCCAGCCCAGGCGGTAGGCCGGGTTGTGGGCCAGGGTGTAGAGGCGGGTGGAGGTTGGCTCGGTGGTCGAGTAGAGGCGGAGGGCCGTGTGGTCCTCGGTCTCCGCGAGGATCTCCTCACGCCAGTCGCCGAGAATGTCCCCGTAGAAGGGGGTGGCGTTGCGGGCGCCCGCGACGACTCCGCTGGGGTCGAACACACGGGTGCTCGTCTCGGTGGCGGGGTTCCACTTCTCGACGTGGGTGCCGTCGAGGAGTTCGGCTCCCTTGTCGCCGTCCCACCACACACGGAAGTTGACGCTGGGTGTGGTGCCGGAGACCTTGCCGTCCCGGACGTTGCGCACGCCCGCGCCGGGCGCGGTGACATCGGCGGTGGACGTCCAGTGTTCGAGGCCCTTGTGACGGGGGTCGATGTCTGCCGTGGTGCCGCGGCCGACATCGAGGTCCGCCTCGCTCGCGGGGTCGGCGGGGTGCTCGCCGGTCACCAGGCGCTCGCCGGTGTCCGCGTCGTAGTAGTACCAGGGGAAGCGGGAGACGACGCCGAGCTCGGACTGCTGGATCGCGAAGCCTTCGAGCCCCGGTCTGTCGGGGTCCAGGTCGGCGATGTGGAAGCGGTCGCCGTGGCCGGCGCCGTCGACGACGTAGCGCAGGGTCCCGTCGCTGTTGACGACGTAGTTGCCGTCGGCGATGTCGTCCTTGCCGTCCTGGTCGACGTCGACGGTGCGGATCTGGTGGAAACTCGTGGCACCGCTGTCGGCCGGTACGACGTACTTCCAGTTCGGCTTCAGCGCGCGGCCGTCGAAGTCCCAGGTCTGGATGAGCGTGCGGAAGGCACCGCGCTTGGCACCCACCCGCGTGACGAGTTTGGTCACCAGGCTCGGGTGGACCCCGTCGAGGTACGCAATGCCGAACTGACCGCCGGAGGGACCGTCGGCGGTGAAGTCGTCGGGCACCGGCTGCCGTGTGCGTTCGACGCCGGTGGCGCCGTCGATGACCGAGACGAACTGGCCGGCGGGCGACGCCGCCCGGACCTTGCCCCCGTCGGCGAAGGTGGTGCCGTCCGCGGTGTGGACCAGCACCTCGGCCCTGCCGTCGCTGTCCAGGTCGTACACGGTGACGTTGTCGTCGTTGCGGAATCCGCCGATGGCGGTGGAGCCGCTGATCGCGGCCGGCGCCGGGTCGTTGGCGCCGTTGCCGGGCGCCTGGGTGTACGAGCCGGGCCCCTGGTCGACGCGCCACAGGCGCTCACCGGTGAGGGTGTACGCCTCCAGCAGGTCCGGCCGGTCCCGGGTGCCGGACAGCCGGCTGACCACGAGCTCGTAGCCGCCGTCACCGTCGAGGTCACCGGGCCAGGCGTGCTGAACGGTGTACCCGGCGGCATCGGCCAGGGGTATCTCCGCGTACCCCTTCACGAAGTCCAGGGCGCCGCCGCTCGGCTTCCTCTCACGGCCGTCGACGACCGCGCGCACGGTGTAGGCGCCGTGTCCGCGGTTGTTGTCCTGATAGGTGGTGGAGGAGGTGACGGGCCGGTGGTTCAGCCGCTTGCCGCCCCGGTAGACGTTGAAGGCGATGTCGGAGCCGTACTCCGTGCCGAGCAGCCGCCAGCTGAGGAACGTGCCCTTCCCCGAGGGCACGGCGACGAGCCCCCGGTCGAGGTTCTCCAGGATCCTGCGGGTCTGTGGCTGGGCGGCGTGACCGGACTTGTCCCCTGGGGGAGCGGCGTGCGCGGACGGGGCGGCGAGCAGGCCGGCGAGAGCGGCCACGGCGCTCACCGCCGCGATTCTGCGGCGTCCTGGACGGACGGGGAGCATGGTGGATCCTCCGAAGCGTGGAAAGCGCTGTCTGCGAAGATCCACACTGCGGGCCGGGAAACCCCGCTGTCGATGATTTCCGGCGCGCTGCCACGTGACCGCAATCTGCGGCACATCCGGCCGTCACGGACCGGGCGGCGGCACGGGACGGACGAACGCGGATCGGCCCGCGGCGGTGGCAGACGCGGCGCCCGACACCGCACATGGTCGAAGTGTGGGCCCGGATGGCGTTTCCAGGTGCGCGCGGGCGCCCCGCCGGGTGATGGTGGACCTCCTTCGGAATGCGCCGCGGCGCACTCCCCGTCCCGGCCCGGCCGAGGGCGATCCAATCCCGGCCAGGCGTACTGGCTCTGCTGAGGAGGCTCCATGAACTGGACACTCGAGGTCATCCCCGTCCCGGTCACCGACATGGACCGGGCGAAGGAGTTCTACGCCGACAAGGCGGGCTTCAAGCTGGATCTGGACGACGAGGTCGCTCCGGGCATGCGCATCATCCAGCTGACCCCGCCCGGCTCACGGTGTTCGATCGCCATGCTCCAGGGCATGCCCGCGGCTCCCGGCATGGAGGTGATGGCTCCCGGCACGCTCCAGGGACTCCAGGTCTGCGTCACGGACATCGAGGCGGCACGCGCCGAGCTGACGGGCCGGGGCGTCGACGTGTCCCCGATCCGGCATGTGGGGGCGACGGGCTGGGAGGAGGGCAAGGGTGACACCTGGAACTCGTTCATGTCCTTCTCCGACCCGGACGGCAACGGATGGGTGGTCCAGGAGGCGCCCTCGGAGCTCTCGGAGCGCTGACGCCCCGTCGGCCCGGCGGGTGCCGGGGGCCGGACGGCCACCCCGGCCCGCCGGGCGGTCCGTTGCTCAGGCGTACGAGTCGAAGGGGATTCCGGCCGGTTCGGCCTTCTCCAGGTGGTTGTTGAAATTGCCGTCCTTGAGGCCGAAGACGGCGCTGCCGAAGTCAGCCTGGCTCAGCTTGTCGCGCAGACCTGCCGGGTAGCCGTTCCAGCCGACGAGGGCCGGGTAGCGCCAGTCGTGGTAGTGGTTCTCGGGCGGCTCGTCGTTGGAGTTCGCGGGGCGGAAGCAGTGGGTGCTCACACCGTCCTTGTGATAGACGATCTTGGGATGTGTCCCGTCCCAGCGGATCGCTCCGGCGTCGTGGACGTCGAAGTCGCCGTGGGCGGAGGTGGAGACGTAGCGGGCCACGTTGTCCTTGACCCAGACCACGACGTGCTCCCAGTCGTGCCTGTGGCCGCCGAGCCCGCTGCCCGCCACCGCCTGGTCCTTCTCGAAGTAGAGGCCGTACATGACCGCGCACCAGCCGTTGTTGCACGTGGAGCGGGCGTAGCCGTTGGTGTTGTCCAGATCCACGGCGTCACGGCAGCTGCCGTTCACGGCGCCGGTGGTGTTGAGTCCGGCGGCGATCGTCCCGTCGGGGCCGATGGCCGGCGTGGGGTAGCAGCCGTCCGTGTCGTAGTCGTATGCGGGCTGGAAGCTCTGTTCCAGCACGTCCGCTGCGGCGGGCAGCGCGGTCGGCGGGGCGGCGAACGCGCTGCTTCCCGACGCCACGACCAGCGCGACGGCGCTGGCGACGACGAGTGAGACCTTGCGGATCGGTGCTCTGCTTTTCACAGTGTCCTCCCGGTCGGCGCGTGGTGGGGGCACGCGGCTACGCTTGACATGCCCATCGCATGCGCAGCGAACCGCGCGGGCCCGCCTCGACGGCCGCCGGGAGTACGGCCAGAGGTGAGGGGCGGCGGCCTACGGCGCGGGGCGGCGCGCGGGCGCCCCTGACGTCGCGGCACCCGCCGTGCCGGCCTGGGCGTTCCGGCCCGGGCGCAGGGTCCACGGCACCGGATCGGTGTTCATCAGCCACCCGTCGGCGATCAGCCGGCGGATGACGAAGATCCGCAGGTCCCTGGACATCTTCCCCCAGCCCAGGCCCTTGCAGAGCTGTTTGACGGAGGGTCCGTGGCCGTGCGAGGCCCGGAAGGCGGCCGCGAACCGGGCCGCGGGAGGCCCCTGGTCGGGATACCTCGCCTCCCAGGCGCCGTACGCCCTACGGACCTTCTCCTCGAACTGGGCGGGCACGGCCTTGCGCATGAAGGCCTCCGACACCCTGACGGTGGACAGCGCGCAGTCCTCGCAGTTCTCGACCGCCTCGACGTGCCGCCGCAGGGCGACGCTCACCCCAGCCTTCCACTCGTCCCAGCTCGGCGTCTCCTCCACGGGGCCGTCGTCCGCCCGGGGCAGGTCGACGGGGACGGGGCGCAGGCCCGACAGGTGCCGTACGCCTTCGCCCAGCAGATAGCCGCTCCCGTCCAGCTCCCGCAGGAAGCCCTTGGCGAGCAGTTCCGGCAGGGCGGGCAGGCAGTCGGCGGGCAGGTCCGCGGGCAGGGTGCCGTGCTCGTCGGCCGGTCCGTGGGCCGCGAGGTAGAGGGCCGCCAGCCGTGCGGCGGTCGAGGTCTTCTTGACGGGCTTGGCGGACAGCGTCCTGGTCGTCCATCCCGAGACCCGGGACCGCATCACCTTGCCGAAGGGCAGCCGCCGGTCGGCGAATTCCGGCAGGGTGATCGCCACGGGGGTGACGAGGTCTCCCCCGAGCAGCGCCTCCTGCCCCGTCCAGCCGAGGGCGGAGACGGCGAGGACGGCCCCCTCGGCATCGGCCAGTCGGAGGGAGCGCAGGTCCTGGCCGGTGAGATTGCCGATCCCGCTCCGCGCCGCCCGGATGGTGACCACCACCGCGAGGAGCCGCGCATCGGCCCCCTCGAGCGGCAGCGAGGCCACATGGGCCAGGAGCTCACGCGCTGCTTCCCCCTGGCGGGGCGTCAGGAGGAAGGGATTCGGCTTCACCGCCGGAGGGACCGGGGCCGGGGGCGAACTCACAGAGGAAGGAGGCACGCCCTGTACAACGTGACCGACGGGCCGAGGTCACCCTTCGTACGGACATTCGCAGCACGGTCCGGCGGGAAGGACGCACAGGACTCGTTCCCCGAACCGTGAGAGCAGACCGGACGTGAACGGGGCAACGTTTCGGGCCACGGCGGCGACTGTCCTTCCGTCAGCCGTCTCGTCTTGACCCGGGAGTTCGTATGCGCATCGTCGGCCTGTCCCTGGCAGTGGTCCTGGGGGCCGTCATCTCAGCGGCACCGGACGACGCCTCGGCCGCCGCGTCGCCCATCGTCGTGGCGGTGAACGGCGACGACTCCGCCGCGGGCACCCTGGCCCAGCCCCTGCGCACCATCCAGGCCGCGGTCGACCGGGCAGGGCCCGGGGATGCCATCGCCGTCCGGGGCGGCACCTACGCCCTCGTGGACAACATCACCATCACCACCTCGGGAGAGGCCTCCCAGCCGATCTCGCTCGGCGCGTACCAGGGCGAACGGGTCGTCATCGACGGCGAGGCGCTGCCCGCGAGCCACACGCCGGTGGGCGGCAGCATCCCGCGCGCAGAGCGCGGCGCGATCCACCAGGAGGCCTCGTACTGGCGGGTGTCCGGCCTGGAGATCATCAACGGTCCGTACGGCTACTACTGCGACGGCTGTGACGGCAATGTCTTCTCCGGGCTCACGACCCGCGACAACTACGAGACGGGCTTCCAGCTCCAGGGCGACTCCAGCGACAACCAGATCCTCGGACTCGACAGCTTCGGCAACCGCGATCCGCGCAAGAACGGCGAGAGCGCGGACGGCCTCGGCATCAAGGAGGGCAGCGGAACGGGCAACGTGGTGCGAGGGGCGCGCCTGTGGAACAACGTGGACGACGGCTTCGACGCCTGGAAGTTCGCGTCCCCGGTGCTGATCGAGAACACGATCGCGTACGGCAACGGAGTCGACCGCTGGGGCTTCCCGGACTTCGCGGGTGACGGCAACGGCTTCAAGCTCGGAGGCGGCACACCGGCCCCGGCGGTGGGGCACACCGTACGGAATTCGGTCGCGTTCCGGAACGCGAAGCACGGGCTCACCGACAACGGCAACCCGGGCACGCTCACCGTCAACCGTACGACGACGTTCCGCAACGGCGGAACGGGTTTCGATGCCGATACCACGGCGGCGCGGGCGACGCTCACCGCGAATCTGTCCGTCTCGGACGCACGCCCCGCCGCCCTCGGCGCGGACACCGCGTCCAAGGGCAACTCCTGGGACATCGGCGGCACCTGGAACGATGCCTCGGTCCTCAGCACGGACACGGGCCCGATCACCGGAGCACGCGGTGCGGACGGCTCCCTGCCGCCGGCCCCGGCCTTCCTCGTGCCGCGCAACGGCGCCGCTGTCGGGGCCCGGCTGTGAGCGGGGGCCGCACGGTCGGGCGGCCGGAGCGGCACTCCCCCGCGGGTCCAGGCGACAGCGGCTCTGTATCGTCGCCGCATGACCGTTCTCGAGCGCCTTCGTCCTGATCACGCTCCGGCCCTGCTCGCCTTCGAGCGTGAGAATCGCGCGTACTTCGCCGCCTCGATCCCGGACCGGGGGGACGAATTCTTCACCGGGTTCGCCGCGCGTCACGCCGAGCTGCTCGCCGAACAGGCAGCGGGACTGCACCACTTCCATGTCCTGGCGGACGGCGGGGGCGCGGTGCTGGGACGGTTCAACCTCCTCGATGTCGAGGACGGATCGGCCGAGCTCGGTTACCGCGTCGCCGAGCGGGCGTCGGGCCGCGGGCTCGCCACCTCGGCGGTCCGCGACGTGTGCGCGCTGGCCCTCGCGGAGTACGGACTGACCGTGCTGCGGGCCAGGACGACGGTGGACAACGCGGGTTCCAGGGCGGTGCTGTTCCGCGCGGGATTCGCCGAGGCCGGCACCCTCACGCTGATGGGGAAGCCCGGGCTCCGCTTCACCCGGTATCTGGCGGCCCCCGGCGGCTGAGCCGCACGCACCTCGAGCCCGCGCCTGCCCGGAACGCGCACCGGCGGCGCACCGCGATGCGGTCCGCCACCGATGAGTTGTCCGGGATGGTGCTGTGATCAGTTGTCGTAGATCTGCTCGTCCGTGATCGTGCCCTTGGCCGCGTCCACGTCGAAGACGGTCCTGTTCCAGTCCTTGGTGACCACGTCGACCTGCCAGACCAGGACCTGGCTGTCGTTCTCGTCGAGGCTCATCGAGGTGACCCAGCCGTCCGCCTTGTCCGTGGCGACCTTGGCGGCCTGCTCGGGGGTCTGCGTCGCCTTGGCTACCTGATCCGCCAGCTCCTGCTTGTCGGCGTCGCTCTGGTCGGGGTCCGTCGTGGAGTCGAGGACCTTTCCGGACACGGCGTCGATGGTCACGTCGTGCGCGGTACCGTCCTCCTCCACGACCTCCGCGATCCACTTCGGCGTGTCGGAGCTGCCACTGGGGCTGGCGGAGCCGGTCGGGCTCGGGCTGCCGGTCGGGCTGCCGGAGGGGCTGGGGCTGCCGGTCGGGCTGCCCGTCGGGCTGGGGCTGCCGGTCGCGTCATCGTCGTCGTCGAGGGGCTCGAGGTCGAGATCGACCAGCTTGCCGCCGGACACCTCGCCGACGGCCGTGGTGGCCGCCTTGTCGAAGGTGACCTTGACGTTCGAGAGCAGGTCCTTGCGCTTGGTCTGCGCCTCGGTCAGCTGGGCCGTCGCGGAGGGACTGCCGGAGGGGCTGGTCGTCTGCTTCGGGAGGACCTTCGCGGCCTCCGAGGTGGCCGCTGCGGTCTTGTCACCGCTGTCCTGGCCACAACCGGTCACAAGGGTGGCCGCGAGGGCGGCGGCGCACAGGGCGCCTCCCGCGACGCGGAGCCGGCGGGTACGCGAGGAAACGGTCTTATTTCGGCGGGGCTCAAATCTCATGCTGGCATGCCTAGCCGCCCACACGAACAGTCATGTTGTCCGACCGGCGGGTGTCACCCGATCGACGGCATCGTCCGCCCATTCGGCGTGTCGCCCGGCACCCCCGGGCCGCCACGCCGTCCGCACACGGGGATGACGCCGGTTCCGTGGAACCGGCGTCATCCCCGTGGGCGCTGTGCGGCGTCAGGCGGTCAGCTGCACCTCGGCCGGCCCGGCCGACGTCCCGAGCGGACCCGCGGAAGGTACGGCGCCCAGCCGGGCCGCCGCCGCGGCCAGCGCGTCCGGCACGGTCCTGGTACCGGTCGTGACGCAGAGGGTGTACGAGACGTCCTCCAGCCGACGGCTGCTCTCGGAAGTACCGAGCCGCGCATGGGCACTTCGCAGTGACTCGTAGCGCTTGACGAGATTCCGCAGCGTTGCGGGATTGGCCATCAGCACGGCAGTTCCTCTCCACAGGGCGGCCGGGAGCCCGTGGGCCCCGCGCCGACGAAGTCCGATCGCGCCGGCGGAACCGCCTGGCGTCACGGGCGGCCGTGCGAAGCTGACAGCACGCGTCCGATCCCTTGCAGTTGATGGTCGCTCCGCCTCACCCATTCCGCATCCGCAGTCACGCAAGGTCACACGTCCGGGCTCCCGGAGCGCCGTGCTCCCCGGTGGGAAACAATGGAAGACGACGGGCGGTCACCGCCGCGTGCCCGCCCGGTCGGGAGGTGGTCATGGATTACCCGGAGAGCTACGAGCTCATGTTCCAGGCGGGCGGCGCCGAGGACGACGTGGTCGTCGTCCACCTCACGGCCCGCTCCGGTGCGGGCGGTTACCCCGTCTACGAGGACGAGACCGGAATCGTGCGCGCGGAGATCAGCGAGCGCGGCGAGGTGCGCATGCAGGCCAGCGGCGGCCACCAGATGCTCGGGGCCCCGCTGCGGGCCCGGCCGCTGAGCCGGTCCGCCGCCACGCACCGTCCCCGCTGAGCACCTCGGGCCCCCACCGAGGGGCCCGGACCGCGCACGGCGGCACCCGAAGTCCGTCCATGCCCACTTCTCGTCCGAATGTGTTTACTTTCCCGAGGCGCGTCCGTAGTCTGCCGGTGAAACAACAGACTCGGGCATGAAACGGAAACGTAACCACATGTACGCACCGGAGCGGCAGCAGGAGATTCTCCGCATCGCGGGCGAGAGCGGCCGTGTCGACGTGCTGTCCCTGGCCGAGCGGTTCCAGGTGACGGCGGAGACCGTGCGCCGTGACCTCAAGGCCCTCGACAGGGCGGGGCTCCTGCGCCGGGTGCACGGCGGAGCGATCCCGGCCGGGAGGCTCGGTTTCGAACCGGATCTCGCCGAACGCGACACCGTGGCCGCCGACGAGAAGGACCGCATCGCGGGCGCCGCCCTAGGCGAACTCCCCGCCGACGGCAACATCATCATCGACGCCGGGACCACGACAGCCAGGCTGGCCACCGCCGTCCCGATCGACTCCCGCCTCACCGTGGTCACCCACGCCCTGCCCGTGGCCGCCCGGCTGTCCGACCACCCGGACATCGCCCTGCACCTGGTCGGCGGACGGGTCAGGCACCGCACCCGCGCGGCCGTGGACGCCTGGGCCCTGAGCGCGTACGCCGAGATCAACGCGGACGTCGTCTTCCTCGCCACGAACGGCTTCTCCCCCGAGGGAGGCCTGACCACCCCGGACCTGGCCGAGGCCGCGGTGAAACGGGCTGTGATCGCGGCAGCCCGCCGCGTGGTCCTGCTCGCCGACTCGGGCAAGTGCGGCCAGGAGCACTTCGCGCGCTTCGGCGATCTGTCCCAGGTCGACCTGCTCATCACCGACACGGGGCTCAGCCCCGAGGCCGCCCTGGCCATCGAGAGCCGGGGCACGGAAGTAGTGCGCGCATGATCCTCACCGTCACCCCCAATCCGAGCCTGGACCGGACGTACGAACTGCCGGGGCTCACCCGTGGTGCCGTCCTGCGGGCCACCGCCGACCGGGTCGACCCCGGCGGCAAGGGTGTCAACGTCTCCCGCGCGATCGCCGCCGCCGGGCACCGCACGGTCGCGGTCGCGCCGCTGGGCGGGCCGGAGGGCGCACTGCTCGCCCGGCTCCTCGGGGAGCACGGCATCGAGGCCGCCGGTGTGCCGATCGCCGGCAGCACCCGTGTCAACATCACCCTCGTCGAGCCCGACGGGACACTCACCAAGGTCAACGCGACGGGCCCCGAGATCACCGCCGCCGAGGCGGAGTCCCTGCTGGACACGGTCAGGGCCCGGTCGGCGGGGGCGGACTGGATCGCCTGCTGCGGAAGCCTGCCGCGCGGCCTGCCACCCCTCTGGTACGCCGAGTTGGTCGCCCGAAGTCACCGTGCCGGTGTCCGGATCGCTCTCGACACCTCCGGCGCCGCGCTGGTCGCCGCGCTGCCGGAACGGCCGGATGTGATCAAGCCGAACACGCAGGAGCTCGCCGAGGCCGTCGGCCGTCCGCTCGCAACGGTCGGCGACGCGCTCAAGGCGGCGCAGGAGCTGTGCGAGCTCGGCGCCCGTTCGGTGCTCGCCAGCCTGGGAGCCTCGGGACAGCTGCTGGTGGAGCCTTCGGGAGCGTATTTCGCTGCCGCGCGGGTGGACGCCGTGCGGAGCGATGTCGGAGCGGGAGACGCCTCGCTGGCGGGGTTCCTGTCCGCCGGCGGCACCGGCAGGGCGGCCCTCGCCGCGGCGGTGGCGCACGGCGCCGCCGCCGTACAACTGCCCGGGAGCGTCATGCCGACACCCGCCGACCTCGATCCGTCCGCCGTCGTCACCACCGCGGACGTCCCCGTGGACCTGGCTCTGCCGGAGCCGGCCCTGTGACCGCCCGGCCCCTGTCCGGTCGTACGACTTTCCCGTCCCCCCGCGCCGTCCCCCCGACGGTCCACGAGCAAGGAGCCCCGCGATGAGTGAGCTGATCACCGCGGAACTGGTCGATCTCGATCTGTCCGCCGAGACGAAGAGCGCCGCCGCCCGTTCACTGGCCGACAGGATGGTCGCGGCCGGCCGTGTCACGGACCTCGACGGGTTCCTCGCCGATGTGGCGGCCCGTGAGGCCCAGATGCCGACCGGTCTCGACGGCGGCATAGGCATTCCGCACTGCAGGAGCGAGCACGTCACCGCGCCGACGCTGGCGTTCGGCCGCAGTGCCCGGGGCATCGACTTCGGCGCCCCGGACGGCCCCGCGGATCTGATCTTCCTGATCGCCGCGCCCGCGGGCGCGGACGACGACCACCTCACCATCCTGTCGGCCCTGGCCCGGCGGCTCATGGATCCCCGATTCACCGGCGCGCTGCGGGCGGAGAGCGATCCCGCTGCCGCCGCCGCCCTGATCCGCGGCGAACAGGGCCCGACGGCGACCGGCAGCACGACCGGGGCCGCCGCAGCCCCGGAGGCCGCGGAGCCCGCAGTCGCCGAGCCGGACGAGCCGTTCAGGATCGTGGCCGTCACCTCCTGTCCGACCGGCATCGCGCACACCTACATGGCGGCCGAGTCGCTGGAGGCCGCCGCACGCGCCGAAGGTGTCGTGCTGGATGTGGAGACCCAGGGCTCGGCCGGCTTCGAGCGGCTGGATCCGGCAGTGATCGCCGCAGCGGACGCCGTCATCTGGGCGCATGACGTGGAGGTGCGGGAGAGGGCGCGGTTCGGCGGCAAGCCGGTCGTCGACACCGGGGTGAAGGCCGGGATCAACCGGCCGGCCGAGCTCATCGCCGAGGCGCGGCGCAAGGCAGAGCGGGGAGAGATCAGCCGGATCTCCGACGACCGCGAGGACGCGGGCGCCGGTGGCCCCGACGCCGCTGCAGGGCACTTCGGCGTCCGGCTGCGGACCTATCTGATGTCGGGTGTCAGCTACATGGTGCCGTTCGTCGCGGCCGGAGGACTGCTCATCGCCCTCTCGTTCGCCATCGGCGGCTACGAGATCGCGAGCGCGAAGTCCGTGGCCGACCACTTCGTGTGGGGCGAGGCGGACAGCTGGGCCGCCCTGCTGAATCAGATCGGCAGTGCCGCCTTCGGCTTCCTGGTCCCGGTGCTTGGCGGCTACATCGCCTACGGGATGGCCGACAGGCCCGCTCTCGTGCCCGGGTTCGTCGGCGGCGCCATCGCCCTGACCATCGACGCGGGATTCCTCGGCGGCCTGGTCGCGGGGCTGCTCGCGGGTGCGGTGGTGATGGCGATCCAGCGGGTCGAGGTGCATCCCACACTGCGCGGCATCATGCCGGTGCTGGTGATCCCTCTGCTCGCCTCGGCCGCGGTCGGCTTCCTGATGTTCATCGTGGTCGGCAAGCCGATCGCCTCGCTCCAGAACGCCCTGACCGACTGGCTGAACGGCCTGTCGGGCTCCAACGCCGTCATCCTCGGCGTCGTGCTCGGGCTGATGATGTGCTTCGACATGGGCGGCCCGCTGAACAAGGTGGCGTACGCCTTCGCGGTCGGCGGCCTGGCCGATCCGACCCCCGGCAGTCTCAAGGTCATGGCCGCGGTGATGGCGGCCGGGATGGTGCCTCCGCTGGCGCTGGCCCTCGCCACGACCGTGCGCGGCAGGCTGTTCACCCGGACCGAGCGCGAGAACGGCAGGGCCGCGTGGGTCCTGGGCGCCTCCTTCATCACCGAGGGCGCCATCCCGTTCGCCGCCGCCGATCCCCTGCGGGTGATCCCGTCCGCGATGGCGGGCGGTGCGGTCACGGGCGCGCTCTCCATGGCCTTCGGCTGCACGCTCCGGGCCCCGCACGGTGGCGTGTTCGTCGTACCGCTGATCGGCGAGCCGTTCCTGTACCTGCTGGCCATCGCCGCCGGAACGGCGGTGTCCACCGCCCTGGTCGTCGCCCTCAAGGGAATGCGGCGCGCCCCGGAGACGGCCGCCTCCCCCGCCGAGGGCGCCGAGGTCGCCGCGGCTGTCTGACCCTCACCGTCCGTCACCACAGATCCCCACATCACAGGAGTGCACCCATGTACCAGCGCACCGTCGCCGTCGGCTCCCGCAGCGGACTGCACGCCCGTCCGGCCTCGCTCTTCGTGCAGGCGGCCACGCGTCTGCCGGTCCCGGTGACCGTCGCCCGCGACGGCCGCGATCCGGTCGACGCCCGGAGCATGCTCTCGGTGCTCTCCCTGGCCGCCCGGCACGGTGATCAGCTGGTGCTGTCCGCTGTCGGCGAAGGCGCGCCGGAGGCGGTCGAGGAGCTGGCTACCCTTCTGGCCGAGGACCACGACGGGAAGGCCTGAGCAGCGCCATGGACAGCTGGAATCCGGCAGGTGAGGGGGTGCTGCGGCTGCCTTCGGGACGGCTGGTCCGCGGGCGCGGTCTGCGGCGTCCCCTTCCCGAGGGGCTCACACCCACGTTCGCGGTCCACCTCCTGGGCGCGTCCCCTCCCCCGGTGGCCTGGGAGTCGAGGTGGCTGCGCAGGCCGGACTTCCGTCTGCCCGCCGACCGCAAGGCCGCACGTGCGGTGCTGAGCGAGGCATGGGGGCGCGCCGAGCGGGACCGGGTGGAGGTCGCGTGCGCGGGCGGCAGGGGACGCACCGGTACGGCACTGGCCTGTCTGGCCGTGCTGGACGGCGTACCGGCCGCCGAGGCGGTCGCCTACGTACGCAGGCGCTACCACCCCAAGGCCGTGGAGACCCCATGGCAGCGGCGGTACGTCGTGCGCTTCGCCGAGGGCTGACGTACCGGAGCCACCGGGCGTGGGGTCACTCCACCGTCTGCGGAACCGGAACCGTTGCTCCGCCGCCGGCGCGTACGGCCTCGACGACACTCTGGTGGAAGGTCCGGCTTTCTTCCTCCGAACGGCACGGCACCGGACTGCCGGCCAGTGTGAACCAGTCCGAGGCGCCGCTGTACTGCACGGCTACCTCTGCCTGCCCTTCGATCCACGTCGTGTGCACGGTGAGATCACCGCTCACGACACCTACCTCTTCGGTGCGCACTCCGCCGGTTCCCGCGAAGACACCGAGGGTAGTCCACGATGCCCAGTTCATGACGCGTCGCCTTTCGGAGACAGTGACAAGCCTGTCAAGCGGACTTGATTCGAGTATGGCACCGAGAAGCATCACCCGCACGGGTGTGCCCGGGAGTATCCGGGCGGTGACGCCCGGGCACCGGTCAGGGGTGCATGGAAGCGCCCTTGAGGATCTTGTCCACGGCGTTGCGGGGCCCGTGGACGGCCAGGCCGACCAGGTCCAGCGCGTCCCGCGGCACGGCACGGACGGCTGCCCTGTTGGCCTCGTCGTGGCCGGTGGCGAAGAGGTCGGAGGTGAACACGGCCAGGGTCGCGCCCCGGCTCACCGCCCGGGTGTGGGCGCTCGTCAGCAGTTCCTTCGAACCGGCGAAGACGAGGACCGGCTGGCGGAACATGGGCAGGTAGGGGGTGTCGTCGGCGTCCGCGTACGGTTCGCCGACGACCTCGGGGACCTGAGTGCCGAGGCCGCTGACCAGGAAGGCAGTGACGTTGAGCCGCTGCCAGGTCTCCAGGTCGTCGCGGAGCAGTACGGCGATCTTGGTGTCGAAGCGTACGGGTGCGTTGTGGTCGGTCATGGACACAGCCTGGCGCCGGCCACCACCGCGGGTCTTGTACGAACTTTGCACGCTGGGCCCCGGTGAGGTTCTTGTATGGTTCAACCATGGGTGCACGTCCGGACATCACCGCGTGGCGTCCGCGGGTCGAGGGAATCGACGAGGTCTTCCACGCCCACTTCGCGGACCACTCCTATCCCATGCACACGCACGACGCGTGGACGCTGCTCATCGTCGACGAGGGAATGGTCCGCTACGACCTGGACCGTCATGAGCACGGTGCGCCCAGCTCGGTGGTGAGCCTGCTGCCTCCGCACGTCCCCCACAACGGCGGCGCGGCGACCCCCGAGGGCTTCCGCAAGCGCGTCCTGTACCTCAACACCTCGCAGATCGACGCCGACCTGGTCGGGCGCGCGGTGGACCGCCCCGTACTGCACGATCCCCGGCTGCGGCACCGCGTCGACCAGCTCCACCGGACGCTGGAGCGGCCCGGCGACGAGCTGGAGGCACAGAGCCGACTCTCGCTCGTCTCCGAACGCCTCGCCCACCATCTGCGCGACGAGTCCGCTGCCCCGCCGGTGCCTGATCCCAAGCTCGCCCACCGGCTGCGGGAGCTGCTCGACGAGCACGTCGTGGAGGGGGTGACGCTCCGCGATGCGGCGGAGCTGCTGCACTCCCATCACACCCACCTGGTACGGGCCTTCAGCCGTGAGTTCGGCATGGCCCCGCACCAGTACCTGACGGCGCGCCGTGTCGATCTGGCCCGGCGGCTGTTGCTCGGGGGGATGCGCGCGCCGGAGGTGGCGGCTTCGGTGGGGTTCTACGACCAGTCGCACTTCTCCCGGCACTTCAAGCGGGTGGTCGGCACGAGCCCGGGGCACTACGCGCGGACCGGGCAGGCTGCCTACCTGCGCTCCAGCGCACCGCGGACGAAGGCTGCCTGACCGGCGTGCTGAAGATCGTCGGCGATGACGCTGACGAGCCGCACGCCCAGGGTCACCGGGGGCGACCAGGAGTCGTCGACCACGCGTTCGAGGGCTCGGCCGTCGAGTCCACGGACGAAGTCGAGGGTCCGCGCGTGCACGGCGTCGAAGTAGTCGAGGAGCAGGGCGGGCGACTCCACCCGTACCGACGCGACCTGCGCGCTGCTGTGTCCGTAGCCGGTCGAGCCCTTCTCGAGGGGCAGTTCGAAGCGGGACGCCCAGCCCTTCGCGAACCAGAGCTGTTCGGTCCCTGCCGCGTCGGCGACATGGTCGTCCTGGACGCGCGTGAGGTGCCAGACGAGCCAGGCGATCGAGTTGGCGTCGTCGTCGAGCCTGGCGTTGAGGTCCTCGGACGGGAGACCTTCGACGGCGGCGTGCACCGCTTCGTGGATGCGCTCGAACGCATCGGCGAGAATCCCTGCACTGTTCATACGACCACCATGGCCGGTGCCCCGTCCGGCCCCCGACTTCGACACGCGGCGGTCACGGGTGCACGGTGTGCAGCCACTTCGTGAGCAGGGCGTTGACCTCCGCGGCGCGTTCCTGCTGGATCCAGTGGCCGCACCCGTCCAGGACGTGCGAGGACACCAGCCCGGGGAGCGTGGTGGGGTAGGCGGCGATCGCGTCCGCCATCCAGGTGGTGGAGGAGTCCAGGGCGCCGCCGATGAAGAGCGCGGGGGCGGTGAGCCGGGCCCCGTCCCACACGGCCAGGTCCTCCCAGTCGCGGTCGACGTTGCGATACCGGTTGAGTGCGCCGGTCATGCCGGTCCGCTCGAACTCGGCTGCGTAGAAGTCCAGTTCGGACTCGGTGAGCCAGGACGGCAGCGGGCCGCGGGTGAAGCGGTCGCTCATGGACGCACCGGTGGGCACGAAGAACGGGCTCTCGGCGCCGGGCCCCGGCATCGTGTCGGCGGAGAGCGAGGTGTAGAAGCCGGCGAGCCATCCGCGTACGTCGGGTTCGATCTCCGCCTCGGCGCGGCCGGGCTGCTGGAAGTAGCTGACGTAGAACTCCTCGCTCCCGCCGATACGGGCGAAGCCGTCGGTCGGCCGGACCGGGTTCCAGGGGGCGTAGGGGACGCTGAGCATGCCCACGGCGGTGAACATGTCGGGCCGCAGCAGCGCGCAGTTGGCGGCGATGGGCGAGCCCCAGTCGTGGCCGACGACCGTCGCGGTCTCCTCGCCCAGCGCGTGGACGACACCGACGGCGTCGGCGACCAGCGCCGTCATCCGGTAGGCCTCCACGGGATCCGGGGCCGAGGAACGCCCGTAGCCGCGCACGTCGACGGCGACGGCGCGGAAGCCCGCGGCTGCGAGGGCGGCGAGCTGATGCCGCCAGGAGTACGAGGTCTCGGGGAATCCGTGGACGAGGAGGACGAGAGGGCCCGTCCCCTGTTCGAGCAGATGGATCCGGCCGCCGGGGACGTCCACCAGGCGGTGGACCGCCCCGGGGACGCTCACGGAGGGCTCTGCGGCGGGAACGGGCTGGGGCATGTCTCTCCTCGGGCTGCCGGGGCCGGTCCACATCGGTCCGTGGGGCCGGCTGTCACCCCATGATTCGGCTCCACCGCAGGACCGGACAAGACAACTTGCCGTTCCGGCAAACCGGCCGGTCGCGCGCTCGGCGCGCTCGGCGCGCTCGGCGCGCTCCAGCAAGGAGGCGCACGAGGTGTGCGCGGGCCGAGGCCTCGTCCGGGTGCCGGGCGATCACCTGGTAGATGTGGACGCGGCAGTCTCGAGGGACGGCCGCGTCAGAGGCGTTCGGGTTCCGATGGGCAGGGCGCACTCCTCGTGCGCGTCTCCGGCCGAACGCGACGTGTCCGCCGTACTCCGCGCTCGACAGCCGTGCTCCGAGGGCTCGGTGCCGCCGCCGCGGCACGGCTGCACGAGGGGTCAGGTGGTCGTGTCGGTGTAGGTGACGGTCACCTTCTCGAATCCGAGCGAGCCGAGCAGTCCCTGGAGCATGGAGGTGGTGTTCTTCTCCGCCCGCTCCGTGAGCCCGCTCTCCTTCGCCGCCTCGCCGATGTGCTTGGCGGCCAGCTTGTTGACGGCCTGTTCGCTGCCGGGGTTGTCGGAGAAGAAGTCGCCCAGCCGGTCCAGAAGCCCTCGCTGCTTGGACACGGCGTAGGAGCGGTCCGGATTCAGGGCGGGCTTGCCCAGCACCGCGTGGGGCAGGCGGAGTTCGGCCGTGGTGCGGTCCTCGTTGACGCGCACCCCGTTCGCCCCGACCTTCCCGAGGTCGACGGAGGCCCCGACCGTGCCCGCCCCGACGTACAGGGTGCGGGTGCCCCGGATGGCGTCGGGCAGGAACTTGGCGTCCTTCTCCAGGTCGACGACGACCTGGAAATTGCCGGACGCGGCCTCGTAGGAGCTCATGTCCTGGATGGACTTGAGGACCGCGGGGCCGGAGCGGTCGGTGGTCTCCTCGCCGAAGAGGTCTCCGAATCCGGGCACCAGGCTGAGCCTGCTGCCCAGGAACAGCAGGACCAGTGCCGCGGCGCACACCCCGGCGAACGGCAGGCATCCTCGCGTGCGGGCGCGACGGCGCGGCGTGTCGCCGTGGCCGGGTTCGCCCGTGCTGTCTGTCCTTACGTCAGTGGACGTCATACCTTCCGTGTGACCCCGTCGGGCGGTTTCAGTCCGCCGGGTTGTGCCGACTACGCCAGATCCTGTAGCGAAGGCGCGGCCCTCGGGCTCCGGCTGCCGCCCGCGACCCCCCGCGCGCGCTGGACGGGGTCCCGGCCGCCGGCGGCTGCTGCCGACGGCCGGGACCCCTGGGGAAGCGGTCGTTCAGGTGCGGTCACTCACTCCAGTAGATCCGCGTACGCCCCCAGAGCCAGGGCGATGTCGGCCTGTGCCCAGAACCGGTGGTAGGTGAAGACCGGGGCGGCTCCGCCGTCCAGGTATGCCTGCACCTTCGGCCAGTTCGGGTCGTCCTTGTAGAACGACCGGATGGAGAGGAACGTCGAGTCGTTGTCGACGGTGTCACCGTTGGGCATGGCGCCCGTCCAGCCGTTCGGGACGTACACCGGGTCGTCGAACCGGTTGTAGTCGGCGCGCGTCTCGGGCACCGCGACACCGGCATCGTCCTGGTAGTGGCTCCACATGCCGTCGAGCAGACCCTCGGCGACGGTCTTCGCCTCCGTGTCACCGGACTTGGCGGCGTAGTAGGTCAGCGTCCTGGCATAGGCACCCGCCACACCGACGTCGTTGGTGTAGTCGGCGACCGTGACGTGGAGTCCGGCGTTGGCACCGGGGTTCGACGCGTTCCAGGTGTCGGGCGCGCCGGACCACTTGAGGGTGGACGGCATGAGATAGGTGCCGTCCGGGTTGATGGTCGTCTCGGACAGGGCCCAGTCGACCCACTTGTCCAGCACGGCCTTGGCCTGGGCGTCGCCCGACTCGTGATAGTACTCGGCGACGCGCTCCATGGACCACGCCTGGAAGCCGAACCACTGGTTGGACGGCGGGTCGTGGTAGACGGGCTTCTCGTCGTAGTACATGCCGTAGAAGGTCGGGGTACCGGCCGGCGGCTGGGCGTAACTGCCCTTCCAGCTGTTGGTCGCACCGCCGGCGATGGCACCCTCGTCGGACTGGAGCCACTGATAGAAGTCCATCTGCCGGTCCAGGCTCTTGGCCCAGTCCTGCTGTCCGGTGGCCGACTTCGGCTTGAGGTCGGCGACCGAGCTCAGCGCGTAGGCCGCCATCGGGTTCTGGTATCCGCCGTGGGCGTGGCTGGAACCGATGCGCCAGGACCAGCCTGCCGAGGTGTTGGTGGCTCCGCCCCAGGCGTAGTACCAGGACATCAGGTAGTGCGCGCTGTCCTTGCCCGTGCCCGCGGCGCAGGTGGTCGGGCCGACGCAGTTGCCGACCTTCTTGAAGTACTTGTCGAACATGGAGTAGCGGAGATAGTCACCCATCTTCGCCGCCTTGCCCACGGTCGCCGAGACCTCGGCCGACTTGCCCTGCTCCTTCGCCCAGACATCCGCCCAGTAGGCGGCCTGTACGGCGCGGGCGTCCGCGTCGGGGGCGTTGGTGAACTTCCACTGCTTGGCGTAGGAGGCGTCACCCGTGAACAGGTCCAGGTAGCCGTTGTCCCCGCCATAGGTGAAGTTGTCGCAGGTCGGGTGGGTGACGGTCTCCCAGACCGACTCCTGGGGCCCGCGCTGGAAGGTGTTGATGTACGAGGGCCCGGTCTCCGTGGGACCTGCCGAGCACTTGCCGGGCGTGTTGCCGTATCCGTAGACGTTGTCCACGTCCTGGATCCAGTGCATCCCGTAGATGTCATCGGTGCCGTACGCGCTCTTGAGCTCGGCCGCGATGGGGTCCGATCCGGAGGTCGCCGAACCGTCGAGGACGGCCGGGTACTCGTTCGGGGTGTCGTGCTCGGGCGCGTAGGTGGCGGGCTTGGACGCGTTGTAGAAGGAGTTCGTCGGCTGGTCGGCGTGGGTGGGGATCATGTACTTCTCCATGGTGTCCCACGCACCGTTGAACTTCGTCCAGTCGCCGGTGATCTTCCCGTACATCGCCTGGATCCAGATCAGGTAGCTGTACGCCTCCGACGTCGTCTCGTGGCCGTGGTCGGGCGCCTCGACGATCAGCGTCTCCACGGAGTGGTAGGGGATGCCCTCCGAGGAGAAGTAGCCGTTGGCCGGGTCCGTGATCTTCCCGTACAGGTCGAGGAAGCGGGCGTCGTAGTCCTTCGCCGCCGCGAGCTGGGTGACGGTGACCTCGGACTTGCTGTGACCCGGGGCGGTCACGGTGAAGGTCGCGGCCCCGGTGCCGGAGGCGTCCGCCGTGACGGTCACCTTCTGGGGCGTGGACCAGTTCGCCGAGGTGAAGGTGAGGCTCGCACCACCGGTGACGCTGAGGCCCGTGTTGCCCGCGGTCCTCGCCACCGTGACGGTGACCGACGAGGTGGGCGCGGTGGACAGCGATACGTTGAAGGTCCCTGACTTGCTCTGCTGCACGCCCAGTTGGGCGGGCGTCGCGACGACGGCCGGACCCGCGACGACGGTGATGCCGGCGGGTGTCGACTCGGCGGACGCGCCGAGGCTGTCGTACGCCCTCGCATACACGGAGTGGCCGCCGGCGGCGAGGCCCGAGGCGTTGAACGTGTACGGGGACGTCGTGTCCGTGCCCAGCAGGGTGGTGTTGTCGTAGAACTCGACCTTGCTGATCCCCGCCCCGTCCGCGGCCGCCGCGGTGGCGGCCATCGGAATCGTGTCGCCGGCGGAGAAGACGGCGCCCGCCGCCGGACTGGTGAGGACGGCGATCGGCGGCTGGTGCGCGCCCGTGCACGCGGTGCCGTTGACCGCGAAGCTGGTCGGTGCGGTGTTGGTGCCGCTGTACGAGAACTGCGCCCCCGTGGTGACCGCCGCTCCGGCGGCGACGCTGCCGTTCCAGGCGGCGTTCTTGACGGTGACGTTCTTGCCCGACTGGGACCAGGTCCCGTTCCAGCCGTTGGTGAGCTGCTGGTTGCCGGCGTACGCGTAGGTCAGGGTCCAGCCGTCGATCGCGGCCGTGCTCCTGTTGGTGATGGTGAGTTCGGTGCTGAAGCCCGAACCCCAGTCATTGGCCTTGTAGTCGACGCTGCATTGGACGGCTGCGGCCTGGGCCGGAGTACCGGCTGCTGCGGTCATACCCAGTGGGAGGGCTAGTGCGGCAACGAATGCTGTCCACAACCGTCGGTTTCCGGCTCCGGTTCTTCCCGGTCTTCTCGGTAACCACGTTCTTCGTGCGCGTCCCGATGGCATGCGCGGTACCTCCTCGCGGCTCGGCGACATGGGGGGCGTGCAGGGTTGAGCACAAGCCTTGAACCAGTGGGAGCGCTCCCAGCATGGGGATGAGGAAAAAGAGAGTCAAGAGACTTGAAGAGTCGAATTATTTCGATAGCAAGAGTTGAGAACTGGTGTGTTGACCGACACCACTTGACGCTCTAACGTCATGCCACACCAGTGGGAGCGGTTCCATCAGTGGACGTGCCGTAGGGGGCATGCCCGATCTGCAAGGAGTCGCTCATGCGTCACCCCTCGCACTTCTCGCACCTGTTCAAGCTGCTCCTCGGAGCAGTGTTCGCCACGGCCGGCGTCGCTGCCGCCCGCATGGCCGCTGCTTCCGGATCCGCCCCCGTACGCACGGTGGACGGCGGTATCCAGGAAGCCGGCACCGCGGCGGGAACGAGGCCGGACGGGACATCTGCGATCGGTGCGAGCTCCGGTCCGACCGGATCCACTGCGCCGGCGGTTCTCTCCGCCTCCACCGACGGGCTGCCCGAACCGGGCACCCGGAACAGCGAGCTCCTCGACGACGCCTCCGTGCGGGCGGCCGACGACGAGCGCGCCGAGACCCCCCTTGTTCCCCTGACCGAGGAGTACAGGCTGGGCCAGACCACGACGAAACCGCAGTACGCGGGCGAGAACGAGCACAGCGCCGTGAAGGACCCCTCTCCGCGCGGCGAGGACCAGGGCACGGCTCCCCCGGGCGGGAGAACACCCGCCCCGGGAACACCACACCGGCGACACCGCCGGCAGCTCCGACGCGCACCCCGGCCGCACCTGTCCGGGCGACGGCCAGGCCGCGGGCATCCAGCGCCCGCCGCCACCGCCCGGCGCGTCCACAACTGAGAAGTCCGCGCGAACGAGGACCGCTGGAAGTCCCCGCTCGCACCGGTCGACACCGAAGTCCCCCTCGCCGCAGGCGAGATCGGTGTGAACCCTGTCCCCACGGCTTCGGCCGACCGGGTCACGCAGCGGTTCGACGACCACGGACCCGCTCAACCGGACGGACCTGTAACGCGTGGGACCACTCCACAGGCCCCGTCCTTGATCAGCGACTACGAACGGAATCCCCACCCGTACGGAATCGGGCCGCGTCATCTCCGCGCGCCCTCTACAGCTGAGGAAACGGAATTCGCATGAGCCGCACGAGCCGCACCAACCTGCGCCGATCCAGAATGGCGCTCATAGCGGCGGGAGCCCTCGTCGCCGCAGCCGCGGGATCCGCCGCCGCGGCGGCCCCCTTCGGTACCGCCGCAGCCGCGGCAGCCGGCTGCAAAGTCGACTACAAGATCCAGAATCAGTGGAACGGCGGGCTCACGGCCTCCGTGAGCGTCACGAACACCGGTGACGCCGTGTCCAGCTGGCAGCTGGAGTGGTCGTTCGCCGGCGGCGAGAAGGTCAGCCAGGGCTGGAACGCCACCGTCACGCAGAGCGGGGCCGCGGTCACCGCGAAGAGCCTCTCCTACAACGGCGCGCTGGCCACCGGTTCGTCCGCCTCCTTCGGCTTCAACGCGACGGGCAACGGCAACAGCACCGTCCCCGCGACCTTCAAGCTGAACGGCGTCACCTGCAACGGAGACGTGACGGGTCCGACCGACCCGCCGGACCCGACCGACCCGCCCACCGATCCCCCCGCGGGCGACAAGGTGAACAACCCCTACGAGGGGGCCAAGGTCTACGTGAACCCGGAGTGGTCCGAGAAGGCCGCCGCCGAGCCGGGCGGAAGCCGGATCTCCAGCCAGCCGACGGGTGTCTGGCTCGACCGCATCGCCGCCATCGAGGGCGCCAACGGCGGAATGGGCCTGCGCGACCACCTGGACGCGGCCCTGACGCAGAAGGGCTCCGGCGAGCTCGTCGTCCAGCTCGTCATCTACAACCTGCCCGGACGTGACTGTGCGGCTCTCGCCTCCAACGGTGAGCTCGGCCCCACCGAGATCGGCCGTTACAAGACGGAGTACATCGACCCGATCGCGGCGATCCTCGCCGACTCGAAGTACGCGGGTCTGCGCATCGTCACCACCATCGAGATCGACTCGCTGCCGAACCTGGTCACCAACACCGGCAGCCGCGCCACGGCCACCCCGGCCTGTGACGTGATGAAGGCCAACGGCAACTACCAGAAGGGCGTCGGCTACGCCCTGAACAAGCTCGGCGACGCGCCCAACGTCTACAACTACATCGACGCCGGGCACCACGGCTGGATCGGCTGGGACGACAACTTCGGAGCCTCCGCGGACCTCTTCCACGAGGCCGCGACCACCGAGGGCGCGACCGTCAGCGACGTCCACGGCTTCATCACCAACACGGCCAACTACAGCGCGCTCAAGGAGACCAACTTCAAGATCGAGGACTCCGTCAACGGAACCTCGGTGCGTCAGTCGAAGTGGGTCGACTGGAACCGCTACACGGACGAGCAGTCGTTCGCCCAGGCCTTCCGCAACGAGCTGGTCTCGGTCGGCTTCAAGTCCGACATCGGCATGCTGATCGACACCTCGCGCAACGGCTGGGGCGGCACGCAGCGGCCCACCGGGCCGGGTGCCACCACCAGCGTCGACACCTATGTGGACGGCGGTCGTATCGACCGGCGCATCCACCTCGGCAACTGGTGCAACCAGTCCGGTGCGGGCCTCGGTGAGCGGCCGACGGCGGCGCCCGCGGCCGGCATCGACGCGTACGTCTGGATGAAGCCCCCGGGGGAGTCGGACGGTTCCAGCAAGTTGATCGAGAACCCCGACGGCAAGGGATTCGACCGGATGTGCGACCCGACCTACACGGGTAACGCACGCAACAACAACAACATGTCCGGTGCGCTGCCCAACGCCCCCATCTCCGGGCAGTGGTTCTCGGCGCAGTTCCAGGAGCTCATGAAGAACGCCTACCCGGCGCTCTAGGCTCCACGTCGGCGGGGTCCGGGCGCTCTCCCGCCCGGGTCCTCCCGATGGCCACGCCACTTGTCGAAAAGAGCGCGTCCGCGAGCAACCGGCGCGGACGCGCTCCGGCGTGCGCCGGAGCCGGCCTTCGCACCGGCCCCGGTGCGGGGCTTGGCCTTCGCACCGGCCTTCGCCATCACGCCCGGCTTCCCCTGCCTGGTCTTCGTACCGGGAGCGGCCTTCGTGCCGGGCTTGGCCTTGGCGGTGGGCTTGGTCTTGGCGGCCTTCGTCTCCGTGCCGGTCGCATTCACGGGAGCCGGCTTCACGGCCAGTTCGTGGTAGCGGTGACTGATGCGCCGCCCCAGCAGCAGGTAACCCAGCAGCGCACCCGTGGTGTTGAGGATGACGTCGTCGATGTCGAAGGCCCGGCCCGCCACGAGCGCGCCCTGCGCCAGTTCGACGACCGCTATGACCAGGACGGTCAGCACGATCATCCTGAACATCCGCAGCCGGCGCGGCACCATGATCGGCAGCAGCACGCCGAACGGCGCGCCGAGCAACAGGTTGCCGCCCGCCTGCTTGCACGCTGCAAGGAAGGTGTAGTCCTCCGCGTACTGCCGCAGGGACCGCCCCGGCCGCAGGTTGGAGGTCACGATGCCCTCCGAGGCGGGTGATGGGGTGAGTGTCACCTTCGCCAGTACGACGGAGAAGGCCACCAGGGCCAGGAAGGCCGCGGCCAGCACCACCGCTCGCAGCAGAAGTCGTGTCATGTCTCTGCGTCGTGCACTACGATTCGCCTCTGCTGTCATGGCGGATCGGATGCCCCCAACTCCGTCGGCCACACCCACCCTCGGGTGCGACCATGTGCGCATGAGCGCACAGAACAAGGACGAACCGTTGGCCGAGGCCGTGCGGCTTCGCGAACAGGGCCATCCCGAGCAGGCCAGGGAACGCCTCCTCACCCTCACCGCCGCGTTCCCGGACGACGCGGACGTCGCCTATCAGACCGCCTGGGTCCACGACGTGCTCGGCCTGGAGGCCGAGGCCGTGCCGTACTACGAGCGCTGCCTCCAGAGCAAGGACCTCGCCGAGGAGGACCGCCGGGGAGCCCTGGTGGGACTCGGCAGCACCTACCGCGTGCTCGGCAGGTTCGGGCAGGCCGTCGAGACGCTGCGCCGCGGTGTGGAGGAGTTCCCGGACGACGGCGCCCTGCGCACGTTCCTGTCCATGGCCCTGTTCAACACCGGCGAGCACCACGAGGCCATGCAGCTCCTGCTGCGCCTGGTGGCGACGACGAGCGACAGCCCGCACGTGCGGAGCTACCGGCCCGCCATCGAGCACTACGCCGCGGACCTGACGCGGACCATGTGACGCCGGTCCGACCGCTTCGGGGCAGAAGGAAGCCCCGGCCGGATCGGGGGAATCCAGCCGGGGCGGTCTGTGTGCGGGGGCGAAGGCGGCTCGCTGTCCAGCGGGCTCCGCCCGGCCGCTCCCACGTATAGATGAACGATAAACCACCGCGCCGCGTTCCCTGGAACCGGCACCCCTTCATGTGATCCACACCACGACCACACAGGTCGCAGGGGTGCGCCGGAGGCGGCGCGACGGCACCGCCGAAGGTCAGCGGGCCTCGCGGAACACGACGTGACGCCCTGCGGCCGGGTCGAACTTCCGCAGCTCCAGCCGGTCGGGGTCGTTGCGCCGGTTCTTGCGCGTGACATAGGTGTGGCCGGTTCCGGCGGTCGACCGGAGCAGCACGACGGGCCTGGTCTCGTTGCGCGCCATGGGGCCTCCAGAGAAGGTGCCGACCCCAGCCCCTGGATGGGAATGGGTGTCGTTTTCTTTACTGACCGCTGCAACGCGCGAGGACGCGCCGTCATTCCCGTCCGCACGAGGCGCCGGAGCACCCCGTCGCGACCCTCGCCCGACCGCTTCCGAACGGGTGACCGATGGGCACCTGACCGCCACCCCGAACACCCCGTCGAGCGGCAGGGCGGCCGGGGCGCGTTTCGCACCGGCCCCCGGCTCCGCGCCACCCCGCATATGCCCTGATCCCGGCGGGTGCGAGCCGCGCGAGTCCCCATGCGCGGGCGTACGCCGGACTGCTCACGCCGGATGACTTGCGTCAACTCCCCCGCAACAGCAAGGGTGTTCGGCGGACCCCCGCTCCACCCCGCCGATGGCATATGCCGGAAGCAAGAACGTGTCGAGTGTTGCCAAACCCCTTACGGGCCCCCGTCGGCTGTGCAACAGTCATGTTCGGTCCACCCCCACGAACCGGCCGTACCGCCTGTATCGGAGTACCAGATGCCGTCCCATCTGTTTGCGGACCGCCCCGCCCCACAACCGCCCGAGCGGGAAGCCGTCGATGCCCTGATCAACCGCGCTCGACTGCTCCGAGGCGATGTGGACGCCGTGCGGCGCGACACATCCGTGATCGACGACGACGATCTTCAGCTGCGCTGGCAGCGGGCCCTCTGCGAGCTC
Organism: Streptomyces sp. CB02058; assembly: GCF_001905505.1. GTDB lineage: Bacteria > Actinomycetota > Actinomycetes > Streptomycetales > Streptomycetaceae > Streptomyces. Next base: position 198,479 of record NZ_LIPG01000004.1, read on the forward strand.
GCCGTCCACCAGCTCGACGACCTCGGCGAGCACCTGGGACAGCTGCGGGACGGCATATCCGGCTGCCCGGCGGCTTCGGGGTCCGCGGGCACGGTCTCCTCCGAGGCGCAGGCCGGCCCTCCGACGGGGTCGCTCCTCAGCAGGGTGGGCAGTGCGGAATGGAATCTGCTCACCGACGAGGTCAGCTGGTCCGAGGAGCTGTACCAGATCTTCGGCAGGGACCCGGGGAAGGGTGCGTTGTCGCTGGACGAGCTGCCGTCCGTGCTCCTCTCGGAGGACCAGCCGCTCCTGACGTCGATGGTGACGGACTGTCTGGTGGACGGCAGGCCGATAGACGGCGAATTCCGCATCCTGCTGCCCGACGGCGGCATGCGCACGCTGCACATGATGGGCGAACCCGTCCTGGACGCGGAGGGCTGCACCGCCTCGATGTGGGCGGTCCTGCGTGACGTCAGCAGGCTGAGGCGCACTCAGCACGTCGTGGGCAGGACCCGGGACACCCTGCGGCTGCGGGAGCACAGGGCGCACACGGAGCACCGGATGGCGGTCGAGCTCCAAGAGGCGGTCGTGCCCCCCTGGAGCGGCTCGCTGCCGGTGTCCGGCCGGTGCGCGGGCCGCCTGGACATCGCCGCGCACTACCTTCCGTCGGGGTCCAGCGATCTGATCGGCGGGGACTGGTACGACGCGCTGCCGCTCCCGGACGGAAGGACGCTGCTCACCGTGGGTGACCTCACGGGCCACGGCATCCCGGCCACGTCGGCCATGGCGATGCTGCTCGGGGCGCTGCGGGGCATGGCGGTGGCGGGTGTCGAGCCCGGGGCCGTGATGAGCCATCTGAACCAGCTGATCGAATGCTCGGCGCAGCCCGCCCTGGGAAGCGCGGTGTACTGCCGCTTCGACCCGGTGGCGTCCACGCTGACCTGGGCGCAGGCGGGGCACCCCGCGCCGCTGCTGTTCCGCAACGGAGTGGGGCGCCCCCTGCCCGCGCCGGACGGGGTGCTGCTCGGTGCCGCGTCAGGGGTCACCTACGAGCAGGACCAGGTGGACCTGCTCCCCGGCGACGTGCTGGTCCTGCACACCGACGGACTGACGCGGCACGACGAGCGGAGCGCCGGCCCGGACACACTTCTGGGGCTGGCACCTCGGTTCGCCCGGGCCCGCACGGCGCAGGACTGCGTACGGGCCGTCGTCGAGGAGATCGGATCGGCCGAACGACTGGACGACGCCTGCGTGTTGGTGGCCCGCGTCGAGGCATGAGGAATCGCCTGAGGGCGCAGTGCCGGTGAAGGACCACGGAGAACGGCAGAACTTACCCCTGCCCGGGCACAGCTGATCCCTCTGTTGGCAGGACTTCCCTGCCCCAGGGCCCCTGGCCGAGCTCCCTCGTCGCCCTTCCTTGCCGAACCTGCCTGCGCATCTCCCTGGCCGGAGATCCGGTTCAGATCTGCGAGCCTCTGGCCTTCTTGGCCGCCTGCGGGGGCAGGACGAGCTCGATCTCCTCGCGCAGGTCCTCGATCTTGCCGTAGCCCGCGAACTGCCCGGTGAGCCGGTACATCTCGCGCAGCCTGTCCCAGGTGCGGTGAGAGGAGGTCTCCCCCATCGACACCAGGGCGAGCCGTGCGTAGCGGTCTGCCTGCTCGGGGTCGTTGGCGATGAAGCAGGCCGACGCGAGCGAGATGTAGTCGAAGATCTTGGACCGCTGGCGACCGTTTATCCGCAGATCGAGTGCCTGCTTGGCGTGCCGCTGAGCCGTGGTCGCCGCCGCCGGGTCGTGCTCGGCGAGCGTACGGAAGGCCAGCGCCTGCATCCCGTGCATGTCCGCCTCGTCGAACATCTGCATCCAGCTCGGCGACGGCACGTCGCCCTTGTCCGAGACGAAGAGTTCCTCGGCCTCGCCCAGGGTGCGCCGCATGGCCTGTCCCCGGCCCATCGACGCCTGTGCCCAGGCCTCGATGGTGTGCAGCATCGCCCGCGTACGCGGCAGGGTCTCCTCCCCCGAGCCGGACTTGGCGAGCTTCATCAGGTCCAGGGCGTCGTCCGGCCGGCCCAGGTGGACCATCTGGCGGGCGGCCCGGGAGAGGGCCTCGCCCGCGCGCGGTCGGTCGCCGCCCTCGCGCGCCGCGTGGGCGGCGATGACGAAGTACTTCTGTGCCGTGGGTTCGAGGCCGACGTCGTGGGACATCCACCCGGCGAGGACGGCGAGGTTGGCGGCGACGCCCCACAGGCGGCGCTGCAGATGTTCAGGATGCCGGTAGGCGAGCATGCCGCCCACCTCGTTGAGCTGGCCCACGACCGCCTTGCGCTGGAGTCCGCCCCCTCTGGAGGCGTCCCAGGCCCGGAACACTTCGACCGAGCGCTCCAGGGCCTCGATCTCCTCCGATCCGATGGGCGCCGCCTCATAGAGATCGAAGCCCGCGTTGTCGGCGTACTGGGGGGAGTTGAGGTGGGAGGTCCGGGCCGCCGGAGCGGGCTCGGAGTGCAGCCAGTCGTGCATGGCGCCGGTGAGAGCTGAGCCAGCGGCGAGCGCGGCGCCCGCGCCCACCAAGCCGCGTCGGTTGAGCATGAGGTCCATTCCCGTGAATTCGGTGAGGACCGCTGCCGTCCGTTCGGGCGCCCACGGAAGTCCGTCGGGATTGTCCTGCGTCCCGGCTTTCCGCCGTTTCCCCACACGCCCGCGCCGGCCGAACCCGAGGTCCTCGATGGTCACGACACGGCCGAGTCGCTCGGTGAACAGAGCTGCCAGCACTTCGGGCACCGGATCGCGGGGGGACTCCCCCATGTCGATCCAGCGCCGGACCCGCGAGGTGTCGGTGGCGAGTTGGAGGTGGCCCATGGCCGCCGCCTGCCTGTTCACCATTCTCGCGAGTTCGCCCTTGGACCATCCGGCGAGGCCGAACAGGTCGGACAGGCGGGTGTTGGGTTCTCCGGTCACGTCAAGCCCCCAGGTTCTCGGCTGACTTGACCCTAGCCCCCCAGCGGATGCCGGGCGAATATTCGCCAGGGTTCGCCAGGGGTCGCCAGATGTTCCACTACCCGCAGGTCGGTGTCAGGTAGGAAAGCGCCACCCCGCCCGGCAGCCCTAGGTACTCCCCAGGGTGCCGAACGGCCGCCGGCCGGGGCGGCGCACGCAACTTGTCGGCGCACGAAGGGATCTGTCTCGCCCATGTACACAGCATCGTCCTCCGTGTCCGCCCCGCCCCGGCCGCTCCGTCCCATGGGGACGGGCAGCGGGCCGTATCTCGACCCCCGCGCCGCCGCACCGGCGTCCGGCACGGGTCGGACCCGGCGGGCGGCGGGGCCGGGCACCCAACCGCTCAGCGGACGGCTCGACCTGTCCGGCGCCCAGGGCGCACAGCTGCGGATGGCCATCGCCTCGGTCCACCGCATCTGCCCGGAGTTCAATCCGGTGCAGGTGCTCCGCCGCAGCGGCCGCTCGGTCCTCATCGTGGGCACCACCGGGCGCGCGACCGCGGTGGCCAAGTGTTTACTCGATCACTCCCCCGCCTGGACCGAGCGATTCCGGCACGAAATAGCTGCATATCGTGCCTTCGTCAGGCACCGTCCGCCGGTCCGGGTCCCTCGGCTCATCGCCGCCGACCCGGAGAACTGCACCCTGGTCATCGAGCGGATGCCGGGCCGCGTCGCGGCCCTGACGAGGCATCCGGCGGAGGCTCCGCCGCGCGCGGACCTGCGCGCCGTTCTCGGTGCGGTCAGCCGGGTCAACGCCTGGCGGCCGCCGGCCGGACTCTTCGACGCTCCGCTCGACTACGCCTCGCGCATCGCCCGCTATCACGAGTTGGGGCTCTTCACCGACCGTGATCTCGGCGATCTGCAGAAGCTGTTGCACGGTCTGGCCCACGCGGGCGGGCGGCAGGGCATGGGCCAGTTCTGCCACGGCGACGCCCTGCTCTCCAACATCCTGCTGCCGCCCACCGGCCCCGTGCTGGTCGACTGGGAGCACGCCGGCTGGTATCTGCCGGGGTACGACCTGGCGACGCTGTGGGCCGTGCTCGGTGACGCCCCTGCCTCACGCCGCCAGATCAGCCAGCTGGCGCAGGCCTCCGGCGCCGCTGCGCGTGACGCCTTCCTGGTCAACCTGATGATCGTGCTGACCCGCGAGATCCGTACGTACGAGACGGCCGTCCAGCGGGCCATGCGCGAAGGCGCCCCGGCCGGAGGCGGCCAGGCGCGGCAGGGTGTGCTGTCCTCCGGCGAGGAACAGCGGCTGCTGCTCCGCAGGCTGCACGACGACTGCGCGATGGCGCGGCGGGCCGTGCGCGCCGCGGTGGGCACCCGCTGAGCACGCCGGGACGACAAGCCTGACCTACGGGGGACGAGGAAAGCGCGCTGCGGGACCGGTGCCGACACACGGGTCCCGCAGCGCGTTGTCGGTGCTTCTCAGCCGCGGCTCATGGGCGCGCCCGCACCACATCGACGTCGGACGCCTTCACGAAGCCGATCCGGTGCCCGATCTGGACCGTGACGTACTTCTGCGCTCCCTGGAAGTACGTGTGGTCGTACGGCTTGGACGCGTCGATCGTCGGTGCGTAGTAGTAGCCGGTGGGTGCCTCGCCGCCCCCGGGGAACGCCTGCCCCTCCTTGATGGTGTAGACGAGCGGGCTGCCCACGGTCGGCTTGACGAAGTCCGCGGGATATTCCGCCTTCTCCGGGTACGCCACGCCGTACACGGGCACCTCGGTCCTCCCCGCCTTGGGCCGGACGACACGGCCGGATGTGGGGGTGACGACCCGGGAGCCTGCCGGGGTGCGGAACCACGCCTTCTCCCCGTACCACCAGATCGCCGTCCAGCCCTTCTCCTTGCCCGCGACGACGGCCTGCTGGGTGGCGCTGATCTTGCTGCCCCAGTCCGCGGCGCAGTTCGTGCCCGGCGAGCCGTCCGGGTGCAGTCCCGGGTCGGAGAAGAGTGGCGCGTCGTCGGACGGCCCGGTGTGCAGAGGCACGGCGCTGCTGCCCTGCCGGGGGAGGTCGACGCCCTTCTCGCAGTCCCGGAACTCCTGCTGGTTCTTCCCGAAGTCGGCGCTGACCGTGACCAGTTCGCTGCTCGCGGGAGCGCTGGGCACAGTGGGCTTCCCGAGCAGGGCCATGAAGCGGTTCCAGTCCCAGTACGGGCCCGGGTCCCAGTGCATGTTCTTCGTGCCCGCGGCGCTGGTGGGCGGTACACCGTCGTGGCCGAGGATGTGCTGCCGGTCGAGCGGGATGTCGTACTTCGCCGCCAGATGACGCACCAGTCGCGCGGTCGAGCGGTACATCTCGGGCGTGTACCACTTGGCGCCCTCGGCCGCGACGCCCTCCTGCTCGATGCCGATGGAGTGGGTGTTGAGGTACCAGTTGCCCGCTTGCCAAGCCACGTCCTTGTTCTTGACCATCTGCGTGACATGGCCGTCCGAGGAGCGCACCACGTAGTGGGCGGAGGTCTGGTTGGCCGGGTTCTGGAAGATCTTCAGAGTGGTGTCGAAGTCGACCTCGGTGTCGTGCAGGACGATGAACTTGACGGCGTTGCTGTCGGGCCGCTCCGCCGTGTCGTAGTTGCCGTACGTCTCCTTGTCGGCAGGGTCGCCGGTCTGCTGGTAGGCGGCCGGGACCCAGTCGCAGTCCAGGGTGCGCGGACATTCGGGGCGTACGGCGTCCGCGCCGGCCGCAGCCGGGGAGAGGAGCGCCACACTCAGCGCCCCCGCCGTGGTCAGTGCGAGCGCGAGTCTGATCCTCTGCTTCGACGTCATGACAACCCTTCCGGGGCCGGGGGTGGCGGAGCTGTCCTGCGGTGCTTTCCGCGTTCGTATGTCGGCGCACACTCTGTGGCGGGAGGTGTCGGTGCGTCAAGAGTGCAGTGTGCAACTAGACCTGAGCTTGTGTGACTATTCCGCGCGGTGCGTGCCCCGGATGGCCGAAGGGTAGTGCTGGCGCCGAAAGGACCGGTCCACGTGGACCGGTCCGGGTTACCGGAAAGGCCCGACGCACATGGCACAGCCCTTCTCACTGCCGGACTTCTACGTCCCGTACCCTGCGCGTCTCAATCCCCATCTGGAGGCCGCCCGGAGCCACACCCGGGCGTGGGCGCGCGGCATGGGGATGCTGGAGGGATCCGGAATCTGGGACGAGAAGGACCTCGAATCCCATGACTACGCGCTGCTCTGCGCGTACACCCACCCCGACTGCTCGGCGGAAGCCCTTTCCCTGGTCACCGACTGGTACGTGTGGGTCTTCTTCTTCGACGACCATTTCCTCGAACTCTTCAAGCGCACTCCGGACCGTGAGGGCGGCAAGCGGTATCTGGACCGGCTGCCCGCCTTCATGCCGATGGAGCGGGGTGCGGCCACACCCGAGCCGACGAATCCGGTGGAGGCGGGTCTGGCCGACCTGTGGACCAGGACCGTGCCGGCCATGTCGGACGCGTGGCGGGCGCGCTTCGCGGTGGCCACGGAGAATCTGCTCAACGAGTCCCTCTGGGAGCTCGCCAACATCAACGAGGGGCGCATCGCCAACCCCGTCGAGTACATCGAGATGCGCCGCAAGGTGGGCGGGGCGCCGTGGTCGGCCGGGCTGGTGGAGTACGCGGCGAACGCGGAGGTGCCGGCCCCGGTGGCGGACTCGCGTGCGCTGCGGGTGCTGCGGGACGCGTTCTCCGACGGTGTGCACCTGCGCAACGACCTGTTCTCGTACCAGCGTGAGGTCGAGGACGAGGGGGAGAACAGCAACGGTGTGCTGGTACTCGAGAGGTTCCTGGGCTGCACCACTCAGGAGGCGGCCGAGGCGGTCAACGATCTGCTGACCTCGCGCCTGCATCAGTTCGAGAACACCGCGCTGACGGAGCTCGGTCCGCTCTGTGCGGAGGCGGGGCTCGCCCCCGACGAGACGGTTGCCGTCCTGGCGTACGTCAAGGGGCTCCAGGACTGGCAGTCCGGCGGGCACGAGTGGCACATGCGTTCCAGCCGTTACATGAACGGCGGCGGCGCGGGAGAGAGCGTGCCCGGCTTCGGCATGGCCGCGGCTTCGCTGCGATTCACGCCTCGTTCGGAGTCCTTCCGGCTGCGCAGCCACGCCCATGTGCCGTTCCAGCACGTCGGTCCGTCGCTGCTGCCCGACTTCGAGATGCCGTTCAGCACGACGCTGAGCCCGCATCTGGACGGGGCGCGGGTGCGGATCGTGGACTGGTCACGCCGGATGGGCCTGCTGGAGGCGCAGCCCGGTGTGCCGGGTTCGCACATCTGGGACGAGGAGAGGCTCGTCGCGACCGATCTGCCCCTGTGCGCCGCCGGGTTGCATCCCGATGCCACTCCTGACGAGCTCGATCTGTCGTCGGGCTGGCTGACCTGGGGAACGTACGGCGACGACTGGTTCCCGGTGGTGCACGGCCGGACGCGTGATCTGGCCGGGGCGCGGCTGGCCAACGAGCGGTTGTCGCTGTTCATGCCGCTGGACGGCTCGCCGGTGCCGGAGCCGGTCAACGCACTGGAGCGCGGGCTCGCCGATCTCTGGGGGCGCACGTCCGGCCCGATGGACGAGGCCGCCCGGCGCACGTTCCGTGAGGCGGTGGAGTCCATGACGGCCAGCTGGCTGTGGGAGCTGGCGAATCAGGCGCAGAACCGGATTCCCGACCCGGTGGACTACATGGAGATGCGCCGGGCGACGTTCGGCTCGGATCTGACGATGAGCCTGTGCCGGCTGGGTCACGGCAAGAAGGTGCCCGAGGCGGTCTACCGCAGCGGACCGATGCGCTCCCTGGAGAACGCGGCCGCCGACTACGCGTGCCTGATGAACGACCTGTTCTCGTACCAGAAGGAGATCGAGTACGAGGGCGAGGTGCACAACGGCGTCCTGGTCGTGCAGAACTTCTTCGGGACGGACTATCCGACGGGGGTCGCGATCGTGCACGACCTGATGAAGTCGCGGATGCGTCAGTTCCAGCATGTCGCCGAGCGGGAACTGCCGGTGCTGTACGACGACTTCGCGCTGGACGCGGAGGTGCGGGAGATCCTGGCGGGCTATGTCGTGGAGCTCCAGCACTGGATGGCCGGAATCCTGATCTGGCACCGGGACTGCCGCCGCTACCGCGAGCAGGATCTGCGGCGGGGCACGGGAACCCCGTGGCACATCAGTGGTCCCACGGGGTTCGGGACGTCGGCGGCGCGGGTGACGCGCCTGCTGACGGCGCAGGGACGTTTCAGCCCTGTTGGAACAGCTCTGCCGGAAGCGGCTTCAGCAGGGCGTACAGATCGTCGGTGATCGGCCGGTCCCAGCTGGCGATGGTGACGAGCACGCCGTCGCTCCGGTCGAACTGGACGCAGGAGATGCGGCTCTCGGAGAGCTTGATGCGGCGCACGATCAGCAGGCTGTCCCCCTGCATGACGGGCACGTCCTCGGTGCCGGTCACCTCGACCGGCTCGTCGTTCTCGAGCGCGAGGAGGAGCTGGGCCACCTCGAAGGGGACCTGGCCCTCCTCGGTCTCGCGGGCGGGTGATCCCTCGGGCAGGTTGCCGATGATCATCGCGGGACCGCGGCCGCCGAACAGGTCGTAGCGCAGGAAGACGCCCTGGCAGCTCCCGTCGGGAGCGGGAAGGAGACCGGCGCCGAGGTTGCCGGGCCAGTCCCCCGGATCCATGGCCAGGACATCGAAGTCCGGGCCCGCGGGTGTGGCGGCGCTACGGCGGCGGAGGAAGGACATGGGGCCATGTTACGTGTCCCGGCTCACCTTGCGGAGCCGGGCACTCCTAAGCCCCTTCGCCGGGATCAGGCCTCATCCGGCCCGATCCCGGCGAAGGACCCTGGCCGGACTCCGCCGCCAGCGCCTCCAGCACCTGGACCGCTTCGGCCGCACGCGTGTGCGGGACGAACAGGTGGTCGTGGTGGAATCCGGCGACCACGTTGCAGCTGATCCCGGCATCAGTGAGGGCCAGTGAGACCGCGGCGGTCAGCCCGACGGCGTCGAGCGCCGAGTGCACACGGAGAGTGATCCAGCCCGCGACGAAGTGGAACTCCAGCCCCGACGCGACCGCCTGCCCCTCGGGGACGACCAGCGTCAGGCCCTCGCGCTCGGCGACGGTGACGACGGGGGTGACACCGGTGGGCACCTCACCGCCGGGTACGGCCGTGAAGACGTAGCGGCCGGGATTCAGTTCCGGCCTCATGCCGTGCAGCAGTGTGCGCAGATCGCGTTCGCCCGTCATGAGGCCACGCTACGGCCGCGCGCGGGCACCCGCGCGCCTGCGGGATGCGTTCCTGTCCGGACGAGTAAGCCATTCGGGCACGCCATGTATCCATACGCTCACCTTGCGTGGCACCGGTGCTTGATCGCCCATAGCTTCGGCTCATGAGGAAAAAACACATGAAATGCCTGGCGGGTATCACCGTCAGCACTGCCACGGCCCTGGGTCTCGCGGCCGTCCCCTCGGCCGCCACCGGACACGGTGATCATGTGGTGCGCCCGGGCGAGTCCATCCAGAGCGCGGTGGACGCCGCGCACCCCGGGGACACCATCGTCATCCTGCCGGGCACGTACCACGAGAGCGTCCTGGTCACCAAGCCGGGCCTGACCCTCCAGGGCATGGGCCGGCGGACGGTCATCACGCCCGCGGCGGCGAAGAGCAAGAAGGCGACCAACGGCAAGAAGGCGGCCAACGCCTGCGCCGCCGGCGGGAACGGCATCTGCGTCATCGGCGCCAAGGGCCGCACCGTCGACGGTGTCACCATCCGTGCACTGACCGTCTCCGGCTTCAGCAAGAGCGGTATCTGGGCCTCCTGGACCGACGAGCTGGCCGTCCGCAAGGTGACCGCCCGTTCCAACGGCACCTGGGGCATCGCGCAGGAGCGGTCGACCCGCGCCGACTTCCGGCGCAACACCGCGACCGGCAACGGCGACGCGGGGATCTTCATCGCCAACTCGGTCAGCGAGGAGGGCGGGGCGACCGACACCGGAGGGACGGTGGTCCTGGACAACTCGGTGAGCGGGAACCGCATCGGTGTCACCGCCCGCCGGGTCAGGAACCTCGTCATCGACGGCAACACCCTGACCGGCAACTGCAGCGGTGTCTTCGTCGTGGGAGACGAGTCCAAGCCCGCGGCCGGCGCGATGACGGTCAGCGGCAACCGGATCGTGAAGAACAACAAGTTCTGTGCGGCGACCCCGCGTCTGTCGGCGATCCAGGGATCCGGGATCGTCCTCACCGGCAGTGAGCGCACCGTCGTACGGTCCAACGTCATCCGGGACAACGTCGGCTCGACCCCGCTGTCGGGCGGGATCCTCCTGTTCAAGAGCTTCGTCGGCGCGCTGAACACCGACAACACGATCAGCGAGAACCTCGTGCAGGGCAACCAGCCCGCCGACCTCGCCAACCGCGACACCTCCGGCAAGGGCAACACCTTCGTCAGCAACACGTGCGGGACGTCCGTACCGGCCGGGATGTGTGCCGGATGACGGCTGACCACCGCACCAGCAGAAACGAGACGGCATGACCACCGTGAGTCCCACCCCCGACACCACTCCCCTGAAGTCCACCATCACCACCGCCAAGCCCGCCGAGGCCCCGTCCCCGCCGCCGGCCATGCGCCTGCGGGAGCTGGCGTTCGGAGCGGCCGTGGCCGCCGCCGTACGCGCCGCGGCCAGACTGCGAGTCGCCGACGCGCTCGACGAGACGCCCGCGTTCGCCGCCGAGCTCGCCCTCGTCGTGGACACCGAGCCGGCACCGCTGCGGCGGCTGCTGCGCGCGCTGTGCTGCTACGGGATCTTCAGCGAGACGCCGGAGGGGAAGTTCGTCCACACGGAGATGTCCCGGCTGCTGCGCGAGGACGACCCGAACAGCCTGCGCTACATCTCGCTGTGGTGCACCGAGCCCTGGACCTGGGACGTCTGGCCGCGCCTGGAGGACGCCGTGCGCTCCGGCACGACCGTCTTCCCGGAGACGTTCGGCAAGGGCTTCTTCGAATACCTCCACCAGGACGCGGGCGAGTCCGCCCAGGTGTTCAACCGGGCCATGACCACGTCGAGCGTGCAGTCCGCCCGGGACGTCGCCGAGCTCCTCGACCTCACCGGGGTGTCCTCGGTCGCCGACATCGGCGGCGGTCAGGGCCATGTGCTCGCCAGCCTGCTGGAGAAGCACCCCTCGGTCCAGGGCACGCTCATGGACCTGCCGGGTGTCGTGGCGAGGGCGGACGCCCGGCTGCGGGACGGCGGCGAGCTCGCGGACCGGGTGCGGATCGTGCCCGGTGACTGCCGTGAGGAGATCCCGGTCGGCGTGGATCTCTATGTCATCAAGAACATCCTCGAATGGGACGACGAGAGCACGCGCAGGACCCTGCGCAACGTGGTCGAGGCGGCCCGTCCCGGTGCCCGTGTCGTGATCATCGAGAACCTCGTCGACGACACCCCGTCGATGCGGTTCACCACCGCCATGGACCTGCTGCTCCTGCTCAACGTGGGCGGTGCGAAGCACACGCGCGAGAGCCTGGTCTCACGTCTGTCCGAGGCGGGCCTGCGGGTGGGCGAGATCAGCCCGGTCAACGCGTACCTGCACGCTTTCGAGTGCCGCGTCCCGTAACCGGCGCCTCCCCACAGGACCGCCCCGGGCCCGGCACGTGAGTGCCGGGCCCGGGGCGGTCGTCCGTCCGTCAGGAGGCGCCGTCGCGCTGCCACCGGTAGAACGGCTGGGCCATGGCGTCCTTCGGACCGCGCCAGGTCTGCGGGTCGTAGGGGCTCACGAAGGCGGTGAGCCGGTCGCTGATGGCCTTGAACTCGGGGTGCTCCGTCACCTTGGCGATCTCCGGGCCCGGGGGCCGGTCGGACTCGATCAGGTGCAGGTACACGTCGCCGAACTGGAACAGCGTGCGCCTGTTGACGCCGACGAGGTGGGGCAGATCGGTGTTGTCGGAGGCCTCGAACAGCTTCGCGATGTCCGGTGCGGACTCGGGTGCCATCCGGGCGACGATCAGTGCGTGGTGCATCCGGCTGCCTTTCGGGGCATCAGTTGGCGGGGACCGCGGCGGAACGGCGCTCGCGGTCGCGCTGCTCGATCTTGTCGCGGATGAGTTCGAGCTGGACGCGGGAGTTCCGGTTGATGTTGTCGGTCATCCACGCGTCGTCGACCGGCGCGTCGGGCCGCATCGCGAAGTCCTGCCGCCAGTGCATCCGCGTACCGCCGGGGACCTCCGAGTACTCCCACCGGATGTCCATGTGCTGGAAGGGTCCGGGCTCCACACGCCGGGCGCGTACGTTGAGTCCCTGGCGGTCGGTGGTGCGCTCGGAGACCCAGCTCCAGACCTTGCCGTTGTCGTCGGGGTGCATGGTGAGCCGGAAGGTCGTCTTCTGGCCCTCCCGCTTCATCACCTCGACGGCCGCGTACTCGCTGAACAGCTGCGGCCAGTTCTCGAGATCGTTCGTCATGTCCCAGACGAGGTCCAGGGGGGCGGCGATGGTGATCTCGTTCTCGGTGTGTCCGGACACGTCAGGCTCCTGTCACGAGGGTGTTGTTCACGAGGTCGAGGAACTCCCGGGGCGTCTTGCACCGGTCGGCGTCGGCGGGCAGCGGGTGGCCGTACCGGTTCTCCAGTGCGGCGACGATGCCGAGCAGGCCGAGGGAGTCCAGGCCGTACTCGTCGAAGGCCGAGCCGGGGCTGCCCTCCATCTGCTGCGGTTCGACCGAGATGCCCGCGCCGCTCTTCATCAGCGCGGCCAGCTCCTCGTACGTCAGTTGTGCGGTCATGGGGTACTCCTTCTCAGAGCGGGGTGTCGGTGGGGCGCCGCAGCACCAGGGCGGAGTTCGAGCCCATCAGCCCGCGGCTCAGCACCAGCGCCGTCCGCAGTTCCGCGGGACGCGCACGGCCGGTGACCACGTCCAGGTCGTGGCAGACCTCGAACACGTTGGGCGTGGGCGGGATCAGGCCGTGTTCCATGGCGAGCGCCGCAGCGGCCGTGTCGAGCACGGGCGCGCCGCAGTAGGCACGGCCGATCCCCGTCTTGGGGGCGGTCACCGGGACGCGCCGTCCGTGCGCTCCGAGGGCGTCGGCGATCGCGAGGGCTTCGGCGCGGTCCGCGGCGGGCACGCCGAGCGCGTCCGCGAAGACGACGTCGATCTCCTCGGGCGCGCATCCGGCCTCGCGCAGTGCCCCTTCGATCGCGTGGGCCAGCCCCTCACGGGACTGCTCCCAGCGGGAGGCGCCGGTGAAGGTGGCGGCGTGTCCGGCCAGTTCGGCCCGGATCCTGGCGCCGCGGTCGCGGGCCTTCGCCTCCTCCTCGACCACCAGCATGGCCCCGCCCTCGGCCGGCACGAATCCGCAGGCGTCGGCGGTGAAGGGCCGGTAGGCGCGCGAGGGTTCGTCGCAGCGGCTGAGGTCCTCGTAGCCGAGCTGGCAGACGACCGAGTACGGCGCGAGGGGTGCTTCCGCTGCGCCGACGACCACGGCGTCGGTGCCGCGCCCGATCGACCGCGCGGCGTGCATGACCGCGTCGAGACCGCCGGCCTCGTCGCTGGCCACGACGGCGCAGGGTCCCTTGAAGCCGCCCCGGATCGAGATCTGGCCGGTGCTGGCCGCGTAGAACCAGGCGATGGACTGGTAGGGGCCGACGAACTTGGAGCCCTGGCCCCAGAGCCGTTGCAGCTCCCGCTGGCCGAATTCACCGCCGCCGGAGCCGGCGGCGGTCACCACCCCGACCTTGAACGGCTCGTCCTCGTAGTCGGCACGGCCGAGCCGCGCGTCCTCGAGGGCGAGATCGGCGGCCGCCATCGCGTAGTGGGTGAAACGGTCGGTCTGGACGAGGTAGCGCTCCTCCACGGCCGCGACCGGGTCGAAGTCCCTGACCTCGCCCGCGACCCGCAGCGGAAGGTTCTCGCAGCCCTCGCGCGAGACCGTGTCCAGGACGCTGACGCCTTCCTGCGTCTGCTTCCAGAAGGCACCGGTGCTGCTCCCGTTGGGAGCGATGACACCGATTCCCGTGATGACGGACCGTCGGTGTGCCGAGCTGGTCATGGGGTCCTCCCGCCTGATCGGGTCAGGGCGACGGCGGACTGGAAGCCACCGAACCCGCTGCCTACCGAGAGCACGCTGCGCAGCTTGAGCGGCCGTGCGGTGCGCGGTACGTAGTCGAGGTCGCACTCGGGGTCCGCGGTCTCGTAGTTGGCCGTCGGGGGCACCGTCTGGTGTTCGAGGGCCAGGACGCACGCGGCGATCTCGATCGCTCCGATGGCGCCCAGAGAGTGTCCGACCATGGACTTGATCGAGCTCATCGGCACCTTGTACGCGTGTGCGCCGAGCGCCCGCTTCACGGCCGCCGTCTCGTGCCGGTCGTTCTGCTTGGTGCCCGAGCCGTGCGCGTTGACGTAGTCGACCTGCGATCCGTCGAGCCGGGCGTGTCCGAGGGCGGTGTTGATGGCCTCGGCCATCTCCAGGCCCTCACTGGTCAGCCCGGTCATGTGGTAGGCGTTGCCGAAGGTGGCGTAGCCGGATATCTCGCAGTAGATGGTCGCCCCGCGAGCCCGTGCGTGCTCCAGCTCCTCGAGTACGAGGACGGCTCCGCCCTCGCCCATGACGAAGCCGTCGCGGCGGGCGTCGAACGGCCGGGAGGCGTGCTCCGGGTCGTCGTTGTTCGCCGAGGTCGCCTTGATGGCGTCGAAGCAGGCGACGGTGATCGGGGTGATCGGGGTGTCGGAGGCCCCGGCGACGCAGATGTCGACCCGGCCCTCCTCGACGGACTGGAAGGCGTATCCGATGGCGTCCAGTCCCGAGGTGCAGCCGGTCGAGACGGTCTGTACGGGGCCGTGCGCGCCGACCTCCTCCGCCACGGCGGAGGCGAGGGTACTGGGGGAGAACGCCCGTTCCAGGTGAGCGCCCGCCGGCCGGTGGTCGACGTCCCAGCGGGCACCGCTGCCGCTGACGGCGACGTAGTCGTGTTCGAGGCGGGTGGTGCCTCCGACCGCGGTGCCGAGGGAGACCCCTACGCGCCAGGGGTCCTCCTTCTCCATGTCGAGCCCGGCGTCGCCGAGTGCTTCGCGCGCGGCCACCAGGGCGAACTGGACGTACCGGTCCGAACGTGCGATCAGCTCGTCGTCCAGGCCGTACGCGACGGGGTCGAAGTCGCACTCCGCGGCGATGCGCGAGCGGAACGCCGCGGGGTCGAAGAGGGTGATGCCCCGGGTGGCGGTCCGGCCGTTGGAGAGCAGGTCCCAGAAGGCCGGGGCTCCGATGCCACCGGGGGCGACGACGCCGACCCCGGTGACTGCCACACGCCGTGTCATGACGCGGCCCCCGTTCGTTCTGGCGGCGCGTAGCCGTCGCTGGGGTCCGCACTCTCCGTGACCTCGGTGTCCACGTGTCCGAGCTCGGGGCGCGGGGCGAGCGGGCCGAGGTGGAAGACCATCCGCGCCTCCACGTCGCCGACGTTGCGGAAGCGGTGACGGACGTGCGGCGGGATCAGCAGCCCCTGGTCGGGCCGGATCGCGTGCGACTCGCCGTCCAGGTCCACTTCGAGGAGCCCCTGCACGACGTACACGAACTCCTCGGAGTACGGGTGGTAGTGCTCGCCGATGCGCTCACCGGGGCCGACGATGGCCAGCCCCATGAAGCCGCTGGTGGCACCCACAGCCGTGGGGGTGAGCAGAGCGCGCAGGTCGCCTCCGCGCCTGCGGTTGGGCTGAGTCTCGCTGAGGTCCACGATGCGAGGCCGGTGGGTGGTCATGGCTGGTCTCCTCCAGGCACGTTGTGCTGTGTGACGGCAGCGGGGAGCGGCCCCGCTGCCGGTGACGCGGATCAGGCCTCGCCGGCCCGACGGTCGGTGATCAGATTCATCTCCGCCTGCGCGAGGAAGCGCGCGGCCTCCTGGTCGGTCGTCGGCATGCCGTTGGCGCCGCCGTCCAGCAGCCGGCCGAGCATGGCCGCCTTGCGGCCGCCGCCGATCCCCAGCGCCTGCGTGGGCTGGGCGTCGAGCGGGCCGCTGACTTCGAGGAGCCGTACGACGATGTCGTCGCGCTGGAAGATGGTGCTGCTCTCGATGGGGCTGGTGGCGTCGTCCGCCGCCTCCTCGTCCTCACCGGCGAGCAGCCGGGCCAGCGCCATTCCGCAGCCTTCCTTGGCCTGGTAGAACAGCGCGTGCCGCTGGACGTCCGCCGGGGCGTGGCGGCCGGCCGTCACGTGGTGGACGGTGGGGAGCGCCGCTCGGGTGAAGAACATCCGGGCGGAGTCGGGGTCGCTGAGGTCGCGGTCCTGCTCCAGGTACTCGTTGATGGCCTCCTCGACGGCCCTGACCTCGGGCTGACGCGAGACGTGGCGCAGGGCTGCCATGAGATCGCCCTCGACCTCGACCGCTCGCACGACACGGTTTCCGTGCATGAAGAGCGAGGTGCGGCGCAGTCGCGTGTTCTCGTCGACGCGTGCCTGCGGGGAGTCGTAGTCGGCGAGGATCTTCGCGACCAGCTCCTCCGTGCCGGGCTTCACCGTGAAGGTGAGCGCGTGGCGCACGACACCGTCGCCCAGCCGCGGTGCGGCCTGCAGGCGTCCCTTGACGGGTTCGGGGGCATTCTCGAACGCCGCCCCGGTCTCCCGCAGAACGCTGAAACGGAGCGAGCGCGTGTCGCGTACGCAGCTGTGCAGCGGCTGCACCGTCGCGACGTGCTCCTCGCTGTTCACCCAGGCGAGGAACGGCGGCGCGCTCTCCCACTCACTGGTGATGAGCCACTGCGAGGGGTTCTCGATGGACTGGCACAGCTGGTCGCTGATGTGTCCGGGGATCGAGGCCACCTGGTTGCGCATGTGCTCGTACGCCTCGAGGAACTGGTTCTGGGCGCCGTCGTGCAGGTCGAGCATGAGTATGACCCGGAGCCTCGAGCCGTCGAAGGCGGACTGCGATATCCGTTCCGAGAGGGTTGTCATCGTTAGCTCTCCTTCGAGACGGTGCGGCGGCCACGTCCCGTGGCCTCTCGTCATCCGTCGGTTTCGGTGGAAGCGGCGCGGATCCCTGTCCGCTGACGCGTGACGTCCTCGCCCGCATCACGGGCATCGCTCCCGCGACTGATCGTGGAACGCTGGTACGGGCGGCGCGAGATTTATGAACCGTTCAGGTGAGGCACCGTCCGAAGCCCTGCCGAGGGGCTCGTATCAGGGCATGGACAGTGCATCCCCCGTGCGTCCGAGCTGGAGCAACTGATGAACGAGAACGTCGACCTCCGCGTACCGGTCCTCATCGTGGGCGGCTCCCTGGTGGGCCTGTCCGCCTCCCTCTTCCTGAGCCGGCTCGGCGTCCGCCACCTGCTGGTCGAGAAACACAGCGACACCTCGACCCACCCGCGTGGGCGCGGCAACAACGTGCGCACGATGGAGCTGTTCCGCACCGCGGGTGCCGAGCAGCTGATCCGTGACGCGGCGTCCGTGCTGGCGGGCAACCACGGCATCCTGCAGGCCGGCTCCCTCACAGGCGACGACCAGGAGTGGCTGTTCAAGGAGATCGACCCGGGTGGCGGGCTCGCCCGGTTCAGCCCGAGCGGGTGGTGCCTGTGCAGCCAGAACGACCTGGAGCCGGTGCTGGTGACACACGCCCGTGCGCAGGGCAGCGAGCTGCGGTTCTCCACCGAGCTGATGAGCTTCGAGCAGGACCCGGACGGGGTCACCGCTGTCGTGAAGGACCGGGAGACCGGGAAGCACACCACCGTCCGGGCGGACTACCTCGTCGCCGCGGACGGGCCCCGGAGCCCGATCCGGGAGCAGCTCGGCATCGGCCAGACGGGTCCCGGCGACCTGTTCCACAACGTGAGCATCACCTTCCGCTCACGCGAGCTCGCCACCGTGGTGGGTGACCGGCGCTTCATCGTCTGCTATCTGACGAATCCGGAGGCGGACGGGGCGCTGCTGCCCGTGGACAACGTGGAGCGGTGGGTGTTCCACGCCCCCTGGCAGCCCGACCGCGGCGAGACGCTGGAGGACTTCACCGACGAGCGGTGCGCGGAGCACATCCGCCGGGCCGTCGGAGCGCCGGATCTCGACATCGAGATCACGGGCAAGGCTCCGTGGCACGCTGCGGAGCGCGTCGCCGAACGGTACGGCTCGGGCAGGGTGTTCCTGGCCGGGGACTCGGCCCACGAGATGTCCCCCACCGGGGCGTTCGGCTCCAACACCGGTATCCAGGACGCGCACAACCTGGCCTGGAAGCTGGCGGCCGTGATCGACGAGGCGGCCGGACCGGGGCTGCTCGAGACGTACGAGGCGGAGCGGCTGCCCGTGGCGAAGGCCACGAGCGCACGCGCGTCGGCCCGTTCCTCCGAGCACAGTCACCCGGGGTACGCCGGCTCGCCCGGTCCCGGCGGCGGGCGCAAGGGCGGCATGCTCACGGTCGCGCTCGGCTACCGCTATGTGCGCGGCGCGGTCCTGGACGTCGATCCCGGCCTGCCCGTGGTCCCCGAGGGGATGGGCCTGGCGGGCGAACCCGGCACCAGGGCACCGCACATGTGGCTCGGCCGCGAGGGCGGGCGGGTGTCCACCCTGGATCTCTACGAGCGGTCGTTCGTGCTGCTGAGCGACGCCCGGTACAAGGACTGGCGCACGGCGGCCGAGCAGGTGGCGAAACGTCTGTCGGTCCGTCTGGACGCCTTCGGGATCGGTCCCGACGAGGGCGCGGATCTCCGGTCCGAGGACGGTGCCGACTGGGCCGCCGCCCACGGCACGTCCGCCGAGGGCGCCGTGCTCGTGCGCCCCGACGGGTTCGTGGCCTGGCGTTCGGAGGGCGGGGCGGCGGACCCGGAGGGGACGCTGTACGAGGTCCTGGCGACGCTGCTGCACCGCGTCTGACGGACGTGTCGGGTGACCGGCAGCGCCGCACGGCCTGCCGGTCAGCCGATGCCGAAGGATCTGAGGGCCGCGAGGAAGGCCTCCGGATTCTCGCTGTGCACGAGATGGCCGGCGTCGACCGCGATGAACCGGGCCCCGGGGATCTGCCGGGCCATCCAGGCCAGTTGCTCCTGGTCGATATGGCTCCGGGTGCCTCCGACGACGAGCGCCGGTGCGGTGATCTCGCCCAGGTTCTCCCGTGCGGCCGGGTCGGGGGCGTTCAGCTGGGCGTCGATGGAGGGGACCACCTGCCAGTCGAAGCCGAGCTCGCCCGGCGGCCGCTCGGCCGGCGGGCGGGGCGGGTCGAGGGGGAGCAGGGCCGGGGCGTCCTCGATGACCAGTGACCCGATCAGTGCCGGGTCCCGCTCGGCGAGCAGCAGGGCTGCCGCGCCTCCCATGGAGTGCCCGATCACCGTGGCGCCGGAGAGGTTGCGGGCCTCCAGGAAGGCGTGCAGGTCGTCGCGGAAGAACTCGAAGCTGTAGCGGCCCGGCCAGTCGCTGAGACCGTGGCCCCGGAAGTCGAGGGCGTACACCCGGTGGCGGGCGGCGAGCTCCTCCGCGATGCCCGTCCAGTCGAGACTGCTGCCGCACCGGCCGTGCGCGAGGACGACGGGAGGGGCGGACGGATCGCCCCAGGTGCGGTACGCGAGCCGGATTCCGCCCGCCTGCACACTGCTGACCTCGGGGTCGAGGAAGGCGGTGACGGTGCGGACGAAGGCGCCGGGGTCGTCGATCCAGGGAAAGTGGGAGGCACCCCGCTGGACGGCGAACTCCGCGTAGGGGAACAGCGCGGCGAGCTCGGCGGCGCGGTCGGGGGTGGGGCCGCCGTCGTACTCCCCCGCGAGGACGAGGACGGGCGCGCACAGCTCACGCAGGGCGGCGAGCGCGGGGGCGGTGTCGAGGCCGTTCTCCGGGTAGTAGAGCGACGCTGCCAGGGCGTTCTTCTGCCCGGGTGAATCGGCTGCGTGCGCCTGGGCCTCCGCGTCCCAGCGGCCGTAGGTGAGCGGCCTGATCCCGGCCCAGTCCTCGGCGGTGGCCTGTCCGGCCTGGATGTGTGCGAGGGCGGCCGCGGCCTCGGGATACCAGGGCTCGTGGGCGCGCAGCGCGGCGGCGTCGCGCCGGTCCTGGTCGGTGGCGGGAAGCCCCAGGATGCCGGTCGCGGGCGTGACGAGGGTGAGGGAGCGCAGGCGCTGCGGGTATTTCGCGGCGTAGAGCGCCGCGAGTTCACCCGATGCGGAGTGCCCCAGCAGGTCCGCCTTCTCCAGGCCCAGGTGTGCGCGGAGCGCCTCGACGTCCTCCACGAGCCGGTCGATCCGGTAGCTCGACGTGTCCTCGGGTATCGCGGAGTCCCCGGTGCCGCGGAGGTCGAGCAGGACGAGCTGCCGCACGCGCGAGAGTCCGCCGAGGTCGCCGAAGTATCGCGCGGCCCGCATGGGACCGCCGGGCAGACAGATCAGCGGCTCGCCCTCGCCGTGGAGGTGGTAGGCGAGCTCGGTCCCGTCGTACGTGTTGAAGATCGGCATGACTGCCATCCAAACAGGGTCGGGCGCATGGTGCGCGTGCCTACGCCCACAGCGAATCAGGTGACCGCTCACAGGAGTTTTCCACAGGCCGCGTCTCCCCCTTGCCAGGACGGGCCGCCTCCTGAATTACTGATCACAGGAGACGACCGAATGGTCGGTCGTCGGTCGGCGAGGGGATGATCCGTATGACCGCGCTGCTTGACGCCGGCGAGCGGCTCGGCCGCGACGAGCTCGAGGCCCTGCAGCTGAAGCGCCTCCGGGCCACGCTGCGGCACGCCTACGACCACGTCGACTTCTACCGGGCGGCTTTCGACAAGGCCGGTGTGCGGCCGGATGACTGCACCTCCCTCGCCGATCTCTCCCGCTTCCCGTTCACCGTGAAGTCCGACCTGCGCGACAACTACCCGTTCGGGATGTTCGCCGTTCCGGAGGACCGGGTCCGGAGGATCCACGCCTCCAGTGGCACGACGGGCCGGCCCACGGTCGTCGGGTACACCGAGCGCGATCTGGACATCTGGGCGGACGTGGTCGCACGGTCGATCAGGGCTGCGGGCGGACGTCCGGGCCACAAGGCCCATGTGGCCTATGGATACGGTCTGTTCACCGGTGGGCTGGGAGCGCATTACGGTGCGGAGCGGCTCGGCTGCACCGTCATCCCCGCGTCCGGGGGCATGACCGCACGCCAGGTGCAGCTGATCCAGGACTTCCGGCCCGAGATCATCATGATCACTCCCTCGTACATGCTGACCCTGCTGGACGAGTTCGAGCGCCAGGGCGTCGACCCCCGCACGACATCGCTGAAGGTCGGCATCTTCGGCGCGGAGCCGTGGACCGAGCAGATGCGCGGCGAGATCGAGGAGCGGTTCGCCATCGACGCGGTCGACATATACGGACTGTCGGAGGTCATGGGACCCGGCGTGGCCCAGGAGTGCGTCGAGACCAAGGACGGGCTGCACATCTGGGAGGACCACTTCTATCCGGAGGTCGTCGATCCGCTCACCGGGGAGGTCCTGCCGGACGGGGAGGAGGGGGAGCTGGTCTTCACCTCGCTCACCAAGGAGGCCATGCCGGTGATCCGCTACCGGACCCGGGACCTGACGCGTCTGCTGCCGGGGACGGCTCGCGCCTTCCGCCGCATGGAGAAGGTCACGGGGCGCAGTGACGACATGGTGATCCTGCGCGGGGTGAACCTCTTTCCCACCCAGATCGAGGAGATCGTCCTGCGGACGCCGGGGGTCGCCCCTCACTTCCAGCTGAGACTGACGCGGCAGGGGCGCCTGGACGCACTGACCGTGCGGGCCGAAACGCGGGCCGGTGCTACGTCGGAGGAGCGGGCAGCAGCAGCTCGGTCGATCGCGGCCGCCGTGAAGGACGGTGTGGGTGTGAGCGTCGGGGTCGAAATCGTCGACCCGGAGACGCTGGAGCGGTCGGTCGGCAAGATCAAGCGGATCGTCGATCTGCGGGGGGACAGCTGAGGTGCGCCCGGTCGCCGGAGGCATAGACGTCACTGGAGGCACAGGCGTCACGGGTGGCTCGAACGTCGCAGGTAGCTCAAGCGCCACGAGTCTCCCGCACGGTGCGAACCTCAGGGGGGTGAGCCCCGCATGAGCGGAATGGGGGCCGGGATCAGCGTGTGGCGGTCAGGGTCGCGAATACGACGACGTTGTCCTGGTAGCCGGTCTTCTTCCTGTAGTCGCCGCCGCAGGTGATCACCCGCAGTTCGGGCCTGGTGGAGGGGCCGTAGACCTTCTGGTCCGGGAAGTTCTTCTTGCTGTAGACCTCGACGGCGTAGACGGTGAACACGGCGGTACGCAGATCGACCCGGTCGATCTCGACCGTGGCGCCCTTGCGCAGCGATCCCAGTTTCTGGAAGACACCGGGCCCGAGACGGGTGTCCACGTGCCCGGCGGTGATCGCGGTGCCTTCGGCTCCGGGCACGGTGCCGCCCGCGTACCAACCCGCGAGTACGGGGTTGTTGTCGGGCGGAGGCTTCAGGGCGCCCGCCTTGTCCAGGTCCAGTTCCATCAGGGGCGCGTCCACCTTGAGCGTCGGGATCCGCAGCCGGAGCGGCGCCGAGGGCGGGAGTGGCCGGGCGGCGGGACGTGGTGCGGCAGCGGCGCTGCGGCTGGGCGCAGGTGTGGCGACGCCGCTCCTCGCCGGCACCGGTGAGGGGTTCGGCGGGAGGGGGCGGAGGGGGGCGGGACGGACATAGGGCCGGGGAAGGAGCGCTGGGGGTGCCGTGGCACGGCGCACGTAGGAGGGCGGTCCGGCGGCGGGGCGCTCCGGGGCCAGGTAGGCGGGGACCTGGACGGCCGGCACCACCGGGGCGGGTGTGCGGCCCCCGGACGGTTCCGGCGAGGCCGATGCCGAGGTGCCGGGTGGAGCGGGGGCCGTGACGGACTGGGCGGCGGGCGGCTGCGGCGGGCTGTCGTCGCGCAGACCGGTGACCACCAGCACCGTGCCCGCCACGAAGGCCCAGACAAGGTGCTTGACCGCCGGGAACGTCTGGGGTGACGAGGTGCTGTTCCTGCGCCCGGTTTCCATCGCGTGTGCCTCTGGTTCGCAGCGGGTGGGATGGGGGTCCATGGGCCCCGCGAGCCGGATCGGCTTCGGGACCCACGGGTGGGACCTACGGGTGGGACCTACGGCGACCTGGGAATGACCGGGCCGGGAACGAACTGCCCGGGCCTGCGGATCGCGATGTGTTCGCAACACGCGCGGTCCGAAGGCGGAGCGGCGCCCTGGCCGGTGACGGAGGTGCTGTCAGCCGCGATCCGAAGCCAGGGCGGCGCCCGGGACCCGTACCGTCAACCGCGGCCCGACGCCGGAGCGGCGCCAGGACCGGCGACGGGTGGGAGCGTCAGCGCGGCGCGAAGACCGAACGACCGCCATGGTCCGGGACCGCGTACGGACGGCTGCGCACCACGCCCCGGAGCCGCAGCTGCCTCCAGGGCCCGGGGCGGGGCGCACCGTCGGCGGCGGCACGGCCCCGACGCGGGCACGCCCCGCACGGTCCGCGGGCCAGGGCGTGCCGTCAGCCGCGCGCGGTGGCAGCTGTCCGGCGGCGCATCCTCACCACTCCCCCGGCCACCGCCCCGGCGAGCAGCACGCTCCCCACGGCGAGCTGTGTGCTTCCGCCGGTGGAGACCCCGAAGCCGGCGTCGACTCCGCCGCTGGGTGCGCGGTCGACGATCTGGTACGTGTCAATGATCTTGATGCGCGGCGGGCACTTCACGGTGACGGTGTCGGTGCCGGGCTCCGTACCCTTCGGGATCTCGAAGATGCCGACCAGTACGCCCTTGCGGTCGCCCTCGAAGAGGTGGAAGGCACCTCCTGCCTCCGAGGTGCCCTTGCCGTAGGTCTCCTTGCCGCAGGCTCTGGTGGTGACGGTGACCTGTGTGCCCGGCGAGGCCTTCGCCGGGCTGATCCTGATGGTCTGTTCAGCGGCTGGTTCGGCGGCCGCGCCCGCGGCCGGAGCCGTGAGCGCGAGCAGTCCCACGGCCAGACAGATACCCGCACCGATGCGTGTGTTGCGCATGTGGTTCCTCCAACGGGAGCAGGGTCCGGCCGGTCTGCGCGGCACCTCTGCTGTGCTCCGCTCCCGAGGCAACCGACACCCCGTCACCCCCGCAACACGAGGCGTCCCCTGCCCCTTCACCCGGCCGGTCCCGGGAACGGGCATTCCGGCGACCGTTTACGCAGGTCACCCGATTCGGAGGCGGATCTGAGGAGCAATCACGTGTGGACGGCGAACGGGTTAAGGCGGCTGTGCTCCGCCCGGTGGCCCGTCAGACGGCGGTGGGCCACCCGGAACCCGACAGGGCCCGGCGCTTCCTCGTCCGCGGTCCCGGAGAGCGGGGACGCGCGGAACCGACCACTTCCCGGGACCACCGAAGGCGGTCTGCCAGGCGGGAAGTTCGGTGGGGACGAGCGGGGGCCCGGCCGCTGCGGACTGTGGTCGACAC
Source organism: Streptomyces sp. CB02058 (assembly GCF_001905505.1). Taxonomy (GTDB): domain Bacteria; phylum Actinomycetota; class Actinomycetes; order Streptomycetales; family Streptomycetaceae; genus Streptomyces. The sequence continues at coordinate 222,786 of NZ_LIPG01000004.1, forward strand.
TGAGCGGGCAGGCCCCGGTCACAGCTGACGTGGTCGGCATGCGAGCGCATCGCGCCGACCCGGGGGCGCACCCATGCCCCTGCCAGGCATCGCGGCGGTGCTCAGGAGTACGTGTCGCGCAGCTCCCTCTTGAGGATCTTTCCACTGGCGTTGCGCGGGAGTTCGCCGACGAACAGGACCTTCTTCGGGGCCTTGAAGTGGGCCAGCTTCTCGCGCGCGTGCGCGATCAGTTCGGCCTCGGACGCCTCGCCGCGCAACACGACGATCGCGGTGACGGCCTCGATCCAGCGCTCGTCCGGGAGCCCCACCACGGCCGTCTCGGCAACCGCCGGATGGGTGTACAGGGCGTCCTCCACCTGCCGGGAGGCGACAAGTACGCCGCCGGAGTTGATGACGTCCTTCACCCTGTCGACAACCGTGAAGTAGCCGTCGGCGTCACGTACGGCGAGGTCGCCGGAGTGGAACCATCCGTCACGGAAGGCCTCGGCGCTCTCCTCGGGCTTGTCCCAGTAGCCCTGGCAGAGCTGAGGGGAGCGGTAGACCACTTCGCCCGCCGTGCCGTCGGGCACGTCCTGGCCGTTCTCGTCCACCACCTTCGCCTCGACGAAGAGCACCGGGCGCCCGCAGGAGTCCATCCGGCCCTCGTGCTCGTCGGGGCCGAGGACGAGGGCGAGCGGGCCGATCTCGCTCTGCCCGAAGCAGTTGTAGAACGCCAGCTCCGGCAGCCGCTCGCGCAGGCGTTCCAGTACCGGCACGGGCATGATCGACGCGCCGTAGTACGCCTTGCGCAGGGCGCCGAGCTCACGGGTGGCGAACTCGGGGTGGTTGGCGAGGCCGATCCAGACCGTGGGCGGTGCGAAGAGGCTGTCCGCTTCGCCGGCCTCGACCAGGTCGAAGATCCGGCCGGCGTCCGGGGCGTCGAGGATGGTGTTCTCGGCGCCCACCGCGAGGTACGGCAGCAGGAACACGTGCATCTGGGCGGAGTGGTACAGGGGCAGCGAGTGCACCGGGCGGTCGGTGGCACGCAGGTCGAGCGCGGCGATGGCGCTGACGTACTCGTGGACCAGCGCTCCGTGCGTCATCATCGCGCCCTTGGGCTGGGCAGTGGTGCCCGAGGTGTAGAGCAGCTGGACGAGGTCCTCAGCCCCGGGTTCACGCTCGGGCGTGAAGGGGCGCGGGGTGTCCAGTGCACCGAGGAGGGAGTCGGGTGCGTCGCGCAGCGGCCGTACCGCGTGCCCCTCGGGGACGCGCTCGGCGAGGCCGGGGTCGGTGAGCACCAGGGTGCTCCCGGACTGCCCGAGGATGTACGCCAGGTCCTCGCCGGTCAGGTTCTGGTTGACCGGCACATGGACGAGGCCCGCACGCGCGCAGGCGAGGTAGGCGATCAGGTACGCGTCCGAGTTGTGGGCGTAGGACGCCACCCGGTCGCCATTGCGCAGCCCGTGCTCCCCGGTCAGTACGGCGGCCGCCGTGCTGATCGCGGCGTCCAGGGCGGCGTAGGTCCAGGACCGCTCCCCGTACCGCACAGCGGTGCGCCCGGGGGTGCGCCGCGCGCTGCGAGCCACGACGCCGTCCACTGTGCTGCTGCGTACACCTGTCATGGCGTGATCCTGTGCGGCGGGACATCGGAGGTCAAGAGCCAGGAATCGCGGTGTCGCCGCACGCGCCCGGCCGGCACTCCCCCTCGCGACGCGAGAAGGCCCGCCTCACCTCGTGGCAGGCCCCTCACCTCGCGACACGGCCCGCCTCGCCCCGCGCAAGGCCACTGACCTCGCGACACGGCCCGCCTCGCCCCGCGCCAGGTCCCTTTCGTCGCACCAGGCCCTCACGTCACTCCCGGGGCACCTGCCGTCGTGTCGGGCCCCTCGCACGACGCCTTGCCGTCGTACGGGGTCTCCGCACCGGGCGACATCGCTGATGGTGCGTCAGATTCTTTGTTGTGCGAGAGGCCCACGGGAGGGCCACGCCGACAGTATTCTCCGCTTCGGCAGGAAGTTTCATCACCGTACGAGATTTCGAAAGTTAATTTCACGCGGGTGCTTTCGACGTGAGGGGAAGGGGTTCCGGATGGCCGGGGACGTGTCGGGCAGGGGAATGAGCCGTCGGAGACTGGGCGGCGGGATACTGGCGCTGGGCGGAGGGCTCGCTCTCGCTCCGATCCCCTTCGCGGGGGCCGCGGGAGCGGCGGCCGGCGCCGGACGGGGTACGGAGGCCGCCGCGAACGGCGAAGCACCATCGGGAACCGGGACGGGTATGGGATCAGGACGCGGCCGACCGACACTGCGCCGCGGCTCGGCCGCGCGGGCCGGACTGCTGCCGGACCAGCTCGACCAGTTGGTCGCCGACGCGGAGGCGTTCCTCTCCGACTCCCCGAAGCACCCCTGGTACGCCGGCGCGGTGCTGCTCGCGGGCCGCGGTGGCACCGTGGCCCTGCACCGGCCGATCGGGCGGGCTGTGCGCTACGCGGCGTACGACGAGAAGACCGACACCGGGGTGGAGTTCCCCCCGGAGCAGCAGATCGCCATGGCCGAGGACACCGTCTTCGACCTGGCCTCGGTGTCCAAGCTGTTCACCTCGATCCTGGCCGTCCAGCAGATCGAGCGGGGCGCGCTGGAGCTCGAGGCGCCGGTCGCCTCCTACCTGCCCGACTTCGCGGGCGGTGGCAAGCAGGACATCACGGTCCGTCAGCTGCTCACGCACACCTCGGGTTTCCGTGCCTGGATCCCGCTCTACAAGGAACCGACCCGCGAGGGGAAGCTCCGTCTGCTCTGGGACGAGGTCCCGGCCTCGGCTCCCGGCACGAAGTACCTCTACTCCGACCTCAATCTGATCTCGTTGCAGCTGATCCTCGAAGAGATCACCGGCCGCACCCAGGATGTCCTGCTCCGCGAGGAGATCACCGCTCCGCTCGGGATGCACCGCACTCGCTACAACCCGCCCGCCTCCTGGAAGCCCAGGATCGCCGCGACCGAGGACGCACGGCTCCCCTGGTCGGGGCTGGACCGCGGACTGGTCTGGGGTGAGGTCCACGACGAGAACGCGTTCAGCCTGGGCGGGGTGGCCGGCCACGCGGGCGTCTTCTCGTGCGCCTGGGATCTGGCGGTCCTGGCCCGCACCCTGCTCAACGGGGGCTCCTACGGCAGGGCCCGGATTCTGTCCGAGGAGTCCGTGGAACTGCTGTTCACCGACTTCAACACCGCCTTCCCCGGTGACGAGCACGGGCTGGGCTTCGAGCTCTACCAGCACTGGTACATGGGCGCGATGGCCACTCCGCGCACCGCGGGCCATACGGGCTTCACCGGCACGAGCCTGGTCCTCGACCCGACGACGGACTCGTTCCTGATCGTGCTGGGCAACTCCGTCCACCCCGTGCGCAGCTGGCGTTCGGGCAGCGCCCCTCGGGTCGCCGCCGCCAACCGCATGGCCCGCGCGGTTCCGGTCCGCCCTGCCCGGGGCGGCACCTCCTGGTTCTCCGGCATGGCGAGCGCGGCGAACGCGACACTCGCCCTGCCCGCCCTGCGTCCCGCCTCCCCGCGCACCGTGCTGAGCTGCGCCCTCTGGTGGGACACCGAGCCGGCCTCGGACCTCCTCCGCCTGGAGGCGTCCTCGGACGCCGGGGGGAGCTGGCAGCCCGTCCCCTTCACCACCGTGCCGACGCAGGGAGAGCGGCCCCGGGAGCCTCTGGCCCATCCGGACGGCGCGGTCTCCGGCTGGTCGGGGCGTCTCTGGCACCGCGTGGAGGCGGACCTGAGCGGGCGGCAGGGCACGGATGTGCGACTGCGCTGGCGTTACACGACGGACCAGTTGTACGTCGGGCGCGGTGTGTACGTCGACGGCATCCGGGTGGAGGACGGCGGCCGGACGCTCTTCGACGGGAACAGGCCGGGCGACGCGGGCCGCGTCGAGGCGACGGGGTGGACGCTCTCCCCGAACTGATCCCCGGCCGGGGCTGGTTGGATGGCACCATGAATGCAACCCAGTCCATAGACACCCCGTGGGGTGTGTCGGTGTTCGGAGCGGCGAGCGTGGACGCCGCCCCGGACCTGGCACGCCTCCGTGTCGCGATATCGCAGATCGAGAACAAGCCGGGCGCGGCCTTCGCCGCCACACGGAGCGGGGTCAACCGCATCCGGGAGGTCCTGCGCGGGCATGCGGTACCCGAGACCGCCGTCTCCACATCGAGGCTGAATCTGTCGTCCAAGTGGACCTACGGCGCCGAGCGCAAGTTCCTCGGATACGAGTGCACCGCCTCGTTCGTGATCGAGCTGCGCGCGCTGGACACCATGGAGACCGTACTCGTCGACGTCGTCGACGCGGGGGCGAACGAGGTCAAGGCCGTCGAGTTCGACGTACGGGCCAAGAAGGAGCTCCGCGCCCAGGCTCGCACGGCGGCCGTGAACGCGGCTCGCGAAAAGGCCGCCCTGTACGCCGAGGCGGCGGGGGCACGGCTCGGGCCCGTCATCCACATCAAGGACGTGGACTCCGAGCAGTTGGAGAGCTACCGCAGCCACAGCAGCAGCCAGAGCGGTGGCGGCGACGGTGATCTGGCGCCCGGCAAGGTGACCGTGTCAGCGGCAGTCGTACTGGGCCTCGCCCTGATCAGCGGCTGAGTCCGCCGCTTCCGTCGCGGCGCGAGGCGCGGTCCGCCTCTCCGGGCGGCCCGCACCTCGCGGCCCGCACCCCACGTCCGGCGCTTCCCGCCCGGGCCACCCACGCCCGGTCCACGGCGGCCCCTCCACTCCGCCCGCGCCCGGTCGCCGCCGCTCCGGGCCGCCCATCCCCGGTCCTCCGCCCCGCATCCGCGCCGCTCGCGCACCGTCCTTCGATGCCTTCGAGAGCTCTCCGAAACTTTCGCCATTTACCATGCATGCCTTTCGATCCGCTTGAGCGAGATCCCAGGAAGTCTCGACAGCCGAGCACGCCTCACCTGCGAAGGTTCGCCTTCTACGCAGGTAGAGTCATCAACTCCCTTCAGATGAGCGGCTGTTCGCTCGTAAATATTTCGGAAACACAGCGTTGACCTGACTTCCCGTTAGGCGCATACTCTCCCTCGCTCCCCTTGTTCCACAGCTCGTCTTCCCGTCGGCCACGCCCCTTTGAACGCGTCCGCCGACGGCTGCACAGCACCTCGAACGGTCCGAATCCCCTGTCCGGGCTCCCCTGTTCGTACGCCCGGCAACCGGAAGAAGAGGCTGGAAAACGTGATGGCCCAGATACCACCCGGCGGAACCCCCGCCCGTCCGCATCTGCCGGCCCGTGCCAGACGGGCGCTGTCCCTCGTCACCGCGGGTGTCCTCGCGGCGGCCGGTGTCGTCGCGCTCGCCGGCAGCGCGGAGGCCGTCGGTGCGCTCGGTGACGCCGCGGCCGCCAAGGGCCGCTACTTCGGTACGGCGGTGGCCGCCAACCACCTCGGCGAAGCGGCGTACGCCTCCACACTGGACGCCCAGTTCGACTCGGTCACCCCCGAGAACGAGATGAAGTGGGACGCCCTCGAAGGCACCCGCAACTCGTTCAACTTCACCGCGGCGGACCAGATCGTCAGCCACGCGCAGAGCAAGGGGATGAAGGTCAGGGGTCACACGCTCGTGTGGCATTCTCAGCTTCCCGGCTGGGTGAGCGGTCTGGCCGCCACCGATCTGCGCTCGGCGATGAACAACCACATCACCCAGGTGATGACGCACTACAAGGGCAAGATCCACTCCTGGGACGTGGTGAACGAGGCCTTCCAGGACGGCAGCACAGGGGCGCGGCGCAGCTCGCCGTTCCAGGACAAGCTCGGCGACGGCTTCATCGAGGAGGCGTTCCGTACCGCCCGGACGGTCGATGCCGACGCCAAGCTCTGCTACAACGACTACAACACCGACGGCCAGAACGCGAAGAGCAACGCGGTCTACGCCATGGTGAAGGACTTCAAGCAGCGCGGCGTCCCGATCGACTGCGTCGGCTTCCAGTCGCACTTCAACAGCAACTCGCCGGTTCCCTCCGACTTCCAGGCCAATCTGCAGCGCTTCGCCGATCTCGGTGTCGACGTTCAGATCACCGAGCTGGACATCGAGGGCTCGGGTACGGCCCAGGCCGCGAACTACACCAAGGTGGTGAACGCCTGCCTGGCGGTCACCGGCTGCAAGGGCCTCACCGTCTGGGGTGTCACGGACAAGTACTCGTGGCGCAGCAGCGGTACGCCGCTGCTCTTCGACGGCGACTACAACAAGAAGCCGGCCTACGACGCGGTGCTCGCGGCGCTCGGCGGGTCGAGCGGAGGCGGCGACGGCGGTGACGGCGGCGGCACCGGTGCCTGCACGGCGACGTACACCCGGACGGCGTCCTGGGGCGGCGGGTACAACGGGGAGGTGACCATCAAGGCCGGCGGGTCGGGCATCACCACCTGGGCGGTTCCGGTGACCATCCCCTCGCCCCAGACGGTCTCCGCCGTATGGAACGGCACACCCACGACCTCGGGTGGCGTGATGACGGTGAAGCCCACCTGGAACGGGACCCTGGCGGCCGGCGCGTCGACCAGCTTCGGGTTCACCGTGACGACGAACGGCAGCACCGCGGCGCCGGTCGTCGGCGCCTGCACCGCTTCCTGACGGAGCGGCCATCCTCCGGAACGGGGCGCGGCGAAGCCCGCACTCGTCCCGTCCCGTTCCTCGAATCCGCCCCGTCCGGCCGCCGACCGGACGGGGCGGAGCGCTGTCCGGCCGCCCCCGGCCCGGGCTCAGCCGGCGGCGGGACGGCCGGCTCCCGTCGAGGCGAGCGCCGGGGCGGAGGCCCTCCGGCCCTTCGCGGGCGTCTGTCCCGCGACGGGTACCGCCTCCGGGGCGGAGGCCGTCGATTCGCGTACCACCAGACGGGGTCTGATCAGCAGCGACCGGCCGGCCGACGGAGCGGAGTCGATCCGCGCCCTCAGCTGCTGGAAGGTCTCGGCGGCCATCTCCGGGAGCGGCTGGCGGACCGTGGTGAGCGGGGGTTCGAAGAGGTCGGCGAGGAGGATGTCGTCGAAGCCGACCACCGAGACGTCCCGTCCCGCGCTGCGCCCGGCGTCCTTGGCTCCCCGGCAGATCCCGATCGCGCACATGTCGTTGATCGCGACGAAGCCCGTGGGAGGGCTCGGCCGCGAGAGGAGTTCCCTGGCCGCGTTCCGGCCGAGCTCGGCCGCGTCCTTGTCCCCGAACTCGGTGGTGTCCGCGCCCGGCCAGACGATCGCCTCCGCCGGGTCGAGCCCGGCCGCCTCCAGGGCCGACCGGAAGCCGCGCAACCGCTCCCGGCGGTTGACGCTGTTGACGGAGCCGGAGACGAAGGCGAGCCTGCGGTGGCCCAGTTCGATCAGGTGGCGGGTGGCGAGCTCGGCCCCCATCGCATTGTCCACGCTGATGCTGGCCAGTGACGACGGGTCGCCCGCCTGAGCGGTCCTGTCGAAGGCCACCATCTTCAGCCCGCGGCTCAGCAGCGGCGCCATGTGTTCGAGCGAGGGCAGCGAGGAGCAGAGGACCACACCGCTCACTCCGTCGGCGAGCAGCTCCTCCCCGTACTTGAGCTCACGGGCGGGGTCACGCTCGCTGTTGCAGAGCAGTACGTGATAGCCCTCGGCCAGGGCGATGGCCTCCAGCTCCCTGGCGAGCGCCCCCCAGAAGGGGTTGGCCACGGACGGCACGATCAGGCCGATAACCTTGATGCGCCCGGTGCGCAGCATGCGGGCCGCCCGGTTGGGCCGGTAGTTGAGCTGCTCGATCACCTGCTCCACGCGAGCCAGGGTGGCCGCCTGCATACGGTCCGTACGCCCGTTGAGGACGTTGGAGACCGTGCTCGCGGAGACCCCTGCGGCCTCCGCGACCTGATGGATCGTTACCACGCTCATGCCACCTCCGGTTCGGAACGCACTGCCGACGCTAGTGTACCGATTTACTGAACTGGCTCTACCGGTACACCCGTTAACTTCCCTGAAAAATATTGTGCACCAGCTGTTGACGCCACTCTCACGGCGTTCCTAGCATCACTGCATCGATTTACCAGCACTTCCCAGCCATGGCTGGGCCGTCCCCGCTGGATCGATCCACCGACTCCACCTCAAGAGGGGTGTCCCATGGAACTCAACAGACGGTCCGTGCTCACTGCCATCGGCGCGGGCACCGCCGCCGCCGCTCTCGCCGGATGCGGCGGCGGCGCGTCGTCCGCCGGCTCGGCCGACGGCCCCGCCGAGGGCGAGATCACGCTGCTCACGCCGATCTACGAAGGCGCCGACGGGAAGACGCTGTTGGAGCAGAAGATCCTCGGCGGGTTCCGGAAGAAGTATCCGGACGTCAAGGTGAACGTGGACTACACCACGTACGCCCAGCTCAACGAGAAGATCACCACCGGGCTCGCGGGCGGGCTGCTCCCCGACGTGCTGATGATGGGCGTCGGCTGGATACCGCCGTTCGCCGCCAAGCAGGCGATCGCGGAGCTGCCGGAGAAGCTCGCGTCGGCGCACGACTACGAGGAGCGGGTGCTGGAGCCCTCGCGCTACGAGGGCAAGCTCTACGCCCTGCCCGTCGTGCTCGACACCCGCATCGTCGTCTACCGCAAGGACCACTTCGCCGAGGCCGGAATCAGGAAGACGCCGGCCAACTGGGCCGAGCTGCGCGCCGTGGCGAAGCAGCTGACCAAGGGCGGACGCGTCGGTTTCGACCCCTTCTCCATCGATCTGCGCCAGTGCTGGGAGACCTTCCTCTTCGCCAACGGCGGCCAGCTGTTCAGCGCGGACGGCAAGAAGGTGCTGTTCACCGATTCCCGCGGGGTCGAGGCGCTGCAGTTCTTCAAGGACCTGATCAAGGACGGTTCGGCGGACTACGCCAAGAAGACGGACGCCGGGGCCCCTTCGAACGTCCAGACCGGCAAGGCGTCGATGATGATGACGACCAGCGCCCTGTGGGAGCAGGTCAAGGACCAGAACCCCGACCTCATCGAGGACGACAAGCTCGGCTCCTTCGTGCTCGCCAACCGCAGGCCGGCGATGCTCCAGGGCGGCACGCTCGTCACCCAGTCCGCGCGCTCCAAGCACCCGGCGGCGGCCCGCGCGCTCGTCGAGTACCTCGCCACTCCCGACTCGATCCTGGGGGCGGCCGAGCAGCGCGGGTCGGTCCCGGGTCTGCGCGACCTCGACGACACGAGCTACGTCAAGGAGAACCAGTTCGTCGACCTCTCCCTCCAGAACCTCGAGCACGCCGTCTCCGAGGGCGGCACGGCCGCCTGGATGGAGATCCGCGAAAAGATCAAGCCGACGCTGGAGCCCGCGATCGTGGGCGGTCAGTCCGCGAAGGACGCCATCGCGGAGCTCGGCCGTCTCGCCGAGGCCGCCATCGGCCGGATGTGAAAGGCCCGTCACCATGGGAGCGACAACCGTAGTGAAGGCGAGGCCGGCCAGGCCGCCTTCCCCTCCTCAGACCCCGGCGCCGCGGCGTACCCGCCGCGTGCCCACCGGCCCGGGACGCCGTCGGCGCCGGGCGGGCATGCTCATGGTGGCGCCCGCGCTGCTGCACGCCTCGCTGTGGATCGGTCTTCCGGTCGTGGTCTCGGTGGCCCTGGCCTTCACGAAGTACGACGTGCTGACCGCACCGGAGTTCGTGGGTCTGGCCAACTTCCGGGACATGCTGGACGACGCGGTCTTCCGCAAGTCCATCGTCAACACCCTCCTCTACACCTTCTTCACCGTGCCGTTCGGGATGGCGCTGGGCCTGCTGGTGGCCCTCGCCCTGCACACGGGGCTCAAGGCGCGCGGCATCTTCCGGACCGCCGTGTTCCTGCCCCAGGTCACCGCGACCGTCGCGATCGCGCTGGTCTGGCTGTGGATCTACAACCCGGGCAACGGCCTGCTCAACGCACTGCTGGCGTTCCTCGGCATCGACGGCCCCGCGTGGCTGTCCTCGACGACCTGGGCGCTGCCCTCGGTGATCCTCGTCGGCATCTGGCAGGGCATCGGCATGAAGATGCTGATCTATCTGGCCGCGCTGCAGTCGCTGCCGAGGGAGCTCTACGAGGCGGCGTCGGTGGACGGGGCCTCCAAGGTCAGGCAGTTCTTCTCGATCACGCTGCCGCTGCTGAAGCCCGCGACGTTCTTCGTGCTCATCACCTCGATGATCAGCGCGTTCCAGTCGTTCGACCAGATCTACATCCTGACCGACGGCGGCCCCGCCAACAGCACCACGATGATGACGTACGAGATCTACAAGTCCGCCTTCCGGGAATTCCGCGTCGGCTACGCGAGCGCGCAGTCCCTGGTGCTCTTCGTGCTGCTGATGGGCTTCACCCTGGTCAACAAGCGGATCATGGGAGGCACCCGTGGCCACAACTGAGCTGCTGAAGCCGGCTCCCGCGCCGCGTGCACGGACCAGGGTACGGCCCGTGTCCGCCGGCCGGATCGCGCTCTATGCGACGCTGTCCGTCGTCTCCCTGCTGATGGTGGTGCCGTTCGTCTGGATGGTGCTCACCTCGCTGAAGACGCCGGTGGAGATCGCGTCTCAGGACGCCGGGCTCCTCCCCGAGCACTGGCAGTGCGGGAACTACCTGGACGCGCTGAAGGCGGCGCCCTTCGCGACCTACGCGCGCAACAGCTTCATCATCGCGATCAGCCACACCGTGCTCAACGTGCTGATCGCCTCGATGGCCGGGTACGCGCTGGCACGCATCAAGTTCCGCGGCAGCGAGATGATCTTCTATCTCTTTATCGCGGCCCTGATGATCCCCACGTACACCAAGGTGCTCCCGGAGTTCCTGATCGTCCGCTTCATGCCCCTGGCCGGGGGGAACGACATCCTCGGCCAGGGCGGCAGCGGCTGGCTGGACTCCTGGTGGGCCCTCATCGTCCCCGGCGCCGTCACCCCGTTCGCGGTCTTCCTCTTCCGGCAGTTCTACCTGGATCTCCCGGTGGAGCTGGAGGAGGCGGCCCGGCTCGACGGGCTCGGCGAGTTCCGGATCTACGCCCGGATCATGTCGCCGCAGGTCAAGCCCGCCTTCATCACGGTGGCGCTGCTGACCTTCGAATCCTCCTGGAACAACTTCCTCTGGCCGCTGCTGGTGACCCATACGGACAGCCTGCGGGTGATCCAGGTGGGCCTCTCCGTCTTCAAGACGGAGAACGGCACCCAGTGGCACTTCCTCATGGCCGGCACCACGCTCGCCACCCTGCCGATGGTCGTCCTCTTCCTCATCGGCCAGCGCTACTTCGTGCAGGGCTTCGCAACCGCCGGTCTCAAGTGACCGGTTCCGGCCCCTCGCGGGCCGGTCACCGAAAGGGCTTCACCCATGTCTGCTGATCTCAACGGTTCCCGCGCGCTCGTCACGGGGGCGGGGCACGGCATCGGCCGCGCCATCGCCGTCGCCCTGGCCGAGGCCGGTGCCGATGTCGCCGTCCACTACCACTCCTCCGCCGACGAGGCGGCGAAGACCGTCTCCGCCATCGAGGCACTGGGCCGCAGGGCCAAGGCGTTCAGGGCCGACGCGACGCTGTCGGACGAGGTGGACCTGCTGGTCGAGGAGGCCACCGGCTTCCTCGGCGGCCTGGACGTCCTCGTCTGCAACGCGGGACACCTCATCGGCCGCGAGAAGATCGCGGACATGTCCGACGACCACTTCGAGCGGGTCGTCTCCACCAATCTGACCTCCGCCTTCAGGACCGTGCGGGCCGCCCTGCCCCACCTGACGCAGTCGTCCGCCGGACGGATCATCACGATGTCCTCGCTGGCCGCGCACAACGGCGGCGGCCCCGGCTCGGTGGCCTACGCCGCCGCCAAGGCGGGTGTGCGGGGCTTCACCAAGGGCCTGGCGAAGGAGCTCGCGGGCACGGGCATCACGGTCAACACCGTCGCTCCCGGCTTCATCAAGGGCACCGCCTTCCACGACACGTTCACCGCCGCCCCCGCGCAGGAGGCGATGGAGGCCGGCATCCCGGTCGGCCGGGCGGGCACGCCCGAGGACGTCGCACACGCCGTCGTCCACCTGGCTTCGCCCGCCTCCGGGTTCCTCACCGCCACCACGGTGGACATCGACGGTGGCGTATGGCCGCGTTGAGGCGCATCCCCCGGGATCGGGGCGGCTGGTGGCACGCGTACGTCTGCCCGGCGCACGGGGTGGAGCTCGACCACGGCGACGTGCTCGCCGGGGTCTTCCCGGAGGGCGGGGCGCGGTGCGCCCACGGCTGCCGGGTGGACACCCCGGCGGTGCGCGGCGCGTGGGTGGTGCTGTCGCACCAGGCGTGGGCCCGGCATCTGCGAGTGCTGGCCCACCGTGGCGAGCGGGCCGAGGCGGTGGCGCGGCTCACCGAGTACGCCGGTCTGTACGCGTCGCTCGCCACGGAGCGGCACGGCGAGGCGCAGGGCTGGATGCTGCGCGGCCGGCTCTTCCACCAGGCGCTGACCGACGCGATCTGGGCGGTGAACATCGGGCACGCCGTGATCACGCTGGCCGAGGACGGCACGGACGGCCTGGCGCCGCTCCTGCCCCTGCTGGACGAGCTGGAGCAGGCGGCGGCCGAGGCCCGCGGGGTCCTGACCGGCCGGGGCGACCTGGCGTCCAACTACACGGCCTGGCTGAACGCCGCGGGGGCTTCCGCGAGCCGGGCGGCCTCGGCCGCCCGGGGCCTGGAGTGGGACGGCGCGAAGCAGTGGCTGGAGGGTGGGTCCGGGCTGTACGCCCACCTGCGGGTCGCGGTCGCCGAGGACGGCTGGGAGTGGGAGGGCAGCACCTACTACCACGGCTTCGTGCTGCGGGCGGCGCTGCTGGCGCTGCGCTCCGCCGATCCGGCCGCGATCCCCGCGGACGTGGCCGGGGTGCTGGCCGGGATGACGGACGTACTGGCAGCCGTCGCGACTCCCGGCGGTGTGCTGCCCGCGTTGCACGACGGCCCGTACCTCAGGAATCCACTCGCCCTGGAGTGGCTCGAACTGGTCGCGCTGGCACAGCAGTTGGTGCCCTCTGACCGGCTGGAAGCGGTGGCGGAGCGGGCCCGGGCCGAGCTGGGTGCCCACGACGACGGGCTGGACCGCGAGCTGTCCGGATGGTTCGCGGGGCCGCCGCTGCCCCGGCGCCCGGCACCGGACGCGGTCACCGTGTTCCCGGTGGCCGGTTACGGGGTGGTGCGGACGGCCGGCATCCACGCCCTGCTGGACTACGGCCCGCACGGCGGCTCGCACGGGCACCGCGACAAGCTGTCGCTGTATCTGTACGGGGACACCACGCCCTGGCAGCCCGATCCCGGCCAGGTGCCGTACGCGCACGCGGAGTTCAGGGAGCTGTACGCCTCGTCCGAGGCGCATCCCGCGTTCCGGGTGGAGGGCGCGGAGCAGGCCGAGTGCGCGGGCGTGCTCCTGGCCTCGGACGCCGTCTCGGTGACCGCGGAGGTCACCACCGCGTACGAGGGTGTCCGCGCGGTGCGCAGGGTGGTGGCGGGCGACTGCTGCCTGGTGGATCTGCTGACCGTGACGGGCCGTGAGGCGCGGCGCGTCACGGCCCAGCTGCGCCCGGGGACCGCCCTGGACATCCAGCAGCAGGCCGCGGGTCCGGTGCGCACCACGTGGTACGGCGACGAGACCCTGCACGGCTGGCACACGCACACCCCGGGGGCGGACGTGCGTCCGTTCTCGCGGCCGGGTCCGGGCCCCGCAGACGACCCTCAGCGCACGCGTACCCGGGTCGACTTCAGCGCCGAGGCGGAGCGGATCACCTTCGCCTCGGTGTACCAGGCGGCGTCCGCGGGTCCCGCGGTGACCGGTGTGCGGATCGACGGCGAGGAGCTGACGGTGGAACTGGCGGACGGTACGGTCACGCGCTTCGGAACGGGGAGCTGACCCGTGCTCCTCTCCGCGACCGCACCGCCGGGCCCCCGCCCCGCACAGGAGCTCCGGCTGCGGGAGGAGGCCGCCCGCCACCGCGGCCTCACCCCGCCCCGCACCCATCCCCTGGCCAGCATCACCTGGCTCGGGCCCGCGGCCTCCAACCCCGCGCTGGCGTACCGCACCACGGGTGACCGCGCGCATCTGGACGAGAGCCGGCGCTGGATCGAGGCCGCGGTACGGCTGCCGCACTGGGGCCGGGCCCATATGCCTGACCACGATCTGGACGCGGGCTGGCTGCTGCACCACCTCTCGCTCGCCCACCGGTGGATCGGTGACGACCTCCCGGACGAGGTGAGGGCGCTGCTGCGGTACAAGCTGCTGCTCCAGGGCCGCCGGATGTACGAGTTCGCGGTGGCGAGCGAGGGCAGCTGGTGGTCGTCCTCGTACTGGCAGAACCACAACTGGATCTGCTACGCCGGTCTGGCGACGGCGGGCTACGTGCTGGGCAAGGAGGAGTGGACCGACCGGGCCAGGGACAACCTCGGCACGGTCCTGGACCTGATGCCGCCGGACGGTTCGCACGCCGAGGGCGTCGTGTACTGGCGCTACGGTGTGCCGTTCCTGGCGATCCATCTGGATCTGCTCCAGGAGGCCGAGGGCATCGACTGGTGGGGGCGCGGCGGCTTCCTCTCCTCCACGTTCCGCTACCGGCTCCACCAGACCGCGCCCGGCTTCGCCTTCAACGTCGACCACGGAGACTGCCACGACCGGCGCAGCGGCCACAGCGCCGGGCTGTACTACCGGCTCGCGGCCCAGTACGGCATTCCGGAGGCCCAGTGGATGGGCGATCTGGCCTCGGGCGAACTGCTGTGGCAGGAGGCCGCGGAGAGCGGGGTGCGGCCGGGAATCCTGCCGGAGGCGTATCTGGAGTACCTCTGGTACGACCCGTCGGTGGCGGCGGCGCGCCCTTCGGAGACCCATGCCTACTTCCCGGACCTCGGGCTGCTCACGGCCCGTACCGGCTGGGACGACGACGCCACGCTGGTGTCGTTCAAGGCGAGTCCGGGCGGCGGCCGTACGGCGTGGGAGACCTCGGCGAAGCACCGGGCGGAGCTGGGCTGGGAGACCCTGAACCAGGGGCACCACCATCCCGACTCCGGGTCGTTCGTGCTGGTGTCGCAGGGTGCCTTCCTCGCCGTGGACGAGGGCTACAGCAACCGCAAGCGCGCCGCGCACCACAACCTGCTGCTGGTGGACGGGCAGGGTTACGCGGACGAGGACCGGTACCACGTCTACCAGGGCATCCCGTACGAGCGTCAGGCCGGGCAGCGCGACGTACTCGTGGACGGTGAGGGCGGCTGGGCGCACGCCACCGCGGAGATCGCCGCGATGTACGATCCCGCGCTCGGCGTGCGGCGCCTGGACCGGACCCTGGTGTCCACGCCGTCCGGACGGCTCGTCCTGCTCGACCTGGCAGAGGCGCGGGAGGAGCGCGCGTGGACGTTCCTGCTCCAGACCGACCGGCCGACGGAACCGCTGCCCGACGGATCGAGGCTGATCAGGTCGGGGGCGGCCACCGCCCTCGTGCGGCGGTTCGCACCGCCCGGCGGGCCGGCCGTCGGCGAGAGCGCCGGAGTCACCGAGGTCGAGGCCAATCCGACCTCCAGCACGCCCGGACTGCGCCTGACCCGCACGCTGCACACCCTGCGGGCGACGACCCAGCCGGTCCGTGACGCTGCTTTCCTGACCGCGATCGCCCCGGGCGGTACGCCGGGCGGCGAACGGCTGCCGTGCGAGCAGGGCCACGGGGTCGCCTTCGCGGAGGCCGGGGAGACCGTGCTGCTCTCCCCCGTCGCCCGCCGCATCCGTCACGAAGCGGTCGACGCGGACGCCGCCGCCGTGCTGCTCGGCGCCGACGGCACACCGTACGTGGTGCGCTGCACGCGGCTGGAGCTCGGCGGGCGCGTGCTCCTCGACACGGCGGAGCCCTACACGGGAAAGGTCGGCTGACCATGCAGGCAATCCTTCCGTCCGGCGGGGCGACGCTGCTGCGCCGTCTGGAGTTCATCGCCTTCCCGGCCGCCGCGGGGGCCGCGTGCAGCGTGCTGTCCCTGGGCGTCGTGACCTGGCTGCCCGCGCTCGCGGCGATGGGTCACGCGCTGCAGCTCTGGCGCCGGGACGGGGACAGCCGGGTCTTCGCCAACACCTTCGCCCAGTTCCCCCGCTACTGGCGGGTCCTGTGGCGGCACGGGCTGCTGTCCACGGCGGCGGCGATCGTCCTCGTCGCGAACATCGCGTATCTGCTCGGCCGTTCCGAGCCCTGGACCTTCGTGCTGCTCGCCGCCCAGGCGGGCATCGGGGCCGCGTTCGTCATCCACCACGTCGCCCTCGCAGCCGAGGCCGGACGGACCTGTGAGGGGTCGGTCCGAGCCTGGTCGGCGGGCGCGCTGGCGCTCGGCTTCGGCTCCCCGGCCAGGGGCACGGCGCTGCTCGGCGCCGTGGTCTCCGCCGTACTGCTCTCCCTCGTCGTACCGCTGGGCCCGCTGCTCCTGGGCCCCAGCGTTCCCGTACTGCTCGCACTGTCCTTCGCCGATCCCAGGAGGCACACCTCATGAGCCGTTTACTGCGTTCCGCCCTTGTCGCCGCGCTCGCCGCCGGCACCCCGCTGCTGCTCTCCCCGCCGTCCTCGGCCGCCGTGACGGCCACCGCGTACTACGTCTCGCCGTCCGGTGCCGACACCAACTCCGGTACGTCGGCGGGGGCGCCGCTCGCGACGATCCAGAAGGCCCTGGACCTGGCCCCCACCGGCTCGGTGGTGAACCTCGCGGCCGGCACGTACCGCCAGGACGTGGTCACCACGCGCTCCGGGGTCACGATCACGGGTCCCTCGAACGCCGTGGTGAAGGGCGCGGGCGACAGCCGCGTCATCCAGGTGCGGCACGACTCGACGACCCTGAGCGGCTTCACCGTCGACGGGCTGCACGGCTCGGCAGCCGACGTGTCCGGCTACCGCCTCAAGCTCGTCTACGTGATGAGCACGACCCCGGGGAACGGGGTGGGCGCCCTGCGCATCACCGGGATGACGCTCAAGAACGCGGCTGACGAATGCCTGCGGCTGCGCTATCTGGTCACCGGTGCTGAGGTGGACGACAACACCATCACGGACTGCGGGGTCGCCGACTTCAAGTTCGGCGGAGGCGGCAAGAACGGCGAGGGGATCTACCTCGGCACGGCGCCCGAGCAGCAGGGCGCGAACGGCGCCCCGGACGCGGCGGCCGACGTCAGCAGGAACAACCGGATCCACCACAACACCATCGTCACCCGGGGCAACGAGTGCGTGGACGTGAAGGAGAACTCCACGAACAACTACGTCGAGTACAACGACTGCAGCGGCCAGAAGGACTCCAGCTCGGGCGGGCTCGACGCACGCGGCAGCGGCAACATCTTCCGTTACAACACCGTGCACGACAACGTGGGCGCGGGTGTCCGGCTCGGCGGTGACACCGCGGCCGACGGCATCGACACGAGTGTCTACGGGAACACCATCACCTCGAACGCGGGCGGCGGGATCAAGTTCATGCGGACCCCGCAGGGACCGGTGTGCACGAACACCATGAGCGGCAACACCGGCGGCGACGCGGTCGGCACCTACGCGAGCGAGTACGACCCGACAGGGACGTGCCCGCAGTGACCGTCAGGGGGCCCGCGAGACGCGGGGTACTGACGGCGGCCGCCGCGGGTGTGGCGGTGGTGGCCGCGGCGCCCGCCGCCCGTGCGGCGGGGGCCGGGGAGTCCGGCGGGACCGGGCGCGCCGGTTCGTGGACGACGTCCTGGGCCACCGCTCAGACCGCGCCGACCGCGACGGACACCGTGGCCTCGGCCGGGCTGACCGACGGGGTGGTCTCGGCGACCGTGCGCCTGTCGGCCGGGGGCGGGGTGCGGCTGCGGTACGGGAACGCCTTCGGCACCGTGCCGGTCATGATCGGTCCGGTGACCGCGGGCGGGCGTGCCGTGACGTTCGGCGGGCGGCGGCAGGCGTGGCTGGCCGCGGGCGCCTCGCTCATCAGCGACCCGGTCGGCGGGCTGCGCGTGCCCGAGGCGTCGGCGCTCACGGTGGAGACCCGACTGCCCGGGCCCACCGGGCCGCTGTCATTCCACCGCAACACGCATGCCTCGCACAGCGTCGACGGGGTACGCACGGCCTCGGTGTTCCTCCTGACCGGTGTCGAGGTCAGCGGTGCGTACGGGCCGTCCGTGGCCGTGCTCGGCGACTCGATCACGGAGGGCGTCGGCACGCCCGACGACGCCGATCTTCGCTGGCCCGACCAGCTGGCGCGGCGCCTCCCCGGATCGGCGGTCGCCAATCTCGGCATCAGCGGCAACAGGCTGCTGCTGGACGACGCCCGGTTCGGGCCCGGCGGCCAGGCCCGGTTCGACCGGGACGTCCTCACGCTGCCGGGACTGGGCACCGTGCTGGTCCAGCTGGGCGTCAACGACCTCCAGCAGCCCCCGTCCCAGACGGACCCCGCGCGCGTCCTGGCCGGCTTCCGCCAGCTGGTGCTGCGGGCCCGGAGCGCGGGGCTGCGGATCGTCGGCTCCACCGTCACCCCGTTCGAGGGCTGGACCCGCTGGACACCGGAGCTCGAAGAGGTGCGGCAGCAGATCAACCGCGCGGTGCGCACCGGGCGGCTGTTCGACGCGGTCGCCGACTTCGACGCCGCGCTGCGCGACCCCGCCCGCCCGTCGCGGCTGCTTCCCACGCTCGACAGCGGCGACGGCCTGCACCCCAATCCCTCCGGTCACGCCGCGCTCGCCGCGGCCGTCGACCGCCGAATACTGCTGTGAGGACCCGACCCATGAACCCAGCAAAGGGCGCCACGCGCCGCACGGTCCTGGCCGGAGCGGCGGCCCTCGGCGCGGCCGTGACCCTTCCCCTGAGCCTCACCCCCACGGCCGCGTACGCCGCGGCCGGGGACGCCGCCGCGCTGCGCGGCCGCTGGCACACCCTGCTGACCGGAGGCGCCGGCCTCGATCCGTCCGACGAGCGGATAGCCGCGGCGGTCGCCCGGACCGGCCGGGCCGCGACGACGGCGGCCAAGGGCCTCGACCCGTCCCGCACCGACGGGCTGTTCGCGGATCTGACCAGCACGGCGCTCTCCAACCACGTCACCACGTCGTTCAAGCGCCTCGCCACGATCGCGACCGCGTGGGCCGTCCCCGGCACCCCGCAGCACGGCGACACCACCCTGCGCGACCTGCTGCTCGCGGGCGTCGACTGGATGCTGACGAACCGTTACGGCCCCGGCCACACCCGGTTCGACAACGACTGGGACTGGGAGATCGGCTCGGCGCTCGCGCTGAACGACGCGGCCGTGCTGCTGTACGACGAGCTCGGTGCGGAGCGGCTGGGCCGGATCACCGAGGCGGTGCGGCACTACACACCCGATCCGAACCTGTGGCGCGCGGACCGCCAGATCGCGACCGGAGCCAACCGTGTGTGGGTCTCCACCGTGGTCGCCGTCAACGCGGTGCTGCGGGACGACGGAGACTCCCTGGCGCGGGTCCGTGACGCTCTTTCGGACGTCGAGGGTTCGGGTGCCAACAGCGTCCTGGCGTTCAACGACCGTACGGACGGCACGGCGGGCACCGGCGAGGGCTTCTACTCCGACGGCTCGTTCCTCCAGCACTACAAGCACCCGTACAACGGCGGCTACGGCAAGGAGCTGCTCAACAGCCTCTCCCGGCTGCTGAATCTGCTCGCCGGCACCGAGTGGAGGGTCACCGACCCCGATCTCGACAACGTCCGCAGCTGGGTCGTCGACGGCTTCGACCCGCTGCTGGCGCGTGGCGACGTGATGGCGTCGGTGTGCGGACGCGAGATCGCCCGCCCCAGCAAGCAGGGCCACGCCTCCGCGCAGACGGTCATCGAGGCGGTCCTGCGGCTCATCCCCGGCTTCCCGGGCGACACGGCCGACGAGTTCACCGCGCTGGTCAAGCAGTGGATCGCCGAGGACACCTACCGGGACTTCCTCGCGGTCACCGACCCGGCGTCACTGGTCGCCGCCCTGGGGATCATCGGCTCCGCCGTCCCCGCGCGCGGGCCGCTGGTCGCCCACAAGCAGCACCCCCGCATGGACAAGGCGGCGCACCACCGGCCCTCGTTCGCCCTGGGCATCTCGGCGTACTCCAGCCGGATCTACAACTACGAGTCGATCCAGAACGAGAATCTGCACGGCTGGCACCTCTCCGACGGCATGGTGCAGCTGTACACCGGTGACCTCGGGCACTACAGCGAGGACTACTGGCCCACCGTCGACCCCGCCAGGCTGCCGGGCACCACGGTCGTGGCCGGACGCCCGGCGGACGCCGCGGGGCAGCGCACGACGAGCACCGCGGACTGGGCGGGCGGCACGGCTCTGCCGGGCACGACGCTCGGCGCGTACGGCATGGAGCTGCGGGCGTACGGGAGCACGCTGCACGGCCTCAAGAGCTGGTTCTGCCTCGACGACGTGATCGCGTGCGTCGGCTCCGGGATCGGCGCGGAGTCGGGGACGGTGGAGACCGTCGTCGAGAACCGCAAGCTGAGCGATCCGGCCGCGGCACTGCTGGTCGACGGCAGTCCGGCGCCCACCGGCACGGACTGGTCGGCGGAGCTCGGCACGGTCCGCTGGGTGCACCTGGAGGGGACCGGGGGATACGTCTTCCCCGAGCCCACCGCGCTGCGCGGGCTGCGCGAGGAGCGCACGGCGACCTGGCGGGAGATCAACCTCAAGTACGGCACGGACACTCCCGTCACCCGCCCGTATCTGACGCTGTGGCAGGACCACGGGGCGGCTCCGGCCGGGGCCGGCTACTTCTGGCTCCAGGCCCCGGCGGCCTCGGTGGCGCGGACCCGCCGGTGGTCCGCCGCGCCCCCGGTGGAGCTCGTGGCCCGCTCGACGGCGGTGCACGCCGTGCGCCGCGCGGCGGACGGGCTGCTCGCCGCGAACTTCTGGGCGGCCGGCACCGCGCAGGAGCTGACCTGTGACGGACCCGCGTCGGTGCTGGTGCGCAACGAGGGCAGGACGCTCACCGTGGCCCTGTCCGACCCGACGCAGCTGCGGCCGTCGGTGGTGCTCGACCTGGCCAGGCCCGGTCTCACGGTCGCCGCCGCGGACCCGGGCATCCGCGCCACCGCCACGCGGCGGGGCCTGCGGATCACCGCCGACACGTCCGGTCTGCACGGCGCGACCCTCAACCTCACCCTGAAGAGGAGCTAGACCCTTGCTGTTCGACATGCCCCTGGAGCGGCTGCGGGAGTACCGGCCGGAGCCCGAGGAGCCCGCCGACTTCGACGCGTTCTGGGAGAAGACCCTCACGGAGACGGCACGCCACGGCCTGGACGCCTCCTTCGTCCCGTACGACGCCGGGTTCGCGACGGTGGACGTCTTCGACGTGACGTTCGCCGGCTGGGGCGGGCAGCCGGTGAAGGCCTGGCTGATGCTCCCGCGTGTCCGCTCCGGCCCGCTGCCGGCGGTGGTCCAGTACATCGGCTACAACGGCGGCCGCGGCATCCCGTACTCCTGGCTGACCTGGAGCGCGCTCGGCTACGCGCATCTGGTCATGGACAACCGCGGCCAGGGCGGCGGCGGCAAGAACACCGCGGACACCCCGGACATCGGCCCGGACGGCCACGGCTCCTCCTCCCCCGGGTTCCTCACCCGGGGCATCGAGGACCCCTACCGGCACTACTACCGGCGCCTCATCACCGACGCGGTGCGCGCGGTCGACGCGGTGCGGGCCCACGAGGCGGTGGATCCCTCGCGGGTCGCGGTCCTCGGCGGCAGCCAGGGAGGCGGGCTCGCGCTCGCCGTGGCCGGGCTGCGCGACGACGTGGCGGCGGCCGTCGCCGATGTGCCGTTCCTCTGCCACTTCCGGCGTGCCTCGCAGATCACGGACTCGGGCCCGTACGCGGAGATCGCCCGCTGGCTGTCCGGGCACCGCTTCCGGATCGAGGAGGCGATGGAGACCCTCTCGTACTTCGACGGGGTCAACTTCGCGGCGCGGGCCACGGCCCCGGCCTGGCTCTCGGTGGGGCTGATGGACCGGGTCTGCCCGTCCTCGACCGTGTTCGCGGCGTACCACGCCTACGCGGGCCCGGCCGAGCTGGAGGTGTTCACGTACAACGGCCACGAGGGCGGCGCGGAGTACGACCTGCCGCGCAAGCTCGAGGCGCTGCGCGGGGTGTTCGGGCAGTAGGGGCGGCGGTCACCGGCCCAGCGCCGCCATGGCGGCGTTGTGGCCGGGCACCCCGCTGACCCCGCCCCCGCGCACCGCGCCGGCCCCGCAGAGCAGCACGTTGGCGTGGGCGGTCTCCACGCCCCAGCGGCCCGTGTCACCGGTGGCGTACGGGAAGGAGAGGTCGCGGTGGAAGATGTGGCCGCCGGGCAGCCCGATCTCGCGCTCCAGGTCGAGGGGTGTCTTCGCCTCGATGCACGGCCTGCCGTGGGCGTCGAGGGCGAGGCAGTCGGCGAGCGGCTCGTCGAGATGGGCGTCGAGCTGGGCCAGGGTGGCGTCGAGCAGGGCGGCGCGCGTGCCGTCGTTGTCCGCCGCGAAGAGCCGGGCGGGGGTGTGCAGTCCGAAGAGCGTGAGGGTCTGGTAGCCACGTGCAGCGAGGTCCGGGCCGAGGATCGACGGGTCGGTCAGCGAGTGGCAGTAGATCTCGGAGGGCGGCGCGCCGGGCAGCCGCCCGGCCGCCGCTTCCCGGTGGGCGGTGGCCAGTTGCCCGTACCCCTCGGCGATGTGGAAGGTCCCGGCGAACGCCCGGCGCGGGTCGACCGTGCGGTCCCGCAGCCCGGGCAGCCGGGTGAGCAGCATGTTCACCTTCAGCTGGGCGCCTTCGGCCGGGGCGGGCGGCTCCTCTCCGAGGAGCGTGGCCAGGGCCTGCGGCGACGCGTTGACCAGGACCCGTCGTGCGCCGACGACGTGCTCGCCGCCGGGTGAACGGACGGTGACCTCGGCCCGGGTTCCGTCCGTCTCGACGCGGGTCGCCTCGTGCAGGACGCGGATCTCGGCGCCGGCGGCGCGGGCCGCGCCGGCCAGTGCGTCGGTGAGCGCACCCATGCCGCCGACCGGCACGTCCCAGTCGCCCGTGGAGTTGCCGATCACGTGGTACAGGAAACAGCGGTTCTGGAGCAGGGACGGGTCGTGGGCGTCGGCGAAGGTGCCGATCAGCGCGTCGGTGAGCACCACTCCGCGGACGAGGTCGTCGGCGAAGTTCTCCTCGACGGCGACGCCGATGGGTTCCTCGAACAGCGTCCGCCAGGCGTCCGCGTCGTCGATGCGCGTCCGCAGGGCCTCGCGCTCCGGAAGGGGTTCGGTGAGCGTCGGGAAGACCCGTTCGGCGACCCGCCTCGTCATCGCGTAGAAGCGCTGCCAGGCGTCGTACTCGCGGTCGTCGCCGGTGAGCGCGGCGAAGGAGTCGCGGGTGCCGTCGCCGCCGACGAGCAGTCCGGTGTGCCTGCCGCCGCGCACGGCCGGGGTGTAGGAGGAGACGGTGCGCTTGCGTACGGCGAAGTCGAGGCCGAGCTCCCCGACGATCTTCTCCGGGAGCAGCGAGACGAGGTAGGAGTAGCGGGACAGCCGGGCGTCGACCCCGTCGAAGGGGCGCGTCGACACGGCGGCTCCTCCGGTGCCCGGGAGCCGTTCCAGGACGAGGACGGACCGGCCGGCGCGGGCGAGGTAGGCGGCGGCGACCAGGCCGTTGTGGCCGCCGCCGACGATCACCGCGTCGTAGTGGGAGCGGGCGGGTGTGCCGGGTGAGGCCGTCTCGTCAGCGGGCATGGCCCCTTCGTAGCACGGGATGATCGTCCCTGGACAGGGGTACCGCTCCGTGGCGGACGGGCGGGGCCGCCGAAAAGCGATGGGCCCTCGGTGGGGCGCTGTGGCAGGGTGCTGGCCCGGACCACGTCCTTCCGCGCCCGTCAGGAGAGTTCATGGACACGCCCGCACGTCTGATCCCGTTGCTGGAGCAGTTCGACTGGGCGTGCGAACGCCTCACCAACCGGTTGGCGGGTCCCTTCGTGGACAGCGGCAACGGCACGGACGTGGCGGCCCCCGCGCTGACCGACGAGGAGTATCTGTGGGAGCCGGTGCCGGGCTGCTGGTCGGTCCGCCGGCACGCCGCGGGGCCCGGGCAGGGCGCGACCGTCCTGACGGGCGCGGGCGAGTGGGGACGCGACACGGCGCCCTTCCCGCATCCCTCGCCGCCGCCGTTCACCACGCTGGCGTGGCGTCTGAGCCATCTGAGCGAGCTGCTGGTCCTGCGCGCCGACCACACGGCGGGGAACCACACCATGACCCGGGACGCGTACCACGTGCGCGGGGACGCGGCGGGTGCCCTCGCGGACTTCGGCGCCTCGGCGGCCGCCTGGCGCGCGGCGCTGCTGGGAGCCGACGACGCGGCGCTGGACACGGTCGGGCACAGCACCTACCCGTACGGCAGCGACCCCGAGGACCCCTTCCTGGACACCGTGTGGTGGGTCAACCAGGAGGTGCTGCACCACGGGGCGGAGATCGCGCTGCTGCGCGACCTCTATCGCGTACGGGGCGGCCTGGCCTGAGGCCTGACGGTCAGTGCGGAGGGATGCCGCGCTGCCGGCGCAGGTCGGCGACGCGGCGGTAGAGGTCGACCGCCTCCGTGCTCCGGCCCAGCTGCTCCAGGCAGTGCGCCTCGTCGTTGCGGCTGGCGAGGGTGTCGGGATGGTCCGCGCCGAGGACCCGTTCGCGGGCGTCGGCGACCGTGCGGTAGTCGGCGAGGGCGTCGGCCCAGCGGCCGAGCCAGCCCAGCCCGACGGCCACCTCCCGGCGGCTGACGAGCGTGTCGGGGTGGTCGGGGCCCAGCGCGCGTTCCCGGATCGCGCAGACCTCGCGGGATTCGGCGAGCGCCTCCTCCCAGCGCGCCATCCGCCCGAGGTTCACCCCGAGGCCGTGCCGGGCGCGCAGGGTCTCCGGGTCCGCGGGCCCGCCCACCCGGGTGCGGTCCTCGGCCAGCGCGCGGTAGAGCTCCAGCGCCTCGGCGCTGCGGCCGAGCCTGCCGAGGCTGATGCCCACCTCGTAGCGCGCGGACATCGTGTCGGGGTGGTCGGCGCCGAGTGCGGCCGCCCGGGCCTGCGCCACCTCCCGGTAGGTCCCCAGTGCCTCGGTCCAGCGGTCCAGCCGGCCGAGGGTGTAGGCCACCTCGTACAGCGTGGCCAGGGTGTCGGGGTGCGTCGCACCGAGCAGCCTGCCGCGGGCGTCCGCCACCTCGCGGGCCATGCGGTACGAGTCCTCCAGACGGCCCAGCCTGCTGAGGTTGAAGGCCAGGTTGTGCCGGCAGCGCAGGGTGTCGGGGTGGTCCGGCCCCATGGAGCGCTCCCGTGAGGCGAGCACCGCGGCGTAGACCTGGTGCGCCTCGAAGTGCCGGCCGAGCTGCCCGAGGACGTACGCGGTCTCCTGACGGGCCGCCAGGGTATCCGGGTGATCGGGGCCCAGGCCCCGTTCGCGGCCGTCGGCGACCGCGCCGAACTCGCGCAGCGCGTCCTCGGCGCGTCCCGTGCGGCTGAGGCTGAACGCCACCTCGTACCGGCTGTCGAGGGTGTCGGGGTGGTCGGGGCCCAGCGCCTGTTCGCGTGCCGAGGCGACCGTGCGGTGGACGTCGCCCGCCTCCTCCCAGTGGCCGAGCCGCCCCAGGTTGAGCCCGGCGCTGTGCCGGCCGGCCAGGGTGGCGAGCAGTTCGGGGGGCGGGGTCGGACGGGCCGTCCCGCCGGGCGGGAGGGCGCCGGGGAGGGCCCCCGGGACCACCCCCGTGGTCCACGCACCGGTCAGCGCGACCGCCTGGTCGATGACCTCGGTCCCGGGGGCGGAGCCGCGCGCCTTGTGACCGGTGGTCATGCCGCGGGTCCAGGAGGGCAGCCGGGGCTCCTGCCCCGCGGGCGCGCGGCCGGGATGCTGGAACGGGACGGGCGGGGCCAGCCGTACCCTGCCCGGCCGGGGCTGCTCGCCGGTGCGCCCGAGCGCGATGCGGGCCCTGAGGTCACCGGCGTCGGACGGCCGCTCCCCCGGTGTCTTGGCCAGCAGGTCCAGGACGACCCGGTCGAAGAAGCGCGGGAGTTCGGCGCGGTGGGCGCGCGGCGGCTCGGGAACGGTGTCGCGGTGTCCGACGAGGACCGCCCAGGCGTCGTCCATGTCGAAGGGCGGTACGCCGGTGGCGATCTCGTACAGCACACAGCCCAGGGAGTAGAGGTCGCTGCGGTGGTCGACCTCGCCGCCGCTGATCTGCTCCGGCGACATGTAGTGCGGGGTGCCCATGGCGATGCCGGTGCCGGTGAGACGCGAGGTGAATCCGATGTCGTGGCCGAGCCGGGCGATGCCGAAGTCGCAGATCTTCACCGTCCCGTCGTCGAGCCGCATGATGTTGGCGGGCTTGAGGTCGCGGTGCACTATGCCCTGGCGGTGGGTGTAGCCGAGGGCGTCGGCGACCTGGTCGGCGATGTCGACGACGTCCGGCACGGGCAGCGGGTGCTGCTTGTTGTCCTCCAGGAGCTGGCTGAGATTGCGCCCCTCCAGGAGCTCCATGACGAGGTAGAGGACGCCGTCCGACTCGCCGAAGTCGTGGACGACGGTGACTCCGCGGTGCTGGAGCGCGGCGGCCACCCGTGCCTCGCGGCGGAAGCGCTCGCGCAGGATGCGGGTGAAGTCCTGGTCGTGCTGCGGCCCCATCGGCTTCAGGCACTTGACGGCGACCTGGCGGCCCAGCGATTCATCGCGCGCACGCCATACCTCGCCCATGCCTCCGCGCCCGATCAGATCGAGCAGCCGGTAGCGGCTCTGGATCAGCCTGGTGTCCGCCATCGCCTGTTGCCGCCCCCGTCTGCTCCGCTGCTCGCCTGCCGCTGCACCCTCCCCGGCCCGTCCAGTATGGCGGCCTGTCTGCGGAGTTTGTACGGGGCGGGCCTGCTGCCAGGGCCCAGCCGTGCCATCGCGTTCACGATGTGCCCGGGCGGCAGGCACCAGCGCAGGCGTGCGGGGACGGCGCGCAGGGCGGTCCCTGTGGTGCGGAGGCGGCGGTCGACTGCCGCCGGGGGCGGCGCGGTCCTGCCGTAGAGCTCATGGGCGTACGGGGGCAGGGAGTCGTAGGCCAGTGCCGCCACACGCCTCCACAGCAGCGCACGCGCCGGGGTCAGCAGGGCATGGACCGGCGGGCTGCGCAGGAAGTCGTCCACGTCCAGAGCCTCGGTACCGGCGGCGAGCCGGGGGCGGACCCGCTCGAAGTAGGCGGCGAGCGCCCGGGTCGTGGCGGGAACGCCGGACGGATCGAGGCCGACGAGGCGTGCGCTCTCCCGCTGCTCGTCGATGTAGCGGTCGGCCTGGGCGTCGCTGAGGGGGAAGCCGGAGCGGCGCTCGACCTGGAGATAGGAGTCGACCTCGGCGCAGTGCACCCAGAGCAGCAGCTCCGGTTCGTCGATGCCGTAGACCTCGCCGGTGCCGGGGTCGGTGGCCTTGAGGAGCCGGTGGATCCTGCGGACCCTCGCGCCGTACTTCTCGGCGGCGGGCGCGGTGTCGTAGGTGAGCGTCCCGACGAAGTCGGCCGTACGCAGCAGCCGCCCCCAGGCGTCCTTACGGAAGTCGGAGTTCTGCATGACGCCGCGCACGGCGCGCGGGTGGAGTGCCTGGAGGTAGAGGGCTCGGATTCCGGCCACCCACATCATGGGGTCGCCGTGCATCTGCCAGGTGACGGAGTCGGGGCCGAAGAGTCCCGGATCGGCGTCGTTCATCGGCTCGTGCCCTCCGATCGGCGGTGGTCCCGGCGCCCCATGGCCCGGACGTCGTGCCGGGGAGACCGGAACGCGCGACAAGCGCTCTCCCTCACATGCATACAGCAACCGCGCGCGTTCCGGGGAGGGTGCCGACGAAGGCGATCACGGACCCGGCGGCGCGGACCGGCCCGGGAGCCGATGCGCGCCGCCGTCCTGGTCCGTGGCCCCGCCGGTGCCACCGGGCCGGCCCGGTGCGGTCAGACGAAGAAGGACCTGAACTCGGCGAGCGTGATCTTCCGGTCGCCGTCGGTGTCGGCGCTCTTGACGAAGTCGGCGAGCTTCGTGCCCTCGAGCGTGCCGCCGTGGGCCTGGCCGTAGTCCCTCAGCTCCCGCAGACGGATCGTCCCGTCTCCGTCCGTGTCGATCGTCGCGAACAGGTCATCGACCTCGGCGTCAGTCAGCTTGCCCATGGTTTCTTCCCGTCTTTCTGTCGCTCGGTGGCCCGGTCCGGCGGTGCGGCGGCACAGGACCGCCTCCGTGGTGGGGACCGGCCGGATCCCCGCCTTCGCATGCCACTGCCGGAAGCCCGCTACGGCGTCGTAGCGGTTCGACCGTAACCCTCGCGGTCACCGTACGCACCGGACCGCCTACGCGGCGTTCACCCATGAGGCGCATCCGCCGGAGCGGTTCAGCGCTTGACGGCTCGCAGGACGACGAACTTCGGGTCGCCCGCGACGGTGGCGCAGTTGCCGAAGATGCGGCGCAGCTGGGTGTGGTAGCCGAGGTGCCGGTTGCCGACGACCCAGAGCTCACCGCCCTGACGCAGCGCGGCGCGCGCTCCGTGGAACATGTTCCTGGCGGTGGCGTCGGTGACCGCCTGGTGCGAGTGGAAGGGCGGGTTGCTGAGGACGAGGTCCACGCTCGCCGGGGGCACGTCCGCCATCGCGTCGCCGACCAGGAAGTGCGCCTCGGCGTCCGGGGCGGAGTTGGCCCGGAAGGTCTCCTCGGCGGAGGCGACGGCCTGGTAGGACTCGTCGATGAAGGTGACGGTGGCGTCCGGGTTGGCCAGCGCGGCGGACGTCCCCACGACGCCGTTGCCGCAGCCGAGGTCGACGACGTGGTCGGGGCCCGTCCGTGCGGGGAGGTGCTTCAGGAAGAAGCGGGTGCCGATGTCCAGGCGCTCGGCGCAGAAGATCCCGGCGTGATTGGTGACCGTGCGGCCGGAGACGGCACCGACGTCGCCGGGCAGGGCGTAGCGGTACGGCCAGGGGCTGGGGGTCCTGGGGAGGGCCGGGTCCGGGGTGCAGAAGATGAGCCGCGCCTTCTTCACCGCGAGGGAGGTGCGGGTGGGCCCGATGATCCGCTCGAAGAGCTTGAGGGTGGAGGTGTGGATCTCCTTCACCATGCCGGTGCCGATGACGACGGTCCCGGCATGCACGGCCGGGGCGAGCCTGTGCAACTGGTCCTCGAGGAGCGCGAGGCTCTTGGGCACCCGCACGAGCAGGAGGTCCACGCGCTCCGGCGGGGTGTCGCGCACCGACAGCATGCGCACCGAGTCCGGATCGAGGCCGTTGCGCGCGAGGTTGGCCGTCGTGGCGCGCCGCGCGAGGTACGAATCGGTGATCTGTACGGGATGGTGGGCGGCCAGCGCGGTGGCGAGAGCGCCCCAGCGGTCGCCGACCACCGCGACGGTGCCGGACGGACGGACGGGCTCGCTCCCCTCGGCGCCGTCCAGCCGGTTCAGCAGATACTCGTCGGCGGCGTCCCACGCACGGAGGGGATCGCGCGGGTTCTCGGGAAAGCGGGCGAGATCGAATTCGCCCTGTGACGTCGTCAAACGGTTCATATTGCGTTCAGGCTAACCGAGTGGCGGGGAGCGCCCTGCACGCTCCCCGCCCCAGGCCCCCCTCCGCCACCCCGCCCGGCCTACGGAAGCCGCTTCTCCATGGCCGAGCGGCCCTCCTCGGACAGCCTGCGCCGTGCCCACTCCAGACTCTCGGGGGTCACATCCCGCCCGGAGGCGAGCACCAGGTCCTCCGCAGTGGGCTGTTCGCTCCCGCCGGTGTGCAGCAGACGGTCGGGAGTCACCCCCCGGACCTCCGGTACGGATACGGATTCGGATTCTTCGCTCATACCGCCTCCTCGTCCTTGCGGTAATTCTCGCGCCGGTGCGCGGTCGGCGCACCCCGATACCCCGGCGGCCGTCCACGAGGCGTCACTTGACTTGCACATGATGAATACGCAACGTTCACACTACGAGCACTGTGCGTGTGGAAGGCTCCCGGACGAGCAGCCCCCGCACGGCCACCACGACACCGTTCACCATCTCGGAGAGGACACCCCACATGTCCAGTCGTCGCCGTATCTACGCGCGTCCACTGATCGCCACAGCCGCCTCGATCGTCGTACTCACCGGAGTCGCGTCCACCGCACCCGCCGCCACCACCGGCACGGCCGGGACCACGTCCTCGGCCGCGGCACTCGACGACACCTACTACCAGGACGCGCTCGGCAAGACCGGCACCGCGCTGAAGAACTCCCTGCACACGATCATCAGCGACCAGACCAAGCTCTCCTACAGCCAGGTATGGGACGCGCTCAAGGCCACCGACGAGGACCCCTCCAACTCCTCCAACGTGATCCTCCTCTACACCGGCCGCTCCCAGTCCAAGAGCGAGAACGGGGGCGCCGTCGGCGACTGGAACCGCGAGCACGTCTGGGCCAAGTCCCACGGCGACTTCGGCACCTCGACCGGGCCCGGCACCGACATCCACCACCTGCGTCCGGAGGACGTCCAGGTCAACTCCATCCGCGGCAACAAGGACTTCGACAACGGCGGCAGCGCCGTGTCCGGGGCGGCCGGCAACTACACCGACAGCGACTCCTTCGAGCCGCGCGACGCGGTCAAGGGCGACGTCGCCCGGATGATCCTCTACATGGCGGTGCGCTACGAGGGCGACGACTCCTTCGCCGACCTCGAACCCAACGACAGCGTGAGCAACGGCTCCGCTCCGAACATCGGACGCCTCTCCGTGCTGAAGCAGTGGAGCCAGGAGGACCCGCCGGACAGCTTCGAGCAGAACCGCAACGAGGTCATATTCGACCGGTTCCAGCACAACCGGAACCCGTTCATCGACCACCCGGAGTGGGTCGAGGCCATCTGGTAGGGGCTCACACGGGGTCGGCCACGGCCTGCGCGCAGCGCTCCACGGCTTCCTCGCGGGAGCCGAAGCGCGGCAGGTCCTGGCCGGTCCGCTCCCGCACCAGGTCCGGCGTACCGAGCCGGTCGCCGGGATCGACGACGGCGGCGCGCCGGCCGTCCCGCGCGAGCCTGGCCAGACCCGCGTGCAGCAGGGAGAGCGCGACCGGGTCCACGCCCGTGACCTCGCGCAGGTCCAGCACGACCGCCGCCACCCGGTCGGGGCCGGACTCGTCCAGGGCGTACAGCACACGCTCGACGGCGGTGAAGTCGAGGGCACCCTGCGCGGCGACGACACCGACACGCTCGTGCAGCGCCCGCTCCCGGCTGCCGGACGGGGCCGAGGGCAGCACATCGGCGGTGGTGACCAGGGTCACCGTGGAGCCGGGCAGCGCCGGGTTCCTCATCAGGTGGAGTCCCAGGCGTTCCGACAGGGCACCGAGCGCGGCCCGCCCTCGCACCGATGTGCCCGTGGCGTCGAGGAGCGGGCTGTAGGTGGCCAGGCCGAAGCGGGCGGGCCCCGCGGCGATCAGCCCCCCGGACACGCCGCTCTTGGCGGGCAGCCCCACTCTCAGCAGCCATTCGCCGGACGCGTTGTACATGCCGCAGGTGGCCATGACGGCGAGGACCTGTGCCGCGACCTCCGGCGAGACGACGGTCTCGCCGGTCAGCGGATTGACCCCGCCGTGCGCGAGGGTCCCGGCCATCACGGCGAGATCGACGGCGGTGGCTCGCACGGAGCACTGCCGGAAGTAGGTGTCCACCGCGGCGACGGGATCGACCGGCAGAGCCCCGGTGCTGCGGATCAGATAGGCGAGGGCCCGGTTGCGGTCACCGGTCCCGGCCTCGGAGCCGTACACGTCCTCGTCGACGTCCAGCCGCCGCCCGGCGAACCGGCTCAGGCAGGTGAGGATGCGGGAGAACGCCGGATGGTCCGGGCTGTCGGGGACCAGCGCGGTGGCGACGATGGCACCGGCGTTGACCATGGCGTTGGCGGGCCGTCCGGTACGGGCTTCCAGGCTGATGGCGTTGAAGGCCTCACCGCTGGGTTCCGCGCCGACCCAGCGGCCCACCTCGTCGAGCCCCAGCGCGGACAGGGCGAGGGCGTACACGAAGGGCTTGGACACCGACTGGAGGGTGAAGACGGTGTCCGCCGCTCCGGCGCTGTAGCAGTGCCCGTCCATGCTGACGACGGCGAGCCCGAAGGCGTCCGGGTCCGACCGCGCCAACTCGGGGATGTAGTCGGCGCGTCGGCCCTCCCGTACGCCGGCGAAGCGCGCGTGCAGATCGCGCAGCGCGTCCGTGACGGCTTCTGACGCGGTCACCGGCGGCCCGCCGGACGCCGGGGGTGACCGGCCGCGCGGCCGTCCGTCATTCCGCTTCGTCGCCGAAGATCTCGCGGAGCTTGGCCTCGCGCCCGGTGTCGAGGTTGCTGTGCAGCAACTCGGCGCCGCCGCCGGGCAGCGACTCGCCGATGCGGCTGGGCACTTCGGCCGTGGTGAGCAGGAAGAGCGCCGAAGTTCCGGGGGTCACCTGCTGCTTGACCTCCGCGATGAAGTCGTCGTCGATGCCGACGTCGGCCAGCTTTCCGCCGAGCGCACCCGCGGCGGCCCCGATCGCGGCGCCGAGCAGGGGCATCAGGAAGATCAGCCCGAAGAGCATCCCCCAGAAGGTGCCGCTCAGCGCGCCCGCTCCGACGAGGTTGATCAACTGCTTCGTCCTCGGCTTCGAGCGCTCGGCCGGCCAGGTCACGACGGCGGCGTCGATGATCTTCAGAAGCCCCTCCTTCTGGAGGGACTTCAGGGCGGTCTCCACGTTCTCCGCGCCATCGGCCGACTGGAACTTCCACACGGTGAGCGTGGACATCGCTTGTACCTCCGGAAGAGAAGGGAATAACTCGCTCATATTAGGATCAAAAGGTATGAATTGACTCGTCGAACGACCCGCTCCGCGCCACGGGGGCGGCACCAGAACCGCGGACCCCGACCCCTCCGGGAGACAACGATGGACACGGACGCTTTGACCCCCGGCCTTCTGCAGGAACTCCGCAGGAACAGGCCGTATCCGGCCCTGTCCCTGACGATGCCCACCCACCGCACGACGCCGGACAACGCCCAGGACTCCGTGCGGCTGCGCAATCTCGTGGCCGAGGCGGCCGGGCGCCTGGATACCGACCCGCAGGTGACCCGTGACGCCCGGATGGCGCTCAAGGCGCAGCTCGACCGAGCCGTGGAGGAAGTGGACCAGCGCCGCGCGCTGGACGCCCTGGTCATCCTCGCCGACGTGGACGGGTACCAGATCTGGCAATTGCCCCGCACCGCCCCCGAGCGCGTGGTCCTCAGCGACAGCTATCTGACCCGCAACCTGGTGTCGGCCAAGGCCGGGGCCCGGCTCTTCTGGGTGCTCAGCGTCTCCGCGGAGCACGCCATGCTGTTCTCGGGCACGAACGACGGCCTGCGGGCCGAGGCGCGGGACGGATTCCCGCTGACCGCCCCGCACGAGGAGCCCAATCCGCAGCGCGAGGAGCGCATCGGCGACACCCCGAGCACGTACAACAGCGAGGACACGCGCAACTTCCTGCGCACGGTCGACGAACACCTGCGCGCGGTCATGGCGGCCGACCCGCGCCCGCTGTTCCTGGTCGGTCTGGCTCCGGCACTCTCCCTGCTCGACGAGGTGGGCGAGAGCGCGAAGCCGGCCGTCGCCAGGGTCGCGAAGGGCACGACCCCGGGCACCACCGCGCCGGAGCTTCTCAAGGAGCTGACCCCTGCCCTGGCGAGCTGGCGCGAGCAGACGGCCTCCGAGATCCGCGACAGGTTCGACAACGCCCTCAGCAGCCGCTCCTTCGCCGGCGGGCTCGACGAGGTGTGGCTGGCCGTGCGCGAGGGCCGGGCGGGGCTGGTCGCGGTCGAGGAGCACTTCAAGCGGACGGTCAGGATCACCGACGGGCACCTGGAGCCGGTGGGACCGGACGTCACTCCGGCGACGGACGACCAGGTCCGCGAGGACATCGTCGACGAGCTCGTCGAAACGGCGCTGGACAACGGCTGCGAGGTGTCCTTCGTCGCCGACGACTCCCTCGCGGACCACGGGCGCATCGCGGCGGCTCTCCGCTTCTGACCGCGTGTCCTACGTGAGGATTATGTGAAATATGTCTAGGTTTGGCGCTCCGAAGTCGATCTCGCCGCGTTGGTCTCGCCGATCGCGCGGTGCACGAAGGAGAGCCATTCATGGACCGATTCAGGCGCGCATCGGCGGCAGCCCTGCTGACGGCGGTGGCACTGGCCGGCGCGGTGGGCGGGGCCGCGGCGTCGTCCGGTGTCCCCGCACCGCCGTCCGGGGAGCGCGCGCACGACCTGGCCACACGCCCGGCCATCTCCGCGCACGCGACCGCGCGTGCCGTCGCGGCGTGGGAGGAGTTCCGTATCCACGGCTCCGCCCGCAACATCACCTCCGGCACCCCGATCACCCTCCAGCAGAAGCAGGGCAAGCGCTGGGTTTCCCTGCCCGCCACGATCAGGACGGCCGCCGGCGGCGAGTACAGCCTGCGGGTGAAGCTGGGCATCAAGGGCGAGAACGCCCTCCGTATCGTCGGTGGAGGC
The DNA here is from genome assembly GCF_001905505.1 of Streptomyces sp. CB02058. GTDB lineage: Bacteria > Actinomycetota > Actinomycetes > Streptomycetales > Streptomycetaceae > Streptomyces. The sequence goes on from NZ_LIPG01000004.1 coordinate 257,170, forward strand.
GCCGTCTCGCCGGTCGTCCGCACGACCGTGAGCTGAACGTCCCGCCCGCGCACTCCGGCCGGCCTGCGAGGAAGCAGGCCGGCCGGAGTGCGTCGCCCCGGTTGTTCAGCCGTCCCAGGCCCAGTCCGCCACCTCGGGCAGGTCCGTGCCGTGTTCCCGGATCCAGTCGTGGTGGCGGGTGCGGACGTCCGCCATCGCCTGCCGTACGGCGGCGGCGCGCACGCCCAGCCCGGGCACCCTGTCGACCACGTCCATGACCAGCCGGTAGCGGTCCAGGTCGTTGCGGACCACCATGTCGAACGGTGTGGTGGTGGTCCCCTCCTCCTTGTAGCCCCTCACGTGCAGCTGAGCGTGGCCCGCGCGCCGGTAGGCCAGCCGGTGCACCAGCCACGGATACCCGTGGTACGCGAAGATCACCGGCTTGTCCCGGGTGAAGAGGGCGTCGTACTCCGCGTCCGGCATCCCGTGCGGGTGCTCCTCGTGCGGCAGGAGCCGGGTCATGTCGACCACGTTCACCACGCGCACGGCCAGCTCCGGAAGATGACGCCTCAGCAGCCCGGCCGCAGCCATCGTCTCCAGGGTGGGCACGTCCCCCGCGCAGGCCAGCACGACGTCCGGTTCGCGGCTGCCGTCCTCCGTGCCCGCCCATTCCCAGATCCCGGCGCCACGGGCGCAGTGCGCGCGGGCCTCGTCGAGGGTGAGCCAGTCGAAGCCGGGCTGCTTCCCCGCGACGATCACGTTGACGTAGTCGCGGCTGCGCAGCACATGGTCCGCCGTGGACAGCAGCGTGTTGGCGTCCGGCGGCAGATAGACCCGGACGACCTCGGGACTCTTGTTGAGGATGTGGTCGACGAAGCCGGGGTCCTGGTGCGAGAAGCCGTTGTGGTCCTGGCGCCAGACGTGCGAGGTGAGCAGGTAGTTCAGCGAGGCGACCGGCGCGCGCCAGTGCAGTCGGCGCGAGGTGCGCAGCCACTTGATGTGCTGGTTGACCATCGAGTCGACGATATGGGCGAAGGCCTCGTACGAGGAGAACAGGCCGTGCCGTCCGGTGAGGAGGTATCCCTCCAGCCAGCCCTGGCACAGGTGCTCGGAGAGCACCTCCATCACACGGCCGTCGCGCGCCAGGTGCTCGTCGGTCGGGAGGATCCGGGCCTGCCATGCCTTGCCGGTGGCCTCGTAGAGCGCGCCGAGGCGGTTGGACTCCGTCTCGTCGGGGCCGACGACACGGAAGTCCCTGCGCCCGGCCGTGGCCGCCATGACGTCCGCGAGCAGGCCGCCGAGCACGCGGGTGGGCTCGTGCAGGACGGTCCCCGGCTTGTCGACCGGGACCGCGTGGTCCTCCAGGGAGGGCAGTGGCAGATCGCGCAGCAGCAGCCCGCCGTTGGCGTACGGCGTCGAGCCGAGCCGTGCCGCGCCCTCGGGGACGCAGTCCAGGACCTGGGCGGTGGGCCGGCCCTCGGCGTCGAAGAGTTCCTCCGGCCGGTAGGAGCGCATCCACGCCTCCAGCTGCCGCAGGTGGTCCGGGTTGTCCCGGACCCCGGGCAGCGGCACCTGGTGGGCGCGCCATGTGTTCTCGACGGGGAGCCCGTCGACGTCCTCCGGCCCCGTCCAGCCCTTGGGGGTGCGCAGCACGATCATCGGCCAGCGGGGGCGCTCGGTGGCGCCCTCGGTCCGGGCCGCGCGCTGGTACGCACCGATGCGGTCCAGGGCGAGGTCCATGGCGGCGGCCATGGCGCGGTGGACGGTCGCGGGGTCGTCCCCTTCGACGTAGACGGGGTCGTGGCCGTATCCGCGCAGGAGGGCGTCGAGTTCGTCCTCGGGGAGCCGGGCGAGCACCGTCGGGTTCGCGATCTTGTATCCGTTGAGATGGAGGACCGGCAGGACCGCGCCGTCGTGGACGGGGTCGAGGAACTTGTTGGAGTGCCAGGACGTGGCCAGCGGTCCGGTCTCCGCCTCCCCGTCCCCGATGACGCAGGCGACGAGCAGCTCCGGGTGGTCGTACGCGGCGCCGTAGGCGTGGGCGAGCGCGTATCCGAGCTCACCGCCCTCATGGATGGAGCCCGGTGTCTCCGGGGCGACATGGCTGGGCACGCCGCCGGGGAAGGAGAACTGCTTGAACAGGGCACCCATACCGGCGCGGTCGCGGCCGACATCGGGGTAGATCTCCGCATAGCTGCCCTCGATCCAGGAGTTGGCGAGGACGGCCGGCCCGCCGTGGCCCGGCCCCCAGACGCACAGCGCCGGCCGCTTCCGTGCCTTGACGACGCGGTTGAGGTGGGTGTGGACCAGGTTCAGCCCGGGCGAGGTGCCCCAGTGGCCCAGCAGCCGCGGCTTGATGTGCCCGGGCGCCAGGGGCTCTTCGAGGAGGGGGTTCGCCAGCAGGTAGATCTGGCCGACCGCCAGGTAGTTGGCGGCGCGCCAGTGGGCGTCGAGGGCCGCGAGCTCGGTGTCGGACAGGGCGTCTGTCATGAGGCTTCTCCCGGGTCAGCCGGCATCGGGTCCGTACCAGACGGTGGTGGCGTTGCAGAACTCGCGGATGCCGTGTCCTGCCAGCTCCCGCCCGTATCCGGAGCGCTTCACCCCGCCGAAGGGCAGTGCGGGATGGGAGGCCGTCATCCCGTTGAAGAAGACCCCGCCCGCCTCCAGGTCGCGCACGCAGCGGGTCATCTCGCCCTCGTCGCGCGTCCAGACGTTGGAGCTGAGTCCGAAGGGGGTGTCGTTGGCGAGTTCCACGGCCTCGTCCAGGTCCGCGACGCGGTAGAGCGTCGCCACCGGGCCGAAGGTCTCCTCGCGGTGGATGCGCATGCCGGGGGTGATTCCGGTCAGCACGGTGGGCTCGTAGAACCAGCCGCGGTCGAGGCCGCGGGGCCGACCGCCCCCGCAGAGCGCGGTGGCGCCCTTGCCGAGGGCGTCGCCGACGAGCTCCTCCAGATCGGTGCGGCCCTGTTCGCTGGAGAGCGGCCCGACGTCGGTGGACTCCTCCATCGGGTCGCCGACGGTGAGGGCGCTCATCCCGGCGGTGAACCGCTCGGCGAACGCGTCGTACACGTCGGCGTGGACGATGAAGCGCTTGGCGGCGATGCAGGACTGCCCGTTGTTCTGCACGCGTGCGGTCACCGCGGTCGCCGCGGCCTTGTCGACGTCGGCCGAGGGCAGGACGACGAACGGGTCGCTGCCGCCGAGCTCCAGCACGGTCTTCTTCACCTCGTCGCCCGCGACGGAGGCGACGGCGCGGCCGGCGGGTTCGCTGCCGGTGAGGGTCGCGGCGGCGACCCGGGGGTCGCGCAGGACCGCCTCGACCGCGCCCGAGCCGATGAGCAGTGTCTGGAAGCAGCCCTCGGGGAACCCGGCGCGGGTGAACAGGTCCTCGATGTACAGAGCGGTCTGCGGCACGTTCGACGCGTGCTTGAGCAGACCGGCGTTGCCCGCCATGAGCGCCGGCGCGGCGAAGCGCATGACCTGCCAGAGCGGGAAGTTCCAGGGCATCACGGCGAGGACCACGCCCAGCGGCCGGTAGTGCACCCGGGCGCGTGAGGCTCCGGAGTCCTTGACGTCGGTGTCGTCGGGGTGCTCGTCGGCGAGCAGGCGTTCGGCGTTGGCTGCGTACCAGCGCATCGCCTTGGCGCACTTGGCGGCCTCGGCTCTGGCGGCCTTGACCGGCTTGCCCATCTCCGTGGTCATGGTCCGGGCGATGTCCGGCTGGTCCGCGTCGAGGAGGTCGGCGGCCCGTCCGAGCAGGCGGGCGCGCTCGGCGAAGTCCGTGGTGCGGTAGCGGCGGAAGGCGCGGTGCGCGGCGTCGAGCATGCGCTCGGTCTCCCGCTCGTCCAGTGCGTCGAATGTCCTGAGCGTCTCGCCGTTCGCGGGGTTGACCGTCGCGATGGGCATGGCAGTGCCTCCTTGCGTCTGTTCTCCGACCGTGCCGCGCCGCACGCCGGTGCGCAACGCGGCCCTCACGCACACGTACCCGGCCGGTGCGGATCATGCGTGCTCCGGGCACGCCGTCCGCACCGGCCGGGCCGGCGACGGGCTGCTGGTCACACGAGTTCGGCGACCGGGGTGCTCAGGAAGCTGCGTCCGCCGGGCAGCGGCGTGCGCGGGAGCAGTCCGGTGGTGCACGGCGTCTCGGCGTAGCGCGTGAACCACACGACCTTGCCGTCGGTGGTCCGGCAGGTCCCCCAGCTGTCGCTCAGGGCCATGACGCGGCTCAGGCCGCCGCCACCGCCGTCGAGCAGCCGGGGCATCCGGGCGTCGTTGTCGGCCACGGACACCGTCAGGTGCCGGCCGGTCCAGCGGAGCTCGACGACGCAGTGGTTGTCGTCGCCGACATGTCGCTGGACGTTCGTCAGGAGCTCCTCGGCCGCCCGGCACACGGGCCGGACGTGCAGATCGAGACTCCAGTGACGAAGGTGTGCGGCGACGATGCGCCGCAGCTGGGAAATGCGCTCTGCCGACACCTGCAGTTCGACCAGATAGTGCCGGTCGAGTGGAACGGTCATCGTCGAGGCTCCTCACCGCGAGGCCCACGTGCTTCACCCCGTCTGACCAACGACCCCCGAACACGAAGCGTGAGCAGTTGTTGCTTCTGGGTCACTCATCAGGGTGACCCGAGTGGGCCGGTCGCGCAACCGAGGCGGACCGTCACAGGGAGTCAGGGCAGGTAGGGCAGGATCTTGTCCGGGGTGAGGGGCAGCTCGCGCAGCCGGGCACCGGTGGCGTGCCGCACGGCGTTCCCGATCGCCGCCGCCGTCCCCACGATGCCGATCTCGCCGATGCCCTTGCTGCCCATGGGGTTGAGGTGCGGGTCGTGCTCGTCGATCCAGTGCGCCTCGATGTCCGGGACGTCGGCGCACGCCGGCACGTGGTAGGAGGCGAGATCGCTCTCGGTGAAGTCCCCGAAGACCGGGTCCATGGAGCTGCCCTCGGTGAGGGCCATGCCGAGGCCCATGACCATTCCGCCGATGAACTGGGAGCGTGCCGTGCGGGAGTTGAGGATGCGTCCGGCGGCGTACACGCCCAGGAGCCTGCGTACCCGCACCTCGCCCGTGAGCGAGTCGACGGCGACCTCGGCGAAGTGAGCGCCGAAGGCGTGCCGGGCGTACGGGGACTCCCCCGCCTCCTCGGCGGTGTCGGCGGTGGCGGTGAGTCCCTCGGGCGGGAGCGGCCCGGTGTGCCCGGCCAGCCGGCCCACCAGGGCGGTGGCGGCCTTGTGCACGGCCGTTCCCCAGGAGGCGGTGCCCGAGGAGCCGCCCGCGACGGACCCGGTGGGCAGATCGCTGCTGCCGATGTCGATCCGGACGTCCTCCTGGGACACGCCCAGGGCGGAGGCGGCGATCTGCGCGAGGACGGTGCGGGCGCCGGTGCCGATGTCCGTGGCGTCGACGGCGACGCGGAAGGTGCCGTCGGGCGCGGCGTGCACCGAGGCGGCGGACTTCGACAGGAGTACGGGATAGGTGGCCGAGGCGACTCCGGTGCCGAGCAGCCACGGGCCGTCCTCGCCGGTGGCGGGCTGGGGGTCCCTGTCGTACCAGCCGAAGCGGCGGGCGCCCTCACTCAGACAGGCGGCGAGATTGCGGCTGCTGAAGGGGCGTCCGCTGTCGGGTTCGGCCTGGGGCTCGTTGCGCAGCCGGAGTTCGACGGGGTCGATCCCGAGGACGCAGGCCAGTTCGTCCATGGCCGACTCCAGGGCGTACATGCCCGGGGCCTCTCCCGGTGCGCGCATCCAGGACGGGCTGGGCACGTCGAGCGCGGTCACCCGGTGCTCGGTGCGGCTGTGGGGCGAGGCGTACATGACGCGAGCGGGTACGGCGGCCTGCTCGACGAACTCCTTGATCCGCGACGTGTGCGTGACGATCTCGTGGGAGACGCTGGAGAGCACGCCGTCGCGGTCGGCGCCCAGCCGCACCCGCTGGACGGTGGGCGCGCGGTGTCCGACGAGCGCGGCCATGTACCGCCGGGGCAGGGCGAGCTGGACGGTGCGCCCGGTGTGCCGTGCGGCCATCGAGGCGAGGACGGCCTGCGGGCGCGGTGTGCCCTTGGAGCCGAAGCCGCCGCCAACGTGTTCGGAGACGACGGTGATGCGGTCCCGGTCGAGGCCGAGTGCCTGGGCGAGGCCCTCGCGCACGGCGTCGGCACCCTGGCTGGAGTCGTGCACGGTGAGGTGGCCGTCGGCCCACCGGGCGGTGGAGGCATGCGGCTCCATGGGGTGGTTGTGCAGGCCCCGCAGCGTGTACGTGGCGTCGATCCGGACGGGCGCGGCGTCGAAAGCGCGCCCGGCGTCCCCGCGTTCGCGCAGGCCGGGGTGGCCGCCGTTGGCCTGGTCGGGGGTGTAGAGGCCCGGGTGGCCGGGGGTGAGGACGACGTCGTGGGCGGTGGTGGCGTATTCGACGTGTACGGCTCCGGCGCCTGCCCGTGCGGCTTCGGTGCTCTCGGCCAGGACGAGGGCGACGGGCCAGCCCCGGTGCGGCACCCGGTCGTCCTGGAGCACCGCCAGGACCGGGTCGTCGGGCTCCTGGAGCCGCGGCGCGTTGTCGTGGGTCAGGACGGTGTGCACCCCGGGCACGGCGAGCGCGTCCGCGGTGCGGATCGCGGTGACGCGTCCGCGCGCGACGGTGGCGGGGACGATCCAGCCGTACAGGGAGTCCGGCCCGGTGTGCTCGGCGGCGTAACGGGCGGTGCCGGTGACCTTGTCCCGGCCCTCGCGGCGGACGACGGGCGCGCCCAGTGCCTGCGGGGAGTCGCTCATGACGGAGTCCTCGGTTCGTCGGGGTGTGAGGGACCGGTGGGTCAGGCGGCTACCGCCCGGCGGCCAGCCGGGCCAGTACGTCCACGGCCAGCCTTCGGGCCAGCTCCACCTTGAAGCCGTTGTCACGCAGGGGCCTGGCGGCCGCGAGTTCGGCGTCCACGGCCCGCGTGAAGGCGTCCTCGGTGGCGGGGGCACCCCGCAGGGCGTCCTCGGCCGCGCGGGCGCGCCACGGCCGGTGCGCGAGCCCGCCGAACGCGAGCGCGGCGTACTCGACGCGGCCCTCGCGCACGCCGAGTACGGCCGCGACGGAGGCCAGCGCGAAGGCGTAGGACGCCCGGTCACGTGCCTTGCGGTACAGCGAGAGGGTCCCGTCGGGGAGCGGCGGCAGCACCACGTCGGTGATCAGCTCGCCCGGCCGGATCACGGTGTCCTGGTCGGGGTTGTCACCGGGCAACCGGTGGAAGCCGGTGACGGGCACGGTCCGCTCGCCCTCGGGCCCGTGCAGCAGGACGGTGGCGTCCAGGGCCGCGAGGGCGACCGCCATGTCCGAGGGGTTGGTGGCCACGCAGTCCTGCGAGTGTCCGAGTACCGCGAGGTCGCGGTGGGCGCCCTCCCGGGCCGGGCAGCCCGAGCCGGGGGTCCGCTTGTTGCAGGGCTTGGAGACGTCCTGGAAGTACGGGCACCGGGTGCGCTGGAGGAGGTTCCCGCCGGTGGTCGCGGTGTTGCGGAGCTGTCCGGACGCGCCGGAGAGCAGGGCCTGCGACAGGGCGGGGTAGTTCCGGCGTACGTCGGGGTGGGCGGCCAGGTCGCTGTTGCGTACGGTCGCACCGATCCGGAGGCCGCCGTCACCGGTGCGGGTCACGTGGTCCAGGGGCAGCCGGCTCACGTCGATGAGCAGACCGGGTTCCTCCACCCCGAGCTTCATCAGGTCGACGAGGTTGGTGCCGCCGCCGAGATACCGGGCGGTGGGGTCCTCCGCGCCGGCGCGGACGGCTTCGGCCACCGATCCGGGGCGCAGATAGGCGAAGGATTTCACGGCGCCACGTCCTGGATCGCCCGGACGATGTGGGGGTAGGCGCCGCACCGGCAGAGGTTGCCGCTCATCCGCTCGCGGATCTCGTCGGCGCCGAGCCGGGCGGGCCCGGGGTCGGCGAGCGCGGTGCCCGGGGTCGCGTGGGACGGGAAGCCGTCCGCGGCCTCGCCGAGCATGCCGGCCGCCGAGCAGAGCTGCCCCGGGGTGCAGTAGCCGCACTGCAGGGCGTCCCGCTCCAGGAAGGCGTCCTGCAGCGGGTGCGGCCGGCCGCCGCGGGAGAGTCCCTCGACGGTGGTGATCCGGGCGTCCTGCTGGGCGACGGCCAGCAGCAGACAGCTGTTGGCGCGCCGGCCGTCGACGAGCACGGTGCAGGCTCCGCACTGCCCGTGGTCGCAGCCCTTCTTCGCCCCGGTGAGCCCGAGATGCTCGCGCAGCGCGTCCAGCACGGTGGTGCGGTGGTCGAGTGTGAGGGTCCGGGCGGTGCCGTTGACGTACAGCGTGAAGGTGGAACGGTCGGGAGGAACCGGCGCCTGTGCCGCGTCCGTCCCGACGGTCCCGGGGATGGCATCCATGTACGCGTACCTTCCGGGTTCGGGTGGTGCGTCCGCGGTCAGGCCGGGCGGTGGCTCTCCAGGCGCAGCCGGATCTCCTGCTCCTGGTCGCCCGCCGCCGTTCCGACGACCCGTACGGTGAAGGCGTCCGCCAGATGCTCGCGGAGCCGGTCCACCGCCCAGTAGCCGCCCTGTGCCTCGACCGTCACCGGCGCCGAGAGCCGGGCGGGTTCGGGCCCGGCCCTCACCTCGGTGACGTCGACGGTCGCCGTCCACACGGTGGGGCGGATGTCCGACGCGTCCTCGGGGGCGTCGCTCGCCGGGCGGTCGGAGACGAAGGAGCGGCGCAGCACGTCGAACACGATGCGCGCGTCGTCCTTGGGGCATCCGGTCACCGCGACGACGACGTCGCCGCTCTCCTGGTGTTCCTGTGTCTGTCCCTGCGTGCTGTTCAACTGGGTTCCTTTCGCCGGGAGCGGGGTCAGGTGACTCATTCCAGGCTCACCCCGCCGCTGCCTGTCTGCGACACGAGCGAACGATGCGCGGACGCCGCATGAAACGCATTCGCTTTTACATCCTCATAAAACATGAATTAGAGCCATTATCTGTCTGTGGTCGGTCTCCCGGGGTATGCGCCATGCATGGACGTAACGAATGGAGCAAGCGACTCGCTCGCCGCCACCCTCGCCGACGGCCCCGGAGCAGTGGGCGTGACCATCGGCGTCGTCGGCCTCGCCGTGGTGGTACTGCTGATCGGCGGCTTCTGGTGGGGCATGCGGCGCCGGGACAAGGAGCTGCCGCCGCCGCGCCCCGAGGAGCAGCCGCACCGGCCCGATCACCGCACGGAGATCCAGGAGAGTGACAAGCACGGCTCGGACAGCTTCCCCGACAACGGCAGCGCCCTCTCACCGTACGAGCTCGGTGGTCACGGCAACGAGGTGATCCCGCCCGATCCCGACCGCCCGCGCGACTGACGGCCGCGCGGGTCCGGCCAGGTCCGGCCGGCGGCTCCGCGTGTTGCGGGAGTCGCCGGGGGCCACGAGGCTGGTCCTGGCCGGGCGGCACCGAAGAAGTCATGCCGCAGAACCGATAAGGCAGTGGACATGACCTCTAGCGAACCGCGGACCGCGCCGGAACCGGCAGTGCTGAGCGGTGCGAGCGCGCCGTGCTGGGTCCACCTGGTCACCCGCGATCTGGAGGACGCGCAGCGCTTCTACGGCGCCGTCCTGGGCTGGACGTTCCGCCGGGGACCGCTGGGCAGGGACTTCGTGATGGCCCGCTCCGACGGTGTGCCGGCGGCGGGCATCGGCGCGGTCGCCTCCGCCTTCCAGGTCGCCGTGGCCTGGATGCCGTACTTCTCGGTCCGGGACGCCGATCTCGTCGCGAGCCGCATCCGTGAACGCAGCGGGACCGTGGCCGTGGGCCCGCTGACGCTCGGGCAGGGCCGCGCCGTGCTGGCCGCCGACCGGGACGGGGCGTCCTTCGGCGTCTGGGAGTGGACCGGACGCGCGGCCACGCTGGCACCGTCCGGGAACCGGGCGCACGCCTGGCTCCGGCTGCGTACCAGGGACGCCTTCGACGCCGCGATCTTCTACGGCGAGGTGCTCGGCTGGGAGAGCGGCGAGCCCGGCGGATGCGAGGTGGCGTACGTGAAGGAAGAGGTCCTCGTCCGCTGCAACGGGCGCCCGCTGGCCCGGATCAGCTCGGGCGCCGTCGAGTCGGCCCCCGACCCGCAGGTGCGCCCGCACTGGCAGGTGCAGTTCCCGGTGGCCGACGTGGACGCGACGGTCCTCTCGGCGGAGCGGCACGGAGGGACCGTCGTGGAGCGCCGCGACGTGCCCCAGGGCAAGGAGGCGACGCTGCGTGACCCGGACGGCGGGCTGTTCACCGTGACGGACGTACGCAGCCCGGCGAGCGCCGACGACGGCTGAGCGGCCGGTCAGCGGTCCTGGCCGGATTCCTCCGCGTCCTTTGAGCTCTTCCCGTCCGACGGCCGCCGGCCGTCGCCCCGGGCTATCGCCCACAGCGGGAACACGAACCAGCAGGCGAGGAACCACAGGGCCATCCCGCCCACCAGCCACAGGGCCACCGCGTTGTGCAGCGCCACCCGCAGGATGAGCAGCAGGGCGCTGCACATCGTGCAGAAGAGCAGGCCGAGCCCGATCTTCGTCAGCCGCGAGGCCCAGATGACCGTCTCCGGCTTCATCCTGCGGCCGGTGAGCAGCCGGTGGTAGGAGACGGGCCCGATCAGCGCGGCCGCGGTCGCCGACCCCAGCATCACGGTCACGACGTAGATGGTGCGGTCGACGGTGGAGAGCTCGGCGAAGCGGGGCTGGAAGACCACCGCGAGCAGGAAGCCGAACAGGATCTGCACGCCGGTCTGCGCGACCCGGAGCTCCTGGAGCAGATCGCCCCACTGCCGGTCCGCCCGCTCCTCCTCGGTCTCGTGGCGCCCGCTGTGCGGGTTCGTGCCGGACCGCTCGCCGCGTCCGTCCGGTGTCCGTCCCATCGGTACCTCCCCCACCTCGTGGAGGTGGTACTGGTTCCCCGCGAAGGCGTCGTGATGCACTCCATGGTGGCAGCCGCCCGGAAGTCCACCACAGCGCGGAACGAGGGACCGGACAGCCATCGGCCTCGACGCGGAGTGAGGGCTCGCCTAGGATCTTCGGTACGGCATCGCGCGTCGGTCACCGGCCGGGTGAGGCGTGGAGGTAGCCCGTGAGATGCCTGATGGAGGCATTCCACAGTGTCGGTCGAGCTGAATCACACCATCGTTCACTGCCGGGACAACCGGGAGTCCGCTGACTTCCTGGCACACATCCTGGATCTCCCCACCGGAACGGAATGGGGACCATTCATTCCGGTCGTTCTCGCGAACGGCGTCACCCTGGACTTCGCGACCGTTCCCGCCGGATCGATCACCGTCCAGCACTACGCGTTCCTGATCTCGGAGGCCGAGTTCGACACGGCCTTCGAGCGCATCACGGCGCAGGGGATCACGTATTACGCCGATCCCCATCAGAAGCACCCCGGCGAGATCAACCACAACGACGGCGGGCGCGGGGTGTACTTCCCCGACCCCAGCGGTCACGGGATGGAGCTCATCACCCGTCCGTACGGCGGATGGTCGTAGCGGCGCACCCCGTCGGCACCACCGTGCGGCCCGGCCGGGAATCCGGCCGGGCCGCACGGCTCAGGAGGCACCGCCCACCGCGAGGGTGAACTCGGGCCTGTCCCACATCACCGCGGGCGGCCGGGCACGCACGACGCCGGTGCGTTCCGCCCCCACGCTGCGGTAGAAGCCCTCCGACGGCGGGTGCGCGACGACGCGCACGGCGTCCAGGCCGGCGCGGTGCGCCTCGCCGCGCAGGTGGCCGATCAGCAGCCGGCCGATGCCCCGGCCCTGGGCGTGGTCGGCGACGAACATCAGGTCGAGCTCCGGGGGCGACAGGATCAGCGCGTAGAAGCCGAGCACCCGCTCGTCGTCGGCGGCCACATGGACGGTGTGCGTCTCGATGTAGTCGGGGCCGATCCTGTATCCGGCGACCATGGGCGCGTAGTGGCCCTCGTAGGCGCGGGACGAGGTGACCAGGCGGGTCAGCCGCTTGGCGTCCCGTGCGACGGCCCGCCTGATCCGGATCTCGCCGCCCCGGCCTCCCGTAATGCTCGATCTCATGAGGCGAGTATTACGCACGTGAAGGGCCCGGCACACCCGCCACTTCCCCCCGCCTCCGGGCCGCTCCGGGACGAACCCTGCCTCGAACGGCTTCGAGGGGGTACACGACTGATGCGCACCGCCCGGACGGCATCCGGAACCGGGCCCGGAACGAGAGGAGTTGACGGGAGTGGAACAGCACGACGCACCGACCACGAACCGACGGGAGTGCCTGACATGACGACCGTGGTGATCATCGTTGCCGTCGTCCTGGTGGCAGCACTCGCCTTCGTCCTCGTCCGCGGGCAGAAGACCGGCGGGCGTGGGCTGCGGCGCCGCTTCGGACCCGAGTACGACCGCACGGTCGCCCGTCATGACGGCGACACGAAGGCGGCCGAGCACGAGCTCGCCGAGCGGGTGAAGCTGCACGGATCCCTGTCCGAACGGCCCCTCTCGCCAGAAGCCCGCGAGGCGTACGCACGCCGCTGGGCCGAGGTGAGGGAACGGTTCATCGACTCTCCCAGGGACGCGGTCGTCGAGGCCGACGCACTCCTGGCGCAGCTGGCGCGGGACCGGGGCTTCCCGGACGGCGACAGCTTCGAGGAGCAGACGGCCGCCCTCTCGGTCCATCACGCCGAGCAGGTCGACGGCTATCGGAGGGTGCACACGGCCGTAAGGGGCCAGGGCGGCACGGAGGAGATGCGGAGGGCCCTGATCGAGGCCCGAGCGCTCTTCGACGTCCTGCTCGCGGACTCACCCGATGAGCCGGTCCACGCGGGCCGGCACGAGGCGAAAGGCAGTGCATCAGCGTGACGGACTCCACCGGACGAACCACCCACACGACAGAGCCGGCCTCCGCGACGGACCCGGTCCCGACGACGGACCAGCGCAAGGCCCCCACGGCGGAACCGGTCTCCACGACCGACGCGCGCAAGGCCCCCACGGCGGAACCGGTCTCCACGACCGACGCGCGCAAGGCTCCCGCGGTGACGGACCGACCCGCGTCCGCCGAGACGACGGCCCGCGACACCACGGCCCGCGGCCCGCGGAACGGCGGTCCCGGTGACCACGATGTGCCGCCCGCCCCGCGTACGGCCCCCGACGTGCCGGGCACCGCGCAGGCCGACGGACCGCTGGTCTCCAGGAACGACCAGGACAAGCTGTCCCGGCGCATGCACCACGCGGTCACCGACTTCGTCGAGAACCCCCGCCGGGCCGTCGAGGAGGCGGAGGGCACGTTCGACGAGATCGTCTCGGGCCTGACCGAGGCCCTCGCGGAACGCAGGCGCGTCCTGCGCGCGGGCTGGCGGGAGCAGGACACCGAGGCACAGACGGAAGAGCTGCGCGTGGCGCTCCAGCACTACCGCGACATCAGCGAACAGCTGCTGAAGATCTGAGCGGCACCGCTGTCGCACACCGGCCCGGTGCGGAGTCCCAGGACTTCGCACCGGGCCTCCGCCTGCGCGGACGGGCCGCCGGACCGGCACGGCGGGATGTGAGTCGGACACGCGCGGACCGTCACACCGGCACCGTGAGGTCCTCGCGCAGTCGCTCGGCCACGGCGGGGGAAAGGCGCAGCGCCTTGCTCAGATAGCCGTCGAGACCGCCCCAGCGCTCGTCCATGGCGTCCAGGGCCGCCTCCAGGTACCGGGGCCGGGCGTCGATGACCGCGGATGCGATGTCCGGGTCGCCGCCCTCGTCGAGGAAGCGCCGCAGCGCCGGCCCGAAGGCCGCACGGACCGCCCGGTTCACCGCGAGGAACTCCTCGCGTACGACGTCCCGCGAGGCACCCGCCGTCATCAGGAGCAGCGCCGCCGCCCACCCCGTGCGGTCCTTCCCGGTGGCGCAGTGGAAGAGCAGGGGCCGGGCGCGGGGGTCGGCGGCGGTGTCGAGGAAGGCCCGGTAGGCGGCCGCCGCCCCCGGAGAGAGAACCATCTTCCGGTAGGTCTGGGCGAACATCTCCTCCGCCCTCCCGCCGCCGAGGAGGCTCGCTGCTCCGTCCGGGTCGTTGAGCAGCGCCCTGAGCCGGGCCGGGGCGACGCCCGGGTTGTCGCCGAGGACGTCGGCGACGAAGAGCCTGGCGCCCGGCGGGAGACGGTCGGGCGCCCACTGGCGCTCCTCGGCCGTGCGCAGGTCGACGACCGTACGGATACCGAGGGCGGCCACGGCCATGTCGTGGTCCGCGTCGAAGTCGCTCAGCTGGCCGGAGCGCAGCAGGACTCCCTGCCTCAGGCGGTGGTCGCGCCCCAGGGCGATGCCGCCCAGATCGCGCAGGTTGACAACGGTGGCTGCGGGGACGGCCCGGGCGGTCTGCACGATGAACTGCCTCTTTCCCGACAGACTGCAGGTCGGAATCAACGTCGCACGGCGTGCGCATTTCGACAAAGGAAACGTGAGGTGCCGGCCGACGTGGAATCAGTCGGCGAGGATCCTGGTCTTCTGGGCTGCGAACTCGGCCTCGCTGAGTGCCCCCTGCTGCCTCAGCGCCGCGAGCCTCTCCAGCAGCGTGATGACGTCGTCGCCCCCGTCGGCGGGGACGCGCTCATGCGCCAGGAGACGGCCGCCCGCCTCTTGGACCGCCCGGGTGAGCGGGACCGACCAGAGGTCCTCCCACACGATCAGGGCGGCGGAGTCACCCTCCGGCAGGCGTTCGAGCACCTCGAGATCGGTGATCTGCGGCAGCCCGTCCCGGCCGCCCTCGGGCGGCTCGAAGGCCAGCAGCCCCTGAGGGTCCATCTCGCGCAGCTCCAGGCGTTCGAGAGCTCCGCCCGACGCTCTGCGGGCGAATGCCAGATCGAGGATGCGTGCCGCCTCGGAGGCGACGGCGTCCACCAGTACGGGCGCGATCACGTCGGCGAAACGGCCCCCGGGAAAGGTGACGACGAGGTACTCCACTGGTCCCACGGCCACGGTGCGTCCTTCCCCTGCGGTGCTGGGTCGACTGAAGCTTAACTTCGGACATTCAGTGACGCATTGTGAAATCCAATGACGAACCAGCCGGTCAGGAATCGAGAAGCGTGAGCGGACCGCCGCCCGTAGCGTGAAACACGGAACACCGCGCTTCGGCCGGCCCTGTTCCCGAGAACTCCCCGGACCGCACAACCGGTCTGGTAGACAACGACCGTTGCCGCGCACGTGCCGGTGACACGGCAGGCGACCGCGCAGGCGGCCCGCGCAACAGATGGAGACACGACGAGCATGGCCACGAGGACGAACAGGCGGTCGCCCGCGCCGCATGTTTCCGACAGCCACGATCTGATCCGCGCGCACGGAGCGCGTGTGAACAATCTGAAGGACGTCAGCGTCGAGATCCCGAAGCGCCGCCTCACGGTGTTCACCGGAGTCTCCGGCTCGGGCAAGAGCTCGCTGGTGTTCAGCACCATCGCCGCGGAATCGCAGCGGATGATCAACGAGACCTACAGCGCCTTCGTGCAGGGCTTCATGCCGACGCTCGCGCGGCCCGAGGTCGACGTGCTCGAAGGACTGACCACCGCGATCATCGTCGACCAGCAGCGGCTGGGCGCCGATCCCCGCTCCACCGTCGGCACCGTGACCGATGCCAACGCGATGCTGCGCATCCTGTTCAGCCGGCTCGGCGATCCGCACATCGGCCCGCCCGGCGCGTACGCGTTCAACGTCCCCTCGGTCCGGGCCAGCGGGGCGATCACCGTCGAGCGGGGCGCCAAGAAGACGGTCAGGGCGACGTTCAACCGCACCGGCGGCATGTGCGCGCACTGCGAGGGCCGCGGCACGGTGTCCGACATCGACCTCACCCAGCTCTACGACGACTCCAAGTCGATCGCCGAGGGCGCGTTCACCATCCCCGGCTGGAAGTCGGACAGTTTCTGGACCGTGCGGCTCTACGCCGAGTCGGGCTTCCTCGACCCGGACAAGCCGATCAGCAGGTTCACCAAGAAGGAGATGCAGGACTTCCTCCACCACGAGCCGACCAAGGTCAAGGTCGAGGGCGTGAACCTCACGTACGAGGGCCTGATCCCCAAGATCCAGAAGTCGTTCCTGTCCAAGGACAAGGACGCGATGCAGCCGCACATCCGGGCCTTCGTGGAACGCGCCGTCACCTTCACCACCTGCCCCGAGTGCGACGGCACCCGGCTCAGCGAGGAGGCCAGGTCGTCGAAGATCGGGCGGATCAGCATCGCCGACGCCTGTGCCATGCAGATCAGCGATCTGGCCGAGTGGGTGGGCGGTCTCGAAGAGCCGTCGGTGGCGCCGCTGCTCACCGCGCTGCGGCAGACCCTGGACTCGTTCGTGGAGATCGGCCTCGGCTATCTGGCGCTCGACCGCCCCTCGGGCACGCTGTCGGGCGGCGAGGCGCAGCGGGTCAAGATGATCCGTCATCTCGGCTCCTCGCTGACCGATGTCACCTATGTCTTCGACGAGCCCACCATCGGCCTGCACCCGCACGACATCCAGCGGATGAACGACCTGCTGCTGCGGCTCCGGGACAAGGGCAACACCGTGCTCGTCGTGGAGCACAAGCCGGAGACGATCGCGATCGCCGACCACGTCGTCGACCTCGGCCCCGGCGCCGGAACGGCCGGCGGCACCGTCTGTTTCGAGGGCACGGTCGAGGGACTGCGAGCCGGTGACACCATCACCGGCCGCCACTTCGACGACCGGGCCACGCTCAAGGAGGCGGTGCGCAAGCCCACCGGCACGCTGGAGATCCGCGGCGCGACGGCGCACAACCTGCGGAACGTCGACGTCGACGTGCCGCTGGGGGTGCTCACCGTCGTCACCGGTGTCGCCGGTTCGGGCAAGAGCTCGCTCGTGCACGGTTCGATCCCCGCGGGTGAGGACGTGGTCTTCGTCGACCAGGGAGCGATCCGGGGCTCGCGGCGGAGCAACCCGGCGACGTACACCGGGCTGCTGGACCCGATCCGCAAGGCCTTCGCCAAGGCCAACGGCGTGAAGCCGGCCCTGTTCAGCGCGAACTCAGAGGGCGCCTGCCCCACCTGCAACGGCGCAGGGGTCGTCTACACCGACCTCGGGATGATGGCCGGCGTCTCCACGACGTGCGACGACTGCGAGGGCAAGCGGTTCCAGCCCGCGGTGCTGGAGTTCCTGCTCGGCGGACGGGACATCAGCGAGGTGCTGGCCATGCCGGTCACCGAGGCCCAGGAGTTCTTCGGCGCCGGTGAGGCCGCGACCCCCGCGGCGCACCGCGTCCTCGGCCGGCTCGCGGACGTCGGACTCGGCTATCTCAGCCTCGGCCAGCCGCTCACCACCCTCTCCGGCGGGGAGCGTCAGCGGCTGAAGCTGGCGACCCACATGGCGGACAAGGGCGGCGTGTACGTCCTGGACGAGCCGACCGCGGGCCTGCATCTCGCCGACGTCGAGCAGCTGCTCGGCCTGCTGGACCGGCTCGTCGACTCCGGCAAGTCGGTCATCGTGGTCGAGCACCACCAGGCGGTCATGGCACACGCCGACTGGATCATCGACCTGGGCCCGGGCGCCGGTCACGACGGCGGCACGATCGTCTTCGAGGGAGCACCCGCCGACCTCGTCGCGGACCGGTCCACCCTCACCGCGCAGCACCTCGCGGCCTACGTCGGCGCCTGACAGGGGCGGCCCGGTGCCAACGCCCCTGTCCGGCGTCGGCGTTCACCCGGGCCGCCGTCGCGGGGCGGGGACGGCTGCGGCGAGGGAGGTTCTCGTACCGCTGAGAGAGGGCAAGGTCACATTCTGTGGCCCTGCTGCTCGTCAGAGCGCTGACCTAGCATCTGACCATGACGGTCCTGCCTGCTGACGGGCTTTCTCCGGCCTCCGATTTCCCCGACCCTTCCCACGACCAGTGGCAGAGCCTCGTCGAAGGCGTACTGCGCAGGTCGGGCAAGGAAGTCACGGGGGCGGCGGCCGAGGAAGCACTGTCCACCGCGCTCGGGGACGGGCTCACCGCCCGCCCGCTGTACACCTCCGCCGACGGGTCGGCGGACCCCGGTATGCCCGGCTTCGCCCCCTTCACCCGGGGCAGCAGGGCCGTGGGGAACACCACGAACGGCTGGGACGTGCGCCAGCGCCACGCGCTCACCGACCCCGTACGCCTCAACGAGGCGTTGCTCGGGGACCTGGAGAACGGCGTCACCTCGCTCTGGCTGGCCGTCGGCGGGCCCGGCGGGGTTCCGGTCGAGGGTCTGGCCCGCGCCCTGGAGGGCGTGTACCTCGATCTGGCGCCCGTGGCGATCGACGCGGGAGCCGGCACCGGGCCCGCCGTACGGGAGTTGCTCCGGCTCCACGAGGCGCGCGGGCACGCGAAGGAGACGCTGCGGGGAAACCTCGGGGCCGATCCCCTCGGGCAGGCCGCCCGCGGCGGCACGGAGCCGGAGTTCGGCGACGCGGTCCACTGGGCGCGGGTCTGTTCCAGTGAGTACCCGGGGCTGCGAGCGCTGGCGGTGGACGCCCTTCCGTACCACGAGGCGGGCGGTTCGGCGGCCGAGGAGCTCGGGCTCTCGCTGGCCACGGGCGTCGCCTGTCTGCGGGAGCTGACGGCGGCGGGGCTCTCCGTCGAGGAGGCGTGCGGACAGCTGGAGTTCCGGTACGCGGCGACGGCCGACCAGTTCCTGACGATCGCGAAGCTGCGCGCGGCGCGGCGGCTGTGGTCCCGCGTCGCCGAGGTCTGCGGTGCTCCCGGCGCCGGGGCGCAGCGGCAGCACGCCGTGACGTCGTCCGTGATGATGTCCCGCCGCGATCCCTGGGTGAACATGCTGCGCACGACGCTGGCATGCCTGGGTGCGGGCGTGGGCGGCGCGGAGTCCGTGACCGTGCTGCCGTTCGACCACGCACTGGGACTGCCGGACGCGTTCGCCCGGCGCATCGCCCGCAACACCTCGACGATCCTGATGGAGGAGTCGCATCTGGCCCGGGTGACCGACCCGGCCGGGGGTTCCTGGTACGTCGAGCGGCTGACCGAGGAACTCAGCTCTGCCGCCTGGTCGTTCTTCCAGGAGATCGAGCGGGCCGGCGGCCAGGCCGCCGCGCTGCGCTCCGGCATGATCCGGGAGCGGCTCGCGGCCACCTGGGCGGCCCGGAGCAGGGACCTGGCCCGTCGCAGGGAGCCGGTGACCGGGGTCAGCGAGTTCCCGGCCATCGACGAACGGCCCGTGGAGCGCGAACCGGCCCCCGCCGCCCCGTCGGACGGCGGGCTGCCCCGGGTCAGGCGCGACGAGGCGTTCGAGGCGCTGCGCGCCCGCTCGGACCGGTATCTGGCCGCCACGGGGAGCCGTCCCCGGGTCTTCCTCGCCGCGCTGGGACCCGCATCGGCCCACACGGCGCGGGCCTCCTTCGCCGCGAATCTCTTCCTCGCGGGTGGCATCGAGCCCGTTCAGGAACCGGCTTCCGTGGACGCGTCGACCGCCGCGGCGGCCTTCGGCGCGAGCGGGGCCACGATCGCGTGCCTCTGCTCGACGGACGCCCTCTACGCCGAGCAGGCGGAGGACGTCGCCGCGGCGCTCAGGGCCGCGGGCGCCGAGCAGGTCTTCCTCGCCGGACGGCCGGACGCCTTCCCCGGGGCCGACGTCCATGTGTTCGCCGGCTGCGACGCGGTCGCCGTCCTCTCGTCCGTACTCGACCGCATGGGAGCGGCGTGATGCAGAACCCTGAGACCACCGGGTCTCCCGAGACCCCCGCGTCCGTGGTGCCGGACTTCTCCGGCGTCGCCCTGTCCGGGGACGCTCCCGCCGAGGTGTCCGACGAGCAGTGGCGCGCCGCCGTGAAGGAGTCGGCGGGCCGCTCGGAGGACGAGCTGCTCTGGGAGACCCCGGAGGGCATCGAGGTCAAGCCGCTCTACACCGGACGGGACCTGGAAGGGCTGGACTTCCTCGGGAGCTACCCGGGCATCGCGCCGTATCTGCGTGGCCCGTATCCGACGATGTACGTCAATCAGCCCTGGACGATCCGTCAGTACGCCGGATTCTCCACGGCCGAGGAGTCCAACGCCTTCTACCGGCGCAATCTGGCGGCGGGGCAGAAGGGTCTCTCGGTCGCGTTCGACCTTCCGACCCACCGGGGCTACGACAGCGATCACCCCCGGGTGACCGGCGATGTCGGCATGGCGGGTGTGGCGATCGACTCGATCTACGACATGCGGCAGCTCTTCGACGGCATCCCGCTGGACCGGATGTCGGTGTCGATGACGATGAACGGTGCGGTGCTTCCCGTGCTCGCGCTGTACATCGTGGCCGCGGAGGAGCAGGGCGTCGCGCCCGAGAAGCTGGCCGGGACCATCCAGAACGACATCCTCAAGGAGTTCATGGTCCGCAACACCTACATCTATCCGCCCGGCCCCTCGATGCGGATCATCTCCGACATCTTCGCCTTCACCTCGCAGAAGATGCCGCGCTACAACTCGATCTCGATCTCCGGCTACCACATCCAGGAGGCCGGTGCGACGGCCGATCTGGAGCTGGCGTACACGCTGGCCGACGGGGTGGAGTATCTGCGGGCCGGTCAGGAGGCGGGCCTCGACGTGGACGCGTTCGCTCCGCGGCTCTCGTTCTTCTGGGCGATCGGCATGAACTTCTTCATGGAGGTCGCGAAGCTGCGCGCGGCACGGCTGCTCTGGGCCAGGCTGGTCAAGGAGTTCGGCCCGAAGAACCCCAAGTCGCTCTCGCTGCGCACCCATTCGCAGACGTCCGGCTGGTCGCTCACCGCCCAGGACGTGTTCAACAACGTCACGCGCACCTGCGTCGAGGCGATGGCCGCCACCCAGGGCCACACCCAGTCGCTGCACACCAACGCACTGGACGAGGCGCTGGCCCTGCCGACGGACTTCTCGGCGCGGATCGCCCGCAACACCCAGCTGCTGCTCCAGCAGGAGTCGGGCACCTGCCGGGTCATCGACCCGTGGGGCGGCAGCGCGTACGTCGAGAAGCTGACGCACGACCTGGCGCAGCGGGCCTGGCAGCACATCGAGGAGGTCGAGGCCGCGGGCGGCATGGCGAAGGCCATCGACGCGGGCATCCCGAAGCTCCGGATCGAGGAGGCCGCCGCGCGTACGCAGGCGCGGATCGACGCGGGCCGCCAGCCCGTCATCGGGGTGAACAAGTACCGGGTGGAGACCGACGAGAAGATCGATGTGCTCAAGGTCGACAACTCCTCGGTGCGCGCCCAGCAGATCGAGAAGCTGCGCCGGCTGCGTGAGGAACGCGACGAGGACGCCTGCCAGGCCGCCCTGCGCGCGCTGACCGACGCGGCGGGCCGGGAGCCGGGGCCGGACCTGGAGGGCAATCTGCTGGCGCTGGCGGTCGACGCGGCCCGGGCGATGGCCACGGTCGGAGAGATCTCGGACGCGCTGGAGAAGGTGTACGGGAGGCACGCGGGCCAGATCCGTACGATCTCCGGGGTGTACCGCAAAGAGGCAGGAGAGTCCCCGTCCGTGGACCGCACCCGCGCGCTGGTCGGAGAGTTCGAGGAGGCGGAGGGGCGGCGCCCGCGCATCCTCGTCGCCAAGATGGGCCAGGACGGGCACGACCGCGGCCAGAAGGTGATCGCGACGGCCTTCGCCGACCTGGGCTTCGACGTCGACGTCGGCCCGCTGTTCCAGACGCCGGGCGAGGTGGCCCGGCAGGCGGTCGAGGCGGACGTGCACATCGTGGGCGTCTCGTCGCTGGCCGCCGGTCACCTCACGCTCGTCCCGGCGCTGCGCGAGGAGCTGGCCGCCGAAGGCCGCGAGGACATCATGATCGTGGTGGGCGGGGTGATTCCGCCGCAGGACGTCGAGGCGCTGCACGAGGCGGGTGCCACCGCGGTGTTCCCGCCCGGCACGGTGATCCCGGACGCCGCCCACGACCTGGTCGCGCGGCTCGGTGCCTCGCTCGGCCACGAGCTGTGAGCCGCTGAAGGTGGCCGCGAACATCGATATCGACGCCTACGTCAAGGGCGTGCTCGACGGGAAGCGTGCGTACGTCGCGCGGGCGATCACGCTCGTGGAGTCCGCCCGCCCCGATCACCGTGTGCTGGCGCAGCGGCTGCTGAGCGAGCTGCTGCCGCACGCGGGCCGGGCCAGACGGATCGGGATCAGCGGGGTGCCTGGCGTGGGCAAGTCCACGTTCATCGACGCGCTCGGCACCCTGCTGACGGGCCTCGGGCACCGGGTCGCGGTGCTGGCCGTGGACCCGTCCTCCAGCCGGACGGGCGGTTCGATCCTGGGGGACAAGACCCGGATGGAGCGGCTGGCGGTGGACGCGCGAGCGTTCGTACGGCCCTCCCCCACGGCCGGGACGCTCGGCGGGGTGGCCAAGGCGACGCGTGAGTCCATCGTGGTGATGGAGGCGGCGGGCTACGACGTGGTGCTGGTGGAGACGGTGGGGGTCGGGCAGTCGGAGACGGCCGTCGCCAACATGGTCGACACCTTCCTGCTGCTCACCCTGGCCCGGACGGGCGACCAACTGCAGGGCATCAAGAAGGGGGTCCTGGAGCTGGCCGACGCCATCGCGGTCAACAAGGCCGACGGCCCGCACGAGCGCGACGCGCGCTCCGCGGCGCGTGAGCTGGCGGGTGCCCTGCGGCTGATGCACCCGGCGGACGCGGCCTGGACTCCCCCGGTGCTGACGTGCAGCGCCAGGGAGTCGACGGGGCTCGACACGCTGTGGGAGCGGCTGGAGCAGCACCGCACCCTCCTGGATTCCACCGGCCGGCTCGCGGCCAAGCGCCGCGAGCAGCAGGTGGACTGGACGTGGACGATGGTCCGCGACGACCTGCTGGACAGCCTCCGCGCCCACCCGGCGGTGCGCACGCTCACCCCGGAGCTGGAACAGCGGGTACGCGGGGGCGAGTTGACGGCAACGCTCGCGGCCGAGCAGATCCTGAAGGCGTTCCGCGGGGAGGGCTGAGGGCACGTCGTCGCCGGGGTGCGGCGAGCGGTGGGAGCTCGCCGGGGTGCGGCGAGCGGTGGGATCCGATACGGCGCCTGCGTCAGGGCCGGGCCCGGCCCACCGCCCTGGTGAGCATCTCCCCGCCGCCCGGCGGACGTCCACCCGGCGTCCGCCACCGCGGCGGGCCGGAACCCGGCCGGGAGCCCGGCCTCTTCCCCCATTCCTCCCCACGTGCTACGGTGCGAGCAGCATACGTGAACGCCCGAATCGGGCGCCGATGCTTCTCTCCCGCTGTTGCGCCCGTCCTGTGACGACCGGCGATCCAGCTTCTCGCACCACCTCTTCCGTCCGGTCCGGGCCCTTTCCGCCCTTCGTACGAGGCGTGACATCACCGCCTTGCCTTCGCCGGACCTCTCATTCGCCATGTCCGCGAAAGGACCCACCATGACCAGCACGCTCGAACGCCCCGCAGTCCGGCAGAACCAGCCCGTCCACGCCGTCGGTGTCCTCGACACCACGCAGAACGGACACGGCGTCCTGCGGACCGACGGCGGCCATCCCTCGTCCCGCGACATCCAGGTGGCGCCCGCCCTGATCCGGCAGCACGGCCTGCGCAAGGGCGATCTCGTCGAAGGCACCTGCGAGCGTCCTCGCGTGCTGTCCCTGGTCGACTCGGTCAACGGCCGTGCGGCGCACGAGCTCCGTGGCCGGCCGCACTTCCGTGACCTCACCCCGCTGCACCCCAGGGAGCGGCTGCGCCTGGAGACACCGGACGGCGGCCCCGCTCCGCGCCTCATCGACCTCGTCTCACCGGTGGGCAAGGGCCAGCGTGGCCTGATCGTCGCTCCTCCCAGGACCGGCAAGACGGTGCTGCTCCAGCAGATCGCGGCGGCGGTCGCCGCCAACCATCCCGAGGCCCATCTGATGGTGGTCCTGCTGGACGAACGCCCCGAGGAGGTCACCGACATGCGCCGCTCCGTGCGGGGCGAGGTGTACTCCTCCACCTTCGACCGTCCCGCCAAGGAGCACATCGCGCTCGCGGAGCTCGCCGTGGAACGGGCCAAGCGGCTGGTCGAACAGGGCCGCGACGTCGTGATCCTCCTCGACTCCCTCACCCGGCTCTGCCGCGCCCACAACAACAGCAGCGGGGCCGGCGGGCGCACTCTGAGCGGCGGCGTGGACGCCTCCGCGCTCACCGGACCCAAGAAGCTGTTCGGGGCGGCCCGGCTGGCCGAGGAGGGCGGCTCGCTCACCATCCTGGCGACCGTGCTCGTGGACACCGGCTCCCGCGCCGACGACTACTTCTTCGAGGAACTCAAGAGCACCGGCAACATGGAGCTCCGCCTCGACCGCGCGCTGGCGGACAGGCGGGTCTTCCCGGCGGTCGACATCACGCCCTCCGGTACCCGCCGTGAGGAACTCCTGCTGCCCGCGGCCGAACTGGCCGCCGTACGGGGACTGAGGCGCGCCCTGCGGTCCCGGGAGGCGGGGGCCACGCTCGAAACACTGCTCGACAGGCTGCGCAGGACCCCCGACAACGCGGCCTTCCTCCGCCAGATCCGGCAGACCGTCCCTGACGCGTGACCGGCACCGTCGCCGCGCGGTCCGCCGCGCCCGAGTCGGCCGGACTGCGGTGGGCCCGGGTGTCCCGGGCCCGCCGCTCGGTGCCCGTCGCTCAGCCCGCGCCGCCGAGTGCGTCGGAGACCAGGGCGCGGGCCTCGTCCTGGACCCTGGCCAGGTGTCCGGCGCCCTGGAAGCTCTCGGCGTACACCTTGTAGACGTCCTCCGTGCCGGAGGGGCGGGCCGCGAACCACGCGCTGTCGGTGCAGACCTTGAGCCCGCCGATGGCCGCGCCGTTGCCCGGCGCCTCGGTGAGCACCGCGGTGATGGGCTCGCCCGCCAGGGTGTCGGCGGTGACCTGCTCCGGGGAGAGCCTGGCCAGCACCGCCTTCTCCTCGCGGGTCGCGGGCGCGTCGACCCGGGCGTAGGCCGGATCGCCGAAGCGGGCGGTGAGTTCGCCGTAGTGCTGGGAGGGTGTGGAGCCGGTGACCGCGGTGATCTCGGAGGCCAGCAGGGCGAGCAGGATGCCGTCCTTGTCGGTGGTCCACACCCGGCCGTCGCGGCGCAGGAAGGAGGCCCCTGCGGACTCCTCCCCGCCGAAGCCCAGGGTGCCGCCGAACAGTCCGTCGACGAAGAACTTGAACCCGACGGGGACCTCCACCAGTTGCCGTCCGAGGTCCGCCGCGACCCGGTCGATCATGGAGGAGGAGACCAGGGTCTTGCCGATGCCTGTACCGGCGGGCCACCCCTCCCGGTGGGAATAGAGGTAGCGGATCGCGACGGCGAGGTAGTGGTTGGGATTCATCAGCCCTCCGTCGGGCGTGACGATGCCGTGCCGGTCGGCGTCGGCGTCGTTGCCCGTGGAGATGTCGTAGGCGTCGCGCTGTTCGATCAGTGAGGCCATGGCGTACGGCGACGAGCAGTCCATCCGGATCTTCCCGTCCCAGTCCAGCGTCATGAAGCGCCAGGTCGGGTCGGCGAGCGGATTGACGACGGTGAGGTCGAGCCGGTGGCGCTCGGCGATGCGGCCCCAGTAAGCGACCGAGGCTCCGCCGAGCGGGTCGGCGCCGATCCGGACGCCCGCGTCGCGTACGGCGTCCAGGTCGAGGACGGCCGGGAGGTCGTCGACGTAGGAGGTCAGGAAGTCGTGCCGCCCGGTGGTACCGGCGGCCAGGGCGCGGGCGTACGGGATGCGCCGCACCTCCTTCAGCCCGCCCTCGATGAGCGCGTTGGCCCGGTCCTGGATCCAGGAGGTGGCGTCCGAGCCCGCCGGACCGCCGTGCGGTGGGTTGTACTTGAAGCCGCCGTCGGCGGGCGGGTTGTGCGACGGAGTGACCACGATGCCGTCGGCGAGTCCGGACGTGCGGTCCCGGTTGTACGTCAGGATCGCGTGCGAGACGGCCGGGGTCGGGGTGTAGCCGTCGTCGGTGTCGATCAGGACGGTGGCCCCGTTCGCCGCCAGCACCTCCACGGCCGTGATCCGGGCGGGCTCGGACAGCGCGTGGGTGTCCGCCCCAAGGAACACCGGCCCGTCGGTGCCCTGGCGGGTGCGGTACTCGCAGATCGCCTGGGTGGTGGCCGCGATGTGGTCCTCGTTGAAGGCCGCCGCGAGGGCCGAGCCCCGGTGGCCCGAGGTTCCGAAGGCGACACGCTGGCCGGGCTCGGCCGGGTCGGGGTGGACCGTGTAATAGGCCGTCACCAGCCGTGCCACGTCCACCAGGTCTCCGGGCTGCGCCGGCTGACCGGCCCGTTCGTGAACCATCGGTTCTCCTCTGTCGTCATCGGCCGTTCGCTGACCGCCACGGGACGGACGATCATCACGCGTCGTACCCGATACTGCCTCGTCCGCCGCGCTCCCGGGCACCGGGGGCGGATCAGCAGTACATCCGGAGGACGGCGGAACACAGGCCGTTTCACGATGATTGGCCGGTTCACGCGGAAAGCATGCCGATTCCGGCAAGCCCCCGAATGCGCCAGGGGCGGCGACAAACACCGCGCACCGAATTCAGTGACCCAACCGGGCGAAAACCGGGACGGCTCAACTCCGGGCACGTTCAGGGAACCCCGCGGAAAACGAGCGGACGCGCACGGCAGAGCCATCATGCGGCAGGGCCGGGAACCAAAGCGTCCACCCTGCACTGACACGCCGCAGGATTCGGCAGCCGAGTTCCGGCTGCCTGCTCACGGGTAGTCCGTGAAGACTGCGCGCGAGTCATACGTGTATTCCGACGCACGTTCTGTCACAGTGCGTTTCGGTTTTACCCACTCGATCTCCGCCGCCATATTCATTGCCGCCGGTGTATAACCGAACCGGCTCTTCGGGGCATGTGAAAGAGAGCCTGCGTGCTGCAGAAGAGTTGCACCGAGGAAAACCGACTGACGGTCCTTCATCTGGTCCAGCCGGTGGACGGCGGCGTCGCCCGGGTCGTCACCGACCTCGTCGCGGCACAGGTCCGTGCGGGCCACCGGCCCGTCGTGGCCTGCCCGGCGGACGGTCAGCTGGCCGAAGGCGCCGCCGCTGCCGGGGCCCGGGTCTGCGTGTGGCCCGCCGAGCGTTCCCCGGGACCGGGACTCGGGCGGGAGATCGCCACGGCGGGCCGCCTGGTCCGCGCGTGTGCCCCCGATGTGATCCACGCCCACAGCTCGAAGGCCGGGCTCGCGGGACGTCTCGCCGTCCGCGGCCGGGTCCCGACCGTGTTCCAGCCGCACGCGTGGTCGTTCGAGGCGCTCGAGGGCAGGGCCGCCGGTCTGGCGAAGGCGTGGGAACGGCTCGGGGCGCGCTGGAGCGACCGCATCCTGTGCGTCAGCGAGTCCGAGCGCCGCGCCGGGCTGCACGCGGGCATCGCGGCTCGCTGGTCGGTGATCCACAACGGGATCGACCTCACCCGCTTCCGGCCCTCCGGCGTGGACACCCCGGTGGACGCCCGTGCCGCGCTCCCTCTGCTCGACGGTGTCCCGGCGGACGCGCCGCTCGTCGTCTGCGTCGGGCGGCTGAGCCGGCAGAAGGGCCAGGACGTACTGCTACGGGCGTGGCGGGCGGTCCGCGCCGGCGGCGCGCGGCTCGTGCTGGTCGGCGACGGACCGCACGAGGAGGAGTTGCGGCGCCTGGCTCCACCCGGTGTGCTGTTCGCCGGGGGGTGCGCGGATGTGCGGCCCTGGCTCAGGGCCGCGGATCTGCTGGTGCTCCCGTCCCGCTGGGAGGGGATGGCGCTGGCCCCCCTGGAGGCCATGGCCTGCGGCACTCCCGTCCTGCTGTCGGACGTGAACGGGGCACGGGAGAGCCTGGCCCCCGGGCACGTGCCCCACTGCCTCGTGGCGCCCGAGGATCACGCCGCTCTCGCGGCGGCGCTCACCGCCCTGCTGACGGACCCGGCCCTGCGCGCGGAACTCGGCCGCACCGCGCAGAGCCGCGCGCGGTCGGTCTTCGACGTGACGAGGACGGCCGGAGCGGTGCTGCGCCTCTACCAGGAACTTGTCGGCCAGTCCCGCCCCATGACGAGGAAGCGCACCGAGCGATGACGACGGAGAGTGCACCTGTCCCCCGAGCCGCCCAGGCCACCGCCGTACGGCGTGCGGTGTACGCGATCCGCCCGCCCCGCAGCGGCGGCGGACGGCCGGCCGCCCCAGCCGTACCGGGCGGGAGGCGCAGGGCGGCCCCCGCCGCGCTGATGGCCGCCGACTGCCTGGCGCTCGGCCTGGCCACGGCGCTTCTCGCCCCGTGGCCGTGGCCGCCGGCGGTCGTCCTGCTGCAGGCAGCCGTCCAGCTGCTCCTGAACTCCTGGCGTGGCCTCTTCAGGACCGGGCTGTCCCCGTCCGTCCTGGCGGAGCTGCCCGCGCTGTCCGGTCTCGCTCTGGTGCAGTGGTACGCGACCGCCGAGGTGCTCGCGGCATGCGGCTCGCGCTACGCCGTCGGCTGGGCGGCGCTGGCCCTCGCGGCCGCCGCGCAGACACTGCTGTGCTGCGCCGGGCGCGCCCTCGTGCACCGGGCCCGGTTCCGGTCGGCCGCGCGCCGTCCGCGGTCCACACTGATCGTCGGGTCCGGGCCGCTCGCCGACCGGGTCTCGGCGGTCCTCCAGGAACATCCGCGGTACGGGATGCGGCCGGTCGGCCGGGTGGGCGTTGCGGCGGGCGACATCCCCGCCCCCGCGAGCGGCACCGCGCTTCCCGTCCTCGCGTCGGTGCAGGACGCGGGGCGTGCGGTCATCCAGAACTCCGTGCGGCACGCGGTCTTCACGGTCCCGCCCGAGTCGGTGCCGGACGGCGAGGAGCTCTTCGCCCTGTTCGCCCGGCAGGGCTGCCAGGTCTGGCTGATCACCGATCAGGGAACGGCCGGACGCTTCCGGAGCACGGCCCGGCCCGACCACCTGTGGGGTTTCGCCGCCCACCCGTTGCACACGAGGCCGCACCGCCCGGTGGCGCAGCGGGTGAAGCGCGTCATGGACGCCGCCCTGGCCGCCGTCGCCCTGGTCGTGGCGTCCCCGGTGATGGCGGCCTGCGCCCTCACCGTACGCCTGTGCGACGGCCCCGGCGTCATCTTCCGGCAGGAGCGGGTCGGCAGGGACGGGCGGCCGTTCGTCCTGCTGAAGTTCCGCACCCTGCGCCCCGCCGACGCGCACGAGTCGGCCACCCGGTGGAACGTGTCCACGGACAACCGCATGGGCCGGGTCGGCAGAACGCTGCGCAGGACGTCGCTCGACGAGCTGCCCCAGCTGTGGAACGTGGTGCGCGGGGACATGAGCCTTGTCGGCCCGCGCCCCGAACGCCCCTATTTCGTGCAGCAGTTCAGCCTCGCGCACCCCGGCTACCGGAGCCGCCACCGGATGCCGGTCGGCATCACGGGGCTGGCGCAGGTGCACGGGCTGCGCGGCGACACCTCCATCGAGGACCGGGCGCGCTTCGACAACAGGTACATCGACACCTGGTCGCTCTGGCAGGACGTGTGCGTGCTCGCGCGCACGGCCGGCTCGGTGTTCCGGCTCGGGGGCAGCTGAACCGTGACACTCACCGTGACCGCGGCACCCACCGTACGGACCCCCGTCCGGCCCCCCGCGACGGCCGTCGTCGAGGACGCGCCTCTGCGCGGGTGGGCCCGCCGGTGGCCGCTGCTGCCTCTGGTGGCGACCGTCCTGCTCGTGGCCGTGCCGTCCGACGGCGCCGACAGCACGGGCGCCACGGCCGCCGACCTCCTCTCGGGTGTGGCCGTCCTCGTCTGCGCGAGCCGCCTGCTGTTCCTGCGGCGGCGTCCGCTCACCACGGCCGCGGCGTTCGTGCTGGGCCTCCCGGTGGCCGGGCTCGCCCTGGCCACGATCTGCGCCGCGGACCCGGCGGCGGCCCTGCCGGGATTCGTGCGGTACCTCCAGGTCTTCGTCCTGGTGCCGGCCGCCGTCCTCCTCCTGGTCAGGGATGCCCAGGGGTTCCGTGTCCTCACCGGCACGCTGGTCCTGCTGGCGGTCGTCCAGGGCGCGACGGGCGTCCACCAGTACGTCACCGGCACCGGCGCCTCGTACATGGGCGAGGAGATCCGCGCGGTCGGCACCTTCGGCCCCAGCGATGTGATGGGGATGGCCACGGTCGTCGGCTACGGGCTGCTCGCGGCAGCGGCGTTCGCGCTCCGGCCCTCCGCGGGCGCCCCCCGGTGGCTGCGGGTCTGGGCGCCGGTGACCGCGGCGCTGCTGGTCGTCCCGCTCGCGCTGTCCTTCAGCCGGGGAGCCTGGATCGCGACGGCCGCGGGCGCTCTCGCCGTGATCGCGCTGACCGGGCTCCGTCAGGCCGTCCGCGCTCTGGCGGTCCTGGGCGCGGCCGGGGTGGTGCTCGTGGGCGGCCTCGGTGTCGGTTCCGAGATGATCTCGCAGCGGCTCAGCAGCATCACCGAGGTGACCAGCGCGCCCGACCGGTCCGTCAACGACCGCTACACGATGTGGGCCGCGGCCGAGGGCATGTGGCGCGAGCACCCGGCGGCCGGGGTCGGCCTGAAGGGCTTCCCCGCCCACCGGGACGCGCACGCGTCCATCGGGCTCTCGGCCGGGAGCGACACCGAGGGGGCGGGGCAGGAGTTCCGCAAGCAGCCGCTGCTGTCCCCCCACAACATGTATCTGCTGGTGCTGAGCGAGCAGGGTCTGATCGGCTTCACCGCCCTGGTGGGTTCCTGGGCGGCGCTCCTGGCCGGCTGCGTGCGCAGGCTCGTGCTCCACCGGTCCCGGGGCACCGCCGCCGTCGACTGCGGGCTGGCCGCCGTCGGGCTGATGACCTGGCAGACCGTGGACTTCCTGTACGCGGACATCGGCGGCCCCTCCACCGTCCTCACCGGGATCGTGCTCGGTCTGGCGGCGTGGTGGGCGCTGGCCGGTCCTGAGAGGACGACCGCAGCGTGAGTACCACCACGGGCACGCCCCCGGAGGCGGTCTCCGGACCGTCCACGCGTGATGCTCCGGCGGGCCCCGGCCGCTTCCTTGCACGCGCGGCGGGCGGCGCCGCCGGGCTGACCGTCGTCGCCGCGTTGCTGGGACTCGTCCGGGACCAGGCCATCGCCCGGCTCTTCGGCGCGAGTCATGCCAGCGACGCCTTCCTGATCGCCTGGACCGTGCCGGAGATGGCGGCCACGCTGCTGATCGAGGACGGCATGGCACTGCTGCTCGTGCCCGCGTTCAGCCTGGCGCTGACCCGGCGCGCCGCCGGGGGGCTCGCACTGGATCCCGTACGGGCGCTGGTCGCCGCGACACTGCCCCGGCTGTCGGCCGCGCTGGCCTGTGTGGGCGCCCTGCTGGTCTGGGGCGCGCCCTGGGCCGTCGGCGTCCTGGCACCCGGGCTGGACGATCCCCGGCTCGCCGTGGACTGCACCCGGCTGACGGCGGTCACGGTGCTGACCTTCGGGATCACCGGATACTTCAGTGCGGCGCTGCGGGCGCACGGCCGCTTCCTGGGCCCGGCCGGCGTCTACATCGCCTACAACATCGGCATCATCGGCATGACGCTGGCACTGCACTCCGTCTGGGGGGTGCGCGCCGCAGCCGCCGGGGTCGCCCTGGGCAGCGTGCTGATGATCCTGACCCTGCTGCCCACCTTCGTGGCCCTGGTGCCCGGCCGGCGCGGGCGGGTACGGAGGGCGGCGCGGGAGCGCGGCCCGGCCCTGCTCGGTGCGGCGGTGCTGGCGCCGGTCGTCCTGTTCGTGGTGAGCCGTCAGTCGCAGGTCTTCGTCGAGCGCTTCCTGGCCTCGTCCCTGCCCGACGGGGCGATCTCCCATCTCAACTACGCCCAGAAGGTGGCGCAGTTGCCGATGGTGCTCTCCATGATGATCTGCACGGTGACCTTCCCCGTCGTCGCCCGGGCCATGGCTGCCGGGGACCGGGAGGGCGCCCGGCGTCGGGTCGAGCGCGATCTCGCCCTGGCCGGGACCGTGGTGCTGCTGGGCACCGCGACGGTACTCGGATGCGCGCCGCAGATCGTCGAAGTCCTCTTCCAGCGGGGCGCCTTCGATGCCGCGGACACGGCGGCCACGGCCGGGGTGATGCGGGTCTACGCGCTCGGTCTGCTCGGCCACACGCTGGTCGGCGCCCTGTGCAGGCCGTTCTTCTCGGCGGGCCGGCCCACCTGGTATCCGCTCGCAGCGATGGGCGCGGGCCTCCTGGTGACCGCCGGGGCCGGGCTGGTCCTGACCGCGCCGTTCGGTGTCGAGGGCATCGCAGCCGCCAACGCGGCGGGCATCAGCACGGCGGCGCTGGCGATGCTCCTGGGGCTGCGTTCACGGGCCGTCGCCGTACGGGCCGGTTCGGTGGCCCTCTCCCTCGCCAGGCCCGCGGCCGCGGCGGCGGTGGCGGCGCTGGCGGGCCGTGCGGCGGTCGGCCTGGTGTCCGGAGCCCTGCCCGGTCTCGCGGCCGGCTGTGTCGTCGTACCCCTCGCCTTCCTCCTCACGGCTCTCGCGCTCAGAGCACCGGAAGCCGTTCATCTGCTGGCACTCATCCGACAGAGGTTCACCCATGGCCGCTGACACCTCAACACCCCGTGCCCGTACGCTCCCTCGCCGGTCCCAGCCGTGGATCCTCACGTATCACTCGGTGAGCGACCCGTCGGACGATCCGTACGGCATCACCGTCTCCGCCGCCCGCCTCGACGAGCAGCTGGCCTGGCTGCGGCGCAGGGGCCTGACCGGCGTGGGGATCACGGAAATGCTGCGGGCCCGGGCCGCCGGGCAACGCGGCCTGGTCGGGCTGACGTTCGACGACGGGTACGCCGATTTCCTCGACGAGGCGCTCCCGGTGCTGCTCGCGCACGGCTGCACCGCCACCGTGTTCGTGCTGCCGGGACGGCCGGGCGGGACGAACACATGGGATCCGCTCGGCCCCCGCAGACCGCTGCTGACCGCGGAGGGCATCCGTGCGGTCGCGGCGGCGGGGATGGAGGTCGGTTCCCACGGCATGCTCCACAGGGATCTGACGGCGCTGTCCGACGACGAGCTGCGCGAGGAGACGCGGGGCAGCCGCGAGGCGCTCGCCCGCCTCACCGGCCAGGCCCCGCCCGGCTTCTGCTATCCGTACGGCACGGCGGACCGGCGGGTGCTCGGCGCGGTACGGGAGGCGGGGTACGCCTATGGCTGCGCGCTCGTCCCGGGTTCCCTGTCGGGTCCGTTCGCCCTTCCCCGCACCCATGTGAGCCACGCGGACCGGTCCACCCGGCTGCGGGCCAAGGAGCTGCGCCACCGGCTGCGGCACCGCTGCGCACGGACGGGTGACGCCGGATGAGGGCGTTGCACGTCATCACCGGTCTCGGCATCGGCGGGGCCGAGCAGCAGTTGCGGCTGCTGCTGCGTCATCTGCCGGTCCGGTGCGACGTGGTGACGCTGACCAATCCGGGTGCGGTCGCGGAGGGACTGCGCGCCGACGGCGTCCGGGTCCGGGACCTGGGCATGCGGAGCAACCGCGACCTCGGCGCCGTGCCCAGGCTGGCCCGGCTGATCCGCAGGGGCTCGTACGACCTCGTGCACACGCATCTGTACCGGGCGTGCGTCTACGGGCGGATCGCGGCACGGCTCGCCGGGACCACCGTGGTGTCGACCGAGCATTCGCTGGGACACGCGGAGATCGAGGGCCGGCCGCTGACCCGTGGCACCCGGGAGCTCTACCTGCGCACCGAACGGCTCGGGGCGGCGACCGTCGCGGTCTCCGACACCGTCGCCGGCCGGCTGCGCGACTGGGGGGTGCCCGCGGCCCGCATCCATACCGTCCCGAACGGCGTCGACGTGGCCGCCTTCCGCTTCGACGGCGAGCGGCGCCGCGCCACCCGCGCGCTGCTGGGCATCCCCGAGGGCGCCTTCGTGGTGGGGGGTGTGGGCCGGCTCGTGCCCGGAAAGCGCTTCGACACCACGCTCCGGGCCGTCGCCGCGCTGCCCGGTGCCTGGCTCGTGCTGGCCGGGGACGGGCCGGAGGCCGGGCCGCTGCGCGCGCTCGCCGCACGGCTGGGCGTGGCCGGCCGCGTCCGCCTCCTCGGGGAGTGCGGCACCGGGGACAGGGCCCCCGGAATCCCCGCCGTGCTCAGCGCCGTGGACACGTTCGTCTCGGCGTCCCGGGAGGAGTCCTTCGGGCTGGCCGCCGTCGAGGCCCTGGCCGCGGGACTGCCCGTGGTGCACGCGGCCTGCCCCGCCATCGAGGACCTGGCGGGGCGGGTGCCGGGAACGACCCGTGTCGGGGCCTCCCCCGGCGCCCCGGACCTCACCGCCTCGGACCTCACCGGTGAACTCACCGCCGCGCTGCGGCGCCTGAGCGGGAGCGGCCCCCGCAGACTGCCGCCGCCGGCCGCCGTGGACCACTACGACATCCGGCTCAGCAGCCGGCGCCTCATGGACGTCTACGCACACGCCACCGTCCCCCCGACCGAGAGAGCACACCCATGACCGAGTCGCCCGCGCAGCAGCCTGCCGTCCCCGGACGGTTCCGCAGGCTCCGCACCGCATCCCTACGGCCCAGTTGGTGGCCCCTGCCCGCCTGCGTCCTTCTCGGGGCGGCGTGCGGGTTCTCGTACGGGATGCTCGCCACGCCCCAGTACGCGGCCACCGGTTACGCCATGGTGACCGCGGGCAAGGGCACCGACCCGGCGGCGGCGCTGGGCTACGCGCAGTCGTACGGCCGTCTCGCCACCAGCGACGCGACCCTCTCCTACGCGAAGGGCGCCGCAGGTGAGCCGGTGCGCCGACTGCGCACGCATGTGGTGTCCGAGACCTCGCCCGACTCGCCGATGATCTCCGTCACCGGCACGTCGGCCGATCCGGACCGCGCGGCGGACATCGCCAACGCGGTCACCGAGGCGCTGGTCGTAAGCAGCGGTCATGTCGCGAAGGAGACCGGAGTGAGCCTGATCAAGTTCTCGCACGCGGTGCCGCCGGGCGATCCCGTGTCCCCGTCGGTGCCGCTGGGCACGGCCGTGGGCGCGAGCGCGGGCGGACTGGCGGGCGGGCTGGTCCTGCTGGTCCGCCCCCGGGCCGGCCGCCGTGACGTCACCGCCCAGGTCCCGGGTCCCGCCCAGGGCGGCACGGACGCCCCCGCCGGCGAACGGGAGCTCGTACGATGACCACCGACACGCGCGGGCGGCTCACCGCCACCCTCTGCCGGGACCTCGCCGAGTTCACCGCACTCGCCGCGGAATGGGACGCGCTGCACCGCCGCTGCCCCACCGCCACCCCGTTCCAGAGCCACGCGTGGCTCCATTCGTGGTGGCTCTCCTACGGAACCCAGGGCAGACTGCGCCTCGTCCTCGCCCGGCGGGGCGGCCGGCTGATCGGCGCGGCCCCGCTGATGCTGGCGCACCGTCCGATGCCGCTGCTGGTGCCGCTGGGCGGCGCGATCTCCGACTACTCCGACATCCTCGTGGACGCCGAGGACACCGAGGGCGCGGTCATGGCTCTGGAGCGCGGGCTGCACCGCGCCGCCGCGCACACGGTCGTCGATCTGCGCGAGGTGCGGCCCGGCGCCTCGGCGCAACTGCTGGCGGACGCCTGGTCCGGGGCGCGGAGCAGCCTCACGGACTCGACCTGCATGGAGCTGCCGGGCGAACCGATCGAGGTCCTCATCGGGCGGATGACCGGTTCGCGTGGCCAGCGGGTCCGCGCCAAGCTGCGCCGGATCGACTCGCTGGGCATCGAGTGCCGCGAGGCGTCCGTGCACCGGGTGCCGGGCGCCATCGGCAACCTGCTGCGGCTGCACGAACTCCAGTGGCTCGGCAGGGGGGTCAACGAGGAGCATCTACGGCCCCGGTTCTGCGCGCATCTGGTGCGCAGCACCCGCCGGATGGTGCGCGACGGCGAGGCCTCGGTCAGGGAGTTCGTGCTCGACGGACAGGTGGTCGCGGCGGATCTCTCGCTCCGGTCCGCGCAGCTGACGGGCGGTTATCTGTACGGGGTCGATCCGGGGCTCAGGAAGAAGGTGGACGTCTCGTCGATGCTGATGCGCGAACTGGCGCGGGAGGCGGGCGGTCTGGAGCGGGGTGTCCTGAGCCTGCTGCGCGGCTCCGAGCAGTACAAGAACAACTGGTCACCCGTGCCGGTGGTCAACCAGCGCCTGCTGCTGGCGCGTTCCGGCCTCGCCCCGTCGCTGCGGCTGCGTGAGGCGCAGATCCTGGCGCGGGACCGGGCGGCGGAGGCGGTGAAGTCCCGCTTCCCCGCGGCGCGGGACTGGCGCGGTGTGCTCGGCGAACTGCCGTCGGCCGGGCGGGCGCTCATCGGCATGCGTTGATCCTGTCGGCCGGACTTCATCTCATCGGCCGGAGTTGGGCCGAGATGATGACTTTTGCGCCGGTCCGTTACCGTCTGTCGACTTCCGCGTTGTCAGTGCACAGCGGCCGCACTCCAGGCGGCCCCTCTCGTTCCTCTCAAGGAGAACTGATGTCGCGTATCTCGAAGGCTGCCGCCGTCATGGCCGGTACCGGTGCCCTGCTCGCGGGCGGTGCCGGCCTGGCCACCGCCGACTCCGGCGCGCAGGCCGTCGCGGCCGGCTCCCCCGGCGTCCTTTCGGGCAACGTCGTCCAGGTGCCCGTGCACGTCCCGGTCAACGTCTGCGGCAACACCGTGAACGTGATCGCGCTGCTGAACCCGGCGTTCGGCAACACCTGCGCCAACGTCTCGGACAGCCACGAGGACAAGGGCGAGTACGGCTACGGCCACTGATCTCCCCGCAGCACCGTGAGGGCCTCCCCCTCCGCCCCAGGGCGGGAAGGGGAGGCCCTTCGCGCGGCGCCGTTCAGACGTACTGGTAGAGCCGGGTGTGGTCCATGAGCTGTGAGGGCCGCACGTCCCAGGGCGGCATGGGCCGGTCGGCCGGGAACACCCGGTCCCGCTGCGGGTCGTCCTCCGGGAGCTCGCGGGAGGGCAGATAGCGCGAGCGTGGATGCGCCTTCTGCCAGCGCGCCCAGAGCAGGTCGATGAAGGCGTGGTGCAGCCAGAAGACGGGGTCGTCGGGCGACGCCGCGCCCCCCATCGACCCGCCGATCCAGCGGTGCACCTGGTTGTGGTTGGCCACACCGCGGCCCCCTCGGATGCCCCAGCCCTCGATCCTGTTGCGGAATCCGGTGGCGCTGACGCTGTTCCAGGGCGCGGTGTCGTAGACCGGGTCGCGCAGCGCGCGGTCCACGTCCGCCGCGCGGGGCAGCGTGACCGGCGAGGAGGGGCGGCCGAGATTGCGCCGCAGGAAGGGGTCGTCGGTGACCCCGGCGCGGATGCGCCAGTTCCCCCGCCGGTAGGCGAACGGCCCCGTCATGACCTGCCGGTCGCCGGGCCTGCCGTTGCCGCCGAGGAAGTCCTCCGCCCAGAGGGAGGAGCTCGTGGTGTTGTCCCGGGTCCAGTCCCAGTAGGGGATCGACACCCGGGAGTCGACGGACCGGAGCGCCGCCTCGAATTCCAGCAGGTACCTGCGGTGCCAGGGGAAGAAGGACGGGGTCATGTGGGCGGGCCGCGGTCCGGTCTCGCCGTCGGTGACGTAGTACTGCCGGTGCAGGCTGACGAACTCGTCGTAGCGTCCCGAGCGCTTCAGCTCCAGGATCGCGTCGACCAGGCGTTTCTTCTCGGTGCGCGTCAGATCGCGCTGGTTCTTGCGGTTGTACACCCGTGCTCGTCCTTAGGGTTCAGATGGTGTGCGGGGAGACGGCGGACAGCTGGGCGGTGCCGAGCTCGTCGACCGCGGCGCGGGCGGTCTCCCGGAGCGTCGGGAACGACTCGTAGTGGTTGACGGTGCTCAGGTAGGTGCCGTCCGCGCGGCGCATGACGTGCAGCGCCCTGCCGTCGATGTGGATCTCGGCGTCCGGTGCCGCCGCGGCGCCGGACGCGTACGGCTGCGCACCGGTGAGCGGCTGCGCGCCCGCGTACGGCTGCGCGCCGGCGAACGGGTGGGCGTCCGCCCCGTCGGCGGTGGCCGTGCCCCGGATGTCACGGCCCTTGTACACCTCGGAGAAACGCTCGGGCCCCACGGCGTCCCGGTCCTGGCCGGGGGATCCGCCCTCCGGCTTCCGGAGGAGGACCGGGGCGAGCGCGCCGCCGGTGCAGGCGATCACGGTCGCCGTGAAGGCGGTGCGCAGTACGGCGCGGCGGGCCGGGCCGGTGGTCCGGGACGGTTCCCCGCTCGCGCCGGTGGTCGTGTTCATGATGGGTGTACCTGCCTCTCGTCCGCACGTGCGAGATGTCTCGCTCGTGAGTGGCAACGAGACGGGGCTCGAACGGTTCTCATCCGTTACGCAGCACGGACGCATCGCGCGACCGTGGGAATTCGCCCGCCGGTCCGGTCGTGTCGGCCGCGCGGCACGGCGCGCCGGGACAGCATGGCCGTCCGAGCTCCCGGAGGTTGTATGAACGCGCAGACGCAGGTACGCAACGGCCGCGTACGGAGGGAGGCCTCCGCCGACCTGGCCGATCCCGGCTTCTGGCGGCTGCCCAGGCCGGAGCGGCTGTCCGCGTTCGCCCGGCTGCGGGAGCTCGACGCACCGGTCCTCTTCACTCCGCGTACGGGATCGGGTGCGCCGTTCCACGCGCTGGTCAGGCACGCGGACGTGCGCGCGGCCAGCAGGCGGCCGCAGGTCTTCGCCAGCGCGCCCGGCGTCACCACCCCGGAGCCGGCGCGCTGGGCCAAGGCGGTCTTCGGCAACTCCATGGTCAACATGGACGGCGCCGAGCACGCCGGGCTGCGCAGGACCATCTCCCGCGCCTTCACCCCGCGACTGCTGGCCGCGGCCGAGGAGAACATCGGCGCGGTCGCGCGGCGGCTTGCGGACGAGATGGCCGCCGAGGGCCCCGGTGACTTCATGCGTTCGGCGGGCGCCCGTATGCCGTTCGAGGTGATCTGCGACCTGATGGGCATCCCGGCGTCCCGCCGGGCCCGGATCGCCTCGCGCATCGACCTGGCGTCCGAGTACGTCGGGGTCCGGCGCAGGGGCCTGGCCAGGCTGCGGGTGCCGGGACGAGGGCTGCGCTCCCTGGCCCGGATGCAGCTGGACATGGCGGCCGTCGCCCGCGAGCGGCGCCGCGTCCCGGAGGACGACGTGATCTCCGCGCTCGTCCGGGCGGATGTCGACGGGCAGGCCCTGTCCTCGCGTGAGCTCGGCGCGTTCTTCTCGCTGCTGCTCGTCGCCGGCGTGGAGACCACCAGGAACGCGATCGCCCACGGGCTGGTGCTGCTGACCGCGCATCCGGAGCAGCGGGAGCTCCTGGAGTCCGACTTCGACCGGTACGCGGACGGGGCGATCGACGAGATCGTCCGGCACTCGACGCCGATCATCCAGTTCCGCCGGACGGTGGCGGCCGAGTGCGCCCTGGGCGGCCGCACGTTCGTGCCCGGGGAGAAGGTCTTGCTGCTCTACGCGTCCGCGAACAGGGACGCGTCCGTCTTCGACGACCCCGATTCCTTCGACATCACCCGGTCCCCCAATCCGCACCTCGGATACGGCGGCGGAGGCCCGCACCACTGTCTGGGGGCGCATCTGGCGAAACTTGAGATGAAGGCGCTCTTCCGGGAATTGCTCACCCGTCGGTCGGGGGTCCGGGCGGCGGGCGAACCGCGTCTGGTCGATTCGAATTTCGACAATCGCGTCGGCTCGCTCCCCTTCGCCTTCGAATTCTGTCACCCGAATGGGGCGCAATGAATCCTGCGCGTGTCGCTAATGGTCTATTCACGGGCGATACCACCACCCGTAGTTGAATATTTCTCCTTAGGGTCGAAAGGGTCGGATACAGGCCACAACCCAAGGAGGAGCCGTGCCCGTACAGCGCCGTCTCATCACATTCGGCACCGGGGCTGCCGCGCTCGGCCTTCTCGTCGGGGGAGCGTTCGTCGCGAATCAGGACGTCGGTGACGCCCAGTCCGGGAAAAGTGCCGCGCCGGCCCCTCCGGTCGCCGGCGGAACGACCGCCATCGGCGCCTATCTGGACTACGGCCCCCAGGGCATCCAGCGGATGGAGGAGCTGTCGCGCTGGCTCGGGGGTACGGAGCTGCGCGTCGGGCACACCTATCTGCCGGGCGACCTCTGGGAGAACATCGAGGGCCGCCCGGGCTTCCTCGCCTCGTGGGCCGCCTGGCGCAGGGCCGCCGACGACCGGATGTTCGTACTCAACACCCCGATGCTGGAGCGCAACGAGGCGCGCGTCTCCGACGCGGAGGTGCGGAGCCTGCTGCGCGCCGGTGCCGCCGGGGAGTTCGACGAGCACTTCCGCAAGCTGGCCGAGCGTCTGGTCCTGCTGGGCGTCCCGGACACGGTGATCGTGCTCGGCTGGGAGATGAACGGCACGACGTACACGCACAGGTGCGGGCCCGATCCCGTCGCGTGGAAGGAGTACTGGAACCGCATCGTCACCACGATGCGGTCCGTGTCCGGGCAGAAGTTCCGCTTCGACTTCGCGCCGAGCAGGGGGCGGGACGCCGTGCCGTGGACGGAGTGCTATCCGGGCGACGACGTCGTGGACATCATCGGCATGGACTCCTACGACCAGCCGCCCGCGCGGACCTTCGACGAGCAGGTGAACGAGCCGTACGGCCTGCAGAAGCAGGTGGACTTCGCGGCCGAGCACGGGAAGCCGATCTCGTATCCGGAGTGGGGGCTCTTCCGCAACGGCGACAATCCCGAGTACATGCGCCGCATGCTGGAGTGGATCGACCGTCACAAGCCGGTCTACCAGACGATCACGGACTACTGCCCGCACGGCGTGTGGCAGTGTGCCGAGAACCCCGAGTCCTCGCGGGTCTTCCGCGAGAAGCTGAGCGGACTGCCGGACGCCGAGCCGTCCGCGCCCGACCCGGTCACGACGCCCGCGCCGAAGCCCGACAAGCCGGCGCCCACGGTTCCCACGCCCGACCCCAACGAGAAGGGCTGGTGCATCACGGTGCCGCTGAGCGACTGGTTCGGGCAGTGGCTGACCGACCGCGAGTTCTGCGTACGCGACTGAGGACGGTCCCGGGAACGAAGGAGCAGGGCATGCGCGTGGCGGTGGCGGGCGGAACGGGAGTGGTGGGCCGGCTGGTGGTCGGGGAACTGACCGCGGCGGGCCAGAAGCCGGTGGTGCTGGCGCGGTCGCACGGCGTGGACCTGGTCTCGGGCACGGGACTGGACGCGGCGCTGGAGGGGGTGGAGGCGGTCATCGACGTGAGCAACATGATGACGCTCGGCCGTGCCAAGGCCGTGGCCTTCTTCGGCACGGCCGGCCGCAATCTGCTGGACGCCGGTGCGCGCGCCGGAGTCCGCCACCACCTCGCGCTGTCCATCGTCGGCGTCGACCGGGTCCGCCACGGCTACTACCAGGGCAAGCTGGCCCAGGAGGAGACCGTACGGGGTGGCCGGGTGCCGTGGACCGTGCTGCGCGCCACGCAGTTCCACGAGTTCGTCCTGCAGACGCTCGACCAGAGCCCGAAGCCGCTCGCCGTCGTGCCCCGGATGCGCACCCAGCCGGTGGCGGCCCAGGAGGTGGCCCGGCATCTGGTGGAGCTGGTGCTCACCGCGCCCCGGGGCATGGCGCCGGAGTTCGCGGGGCCGCGCGAGGAGCAGCTGGTCGACCTGGTCCGCAAGGTGCTGCGGGCCCGCGGCGAGCGCAGACTGGTGCTGCCCGTGCGGGTCCCGGGCGCCGCGGGGGCCGCCATGGCCGGCGGCGGTCAGCTCCCCGCGGGGCCGGGCCCCCGGGGCGTGCGGACCTTCGACGAGTGGCTCACGACCGCCGTCGCACGGGAGGGGTGAGGCGGTACACCGCCTTCCGCAGCTTTCCTCCCACGGAGCGGACCGGACGCACCGCCCCGCGACGCGTCGCTTCCCGATCACGCGCGTCTCTTCGATACTGGGTGGCGTACGCACCTGAGACACGAGGATCGGATTCACGCTGACGGCCGGTCGCCACGACCGGCCGGCGCGCTCCCCCAGGAGGAACCGTTGCGCATGCTCATCAACGTGCCGGAGACCGTCGTCGCGGACGGACTCCGCGGAATGGCCGCCGCCCATCCCGAGCTGGTCGTGGACCCGGAGAACCGCGTCGTCGTCCGGCGTGACGCGCCGGTGGCGGGGAAGGTGGCGCTGGTCTCGGGCGGCGGGTCGGGACACGAGCCGCTGCACGCGGGGTTCGTCGGGCCGGGGATGCTGTCGGCCGCGTGCCCCGGGGAGATCTTCACCTCGCCGGTGCCCGACCAGATGGTGCGGGCGGCCGCCGCGGTCGACAGCGGCGCGGGCGTGCTCTTCGTCGTGAAGAACTACACGGGCGACGTGCTGAACTTCGACATGGCCGCCGAACTCGCCGAGGACGAGGGGGTCCAGGTCGCCCGGGTCCTGGTGGACGACGACGTGGCGGTCGCAGACAGCACGTTCACGGCCGGCCGGAGGGGTACGGGGGCGACCCTGTTCGTCGAGAAGATCGCCGGCGCGCTCGCCGACGAGGGGGCCCCGCTGGAGCGGGTGGAGTCGACGGCGCGCCGGGTGAACGAGTCCTCGCGGAGCTTCGGGGTGGCGCTCAGCTCCGTCACCACACCGGCGAAGGGCACCCCGACCTTCGATCTGCCGCCGGGCGAGCTGGAGTTGGGCATCGGCATCCATGGCGAGCCCGGCCGGGAACGCCGTCCGATGATGACCTCGGGGGAGATCGCCGACTTCGCCGTGGACGCGGTGCTGGACGACCTGCGGCCCAACGGTCCGGTGCTGGTGCTGGTCAACGGCCTGGGGGCGACACCGCTGCTGGAGCTGTACGGGTTCAATGCCGAGGTCCAGCGGGTGCTGTCGGAGCGCGGTGTGCCGGTGGCTCGTACGCTGGTGGGGAACTACGTGACGTCGCTGGACATGGCGGGGTGCTCGGTGACGCTCTGCCAGGTGGACGAGGAGATGGTGCGGCTCTGGGACGCGCCCGTACAGACGCCCGCGCTCCGCTGGGGCCGGTGACGGAGATCGCCCACCGCCCGCGAGGAACAGGAGATCTTGTGCTCGACACCGATTTCTTCCGCCGTTGGATGGCCGCCACCGCGGCCGCCGTGGACCGTGAGGCGGGCCGGCTGACCGAGCTCGACGCCGCGATCGGGGACGCGGACCACGGCAGCAACATGCGGCGCGGCTTCACCTCGGTGACCGAGGTCCTGGAGAAGGAGGCCCCTGCCACGCCCGGCGCCGTGCTGACGCTGGCGGGCCGGCAGCTGATCTCGACCGTCGGCGGGGCGTCAGGACCCCTGTACGGGACTCTGCTGCGGCGAACGGGCAAGGCGCTGGGCGACTCGGACGAGGTGGACCCCGGTCAGCTGGCCGAGGCGCTCGGGGTGGGTGTCTCGGCGGTCGCGCAGCTCGGCGGCGCGCAGGCCGGGGACAAGACGATGCTCGACGCGCTGCTCCCGGCCGTGGAGGTGCTGGGCTCCTCCTTCGGGGAGGCCCACGACGCGGCGCTCGCCGGTGCGCTGGCGACCGTACCGCTCAGGGCGCGCAAGGGCAGGGCGAGTTATCTGGGTGAGCGCAGCGTCGGACATCAGGACCCTGGG
The DNA here is from genome assembly GCF_001905505.1 of Streptomyces sp. CB02058. Lineage (GTDB taxonomy): Bacteria > Actinomycetota > Actinomycetes > Streptomycetales > Streptomycetaceae > Streptomyces. Next base: position 300,496 of record NZ_LIPG01000004.1, read on the forward strand.
GCCACCTCGGCCGCGCTGCTGATCGGGGCGCTCGCCGAGGCCGGGGAGCCGAGCGGTGGGGGCGGGGCATGAGCGAGGAGAACCAGGTCGGGATCGTGCTCGTCTCGCACAGCGGCCCGGTCGCCGCGGCCGTGGCCGAACTGGCCATCGGGCTGGCGGCCGGCGGGGCGACGGCGCCGGTGGCGGCAGCGGGCGGGACCTCGGCCGGCGGCCTGGGGACGAGCACGGAGCTCATCGCCGAGGCGGCCCGGAAGGTCGACAGGGGCGCCGGGGTCGCGCTGCTCGTGGACCTCGGGAGCGCGGTGCTCACGGTGAAGTCGATGCTGGCGGAGGGCGCTGAACTGCCGGACGGGGCACGGCTGGTGGACGCCCCGTTCGTCGAGGGGGCGGTCGCCGCGCTGGTGACCGCGTCGGCGGGCGGCGATCTGGACACCGTGGAGGCGGCGGCCACGGACGCGTACGGATACCGGAAGGCGTGAGGCCTGCCGCGCCGGCCGCCCCGGTAGGGAGGGGCGGCCGGCGCGGGTCCGAGGGGGTGGGGCTCAGACCGCCGTGCAGACGGTCCCGTTGAGGGTGAACCGCGTGGCCTTGGCGTACGTGCCGGAGTAGGCGCCCTGGAAGCCGAAGGACTGGCTGCCGCCGGGCTCGATCCGTCCGTTGAACGCGGCGTTGACGGCCCGTACGGTTCCGGAGGACGGGGTGAGCGTCGCGTTCCACGCCTGGGTGACCGTCTGACCCGTCGGCAGGGTGAAGCCGAGCTCCCAGCCGTCGACCGCGGTGCTGCCGGTGTTGGTGACCTTGACCTCGGCGGTGAAGCCGCCGGTCCATGAGTTCGCCGTGTAGCTCACCCGGCAGGCGGCGGGCTCGGCCGGCTCCCCGGGCTCCTCCGGCTCACCCGGGCCGCCGGTGCCGCCGCCCAGCTCGACGGTCGAGGAGAACGAGCCGAGCCCGAGGCCGGCACCGCCCTGCCACGGCTCGAACCCTGCCTGGACGCTGGTGAGGTACCAGGAGTTCTGCGCCATGCCCCGGGCGACGGTCGCGTCCACGAAGTCCATGACGTCGAAGCTCCAGCTCGCGATCGCGGACGGGGCCACGAACGAGATCACGTCATTGCCGCCGTTGTTGCCCGTCCACACCTCCCAGCCGCGCCCGGCGACGGTGGCGGTCCCGGTCTGCGAGCCCACCGGCTGGACGGGGCCCACCCGGTTGAACCAGATCATGATCTCGGTGCGGTTCACGCCGTCCTTGCGCGGCGTGGGGTCGAGCCAGATGTCGTAGGCCGCGTCGTAGACGGCGTTGTCGACGTACCGGTAGCTGACGCTGGTCGGCGCGCTGCTGATCGTGCTCAGCTGCGCCGGGAGCTTCGTGCCGGGTGAGCAGTTCGTGTAGTGGCAGCCGTTGAAGACGGAGGGATACGACTTGGGTGCCCCGTTCGTGGGCACCGAGCCGTCAGCCCTGGTGACGTCGAAGCCGGTCGCCGTGACGTTGACGCACTGTTCGGCGGAGGTGCCCCAGCGGTTGTTCTGCACCACGTACTGGCCCTGGATGACGGTCGTGCCGTACTGCTCGCAGATCAGGGTGTCGGCGTGCGCGGGTGCGGCGGCCGTGGCGAGGGCCGCGCACGAGGCCACGGCCACGAACAGGGCGGCGGCCTTGGTGCGGATGGACCGCAATAGGCGGACGGGGCTCTTCATGATGTCCCTTCGGTAGAGCCGGGGTGCCCGTGAGGACACCCCGGCAGGGAAACTGGGAGCGCTCCCACTCCGTTCCAGCGTGGAACCTATGGGGCTGGCGGGAACCGGCGCAAGGCTCAGTCCGCACCAAATGCCAACACACGCCCGGCCCTTGGCCACCACAACGGAACACCGCACGGCTCCCGGACGGGTCCGGGGGCCGTGCGGCGGTGGGTGCGGCCGGGGCGTGTCAGGCGGCGGGCTCCACCGCCCCTGCCGCGATCGCGATGCGCACCTGCCGGGTGGTTCCGTTGACGGTCACCGCGAGGGTGATGGTGCCCGGCCGGAGCGCGGTCAGCGTGCCCGTGGCCGGGTCCAACGTCGCGATGTGCCGCCCACGGGCGTCGTCCGCGTCCGAGACGCGCACGTTCGGGGAGCCGGTCCAGTCCGCGCTGAGCGGGAAGGCGACGGGTACCTTCCGCGCCCCCTGGGTGACGCTCGCGGCGACCCTCGTACGCTCCCCCGCGACGAGCTCGGCGGGCGCGTCCAGGGACAGCGCGTCGACATGGGCGCGGGTCTGGGCGGAGACCCAGTCGGGGCCGCCCCGCCACGGCTGCCGGCGCGCCGCGGCCTGTTCACCGGACGACACGCGGTCGGCGCCGACGAGGGTCCAGCCGGTGAAGCCCCCCTCGTCGGCGGGACCCGCCGGGGCCTTGCCGGAGTTCCCGTTGACCAGATACGGGACACCGTCGACGTGCGAGGCGTGGAAGACGCCCACGTGGCTGCCGATGAGGGCCGCGCCCTTGCCCGTCGTGCGGCGGAAGCCGGCGAGCCACTGTTCGACGAGGGCGGCTTCCTTGCGGTCGCTCAGCTGGCTGCCCTTCTGCGCGGTCGGGTCGCGCGGCGGCACGTGTTCGATCAGCATCACAGAGCTGACGGACCGGTCCTCCGCCGCCGCGTCCAGCTGGGCGCGGAGCTGCTCGATCTGTGCGAATCCTCCACCGCGCAGGCTGAGGCTCGAGGTGTCGAGGGTGAGGAAGCGGGTGCCCCGGTGGTCGAACGCGCGCTGGGCCGGACCGAACTGGGCGACGAAGTTGTCGATCTTCCCGCCCATCACCTCGTGGTTCCCCGGCACGTAGTACCAGGGAAGCGCGTCCCCGAGTTCCTCCTCCAGGATCCGCCGGGCGAAGGCGAGGTCGGCCGGCGACCCCTCGTCGACGAGGTCTCCGTTGACGACCAGGAAGTCGGGCCGGGCCGCCTTGATCTCGCGCAGGGTGCGGCGGGCCTGCTGGACGATGGCGCTGTCCGGGTCGCGTGCGACGAACTGGGCGTCGGACATCACCGCGAACTGCCAGTCCCTGCCCTCGGTCGTGGCGGCGGAGTCGATCAACGGGTCGGCGGGTACGGCCTGTTCGGGAAGCTCGACGGTCGGCGGGACCTGGGCCGTCAGGTCGTCGACGACGATCTCGCCGGTGTACTGCCGGGCCGCTGCCGTCTCGGCGAGGTAGAAGCGGTGCACGGACAGCGGCATCGCCACGCCCGGCGGCACCGCGAAGGTGACCTGCCGCCAGCCGGTCCAGGTGATGTAGGGACCGCGCAGCAGCTGGTCGGAGCCCGCCGCGTCCTTCAGATGGAGGGTCGGCCAGGCGCCGTTGCCGTCGCCCTTGATCCAGAGGGTGTACGCCTGCGGCTGGCCCGGCACGGCGACCGGCTGCGGCGGGGCGGCGTAGGCGGCCCTCGTCGCCGTCGAGCGGGTGAAGTCGTAGGTGAGCCGGAGGCCCGTGCCGGTGTGCCCCTCGGGTGTCGCGCCGAGGGAACCGTCGGCGCGGGCCTGGCTGAACTTCCAGGATCCGGCGTCCTCGAAGTCCGACACCGCCTGCTCGCTGAGCCCGACGCTCACCGCGAGGGTGGTGCTGACGCCCGCCACGGTGGCTGTGATCCGTCCCGCTCCGGTGCCGGTACGGGACCGTACGGTGAAGGACCCCTGGCCGTCGTCCTCGACGGAGAACAGCGCCCGGTCGTAGTCGAGGGTGAGGTCGGCGGGCTCGACGGGAGCACTCGTGCCGTGGGCGTCGAGGCCGACGATGCCGAAGGAGCCGGTGGCGTCCCCGTCCGCGAGCCCGACCCGCGTGGTGGTGGGCAGGATCCGGGCCAGCCGGTCCAGGACCGTGAGCGTGGTCCCGCCGTGCGCGCCCGCACGTTCCGCCTGTACGTCGGTCGTGCCGCCGCGACGCGCGGTGAACGTGCCCTGCCGGTCGACGCTGCCGATCGCCGGGCTGACGGCACGCCAGTGCGGTGTGCCCGCCGCTGGGCCGTACGTCTCGTCGTATCCCGCGGCGGTGAGCCTGCGGGTCAGGCCGGGGAACACCCGCTCGGGATGGCCTCCGGTGACCGGGCCGTCGCCGGGGGCGGCACCGGCCGGGGTACGCGTCCCCACCCAGAACCCTTCGAGACGGCCGCTGCCGTCGGGGGCGGTCAGGGCGAGGCCGTTGGGCACGGTGCGCTCGCTGCCGTCCGACGGGCTGTTCTCGACCTGGAGCTCGTCGCTGCCCGGCTCACGGGCCACGAGCGTCGAGGAGCCGCCGCCGTCGAGGTTCAGCGCGCTGTACGAGCCCGCGTGCCGCATCATCGCGCCGAGCTCGGTGAGGGTGACGCCGCCGCTGTCGGCCTGCCGGCCGTCGACGGTGACGACCTGCATGGTCCGGCCGTCCTTGGAGAAGCCGACGGCCGTGCGGGGCGCGGCGGTGTTGTTGCCCTCGCCGTCGTGGTTCTGGGCCACACCGTCGACGACGAGCAGTTCCCTGCCCCCGACAGCGGTACGCGGGACGGCTCCGCCGTCGGTGCGCGCGCTGTATGCGACGGAGACCGGGTCGCCCGGCGCCAGCGCGCCCAGCAGAGCGGCCCCGGCCTCCCGGCCGACGAGGACCACGGTGTCCTCGGGCACGGGCCCGGTGCCCGGTGTCCCGGACACGGAGACGACCTCGCCGTCACGGACGGCCACTTCGGCGACGGGCAGCGCGGCGTCGACGGTCAGGGCGCGGTCGGCGCTCCCCCAGGCCGAGGTGTAGGCGCCGACACCGCCGGCCGGTACGTTCGCCGCGTTGTAGGCGGCCAGCGGGTGTTCACCCGAGGGGAGGGTCAGCGTGCCCTCGAAGTACAGCTCCAGGACGCGGCCCGCGTTCTCCGGACCGATCCCGACCGCGCGGTTGGCGCCCGCGGCCGGGGAGTGGACCGTACGGCCGTCCCGGACTCCGGGGCCCTGGGGCGCTCCGGTCTGGTTGATGTCGAAGAAGTCCGCGTTGATCGCCGCGACGGTACGGCGGCCCTTCCCCGGGTCGTGCCCGGCGGCGAGCTCGGAGACCGTGTGCCGGTCCGAGACCTTGCCCGACGACAGGTAGTCGGCGCGCACCTCGCTGCCGTCCAGATCGACCGAGAGGGTGTCTACCCGCAGCCACTTGTCGGATTCCAGCCGGTCGTACGAGCTCAGGCTGACGCCGGGTGCGAGGGGGCGGGTGGCGCGGGCGGTCTCGATGCCGTCGCCGTCCAGGACGGACGCCGCCTCGCCCGACGGGGCGCTCGGCGCCGGCGGGGCGACGGGTCTGAGGCTCTCGGCGCTGGTGTGCGGACGGGGGTCCGGAGTCGTGTCGGCCGCCGCGGGTACGACGGACCCGGCCGCCGCCACCGCCACGGTCGCCAGCAGCACGAGGGGTGGCAGGGTGCTGCGGAAGGTGCCAAGGCCCACAAATCCTCCTGGTGCGGAGCGGATTGCACGCGATTCACGCTGTCGGCGGTCAGCATGACCGGACACGGTGGGTCGCACCAGAGGACAACGGGGACATCAGGAGAAACAGTGTGCGGCGAAGGAGTGACCCGCGGCGGCCCGGACCGGTGGCCTTCGCGCGGGCCGGGCCGCACACTTGACGACATGTCGGCAGTCAAGCGCAGCGCGGGAATTCTGCTCTTCCGGATCGCCGCCCGCGCGGACGGCGGCCGGGACACCGAGGTGTTGATCGGCCACATGGGCGGGCCGTTGTGGGCCCACCGTGAGACGGCCGCCTGGTCCGTCCCCAAGGGGGAGCAGGACCCGGGCGAGGAGCCGTCCGCCACCGCCCGGCGGGAGTTCGAGGAGGAGCTCGGGCTCGCCCTGCCGGACGGTGCGTGGGTGCCGCTCGGCGAGGCACGGCAGTCGGGCGGCAAGATCGTGACCGTATGGGCCGTGGAGGCCTCGCTCGACCCCGCCGAGGCGGTTCCCGGCACCTTCACCATGGAGTGGCCGAGGGGGTCCGGGGTGCGGCAGGAGTTCCCGGAGATGGACCGGTTCGCCTGGTGCACCCCGGACGAGGCCCTCGAACGGCTGGTCACGGGCCAGCGGGTCTTCGTCGAGCGCCTGCTCGCCTACGTACGGGAGGGCCGCGCACCCTCCCAGGCGTAGGCAGCCGGGTCCGTCGCCACCCGGCCCGCCCGGAGTTCGAGGCGGTCGCCGGTGAAGCGTCCGCGGAAGCTGCGGTCGTGCGAGACGACCACGACGGCTCCCCCGTACTGCTGGAGCGCGGCCTCCAGTTCCTCGACCAGCCCGAGCGCGATGTGGTTCGTCGGCTCGTCGAGGACCAGCAGGTCCGCCGGGCGGGTCACCAGCCGCGCGAGGGCCAGCCTGCGCTGCTGCCCGACGGAGAGGGCCGCGACGGGCACGGTCAGATCCTCCGGGCGGAACAGGCCGAGCGCCAGGAGTTCGCCGGCCCACTCGTCGGGGTGTCCCGGCCTGCCCGCCGCGAAGGTGGCGAGCAGGGTGCGGCGGGTGGGGCGGGCGGGGAGTTCCTGCGGGAGGTAGCCGATCCGGCCGTGCCGCCGGACCGTACCGGCGTCCGGGGCCAGGTCGCCGGCCAGGACGCGCAGGAGCGTGGTCTTGCCGGCGCCGTTGGGTCCGGTGACGAGAAGGCGTTGCCCGGGCGCGACGCGCAGGGAGGGCAGGTCCAGGCGTGCGCCGACGACGACATCGTCGAGCTCGGCGACGGGACCGGAGCCGCCGCTCCCTTCCACGGGGGTTCCGGCCCCGGACGCGACGGCGAGTTCGGCGGTGAAGCGGAGCGGACGGGGCGGCGCGGGGACGGGTGAGCGGCGCAGTGCCTCCAGCCGGGTCCTGGCCGCCCTGACCTGGCCGGACAGCTTGGCCTCGTGCGACCTGCGGTGTTTCCCGAAGCCCTGCCCCGGGTCCTTGCCGGTGCCCGCGAGCCGCTGCCCCGCCGCGTTCACCTGTTCCTCGGTGCGGGCCAGCTCCGTCAGCCACTCCTGGTGGTTCTGGGCCCATCGGGCGCGCGCGGCGGCCTTGGCCCTGCGGTATCCGTCCCAGCCGTCCCCGTAGCGGGTGACGCCCCTCAGGTCGCGGTCGACCTCCAGGATCACGGTGGTGACGCGCTCCAGGAAGGCCCGGTCGTGGGTGACGACGACCATGGTGCCCCGGTGGGCGCGGAGATGGGCCTCCAGCCAGCCGACGGCGTCGGCGTCGAGATGGTTGGTGGGCTCGTCGAGCAGCAGGAGTTCCGGAGCGGCGGCCAGCACGCACGCCAGGGCCAGCCGGGACTGCTCGCCGCCGGACAGCGAGCCGAGCCTGCGGTCCCGGGCGAGGGAGCCGAGGCCCAGGCCCTGCAGGGCTGCTCCGGTCCTGGCGTCGGCCTCGTATCCCCCGCGCTGCTCGTAGGCGGTGAGCAGGTCGCCGTACGCGGCGAGCCGCGCGTCGGTGGGCTCCTCCGCGGACAGTTCCTCCTCCGCGGCGCGGATCCGGCGCTCCAGTGCGCGGAGTTCGGCGAGTGCCTCGTCGACGGCGTCCTGGACGGTGCTGCCGGGGGCGAGGGCGAGGGTCTGGGAGAGGTGGCCGGTGCCGCCCGGGAAGCCGACGGTGATGTCACCGCTGTCCGGGGCCTCCGCTCCGGCCATCAGCCGGAGCAGGGTGGACTTCCCGGAACCGTTCTCGCCGATGACGCCCGCCTTCTCGCCGGGGCGGACGGTGAGGGACACCTGGTCGAGGACGGAGCGGTCGCCGTAGGCCTTGGAGACGTCGTTCATGGCGAGCTGGGCAGGGTGCGACTGAAGAGACATAGATGCTTTTCCCTGAGGTGACGGGCCCTCGGCGGCACGCACGTCGTCGTCGCGGACGGAAGCGCGCTGGGGGGCCGACGTGTCGTCGGACAGCGGAAGGGACTGCGTCGCGCGGTGTGGCCCTTGGCGTCACACGGCGACGGCCGCCGTCACGCGGCGGCGTCCTGGCCGGAACTCAGAGAAAGAAGTACAAGGTACCCATGGCGCTCATGTTACCCGTCCGGCGGGCGGGCCACGGTGGATTTTCCCGCCCACCGGGACCATGGCCGCGCCGACGGCCCGTCAGGCGGCACGGCGGGCGGAGCCGGCCGGGCACCGGCTCCGCCCGCCCCTGAACACTCGGCATCCGAACCCACGCGGGCCCGGTGCCTGTGCGCACCGGGCCGGCGGGCCTCGTCAGAGCAGGGGCGGCTGGGCGAACCTGACCAGCTCGAGTGCCTGCTGGGGGAACCACGCTCCGGCGGCGGGGTCCACGGTGCCGCGCTCCGGGTCCTCGGGACCCTCCGTGCCGCGCAGGCAGAGTCCGTCCGACTCCCCCGGGATCTTGATCCACAGCCGGGCGTCGTGGAGCGGGTCGCCCGTGCTGGTGGTGGGCCGGGCGCCCAGGCCCCGGTCCGGCGGGTTGCACCATTCCTGCGCGTCGGTGTACTTCCCTGCGGGTGCCGTCCAGGTGCCCAGGCCGTTGCGGCTGGAGTCGGTGACGAAGTGCTTCATCCGGGCGGGGTCGGTGTCGACGTTGGCGTCCAGCCAGGCCTGGGCGTCGGCCCGGGGCCACCACTGGTTGGGGCACTCGGCGCTGTCGCCGCCCTTGTCGACGTAGGCCAGGCAGGACGAGATCAGAGTGCCGTACCAGGAGTTGGCGTCCTCCGTGTGGTAGTTGGAGGCGTTGGTGTAGACGCCGGTGGCCCGCTCCACTCCGCCCTTCAGCAGGCGCGGCACGATGCTGTTGACCGAGTGCCAGCCCTGGTGCCCCGTGTCGAGGTAGACCTTGGTCCGGGCGAGCGGTTCGAGGGTGTCGACCGCGTAGTTCACCTCGGTGTAGCGGGCGGCCGTCCTCGTGCCCTCGGCATCGTCCTGGCCGCAGTCGGCGGGAAGCAGGGCGAGCGAGTCCGGCTCCAGGACGACCATGGCCTCGTGGCCGCCTATGCCCCGGGCGACGGCGTCGATCCACTCACGGTATTCGGCGGTCGTTGAGGCCCCGCCGCCGGAGTAGTTGGCGCAGTCCCGGCCGGGGACGTTGTAGAGGGCGAAGACCGGGACGGAGCGCTGCGCCGCCGCCTCGCGGACGACCCGCTTCGCCTCCTTCTCGACGACGGCGGGACTCTGGTCCCCGTACCAGACGGCGTGCGGGGTGCGGGCCATGGCCACGATGCCCGCGGCGTCGCGCAGCTGCCCCTTGCGTGCGAGGTCCAGGGCCTGGCTGTACGCGCCGGGGTTGGCGTCGGGCGTGTAGAGGCGGGTGCTCCGGTCGCCGGTCCGCTCCGCCGCCCCGTCGGCCCGCGCCGTGTCCGCGGGGCCGGCCGCGACCGCCTGGACGGTCATCAGCAGAGCCGCCGCACAGGCCAGCGGCAGGGCTCGTAACAGGGTCGCTCTGGTGCGCATGGGTGTGTCCATCCTCTGTCGCGACGAACGTGCGGGAGCGCTCCCATCAGCAGCGGCGGGAGCGCTCCCATGAGCGTTCCCGAGGGCCGTGGACGCGTCAAGAGCGGTGCGCGTGTTACTTCGTGGGACTGTGGGCCGCGGCGGCACCGGGGGCCGGGTCCGGGCTCCCGTTCCCGTGCGGTCTGCTGAGCACGAGTACGGCGATGTCGTCGCGCCGCACTCCCCCGGAGAACTCCTCCAGATCGCCCAGGAGCGCGTCCAGGACCTCGGGCGGCTCGCGGTCCGCCCATCCGCCGAGCCGCTGGTCGAGGGGGTAGAAGGCGCCGGTCACGTCGCGTGCCTCGGTCACCCCGTCGGTGAAGACCAGCAGCGCGGCACCGGGCGGGAAGGCGAACGACTCGCCCTCGCGCGCCTCACCGCTGAGCTCCGCCATGCCGAGGGGTACGGAGGTTCGGTGCAGGGCGATCGGGGACGCCTTGCCGTCGCACAGCAGCCGTGGTGGCAGATGGCCGCAGTTGACGGCCCGTACCCGGTCGCCGTCGTCGAAGGCCAGCAGGAGGGCGGTGACGAAGCGCTCCTCCTCCCCGTTCTCGGCGGAGAAGGCGTTGTGCCGGACGACCGCGTCCTCGACGGAGTCGGCCACGGCGGTGAGCTCCCGCTCCTTCACCGCGGCCTCACGGAAGGCACCGAGGGCGGCGAAGCCGGTGCCGATGGCGGGCAGCCCCTTGCCCTGGACGTCGCCGATGATCACCCGGGTCCCGTACGGCGACTGGACCACCTCGTAGATGTCGCCGCCGACGAAGCGGTCCTCCTCGATCGGCGCGTAGGCACCCTGGGCGAGAACCTGCCGCGTGACGATGGGGAGCGGGCGCAGGATCTGCCGCTGGAGCGCCACGGCCGCCGAGCGGAGCCTGGCCACCTCGGTGGCGTGCCGGATGCGCGCGGCGCATGCGACGACGCCGAGGGCGCTGGCGAGGGCCGTGAAGCCGATGAGGAAGACCACGTCCCAGAACGCCCCGGTCGAGGCGATGCGGGAACCGACGACGACCAGCGTGACCCATACCGCCACTCCGGTGGTCTGGCGGACCGTGCAGAAGACCGAGGCCAGCGCGGGCAGCACGACCAGGAGCGGGATGAGAGGCAGGTCGGAGCCGGTGAGGGCGTCCAGCAGGACGACCGCGAAGGTCAGGAGGAGCATGACGAGCGCGAGCGTCCAGGACCCGATGCGGGCGGCGCCCGCTTCCGTCTCACCCGGATCGGACCAGGGCGACACGTCGCGCGCCGCCGACGGGCGCCGGAGCCCCTTGACCACGCCGCGCCTCCCGCATATCGGTCGCTACCGCCCCACCTGTTCCAAACTACCCGCCCCCTGGTCCGGGGTCCTGGCGCGGGTCCGTGTCACCGCGTCCGCCGGAACGATCGCGGAGAGGAAGGCGGTCCTGCGGCGCAGGGTGAAGCCGAGGGATTCGTAGAGCCGGATGGCACCGGTGTTCGATGCAGCCGCATGGAGGAAGGGGGTCTCGCCCCGCTCCCTGATGCCGTGGGCGACGGCCCGGATGAGGCGGCTCGCGAGCCCCTGGCCGCGCACGGACTCGTCGGTGCACACCGCGCTGATCTCGGTCCAGCCGGCCGGGTGCAGACGCTCGCCCGCCATCGCGACCAGGACCCCGTCGCGGCGGATGCCGAGATAGGTCCCGAGCTCCACGGTGCGCGGCAGGAACGGGCCGGGGCGGGTCCGCTCGACCAGGTCCAGCATCTCCGGCACGTCGGCCGGGCCGAGCAGCACCGCCTCCGGGTCGGGCGCGGCGTCCACGGCCCGGTCCACCATCTGTACGCCCTCCGCGTGGAAGACGATCTCCCAGTCGGCCGGCGGCGGCTCGCGGAAGGCCGTGAGGGTGACGGACGCGCCGGGGCCCGCGAGCGTGGCGACATCGACCCAGTCCTGGGCGTCGGGGTGATCCGGGAGGGCGAGCCAGGGGGTGACGTCGGGCCGGTAGCGCAGGATGCGGCCGCTGCGCTCGGCGAAGTGGGCATGGGGGCCGGTCAGGGAGGAGCGTGCGGGATTGTCCAGCGGATGGAGGGTGTCGCCCTCCGGCCCGGGCCCGGCACTCCGCGACGGCCCGCTTTCGGGCGACGCGGCCGGGGGCGGGGGCAGGAGCGTGGGCGGCTGTGTGAGCGGCGATGTGGCCTCGGGCATGGACTCTCTCACTCCGTCGGGATCGGGGGCCGGCGACAGGGGTGAAAGCCCGTTTCGCCCCGTACCTATTCCCGTGCGGCCCTCTTTTCACAAACGTGCAACAGGCGGGCCCGCCCGGCGGGCCGGCAGAGCACACAGAAAGGGGGACGTGTGCAGGTCCGGCCAATCGTGTACCGCTGATCCGGATACGGCCCCAACAGGCCCCGGGCTGTGGCACTCTGGATACGGCCGCCCCACCGGGCTCCCCCGTACCGGTGGGGCGGTTCTGTGTGCTCCCGCGCCCACGAGGGCTCCGCCGTCACGCCCTCCGCGGGCGATCATGAAGCTTCTCGGCCAATACCGGGACGGGTCTGACTCAAAACAGCCTTCCTGTGCATGAGTTGCCGCCCATCGGGCAGGCGCCTACACCTCGAGGCCCACGACCTGAGGAGCGTGACGGGATGACGGCGCACACTGCACAGACCGCGCACACCACAGCTGCGGAACGGGCAGGCGTCTCGGACGGGCTTCCCTGGATCGAGGACGCCGGGCGGATCGCCCCGCAGGACGCGCGGAGGATGTCGAAGCTCTTCTTCGACCGTCTGCAGGTCCTCGAAGAGGGCACCCATGAGTACCAGTACGCCCGGAACACCCTGATAGAGATGAACCTCTCCCTCGTGCGGTTCGCGGCCGGCCGCTTCCGCAACCGGGGCAGCGGCGACATGGAGGACATCGTCCAGGTCGGCACCATCGGCCTGATCAAGGCCATCGACCGCTTCGACCTCTCCCGCGAGGTCGAGTTCACGTCGTTCGCCGTGCCGTACATCGTCGGCGAGATCAAGCGCTTCTTCCGGGACACCACCTGGGCCGTCCATGTGCCGCGCAGGCTGCAGGAGTTGCGGGTGGACCTCGCGAAGGCGAAGGAGACCCTGGCGGCCGGACTCGACCGGGACCCGACCGTGACGGAGCTCGCCGAGCACCTCGGTCTGGAGGAGGAAGAGGTCACCGAGGGCATCGTCGCGGCCAACGGCTACACGGCCGGATCGCTGGACATGCCGTCCGACGCCTCGGAGCCGGCGAGCCGCGCGGTCGGCGGGCGTACCTACGCCGATGTGCTCGGCGAACCGGACCCCGCGATGGAGTCGGTGGAGAACCTCCATACGCTCGCCCCGTTGCTGGGCGAGCTCGACGCACGTGAGCGCCGCATCATCGACATGCGGTTCGGCCAGGAGATGACACAGGCTCAGATCGGCGAGGAGCTCGGCATCTCGCAGATGCATGTGTCGCGGCTGCTCAGCCGCATCCTGCGGAAGCTGCGCAGCGGGATGTTCACGCAGGACTGAGCGGGTTCACACAGGACCGAGCGGGTTCACGCAGGACCGAGCGGGAGAGACAGGACGGACGAGTCGGCGCAGGGCCGGTCCCCGGCGGTGGGGGCCGGTCCTGCGCCTTGTGTTGCGGCGGCGTTGCAGCTTCGTGGACACGTGAGCGAGTCGCTTCCGCAGCCGCCCGGGCGGCCTCTACGGTCACTGACCAGTAGGCCGCCGGCCGCCGGAGGCGTGTGAGAGGGAATCCGCCGCCCGGCCGCCCCGGGCCGCGCGGGGCGGTGGATTCCCTGCCCCGGTTCGCGGGCGCCTCCCTTCGACCTCCTCTGGAGCGCTCATGACGTCCGTACCGCCGTCCGAAGCCGCGTACGACCGGATACGGCTGGGCCAGTGGGCCGCTGGCCGTGCCAGATCGGCCGGGATCGACCGGCGTGATCTGCTGAAGCTGGTGGCCGCCGCGTCGGTCGCCGCACCACTCGTCCCGGCACTCGCCTCTCCCGCCCGGGCGGCGCAGACCCTCGCCGGCGTGGTGAAGCCCCTGCCGCCGGAGCTGTTCACGGTCCGCGGCACCAACGCGGAGACGAACTTCGCGGCGCTGCGGGACACCGGGCTGCTCACCCCCGCCGACCGCTTCTTCGTCCGCAACCACACGGCGACGCCGGTCCTGGACGCGGCGGCCTGGAAGCTGACCGTCTGGGGCAGCGGACTCACGGGCGGCCCGGTGGACTTCTCCTACGAGGACCTGCTCGCCCTGCCGTCCGTGTCCCGGACTGCGTTCGTCGAGTGCGCGGGCAACGGCCGGAGCTTCTTCACCTCGCAGCAGGGCCAGACGGTCAGCGGCACGGCGTGGACCCTGGGCGCGATCGGGACGGCACGCTGGCGCGGGGTGCGGCTGGCCGATGTGCTGCGCCTGGCGGGCATCGGCCGGGACGCGGTCGACGTGCTGCCGCGCGGGCTGGACGCTGAGGTCGTCAGCGACGGTACGAATCTGGGCCGGGTCCGCAGGCCGCTGCCGGTGGCGAAGGCCCTGGACGACGTGCTCCTCGCGTACGAGATGAACGGCGAGCCGCTGCCGCCCGACCACGGCGCCCCGGTCCGGCTGATCGTGCCGTCCTGGGTGGGCATCGCGAACATCAAGTGGGTGGGCGACATCGAGGTGAGCGCCGAGCCGCTGCTGACTCCGTGGAACACCGGCCTGTACCGGCTGTTCGGCCCCGGTCATCCTCCCGAGGGCAGCGCGCCGCTCACCCGCCAGACGCTCAAGAGCGCGTTCGAACTGGCCCCCGGTGCCTCGTTCGCGGCGCACCGGCGGCATCTGCTCACCGGCCGGTCGTGGTCGGGGGGCGCGCCGGTGCGCCACGTCGAGGTCAGCACCGACGGCGGCGGCCACTGGCGCCCGGCCAGGCTGCGGGACGAACCAAGATCCGGGAGCTGGGTGCGGTGGACGGCCGACTGGGTCCCGAAGGCGACGGGCCCCGGCGTGCTGCTCGCGCGGGCGACGGACCGTTCGGGCCGCACCCAGCCGGAGACCACGGCGCACAACACGCAGGGCTACCTCTTCGACGCGGTGGTGCGGCACCCGGTGACCGTGGTCTGACGTACTTCTCGGCGTACGCGCTGCCGCCCTACTACTCGGGGCGGCCCGCGTAGTACGTGGCCATCATGTCCTGGTCACCGTGTCCGGCCGCCTCCGCCCGGCCGAAGCGCTCGGCGGAGGCGGCGACCAGATCGAGCCTCACGCCCGCGGCCTCGGCCGCGTCGAGGATCAGCCGGGAGTCCTTGAGCGCGGTGGAGAGCGCGAAGCTCGGGCTGAGATCGCCGGAGAGCACGGCGGCGGACTTGGCCTGGAGGTACGGCGTGTCCAGCGGGCCGCCCTTCATCGCGTCGAGGAACAGCTGCGGGTCGAGCCCCAGACCCTCGGCGAGATTGAGGCATTCCGCCACGCCGTTGACCAGGTTGATCACCCAGGTGTTGGCGACGAGTTTGAGCCGGGTGGCGGCTCCGGGATCCTCGCCGACCCATACGGTGCGCTGCCCGATCGCCTCCAGGACGGGGAGCACCGTGGCGCGTGCGCCCGAGGGGCCGGACACGAACACGGTGAGGGTGCCCTGCTCCGCGGGCTGTCTGGTGCCGGAGACGGGGGCGTCGAGGTAGACGAGTCCCAGGCCGGCCGCCCGGTGGACCAGTTCGGCCGTGGAGTCGAGCCCGACGGTGGCGCTCTGCAGCCAGACCTGTCCCGGGCGCAGGCCGGGCGTCGCCGCGGTGAGGGTCTCGGCCACGGACGGGCCGTCGTTCAGTGCGGTGAGGACGACGTCAGCCCCGCGTACCGCTTCCTCGGCCGTGTCCGTCACGGTGGCGCCCTGGGCGGCCAGCGGCTCGGCCTTGGCGTGTGTGCGGTTCCAGGCCCGGACGGGGAGCCGCGCCCTGAGCAGGCTGCGGGCCATCCCCGATCCCATGATCCCGGTGCCGAGGACCGCGACGGTCGGTGCGCCCGGGGCGGTGTCCGCCGGGGAGTCGGTGGCCATGGGGAGAGTCCCTTCGTCGGTGCGGGCGGTCTGGCGACCCGTGGGGCCTCAAGACTGCCGCAGCGCGCCGTCCAGCACAGCACGGTGGACGGCTCTGGCGAGTCGCGCGCCCCAGAGCGAACGGGGCCCGGCGAACGGTTCACCGGGCCGCTCCCCCGGGTCCGGCGCGGCGACGCACACCGCGTCCGTCGGGGTCCCGGAGCAGTCGAGCCCGGCGTCCACGAGGGCCTGGACCTTCGCCTCGGTCGCGGTCGCCACCGCGTTGACGAGCGCGGCGTCCGAGAGGGGTACCGGCAGGACGACGACGATGTTGACGGTGCCCGGCGGGAGGGGGTCTTCGGACCCTTCGGCGGGGGCGGCGGCCCATCCCCGTACGCCGAGGCCGCTGGTGACGGTCGCGGTCGCGCCACCGTCGTCCGCGACGGTGTACGCGGTGACGTCGGCGGCCGTCATCAGTCCGGCGCCGGGCCCTTCCAGCGCCTCGGCGGCGGCGATCTCACGGAGGTGGCGGTCGGGGTCGAGCCGGGGGTAGCCGCCGGGCACCTGGGCGTTCAGGATCCAGGCGCGCGGTCCGATCCCGCCGCCGAGCACGGCACTGCTGCACACCCGCCAGCCCGGTCCCAGCCTCCAGACCAGGTGGTGCAGCCCCAGGCCGTCCTCCCGCCTGGCGAGCAGCTCGCCGCGCTGCCGGGGCAGGCGGACGCCCGTGGATCCGATGGCGCACCCCTCCCGACAGGCCGGCCGGCGGTCGGCGACAGCGCGTCGATCATACGGGCGCGCCCTGTCCGCACATTCGGCGCACCCAGGCGAGTGCTCACCCGAATGGCGTAACCGGAGGGGAGGGCCGACATCCGCGTGGAACGGGGCCACCGCCCCTCCCCGGTGTCCCGGGCCGCTCGCCGCCACGGCCGGGAAGTTGCAGCGTCCATCCGGGTGAGGCGCGATGGAACCCGGACGCGCCACCCCAGGTGGACCCACCACACAGGACGCGCCCGGGCGAGGAGGAATCGGCCATGGGAGCCGCTGACGGTTTCACGGATTCCGGAGAACTCGACGGTCTGACCGTCTACGACAGCGACGGCGAGAAGGTCGGCACTGTTGGCCGGGTGTACGTCGACGACGACACCGGCAAGCCCGACTGGGTGACGGTCAAGACCGGCATGTTCGGCATGAAGGAGAGCTTCGTACCGCTTGCCGGAGCCCGCAGCGTGGGCTCCGACCTGCACGTCTCACATACGAAGGACCGCGTCAAGGAAGCCCCCCGGGTGGACGCCGACGCGCATCTCTCCGTGTCCGAGGAGGAGGAGCTCTACCGGCACTACGGGATGACCAGGAAGGCGACCGGCCGCGGCGACGCCCGCACGACGTCCGGGACGGGAACGGGAGCCATGGGAGCCGCCGGTGCCGCGGGCGCCGCGGGCGCCGCCGGAACCGGTACCGCTCGCACCACCTCGGCCGGACAGGCGAAGACCTCGGGCACGGCGGCCGGCATGGGCACCACCGGTGCCGGCACGGGCAGGCACCGCGACATGGACATGGACACCTCCTCCACGTCCCGCCCGCTCGCCGGAGCCGGAGCCGAACGGTCCGCCGCGGGCACCGGCCGCGAGGAGATGATCCGGTCCGAGGAGCAGCTCCAGGTCGGCACCGAGGAGTACGAGAGCGGAAGGGCGCGCCTGCACAAGTACGTCGTGACCGAGAACGTCACGCGTACGGTGCCCGTGTCCCATGAGGAGGTACGCGTGGTGCGCGAGCCTCTGAAGCCGGGCGAGCGGACGACGGGTGTGAAGGGCACGAGCGAGCTCGGCGAACAGGACGTCGAGGTCACCCTGCACGCCGAACGAGCCACCGTCCGCAAGGAGGCGGTCCCGGTGGAGCGGGTCCGTCTCGAAACCAGCAAGGTCACCGAACAGAAGGAAGTCTCCGCCGAGCTCCGCAAGGAGAAGATCGACTACGCGGACGGCAAGGACATGGGCAGCGGCAAGGACACGGGCGGCGAGTTCGGCCAGGGACGTCGTCGCTGACCCCTCACCCAGCGGCACGAGGCCGCGCGACAGCGAGCGAGGGGCGGTCCCGGTCGGTCGACGGGCCCGCCCTCTCGTGGTGCCGCACACGGGCCCGCCCTCTCGTGGTGCCGCACACGGGCCCGCCCTCTCGTGGTGCCGCACACGGGCCCGCCCTCTCGTGGTGCCGCTCCGCTCGTGCGGCCGGCCCGTGCGTCACGGACTCCCCGGCAGGAACCGCACCGAGGGCCGGCCGTCCGGGCCTTCCCGCGTCACCACCGCGCGTACACGGTAGACATCGGCGATGAGTTCCTCGGTGATCACCTCCGAGGGCGTTCCGCCGGCCACGACGCGGCCTTCCTTCATGACCGTCACCCGGTCGCAGAACATCGCCGCCAGATTGAGGTCGTGCAGTGCGATCACCGCGGTGACGGGCAACGCCGCGACGAGGGACAGCAGTTCCAGCTGGTGCTGGATGTCCAGATGGTTCGTCGGCTCGTCCAGCAGCAGTTCGCGCGGCCGCTGGGCGAGCGCCCGGGCGATCTGGACGCGCTGGCGCTCGCCCCCGGACAGGGTGTGCCAGGACTGGCCCGCGCGGTCGGCGAGTCCGGTGCGGGCCAGCGCCTCGCGTACGGCGTCCTCGTCGTCGGGGCCGGGCGCCGACCAGGCACGGCGGTGCGGGATGCGGCCGAGGCGTACGACGTCCGCCACGTTCATCTCGACCTGGGTGACGGCATGCTGGTCGACCACGGCGACGCGGCGGGCGACGCTCCTGCGGCCGGTCTCGGCGAGGGTGCGGCCGTCCAGGGTGACCACGCCCCGGCCGGGGGTCAGCACGCCCGCCATCACCCTGAGCAGCGTGGTCTTGCCCGAGCCGTTGGGTCCGAGGAGCCCGGTCGTGCTGCCGGGCGGTGGGGCGATGCTCACCCCGTCCACGACGAGCCGTCCGCCCGCCTCCCGGCTGACCCGCGACGCCCTCAGCCCCTCGCCGGGCGCGGGTGCGACGGTCCCGGGGTGCGTCTGACGGCTCATGTGCTCCTCCGCGTGCGGTAGAGGACCAGGACGAAAGCGGGTACGCCGATGAGGGAGGTGACCACGCCGACCGGCACCTCCTGGGGGTCGAGGACGGTTCTGGCCAGGGTGTCGACCCAGACCAGGAAGACGGCCCCGGCGAGCGCGGTGAGCGGCAGCAGCCGCCGGTGCCCCGAACCGGCCAGCGCACGGGCCGCGTGCGGCAGCACGAGGCCGACGAACCCGATGGCACCCGCCGAGCTGACGAGGGCCGCCGTTAGCAGCGCGGTCGTGCAGAGCAGCACGATCCGGGTGCGGGCCACGTGCACCCCGAGGGCGGCCGCCGCGTCCTGGCCGAAGGCGAAGGCGTCGAGCGTACGGGCGTGACCCAGGCAGATCAGCAGCGTCACGGCCAGCACGGCCGAGCACGTCCACACATCGCCCCAGCCGACCCCGCTCAGGGAGCCGAGCAGCCAGAACAGCACGCCCCGGGTCTGCTCGGCGTCGGCCGCGGTCATCACGACGAAGGAGGTGAGCGCCGAGAAGAGCTGCATGGCCGCGACCCCGGAGAGGACGACCCGGTCGGTCGAGCCGCCGAGGGTGTGGCTGAGCAGCAGGACGAGGGCGAAGGAGCACAGGGCACCGGCGAAGGCCCCGGCCGAGACCGGGACCACTCCCCCGCCGACGCCGAGCACGACGACCACGACCGCGCCGGTGGACGCCCCGGAGGAGACGCCGAGGACGAACGGATCGGCGAGCGGATTGCGCAGCAGTGACTGCATCACCGTGCCGCACACCGCGAGCCCGGCCCCGCACACCGCGGCGAGCAGGGTGCGGGGCATGCGCAGGTTCCAGATGATGCCGTCGCGGATCGGGGTCAGCCGGGGTTCGGTGAGCCCGAGGTGCGAGGCCACGGCCGACCAGACGTCCGGGACGGAGATGCGGGCGGGGCCGATCGTCACGGCGACCGCGACGGACAGGAGCAGCAGGGCGAGACCTCCGGCCCACAGGAGGCCGTCGCGCACCACGCGGGCACCGGCGGTGCGGCCCACCGGCGGCAGTTCCACGCGTACGTCCGGGGCGTGTCCGGTGTCCGTCACCCCGCGAGCCCGAACGAGCGGAGCCCGGCCGCGACGCGCTCCACGCCCTCCACGGTCCGGATCGTCGGATTCATGGCCTGGCCGCTGAGCAGGACGTACCGCTTGTGCCGTACCGCGTCCATGTTCTTCGTGACGGGGTTGGACTCCAGGAACTCGATCTTCTTCGCGGCGCTCTCGGCCGTCTGCGACTTCCGGGTGAGGTCGCCGATGACCAGGACGTCGGGGTTCCGGTCGGCGACGGTCTCCCAGTTGATCTGGGGCCATTCCTCGTGGGTGTCGTCGAAGGCGTTCTCCGCGCCGAGTTCCCCGGTGATGATGCCGGGGGCTCCGCAGCAGCCCGCCATGTAGGGGGCCTCGGAGTTGGCGAACCAGTAGAGCAGGCTCGTTCCGGACGCGTCGATGTCCTTGGTCGCGGCACCGATCCGGGCCTGGAGCCGGGCGACGAGCGAGTCGCCCCGCTCCGGTACGCCGAACACCCGCGCGAGCTCGCGTACTTCGGTGTAGACGCTGTCCATGGTGAGCGGTTCCGTACGGGAGCCGTCGCCGCTGCCGCTGTTGTCCTTGGCGGTGCAGTCGGCGGGCGAGATGTACGTCGGCACTCCGAGGTCCTCGAACTGCTCGCGCGGCGCGACGCCGCCCTTGCCGAGGGTCGATTCGAAGGAGGCGCTGACGAAGTCGGGTTCCAGGGCGAGGACCTTCTCCGAGGAGGGGCGGTTCTCCGCGATGCGGGGGATCTTCGCCTCGGCCTTCTCCAGGCCCTTCATCACGGGATCGGTCCAGGTGGAGGTCCCGGCGAGCCGGTCGGCGAGGCCCAGGGAGAGCAGGATCTCCGTCGATCCCTGGTCCAGGGAGACCGCGTGGCGCGGTGCGGAGTCCACGGTGACGGTGCGTCCGCAGTTCTTCAGCGTCACCGGGAATCCGGCGGCGCTCCCGCCCGGTGCGGCGTCGGTGGTACCGGTGCCCCCGCATGCGGTCAGCAGGACAAGTCCCATGAGGACAGGGGTGGTTCGGCGTACGGTGCTGGATATGGGCGGCACAGGGTCCCTCGGCGTCTCTGGGCTCATGCGCGGAGCCCGTACGGAGTTCCGCTCCCGGGTACGGAAGCGGGTGCCAGCAGGTCTTCGGACTCGGGTTCGTCCGGACGGGGCGCCTTCCCGGGGCACCCGAGGGTGTCCCAGTGGCCGTGGCCCCGCCCGTCCCCCTCACCGCTGCGCGTCAGCTCCGGATTCGCACCGGATTCCCTGACTCCACGTGGAGTGTGACTGGCGTCTGCAAGCTATCACGCGACGTGACGGCGGCTTCGGCGGCCGGTGCGGATCTCGCTCCCGGGGCCCTGGCGGTGGGACGGGCGAGGCCGGCACAGCGGGCAGCGGCGATACGGCGGGCAAGGCCGGTACGGCGGGCGGGACGTCGTCCTCCGTACCGGCCGGCAGGTCCTCGGGCGGGTCAGCCCTTGGGGCGAACCGATTCACCGCGGCGTGTGCGCGGTCCCTCGCCCACGCGGGCGAGCACGGACACCGTGCCCCAGTAGGCCAGCAGGACCGCGCTCGTGCCGAGGATCTCCAGGCCCTCCGCGACGCGGTGGCCCATCGGCCGTGCCTCGCGGGCCGGGGGCGCGGCGCTCATCGGGCGTCCGCCGGACCGCTGTTCCAGGGGCCCCTGGGATCGTCGTAGGCGTCGGCGTAGCCGGGGCCCGCGATGGGCCAGTCGGCGAGCAGCTCGGCGGGCAGGGCGAAGGAGTCCGCGAGTTGGGGGGTGTGCGCGGCGACGGCGGTGATCAGCTCCTCGGCGGTCTCGGCCAGTGCCTCGGTCTGACCGGCGCTCAGCAGGCCCGCGGCCAGCAGGTCGCCGCTGTTGCGGGCGACCCACTCCACGGCGAACAGCCGCTCCAGTTCCCCCAGCCGCTCCCTGGCCGCCCCCTCGGGCAGTGCGGCGCGGGCCTCGGCGTAGGCCTCGGCGGCGTGCCGGTAGGCATAGGCCTCGACGCCCCGGACAGCGGGCCCGGACGCCGCGTTCCACTGCGCGAGTACGTCGGTGCCCGGTACCCGCTGCGCCCGGGCCCTGGCGCGGTCGAACCAGATGTCCTCCAGCGCGGCGAGGAGCCGGACCAGGAAGCGCGGGTCGGCGAGGTCGCCGGGCTCCGGGACGGGGCCGGTCCCCTCGCGCCCGGGCTCGGCGGGGACCCGGCCGGGCCCGCCCGGCTCGGCAGGGGCACCGCCGGTCCCGGCGGAGAGGAGCAGGTCGGCCGCCGCCTTGGCGTAGAGGGCGATGTTGTCGCCCTCGGCCGTGATGGCGCCCTCCACACCCGTGACGAGTTCGGTCATGCCGTTGTTCTCCAGCAGCGCCTGCGCACCGCAGCGTTCACGGCTCTCGACGATGACCTCCCGGGCCCGCCATGTGATCCATGCCTTGGCGACGTCGACGAGCGTCCCCGCCTCGGCCCTGCCGTCCTCCGTACAGCTCTCCCAGCGCTCCTGTGCCCGGCGGTGCAGCAGGCTCATGGCGAAGACCGTGGCCATGGCCGAGGCGAGCGGCCCGTGGTGGGTGCGGTGGGCGTTGACCGGGACGGGCGGTGTGCGCCGGGAACCGGAGATCATCCGGTGGCCCCCGTAGCGCACGGCGACCGCCAGGGTCGCGCGGGCCGAGCCCGCCGCGCAGGCGCTCATCGAGACGCGGCCGTGGATGACCCTGCCGATCGAGGTCAGGAAGCGCCTCCGCCTGTCCCCCGGTGCCGTCCTGAACTCCCCCTGGGCGCCCTCCTCCCGGTCGGCTCCCAGCAGGGCGTCGCGTGCCACGAAGAGCCGGTCGAAGGAGGTCAGGCAGTGGTCCACGGGGCTGCCCATCCGGGCAGGCAGCCGCCGCACCCTGATGCCGGGCAGCGCGCGCTCGTCGTCGGTGAGCGGCACCAGGAAGAGGCGCACCCCGTGGTCGGAGCCGTCGGCCACCAGGCGTGCGGCGACCAGTCCGGACTTGGCGCCGCCCGCCGGGCTGGTGTTGGGCATGAACTTCTGCGCGCCCGCGTTCGGGGTGTGCAGGACGAATCCGTCCCGTTCGCGGTCGTAGGTCGCCGTGGTCTCCATGGCCGCCGCGTTGTTGCCGTGTGCCACCTCCGTGCACAGGAACGTGCCGATGCGGCGCAGGGACAGATAGTCCGACAGATCGCGGTGGCCCGCGCCGTCCTGATCGAGGAGGCTGCCGAGGAAGAGGTTGTAGTGGATGCCCGCGACGGTGGTCAGCGCGGGGTCGACCGGACCGAGCCAGGCGTGCAGGGCGGCCAGGGCGCGTGGGTCGGCGGCGAGGCGCGCCCCGCTGTCGAGGGAGAGGTTGAGGACCCGCAACCGGTCGTAGGCGAGTTCCAGTCGCTCTTCGGGCGTTCCCCCGACGGGACGGCGGAACGGTTCTGTGCTGATCAGCCGCTGCCAGAAGCCGTGTTCGCGGCGGTGTTCCGGACCGAGGAGGACGGCGGTCAGCAGTTCGGTGGTGGACGGTGGAGCGGTTTCGGTGAGGGTCACGGTCATACCGGACTGAACGAGGAAGGTGCGTGCGAGGACACCCCCGTCACTCCGATCACCCGGGTGCAGGCGCGCTGGTCAGAGCCGCTGCCAGCTCCTCCGCGTCGGGAGGCAGCGCACCGGTCCGCCGGACGGTCACGGCGGCGGAGGCCACTCCGTGGCGCAGTACGTCGCCGAGGGTGGCGGCGTCCGGCGAGCGCAGCCGCGCACGGGCCTTCGCGCCGAGCAGTCCGTGCGCGGCCAGCGCGTGCAGGGTGCCGGACATGAAGGCGTCGCCCGCGCCCACGGTGTCCGCGACCCGGACGGGCGGCGCCCCGATGGCGACGGTCCCGCCGGGCAGGAACGCCTGGGCCCCCTCGGCTCCCCGGGTGAGCAGGACGACGGCGGGCCCGGAGCGCAGCCAGCGCTCGGCGGCCTTCTCCGGGGCCTCGTGCGGATAGAGCCTGCGCAGGTCCTCGTCGCTCGCCTTGACGATGTCGCTGAGGGCGACGCAGCGCTCGGCTCGCCGGACGGCGGTGGCGTGGTCCCCCATGAGGCCGGGCCGCACGTTGGGGTCGTAGCTCACGGTCGCGGTCGTACGGAGCGCTTCGACCAGGCCCAGGACCGTGTCCGCGCCGGGTTCCAGGGCGGTGGCGATGGACCCGGTGTGGACGTGCACGGGCGGTGACGCGGGCAGCTCGACCGGGCGCAGCGTCCAGGTGATGGCGAAGGCGTAGGCCGCGCGGCCCTCGTCGTCCAGCTCGACGGTGGCGGCCGGGGTGGGCTCCGGGCTCCCGTCCGTCAGCACCCGCACCCCGGCGCCGGCGAGGTGGTCCCGGATCAGCCGCCCGTCGGCGTCCGGACCGAGCTGGGTGATCAGGGTGGTGTCGCGGCCGAGCCTGGCCAGCCCGTACGCCACGTTCGCGGGGCTGCCGCCGGGGTGGGTGCGGTCCGGCCCGCCCGGCGTCCGGACGATGTCGGCGACGCATTCGCCGATGACCAGGAGGGCGGGGCTGTCGGGCATGGGCGCGGGTCTCCTGGGGAACGCGGGCGGGCCGGCCGGTGGAGCGCGGCTGTCACGGGGGCATGGCGCCGCTGATTCTGCCCGGTGCGCGGGAGCCGTGGAGACCCGGGGTTCAGGGGGTTTCCCCGCGCCCCTCGTCGCCGTACCGACGCTCGAACTTCGCGACCTGGCCCTCGGTGTCGACCACCCGCGCCTTGCCGGTGAAGAACGGGTGGCTCTCGGCGGAGATCTCCACGTCGACGACCGGATAGCTGTTGCCGTCGTCCCAGTCGATGGTCTGCTCGCTCGACGCGGTGGACCTGGTCAGAAAGGCGTAACCGGCGGACCGGTCGCGGAAGACCACCGGACGGTACGACGGGTGCTTGTCCTGCTGCATGCCTGCTCCTGGGGGTACGGGGATCTCGCGTCCCGCTCCGGGCCAGCGTCCCGAACCCCGGAGGCGGGCGCGATCGGGGGGCGTCCGTACGGAGCAGTGCTTCAGGCCCCGCCCCACTCGGGCGCCGGAGCGACGGCGGTGCGCCGGGACCAGAGCAGCGCTCCGGCGAGCAGGGCCGCGGCAGCGAGCAGCCAGGGCAGCGGTCCTGCGGGGAGCAGGCCGACGACCAGGCCGGCGGCGGCTCCGGTCAGCTGCTGGGCGAGCGACTGCACGGACAGGGCCGTCGCCCGGCCCGAGGTGTCGACGCGGCGGTGCAGGAGGTCGCTCTCGCTGGGGCCCGCGGAGCCGAGGCCCAGATAGACCAGCCCGTAGCCGGCGGCGGCCAGGGCTGCCGCCGGGGCGCCGGAGGCGGTGACGGTGGCGCCGAGCACCAGCAGGCCGGCCGCACTGGCGCCGAGGCTCACCAGGACCGCGCGCTCCCCGTCCCCCGCGACCCGGGCGACGAGCGGCGCCAGGCGGCTGCCGAGCGCGGAGCAGACGAACCCGGCCGCCGCGAGTCCGGCGAAGAGCACCGCGCCGGACTCCGGGGACCCGGTCAGCACGGCGGCGCGGCCCGGGGTGAGCAGTTCGAGGGCGGCGAGCGCGGTGCCGGCGGCGCCCGTGGTCATCAGGATGCGGCGGATGAGGGCGTCCCCGGCACCCAGTCGCAGACCCGCGCCGATGGCGCCGGGGACGCCCCGCAGGACTCCGCGCAAGGTGGCCGCGGGGCGGGGTGGCTCGGTCAGGGCGGCCAGGACGTAGAAGACGAACACGACGTGGACGGCCGCGCCGAGGAGCACGGGCACGGACAGGGGCAGGACCAGATCGGAGGTGAGGGCCCGCAGGCCCTCCCCGGGGCCGGTGCCGAGGCCGAGCAGCCAGGGCGTACCGCCGCCGACGAGCACACCGAGCGCGATCGCGCCGGACGATGCTGCACTGCCGTGCGCCAGACCCGTACGCAGATCGGCGTCGGGGCCGGCGGTGGCGTGCACGGTGTCGACGTACCAGGCCTCGGCGGGGCCGCTGGACAGGGCCCGTCCCGCCCCCATGAGGGCCATACCGGGGATGATCACCCACGGGGTCGTCCCCAGGGCTATGAGGGCGAGGGCGACGGCGTTGAGCATCCCGGCACCGGCCAGGACCTTGCGGCGGCCGATGACGTCGGAGAGCCCGCCGGTGGGGAGTTCGAGGACGGCCACGGTCAGGGAGTGGGCGGCGTAGGCCGCGGCGACGGCGGCGAGCGTCAGCCCGCGCTCGGTGAGCAGCAGGACCATCGGTGCCAGAGCGAGACCCGCGGGCAGCCAGAAAAGGAACGACACCGTGACGAATCTTCGGCGCGCGGCACGTTCCCCGGGCCCGCCGCCCGGCTGCGGGGTCACGCGGCGTTCCCGGTGCCGGGGGCCTCGTCGCCGGCGGACGCGCCCCGGTCGGCCGAAGGCCCGTCGCCGCCGAGTGCGCCGTCACCGGCCGAAGCCTCGTCGCCGGCGGATGCGCTCCGGTCGGCCGGACCCTTGCCGCCGGCCGGTGCGCGACGGCCGTCGGTGGCCAGCGGGAGTCCGGCGGTGAGCAGCACGACCCGCTCGGCCCGGGGGTCGTGCTCGTCGCGCGCGGTCAGCTCGGCCAGCTTGGCGCCGATCGTGTCCCGGAGCTCGCGGAGGGACTCCGGGGTGAGCAGCGGCATCAGGTCGTCGATCCCCGAGGGGTCGTGCCACTCCTCGCCCAGGCGGCCCGCCTCGATGTCCGCCTCGTGCCGGTCCACCGTCTGCAGCAGGTGCTCGATCTGGCGGCGTCTGCCCAGCACGGTCATGGCCCGGCCCGCCGGGGTGGCCAGCATCGCCGCGTTGTCCGTCGAGGTGACGGAGTGCACCGCCTTCCAGCGGCGCTCACGTCCGTCGCGGTGCTCGGCCTCGGCGACAAAGGCGTACTTGGCCAGCACCCGCAGGTGGTAGCTGGTCGACGCGGAGGACTCCCCGGTCCTGGCCGCCAGCTCACTGGCGGTGGCAGGACCGTGGAGACGCAGGAGTCCGAGCAGTTTCAGGCGCAGCGGGTGGGTGAGCGCCTTGAGTGCCGCCGGGTCCTGCTCGGGGTCGAGCACGCGGTGTGTCGCGTCGTTGTCCATGACCGCAGGTTAGAGCGGTTCGGCACTTTGCCAAATAGTTTTTGCAGAATTTATTTGGGAAACTTGTTCAGCCGGCCGAGGATCCCTCCAGCGCGTCCGCGACCAGCGCCAGGAAGCGCGCGTGGGCCCGCGGGCTGCACAGCGGCTCCGGATTCCACGGCACGGTCCGCACCCGCCGCCCGGCGTCCTGCCACTCCGGTGCGGCGATGTCGTCGAGCGGGACGGCGTTGGACCGTACGTCCGCGAGGACGATGCCGGGTTCCAGGGCCGCCGTCTCCCCCCAGCCGAGGGTGGCCCAGTTGACCCCGGCCCCGTCGGGCGGGGGCACCAGACCGACCCCCAGCTCGGCCAGCACCCGCAGCTCGGGCCACATCTGGGGGCGGGCGACGTACGCCTGCTCCTGGCCGGCGGGCGAGAGGGCCACCACCCTCGGGGCCTGCGGCAAGGCGCTCACGACGGCCCGGAGCCGCTCGCGCGCGGCGGCCGTCCCGCTCGCCTCGTCCGGAGCCCGCTCACCCCCGAGCGCGTGCGCGAGCTCGGCGAAACGCCTGGACACCTGGTCCAGGGTGCGCGCCTGGCCCACGTCGATCACGACGACCGGGACACGCTCCTCCAGGTGCTTGGCGGTGTCCGGGTCCAGTCCGTAGAGCTGGCCGTGACCGTAACTGACGGCCACCACCAGGTCGGGCGCGCCCCGTAACAGCGTCTCCACGTCCAGGTCGTCTCCCGCGCCCCGGTAGTCCACCGTGTCCAGCGGGAGCGTGCCCGTCTTGGCCAGGTCAGGCTCCGGCCCGTCGTGCCCCGAACCGAAGATCCCCTCCGGGTGGATCCCGTAGTCCCACAGCGTCGCGCCCGCCTGGATGTACGCGAGCACCCGGGACGGGCGGCTGTCCGCGGCCGCCAGCTGACCCCGGTCGTCCGCGAAACTCCACGCGCTCTGCTCCGTCATTCCACTCACCCCTCCGAACCGGCGGCCACGGCCCTCGCCCGGGCTCGCCCCTGACTACCTGCCCAGCCCATCGACTCCACACCCCCCGTCGAGCGCCCGAGATAGGTCAGCGGGCCGGGGTCGGGCACGTCGATCACCTCGAAGCCGAGCCGGTCGTAGAAAGCCCTGGCCGGAGTGTTGGCCGTGACCATGGACAGATGGACGGCCGGAACCCCCCGCTCGTGCAGCGCGCCCAGGAAGGCACCCATCAGCTCCCTGCCGTACCCCTTGCGCTGCCACGGCGGCAGCAGGTCGATGTGCAGGTGCGCGGGATACTCGCGGAGCTCCGGGAGGATCATGCGCTCGGGGCGGTACAGCAGCGCCGTCATCGCCTCGGTGAGGTTCCGGGGCTCACCCTCGGGCTCGGGGAAGCGGCCGGTCACCCGGGGCACCCAGGTGTCACGGAAGGCGTCCACGAACCGGGGGGTGTCCGCGGTCCCCAGGACGTAGCCGACCGCCTGCCCCGCGCCGTCGTCGAGGACAAAGGCCAGTTCGGGTTCCAGGTGGGCGTAGGGCTCGGCGAACAGCGCGGGCATGAGTCCGAGGTCCGGGTACAGATGCCGGGAGTCGCCGCCGTTGTCGGCCGTGCGGACACAGATGTCCGCGAGGGCCTCCTGGTCGCCGGGACGGTAGGAACGCACATGGGCGGTCTGTGTCATCGCTCCATCCTTCTCCTTTGGGAGCGCTCCCACAAGGCCCCCGGGCCCCTCAGTCCGCGTCCTGCGCGGGCCGGTTCTCCGTGCGGGCCAGTTCGACGTTGAACTGGGCGCCGGTCAGGAGCGCCAGGTTGGTGAACCAGATCCAGATCAGGAAGACGACCAGGCCGGCCAGCGATCCGTACAGCCGGCTGTAGCTGGCGACGTGGGTGGCGTACAGCGCGAAGCCCGCCGAGGCGATCAGCCACAGGAACGCCGCGAGGACCCCGCCGGGCAGCCCCTGCCGCACCCCCCGCGCGGAGCGGGGTCCCGTACTGAAGAGGACCACGATCAGACAGGCGACCAGACAGAGCAGCACCGGCCATTTGAGGCCCGCCCAGAGCGTCTCGCCCGCCTGGTCCAGGCCCAGCCGGTGGCCGAGCCAGCGCGCCAGGGGGCCGGTCAGCACCAGGGCGAAGGCGCTGGCCATCAGCAGGACGAGCAGGCCGATGGCGGAGACCACGATGATGTGTGCCTGACGCAGAGGGGGCCTGGTGTCCTTCACGTCGTGCATGGCGTGCATGGCTCTGCGGAAGACCGCCAGATAGCTGGAGGCGGACCACACGGCACTCACGCTCCCCGTGACCACCAGGAGCCAGACGGCGGTGCGCTCCTGGGTCGCCGCCTCGAGGGGGCGGCGCAGCGCGGCCCCCGACTCGGCCGGGGCGAAGGCCGTGATGTCGGCGATCAGCGCGTTGGTGGCGCCCGGGTTGGCCAGTCCGATGACGGAGACGGTGACCAGGAGGGCCGGGAGCAGCGCGAGGATGGCGTAGTAGGTGAGGGCCGCGGCCCAGTCGGAGAGGTCGTCGTTCCACAGGGAGACGGGGGTACGGCGCAGAGCGGTGCCCCAGCGCCTCGGCGGCTTCGCGGGACGCCCGGCCTGGGACGGGACGCGTTCCGCGCGGGGGGTGTGGGTCCTGCTGGGCACGCGGATACTCCGGGGGACGTAGGAGAGGCGGACGTCAGGAGGCCGTCACGGGTGCGCGCGGCGTTCTGACGTCCCCCTTTCTCTCATGCCTCGATCCCCTGGCCCTACTCCAGGTGTTCTCAGTCGTTCACCGCGGTGAGCAGCACCACCGAGTCCTCCAGCGCCAGCAGCCCGTGCCGCTCCTGGGGAATGGGGTGCAGTCCGCCCTCCGCGAGGTCCACGTCCCCGGACCCCGCGGTGAGCCGGACCGAGCCGCGCAGCACCTGGAGTGAGGCCGCGGGAGGCGCGTTGTGCTCGTCCAGGGCCGATCCCGCCGTGAGCGCGATCACCGTCTGCCGCAGTGGCTCCTGGCGCAGCAGCAGGTGCGCGCTGCGCCCGTGCGCGTGGGTGCGGGCCGCGGCCAGGTGCTCGTCGGCGAGAGCGTTGAGATCGTCCATACGACCACTGTGCCGCAGCCTCCGCTCCCCCGCTATCGCGTCCCGCGCGGCCAGGCCGCGGTGCCGCCGGGCAGCGGGCCCGACGCGTCCGGCGGGCCGCTCGCGGACGGTCCGGACACGGGGGCCCGGGACGTCGCGCCCCTGCCCCCGCACTTCCGTCACCGGTCGGCCAGAACCTGGTTGACCTGCTGCTCCGCGGTGTCGAGCAGCGCGGCGATGTCCGCGTCCTCGTCGGCGAGGACCGCGGACATCACGTTGTCGAGGAGGGGTGCCGCCCGGACCCCGTTGCCGGGGACCCGGGAGACACCCCGGCGTGCGGCCCGGAGACCCTACGGGTTGATGTTGATCTTGAAGGTGGAGGTGGTGTTCTTCACGTCCTGGGCGTTGCCGCTGAGCTTCAGCCCGTTGAAGGTGACCTCACCGACGGCAGGCCCCTGGCCCGCCTCCGGCATCTCGTTGGCCCACAGACCGAAGCCGGACTTCGCGTCGAACGCGTCACCGCTCTTGCGCGCACCGGTGATCGAGATGTCCGTGAGCACCGTGTCCTTGATCGGGAACTGCGGCTGTCCTCCCACGTAGTTGGTCTGGAACATGATCCCGCTGTACGTCGGGTCCACGATGTCGACGTGCGAGATCCGGATGCCCTGGAAGACCTTGGAGGCCGAGAAGAGCCAGATCCCGGGGAAGGTCTGCGTTCCCCAGAAGTGTCCGCCGGCCCGTACGACCGACACGTTCTCGATCGCCGTGGGGCCGGTGCCGAATCCGTTCATCGGGTAGCCGAAGTCCAGCGAACTGACCGTGATCCCCGAGTACACCAGGGTGTCGGCGATGTGGATGTTGCGGAAGGTGTTGTCGTAGCCGCCGTAGACGGCCACTCCCGCGGCCCGCCAGGTGAGGATGGACGTGAGGTTCTCGTACACGTTGTTCTTCATGTCCGCGCCACCCGCGTCGATGGCCGAGAACAGGGC
Organism: Streptomyces sp. CB02058; assembly: GCF_001905505.1. GTDB lineage: Bacteria > Actinomycetota > Actinomycetes > Streptomycetales > Streptomycetaceae > Streptomyces. Next base: position 331,069 of record NZ_LIPG01000004.1, read on the forward strand.
GAAGCTGTCGTCCCCCGTGGCCCGTGCCTCGTTGTTGGTGACGTGGTTGTCGGTGGACCCGTTCGTCATGTTGATGCCGTCGGCGAACATGTTGCGGATCCGGGAGTTCTTGATGGTCACGCTGTCGGTGTTGGCGCCCCAGTAGAGGCACACCATGTGCTCGTTCCAGATGTTGTCGATCACGATGTCCGAGACGTTGGAGAAGTCGAACACCTTGCCGGGCCCGTCGATGCGGGACGTGTAGTTGCCGAAGTACGCGAAGTCCGAGAACGAGGAGCCCTTGGCGCTCGCCTCGGCACGGAATCCGATGTCGGTGTTGTCCTGCGTGGACGGGGCGCGGAACCGGGTGAACCAGGGGCCCGCGCCGACGACCTTCACGGCCTTGCCGTAGACCTGGAACTTGCTGGCGGTGGAGTAGTCACCAGCAGGCAGGTAGACGCCGACGAGCTTCCCCGTGGTGTCCATCCGGACCTTGTCCAGGGCGTTCTGGACGTCCTGGTGGGTGAAGCCGGCGGGCACCGTGTAGGTGGCCGGGTCCGGGTTGGCGACCTGGGAGACCTGCTCCAGGCTGACGAAGTCGATGGCGTAGGTGCTGGTGTTGGCCGCGTCCTTCTGCAGCCGGATCCTGCTGCCCGCCGGGACGGTCTTGCCCAGCATGACGTTCGCCTCGTCGTAGATGTGCCGGGGCGCGCCCGAGCCGGGGTCGTTGCCCGGTCCGGTCTCGTTCCCGTACAGCCACGCGTACTTCGAGGTGAGGTCGATCGCCTTCAGGAAGGTGCCGTCCACGTAGACGTTCAGTTTCGACTCGATGCCGCCGCCGCCGGCTGAGTCCGGGATGGAGAACCGGGTGACCAGGGTGTTGGTGGTCGCCCGGGTGGTGAACTCCACGTAGTTCCCGGTGCTGTCGAGGGTGACGGCCTTGCGGCCGGAGGCCTCACCCGCGATGTCGCCGACGGTCCTGTTGGGGCCGACGACCTTGGCACCGCCGCCGGTGACACCGTCCTCCGCCTCGTACATGTCGTACGGCATGTTGGCGCCGCGTCCGACGAAGAGCGACTCGGTGCTGGTGTTGTTCTCGCGCTTCACCGGCAGTTCCTCGGCATCGTCGGCGAGCACCACCTTCACCGTGTACGAGCCGTTGGCGGCCGTCCAGGTGCCGAGGGAGACCGGTGCGGTCGTGGAGCCCGCGGCGATGGCTCCGTTGTGCGCGCCGGTGAGGGTCTTGACCGTGGCGCCCTTGGAGTCGATGAGGCTGAGGGTGATGCCGTGGCTGCCGCTCGCGGAGGAGACGGTGCCCTGGTTCTTCACGGCGACGGAGAAGGTGACCGTGTCGCCGTTCGAGGGGGACGACGGGGAGGTGGTGACCGCGCTCGTCACGAGGTCGGAGCTGGAGACCGGCTTCACCACCAGCGGGGTGCCGCTGGTGAAGCGGTTGTTGGTCTCGTTCTGCTCGATGATCTCGCCCGCCGGGTCGACGACCGCTCCGAGGGTGTAGCTGCCCGCGTCACGCGCTCCTACGGACGCGGTGACCTGGGTGGAGGCGCCCGCGGCAAGTGCGCCCACCGAGGCGGTGGCGGCCTTGGATCCGCCGAGCTCGAAGTCCAGCTTCCCGGCGGGAGAGGCGACCGCGCCGGAGTTGCGGACGGTGGCCGACAGGGTGATGGCGTCCGATTCAACGGGGGCCGAGGGTGAGGCGGCGACAGCCGTGACCTGGAGGTCCGGGTTGGGGGCCGGAGTGCCCAGCACCTGGAACTCGGCGACCTGACCGGCACCGGAACCCGTGTTGGAGGTGAACTTCAGCTGCACATCGGCCACCCGGGCGGTCACCGGGATCGTCACCGTGTTGCCCGTCGCCGGGCTGAACGCGTAGTCCTTGGCGGCGGCGAGGCTCGTGAAGGAGGTGGCGTCCTGTTCACGGCCGAGCACCTGGATGTTCTGGGTCCGCGCTCCCCAGGCGCTGTCGGGGTTGAGCTTGACGACCACGCTCTCGGTGTCGGCGTTGGCCCCGAGCTTGACGGTCAGGGTGTTGGGGTAGCTGCCGCCCGCGCCCTCCCAGTAGGTGGTGAGGGAGTTGTCGTTGGCGTTGGCCGCGACGAAGGTGTGGACGACCGAGGACGCGGTGATCGGCTTGGAGACGGCGAGGTTGGAGGCGCCGCTCGTGGACCCGTTCCGTGTCACGGTGTTGCTGGCGCCGGAGACGTTGCCGGCCGCGTCCTTGGCCCGCACGACGTAGCTGACGGTCGTGGCGGCGGACTGGGTGTCGGTGTACGTGGTCGTGTCGCCGGCCACGCTCTTGCGGAGCACGTTGTTGGCGTAGACGTCGTAGCCCGTGACGCCCTTGTTGTCCGAGGACGCCGTCCAGGTCAGCTTGATCTGCCCGGCCGCCGGCTCCGTGAACGCCAGGCCCGAGGGCGCGGTGGGCGCCTGCGTGTCACCGGAGTCGCCGGTGCGGGTGACGGTGTTGCTGTTGCCCGACTGGTTGCCCGCCGCGTCCTTGGCCCGGACGTGGTAGGAGACGGTCTCGCTCGCCGGGCGGGTGTCGGTGAAGGTGGTGACACCGCCCGCCACGCTGGTCAGCAGCGTGTTGTTGGCGTAGATGTCGTAACCCGTCACGCCGGTGTCGTCCGAGGACGCCGACCAGGTCAGCCTGATCTGCCCGGTGGCCGGCTCCGTGAAGGCCAGCCCGGAGGGCGCGGTGGGCGCCTGCGTGTCACCGGTGGCCGGGCCGTAGATCTCCAGCTCTGAGAGCTGGGCGGCCGGCTGGACGGAGTTGGCGGTGACCAGCACCCGCACGTGGCGGGTCGTGGTCGCGTCGAAGGAGATCGTCGCCGACTGACCGCCCGCGGCGTTGAAGGTGTACGCCTTGGACGCCGTCAGGTCGCTGAACTCCGTGCCGTCGGCACTGCCCTGGATCTTCAGGGTCTGGGTGCGCTGCTCCCAGCCGTCGGGCAGCCGCAGCACGACCCGGTCGACCCGGACCGAGGAACCGAGGTCGGCCTGGATCCACTGCGGGAGCTCGTTGTTCCTGCTCTCCCAGTAGCTGGCCCGGTTGCCGTCGTTGCCGTTGGAGGCCGTGTACGTCTCGGTCCAGCTGCTCGCCTTGAGCGTCCTGCCCGCCGCGAGGTTGACGGAGGACTCGCCCGCGGCCCTGACCTCGAGCTCGGAGAGCTGCGCGTTCTGCCATCCCGTGTTGGCCGTGACGTTCACCCGCACGAACCGGGTCTGGGTGGCCGGGAAGGTTATCTTCACGGTGTTGGAGGTGCCGGGGCTGAAGGTGTACGCCGCCGAGGTCTTCAGGGTCGAGAAGCTGGTGCCGTCGGCACTCCCCTGGACGGCGAGGGTCTGCTGCCTGGCCTCCCACCCCGCCGGAAGCTTCAGCGTCACCTCGTCGACCCGGGCGGTCGTGCCGAGGTCGGTCTGTACCCACTGCGGGAGCGTGCCGCCCGAACCTTCCCAGTACGTCGCCTGGTTGCCGTCCGTCACGTTGCGGGCGGCGTACTCGCCGCCCGTGCTGCTGGCGGCGGCGGTCCGGCCTGCGGCGATGTTGGGGCCGTCGGCCGCCGCAGCGGTGAACGACGGCCAGCCGATCATCAGAAGACTGGTGGTGACCATGGCGGAAAGGGCCCGCCATCTCCAGCGTTGGGCTCTCATAAGTCCCCGATCTTCGGCCTCGGCGCATGATGCGCCGAGGGCGCGGCTCTGTCTGTTACTGCCCTTGTGACACTTGTTTCTGCGCATACTCAGCTTAGATTTGCTCGCAGCTGTCAGAGAGTTGCAGAGAAGTGCGAGAGCGTCCACCGTTGGGACAGAAAACGGAGCGCGGGAACGGACAGCTCGGTATGAACAAAGACCTGTCGGCACAGTCGATTTGGGAGGTCGAGACTGGTGACGCGGCGACCGGCGAGCAACGTAGGAAATTTGCGTGGGACTGCAAGGTTCCGGAAAGTGCCTGCTCCACGGCACAGCGAAAGCGGGGCCCGCTGGACGCGGACCCCGCTCGGATGCGGCCGGAGACGAGGTTCAGAGGCCGCCGGTGTACAGGAGAAGGTCGGGCGAGCCGGATCCCAGTCCCGTCAGGACGTCCGGGGTGGCCTCCGCGGCGAGCCAGTCGGCGACCTCCTGCGGGGAGGCGTCCGGGTTCTGCTCCTTGAAGAGGGCGGCCACACCGGCGACGTGCGGACTGGCCATGGACGTTCCGCTCAGCGTCGTGGAGCCGCCGCCGAGGTTCGCGGACACGATGTCCACACCGGGGGCGTACTCCCACACACAGGTGCCCCAGTTGCTGAACGTGGCCTGCCGGTCCTGGTCGTCGCTGGCCCCGATGGCCAGCACACCGTCGGCGCGCGCCGGGGAGACGTCGCAGGCGTCCTGGTTCTCGTTGCCCGCCGCGACCACGGGCAGGGTGCCCTCAGCCGCGAGCGCGTCGAAGGCGTCGTCCACGGCCGACGAGGCGGGCCCGCCGAGGGAGGCGTTGACGACCGCGGGCTGCTCGGCGTTCTGGGCGATCCAGTCGAGGCCGGCGATGATGCCGGCCCAGGTGCCGGAGCCCTCGCAGTTCAGGACCCGCACCGGGACGAGGGAGGCCGCGGGGGCGACACCGTAGGTGGCGCCGGCCACGGTCCCGGCGACATGGGTGCCGTGACCGTTGCAGTCCTCGCCGTCACGGCCGTCCCCGACCGCGTCGTACCCCGCGCCGACCCGGCCGCCGAACTCTGCGTGCGCGGACTCGATGCCGGTGTCGAGGATGTACGCGGTCACCCCCTGGCCCGTGCCGGTCACGTCGTACGTGCCGTCCAGCGGCAGGGCGCGCTGGTCGATGCGGTCCTGGCCCCAGCTGCCCGCGACGGCCCGGCTCCCGGATGCCTTCTTGGCCGCGGGCGGCGAGACGGACGCCTCGCTGTTCTCCTCCACGGCCTGGACACCCGCCGTGGCGCGCACCTTCTCGAGCTGGGCGGGGGTGAGCGAGGCCGCGAAGCCGTGCAGGACCTTGCTGTAGGTGAAGAGCGTGTCGACACCCAGCTGCTCGGCCATGACGCCCGGTGTCTGTCCGGGCGAAACGGTGACGATGTACTGCCCGGGCACAGCCCGGGCCGACTTCTGCACCGGCACGAGGGTCTCGCCGGTGTCGGCCGTGGCCGTGGTGGTGCCGATCAGGGGGGCGATCAGCAGTAGAGCGGCTGGTGCCCAGCGGGCGCGCAGGCGCATGCGTTCTCCCTTGAGGTGGAGGAGCGGATCGCGGACCGCGTCGGGCCCGCGACATGCGAACACCTGACCTTTCGTCCACATCCGGGGAGGGCCTTGAGCCACGTCAGCCGTACAGCGCAACGATCAGTACACGGGGAGGCCGCTTCCTGGCGACCGGGAGGAACCGGCCCCGGCATGCGCGGCGGCACGCCGGGGCCGGGCCCGCTCAGACGAAGGGCGTCGCGCCGTGCGCCGTGCGGAGCACCGCGACCCCGCGCGGGGGCAGGACGAGGCCGCCGTCGGCGGACGGCCCCGTGAGGATCTCCCCCGCCACCGCCCCGCACACGGCCTCCTGGTCCGTACGGTTGACGAGGAACCAGTACGCGTGGGAGCCGTCCGTACGCACCGTCGGCTCCACGTGCCCCCGCACACCGGCGGGCAGCTCGCTGGACACTCCGGCGGCGGAGAGCAGGGAGCGCAGCACCTCGGACAGCCCGTCGCCGCTCAGCCGGGTGGAGACGTAGGCCGCCGAACCGCCGCCTTCCAGGGGGCGCCGGGTGAGCGCGGGGCGCCCTGCCTGGTCCCCCGTGCCGTACCGCGCGAGCACCTCGGTATCGGGATCGGTCAGGTCGATCCGGTCGGTCCACAGGGTGCCGGTCAGACCGTTGTCGAGCTGTACGTCCGTGCCGTCCAGCAGGGGGCCGAACTCCTCGATCCGGATGCCCAGCAGTTCGCGGAGCGCTCCCGGGTATCCGCCGAGGTGGACGTGGTCGTTCTCGTCGACGATTCCCGAGTAGTAGGTGGTGGCGAGGTGGCCTCCGCCGCGCACGAAGGCGTCCAGCCGGCCGGCGAGGGCCTGGGGCACGACGTGCAGGAGGGGGGCCGCGACGAAGTCGTAGCCGGTGAGGTCCGCCTCGGTGGTCACGACGTCCACCCGGACTCCCAGGGCCAGGAAGGCCGAGTACCAGTCGAGTGCCTCCTGCCGGTAGTCCAGCAGGGACGACGGCAGGGAGTCGCGTTCGACGGCCCACCACGACTCCCAGTCGTACACCAGGGCGGCGCGCGCCGGTGCGCGCACGGAGCCGGCGACCGGGGCGAGCGCCTCCAGGGTCCGGCCGAGGGCGGTCACCGAGCGGAACACCTCGCTGTCCGGGCCCGCGTGGGGCACCATCGCGGAGTGGTACTTCTCCGCGCCCGCGGCGGACTGGCGCCACTGGAAGAAGCAGACCGCGTCGGCTCCGTGGGCGACGTGGAGCAGCGAGTCGCGGGCGAGGTCGCCCTCGCTCTTGGCGACGTTCACGGTCTGCCAGTTGACCGCGCTGGTGGAGTGCTCCATCAGGAACCAGGGCTTGCCGCCGGCGATGGAGTGCGTCAGGCCGGCGGAGAAGGAGAGCTCGTCCAGGCGCTGCGGCCCCGGGCGGGTGTAGTGGTCGTTGGAGACGAAGTCGATCTCCTCGGCCCAGTCGGGGTAGTTCATGCCCTTGGTGCCGCTCATCACCATGAAGTTGGTGGTGGCCGGGATGCCGGGCGTGATGCGGCGCAGGATGGCGCGTTCGGCGCGGAGATAGTCCTTCAGCGCGTCCGAGGAGAAGCGCTTGAAGTCGAGCTGCTGGGTGGGGTTGGCGTGGCTCGCGGCCAGCCGCGGCGGCAGGATCTGCTCCCACTCGCCGTAGTGCTGGGACCAGAAGGACGTGGCCCAGGCGCGGTTGAGCTCGTCGAGTGTGCCGTAGCGGGTGCGCAGCCAGTCGCGGAAGGCCTGCGCGGCGTCGTCGGAGTAGTCGTAGATGTTGTGACAGCCGAGCTCGTTGGAGATGTGCCAGGCGACCAGCGCGGGATGGTCCGCGTAACGGGTGGCCATGGCCTCGACCAGCCGCAGGGCGTACGTGCGGAAGACGGGCGAGGTGGGCCGCCAGTGCTGCCGTGCGCCCTGGGCGAGGGTCTCACCGGTCCGGGTGACCGGCAGGATCTCCGGGTGCAGGGTCGAGAGCCAGGGCGGCGGCGACGCGGTGGCGGTGGCGAGGTCCACGGCGATCCCGTTGTCGTGGAGCAGACCGAGGATCTCGTCCAGCCAGCCGAAGTCCCAGCGGTCCTCGGCCGGCTGCAGCCGCGCCCAGGAGAAGATGGCGACGGAGACGACGGTCACGCCGGCCTCGCGCATCAGCCGTACGTCCTCCTTCCACACCTCGCGCGGCCACTGCTCCGGGTTGTAGTCGGCCCCGTAGGCGAGGTGGGCGGGGCTGTCGTCGGAGAGCGGGCGCAGCCATGCGCGCGGGGAGGAGGTCATGATGATCCTTTCGGATGCGGAGGTGCGAGTACAGCGCGGGGCGGCCGCCCGTCTGAGGTACGGGCGGCCGCCCCGGTTGCCGGGTCAGCGGCGGGTTGTCACTTGTTGACGCTGAAGCCCTGGTCCGTGCCGTAGGCGACGGCGGCCTTCTGCCACTGCTTCAGCCCGTCGGCCAGCGTGGTGGAGGAGACGTACGCCTTGCCGACGGAGTCGTTGAAGATGGAGTTGGCGTAGACCTGGTACGGCAGGTACGACCAGTCCTCGGGGACCTGGCTCGCGGAGCGGGCGAAGATCTCGTTCGCCTTCTGGCCGCCGAAGTACGGGAAGGCGGTGTCGAGGAAGCTGGCGGAGGAGAGGTCCGCGGTGGTCGCGGGGAAGGCCCCGGCCTTGATGCGCGCCTGGACGCCGTCCGAGTGGTTGGCGTACTCGTTGAAGGCGTACGCCAGGTCCTTGTTCTTGCCGTCCTTCATCACCGCGAGGGAGCTTCCGCCGTTCTCGGAGCTGACCTCGCCGCCCTTCTCCCACTGCGGGAGGGCCGCGGCGCGCCAGTCACCGGCGGCGGCTTCCACGCCGGAGGCGAAGTTTGCGGGCATCCACGCTCCGGTGGCGAGGGTGGCGATGGTGCCGTCCGCCAGGCCCTTGTACCACTCGTCGCTCCAGTTGGCGATGGGCGCCAGGAGCTTCTCGTCGAGCAGCTTCTGCCAGACCTCGGTGAACGCGACGACACCCTTGTCGCCGGTGAGGTCGACCGTCACATCGGTCTCGCGGCTCTTGAACGGGGTTCCGCCGGCCTGCCAGATCATGCTGGTGGTGAACCCGGCGTCACCGGTGTCGTTGGTGATGTAGGCCTTCGGGTCCGCGGCGTGCAGGGCGCGCGCGGCCTCGAGGTACTCGTCCCAGGTGGTGGGCGTGGCGATCTGGTGCTTGTCCAGCACCTTCTTGTTGTAGAACAGCGCCATCGGGCCGGAGTCCATCGGCAGGGCGTACACGGCGTCATCGACGGCGACCGAGTTCCACGGGCCCGGGGAGTAGTCGTCCTTGAACTCCCCCGCGCCGTAACGGCTCAGGTCCTCCAGGGACTTGCCGAGCGCGAACTGCCCGAGGGCGTAGTACTCGATCTGCGCGACGTCCGGGACCCCGGATCCGGCCTGGACGGCGTTCTGCAGGGCGGTGTACTGGTCGTTGCCGGTTCCGGCGTTGACCAGCTTCACCTTGACCTTCGGATATTCCTTCTGGAAGTCGCTGACCACCTTCTCCAGCGTCGGTTCCCAAGCCCACACCGTGATCGAGCCGCCCTCCTTCAGGGCTGCCCGGAGAGCACTTCCGGACACCGCCTCGTCCGAGGCGGGCTCGTCGGAGGACCCGCACGCGGTCAGGCTCAGCGCGGCCGCGCACAGCAGGCCGACGCCACGCATCGCGCGTCTGGTCATGGTTCTCATATCGCTTCACTCCGTTGTGGTGAGGGTGGTTCACGAACTGTCGAGCGCCCGCACGGCACGTGCGGGAGATGGGGGGTGGGGCGCCGCGTGACCGGGGCCGGGGTGAGCCGGCCCCGGAACGCGCGGGGATCCGTGGCCTGCGCGGCCGGAGGGTGGTCAGCCCTTGACGCTGCCCGCGGCCAGTCCCGACTGCCAGTAGCGCTGGAGCAGCAGGAAGGCGATGACCAGCGGCACGATGGTCAGCAGGGAGCCGGTGATGACGAGGTTGAAGACCGGCTGGCCGCCCGCGGTGGACGCCTGCTCGTTCCAGGCGTCCAGTCCCAGGGTCAGCGGGTACCAGTCCGGGTTCTTGATCATGATCAGCGGCAGGAAGTAGTTGTTCCAGGTCTGCACCATGGTGAACAGCAGGACGGTCACGATGCCCGGGCCGAGCAGCGGGAGCGCGACCTGGAAGAAGGTCCGCACCTCTCCGGAGCCGTCCATCCGGGCCGCTTCGAGGAGTTCCGTCGGGATGGCCTCGGCGGCGAACACCCACATCAGGTAGAGCCCGAACGGGGAGATCAGCGACGGGATGATGACGGCCCACGGCGTATCGGTGAGGCCCATCTTGCTGAACATGAGGAAGGTGGGGACGGCCAGCGCGGTCGCGGGGACGGCCACCGCGCCGATGACGGTGGCGAAGACGGCGCGCTTGCCCGTGAAGTCGAACTTGGCCAGGCCGTAGCCGCCGACGACCGCGAGGAAGGTGGCACCGCCGGCGCCCACGACCACGTACAGCAGGGTGTTGAGGAACCAGCGGACGAAGATGCCGTCGTCGTAGGTGAGCGTCTGGGTGATGTTGTCCCAGAGGGCGAAGTCACCGCTGAACCACAGGCCGAAGGAGGTCTGCAGGCTCTGCTGCGTCTTGGTCGCGTTGATGAGGAGCCACGCGAGCGGCAGGAGCGAGTAGAGGGCGGTCAGCCCCATGAGGGCGGTGAGCAGGACGCTGCGGCGGGGCCTGCCGGCCGAGTGGCGCCGGCGTGTGGAACGCAGGGGCGTCGGGGCGCGGTGGGTGGTTCGCCGGGGCGTCTGCTGGGCGGTGCAGGAAGGTGCGCTCATCGCTCACGCCTCCTTTCGTATGCCGCGCAGCTGGACCGCGTACGCGATGATCATCGTGACGACGCCCATGACGATGGAGACCGTGGCCGCGTAGTTCTGCTGCCTGCCGGAGAAGGCCAGCGTGAAGGTGTAGAGGTTGGGCGTGAAGTAGGTGGTGATCGCGTTGGGCGCCAGGTCCTGGAGGATGCTGGGCTCGTTGAACAGCTGGAAGCTGCCGATCACCGAGAAGATCGTCGCGATGACCAGGGCGCCGCGGATCGCGGGGATCTTGACCGCGGTGATCACCCGCCACTGTCCGGCTCCGTCGATCTCCGCTGCCTCGTAGAGGGACTTGGGGACGACACGCAGGGCCGAGTAGAAGATCAGCATGTTGTAGCCGATGAACTCCCAGGTGACGATGTTGCCGATGCTGGCCAGCACCAGGGAGGGCGACAGCGGGTCGGGCAGGGACACGTCGAGGGCGTCGTTCACGTTCGCCACGAGCCCGAACCTGGTGCCGTAGATGAATCCCCACATGAGCGTGGCGACGACGGCGGGCACGGCGTAGGGCAGGAAGACGGATATCCGGAAGAAGCTCTTCCCGTAGAGCCTGCCGCTGTCGAGCGCCAGGGCCACGAGCAGCGCGAGACCGAGCATGACGGGCACCTGCACGGCGAGGAAGAGCGCGACCCGGCCCACGGCGTCCCAGAACTGGTCGTCCTGGAAGGCCCGCTGGAAGTTGTCCAGGCCGACGAAGGACGTCCCGCCGACCAGCTGGTCACGGAAGAAGCTCAGATACAGCGAGTAGGCGATCGGGGCGAGGAACACCAGGGCGAACACGGCCATGAAGGGCCCCACGAAGATCCACCCGACCTGCCCCCGCCGGGCACGGGACCTTCTCGCTGGTGGGCGGCGTCCGGTCGTGAGCGGCGTAACGGCCGTCATGGGTACTCCTGTTGTTCCGGCGTTGAGCAGGGCCCCGGGCCGGATGGAGACACCGGACATCGTGGAGGCGCTGTACTTGAGGAGGCCGATGTGCACGTGAACACGGACGCCGATGTTCCGGCGCCGATGTTTACGTAAACATTTCTCGGTGGAGTGATGTCTACACGTCTCTCACGTCATGGTCAAGACTCTGTTTCCCCCTCACACCGAGGAGTTGGGAGATGATTCCCCCGCCTCGGCCCCGCGCGGCGGCGCCACACACGCGCCCATGTGTCGGCGCCGGGCGCGCGGAGTGGTAGAAATGCCGGTGGTCCGAGCCCTCGGCCGACATGCGATTCGAGCCATACGCGGAGCGGAGACGAGGCCGGCCCCGATCGGAACGCTCCCGGGCGGGCACGCGGCGCATGACGGCCCCGCGGCCGGAACCCGGCGCCCCCACACGGCGAAAGGCTCACGCAACCACGACGGAGGCAGACGAAGTGCACGGACAGGAACAGGCCATGGACCGGCCTCCACGCAAGGAGGCTTCGATGGCCGACGTCGCCCGGCTGGCCGGAGTGTCCTCGCAGACGGTCTCCCGTGTCTCCAACGGGCACGCCATGGTCTCCGAGGAGACCAGGGAACGTGTCCTGACCGCGATGAAGGAGCTGAACTACCGGCCCAACAGTGCCGCGCGGGCACTCAAGAGCGGGAAGTTCCGGACGCTGGGCGTCATCCTGTTCACCCTGGCCACGACGGGCAACGTGCGCACGCTGGAGGCCATTTCCGCCTCCGCGGCGGACGAGGGCTATGCCATCACCCTGCTTCCGGTCGCGACACCCACCAGCACGGGGGTCAGGGGCGCCGTGACCGTGCTCGGCGAGCAGGTCGTGGACGGTATCATCGTGATCATGGAGGTACGCCTCCTGGACGCCGCCATCTCCCTGCCGCCGCACACCCATGTCGTCGTGGCGGACTCCGACGCCGGCGACCGCTACAGCGTGGTGGACACCGACCAGTCCGGCGGCGCGAGGGCGGCGGTGCGGCATCTGCTCGACCTGGGGCACCACACCGTGGTGCACGTGGCCGGTCCCCCCGAGTCGTTCGCCGCCCAGCGCCGCGCCCACGCCTGGCGCCAGACACTGCGGGAGGCCGGGCGCCCGGTCCCGCCGCCGGTGGAGGGCGACTGGTCGGCGGCCTCGGGGTACGAGGCGGGGCTCACCCTGGCGGCCGACCCCTCGTGCACGGCGGTCTTCGCCGCCAACGACCAGATGGCGCTGGGCGTCCTGCGTGCCTTGCAGGAGCAGGGCAGACGTGTGCCCGACGACGTCAGTGTCGTCGGGTTCGACGACATAGCCGACTCCGCCTCGTTCCTGCCGCCCCTGACCACCGTCCACCAGGACTTCGCCGAGATCGGGCGGCTGTGCGTGGACGGCGTACTGCGCCAGATCCGCAACGAGACGACGGAACGGGGCACCACCCTGGTCCCGACGCGGCTGGTCGTCCGGGGCAGCACGGCTCCTCCGCCCTCCGCCTGACCGGGGCCCTCGCCCACGCCACGAAGGGCCTCCTGTACCCCGGTGCGCCGGGCGGCCGTTGACCCGGGATACAGGACGGGCACTGTCCTGTTGCCCCTCTAGCGTGGACGCATGACCTCATCGCCGAACGGGACGGCCATCCGGATGACACAGCAGCGGACGACGGACGACGGCGGAGGGGAACCGGTGCTCTTCGAGAGGGCCGAGCTGCTCGACGCCTGGCTGGACAGGCACCACGCGGAGCGGACGGGACTCTGGCTGAAGATCGCGAAGAAGGGCTCGGGCATCGCCTCCGTCACCGCCGCCGAGGTGATCGACGTCGCGCTCTGCCACGGCTGGATCGACGGGCAGCGCAAGTCCCTGGACGAGGTGTACTACCTGCAGAGGATCTCGCCGCGCCGCCGCGGAAGCAGTTGGTCCCTCGTCAACGTCGGCAAGGTCGAGGCGCTGACCGCTGCAGGCCGGATGCGGGAGTCGGGTCTGGCACAGGTCCACGCGGCACAGGCGGACGGCCGGTGGGCGTCGGCGTACCAGTCCCAGCGGGAGGCCACCGTGCCCGAGGACCTGGCGGCCGCCCTGGCCGGGAATCGCGTGGCCGCCGAGCGCTTCGAGCAGCTCGGCAGGAGGGAGCGCTACCTCGTCCTGCTCCAGCTGATGACGGCGAGGACCGAGAAGGTCAGGGCCGCCCGGCTCGCCCGGATGACGCGGAAGCTGGAGGCGGGAGAGCCGATCGGCTGACCCGGTCGGCCGTCCCGCCGTGGTGAGAGGGGTTCACCGCAACGACGGGCGCGGGTGGGTGGCCCAGTACTCGGCGGCGGTGATGCCGAGCAGCACGACGTCGTGGTGGGCGCCGGCGAAGAACTCGTGCTGGCGGAGCCGCCCCTCCTCGACGAAGCCCAGTCGGCGGTAGAAGGCCAGGGAGGCGTCGTTGAAGGCGTAGACCTCCACCTCGCACTTGTGGTGGCGCTGCTCGGCGAACATGTAGGTGAGGACGAGTTCGGTCGCCTCGGCGGCGTATCCCCTGCGGCGGTGGGCGCGTGCGACCTCGATGCCCGTCCTGAAGCGTCCGGCGCGGCTGTCCGTCTCCCCGACCGTGACGGACCCGGCGAACGCGCCGTCGGCCAGCACCTCGATCACCAGGCGGAACACCTCACCCCCCGGCGGGCGCCCGGCCCGCTCGGCGGTCCAGGAACGGAAACCCTCGGCGGAGCGCGGAGGTTCGACCATGTCGGCGTTGCGCACGTCGTGGGTGTTCCGGGCCAGGTCCTGGAAGCCCTTCCAGTCATCGGGCTCGACGCCGCGCAGGCGCACCCTCTCACCGGTCCACATGTCACCCATGGCGCCCACCACTTCCGTCCCGGTCGCAGGCGGCCCGCGCCGTGCATGTCGAGCTCGACACAGTAGCGGTGGGGACGCTCGGGCGCGGATCGATTTCCGGGGCGGCACCGGGCGGGCTCGGCTCGCGGGGAGCGGGACGGTTGTGCGGCGGTTGGCTCGACGCCTGATTGCACGGCGGGCGGCCCGACGTCCGGTCACACGGCGGGCGGCCCGACGTCCGGTCGCACGGCGGGCGGCAGGAGTCCGCCGGGGAGGTTCGGAGGTCAGGCCGTGATTCCGCCGAGGATGAGGTCGATCCCGGCGAGGAACTCCTCACGGTCGTCGTGCTCGCGCAGTTGTCCGGCCACGTCCCGGGTGAACGCGTACTGACCGGGGTCGAGCTCCTCCCAGGCGGCGGCCGTGGCGTCGAGGAACTCGGTCCGGTTCGCCCCCGGCCTGGCCTTCCGGGTGTTGGCGGCGTTCTGGCCGGCGACTCCGAGGATGTAGTTCAGCAGCGTGGACGCCGCGGTGAACAGCGTGGCTTCGGGCACTCCGAGCGCCTGGACCTGGCGGCCGATGCCTTCGAAGATCCGCAGTTTCGGTGACGGTGACGGCGACGGCGTACGGGCGAGGTTGGCGCCGACCCACGGATGAGCGTCGAACGCGTCGAACACGCCGAGCGCGAGTGCGCGGATCGCGTCCTGCGGCGTCGCGTCGGCGTCGTCCGCGGAGATGGCGGTGGTGACGACGGCGTCGGTGGCGGCCGCGAGGAGCTCGGCCTTGCCCGTGACGTGCCAGTAGATCGCGCCCGGGCCGGTCGAGAGACGCTCGGCCAGCGCGCGGAACGTGAGCCCGCCCTCGTCCACCGTGTCGAGGAGCTCCACGGCGGCGGCGACGATGCGCTCCCGCGAGAGCGGTTCCTGCCGTCGCTCCGAACGGCGCGTCCTGGTTGCCATGCCTCCATCCTAGACACCCTGGAACATCGTTCCAGCTTGACAGCGAGTGGAACGACGTTCCACCCTGGCATCGATGGAACGCCGTTCCAGCACTGCTCCGCCAGGCGCCCACCCGGCGGTCCGCCCCGAGGAAGGAAGCACCATGACCACTCCGGTCACGATCATCGGCGGAGGGCTCGGCGGGCTGACGCTCGCCCGCGTCCTGCACGTCCACGGCATCCCCGCGACGGTCTACGAAGGGGAACCGTCGGCCTCGGCGCGCACCCAGGGCGGCCTGCTCGACATCCACGAGGACAACGGGCAGCTCGCGCTGAGGGCGGCCGGCCTGTTCGAGGAGTTCCTCGGCATCGTCCAGCAGGGCGCCCAGGCGTCACGGGTGCTCGACAAGGACGGCACCGTCCTGCTGGACGAGCCCGACGACGGTACGGGCGGCCGCCCCGAGGTCGACCGCGGCGCCCTCCGCCGGATTCTGCTCGACTCACTGCCCACCGACACGGTCAGGTGGGGGCGCAAGGCCACCTCGGCCAGGGCGCTCGGGGACGGCCGGCACGAAGTGACGTTCGCCGACGGGGCCACTGTGACGACGGGCCTGCTGGTCGGCGCGGACGGGGCGTGGTCGCGGATACGCCCGCTGCTCTCCGACGCCGAACCGGAGTACACCGGAACCTCCTTGATCGAGACCTGGCTGTACGACTGCGACACCCGCCACCCGGCGGGCGCCCGGGCCGTCGGCGACGGTTCGCTGTTCGCGCTCGCCCCCGGGAAGGGGATCTCCGCACACCGCGAACAAGGCGGCGTCCTGCACACCTATGTGACGGTCAACAAGCCCCGGGAGTGGATGGACGCCATCGACTTCACCGACGCGGACGCGGCCAGGGCGCGTGTCGCCGCCGAGTTCCACGACTGGGCTCCGGAGCTCACCGCCCTCATCACGGACGGTGAGACCGCCCCGGTCCCACGCACCGTCAACACCCTGCCGCTCGAACACCGCTGGAACCGGGTGCCCGGTGTGACACTGCTCGGCGACGCCGCCCACCTGATGTATCCGGCCGGCGAGGGAGCCAATCTCGCCATGTACGACGGCGCCGAACTCGCCACCGCTCTCGCCGCGCACCCGGACGACACGGAGACCGCGCTCGCGGCGTACGAGGAAGCCATGTTCACCCGCAGCGCCGCATCCGCCGCCCTGGCCTCACGGGTCCAGGAGCTGTGCTTCGACGCCGACGCCCCGCACAGCCTCGTCGGCTTCTTCACCGGCCACGCCGTCCGGACCGGGTGATCCACCGCCGCCGTCGCGGATCATCGGCCCGTACAGGCGAAGGGCAACCGCTCGGACCTGGGAAACCCGGTACCCGATGACGATGGCGCTCGGCACGTGCGGCTCCCCGTCCGACCTTCCCTACCCGCGAGGTCTCGTCATGTGGTGCACACGGCCGGGGGCGATGCCATTGTCCGGCTGAGCTGCATGGAGCTCGCGCACACCGAGGCCATCCGCTGGTGCGTGAATACCGGTAACGGGATCCTTGTGGACGGAGCGTTGCGGGCCGTGGGTGCGCGCCGCCCGACCCTCCGGCCAGGCACCTGCGCGAGCCCGGGTGGAACCGCATCACAGGAATCTTGCTGAGAAGTAGCCAGACTTCGACAGCCTGTCCGTCTGAATCGTCGGGAGGGTCACTCTGCCAGGCGGCGCTTCCACCAGGGATCAGTGGGCGGCGAGAAGGGATCCGGCAGGGTCCGTCTCATGAAGCGGTCGTCCAGGGGCGCGACCGCTCCGAGAAGTTCACGGCGTGCCTTGCGCGTCATGGTCGAGGCCGAACCCTGTAGCAGGGTTCGCGCGTGCATGTCCCGCCAGAGTGTGGTCCCTCGCCCGTGGTTGGGGCCGTGGCCGGGCCAGGGATGAAGCGCCAGAGCCCATGCCTGGAAGGCGTGGGCGACGTGACCGGGAGGCAACCGGTACTGAACTTCGAACTGTACGATCTGCCGGTTCGTCGCAGCGGACAGACCAGGGATGACCTGTCGGCTTCTGGCGCTCCTGCGACGGGGTCGTGCGGTTCTGATCTCGCCCGGTGAGCGGCGAGGCATGGACACTTCCGGTGGGAAGGACGAGTGACCGTCCGACCGTAGACGGCGTCGGTTCGAAGAGCAAGCGGTGAGCCGTCTGCTTGTTGTGAGACGCGTGCGCGGGTGGCGGCGACGCTGTGGGAGTGAGGCGGCCGGCGGCGGCCGTGCAGCTTGGCTGCCTGCACTTTCCTTCGGGCGCGGCTGGTGAGCATCTTGGTCGCGTCGGCGGACCTGCCGAGAATCGTGCCCATCTCCCCGTGGGGTACGGCGAACACGTCGTGCAGTACGAACGCCAGTCTTTCGTCAGGACGCAGTGAGCCCAGGACTGTGAGCAGCGCGAGGCCGACGGAGTCACCGAGGGCCACGAGGTCTTCCGGAGCAGGTGCTTCGTCGAGCGCCACCGTGAATTCGGGCAGTTGGCCGTCAAGGGCGATTTCCGGGCGGGTCCGGGCCGACCGCAGGACGTCGAGGCTGATGCGACCGACGACGGTGGTCAGCCGGCCACCAACTTCTTCAACCGGCTCAACCGCACCGTCAAGGAACCGGCCGGCCAGACCTGGGGCTGAGCCCGTACAGCAGATCCTTGCCCCGGCGCCATGCACCTCGGGAATCGGGCTCCGAGGCACGCTTGCGCACCAGGGGAACCCACGGTGGGGCGTCCCCAGGGTGCCGGCCGGGCACGCCGCTCACCGGAAGCCGCCGAGCAGGCGCACGGTGACACACCGACGCCGTGCCCCCTGCTCAGGCGACGGCCCGCAGACGTTCGTACGCCCAGTCCTCGAAGCTGGTCAGGTCGATACCCAGCGCACGAGCGAACCGCGGCCGGGCCGGCTGGCCGACGACCTCCATGAACTCGTGCGTGGCACCCATGTCTCCCATTCCGGCGGCGCGGGCCTGCTCCTCGGTCATGTCCGGGGCCGTCAGCGGGACGCCCAGGGCGTCGGAGAGAATCTTGGCGATCTCGGTCATGGTCAGGTAATCGCTGGCGAGCTCGAGTTCCACCCGGTGGAACTCGGCGGGGGCGGACACGGCGGCCGCCGCGGCCCGGCCCACGTCCTTGGCCGCTACGAGTGCCAGGTGCGTGCCCGGTTTGACGACGGTGACCAGACCCCCTTCGACGCCGCGGGGGAAGTAGAACCGCATGGACGGCTCGAAGTTCTCCATGAAGAACGACGGCTTGAGCAAAGTCCAGTGGGGAAAGTCGAGTTCGCGCAGCCGGTCCTGGATCGCGGCCTTCGTGCCGAGCGGCGCTTGCATCACCGCCCACCGCCCCTCGGCCCAGCCCGGGGCCTCGACGTGCTGCCCCACGCCACTGGTGGAGGACTGGACGAACTGCTCCACACCAGCGGCCCGCGCGATCGTCATGAGGTTGTCCGCCTGGCCGACCTCGCCGGCGAAGTCGAACCCCTGCCCGGTGTATGCGGGCATCTGCACGGAGAAGACGGCCCGCACACCGTCCACGGCCGCCTCGAGGGTCGCGGGTTCGGTGAGATCGCCCACGACCAGGCCGGCGCCGAGTTCTTCGACGGCCCGCGCACGCGGCGTGCTCGGGTCGCGCACCAGGGCGCGCACCGGTGTTCCCTGCGCGAGCAGGGCTCGGGCGGTGGCACCGCCTTGGCGGCCGGTGGCGCCGGTGACGAGAACGGGTGATGCGGCAGTGGGCATGAGTACATCTCCTCAGCGGTCACGCACGCCATAAACGGCGGGGCACGCCGTTTCGTGGTCGGTACGATACGGCGGGGCCCGCCACTAATCAATGTTGGGGAGATCATGACCGGCCAGCGCTCGGACGCCCGCCGCAACTACGCACACATCCTCGCCGTGGCCGAGGCCGAGGTGGCGGCCCAGGGAGCCCAGGCGTCCCTGGAGCAGATCGCCCGGACCGCGGGCGTCGGATCGGCAACCGTGAGGCGCCACTTCCCCACCCGCAAAGCCCTGCTCGAAGCCGTCTTCAAACAGCGCGTCCATGGCCTGTGCGATCGCGCCCGTTCGCTCTGCGGCGAGCACGACAGCCGCTCCGCGCTGGTGGAATGGCTGCGCGAGCTGCTCGCCTACTCACTCGCCGCACGCGGTCTGGCGGACGTCCTCTCCTACCAGCCCCTCCAGGACGAGGCCCCCCAGGACTCCTGCGCGCTGGCCATCGGTGCGGCCGGCGCCCTGCTGCTGCGCAAGGCCGTCGACGACCGGACCGTACGGGCGGACATCACCATCGACGACCTGCTCACCCTGATCGTCGGAATCGCCCTGGCCACCGAGCATTACACCGACCCGGCGACGCAGGCGGACAGCGCCTTCCGACTCGCCGTCGCGGGCCTCGGCACCGACGGCACCTGAGCACGCGCACCGGAGGGCCGGTTCCCGAGCCCACGCCGTCGGCGGCTGCACCCCGGGCAGCGCGGGGTCAGCAGGCGAGGTCACGACGGTGGAAGCCGACGAGTCCGAGGGCGAGGAGGGCACGGTCCCCGCGCGCCCATCCCGGGGCCGCAGGAGTGGCAGCCCGGTCGTTCGCGGGCGGCGGCCGGGCCGGGCCTCCCTGGCGGGGCAGCCCGGCTGGAGGCCGGGCGAACGCCCCCCGGGCGGCAGGGCGGACACGGGCCGGCAGGGCTGAGGCCGCGGCCCCGACGGAGCCCGTACGGTCACGGCGCGATGCCGAGGAGCTCCGGCTTCTCCGCCAGTGAGGCGAACCGGCCCGCCGGGTCCGCGACCAGGCGACGGGCCGTCAGGTCCAGGATGCCGCCCACCCCTTGGATCTCGGCGGCCACGGTGCCGTCCTCCTTGACGATCTGCTGACGGACGCCGAAGGTCTTCCCCGTGCCGTAGCTGAGCTCGCAGCTGACGCGCACCCTGTCGCCGCCCCGCAGCTCCCGCAGGTACTTCACCGTCACCTCCAGCTGCACCGGGCCGATTCCGTGGGCGAGCAGCTTCTCCTGGGCCACCCCCGCCTCGCGCAGGAGCTCCCATCGGGCGTGCTCCGCGTACTGGAGGTAGACGGCCTGGTTGAGATGGCCCTGGGTGTCGAGTTCGTAGCCCCGCACCGTGACATCGACGAAATAGGTCATGAACGCCGGAACGCCGCCGCCCCGTTCCGCATTCCTCTCACCCGTGGTGTGCAGCCTCTTTACGGAGCTGTCATGCCCAGGTAACTTCCACCGTGCAAGAGATTGCAGCAAGGTTCTGACAGGAATTGCTGTCAGGGCGCACTGCTCGCCCGAACCCCGAGGCGCGTCCGGGTTCTCCGGCGGGATCCTCTCAGCCGCTCGCGGAACGGCTGTGCTGTCGGCAGCCGCGGTCCACCCGCCCGCGGCCCTCCCCTGGAGACACACAAGATGAGACGCACCCCCTTGCGGCTGCTCGGACGCCTGTCAGCGGCGGCCGTCGCGGCCCTGGTGACGGCGGGGCTCCTGACCGCGTCGCCCGAACCGCCAGGATCCGTTTCGGCCGCGCCAGTGGCCGCCTCGGAATCCACCGCCACGGTCTTCTACTACACGAAGACCAGGAACTGGGCGGCGTACAGACTGCACTACGCACCCGACGGCGGCTCATGGACCACCGTGCCCGGCGTGGCCATGGAGGCCGCGTGTACGGACTGGGTGAAGCAGACCGTCAGCCTGGGCAGCGCGACCGGCCTGGCCGCGACGTTCAACAACGGCTCCGGCGTCTGGGACAACAACGGCGGCAAGAACTACGCCCTGGGCACCGGGAACATCACGGTCAAGGACGGGGTCGTGGCCCACAGCGACCCGTGCGCGGACACGGGCGCGGAGCCCGGTGAGGCGCACACCGCCTCGGTCTACTACTCGACGGCCACCGTCGGCTGGACGACCACCAACCTCCACTACCAGCCGGCGGGCGGCACCTGGACCACCGTGCCCGGCGTCGGCATGGAGGCAGCCTGCACCGGCTGGGTCAGGAAGTCCGTGGACCTCGGCACCGCCACCTCCATGCAGGCCACCTTCAACAACGGCAACGGGGTCTGGGACAACAACAACGGCAGCAACTACACGGTCCCCGACGGGCTCTCCACGGTGAAGGCCGGGAAGGTCACCGCCGACGCCACCGACCCGTGCGCGACCGCCGCCCCGGACACCGAGGCACCCACCGCGCCCACGAAGGTGTCGGCGAGCGCCGACGGCGTGTCCGTCGTGGTGACCTGGGACCCCTCCACCGACAACCGCGGTGTGACGAAGTACCAGGTCACCCGCACCGGCGGGACCAAAGGCACGGTGGTGACCGACGTCGGCTCCACGGTCCTCTCCGACACGGGTCTGGAGGCGAAGACGGCGTACAGCTACACCGTCAAGGCCGTCGACGCGGCGGGGAACGTGTCGGCCGCCTCGGCCGCCGCGACCGCGACCACCGGCGAGAAGCCCACGGCCCCCGCCTCGGGGAAGCCGCTGGGCACCGATCCCCGCAAGGACCCGATCTACTTCGTGCTCACCGCCCGCTTCAACGACGGTGACACCTCCAACAACCGGGGCGGCAGCCAGCACCAGAAGTCGGGCAACGCGGCCAACGACGACCCCATGTTCCGGGGCGACTTCAAGGGCCTGGTCGAGAAGCTCGACTACATCAAGGGCCTCGGCATGTCGGCCGTCTGGATCACCCCGGTGGTGCTCAACCGGTCGGACTACGACTACCACGGCTACCACGGCTACGACTTCTACGAGGTCGACTCCCGGCTGGAGTCCGCCGGCGCCTCCTACCAGGACCTCATCGACGCGGCCCACGCCAAGGGCATGAAGATCTACCAGGACGTCGTCTACAACCACTCGTCGCGCTGGGGCGCCAAGGGCCTGTTCACCCCCACGACCTACGGGGTCCGCGACACGCAGTGGAGCTGGTACTACGACGAGAAGAACGAGGGCTTCGAATACGACGGCCTGACCGTCGAGACCAAGTCCGGGAAGTCGTACTACAACGGCGACCTGTGGTCCACCGCCGAACCCTCGGGCAACACCTGCGTCAACTGGGGCACCCCCACCCAGTACACCTCGCCGGAGGGCTACCGGATATACAACTGCCAGTGGCCCAGCCCCACTTCGGGCATGTTCCCGAAGGCGTACTACCACAACTGCTGGATCGGCAACTGGGAGGGTGAGGACTCCCGCAGCTGCTGGCTGCACGATGACCTCGCCGACTTCAACACCGAGAGCGCGCCCGTGCAGAACTATCTGATCGGCGCGTACAACAAGTACATCGACATGGGCGTGGACGGCTTCCGCGTCGACACCGCCGTGCACATCCCCCGCACCACCTGGAACCGCCGTTTCCTGCCGGCCATCCAGGAGCGGGTGACCCAGCAGTTCGGGGCGGAGGCCGCGAAGAACTTCTTCGTCTTCGGCGAGGTCGCCGCCTTCGTCAACGACAAGTGGAACCGGGGCTCGGTCAACCACTCCGCGCAGTTCTACACCTGGAAGGAGCGCAAGGAGTACAGCGCGGACGACGAGAAGGCCGCCCTGGAGATGTACGACTACGAGCAGCAGCAGGGCACCGGCTCCCAGCCGACGTCCACCAACGCCTTCCTGAACGGCAACAGCTACCACGCTCCGGACCACAGCAAGTTCTCCGGGATGAACGTCATCGACATGCGCATGCACATGAACTTCGGTGACGCCAACAACGCGTACAACAACGGCAAGGACTCCGACGACAGCTACAACGACGCCACGTACAACGTCGTGTACGTCGACAGCCATGACTACGGCCCCAACAAGAGCAGCGAGCGGTACGCGGGCGGAACCGACGCCTGGGCCGAGAACATGTCGCTGATGTGGACCTTCCGGGGCATCCCCACCCTGTACTACGGCTCCGAGATCGAGTTCCAGGCCGGCAAGAAGATCGACTGCGGGCCCACCTGCCCGCTGGAGACGACCGGACGGGCCTACTTCGGCGACCACGTCGCCGGCAGCGTGACGGCGTCGGACTTCGGCACGGTCTCCTCCGCGTCCGGTGCGGTCGCCGACACCCTGGCGAAGCCGCTGGTCAAGCACGTGCAGCGGCTCAACCAGATCCGCCGCGCGGTGCCCGCCCTCCAGATGGGGCAGTACTCCACCGAGGGCATCACCGGCTCGATGGCCTACAAGCGCCGCTACACCGACGCGGCGAGCGGCACGGACAGCTTCGCCCTGGTGACGGTCACGGGCAGCGCGACGTACACGGGCATCCCCAACGGCACCTACAAGGACGCCGTCACCGGGGACACGAAGGTGGTGACGGGCGGCACGCTCGCCGTCCCGGCACCGGGCAAGGGCAATCTGCGGGTGTACGTCCTCGACCTCGGCGGAAAGAACGCCGCGCCGGGGAAGATCGGGACCGCGGGCACGTATCTGAAGTGACCGGCGGCGTGACGGGCGCGCCGTTCCCCGCGCGTCCGTCACGCCTGGTTCCCACCTCCCGCACCGACCCTGCGCAGGGTGCGCAGCAGGTACTCCTTGCGGTTCAGCGGGTCGTTGTCGGTCCTGGACCTGTGCGGCACGGCGCCCTCGACCGGACGGTAGTGCTCGAACGCGGTCTCCAGCACCCCCTCCCCCCGTGTCAGGCCCGGCAGCAGCTGCTGGAGTTCATGGACGCGGGCGGCTGGGACCTCGCCCTCCAGGACGCAGACGCGGCCGTGTGTCACCGGTGCGCCGGGGACGGCGCGCAGCCGTGCGAGCGCCGGGACGAGCGGGCCGAAGGCGTCGGCCGGAATCTCGGCGCGGAAGCGGTGCATGGGCTCGTACACCGTGGTTCCGGCCCGCCTGAGCGCGTCCATCAGCACCAGGGGCGTCAGATTCCGGAAGTCGCCGGCCGTGCTCGACATGCTCTTGTCGAACACGGCGTGCGCATGGCTCTGCCGGGGCCAGTAGCCGGAATGCGTCATGGTCACCGTGCAGTCGGTGACCCGCCATCCGTGAATTCCCTGCGCGAGCGTCTCGAGGACGGTGTCCTCCACGGCCCTCATCAAGGAGAAGGGCATGGAGCCGAGTTCCACCTCCCGGCGGAATTCCACTCCGCTGCCGAATTCGGCGGGATCCACCCGGAGTCCCACGGTCGCGAGAAAGGGATTGGGCTCCTTGTCGATGAATTCGACGGCCGCGCCCGTTCCGGCCGGCCGCTCCAGGCAGATGGTCGTCGTCTCCCGGAAGCCGACGTCGATGCCGTACTCGTCCGCCAGGGTCGCCTGGATGACCTCCTTCTGCACCTCGCCGTAGAGCGAGAGGGACACCTCCTGGCGGACGGCGTCGGTGCGTACGCCGATCAACGGGTCCTGCTCCGCCAGTTGTCCGAGCGCGAGATGCAGGGCGCCGCTGTCCTCGCGGCGCAGGGGGGTGACGACGGTCTCCAGGGTGGGCGGCGCGAAGTGGGCACCCGCCGGCGCCCCCGCCGGTTCACCGATCCTGTCCCCGGTACGGACGGCGTGGAGCCCGCGCAGCCTGCCGATCCTGCCCGCGGGGAGCGAGGGTCCCCGTACGTCCGTGCCGCCGTCGAAGACGGTGATGGCCGAGATCTTGCCCTCGCGGGGCTCCTCGTCGCCGTCGCCCCGCAGCCGGACGCGTTCACGGGTGCGCACCGTCCCGGAGAACATGCGGGCGTACGCGATCTTCTCCCCCGCAGGTCCGCGCTCGACCTTGAACACCGTGCCGGAGGCCGGGCCCCCGGGGTCCTGGCCGGTGACGGGGAGGAGCCTTGTGATTCCGGCGGTCAGTTCGGCGATGCCCGCTCCGGTGGCCGCGGAGCCGACGTACACGGGGTGCACCAGCGCCTGACGTGTCTGTGCGGCGAGCGCGGTGCGGAGCAGGCCGTACGGAATGTGCTCCCCGTCCTCGGCCCAGGCCGCCAGGAGGTCGTCGTCGTGCGTGGTGAGCAGATCGGTCAGCGCGGTGACGAAGGCGGGGTCGGCCTCGGTGAACTGCCTGGTGCCGGCGCGCCGGGTGCCGAGGTACTCGGGCGCTCCCATGGCGACGACGGCGGGTGACAGCCGCTCGGCGATCTCCGCCAGGACGCCTTCGTGGCGGGCGCCCGCCCGGTCGGTCTTGTTCACGAACACGAGGGTGGGGATGCGCAGCCGGCGCAGGGCCCGCATCAGGATGCGGGTCTGCGCCTGGACCCCCTCGACCGCGGAGACGACGAGCACGGCGCCGTCGAGCACGCCGAGCACCCGTTCCACCTCGGCGATGAAGTCGGGGTGGCCCGGGGTGTCGATGAGGTTGACCGTGACGCCGTCGACCGGGAAGGAGACGACGGCGGACTTGATCGTGATGCCGCGCTGCCGTTCCAGGGCCAGGGTGTCGGTCTGTGTGCTGCCGTCGTCGACGCTGCCGACGGTGTCGATGACTCCGGCGGCGTGGAGCAGCCGCTCGGTCAGGCTCGTCTTACCGGCGTCGACGTGCGCCAGAATTCCCAGGTTCAATGTGTGCACTGAGCTTCAGGTCCTCGAGATAGGGGTTGATTCCTGTCTGGGTGGACTCAGAAGCTCGGCGCACGGACATCTCCCGGTTCGGTGGGCTGGTGCCGGAATTACAGCAGCCTGCCGCGCCGGGCGGCAATCGATTAATTCCGCAGGTGCGTGAAGCGCAGTTCGGTGCGGCTCCGTGCCGTTTCTCCGGGGCGCAGCACGGTGCTGGGCAGGTCGGGCCGGTTGGGCGAGTCGGGCAGGTGCTGGGTCTCCAGGCAGACCGAGCCGTGGCGTTCGTGACGGCGGCCCGTCGCGTCGGTGAAGGAGCCGTCGAGCTGGTTCGCGGTGTAGACCTGGATGCCGGGTTCGGTCGTCCACACCTCCAGGACGCGGGTGGCTTCCGGGGCGGTGAGGCGTGCGCCGAGGCGCAGGCCGCCGCCGGTGTCCCGGAGCACCCAGCAGTGGTCGAACCCGCCCGCCGCGCGGAGCTGCGGGTCGTCGTGGCCGAGCCGTTCCGCCAGGACGCGGGGTTCGGTGAGGTCGAAGGGGGTGTCCCTGACCTCGGCGGGCGGTCCCAGGGGGATTCCCCCGCCGTCCACCGGAAGATAGGTCTCGGCGTCGACCTCCAGACGGTGGCCGAGTACGTCGCCGTGGCCGGCCAGGTGGAAGTAGGCGTGGTTGGTGAGGTTGACGACGGTGGGCCGGTCGGTGGCACAGGCGTAGTCGACGGCGAGGGTGCCGTCGGTGTCGAGGGTGTAGGTGACCGTGGAGTCCAGCGCCCCGGGGAAGCCCATGTCGCCGTCGGGACTGTGCAGGGTGAGCCGGACGGACACGCTGTCCTCGGTGCGGTCCGCTTCCGCCTCCCACACCTTGGTGTGGAAGCCCTCGGGCCCGCCGTGCAGGGCGTGGCCGCGGTCGTTGGCGGGGATGTGGTGCTCGGTCCCGTCCAGGGTGAAGCGGCCGTGCGCGATGCGGTTGGCGTAACGGCCGACGACCGCGCCGAAGTACGGGTGCTTGGCGGTGTAGTCGTCGAGGGTCGCGAGCGAGCGGACGACGGACGCGGTGGCGCCCGTCGTGTCGGGCACGGTGAGGCTGTGCAGGGAGGCCCCGTAGGTGAGTACGCCTGCCCGGACTCCCGTACCGCTGTCGAGGGTCCACAGGTGGGTCTCGGTCCCGTGGACGGTACCGAAGGGGGTGCTGTGCACGGTGGGGCGCGGCATCAGAGTTCCTCTGTGGGGCCGGAGTGGGGCCCTGGCGTGGTGGATTCGCGGACGACGAGGCGGTATCCGGGGCGTGGCCTGCGTGGTTCGGCGACGGGTGCGCCGGAGAGCTGTTCGACGAGGCTGTCGACGGCCAGCCGCGCGATGGCCTCCTTGTCGGGGGCGATGGTGGTCAGTGTGGTGGTCGTGTAGCGGCTCTCCTCGATGTCGTCGAAGCCGACGACGGCGATGTCGTCCGGGACGCGCAGCCCTCGTTCGCCGATGATCCGCATCGCGCCGATGGCGATGAGGTCGTTGTAGGCGAAGACGGCGTCGGGGCGCTCGCCCCGGTCGAGGAGTTCCGCCATTCCCGCGGCGCCGTCCTCGCGGCCGTAGCCGTCGGTGACGACGACGAGGGACTCGTCCGGTGTGAGCCCGGCGGCGGTGAGTTCCTCGCGCCAGCCGCGCAGTCGCAGATGGGCGGGCTGGCGTTCACGCCCGGTGCGTGAGCCGAGGAAGGCGATGCGGCGATTGCCCTGGCCGATGAGGTGGCGTACGGCGGCGCGGGCCGCCGCGACGTTGTCGATGGCGATGTGGTCGTACGGGGCCTCGTACTCGCGCTCACCCAGCAGGACCAGCGGCGCCGTCTCGGTGCGCGCCATGAGGTCCTCGGTCTCCAGGTGGATGGGGCTGAGGATGAGGCCGTCGATCACATGGGAGCGGAAGCCCTGGCTGACCAGGAGTTCCTTCTCCCGGAGGCCGGCGGTGTGGTCGACCAGGACGGTGTAGTCGTGCCGGGCCGCCGCGTCGATGACGGCCCCGGCGAGTTCCGCGAAGTACGGGTTGCCGAACTCCGGTACGGCGAGGGCGATGATGCCCGTGCGGCCCTTGCGCAGGTGGCGGGCCGTGAGGTTCGGCCGGTAGCCGAGCTCGTCGATCGCCTGTTGCACCTTGGCGCGCATCGCGGGTGTGACGTGCTGATAGTTGTTCACCACGTTCGACACGGTCTTGATGGACACGCCCGCCCGTTGTGCAACGTCCTTGAGGCTGACGCCCACGGCACTCCTTGGTTCGGCTCGGCTCGGCTTGGTCTGTGCTCCGGCCCTCGACCGGCGGCTCGTCGTCAGGTGCTTCTGCGACTGCGCGCCAGATAGCGCTGGGCCACCACCACAACGATAAGGAAGCCGCCGCTGACCACGGACTGGTAGGAGGAGTTGAGCGAGCCGATCTGGTTGATCAGATTCTGGATGACGGCCAGCAGCAGCACGCCCCAGAGGGTGCCGCTGATCGATCCCGCGCCGCCGATGAGCAGGGTGCCGCCGATCACGACGGCGGAGATCGCGTCGAGCTCCATGCCCACGCCCACGATGGTGACGCCGGAGGACAGCCTGGCCGCGTTCAGCGCGCCGGCGAGTCCGGCGAGCAGGCCGCTGAGGGTGTAGACGAGGATCTTCGTACGGGCGACGGGGAGGCCCATCAGGGTCGCCGCGTCGCTGCTGCCGCCGACGGCGAAGAGCGTCTGCCCGAACGAGGTGCGCTGGAGGACGATGCCTCCGGCGCCGAAGAGCACCACCGCGATCAGGATGGGGTAGCCGAATCCCCAGACGCTGCCCTGGCCGAGTTCGCCGAAGGCGGATCCCTTGGGCACCAGGTAGGTGGTGGCGCCCTCGTCGGTGAGGGTGAGCAGCAGTCCGCGGGCGCCCAGCAGGGTGGCGAGGGTGACGATGAAGGGCGCCATGTTGCCCCGGGCGATCAGCAGCCCGTTGAGCAGGCCGATCGCGCCGCAGACCGCGAGGGGCAGGAGCAGCGCGGCGAGGAAGCCGTACTGGGAGGCCCAGGCGGCGAGGACTCCCCCGAGGGCGAACACCGATCCGACGGAGAGGTCGATGCCGCCGGTGATGATGACCATCGTCATGCCGAGGGCGACCACGGCGAGGAAGGACGCCTGGATGGTGATGCCGCGCGCGTTGTCCAGCGACGCGAACGTCGGGTAGATGAACGAGGCGGCGATCACCACGGTCAGAAGGACCGCGAGGACGCCTTGGCGTTGCAGGAGTTCGGCGGCGCGCTGCCGGCCGGTCTGCTCGGGGCCGGCGGCGGGACGGGCCGCGGGCGTCTTCGGCTGCACCGTGGCCGGGGCGGCGGTGAGGGGCTTGGTTTCGTTCATCGGGACCGACGCTCCCGGGCGACGTAGACGGCGGCGATGATGATGGCCGCCTGGGCGATCTGTGCGGTGGAGTCGGGCAGGTCGTGCTTGACGAGCGTGGCGCGCAGGAGCTGCATCAGCAGGGCGCCGGCGACGGTGCCGAGCACCCGCACGGAGCCCCCGTTGAGCGGGGTGCCGCCGACGACGACCGCCGTGATGGCGGAGAGTTCCATGAGGGTGCCGAGCGAGGAGGGGTCGCTCGCGGTGAGCCGGGCCGTGGCGAGGATCCCGGCGAGCGCGGCGAGCACACCGCAGAGCACGTACACGCCGATGAGGACCCGCTTGACGGGCAGTCCGGCGAGCGCGGCAGCCGAGCGGTTGCCTCCGATGGCGACGATCTGCCGGCCGAAGGTGGTGCGCTGCACCAGGAAGGCGACGGCGACGGCGAGCACGCCCGCGATCCAGACGACCAGCGGTACGCCGAGGAAGGAGCCGGTGCCCAGGGAGAGCAGGTCGGGGTTGACGATCTGCTTGAGCTGCCCGTCGGCCATGACGAGGGCGAGCCCGCGGCCTCCGACGAAGAGGGCGAGCGTGGCCACGATGGGCTGGAGTCCGACGAGGGAGACGAGGGCGCCGTTGACCGCTCCGACGACCGCGCCCGCGAGGAGGGCGACGACGAGCGCGGGTACGAGGCCGTAGCCGAGGTAGAGCGGCAGGAACGCGGCGGCGAGCGCCATGGTCGAGCCGACGGACAGGTCGACGCCCTCGGTGCCGATGACCAGGGCCATGCCCAGGGCGACGATGACGATGGGGGCGACCTGGACGAGCTGGGTGCGGAAGTTGTCCGTGGTCATGAAGTGATCGGTGAACAGGGCGTTGAAGAGCAGCACCACGGCCACGGCCACATAGACGCCGTACCTCTGGTACCAGGCGGGATCACGCAGCCGGGCCAGCGGGTTCACGGGCTTGCGGGGTGTGTCGTCCTTCGCGGGAGGGGCGACGGCGGTCTGGGTCATCGGGGGTCCTCCTGGGTGGCCGGGGCCCCGTCCGCCTGCTGCGGTGCGTGGTCGGCGAGCACTTCGAGCAGCCGGTCCTCGGCCACGTCGTCGCCGGACAGCT
This sequence comes from Streptomyces sp. CB02058, assembly GCF_001905505.1. Classification (GTDB taxonomy): domain Bacteria; phylum Actinomycetota; class Actinomycetes; order Streptomycetales; family Streptomycetaceae; genus Streptomyces. The sequence goes on from NZ_LIPG01000004.1 coordinate 360,687, forward strand.
CACCGGCGACGGCTCCGCCGCGCAGGACGACGATCCGGTCGGCGCCTTCGATGAGTTCCTCGATGTCCGAGGAGATGAGCAGGACGGCGAGGCCCTCGCGGGCGAGGTCGTCGATGAGGCTCTGGACCTCGGCCTTGGCCCCGACGTCGATGCCGCGGGTGGGCTCGTCGAGCAGCAGGACCTTGGGCTCCAGGCAGAGCCAGCGTGCCAGCAGCACCTTCTGCTGGTTGCCGCCGGAGAGTTCGCCCACCTTCTGCTCGGGGCTCGACGCCTTGATCCGCAGACGCTTCATGAAGATGTCGACGATCCGGTCCTGCTTGGCGCGGGAGACGACCCCGGCCCGGGAGAGCCGGGGCATCGCGGCCAGCACGATGTTCTCGCGTACGGAGAGACCGGGGACGATCCCCTCGGCCTTGCGGTCCTCGGGCAGCAGGCTGATGCCGGCCCGGATGGCAGCGGCCGGGGTGAGCCGCTTCAACGTGGTTCCGTCGACGGTGAGTTCACCCGAGTCCAGGGGCAGCGCCCCGGAGAGTGCCTTCGCCGTCTCGCTGCGCCCCGAGCCCAGGAGCCCGCCGAGGCCGAGCACCTCGCCCGCGTACAACGACACGGATATGTCGTGGAGCTGGAGGCGGCTGGTGAGCCCGGTCGCGGTGAGGACGGGCGTACGGGCGGCCTCGTGCCCCTCGGCGGCGAAGCTGGTGACACCGGAGCGGCGCACCTCGGACAGGTCACGGCCGAGCATCATCGACACGAGACGCATCCGGTCGAGGTCCGCGAGGTCGCCGGTGTGGATGTGGCGGCCGTCGCGCAGGACGGTGACCCGGTCGCAGATGCGGTAGAGCTCGTCCATGCGGTGGCTGACGTAGAGGACGGCGATGCCCTGGTCGCGCAGGTTCCCGATGACCCGGAAGAGGGTCTCCACCTCACGCGGTTCGAGCGAGGAGGTGGGCTCGTCCATGATGACGACCTGGGCGTTGACCGAGACGGCCCGCGCGAGGGCGACCATCTGCTGGGTCCCGATGCCCAGGGTGTGCAGGGGCCGGCGGGGATCGACGCGTACGCCGAAACCGTCGAGCAGTTCGCCCGCTTCGCGGTGCATCCGGCCGAAGTCGATGAGGCCGAAGCGGTTCCTGGGTTCGCGGCCGAGGAAGATGTTGCGCGCCACGCTCATCAGGGGGACGAGGTTGACCTCCTGGTAGATCGTGGAGATCCCGGCCTGCTGCGCCTCGAAGGGCCGGGCGAACCTGACCGTCTCGCCGGACATCCGCAGTTCGCCGCCGTCGGGCCGGTACACGCCGGTCAGCACCTTGATGAGGGTGGACTTGCCGGCGCCGTTCTCCCCGACCAGCGCGTGGGTCTCCCCCGCGCGCAGGGAGAAGGTGACGTCGTCGAGGGCGACGACGCCGGGGAACCGTTTGCTCACCGAGCGGGCTTCGAGCACGGCGGAGGCCGTGGACGCGGCCGCCTCCGGTGCCTGAGGTACTGCTTCGGGTGGTGCCATGGGTGTTCTCGGCCTTCCGCTGTCCAAGGATGAGGGCCCGGGGGCCGCCGCGGCCCTGTCACGGGAGCCGCGGCGGCCGGGGCCGTTGGGTTCAGGACCGGATCAGTACGCCCCGCCGAGGGATTCCTTGGCGTTGGTCTCGTCGTAGGCGCGGTCGGTGATGATGACGTTCTCGGGGATCTCCTCGCCGCCGTAGAACTTCTGGGCGGTCGCGAAGGCGAGCGGTCCGAAGCGCGGGTTGGACTCGATCACGGCGTTGTACTCGCCGTTGGCCAGGGCCTGGACGGCGTTGCGGGTGCCGTCGATCGAGACGATCTTGACGTCCTTGCCGGGCTTCTTGCCCGCGGCCTTCAGCGCGGTGACGGCGCCGAGGCCCATCTCGTCGTTCTCCGCGTAGACCGCGGTGATGTCGGGCTTGGACTGGATGAGCTGCTCCATGACCTGCTGGCCCTTGTCACGGGCGAACTCGCCGGTCTGCTGGGCCACGATCTCGATGCCGGGCGCCTCGGCCGCGATCTGGTCGACGAAGCCCTTGGTCCGGTCGGTGGTCACGTTGTTGCCGGAGGCGCCGAGGAGGATCGCCACCTTGCCCTTGCCGCCGGTCGCCTTGATCATCGCGTCGGCCGCGCGCTTGCCCTGCTCGACGAAGTCGGAGCCGAGGAAGGCGACGTAGTCCTCGCAGGCCTTGGAGTTGACCTTGCGGTCGATGGTGAGGACGGGCACCTTCTTCGCCGCCGCGGCCTTGAGGGCGGGCTCCAGGCCGTCGGAGTTCAGCGGGGCGATGATGAGGAACTGGGCGCCCTGGGACAGCATGTCCTGGATGTCGCTGATCTGCTTGGACAGCTGCGACTGCGCGTTGGTGGTGAGCAGCTTCTTCACGCCGATCTTGGCGGCCTCGTCCTTGATGGACTGAGTCTCGGCGATGCGGAAGGGGTTGGCCTCCTTCTCCGACTGGGAGAAGCCGACCACCGCGTTCTTGAGGTCGATCTTGGGTGCGCCGTAGCTCTGCAGCGAACAGCCGGGACCGGAGGCGGCCTCGGGGGACTTCGCCGCCTGAGCCCCCTGGCTGCTGTCACCGCCCGCGCTGTCCGTGGTCTCCGACTTGGAGCAGCCGGAAACGGCCAGCGTGGCGGTGACGGCGAGCAGGCAGGCCGCGGCGAGGGTACGGGATCGACGCTGGGTCATCATGCGCGGGACGCTCCTTGGCGAGGTGACGGCACGCCGTTCGGCGTGCGGTCGGGCATGGCGGGACGGTGCATCGGCCGCTCGGCGGCAGATGACGACGTGTCCCTCACGAAACCCGCTTCCATCTGCGGAAACGGGGGGCCGTGAGGGCTTGTTCGGCCTCTCGGCGGCTCGGTTTACAACGTTATATAGGCGAGGTGGCGCAGGCGGCAAGAGAGTTGTCGACGCATTTCCAAAATGTGTCGTACGGGAGATGCGGCCCCGCGGGGCCTCCCGGAGCATCAGGTACCGCGCCACCCCTGGACAGCAGCTTGACCGCGTGCTGTCATACCGCCGACATCAATTTTCCAACGTTGCAGAAACGTTGTCGTGTCATCAGGTCCGGGCGCGACGGCCATCTTCGTCATGCGCCGGCCCGGTCCGGGCCGGTCGCCTCTCCCTGTCCGGCAGAGCAGAAGCGGAGCCCCCACGATGTCCCTGAACCGCAGACAACTCATGACCGGCGCCCTGGTCACCGCCGCGGCGGCCACCTCGGCAGGGCGCTGGGCCACCACCGCGACCGCCGCCGAGCACACGGTGCGGGCCGCGCGGGGCGGCCACTACTCCCCCAACGCCGCTCCCCTGCACCCGACGGCCTTCCTGAAGCTCCCGCCCGGCCGCGTCACCGCCCGGGGCTGGCTCGCCGGCCAGCTCGGGCTCCAGCTCGAAGGACTCTGCGGCCGGTACGAGGAGTTCTCGCACTTCCTGGACTTCGAGGGCTCCGGCTGGGTCCGCCCCGACAAGGGAGGCTGGGAGGAGGTCCCCTACTGGCTGCGCGGATACGCCGATCTCGCGATCGTCACCGGTGACGCGAAGGCCCTGGCCGCCACCCGCCGATGGATCGACGCGGTCCTCACCACCCAGCAGTCCGACGGCTTCTTCGGCCCGAAGTCCCTGCGGACCTCGCTCAACGGCGGCCCCGACTTCTGGCCCTTCCTGCCGCTGATCCAGGCGCTGCGCTCCTGGCAGGAGTACGACGGCGACAGCCGGATCATCCCGTTCCTCAGCAGGTTCTTCCGGTACATGAACGCCCAGGGCCCCGGCGCCTTCAACACGAGCTGGATCGCGCTGCGCTGGGGCGACGGCCTGGACAGCGTGTACTGGCTGTTCAACCGCACGGGCGACACCTTCCTGCTCGACCTCGCCGACAAGATCCACCGCTACGGGGCCGACTGGGGCGACAACCTGGTCAACCCGCACAACGTCAACATCGCCCAGGGCTTCCGTGAACCCGCCCAGTACGCCCTGCGCAGCGGCGCGCAGCAGGACACCCGGGACACCTACGGGACGTACGCCAAGGCCATGGACCAGTACGGGCAGTTCCCCGGCGGCGGATTCGCCGGGGACGAGAACGCCCGAGCCGGCCATGGGGACCCCCGGCAGGGCTTCGAGACGTGCGGGATCGTCGAGTTCATGGCGAGCCACCAGCTGCTCACCCGGATCACGGGCGATCCCCTGTGGGCGGACCGCTGCGAGGAGCTGGCGTTCAACTCGCTGCCCGCCTCGCTGGACCCGTCGGGGAAGGCGATCCACTACGTCACGAGTGCGAACAGTGTCGACCTGGACAACGTCCCCAAGAGGGACCGCCAGTTCCAGAACGGCTTCGCCATGCAGGCGTTCCTGCCGGGCGTCGACCAGTACCGCTGCTGCCCGCACAACTACGGCATGGGCTGGCCGTACTTCGTCGAGGAGCTCTGGCTCGCCACCCCGGACAACGGTCTCGCGGCGGCGATGTACGCGCCCTGCGAGGTCACCGCGAAGGTCGCGGACGGCACGGAGGTCACCTTCACGGAGGAGACCGGCTACCCGTTCACGGACACGGTCACCCTCTCCCTCAGGGCCCCGAAGCGGCTGCGCTTCCCGCTGGTGCTGCGCGTGCCCGCCTGGTGCGCCGAGCCGGAGGTCCGCGTCAACGGGCAGCGGGTCACCGCCCCCGCGGGCCCCGCGTTCACCCGGATCGACCGGACCTGGTCCGACGGCGACAAGGTCACCCTGCGCCTGCCGCAGCGGACCACCGTGCGCACCTGGGCCGGCAACCACGGCTCGGTCAGCGTGGACCACGGGCCGCTGACCTACTCCCTGCGCATCGGGGAGGCGTACGAACGCATCGGCGGCACCGAGCAGTTCCCGGAGTACGCCGTCCACGCCACCACCCCGTGGAACTACGGCCTCGTCCTGGACAGCGCACGCCCCACGGCCTCGCTGCACCGCCGCTCGACCGGGCGCGCTCCCGGCGACAACCCCTTCACCCTGGAGAACACCCCGCTCGTCATGACCGCGCGCGCCCGTCGCATCCCCGAGTGGAGCGCCGACGACGAGCACGTGGTGGCGCCCCTCCAGGCGAGCCCCGCGCGCAGCACCGAGCCGGTCGAGGAGGTCACGCTCGTCCCGATGGGCGCGGCGCGGCTGCGGATCACGTCCTTCCCGACGGCGAGCCCGGACGCGGCTCCCTGGCTCGCGGACCGCTGGTACCGGATCGCCAACCGGAACTCAGGCAAGGTGCTGGGCGTGGACCTGATGTCCACGGCGAACAGCGCCCATGTCGTCCAGTTCGGCGACACCGGGACGGCCGACCACCTGTGGCGGCTGGTGGCCAACGGCGACGGCTGGTACCGCATCCGCAACCAGCACTCGGGCAAGGTGCTCGGCGTCGACCTGATGTCCACGGCGAACAGCGCCCATGTCGTGCAGTTCGACGACAACGACACCGCCGACCACCTCTGGCAGCTGGTTCCCGACCAGGACGGCTGGTACCGCGTCCGCAACCGCAACTCCGGCAAGGTGCTCGGCGTGGACGGCATGTCCACCGCCGACAGCGCCCATGTCGTCCAGTACGACGACAACGGAACGGCCGACCACCTCTGGCAGCTCCTCTGAGCGGCAGCGCTCCACCTGGGCGGCAGCGCTCGGCCCGGGTGGCAGCGCCCCGCCGCCCCTTTGGACACTCCCCGCGCCGCTCCGGCGCGGGGAGTTCTTCCCTCCCACAAGGAGATCCGCGATGACCACCGCACCCGCGCCACGCCGCAGCACCTGGTGGAGACGGTTAACCGCCGGCACCGGCCTGCTCGCCCTGATCGCCACCGCACTGGTGGGTGCCGGCACGGCTCCGGCCGCCGCCGCGCCCGCCGCCTGGACCCCGAAGCCGGCGCCGATGACGACGCCCTGGACGAACCAGGTCTCCGTCGACAACCCGCTTCCCGAATATCCGCGCCCCCAGCTCACCCGCCCCGACTGGACCAATCTCAACGGCATCTGGGACTTCGCGGTGACCGGCCGCGACGCGGGGCAGCCGGCGTCCTTCTCCGAGCAGATCCGGGTCCCGTTCGTCGCGGAGTCCTCGCTCTCCGGGATCAAGCGGAAGATCACCGAGAACGACAAGCTCTGGTACAAGCGCACCTTCACCGTGCCGTCGAACTGGAACGGCCGCCGGACCGTGCTCAACTTCGGCGCGTCCGACTGGCAGAGCACCGTCTGGGTCAACGGCACCCAGGTCGGCGCCCACAAGGGCGGCTTCGACTCGTTCTCGTACGACATCACCCCGCAGCTCAACGGCGGCACGAACACGGTCGTCGTCTCCGTGTACGACCCGACGCAGACCGGCGGGCAGGCCGTCGGCAAGCAACGGATCAACGACGTGAACCCGCACGCGGGCGGCGGCATCTTCTACACGGCCGCCTCGGGCATCTGGCAGACGGTCTGGCTGGAGCCCGTCGCCGCGTCGCACATCACCCGGCTGGACATGACACCGGACCTCGGCAGCAGCACCCTGCGCGTGAAGGCGCAGGCGGCCTCGGGGGGCGGCAGGACCGCCCGGATCACCGTCTCCAGCGGCGGGACGGTCGTGGGTACGGCGACCGGGGCACCCGGCAGCGACATCTCGGTACCCGTGCCGAACCCCCGGCTGTGGAGCCCGGACGACCCGTTCCTCTACGACGTACGCGCCGACCTGCTGGACGGCACGACCGTGGTGGACACGGTGGGCAGCTACGCGGGCATGCGGTCCATCGCGATCGCGAAGGTGGACAACATCCTGCGCCCCGTCCTGAACGGGAAGTTCGTGTTCCAGAGCGGCACGCTCGACCAGGGCTACTGGCCGGACGGCATCTACACGGCGCCGACCGACGCGGCGCTCAAGTACGACCTCCAGGCGCACAAGGACCTGGGCTTCAACATGGTCCGCAAGCACATCAAGGTCGAACCTCAGCGCTGGTTCTACTGGGCGGACAAGCTGGGCCTCCTGGTCTGGCAGGACATGCCGGCGATGGACACCGGCAAGACTCCCGACAGCGCGGCGCGGACCCAGTGGGAGGCGGAGTACCACGCGGTCATCGACCAGCACCGCAGCTCGCCCTCGCTCGTCATGTGGGTGAACCAGAACGAGGGCTGGGGGCAGTACGACCAGGCCAGGATCGCGAACGAGGTCAAGGCCTACGATCCCTCCCGGCTGGTCAACAACATGAGCGGGGTCAACTGCTGCGGCTCCGTGGACGGCGGCAACGGGGACGTGGTGGACAACCACATCTACGTCGGCCCGGGCAACACGGCACCGACCGCGACCAGGGCCGCCGTGCTCGGCGAGTTCGGCGGCCTCGGGTACAAGGTCTCCGGCCATGAGTGGTACCCGGGCGGCGGCTTCAGCTACGAGGACCAGGCGAGCGTCGCCGCGCTGAACAACCGCTTCGTGGGGCTTCTGGACGCCATCCGCGTCGGGCAGCTCCCGGCCGGGCTCTCCGCCTCCGTCTACACGGAGATCACCGACGTCGAGAACGAGGCGAACGGGCTGCTCACCTACGACCGTCAGGTGGTCAAGGTCGACACCGCCCGGGTGAAGGCCGCCAACCAGGCCCTCATCCAGGCGTCGAAGACGCCCGCCCCGCCGGTCACGCTGCCCACCGGGCAGTACAAGTCGCTCCGGGTCACCACGCCCGGTCACACGAACAAGTACCTGCGGCACTCCGAGGCGCTCGCCTACACCGCGGTCGTCGACGGCGCGAGCAGCGCGCTGCTGAAGAGCGACGCCACCTGGAAGGTCGTCGCCGGCCTGGCGAACGGCAACTGCTATTCGCTGGAGTCCCGCAACTACCCCGGTGAGTACCTGAGGCACCGCGACTTCCGGGTCCGCCGCGACGCGAACGACGGCTCGGCGCTCTTCAAGGCCGACGCCACCTGGTGCGCGGTCGCGGGCAGCGGCGGGGTGAGGTTCTCCAGCGCGAACCTGCCCGGCAGTTATCTGCGGCACATCGGCTCCGAGGTGTGGCTCGCCACCCCGGGCGGCGGTCACGCATGGGACAACCCGGCGACCTTCACCGAGGACACGACCTGGTCGGTGGACTCGCCCTGGGCTCCCTGATCCGGCGCCCTGACACGCAGTAGCGCACCGGCGGGCCCGGTGGCGGCGCACCCCGCGCCGCCCCCGGGCCCGCTCTCGTTGCGCCGGTCGGGCGTGCGTCTACGCGGAGACCTCGTACAAGCTCCACTACGCTTGTGTGCCCTGCCGGGTCAGCTTCAAGAAGCACCCGGACCCGGCGCGACGGCACACGTGCCCCAACTGCTCCCTGCCTCTCCTGTGTGCGGGGCACGACTTCGCCGCGCCGCCCCGCCGGGATGTGCGGGCGTGGTCCATCGTCGCCGCGGTACTGGGGCAGGGGCTGCGCTACGAGGGCCGGTCCGCGTGCGGGTGCGGCAGGGAGCCCGGGTTCCGCCCCCGCACGCGTGCCGAGCTGCGTGCGCGCCTCGTGCTCTCCTCCAGGTCCGGCATACCCCTGAGTGAGGCGCTGGCCCGCAGGGACCCGTGGCCGGCCTCCGGGGAGTCGGCTCGGGTGCCCGGGGCGGGCGGTCCACGGGGCCGTTGAGACCGGGTGCCGTGCCTCTGCGGACCCAGACCGAGGAGGCCGGCCCGGCGCTCATCCGCCCGCCCGCCCCCTCCGGACTCGGAGCGCACCGAGCGGCGAGGCCTGGGGACAGCGCAAAGCTCCCGGCAGCGCGGCGCGTGCGCGCACTGCCGGGAGCGGTCCTGCGGGGGATGCTCCCTACGGCTGTTCGCCGTCGTGGAGCGCGGTCACCTCCTGGTCGGTGAGCGCCTTGTCGAACACCTTCACCTGGTCGACCGAGCCGTTCCAGAAGTCGACGTTGCCGCCGGACCACTTGGCACGGCCGACGGACAGTGCGCCGGAGCTCACGTCGGCGGTGCCGGCAGCCGCGGTGGCGGCCGGCACGCCGTCGACGTAGAGCTTGATCTCGTCACCGCTGCGGACGCCGACGAGGTGGTACCAGTGGCCGAGCTCGGGCTCGATCTCCAGCCGGGCGCGGTGGGCACCCGGGGTGGAGAAGGCGAACGCGCCCTGTCCGTACTGGAGATAGAACGGGTTCTCCTGGCGCCGGCCGTCCTGGCTGACGACGGTCGCGTAGTTGCCGGGGAGCGCGTCCAGCGACGCCCAGGCGGAGACGGTGTAGTCACCGGTCGTGTCGACGACCGGGCCGTCGGTCTCGGCGTACTGGCCCTCGCCGTTGAACTTCAGTGCGGAGCCCTGCACGCCGGGCGCCCAGGACGTCCCCTCGGAGAGGGTGAGGTCCTTGTGGTTCGGACCGCTGTCGGCCGCCGTGGTCCCCTTGTTCTCGTCGAGGGACCAGGCACCGCCGCCCTTGATCTCGTCGCGCTCGTCCGCGGCGGCGCCGGCGGCGATGACCTCCTGGTTGATCTTCCGCACCTTCGCGGGGTCGACCTTGATCTCTCGGCGGTCGTACGTCCAGAGACCGTTGAGCTCGTTCTCGAGGTCGGTCACCTGGGTGTAGATGGAGCCGGAGAGCTCGGCGCGGGCCGCGTCCAGGTAGTACGTACGGGTGTTGTCGACGTACTTGGCGGTCAGCGCGTCCTTGTCGGCGACGCCGCTGTAGATCGCGGTGGGGGCACCCGGCCACATGTTTCCGGGCATCCGGAGGGTGAAGCCGCCGTGCTCACCGTCCATCGCCGCGCGGTTGGCGTCCGGGAAGGCGGGGTCGGTGTTGTTGTAGTCGTGGTGGTCGATGATGTCGCCCTTGCCGCTGTCACCCTTGGAGTTGCAGCAGTTGACACCGCTGTGGGCGTTGACGACACGGGAGGGGTCGGCGGCCTGGACCTTCTCGGTGATCTTTCCGGTCTCGGTGCGGTCCCACTCGCCCCAGCCCTCGTTGAAGACGATCCACGCGCCGATCGAGGGGTAGTTGTGCAGCTGCTCCATCATCTCGGCGCCCTGGTCGAGGAAGGCCTTCTGGCCCTTCTCGCCGGTGATGTTGCCGGAGACGAAGTCCTGCCAGACCAGCAGCCCGAGCTGGTCGGCGTGGTAGTACCACCGCGCCGGCTCGACCTTGATGTGCTTGCGTACGGAGTTGAAGCCGAGGTCCTTCTGCGCCTTCAGGTCGAAGACGAGGGCCGCGTCGCTGGGCTGCGTGTTCAGACCGTCGGGGTAGAAGCCCTGGTCGAGCTGGGCGAGGGAGAAGAACGGCTTCCCGTTGAGCACCAGCTTCTGGTAGCCGCCGACCTTCGCGATGCCGAAGGAGCGCATCCCGAAGTAGCTGTCGACGGTGTCCTTGGAGCGGCCGTCCTTGAGGGTGACCTCCAGGTCGTACAGGTACGGGTCGTCCGGCGTCCAGAGGTGCTGCTTGGCGACCGGGAGGCTCAGCTCGCTGTTGGCGGGACCGCTGACGGTCCCGACGACCTTGCCCTTCTTGTCCCGGGCGACGGCGGTGACACGGGCGGACTTCGAGGCGTCCTCGGAGTTGACCGTCAGGGCGAGGCGGCCCTTGTCGATGTCCGGGGTGGTCTTCAGGGAGTCGACGGCGGCGGGAGCGACCGGCTCCAGCCAGACGGTCTGCCAGATGCCGGAGGAGGCGGTGTAGAAGATGCCGCCGGGGTTGGCGGACTGCTTGCCCGTGGGCTGGTCGGCACCGGTGGTGTCGGTGACCGCGACCACGATCTCCTGGGGGCCGCTGCCCTTGAGGGCGTCCGTGATGTCGGCGGTGAAGGCCGTGTAGCCGCCGGTGTGCTCGGCGACCTGCTTGCCGTTGACCCAGACGCGCGCCTGGTAGTCGACCGCACCGAAGTTGAGCTTCAGACGGTCGTCGCCGCTCCGCTTGCCGACCGACCAGCTCTTGGGCACGGTGACGAGCTTGCGGTAGAACATGTGGTCCTCGTGACGCTCGATCCCGGAGAGCTGGGACTCCACGGGGAACGGCACGGTGATGCGCTCGTCGAGGGACTTGCCGAAGACCGGCTGCTCACCGGCGGTGGCTCCGGCGAACTCCCACGGGCCGTTGAGGTTCTTCCAGTCGTCGCGCACCTGCTGCGGGCGGGGGTACTCGGGCAGCGGGTTCTTCTTGTCCAGCTTCTCGCCCCACGGGGTGAGCAGGCGGTGCGTGGAGAGGTTCTTCGCCCTGCGGCTGATCTCCGGGACGGTCTCGTCGCCGTTCTTCAGCCCGCCCTTACCGTCGTACGCGAACCTGACCTGCTGGTTCTTCTGGACGGCTCCGCCCAGGGTGACGATGAGCGCCTTGCGGTTGTTCGAGGCCCTGACGACCGACTTCACCGGCATCGGCGTGGTGTCCGCCTCGATGGCGAGGTGACCCTTCACGTCCTCGATGCCGCTGACCTCGTGGTCGAAGGTCGCCTGCACCTTCAGGCCGTCCTCCGCGACGGTCAGCCCGACCGGGTAGACCTCGAAGTCGGCCGGCGGGGTGAACGCGGACTCGGGGACGATCTGCTTGGCGAGGTTCGCGCTCGACCAGCGCAGGAACATGTTCGCCCCGCCGGTGTCCTGGAACATCTCCAGCCGGAAGGTGTGCTGTTCACCGGCCTTCAGGGAGACGGGCGCGCTGGTCTGCTCCTTGTCCCAGTCCGGCACCCAGTGGTCGATGACGGGCTTGTCGTCGATGAAGAGCCGGAAGCCGTTGTCACCGATGGCGGAGAAGGTGTAGTCGCCGTCCTCCGGGGCCGCGATCTGCCCCGTCCAGCGCGCGGTGGTGTGTTCGGTCTTCCCGGTGGCCGACTCGAACGCACCGGTAAGGCCGGGGAAGTTGATGTCCGGGTCCAGCGCCACCGCACCGAGCGTCGCGAAGTCGCGGGCGCCCGGGGCGGACATGGCGAAGTACTCACCCTTGAGTCCGTGCACCTCGGTGGAGGGGTCCTCCGCGGCGAACGTCCTGCCGGCGGCGGCACCCGCGGAAGGAACCGTCGCGGGGGCTGCCGCAGCGGCGGGGACCATGGTGGCCCCGACGGGCATCAGCAGCGCCGCCGTACAGGCGAGCGTTCTCAAGAGCGTGCGGGGGCGGGCTAGTTGTCGTATCAAGGCGTCGTCCTCGTCGAAGAAGCCGGAGTGCCCCGGACCGCGGAGCACTGCACATAGTCGAACATTGAGCCACAGCTCCAAACACCTGACAACGGTCGTGCACGGAGAATTTTCAACGATAGAAAAATGAGACCCGGCTCGCTCCCGGCGCCGGGCATGCCGGATCCGGCGAGCGGCCGCGCGCCGCCCGCCGGGTGCCGGACCAGGTCTCGTGGACGTGCTACCGAGGAAGACCCGCAGGTCCCGTGGCCCAGGAGGTGTTCGGCCGGTCCGCGAGCCGGTAGGTCAACGCACCTCCCCGGGTGACCAGTCGGGCGTCCGTCCAGGACCGGTCGCTCGTCCGCCCGTCGACCGTCACCGCGTCGATGTACGGATGTGTCGCATCGGCCTCCGGGGCGCTGATGGTGATGTCACCGCCCTGCGGCCTGTCCAGGACCGCGGACGCGAAGAGCGGCGCCCCGAGCAGCAGGGTGGCGCTGCCCGGCGTCTGCGGGTAGACGCCCAGGGCGGAGAAGACGTACCAGGCCGACATCGTGCCGAGGTCGTCGTTGCCGGGCAGGCCGCGCGGGCCCGTTCCGTACACCGTGTCCACGATCTCGCGTACGGTCTCCTGGGTCTTCCAGGGCTGCCCCAGCGCGTTGTAGAGCCACGGGGCGTGGATGCCCGGCTCGTTGGTCGGGTCGTAGCGCAGGGCGTCGCCGCCCTTGACCGACCAGGAGCCGTCGGCCTTGTGGAAGAAGCCGTCCAGCCGCTTCGCCGCCACGTCCCGGCCGCCCATGGCCTCCGCCAGACCCTGTACGTCCTGCGGAACCATCCAGGTGTAGGTGGCACTGGTCCCCTGGGCGAAGCCCCGGTCGCTGCCGGGGCTGAACGGGGTCACCCAGGATCCGTCGAGGTTGCGCGCCTGGATGTAGCCGGTGGTCCCCGCGCCGTCACCGGCCGCGGGGTTGAACACGTTGCGCCACCAGGTGCCGCGCTCCTCGAAGGCGGCGGCCTCCTCGTCGCGCCCGAGGAGCCGGGCCCACCGGCCGAGCGCCGCGTCGGCGACCGCGTCCTCCAGCGTCTCGGCGGCCCCGCCCCAGCAGTGGCAGACGTCCTGGGCCGCGTAGTGGAACTCCAGGTACTGCGCGAGGTTGGGCCGCTGCCCGGTGCACTGGCCGGGGCAGCCCGCGTCGGAAAGGCCGTCCGGGTGAGGCACCGTGGCCTGGCGGGCGAGGGACTCGAAGGCACCCTCGTAGTCGAAGTTGCGTACGCCCATCGCGTAGAACGTGGCGAGGGTGGCGGCCGTGGGGTCACCGGTCATCACATGCGTGGCGCCGTTGATGTGCACCCAGCGGTCCCAGACGCCGCCGTTCTGCCGGGCGAAGTTGTACAGGGACTGGGCGAAGTCGCCGGCGATCCTCGGCTTGAGGAGCGCGAGGAGCTGGATCTGGGCGCGGTACTGGTCCCAGCCGGAGAAGTTGCTGTACTGCGCCTTCTGGCCGCGCGTCACCTTGTGCGGTTCGCCGTCCATGCCCGGGTAGCGGCCGTCGGCGTCGCTGATCAGGTTCGGCTGCATCAGCGAGTGGTACAGCGCGGTGTAGAAGGAGGTGCGCTGCGCGTCGCTGCCGCCTCCGACGCGTACGGAGGAGAGCTCCCGGTCCCACGCACCGGCTCCCGCCCGTGCCACGTCGTCGACGCTCGCCCTGGGTGCGATCTCCTTGCGGAGGTTGGCCTCGGCGCCCGCCTGGCTGACGTAGGAGATGCCGATCCGCATCCGGACGTCGTCGTCCTCGGTCGTGTCGAATCCGACCCAGCCGCCGGAACCCCGCCCCGCGCGGTCGGCGCCGGTGGCGTATCCCTCGCCGCCGCTTCCGCTGGTCGCGCCCGGTGCGAGCGTGCCGTCGCGCCAGGTGCCGGTGGTGGCGAAGTCCCGGTCGAAGGAGGCGCTGAAGTAGAGCCGGTAGTAGCTCTTGCGGTTGTTCGTGCCTCCGTTGGCGCGTCGGCCGCAGAACGCCCCGGTGAGGACCGAACCGGTCACCTTGCGGTGCGCGGCGTCGATCCGGATCTCGGCGTCCTCGCTCCCGTTGAGGGAGTTGGACACCCGGAAGAGCAGATTGGCGGGCTTGCCGGCGGGGAAGCCGAAGTCGGCCACGCCGGCGCGCTCGCTGACCGCCAGGTCCGCGGTCGCGCCGGAGTCGAGTCCGACGGTGTAACGGCCGGGCACGGCACGCTCGTTGTCGTGCGAGAAGCCCGAGGCGTAGACGGCGTCCTTGGTGTCGGCGGACGGCGAGGAGGTGACGTCGCCGACGAACGGCATGATCGGCACGTCCCCCGCGGCACCGGGGTTGCACCCGGCGCCGTTGACGTGGGTGAGGCTCAGTCCGCGCATCCGGGTCACGCCGTACTCGTAACCGTTGGCCGCCCCGGTGCTCGTCTGGTCGCCCGTGGTGCTGGTCGGCGACCAGGCAATCATGCCGTACGGGCGGACAGCGCCCGGGTAGGTGTTGCCGCCGTTCGCCGTGCCGATCATCGGGTCGACGTAGGCGGTGGGGTGCGCGACGAGCGGGGCCGCCTGGGCGGCCGGGGGCAGGACGGCCCCGGCGAGGGCGCCGGTGACGACGAAGGCGGCGGCCCGTGCGGCGAACCGTCGGGCCGCGGACGGTCTGGAGGGCATGGTCTCGGATACCTCCGGTAGCGAGGGACAACGTTGTCAAGGCCACTCGGAGCGCGCGGCTCGGGCAGCGTTGATCGATTGCGGCCGAGCGTAGATCCCCCGGGCGTTCCGGGGAATGCCCCCGACCGTGCCGAGCGGTGAACGAGTGGTGAACGCGTCCTGGAAGAAGGGCTCCTGACACGATGCGTCCCGCAGGGACAGACCGGACCCCCGTTGGAGGAGCATCATGATCCGCTGGACGTACGTCGTCGTCGACCGCCCCGCCCCGGCCGCTGGACGCACCGCCGCGTTCTGGGGCGCCGTCACCGGGACACGGCCCTCCGCACCCTGGGGCGAGCGGGGCGAGTTCACCACGCTGTCCCCGGACGGGGCGGATGCCTGCCTGGTGACGCAGGCGTCCGGAGGGCCCGGCGGCGCCCATCCGGACTTCGCGGTGGAGGACACGGCCGCGTTCACCGACCGAGCGGGGCGACTCGGCGCCACGGCCGGGCCCACGCGTCCGGAGCTGACCGCGATGCGCTCCCCCGGGGGCCAGGCGTTCTGCGTCGTCCCGTGGCGCGGACAGCGGACCCGTCCGCCGGTGCTCACGCATGCGACGGGCGTGAGGAGCAGGCTGGACCAGCTCTGCCTGGATGTGCCGCCGGCCGCGTTCGACGCCGAGGTGGCGTTCTGGACGGAGCTGACCGGCTGGGACTCGCGCCCCGGCACCTACGCGGAGTTCCATGTGCTCCGCCCACCCCTCGGCGCACCGGTCCGCCTGCTCGTCCAGCGCCTGGACGAGCCCCGCGCGGCCTCGGCCCACCCGGATCTGGCCTGCTCCGACCTGGCCGCCGAAAGGATTCTGCACGAGCGGCACGGTGCGGAGTTCGTACGTGACGGCGCCATGTGGACCGTGATGCGGGACCCCGCCGGGGGCCTCTACTGCCTGACCGGGCGCGATCCCGTCACGGGCGAGTAGACGCCCGCCACCACGACGGCTCGGCCATCGGCCCACGCGAACGGCCGAGCCGTCACGTGACACCCGCCCCTCTCGACGCCCCGCTTCCCGACCCTTCACTCCGACCCAAACGTCAGGTAGCCTGACAATTCAATCGGAGCCGATTCCGGAGGTTCGCCATGACCATGGAGTACGCCACCCAGTACCGCTCCCGCTCACACATCCCCCCGGAGCCGGGCAAGCCGTACTTCATCGAGAAGGGCATGGGCGACCGGGCCCACCTCTTCGGTGACCTCGTCACCGTCTACGCCGGCGGGGAGCAGACGGAGAACGCCTTCAACTTCTTCACCGTCGAAGGCACGAAGGGCGACATCATCCCGGCCCACCTGCACGCGGACACCTACGAGGTGTTCTACATCGGCAGCGGAGCCGCCCGGCTCTTCGTCGAGGACCAGGAGGGTGAGCAGTACGAGAAGCTGCTCACCACCGGCGACTTCGGGTTCGTACCCAAGAACTGCCCGCACGCCTACCGCATCGAGCGGCACCACAGCCAGATCATCGGTGTGGCGGCGGGCCCGGGCGGCACCTTCGAGCGCTTCTTCGAGAACCTCGGGACGCCGACCGATGAACTGACGCTGCCGCGCGAGCCGTTCGTCCCCGAACCGCACAAGTTCGGCACGGTTCCGCGGGAGTACGACGTGCGGTTCATGCCCGAGCAGACGTGGCGCACCCAGGACTGACCTGTCGTTCCGTACGCCGGCGCGCCGGTCGGGGGTCCCTGCCCCGACGGCTCGCCGACGGAAGTCCTCGTCCTCCCGCCAGCAAAGGTCCGTTCCATGACGCGATCCGGTCTCCCGCCCTTCCCCTTCGAGCTCCTCGCACCGCCCGACCCCGCCACCCTCGCCCTCCCGCCCGTGGCGACTCCCGTGCCGGGGGTGGAGCTCCTGCGCGGTGCCGTCTACGCCGCGCCCGACGGCAGCCGTCCGCTGGAGCTGGACCTGTGGCGGCCTGCCGGGGCGGACGGGCCCGTCCCCGTCATCGTGTTCGTCCACGGCGGCGGCTGGCGGACGGGGCGGCGCGACGACCTGGGCCCCCGTTTCCGCACCTGGCGGCCCGGCCCGTTCGCCCGGCTCGTCCAGGCCGGGTTCGCGGTCGCGTGCGTCGACTACCGGCTGAGCAGCGAAGCGCACTTCCCCGCCCAGCGGGACGATCTCGCCGCCGCGTTGCGCTGGCTGCGCGTCCGCGCGGACGAACTCGGGGTGGACCGTTCGCGGATCGTCCTGTGGGGTGAGTCCGCGGGCGCGCATCTGGCCGCGCTCACCGCGCTGACCTCGGCGGAGGACGGAGCGGTCCGGGGGTGCGTGTGCTGGTACGGGCCCAGTGATCTCGGTGCCCTCGCGGAGGACCACGACGGCGGCTTCGACCCCGGCGACCCGACCACCCGGGAGGCCCGCCTCCTGGGCGCCGCTCCCGCCGCCGACGAGGAGCTGACCAGGTCCGCGAGTCCTGTCGCCCATGTCTCGGCGGACTCCCCCGCCTTCCTCCTGCTGCACGGGACCGACGACACCCTCGTACCCAGCCGGCAGAGCGTCCGTCTGGCCGACGCGCTGCGCTCGGCGGGAGCCCGGGTGGAGCTGCGGCTGATCGAGGGGGCCCAGCACCTGTGGGTGGGGGTCCCGGACGAGACCGTGACCGAGTGCTTCGAGGGCTCGGTCGCATTCGCCCTGGCGCGCACCCGCTGACCGTTCATCCGCGGGCTCGGTCGCATTCGCCCTGGCGCGCACCCGCTGACCGTTCATCCGCGGGGCCGTGCCCGCCGAGCGGCACTTCGGGCGAACATCCCAAGCGCCTGCCCCGGGCGCCCCGGAGTGATGGAATCCCGGCATGCCGACATCGATGTCCCGCGTGCTCCGGTTGCTCGACCGTTTCCATGCCGCCCGCCCCTGGGACCACAACGCGCACTACCACCGCTGGCTGCTGCGCCGCCTGCCCGCGCGCTTCGGCACGGCACTGGACGTGGGGTCGGGCAGCGGTGACCTGGCCCGGCTCCTGGCCACGCGGGCCGCGTCGGTCGAGGGCATCGACGCCGACCCGGACGTGGTCGCCCGCGCGCGTGATCTCACCGCGCCCGCGCTGCCCGTCGTGTTCACCGTCCACGACGCGGCGGCCGGTCTGCCGGACGGCCCGTTCGACGTCATCACCTGCGTGGCGGCCCTCCACCATCTGCCGTTCTCCGGCACGCTCACCCGTTTCCGCGACCACCTCGCGCCCGGCGGGACTCTGGTCGTGGTGGGGGTCGCCGAGGCCCGGACGCGCGGCGACCACGTCCTGGGAACGGCCGCGATCCCGATGAACATCGCCATGGCCCTGATCACGAACAGGGGACGCAGGGTGGCCCGCCCCACGTCGATGACCGCCCCCACCCGTCCCCCGTCCATGAGCTTCGCCGAGATCGAGCGCGGTGCGCGCGAGGTGCTGCCCGGGGCCCGGTTGCGCCGCCGCCTGTTCTGGCGCTACACGCTCGTGTGGCACCAGGTCCGACGGCCGCCCGCCCCGGGCCAGGACCGTATGCTCGGAGGTCCGCCTGCCGACGAGGAACGATGACCGACGCCGCACCGAACATGCCCCAACTCCTCAGCGAGGCCAAGCGCTGGTTCGACGACGCCCTGCACGCCGGGATGCGGGCCGCGGGTGAGCAGCCCGTGACCGCCGCGCAGGCCGCGGTCTTCGCGACGCTCGACCCGGAGGGCACCTCGATCTCCGAGCTGGCCCGCCGGATGGGGGTCACCCGTCAGACGACGCATCAAGCGGTGCACAGCCTGATCGGCCTGGGGCTGATGGAGCAGACGGACGATCCGTCCTCAGCCCGGTCCCGCATCGTGCGTACCACCCCCGAAGGCGCCCGGGCGCACGCGCGGGCGCAGCTCATGCTGACCGAGCTGGAGTCCGTCCTGGCCGACCGCATCGGCCCTGAGGCCGGGCTGCTGCGCGAGATCCTGGAACGCCCTTGGGGCGAACCGCCCACCCCGGCACAGGGCGACGCGCGTACGCGGGCGAGCTGATCCGGTTCGGCCCGGCAACCGGGAGTGGACTCCCGTCCGGGGCGGGCAGCGAAGTGCACAAGCGGAATGACGCGTACGAGTGGTGCGGATGATCTTTCACTGAGTACCGTGAAGCATCAGGTGGTCGGCAGCTCTCCCAAGTCGCCCTCGGGCGTAAGGGCTTGGCTGCCGGCGCTTCCCGTGCACGAGAGCGTCTCCGCGGCAGGAAGGTGCCCCGCCGGTCGACGACCCGTTCCCCGGCCCCGGCGGGGAGGCGGTCCGTGTCGCCGGAACCGGCGATCACGTGCCTCCGGCGCCGCAGAGGCCAGAAAGTGAGCAGACAGATGCAACCGACGTTCGTACTGGTTCACGGAGCTTTCGCGAACTCCTTCTCCTTCGCGCCGCTCCAGGCCGAACTCGGCCTCCTCGGGCACCGCTCCGTCGCCGTCGACCTTCCGGGGCACGGGTTCGCGGCGACGTACCCGCGCGCCTACCAGGCGCCGCAGGACCTCGAAGCGCTCGCCACCGCGCCCGGGGTCATCAAGAACGTCACGCTCGCCGACAACGCCACGCACCTCATCGGGATACTGGAGCGGGCCAGGCGGAACGGGCCCGTCATCCTCGTCTCGCACAGCCGCGGCGGCATGACGGCCACCGTTGCGGCCAATCAGCGGCCCGACCTGATCGATCACCTCGTCTATGTCTCCGCCTGGTGCCCCGTCGACCTCGACATCGGCGCCTACTACGCCGAGCCCGAGATGGCCACGGTCGACCTCAAGGGACTGGCCTCGGGGATGATCGGCAACCCGGCCGAGCTCGGGCTGCTGCGCTCCAACTTCCGCACGGCGGACTCCGGCGCCCTCGCGGCCTTCAAGGCGGCCTTCCTCGCCGACGGGACGGACGAGGAGTTCATGGTGTTCCTCAACACCTTCCAGCCCGACGAGAACCTCGACGTCGGCACGCCCGACGACCGCGCACAGGCCGGCACCTGGGGCCGGATCCCCAAGTCGTACGTCCGGCTCACCGAGGACACCAGCATGCCGCTCGCCGTGCAGGACCGGATGATCCGCGAGGGCGACGCGCTGACGCCGGAGAATCCCTACGACGTCCGTACGCTCACCAGCAGCCACCTGAAGTGGCTGGTCGACCCGGCACCGGCGGCCCGCGTTCTGGGCGACATCGCCGCGCTGCTGCCCACGGACTCGTGATCGGAGCCGGAGCAGGAGCGCGGCGGCGGTGACCGTGCCGAAGCAGACGTGCACGCACGCGCCGTACGAGGGGTTCGACCCGCTCCCCGCGCGGAAACGGCGACTGCGGGACAATCTCCCGCAGTCGCCGTCCCTGAGCGGAAAGCCTGACGCTGTGCCGGCTACGGCGTCGTGATGACCGGCCGCGGCGCGGTCGCCATGCCGCTCCCGATGGCGAAGCTGGGGTGCGGCGGCTGGTTGTAGGCCGTGTTCTGCCAGGCCAGCGCCGTGCGGTACATCGTGTCGTGGAGCAGTGTGGTGATCTTCGTGCCGGTCTCGTGCGGCGTGGAGTAGATGCGCAGTGCCGTGTTGTTGGTGGTCGCCCAGACCACTTCCTCACGCCAGTCGCCGAAGATGTCGCCGGAGAGCGCGGGCGTGGCCTTGGTGCCGTTGTTCGAGTGGACCGAGGCCCCGGTCAGCAGACGGGTGTCGCCGGAGGTGCCGTACTTGTCGATGTGGTCGCCGTCGAGGAGTTCGCGGGTGGTGTCCCCGTCCCACCAGGACAGGAAGTTCGAGCTGGACGGCTTGCGGCTGGTGACGACGTCACCCTTCGGGCCGCGTACCCCGGAGACGGCGGAGGACCAGGACTCCGCACCGGCGCTGCCGGACCAGATGTCGCCGGACACCCCTCGCCCGTTGTCCCCGCTGGCCGGGGTGGACCACAGGATCTGGCCGGACTTGGCGTCCGCCATCCAGGAGGACGGCTTGGAGCTGTCCTCGTCGACCTTGAACTCCTCCAGGCCCGCGCGGGAGGGATCGAGGTCCCCGACGTGCATGGCGTCCCCGTGGCCGTTCTTCGTGGTCCACAGTCCGCTGCCGTTGTCGTCCACGGCCATGGCGCCGTAGATGATCTCGTCCTTGCCGTCACCGTCGGCGTCGGCGATGGACAGCTGGTGGTTGCCCTGGCCGTCGTATCCCTTGCCGGTGTTGGTGGAGCTGTTCGTGTCGAAGGTCCAGCGCCGGGTGAAGGCTCCGTTGCGCCAGTCCCAGGCGGCGATGACGCTGCGCGTGTAGTAGCCGCGCGCCATGATCAGGGACGGCCTCGCGCCGTCCAGATAGGCCGTGCCGGCGAGGAAGCGGTCGACCCGGTTGCCGTACGAGTCGCCCCAGGAGGACACCGTGCCGCGCGCGGGGACGTAGTCGACGGTGCCCATCGCGGCACCGGTCTTCCCGTTGAACATCGTCAGGAACTCGGGGCCGGACAGGATGTAGCCGGAGGAGTTGCGGTAGTCCGCGGAGGAGCTGCCGATCACCTTGCCGGCCCCGTCGACGCTGCCGTCGGCGGTCTTCGTAGCCACCTCGGCCTGGCCGTCCCCGTCGTAGTCGTACACCTGGAACTGCGTGTAGTGCGCCCCGGAACGGATGTTGCGCCCCAGGTCGATGCGCCAGAGCCTGGTGCCGTCCAGCCGGATGCCGTCGATGATCGTGTTGCCCGTGTAGCCGGACTGGGAGTTGTCCTTGGCGTTGGTGGGCTGCCACTTCAGGACGAAGTCGAGGGCGCCGTCGCCGTCCAGGTCGCCCACGGAAGCGTCGTTGGCCTCGTAGGTGTAGGAGACCCCGTCGGGTGTCGTTCCGCCGGCGGGCGGGCTGATGGGCACGTCCTTGTATCCGGCGCGGAACTGGATCGCGTGCACGGAGTCGGCCTGTTCCACGCCGTTGACGACCGCGCGCACCGTGTAGTCGGCGGTGGCGGGCGCGCCCGAGTGGAAGTAGTTGGTCGACGCGGTGACCGGCGAGGCGTTCACCTTGGTGCCGGCCCGGTAGACGTTGAACGACACGTTGTCGGGGTCGGTACCCAGCCAGCGCCAGCTGACGAGGTTCCCGCTGTCGGTGTGGACGCTCACGACGCCGCGGTCGAGGGCCTCCGCCTGCCGGGCGGTGGCGGCCTGCGAGGCTGGGCCGAGGGCGACGAGCCCGCCGGCGGCGAGCAGCCCGGCCGCCAGCGCGCGGGTGCGGGTGATGCGGCGTCTGCGAGGGGGGCGGGAATCGGGTCGGGTAAGCAGAGGCTCCACGGGAGGCACCTTCTGGCAGGGGATGGCTTACGCCCCCTCAGTTGCTCCCGGAAGCCGAAAGGTTGCCGCCAGGTTCCTTCCGTGTCACGGCGTTCCGGCCCCGCCCCACGCCTGCCGTGTGCGCCGCGGCGTGCAGCGAGCGCAGGGCGAGCAGCAGGAAGCCGATGTCGTCGAGGTAGACGGGGTCCGGCAGGAGGTCGACGGGCGACACGGTGTAGATCACGGCCGCCCACACCAGCGCCTTGTCGCGCAGGGGGATTCCGGCGTCCATGAGCAGTTTCCTGGCACGGATCACCCGTACCAGCAGGACCGCGGCGACACCCGCCAGGAGCAGCAGGACGATCGCGCCGATGAGGAGCCAGACCCAGGTGTCCATGGCTCATCCTCTCCCGGCGGGGTGTCCGGAGCGGGGAGGCGTCATCCGTGGCTCCTGACCTGGCGGCGGGAGCGGCGGCGCTTCAGGGCACGGCGTTCGTTCTCGTCCGTGCCTCCCCACACACCTGCGTCCTGGCCGTTCTCCAGAGCCCATTCCAGGCACTGTTCCCGCACGGGGCAGGCCCGGCAGACCGCCTTGGCGTCCTCGGTCTGCACGAGTGCCGGGCCGCTGCTGCCGATGGGGAAGAACAGGTCGGGGTCCTCCTCGCGGCATGCCGCGTGGGTGCGCCAGTTGTCCATGTCGCTCACTCCTTCTCGTACGGGACGGGCCCGCCGACGCGGCGGTTCCCGCTTCGTCGCTCTGTGTTCCGTGCGTTGCGTGAGTCGCGCACTGTGCGCGTGACCGTCTCCGGGCGTTCGAAACCCCAACAGGACCGTTCTTCAAAGGTTTCCGGGATTCTCCCGGCCGGCCGGGAGGGGCGTGCCCGGGTGCGGGGCGGACGCGCAGGCGGTGTCCAGCCTGATGCGGTAGTCCATGACGGCGGCGGGTTCGTCGATGATGTCCACGCGGCTCCCGGGGATCTCCAGGACCGCGCGGTCGCCGATCTCCGGGGCCTGTACGCGCAGCAGGTGCAGCGGCGGGACTCCGGTCATGGGGTGCGGCGGGTGGCCGAGGGGCACCACCTGGACCGTGAGGTGCCGGCGGTCGGCGGCCTCCTCCAGTACGGCCCGCTGCCCGGCCATCACCGCGGGGCCGCCGACCCGGGTGTGAAGGGCGGCTGCGGGGAACAGGGCCCACAGGACGGCCCCGCGCTCCTCCAGGCGGCGCTGCCGCTCCCCCAGCAGTTCGACGCGGCGGTCGCGCCACGCACCGGATTCGGCCGGGAACAGGGCGTGGCAGAGGGCGGCCTCGTAGGCCGGGGTGCGCAGCAGTTCGGGGACCACCGCGGGGTGCCAGGTCCGGACGAGCCGGGCGCTGGATTCGATGCCGATGACCTCCTGCTGCCACGGGCGCATCGTGTCCCGCCACCGGTGCCACCAGCCGGGCAGATTCGCGGCGGCCAGGCCCGCCATGATCGGCTCGCCCTCGGCGTCGGAGACCCCGTAGCGCTCCAGAAGCACCCGGACCTGGTGGGCGTCGAGCCCCGTCTCGGCACGCTCGATCCGGCGTACGGTCGCGGGGTGGGCACCCAGTGCCACGGCAGCGGCCTGCAGGCTGATGCCCGCGCGTTCCCGCAGGAGGCGCAGGCGCGCCGCCAGGACACGGTGCTCGACCGTGGGGCCGGATCGGGGCCTCATCCACGTACCTCTCTCGGCGCGCCGAAACGGGCGAGTTTCAGGCAGACGCAGCACAGATTCAGACACTATCCGGAACTATTTGGTCATTCTGTCTCTTGCAAAGTATGCACTTTGCACGGAGAGTACGTACATGTCGGAAATAGTCGCGTGCGCGCGTCTCACCCCGGAGGGCTCGGGCGGTCGTAGCGCACAGAGCTGGTGGATTCCCCGCCTCCCCCGGAGTGTCCCCGAAGCAAGGCACCGCGTGCAGCAAGCCATGCGGAGCTGGGGAGAGCCCGACGACCGCGTGGAGACCGCGGCCCTGGTGGTGACCGAGCTGGTGGCCAACGCGGTGGAGCACACCACGGGCCGGCGGATCCGGTGCCGCCTGCTGCGGACCCCCGGCCGGGTGCGCATCTGCGTGTGGAACCGCCGTCTGCGGCACGGGCAGCCACTGCCCCGGCCGAGGGACCCGGCCGTGCCGCACACCCGCCACGCAGCGGCGCGCCCTGAGCGGCACCGCGCCGCGGGCGACGGGTCTCATGGCCCCGGCGCTCACGACGGCACGGAGGGCCCGGGGCCCGTTGCCGCGACCGTGCCGGAGGGCATGGACGGGCACGAAGGGTTCAGCCTCACCTCGGTCGCCGAGGACGGGCGGGGCCTGATGCTCGTGGACGCGCTGGCCTCACGGTGGGGCACCCGCACCAGCATGTCCGGCCGGCTGGTCTGGGCCGACATCTGAGCGCCCGGGGCGGTCGCCTCAGGCGAGCGCCCGGCATTCCGGGTGGCCCCAGCCGCTCGCGTTCTTCGCGATCATGTCCTTGGCCGCGTAAGGCTTCCCGCACTGGCAGCGGCCCGCGAACTTCGCCCTGATCGTCGCGCCGGACCGGGCGGACCCGCCGCCGGCGCCCGCGGAGCCCGTTCCGCCGGACCGGGTGGATCCCCCGCGCGAGGCGCCCGTTCTGCCCTTGGCCGAGCGGGCGGGGGCCGGAACCGGCAGCGCGGCGGTACCGTGCGCGGTGCCCGCGGCCTGCTGGGACACGGCGACCTCGCTCGCGGCCTGGTCGGCCAGCGCGTTGAGCGGATCACCGTCCACCTGGTGCGCCGGCACGTAGCGGAATTCCACGCTGCGCCCGGCCAGCAGCTCGTCGATACCGACCACCAGCTCGCGGTTGGCGACCGGCTTGCCGCCCGACGTCTTCCAGCCGTTGCGCTTCCAGCCCGGGAGCCATTTGGTGACCGCGTTCATCGCGTACTGCGAGTCCATCCGCACCTCGACGGGGACGGCGGGGTCGGTGGACCTCAGCAGTTCCAGCAGGGCGGTGAGCTCGGCGACGTTGTTGGTGGCCGTGCCGAGCGGGCCCGCCTCCCATCGCTGGGGGTTCCCCTGGTCATCGGCCACGACCCACGCCCAGGCGGCAGGTCCCGGATTGCCCTTCGATGCCCCGTCACACGCGGCGATGATGCGCTCGTTCATGCCCACGATCATGCCAGCCCGCGGGGCCGGTCCCGACGGGCCCGTGAACGCGCGGGGGCCCCGGACCGCAGAGAGCGGCCGGGGCCCGCGGCGTGTGCACCCGAAGCCTCGCGTCAGATCATGCCGGGCCCGCGTGCCCCGGCCCGGACGGAAGACCTCAGATAACGCCGGACGCGGAGACGGCGATGCCGGCCTTGGTCTGGCCGGAGGACGAGCCGTACGACTCGATCTTGCGGACGAGCTCCATGCTGGTCTCGTCGGCGACCTCACCGAACACCACGTGCTTGCCGTCGAGCCACGGCGTGAGGACGGTGGTGATGAAGAACTGCGAACCGTTGGTGTTCGGGCCGGCGTTGGCCATCGAGAGCAGCCCCGGCTTGTTGTGCTTCAGGGTGAAGTTCTCGTCGGCGAACTTCTCGCCGTAGATGCTCTTGCCGCCGGTTCCGTTGCCGTTGGTGAAGTCTCCGCCCTGGAGCATGAAGCCCGGGATCACGCGGTGGAACGGCGAGCCGGCGTAGCCGAAGCCCTTCTCACCGGTGGCGAGCGCGCGGAAGTTCTCCACGGTCTTGGGGGCAACGTCGTCGAAAAGGTTGAACACGATCCGCCCAGCGGGCTTCTCGTCGATGCTGATGTCGAAATACGCCTTGATGGTCATGGGTCCATCCTGACATCACCGGACGCCTCCCGTTGCACAGCCCCCGCCCCCACGCGGCCCCGGAGCCGCAAGGCGGCGCAAACGAACGCGGCGTACCACGGGGGTGAGCCGTGGTACGCCGGTCATTCGGGCCGATCGCTCAGGGAGAACGCTCAGGCCGGTCGCTCAGGCAGGGCGCCCGGGGGGAACGCCGCTTCCCCCCGGCCCCGCCGTTCAGCGGTTGCCGCGGTGGCCGCCGTCACGACCGCCGTCACGACCGCCGTCGCGGTGGCCGCCGTCACGGTGCCGGCCCCAGGACTCGGAGTCGATCTTGCGGCCCCGGTTGTCACGGAGGGTCGCGGTGTCACGGCTGTCCCACACGTAGTTGCGGCGGTCCTGGTAGACGTCGTGCCGGGTGTCGCGGCCCACGCCGGTGTGGACACGGACGGAGGAGCGGCCGGCCAGCCGCAGGTCGAACGTGTACGAGCGGCGGCTCTCGTCGGTGAGCGTCCAGCCGCGGAGGTTCACGGAGTGGCGGCTGGTGTTCGTGACGGTGACCCACTCCGCGTTCAGGCTGCGGTTGGAGCCGTTGTCGCGGCCGGGGCTCTCGTACTGGATCTCGCCGAGGACGATCGCCGAGCGCTGGCGGTCGCGGCCACGGTCGTGGTCCCGGCCGTCGGCCGTGGCCGGCAGGGCCGCGGCGCCGAGCAGGGCGCCGGTGGCGAGAACGGTGGCGGTGATCCGTCGTGCGGAACGGGACATGGAAACCCCTCATCATGCGGGCCCGGAATGGAGTGCCGGGCGTTTTTCCGACCCCGGCGTCGTGCCGAGAACGCAAACTTTGTCCCGCTTTCGAGGTGGCCGAAAGGTGCCCTGGTTCGTGTGACAAAGTGCGGACATTTCTGTCACACGCGGCTGCATTCGACACGGATTCCGGCGGTCGTAGACCTGTCAACCGTTGATCCTTGCACCGACCCTTTCGGCTGGCCGTTCGCCTGGTCGGAGCGCCCCGTTCACACCCGCTCCGCTCCCCCGGGCGCCGAAGCCCGGGAAGCCCATTTCCGTGTAACAGAAGCGAGAGCGCTTGCCTGGACAGGCGTTCCATTACCGTCGGGATAGAAGCTCGCGCGTTCGAGCTCTCAGGACCCAGCGGGACGGCGCGATCCGGGCTCGCTGCCCGCCGCTGGTGACCAGCGCGTTCACCGGCGTCATCGGATCCAGCGCCATCGTCCTGGCCAGCAGGACGCCGACGGCCAGCGGGAGCAGGGTGACGGCCAGCGCCGATCCGGCGCTGGTCAGGTTCTTCTGGATACGGGGGCGCGGCGGCGCGATGCGGACCATGACCCCATTCGACCGCCGACGGCAGGCGGCGGCATCGGGCCAGGTACTCAGACGGGCCGCTCCCCCGTACTCACTCCGGCTGGTGGGCACCTGGCCCGGACCGGACCGTCACGCTTCGGACGGCGGGCCCCAGTGCGAGAAGCGGGGCAGCCACTTCACCCGGTAGTCGGGGTGCCCGGCGTGCTCGGCGGCCATCTGCCGGACGACGAAGCCGAGCCCGACGGCGCGGCCCGAGCTGAAGTCCTGGGCGGGCCGGTCGGTGTCCAGGACCGCGATCTCCTCGTACTCGTCCAGGAGCACCCTGGTGGTCTCGATACGGCGCAGGGTGCGCGCCGGGTCCTGGAAGGCGATGTGCCGGTCGTAGCCCCGCGACCGTACGACGAACGCGATGCCGCTCGTCCGGTCGTGCACCTCGCCGGGCGCCTCGGCCGGGGTGCGCCAGCCGTCTCCGCCGGCTTCCCGCGCGATGAGCTCCTCCTCCGCGAGGCGCGCCCGCACGAAGGCCAAGAGGTCCGTGTTGTCTGCCATCTGGTTCCGAATCCTTCTCCGTCACAGACCGCGGCGGATCTCCGTTCACCGACGCGGACCCGTTCTGCCCGACCAGCAGAGGATGCCTCACCGGGGCGCCTGGACCGCAGCCCGGGGCGGTGATCAGCGTGGTGATCAGCACGACGGATTTCGGCGGGCGGCCAGCAGGAGGGCGATGTCGTCGGGGCGGTCGTCGTCCAGTCCGGCCCGGGCGATCACCCGGTCCGCCGTCTCGGCCAGCGACAGACGGCCCGTGTCGGCCAGCGTGCTGCGCAGCCGCTCGATGCCCTCGTCGATGTCCGCGCCCGCCTTCTCCACCAGCCCGTCGGTGAACAGCGCCAGCACGGAACCGGGTTCGAGCCGCAGCTCGGTCACGGGATACGACGCGTCGGGGTCGACGCCGAGCACCACGCCGCCCGCCAGGTCCAGCACCTCGGTCGTGCCGTCGGGGTGCCTGAGCACGGGCTGGGGGTGTCCGGCGCGTACGGCCCTGACGGTGCCGGTGACCGGGTCGAGGAGCACGTAGCAGCAACTGGCGAACTGACCGGGATCGAGGCCGATGAGCAGTTGGTTGGTGGCGCTCATGATCTCCTGCGGCTCGTGCCCGGTGAGCGCGAAGGCGCGTACGGCGCTGCGGAGCTGTCCCATGGTGGCGGCAGCGGCGACTCCGTGGCCCTGGACGTCGCCGATGACCAGGGCGAGTCCGCTTCCGGTCTCGACGACGTCGTACCAGTCGCCGCCGATCTCGATGTCCTGGGTGCCCGAGAGATAGCGCCCGATGGTGTCGACCTGGTCGACGACGGGCAGCCGGTGCGGCAGCAGCGCGTCCTGGAGCCCCCGCGCGAGCGCGGCCTCCGTGTCGTAGCGCTGGGCCCGCTGGAGCGCCTGGGCGATGAGCCCGGCCAGCGCGGTGAGCGCGGTGCGCTCCTCTGGGCTGAAGCCTCGGGGCTGGTCGAAGCCGAGGATGCACGAGCCGACGGGCCTGCCGGAGGCGATCAGCGGCAGGAAGGCGCGGGCGCCCACATCGGTGTCCAGAGGGATTCCGGGGTAGGCCTCGGCCAGCTGCTCCATGGACTCGAAGAACAGCGGCCGGCCGGTCGTCAGCGTGTCCACGCCGGGGATGTGCGCGTCGAGGCCGACGCCGTCGAACCGGTCCAGGAAGCCCAGCGGGAAGCCCGTCTCCCAGGCCATGTGGAGACGCCGCTCGTGCTGGAGGTAGATGGCCAGTTGTCTGCCGCCGAACGCGGGAAGGAGCTCCTCGGTGACCACGGCGGAGACCTGGCGCGCGGTGACGGCCTCCGTCAGCGCGATGGCCAGGGCGACCGGCCGGTACAGGACGGCGGAGCGGTCGGCGGGCGAGCCGAATGCCGCTCCCGCCGGGGTGGCGGATTCGGGCGTGTGCCCGGGCCGCCCGGAGCGGAGGAAGGTGAGGGTGACCCCGTCCCGGCCGGGGAACATCGCCACGGAGAGCCACTGCTTCGGGTTGCGGCGGGCGAGGAAGTAGACGGGGGCGTCGGAGAACAGGGCGGCCCTGTGGTGGTCCTCGTAGGCCGGGTTCGCGAGCCATGGCAGGGCCTCCCACAGGATCCGGCCCGCCAGCTCCGCCCTGGGACGCTCAAGGATCTTCTCGGCCCTGCGGTTGACGTAGGTGATCCTGCCGGTCCGGTCGAGGGAGAGCATGCCTCGCGGGACCCGGTCGGCCGCCTCGGGGACGACGGGCTCCGCTCCCGGGTCGAGCAGGAGACCGGCCACCCGGTGGCCGTTCTCCCCGCGGCCGGTGAGTTCGACCACCAGCGGACGGCTGTCGGGGCCCCAGAGCCGCATGCGGCGCACATGGGGCTCCGCCGAGCGCGCGGCCCGGTGCCCGAGGGCCCACAGCCCGTAGACGTCGTCCGGCAGCAGCCCGGCCGTCAGCTCCTCCATGGTGTGCACCGCGGGCGCGGTGCTCACGTGGCCCAGGATGGCGTGCGCCTCCTCGTCCGCGGTGACGGCCCCGCTGTCGACGTCCCACTCGAAGCGTCCGATCCGCAGCGGGCGCGCGGTGTCCGCCGGCAGCCGCAGAAGCCGGGGCTCGCCCTCCCATTCGACCGGGTGCCCGTCCCGTTCCAGGGCGGCGAGGTCCTCGCCGAGCCGTTCCGCGAGTTCCTCCATGCGGCGCCGGTCGGCGCCGCCGACCGGTACCCCTCTGGTGGCGTAGCGCAGCACGACGAGGACGCCCAGGGGGGTGCCTCCTCCGACGACGGGGACGCAGAGCGATCCGAAGGGGAACGGCAGGCCCGCCATCAGCTGCGGGAAGCGGCGCATGGTCTCCTCGGCGTCGCCGAGGTACACCGGATGGCCCGAGCGGTAGGCCTCGGCCACCGGGAAGGGCCGGTTCACATGCATGCGCGACCAGGGCCGCAGCAGCGGGC
Organism: Streptomyces sp. CB02058; assembly: GCF_001905505.1. Lineage (GTDB taxonomy): Bacteria > Actinomycetota > Actinomycetes > Streptomycetales > Streptomycetaceae > Streptomyces. Next base: position 390,669 of record NZ_LIPG01000004.1, read on the forward strand.
CGGGCAGCCCCGCGAGCACCGCCAGCATCAGGAGGTCGGGGGTGCGGGTGCGGAGATAGACGCCGCCGCCGTACCCCCCGACGGCGTCGACAGCGCTCACCACGGCCTGGGCGAGCGCCAGCGACAGTCCGTCGGGCGTGCGGCTGCCATCGGGGCTCCAGGTCACACAGCCAGGATGCGCACCCGCCCCCGGGCGCGCATGTCCACGGCCGTCGCTCCCCCTCAGGTTCCGGCGGGCACGGAGGGTTCCGTGCCCGCCCGCGCGCAGACCGATGCGGCGGCCCGGGAGGCGAAGGACAGCATGTCCCGCAGGGTGCCGGGGTCCGGGCTCGCGGTGAGGGAGCCGAGGGCGCTCATGCGGCTCAGCAGGCCGGCGGCGAACGCGTCCCCGGCGCCGATCGTGTTGACGACCTCGACGGGCACCGCGTCGACGGACACGGGCGGCGCCGTCGCCGTGTACGCGGTGCTGCCCCGGGCGCCCCTGGTCAGGACGACCAGCCGCCCGCACGCCGCCAGCCTCCGGCAGGTGTCCTCCGGGCGGTCCCCCGGCCACAGCCGCTCCAGGTCCTCGTCGCTGGCCTTCACGACGTGTGCGAGGCCGCACAGCGCGCGCAGGACCGCCGAACCGTCGTCCTCGCCCAGGGTGCGGTCCCTGCGGACGTTGGGGTCCACCACGAGGAGGGAGCGGGACGCCGCGGCCTCGGCTGTCGCCCGGACGACCGCGGCCGCCGGGTCCACCACGGCCGCGAGCCCGCCGACGTACACGGCGCCGAACCGGGAGGTCTGCGCGGAGAGGTCCGGCAGCCGGAAGGTGGCCGTGTCCTGGAGGTGGAAGTGGTAGCCCGTGCCCCCCGCGCCCGGCTCCGCGACGGCCAGCGCCGTGGGCAGGCCGGAGCGTGCGCACAGGGTGAGGTCGGCCCCGGCCTCCCGCAGCCGCTCCTCGATCGTCCGGGCGAATCCGTCGCCGCCGATGCCGCCCGCGAACACGGTCGGGATGCCGAGCCTCGCCAGCCCGACGGCGACGTTGGCCGGCGCCCCGCCGAACTGTGCGGTCCGTACGCCGCCGTCCCCGTCCACCGGTACGAGGTCGATGAGGGCCTCGCCGAGCACCAGCACGGGGCGGGGCCGCCCGCCCGTCACGGCTCGACCACGATCTTGCGGCCGATGCCCGCCTTGAAGCGGTCGATGGCCTGGGGGTACCGGTCGAGCGGCATCCGGTCGCTGATGAACACGGCCGGGTCGAGGACCCCGGTGGCGAAGAGCGCGGCAGCGCGTTCGTAGCTGTGCAGGACGGCCATCGAGCCGGTGATGGTGATCTCCTGGTTGTAGATGCGGTACGGCTCGATGACGGCCGTGGTCGCGTAGTCCGCGACCCCGAACTGGAGGAAGGTGCCGCCCTTGGCGACGCGCCCCAGGCCGTCCTGGATGGCGGCCGCGTTGCCCGTCGCGTCGATCACGACGTCCCAGCCGCCGGGCCGGTCGAGCTCGTCGGCCCCGGCCGCCGACCGGGAGCAGCCGAGGAGCCCGGCCGTGGCGAGGCGTTCGGGGTTGACGTCCAGGACGTCGACGCCCGCCGCGCCGGTGCGCTTGGCGAGCTCCAGCATCATCAGCCCCATGGTTCCGGAGCCGTAGATGAGCACCTCGGCGCCGAGGGTGCTGTTCAGTACGTCGTAGCCCCGCACCGCGCAGGAGAGCGGCTCGATCAGGGCCGCGTCCTTCACGTCGATGTGCTCGGGCAGCTTGACGCAGTTGGCCACGGGGGCGACCGCGTACTCGGCGGCGCCGCCCGCCACGGTGACGCCGATGGCGGCCCAGCGCTCGCAGAGGTTGCCGCGCCCGATGCGGCAGTACCGGCACTCGTGGCAGTGCAGGGAGGGGTCGACGGCCACCCGGTCGCCGACGGCCAGCTCCGTGACGTCCCGGCCGACGCCGACGATCTCCCCGGCGAACTCATGGCCCGGGACGATGGGCAGGGTGGGCGCGAACTCGCCCTGGAGGATGTGGAGATCGGTGCCGCAGAGCCCGCAGGAGGCGACGGAGACGACGACGTCGCGGGGGCCGGGGGCCGGGTCGGGGACGGTGGTGACGGAGATCCTGCCGGGGGCTTCGACGATCGCTGCCCGCATTATTTCACTGCTCCGAGAGACAGGCCCTGGACGAGTTTGTCCTGGGCGGCGTAGCCGGCGGCGAGCACCGGCAGGGACACGACGACGGACGCGGCACACAGCTGGGCCAGGAACAGGCCCTGGCTGGTGACGAATCCGGTGAGGAAGACGGGTGCGGTCTGGGCGACGACGCCGGTGAGCACCCGTGCGAAGAGCAGCTCGTTCCAGCTGAAGATGAAGCAGATCAGGGCGGTGGCGGCGATGCCGGGCGCGGCCATCGGTGCGACGACCCGGGCCAGGACGGTCGGCAGCCTCGCGCCGTCGACCTGGGCGGCCTCGATCACGGAGACGGGGACGTCCGACAGGAAGGACTGCATCATCCAGACCGCGATCGGCAGGTTCATCGAGGTGTAGAGCAGGACGAGCAGCCAGATGTTGTCCAGCATCCCGGCGTTCTTGGCGAACAGGTAGACGGGCAGGAGTCCCGCGACGACGGGCAGCATCTTCGTGGAGAGGAAGAAGAACATCACGTCGGTCCACTTGCGGACGCGCCGGATGGACAGGGCGTACGCCGCCGGAAGCGCCAGCAGGAGGGTCAGCAGCGTGGAGAAGACGGACGCGCCGAGCGAGTTGAGCAGCGGCGGCCACGGGGTGACGCCGGTGTCGGCGCCGAAGAAGGCCCGGTAGCCGTCGAGGGTGAGCGGCGCGAAGAGGGACGGCGGGTTGGTGGCCGCGTCCGGCTCCGCGTGCAGCGAGGTCAGCAGCATCCACAGCGCGGGCAGGCAGAAGGCGAGTCCGGCCGCCCAGGCCAGCAGACCGAGCGCCGCGGAGCGCCGTCTGGCCGTTCGCAGGACGCGTCGCGCGGACGGGGCGGGCGCGGGGACGGTGGCGGTGGCGGTGGCGGTGGCGGTGGTCATGCTCGGTTCGCCTCCTCACTGAAGAGGGACGAGACGGTCCGGAGCGCGAAGGTGGCGATGACGATCGTGCCGATCACCACCACGACTCCCGCGGCGGACGCCAGTCCGTATTCGTGGGCCTGGTAGAAGGTCTGGTAGATCGTGTACGGGAGGTTGGCGGTGCCGAGGCCTCCGGCGGTGAGGGTGAACACCGCGTCGAAGTTCTGCACGATGTAGACGGCGCCGAGCAGGACGCCGAGTTCGAGGTATCTGCGCAGGTGCGGCAGGGTCAGGTAGCGGAAGGTCTGCCAGGCGCTCGCGCCGTCCAGCCGCGCGGCCTCGACGACCTCGGCGGGCCGGCTCTGGAGCCCGGCGAGCAGGATCAGCATCATGAACGGCGTCCACTGCCACACGAGTGCGGCGATGACGGCGAGCAGCGGCATGTCCGCGATCCAGTCGGGCTGGCTCGGGGTGGTGTCGCCGAAGAGCTCGCCGACCCAGCTCAGCGCGCCGTTGAGCAGGCCGTACTCCGGGTTGTAGAGCGCGTGCTTCCACAGGAGCGCGGCGGAGACGGGCACGATCAGGAACGGCGTGATGAGCAGGGTGCGGACCATGCCGCGGCCGAAGAACGTGCGGTCCAGGAGCAGCGCGAGGGCCAGCCCGATGACGACGGTGGCGATGACCACGCCCGCGGTCAGCAGGATCGTGGTGAGCACCGAGTCGCGCAGCGCGGCGTCGGTGAAGACGGAGGCGTAGTTGTCGAGCCCGTTGAAGGCGCGCTTCTCGGGGCTGAGGGAGTTCCAGTCGAAGAGGGAGATCACCAGGGTCGCCACGAAGGGCAGCTGGGTCACCACGATCAGGAAGACCAGTGCGGGCAGCAGGGGCGCCCTGGTGGCCCAGGCCCGGGGCCCGCTCCTCCGGCGGGCCGGGGCTCCGGGTGGCCGGGGTGGTGACTGCGGGGTGGTGCCGACTGCTGTGGTCATCGGTACTCCTTGGCGACCTGTTCGGCCAGCTCCTGGGACGTGGCCAGCGCCTTGTCGACGGACTGGCGGCCGGCGATGGCCGCGCTGATCTCCTGCGCGACCCTGGTGCCGAGATCGGTGAACTCGGGGATGCCCACGAACTGGATTCCGGGTACCGGGCGCGGCTGGGTGCCGGGGTTCTTCGGGTCGGCGCCGGCGATGGCCTGCTCGGTGACGTCCGCGAAGGCGCCCGCGGCCTTCAGGTATTCCGGGTTGTCGTACGTGGAGGCCCGTTTGCCGGCGGGTGCGTTGGACCATCCGCTGGTCTCCCCGACGAGTGACTCGTACTCCTTGCTGGAGGCCCAGGAGACGAACTTCCAGGCGTCGTCGGCCTTCCTGGACGCCTTCTGGACGCCCCATGCCCAGGTGTAGAGCCATCCCGAGCTCTTGGTCCTCTCGACCGGCGCGGGGACGTAGCCGACCTTCCCCTTGACCGGTGAGCCCGCGGCCTCCAGCGAGCCGGCGCCCGCCGTGGCGTCGTACCACATGGCGGTCTTGCCCTGGGTCATGTTGTTGAGGCACTCGGCGTACCCGGACTGGGAGGCGCCGCGCTCGCCGTGCTTGCGCACGAGGTCGACGTAGAACTTCGTGGCCTTCTTGAACTCGGGTGAGGTGAGCTGCGGTTTCCAGTCCTCGGTGAACCAGGTGCCGCCCATGGTGTTGACGACGGTGGTGAGCGGGGCGACGAGCTCGCCCCAGCCGGGCAGTCCACGCAGGCAGATGCCCTTCATCCCGGGCTCGGCGCCGTCGGCCCGGGCGGCGAGTGAGGCGACCTGTTCCCAGGTCGGGTGGGCGGGCATCTCCAGCCCTTTCGCCTCGAAGACGTCCTTGCGGTACATCAGGAAGGACGACTCGCCGTAGAAGGGCTGGGCGTAGAGCCTGCCCTCGGCGGTGAGCGACTCCCGCAGGGGTTCGAGGATGTCGTCCTGGTCGAAGGCGGTGTCCTGCGCGGCGTAGTCGTCGAGCGGATGCAGCCAGTCGTTCCTCGCGAAGAAGGGGACCTCGAAGTTGCTGATGGTGCCGACGTCGTACTGGCCCGCCTGGTTGGAGAAGTCCTGACTGATCTTGTCCCGCACGTCGTTCTCGGGGAGCACCGTGAAGTGGACCTTGATGCCGGTCTCCTCGGTGAAGTGCTCGGCGGTGAGCTTCTGCAGTTCGAGCATCTGCGGGTTGTTGACCATGAGTACGTTGAGTGCGTCACCCCCTCCGAAGGCGGTGCCGCCCGCTCCCGCGCATCCGGCGGTGACCAGGGCCATCGCTGCTGTGCCCGCGACCGCACGCACGCGGATCCCACGGCGTCGTTGCTGGTGGGGCATAAGTTGTTCTCCTGTATCGGTCGTAGCGGCTCATGGGTCGGTACCTGTGCCCTTCGCGGCTCTCCTGACGGTCTCCGGGCATGGCGGGGCTGCCCTCCGGCCTCCTGGGCGGGGCGGGAAGGTGAGCGGGGATCGGTCGGGGGCGGCGGCGGGGGCCGCCGCCGTGCGGGATCAGACGCGGATGACGTTCGGGCCGAGGAGGGAGTAGCGCTGGGCCTCCGCCGACGGCAGCCCGGTGTCGGTGACGACGGTCTCGAAGTCGTCGACGCCTGCGAAGCGGCAGAAGCTCACCGCACCGAATTTCGTGTGGACGCCGGCGAAGACCCGGCGGCGGGCGCTGCGCATGGCCTGTGCCTTGACCTCGCACACCGCCGGGTCCGGGGTGGTCAGCCCGTACTGCCGGGAGATTCCGTTCGCGCCGACGTACGCGAGGTCGATGACGAAGCCGGCGAGCATACGGGTCGCCCAGTGGTCGACCGTGGCCATGGTGCTGCCCCGCAGGCGCCCGCCGAGCAGGAGCACCGCCGTCTTCTCGGCGTCCGCGAGGACGGTCGCCACGGCCAGGGAAGCGGTGACCACGGTCAGCGGCCGGTCGCGCGGGAGGGCTTCGGCGATGAGCTGGGGGGTGAAGCCCTCGTCGACGAACACCGTCTCCGCGTCGCCCAGGAGGTCGGCGGCGGCCTTCGCGATCCGGGACTTCTGCGGCACGTGATGCGTGGTGCGCATCGCGAGCGTCGTCTCGAACCCCGCGCTCTCGACCGGGTACGCACCGCCGTGGGTACGCCGTACGAGACCGTGCTCCTCCAGGGTGTGCAGATCGCGCCTGATCGTCTCCTTGGCCACCTGGAACCGTTCGGCCAGCCGGTTCACGTCGACCGAACCGTCCTGCCGGGCGGCTTCCAGAATTCCTCGTCGGCGTGCCTCGGTGCCCACGACACCATCCCTGCGCTAGTGCGGATCTGCCGTGGGCCCGGCGTCCGTTCGGGCCCACGCATCGTTTGTACAAGCAGCATCGGCTGTTGGACCAGCGTCTTCGCGCCACGGGCTGTGCCCGTTCGTGCCCGAATCTCCTCGGGGTCCCGCGCTGGTGGTCCGCGTGACGGGGGTGGCGGGACGGCCCGGCTGTGCCCGCTTCGCCGATGACCGTGCCCGTTTGCCGCCCGAACGGTGCTCACACGGGCCCGGACCGCGCACCGGGAAGGCCGGCATCCGTGAGCGGGGACCCAGGGTGGACGTGGGCGGGAGCGCGCGGAATGCCGTGGCGGTCAAGGAAGTTGACCACGGCATGACTCAAGGACCAGCACCTCGCGCCCTGTCCGACGCAGCCCTCTCCGAGCTGCTCGCACGGCAGCAGTTCGGCACGCTCGCCACCGTCAGGAAGAGCGGACACCCGCACCTGACCACCATGCTCTACAGCTGGGACCCCGAGGCCCGCGTGGTGCGGCTGTCCACCACGGCCGACCGCGTCAAGATCCAGCACGTGCGGCGCGACCCGCACGCGGCGCTGCATGTCCAGGGTGACGACGTCTGGTCGTTCGCCGTCGCCGAGGGCACGGCGGAGGTGTCCGCGATCACGACGGCTCCCGGCGACGCGGTCGGCCGGGAGCTGCTGTCGATGATCCCGACGGCCGCGAAGCCCGAGGACGAGGACGCGTTCTTCGAGCAGCTGGTCGCCGAGCGCAGGATCGTCATCCGGCTGAGGGTGGAGCGGCTGTACGGGACGGCCTTGGACGTTTAGCACATCCGTCGCTCATCGGGAGGAATTCCGGCCGAGCCATGCCGGAATGTTCCCCTCCAGGCTGATTTCGGCCAACATTCCATGTCTCATGTCCCTTCGGACAACCTCCGCCGTGAAAGTCCTCTCTCACAGGCTGAGCGCATCCACCGCCCCACGGGGCACTCGGACATCGGAGAGCGATGAGCACCAGAACCCCCCGCAACCGCCTGTGGCGTCCGGCGGTCGCCGCCGCCGCGGTGATCACCGTGACCGCCGGAGTCTCCGGCGCCACGCCCGGCGCCGCGAAGGCGTCAGGCGTCCCGCAGCTCGGCCTGGTCGCCGCCTCGAAGTCGGTGACACTCGACTCCTGGAAGGAGGACCCGGGTGTCTACCTGGACCTCGGGACGTATCTCACCGCCTCCGGCGCCCCGCTGGAACTGCGGGTGACCCGGAAGAGCTACAAGGATCCGGTCGTCGCCACCCAGGTGATCCGCACCGGGGCCAGGACCCGCACCAGGGTCCTGCCCGCGGGCACGGTGAAGGACTTCTCCGGGCTGCCGGGCTTCGTCCGGATCACGGTCAGGGACGCGGCGGGAAAGATCGTGGTGAACCGTTCGGAGTCGTTCTGCCCGAACAACGCCTCGGGCAGGATCCTGCCCGAGGCCCCGGCCACGTCGAAGTATCCCGAGAGCTGCCCGACGAACCCCTTCACGCTCGGCTCGGTGTGGGGTGTCGAGAAGGGCTGGGCGTCCAACACGTACGCCGGCTACTACGCACAGCCCGTCGTCCTGCCGGCCGGGCAGTACACCGCCGAGGTGGCCGTGGCCCCGCGCTACCGGAAGCTGTTCGGGGTCACCGGCAAGCCGCAGACCGTCAAGGTGACGGTGCGCGAGCGCAGTTGGGAGGAGGAGAACCCCTCCTCGACCGCCCGGGGCAGCCGTGACGCGTCCGGGCACGCCGGACACACGAGCCATGCCGGCCACGCCGCGACGCGCACCCCGGCTCCGGTGTCCGCGACCACCGGAGCCGGTCCCTCGTACAACGTGGGCCACGGACCCCACCCGCCCGCGCCCGCGGCCGTGCCGTGGGCCGACAAGCGCCTGGGCTTCCGGTCGGCGCAGGGCGACGCTCCGGGCCGTACGGACGGCTCCCGGCAGGCCCCCGCGGCGGCGCCCGAGGCGCGGCGTCCCACGGGCAGGGCTTCCGTGCCGGACGTGCCGAAGCCCGATCTGCGTTCGCTGCCCGCCTACGGCATCACGATCGGTCAGACCACCGGTGGCGCGCCGGGCAAGGACTACCTGGCCTTCAGCGCCAACGTGTGGAACGCGGGCCCCGCGCAGCTGGTGGTGGACGGCCTCCGCAAGCCGGGCAACGCGCTGATGGACGCCTACCAGTACTTCTACGACGCCTCCGGCAAGCAGGTCGGCTACACCCCGACCGGCACCATGGAGTGGGACCCCCGGCCGGGTCATGAGCACTGGCACTTCACGGACTTCGCGAGCTACCGGCTGCTGAAGGCGGACAAGAAGGAGACCGTGCGCAGCGGCAAGGAGGCCTTCTGCCTGGCGAACACCGACGCGGTCGACTACACGGTGAAGAACGCCAACTGGCACCCGGGCAACACCGATCTCTCCACGGCCTGCGGTCAGGAGAACTCCATCTCCGTGCGGGAGGTGCTCGACGTGGGTTCCGGTGACACCTACACCCAGGACCTTCCGGGCCAGTCCTTCGACATCACCGGTCTGCCGAACGGGACGTACTTCATCCAGGTGCTGGCCAATCCGGAGAACCGGCTCAAGGAGACGAACCTCGGCAACAACAGCGCGCTGCGGAAGGTGGTCCTGGGCGGCAGGCCCGGCGCCCGCACGGTGACCGTCCCCAAGCACGACCTGGTGACCGCTCCCTGACATACGTCCCGCGTCGCGGTCCCCGGGCGAGGTGTTCCCGGGGGCCGCGGCAAGGCCCGTACGCCGGGGTGCCGATGTGTCAGACTTCGCGCACGACCGGTCCGGAAGGGGACGTCCCATGACCGAAGGCCACCAGCACCCGGCAGCCGAGGCGTTCGACGCCATCGGTGCCGATTACGAGCGGGCCTTCGCCGGCTCGGACGCCCACCGCGCCTCGCTGGAACGGCTGCTGGAGCAGCTCGCCCCGCACAGCCGGGTCCTGGACGTCGGCAGCGGGACGGGCCGGCCGACCGCGTACACCCTGGCCGGTGCGGGGCACGAGGTGCTGGGCATCGATGTCTCGCCCGTCATGGTGGACCTCGCGACGCGCGGCGTCCCCGGGGCGACCTTCCGCTGCGCCGACATCCGCGACACCGCGCTGGAGGAGGGCTTCGAGGCGGTCTGCGTCTACTTCTCGCTCCTGCAGATGACGCGCGAGGAGCAGCGCGCGCTCGTGCGCCGTCTGGCGGGGGTCCTCCGTCCCGGCGGCCATCTGGTCCTGGCGACGGTGCCGCTGGACGTGGAGGGCGTGAGCGCCGTCTTCATGGGCCAGGAGGTACGGGTGACGAGCTTCGGCCCCGAGGCGTTCCGGAGGCTCGCGACGGAAGCCGGGCTCGCCGTCGCGCACCAGGAGGACACGGTGTTCACGCCGTCCCATCCGGCGGCCGTGCCCGAGCCCCATCTCTTCCTGCACTGCCGCAGGTGACCTGACGGCCGAGGCCCTGCGACCGGACGGCGCGCGGCCGGTCACTCCGGGCCGTTCATCCCCGGCTGGAGCACCTGTTCCGTCCAGATGACCTTGCCTCCGTCGTCGGTGTAGCGGGTGCCCCAGCGTTCGGCCAGCTGGGCGACGAGGAAGAGTCCCCGGCCCCCCTCGTCCATGCTGGCCGCCTGGCGCAGATGGGGCGAGGTGCTGCTGCGGTCGGACACCTCGCAGATCAGTGTCCTGTCGCGGATCAGGCGTACGCGGATGGGGCCGGTGGCGTAGCGGATGGCGTTGGTGACCAGTTCGCTGAGGATCAGCTCGGTCGTGAACGCCTCCTCGACGAGATCCCACTCCGCCAGCTTGCGGGACACGTCGGAGCGGACCCGGGCGACCGCCGACGGATCGGACGGCACGTCCCACTCCGCCACGTCCTCGGCGGCGAGACGGAGGGTGCGTCCGACGAGCAGTGCCACGTCGTCACGGGCCTTGGCGGGCACCAGGGCCCGCAGGACGGCCTCGCAGGTCTCCTCCGGCGGCCGGTCCGGGTGCCCGGCCAGGGCCTCGCGCAGCATCTCCAGGCCCTCGTCGATGTCGCGGTGCCGGTCCTCGACGAGCCCGTCCGTGTACAGCACCAGCCGGCTGTTCTGCGGAAGCTGTACGTCGAGGGTCTCGAAGGGCATGCCGCCGAGGCCCAGGGGCGGGCCACCGGGCACGTCCGCGAAGACGGCCTCGCCCTCGGGGCTGACGACGACCGGCTGGAGATGGCCGGCCCGCGCCATGGTGCAGCGCCCGGAGGCCGGGTCGTAGATCGCGTAGAGGCAGGTGGCCCCGGTGACACCGCTTCCCTCGGAGCCGTCGGCGGTCTCGTCCTGGTCGATGCGGGCGACGAGCTCGTCGAGGTGCCACAGCAGTTCGTCGGGCGGCAGGTCCAGGGTGGAGAAGTTGTGCACGGCCGTGCGCAGGCGCCCCATGGTGGCGGCCGCGTGGAGGCCGTGCCCGACCACGTCGCCGACCACGAGGGCGACCCTGGCGCCGGGCAGCGGGATGATGTCGAACCAGTCGCCGCCGACCCCTCCGAGCCCGCCGAGCCCCGCCTGTGCGGGCAGGTAGCGGTAGGCGGCGTCGATGGCGCTCTGGTCGGGGAGGCCGCGCGGCAGCAGGCTGCGCTGCAGGGTGACGGCCACGTTGTGCTCGCGCGAGTAGCGGCGGGCGTTGTCGATGCTCACGGCGGCGCGGGCGACGAGTTCCTCGGCGACGGAGAGGTCCTCGTCCTCGAACGGCTCGGGCCTCTCGGCACGCCAGAACATGGCCACGCCCAGGATCACCCCTCTGGCCCGCATCGGTACGGCGATGAGTGTGTGGAAGCCGCTCTCGACCATGCGGTCGGCGCGTTGCGGCTGCTGCTCCTGCCAGCCGGAGCGGGCCGACAGGTCGGGGTCGAGGACGGCCTCTCCCCTGAGCAGCGCCGCGCCGATGTCCGTGGTCGGCCGGAAGCGCATCACCGCGCCCAGCGGATGGAGCCCCGTGTCGCCGCGTGCGCCGCTGAGGGCGGAGCGCCTCAGCCCCCGGCCGGCGACCCCGGCGGAGGTGGGCTCCTCGCCGCGCAGCACCTCCTCGGCCACGTCGACGGTGGCGTAGTCGGCGAACCTGGCCGTGGCGAAGTCGGACAGCTCCTCGCAGGTGCGCATGACGTCCAGGGTGGTGCCGATCTCGGTGCCGGCGTCGTAGAGCAGCTTGAGCCGTCCGCGCGCCATGGCTGCCTTGCCGGACAGGGCCTGGAGCTCCGTGGTGTCGCGCAGGGTCGTGACACTGCCGGGGGGTCCGCCGTTGCGGTCGGTGGCCCGCTGGCTGACCGCCAGCAGCCGGTCGCCCACGGAGTGCACCTCGTCGGTCGCGCTGCGTCCCGAGGCGAGCAGCCCGGCGATCACCGGGTCGAGCCCGAGCCGGTCGACGGGCGCGCCCTCGACGTCCAGGGGGAGGCCGAGGAGCCTTCGGGCCTCGTCGTTGGCCAGCAGGAGCCTGCCGTCGCCGCTGACGATGACCACGCCCTCCCGCACGGCGTGCAGCACGGCGTCGTGGTGCTCGTACATGCGGGTCATCTCGGTCGGGCCGAGGCCACGCGTCTGGCGTTTGAGCCGTCGGGTCACGAGCGCGGTGCCGCCCGTGGTCAGCAGCAGGATGCCCCCTGCGGTGCCGAGGAGCAGGGGAAGCTGGCTCTGGGTGACCCCGCTGACGTTCTCGATGGTGATCCCGGCGGACACCAGGCCGACGACCTCGCCGTTCGCGCCGGTCACGGGCACCACGGCCTGGATGAGAGGGCCGATGGTTCCCTCGACCTTCTCGGTGACGACGTGGCCCTCCAGGGCGGGCTGCACATCGCCGATGAACTTCTTGCCGATCCGGTCGGGCAGCGGGTGGGTGAAGCGGATGGCGTCCAGGTTCATGACGACGATGAAGTCGACGCCGGAGCCCATCCGTGCCGCCTCGGCGCTCGGCTGGAGCTCGGCGGTGGGGTCTGGGCTCTGGAGGGCGGCCTCCGTGCCGGGGGCATTGGCGAAGGTCTCGGCCACGGCGACCGAGCGATTGCGGGCTTCGCGCTCGCTGTCGGCCCGTGACTGCAGCACGAGTGCGGTCACGGAGGCAGCGACGAGCAACACCACGATCGCCACCTGCAGGAGAAAGACCTGACCAGCGAGGCTTCTCATCCGGAGAAACGAACGCGGGCGGCCGTAGCGTCCGGCCATGCCCCCCTTTTTACACGGCTTCCCGCATCCTCGCCGCTTCGCTGCGCACTACGACGGACCGGCCGGAACCACCACGACCGGCGTCAGAGGCGGACAGGACGGCCGAAGCGGACTGCGACTCCTGGTGAATGGAGCACGCTCCGCGGCTCCCCGACGGGTGCGGGCAGCCCCGCGGCGGTCACCAGGTCCTCGTCGCATTCCAGGAGCGTGGCGCGGTGCAGCGGCCAGCGGGGGTGGGCGTTCGGGAGGAACACCGGGCGGCCGTGGAGGGTGCTGTGCAGCCCCCAGCGCGCGGTCAGGAAGTGTTCGAGTTCCGTGGGGGCCGCGATCGGCCCGCCGGTGCGCAGCACGATCCTGCTGTGGGCGCCCCGTGGCCCGGGAAGGCGCCGGCTGCTGGTGTAGGTGAGTGTGCCGGCCTCGCGCCTGACATCCATCCGGGACCACACGTACGGAAGCCGGAAGGCGCTCCTGGCGACGGCCACCGGGATGAGCCTGGAGGCGTCGAGCGAGCGGAAGACGACACCGCGCCGTCCCCGGGCGTCCCGCGAGTACAGCCGTACGTTCGTCTCGGGGAAACTGCCGAGGTAGGGGATTCCGGGGAGGCGGAGCCATCCGACGCGGTGCATGCGGAAGGCGACGAGCCCGACATAGGTGACGCCGTCCAGGGTGTCGGGCTCCGTTCCGGCGGGCAGCAGCGGTGCCACGTCGGCGGGGTCGGCCACCCAGTGCAGGAAGGCCAGGTCCAGCCAGGACTGGGTCATCAGCGGACGCATGCCGGGGTGCGGCGGGTCGGGGGTTATCGCTTCCGGGAGAAGCGGGGAGGTCGGCACGCCGCCAGCATGTCAGCCCTGGCGCCGGAGCGGCTATTGCAGGGCTCGTACCGCCGCGCCGAACAACGGGGGCATGCGCTGGGCGGCCGGCACGATCAGCCCGGCGGTCAGGGGGTGCCGGGCGGCCGCCAGCAGGGCCTGGGTGAGCAGACGGTGCCGTCGCGTCAGCTGCCGCCACCGGGCGGGGTAGAGCTCGGGCCGACCGGCCAGGAGGCAGTCGACCGCCGCCGAGGCGGTCGCCGTGGCCAGTGCGACGCCCTCGCCGGTGAGGGCGTCGACGTAACCCGCCGCGTCGCCCACGAGCAGGACCCGTCCGGCTCTCGGTCCGCTCGCGGTCCGGCGCAGGGGGCCCGCGCCGCGCACGGGACCGGCTTCGCGTCCCCGGATCGCCCGGGCCAGAGCGGGGAAGGCCGCGAGGTGCTGCTCATGGCTGCGCCGGTGGTGGCTGAGCACGGCCACACCCACCAGCTGCTCCCCCACCGGTGTCACGTACGCCTCGCCGTGGCGCGACCAGTGCACCTCCACGAAGTCCGTCCAGGGCGCGATGCCGTAGTGGCGGCGCAGCCCGTATCTGCGGGGTGCCGCGCAGGGACGCTCCAGACCGAGGGCCCGGCGTGCCGGCGAGTGCAGACCGTCGGCCGCGATCAGCCAGCGCGCCGTCAGGCCCGCCGCCGTGACGCCCCCGGGCCCCTGGCGCACCTCCCCCACCCTGCCCGCGACGACGCGTACGCCGAGGTCCGCGGCCCTTCGGTGCAGGGCCGCGTGCAGTGCGGTCCGCCGTACGCCGAGGCCCGGGTGGCCCCGGAAGGGCGCCTCGGCCCGCCGGTGACCCTCGATGTAGCGGATTCCGCGCAGTTCGCTGCCCTCCGGGGTCACCCCCAGGGCGCGCAGGGCCGCCACTCCGCTGGGCATGATGCCCTCGCCGCAGGCCTTGTCCACGGGAGCCGGGCGGGGTTCGACGACGACGGCCTCCAGGCCCGCGGCGGCTGCGCGGATGGCCGCCGCGAGCCCCGCGGGTCCGCCGCCCGCCACCAGGATGTCGATCACGCGCGCGCCTCCGTTCCGGCGACGCCCGCCAGCGCGCCGTCCTCGCATCGGATGCGTACGGCCATGAGCGCCGCGTTGAGCACGGTGAACAGGACGGCGGTCGTCCAGGCGCCGTGGACCAGTGGCAGAGCCGCGCCCTCGGCCGCGACCGCCACGTAGTTGGGGTGGCGCATCAGGCGGTAGGGGCCGCCGGTCACCAGGGGCAGGCCGGGGACGACGATCACCCGGGTGTTCCAGCGGCGGCCCAGGGTCCGTACGCACCACCAGCGCAGCCCCTGGGCGACTGCCACCACCGCCACCATCGTCCAGCCGAGCCAGGGCAGGAACGGCCGTTGTGCCAGCCAGGTCTCGGCGAGGCAGGCGCCGAGCAGAGCGGTGTGCAGGGCCACCATCGCGGGGTAGTGCCCGCGTCCGGCCTCGGTGCCGCCCCGGGCCAGGCTCCAGCGCGCGTTGCGCAGCGCGACCGCCAGTTCGGCGAGGCGCTCGACGGCGACCGCCAGGACCAGCGCGGTGTACCAGATCATGTGTTCCTCCGGACTACCAGCGCAGCAGCACCAGTTCGCAGCAGAAGCCGGGGCCCATGGCCATCAGCAGACCGGGGGTCCCCGGCTCGGGCCTTCGCCGTTCCATGGTGTCCCGCAGGACGTGCAGGACCGAGGACGACGACAGGTTGCCGACCTCGGCCAGCGACGTCCAGGTCACGTCGAGGGCGCCGTCGGGCAGGGCCAGTACCTCCGTGACGGCCTCCAGGACCTTGGGGCCGCCGGGGTGGCACACCCAACGGGCGATGTCCTTCGGTTTCAGGCCGTGCTCCTCCAGGAAGCCGGTGACGTCGTCGGCGAGATACCGGCGTACGACGTCGGGGACGGCCGGGTCGAGGACCACGGTGAACCCCGAGCCGCGGATGTCCCAGCCCATGACGTGCCCGGTCTCCGGGTACAGCCGGCTGCGGGTGTCCAGCACCTCGGGTCCGTCCGCCGGGGCGGGGCGGTCGCCGCCGACGAGGACCACCGCGGCGGCGCCGTCGCCGAACAGCGCGGTGGCGACCAGGTTGGCGGGGGTGGCGTCCTGGCGCTGGAAGGTCAGGGAGCAGAGTTCGACCGAGAGCAGGACGGCCACCTGGTCCGGTCTGCCGAGCAGATAGTCGTGCAGCCGCGCCACCCCTGCGGCTCCGGCGACGCAGCCGAGCCCGAACACGGGGAGCCGCTTCACGTCGGGTCGCAGCCCGACGCGCCCCACCAGCCGCGCGTCGATCGAGGGCGCCGCGATCCCCGTGACGGAGGTGAACATCAGCAGGTCCACGTCCGCGGGCCGCAGCCCCGCCTTGCGCAGAGCGCCTCCGACCGCTTCGGCGCCGAGCTCCACGGCCGCGCCGATGAACACGTCGTTCGCCGCACCGAAGTCGTCGAGTCCGGCGTAGCTCTCGAGCGGCAGGACCGTGTTCCGGCCGCTGACCCCGGCGTTCGCGTGGATCCGGTCGAGCACCCGGCGGTCGGCGCCGGGGGGCAGGCAGGTGCGCGCCACCATGTCGGTGACCGCGCGCTGACTGTGACGGTGCGGCGGCAGCACTCCGTGCACGGCCGCGATGCGGGTCATCCGGGCCACCGCTTCGGAGAAGTCATGGCCCATATCCTGCCTACGGAACGGGGCAAATCAGCGCACATGTGGAGCGCGGCTGCCATGTTCGTACGCCCCGGCGTCTCTACGATCGCTCCGTGGACACCACGGACGGGCTCTCGTCCCCCTCCCCCGCCGCGCGTCTGCCGCGGCTCGCCGGGGGTCTGGCCCTGTCCTGCCATCCGGGTCCGGTCACGGCGGTGACCGTGCTCGTCACCGCGCTGGCCGTCAGCTCCGGTCTCGGGGGCGGGCGTTGCGCGCTGGTCGCGTCGGCGGTGCTCGCGGGACAGCTCTCGGTGGGCTGGTGCAACGACGCCTTCGACGCCCGCCGCGACGCCGAGGCCGCACGCCCGGGCAAGCCGGTGGCACAGGGCGCGGTGGGCGCCGGCACGGTCTGGGGCGCGGCGTTCACGGCCCTGGTCCTGTGCGCGGCGCTGTCGTTCGCGTGCGGCGCCGCCGCCGGGGCGGTGCACCTGGCCGGGGTCCTTGCGGCCTGGGCGTACAACCTGAGGCTGAAGGAGACGGTGCTGTCCTGGCTGCCGTACGCGATCGGCTTCGGCGGCCTGCCCTGTCTGGTCGCGCTGAGCCTGCCCGGCCGGCCCTGGCCCGCGTGGTGGGCGGTGACGGCGGGGGCGCTGCTGGGCGTCGCGGCCCATCTCGCCGATGTGCTGCCGGACATCGAGGCGGATCTGCGGGCGGGCATCCGCGGTCTGCCGCAGCGATGGGGCGAGGCGCGCACGCGGCGTCTGCTTCCGGTGCCCCTGGTGGCGGCGACCGCGGTGCTGGCACCGGTGCCCACGGGGGCGCCCGGGGGCTGGGGCCCCCTCGTCCTGTGCGCCCTGGTGGCGGTGACGGCGTACGCCGGTTCGCGGCGGATCGGGGCATGGCGCAAGGCGGCACTGGCGGGGACGGTGGCCGTGGCGGCGGTGGACGTGGCGCTGCTGCTGGCCAGGGGCGCGGCGATCGCGTGACGCGTGACGGCCCGTACGGACGCCGTGCCGTCCGTACGGGCCATGGGGCCGGGTCCCTACTGGCCGGCGAGACCGGTGTGCGCGATACCCCGCACGATCTGCCGCTGGAAGAACGCGAAGACGATCAGGAGCGGTGTCCCCGCGATCACGAGCGAGGCCATGATCTGGGCGTACCGCACACCGAAGGTCGACTGGACGTTGACGAGGCCGACGGGCAGGGTCATGCCGCCCGGGTCGGTGGTCACGAGGAACGGCCAGAGGAAGTTGTTCCAGGTGGAGATGAAGGTGAAGATCGCCACGGCGGCGAGCACCGGCCGGGAGAGCGGAATCACGATCGTCCAGAACACCCGCCAGCGGCCCGCCCCGTCGACGAAGGCGGCCTCCTCCAGCTCCCGGGGCACGCCCTCGAAGAACTTGACCAGGATGAACACCATGGCGGGCACGGCGACCTGGGGCAGGATCACACCCCAGTAGGTGTCGACCAGGCCGAGCTGGACCATCTCGCGGAACAGGGGCGCGATGAGGACCTGCGGGGGCACCATGATGCCGGCGAGCACCAGGCCGTAGAGCAGCCGACGGCCCCGGAAGTCGGTGCGGGTGAAGCCGTAGGCGGCCATCGCGCAGGTCACGACCGTCAGCAGGGTGGTCATGACGGAGATGTACGCCGAGTTCATCAGCCAGACGAGCAGGTCGCCGGACTCCCACACCTTGGAGTACGCCTCGAAGGTGACGCGTGAACCGATCCAGGAGAGCGGGGTCTTCGCGGTGTCGCCCTCCGGCTTCAGGGAGGTGGCGACGGCCCAGGCGATCGGGAGGAGCCAGGCGGCCGTCAGCACCAGGGCGATGACGAGCAGGACGATCCTGCCGGGGGTCCACCGCGGCCGGCGGCCCCCTTCCGCGGCGGCCCCCCGGGGCCCCGCGGCTTCCTCGGCCCCGGTGCGGGGCGGGATGACGGTGACGGAACCGCTCACTTCGCGGCCTCCTCAGCTCGGCGCCGGGACAGCAGCGGCTGCACCAGGGAGACGGTCAGGATCAGGGCGAAGAAGATGTAGGAGACGGCGGAGGCGTAGCCGATGCGGTAGCCCGTGAAGCCCTGCTGGTAGACGTACTGGAGGATCGGCCGGGTGGACTCGTCGGGGCCGCCGCCGGTCATGATGTAGACCTGGTCGAAGATCTTCAGCGAGGCCAGCACCTGGAGGACGACGACCAGTCCGGTGGTGCGGCGCAGCATCGGCAGGGTGATGTGCAGGAGGCGCTTCCAGGCGCCCGCCCCGTCCAGTTCCGCGGCCTCGTACAGATGCGCCGGGATGGCCTGGAGCGCGGCGAGGTACAGCAGGAAGTTGAAACCGACGGTCCACCAGACGGTGGTGGCCACGATGCTGAGCATGGCGTAGCGCTCGTCGGTCAGCCAGCCGATCTCCGGGGTGAGCCCGACGGAGGCGAGCAGCTGGTCGGCGAGGCCGAAGTCGGACGGCAGGATCATGTTCACGAACAGCAGGCAGACGACGCCGGACGGCAGCAGGAACGGGGCGAACCAGCTGAGCCGCCAGAGCCACTGGACGACGCGCAGCTGATGGGCGAGGAGCGCCAGGACGAGTCCGACGACGACGAGGGGGACGGTGGACAGCACCGTGAACCAGACGGTGTTCCAGAGCGACGACCACACCTCGGGGTCGCGCACCGCTTCGGCGTAGTTGTCGAGGCCGACGAACTCACCGCCGGAGCCGGTGATGTTCTCGCTGGTCAGGCTCATGCCCAGGCCGGATATCAGCGGCCAGATCAGGAACATGGCGTAGACGAGGAAGAAGGGCGCGATGAACACCAGGCCGTGTTCTGTCCACTTCCTGCGCACGGAGCGGGCCGGCCGCCCGGCCGTGCTCCCGGCGGGCTTCGACGCGGGTGCCGTCGCCGCCGCGGTGGTCGTGGTCATGACGCGGCTCCCGGAAGGGGGTTGCGGGTGTCGAGGAGGGTCCGCAGCCGGGCCTTGGCCTCGGTCAGGGCGTTGCGCGGGCTGCGGGAGCCGGTGAGCACCCCGGAGAACACGGCCCCGAGCTCGATCCACAGCCGGGAGGCCGAGCCGGCGAACCAGGCGGGCTCGTCCAGGGCGACGTCGTCGATCACGTCGCGGTATTCGGACTGCGGCTTGAGCGCGAGGTAGGCCGGGTCGTCGAGCACCGGCAGATAGGCGGGCACATGGCCGCCCTTGGCCCAGGCCACGGAGTTGCTCAGCATCCAGGCGACGAGGATGTGGGCCGCCTCGTTGGTGGCTCCGCCGCGGTCCGCCTGGTGCGGCAGGACGAAGGCGTGGCAGTCGGCCTGGGTGGCCGCGCTGCCGAAGAGCGCGGGGATGCGGGTCATGGAGAACGGGAGCCCGGTGGTCTTGAAGGTGGTGATCTCCCATTCGCCGTTGAGGTGGAAGGCGGTCTTCCCGCCGTTGAAGACCCCGATGGACCCCGCGTAGTCGACGCGGCGCACCATCAGCCCCTCCTCGACGAGCCGGGCCAGGTATTCCAGCACCTGGAGGGCCTTGGCGTCGTCGAGCGCGAGGCGCTTGCCGTCCTCGGAGAGCACCTTGCCGCCGGTCTGGGCGTAGAAGCTGGAGAAGAGCCGCCACGGGGTGATGCAGTCGGGGCCGAGCGTCTCGGTCACGAGCCCCGGCTGCCCGGTCACCTTCTTCGCGGCGCGCAGCGCGTCGGCGAACTCCTCGGCGCCGTTGATCGGCTTGAGCCGCCCGCCCGACAGCAGTCCGGCCTTCTCGCACACCTCGGTCTGGAAGTAGAGGACGAAGGGGTGGGTGTCCAGCGGTACGGCGTACTGCTTGCCGCCCGCCTGGCCCCGGCGCCAGATGTCCGGCGGGAAGTCCTCCTCCTTCACCCCGTGCTCGGCCAGCAGATCGAGGTCGAACGGGTCGAGGAGCCTGCCCGGGGCGAAGCCCGCGAGCCGGGCGAGGTGCAGGGCGGCGAGCTCGGGGGCCCGGCCTCCGGCCCCGGCCATGCCGAGCTTGGTGTAGTACGGGGCGCCCCACTGCAGGGTCGAGGCCTCCAGGGCGATGTCCGGGTGCTCACCGCGGAAGTCGTCCAGCATGCCCTGCATGTTGACGCCGTCACCGCCGCCGAAGAGATGCCAGAACCGCAACAGGGTCTGTCCCGGACCTGCTGCGGTGGCGGGGGCGGCACAACCGGACAGGGAGCCCAGGGCTCCGGCGGCGGCCAGGGCGCCGGCACCGCCCGCGAGGGCTCGGCGCCGGCTGAGAAGGGGTGGTTGCATGGCGGCTCGTCTCGACTCGTCTCTGAGGTGCGGGGACGCGGCGAAGGAGGGCAGGATGTTCGAAATCTCGACGCCTGCCCGCTACTTCGGACGGGACCGTAGGCCCGGTGCAACCCGGCGTCAATGACTCGCGCTGAAATTGCGAACAATGTTCGACACCACGAACAAGAACGCTTCCCCGCACCCCTACGCGCCCGGAATCGGGTCGGTCGGCGTGCCGTCGGCGGGGTACACGAGGAGGAATCGCGGAGCTGCCCGGGGAGAAATCGCGGGGATGCGCGCACATTTCTTACTGGGGGGTAGGCCCGCCCGGCATCCTTGCTATACCTTCCGTCTAACAAGCGGTACGAGACGGCTGCCCGGCGGAAGGGGCGCCGGTCCTCCGCTCATGCTGCCGAAGCAACGGGCTTGCGACATAGGCCGGTTGACGAATCATCACCGCAACCACGCATTGTGACAGCGCCAAGGAACACCGCTGACGAACCGAGGAGCCGCACCATGGCAAGCAGCACCGTTCGACCGGATGCGCAGGACCGGCCGCCCGAGGACGACCTCACCCGTCGTCTCCTCGAATCGGCCGCCGTGCTCGCCTACGACCCCGCCACCGAGGTCGACTGGGACACCCCGCTGGACAAGGACTTCCACGGTGCGAGCCCGGAGTGGAGCACTCTCTACGGCACGGCGTACTGGGCCGAGCTCACCGAGGAGCAGCGCAAGGAACTCACCCGCCAGGAAGCCGCGTCGGTGGCGAGCACCGGCATCTGGTTCGAGATGATCCTGCAGCAGATGGTGCTGCGCGACGTGTACGCGAAGGACCCGACGAGCGCGGACGTCCAGTGGGCGCTCACCGAGATCGCCGAGGAGTGCCGGCACTCGATCATGTTCGCCCGGGGCGCGCAGAAGCTGGGCGCCCCGCCCTACCGCCCGCACCGGCTCGCGGTGGAGCTGGGGCGGGCGTTCAAGACGCTGGCGTTCGGCGAGGCGGCGTACGCGGCGATACTCGTCGCCGAGGAGGTCCTCGACGTCATGCAGCGCGACTGGATGCGGGACGAGCGGGTCGTGCCCTTCGTCCGCACCATCAACAACATCCATGTCGTCGAGGAATCCCGGCACATGAAGTTCGCCCGCGCCGAGACGCGCAAGCACCTCAGCGGTGCCGGTCCCGTCCGGCGCAGGATCAACGCGCTGGTCATCGCGATCGCGTCGTACGTCATCGTCACGAGCATGGTGAACAAGGGCGTCTACGCCAACGCCGGGCTCGACGCGGAGCGTGCGATCGGCGAGGCCAAGGCCAATGAGCACCACAAGTCGATGATGCGCTCCAGCTGCTCGGGCCTCATGGACTTTCTGGCCTCGGCCCGGCTGCTGACCAAGCCCGCCCTGGTGTTCTACAAGCGCGCCCATCTGATCTGAGCGGACGACATGACCTACGCCATCACCCAGACGTGCTGCAGCGACGCCACCTGTGTCTCGGTGTGCCCCGTCAACTGCATCCATCCGACTCCGGAGGAGCCGGACTTCGGCCGGACGGAGATGCTGTACATCGACCCGAGGTCCTGCATCGACTGCGGTGCCTGCGCCGACGCCTGTCCGGTCGACGCCGTCCTCCCCCTGGACAGCCTGCCGGCCGCGCAGCAGGAGTACGGCCCGCTCAACGCCGCGTACTTCGAGGACCGGGAGGCCGCGCCGGCTCCCGCGGGGCCGAACTTCCACGTGTGGGGCGAGCCGTCCTTCGACCGCGAGCTCCCGGCGGACTTCGCGCCGCTGCGGGTCGCGGTGGTCGGCACCGGGCCCGCAGGGATGTACGCGGCCGAGGACCTGCTGCTGCACACCGCCGCCGAGGTCACGCTGATCGACCGGCTGCCGGTCGCGGGCGGGCTCATCCGCTACGGTGTGGCGCCCGACCACCTGTCGACGAAGAAGGCGGGTGACACCTTCGCCCGCTTCCACACGCATCCGCGCGTGCGGATGCACCTGGGTCTGGAGGTGGGCCGCGAGATCGCGCCGGAGGAGATCGCCGCGCACCACGACGCGGTGATCTACGCGGTCGGCGCCCCGGCCGGACGGCGGCTCGGGATACCCGGTGAGGACCTCGCCGGCAGCATCTGCGCGACGACGTTCGTCTCCTGGTACAACGCCCATCCCGATGTCGCTCCGGACGCGGTGGACCTGTCCGCGGAGCGGGCCGTCGTGGTCGGCAACGGCAATGTGGCACTGGACGCGGCCCGCATCCTCGTCTCGGACCCCGGGGCGCTGGCCGCCGGGGACATCGCGGACCACGCGCTGGACGCCCTGCGCGACGGCGCGGTGCGCGAGGTGGTGCTGCTGGGCCGGCGGGGGCCCGGGGACGCGGCGTACACCCGGTCCGAACTGCTCGCGCTCACGCATCTGCCCGGCGTCGAGCTGGTCGTCGACGACCACGACCCGAGGACCGGTGCGGCGATCGACGCCGCGGCGCCGGGCGACAGGGCCGCGCTGCTGAAGGGGGTCACCCGCGAGGAGGTCGACTGGTCGGTTCCGCCTCCGGCGGGACGCCGCATCGTGTTCCGCTTCCACTCCTCGCCCGAGGAGGCGCTCGGCGACGGCACCGTCCGCGCGGTCCGGGTCACCGGCGGCGCCGGAGACCGGGAGATCCCGGCCGGGCTGCTGCTGCGGGCCGTCGGCCAGCGCGGGGTGGCGGTCGCCGGGCTGCCGTTCGACGAGGCGACGGGCACCGTCCCGCACGAGGGCGGCCGTGTGAAGGACCGTCCCGGCACCTATGTCGTGGGCTGGATCAAGCGCGGTCCCTCCGGCGGCATCGGGGCCAACCGGACCTGCGCGGCCGAGACCGTCGGCACGCTGCTGGCGGATGCCGTGGGCGGCGCGCTGCCGTCGGCCGAGCACGGGGCGAAGGCGTTCCAGCGGCTCGTACGGCGCCGCAACCGGCGGATCGTGGACGCCCGCGGTCTGGCGCGGATCGAGCGGGCCGAACTCGCGCTGGGGCTGAAGCAAGGACGGCCCCGGGTCAAGCTGGCGACGGTTCCGGAGCTGGTGGCGGCGGCGAGGGGCGGCCGCCGGATACCGGGCTGACCGGGCGAGAGGCCCGGCGAGGACGAGAGGGACGCCGACGCGGTGCTGCCGCCGCTCACGAAGTGGCGGCAGCGGGGTGGCTCAGGGGTGCCAGTACGGGACGTACGGGCCCGTCCATGGGCCGCGCACCTCGTCCGCCGGGTGTGACGGGAAGAGGGCCGGGGATCTCACCGGCCCTCTTCCCGTCACCGGGCGGGGGTGAGCCGCTCAGGCTCCCGCCTTCGACTGGGCCTCGGCCGCCGCGCGGTAGAGGCGGCGCAGCCGTACCACGCCGAGGTCGTGCTGGTAGAGGTTCTCCCGCTGGTCGGCGTCGGCCGGCATGGACTCCAGCATGACGCGGTCCTGCTCCAGGACGTCCCAGTGGCGCTGCTCGATCAGCGTCCGGTAGAGGAAGCGCCAGGAGGCGCGCTGCCAGTCCTGGACACGGCGGTAGCGCCAGAAGAAGACACCGCTGCGCTCCTCGTCCACCGGGCAGACCATCCCGACGATGCCGAACGCGCCGCCGGGCCCCGCGGACGGCGGGTACGGGATGGAGAGGTCGACCCAGTCCACCCCGGTGCGGCAGAGCTCCACCCAGTCGAAGTTCACACCGCGCTGGTCGGTCTTCTCGAAGAAGTAGCCGCGGGCGGTCTCCCGGATGCGGAACTTGGCCGTGGTGTCGCCGTCGAACATCGTGTGCGAGTCATGGTGCAGGAACGCGCCGTGCATCGGGTCGAGCAGGTTCTCGACGGCGTACCGCCAGGGCGCGTTCCACTCCGCGTAGCACAGGATGGCGTCCACGTCCGGGTCGGTGAGCGGCTCCGGCAGGGTCAGCTCGGCCGGCTCGGGGTGCTCCTCGTCGCCGAAGTAGGCGAGGATCGCGCCCGAGACCTCGCGCACGGGCAGCGAGGTCACCAGCCGCTTGCCCTCCAGGCTGCAGCCGGGCAGCCCGGGGACGGAGGAGACCGTGCCGTCGGTCTCGACCTCGACTCCGTGGTACCAGCAGGCGACCCGGTCGCCGAGGTGTTTGCCGAGCGACAGCGGGGCGCCGCGGTGCGGGCAGCGGTCGGCGAGCATGGACAGCGTGCCGTCGGATTTGCGGAACAGCAGCCACTGCTCGCCGAGCGCGGTCACCTTGCGCATCGCGCCCGGGGCGACGAAGTCCGAGGGGACGACGGGGTGCCACTGGTTGCGCAGACCGGTGGCGTAGATGTGTTCCGCGGTGGCGGAGGACGTCAGCGTCATGGTCAGGCTCCCAGTCGGTTCATCTCGGCGCGGAAGGAATCCTCGGTCCACGGGCTGCCGTCGGCGGCGTGGACCTGGCGGGCGTTGAGTCCGCGCACCACGTCGGCGAGCTCGTGGCCCACGTGGGTGTAGACGTCCTCGAGCGTCGCGGCGAGCTTGTACTCGTACGGCGTCGGCTCGTGCGTACGGGACTGGTGGATCTCCAGGTACGGCCAGGTGTCGTTCACGGTGTCTCCTGAAAGTGCGGGGGAAGGTGTCACAGGTCGAGGACGAGCCGGCCGGAGGCGCACCGCGAGACGCAGATCATCATCGAGGTGCCCGCGGCCCGCTCGGCCTCGCTGAGCAGGAAGTCGCGGTGGTCCGGGGTTCCTTCGAGCACCCGGGTCTCGCAGGAGCCGCAGATCCCGTCGCGGCACGAGTTCTCCACGGTGAGCCCGGCGCCCTCAGCGGCCTCCAGGACGGAGGTCCCCGCGCCGACCGTGAGCGTCACGCCCGAGGTGCGGCACTCGACCTCGAACGCCTCGTCGTCCCCGGTGCGTTCGACCGTCGGCGCGGCGAACCGCTCCAGGCGCAGCCGGTCACCGGGGCAGCGCTCCTCGACGGCTCCGAGCAGCGGCTCGGGACCACAGGAGTACACGAGGGTCCCCGCCGGCAGTTCGGCGAGCACGGAGTCCAGGTCGATGTGGCCGTGTTCGTCCTGCGGCACGAGCGTGACGTCGCCGCCGAGCGCGTCGAGTTCGCCGGTGAAGGCCATGGAGGCCCGGCTCCTGCCGCCGTAGACCATGCGCCACCGGGCGCCCCTGCGGGCGGCCTCCCTGGCCATGGCCAGCAGGGGTGTGATCCCGATGCCGCCAGCGACGAACACGTAGGCGTCGGCGTCCTCCAGCGCGAAGTGGTTGCGCGGCTCGGAGACGGTGATCTGCTGGCCGGGCCGCAGCTGGGTGTGCACGAAGCGCGAACCGCCGCGCGAAGCAGGCTCGTTGAGCACACCGACGCGGTAGACGTCGGCGGTGCGGGGGTCGCCGCACAGGCTGTACTGGCGGACCTGACCGCCGGCGTGGACGTCGATGTGCGCGCCGGGGGTCCAGGCGGGCAGGGGTTTGCCGTCGGGATCGGCGAGCTCGACGGACAGGACGCCCTCGGCCTCCCAGGTCATACGACGGACGATCAGCCGCAGCGAATCCTCACTCATGGTCTGTTGCCTCCTTACCGGCAGTTCGGGCGGCCGGGCTACTGGCCCGGGATGCGCACGGGCGGGGTGAACGGGTTCTTCATCGGGCCGAGCGAGTCCAGGTCGACCTCGACGAGCGTCGGTCCGTCGGAGGCGACGGCTTCGCCGATCACCCGGGCCGCGTCCTCCTCGGCACCGATACGGGCGTACGGCAGTCCGCACGCCTGGGCGAGGAGAGCGAAGTCGGGCGTCGTCAGGTCGACCCCGGAGCGGCGTTCGCTGTGGCGGTCCTGCATGTTGCGCAGGACTCCGTAGCCGCCGTCGTTGAAGACGATCAGGGTCAGCCGGGGGCGCTCCTGGGCGAGGGTGAGGAGCTCGCCGAGGTGGACGGCGAGTCCTCCGTCGCCCGCGATCACGACGGTGGGCGCGTCGGGGCGGGCGAGGGCGGCGCCGATGCCCATGCCCAGGCCCTGCCCGATGCCGCCGCCGCGCGGGAAGACGTTGTCCCGGGGGTCGTACATCTCCAGGAGCCTGTTGCCCCAGCTGCTGGAGGGGATGGTGACGTCGCGGGCGACGACGGCCTCGCGGGGCAGGGCGGCGCGGATCGCGTCGCAGATCGCGGCCTGCGGGCCGATGTTGTCGTGCAGGATCGCGCGCACCTCGGTGCGTACGGCGCCGATCCGGTCCGTCCAGCCGGGCTCGGCGGGCACGGCGTGCGGCAGCAGGCCGGTGAGGGCCTCGGCCGCGTCGGCGTGCAGCGCGTGGGTGGCCGGGTGGACCCTGCCGATGGAGGCGGCGTCGACGTCGATCTGGATGTGCGCCCCGGGGAGCCCGAGCGTGTAGTCGGCGGTCTCGTTCGACCGGAAGTGCGTGCCGATGGTCAGCAGGACGTCCGCGTCGGCGAGCAAGGCGCGGACGGCGGGCGTGGTGGCGAAGTTGCCGATGACCTGCTCGTGGTCCTCGGGCACGCTGCCGCGCCCGGAGTTCGAGGTGATCAGTCCCGCGCCGGTGGCCTCCAGCAGGGCGGCCAGCTCGCCGCGCGCGGTGTTCGCACCGCCGCCCGCCCAGATCAGGGGGCGCCGGGCGGAGGCCAGGAGGGCTCCGGCGGCGGCGAGTTCCTCCGCGCCCGGGGTGAGGGGCGCGGGCCCGGCGTGGTCCTCGGGTTCGTCGGTCTGCGCCGCGTACTGGAGGTCGATGGGCCATTCCACGCTGGCGGGTCCGCCCGGTGAGGCGAGCGCCGCGCGGGCCGCCTCGCGCAGGATGCTGCCCGCCCGTGCGGCGTCCGGCACGCTCCTGGCGTACGCGGAGACGGCCGTGAGCATGCCGAGCTGGTCCTTGGTCTCGTGGATGAACCCCCGTCCGCTGCCCAGGAACTCGCTCTCCACCTGACCGGTGATGTGCAGGACGGAGCTGCCCGCGCTGAGCGCCTCGATCAGCGATCCCGCCGCGTTGCCGGCGCCGGTCCCGGTCGAGGTGAGGGCGCAGCCGAGGGTGCCGCGGGCGCGGCCGTAGGCGTCGGCGGCCGATGCCTCGTGCCGCACGGGTACGAACCTCAGCTCGCGGTCGACGGCTTCGACGAGCGGCAGGTTGTGGACGCTGACGATGCCGAAGACGGTGTCGATGCCGAGTTCGCGCAGGACGGTGACGAGGAGATCGCCTCCGTTGTCGTGACGCATGGTGGTGTCTCCTCAGAGGATGGAGCGGCCGACGCCGCCGCAGACGTCGATGCTGGTGCCGGTGATGTAGGAGGCGCGGGGCGAGAGCAGGGCGACGACCGCGTAGGCGACTTCTTCGGCCCTGCCGAGGCGGCCCAGCGCGATGCCCCGGTCCTCGGCCAGTTCCGCCTGCCACTCCTCGTAGGTCAGGCCGGAGTCCGCGGCCGCGTGGCGGCGGGTCCACTGCCCGGTGTCGACGAGACCGAGGCAGACGGAATTGACCCGGATCCCGTCGCCGGCGAGTTCGACGGAGAGGGACTTGGAGAGGTTGAGGATGCCGGCGCGGGCGGCGCTCGTGGTGATCAGCCGGGTCTCGGGCTGCTTGGCGAGGACCGCGTTGATGTTGACGACGCCGGCCGCTCCGGAGGCGGCGAGGTGGGGGCGCGCGGCCTGGAGCGGGTTGAGCACCCCGGCGAACTTCAGCTCCAGCTCGTCGCGCCAGTCGTCGGCGGTGGAGTCGTCGAGTCCCTTCATGCGGGACTGCCCGGCGTTGTTGACGAGGCCGTCGATGCCGCCGAACGCGTCGGCGGTGCGGGCGGTGAAGTCGCGTACGGCGTCGGCGTCGCGTACGTCGCAGACGCCGGTGAGCAGGCGGTCGCTCCCCGCGCCGAGGCCGGCGGCGGCCTTGGCGAGGCGGTCGGCGTCACGGCCGCAGGTGGCGACGCGGGCGCCCTCGTCGAGCAGGGCGCGGACCGTGGCCAGGCCGACGCCCGAGCTGCCGCCGGTGACCACGATCGTGCGGTCGGCGAGGCCCAGATCCATAACTCGTTTCTCCTGCGGTTCAGTTCATGGTGAAGCCGCCGTTGACGGCGAT
The DNA here is from genome assembly GCF_001905505.1 of Streptomyces sp. CB02058. Classification (GTDB taxonomy): domain Bacteria; phylum Actinomycetota; class Actinomycetes; order Streptomycetales; family Streptomycetaceae; genus Streptomyces. The sequence goes on from NZ_LIPG01000004.1 coordinate 418,846, forward strand.
CACCTGTCCGGTCAGATAGCGGGACTCCTCGCCGAGCAGGAAGGAGACGATCCCCGTGAGGTCGTCGGGCTGCTGCGGCCGGGAGATGGCCCGGTTCATGCGGTAGAGGTCGTGCCGTTCGGCGGGCACGGTCTCGGTCGCCTCGCACTCGGTGAGGCCGGGGGCCACCGCGTTGACGGTGATCCCCTTCTCACCGAGCTCGCGCGCCATGGCCCGGGTGAGCGCGATGACGGCGCCCTTGGAGGCGATGTAGTGCGCGAGGCGCGGGGAGCCGTACAGGGCGGCGTCCGAGGCGATGTTGACGATGCGGCCGGGCTCGGTGAAGAGCGGGTACAGGGCCTTCGACACCAGCCAGGGGCTGCGGGCGTTGACCGCCATCAGCCGGTCCCAGACCTCGATGTCGATGTCCTGGAACTCACTTCCGCCCACCCCGTTGGCAAGCGCCGCGTTGTTGACCAGGCCGTACAGCGGGCCGAGCCCGCGCACCGCTTCGGCGAGCGCCCCGACCGACGCGGGGTCGGCGACGTCGCACCGCACGAAGTGGGCGTCGATGCCCTCGGCGCGCAGTCCGTCGGCCGCGTGCTCGCCCCGGTCGCGCTCCAGTTCGGCGAGGACGACCCGGAAGCCGTCGGTTCCCGCCCGGCGGGCCATGGCCAGTCCCAGGCCACGGCCCGCTCCGGTGACGACGACGGTGCGCCGGCCTGCCGGGGGCAGGTCAGCCACGGGTCACGCCGTGCATCGGCGAGTACTCGGGGTAGGTCGGCACCTGCGGCTTCTGCGTGCCGATGACGACGCAGAACAGGGCGTCGGTGTCGCCCTCGTTCTTGAGGGACCGGGTCACGCCGGCGGGGACGACGATCATGTCGCGGTAGCCCAGGGTGCGGTACTCGGCCTCGTCGGCGCCGCGGTGGATGCCGACCTTGACCTCGCCCTCCAGGACGAAGAAGGCCTCCTCGACGTCGTGGTGGGTGTGGGCCGGGCCCTCGGCGCCGGGCGGCAGCAGCATGTTGGAGAAGGTGAAGCCGCCGGAGGGGAGGATGCGGCTGTCGCTCTCGTGGTTGCCGGTGGCGCCGGAGCCGACGTAGCGGATCTGGCCGCGGCGGAACTGCGGGCCGGCCTTCTCCTGGAAGGAGAGGGTGTCGAAGTCGGCGACCCGGGAGGCCTTGGTGGCGATGAGGGAGTCGGTGTACGCGGAGAGGTCGTCGCCGTTGTCGTACGCGTCGGTGGTCAGAGGCATGGTGAGGGCTCCTGTTCGGGGATGGCTGCGGTGATGTGGAGGTGGGAGAGCACCCAGGCGTTGAAGTGGCCCGGCTGCTCCTGGTTGGCCAGGTGACCGGCGTCCTTGACGATCACGTAGGCGGTCTTGTGGATGGCCCCGGCGATGGCCTGGCTCGCCTCGATGCCGGTGACCCGGTCCTGTTCGCCGCAGAGGACGAGGGTGGGGGCGGCGATCGAGGGGAGTTCGGCGCGCAGGTCGGCGGAGGCCATGGACTCGGCGGCGTGGGCGTAGCCCGGCAGCCGTACCGAGGCGGCCATGGTGTCCACCACGCGGCGCACCAGCTCGTCGGGCGCGGCAGGCGAGACGAGGCGCGGGCCGCGGGCCTCGGCGAAGGCGCGGGGGCCGAGCTCGGCGAGGTCGGCCGCCCTGGCCCGCATGCCCCGCGCCTTCGCCTCGTCCGTGCCCGATCCGGGGCTGGAGTCGGCGATGATCAGCGAGGCGACCAGCTCGGGGTGGCGGGTGGCGAGCCGCAGCGCGATCACACCGCCCCAGGACACGCCGAGGACGTGCGCGGTGGTGGCGCGCTCCCGGATGAGGGCGGCGGCCGTGTCGGCGTAGTCGTCGAGGCCGAGCGGGGCCTCGGGGTCGGGCGACTTGGCGTATCCGGGGGCGTCCCAGGCCACGACCCGTGCGTAGGAGGAGAGTTCGGCGAGTTGCGGGGCGAAGGCCGCCGAGGACGAGCCGATGCCGTGCAGGCAGAGCAACAGGGGGCCCCGGTCGCCGGCCTCCTCGACGTGGACGGGGGCGGCGCTCACAGGATCTGCCCGGTGCGGCCGGCTATGGCGGCGAGGCTGCGCAGTACGGCGTAGGGCACCACCTGGCTGGTGGCGGGGTTGCCGGGGTCGGGCAGGTGCGCGACCTCGAAGCGGTAGGAGCCGTGTCCGCCGGACGCCTCGATGACATGGCGGGTGTGGTGGGCCGCCGGGTCGGCGACGACCTGGACCCGCACAGTGTCCAGGTCGCCGACGGCCAGCGCGACCGAGGCGGCCACGTTCGTCGACTTGGGGAATTTGACCGGCACCTCGCGGGCGGTTCCGGACATGACCTCGACGGGGCCGGTCGCCGTCCGCATCCGGTTCAGCAACTCCGCGTCCATCCACGGCTGTTCGAGGGTCGAGGGCAGCTTGGTGGTGGTCAGCCGGACGTCGTCGAGCGGACCGAGTGAGCGAACCGCCTGGAGCAGGTCGAGGCCGCCGACGGCGCCGCCCGTGAAGTACACCCGGCCGGGCCCCGCGGCGAGCAGCCGCTTCGTGAGCTCGTCGTCGGTCAGCGCGCCGGTGGAGGCGATCAGCAGATCGGTGCCGGAGGCCAGGACCCGCTCGCCCCATTCGCGTACGACGCCCTGTCCGGCGGCCTCGACGATCAGGTCGCAGACCTCCATGGCCTCCTCGAAGGTGGCCTGGGGCACGGGGGCGGCGTCGCCGAGCGGGCGGTTGTCGATGATGTGGACGAGCTCGGCGCCGGCGATCCGCCCTTCGGCGAGCGCGGTGCCGACGACCCGGCCGATGGCGCCCCAGCCGACGACGGCGACCTTGCGTACGGTGCTCATGCGGTGGCCTCCTGGGCGTCTACGGGAGCGAGCGGGCCGGAGCCCGGGGTGTCGGGGGAAGCGAGCGGGCCGGGGTCCGGGGAGCCCGCCATGCTGCAGCGGATCTCCTTGGACGGCGCGCCGGCCGTGCCCCACAGGTCGGACAGTTCGGGGACCCGCCGCCACACCCGGGCGATCCAGGCGTCCTCGACGATCTGGGCGACCTCCGAGGTGTATTCGCAGACCAGCCCGGAGGGGTCGGTGAAGTAGGAGAAGGTGTTGTTGCCCGGCCCGTGCCTTCCGGGCCCCCACTGCGGTGTGATGCCGTGGTGGCGCAGCCGTCCGAGGCCCCGCATGAAGTGGTCGACCGAGCTCATCTCGTACGCCACGTGGTTCAGCGAGGTCCACTCGGCCTGGTTGAAGGCGATGCAGTGGTGGTCGCTGTTACAGCGCAGGAACGCCATCTGGTGCTCGGACCAGTCGGAGACGCGCAGTCCGAGCACATCGCAGTAGAAGGCGACGGCGGCGTCGATGTCGGTGGTGTTGAGCACGGCGTGCGTGACGCCGACGGGTACGGCGCCGTCCCGGCCGCGCGGGGTGACGGCCTCGACCTGGGCGCTGATCTCGATGAGGCGTCCCTCGGGATCGGTGAAGCGCAGCCCGTAGCCCCCGCCGGCCTGGTCCAGCGGTCCGGGTCCGGCGACGGGCACGATCGAGCGCGCCTCGAGGCGCCGGGCCGCCTGGTCGACCTCGGCCGGGGTGGCGACGGCGAAGGCGATCCGGCCGAGGCCGACGCGGTCCCGCTGGGTGAGGTGGAGCACGTGGTGCTCGTCGCTCGTACCGCGGAGCCAGCGGGCGCCGGTGTCGGACTCGACGGTCTCCAGGCCCCAGACGTCCTCGTAGAAGTCGGCGGCCTCGGTGAAGGCGGGGGTGTGCAGCTCGACATAGCGCAGGGAGCGGAGCCGGGCGATCGGACCGGGCGGTGGTTGCATGGGGTTCCTCCGGGAAAGGCAGGTGTGCCGGGTCAGTTGGCCCACGGGAGCGGGTGGTCCGAGACGCCCCAGTACAGGGACTTCTGGCGCTGGTAGGCGCGGATCGCGTCGCGGCCCTTCTCGGTGCCGAGGCCGCTGTCCTTCCACCCGCTGAAGGGGGTGGAGGCACTGAACTGCTTGTACGTGTTGATCCAGACGGTTCCCGCCTGGATCCGGCGGGCGAGCACCCCGGCGGCCCGGAGGTCTCGGGTCCAGATGCCGCAGGCCAGGCCGTAGACGGAGTCGTTGGCCTGGCGGACCAGGTCGTCCTCGTCGTCGTAGGGCAGGGCGACCAGGACCGGGCCGAAGATCTCCTCCTGGCAGGTGCGCGAGGTGTTCGCCAGCCCGTCGAGCACGGTGGGCAGGTAGTACGCCCCGTCCTCGTAGAGCTCGCCCTCGGGCGCCGATCCGCCGCACAGCACGCGGGCGCCCTCGGAGCGGGCGAGGTCGACGTAGGCGGCGACGGAGTCGCGGTGGCGGTGGTGCACCAGCGGGCCGACCTGGGTGGCCGGGTCGGTGCCGGGCCCGACGCGCAGGGTGCGTACGCGTTCGACGAGTTCGCCGACGAAGGAGTCGTAGATCTCGCGGGCCACGAAGAGCCGGGAACCGGCGATGCAGGACTGGCCGCTGGACGAGAAGATCCCGAACAGCACTCCCGCCAGGGCCTGTTCGACGTCGGCGTCGGCGCGCACGATGGTCGGCGACTTGCCGCCCAGCTCCAGCGAGGCGGGGATGAGCTTCCGGGCGGCGATCTCGGCGATGGACCGCCCCGTCTCCGTGCCGCCGGTGAATCCGACGCGGCCGACGAGGGGGTGGCGCACCAGGGCGTCGCCGACCACCCGGCCGCTCCCCGGGAGGACCGAGAGCAGCGCGGCGGGCAGCCCGAACTCGTCGAGCGCCCGGGAGATCAGCCGGCCGAGGGCCAGGGAGACCAGGGGCGTCCACGCCGCGGGCTTGAGGATGACGGCGTTCCCGGCGGCGAGCGCGGGGGCGATCTTCTGCGCGTCGCTGGCGATCGGGGAGTTCCAGGGGTTGATGGCGCCGACGACGCCGATCGGCTCGTGCGTGCTCACGGTGACGTACGCGCCCCGGGACGGGGTGACCGCGTCCTCGGCCGTCTCCAGGACGGCCGCCATGTAGCGGAAGGTGCCCGCCGCGCTGAGCGCGAGCGCCCTGGTCTCGGTGAGCGTCTTGCCGGTGTCGGCGGTCTGGAGCGCGGAGAGCTCGTCGGCGGACTGCTCGGTGAGCTCGCCGATCCGGTGCAGCAGCCTGGCCCGGTCGTGGGCGAGCAGGTCGCGCCACGCCGGGTCCGCCACCGCCGCCGCGGCGGCCTGCGCCGCCTCGGCGACCTCGTCCGCCGACGCGGAGTGGACGGTGGCGAGGACGCGGCCGGTCGACGGGTCGACGGTGTCGACGGGCTCGCCCGCACCGCGCCGCCACTGGCCCGCGATCAGGATTTCGGTGGGGAACTGCACGGGTGGACCTCCGGACGAGGCGGGAAGGGGGGTGGACTCCGGGTGCGGACAGGCTCGTCGGGTTACCGCCCCCGGACTGCCGAAGTGCTAGAAATCTAAGCGCTTAAGTTTCTCGACACAAGACCCCGAGGTGAAATCGTTGCCTGGAAGTCCTTGAGCACCACATCCATGGCGCCGATGATGGTGGCCGAGTCGCCGGGAGTCAGCTTCCTAAGCTCTTAACTATTGACCGCTTAGATATTGGACCCTACTGTCTCCGCAACTCACTGCCCGCGGAAGGACACCCTCCATGACGACTGTGGCCGGCAAGCCATCACTAGGCTCCATTGCCGCGAGACTTGAACGACTGCCGCACTCGCGCTGGCACATCAAGGTCCGGTTCCTCATCGGCGCCGTGACCTTCTTCGAGGCCTTCGACCAGCTCCTGGCCGCCTCCGCGCTGCCCGTCCTGATGAAGGAATGGCACCTGAGCACCGGGCAGGCCACGTTCGCGGTCACCTCCGCTTCGATCGGCATGCTGCTCGGCGCCCTCGCCGCCGGCTGGCTGGGCGACCACATCGGCCGGGTGCGCACCGTCGCCCTGGGCGTCGCGGTGACCGGCCTCGCCAGTCTCGCCGTGGCCTTCTCGGGCAGCATCGAGACCTTCTCGCTCTTCCGCTTCGTGCAGGGGCTCGGTATCGGCGGTGTCGTGCCGGTCGCCGCCACGTACATCAACGAGATCGCCCGCTCCGACAAGCGGGGCCGCTTCGTCCTGCTGTACGAGATGATCTTCCCGGCCGGGCTCGCGGCGGCCACACTGCTCGCCGTCTGGGTGGTGCCGGCCTTCGGCTGGCGCGCGATGTTCCTCGTCGGCGCCCTCCCGGTGCTGATCGCCGCCCTGCTGCCCCGCCATGTCGAGGAGTCCCCGCGCTGGCTGCTGGCCCGTGGGCGTACGGCGGAGGCGGAGGCCGCCATCGCCCGGATCGAGGCGGAGGTCGCCCGGGCCACCGCCGAGGAGCTTCCCGCGCCGGTGCCGTCCACGGACGAGAACGAGCCCAAGGGCACGCTGATGGACCTCTTCCGGGGGCGCTATCTGCGGCGTACGGCGGTGCTGTCCGGCCTGTGGTTCGTCGCGTACTACGTCAACCACGGCATCTCGACCTGGCTGCCTTCGCTCTACACGAAGGAGTTCGACCTCGACCTCACCACGGCCCTGGTCTTCACCCTGGTCAGCAATGTCACCGGCCTGCTGGGCACCTTCGTGATGGCCATGCTGATCGACCGCATCGGCCGCAGGCCCGCGCTCATCGGCGCGTTCGTCGGCACCGTGCTCTCGCTCGGCGTGCTGGCCGTCGCCGGCGCGACCTCGGGCGGCCAGGTCGCCCTGTTCGCCTCCTGTACGACCTTCTTCCTGTACGCGATCAACGCGGGCCTGTACCTCTACTCCCCCGAGCTGTACCCGACGTTCAACCGGGCCAAGGGTGCGGCGTTCGGCGGCCTGTGGAACCGGATCGGCGTCATCCTCGGCCCGGTGACCGTGGGCGCGATCATCGGGGCGGGCGGCAGCCTGGCCCTGGTCTTCGCGCAGCTCGCCGTGGTCGGAGCGGTCGGCGCCCTGATCGCGTGGTTCGCCGTCGAGACCAAGGGCAGGACGCTGGAGGAGCTGAACAGCTGATGATTCCGCTCCGGGGCCGGTGGCCGAGGGCAGTGTTCACTGCTCCGGGCCACCGGCCCCGAGCGTCTGCCCCAGGGTCCCCAGCAGCGCGGTGAGCCGCCGCCTCTCCCCCGGCCCCATTCCGGCCAGCAGCTCCCGCTCCTGCGCCTCGCGGACGGCCGCCACCCGGCCGGTCAGTTCCAGGCCCTCGGCCGTGAGGCACAGCCGGACGATCCTGCGGTCGGCGCTGTCGCGCTCCCGCCGGATGAGCCCGGCCTCCGCGAGCCTGTCGGCCTGCTGGGTGAGCCCTCCGGCGCGGACCGCGCCGGCCGCAGCGACCTCGCCCATCGTCAGCCGGTGGGGCGCCCCCGCCTCGCGGAGGGCGGCCAGCACGTCGTAGGCGGGCAGGCTGATGCCGTACGCGCGCACGGCCCGGCCGACGGCGAGCTGATGACGCGCGGCGCAGTCGTCCAGGAGCGCGAAGAGCGGCCCCGGGGACTCGGAGGACGCCCCGGAAGACGGAGAGGGCGCCGCGGGGACTTCCTCCGCCGGCTGCCCGGGTGGCGTCCCCGCCGCCCCGGGAGCGGGGTGTCCCGGACGCGGTCCCCGGCCGGGGTCCGCCGCCCCCGGCGCGCGCGTCCCGGCGCCGGGACCGTCCGGGGACCCGCCGAACGCCGTGGCCAGTACGTCCGTCAGTGCCGCGGCGAACTCCTCGGTCGGCACGGAGGCGGCCGGTTCGTGCGCGAAGAGATAGCGCTCCATGATCACGCCGAACAGCACACTGCGGACGACCGAGGTCCGCACATCGGCATCGGCGCCCGTGCCGAGCACCTGGGCCAGCGGCTCGCCCACCTGCCGGTCGAGGATCGTCCGCAGCAGTCCGGCGCTCGGCGGATGGCTGACCGCCGAGCGGATCAGTGCGGGCCAGGGGTCGTCGGCGGGCAGCCGGTCCCAGCGGTCGAGATAGGCGCGGGCCAGGGCGCACGGCAGATCTCCCGGCTCACCGGCGGCCGCCGCGAGCAGATCGCCGCTGACGCCCGCCCCGTCGCCGACCGCCTCGCGGAAGAGACCGTCCTTGGTGCCGAAGTACGCCATCACGAGGCCGGGTGTGACCCCGGCGTCGGCCGCGATGGCGCGTACCCCCACGCCCTTGTAGCCGTGCGCGCCGAAGAGGCGCCGGGCCGCGTCGAGCACCGCCCGGCGGTTGCCTTCGGGGTCATGGGAGCCGGGCCTGCGCTGCGCGGCCGCCTCCGGGGCCTCGGCCCGTGCACTGCCGCCGGAGCGCCGTCGTCCGCTCTTGGTCTTGCTCTCTGGATCCACATGCATCAGATTAAACGGATGTTTATAAAAACAGTCGTTCAAAACGAGTCATGCGCGGTGCACGGGACCCGCGCCGGCGGCGAGCGGCAGACCGCTGCCACCGCGCCGTACGGCGACGATCTCCGCCAGGACGGACAGCGCGGTCTCCTCGGGCCCCCTGCCGCCGAGATCGAGGCCGATCGGCGAGCGCAGACGGGCGAGTTCGGCCCTGGTCGTACCCGCCTCCAGCAGCCGCTCCACCCGGTCCTCGTGCGTCCGGCGGCTGCCCATGGCGCCCACGTAACCCGCCCTGCTGCGCAGCGCCAGGGTGAGCACCGGGAGGTCGTAGCGGTGGTCGTGGGTCAGGACGCACACCGCCGTCGCCTCGTCCACGAGGTCCTCGTGGGCCCGGAACCAGCGGTCGGGGCGGTCGACGACGACCTCGTCGGCCCCGGGGAAACGCCCGGCGTCCGCGAAGGAGGGCCTGGCGTCGCAGACCGTCACCCGGTGCCCGAGCGCCGCGCCGAACTGCGCCAGCGGCCGGGCGAACTCGGCCGCGCCGAAGATCAGCAGCAGGGGCCGTTGTGCGAAGGACTGCACCAGCAGCTCGCGCTCCGGCACGCAGTCCGGGCCCGCCACACCGCCCTCCCGCCCCTCGCCGACGGTCAGCGGGCCGCTCGCGCCGCGGCCGAGCATGCCCTCGGCGGCCAGGACGGCGGCGCGGTCGACGGCCGGATCGCCGAGTGAGCCGCTCACCGTCCCGCCGCCCACGGCGAGGCTCCCCGAGCCGTCGACCGCCGTGACCAGGGCGACCGGGACCCCTGCGGCGAGGTCTGCCGACACCCGGCCGAGCGGCGCCTCGGGACACACCTCCCGGATCAGCACCTCGATCGTCCCACCGCAGGTCAGGCCCACCGCGAAGGCGTCGTCGTCGCCGACTCCCCAGCGCTGGACGACCGGCGGTCCGCCCGAGAGGATCTCCTCGGCCTCGGCGACGACGGCGGCCTCGACACAGCCGCCGGAGACGCTGCCCACGACGCGGCCGTCCTCGGCCACCAGCATGGAGGCTCCGGGTCCGTGCGGGGCCGAGCCCCAGGTCCGCACCACGGTCGCGATGACACAGCGGGTGCCCGATCTCTGCCAGGCAGCCGCCTGGTCGATGACATGTCGCATTTCGCTCACTTCGGGACGTGAAATCTGCGGGAGCCTCTTGCCAACGAGAAACTTTAGTGTAAATCATTTCAGGTACTAGATAGATCTGTGCGTGTCGATTCGCACGTGGACGTGGAGAGCGCCACGGCGTGACGACCATCCGAGAGGCCCGGTGGCAGCAGATTTGAAACCCACACCCTTCGACTACACCGCCCCCCGCACCGTCGCCGAGGCGGTCGCGCTCCTCGGCGACCCGGCACGTGACGCCAAGGTCGTGGCGGGCGGCCAGTCCCTGATCCCCATGCTCAACATGCGACTCGCGCGCCCCGAACTCCTCGTGGACATCACCCGCATCCCCGACCTGGCCCGGCTGTCCGTCGACTCCTCGGGCGCCCTGCACATCGGCGCGGCCGTCAGGCAGGCCCGGGCCGCGGCCGACCCGGCCGTACGGCGCGGATGGCCCCTGCTGGCCGCCGCGATCGGGCACATCGGCCACCCGCAGATCCGCAGCCGGGGCACCGTCTGCGGCAGCCTGGCCCACCACGACCCGGCGGCCGAACTCCCCACCGCGGCACGGGCACTGGACGCCCGCTTCGCGATCACCGGGCCGGGTGGCAGCCGTACCGTGTCCGCCGAGGACTTCTTCGTCGCCACGTTCTCCACGGCCGTCGAGCCCGACGAGCTGCTCACCGAGGTCGTCGTGCCCGCGCCCGGGGCGCGGACCGGCTGGGCGTTCGAGGAACTCACCCGCAGACACGGCGATTTCGCGACCGTCGGGGTGGCCGTCCTGCTGGAGCGGGACGCCACCACGGACACGGTCGGAGGTGCCCGCGTCGTCTTCAGCGGGGCGGGCCCCGTCCCCGTACGCCTGGCCGCCGTGGAGGACGCGCTGCTCGGCACCGATGCCGGCGAAGAGGCGCTGGCCGGGGCGGCGCGTGCGGCGCTCGCGGGCCTCACCCCCTCCGACGACGTCCATGCGAGCGCCGCCCACCGGCGCGAGACCGCCGCCCATCTCCTCGTCCGCGCCTGTACCACCGCCTGGGAGCGCTGCTCATGACCCCCTCCGTCCCGACCCCTCTCACCGCCCGCACCCCACCGCTGTCCGAGCCCTCCGGCTGGCACCGGATCGCGCTCACCGTGAACGGCGAGCGGATCACCGCCGAGGTCGAGTCCCGGCTGCTGCTCAGCGACTTCCTGCGCGACCGGCTCGGTCTGACCGGCACGCATGTCGGCTGCGAACACGGGGTGTGCGGGGCGTGCACCGTGCTCGTCGACGACGAACCGGTGCGCACCTGTCTGACGCTGGCCGTGCAGTGCGAGGGCGCCTCCGTCCGCACCGTCGAGAGCCTCGCCCCGGGCGACGCTCCGCTGACCCCCGTCCAGCGCGCCTTCCACGAATGCCACGGCATGCAGTGCGGCTTCTGCACCCCCGGCTTCGTCATGACGACGACGGCCCTGACCGAACAGCCCGAACGGCCCGGCACCGAGCAGGTCGCCGACGCCCTCAGCGGGCATCTCTGCCGGTGCACCGGCTACCGCAACATCCGCCGTGCCGTGTGCCAGGCACTCGACGAGAGCTTCGGGGAGTGACCCGCATGTCCCACGATGGAGACCCCGGACGGCAGGACGGCAACTGGATCGGCCGGTCCGTCCCACGCGTCGAGGACGACAGGCTGCTGCGCGGAAACGGCCGCTACGTCGACGACATCGCCCTCCCCGGAGGCGTCGAGGCCGCCTTCCTGCGCAGCCCGCACGCCCACGCCCGTATCGAGTCCGTCGATGTGAAGGCCGCGCTGGAGTCACCGGGCGTCGTCGCCGTGTGGACCGGCGACGACGTGGCCGGGCTGCCGCACATGCTCAACAAGGAGGAGCTGCGCACTCCCCCCGGCCTCGCCAGGATCCTGGACCCGACGGTCCGGATGACGCCCATGCCGCTGCTCGCCTCGGAGAAGGTGCTGTACGTAGGCCAGCCCGTCGCCCTCGTCCTGGCGGAGAACCGCTACCTCGCCGAGGACGCACTCGAACTCATCGACGTCCGGTACGCCCCGCTGCCGGTGCTCGTCGACCCCGAGGAGGCACTGACCGAACGGGCGCCCCTGCTGCACGAGGACCTCCCGGACAACACCGCGGTGGCCGTCACCGCACGCGTCGGCGACCCGGACGCCGCCTTCTCCTCCGCGCACACGGTGGTCGGCGAGCGCTTCGAGGCGCACCGCTACGTGGCCTCGCCGATCGAGACCCGAGCGGTCTCGGCCCAGGTCGACCCGTACAGCGGCCGGCTGACCGTCTGGTCGGGGACCCAGACGCCCCACCGGCTGCGCGAGGCCATCGCCCACACGCTCGGCCTCGCCACCGACGCGGTCCATGTCATCGCCGCCGACGTGGGCGGCGGCTTCGGGCAGAAGGGCATCCTCTACGTCGAGGAGCTCCTGATCCCGCACGCCGCGCGGCTGACCGGCCGCCCCGTGCTGTGGCGCGAGGACCGCAACGAGAACCTCACCGCCTCCTCGCACGCCCGTGAGCAGATCCACGACATCGAGCTCGCCGCGGACGCCGACGGCCGCATCGTCGGCGTACGCGACCGGATCACGGTGAACTTCGGCGCGTACAACATGACGGGCCTCGTCGTGCCGTACAACTCGCTCTGCCATCTGCTCGGCCCCTACCGCGTGCCGCACGTGGCCATCGAGGTGACCGGTGTCCTGACCAACACCACCTTCGCCACGCCGTACCGGGGCGCGGGCAGGCCGGAGACGGTGTTCGCGATGGAACGCGCGATGGACAGGCTGGCCGCCGCGCTGGGCCTGGCTCCCGAGGAGCTGAGGGCACGCAACCTCGTCGGTCCGGACGAGATGCCGTACGCCACCGGGCTGGTGGACCGTTCCGGCAGTCCGCAGTCCTACGACTCCGGGGACTTCCCCGAGCTCCTGCGCCGCGCCGTGGCCAAGGCGGACGTGGAGGGGGTGCGCGCCCGGCAGCGCGAGGGAGGCCGGAACGGCAAGCACCTCGGCATCGGCTTCGCGATGTACATCGAGGCCACGGGCCTGGGGCCGTTCGAGACCGCCCGGATCGACATCGCCGCCAGCGGCCGGGTGCGTCTCGCCATCGGGGCGCCCTCCCAGGGACAGGGCCACCGTACGTCGATGGCGCAGATCGCCGCGGACGCCATCGGGGTGCCGGTCGACGTCATCGACGTGACCGGCGGCGACACCGAGGCCACACCGTTCGGCGTGGGCACCATCGCCAGCCGCGCCCTGGTCAACGCGGGCAACGCCACCCACCGGGCCGGCCGGCTGGTCCGCGAGAAGATCATCGACGCCGCGGCGCGCCGCCTCGGTGTCGCGGCGGACGCGCTGGACCTGAGCGACGGGGTGGTCTCGTCGAAGGAACCGGGCGGCCCGTCGATCGATCTGGCGGAGCTGGCCGGCCGGGCCCCGATGCCCGGCACACCCGAGCCCACCGACGGACGGCACGGCACGGAGCTCAGCGAGACCGTCCACTTCCGTCCGCCGGGCTTCGCCGTCGCGAGCGGGGCGCACGCGGCCGTCGTCGAGGTCGACGAGCACACCGGCGGCGTCGAGATCCTGCACTACGTCGTCGTCCACGACGCGGGCGTCATCGTCAACCCGATGATCGCGGAGGGCCAGGTCACCGGCGGTATCGCACAGGGCATCGGCGGCGCGCTGTACGAGGAGATGGTCTACGGGCCCGACGGGCAGCCCCGGACCGGCACCTACATGGACTACCTGGTGCCGACCTCGTCGGAGATCCCCGATCTCGACATGGACGAGCTCCACACCCCGAGCCCGATGAACGACCTCGGCGTCAAGGGACTGGGCGAGGGCGGCGCGATAGCCCCGCAGGCCCTGCTCGCCAACGCGGTCGAGGACGCCCTGCACCCCTTCGGCGTGATCGTGCGCCGTGGCCCGCTCTCACCGAGCCGGGTGCGCGACCTGATCCGCTCCTCGGGCACGGGTGCCCAGGGCGCCTGACACCGCACCACCGCTCTTCTGAACCTCAGGATGGAATCACCATGCAGCTCGACCACTCGTTCACCGTCCCGGCCGACCCCGACGACGCCTGGAAGCTCTTCCACGACCTCGGCCGGGTCGCACCCTGTATGCCCGGCGCCGTGCTCGACACCCTCGAAGGTGACACGTTCACCGGACGCGTCAAGGTCAAGATCGGCGCGGTCCAGATGAGTTACCGGGGCGAGGGCACCGTCACCCGCGACGAGGCGGCACGCTCGATGCACCTCGACCTCAGCGGCAGCGAGACCCGGGGCGCGGGCACCGCGTCCGCGACGGTCACCGCGACCCTGACCCCGGGCGCCGACGGCACCCGGGTCCATGTGCGCACGGACCTCGACATCACCGGCCGCCCCGCGCAGTTCGGCCGGGGCATCATGACCGAGGTCGGCGACCGGCTGGTCCAGCAGTTCGCCGGACGTCTGGAGGACCTCCTGCGCGAGCCCGGCCCCGGCGTCGAGGGAGCCGGGCTCACGGCTCCGGGCGCGCACCCCGCCGAGCCGGAGGCCGTGGACCTCGGCGCGGCAGCGCTGCCGGTGCTGCTCAGGAAGGCGGCCGTGCCCGCGGCGGCCGTGATCGTGGCCGTCGTCCTGATCAGGGCGCTGCGGGGGCGCTCGCGCGGATGATCCACCTTTCTCCTCAGCGGTAAGATTCTCAGTGCAGTGAGAAGCCGGAGGGACGCCGGCCGGAGCCGTGCGAGGGGATGAGATGGCAGCATCAAGGCCTGGCGACCAGGACGCCGTGGCGAAGGTGATCGAGGACTGGGCGCGTGAGCGGCCGGAGCTGGACACGAGTCCGCTCGAGGTCCTCGCCCGGCTCCACCGCTCCTTCCTGCGCTACAGCACCGGCCTGACCGAGTCCATCGAGCGGCACGGTCTGTCGGTCGCCGGTTTCGACGTCCTGACCGCGCTGCGCAGGTCGGGCGAGCCCTACCGGCTGACGGCCGGGCAGCTCGCCGACTCCGGGCTGGTGTCGTCGGCGGGGGTGACCCTGCGGATCGACCGCCTGGAGAAGGACGGCCTCATCGTCCGTGAGCGTGACACCCAGGACCGCAGGGTCGTGTACTCCCGCCTCACCGAGAAGGGCCTCGCCACCGTCGACACGGCGTTCGCCGAGCACCTCGACAACGAGAACCGGATGCTCGCGGGGCTGTCACCCTCCGAGCGCCGGCAGATCGCCCGGCTGCTGCGCAAGCTGGAGATCTCGATCCTCGACGCCGAGGGGGAACGGCCCGACCCGGCGCAGTAGCACGGGGACCCGCGCGCGGAGAGTCTCCCGGGAGCTCGGGGAAGTCGCCGGCTGACGACGACGCCGCGGTGCGCACGACGGGGCCCGGGTGTCAACGCGCCGACGAGGCCCCGGAGTACACCACCTCCCGGGTCCAGAGGCGGCGCGGCTGTGTGTGCAGGCGCCAGTAGTGCTCCGCGATGCGGTCGGGGTCGAAGTCGGTGCCGGGTGCCACCGGGCCGTCCACGGTGACAGCGGCCACATGCACCCCGGCGGCTCCGTACTGCTGGTCGAGCAGTGTGGTCAGCGTCCGGAGACCCGACTTGCCCAGGGAGAGGCTCACGTACTGCGGCTTGGGTTCCGGCATGCCGCCCGTGGCGAGGAACGTGCCGCTCCCGCGGGCCGCCATGGCCGGCACGAGGCGCGCTGCCGCGTTGACGGCTCCGATGACGTTGACCGCCCATGCGTCCAGGTGTTCGCGCACCGACAACTCGCCCAGCACGTCCGCTCGTACAAGGGCCGCGTTGTACACGGCGACCTGCGGAACGCCATGTCTGTCGACAGCCTCGTCGAGCGCCGCGTCCAGCTCGGCCCGGTCGGTGCTGTCTGCCTGCACCGCGACGACGGGAACGCCGTGGGAGGCCACCGAGCGGGCCACGTCCTTCACGTGCTGTTCACGCCGCGAGATCAGCGTGATCGGCAGGCCCTCCCGTGCGAACCGATGGGCGACCGCCAGCCCGATCCCGGGCCCCGCCCCGATGATTACCGCACCTGACATGATTGCACTCCTCCACTTCGCCACAAGCGATACTGAGGACGGTAGGGCGTCACATCCATGTGAAGGTCAAGGAGAAGCCGGTGCGCATCGGTGACCTGGCGAGCGAAACCGGCGTGAGCAGGCGACTGTTGCGCTACTACGAGGAGCAGGGACTGCTCCGGCCCACCCGGTCGGCCAACGGCTACCGCGACTACGCCGAGACGGATGTCGCGAGGGTGAACCACGTCCGGGCGCTGCTCGCCGCAGGGCTGTCCACCACGGTCATCGCCCAGGTGGTGCACTGCGTCCACAGCAAGGGCGAGCTCGAGATGCCGGCCGGCTGCCCGACCTTCGTCGGGGTGATTCGGCGCGAACGTGCCCGCGTCACCGAGTCGATCGCCCTCCTGGAGAGTTCGAGGACGATCCTGGACACCATCCTCGGCACGGCGTCCCGGGACGGGCAGGAGCCGGTGCGGGACACCTCCTCCGCCTCTGCGGACCGGAGGCTCCCCGCGCGTACCGGAGCCGCGCCGCGCGGGTCCGGCCGGACGGCGGATTGACGGACGGGCCGGCCGGGCTTCATCCGCGGGTCGGTGGAGCAGACCCTCCGGATGAGCGAGTCGAAGGGCTGTGGTCCGCCCTGACCCCGGTGAGTGCGCACAGGAACGGAAGCCCGCCGAGTGTGCGCACCTGGCTCGGACGCAGCCCTCAGAAGGGTCGCGCGTGCGACGCACAGGTGGCCGGACTCCCGCCCGGCGCGGCGAAACCTGCTCCGCCCGCAGGCGTGTCCGAGCATCACCGGCGTGGCCGCGGGCGATCAGCCCGACATCACTCGACCGACCGGTCGCCCCCATGGGAGCACCGGGTGCCCTCCGCCTGCCGCAGGACCCGCATCCGGCGCATGAGGTCGCGTGTCACGCGCCGGTCGAGCGTGGTACGCCAGACGACTCCGGGATACCGGGCCCGGAGGTGGGAGAGCGCCCTGGTGCCCAGCCCGCTGCGGTGGAAGCGCTTCTCGATGCTCACCTCGGTGATGAGCCCCTCCGAGCAGGAGTCGCAGAGGCGGAATTCGACGTGTCCGACCACCTTGCGCACCAGTACCAGAAGCAGACAGCGGTCGTCGGCGCTCCGTCCCGAGGACTGCACCAACTCGATCTGCCTGTAGGCGAGTACGCGCCGGTGCCAGGCCCCCTTGGGGTGGCCGGGCAACCGGTGTCGGCCCTCGCGGCCGTGGTGTGCGGGGGTCCTGGCCGCTCCTGGTGCCGGAAGGGACCGGCTGTGGAGCGGGTACGTCACGGGCCGTGCGTGGCTTCCGAGCATGTCTCACACCTGCCCGCGCCGCGACGGCCGATGCCTGCGGTCGGACCCATCCTGCACCGTGCGGGCCCTGCCCGTACCGGCGGCGCATACCGGTCGTCCGGCCGGGCACACGGCAGATCACATCGACCTCGGGAGTGCATCATGGTGATCGTCGGCATAGTCGCCGTCTGTATCGTTCTGGCCGTCCTCGCGTTCTTCGTGCCCCGCCTGTCCCGCCACCCCGAACGCGGCACGCAGCGGACCCTGGGGGTCGGATCGCGTGTGGGTGGCAAGGCTCCGGGCGCCCTGGGCCGGATCTTCAGCAAGCCCTTCCGCTCCAGCTCCAAGGCCGTGGGCAGCAGCGGCTCCGCCGGCCGCCGGGCACGCAGGCGTTTCCCCTTCTGACGGCGGACGTCGCCCGGCACCGCCAGCCGCGTCCCCGACCTCACAGGGCAATACACCTAGGACTTGTCCGGCCGATCGCTCCAGGTGCGCCGGGGCGAGAAGCCACTCGCACTGTCCCAGCGAGGGCTGGGATCACGACTACAGGAATGCCGACGGGCTGAGGTCAGGGCGCGAAGTACCAGCAGTACAGGTTCAGGCCTCTCTCCGCACGACTCACGGCTAGGGCTGACAGACGCTCAAGGAGGTCAACGGCACTGCCCGGCCCAAACTCATCGCCCATCTCGGAGACGGTCTCGGCCCACGTGAGAGCGGTACGTCTGAGCTGACCCGTTCCTGCACTGGTCAAGGCCGTCGAGAGCGTCTGCGGAACAGCGAAGACAGTGAAGCCATCGTTGGCCATGGGCACCACGTGCCGGAGCGGACTCTCCGCCCCCGTCAACAGAGCTTCCCACCTCGGAACTGCGTCATCCGGATAGATGCCGTCACACGTCACGGCAGGAAAATCATGACTCTTGCGCGGTCCTACCAGCACTGCTGACTCGTCGTCTCCGGCAAGGAAGAACTCTCCTACAAGCACCATCTGCCGATTCTGGCATGTCTCGGTACCCGGGAGCCCGACCGAGTGGCTGCTCCGCCGCCGGAGCGTTAGTGCGGGCATGGGGCGGGGTGATCTGAGTGATGCCGAATGGGAACGGCTGCGGCCGTTCCTGCCGGTCAGCAACAGGCGTTGTGGCCGGTGGCGTGATCACCGGCAGGTGATCGACGGGATTCTGCACCGGGTGCGAACCGGCGTTCAGTGGCGTGACCTGCCCGAACGGTTCGGACAGTGGAAAACTGTCTATGAACGCCACCGGCTCTGGTCCGCCGACGGCACCTGGGAGCGACTGCTCCAGCAGGTCCAGGCCTCAGCCGACGCGGCTGGCGAGACCGACTGGGACATCTCGGTCGACTCCACCATCGTCCGCGCCCATCAGCATGCGGCCGGCGCCCGCACCGACCCACCGCCGGCCCCTGCCTCAAAGGGGGCCGGAAGCCCGGAGCACCAGGACGAGACGCTGTGGCAGAGCCTGGTCGCCCGCCTGGTGGAGGTGGTGCTGGAGGTGAGGGCCTGGGCCGCTCGCGCGGCGGGTTCACCAGCAAGCTGCACCTGAGCGCGGACGGCCGCTGCCGTCCGCTGTCCCTGATCGTCACTGCAGGTCAGCGGGCGGACTGCACCCAGTCCAAGCCGGTCGTGGAGAAGATCCGGGTGCCCAGAGATCCGCTACAAGAAGCGCAACACGGTCGAGCGGGCGATCAACCGCCTGAAGCAGTTCCGGGCGGTCGCCACGCGTTACGACAAGCGCGGCTACGTCTACCTCGGCACCGCGACCGCGGCAGCCCTCACCATCTGGCTACGAACTTGATCGACCGGACAAGTCCTAGCGCTCGATGGTCGTCAGAGGGCTTCTGAACAGCGGGTTCAGCAGGATCGTGCCCGCGGCGACAGGTAGGGCGGCCGTCCCGGCATGCGGACTCACGATGCGTTCGGGATCCCCGCAGACATGGGAGAGGCCGATCGCGGCGCCTCGTATCTCCTCCAGGTACGCGGGGTTGAGCAGGCTGGAGTGCTCGGTGACGACGACCAGGTCGGGATTGAGGACGTCGAGGAGGAGAGCGACCGCCCGGCCGACCGCGCGGGCCCGCCGGCGCAGCAGTCGGTCCGCGCGCCTGTCCCCGGCCGCCGCCGCGTCCACCACGAGGAACGCGTCCGGCTCGGGCACGATGCCCAGGCCCGCGGCGGTCAGCGCGATCGCGGTGTTCGAGACCGTCGCCTCCAGGCACCCGGTCCTGCCGCAGGGGCAGGGAGTCGTGGAGTCGGGTACGGGCAGGTGGGCCACGTCGCCCGCTCCCGACCCGGGCCCCTGGTGGACCACCCCGGCGATTCCGAGGGCAGCGTCGACGACGTTCCCGACGAAGAGGTGGACCAGGCTGCGACGGGCCGCGGGCCGGCCGAAGAGGATCTCCGACTGGGCGATCGCGCGGGCGTGGTTGTCGATCCGTACCTCGGTTCCGCCCAGGCCACGGGCGAGTTCGGCGGCCAGCGGGCGGTGGTGCCAGCCCAGCGCGTCGTGCCGCACCGCCGTCCCGAGGCCTGGGTCGACCCAGCCGCCGAGGGCGGCGCCCACCCCCAGCAGCGGCCTGCCCCGGACCGAGTCGTCGAGGAACTCCCGCATCCCGTCGGCGACCCGGCGCGGCAGGTCCCCGGCGGCCGGGCCGCCGTGCGAGAGGTGGCGCCGGGCGAGCAGCCGGCCCCGCAGGTCCATCAGCCCGAACGTCGAGACGGGCACACCGATGTGGATGCCGCCGGCCACCGGACCGGCGGTTCCGTGCTCCCCGGCGGTGCCGGTGTTCAGGTCGATGGGGATCTGGGGCCTGCCCACACCGCGGCTCTCCACCAGTCCGGGCAGCTCCCGCACCAGGCCGAGGCGGACGAGGTCGGTGCACTGCCGGGAGACGGCGGCCGGACTGAGCCCGCAGAGCTGGGCGATGGTCCGGCGGGCGACCGGCCCGTGGTCGAGCACCGTGCGCAGCACCGTGGCGGCGTTGGCCTCGCGGCGGCCGTCGCCGGTCGCCCGGGAGATGTGCGGGGCGGCTGTCATGGTGGCCTTCCTCAAAGGTCCTGCGACGCGCGGCGGTCGCAGCATTACGGCGGCGTGAAATCGGTCCGGGCCTCGTGCCCGCTTCTCCTGCGGGCCGCGCACCACCTCCGCGACCGAGGGAAGAACCCCAGCTCAAAACAGGTTTGACGGGGCGTCGTCCGGGGTGGCGCCGACGTGGTGCGAGCGCCGATTCAACCACCGTCCGGCGCGCTCGGGGGCAGGGGCGGGTGCTTGACGTCCGCGGTGGGGCGCTGGAAGTCTCCGGGGCATGTTCGCGACGGCCGTTTCCGATGCGCGGCCCGCCCACGCCGGCCGCCCCACCACCGCGGTGGCGTGTCCGGGCCTCTGTTCCGCGGCCTGATCAGACCGCCCCGGCTCGATCCGGCCTCCCGAAGGCTCGATCCGACCGCCCCAGGACTCGTCCAAGTCCCGTACGACTCGGTGTCCTCGCTCCGCACCACGGTTCAGCCGCACCTCGGCACCCCGCACCTCATGCGCCCCCATCATGTGCCTCCGACTCGGCCGATTAATTCCGCTCCAGGATCAATCAAAGGCCGGCCGTCGGCGATTTCGAATCCCGAAGGGAATCCCGTCTCATGTCCTCAGCAACCACCGCCCCCGCCTCCACCGTCACCGTCCAGAAGATCGGTGGCCGGCTCGGCGCCGTCATCTCCGGGGTGCGCCTCGGCGGAGACCTCGACCCCGCGACGGTCGCCGAGATCCGGGCCGCGCTGCTGGCCCACAAGGTCGTCTTCCTCCGGGACCAGAACCACCTGGACGAGGACAGCCACGAGGCCTTCGGCCGGCTGCTCGGCACCCCGGTGGCCCACCCCACCGTCCCTTCGGCGGACGGCCGTTACTCCCTCGGCATCGACTCCGACCACGGCGGCCGGGCCAACCAGTGGCACACGGACGTGACCTTCGTGCCGGCCTACCCGGCCTTCTCGATCCTGCGGGCCGTCGTCATCCCGCCGTACGGTGGCAACACCCTGTGGTCCAACACCGGTGCGGCGTACGCCGGTCTGCCCGAGCCGCTGCGGGTGCTCGCCGACGGCCTGCGCGCGGTCCACTCCAACGACTACGACTACGTGGCACTGCGTCCCGAGGCCCGTCCCGAGGCGCTCGCCCAGTACCGGAAGGTGTTCACCTCGACGAAGTTCCTCACCGAGCACCCGGTGGTGCGCGTCCACCCCGAGACCGGCGAACGCGTCCTGCTCCTCGGCAACTTCGTCCAGCGCATCAGCGGACTGACCGGCCGCGACTCCCGCGCGCTGCTCGATCTGTTCCAGTCCCACATCGAGCGCCCGGAGAACACCGTGCGCTGGCAGTGGCAGACCGGCGACGTCGCCATCTGGGACAACCGTGCCACCCAGCACTACGGCGTGGACGACTCCGACGCCCACGAGCGCAAGCTGCGCCGCGTCACCATCGACGGCGACGTCCCCGTCGGCGTGGACGGCCGTTCCTCCGCGCTGATCAGCCCCGAGGAGGTGCCGGACCCCTCGTTCGGCATCGCTTCCGGAGCGTCGACGGCCGAGGCCCCGGAGAGGTCGAACGCCTGAGGGAGCGGGCGGCTCCGTCCGCCGGCGCCCCGCCGCAGCGGCTCAGGGCTGCTCGGCGGGGCCGGCGGCCTCGCGTCCGCCGACACTGACCAGCCCCGTCTCGTAGGCGACGATGACGGCCTGGACACGGTCGCGCAGGCCGAGTTTCCCGAGGATGCGGGCGACGTGGGTCTTGACGGTCGCCTCGGCCAGACGGAGGCGGGTGGCGAGTTCCGCGTTGCTCAGCCCCCGGGCCAGCAGGCCGAGGACCTCCAGTTCGCGCGGGGTGAGCGAGGCGAGGTCGCGGTGGAGGGCATCGGTGTCGCTGCCGCGCCGGGCGAACCGCTGCACGAGCCGGCGCGTGATGGCCGGTGCCAGGAGGGCGTCGCCCGTACGGACCGTACGCACGGCCGCGGTCAGGTGTTCGGGGGTGACGTCCTTGAGCAGGAAGCCGCTGGCACCGGCGGCCAGCGCCGCGTAGACGTACCGGTCGAGGTCGAAGGTGGTCAGAATGATGACGCGGGGTTCGCCCGGGGCGCCCGTGAGGATGCGGCGGGTCGCCTCCAGGCCGTCCGTCCCGGGCATCCGGATGTCCATCAGGACCACGTCCGGCCGGCTGCGGCGGACCGCTGCGACCGCTTCGGCTCCGTCGGCCGCCTCGGCGACGACATCGATGCCGTCGGCTCCGAGGATCATCCGGAATCCGGTACGGACGAGGGTCTGGTCGTCGGCGAGGAGCACGCGCAGCGGCTCGGTCACGGTGCCTCCAGCGGGATCAGGGCTTCCACACGGTAGCCCCCCGTCGGGCGACGGCCGGTGTCCAGGGTTCCTTCGTAGACGGCGAGACGCTCGCGCAGGCCGATCAGGCCCCGGCCGTTCCCGGAGAGGGCCCTCTCGCCCATGTGCCCACCGGTGTCGGTGACTTCGACGCGGAGCCGCTCCCGGCCGTACTCGACGGTCACCGCGGCGGTGGAGCCGGACGCGTGCTTCACGCTGTTGGTCAGGGCTTCCTGGACCACGCGGTAGGCGGTGAGCTCCACGCCCGGCGGGAGAGGGCGTGGCGGACCGGTCACGGTGAGGCCGACCGGCAGCCCGGTGTCCCGGACCCGCCCGACCAGTGCCTCCAGCTGCCCGAGGCCGGGCTGCGGGGCCAGCCCCGCGTCGGTGCCGGTCATGTCCGCGTCCTCGCCCGGGCCGTGGTCCTCGCCTCCCATGGTGAGCAGGCCCATGACGTGACGCAGTTCGGTCATGGCCGCCCGCCCGCCGGCCTCGACGGCCAGCAACGCCTCCCCGGCCTGCTCGGGAGAGGTCTTCATGACCGTGCGCGCGGCACCGGCCTGGATGATCATCACGCTGACGTTGTGGGTGACGACGTCGTGCAGTTCGCGGGCGATCCTGGCCCGCTCGTGCTCGACCGCCCGGCGCAGCGCCTCGGTCTGCTCGTGTTCCAGGGCGGAGAGGCGGGTGCGGCTCTCGTCGCTCCGGAGTCTCCAGGTGCGCACCCCGATGGCGGCCACCGCCATCGGAGCCAGGATCAGCAGCGCGACGTACTCGTTGGGGACGATCGGTCTCACCGAGTTCCCGGCAGTTCCGACCAGCACGACCGCCACCGGCAGCACCGCCAGGGTCGCCACCCGGTAGGGGCTGTGGACGGCGGCGCTGTAGACGGCGACGACGAACGCGTAGAAGGTGAGCCGCGATACGTCGTACGGGGTGAGCAGGGCCGCGGCCGTCACCACGCACAGAATGGCGAGTGGGTAGCGGCGGCGCAGCGCGAGCGCGGCCGAGGCGACGAACGCGAGGGTCACCATGAGGGTCAGGCCGTCGAGACCGGAGGGCGGCACATGGCGGACCACGCCGGGTGGGAGCCCGTCCGCCTGCTGCCTCCAGTTGTCGACGGCGTAGTGGAGGGTGGTGATGCCGAGCACCAGCGCCAGGAGCGCGTCGAACTGCCTGGCGCGCCGGGTGGGCCGCGGGGGCGGGCCCGACGGACTCCGGGCGTCACGGAGCGCTTCTTGCAGCCACGTCGACGCCGTACGTACGTTCATCACCGGTTCATTGTCGCCACCGCGCGGGGCGTTCGGGTCCGTCTCCGTGACCGTTCCCGGCGCGGCGCCTGCATCAGCCGCCTACATCGCAGGGATGACTTCTCCGGGGATCATCCCGGTGCGGTACCGCGCGGGGTCCGGGCGGGCGACGCGTGACGGCCGGGCCCGCTCCTAGCGTTCGGGAGGTCAGCAGCCCGGACCCGAGGAGCCACCCCATGACCACGTCGGTGATCGAACTGCGGGGGGCGGGCCGCCGCTACGGCGACGGCCCGCCCGCGCTGCACGAGGCATCGTTCACGGTGCGGTCCGGGGAGGCCGTCGCGGTCCTCGGCCCCTCCGGCAGCGGCAAGTCCACCCTGCTCAACCTGATCGCGGGCCTGGACCGGCCGGACACCGGGACCGTGACCGTGGACGGGGTGAGGGTGGACCGGCTGGGCGAGGCCGGTGCCGCGCTGTACCGGCGGTCCAGGATCGGCATGATCTTCCAGTTCTTCAACCTGCTCGACGATCTGACCGTCGCCGACAACGTCGTCCTGCCCGCGCGGCTGGCGGGTGTGTCCCGCGCGGAGGCGGACCGCCGGGCGGCGGAACTCCTCGAGACGCTCGGCATCGCCCGGCACGCGCGCTCCTGCCCGGGGCGGCTGTCCGGCGGCGAGCGCCAGCGCGTGGCGGTGGCACGGGCGTTGATGAACCGGCCCGCGGTGCTCTTGGCCGACGAGCCGACAGGAGCCCTGGACACGGCGGCGGGACAGGACGTCGCCGGGCTGCTCACCGGCCTCAACGCGGAGGGGCAGACCATCGTCCTGGTCACCCACGATCTCGCTCTGGCCCGGTCCTGCACGAACCGTACGGTCCGGATCGCCGACGGCCGGATCACCGACGACGTCCGGTCGGACGCCGTCACCCCCGAGGGCGTCCGATGAGTGCGCTCGGCAGGGTGGTGCGTTCGGGGGTGGGGAGGCGCCGGGTGCAGACGCTGGTGATCGGGCTCGCCACGATGATGGCGGTGGCCGCGTCCGTCCTCGGCGGATCGCTGCTCGTGGTCTCCGGCGCGCCGTTCTCCGACGCCTTCGCGGACCGGCACGGCGCTCATCTGTCCGTCGAGTTCGACGCGGCCGAAGTGAGCGCCGCGCGGCTTTCGGAGTCCGCGGACGCCGAAGGTGTGAGCGGTGCGGCCGGTCCCTTCCGTACGGCGACGGTCACTCCGGAGCCGGACGGGCGGAGCCCCGGCTGGCCGATGACCGTGGTCGGCCGGGACGGCCCCGGCGAGGACGTGGACGAGGTGAGGCTGCTCGACGGGCGGTGGCCGGCGCGTCCCGGCGAGCTGGTCCTGTCCGCAAAAGCCCCGCTCGCCCCGGTCCTGGGAGCGGAGGTCGTCCTTACCGGCCTGCCCGGCGACCCGGCGCTGACGGTGGTCGGGACGGCCCGGTCGGTCACCGGGACCGCCGACGCCTGGGTGGTCCCGTCCCAGATGCCGGCGCTCACCGCTCCCGGGGGCGGCGGCTACCAGATGCTCTACCGCTTCGCCGACGCGGACAGCGGCGCCGCGATCGCCGCGGGCCGCGAGGCGGTGGCCGGGGACCTGCCGCCGGAGGCCGTCGTCGGCGAGCAGTCCTGGCTGGCCGTGAGGAAGAGCGCCGAGCGCGACACGGCCGTCTACATCCCGTTCCTCGTCGCGTTCGGGACGCTCGGCCTCGTCATGTCGGTGCTCGTCGTCGGCAACGTCGTCGCGGCGGCGGTCGGCACGGGGACCCGCCGGATCGGCATCCTCAAGGCGGTCGGTTTCACCCCGGCCCAGGTCGTACGGGCCTACGTCGGCCAGGCGCTGGTCCCGGCCGCCGTCGGCACGGTCCTCGGTGTCCTGGCCGGCCATCTGCTGGCCGTCCCCGTGCTGGCGGAGACCGGGGAGGTCTACGGCTCCTCGTCCCTGACCGTCGCCCCCTGGGTCGACCTGACGGTGGCCGGCGGGGCGCTCGGCCTCGTGGCGGTGACCGCGTGGGCGAGTGCCTGGCGGGCCGGGCGCCTTCGTACGGTGGACGCACTCGCCGTCGGGCGCACCACCTCGACGGGGCGCGGGCGGTGGGCCGCCCGCCTGGCCGGGCGGCTGCCGTTGCCGCAGCCGGTCGCACTGGGCCTGACCCGGCCCTTCGCACGGCCCGCCCGGGTGCTGGCCATGGGCACCGCGGTGCTGTTCGGCACCGTCGCCGTCACGTTCACCGTGGGGATGGCCGCCTCGCTCGGCGAGGTGATGGAGGCCAGGGCGCACGATGTCGCCGATGTCACCGTGCCCGCGCCCCCGCCGGACTTCGCGCCCCCGCTCCCCGGCGAGGAGAAGCGGCCGGCGGCCGACCCCGCCGCGGTCGCCGCGGCGGTCGAGGCCGATCCCGGAACCGGTAGGTACTACAGCGCAGCGACCATCCGCGCGACCCTGTCCGGCGTGACCGGCATCGTCGACGTGATCGCCTTCACCCACGACGCGTCCTGGGGCGGCTACACGATGGTCTCGGGCCGCTGGATCGACGGGCCAGGCGAGGCCGTGGTCCCGACCCCCTTCCTGGCCACCACCGGCACCCGCGTCGGCGACACCGTCACGGTGAACGGTCTGGCCGAGCCGGTCACGGTCCGGATCGTCGGCGAGGTCCTCGACCCGCGCAACGCCGGCATGCAGGTCTTCACCGACGTGGCGACGCTCGCGTCCGCACACCCCGACCTGACGGACACGAGCCATCACATCGCGGTCGCACCGGGCACCGGGGTGTCCGCCTACGTCGACGCGCTGAACGAGGACCTCGCGCCGCTGGGGACCACGGCACAGGAGGGCGGGCTCCGCTCCGGCGGTGACATGGCCGTCACGCTCAACGCGCTCTCCGTGGTCCTCACGCTGATGCTGGTCGCCGTCGCCGCGCTCGGTGTGCTCAACAGCGTGCTGCTCGACACCCGCGAGCGCTTCCGGGAGCTGGGGATCCACAAGGCCCTGGGCATGACGCCCCGGCAGACCGTCGCGATGGTCGTCACCTCGGTCGTGGTGACCGGGCTGGCCGCGGGAGCCCTGGGCGTGCCGCTCGGCGTGGCCCTGCACGGCTGGGTGCTGCCCGAGATGGGCGAGGGCGTGGGGCTCCGGCTGCCCGACTCGGTCATCGCCGTCTACGGCCCGGCCGAACTGCTCCCGCTCGCCCTGGGCGGCCTGCTCATCGCCACCACGGGTGCGCTCCTGCCCGCCGGCTGGGCCGCGAGGACCCGGACCGCCACGGCTCTGCGCACCGAGTAGGAGCCGGAGCGGCCGGCGTGCGGGGGCGGTCAGGCACTCGGGCACAGGCGCCCGGACCCGGGGGCGCGGGCACAGGTCAGGGCACCGATTGCATGATCAAAATCGGGTGCGGTTAACATATGAGCACCGCCTAGCTCGAAAGATGGACTTGTGACTGCCACCGAGGACTCGTTCACCAATTGGAAGACCCGCGAGGAGATCGCGGAGTCGATGATCCCGATCATCGGGAAGCTGCACCGCGAGCGGGATGTCACGATCCTGCTCCACAGCCGCTCCCTGGTGAACAAGTCGGTGGTCAGCATTCTCAAGACCCACCGCTTCGCCCGGCAGATAGCCGGCGAGGAGCTCTCGGTCACCGAGACGCTGCCGTTCCTGCACGCGCTCACCGCGCTCGACCTCGGTCCTTCGCAGATCGACCTCGGCATGCTCGCCGCGACCTACCGGAGCGACGACCGCGGCCTCTCGGTGGAGGACTTCACCGCCGAGGCCGTGGCCGGCGCCACCGGCGCCAACAAGACGGAGCGCCGCGAGTCGCGCGACGTCGTGCTCTACGGATTCGGCCGCATCGGCCGCCTCCTGGCCCGCCTGCTCATCGAGAAGACCGGCTCGGGCAACGGCCTGCGGCTGCGCGCCATCGTCGTACGCCAGGGCGCCGGGCAGGACATCGTCAAGCGCGCGTCGCTGCTGCGCCGCGACTCGATCCACGGCCAGTTCCAGGGCACGATCACCGTCGACGAGGCGAACAGCAGGATCATCGCCAACGGCAACGAGATCCAGGTCATCTACTCGGACGACCCGACCTCGGTCGACTACACGGCGCACGGCATCAAGGACGCCATCCTGATCGACAACACCGGCCGGTGGCGCGACCGCGAGGGCCTCTCCAAGCACCTGCGCCCGGGTATCGCGAAGGTCGTCCTCACCGCCCCGGGCAAGGGGGACGTCCTCAACATCGTCCATGGCGTGAACCACGACATGATCAAGCCGGACGAGCAGATCATCTCCTGCGCCTCCTGCACCACCAACGCGATCGTGCCGCCGCTGAAGGCGATGGCGGACGAGTACGGCGTACTCCGCGGCCATGTCGAGACCGTCCACTCGTTCACCAACGACCAGAACCTGCTGGACAATTACCACAACTCCGACCGGCGCGGACGTTCGGCGCCGCTCAACATGGTGATCACCGAGACCGGTGCCGCCTCCGCCGTCACCAAGGCGCTGCCCGACCTCCAGGCGAAGATCACCGGCAGCTCGATCCGCGTCCCGGTGCCGGACGTCTCGATCGCGATCCTGAATCTGCAGCTCGCGCGCGGCACCAGCCGCGAGGAGGTCCTCGACTACCTCCGCAACGTGTCGCTGACCTCGCCGCTCAGGCGCCAGATCGACTTCATCACCGCTCCCGACGCGGTGTCGAGCGACTTCATCGGCTCGCGCCACGCATCGATCGTCGACGCCGGAGCCACGAAGGTCGAGGGCGACAACGCGATCCTCTACCTCTGGTACGACAACGAGTTCGGCTACTCCTCCCAGGTCATCCGGGTCGTCCAGCACGTCTCCGGCGTGGAGTACCCGACCTACCCGGCACCGGCGGCCTGACCGCCGGGCGGGCGGCTCCCGCGCCGGGAGCCGCCCGCCCGCCCCACGGGGCGTCCGGTCTCAGGCGAGTTCCGCCTCCTCTGCCCCGGGCAGGGGCTGTTCGGCCCAGATGGTCTTGCCGGTGGCGGTGTAGCGGGTGCCCCAGCGCTCGGTGAGGCTCGCGACGAGCAGGAGTCCGCGTCCGCCCTCGTCGAAGATCCGGGCGCGGCGCAGGTGCGGGGCGGTGCTGCTGCCGTCGACGACCTCGCAGATGAGGGCGGTGTCCCTGATGAGCCGGAGCCGGATCGGGTCCCCGCCGTAGCGGATGGCGTTGGTGACCAGCTCGGAGACGACCAGTTCGGTGGTGAACACGGCGTCGTCCAGGCCCCATGCCACGAGTTGGGCCGAGGCGCGTTTGCGGGCGTTGGACACGACGGCCGGATCGGCGACCAGGTCCCACGAGACGAAGTGGCCCGCGTCCAGGCGCCGGGTGCGGGCCAGCAGAAGGGCGACGTCGTCGTTCGGCTGCTCGGGGACGAGCGCCTCCATGACGGCGTCGCAGGTGTCTTCGAGGGAGTGTGTGGAGCGGCCGAGCAGCGAGCGGAGCTCGGCGAGGGAGTCGTCGACGTCCCGGCCCGCCGCCTCGATCAGTCCGTCGGTGAAGAGGGCGAGCCTGCTGCCCTCGGGCACCTCGAAGTCCGCCGCCTCGAAGGGCGCTCCGCCTGTGCCGAGCGGCGGCCCCGGGGGCAGCCGGAGCTGTTCGACGGTGCCGTCGGGGCGGGCCAGCATCGGCTCGGGGTGGCCCGCCCGGGCCATCGTGCAGTGCCCGGTCGCCGGGTCGTACACGGCGTACAGACAGGTCGCGCCCGCGACCGTCGCGCCTTCGGCGCTGTCGGGCGGCTGTTCGCGGTCGAGCGTCGTCGCCAGGTCGTCGAGCTGGGTGAGCAGTTCCTCGGGGGCGAGGTCGACGTCGGCCAGCGTCCGCACGGCGGTCCGGAGCCTGCCCATGGTGGCGGAGGCGTGCAGGCCGTGGCCGACGACGTCACCGACGATCAGGGCGACCCGTGCGCCGGACAGCGGGATGACGTCGAACCAGTCCCCTCCGAAGCCCGCGCCCCCGGTGTTCGGGAGATAGCGCGCGGTGACGTCGACGGCCTTCTGACGGGCGGCGCGGCGGGGCAGCAGGCTGCGCTGCAGGGCGAGTGCCGTGGCCCGCTCGCGGGTGTAACGACGGGCGTTGTCCACGCAGACGGCCGCCCGCGAGACGAGCTCGGCCGCGAGCTGGAGGTCCGCGGCGCCGAATCCGGCGGGGGTCCGATGGCGGCAGAAC
This sequence comes from Streptomyces sp. CB02058, assembly GCF_001905505.1. Lineage (GTDB taxonomy): Bacteria > Actinomycetota > Actinomycetes > Streptomycetales > Streptomycetaceae > Streptomyces. The sequence goes on from NZ_LIPG01000004.1 coordinate 448,360, forward strand.
AGCGCGATGCCGAGGGTGATGCCGCGGGCCCGCAGCGGGACGACCAGTACCGAATGGATCTTGTTGACGCGCAGGCTCCGCGCCCGTGCGGGGTCGTCCGTCCAGCTCCGCAGGGCCTCCTCGTCGACGGCGTAGCGGGCCGGCTCTCCACTGATCAGCGCGCCGCCCACCACGGAGTTGCGGCTGTATTCGTGGGTCTCGCCGAGCGGGACGACCGATTCGGGGCAGCCCGCGAGCACGGACCGCTGGGCCACTCGGTGGAAGGAGATCCTCTCCCGGTGCAGCACGGAGCGCGCCTCGTCTCCGGTCAGCACCTCGGACAGCAGGTCGACGGTCACGAAGTCGGCGAAGTCCTCGATGGCCAGCTCCGCCAGTTCCTCGGCGGTGCGGCCCACGTCGAGGGTGCTGCCGATGCGCATGCTGGCCTTGTTCAGAACGGCCAGGCGCCGGCGCGCCCAGAACTGCTCGGTCGTGTCGAGCGTCACGACGCAGACACCCTGCACCTCGCCGGCGGCGTCGCGTACGGGCGACAGCGCCGCCTGCCAGATGTGCTCGGTGTCCTGGACCACGAGGTGCGTCTCGTACGGCTCGCCCTCGCCCGAGTGCATCACCCGCTCGATGGCTTCCCCGAGGCCCTCCCCGCCCTCCAGATACAGGCCGGGCTCGATCTCCCCGGGGCGCAGCCCGAGCATCGACGCCTCGGTCCTGTCGACGGAGACGCACGCCGCCCCGTTGGCCATGGCGAGCAGCTGGTCCCGGCCGAAGTAGGCGACCGGAACCGGGAGCTGCTCCAGGATCCGGCAGCGCACGTCGTCGGACGGCGGGACGACGGCCGCCCGTGCGGGCCCGTCACCCTCCGCAGGCGGGCCCCTGCGGCCCGTCCCGTCCGCGCTCATGGGCCCATCACTCGTCCTCCCCGCCTGGGCCGTCTCTTTCGGATCCTGCCCGGCTCGCGACGCCCGGCACGCACGCTCGCCGCGTCGCCGTCGGCCGTCGATGCTCCGCATGGACTCCCTCCTCCGCCGCGCGCTCGCACGCACCGGACGCCGCTCCCGGCCCGATCCGAAAGAAACGGCCTGGACGGGTCGTCCACACACATCGATATGCCTCCTCCGTTCCAGCATGCGCGTGCGGCTACCGGCTCTCAACCGCCCCTCTGCCCGTCACGGCCGTTTGACCCGACCGCGCCCCGCCCGGAGCCTCCACCTGCACCGGCAGGACACCGTACGAACCGGTGGCCGGCACGCGCGCTATCGCCTCGACTCCGCCGGGTGTACGAGCCACGGGTCTTCACGGTCCGCTGACCGCCGGAAGCGTCCGCCCGATGCGGGCCAGCGGGGACAGGGCCATCAGCGCCGGGGAGAGGAGCATGCCGGAGGCCGCCACCAGGAGGCCTCCGCGCAGCCCCCACTCCTGCGCGAGCTGTCCGCCGAGCAGCGAGCCGAGCGGGGCGAGGCCCAGTCCGGCGAAGTTGATCGTCGCGGCCACCCTGCCCTGCATGCCGTCCGGGGTGAGTGCCTGCCGGACCGCCATGACCGTCACGTTCACCAGCTGGCCGGAGGCCCCGAACACGAAGTTGACGGCGATCAGGGCGCCGAGGGTGACGGCGGAGGATCCGCGCAGCGCCGGCACGCACAGCATCACCGAGTCGCCGGCCAGGGCGGCGGTCACCAGCACCGGTCCGAACCCGAACCGGGCGGGCAGCCGGGCGGCGAGCAGCGAGCCGACCAGCGCGCCCGGCCCCGTCGCGGCGAGCGCCAGACCGACAGCGGCGCCGGACAGGTGCAGTTCGCGCGGCAGGAAGAGCAGATGGACCGTCGTCGTGGCGGCGAGGAAGAACTGGAAGGCGGCCGAGGCGAGACCCACGGTGCGCAGCGAGGCGTCGGCGGTGACGAGGACGAGCCCTTCCTTGATGCGCCGCCGCACACGGAGGGGCCGTTCCGGACGCGCGGGGACGGCCTCGTCGCGTCGCATGCGCCTGATCGAGAGGAAGGACACGGCGAAGAACCCCGCCGCGGCAGCGGCCCCTGCCGTCGCCGACAGGAACGACACCGCCGCGCCCCCGAGGGCCGGACCACCGAACTGCGCCGCCGAGCGGCTGCCTTCGAGCGCGCTGTTGCCTCGCAGTCGCTGGTCTCGGTGCACCAGGCGTACGAGTGACGCCTGATAGGCCACATCGAAGAGGACGGACAGGGCCCCGGCCAGCAGAGCGGCGGTGAACAGCACCGGCAGACCGAGCACACCCAGGAAGCCCGCCCCCACGACTCCGGCGAGCACCAGGGTTCGGCCGGCGTCCGTCAGGACCATCACGGTCCGGGTCCGCCACCCGTCCACCCACGCACCGGCGAGCAGCGAGAGCAGCAGGACCGGCACCTGCCCCGCCGCGCGGAGGGCGCCGACCTGCTCGGCACCCGCGCCGAGTGTCAGTACGGCGTACAGCGGCATGACCACCAGGGCGGTGTGCTCGCCGAGTTGGGAGGCGGTCTGGCCCGCCCAGAGCCTGCGGAAGTCGCGGTCCCGCCACAGGCCCGGCGGGGCAGGACGGCCGGGACCGGACACGGCGGAGGAAGCTGATGACACGAGGACCCCTCGGGGCGCAGGGAAACGAAGCCCGCCCCGTCGACAGCTCCGGGGCCGGAAGGATCGCTGTGCCGCGTACAGGGGCAGCACGCGATGACGGGCCCGTGAGGGCCTACGACGTCAACGCGCGCTGGGACGACCGGGCATGCCTCAGCTCCTCGTGGGTCGGTCTGCGCCCCGACGGTACGCGCCCGTGTGCCGTGCGCGAAAGCCGTTTCGGTGCCACGGGCCACGGGCCGCGTGGCACCGGGGCCGGTTCCGCGGCCCGCGGCCCGCGGCCGTGCGGTGTCAGCCTCGGCGTCCCACCACCGCGAGGGGTCCGGTGGCGCGGAACGCCAGGTCGGCGAAGCGTTCGCCGATGCGGCGGTGTGTGGCGGCGTCGGGGTGGAGTCCGTCCGGCAGCGGGAGTTCGGCGGAGTCCTCCTCGCCGTAGAGCGCGCGGCCGTCGAGGTAGTGCAGGTTCGGGTCCTCGGCCGCGCGCTGCTCGACGAGGCGGGCGAGCTCGGCCCGGATGACGCTCAGGGTGAGCTTGCCCGCGGCGGTCTCGGCGGGGTCGCCCGTCGCACGGAAGCGCAGCCGCCCCTCGCCGAGGGCGCTGAGGTCCGGCGCGCTGGGCCCCGGGGTGTCCTCGTGGATGGGGCAGAGGACGGGTGAGACGACCAGCAGCGGGGTACCGGGGTGGCCTTCGCGGATCGTGTCGAGGAAGCCGTGGACGGCCGGGGTGAAGGCGCGCAGGCGCATCAGGTCGGTGTTGACCAGATTGATGCCGATCTTCACGCTGATCCGGTCGGCGGGGATGTCGCGCAGCGCGCGGGCGGTGAACGGGTCGAGCAGCGCGCTGCCCCCGAAGCCGAGGTTGACCAGCTCCACACCGCCGAGCGCGGCGGCCAGCGCGGGCCAGGTCGTCGTCGGGCTCGCCGCGTCCGAGCCGTGGCTGATCGAACTGCCGTGGTGCAGCCAGACCGGCCGGCCGCGGTCCGGCACGGGCTCCACGGGGGCGTCCGTACGCAGGGCGACCAGCTCGGTGGCCTCGTTGTGCGGCAGCCAGATCTCGACGTCCTTCGGCTCGGCGGAGAGACCGTCGAAGCGCAGGGTGCCGACGGGGCCCTCCCGGACCTCGGCGGATCCGGTGGCCATGTCGACGGTCAGGGTCCTGCCTCCGGTCGCGGTGGCCCGGCCCGCGAGGCGGCCGTCGACCAGCAGGTCGTAGATCCCGTCGGGGCGGGGCGGCGCGCCCACGTACACCCGCCGGGTGGGCAGGGTGTCGAGCTCCACGACGGTGGCGCGGGTGCGCAGGGCTATCCGTACGCCGGAGGGCTGGGCCTCCGCCATGGCCAGCTGGCCGTCGGTGTACTGGGCGCGGGCGCGCGCGGGCAGCCGGTGCGGCAGCAGGCCGTGCTCGGTCCGCTCCAGGTCGAGGGCGCCGCGCAGGAGCTTCTCGGTGAGGGGCGTGGTCATCAGCTCGGGGTGGGTGCTCATCGTGCGCTGCCTGTCCGTTCCGGGTGGCCTGTCGTGTGGTGAGGGGGCCGGGTCAGGGCGCGGGCCAGTTGCGCAGCAGGGCGTCGAGCGCGTCCAGGACCCGGGACCAGGTCTCGTCCGTGCCGGGGGCGCTGTGGCTGAAGCTGCCGCCGCTCTCCAGGCTGATGTAGCCGTGGAAGACGCTGCCCAGCAGCCGGACGGCGTGCGTCTGGTCCGGTTCCGTGAGGTCGTAGCCGCGCAGGATCGCCCGTGTCATCTGGGAGTGCCGCGCGCCGGCACTGGCCGCCGCTGCCTCCGGGGTCAGCCTGAGCTGTGCCGCGGCGTAGCGGCCGGGGTGCTCCCCGGCGTAGTCGCGGTAGGCGTTCGCGAACGCCTCCAGGGCGTCCTTGCCCGCGCGCCCGGCCAGCGCTGCCGCCACGCGGTCGGCGAGCTCCGCCAGGGCCAGCAGGGCGATTCTCGTCTTGAGGTCCTGGGAGCTCTTCACGTGCGAGTAGAGGCTCGCGTCCTTCACTCCGAACTGCCGGGCGAGTGCCGCGACGGTCACCTTGTCGAAGCCGACCTCGTCGGCGAGTTCCGCTCCGGCCTGCGTGAGGCGCTCCGCGGTCAGTCCCACTCGTGCCATGCCAACCATCCCCTCCGGCTGTCTCGATTATGCATTTACCTAAGAGTATTAGGCAAACTGCCAGAGACATTAAGTACGAGGGACTGCCGGGAGCGGCGGACACCGGTGCGGTGTCCGCCGGGAGGGTAGCGGCGGACACCGCACCGGCCCGGGCCGCGGGGGACGCGGCGCGGGCCGGTGCGGCGGCCTCCCGGTCAGTGCCGGGTGTTCGTGGCCCAGACGGGCGTGCCCGCCCGGTTGTAGACGACCACGTTGCCGTCGGTCTGCACCGCGAGCATCGCGCCGGGGTTCCCGGCGGTGCCCGTCGCCCATACGGGCTGGTTGTCGGGGGTGTAGATCACGAGGTTGCCGTCCTCCTGGAACACGGCGCGAGCGCCCCTGGTCGCGGGGTTCTTCGACGCCCAGCGGGGGTCCTCGTTCTCGTCGAAGACCACGAGTCTGCCGTCGTCCTGAAGGACGAGCCTGGCCTTGCCCGCGTCGATCCGGTCCCCGATGTCCAGGGTGGAGACGGCCGAGATCTCGTGGTTGCCGTTCCTCTCGTTGACACGGACCTTGATCTTCGGGGAGTCGTCCGACAGCTTGCCGTCGGCCAGCCGGTCGAGCGTGGAGAGCGAGGGCGTGAAGGCGTAGACCGCCCCCTCGGTGCGGACGAACTGCTCGAAGCGCACCTGCTTGCCCGCGAAGGTGACGTCGGTCGTCGGGCCGATCATCGGGTCGGCGCCGACCCTGGGATCACGGTCGGGGAACTTCGTGTCCACCACCCAGTCCCGCTGGATGAACTCGAACTGCCGGACGAGGTCCGCCTGGTAGCTGACGAAGATCAGCCCCCGGGCGGCGTCGGGTCCGTGACCCGCGTCCCCCGCCGGGTCGAAGGGACGCCCGAAGGGGATGCCGCGGCGCATGATGCGCCGGCCGTCGAGACCTCCCTTCTCGGGGACGGGCTCGCCGCCCTCCTTCAGGGCGAGACCGTCGCGGGGACTGGTCTTGCGCAGGTGGGAGAAGAGCGGGGTGATCTCCCCCTCCAGGTCGTTCGCGAAGCTGATGTCGTTGTCGTTCGCACACTCCGGGTCGAACGGCACGTCGGCGTACGGGCACTTCGCCACGGGCGTGCCGGAGCGCCAGCGTCCGACCATGCGGGCGGCCAGCCACTCGGTGGTGGCCTCCGGGGGCACGGCCTTCGCGTTCTTCAGCTCCTTCAGCCGCGCCCCGACCTGCGCCCACCAGCCGGGAACGTCCTGGCCGAGCCTGCGCACCACGTGGAACGAGCCGTTCTTCGCCCATTCCGGCAGGTCGGACGGTGTTCCGCTGACCGTCTCCTCACCGATGACGAACTCGCCCCCGGGGATGATCCGGGTGCCCGGACTCCCCTTCTTCCACTCGGGGCGCTCGGGGTCGGGTGGGTCGAATCCCTTCACGGCCGGCTCGCTGATGCCGTCCTTGAAGCCGAAGTGTTCCTTGCCCCTGCGGTCGCCGGGCAGGGTTCCGCCGTCCTGCTCGAAGATGACGACGACCTTGTGGACCGAGGCCTCCTGCCGCTCCTGGGCGAGGGCGGCCCGCAGGTCGTCCACCTTGTCCGCGGCGATGGTGAGCACCGCGTGGACGGGCTGGGCGTTGCTGTCCCCGAAGAGCCAGTTCTCGGGCGAGTTGTCGCCGGTGTCGCCAAGCATTCCTGCCCGCACGGCCGAGCCCTGCTTGAAGGCGTGCTGGGTGGAGCCCTCCGAGGTCTGCGGGAAGGGGTCCTTGCCGGTCAGGGTGAGGATGCCGCCGTGCGTGAAACTGACACTGCGCCACACGGCGTTCATGGCCCTGGGGTCGTCACCACCGGTGTTGGAACGGGCCGCGCTGAAGGCGGCGTTGAAGGTGGCGACCTGCCGGGTGGTGGCGATGCGCGGCTTGAGCCGCCGCAGCCAGGTGCGCGCCCGTGTGGCGTCGTCGAACTTCAGGAACAGCAGCTGTACGTGGTCCTTCTTGAAGCCGGCGAGCACATCGCCCTGGATCTCCGTGCTCTGCCGCAGCGCCAGATCGTTCATGCGGTCCTCTTCTTCCGTCTCTCGGGGTGGGTCGGCCGCGTCGTAGCCGGACGGGGTCATCTGGGCGGCCCGAAGGACACGAACTTGGCGACGCTGGGAACGCCGTCCTCGTTGAGGAGGAAGAGCATGTAGTAACCCGGCGGCGCCGCCTCCGGCGTCGGGGGCGCCTGCAGCTCGATGGAGCCGTCGGCCCGGCTCTTGATGCGGGCCTCCAGGTGGCGCTGGCTGAAGTTGACCGAGTGGGTCGCGGTGGTGGGGGCCAGGAACACGGCGCGCTCGACCTCTTCGGGCGTGGAAGTGAGCACGGTGAAGCGGCTGTCGTAGGCGAGTGTCCGGCCCGGTACGGCCGACAGGTCGGGGCGCTCGCCGTTGTGCAGGTAGGGCGGCTCGAAGATCTCGATGCTGCCGTCCATGTCGTCGGTGATGTCGGGGTCGTTGGCGATCTGCTGGGCCTCGTCGCCCGTGACCATGATCCGGCCGTCGGGCAGGACGACGGCGTTGGAGTGATAGCCCCGGGGCAGTCGCTGGGCGGGGCCGAGCTTCCAGTTGCCGTCGGTGTCACGGGTCTCGGTCTGCCGGTACTTCAGGTCGGCGTTGGGGTTGTAGAGGCCGTTGCCGTAGTCGCGGATGTCGAAGGAACCGTTGACGGTGAAGAGGGTGCCGTCGGGAAGGATCAGGGTGTCGTCCTGGGTCCGGCCGAACGCCCGCGCCTCCTTCGTCTTCCACTGGTCGCCGACCAGCTGGTACGTGTTCGGGTCCTTGCGGTCGCCGCCGAGGACCAGGACGGAGTCGGGGCCCCTGAACCCGGCCGGGAGCGGCACGGCGGAGCCGTAGGTGCGCAGCGCCGCTCCCGGCCGGTCGGGCAGGCTCGTACGGGTCTCGCGGGCCGGATCGAACCGCCACTGCTGGTCCTGGTCCCGGCCGAGGCCGTAGATCATGCCGTCGCGCAACGAGAAGAGGTGCGGGTAGTCGTTCCGGTAGGGGGCGTCCGCCTTGAAGACGTCGACGGGCACGTCGGTGGGGACGTCGTTCCTGCCGGTGGGTACGGGCCGGCTCAGCGCCGGGAAGCGCTCGACGAGGGGTGTGGGGGTGGCCCAGCCCAGCTCGGACTGCCCGGACATGATGAGGATCCGCCCGTCGGCTCCGGTGACGGCGCTCGGATACCAGCGGCCTACGGACATCTCCTCGTTGAGCGACCAGGACTCGGTCCACGGGTTGAAGACGAGGGAGAGCTTCGCACCGGCGCCGTGGTTGCCGCCGAGGTTGCCGCCGAACACTCCGAGCATTCCGTTGGGGAGGAAGGCGTGGCCCGCGCAGAAGAACGGGGCGGGCCGGGGTTCGCCCTTGCCGTCGGGCATCGCGACCGTCGGCGGGGTCACCTTGGTGAACGCCTTCGCGGTGCTCCCCGCGCCCGGGTCCCAGAGATAGGCCCGGCCCGCGTTGGCCTTGCCGATGATCTGGGTGGGGGCGGTCTCCTTCGTCGGATTGGTCTCGATCCGCTCGAAGGAGAACATCAGGACCTTGCCGGTGGGCAGTTGGGCCACATGCACGGCGAAGTCGGGCGAGGGGAAGTACTCCTTGAACGCGCCGTACTCGCGCGGGCTGAACCTGGCATTGTGGGCCGCCTGGGAACGGGTGAGCTCCTTCAGCCGGCCGGTGCGCATGGGCTGGGGGTAGTCGCCGAGGTCCTCGGCACGCAGACGGGCTCTGGCGTGTTCCTCGGCGTGCTCCTGGCCCAGCACGGCGGCTTCCGCCTTGTCCACGACCGCCTTGCCCCTGGGGCGGGGCTGGGTGTCGTGGGCGGCGGCGTGCGGATCGGAGCCGCCGTCGTGGGCGGCGACGGGGTTGGCGAGGACCAGCGGGGCGGCCAGGGCGGAGAGGACGGCGCAGGCCGAGATCATCGCGGACAGACGCGGTCGGGACATGGGACTCCTCGGAGGTGTGCGGGCCCGGCGCAGGCACGGCGGCCCGCACACCTGCGCGGTACGCATATGCATGGGGCATAGGCCAGTCGTAACCGACGGTGACATGTGAGCACATAGCGTGACCGATCGCAATGCGAGCGTCACCGCGCGTCGTCCGTCGGAGCGTGGGGCCGGCCCGACCGGGGGCACACGGCCGCGAGGACAACGGCCGGGGAAGAACGCCTGGCCCGTACGGCAAGGCCGTTCGCCGGAACCATGCCCTCGACAGCGCACGCAGGCGTCCAGCCATTCAGGGTGCGCGGATGTGCGCCCCGCGCACTCGGGGGCGCACATCCGATTCCGCGGCGGTCACGCCCGTAAGGTGGCGCCTCGCGGGGCGAGGGCGCATCGCCTCGCGGGCGGGGCACCGTGGCGAGAGGCAGAGGTGGTGGAACACATGGGGGCCGACTGGCAGTGGGACGACTCGCTGTTCTCCGGCACGGCGGCCTACTACCGGCGCGGGAGGCTGCCGTACGCCCCCGGACTGGCGGACGCCCTCGCCGGCGCCCTGCCTCCCGATGGGCGAGGGCGCCTGATCGACGTGGGGTGCGGGCCGGGCGTACTGGCCCTGGAACTGGCGCATCTGTTCGATGACGTCGTCGGGGTGGACCCGGACCCCGGAATGCTCACCGAGGCGGCGCGCACGGCGGACCTGGCGGGCCTGGCAGGGACAACACACTGGGTGCGCGCCCGCGCGGAGGAGCTGCCCGCGGGCCTCGGGGTGTTCGACGTCGCCGTCTTCGGCCAGTCCTTCCACTGGATGGACCAGGAGCTCGTGGCGGGCACCTTCAGGCAGATGCTGCGGCCCGGCGGATCGCTGGTGCACATCTCGGATCTGAAGTCGGAGGTCCGGCCCGTCGAGGGGCTTCCGTATCCGGCGGTGCCGTACGCGGCGATCGACGAGACGATCAGGCATTTCCTGGGGCCGGTACGGCGCGCGGGCCGCGGAGTGCTTCCCCAGGGGACCCGCGGGGGCGAGGCGGCGGTCCTCACGGGCGCGGGCTTCACAGGCCCCCGCCGCCTCGTCGTCCCCGCCGGGCAGGCCCTGGAGCGTACGCACGACGACGTCGTCGCCTACGTCTTCTCGCTGTCCTCCTCGGCCCCGCATCTGTTCGGCGCGCGGCAGGACGCGTTCGAGGAGGATCTGCGGCGGCTTCTGCGCGAGGCCTCGCCCCGTGGCCTGTTCTCCGAACGCGCACCGGCCACCGAGGTGTTCGTCTGGGGGAACGACGGCCCGCCCGGCCGGTGAGCGGCAGTACGGCGAAAGCGTCGGGGACGCGCACGCCCGGAATCCCCGGACGATTCCCCCGGCCGGGACACCGAAAATCAGGACGCCGCCGAAAGCATTACGGATAAAGGGCCGCTCCTGGACACGAGCGAGATACGAAGAGTGACGACGCGGCGCCGACAGCGTATTCCCGCCGTCACTCTTCGCATTCCGGAACGACCGCAGCCGCACCATCTCCGCGTACGGACCGCGTCAAGAAGTCCCCCACCCCCGTATGGAGGGCGTCAACAGCGCTGAACACGTGACCGAGCCTGCGGTTTGCTTTTGATCGGCCGCACCGGCCGACTCCATCTCATTCACTTCACACAGGAGCTCACGATGGCCGATCTGGCCTTCGTAGCCACCACGATCGCGGTATTCGCACTGGTGGCTCTCATCGCGAGGGGGGTGACGAAGCTGTGACCGCCGAGAACATCGTCGGCCTGGTCGTGGCCGTCTCCCTGCTGGTCTACCTCGTCCTCGCACTTGTGTACCCGGAGAGGTTCTGAGCACCGATATGAGCCCCGTAACAGCGGGTGTGCTTCAGTTGCTCGCGCTGATCGCCGCGCTCGCACTGGCATACCGTCCGCTCGGTGACTACATGGCCCGGGTCTACTCCTCCGAAAAGCATTACCGGCCGGAGAAGTGGATTTACCGCGCCATCGGCGCCAACCCTTCGGCCGCGATGCACTGGCCCGCTTATCTGCGCGGCGTTCTCGCCTTCTCCGCGGTGAGCGTCCTCTTTCTCTACGGCCTCCAGCGGCTCCAGGGTGTCCTGCCCGGTTCGCTCGGTTTCGTGTCGATCGACCCGGACCAGGCGTTCAACACGGCCGCCTCCTTCGTGGCGAACACCAACTGGCAGTCGTACTACGGCGAACAGGCCATGGGTCACGTCGTGCAGACCGGCGGCCTCGCGGTGCAGAACTTCGTCTCGGCCGCCGTCGGCATGGCCGTGGCCGTGGCCCTCGTCCGCGGCTTCGCGCGCTCCCGCACCGGCGAGCTGGGCAACTTCTGGACGGACCTGGTGCGCGGCACCCTGCGCATCCTGCTGCCGATCGCGGTGATCGGCGCGATCGTGCTGGTGGCGTGCGGTGTCATCCAGAACTTCTCCGGCATCCACGACGTCGGGCAGTTCATGGGCGGCAGCCAGGAGTGGAACGGCGGCGCGGTCGCCTCGCAGGAGGTCATCAAGGAGCTGGGGACGAACGGCGGCGGTTACTTCAACGCCAACTCCGCCCACCCCTTCGAGAACCCCACCCCGTTCTCCAACCTCTTCGAGATCTTCCTGATCCTGCTCATCCCGATCGCGCTGACCCGGACGTTCGGCCGCATGGTCGGCAACCTGCGGCAGGGCTACACGATCCTGGCCACGATGGCCACCATCTGGATCGGGTTCACGGCCCTGATGATGTGGACCGAGTTCACCCACCACGGCCCGGCGCTGGAGATCGCCGGCGGTGCGATGGAGGGCAAGGAGAGCCGCTTCGGCATCGGCGGATCGTCGATCTTCGCCGTGGCGACCACCCTGACGTCGACCGGTGCCGTCAACTCCTTCCACTCCTCGTACACCGGGCTCGGCGGCGGCATCACCATGCTCGGCATGCAGTTGGGCGAGATCGCGCCGGGCGGTGTCGGTTCCGGGCTCTACGGCATGCTGATCATGGCGATCATCGCGGTGTTCATCGCGGGTCTGATGGTCGGCCGTACCCCCGAGTACCTCGGCAAGAAGATCGGCACCCGTCAGATCAAGCTCGCGGCGTGCTACATCCTGATCACCCCCGCCCTGGTGCTCTGCTTCACCGCGGTGGCGATGGCACTGCCCACTCCGCCCCACTCGATGACCAACAGCGGCGCGCACGGATTCTCCGAGATCCTCTACGCCTACACCTCCGGCGCCAACAACAACGGCTCCGCCTTCGCCGGTCTCAACGCCGACACCCAGTGGTTCAACACCACCATCGGCATCGCGATGCTGCTCGGCCGCTTCCTGCCGATCGTCTTCGTCCTGGCGCTGGCCGGATCGCTCGCCGAGCAGCGTCCCGTGCCGTCCACCGCGGGCACGCTGCGGACCGACAAGCCGCTCTACGCGGGCCTGCTCGTCGGCACGATCCTCATCATCACCGGACTGACCTACTTCCCGGCCCTGGCGCTGGGTCCGCTCGCCGAAGGACTCGCCTCATGAGCAGTCTCACCCCCACCCGTGCCCCGCACGAAGACCTGTCCGGCGCCAGCGCGTCAGGCCAGGTCGGCGGGGGGCTCTTCGACCCGAAGCAGCTGCTCAGGTCCCTTCCGGACGCGGCGCGGAAGCTCGATCCGCGCGTCATGGTCAAGTCCCCCGTCATGTTCGTCGTGCTCGTCGGCTCCGTGGTCACCACCCTGCTGGCGCTCCGGGATCCGGGCGACTGGTTCGGCTGGGCCATCACCGCCTGGCTGTGGCTGACCACGCTCTTCGCCAACCTCGCCGAGGCCGTCGCGGAGGGCCGCGGCAAGGCCCAGGCCGACACCCTGCGCAAGGCCAAGACCGACACGCTCGCCCGCCGTCTCGAGGGCGGTGCCGAGGTGGAGGTGCCCGGCACCGAGCTGCGTATCGGAGACCTGGTCGTCTGCGAGGCCGGCGACATCATCCCCGGCGACGGTGACGTGGCCGAGGGCGTCGCATCGGTGGACGAGTCGGCCATCACGGGCGAGTCCGCCCCGGTCATCCGGGAGTCCGGCGGCGACCGCAGTGCCGTCACCGGCGGTACGAAGGTGCTGTCCGACCGGATCGTCGTCAGGATCACCACCAAGCCGGGCGAGACCTTCATCGACCGGATGATCGCCCTCGTCGAGGGCGCGGCACGGCAGAAGACCCCCAACGAGATCGCGCTCAACATCCTGCTGGCGTCGCTGACCATCGTCTTCCTGCTCGCCGTCGTGACGCTCCAGCCGTTCGCGGTCTACGCCGGTGCCCGGCAGTCGATGATCGTGCTCACCGCACTGCTGGTCTGTCTGATCCCGACGACCATCGGCGCGCTCCTCTCCGCGATCGGCATCGCGGGCATGGACCGGCTCGTCCAGCGCAACGTCCTGGCCATGTCGGGCCGCGCGGTGGAGGCGGCGGGCGACGTCTCGACGCTGCTGCTCGACAAGACCGGCACGATCACGCTCGGAAACCGCCAGGCCGCCGCGTTCATCCCCGTACGGGGAGCGACCGAGGCCGAACTGGCCGACGCCGCGCAGCTGTCGTCGCTGGCCGACGAGACACCCGAGGGCCGCTCGATCGTGGTGCTCGCGAAGGAGAAGTACGGCCTGCGCGAACGCCATCAGGGTGAGCTCGCCGACGCGACCTGGGTCGCCTTCACGGCTCAGACCCGTATGTCGGGGGTGGACCTGGAGGGTCAGAAGGCCCGCAAGGGCGCGTCCGGTTCGGTGATCGCGTGGGTGAGGGAGCGGGGCGGCCAGGTCGCCGATGACGCCGGCGCGCTCGCCGACCGGATCTCCCAAGCCGGCGGCACACCGCTTCTGGTCGCCGTCGAGGACTCCGAGGGCGCCCGCGTCCTGGGTGTCGTCCACCTCAAGGACGTCGTCAAGGACGGCATGCGGGAGCGGTTCGACGAGCTGCGCCGGATGGGCATCAAGACCGTCATGATCACGGGCGACAACCCGCTGACCGCCAAGGCGATCGCCGAGGAGGCGGGGGTGGACGACTTCCTCGCGGAGGCCACCCCCGAGGACAAGATGGCCCTCATCAAGCGGGAGCAGGCGGGCGGCAAGCTCGTCGCGATGACGGGTGACGGCACCAACGACGCCCCCGCGCTCGCCCAGGCGGACGTCGGCGTGGCCATGAACACCGGCACCTCGGCCGCGAAGGAGGCCGGGAACATGGTGGACCTGGACTCCAACCCCACGAAGCTCATCGAGATCGTCGAGATCGGCAAGCAGCTCCTCATCACCCGGGGCGCCCTGACCACCTTCTCGATCGCCAACGACGTCGCGAAGTACTTCGCGATCATCCCGGCGATGTTCGCGGTGGTCCACCCCGGTCTGGACAAGCTCAACGTGATGGGCCTCGCGTCACCGGAGTCCGCGATCCTGTCGGCCGTCATCTTCAACGCGCTGATCATCATCGCCCTCGTACCGCTCGCCCTCAAGGGTGTCCGCTACCGGCCGACCAGCGCCGACAGAATGCTCCGCCGCAATCTCGGGATCTACGGGCTGGGCGGCCTGATCGCCCCGTTCATCGGCATCAAGATCATCGATCTGCTCATCTCCCTCATTCCCGGGCTCTCCTGACCCAGAAACGGCTGATCAGCCATGAACACCTCACTCAAGAACACCGCCCGGCTGCTGGGGGCGGGGCTGCGCGCCCTCCTCGTCCTGACCGTCGTCTGCGGCGTCCTCTACCCGCTCGCCGTCACGGGCGTCGCGCAGGCGCTCTTCCACGACAAGGCCAACGGTTCCGAGATCACCGACGCGAGCGGGCGCACCGTCGGGTCGTCGCTGATCGGGCAGACCTACAACCTGCCGAAGCAGAACCCCGACGACCCGGAGGAGGCGGCGAGGCCGGATCTGAAGTGGTTCCAGCCGCGCCCCTCCAACGGCCTGGGCAGCAACAGCGTCAACCTCCAGTACTCGCTGATCCTCTCCGGCGCCACCAACCGGGCCGCGGACAACACGGAGCTGGTGGAGTGGGTCACGGACGCGAAGGCGGCCGTCGTGGCGGACAACTCCGTCCCGGGCTACACGGTCCGGCCGCAGGACGTGCCCGCTGACGCCGTCACCTCCTCCGGCTCGGGCCTCGACCCTGACATCTCCCCGGCCTACGCCGAGCTCCAGGTCCACCGCGTCGCCCAGCGCAACGGCCTTCCCGTGGAGCAGGTCGCGAATCTCGTGTCCGAGCACACCGAGGGCCGCATGCTCGGCTTCATGGGCGAGCCCCGGGTCAACGTCCTGGAGCTCAACACCGCGCTCAAGGACCTCGGCAAGGGCTGACAGCCCGCACGGGTCCACGACGAACGACGGCCACCGCGCATCGGGATGCGCGGTGGCCGTCGTTCGTCGTATCCGGAACCGAAATTACACCGAAACTTTCGAACTACTTAGCCCCTCAAACCGATCGACATTCTCTCGCCCGTTTGCATTTCAGTGAGCCAACACCGAGCAACCATTCTACTGAACTGCAGGAATGCAATGACGTTGTGCTCGCCCCTACATCGACGCTTTCGTAATCTCTGCCGAAAGCATTGACAGCCGCCAGGGCCAGATCAACACTGTTCGCCGTCGACAGACCTCAACCACTGTCGATCCGGGCCCACTTGAGCCCGGCACTCCGGCAGGGTTCCGCTCGATCGACGCACCGCCGACGCACCGAACGACGCGTGGTCCGACGTCAGCCGCACACGCACCGGCACCCCGCGGAGGGCGTCCCGTGCCGCCCGGAACCCGGCCGGCCCCACGAGGAAGAGGAGGAAAGCCGCACATGAACGACGCACCCGCACGGTCGACGAGCCGTACGAGCAGCAGGTTCAGACGGTTCGTCCGCAATGCCTTCGCCCTGGCGATGGCCACCGTGGCCGTCCTGGCACTGCCCGGCACCGCCAACGCCGACACGGTCGTGAACTCCAACCAGACCGGCACCGACAACGGCTACTACTACTCCTTCTGGACCGACAGCCCCGGCTCGGTCTCGATGAACCTGGCGTCCGCGGGCAGCTACAGCACCTCGTGGAGCAACACCGGGAACTTCGTGGCCGGGAAGGGCTGGAGCACCGGCGGCCGCAGGAGCGTGACCTACTCGGGCACCTTCAACCCGTCGGGCAACGCCTATCTGACGCTGTACGGCTGGTCGACGAACCCGCTGGTGGAGTACTACATCGTCGACAACTGGGGCACCTACCGCCCGACCGGCACGTTCAAGGGCACCGTCACCAGCGACGGCGGCACGTACGACATCTACGAGACGACGCGCGTCAACGCACCGTCCATCGAAGGCACCAAGACGTTCAAGCAGTTCTGGAGCGTCCGGCAGTCGAAGCGCACCGGCGGCACCATCACCACCGGTAACCACTTCGACGCGTGGGCCCGCTACGGAATGAACCTGGGCACCTTCAACTACATGATCATGGCCACCGAGGGCTACCAGAGCAGCGGCAACTCCAATATCACCGTGGGCAGTTCCTCCGGCGGTGGCGGCACCGGCGGAGGGGGCGGCGGAGGCTGCACCGCCACCGTGACGGCGGGCGAGAAGTGGAGCGACCGCTACAACCTGAACGTCGCGGTCACCGGCTCCAGCAACTGGACCGTCACCATGAACGTCCCCTCCCCCGCCAAGGTCCTCTCCACCTGGAACACCACCGCGAGCTACCCCAGCTCCCAGGTCCTCACCGCCAAACCCAACGGCAACGGCAACAACTGGGGCGCCACCATCCAGGCCAACGGCAACTGGACCTGGCCCACCGTCTCCTGCACCGCCGGCTGACCCACCACCACCCACCACCCGGGGGCGGCGGCCCCACACGCCGCCCCGCTTCCGGACCCGCCGATGCCCCACCTGGACGAGGAGGACCCACCCCCATGCAGACCACCCCGCGTCTGTCCGTACGATCCGCGGTCACGGCACTGTCCGTGGCCGCCCTGACCGCGACGGCCGCCGTCGCCGTCGACACCGCCCCCTCGCACGCCGCCACCGCCGCCGCCTGCAACGGGTACGTCGGCCTCACCTTCGACGACGGCCCGTCGGGCAGCACCCCGGGGCTGCTCAACGCCCTCAAGCAGAACGGGCTGCGGGCCACGATGTTCAACCAGGGCCAGTACGCCGCCGCCAACCCGGCCCAGGTCAAGGCCCAGGTCGACGCGGGGATGTGGGTCGCGAACCACAGCTACACCCACCCGCATCTGACCCAGCTGAGCCAGGCGCAGATCGACTCCGAGATCTCGCGCACCCAGCAGGCCGTCGCCGCAGGTGGGGGCGGTACGCCGAAGCTGTTCCGCCCTCCCTACGGTGAGACCAACGCGACGGTGCAGTCGGTCGCCGCCAAGTACGGTCTGACGCAGGTGATCTGGGACGTCGACTCGCAGGACTGGAACAACGCGAGCACCGACGCCATCGTGCAGGCCAACGCGCGGCTCACCGACGGCCAGGTCATCCTCATGCACGACTGGCCGGCCAACACGCTCGCCGCGATCCCGCGCATCGCCCAGGGCCTGGCGAGCCGAGGACTCTGCGCGGGCATGATCTCCCCGCAGACCGGGCGCGCCGTGGCGCCCGACAGCGGCGGCACCGGCGGGGGCGGCACCGGGAGCTGCACCGCCACCCTGACCGCCGGCCAGAAGTGGAGCGACCGCTACAACCTGAACGTCGCGGTCACCGGCTCCAGCAACTGGACCGTCACCATGAACGTCCCCTCCCCCGCCAAGGTCCTCTCCACCTGGAACACCACCGCGAGCTACCCCAGCTCCCAGGTCCTCACCGCCAAACCCAACGGCAACGGCAACAACTGGGGCGCCACCATCCAGGCCAACGGCAACTGGACCTGGCCCACCGTCTCCTGCACCGCCGGCTGACCCACCACCACCCACCACCCGGGGGCGGCGGCCCCACACGCCGCCCCGCTTCCGGCCGGTGGACCGAAACTTTATCCGTCTCCTGCCCGCGAGTTGGCTCTCCCCGGCCCGTTCACCGCTCGGGTTCCCTATTCTGTTCGAAAGCTGATCATCCGCAGTTGCGCACACCCAGGAGTCCGCCATGTCCCGACCGGAGAACGATGCCCCCGCCCTGCGCATCGACACCAGCAGACCTCATCCCGCACGGATGTACGACTGGTTCCTCGGCGGCAAGGACAACTATCCGGTGGACGAGGCGATGGGCAGGCAGATGCTCCTCGTCGAACCCGGCGTCCCCGTCATGGCGAAGGTGAACCGCGCGTTCATGCACCGGGCCACCCGCTGGCTGACCGGCCAGGGCATCCGGCAGTTCCTCGACATCGGCACGGGCATACCCACCGAGCCCAACCTCCACCAGGTGGCGCAGCAGGAGGCGCCCTCCACCCGGGTCGTCTACTGCGACAACGACCCGATCGTGCTGGCCCACGCGGCAGCGCTGCTGAAGGGGACGCCGGAGGGTGCCATCGACTACGTACAGGCGGACGCGAGGGAGGTCGACTCCATCCTCGAACACGCGGGGAAGACGCTGGACTTCGACCAGCCCGTCGCGCTCTCACTGATCTCGCTGCTGCATTTCGTGAGCGACGAGGACGGCGCCTACGAGCTGGTGGACCGGCTGACCGATGTGCTGGCGCCGGGCAGCCACCTGGTGATCTCGCACCTCACCGCGGACTTCCATCCCGAGGAGGCACGCAAGGTCGACGAGCTGTACAAGGCCAACACGCTCACCCTGGCGCCCCGCACCCGCGACCAGTTCTCCCGCTTCTTCGACCGGCTCGACATCGTCGAGCCCGGCATCGTGGCGGCGGAGGCCTGGCACCCCGGCCTCGGTGAGCCCGTTCCCGGCCAGGACGACATCGTCAGCGCCGGATACGTGGCCGTGGGCCGCAAGCCGTAACCGCCCACCCGCACGAAGCGCCGTGCCACCGGCCCGCCGCCCCGGCCCACCACCGGGTGGCGGGCCGGTCGCGCACGGCCGTACGGTCACACCAGCCGTCCCTCGTCGTCGGCGTGCCGGAAGCACGAGACGACCACGACGAGCGGCCACAACGACTGGGCGAAGGTGATGACGCGCTCGGCGGCCCCGGCCGTGTCGAGGTAGAACAGGGCGAGCAGGAACCAGCCGCCCCCGATCCACATCAGCGCGGCGGCCGCCACGGACGGCACGGGCCGCAGTCCCCAGGGCGCCGTCCTCGCGGCGCGCGGGTCCACCGGACGCGGTCCGCCGGGCAGTTCACGTGCCGGCGCGCTCCGGCGCACGAAGGCGGCCCGTCGCACGGCGAGGACCGGCCACACCGCGAGCAGCGAGAAGCCCACGGCCACGACCACGCCGTGGGCGAACGAGCCACCACTGCTCGGGGCCGGGAACAGGGCCAGCAGCATCGCGGAGACTCCGCCGCCGGCCAGCGCCACCCGTCCGAACGCTGCGGCGGGTCGCAGCCCGCACGCGGTGACCACGTGGCAGGCTCCCAGGGCGAGCAGGGCGGACGTCATCACCCAGTACCCGTCGGCGCCGTCGGCGGCGAGGATGCTGATCGTGGCCCTCGCGGGATCGTAACCGGGCCCTTGGAGCTCCGCCGAGACGGCCCAGCCGCCGACGAGAAGGATCGGGGCACACACCGAGGAGAACAGGACCCACCAGGAGACAGACCGCATCGGTGAACGGTAGAACGCCCGGGCCGGTGTTCGACGGTGCACACGCAGGAGCGGGCGTACTCCGCCCGCGAGCGGGTAGGCGCGTGACGCCTGGTCACACAGTGGCGTGTGACCGCACCGATCGGCCGGGCCGGACGACGGCCCCGTGTCCCGGCGCGCCGCACCCGACGTGGATCCGAACAGAACGAGGGGAATCCGCTGTGCTGAAACCCGGTCCTCAGGACCTTCGAGTGGCCCTGGCCCGCTACGCCGACGCCCGTATCGAGGACGCGCGCCGCTCCACGGCCGCGACCGCCCGTGCGGCGGAGGACGCCGCCTACACCCTGTGCGTGATGACGGGCACCCAGGCCGTTCCGCAGGCCCTCGACGTCGCGGACGCCATGCTCGGCATGCGGACAGCGGTCTCCCCCGCCCTCCGCCGGACCGTCGGCAAGCAGCCGGGAGAGCGCTGTGCCGGCACGGGTGCTGACGGAGCCGCACCCCGCCTGCGTACCGTCTGACCGACCGTCACCGACAGGCGCCGTGCCGGTCAGACGAACTGCTGGGCCACCAGCACCGCCGCACCCGCGACCGCCAGCACCGTGGCGACCGTGCGGGTGCGGCGTACGTCGAGCCTGCGGGTGAACGGCCGGGAGAGGAGCACCCCGGCGACGGCGGCGGGGGTGAGCAGCAGGGCGCCCCACAGGGCATGCGCCCCGACCGTCCCGGCGGCGGTCAGCGCGGCCAGGCTCATGAGGGAGCCCACGAGGAAGAACGCGCTCATCGTGGCGCGCAGTTCCGGACCGCGCAGGCGCTGCCACACCATCGCCATGGGCGGACCGCCGATGGACGTCGCCGTGCCCATCACTCCTGAGGCCATGCCGGCCAGGACCACGGCGGACCGCCGCTGCCTCGGGACGAAGCCGGCCATGCTCACCGCGACCCCGGCGAGGACCACCGCGGCGATGAGCAGGGCGAGGTACCGGGAGGGGAGGGCGACGACGAGAAGCGTGCCCGCGAGCACCCCCGGTATCCGCCCGGCGAGGGCCCATCCGCAGCCGCGCAGATCTGCTCGGCCGCGTTCCCGTACGAGCACCGAGGCCGTCACCCCTCCGGCGAGCAGCAGGACGGCGACCGGTGCCAGCTCCGGGTCCACGAGCGCGAAGACCGGTGCGGCGATCATGCCGAGGCCGAAGCCGATGGAGACCTGGAGCAGCGCGCCGATCCCCACGGTGACGCAGAGCAGGGCGAACTCCGGACCGTTCACGCCCACGCGGCGCCTTCCTCCAGGGGGAAGTGGCACAGTGCCGTGTGCGGTTCGGCCGGATGCTCCGTCTCCCTGACGACGACCGGTGGCTCCTGGACCGCGCACCGGTCCTCGGCACGCGGGCAGCGGGTGCGGAAGCGGCATCCGGAGGGGATGTCGAAGGGTGAGGGGATCTCCCCCTTCAGCTGGATCTCCTGTCGGGCGTCGCGGGCGGGCCTCAGGGACGGGGCCGCCGACATCAGTGCCGCGGTGTACGGGTGCTGGGGACGTTCGAAGACGCTTTCCGTGTCCCCCTGTTCGATGACCTTGCCGAGGTACATCACGGTGACCCGGTCGGAGATGTAGCGCACCACGGAGAGGTCGTGGGAGATGAACACATAGGTGACGCCGAGGCGGGTGCGCAGCTCCGAGAGGACGTTCAGGACCTGGGCCTGCACCGACAGGTCGAGGGCGGAGACGGGCTCGTCGCAGACGATGAGGTCGGGGTCGAGGGCCAGCGCGCGTGCGATACCGATGCGCTGGCGCTGCCCCCCGGAGAACTCGGCGGGGAAGCGGTGGGCGTCGCTGTCCCGGAGCCCCACCAGGGACAGCAGTTCAAGGATCCGCTTCTCCCGGGCCCTGGCACCCGGTACGACGTCGCGGTGGGTCCTCCAGGGCTCGCCGATCAGGTCGGCGGCCGACATGCGCGCGTTGAGCGAGGCGAACGGGTCCTGGAAGACCATCTGGACGCGGCGGCGCCAGGCCAGCAGTTCCTTGCCGCGCAGGGCGAAGGGGTCGGTCCCGTCGAACCGCACGGTGCCCGTGTCCGGGCGCTCCAGTCCGAGCAGCACCCGGGCCAGGGTGGATTTTCCGCAGCCCGACTCGCCGACGAGCCCGAGTGTCTGCCCCCGGCCGACCTGGATGTCCACACCGTCCAGAGCGGTCAGCCGGCTCCGGGCGCTGCCGAAGGTCTTGGTGACTCCCCGGACCTCCAGCAGCGGGGGGTTCTGCAGAAGACCTGCCGCGTCCGGCCCTGGCGTGGCGGTGATGGCACGGGACTCAGACACGTGCGAGCTCCTCGGAGAAGTGACAGGCGGCCGAACGGCCGTCGCCCGCGGCACGCAGCGACGGCCGTTCCTGGACACAGCGCTCCCGCACCGACGGGCAACGGGCCTGGAAGACGCAGCCGGACGGCACCGCGCTCAGCTCGGGCGGGCTGCCCGGGACGGCGGGCAGCGGGCGCCCGCGCACGCTGTCCTCCGGTACGGAGTCGAGGAGCCCACGGGTGTAGGGGTGGCGGGGAGCGGAGAAGACCTCGTGCACCGGTCCGTTCTCCACGACCGTGCCCGCGTACATCACGACCACGTCGTCGGCGCGCTGGGCGACCACGGCCAGGTCGTGGGTGATCAGCACGACGGCCATGTCCCGCTCGTCCTGGAGGTCCCGCAGCAGCCGCATGATCTGCGCCTGCACGGTCACGTCGAGGGCGGTGGTCGGTTCGTCGGCGATGAGCACGTCGGGGGCGAGCGCCACGGCCATCGCGATCAGCAGCCGCTGGCGCATGCCGCCGGAGAACTGGTGGGGGTAGGACCGGGCCCGCTGCCTCGGTTCGGGTATGCCCACCCGCGTCATCAGCTCGACGGCCTTCTCGTGGGCCTGGCGCCGGGAGAGTCCGTGATGGATGCGGAAGGGTTCACCGATCTGTCTGCCGACCGGCTGCACCGGGTTGAGGGCGGTCAGGGCGTCCTGGAAGACGATCGACAGGACGGGACCGGCCAGCTTGCGGCGCTGTGCCGGACTCATGCGGAGGGTGTCCTCGCCCCTGACCCGGACGGCGCCGCCGGTCACCGAGGCCGCGGGGTCCAGCAGCCCGACGACGGACAGGGCGGTCATCGACTTGCCGCAGCCGGACTCGCCGAGGATGGCCAGGGTGCGTCCGTGACGGACGCTGAAGCTGACACCGTCGACGGCGCGCACCGTCCCGGTGGGCGTGGCCAGGTCCACGCGGAGTCCCTCGACGGCGAGCGCCGGGGTGTCCGTGCCGGACGGGGAAGGACGGGTGGTGGTCGTCACGGGATCATCTCCGGAGGTACGGGGGCCGAGGCGGTCCGGCGCTTCTTGGGCAGCGTCAGGCGCCAGCGCTGCGCGGGATCGGTGGCGATACGGGCCCAGGCGGCGAGGACCGTGGCGGACACCGTGGTCAGCACGATGGCCAGCCCCGGCAGCACGGTGATCCACCACGAGGTCTGGAGGTACTGCCGCCCCTGGGCGACCATCAGGCCCCAGCTCACGTCCGGCGGCTGGATCCCGATGCCCAGGAAGCTCAGCGACGACTCGGTGAGCATCACGAAGCAGAAGTCGAGGGTGGCGACCGTCAGCAGGGTGGGCAGGGCGACCGGCAGGATGTGCCGGTAGATGATCATCCGGCCGGCCGTGCCGAAGGTCCGGGCCGCGTCGACGAACAGCCGGCTCCGCAGCTCAGCGGCCTCCGCGCGGGCGGTCCGCAGATACACCGGGACACGCGTCACGGCCAGGATCAGCACGAGGTTCAGCGCGCTGGGCGAGAAGACGTACAGCACGACCACCGCGATCAGGAGCGAGGGGAAGCTGAGGATCACGTCGGCGATCCGCATGGCCACGCTCTCGCGGCGGCCACCGTGGTAGCCGGCCCACAGGCCCAGCGCCGAACCGATCACCAGCGAGCAGAGCACGGCCGGGACCGCCACGGAGAGCGTCGTGGCGGCCGCCTCGATCAGCCGGGCCACCATGCTGCGCCCCAGGACGTCGGTGCCGAGGAGCCCGTACACCCCGTCGTCCAGGGACGGTGGCCGCAGGGAGGCGCCGAGGTCCTGCCGCTGCGCGCGGTCGCCGATGAACAGCCCGCCGAAGAGGGCCAGGAGGGCGACCACGGCGAGGATCACCGCGCCGACGGCCGCGGCCCGGTCCCGGCCGAGCATCCGCCAGCGGCTCGGCCGCACCGTGCGGGCGGGCGCGTCCTCGTCCGCGGTGGGGGCGCCGTCTCGGGTCATGGTGCTTCCTTCGCTCATGCCGGAACCGCCTGACGCACTCGGGGGTCGGTCAGCGCGTGGCAGACGTCGACGAGGATGTTCAGCGCGAAGATCGTCACGGCGGTCATGAGGACGGCCGCCTGGAGGACCGCGAAGTCGCGCTGGAGGATGGAGTCGATCATCAGCTTGCCGATGCCCGGCCAGCCGAAGATCGTCTCGACGATCACCGCGCCGTTGACCAGACCCACCGTCAGGTCGCCCGCCACGGTCAGCACCGGTGTGACGGCGTTGCGCAGGGCGTGGCCGAAGACCACCCGCCGGGGCGAGGCGCCCTTGCTCCGGGCGACCTTCACATAGGGCGCGGAGAGCGCGGTGACCATGCTGCCGCGGACCACCTGCACCAGCACGCCGAAGGGACGGATCAGCAGGGTCGCGATGGGCAGCACCCAGATCTCGGGGCCCCCGATCGTGCCCGAGGTCGGCAGCACCCCGAGGCTCACCCCGAGGACCAGCACGCCCATGATGGCGAACCAGAAGTCGGGGATGCTCGCGGCCGTCATGGACAGCAGGCTGGCGATCCTGTCGATCAGGGAGTTGGGCCGGTACGCGGCGAGGCTGCCGACCACCAGCGCTCCGGTGATCGCCAGCAGCATGGTCACACCGGCGAGTTGCAGGGTGACGGGGAAGGCGTCGATCACCATGGAGCCGGCGGACTGTCCGGTCCGCAGCGACGTGCCGAAGTCGAATCGCACGGCGTCGACGAGGTAGTTCCACAACTGCGCCGGGATCGAGAGGTCGAAGCCCTGCGCGGCGGAGAACTCCGCGCGCTGCTCGGCCGTGGCGCTCAGCGGGAGGTAGAGGTCGACGGGGTTGCCGGTCATCCGGGCCAGGAGGAACACGCCGAGGACGACGCAGACCAGGGGGACGGCACTGGAGAGTACGCGCTTGCGCAGAAACGTGATCATGTCAGTGCTTCGCCCCCTCGGCCGGGCCGACCTCGGCCAGCCGCAGTTCGTCCCCGGTGGCGGAGTTCGGCTCGTACCGGATCGACGGCGACAGGCCCAGCAGTCCGCTCATATGGGCGATGTGGGTGTACTGGACGACGGATGCGTTCTGCTGCGCGAGCAGTCCCGCGTAGGCCTTCTGCCGCTTCTCCCCGGAGAGGCCGGCCGCCTCCGCGATGCGCCGGTCGAGGGCCTTCGTGCCGAAGGTGGACTGGGGGCCGTCGCTCAGCAGGTACTGACTGGTGGTGAAGTCCGCGTCGCCCGCCTGGTTGCCGTGCATGATCAGCAGGGCGATGGGGCCGACGTCCTCGGGCAGCGGGCGGAGCTGGTACTGGAGATGGGTGGCGGTGTCGGCCATGCGCACCCGTACGTTCAGCCCGATCCGCTCCATCTGGTACTGGAGCGCCTCCGCGGTCTCCGACACCCCCGAGAACATGCCGTTGCGGGCGACCAGGGTGATCTGCCTGCCGGTGGGCACGCCGTCGGCCGAGGCCTCCTCGACCAGGGCGCGGGCCTTCGCCACGTCCTGCCGGGTGGGTTCGATCGCGTCGCTGTGCCCCACCACTCCGGGCGGGACCAGCTGGCCGGCCGGTTCGGCCAGACCGCCGAGCAGGGCGTCGATGATGCCCTGGCGGTCCACGGCCAGGTCGATGGCCCGGCGTACCCTCAGGTCGTCGAGCGGTGCCTCGCGGCCGTCCAGCCGCAGGGCGGTCGTCTCGTTGTTGGGGTAGGCGGCCGTCGTGTCCTTCTCCGCCTCCATCGGGTCCAGCGCCACGGCGATCTCCGCCTCACGCTTGTCGATCATGGCGGCGCGGACACTGGCATCGCTGCGCCAGACGTACCGGGCCCGGGCGAAGGGCGGTTCCTCGCCCCAGTAGTCGCCGAAGCGGCTGAGGGAGATCGCCGCTCCGGGCTGCCAGGAGCGCACCGCGTAGGGGCCGGTGCCGACCGGGATGCGCACCTTGGCGTCCGCGTCGGTCGTGCGCGGCACGATCTCCACGAAGCTCAGGCGCAGCGGGAGGATGGGGTCGGGTTTCTCGGTGGTGACGGTCAGTTCGTCGTCGTTCACCGCTTCCACCTCGAGATCGTCGTTGCCGAAGACATAGCCCTCGACATTGCAGGCGAGGTCGGAGTTGACCGCCCGGTCGATGGAGAAGGCGGCGTCCTCGGCGGTGAAGGGCGCGCCGTTCTGGAAGGTCACCCCGGAACGGATGCCGAAGGTCCAGGTGCGGTCCCCGGTCCGCTTCCAGCCGGTCGCGAGCAGGGGGTTCAACTCGCCGGACGTGGGATCTCGTTCGACCAGGGGTTCGGTGATGTTGGACCGGACGACCACGCCGGTGCCGGTCAGTGATGCCTCGCAGGGTTCCAGGGTGGGCGGTTCCTGGGTGAGCACCACCCGCAGGGTGCTGCCGTCGGCCCGGCCGGTCTCGCCGGCGGCGCTGTTCGCCACGGCGCATCCGCTGGACATCAGCACGGCGCCCGCCAGCAGTGTCGCTGTCAGCTTGCGGGGCTTCCTGGGTGCGGCGCGCTGGGCGGGGGGAACGAAGGACTTCATCGTCACATGTCTCCGGGGAATCGCTGATGTGTCGCGTTCCGAGGTCTGGGGTATGAGGGCGACCACCACAAGCTGTCTACAGTTACGCACTCCGTCCGTATCCGTGAACGCGAAGCTAATCCGGCGCCGGAGCAGCGTCAAGACATGCGGAAGGTCGGACTCCCGCACCGGACGGGGAGCGGACGCCGCCGGGCGTCTCACATTCCCGGAACATTCGACGAAGACTGGAGCACCACCTTGCAGAGCTCATCGACCCCCGCGAGCACCCCGGACACCGTCCTCCAGGTCTCCCCCCTGCTCCCCGCCCTGGAGGAGTCGCTGGCCTCCGGGTTCCACACGGTGCGGCTGACGGAACTGCCGGACCCCGCGGCCTACGTGCGCGACCACGGCAAGGACGTGGTGGCGGCGGTGACGAGCGCCCGGGCGGGGGTGGACAACGCTTTGATGGACGCGCTGCCACGACTGGGGGCCATCGTCCATTTCGGTGTCGGATACGAGACGACGGACGTGGTCCGGGCCCGGGCGCGGGGCATCGACGTGAGCAACACCCCTGACGTGCTCACCGATTGCGTCGCCGATCTCGCGGTGGGCGCCCTCATCGACGTGATGCGGCGGATGTCGGCCGCCGACCGGTACGTACGCGCCGGGGGCTGGGCCACCGCCCCCTTCCCGCTCGCCACCCGGATGAGCGGGAAGCGGGTGGGGGTCCTGGGCCTCGGCCGCATCGGCCGGGCCGTCGCCCGGCGGCTCGAGGGCTTCGGCGCGGAGATCTCCTACTGCACGCGCACACCGGTCCCCGGCACCGGCTACCGGTATCTGCCCACCGCCGAGGCCCTGGCGGAGGCGTGCGACGCGCTCGTCGTCACCGTCGCGGGCGGGCGGGGCACCGAAGGGCTGGTCTCCGCGGCGGTGCTGGACGCGCTCGGACCCGAGGGCTTCCTGGTCAACGTCGCGCGGGGCAGCGTCGTCGACGAGCCCGCCCTGGTCGCGGCGGTGCGGACGGGACGGATCGCGGGTGCGGCACTCGACGTGTTCACCGACGAACCGCACGTCCCGCCGGCCCTGCTGGAGTCGGACCGGGTGGTCCTGCTCCCGCACATCGCCAGCGCCACCCGGGAGACCCGTGCGGCCATGGGCGATCTGGCCCTGCGCAACGTGCGGCGGTTCATGACCGAGGGAGTCCTGCTGACCCCGGTACCGGAAGCCTCTCCCTCGTCCCATTGACGCCGAAGTGAATCCACACATACAAATACTGTCTACACATGAGAACGCCGAGCACCTGAGGATGGCCTGCATGGCACGCACCTCCGAACGCATCGCCGATGTCACCGTGACCCCCGTGGCCTTCCGGGACCCTCCCCTGCTGAACACCGTCGGCGTGCACGAGCCGTACGCGCTGCGCACCGTCGTGGAGATCACCACGGAGAGCGGGATCAGCGGCATCGGCGAGACCTACGGCGGCGCGGTGCACCTGGAGCGGCTGCGCCGCGCCGCCACCGGGCTCACCGGCATGGACGTCTGGAGCCTGAACGATCTGACCGCCCGCACCACGCGGGCACTGGGAGCCGACACCGCGGGCGGCGACGGCATGTCGGGGATGGTCACCGGCAGCAGCACCGTGGACCGGATCATGTCGCCGTTCGACGTCGCGTGCCTGGACGTCCAGGGCAAGCTCGTCGGCCGGCCCGTCTCCGATCTGCTGGGCGGAGCCGTCCGTCCTTCGGTGCCCTACAGCGCCTACCTCTTCTACAAGTGGGCCGGGCACCCCGGGCAGGACGACGACGAGTGGGGCGCGGCCCTCGACCCGGCGGGCCTGGTCGAACAGGCCCGCCGCATGATCGATGTGTACGGCTTCTCCTCCATCAAGCTCAAGGGAGGCGTCTTCCCGCCGGACGAGGAGATGGCCGCGATCAGGGCGCTGAAGAAGGCGTTCCCGGACCATCCGCTGCGCCTCGACCCCAACGCCGCGTGGAGCACGGAGACTTCCCTGCGCGTCGCCCGCGAGCTGGACGGTGTCCTGCAGTATCTGGAGGACCCGACCGACGGCATCGAGGGCATGGCGTCCGTGGCCGCGCGGACACCGACCCCGCTGGCGACCAACATGTGCGTCGTCTCCTTCGACGACCTGGCCCCGGCGGTGGCACAGGGAGCCGTGGGCATCGTCCTGTCCGACCACCACTTCTGGGGCGGGCTCCGGCGGTGCGGCCAGCTCTCCGCGATCTGCGAGACCTTCGGGCTCGGCATGTCGATGCACTCCAACTCGCACCTGGGCATCAGCCTCGCGGCGATGACCCATCTGGCGGCGGCCACCCCGCGCCTGACGTACGCCTGCGACACGCACTGGCCCTGGAAGCGGGAGGACGAGGACGTGGTGGACACCGCGCCGCTGCGGTTCAGCGAGGGCGGCGTCGCCGTACCGACGGCCCCCGGCCTGGGTGTGGAGCTCGACCGCGAGGCGCTCGCGCGGCTCCACCGGCAGTACCTGGACTGCGGACTGCGCGACCGCGACGACACCGGCTACATGCAGCGTTTCGACCCGTCGTTCTCGGCCAAGACCCCCAGGTGGTGACCCTGTCGTGCGCATCATGATCGGTCACCGCATCCTGAGCCGGTTCCACGAACCGCTCAAGGCGGCCACGGAGGGCACGCACGACTGGCTGGACGCCTGGGACTGGGACCCCGGCCGGATCTCCGGCGCCCTGCCCGACGTCGAGGTGTACATCGGATCGAAGCTCGGGGCCGAGGACGCCCGGCGGGCCGCACGGCTGCGGCTCGTGCACGTCGTCGGCGCGGGCTACGACGGCATTCCGTTCGACGCGCTCGCCCCCGGGGTGACCGTCGCGACGACCCACCACCACGGACCCTCCATCGCCGAGCACGTGCTGATGTCCGCGCTGATGCTCTCCCGCGACGTGCTGACGGCGGACCGGGCGCTGCGCGACGGGCGCTGGAGCAACGTCGCCGTCGACCCCGGACTTCCCTTCGGGTCGACGCTGCGCGGCCGCCGGGTCGGGATCATCGGATTCGGCGAGACCGGCACGGAGGTCGCCCGGCTCTGCCAGGCGGTCGGGCTCGGGGTGCGCGCCGTGCGGCGCGACCCCACCGCACCGGTCCCCACCGGCCTGCGGCCGGACTGGGTCGGTGGCGACGACCGGCTTCCCGAACTCCTCGCCGAGTCCGACATCGTGGTGGTGACGGTCCCCCTGGGCCCCGCCACCCGCGGGCTGATCGGCCCCGACGAGCTGAAGGCGATGGGGCCGGGGTCGCTGCTGGTGAACGTGGCCCGGGGCCCGGTGGTCCAGGAGGAGGCGCTCTACGAGGCACTCCGCTCCGGCACCATCGGCGGCGCCGCCCTGGACGTGTGGTGGTCGGGGCCGCCGGACCCGCCGAGCCGGCTGCCCTTCCACGAGCTGTCCAACGTGCTCATGACCCCCCACAACTCGGGCCACACCGCGGACACCTTCGCCGCCCGTGCGGCGGAGATCGCCGGCAACATCGGCCGTCTGCTGCGCGGCGAACCGCTGGTGAACGTGGTGCGCGGCCCCTGAGCCGGCACGGAGAGCCCCGGCCGGGCTACGCGTTCATCTCGTACGCCCCCGACAGCGCCTCGACCCGCTCCCAGACCCGGGCCGCGCGCGCCTCGTCGACGACCGGACGGCGTACCGCCGCGATGGCCCAGTCCTGCTGCGCATCGGTGGCGGAGTCCTTGCCGTGCAGTTCGACGGCGTTCGCGGAGAAGTCGCGGACGAGTACGGAGAACAACTCGTCGAGCACGTCCTCGTCCAGACCGGTCAGCCGGGCCTGCTCCAGGATCAGCTGGCCGTGGACGACCAGGGCGAAGAGCTGCCCGACGGAGAGCAGGAAGTCGAGGTCCCGGCTCTGCCGCTCGTCGGGCGCGATGCGGGACACGAAGTCGCAGAGCGCGTCCGCCTGTTCCCGGAAGCGGGCGACGTTGGGCACCGAGGCGTACGCGTCGTAGGCGGGGCGCCAGTCGTGGAAGCGTACGGAGCCGAGGCCGCGGGCCGGGCCCTGCCGGAAGAGGAACGCGTCGTCCGCCGCGTCCAGACGGGTCTCCACGGGCTCGTATCCCGCGGGGTCCAGCAGGTGGTTGCGCATGAACTTCAGGATGAGGGCGAGGTTGACGTGGACCGTGCCCTCCAGCTTGGGCAGGCCCCGGATCTCCACGGCGGCCTGGGCGAAGTAGGTGTCCTTCTCGAAGCCCTTGGCCGCGACGACGTCCCACATCAGGTCGACGACCTTCTCGCCCTCCGTGGTCACCTTCATCTTCGTCATCGGGTTGAACAGGAGGTACCGGCGGTCGTCGGGCCCGGCGGAGCGGAAGTAGTCGACGGCGCGGTCGCTGAACAGCTTCATGCCGACGAGCCGGACGTAGGCGTCGGCCAGCTCACGGCGCACGTGCGGGAAGGCGGTGACGGGACGGCCGTAGAGGATGCGGTTGTGGGCGTGGGTGACGGCCTCGTACATCGCGTGCTCGCAGATGCCGATCGAGGCGGTGCAGAGGTTGAACTTGCCCACGTTGACGGTGTTGAGGGCGGCGTCGAAGGCGGCGCGGCCGGTGTGCAGGACGTCGTCGGGGCCGACCGGGTAGCCGTCGAGGCGGAACTCGCTGACGTACTTGGAGGAGTCGACGACGTTCTTCACCAGGTGGTAGTCCGGGTGGCGGCTGTCGGCCGCGAAGAAGACGTAGCCGTCGGGGCCTTCGACGTCGGTGCGGCGGCCGAAGACGGAGACGAGGCCGGCGGCGTTGCCGTTGCCTATGTAGTACTTGGAGCCGGTGGCACGGAAGCCGCCGTCGCCGTCCGGCTCCAGGAGCATGTCGGTGGAGTAGATGTCGGCGCCGTGCGCCTTCTCCGACAGGCCGAAGGCGAACACCTCTCCCTCGGCGAGCAGCCGGGCCGCGCGGCTCCGCGCGGCCTCGTTGTCGCTCTGCCAGACCGGGCCGAGACCCAGGATGGTCACCTGCCAGGCGTACCAGTAGTCGAGTCCGTAGAACCCGAAGATCTCGTTGAGCGCGGCGATCCGGGCGGTGTCCCAGCGCTGGTCCTCGCCCTCGGCGGCGGACGCGGGGGTGAGGAAGGTGGCGAACAGGCCTTCCTTCGCGGCGAAGTCGAGGAAGTCGCCCAGCCAGGCGCGGGACCGGTAGTCCTCGATGAGCCGGCGCTTGCCGCGCGCCTCGAACCAGTCGACGGTGGCGCGGAGCAGCCTGCGCGTCTCGGGGTCGAAGTGCGCCGGGTCGTAGGCACGCGGGTTGAACAGCAGCGGGTCGGCCATGGTGGTCCGCCTTCCGAAGGGGTACGGGTGGGAGGGTGCGGGTGGTTCAGGCGCGCGGGCGTGCGCCGCCGAGCCGGTCGAGCGTGGCGAGTACGTCGTCGAGCCAGGCGACGGTCATCCGCTCGTACGCGATGCCGCCGCGCAGCACGACGTGCTGGAGCTCCTGGCCGGCGTCGAGCGGTACGGGGGCCTCGGGGCCGGTGAAGTCACGCAGTTCCCCGGCGAGGTAGTGGGCGAGCCGTTCGCTGTGCACCTGGTGGTGCCGCTCGACCTCGCGGACCAGCGCGCCCGGGTCGTCGAAGGCCGCGCCGCGGATCTTCACGGCGAGATCGTGGCGCAGGCTCTCGGGTTCGATCGGCTCGTGCAGCCAGAGGGAGAGCGCGGCACGGCCCGGGCCGGCGACGGAGTACTCCTTCTTGTCCGGCCTGCGTTCCTGCGGGACGTCCCGCACGTCCAGCAGGCCGTCGCTCTCCATGCGCTTGAGCACGCGGTAGATCTGCTGGTGCGTGGCGGTCCAGAAGTACCCGATGGACCGCTCGAACCTCCGGGCCAGCTCGTAGCCGGAGCCCGGCTGCTCCAGCAGGGAGACGAGGATCGCGTGTTCGAGCGCCATACCCCGATCGTTCTATGCAACTGGTTGCATAGCAAGCGGCGACGGCCGGGTGAGACACGCCTCACCCGGCCGCCGCCACGACGGGACCTCAGCAATCACCCCACGGCGAGCCGTAGGTCTCCGCGAGCCCGGCCGCCTCCCCGGGCGTGAGCAGCCGCGGGGAACGCTCGCCGAGGGCGAGGAGCAGGGCGGACACCTCCTCCAGCTCGACGGCCGCGTCGACGGCACGGGCCATCGTGGTGCCGGCCAGGACGGGGCCGTGGTTCTGGAGGAGGGCGGCGCGGAGCGGGAAGGGCAGCCGCGCCAGCTCCTCCGCCTGGTCCGCGTCACCGGGCGGGGCGTAGGGGAGGAGCGGGGTCTGCCCGACCCGCATCACGAAGTACGGGGTGAGCGGGGGCACGGCGCTCCGCCGCGACCACGGCGGGAGGCACGAGACGGCGGTGGCCTGCCGCGAGTGGAGGTGGACGACGGCCCGGGTGCCGGCGTCCCGCCGGTAGAAGGCGCGGTGCAGGGGGAACTCCTTCGACGGGCGCGGTCCGTCGAGGTGGGTGCCGTCCAGCGCGAGGACGCTGAGCCCTCCGGGGTCGACGTGGGCGAGGTCGGCGCCGGTGGGTGTGATGAGGATCCGGTCGCCGGACCGGACGCTGAGGTTTCCCGAGGAGCCGGGGCTGAGCCCGAGCGCCGCCAGCCGGGCCCCCGCGGCGGCGAGTTCGTTGCGGGGGTCGCTCATGCCAGCGCGCTCCAGGACTCGGTGAAGATGTCCGTCCCGCCGAAGTTGCCGGACTTCAGGGCGAGATCGACGGTGTGCTCCCGCCCGCCCGCCCGGCAGTCGGCGCGGGACCAGGTGACGCCCGGGGCGATCGGCGAGCCGATGGACAGGGTGCGGACTCCGAGTGCGGTGACCACGGCTCCGCTGGTCTCACCCCCGGCCACGAGGAGCCGCCGGAGGCCCGCCGCGACCAGGTCGGTGGCGCAGGCGGCGAGGGCCCGCTCGACGAGTTCCGAGGTCGCGGGGCCTCCGTGCGGAGCCGGCTGCTCCAGGTCCGCGAGGTCGTCGACGGCGTAGATCAGGGGCGGCTTCGCCGGGTCGTCGTCCCAGGCGCGGCGCGCGAAACCCACCAGGCCGGCGACCGTACCGGCGAAGTCGGCGCGCAGGGCGGCCGGATCGAGCTTGCGGTGCGGAAGGCGGGCCCGTGCGTGGGCGACCTGGGCGCGGGTGGCGGAGGAGGCGCTCCCGGAGAGGACGGCGCCCGGGTCGCCGGGGCGGGAGGCGGGAATGGCACGGGCAGCATCGGCGTGCGGGCCGGTGAGTCCGACGGCGAGGCCCGCGGCCCCGGTGACGAGGGTGAGATGCGAGGTGGCGGCGGAGACGGTCGCGAGGTCCTCGTCGCTCACCGCGTCCACGACGACGAGCGCGTCCGCGAGGTCCGGGGCGTCGAGGGCCGCCCGCAGCGCGTCGCTGCCCGCGCGCACGGTGTCGAGCCCGATGAGCCGTACGGGGTGCCCGGTCTGCGGGGCGAGCAGCCGGCCCAAGTGGGAGTCGTGCATCGGGGTGAGCGGGTGGTGCCGCATGGGGCTCTCTTCGAGAAGGTCCTCGTGGACGAAGAGGCGGCCCTTGTAGACGGTTCGTCCGGTGGCGGGGAAGGAGGGGACGACGACTGTGCGGCGCTCCCCCAGCTCCGCGAGAAGCGCGTCGGCCACCGGGCCGATGTTGCCGCGCGGGGTGGAGTCGAAGGTGGAGCAGTACTTGAAGTAGAAGCGCTCGCAGCCGGCCCCGCGCAGGGCGCGCAGGGCCGCGAGGGAGGCGGCGACCGCCTCCCCGACGGGCGCGGTGCGCGACTTGAGGGCCACCACCACCGCGTCCGCGTCACGCACCGCCGGCTCTCCCGTCCCGCCGTCCATGGCGTCCGGGCCGACGGTCACCACGGTCCGGTGGCCCCGGGCGACGAGCATGGTGGCGAGATCGGTTGCTCCGGTGAAGTCGTCGGCGATGGCCCCGAGGGACGGCATCGGACCTCCTTGCGTTGGGGGCGGTGCCGGGTGACGTTCCCCGGCAGCCTCGATGTGAAAAAATGTTAACAGACTTTACGCAGGCGAGATCTGCTG
This sequence comes from Streptomyces sp. CB02058, assembly GCF_001905505.1. Classification (GTDB taxonomy): domain Bacteria; phylum Actinomycetota; class Actinomycetes; order Streptomycetales; family Streptomycetaceae; genus Streptomyces. The sequence continues at coordinate 482,402 of NZ_LIPG01000004.1, forward strand.
ATACTTCTTGTTAACACGCTCCCCTGGGGTGCTCGTGCCGTTGCCGAGCCCGCGCCGTCGGAGCCGTTGAACCGAGCTTGTGCCCGTCTAGGAGAGCCCATGAATCTGCATCATCTGTTCGCCGGAAACCGGCGACCGGACCGTGCGCTACGCACTGTCCGGAGCCGGCGGCGGCTTCGCCCGGACCCTGCTCGCCCAGACCCCGCGCATCGGGCGCCTGGCCCCCGCGGTCCTCTGCGACCGTGACGTGGAGCGGCTGCGCGGGATGCTCGTGGAGCTCGGCTACGCGGCGGAGAGCCTGAGCGTCTGCGCGGACGCCGGCGAGGTGTCGCGGGCCGTCGAGGCGGGGGCCGTGGCGCTGGTCGCGGACGGCGCGCTGCTGTCCGCCGCCCCCTGGGACATCCTCGTCGAGGCGACCGGGAGCCCCGCCGACGGATACGCGATGGCCCGCGCGGCACTGACCGGCGGCCGTCACGTCGCGATGGTCAGCAAGGAGGTCGACTCCGTGGCCGGGCTGCACCTGGCCGACCTCGCCCGCGAGCACGGCGTCGTCTACACCACCGCCGACGGCGACCAGCCCGCCAACCTCATCGCCCTCGTGACCTGGGCCGAGCTGCTCGGCCTGGACATCGTGGCGATCGGCAAGTCCAGCGAGTACGACCTCGTGTTCGACCCCGCCACGGGGTCGGTGACCCAGCTGGACACCACGGTCCCGGCCCCCGGGCTGGCCGGACTGCTGAGCCTCGGCTCCGATGTGCGCTCCACGCTCGCCGCCCGGGCCGCGGCCGTGGCCGCCCTGCCCACCGGGGCAACCGCCGACTACTGCGAGATGGCGGTGGTCGCGACGAACACCGGCTTCCGGCCGGACGTCGAGCGCCTGCACTACCCGGTCGCCCGCATCGCCGAGCTCGCCGACGTCTACGCGCTGCGCGAGGACGGCGGGCTGCTGCACCGCGCGGGCGCGGTCGACGTGTTCAGCGCCCTGCGGCTGCCGGACGAGGCATCGTTCGCCGGCGGTGTCTTCGTCGTCGTACGGACCGGTGACCCGGTGACGTGGGAGACCCTGCGCGGCAAGGGCCACGTCGTCAGCGGGGACGGCCGCTACGCGGCGATCTATCTGCCGTACCACCTGATGGGCGTCGAGACGCCCGTCTCGCTGCTGTCCGCCGTCCTCCACGGCCGCCCCTCGGGCGGCACCGAGCCCCGTGCCCACGCGATGCTCGGAGGGCGCGCACGTCAGGACCTGCCCGCCGGAACCGTGCTGGACATGGGCGGCCACCACCACGACGTCACCGGCGTCCAGGCGGTCCTGCTGCGCGACGAGGACGCCCCCGCCGACACCGCGCCGCTGTACCTCGCCGCGCACACCACGCTCGCGCGTGACGTCCGCGCGGGCGAGCTGATCACGCTCGGGGACCTCGCCGGCACCGACCCGGACCTGCTGCACGCCTGGACCGCCGGCCGCGCCTCCCGCGCCACCGGGTCCCCCGTCCCCCACGCGAGCCGATGATGAGCGACGATCTCCAGAACCTGCTGCTGGGCGCCGCCGCGGTCGTCGTCCTGATCCTGCTGATCACCAAGGCCAAACTGCACCCCTTCCTCGCCCTGGCGCTGTCCGCGCTCGGGCTGGGGCTCACCGCGGGCATCGGCCCGGGCGCCACCGTCGAGCACTTCCAGGACGGCTTCGGCGACGCGCTGAAGAGCACCGGGCCGACCATCGGGCTGGGCACCATCCTCGGCGGCATCCTGCTGGGCTCCGGCGGTGCCGACCGGATCGCCACCGCCTTCATCGGCGCCCGGCCGGTCAAGTGGATACCGACGGCCATCACGGCCGCCGCCCTGCTCATCGGGATGCCGCACCTCTTCGACGTCAGCTTCGTGATGCTCGTACCGCTCGTGTACGCCGTCGCCAAGCGCACCGGGACCCATCTGCTGTACGTGGGGCTGCCGCTCGCCGCCGGTCTCTACATCTCGCACGGCCTGCTGCCCCCGCACCCCTCCCCCACCCTCGCGGTCTCGGCGTACGGGGCGAACACCGGGCTGACCATCCTCTACGGGCTGATCATCGGCATCCCGATCGCCGTGGTCAGCGGGCCACTGCTGACCAAGGTGGCCTCCCGCTGGTTCGGTCCGGCCCCCGACCTGGACAACGGCCCGGTGCCCGAGACGGGTCCCGAGCCCGAGAACCGCAAGCGGCCGGCCTCGTTCGTGCTGGCCCTGATCACCGTGCTGCTGCCGCCCGTCCTGATGCTCATAGGCACCGTCGGCACCTCGAACACCGCGGAGGGCTCGCTGCCCTACGCGTTCTTCGAGGCGTGCGACTCCTCGGTCATCTCGCTGCTGGCCGCCGTGATCTTCGCCTTCTTCGCCCTGGGCATGCGTTCGGGCTTCGGGCTCGGCCAGCTCCAGAAGATGGCGGGCAAGGGCCTCGGCCCGGTCGGCGGCATCGTGCTCATCCTCGGCGCCGGCGGCGGCCTCAAGGCGATGCTCACCGCGACCGGCATCGACAAGCTGATCTCGGACTACGCGGTGGGCTGGTCGATCCCCCCGCTGCTGCTGGCCTGGCTGGTCGCCGCGCTGCTGCGCGTCTGCCTCGGCTCGGCGACGGTGGCCACCGCCGCCGCGACCGGAATCGTCGCCCCGCTCATCGGCGCCTACCCGGGGCTCTCACCCGAACTGCTGGTGCTGGCCACCTCGTCGGGCGCGGTCATGCTGTCGCATGTCAACGACTCCGGGTTCTGGCTGTTCAAGGAGTACTACCAGCTGTCCGTGGCCCAGACGTTCCGCACCTGGACGCTGATGCTGTCGCTGCAGTCGCTGCTCAGCCTCGGCGGAGTGCTCCTGCTCAGCACGTTCGTCGGGGCCTGAGCGCCGCGCCCTGTTGGGGCCGCGCCCGCGGGGACGGCACAATCGAGCAGCGGCCGCGGTGGCCGCGTGAGGAAAGGTAAGAAGCAGTGGCCGACGAAGAGCAGTTGCCCCTGATCCCCGATCAACGGCGCGAGCTCCTGTTGAAGCATCTGCGCCGCGACGGAGTTCTGAGCGTGCAGCAGATCACCCAGCTCTTCGGCGTCTCCCACATGACCGTCCGCCGCGACATCGCCGAACTGGAGCGGCAGGGGCTGGTGTTCTCCGTGCCCGGCGGCGCGCGGATCGCCAGCCACCTCCAGAGCGAGCCCAGCTTCCAGGCCAAGGCACTGCTGGAGCAGCCCGAGAAGCAGGCCATGGCCGCGGAGGCGGCCGGGCTCGTCCGGGAGGGCATGACGGTCTATCTCGACGCGGGCACGACGCTGCTGGCCATGGTGCCGCTGCTCGCGCGCCACGAGTCGCTGACGGTCGTCACCAACGACTTCACGACCGTGGACCGGCTGATGGCGTCGCCCCACCTCGACGTCATACACATCGGCGGCCAGGTGGACCCGTCCAACAGGTCGAGCGTGGGCCGGCTCGCGGCCACCACCCTGCGTCAGCTGGCGCTCGACATCGCCTTCATCAGCACCAGCTCCTGGGACCTGTTGCGCGGGGTGACCACCCCGTCGGCGGCGAAGGTGGAGGTCAAGCAGGCGGCGATGGAGTGCACGGGGTCGAGCGTGCTGGTCGCCGGGTCGTCGAAGTACGGGACGTTCGGCAAGTTCCGGGTGGCCCCGCTCAGCGCGTTCGACACCATCGTGACGGACGGCTCCCTGGCGGAGGCGGCGGCCGAGGGTCTGCGCGCGGGCGGCGCCGATCTGCGGCCGGCATCCGCCTGAGCAGCGCTCACCAGTCGTGGACCGTGCCGTCCTGGAGCCGGTTGACGGGCAGGTAGGCGGCCTCGTACGGGTGCGCGGCCGCCGCCCGCTCGTCGAGCTCCACCCCGATACCGGGCGCCTCGCCGGGGTGCAGGTGCCCGTCGGTGAAGGTGTAGGCGTGCCGGAAGACCTCCTCGGTCCGGGGCGGGTGGCCCACGTACTCCTGGATGCCGAAGTTGTGGACGGCCAGGTCGAGGTGGAGGGCCGCCGCCATGCCCACCGGGGAAATGTCCTGGGGGCCGTGCACGGCCGTCCTGATCTGGTACAGCGCGGCGAAGTCGAACAGTTTCCGCAGCGGGGTCACGCCACCGAAGTGGGTGACGGCCGACCTGACGTAGTCGATCAGCTGTTCCGTGATCAGGGTCTGGTAGTCCTGAACGGTGTTGAAGACCTCCCCCACGGCCAGCGGAGTGGTGGTGTGGCGGCGCACCAGGCGGAAGGCCTCCTGGTTCTCGGCGGGTGTGCAGTCCTCCAGCCAGAACGGCCTGTACGGCTCCAGGTCCTTGCCGAGCCGTGCCGCCTGGGCCGGTGTGAGGCGGTGGTGCGCGTCGTGGAGCAGCGGCAGTTCGGCGCCGAACTCCGCGCGCACCGCCTCGAAGACGGCGGGGACATGGCGCAGGTAGGCGTCGGTGTCCCAGTCCTCGACCAGCGGCCTGGCCTGCTGGTGCGCTACGGGTGCGCCGTCGTCGTCCGTGGTGTGCACCCCGTACACGGCCTTCAGGCCGGGGACGCCCGACTGGACGCGTACCGCCTGATAGCCCTCGGCGAGCCGTGCCCGCACCGAGTCGAGCAGCTCCGGGATGTCCGCGCCGTTGGCGTGCCCGTAGGCGCGGACGCGCTCACGGCTCGCGCCTCCGAGGAGCTGGTAGAGCGGCATCCCCGCGGCCTTGGCCTTGATGTCCCACAGGGCGACGTCGACGGCGGCGAGCGCGGCCATCGTCACCGGTCCGCGCCTCCAGTAGGCCCCGCGGTAGAGGAACTGCCAGGTGTCCTCGATCCGGTGCGGATCGAGACCGGTGAGCAGCGGGACGACGTGGTCGGTGAGGTAGCCGACGACGGCCATCTCCCTGCCGTTGAGCGTGGCGTCGCCCAGGCCGGTGAGGCCCTCGTCCGTCGTCAGCTTCAGCGTGACGAAGTTGCGTCCGGGGCTGGTGACGACCACCGTAGCGTCGACGATCTTCATGCTGGTGCACTCTCCGATGCGGTGGGCGGGGCGGACCGGCTCAGCCCTCTGCACCCGGGTCAACCCTCGCACCACGGCGGGGAGCACCGCGCGCGAGGGTGTCTCGGTCCGTCGTGCGGAGCAGCCCGGCGGCGAGGAGGCCCGCGAGCCCCATGTCGGTGTCCGTGTACTCGCCGCCGAGGATGTGGGCCACGTACGCGTCCCGCGCCAGGGTGACCGGCTCGACGAACTCCTCGGCGTCCGGGGTGGGTTCGGCGACCTTGCGGCAGTCCCTGGCCAGCACTCCGTACCGCACGTGGGTCGCGTAGGACGCGAGGTACGTCCGCATGACGACCTCGGCGGTGCCCGCGCGGAATCCGGTCTCCTCCAGGAGCTCCCGCACCGCCGCGTGCAGCACGTCCTCACCCGGCTCGATCCCGCCACCGGGCAGTTCCGCCAGCACCTTGCCGGGTCCCGGTCTGTACTGGCGTACGAGGATGCCCTCGCCGTCCTCCGTGAACGCGACGACGGCGACCGTGGGCGAGCCCTCCAGGATGTCCCAGTCCGAGTCCTTGCCGTCGGGCTGAACATACGTCCGGCACCGCACCCTCAGATGGCCGGCGAATCCGGGACGCTCGCTCTTCGGCGTCCACTCCAGCGCTTCACGACTCTCCGTCACGAGCGGATCATGTCCTGCGTACGGGACGGCAAACGGGGAACCCGCCCGCCTTCGGTGCGCATGGGAGCGCACCGGAGGGGAACGAGCCCGTATTAGACATGTACATGCCCGTGCGGAACAGCCGATGACTCACCCCGGGGGAGCTCATGCGTCTTCACAGGACATCCGCAGCGGTCGTCGCCGTCGCGGCGGCCCTCTCGCTCGCCGCGTGCGACGGCGAGGGCGGCGACGGCCGGGGCGGCAGCGACAACGCCGCCGCCGAAGCACCCGCCTCCCCGCCCTCACCCTCCGCCGCCTCCCCATCCACACCGGGATCCGCGAGCCCGGGTGCGGACAGCGGCGGCGACACGACGGCATCGGCACCGGCGCGGGAGCCCTCCTCCGGTGCGGGCGGCCTCTGCCTGACCTCCCACCTGTCCTTCAGCAGTTCCGGCGGCATGGCGGAGGGCGAGATACTGATCCACCTCGAGAACACCGGGCCCAGTGCCTGTTCGATGCGCGGATTCCCCGGCCTGGACCTCAAGGGCGAGGACGGCACGGTGAGCGCCGTGCGCAGCGACCGGAAGGCCCCGACGGTCATCCTGGCGCCCGGTCAGGACACCCGCTTCTCCCTGCGCTTCCCGCCGAATCTCGGCGGCGGTTCGGGCACCACCTTCACCTCGGCGGTCGTGACTCCGCCGGACGAGACCCACTCGCACACCATGCCCCTCTCCGTCAGCGTTCCGGCGGACACGGGCTCGGCCCGGCGCATCACGGTGGACCCGGTCGGTTCGGGCAAGTAGGAGCTCGCCGCTTGCACACATCCTGGACACATCGTCCGGATGATGAGACGCGTTTGCGGAGGCAGGGGCCCCGGGAGTCTCATCGCGGCTGTGCAAACCGAACAGAAAACCCCTGATCAAGCCGTGTCCGACGACAAGGGGGCGAGGCGCGCCGTCACGGTGTTCCCCGTCCTCGTACTCGTGGCGGGCGTGGCCGGTCTCGTCACTCCCGGGACGTTCACCGGCTGGACGGAATCGGTCCCGTACCTGCTGGGCATCGTCATGTTCTGCATGGGGCTGACGATGACCCCGCTCGACTTCAGGGGTGTGGCGAAGCGTCCGTGGGCCGTGGCGATCGGCCTCGTCGCGCACTACGTGATCATGCCGGGGCTCGGCTGGGCCATCGCCCATCTGCTCGGGCTGCCTCCGCAGCTCGCCGCCGGTCTCATCCTGGTCGGCTGCGCGCCGAGCGGCACCGCGTCGAACGTGGTGACCTTCCTGGCCCGTGGCGACGTGGCGCTCTCGGTCTCCGTGGCCACCGTCTCCACGCTGGTGGCTCCGCTGGTGACGCCCCCGCTGACGCTGCTGCTGGCCGGCGCCTATCTGCCGGTGGACGCCGGCTCGATGATCACGGACATCCTCAAGACCGTGCTGCTTCCGGTCCTCGGCGGCCTGGTGGTGCGGCTCGTCGCGGGCAAGGCCGTCGACCGGGTGCTGGGCGTCATGCCGTGGCTGTCCTCGCTGGCCGTCGCCGCGATCGTCTGCGCCGTGGTGGCGGGCAGCGCCAGCATGATCAAGTCGGCCGCGCTCACCGTGCTGATAGCCGTGGTGCTGCACAACGGCCTCGGACTCGCGCTGGGCTACGCCGCGGGCAAGGCCGCCAGGCTGGGCAAGCCCGCCAGCCGCGCCATGGCCTTCGAGGTCGGCATGCAGAACTCCGGGCTCGCCGCCTCGCTGGCGACCGCCCACTTCAGCCCGCTGGCCGCCCTGCCCGCCGCGGTGTTCTCCGTGTGGCACAACATCTCGGGCGCCCTGGTCGCCGCATGGATGGCCCACCGGTCACGGCGCGACGAGGCGGCGTCCGAGGACGCCGGTCCCCCGCTGGGCACCGCGACCGCCGAAAGCGCCTGACGGACGCACGGAGCGCCCGGCCGGGACCGACCCGGCCGGGCGCTCCGGCGCGGTGACCGTCAGTCGCCGGGGTAGCTCACGATCGTCTGGGTCACGGCGGGTGAGTCCTGCGTCGTGTAGTAGTGGCTGCTGAGCCCGGAGAACCGTGCGGTGTCGCCCGTCTCCAGCTGGTGGGGGACGTCGTCCACCACCAGGGTCGCCCTGCCGGACAGCACGGTCACGTATTCGACGGAGTCCGTGCCGTGCGAGCTGACCTGGCTGGTGTCGTGCGGGTGCAGCCGTGAGCGGTAGATCTCGATGCGGCCCTCGCCCCGGCCCGCGAACAGCAGATTGACCGAGGTCTCGTCGTCCGGCTCGTGCAGGTCCCCGGCCCGGACGATCTCGGGGCGCAGCATCGGCTGCCGCAGCAGGTCCGTGGCGCTGGTCTCCAGTACGTCGGCGATCCGCACCAGCACGTCGACCGTCGGGTTGGCCTCGGCGCGCTCGATCTGGGAGAGCAGCCCCTTGCTCACCCCGGTCGCGGCCGAGAGCTCACGCAGGCTCAGCCCCCGGGCCAGCCTGCGGCGGTTGAGGTTGGACGCCAGCGACGACCGTACGGTCCCGGGTCCGGCCTGCGGCGCCAGCGGGCGCGCCGGTGCGGGCAGGGTCGCCGTGACGGGTGTGTCCACCGTTCCGTTCCTCCTCGCGATCTCGGCCGGGCGCAGGTCAGCCCCTCACTCTAGCGGTGCGTCTGTCGGGCCGTCAGCCCTCGTCGGTGCCTGTCGGCTCCTGGCCGGCCGTCCGTCCGGGCAGCGCGTCGAGCATCCGCCCGGTCCACGAGTGGACCGGGGCGTCGAGCACCTCGGTCACGCTTCCCTCCTCGACGATCCGCCCCTGGTACATGACCGCCACCCGGTCGGCGATCTGCCGCACCACCGCCAGGTCGTGCGTGATGAAGAGGATCGCGAACCCCTCGCTGCGCCTGAGCGAGTCCAGCAGGTTCAGCAGCTGGGCCTGGACCGAGACGTCGAGGGCCGCGACCGCTTCGTCGCAGATCAGCAGGCGGGGCCGGGCGGCCAGCGCCCTGGCAAGCGCCACCCGCTGGCGTTCTCCGCCGGAGAGCGCGGCCGGACGGCGGGCGGCGTACGGGAGGGGCAGTCCCACCTGGGAGAGCAGCCGCTCCACGTCGGAGGCGGCGATGTCACGGGCACGCCCTCCCGCCCGGGCGGCCAGCGCCTCGCGCAGCGTCGCGCCCACCGTGCGCAGGGGGTTGAGCGAGGAGTACGGGTCCTGGAAGACGATCTGCGCCTGGCCCGCGAGGGCGCGCCGGTCCGCCGTGCCGGGGCGGCGGCCCGGCGGCAGCGCGATGCCTCCGGTCCGTACGCTTCCGCTGTCGAACGTCTCCAGGCCGATGGCGATCCGGGCGAGCGTCGTCTTCCCCGAACCGGACTCCCCCACCAGGGCCGTCACGGAGCCGGGGGCGACCGTGAGGCTCACGTCCCGCAGGGCAGGGTGGTCGCCGCCCGACGAACGGAACGTCCGGTCCACGGAGGTGACGGCCAGCACCGCTTCCTCGTCCCGTACGGGAGCGGGCGCGGCGTCGGTGGCGGGTGCGCGGTCGCCCGGCGCCGCCAGGGCGTCGCCGATCTCGGGCAGCCGCAGGCAGGCGGACTGCCGGTTCCCCGCGACGGTCCGCAGTGCGAGCGGGGTGGTCCGGCACTCGGGCGCCGCGTGGGCGCACCGGCCGGCGAACGGGCAGCCACCGGTGCGCTGCCCGGGCGGGGGCACGAAGCCGGGCAGGGCGGGCAGTTCGGCGAAGCGCGTACGGACCGAGGGCTCGGAGGCCAGCAGTCCGGCGGTGTAGGGATGAGCGGGCGACGCCTCCAGCTCGTCCGGCCGGCCCTGCTCCAGCACCGCGCCCGCGTACAGTACGTACACCCGGTCGCAGGCGGAGAACGCGACCCGCAGGTCGTGGCTGATGAGGACGAGTCCCATGCCCCGGTCACGCTGGAGGCCGCGCAGGAGGTCGAGGACCGCCTGCTGGTTCGCGGCGTCGAGCGCGGTCGTGGGCTCGTCGGCGATCAGCAGTTCGGGGTCCCCGGCGAGGGCCGCCGCGGCGGCGACCCGCTGGCGCATGCCGCCGGACAGTTCGTGCGGATGGCGGTCGGCGATCTCGGGGCCGAGCCCCACCTCGGCCAGCCTGCGCGCCACCTCGGCGCGGCGGGCCGGCGCGTTTGCGCGTCCGCCGAGTGCGCCGTGGCGCTCGCGCAGACCGTCGGCGATCTGGCGTCCGCAGGTCAGCTGGGGGTGGAGCATGGTGAACGGGTCCTGCATCAGCAGGGTGACGCGGCGTCCGCGCAGCGCGTGGCGGGCTCGCGGGGTGAGCTCCAGGACCTCCTGGCCCGCGATCCGTACCGAACCGCCGGTGGCCGCCGTGCCCGGGGGCAGCAGTCCGGCGACGGCGCGCATCGCCAGTGACTTGCCGCTGCCCGACTCGCCGACGATGCCGACGCACTCGCCCCGGCCGACCGTCAGACAGACGCCGTCCAGGATGGTGACGGGTCCGTCGGAGCCCGCCGTCGCCGCGACCTTCAGCCCGTCCACGGCGAGCAGGGGCCCGTCCGGCTCCGCGGTCTTCGTGGGGACGGCGGACACGGTTGCCCCGCGCGCTGTCATCAGGACCTCCCTCGGTCGGAGAACGCCTCGAACAGCCGGTCGCCGAGGAGGTTGAGCGCCACGGCCGCCAGGACGATGAGCACGGCGGGTGCCAGCGCGGCGGACGGGTTGTCGTACAGCAGCGTGCGGTTCTCGGAGAGCATGCGTCCCCAGTCGGGGGCGCCGGGCGGCACTCCGAGGCCGAGGAAGGAGAGCGAGCTGAGCGCGACGACGGCTCCCGCGAAGTTGAGCAGGGCGTTGGCGACGGCCACCGGCAGGACGTTCGGCCAGATGTGCCGGGTCATCACGGCGAAGCGCGACAGCCCGAGCGTCTCGGCGGCCTCGACGTAGGCCCGGTGGCGCTGTTCCAGGACGGAGGACCTGACGAGCCGGATGTCGGCGGGCGAGGTGAGGACCACGAGCACGCAGACCGCGAGCGTGTAACCGCCGCCGCCGATGCCCGCGACGACGATCGTCACCAGCAGGGCGGGGAGCGCGAGCAGCAGATCGGCCCATCGGCGTACGAGGGCGTCGATCCAGCCGCCCCGGTAGCCGGCGAGCAGCCCGAGCACGTTGCCGATGACCATCGAGCCCGCCGCGACGAGGGCCGCGCCGACCAGCGTGGAGCGTGCGCCCGCGACCACCATGGAGGCGATGTCGCGGCCCAGCTCGTCGGTGCCGAGCAGGTGTCCGGCGCCGGGCATCGTGACGCCGGTGGCCAGGTCCTGGGTGTCCCAGCCGGGCAGGAGCGTCTGCCCCAGGGCTGCGGCGAGCGCCAGCAGGATCAGCACGGCGCCGCCGCACAGGACCAGGGGGGAGGCGCCGGGGAAGCGGCGTGTGCGGGTACTCATCGGCCGTCCTTCTCGATGGCTCCGGCGAGCGCGGGCACGGTCTGCCCCTGGGCCGCCTCGGGCGCTCCGGGCCGGGGCGCCTTCGGGGCCGGCGCCGTCTGCAGACGCGGGTCCAGCAGGGGCTGGACCAGATCGGTGACGAGGTTGGCGGCGCAGACGAGGGCCGCGAGCAGCAGTGCCTCGGCCTGCACGACGGGCACGTCCCGGAAGGTGACGGAGTCGACGAGGAGCGAGCCGAGGCCCGGGAGGGCGAAGACCTGTTCCACCATGACGGTGCCCGCGAGCAGGTAGGCGATGACGAGGCTCACCCCGGTGAGCACCGGGACCAGCGTGCCGCGCAGCACGTAGTGGAGCAGGATGTCCCGCTCCCGTACGCCCCGGGCGCGGGCGAAGGTGACGTGTTCGCGCTCCAGTTCGCGTACGACCGCGGCGCGGGTGAGTTTGAGCAGCACCGCCGTGACCGCGAGGCCGAGCGCCACGCCGGGCAGTACGAGGTGGGTGAGGCGGTCGCCGCCTTCGCCCGGGCCGTACGCGGGGAACCAGCCCAGCATCAGCGAGAACACGTAGATGAGCACGAGTCCGCTGGCGAAGGCAGGGGTGGAGAGGGCGATCACGCCCAGGCTCTGGACCGCCCGGTCGGTGGTGCGCCGGTTGCGCAGCCCGGCCAGGACACCCAGCGGGAGTCCGAGCAGGAGGGCGACGAGCAGGCCGAGGCCGACCAGCTGACCGGTCAGCACGAGCCGGCCGCCGATCGCGGAGGCGACGCTCTCGCCGGTGCGGATGGACGTGCCCAGGTCGAGCCGGACCGCGTCGCTGAGCCAGTACCAGTACTGGGCGGCCAGCGGGCTGTCGAGGTGGTAGCGGGCGCGCACGGCGGACAGCGCCTCGGGGGTCGCGCTCCGCGGGCCGAGCAGGGTCTGCGCGGGGTCGCCGGGGGCGGCCTGGAGCAGGGCGAAGACGGCGACGGACAGGATGAGGAGCAGGACGGCCGTGCCCGCGATCCTGCGCAGCACGAAGCCGAGGGGCAGCCCGGCGCGAAGACGTGCGCTCACGCGTACGGCGGTCATCGGCGCTCCTCGGACGTGCCGGTCAGCGGATCGGCCGTACCGGGGGCCGGCTCGGACGTGCCGGAGACCGTCTCGGACGTGCCGGAGGCGGAGGGGGTGGCCGTGCCGGAGGTGGACCGGGGGAAGTCGTCCTCCGGCACGGCCGGGGAAGCCGCACGGGGGTTCGGGCCGGGGGAAGCCGGCCCCGGTGCGGCGGCTGGGGACGGCGGTGCCGGGGTGGCCCCGCCGAGATGGGTGTCGAGCCATTCCCCGACACGGGTGACGGCGTCGAGGAGGTGGGCGGGGTCGGTGAACTCGTGGCCCTCGCCCGGGTACACCAGCAGTTCGGCGGGGGCCCGGCCGGCGCGCAGCAGCGAGCGGTAGAGCTCGTGGGCCTGGCCGACCGGGGTGACCCGGTCCTCCGCGCCGTGCACGATCAGCGTCGGCGTACCGCTGCCGCCCTGGGCGAACACGGCGGACCGCCGGCACCACTCCAGGGGGTCCCGGGGGGAGCCGATGCGGTAGGTGCGGTCGTATCCGCCGCCGATGTTGCTGGTGTGGGTGAAGCTGAGCCAGTCCGTGGGGGCGGACACCACGACGGCTGCCGCGAACACGTCGGTCCTGGCGGCGGCGAGGGCGGCGAGGTGTCCCCCGTAACTGTGGCCGAGCACGGCGACACGGCCCGGGTCGGCGAGGCCCTCGGCGACGAGGTGGCGGACCCCGGAGAGCACGTCCTCCAGGTCGCCGCCTCCGACGTCACCGACGACCGCGCGCGCGTGCTCCCGGCCGGCGCCGCTGCTGCCGCGCGGGTTGGGGAGCAGGACGAGATAGCCGGCCTCGGCCAGTGCGGGGGCCAGGCCCAGCACGTCGCCCGGCGCGTACATGGAGGACCAGAGCCAGGCCGGTCCGCCGTGCACCAGCACCGCGAGGGGAAGGGGTTCGCCGCCGGTGGGCCCGGCGGCCCGGAGCAGGAGCCCTCGGACCTGCCGGCCGTCGTCGGAGCTCCAGGTCGTCGCGGTGGTCCGCGTCGGCGCGTGTCCCGCACCGGGGTTGAGCGAGGTGACGGGAGTCCAGTCCCAGGCACCGGGCCCGTCAGTGCGCGCGACGACCGCCTCGGCGGGGCGCCCGGGCGCGTCGAGCACCGTCGCCGCGAGCCGGCCCGGCGCGTCGAGCGACAGCGCGGGCTGGAAGCCCGCTCCGCTCAGCGTCGCCTCGTCGGACCAGAGCCGTGTGCCGGCGCGGCCGACCAGGGAGCCGGTGCCGTCCCATCCCGCGTGCCAGAGGGTGCCGGGCTCGGCCCGGTCGTCGAACTGGAGCCAGGTGGCGTCCTCGACGTCCTCCAGGGTGCGAACGGTGCCGGAGCCGAGGTCCGCCAGGAGAGGGCGGCCGGAGACGATGGATATCCCCTCGCACACCGCCGCGAGCCGTCCGTCGGCGGAGAGCGCGGGCGCGGCGAGCTGTCCGTCCGGAATGTGCAGGGTGCGCGCGGTGCGGGCCGACAGGTCGAGCTCGGCGAGCCGGGCGTCGTAGTAGCCGGCGGGCAGGGTCTCCTCGGAGACCGTGGCGACGGCGGTGGCGCCACCGCGCCAGGCCACGTTCCACACCGTCAGACCGGCGGGTCCCGCCGCGCGCACCGTGCCGTCGGCCAGTTCGACCGTCCAGACGGAGCGGCGACCGCTGCCCGCGGTGAAGCGTTCGGGGGCGGGTGCGGCGCCGAGCCGCACGGGCAGCCCCAGGTTCATGCCGTCGCGCTCGGCGCCGTCCTCAGCGCAGAGGAGCAGCGCGCGGGTGCCGTCGTCGGAGACGAGGAGTTCCTCCACCGCGCCCGGGGCGGTGGCGACGGAGCGGACGGCTCCGGTCCTCGTGTCGAGTGCGGCCAGCTCCGGGTGTCCGGCGTCCGCCGCTTCCGCGATGTGCAGGAGGGTGCGGGAGTCGGGCAGCCAGCGGGGGCTGTGGCGGTCCACGGAGACGTCCCGGGGGCCCGCGGGCACCGGCGCCCCGGGGGCGTCGTGGAACGCCTCCGGGACGGCCGACAGCACCAGTTCGGTGCGGAGCGGGCCCGCGGCGGTGACCGCGACCGCCCGGCCGTCGGGGCTGATCCGGGCTTCGACCGGGTGCGTCAGCCGCAGCGTCGCCTCGCGGGCACGCCGCACGGCGGGTGCGGCGTGCCGCTGCGATGGCACGGCGGTGCCGGTCATGTGTCTCCGTTCGTGGTACCGCGGCGCGGGGCGCCGTGGGGATGGTCGGGCTCTCAGGCGGCCTTGCGGACGCGGGTCGCCCAGGGGCCGATGAGGGCGTACGGCCCCTGCTCCAGCAGCACGATGTCCTTGGACAGCGCCGTCGCGCTCTGGGCCCACCAGAGCGGCAGGTAGGGCAGATCGGGGCCCGCCTCCTGCACCGCCTTCATCAGCAGCTTCCCGCGCTCGGCGGGGTCCGTGGACTTCTTGGCGCTGTCGAGCGCGGAGTTCACGGCGGCGTTGTCGTAGTGGGCGATGTTCGTGGCGGTGGCGGCGGCGTTGAGATACGGGTCGGCGAGCTCCGCCGGGTCGCCGGTGACCGGGAAGTACCACAGGAACTGCAGCGGCTGCTTGCCGGAGCCGAGCTCCGACACCCACTGTTCGAGGGTGATCTCCTTGACGTCCAGCGTGATGCCGATCTTCTTCAGCGCCGCGGCCAGGGCCAGCGCCGCCTTGCCGAGCTGCGGTCCGCTGCCCGGGTAGTGCAGCTCCGCCGTGAAGCCGTCCTTCGACGCCGACTTGGCGAGCTCCGCGCGTGCGGCGTCCAGGTCGAAGCCGAGGGCGGGGATCGCGTCGTAACCGGAGCGGACCTGGTCCGCCGGCATCAGGTCGCCCCACATGTCGGGCGACGGGAGGGCGTCGGCGACCTCGGCCTTGCCGTGCAGCAGGCCCTTGACCATGCCCGCGCGGTCCGCGGCGTGAGCGAAGGCGCGGCGGACGTGGATGTCGTCGAAGGGGGCCTTGGAGGTGTCGAAGGCCAGGGAGACCACCGAGCGGTCACCTGTGTAGGTGACACGCGCGGCCGACTCCCAGCTGCGGGCCTCGTCCGAGGCGAGGCCGAGCGCGCCGTCCACGGCCTTGGACTTCATCGCGACGAGCCGTGTGCCGGCGTCGGGGACGAAGGAGAGCTTGAGCTTCTGCACGGCGGGCTTCTCGCCCCACCACGCGTCGTTGCGCTCCAGCAGCACGTGGTCGTCGGCCGCGAACTCGGTGATGCGGTACGGACCGGTGCCGAGCAGCAGGGTCTGTGATGTGCCGACCTTGCCCTTGTTGCGCTTGAGGAAGGTACGGCTGCTGACGAGGAGTCCGCCCGCGGTGGTGGTCCAGGCGAACATCGCGTCGGGCGCGGTGAGCCGGATCGTCACCTCCAGGTCGCCGGTGGCCTTGACCGAGCTGACGCCCGCGTAGGCGTAGGAGAGCGCGGAGCCGTTGTCCGGGTCGCGGATGGCCTCGATGGAGGCGACCACGTCGTCGGCGGTGAACGGGGTCCCGTCCGCGAAGACGACGCCCCGGCGCAGGGTGTAGACGTACGTCCGGGCGTCGGGCTGCTTCCAGGACGAGGCGAGGCCGGGTCCGAGCTCGCCCGAGGGGCTGACCGACAGCAGTGATTCCTGGGCGAGTGCGGCGACCAGGTAGTTCAGCACGCCGGATTCGCGGCCGACATCGAGGCTGGACAGGGACGAGGGAAGGGCCAGCGTGAG
Source organism: Streptomyces sp. CB02058 (assembly GCF_001905505.1). Lineage (GTDB taxonomy): Bacteria > Actinomycetota > Actinomycetes > Streptomycetales > Streptomycetaceae > Streptomyces. The sequence continues at coordinate 498,169 of NZ_LIPG01000004.1, forward strand.
CTGGTCGATCTTCACGTCGGCGCCCTGCGCCCCCGTACCGGAGCCGGTCCCCGCGGCGTCGTCACCGGAGGCCGCGGGCTGCGGCGCACAAGCGGCGAGCACACCCGAGGCGGCCAGCAGGCCCATGCCCGCTCCAGCGATCCGCAGCACGTTCCGTCGGCTGAGGCTGCCGCCCGGCTCCGCGTTCATCAGGAACCACCCGTCTCAAGATGTCCATTGATACTGCCCAATTGGGCTCGGCCAGTATACGAATTCCTTTGAGGACGTCAACGAGCGTCTTATGGGCGCACGAGAGGAGGGCAGTTGGGGAGATTTACGCCCGATTCAAGAGGGTTTACCGAGATTCGCCCCGGAGTGCGCACGGGACAGCGCGAGCAGCGCCTGATCGTCCTGCGGCCGGCCGCCAGTGTGCCGCCGGACATCCTCGATCAGCGTGTCCAGGATGTGGCCCGGGGCCAGGCCTTGACCGGAACGCGGCACCCCACCGAGAGCGAGCGGCAGACGGACGACGGGGTCGTAGAAGTCCCCGGCGGCGTCCCGCGCCTCGGTGATGCCGTCCGTGAAGCAGAGCAGGGTGGCGCCCGCCGGGAACGGGAAGCTGTCGACGGGGGCGGACCAGGCACCCAGGTCGCTCATTCCCAGCGGAGGCGCCTCCTCGGAGGAGTCGAGGCGTGTCGCACGGCCCCTCGCGTCCAGGACGACGGGCGGCGGGTGGCCACGGTTGATCAGCCGCACCCAGGCCAGGTCTTCGGAGAACTCCGCGATGAGCGCGGTGGTGAAGCCCTCCGCCCGCTCCTGCCCACCGCGCCGCTCCCCCTCCCGCAGCAGGGCCCGCTCCAGTCGCCGCACCAGCTGGGGAAGGTCCTCGGCCTCGTCCGCCGCGTACCGGAAGGCGCCGAGGTCGGCGCTGACGGCGCTGACCGCCCCGAGCCCCTTGCCCCGCACATCACCGACCATGACCCGGATTCCGTACGGGGTGCTCTGCACGACGTACAGGTCCCCGCCGATCGCGGCCTCGCTCTCCGCGGGCACGTACCGCGCCTCGATGCTCAGGTCGCCCAGCCGGGAGGGCGGCCTGGGCAGCACGGCCTGCTGGGCGACCGCGGCGACGTACTGGGCGCGCCGGGCGCGGGCGTCCTGCCTGCGCAGAGTCCGGTGGATCAGCACCGCGAGCACCGTGACGCCCGCCAGGGTGATCTGGTTGGCCACACCAGCACGCCAGCCGAAGGTCCCGTCGATCCAGGCGAGGAACGCGTGCACGGCCATCGCGACGAGCCCCACCCCGACGATCCCGCGGATGCCGCAGAGCGGCGCGGCGGCGACGGGCGCCGCCATGAGGAGCGGCGCGGACGTCACATCCTGCGGGGTGACGAGGTCGATCACCACGGCCATGACGATGAGACCTACGGGGATCCACATGGTTCTCAGCAGCTGCGGCACTCCCCCACGCTGACCGCAGTGACGCCCCGCCGCATCCCGAGCGGGCGCACAGCAGACCTCCGCGTTCGCGCCGCCCCGCCTCCGCCTCACCCCGCGCTTCCACGACCCGACCGAGGAGCAGCAAGCCGCGCACCTCTGACTCACGAATAAGCAGTACTTAAGGTTTCCACCGCAAAGACTAAATGGAACTTTTCGTTCCGGGCGGCGATGCTGGACGGCATGTCCTCACGCCTGATCTCCCCCCGCTTCCTCGCCCTGACCGGCACCGTGGTCCTGTGGGCCTCGGCCTTTCCCGCCATCCGGGTCGGCATCGACGGCCTGGGGGTGCAGGCGCTGTCGTTCCTGCGGATCGTGATCGCCGCCGGTGCGCTGCTGCTGGTGGCACCGTTCGCGAAGGTCCGCATACCCCGGTCCCGCGATCTGCCCATGATCGCCTTGTGCGGGGCGACCGGGATCACCGCCTACCAGCTCCTGCTCAACTGGGGCGAAGTGGAGGTCGCGGCCGGTACGGCGAGCCTGTTGATCGCGATCGTCCCCGCCTTCAGCGTGCTGCTGGGAAGTCTGTTCCTCGGAGAACGGCTGAGCCGCAACATCGTCCTCGGCAGTGTCGTCGCGATGGCCGGCGCGGCCGTCGTCAGCATGGCCAGGGGCACCGGCGGGTTCACCGCCTCCGCCCTCATCATCCTGGCCGCCGCTGTGGTCCAAGGGGTGTACCACGTCGCCACCAAGCCACTGCTGCGCCACTACACCGGCCTGGAGGTCGCCACCTACGCGATGGTCGCCGGCACGGTCTTCGCGCTGCCGCTGGGCCCCGCCACCTGGCACGCGACCCTGCACGCCCCGGCCGACGCCCTGGCCTCGGCGCTCTATCTGGGTCTGCTCCCCTCCGCTCTCGGCTTCGTCATCTGGGCCTACGCGGTCGCCCGGCTGCCGCTCGCCGCCTCCACCGCCGCCCTGTACCTGGTCCCGCCAGCGGCCCTGATCATCTCCTTCGTCTGGCTGGGCGAGGTGCCCCACTTCGTCGAGCTGGTGGGCGGAGCGATCGGCGTCGCGGGAGTGATCATGATCAACCGGCGCGGGCCGGCGCAGCGCCGCGGGGAGCAGGGAGCCGCCCCCGGCCGCCCAGCGGCCGACCGGCCGGTCGCCACGAGGTGAGACCCTGCACCGCGTCGCGGAGAACCGGCTCCGGCCCGGCCCGAAACCAGGAAAGGAGCAGACCGTGCTCGATGTACGCCGTCTGCGCATCCTCCAGCACCTCGCCGCGTACGGGACCGTCGCGGCCACCGCGGAGGCTCTCCACCTGACTCCACCAGCGGTATCCCAGCACCTCGCCGCCCTGCAGAAGGAGGCCGGCACACCGGTGGTGGAGAAGCGGGGACGCACCCTGCGGCTGACCGCGGCCGGGGAACTGCTGGTGGCCCATGCCGAGATCATCCTGGCGGAACTCGCGGCAGCCGAGGCCGGCCTGGCCGCCCTGCAGAGCGGCCGGCACGGCATCGTGCGGATCACCGCCTTCGCCTCCGCCGCCCGCGCCCTCGTCGCACCTCTGTGGCAACACCTGGCCGACCTCGGTCCGGCCCCGGGCCTGTCGCTGCGGCTGTCCGTGCAGGAACCGGACGAAGCCCTCGAAGAACTGCACAAGCGCTCGACCGACCTCGCCCTGGTCCACAGCTACACCGTGCTGCCCCGCAGCCTCCCCACCACGTGCGAGCAGGCCGTCCTCATGGAAGAACCGGTGCTGCTCGCCCTGCACCCCCGCCAGGCCGGCGAGCTGGGTCTGGCGCCCGGGCAGCCGGCGGACCTGTCCCACACGGCACACCTGCCCTGGCTCACCCCAGGACCGGAGACCTCCTGCTACGAAATGATCCAACGTGCCTGCGGCGCAGCCGGGTTCGTCCCGGACATCAGAACCCGCAGCAGCGACTTCGCCGTACTGGCGGCCCTGGTCGCCGCGGGAGCGGGCACCGCCCTCATCCCGCGCATGGCCCTGCCCGACACCACCGGGTCCCTCAGCCTCCACCCCCTGCTCCAGCCGGTCTCCCGCACCATCTTCACCGTCAGCCGTGCGGGAACCGGGAAACACCCCGATCTGCGCCGCGTCCTGGAACTGCTACACAACCCGCCCGCAACCCCCGGCACCGGGCGGCTCTCGTAGGCATCCCCCGACCCGAGCGAGATCACATGCGACGGCCCGGAGGACGCGAAGCGCCGTTCCGGTTCGCGGAACTCGATGCCCCGGCACTCGCGAAGGGCCCTGCGTGGCGCGCACGCCCCCGGTCCGCATATGACGCCTCGTCAGGGCGTGGCTCCCCCGGTGGTCCGGGCCGAAACCGAGTCATACACTTGAGATGAATTCGACGCCCCCGGCGGTCCCACTGCTGCCGATTGACGATTCAACGGGCGCATGACACCCGATTTCGGGGACCGTCGGCCATACGCCGCGGAGCAGCTCATGAACGTCACATCTGAGCGGATGAAATTCCCCCTCGTCTATGTTCGCGGATTCGCCGGGGATACTTCAGGGATCAACAGCGTTGTCGACGACCCTTTCTACGGATTCAACGAGGGGTCCACCCATGTGCGCGTGGGCGTCGACAACCAGCCCGGATTCCACCAGTTCGAAAGCCCCCTGCTGAGGCTGCATCTCGACGAGGGATACGAGATCCTCGTCGAAGGCGGCCAGGACGCCTATCTCCAGAGCCACGAGACGATTCCGTCGGACAGCGTCTGGATACATCGCTTCTACGACCCCTCGGCGAGCACCTGGAGCGGCGAACCCTCAGCGTTCAGGCTGGAGGACGCGGCGTCGGACCTCCTCACACTGATCGACACGCTCAAGGCCAAGAGCGGCGCCCCGCGCGTCCACCTCGTGGCCCACTCCATGGGCGGTCTCATCTGCCGCTGTCTGCTGCAGAAGGTGCTGCCCGACCTCGGCCGCGATCCCGCCGACTGCGTGGACAAGCTCTTCACCTACGGCACTCCGCACGGCGGCATCGCCTTCGACGTCGGGTTCGGAGTGCTGGAGAAGGTGCGCGACGCCGTGGGCATCAACGGTGCGGACATCTTCGGCCCCCGGCGGATGTACGAGTATCTGACGCCCGCCGCGCAGACGGACCCGGACGGCCCGCCCGAAGGCTGGAGCGCTCGCGAGATGCCCCAGGGCGACGGAGCCTTCCCCAGGGACCGGGTGTTCTGCCTGGTGGGCACGAATCCGCAGGACTACGACGTCGCGCGGGGCCTCTCGGCGGCTGCCGTGGGGGCCAGGAGCGACGGGCTGGTGCAGATCGAGAACGCCCGGGTGCCGGGGGCGCACACCGCCTTCGTGCACCGCAGCCACAGCGGCCGTTACGGGCTGGTCAACTCGGAGGAGGGGTACCAGAACCTGCGCCGGTTCCTCTTCGGCGACCGCAGGGTGGAGGCCTCCCTCGTGGGCCACCGGCTGCCTCCGGAGGGCGACTGCGTCGGCTGGCAGGCGGAGGTGCAGCTGTCCGTGCGCGGCATGCCCATCGTGATGCACGAGCGGCTGGCGTCCCACTGGTGTCCGATCCAGCTGTCGGGCAGGCCCCCGGAGGAGCCGGAACAGGCGGCGGACGACGAGCGGTCCGACGGCGCAGTCGCCCTGACGACCGTGTTCCTCGGCAGCGCGCTCGAACGTCCGCCCGACAGCCCCGCGATGCGCTACGCCCTGCATCTGCGGATGCTGACACTGCGTGAGCGCCGTGGAATCTTCCTGTTCAACGATCACCTGGAACAGGCCGCTGATTTCGACGACATACTCATCGTCGACATCGGCACGAGGCAGTCCGGGGCGGGCATCTGGGCCGCGTGGAACTCCACCGTCCCCGGCGCCATACGAGATCTCGACCTCAGCGGAGAGCCGCTGAGCGACGAGGACCCCGGCAGCGGCACCTGGATCGCGCACATCCCCCTCCCCGAGAGCGCCTGGCCGATTCTCGGGGAGGGTGCGAACGTCCGGCTCGTCGTCTCCCCGTGGAGCTGATCGTCCTTCCCCTCGACTGCCGGGCACCACCGACCAAGGATTCGCCCATCGACGCGGTACGTAGAGGACGACACCATGCATCAATGTGTGCGTGACCAATGGATCAGGTTCAACGACCCGCTCGAAGGCCGTGTCAACTTCATGTACCTCGACCAGAAGGGCTGGGTGAGCACGGGAATCGGCAACAAGATCGATGAGACCGCCGCGGCCAACTCGGCCCCGAGCGCGGCGGAGCGGTCGGCCTCGCTCGCGCTGGCCGAAGAGCTGGCGTGGCGGGACTCCGGCGGCTCCCCGGTCTCGGCGGACCTCGTCGCCTCCGAGTGGGACGCCGTCAAGGCGCGGCTCGATCTGGCCTCCCAGGGACACCTCGCCTTCCAGCCCCCGTTCACCTCGCTGCACGTGGACGACGACGAGATCGACCGCCATGTGTTCGCCAAGCTGGACCAGATGGAGACGTTCCTCACCGCCCGCCCCGACTTCGCCGGCTTCGCCTCGTGGCCGGCCAACGCACAGCTGGCGACGCTGAGCATGTGCTGGGCCCTGGGGCCCGCGTTCACGTTCCCCAAGCTCCAGCAGCATGTGTCGGTGCGTGACTGGAGCGGCGCGGCGGACGAATGCCACTTCACTCCGGACGAGGGAACGATCAGGATCCGGAACAAGCTCGACCGGTCGCACTTCCTGCTGGCCCGGAGCGTCGAGGACCAGGGGCTGCCCGCCGACCGGCTGGCGCTCGACCTCTCCGACGTGTTCGGGGTGCAGGGAGCACTGCTCGCCTTGATCGTCTACAGGCCGGGACGCCAGGACGGTGGTGACGGGCCCCGGACCCAGGCAGCCGTCCGGCAGTTCCAGGCCGACCACGGGCTGGAGCAGAACGGGGCCTTCAACGACCCGGCGACCCTCGCCGCGTTGAGCTCACGGCTCACCGACGCGGGCTTCACGGTGCTCGGGGTCTGACCGAACGGAGCTGCTCGTGGGTCCGGCCGAACCGGCCCGGGGCCGGCCGACGGTCCTCGGACCACGGAAAGCCCGGTGATCCGGCCGTCGGGCGGGAACGCTGCCCGACGGCCGGTCCGGGGACCGGCCGTCGGTGATCCGCTAGTGGTGCACGGGGACCCCGGGCACCACGAGGGCCAGGCGCTTGCGGGTGCCCCGGCGGAGGTCCTTCATCTCGAGCCCCCTGGGGTCGACCTTGCCGGGCTGCCATTCCCGGTGGCCGATCACGCTGCGCTCGCTCCAGCCGTGGGCCCGGCAGACGGCGGTGGCCACCTTCTCGATGGCCTCCACCTGCGCTTCGGGCCACGGGTCGCGGCCGTCGCCGAGATTGACGCACTCGAAGCCGTAGAAGCGTGCGTTTCCGTCCGTGTCGGCGGACGTGTCCGGTGGCAGGGCGGTCTCGTCGATCACCGCGCGCAGGACGTCGCCGTCACCCAGACCCGCGTGGTTGGTACGGCCGAAGCCGACCAGGTAGACGGTGCCGTCCTTCGCGATGACCCCGTGGCACAGGGGTCCGGGCAGCGCGGAGTGGCCCTTGCAGCACAGGTCCACGCTCCCCGTCGTACCGGAGGTCACCGTGTGGTGGATCATCACCCCGTGCACAGGACCCCAGAGCCCTTTGTGGTTGCGGTTGTGTGTACGCCACGACCGGTGCTCGACCACGGTGAGCCCTCCGGAACGCAGCGCGGCGAGGAACCGGTCTGCTGAGAGTGGGGTGGCCATGGTTCTCCTCGGAAGAAGATGTCGAGCCCGCCCCGGAGCCGAGGCGGGCCTGCCTCTGCCCCTACCACTCTTCCCGGCGGCGCGTGACCTCCGCGTGACCGCCGCGTGACCGTGACGCGGAGGGCGCCCGTGCGGGCCGGGCATCACCCGCGGCCAGCCGGTGCAGCCGCTCCGTGGGCTCGAGGCCCAACTCCTCGTGCAGCCGACGGGCGTACCGGGTGAACGCGTTCAGTGCTTCGGAGGGGTTGCCGTCCGCGAGATGGGCCCTGACCAGACAGGTCTGGGCGCTCTCGCGCAGGGGCTCGGCGTGCACCGCCGCCTGTGCGGCCGTGACGGCTTCGGCGCACCGCCGGGCCGCCCCCAGCCGCGCGGCGAGCGTCTCCAGGGCGTGCAGACGCAATTGGCGCCACTCCTCGGCCTCTGACAGCGCCCAGTCCTCGTACCAGCCGGGCAGCAGGTCGGTCGAGAGGACGCGGACCGCGTCCAGCGGGGCTTCGGGAAGCCGGTGCGGTCCTGCGGGGTCCAGGAGGCATTGTGCCGTCCGGCGCGCGCGGTGCAGGTCCACGGTGGTTCCGGGGGCGAGGCACACCTCGGCGGCGGTGATCTCCAGGGCAGTTCGGCCGGCCTGCGAGCGGGCCAGGGCCGCACGCAGATCGGCGTGGGCACGGTGCTCGGAGGCTTCGGGCCACAGGGTGCCCGCGATCAGGTGCCGGGGGACGGCGGCCCGGCAGCGCAGGGCGACGAAGGCGAGCACGCGTTCCGATCCCCCGGGAACGGCGACCGGTTCGCCGCCCACCCACACTCCGAAGCCGCCCAGGACAGCGATCCGTACACCGGGCCGCTCGACGCTCACCAGGCGCCGTGGCCCGCGCGAGACCGGGGTCCGGGACGGCGGATCGTTCCACGCGTCGTATCCCATGTCGGTGCCTTCCGCCGCCGCGGCGGCCGAGGGCCACCGGGAGCCGCCGGACGTCTCGACGTGCGGGTGCGGTCCAGTGGAGTTGCCCGTACTGACGTTCCGTCACCTCGCCCTCGCGCCGGCACTTCTCCGGCGCGGGAGGAATGGCGAAGCGGGTTCAATTCCGACTATAGACCTGCCCGCGATGGATTCCCACGCCACGCGAACGATGAATCCCCAACTTCTCTGCCGTAAAAGTTGAATTGGCGTCGAAATGCAGGAGGAATCCGCGTCCGATGCGGTAGCGACGACCTTGCCGACGTCATACGCTTGCAAGGCGTCCTGGTCCGGCGCAAGGACCCGGATCAGCATCCACCGCATCGCGACGTGGACCATCGCCCGGAGGACGTCATGCCAGCGTTCGACATCGAAGTGTCCAGCCCCGTTTCCGCAGGATTCACCGGCGGTCTCGGCGGACCGCACATCGGAACACATTCGCCCCCGGCGAAGTGGTACATCGAATACGGAATGGACCTCGGCGCGACGGAGGACTCACAGGTCCGTGCGGCTTTCGACGCCCATGTCACCGTCTTCCAGCCGCATGCCCCCTCCACGGACACCCCCAAGATCTACGGGGCACAGCTGTTCATGCGCTCGCCCAACGACATGATGGGCGGCTTCTACACGCACCTGAAGGACGTCCCGCCCGGCATCGGCGTCAACACCACCGTGAGCCGGGGCGATGTGCTCGGCTCCGTGCTCAGCTTCGGCGGCACCACCCCTCATCTCCACATGGCGATGACCGAGATCCTCGGTGGCGCCCCCGCGCCCGACGACCAGTACCGGGGCGTGGACAACATGTACGACTTCTTCGTGGGTACGGCCGCTTCCGACGCGGCGACGTCCGTCCAGTTCCTCCAGGACGGCTCACCCCCGGTCGTCGGAGGAGGCGGCGGTGAGGACGGGACGATCGTCCACCTCGGCACCCTGCGGGGCATCCAGCAGGGTCTGGCTCTGCTGGGCTACGACCCGGGGGTGGCCGACGGCATCGACGGGCCGAACACCCGAGCCGCCGTGAGCGCGTTCCAGAGCGATCAGGGGCTGACCCCGACCGGACAGTGCACCGGTGACACGCTGACCGCGCTCGCAGCACGGCTCGCCGAGGCCGGACACCGGACCGACGGCGTATGACCACCGCGCGCCCGTGCTCCCGCGAAGACCCGGGAGTCTCCTGAGGAGGAACCCTCATGGCCACATGGACCGTCGGCGCCGCGAGGAGACGAGCGGCCCGCACGCCGGCGCCCGACGAGGGGCCCGCCGCGGGCCAGGTCCCGCCGGGACCGGACGTCGCACCACCGGCCGGGAGCATCGCGGACGCGGACGAGCCGCAGAGCCTGGCGCAGTGGCTCGCCCCCCGCGACGACGTGGGCCCCTGGGAGCAGAAGGAGGGCCTGCGAGCGAGGATCACGGAGCTCGACGCCATCATCGACGCCCTGAGTACCAGGGCGTCCGTCGATTCCGACCGGCGGCGGGTGGTGACGAACTACGCGTCGAAAGCCCGCTGGGAGCTCGCGGAGGCCCAGCGCTCCCTTCTCGTCAGCCGGCCCGGCAGAAGGCGCGCCGCCCATCTGGGCGTCGCACAGGCGCACATGGACGCGGCGCTGAACCTCATGGTCTGGATGGCTTCCGCCGAGGACATCAAGGCGATGCTCCCCCAGATGGTGGCCCTGGTCGAGGAGCACTTCGCGCCCAGTGATCCCAGAAGGGTCCGGGTCACCGACATCGCGCGCGGGATGCAGCACAACGCCGACCGCAAACTCCGCCCCAGCGAGCGGGCGTTCCTGGCCGAGACGGTCGGTCTCGCCCGGAAACTGCTGTGGAACGAGCGTCTGCGGGTGCGGAGTTTCGTACGGATCGTCGCCACGGTCACGGTCGGCCTGACCATCGCCGCGGCGGCCGTCGCGGTGATCACCGTCGTCTGGGAGGCGCTGGTCCCGCTCTGCTTCACGCCCGAGTTCGAGGGCGGTTTCAACGTCGTCTGTCCGACGGCCAGCGAGGTCGTCGTCCCCGATCCGCCGTCCGAGCCCCTCACGAGCGGAATGATCGCGGGGGTCGCGCAGGCGGGCGACTACCTCGTCATCGAGATCGTGGGTGTACTCTCCGCCGCCATCGCGTCGGCGGCGGCGCTGCGCCGGATCCGGGGCACCTCGATGCCGTACAACGTCCCCGTGGTCCTGGCCCTTCTCAAGCTCCCGTTGGGCGCCCTGACCGCCGTACTCGGCCTGCTGCTCATGCGCGGCGGGTTCATTCCGGGCCTCAGCGCTCTCGACTCCACCGCGCAGATCATCGCGTGGGCGATCGTCTTCGGCTATTCGCAGCAGTTGTTCACGAAGTACGTCGATCACCAGGGGCAGGCGCTGCTCGATTCCGTCCGCGGGCCCGGCAGCAGGGCCGCCGACTCCCCCGACCTCAGATGAGGGCATATGACGCCCCGTCAGCAGTTCATCCATCCAGGGCGCCGGTGCTCGTACCGCCGGTGTTTCCGTCACAGGGAGGTCCGATGTCAGCCATCGACGAGAAGTGGGCACAGAGCCAGTGGCTCGGTCAGCCGGTCGACACCGGCGCGGGCAGCGACGAGGGGGCGAACCCCGACGGGCGCGGCCGGTCACGTGACTACCAGAACGGTTCGATCTACTGGTCGCCGCAGACCGGCGCACACGAGGTCCACGGGGACATCCGACTCCAGTACGCCCGTCTCGGGGGCTCCGGCAACTTCCTCGGGTACCCGGTGACGGACGAGTCGCCGTGCCCCGACGGCGTGGGCCGCTTCAACCACTTCGAGGGCGGCTCCATCTACTGGACCCCGGAGACCGGCGCGCACGAGGTCCACGGTCCGATCCGTCAGACATGGGCGGACATGGGCTGGGAGCGCAGCTTCCTCCGCTACCCGGTCTCCGACGAGATGGGACCTCCCGAGCGACGCAACAACCGTTTCCAGGGCGGCCACGTCGTCCGGAACGCGGATGGCAACGGGGCCGTGGCCCACAAGTCCGTCCCCTTCGACTGACGCACCCCGCACACCGGCCGGCGCCCCCGGCCCCAATCGTGCCAGGAGACCGGCATGTTCCACATCGGCACCCAGCTCGCCCTCCTGAGGCTCTGGAGGGAGGTTCTGCTGACGCGGCACGGAGGTGGGCGGCCCCAGGGCGGCGGAGGTGGTCCGCGCGGAGGCGGGAGAGGGTTCGGTGGCGGCCACGACGGTGACGGCCGCCGTGGGGACAGGGGCGAGGGCCGAGGCGAAGGCAGGGGCGGGGGTGGAGACCGGGGCCGGCACGGGGACGGGGACGGCGGCGGCTTCCGGGGCGACGGCGACCGGGGCGGCGGCGACTTCCGCCCGGACCGTCCCCACGACGGCAGGCCGGACGGCCGTGACCGGCACGACGGGCCGGGCCGGCCGGACCACCCCGGCCACCCCGACCACCCCGGCCGCCCGGACCACCCCGACCGCCCGGACCACCCCGACCGCCCCGGCCAGGAGGACGATCCGGCCCTCGGCGGTCCGTTCCGGGTGCTCAGGCCGCAGGACCTGCTGGTCCTCGACATCGCCCTGGTGAACCTCCGCTACGACGGCCGTCGGCTCCTGCGCCGGGCACCGGGCCCCGCCCAGATCCTGGTGACGCTGCCTCCCCAGCATGTCGCCGAAGCAACCCTGCCCCTGCCGCTTCCCCTGGTCGGCGAACCGCTCGTGCAGGCGTGGTCCGCGCGGCCCTCCACCCTCGCCTTCTCGCTGCCCGACAACATGGACGGTGTCGGCCTCTCCCTCGCCGAACTCCTCGACTGGACCCGGCTGGTCCTCCAGTCCGTACCCGTCGTCGGAGCTCCCGACCCGGGCACCACGTCCGTCTTCGGCGGCGTACAGCGGACGATCGTCGAATTCCCCATGCGGCTCCTGCTCACGTACGACGACGCTCTCTCCCGCTGGGAGCATCTGACCGATCCGTTCGTAGCCGACGGACGCGCCGAGCTCTGGCACACCAGCCTGCTCGGCCCCGAGGGCGGCGGAGCGGCGCTGCTGCGTGCGGTGGCGACGGTGACGGACCGCGGGCCGATGCCCGAGGGGCAGCCCCTGAGGGAGGACGACCTGAAGGGCATCGTCATCCAGACCAGCAGGCAAGAGGTGTTCGACAATGACGGGAAGCCCATCACGATCATCAACGGCCCGCTGCACGCGGAGCAGTTCAGGCTCACGCCGCTCGGCGCGTCCGCCCATCTGCACGGCGCCTGGGAGCTGCCCCCGGAGTCGGAGACTCAGTTCACCAAGGCCGGCAGGAAACCGCCTCTGGCCGCATACGACCACATCACCGGCCTGGGACGCGATCAGTACCACCGGACAGCGAACCGCTACTACTGCCATACGGGCCATCAGGCGCTGTGGATCGCCGAGACCCGGCGGATCTTCACCGGGACACAGGGAGGCAGCGTCGTCGCCGGCCTCATCACGGAGTTCCACGCGGAGTTCCCGCAGCCCGACCTCGCCTACGGAGCGAGTACCGGATACGTCCACCAGGGCCGTGAAATGCCGCTGCGCTCCCTGCACATCAACGAGCGCGTCAGCCCGAAGCTGAACGGGCCGCAGCAGGAGGGCCCCTTCTGGGCGACCCTGGAGGGGACCGGTACGCACTATCTGCTGCCGGTGACCGGAACCGACCAGGAGGGACGCCAGGTCACCTTCCGTATGCCCCTGCTCCTGGTCCCGGGGAAGAACGCCCGCGACGGCTCCGTCGAGCCGGCCTTCCCGCACGCCCAGGCGTCGCCCGCCTCCTTCGGCGCGGCCGACGCGCAGGCTCTTGCCCCGCTGGACGGCCAGGAGATGGCGATCGCGGAGCCCCTGCCGGACATGCCGGGGAGCACCTGCCACCCCGTGAACGCGCTGCGCTTCGACGTGAAGCACATCGCGGCCGGCGGGGACCATCCTCTGGACGCGGTGCTGTTCGTGGCCGGGGCCGAGGTGCGTGAGCCGGCGGTCGAGGCGTTCGCGCCGGGCGGAGGGCGCGTACAGGTCCGTATGAACTCCGCCTATCTGGAGCGGGGTTTCACCGACAACCCCTCGGGCGCCTACCTGACCATGAACACGCCGGTGCAACTGCTGCTCAAGGCGGAGCAGGCCGGCGGGCTCGCCAGTCCCAACGCCGCCGTCTCCGAGATCACCGGCCGGGCCGGGGTACTGCCCGAGACCTTCTCGAAGGCTCCCGCCGCGGAGAATGTGCCGTTCGACGACATCAAGAAGGCGTTCGACATCGGGAAGCTGCTCGGGCTCGTCAGCCTGCCCGAGATCCTCGGCGTCATCCCTCAGTCGGCGGTGACCGATCTCGCGCAGCTCTCCGACAGCAGGATCGACCAGATCATCAACAGCGGCGATCCCCTGTCCCTGCTGCCCGTCCCCCTGCTGCGGGTCACCGACCTGGCGGACGGGGCGGGCAAGGAACTCCGCTACGTGTGGAAACCACCGCTCAAGAGCGCCGGGTTCCTCGACCTCTCCCAGGCCTCGCTCGTCCTCGACTCCCGCACGGTCCGTTCACCCGACGCCCTGGACAAGTCGTCCATCAGCGGTGAACTGACGGGTCTCGTCATCAAGTTCGCGGGACTGGTCGAGGTGAGGATCGCCCGTCTGGCCTTCACCGCGAGCCCAGGCGGCAAGCCCGACATCGACGCCTCCGGCCTCGAGCTCGTCTTCGAGGGCGCCCTGTCGTTCATCAACAACCTGCGGAGCCTCCTGCCCGCCGACGGCTTCGGCAAGGGCGCGTACATCGACATCGACCCGGCCGGGATCAGAGCGGGCTACACCCTCGCGATACCCAGCATCGGGGTCGGCGTCTTCAGCCTGCAGAACCTCTCCCTGTCCGCCGGCCTGACCATCCCGTTCGAGGACTCCCCGATCCGCTTCAGGTTCTCCGTCTGCGAGCGCCGGAACCCGTTCAACGTCAGCGTCTCCCTGTTCGGCGGCGGTGGGTTCTTCGCCATGGAGGTCTCCTCCAGGGGCATCGAGATCGTCGAGGGAGCCCTCGAATTCGGAGGATCCGCCGCACTGAACCTGGGGATCGCCAGCGGCGGGGTCTCGATCATGGCGGGCGTCTACTTCAAGCTCGACAACACGGACCCGCAGTCCCAGAACATCACCCTGAGCGGCTATCTGCGGTGCACCGGTTATCTCTCGGTGCTGGGCATCGTCAGTGTGACGGTGGAGTTCTATCTGGAGCTGACCTACCAGAAGTCGGGCGGCGAGTCGGTCATACGCGGCCGAGGCACCCTGTCCGTGAGCGTGCGGATCGCCTTCTTCAGCAAGACCGTCTCCCTCACCCTGGAGCGCAGTTTCGCCGGTGCGCCAGGTGACCCCACATTCGCCCAGTGCGTGGAGCCGCAGGACTGGGACACGTACTGCCTGGCCTTCGCGGCCTGAGCCGGCCGTCAAAGGAGACATCCAGCCATGCCCCTCCAGCAACGCGTCACCTGGACCGTCCTCCCCGCCGGTTTCTCCGCCGACGGGACGAAACTCCTCGTGTCGCTCTTCGTCGCGCCCCAGCTCTCCACCGGCGAGGCCGCGCCGCCCGGCAACCGGGGCACACTCGGCCCCTTCTCCGACTTCCTGCGCTGGCCCGAGCAAGTGGCGGCGGTCTCCTTCGCGTTCGCCAGCACCGACGGCGTCACGGCCCCGCAGGACTTCCCCGTCGGGCCGGTCGCTCCGTCCGGCACGCCTCCCGACCCGTCGCTGTGGCAGCGGCTCTTCCGCCCGGACACGGTGCTGGAGTCCTTCGCCTTCGACCAGTACACGGGACGGGAGGTGACCACCTGTCCGTCCCGGGCCATGACCAGGAGCGCCCAGCACATCTACGCGACGGCGGCCACCCGCTTCCCCGACCGACCGCCCCTGCGCCAGGAGCTGGACGCGATGAGCCCGGAAGGCGGGATGCAGGGCCTGGCGCCCTCGCCGGGCGAGGGGATGGAGACCCACAAGCGGCTGCTCGGCTTCCACCACCCGCCCTCGAACCACCCCACCCTCGCACCCGGCGCGGAGAACACCGATCCTCCGCTGGAGACACCGGTGCCCGACTTCCACAGCATGCTCACCTCGCTCAGCGACCACCCGGCGCTGCTGCGCCGCCTGGGCCTGATCCTGGACTTCGAGCTCCCGGCGGAGGCGGTTCCCGACTCGGCGGGGAGCCTGTTCCTCACCGTGCGGCCCACCTGGACGCCCCTGCTGACGAGCGACGACCCGAACCTGAAGCCGAGCCACGACGTGACCCCGCACACCGCCTACGTCCTCGACCGGGCCAAGCACGCGTTCGTCGCCGCGGCCCGCACCACCCAGCCGGCCGACCCACTGGCGCCGCCGGTCCGGGGACTGGTTCCGCTCCCCCAGGCCGACTTCTCGATCGAACAGGCCGACGTGGACGGGGCGCTCCTCCAACTGGACGCCACCGACCCGGGGTCGAAGGGCCTGCCCGTCGTACGGACCGGAGGTCTCACCCTGGCGCGCAACGAGCGCATGGCTCATATCGCCGAGGACTTCGCGGCGGCCGACGAACAGAAGCGGAAGGCCGACGAGCTCGTGGCCGACGCCGCCGCCACGGGGCAGGTGAAGCTGTTCTCGGAGGACCTGGTCCGGGGGCACCGGCTGGACGTCTGGGACGACGGCAGCGCCCGGTGGTTCTCGCTGCAGCAGCGCGACGTGGCCTACTGCCCGCCGGGCCTGCCGCATGCCCCGCTGCTCACCGCGTCCGACGAGGGCTTCTTCCAGGTGAGCATGGCCACCCGGCCCGAGACCGAGGGGCGGCTCTATCTGCACGACAACGTCATCACCTGGGACGGCTGGTCCCTGGCCGCCCCGCGCCCCGGCAAGGTGCTGAGCGCCGACGAGCACGCCCCGGACCCGGCGAACCCGGCGACCCAGCCCCAGCGCATCGGCAACCCGGCCGCTCCCGGAGTCCCGCTGGAGATCATCTCGGTCGCCCGGCCGGGGACACTCCCGAGGCTGCGTTTCGGCCGGTCCTACCGGGTGCGTGTGCGTACCGTCGACCTGGCGGGCAACGGGCTCACCGCCGCCCAGGCCGACACCCTGATGGCGGAGGAGCCCGCGAGGGCCGATCTGGCACTCCCGGCAGCCGGGCCGCAGGTCTTCCGCCGCTTCGAAGCGGTCCCCTCACCCGTGGTGGTTCCACGTCTTCCGCTGGTCGACGGTGCCCGCACCCAGCGGCTCGTCGTACGCAGCGATCCCGAGCGGCCGCCGGACGCGTACGCCGCCGACTTCAACGCCTCGCCCTTGGTGACCGGCGGCGCCCACGGTCCGTACGCGCCGCACGACGAACGCCATGTCGTCGCGCCGAAGGCATCCCTCGAATGCGTCGAACGCCATGGGCTGCTGGACGCCGCCATCGGTTCGAGCGACCCGGCCGTGCGGAGCACCGCCTACCAGCTGGCCCTGCACGAGAGCGGCTCGCTGGACGACGCGACGCTGCCCGGGGCACAGGCCCATGAGGGGCTCGACTCGGCCGACGGCGGGAAGACCCCGCCCCTGGTTCTGCACACCGGCGACCAGGTGCCGATGCCCTACCTCCCCGACCCGCTGTCCACCGGGGCCGTGCTCTTCGGCCTTCCGGGCCTGCCTCCCGGCGAGCCCTTCGCGGTGGGCTGGGACGGCGACACCTGGCACAGCCCCGCGTCCTTCCGGATCCGCGTCACGGAGGGCACGGGACCGCCGCAGTTCGACGAGCAGACGCGGGTCCTGACGGTGCGGCTGCCGAAGGCCGCGGTCGCGCCCGTCAGGATCTGTTCGCGGATCGCCGCCGAGGACACCGTGCTCGGCCTCGCCGAATGGTGCCGCGAGTCGTCCGCGACCGATGACGCGCAGGTCGGCCGGCTGATGACCTCGGCGCACGAGAGCCGCCACTGGCTCTTCACCCCCGGCGAGGAGATCACCCTGGTCCACGCCGTGCAGCGCCCGTTGTCGGCGCCTCTGCTGCAGTTCGGCACCGCTCCGGTCCGCGCCCCGTCGGCGACGACCGAGCACCTGCTCGGCGCCGTCACCGTGCACACCGGAAGCACCGAGCGGGTCGATGTGCTCGCCGAGTGGACCGATGTCACGGACGAAGGACCCGACGGACGCGTCGAGCGGCCGAACGCGTCCCCGGCTCTCACGCTGCCGCTCTCCCTGGCCGACGCGAACGGCCCCGACGGCAAGCCGCACAAGGTTCCGCCCTCGTGCACCCTCACCGACGGGCTGCTGACCTTCAGCACCGAGCTGGCCGAGACCCTGGCGGCCAACGCCGCCTCCGCTCCGCCCTACCGGAGACTGGAGTTCGGCGACACCAAGCACCGTCGGGTGCGCTGCCACCCGGTGGCCACCAGCCGCTTCGGCGAGTACTTCCCCGCCTCCTTCTCCGACCCGGCCCAGCAGAGCGCGCTGACCGTCCCCGGCGGGACGGTGGAACTCTCGGTTCCCAGCAGCGCGCCGCCGGCCGCACCCGGGGTGCTCTACTGCATGCCCACCCTCGCCTTCGACGAGCCGGAGAGTCCACCGGGAACCGTCGTACGGCGACGGCGCGGCGGCGGCATCCGCGTCTTCCTGGACCGCCCCTGGTACTCCTCGGGCGACGGAGAGCTCCTCGGCGTCCTGATCGACGACGCGCCCGGTTCCCCGTCCCACGACATGGAGCCCGTGATCACCCTGATCGGACGCGACCCGATCCACCGCTCCGCTCCCGTGGGGCCCGCGACGACCGCGATGTTCACCAACGCGGTCAGGACGGTCGGCCCGCTGGCCCGCCCGCTTCCCGGCCCCGGCGGCGGCGTGGCGGCAGGGGCTCCCACGGTCACCGCGCTCGGCTTCACCCCGCAGTTCGACACGGCGCGTCAACGCTGGTTCTGCGACCTGGACATCGACACCGGTGATGCCTATCTCCCCTTCGTACGCCTCGCTCTGGTGCGCCTGCAGCCCGAATCGATCAAGGGGGCGGAGATCTCGACCGTGGTCCTGGGCGATCTCGTGCGCACGCTGCCCTGGCGTGAACTCACCGTCAGCGGGGACCCGTCCCTGGGCATCACGCTGACCGGACCGTCGTACCGCCCCGACGGCAGCCCGCCCGCGAAGGTGAGGGCCCGGCTGGAGCGGCGGCATCCGGCCGTCGAGGACGAGGACCTCGGCTGGATGACGGTCGAGGGCAGCGGGACCGAACTCGTGGCCGCGGACGCGGAGACGTCCGACCGGCCGGTGTTCACCGGCGAGGTCGTGCTGCCGGAGCGCTGGCACGGGTGGCACGGGCGCCGAGGACGGCGGGGGCACGGCGGGCCCGGCGGACACGGCGGGCCTCGGCGGCGGGGCCTGAGGCTGATGGTCGAGGAGACCGAGTCGGTCCGCGCCGACGGCCCGGGCGAGCCGGAGGAACGGGTGATCTACTGCGACACGGTGGACCTCGGCGACCTCGACGACTGACCTGCCGCGCGTCCGTCTCAGGGAGGACCCGGGCGTGGGCCGGGAACGGCCGCGGCACCCGTTCCACGCAGGCCGGTGCGTCGGTCACCGGTGACGTCGGCCGGGCGGGCCCGCCCGGCCGACGTCCGTCCCGCTGACTAGCCGGGGCACTCCTGCGTGGCCCTCAGGTATGACCCACGACCGGCACGGAGACGGATTCGTGGAACCCCTGCGCGCTCCTACCGTCTTGATCAGCGATATGGACCACGAGCGAGACAGTGAGCGGGTGGCACGGGTGACTCAGCGGAATCGGCCGACGGACAAGGCGTTCGCTCCCGAATATCAGGGAGCCCTCGGCTCGTTGTCGGTGAACTCCTCCCTCACCGAGGTACTGGCGAAGGGCGTCAAGGAGCTGAGAGCGGCCGAACACGCCGGGGAGCAGAGCGAGATGGCGCGCTGCGGACTCGCCGTCGCGGAAGCGTGCCGACGGCTGGGGAGGGTGGAGGAGGCGGACGCCGCCTGGAAGTCGAGCTACCGCGCGGCGCGTTCGGCGGAGGATCTCGGGGCGATGGCCTGGGCACTGTGGAGCGGAGGCACGCTCGCCCGCCAGCGGGGCTCGCTGGCACTGGCGTACCGCCTGCTGGGGCTCGCGGCCGAACTGGGCGAGCGGGGAGGCGACGTGGTCGTACGCGGCTATTCGCTCGCCGGCCTCGCGGAGACCGGGCGCATCCAGGGCGACTACCAGGCCGTCGGCGAACTGCACGAGCGGTTGCTCGCCGAGGCCAGGAAGCGCGGGGAGGCCAGGCACACGGTCTGGGCTCTGGAGGGCATCGCCCAGATGCACCGGAACACCGGCTCCTACGACAAGGCGCTGGCGCTCTTCGAGGAGGCGGCCGTGACGGCGGGCCGGGCCGACGACTGGCGGGGGCGGGCGTGGGCGCTGCGCGGCATAGCCGACGTGGTGTCCGTACGCGACGGTGATGTGGAGCGTGCGCTGGCGCTGCTCAGCGAGGCCGAAGCCGTCTGCCGCGAGATGAAGCTGTCCAGTGCGCTGGCGTACAACCACAAGATGCGGGCCAATGTGCACTACCGGGCCGGGCAGTACACGCAGGCCCGCGACACCTACGAACTGGCCCTCGGGGAGTTCGAGGAGATGAACGAACCACGGGGAGCCGCGCTCTCCCGGCTGGGGCTCACCAAGTCGCTGGCCCGGCTCGGGCGGAATCCGGCGGAGACCGCGGTTGAACTGGCCGGGCTCCGGCGGACCCTCGACCGGATCGGTCTGCGGCACGCCCGGGACATGGTCGACAAGGCGGTGGCGGAGCTGGGAGTGGGCCCGCTGCCCGGGCTCGCGCCCCGCGTGGAGGAGGCGGCGGCCCGATGACCTCGCCCACGACCGTACGTGCCGAAGGGGCGCGCGAAACAGGCACGGCGTACGCCCCCGGGACCGCGCGGGCCGCGGCCCGCACACTGGCCCGCTGCCGGGACCTGGTACGCCCCTCGTTGTCCGCCGCGATAGAGCGGCTCCACCCGTGGCCGGGCGAGATGGCCGCGTTCTCGCTGGGCTGGTGCGAGGTCGGTGGAGGACCCGCCGACGGATCGTTCGAGGGCAAGGGGCTGCGCCAGACCCTCGCCGTCCTGTCCGCCGAGGCCGCCGGGGCGCCCGGGGAGAGCGCCGTGGCCGGTGCGGTGGCCGTCGAGCTGGTCCACACCTTCTCGCTGCTGCACGACGACATCATGGACGAGGACGGGACGCGGCGGCAGCGGGACACCGTGTGGAAGGCATACGGCACCGGGCCCGCCGTGCTCGCGGGGGACGCGCTCTTCGCGCTCGCGGTGCAGACCCTCGCCGAGACACCGGGGCCGCACACCGCGGCGGCCGTGGGCCGGCTGTCCGGGACGCTGAGCGGCCTCGTGCGCGGCCAGGCGGAGGACCTGCTCTTCGCGGCCCGCCCGTGGACAGGGCCCGAGGCGGTCCGGACCGACGAGTACCGCGCCATGGCCGAGCTCAAGACCGGTACCCTGCTGGGCTGTTCGGCAGCGCTCGGCGGACTGCTGGGCGGGGCCCCCGCCCGGACCGTCGCCGCGCTCGACCGGGCGGGACGCCATCTAGGGGTGGCCTTCCAGGCCGTGGACGATCTGCTGGGCATCTGGGGCGACCCGGCCGTCACGGGCAAACCCGTGCACGGCGATCTGCGGCAGCGGAAGAAGACGTATCCCGTGCTGGCCGCCCTCGCCGGTCAGGGCCGCCACGCCAGGGAGCTCTCCGCCCTGCTGAACTCCCCGCAGCCCCTCGACGAGGCGGGCACGGTCCGCGCGGCGGCGCTCGTCGAGGCGTGCGGCGGCCGTACCGCCACCCTGACCGAGGCCCGTCACCACCTCGACGCCGCCCGCGCCTGTCTGCTGAGCGTTCCCCTCGCTCCGCGGGCCGCGTGCGAGATCGAGGTGCTGCTCGAGTTCCTCCTCCACCGCAGGGTGTGAGCACCGGCCGGGGCACTTTTGGACTTGCGGGTCCATTTCTGTCCGAGCACCGTGGACCCCGGCGCCCGGTCCCTCGTCGTCGGGCACGGGGCCGCCGTCGGGAATCGTCCAGGTGGAAGGAAGCCGTCCGATGAATCTTCAACTCGAAGGCAGGCGAGCCCTCGTCACGGGGTCCAGCTCCGGGCTCGGCAAGGAGATCGCCGAACAGCTGGCGGCCGAAGGCGCCTCGGTGGTCGTGCACGGACGTGACGAGGGACGGGCCGAGGCGGTCGCGAAGGGCATCCGGGAGGCCGGCGGGAGCGCGAGCGTCGCGATCGGCGACATCGGCACGGACGCGGGAGCGGACGAGGCCGCGGCCGCCGCGCTCGCCGCCGGCCCCGTGGACGTCCTGGTGAACAACGCGGGCGTCTACGACCCCGCCGCGGACTGGTCGGGCACCTCGTCCGAGCAGTGGGCCGGCATCTACAACATCAACGTCATCTCCGCCGTGCGGATGATCCGGCGCCTCGTCCCCGGAATGCGGGAGCGCGGCTGGGGTCGGGTGATCCAGATCAGCAGCGTCACCGGCCATCTGCCGCAGGCGAGCCAGCCGCACTACGCCGCTTCCAACGCCGCCCGGGGCAACCTCGCGGCCTCGCTCGCCCGCGAACTCGCGCACACGGGGGTCACGTCGAACGCGGTGGCGGCGGGCGGCATCCTCGTGCCGGCCACCGAGGACATGCTGACGACCCTGGGCAGGGAGAAGGGATGGGGTGACACCTGGGAGGAGATCGAACCGCACGCTGTCGGCAACCTGGCCCCCAACGACACGGGCCGCATCGGCAGGGTCGGCGACTACGCCCGGCTGGTGACCTACCTGGCGGGCCCCGGGTCCGGATACATCAACGGCACGACCCTCCGCGTCGACGGAGGCTGGCGCGACGCGTGATCCGCGGGCCCGGTCCGCGTGTCCGTGCCCCGCGCACCGGCACCCCTGTGCGCGGGGCACGGACAACGCGGGGCCCGTACATACGGGCCCCGCGGGGACGTCACGCACCAGCGTCAAACGCGGACCAGCCCGTCGGTGAAGGCGTTCCCGAAGACGCCGTGCGGATCGAGACGGTCGAGCACACCGACGGCCTCGGCCCACTGCCCCGGCCCGTAGGAGCCGGGGACCGTCGTCCCGATGACCTCCGGGTCCGCCCATGCCTCCGTCTCCGTGTACGCCCAGCCCTTGGACCACTCGACGCGGGTGAGGGCGTACTCGCCGTCGAAGGTGGCGAGCAGGAAGCGTTCCAGGTCCCGGTAGAACGCGTGGGCGCCGGGTGTCGACGGCTGGGTCAGGACGTCGATCCACACCGCGCAGTCGAACTCCGGCCGGTCCGCGAGCGGCCGTACGACGGAGAGCAGGGGCGGCCTGGCGCCGGGGGCCGCCGACTCCTCGGGGCGGTCCAGTCCGCCCACCCGGATCTCGACCTGCCCGTTGACCGGGAACTCGCCGCGCGCGGCCCGCGTCTTCAGCTGCTCGCTGTAGTAGGCCGCGAACTGCGAGATGACGCGCTGCACGTCCGCGCGCCGGGTGAGGATCGCGTACCCGTTGGCGGTCTCGCGCAGCGTCGTCGGGCGGAGGTAGAACTGCAGGTTGTGCGCGGCCCCCCACAGGTCCGTGGAGAAGGTGGCGGCGAGACCCGTCGCCGCAACCGTGTACTGCGCTGCGCCGAAGGCCGGGGCGAGATACCAGGCGCCCTCGCCCAGCAGGCGTCCGGCCAGCCGTGCGACCGGTGTGGGGAGCGAGTCGCTGAACGGATAGTTGTACGGGTGGTGCACGGCCCGGGCCGTGGCGGGACGCTCCGGGCTGAGGCTCCACACCTTCAGCCAGGGCTTGTCCGTGAAGGCGAACCAGATGGCCTCCACCCGGCCCGCGCTGTCGAGGAAGTCGGCGAAGGTGTTGCCCCGGGCGGCGAGTGCGCTGCCCGGAGCCGCGAAGAGCTCGTCGCTGGTGAGATCGACCCGGCTCCGGCAGCGCAGCGGAACCTCCTCGCCGGCCTGGAGGACCGCCTCGACGACGAGGCCGCGGCCGATGTGTGCGGCCAGTGCCTCGCACTCCTTGTCGGAGCCCCGGTGGAAGGTACGCACCACGTACGCGGACCGGGCGGCGTCCCAGACGACGGCGGTGAGCGAGAGGACGAGGTTGCTCAGGGTGCCGTAGGTGTGGCCGGGACGCGGGGCCTCCCCCACCGCGGGCACGCTGGTGCCGTGGGCGTCGATGGCCAGCGTGCCCCCGAGCGTCAGCTCACCCGGTGCGGGGGTGTTCGTGACGCCGAGCCCGTGGTCGGCGAGGAAGGCCGTCAGGCTCTCCAGGGTCACCCCGGTCTGAGCCCGGACGGCACCGGGGGCACCGGCGGGCGGGTCCGCGAGTTCCATGCGGGTCAGGTGCTCGGTGGTGTCCAGGAGCAGCACGTGCCGGTCCGATTCGGCGGGGCCGGTGATGGTCAGAGGCGACCAGTTGTGCGCCTTGCCGCGCGCCCGCAGCCGCCACCCGTTGGCGTGCGCCCAGTTCGCGAGATCGGCGAGATCCTGACCGCTGCGGGGAGCGCAGGCCCAGAGCCCCTGGTGGGTGATCTCTCCGGCCCAGTTGATGTAGGGGGTGCGGTAGGGCTCCAGCCCGGAGGGCAGTTCGGGAGGCGCCGAGGGGACGGCCGACGGCGTCGCCGCGGCGGACGGCTGGGCACCGGCCGCCAGGACTCCTCCGGGGACGGCGAGCGCTCCGCCTGCGACGGCCGCGGCACGCAGCACTCCACGCCGGGACGGAGGAACGGTCGATGACGTGGGGTCCGCGTTCGGTGACGTGGCGTCAGGAGAATCAGGCATGGGCACGACCGTAGGCCGACCACGCATTCCTCCCGGCGCTTAGCACGAAACGCGTGCAGGACCCTCACCCTCGGGTGTATGAGCCAGGACCCTCCCCCCGGATCGCACAGGCGGCAAAGGGCCTTCGCTCCCGTTTCAGCTGGTTGCCGTACACCGTCCCGTGACGCGTTCACACCGTGAACCCGCCACCGCCCCCGAACGGACTAATAGTCACATAGTGCTGATATCGCCTGCTTGCATGAGTGTCCCGTACAACGTCAGAGGGGAACCCATGCGCTTGCTGAGCAATGCGGTGGTCCAGGGCTCCGGCCACGGTGCCGGCGCCCGCCGGGCGGCCGGACGCGCCCTGGCGGGCGCCGTCGCTCTCGTCTCGTTGCTGGGGGCGGCGCCCGCGACCGTGCCGGCGCCGACGCCGGGCAGTTCCGTGGTGACGGTGAGGACGGGCGGCGACCGTACGGCTGATTCGGTCGTCGGCCCGCTCGCCGGAGTGCGACTGGCTCTGTACGCGTCCGAGGGCGCCACCACACCCGTCAACGGCACCTGGGCGCTGTGCACTTCGGACGCCGAGGGCGACTGCAGCTTCGTCGTCCCGGACACCGGCGACGGCGGCGCCAACGAGGGCGAGCGGTACTACGTCCGCCAGGTCGAGGACGGCGTCCCCGACGGCTGGTACACGAACCCCGATCTGCGGACCGGCAACGGCAGCGGGTCGAACTCGGTGCGGTCGCCGTACCGGTTCCGCACCCCGGCGCTGGAGGACGGCCGGACGTACTCCTCCACCAGCGACTTCATGTTCAGCACCGACTACGCCGCCAACCCGTACGTCGCCTCCGGCGGCATCTGGCAGCAGTCGCGCCAGAACCCCGGCCTGCCCGAGAGCTGCGGCCTGGACATCGCGCTCGTCCTGGACCTCTCCGCCTCCGTGGGCAGCGCGCTGCCGTCCCTCAAGGCGGCGGCCGACGGATTCACGGATGCGCTGGCGGGGACCCCCTCGCGCTTGGCGCTCTTCTCCTTCGACCGGGGTTCACCGAGCACGGGCACGGCCAACCACCCCGCTCTGATGCCGGTCTCGACCCAGGCGGGCGCCGACTCATTCAAGGACCTGTACCGCGACTGGACCCTGGGCTCGGGCACCAACTGGGACCAGGGCCTGTACGCGGTGGCCAAGGCCGAGCCGCACTACGACGCGGTCGTCGTCCTCACCGACGGCAACCCGACGTACTGGAAC
Source organism: Streptomyces sp. CB02058 (assembly GCF_001905505.1). GTDB lineage: Bacteria > Actinomycetota > Actinomycetes > Streptomycetales > Streptomycetaceae > Streptomyces. The sequence goes on from NZ_LIPG01000004.1 coordinate 523,247, forward strand.
AACCCGCGCTCGGGAGACGGCTCGCACACCCACTTCGCCGACGTCGAGGGCGGGATCTTCGCCGCCAACTCCGTCAAGGCCGAGGACTCCCGCGTCATCGCCGTGGGTGTCGGCAAGGGTGTCGAAGGGGTCTCCGGGCTGAACCTCCGGGCGATCTCGGGCACGGAGGCCTTCGACGGGACCAACCCGACGACCGCCGACTACTACCAGACCGACGACTTCGCGGGCGCGGGCAAGGCCCTGACCGACCTCGCCCTCACCAACTGCGCCGGGACGCTCTCGGTCGTCAAGCAGATCGTGCCCGAGGACAACACGGGTGAGGACGTCACCGGCGCGAGCCCTGCGGGCGAGGGCTGGGAGTTCACCGCGACCACCTCCACACCGGGCGTGGGCGGGCTGCCCGACACCCAGGAGACCTCGTCGGACGGCACCGGTGCCGTGACCTTCGAACCCACCTACCCGGCCGGGACCGACTCGGCGGACATCGGCGTGGCCGAGACCCAGCAGCCCGGCTTCGACCTGGTGACGCGGCGCGGGCAGAACGCCGTCTGCACCGACCTCGACACCGGCGAACCGGTGCCGGTCACCAACACGGGTACGGCCGCGGCCCCGGCGTTCTCCGTCGATGTCGCCCGGCTCTCCGCGATCAGCTGCGTCATGTACAACCGGCCCGTGAAGACCGCGGGCGCGGAGGTCACCGTCGAGAAGGAATGGAGCATCGACGGAGAGACGTACGCCCACGAGGACAGGCCGGACGGCTTCGGCGCGGACCTCACCCTGACCGGCCCCGGAACCGAGGCCACCGCCCAGAACTGGGGCGAGGCCCGCGACGGGTACACCGTAGGTGACACCACGACGATCGCCGAGACCACGACCGTGCCGGACTCCTGCACCGTGGAGAGCAGCCGGGTCACGGAGGCCGACGGCGGGACGGTCGACGAGGCACTCCCCTACGAGGCCGAACTCACCGGAACCGAGAACGCGTTCACCGTGCGCAACACCGTGAGCTGCGAGGCGCGGCTGACGCTCGTCAAGCGCGTCGTCAACAAGCACGGTGGGACGGCCGGCCCCGAGGACTGGACCCTGACGGCGGACGGCCCCGGGGACCTCTCCGGTACGAGCGGCAGCCCCGAGGTCACGGACGTGGCGGTGCCCGGGGGGACGTACACGCTCGGCGAGTCCGGTGGCCCCGGGGGATACACGTCGGCCGGCTGGGCCTGCACCGGCACCGGGGGCGAGGTGCCGGTCGCCGACGGCCGGGTGACGATCGCCCGGGGTGACGCGGTCACCTGCACCCTCACCAACAAGGACGAGGGCGGCTCCCCGCATCCGTCCCCGTCCCCGCACCCCACGAAGCCCCCGTGGGAGGGCGGCCACGGCGGTGGGGACCACGGTGGTGACCACGGCGAAGGTGGACTCGGCGACACCGGCGCGAGCGGCAGCGGTGCGCTCGCCCTGACCGCCCTGGGATGCGTGCTGGCCGGCGCCCTGGCGCTGCTGGTCGTCGCGCGCAGGCGCCGCGGCTGACCCACCGCCCGCTCCACCGGCCGTCCAGGACGAGGGCCCTTCCCGGAACGTTCGACCGTTCCGGTAAGGGCCCTTCGCCAACACGACAGAAGGTGTCCGGTTTCGGCGCGAACATCGGTGCACCGGCGCAGCGCCGCACAACGACCCGGAGGATACGTATGTCAGCAGAGCTGGACGGCAAGGTGGCCCTCGTCGCGGGAGCGACTCGGGGCGCGGGCCGGGGAATCGCGGTCGAGCTCGGCGCGGCCGGAGCCACCGTGTACGTCACCGGCCGCACGACCCGGACCAGGCGTTCGGAGTACGACCGCCCGGAGACCATCGAGAGGACCGCCGAACTGGTGACGGAGGCGGGAGGCCTCGGCATCGCCGTACCCACCGATCATCTGGACCCGGCGCAGGTCGCCGCGCTGGTGGACCGCATCGCGACGGAGCACGGCCGGCTGGACGTCCTGGTGAACGACATCTGGGGCGGCGAGCACCTCTTCGCATGGGACAAACCCGTCTGGGAGCACGACCTCGACAAGGGGCTTCGGCTGCTGAGGCTCGCGGTCGAGACCCACGCGATCACCAGCCACCACGCCCTGCCCCTGCTGCTGCGCCACGAGGGGGGTTTGGTGGTCGAGGTGACCGACGGCACCGCGGAGTACAACAGGAACACCTACCGGGTCTCGTTCTTCTACGACCTCGCCAAGGCGTCCGTGCTCCGGATGGCGTTCGCCCTGGGCCACGAGGTGGGACCACGCGGCGCCACGGCGGTGGCCCTGACGCCGGGGTGGCTGCGCTCCGAGATCATGCTCGACAACTTCGGTGTCCAGGAGGAGAACTGGCGTGACGCGCTGGAGCGCGAGCCGCACTTCGGGATCTCCGAGACCCCCTTCTACGTCGGCCGGGCCGTCGCCGCCCTGGCCGCCGACCCTCGGGTGAGCCGCTGGAACGGACGGTCGCTGTCCAGCGGCGGCCTCGCCCAGGAGTACGGCTTCACCGACCTCGACGGCAGCCGCCCCGACGCCTGGCGCTATCTCACGGAGGTCCAGGACCCCGGCAGGCCTGCCGACACGGCCGGCTACCGCTGACGGTCCGGCGCCGTGGTCACTCCTGCCCCCAGTCCCATGTGTCGTAGTAGGCGGCCACGCCGGTACGACGGGCCTCCGCCACCGCACACAGCCGGGCGAAGTCCCGCCGTGGCATCAGGGATTTCCACTCGCGCAACGGCAGGACCCGGACCTCGTCGTGCTCCCTCGGGTCCAGGACGAGGCGGCGGATCTGCTCATCCGTGAGCCGGCCGCCGTCGAAGACCGCGCCCATGGTGCTGTACGGCCACTCCGCCCCGGGCAGCCCGTAGACCGCGGCCAGGAGCCGTGGCGGGCCGTCGACCGCGATGCCCGTCTCCTCCAGGCACTCCCGGGTGGCGGTCTGCCACGGCCGCTCGCCCGGGTCCATCGTGCCGCCGGCCAGCTGCCACGGATGCGTCGCGCTGTAGACGGAGCGCAGCTGGAGGGGCCGGTCATCCGCGTCGGTGAAGTACACACAGGCGAAACCGGTGGCCTTCATGAGGGTCTCGGCGTACTGCTCCGGGGGCAGCCAGGTCCGCTCGGTCTCCGGCTCGTCGATCCGTCGCACCGGCTCCTCGAGCCGCGTCATCCGCATCGGCGCGGGGCCTGCCGCGAACCCCAGCCGGCGGTGGAGCGCCGCCGCCTCGTCACCGGCGTGCGACTCGAACAGGGTGACGCCCTCTGCGTGCAGCCGGTCGACCAGTGCGGTCAGGACCGCCCTGGCGAGCCCTCGGCGCCGGTGGCCGGGCCGTGTGGCGACGGTGTGCACGCGCGCCGCGAGTCCCCCGGGGCAGGACGGTTCCGGGAGCACCGGATGGATCAGGCCGAGGGCGCAGGAGGCGGGCGTACCGTCCGGGGCGTCGACGACGAACGCCCTGGCGTCCCCGCCGGGGGCCAGTCTGGCCGTCATCTGGGTACTGCACCGGCTGATCCACTCCTCGTCCAGGCGCCCGGAGAGGCCGACGTCGGACCGCAGCCGGACGATGCCCTCGGCGTCGGCGGGCGTGGCCCGGCGTACCACCGGCGCACCGGGCACCCCCGTGCGGCCGCTGCCCGCCGTCGTCGCGCTCATCATGTCGTTCCCCATCCCATCTCCGTGTAGAGCCGGCCTTCGCCGATCGCTTCGATCGCCTTCCGTGTGTACGGGACGAGGGGCTCGGGCAGAGCGTCGGGACTCCACCACCGCCAGGCGAGGCACTTGTCGGGTTCGCGGACCTCCGGCGTGCCCTGCCAGCGGCGGACCCGGAAGACGAGCTGCATCCGGGGGCGCGATCCCGAGGTGTGGACGATGTGCACCAGGTGTACGAACTCCACGTCCGCCGGTTCGACGACCAGGCCGGTCTCCTCCCGGGCCTCCCGCACCAGGCAGGAGACGGCCGACTCCTGCTCGCAGTGCCCGGCCGGAAAGTGCCAGGTACTCCCGGCGTACGCGCTGTCGGGATGCCGGAGGCCGAGCAGCACCCGCCCCTCGTCGTCCTCCAGGTAGAGGTGGGCTCCGACGACGTTGGGCACCGTTCCCCGGACGCCCGGCACATCAGCCACCTCCGTGGTCCCCGCCGTTCCCGCCGCCTCCACCGTCCCCGGCGGGCGCGCGCCGTCCTCACGGCGGCCGGCGGCGTCACCGCGCCGGGCCGCATGCCTGTGCACGAGTTCGCGCGTCGAGGGGCTCAGCCGCAACCGGTGCAGCATCTCGGGACGGAACCACCTCAGCAGGACGCCCTCGGTCAGCGGCAGGGTGTCGGGGTCACCGGTCCAGCGGCCGGCGAAGACCTGGATGGGCACACACAGCCCGTCCGCCCCGATGGCTCCCTCCACCGCGAAGGGCTCCAGAAGAGGCAGGTCCAGGCCCGCTTCCTCGCGGAGCTCACGCCGGAGGGTGTCCTCCAGCGACCGATCCTGGATCTCCCGGCCCCCGCCGAGCAGCGAGAACGCCCCCGGCTCCCAGATCTGCGGATGGTTGTCACGCAGGTGCAGCAGATACCGTCCGCAGCCGTCGAAGATCAGCGCCGAGGCGTTCACCGGCTGCGGTATCCCGTCGATGCCGCTGTCGAGGAGCTTCGTACGCAGTGACGCGGAGGAGACCTGGTCGAGGGGAAGCCAGTCCGTGTGCGCGTCCGTGCCGCTCCCCCGGGTCACGGGGTCCTCGTGGGCCAGGCAGTACAGGAACCGGATGTCGTAGTGCCGACCGGTGGACTCCGGGACCGCGATGTCGATCGGCACGTCCAGGTACTGAGGGGTGTGGCAGAGGTCGCCGCGTCGCAGGCCCGTCCGCTGCTCGACCTCGCCGAGCGCCACGGCCGCCGGTGCGGCGTCCCTCGGCCTCACCCGGCGGCCCGGTATGACCGCGGGTCCGATGCCTCCGGGACGGACGTGCAGGACGCGCCGATCACGGTCGACGACGACGGCGCCACACGTGATGCCGGGTCCGTCGCCCTCCTGGGTCTCCTCGTCGAGGGCCGTCAGAAGGGGGCGCAGGACGGCGCGCTCATCAGGATGGTGATCCAGGTACGCGTGCAGGAGGGTACGGACCGGGTTCGATCCAGCCGATGTCAATGTGTCTCCTCCAGTGGTGGCTGCGTCGTGGTGACCAACGAGCCGGGCCCGATTTCGAACACATGTTTTTCAGCCGCTCCGAGAACCCCGGTCCTGAGCGGATGCCGGAGGGTGCGGAGTGCACGGACCCTTGTCCCGCAAGGAATCCCCGGTGAAGGTGGTTGGCCGAAACGCCGATGTCCTCGGCCGGGAGGAACCCGCACCCGCGCCACGGAGTTCGCGCTGTCGGCCAGGTCGGAACGCCCAGGCGGGGAACCACGTCCACCGGGCTGTCGGCGGAACCGAGGGGTGTCCCGCCATCGGCAGAGCAGTTCAGGCCATGACAGCCTGGAAGTGGAACACCGGCGACCACTGAGAAGAGGATCTTCTGATGACCGCAGTGCTGGAGACAACCGATCGGCTGATCGACCCGCAGGTGTTCGCCGGTCGAATCCACCTCGACGGCGAGTGGACCAAGGGCGCGGGCGGGACGATCGACTCGGTCGAGCCTGCCACCGGCGAGGTTCTCGCCACCATCGGCCTCGCCGACACGTCGGACGTCGCCCGCGCCGCCGAGAGCGCCGAGCGCGCGCAGAAGAAGTGGGCCGCTCTGCCGCATCCGCAGCGCGCCGCCGTACTCCGCCGGGCAGGCCGGCTGTGGGAGCAGCACGCCGAGGAGATCGTCGACTGGAACGTGCGCGAGGTGGGGTCGGTCCCCCCGTTCGCCGGATTCGCCGTCAAGGTGACCGCGTCGGAGTGCTACGAGGCCGCGGCCCTGCCGTCCCATCCGCTGGGGCAGCTGCTGTCCAGCGAGGAGCCCCGTCTGTCGTTCGCCCAGCGGGTTCCCGCCGGTGTCGTCGGCGTGATCTCGCCGTTCAACGTGCCGCTGATCCTCGGCATCCGAGCCGTCGCTCCCGCTCTCGCGCTCGGCAACGCCGTACTGCTGAAGCCCGACCCCCGTACGGTCATCACGGGCGGGGTCACGATGGTGCGGATCTTCGAGGAGGCGGGCCTCCCGAAGGGCCTGCTGCAGCTTCTGCCGGGCGGCGCGGAGGTGGGCGCGGCGATCGTCGAGGACCCGCGGGTCCGCGTGATCGCGTTCACGGGCTCCACCCGGGCGGGCCAGGCGGTCGGTGAGCTGGCCGGGCGCCACCTCAAGCGCGCCCACCTCGAACTGGGCGGCAACTCGGCGTTCATCGTGCGCCACGACGCCGACGTCGACAAGGCCGTCAACCTCGCCACCTGGGGCAACTACCTCAACCAGGGCCAGATCTGCATGTCGATCGGCCGCCATATCGTGCACGAGTCGCTCTTCGACGACTACGTCGCCAAGCTCGCCGCCAAGGCCGATTCGATGGTCGTCGGCAACCCCGCGGCCGGCCAGGTACACATGGGGCCCGTGATCGACGCGACCCAGCGCGACCGCATCCACACGTGGGTGGAGGAGGCCGTGGAGCAGGGCGCGACCCTCGCGGCCGGCGGCACCTACGACGAGCTCTTCTACCGCCCGACGGTGGTCGCCTCTCCGCCCAGGGAGGCCACGGTGTACCGCGAGGAGGTGTTCGGCCCGGTCGTGTCGGTCGTGTCGTACTCGACCGACGAGGAGGCCGTGGCCCTCGCCGCCGACACCGGGTACGGCCTCTCGCTCGGCGTGGTGACGGCCGACGGGCTGGCCGGCCTGGAACTCGCCCAGCGCATTCCGACCGGCATCGTGCACATCAACGACCAGACCGTGAACGACGAGGCGAACGCCCCGTTCGGCGGGGTCAGGACCTCGGGCACCGGGTCGCGCCACGGCGGCGCCGAAGCGAATGTCGAGGCGTTCACCGAGACCCGCTGGATCACGCTCCGCCGCGAGCCCGCGCAGTACCCGCTCTGACAGGGAGTGGGACGGCCGGTGCACCGGGACGCGGAGCCTTCGTCCCGGTGCACCGGCCTCGGTGTTTCCCGCGGGGCGGTCCTACGGGCCGCCCGCCGTCACGGGGTCACCGCCGGCGGCCCACCGTCACCGGGTCACCGTCCATTTCTGGTTGGCACTTCCGGTGCAGGTCCAGATCTGCAGCCGTGTGCCGTTGGCGCTGTTGCCTCCGCTCACGTCCAGGCACTTGTCGGCCTGCGGGTTCACGATGTCGCGGGCCGCGGGGGTCGCCCACTGCTGCGCCGCCGTCCCGTTGCAGTCGTACAACTGCACCGGGGTCCCGTCGGCCGTACCGCCCGAAGCGACGTCCAGGCACTTGCCCAGCGCACGGATCGTGCCGTCGGAACCGACCGTCCACTTCTGTGCCGCCGTCCCGTTGCAGTCGTACAACTGCACCGCCGTGCCGTTCGCCGTCGCGCCGGCCGCGACGTCCGCGCACTTGCCCGCGAGGCCGGTGATGGGCCCGCCGCCCGACTGTTCGCCGGTGGTCACGCGGACGTAGTCGACGACGAGTTGCTGCGGGAAGGTGGTGCTGCCGTCGGGGTCGCCCGGCCAGTAGCCGCCCACCGCGAGGTTCAGGATGAGGAAGAACGGCTTGTCGAACACCCACCGGTTGCCGTTGAGATCGGCGGGCGTACGGCGCTGGTACACCGTGCCGTCCACCGACCAGGTGATCGAGTCGGGCGCCCAGTCCACGGCGAAGGTGTGGAAGTCGTCGGCGAACGCCGCCCCGCCCGGCAGCGTGTAACCGGCGCCGATGCCGCCCGAACCCGAGTACCCCGGACCGTGCAGGGTTCCATGGACGGTGCCGGGCTCGAAGCCGACATTCTCCATGATGTCGATCTCACCGCTGTTGGGCCATCCCACACTGCCGATGTCGGCGCCCAGCATCCAGAACGCGGGCCAGATGCCCTGACCGCGCGGGATCTTCATCCGGCTCTCGACATGACCGTACGTCGACGTGAACCTCCCCGACGTGTTCAGACGCGACGAGGTGTACTCGCATCTCCCGTACCAGCACTGGTAGTTGCCAGGGTTCTCCTTGCGTGCGGTGATGACCAGATTGCCCTGGCCGTCCAGCGCGGCGTTGCTGGTGCCCGCCGTGTAGTACTGCCGCTCGTGGTTGCTGACGTTGTCGCCCGTCTCGGTCAGCCACTTGCCACCGTCGACAGCCGAACCCGCCGGCCCGTCGAACTCGTCGGCGAACGTGACGGCCGCCGTTGCCGCCGCGGCCGTCGTGGGCGCGGTGGCCGACGTGGAAGTGTTCTGCGTGAGTCCGGTGGACAGCGAGGCGAGGCCGAGCGCCATGACCAGAGACAGGACCAGGCGTCTGGGGAAACGCGTGGAACTCATTCCTTCTCCCTTCGGGGAAGTACTTAGTTCAACACGTGATTTAAGGAATGAACGCCGACCCTGTCAAGGCTTTGGTCTGGACCGGAGACACGCACATCGCGACTTGATAGGCAAGTGAACGATTGCCTATGGTGTGGCCGTGGCCGACGACCTCTTCAAAGCCCTGGCCGACCCCACCCGTCGCACCATCCTCGACGAACTCACGGAGAAGTCCGGGCAGACGCTGTTCGAGATCTGCTCGCGGCTGACCATGAAGCATCGGCTCGGCATCTCGCGCCAGGCGATATCCCAGCACCTCGCCGTGCTGGAGGCCGCCGGGCTCGTCGAGACCAGGCGGGTGGGCCGCTACAAGTTCCACGACCTCAACACGGCCCCGCTGCGGCAGATCGGCGAGCGGTGGCTCGCGCACGACACATCCGGACCGGAGGAGAACACCCCATGAGAATCCATCTGACCAGCGTCTTCGTCGACGACCAGGCCAGGGCCCTGCACTTCTACACGGAGATCCTCGGCTTCGTGAAGAAGCACGACGTGCCGCTGGGCGAGAAGGACCGGTGGCTGACCGTCGTCTCGCCCGAGGAGCCCGGCGGCACGGAACTCCTCCTGGAGCCGGTCGGGCACCCGGTCGTCAGGACCTACCGCGACACGCTCGTCGGCGACGGCATCCCGCTCGCCCAGTTCGCCGTCGACGACGTGCACGCGGAGTACGAGCGCCTGCGCGCCCTCGGCGTCCGCTTCACCCAGGAACCCCTGGAGATGGGCCCGGTCACCACCGCCGTCCTCGACGACACCTGCGGCAACCTGATCCAGATCGCGACCCAGCCGCAGTAGGCCGACGGCCGCCTCCGCCCGGCCGGGCGGAGGCGGCCGTCGGAGCCGGGGCTCCCGTCACGCGGCCGGAGCCGACCGGCCGAGCGACGTCTCGGCCACCGGGCGGCGGCCCGCCGTCACCAGCGAGACGAGGGAGATCGCCGCCGCTCCGAGGACTGCGGTCACGGCGAAGGTCGTGAATCCCAGGCCCGCGTTCCCGCCGGCCAGGACCGCGCCGCCGAGAGTCGGGCCGACCACGGCGCCGGTGCGGCCGACGCCGGTGACCCAGCCGAGGCCGGTGGCACGCTCACGAGGGGCGTAGACGCGGGCGGTGGCGGCGTAGACCATGACCTGCGCGCTGAACAGCCAGACACCCGTGACGAAGACGACCACGTACGCCACACCCAGCGGAAGCTCGTTGCGCAGCAGGAACGTACCGGCGGCGGTCAGCAGGAACCAGATCGCCGAGATCTTCACCGGGCCGAAGCGGTCCGCCGTACGACCCGCCACGAGCATGCCGACGATGCCGCCCGCGTTGATCACCATCAGGAAGGTGACGGACGAGGAGAGCGAGTAGCCGGAGGCGCGCATGAGTTCGGGCAGCCACGTCGAGACGCCGTAGACCAGGAGCAGACCGGCGAAGGACGCGACCCAGAGCAGCGGGGTGGCCAGGCGGGTGCCCGGCGCGAAGAGCGCACCGATCGCGGCCATGCGGCCCTTGGCGCCGGCCTCGGGCGCCTGCTGGACACCGGGGCGGTCGAGGCCGTACCGGTCGGCGACGGCGTACGCCTCCTCCGTACGCCCCCGCGCGAAGAGCACACCGGGCGACTCCGGCAGCCACTTGACCACCAGCGGTACGGCGATGACGGCGGGCAGCACGCCCGCCCAGAAGACCCAGCGCCAGCCGTGCTCGGGGGCGACCGCGAGACCGATGCCGGTGGCCGCCATGCCGCCCGCGTGGTACGAGGTCATCATGAGCCCGGTCGCGAGCGCGGCCCGGCGGGGCGGGGCGAACTCGGCGACGATCGCCAGCCCGATCGGCATCAGACCCCCGAGGCCCAGCCCCGAGACGAAGCGTCCGGCACCGAAGACGGCCGCCCCGGGGGCCAGCGCGCACAGCGCGGAACCCAGCGAGAACAGCACGACGCTGCCGGTGACCAGGGGCTTGCGTCCGAGCCAGTCGGTGAGCGTACCCGCGGCGAGGGCGCCGATCAGCATGCCGAAGGTGGTCCAGCTGCCGATGGTGCCGGCGAGGCCCGGAGTGAAGCCGAGATCCTCGTCGGCGAGAAGGTGCGGCATGGTCGCGCCGTAGATGTTTACGTCCATGCCGTCGAAGAAGACGGCCATCCAGCACAGGGCGATGACCAGGGCGACGCCACGGAACGAGCGATCGCGCGGGGGTGGGGACGGAGTCACGGAGCACTCCCTTTCTGCCACTGCGGTGTGGCGTGCGGGTGGCCCTTCGCTCACAGTGTTCGCGTGGTGAAATTTCATTCACCGGAGGGGCGATGTGAGTGTTCCTGCGGGGCCCCGCACTGTCAATGGTTGTGACGCACGTCGGCGGCATCACCCCCGGCCGGTCCGCCGGGTGACGAGGCTTCCCGGCACCTCGGGGTCCTCACTCGTCGAGCCGTAGGCTCGCAGTCCGCTGTGCGGAGTGCCGACCTGTTCGAACGCGACGAGGAGACCGCCGGTGGACGCCGAAGGAGCGCATACCGCGATCCAGCTTCCCGAAGGGTCCTGGTGGGACTGGGACGTCGTCGCCTGGACGGGCGGACAGCTCAGGCTGGCCGCCGGCCACGACTTGACCTACCATCACGGCCTGGAACTGGTTTTCGGCGATCCGGTCTTCGTCCGCTGCCCGTCCGGCTTCCACGATCCGGTCTTCCGGTCCCCGTCGCCCGACGAGCTCCTGAAACTCAGCCGTGAGCTCGGAGAGAGGCCGCCCGTCGTGGTCGCCTTCGAGGCCGACGCCGGCGGACAGGAGTCGGCCACGTGCCTCATCGCAGCAGAGCGCCTCGACATCGTCCAGGAAACGGTTCTGCGGTACTGGCGCGAGGACGCGGGGCCCGATCAGCGGTTCGCTCCCTGGGTGTCACCCCCGGGCCGGTAGGCGCACCGGGTTGCGCGGCCGGCTCGTGTGACGGGTGAGGCGCCGGCCGGTCATCGGGCGGGGCCGTAGAGGAGCCACCACGTGTTGATGAACCTGAACCCTGAGCCGTCCGCTCCTTCAGCCCAACCGAACGACTCGATCCGAAGGTCATCCCTCATGGGGAATTGACCGACTGTTTCAGCAATCCAGTGGGGCATGACACCGACGGCGCCCCGGAACACCTCGGCGGGATCCTCCTCGATCAGGACACAGGCCCGATGGAGCACCGCGAGGGACAGGATCACTTCGCGGTGGTCGTCGGACCTCGACAGGGCGACACCGCATGCCACCACGCCGCGCCTGATGATCTCCGGGTCTCGATGACGCACTCCGAGTGAGGCCATGCGGGCGGCGAAAGCCTTGAATACCTTCCAGGTGGAATGCCGGGTGAACCTGACGATCACCTCCATGTCCTCGGTGCTGTTGATCGCCCGGATCGCCGCGTCGACATGAGCGTCCTCGGCGCAGGGTAATTCCCGTGGTCCGTATCCGAGGTACTTGTCCGGATCCAGCGCCTCCCACTGCTCTTCCGTGAGAATCACAGCCTCACCACCCACCCCGAAGAAGAATGCGCGTGTTCCCCGCCCCGACCATGCCCCCATACTCCCCCCGTTCAGGGCGCTGTAGACCGACCGACCTCCTCGGTTCGGGGCGCTTTGCCGGGTGAGGGCCGGGGTGGATGGAGAAACCTGCGGCTGTGGCGGCCCGGGAGCCACCGTGGGACGGCAGGCAGTTCAACGGCTGAGAGGGACGCCTCGCCTCGACGTCCGGGCCCTCCACCCATGCGCCAGGCGGCGACGCGTGGGACCTACGGGCCTACTTGGCCCTCCTGGTGTTCCACACGGGCAGTTGCTCGAAGACGGCGACGGCGTCCTCACGCCAGTGCCGACGCCAGGAGGCCGCCTCGGTGGCGGCGGCTTCCGCGTAGCGGTCGATGGCCGACTGCAGACGCTCGTGCACGTCGTGGCGGTAGGCGATGTCGCGGATCCGGTCGATCTCCCGCGGTGTGCACCTGGAACTCCCGAGAGCGGCCCTGATGGTGTCGTGCTCCACCGCGTCCGTGACGGCGAGCAGGTCACGGACCAGATAGGTGAGGCGGCCGGCCCTCAGGTCGGCACCGAGGGGTTTGCCGGTGACGTCCGGGTCGCCGAAGAGGTCGAGGTAGTCGTCACGCATCTGGCCGCTGATGCCGGCCAGCATGGCGTATCGGTGCAGGCTCTCCTCGTGCCCGGCCAGATCCTCGCCCGCGGCCAGCAGGCCGAGGCGCAGGGGGGCGAGAATGGAGTAGCGGGACGTCTTGTACTCGCACACGGTCTCCAACAGGCCTTCGTCCTCCGAGGAGATGACGTCGCGTTCGAGGTCGAGGATCTGACCGATGACGGTATCCGTCGTCACACCGAGCTGGACGTCGAGCAGGGCCTGTTTGCGATCGGCGGGGAGGTCCGCATCGAACAGCACGCGCAGGGCCAGGAATCCGGCGAGATCCCCCACCATCATGGCCAGGCCCAGCGCGGCCTGCGGGTTCTCGGGGAGATCCGCGCGGCACGCGTACAACGTCGAGGGTCCCCCGCGGCGCAGGGGTGAGTCGTCCATGATGTCGTCGAGGATGAGCGCGTGGCTGTGGAGCAGCTCAAGACTCAGCGCGGCTTCCAGCAGCCCTGGTATCTCCTCCTCCCCGACGAGGCGAGCCGCCTCGTGGAGCAGGGCGACCCGCACCCGCTTTCCGCCGCGCAGCGACAACTCCGCCAGCAGTTCCAGGCACCGGGGCGGAAAGCGGCCCAGCCTCGCGCCGTTGAGGTCACCGCCGAGCCCGGCGAAGTACTTCTCGAACGACGAGTCGAAGCGCTGCTGGTGACCCGCGGCACGCTCCATGACGGTCAGTGCACTGCTGTTCATCCGCGTTCGGACCGGCCTTCCTCATGGATGTCGGTGGACAGCCTGCCATTCCCGTGGACGGCGCCGCGACCTCACCCACGGCCGAGCGAGGGGGCGCTGATGCCACACGCCCGCCACGACACGCCGGTGCGCCCGAGGGCCGACTACACCTGGCCGGTGGCGAACAACTCGAGGTGGCCGCACCCGGGACAGCGGAACGCCTCTATCTGCCGACGCGGCCGGCCCATCCTCTTGGCACCGCCGAAGACTCCCCGCTCCAACGCACCCTCGATCCAGCGCGCATAACCGCGCGAGTGCTCGCCGGCGTCCTCGATGAACCCGTCCATCAAGCCGACATTGCCACAGTGGGTGCAGGTGTAGTTGTTCACCCCGCGAGTGTAGGGAACCGTGCGGCCGGGACCGACCCGCTCCACGGCCCGCGACTTCCGCCCGGGCCCATGGCCGGTACCGCCGTCGGACCGGGCGTTGCGCGTGCGCACGGCTGGAGCCACGGGGGCCCGGACCCGCCCACGGCTCCTTCGCGTCGCTGAACCGCCCTTCCGCGCGCCGGCATGATGGCCGCACTCATAGCTGGCCCTCGAACTATGGTGTCCCGCCACATACGCCCCTGACCTGGCCCTTCCTACGGTATGGCGACACGGAAACGTCCCCGCCAACTGTCCGGAAGTGGTATCCATGGCCGCCCCAGCAACCGCTCCCCCACCCCCCTCGAACCTCCGCCGCATCGTCGCAGCGAGCCTCGTCGGGACCACCGTGGAGTGGTACGACTTCTTCCTCTACGGCTCCGCCGCCGCACTGGTCTTCAACAAGCTGTTCTTCCCCGACTCCGATCCGCTCGTCGGTACCCTTCTCTCCTTCCTCACCTACGCGGTCGGGTTCGCCGCGCGCCCCCTCGGCGCTCTGGTGTTCGGGCACTACGGAGACCGGCTCGGGCGCAAGAAGCTGCTGGTGCTGAGCCTGTTGATGATGGGTGGTGCGACCTTCGCCATCGGGCTCCTGCCGACGCACGCCACGATCGGTTCCGCCGCACCCGTCCTGCTCACCGTCCTGCGCCTGGTCCAGGGCTTCGCCCTCGGCGGCGAGTGGGGCGGCGCCGTGCTGCTCGTGTCGGAACACGGGGACGCGAAGCGGCGCGGGTTCTGGGCCTCATGGCCCCAGACCGGGGCGCCCGCAGGACAGTTGCTCGCGACGGGAGTGCTCTCCGCGCTCACGGCCCTGATGTCGGAAACCGCCTTCGAGGCGTGGGGCTGGCGCATTCCCTTCCTGCTCTCGGGCGTACTCGTGATCCTCGGTCTGTGGATTCGTCTCTCTGTCGATGAATCACCTGTGTTCAAGGCGGCGCTGGCTCAGGCGGAGCAGCGCAAGGCTGCCCAGGCACCGGCGGACAAGATGCCGCTGGTCGCCGTGTTGCGGGACCACTGGCGCGATGTGCTGATCGCCATGGGTGCGCGGATGGCCGAGAACATCAGCTACTACGTGATCACGGCGTTCATCCTCGTGTACGCGACGACGGCCGTGGAGCTGAGCAAGCAGACGGCTCTCAACGCCGTACTCATCGCCTCCGCCGTGCACTTCGCCGTGATCCCGCTGTGGGGCGCGCTCTCCGACCGGATCGGTCGCAGGCCCGTCTATCTGATCGGCGCGATCGGTGTGGGGGTGTGGATGTTCCCGTTCTTCGCGCTGATCGACACCGGCAGCTTCGGGAGCCTGCTCCTGGCCGTCACGATCGGCCTGGTCTTCCACGGCGCCATGTACGCACCGCAGGCGGCGTTCTTCGCGGAGATGTTCGCGACCCGGATGCGCTATTCGGGCGCGTCGATCGGAGCCCAGTTCTCGTCGGTCGCCGCCGGCGCCCCCGCGCCGCTCATCGCCACCGCGCTGCTCGCCGACTTCGACAGCTCGACCCCGATCTCCCTGTACGTCATCGCCGCCGCGCTGCTCACCGTGCTGGCGATCGTCTGCGCCAAGGAGACCCGGAGCCGGGATCTCGCCGCCATCGAACCGGGCACCGACAGGCAGACCGCGGAGTCCGCGGCGCTGCCCGCCGACGCCCGTTCCGTCTGAACCGACGGTGCCCGGCGGATCCGGCTCCCCGGCGGGAGCCGGATCCGTCAGACCGCCCCGGTGGGCTCGAACCAGGTGGGGCCGTCCGTGAGGGACTGCTTGATCCGGAACAGCGAGAACTCGTTGAGCGGAGGCAGCGCATCGACGTCGAACCACGCGACCTCCAGCGACTCGTCGTCGTTCACCTTGGCCTCGCCGCCGGTGGCCCGGCAGCGGAAGGTGATGTCGAGGTACTGGCAGCGGTCCCCGTTGGCGTACTGCACGGGCTTCAACGCCTGGGTGAGCACCACCCGTTCGGCGACGCAGTGCACGGCCGTCTCCTCGTAGACCTCGCGCTCCGCCGTGGCCGCGGGCTCCTCGCCCGGCTCGGAGATGCCGCCGATGACCGACCACTTGCCCGTGTCCGACCGGCGGCCGAGCAGGACCCGGCCCTCGTCGTCGAAGACGATCGCGGTGACGCCCGGCAGCAGAAGCAGCTGGTGACCGGCGGTGGCACGGATGTCGCGGATGAATTCAGGAGTGGACATGGGGCGAGCCTACGTGGCCGCCGGAGCGCGTTCCGGCAGCGGTCCTTCCGCCCGTGGCGTCTCGGACCCGGGCCCTCGCACCTGGGCCGACGGGCCTATGAGCTCGTCGGCCGCCCACCGTGCGACGCCGGCGGGCCAGGGAGCCGGCAGTCCGAGGACGATGTGTGTGAAGCCGGCCCCGAGCGCCTGCGCGATCGCCTCGCGCGTCCCGCCGGGGCGGTCGTAGGAGACGGGCAGGTGGATCGATCGGGTGATCGATGCGGGATCGCGGCCCATCTCCGCGCAGTAGCGGTCCAGCAGCGCGCTGCGGCTGACGACGTCCTCGATGTCACCGCCCGGGATGTTCCACAGGTCGGCGTGTTCGGCCACCACCCGGAGGGTCGCGGACGAGCGCCCGCCGATCAGGACCGGAGGGTGGGGCCGCTGTACGGGCTTGGGATTGCCGAATGCTCCGGTGAGCCGGTGGTGGGTGCCGTGGAAGTCGAAGGGCTTCTCTTCCGTCCACAGCCGCCGGATCACCGTGCAGGCTTCGGCGAGGCTCTCCACGGCGTGTGCCGAATCGTGGAAGGGCAGGCCGTGCGCCTCGTACTCGCGGCGGGCCACCGGATGACCGGGGCGTGAGCCGACTCCGATTCCGAAGTCCAGCCGGCCGCCGGAGACGATGTCCACGGTCGTGGCGATCTTGGCCAGCATCGCGGGCGGCCTGAACCGGTTGCTGGTCACCAGCACGCCGAGCCGCAGGCGCCGGGTCCGGGCGGCGAGCGCCGAGAGCAGGGTCCAGCCCTCGTAGGCCGTTCCTTCCAGGTCGCCGAAGATGGGCATGAGGTGGTCGAAGAGCCATGCGTGCTCGATCTCCTGGATCGCGTCGGCCTCGTGCCAGACGCGCAGGATGTCCTGGTAGTCGGCCTGCGAGGGCGCCGTCATGATCCCGAAGCTCGGCCGGGGTGTGTGCGGCATGGTCGTTGGTCCTTTCGGATCCGGAGGGGTCGCCCGGCGGGTCACCGTCGCCGCAGTGCCGGGTCGAGCAGCGCCGGCGGGGTGTCGAACTTCTCGTGCGGGGCGAGGTCGGTGCCGGGAGCGACGACGGCGTCGATCTCGTCGAGCACGTCTGCGGGGAGGACCGTGTCCGCGGCGGCGAGCTGTGTGCGCAGGTGTTCGGTGGTGCGGGGGCCGATGATGGCGGCGGTCACGGCGGGGTGCGCGGTCACGAATCCCAGCGCGAGCTGGATCATCGTCAGCCCGGCCTCTTCGGCGATCACCGCCAGCCGCTCGACGGCGTCGAGCCTGGCCCTGTTGGAGGGAATCGCGGGGTCGAAGCGCTCCGGAAGGACCTTCGACCGGCTCGTGGTGACCGGCCGGCCCTTGCGGACCGCACCCGACAGCCAGCCCGAGGCCAACGGGCTCCACGCCAGCACCCCGATCCCGTACTCCTCGGTCACGGGCAGCACATGGGACTCGATTCCACGCTGCAGGATGGAGTAGCTGGGCTGTTCGGTGACGTAACGCCCCAGGTGGTGCTCGCGGGCGGCCCACTGCGCCTGCACGAGGCGGTAGGCCGGGAAAGTGGAGGAGCCGAAGTAGCGGATCTTCCCCGCGCGCTGGAGATCGGTCAGCGCCGACAGCGTCTCCTCGTCGCTGACGGTCGGGTCCCATCGGTGGATCTGGTAGAGATCGACGTGGTCGACGCCGAGACGGCGCAGGCTGTTGTCCAGCTCGGTGACCAGCCAGCGGCGCGAGGCGCCCCTGTGGTTGCGCTCGTCGCCCATCGGCATGGTGGCTTTCGTGGCGAGCACGATGTCGTCCCGGCGGCCCGCGACGGCCTTGCCGACCATCTCCTCCGACTCGCCCTCGCCGTACATGTCGGCGGTGTCGATGAGGTTGATCCCCGCGTCCAGGGCGGCATCGACGATCGCCGTGGCCTCGTCCTGGCTGGTGCGGCCGATGCTGCCGAAATTCATGGCGCCGAGCGCGAGGGTGCTGACCTGCACACCGGTGCGGCCCAAGGTGCGGTACTGCATGAGCTGTTCCTCCATCACGGGTGAAGCCTGACGGCGACGCATGGATTGGTACCGGGACTCCCGCTCTGACAGAATGAGCAAACGGAACCCGGTTCCGCTAACGATACGGAACACGGTTCCGCTTGGCAAGGGCCGGCGGCGGAAGGAGCGATCGTGGTGAACGACGGCGAGGCAGGCGCGGGAGGGACGGCTCCGCGCAAGCGGGCGGATGCCCGGCGCAACGAGATGACGCTGCTCGAAGCCGCGGCGGCGGCCTTCGTGGCGTCGGGCGTGGAGGCCCCGGTACGGGACATCGCGGCCAGGGCGGGAGTCGGGGTGGCCACGATCTACCGCCACTTCCCGACGCGGGCGGACCTGATCATCGGGGTCTTCCGGCACCAGGTCGAGGCGTGCGCCGAGGCGGGCCCGGCCCTGCTGGCGACGAGCGCGACCCCGCACGCGGCGCTGGGAAGCTGGATCGGCCTCTTCGTCGATTTCCTGGTCACGAAGCACGGACTCGCCGCCGCGCTGCAGTCCGACAACACCGGCTTCGAGGCGCTGCACGCCTACTTCCTCGACCGGCTCGTGCCCGTGTGCACAGAGCTGCTCGACGCCGCGGCCGAGGCGGGCGAGGTCAGGGCCGACCTGACGGCGTACGAGCTGATGCGGGGCGTCGGGAACCTCTGCATCGGCGCGGAGAGCGATCCCGGGTACGACCCCCGCCGCCTGGTCGGATTCCTCGTCACGGGGCTGCGCACGCCCTGAGACGGCGACCGTGCGGGGATTCCGTACGGGCGGGAGAGGTTCAGCCCCGGCGGGCCCTCCTGGCGCGCGCGGAGCGGACGGTCACCCAGCCCAGACCGGCCACGGCGAGGAGCGACAGGATGCCCTCCGGCAGGACGCCCAGCCGGGTCGCGGGCGTCAGCGAGGAGCGCAGGGGCACCTCGTCCACCAGGGCGTCCGCGGTGAACATCCTGGTCTGCTCCACGATCGTGCCGTCCGGCCGGATCACCGCACTGACACCGCTCGTGACGGGCACGACGACGGACCGCCCGTGCTCGACCGCCCGCACCTGGCTCATCGCCAGCTGCTGGTAGGTCATCTCGCTGCGCCCGAAGGTCGCGTTGTTGCTCGGTACGGCGATGAACTGGCCGCCGTTCGTCACGGTGTCGCGCACGGCGTCGTCGAACGCGGCCTCGTAGCAGGTCACGAGCCCGACCTTGGTTCCGGCCAGGTCGAACACGCCGACCTGGCTGCCCGGACCGAAGTCACGCTGCACCCGGTCGACGTCCTTGCTGAAGATCCGCACGAAGGAGCGCATCGGCATGTACTCGCCGAACGGCTGGATGTGCCGCTTGTCGTAGGTGTCGACGGGGCCGCTCTTCGGGTCCCACTCGATCAGGGTGTTGCGCAGCGGTCCGGTGTCCGGTGTGAGGACCGCGCCGATGACCGTGGGGGCGCCGATGGCCCGCACGGCCCGGTCGATGGCCTCGGTGGCGTCGGCGTTGCGGTACGGATCGAGGTCGGAGGAGTTCTCCGGCCACAGGACCAGGTCGGGCTTGGGCTCCTTCCCCGCCTGGACGTCCCGGGCGAGCTGCTCCGTACGCGCCACGTGGTTGTCCAGGACGGCCCGGCGCTGGGAGTTGAAGTCGAGCCCGAGGCGCGGCACGTTGCCCTGGATCGCGGCGACGGTGGCGGTACCGTCCTCTGCCGAGTCGTCGACCAGCGGGAGGGCGGCCAGCGCGGCGACCACGGGAGCGGCGACGGTGACGGCCGCCGCGATCACGGCGGCGCGCGGCACGGTGCCGTCGGCGCGGTAGCGGCGGACCTGGCGCACGGCCTCCAGGAGGCCGAAGCCGCACAGGACGACGGCGAAGGAGAGCAGCGGCGTGCCGCCGAGCGCGGCGAGCGGCAGGAACGCGCTGTCGGCCTGGCCGAAGGCGATCTTGCCCCAGGGGAAGCCGCCGAACGGCACCCGGGCCCTGACCGCCTCGTCCAGTGTCCAGACGGCGGCGGCCCAGACGGGCCAGTACGGGAGCCGGGAGACCGCGGCGATCCCGACGCAGCCCACGGCGATGAACAGGGCCTCGGCGAGCGCGAGCGCGAGCCACGGGACCGGGCCGACCTCCTCGCCCGTCCAGTGCAGCAGCGGCAGCATGAAGCCGAGGCCCGCGAGGAGCCCGAGCCCCAGCGCCGCGCGCAGCCTGCGCGCGCTCAGGACCCAGCCCAGCAGGGCGAAGCCGGGCAGTACCAGCCACCAGAGAGGCCGGGGCGGGAAGCTCGCGTAGAGCAGCGCACCGGAGAGGACGGCTGCGGCCGGCCGGACGAGCCGCGGCCACAGCTTCCTGCTGCGGGACGCGGGGACGGACGGCGGATCGACGGTGGTGACGGTGGCGCTCACCTGGCGGAGTCTACGGTGATCGGCTGTGCGGGCGGCAGCCGCTCCCGCTCCGGAGCGCGGTACGCCTCGCAGACGCACGACTGCCCCGGGCGGATCCCACAGCCGGGGCAGGAGACCTAGCCCTGATCCCACGGCCGAGGTCAGGTCAGGTCAGGTCAGGTCAACAGGAGCACGCCCCGCTCCCGAGGCCGAGGCGGCGACCGGAGCGCGCCCGGACCACACGGCCCGTGCGGGCCTCAGGCTCCTGGAGGGCCCGTCGCCGCGGGAGCGAGGTGCAGCCGGTCGCGGATGAAGCGCACGGCGCCCTCCGCGTTGTCCACCGTCACAGTAAAAGTCCTGCCGTCGCCCAGCCGGAGCACCAGCGCCTCCCCCCGGCGTACGACGACCGCGGTGCCCTGCTCGGGGCGCCAGCGGTAGCCCCAGCCGCCCCACTGGCGGGGCGTGACCTTGGGGACGAAGTCCGCGCCCACCACATGGGTGAGCAGGATGCGGCGCCGGGGAAGCCCCGCGTGGCCGCAGCGGACCTCGAGGGCGTCGCCGTCGACCTTGACGGCCACATGCACGAAGGCGAGGGTGCCGAAGAGGATGAGGAGCCCTGCGGCGACGCAGCCGATGACGGACATGAGCAGCGGGGCGATCCCGGCACTCCAGGCCGAATCGACCGCCAGTTCGATGCCGAGCGCCAGGCACCCGGCTCCCACAGCCGCGAGCAGCCATTGGAAGCGATTGGTGGCCCGTCCCGTCCAGACCGTACTGGGGGCCTGGCTCGAACCGTGCCGCGCGTTGCCGGGGTGGTCCGTCATGCCAAGCAGCGTAACCGGGTTCCGCGCGCCCGGGAGGGGTCGCGCGGCCCCTCGGGGCGCCGGAACCGGTCAGAGCGCGGGGCTGACGGCCTTGAGCAGCAGGCCCTCGGCGTAGGCCATCGCGGGTTCGGGCAGGTCCCCGGCGTGTCCCGCGAGGAGCACGGTGAGGGTGCCGACCGGTTCGGCCGACGGAGCGGGAGCCGCTCCGATACGGCGCAGGGCCTGGGTCGCCACCGCCTCGGCGGAGCCGTGCAGCACGAGCGGGGCGCGGCCGGGGCGGTCGCCCTCCACGGCGGCACGGATGCGTTCGGCGACCAGTTCGTAGTGGGTGCAGCCGAGGACCAGGTCCGTCACCCCGGCCGGGGTGAGGGCGGCGGCGGCCGCCACCGCGCGGTCGATCGCCTCCTCGTCGGCGTGCTCGACGGCGTCGGCCAGCCCCGGGCAGGGCACCTCGGTCACGTCCGCGTCCCGGGCGAATTCACGGATGAGCCCGCGCTGGTAGGGACTGCCCGTGGTCGCCGGGGTGGCCCAGATGGCGAAGGGGCCGCCGCCCGCGGCGGCCGGCTTGATCGCGGGCACCGTGCCGATGACCGGCAGGCCGGGCTCCAGTTCGGCCCGCAGGGCGGGAAGGGCGTGCACGGACGCGGTGTTGCAGGCGACGATCAGGGCGTCCGGCCGGTGGGCCGCGGCGGCACGTGCCACGGCGAGCGCAAGCCCGGTCACGTCCTCGGGCGTGCGTGGCCCCCAGGGCATCGAACCAGGATCCGACGACACCACCAGATCGGCGTCGGGCCGAAGCCGGCGTACCGCGGCCGCTGCCGCGAGCAGGCCGATTCCCGAGTCCATGAGTGCGATCTTCACCCGGTCACCATAGTCGACCACCCTTGCGCCGCCGCCGGAGTGGTGCACACTTCGACGGATGAGCGCCGTTGCCTGGATCGCCGTGGGTTCGCTGGTCGTGTGGGTCTGGCTGCTGCTCGGGCAGGGGTTCTTCTGGCGGACCGACCAGCGGCTGCCCGTGCGTACCGAGGCCGAGCCGGAGCGCTGGCCGTCCGTGGCCGTGGTCGTGCCCGCGCGCGACGAGGCCGAGGTCCTGCCGAGGAGCCTGCCGTCGCTGCTCGCCCAGGACTATCCGGGCGAGGCCGAGATCATCCTCGTCGACGACTGCAGCGGCGACGGCACGGGCGAGCTGGCCCGCGCGCTGTCCGTACGCTGCGGAGGACTGCCACTGACGGTGGTGTCGCCCGGCGAACCGGAGCCGGGCTGGACGGGCAAACTCTGGGCCCTGCGGCACGGGATGGCGCTGGCCCGGCAGCGGAAGCCCGAGTTCCTGCTGCTGACCGACGCGGACATCGCGCATGAGCCGGACAGCTTGCGCGAGCTCGTCGCCGCGGCGGGGACCGAGGGCGCGGACGGCTTCGATCTGGTCTCGCAGATGGCCAGGCTCCGGGTGGCGAGCACCTGGGAGCGGCTGATCGTGCCCGCCTTCGTGTACTTCTTCGGGCAGCTCTACCCCTTCCGGCGGGTGAACCGGCGCGGGTCCCGGACGGCCGCCGCGGCGGGCGGCTGCGTACTGCTGCGTGCCGGAACGGCCGAGCGGGCACGGCTCCCGGAGTCCATCCGCCAGGCGGTGATCGACGACGTGTCGCTGGCCCGCGCGGTCCGCCGCGCCGGGGGCAGGATCTGGCTGGGCCTCGCGGAGCGGGTGGACAGCGTACGGCCGTATCCACGGCTGGCCGACCTGTGGCGGATGGTCTCGCGGAGCGCCTACGCACAACTCCGGCACAGCCCTCTGCTGTTGGCGGGCACGGTGTTCGGGCTGGGCCTGGTCTATGTCGCGCCGCCCGCCACCCTGCTCGCCGGGCTGCTGACGGGAGACCCGGTGGCGGCCTGGGCGGGCGGGGCGGCCTGGGCGGTGATGGCGGGGACGTACATGCCGATGCTGGGGTACTACCGGCAGTCTCTCTGGCTGGCACCGCTGCTGCCGTTCACCGCGGTCCTCTATCTCCTGATGACGGTGGACTCCGCCGTGCAGCACTACCGGGGCCTCGGTGCGGCCTGGAAGGGGCGTACGTACGCCCGCCCCGAGGCCGCACCGGAACCCTGAGCCGTACCCGGCGACGGCGACGGCACCCTGCGGCCCCCACTGCCGCTCGCCGCACCTCTGGGCCCCGCCGGACGGCAGCGGGGACCGGGAGGGGTCACTTGCGTCCGGGGGTCCAGTTCATGCCCCACCCGTAGGCGGCGTCTATGGTCCGCTGCGGGCTCACACCCCGCTGGGGCACGAGATAGCGGGCCTCGCGCTGCACGGTGAGGTCTCCCCCGTTGCCCGTGATCAGAGCGAGGGCGCACACGGTGGAAGGCACGGTGCATTCGTCGAGAGAGAAGTCGATCGCGGCACCGTTCTGCGGCTGGAGCGTGACCGTGGCATGCAGATCGGCGAAACTCCGGGCGCCTTCGTAGATGGTGACGAAGATCAGAACACGGCGCAGCCGGTCCTTGTGGTCGAGGTTGACCGTGAGGTTCTCTCCGGTGGAGACCGCGCCGGTGCGGTCGTCGCCGTCCAGATGGATAAACGGCGGCTGGCGCAGAGACCCGAAGGCGTTTCCGAGCGCCTGCACAACCCCCTTGCTTCCGTCGGTGAGTTCGTACAGCGCGCAGAGATCGAGATCGAGGTCGCCGTGCATGGCGACAGCTCTGCCGAGTTTCGCGCCCCAGCCCTTGAACTGCTTGCGCACTTCCCAGTTGAGATTGACGCGCAGCACTCCGGTGGTACCGCCCTGTTTCGAGAGCGAGACCGAGGGCGCTTCCTTCGTCAGCGTGACCTTGGTCAGCCTCACGGCCTGGGTGACGGGGGGTGCGGGTGGCGGCGCGGGGGCCGCTTGGGGCGCGACGGGGGGCGCCTGGGGCCGGGGAAGCGTCTGCGGGGGCGCCGGCTGGGGCTCGTTGACGGAGATGCCGAAGTCGGTCGCCAGGCCCGCGAGTCCGGTGTCGTAGCCCTGTCCCACCGCACGGAACTTCCAGGCGCCCTGGCGCAGATAGAGCTCGCCGAGGATGAAGGCGGTCTCGACCGTCGCGTCGGCGCTCTCGAAGCGGGCGATCTCCGCGCCGTTCGCCGCGTCCACGATCCTCACGTACAGGCCGGTCACCCGGCCGAAGGTCCCGCCGTCGGCCGAGGCCGCGACGACGACCCGGTCGATCGCCGGCTCCATACGCCCGAAGTCGACCGCGAGGCTGTCCGTGACACCGCCCCCGACGGTGCGCTTGCCTTCGTGGCGTACCGCGCCCGACGCGTGCGCCGGCTGGTTGTAGAAGACGAAGTCCGCGTCTCCGCGCACCTTTCCGGAGACGAGCAGGAGCGCCGAGGCATCCACGTCGGGCGTGCCCGGGGAGGCACGCCAGCCCAGTTCGACGCGCACGGCGCGGGCCGGCACCGCGACATTGGTTCCCTTTTGCATGGTCATGCTCGCCCCCATCACGAGTCCGGATGCCCGGAGAGTTTCCCGTCAACCTAATCCCCGGCCCACCTGTGAGCCCACAGTCCGGACCGGGTTCGCTCGCATTGGGGAAGCGGCCGGCTCAGAGCCCGTGAACCGGTTCCCCCTGTGTCACCGGCCCTCGCCGACGACCTCGACGGCGTCACCGAGGTTCGGCGCCGCACTCCTGGCGAGTTCCCCGGCCTGCTCGATGTCCGCGCTCAGGGGCACGACGATGCGTACCGCCGATCCGGACACGGCGTCGCGCCGCAGAGTCGCCGCGGCGACCGGATACCGGGCGCTCACCGCGTCGTAGGCGGCGACCGCCTCGGTGGGGAAACGGTCACCGAAGGCACTCTCCACCAGGAGACCCGGCCCCTCGACCTTGAGGACCGTCACTCCGGGGAGCGGCCGGTGGCTGCCGCCCTCGGCGGAGATGTCCTTGAACAGCACCATCCCGCCCTTCATCCCTGCCGCGTCGACGTCGATCCGCCAGCGGTCGGCCTCTCCCTTCCACGGCGCGTCCTCGATGTCTGCGCCCTTGACCTGGCCGTCGGCCTCCAACGACTGCCACAGCGCCAGGACTTCACGGGTGCGGGTCCTGTCCGCGACGACGGAGAAGGTGATGCCGCCCGCCGTGATCCGGCCACTGGTCGCGTCGTTGCGGGCGACGTACTCGCCCAGTTCGTCCGCCAGCTCCCTCACGCGGTCGGCCGGGGTGCCGTCCTCCAGAACCAGCGTGCCGGTGGATGTTCCGCTGAAGGGCAGGGTGTTGTTCTTGGTGGTGCGGATGTCCGCCACGTCCGGCGTGCCGGCCCAGCTCTCCTCGAAGTCCGCGGCAAGTGCCGAGCCCTTGTCGATGGCACAGCCGGTCAAGACTGCCAAGCCCAGGACGAACGCGCCGATCCCTGTCGGCCACCGTGCGGCGTGCCGTCTCATTGCCGTCTCCTTCGAAGCGGGTACCGGGACCCGGACGGGCCGTCAGGTCCTCAGATCCGGCCGTGGACGGCCATTGTGACGCAGCCGGAGGCGGCGCCGGGGGTGCGAGCGCAGCACCGGGTGGAGGCTCCAGCCCCGCTCCGAGGCGACACGCAGGACGTAACCGGCCCCGGCCCCCCGGAAGAAGTGGGCCCCGAGTTCCAGATCGCGTTCGTACGGAGGGGTGTCCACCCGCCGGGTCTTCTTCTCTACGAGCCGGTCCACTCTCGCCCGGTAGTACGCCGAGTCGCCCTCCTTCAGCAACGCCACGGGGGTCACGCACCAGAGCGGGAGGAACGGCACCTGACCCAGTGTGGCGTCGAAAACGCGTACCGCGCCCTTCTCCGCCCTCGGCACCACGTAGACGATCAGCTGGGCCACCGCCGCCACGCCGGAGAAAGCGATCGCGAGGAGGATCCACACCAGCCACCAGAACGGCAGGAACACCACGGTCACGGGGATCAGCAGCCATCGCAGGGCTGCGTGGCGGACGGGCAGCGGCCCCCAGGCCGGATCGTCGTGCACGGCGGTGTCGTCCCCCTCGGCTTCGCCACTCCTGACGGTGCGCGGCCGAGCCTACCCGGCACGCTCCGCGGGGCCCGACCCGCCCGGAGGCCGGCGGAGACGGGGTCCCCCGCTTCCGCCCCTGTGCATCCCGCGGCCAAAGGGTGTTCGGCGGCGACGAGTTCGGGCTCCGCGAACGCGCGCGCAATTCGCTCCGGACGGCTCGGTATGCGGTCGGAGGCGTCGGGGAAAATCATGGTCGCGCACGAACGCGAATCACTCCGCCCGGGGTCTTCCCAGTGCCGGAGCCCGGGGAAGGCGCGGGATCGGCTCGGGCGGGCGACGGGGTCCGACGGTCATGGCCTCCGGGCTCTCGCGATCAAAGCCTCCGCCGGGAGAGCGCGCGGGGGTCGCCCTTTGTAGCCTCTCCGCCACTTCTCGTTAACCACGGACCCTCCCGCGGAAAAGCCTCCGCGTTAACAGAGGCATTAACGATTTCGGTGGGTCCGGCACACAGAACCAGCGTAAAACGGATAACCCCAAGATTGGGACTCCCCAACCAGCACATCGTGGGCTTAACTTATGTGTCATGACCTCCCCCCGCTCCACCTACGGCAGCGGCTACTACGCCGCGCCGTCGTTCCCCGACACCCCGATCTACGACTCCCTGGTCGCCGAGCGGGGGACCCCTCAGATCGCACCGATCCGGGTCCCTGCCGCCTACGACACCGGGAACAGCTACCTGCCGGCCCTTCCCTCGGCGCTGCCCGCCCTGCCCGCGGCCCCGTCCCAGAACACCGGGTCCTACGGCTACCCGCAGCAGGCGGCGCAGCCGCAGTACCAGAACGCCGGGATGCAGCAGGCGCCGATGATGCAGCCCGCACAGCTGCAGCACGCGCCCGCGCCGTACATCCCCCAGCAGCCCTCCGCCCCGCGCGGCTACCAGCAGCAGCCGCCGCAGCAGCCGCAGCGCCCCGGCACCGGGTACGAGGCGATGCGCCCGGCCTCGCCGCGGCCGGCGCCCGCGCAGTCGCCGTACGAGGACCCCTACAACCGTCCGTACCAGGGCCGGGGGTACTGACCGGCGCTGCCGGGCCCCGTTCGGCGGGGGGCCGGCTGGCAGGATGGGGGCATGCCTCCCGCAGTTCTGAGCGCCGTGCGCGTCCATCCCGTCAAGTCGCTGGCCGCGTGCGCGGCCGACGAGGCCGTCGTCGAGCCATGGGGACTCGACGGTGACCGCCGCTGGATGCTGATCGACGGAGAGGGCACGGTCGTCACCCAGCGTCAGCAGCCGCGCATGGCGCAGCTGTCGGCGCGGGTGCTGCCCGGTGGCGGGTTGTCGCTGTCGGCACCCGGGAGCGAGCCGCTGCGGGTGGAGGTGCCGGATCCGGGCCTCCTGCTCGTCGCGCAGCTCCACAGGAGCAAGGTCGAGGTGGTGGAGGCCGCCGAGGCGGCACACGCATGGTTCAGCACGCGCCTCGGTGCGGAGGTCCGGCTCGTCCATCTCGACGCGCCGTCGCACCGCAGGCCCGTCGATCCGGCGTTCGGCCTGCCCGGCGAGACCGTGTCGCTGGCCGACGGCTTCCCGCTGCTGCTCACCACGCGTGCCTCGCTCGACGCCCTCAACGCGCTGATCGCGCGGGGCGGCCACCCCGACGAGGGTCCGCTGCCCATGAACAGGTTCCGGCCGAACGTGGTGGTGGACGGCACGGCGCCCTGGGCCGAGGACGGCTGGAAGCGGATCGCGATCGGGGAGGTCGTCTTCCGTGTGGTGAAGCCGTGCGGCCGGTGCGTCATCACGACCACCGACCAGCGGACGGCGGAGCGGGGCAAGGAGCCGCTGCGTACGCTCGCCCTCCACCGCAGGGCCGGAAAGGACCTCCTTTTCGGCCAGAACCTGATTCCCGAGGGCACCGGCGTGATCCGGGTGGGCGATCCGGTGCGGGTCCTCGGCTGACGGTCCGGGCCTCGCGGCTGGGGGAACTAGCGGCGCCGGAGGGAGTGTTGGCGGCGTGAGGTTGCTCTCTCTTCTCCGTCCGCGGACGTATTCGCGCGTCCGTCGGGTTATCACGGACAGGGAAGGGGGTGCATGAACTGTGCGAGCGGTTCTGGGAATCCGGCGGTGGAGGCACAATCCGGTGTGCCGGTCCACCGACCGTCACGAGGCGTGGGTGGCACTGCTGGCCCTGTTGGTGATGGTGCTGGCGGCGCCGGTGCTCGGCTGGGTGTGCGGTTCGCTGACGGACGACGCGCTCCAGCAGGCGGTGCGATCCCAGCACGCGGAGCGCCGTCTCACCTCTGCCGTCGTGGTCCGCGAGTCCTCGGGCGCATCCCGTTTCGCCCGGGACCCCGAGGCCGCCGTCACGGAGGAGTCCACCCGCACCTCGGTGGTGGCCGGTTGGCGCGCCCCCGACGGCACGGCGCGCACGGGCACGGTGTCGACCACGTCCGAGGAGACCGCTCCCGGCACCCGGATCAAGATCTGGACGGACGAGAAGGGGCGGCCCGCGATGCGCCCCATGGACACCTCCACGGCCCACACCCACGCGGTGCTCGCGGGCATCGGTGTGACCCTGCTCGCGGGCGGCCTGACGGAAGTAGCGCGCCGGCTCGTGGTCTGGCGCATGACGCTGCGGCGCTACGCCCGGCTCGACCGCGCCTGGGCCGAAGTGGGACCGGACTGGGGCAGAACGGGTACCGGTAGCTGACCGGGAGCGCTTTCCCTCCCCCTCGTCTTCGGCCCGGCAGGGTGCTTCAGCGGCCGACCCGTCAACTCGCGCCCGTCATGCGCGCTACGGTGGACCGGCCCGCCGAGCTCCTCGGAAGGCGGAGCGGCGGTCTGCCGGAGTACGGGCGGACCGCGCACATGCGGACGGGCACGAGGCAGCGCACACAGCACGAGGTGGGGGCACAGCAGCACCATGGCACAGGGCACGGTCCAGGTGACGCACACCGGCACATCGCGATGGCGTCGCCGCACGGGCGAATACGCTTCCCTCACCGCTGCCCTGGAGGCCGCCGCGGACGGTGACGTGCTCACCGTCGCCCCCGGCACCTACCGGGAGAATCTCGTCATCAGCCGGGCGGTGACCCTGCGCGGTCCCGAGGGTTCCTCGGGCTCCGTACGGATCGCGCCGGCCGACGGGGTGCCCCTGACGGTCCGCGCCTCCGCCGTCGTCCAGGACCTGCACGTGGAGGGCCAGGACTCGGCCGCCCCCGCCCTGCTGGTCGAGGAGGGCGCGCCCGAGCTGACGGATCTGCGCATCGTGACGCGGTCGGCCGCCGGCCTGGAGGTGCGGGGCGCGGCCCGGCCCACGGTCCGCCGCTGCACCGTAGACAATCCGGCCGGTGTGGGCATCGCCGTACTCGACGGCGCCGGTGGCGTGTTCGAGGAGTGCGAGATCGTCTCGGCCGGGCAGTCCGGTGTCTCCGTGCGCGACGGCGCGCATCCCCGTCTGGAGCGCTGCCGGGTGCATCACTCCTCGGGTGCGGGGCTGAGTGTGACCGGGGAGGGCAGCGGCCTGGAGGCGGTGGGCTGCGAGGTGTACGAGATCAAGGGCAGCGGGGTGCAGGTCACCTCGCGCGGCGCCGCGCACCTCACCGACTGCACGGTGCACCGCACCTCCGCCGACGGGGTCACCCTGGACACCGACGCGGTCCTCACGCTCGCCGACTGCGACATCCACGACATCCCGGAGAACGCGGTCGATCTGCGCTCCCGCTCGGTACTCACCCTGACCCGCTCCACCGTGCGCAGGTTCGGCCGCAACGGCCTCTCCGTGTGGGACCCGGGCACCCGGGTCGACGCCAACCAGTGCGAGATCCACGACAGCACGGGCGACTACCCGGCGGTCTGGGTCAGCGACGGGGCCACCGTCATACTCGACTCGTGCCGCGTCCACGACGTGCCCGACGCCCTCTTCGTCCTCGACCGGGGCTCGCGCGCCGATGTGGTGGACAGCGATCTCTCCCAGATCCGCAACACGGCGGTCTCGGTGAGCGACGGGGCCACCGCCCAGCTCGACGACTGCCGCATCCGCGAGGCGTCGACCGGTGCGTGGTTCCGCGACCACGGCAGCGGCGGCACACTGAACAACTGCACCATCGACGCGGCGCAGACCGGTGTCATCGTCACCAAGGGCGCCGACCCGACCATCGAGCGCTGCACCGTCACCTCCCCCGCGGAGGCCGGTTTCTACGTCTCGGCCGAGGGCCGGGGCACCTTCGACAGCTGCCGGGTCACGGGGAGCGAGGGATACGGCTTCCACGTCATGGACGGGTGCCGCTCCACCCTGACCCGCTGCCGGACCGAGCGGTGCGCGCGCGGCGGTTACGAGTTCCCGGAGGGCTCCGCGCACGGCGACGGGCACACGGGCGGTCCGGTGGCCCAGGACTGCACCAGTGACGAGAGCGGTCTGCGCGGTGCGGCGCCCGCGCCGCCGCCCACGGTCCTGACGGCGACGCAGACCACGCCCGGGCTGCTCGGGGCGATGCCCGGGCAGCGGACGGCCGAGCCCGCCGCCGCGCCCCCGGTGCCCGCCGAGCCGGTCAGGGACTCCGCCGCCGTGCTCGGTGAACTCGACGCCCTGGTGGGCCTGGACAGCGTCAAGCGCGAGGTGCGGGCGCTGACCGACATGATCGAGGTGGGCCGCCGCCGCAAGCTGGCCGGCCTGAAGGCGGCCTCGGTGCGCCGGCACCTGGTCTTCACCGGCTCCCCCGGCACGGGCAAGACGACCGTGGCCAGGCTGTACGGCGAGATCCTGGCCTCGCTCGGTGTGCTGGAGCACGGCCACCTCGTGGAGGTGTCCCGGGTCGATCTGGTCGGTGAGCACATCGGGTCCACGGCCATCCGCACACAGGAGGCGTTCGACCGGGCGCGCGGCGGGGTGCTGTTCGTCGACGAGGCGTACGCCCTGTCGCCCGAGGACTCCGGCCGTGACTTCGGCCGGGAGGCCATCGACACGCTGGTGAAGCTGATGGAGGACCACCGGGACGCGGTGGTGGTCATCGTGGCCGGATACACCCACGAGATGGAGCGCTTCCTCACCGTCAACCCCGGTGTGGCGTCCCGCTTCTCCCGGACCATCACCTTCAGCGACTACGAGCCCGAGGAGCTCCTGCGGATCGTCGGGCAGCAGAGCGAGGAGCACGAGTACAGCCTGGCGGAGGGGACCGGGGAAGCGCTGCTCAAGTACTTCACGGCGCTTCCCAAGGGCCCGGCCTTCGGCAACGGCCGGACGGCCCGCCAGACCTTCGAGTCGATGGTCGAGCGGCACGCAGGCCGGGTCGCCCAGCTCACCGAGCCGAGCACGGACGACCTGACGATGCTCTATCCCGAGGACCTTCCCGCGCTGCCCTGAGCCTCGGCGCCCGCCCCCTGGACACCGCCGGCCGCCTGCTGCGGAACGACGGGCCCGAGCCGCTCCAGGAGCGCGGCCCGCTCCACGGCGAAGACGGGGTCGGCCTGGTAGTCGGAGTGTCCCAGGACCGGTTCGGGGAGCGGGAATTCGGGCGTCCGGCCGTAGACGAGCGGGTCCTTCAGCGGACCGCGGTCCACCTCGGGGCCCTGCCCCTCGTCGATCCTGACCGGTCCGCCGATCGGGTCCGTCGCACGCCAGAGGTTGCGCCAGCAGTGGACGGACCTGTGGAGCCCGTCCAGGGCCGCCGGACCGAAGTACGCGGGGAACCACCGCCCGTACAGCCGCTCGATCGGAGAGCCGTAGGTGAGCAGCGCGACCCGGCGCCTGGCCGCGTCGGGAAGCTGCCAGACCGCGGCGGCGGCCAGCACACTGCCCTGGGAGTGGCCGGAGATGACGAGCCTGCCACGGGTGCTCCCCGTCCAGGCGCACATGCGGGACGAGAGGTCGGGAACGGCGCGCTCGGCGTAGCAGGGCGGTGCGAAGGGGTGGGCGGCGCGCGGCCAGAACGTACCGACGTCCCAGAGGATGCCGATGGTGCGCCGCGCCGAGGCGTCCCGGTAGGCGCGGCGGCCGCAGGTGACGAGCACGATGACGCCGAACCCTATGAGCCAGGAGCCGGTCGCCTGGGCCGCCTCGGCGAACGATTCGACGAACGGGGCCGTGCCGTCCATGGCCAGGCCGGGGACCTCTCCGGTGAGCCAGGACCCGGTCACCGCCGCGGCGCCGAGCAGCAGGGTGGCGGCGGAGAGCAGGCCGAGGATGCCGGGTGCGGAGTCGGTGAGGGCGGCGGCGGCCCTGATGCGCGCGATCTGTCCGGTGCGACCGGGCTCGGGGTGCTTCTCCTCGTACTCCGCCTCGATCACGGGTCCCAGCCGGCGGGCGCGCCGCACGGTGCGCGCCGCCAGCCAGACGACGGGTACCAGCAGGAGCAGCAGCAGGACCGGGATGACGGCGGCCTGCCAGCTGAGGAGCACCGGCGGGCCCGCTATGGCGGAGTCCGCACCCATGCCGGGGGTGCCGGGGCCGTCGAGCCAGTCGGCGACGCGCTGGGACATTCCCCCGGACATCACACCGCCGAGCGCGCAGGCCAGCATCGCGACGGCGGGGCCGCCGAGTCCGCGCAGGGTGGTGCGCGGCTCGGGTGTGCGCCGGTACAGGGTCAGTGCCACCGCGGCGAGTACGACGACGAGCACGCCCTGGCCGAGGGTGAGGACACGGAAGGCCGTCTCGCCGGGCAGGGTTCCCGAGGACGTCCAGCCGGGTCGCGACCATCCGGCGTACACGACGCCGGTGGCCAGCAGGGCCAGGGCGGCGCCGGGGAGGTAGGTGATCACGGCACGGTCGAGCAGGTTGTCGACGCGCCGCTCGCTGCGCCCCCGGTGGCAGACGACCGCGACGACGAAGAGGGCGCAGAGGACGAGGGCTGCCTCGAAGAGGACTCCGATCACCTCGGGTACGGGGCTGTCGGCGGCCCGGTCGTGCCGGGCCGCCGTTCCTCCGACGGCGGCGGCGACCGTGAGGAATCCGGCCGCGGTGTGCGCGGCGCGCAGCCGGGCCACCAGCCTGCGGCCGTACCAGAAGCCGGGCCGGCCGAGGGCCGGGCGGACCAGTGGTGCGGCCGTTTCCTGCGCCTCCTCGGCCTCGGCGGCCTCGGCGTCCGGTTCGGCCTCTTCCTCCCAGGTGAGGGGGCGCTGGGCCTCGTAGGCGCTCCAGGTGCGGTTGGACAGGTACCAGAGCAGCCCCACCACGGCGACGGGCACGAGCGCGGCGACGGAGAGCCGGCGGCCGGGCTGGGAGAACCACCCGCCCTGTTCGGTGGAGAGGAAGCCCAGCCAGGAGCGCCGGCCGGCGCATCCCGGGGTACCCGCGCACTGCCAGGCCACCAGGTCGAGCGCGACCTCGCAGGCCGCGGCGGTCAGGAGCACGGTGAGGCTGAGCGCGACCAGCCTGACCAGGACCCCGTACAGCCGGACCGCACCGGTGCGGCCCCGGGCGGTGGGGCGCATCCAGTGCGCGAGGTTGACCACCATGAACGGGAGCAGCAGCAGCCAGAGGGCCCGGGAGCCGTTGCCGGAGGTGAGGTTGGACCAGCAGTATGCCTCGGCGACCGGTCCTTCCCGGTGTCGCTCCGGGTGATGCTCGGCTCCCACGTCCTCGGTACGCCGGTAGATCGCGGCCGTGGTGTCACCGGTGATCCTGGTCGTACGCGGATCGCCGAGCATCTCCTGCGGGGTGGCTCCGCCGACGCCGTGGACGAGCAGTTCCAGCGCGGCGCCACTGCCGGGCGCGGCCTGGGGGGCAGGGGCCAATTCGGTGGCTCGCTCTCTGGACCGTCCGGCGCGCGGCCGGCGGGAGGGGGACGGCTGGGGTTTTGGGCTGATGCCCAGTCACCACCATCGCGGACGAAAGGCACCCGTCGCCGGGCTCTCACCGAATCTCCCCAGTGAACCGGCCCGCGACACTGCGTGGCAGGATGAGGACGTCCCGCAGGGCGGCTGCCGGACCGTGCGTACCACAGAGGGAAGGACCGGGCCCGGCCTTGAGCGAGAATCAGAACCTGCTCGCCGAGCAGCGGCGCGCCCTCATTCTCGACGATGTGCGCAAGCGCGGCGGGGTCAGGGTCAACGAGCTGACCCGCAAACTCAGCGTCTCCGACATGACCATCCGCCGGGACCTGGACGCGCTGGCGCGTCAGGGGGTCATCGAGAAGGTGCACGGCGGAGCCGTCCCGGTCGTCGAGGCGAGCACGCACGAGCCCGGCTTCGAGGCCAAGTCGACGCTGGAGCTGAGCGCCAAGGAGGACATCGCGCGCACGGCGGCCACCATGGTCGTGCCCGGCAGCGCGATCGCGCTCTCGGGCGGTACGACGACGTTCGCGCTGGCCCGTCATCTCGTCGACGTCCCGGGCCTGACGGTGGTGACCAATTCGGTGCGGGTCGCCGATGTGTTCCACGGCGCGCAGCGTCCGACGGCGGCGGGCGCGGCACGGGCCGGGGCTGCCACGGTGGTGCTCACGGGCGGGGTCCGCACGCCCTCGGACTCGCTCGTCGGTCCGGTCGCCGACCGTGCGATCGACTCGCTCCACTTCGATGTGCTGTTCATCGGGGTGCACGGGATCTCGGTCGAGGCCGGTCTCTCCACGCCGAATCTCGCGGAGGCCGAGACGAACCGCCGTCTCGTACGCGCCGCACGGCGGGTCGTGGTGGTCGCCGACCACACCAAGTGGGGGACGGTCGGGCTGAGTTCCTTCACCGGGCTCGACGAGGTGGACGCCTTCGTCACGGACGCGGGCCTGCCGGACGAGGTCCGGGAGGAGATCGAGGAGCATCTGCCGGGCCTGATGGTGGCGGGCGGCTCCCCGGAGGCGTAGTCGGCGGCTCGCCTTCCGCTCCGCGTACCGCGATGGCCCGGACGTCCTAGGATCGATGTGTGGCCGTATTCCGCATCGAGCGTTTCACTCCCCTCCCCGCCGCCGAGGCGTGGCGGCGGGTGACCGACTGGGAGCGGCACGGGGGCACTGTTCCGTTCACCTCGGTCACCGTCCCCACAGGGCTGCCCACCCGGGCCGGGACGGTCTTCGTGGCGCGGACCGGTGTGGGGCCGCTGGGCTTCGACGATCCGATGGAAGTGGTGCGGTGGACGCCGCCGTCCGCGGGCCGGGCGGGGCTGTGCCAGTTGGAGAAGCGGGGTTCCGTGGTGCGCGGCCGGGCCTCGATCGACGTGCGCCCGACGGGTTCGGGCTCGCATGTGATCTGGGTCGAGGAGGTCCGGATGAGGCTGGTCCCCGGCTGGGGCGACCCTCTGGTGGCGCGCGCCGGGCGGCGGATCTTCGGCCGGGTGCTCGGCACGCTGCTGGAGGACTAGACCGGCCTGCGTCCGGCTCAGGGCCAGACACCCGTGGCCAGGAAGTGGTCGATGGTCTCGGTGTACGGCCGGATGTCCATGCCCTGCCCTCTCAGCCACTCGTCGGAGTAGTACTTGTCCAGGTAGCGGTCGCCCGGGTCGCAGAAGAGGGCGACGACGCTCCCGGTGCTGCCCCGCTCCACCATCTCGGCGACGAGCCTGAGGGCGCTCCACAGCCCGGTGCCCGTGGAGCCGCCCGCCTTGCGGCCGATGGCGCGCTCCAGCACCCGTACGGCCGCGACACTGGCCGCGTCGGGCACCTTCATCATCCGGTCGATGGCTCCGGGCACGAAGCTCGGTTCCATGCGCGGTCTGCCGATGCCCTCGATGCGCGACCCGCAGTCGCTGGTCGCTTCCGGGTCGCCGTGGACCCAGCCGTCGAAGAAACAGGAGTTCTCCGGGTCGGGTACGCAGATCCGCGTGTCGTGCTGCATGTAGCGGACGTAGCGCCCGATGGTCGCGGACGTCCCGCCCGTCCCGGCGGTGGCGACGATCCAGGCGGGCTCCGGATACCGCTCCAGCCGCAGTTGCTGGTAGATGGATTCGGCGATGTTGTTGTTGCCCCGCCAGTCGGTGGCGCGTTCGGCGTAGGTGAACTGGTCCATGTAGTGCCCGCCGGTCTCGGCCGCGAGGGCGGCCGACTCCTCGTACAGACGGCGCGAGTCGTCGACGAAGTGGCACTGACCGCCGTGGAATTCGATCAGGCGGCACTTCTCGGGGCTGGTCGTCCGGGGCATCACCGCGACGAACGGCACGCCGATCAGCTTCGCGAAGTACGCCTCCGAGACGGCGGTCGAGCCGCTGGAGGCCTCGATGACCGGCTTGCCGCGCCGGATCCAGCCGTTGCAGAGTCCGTAGAGGAAGAGCGACCGGGCCAGCCGGTGCTTCAGGCTGCCCGTGAGATGCGTCGACTCGTCCTTGAGATAGAGGTCGATGCCCCAGTGCTCGGGCAGCGGGAAGCGGAGCAGGTGGGTGTCCGCAGAACGGTTTGCGTCCGCCTGGACCTTGCGTACGGCTTCCTTGAGCCAGGCCCGGTAGTCCGGATCGCTGCGGTCGACGTCCAGGGTTTCCATGACGCCGCCCTCGGGTCTGTTCCCACTGGTGTCCATCAGCGCTCTCCTTCGGGTGACGTCCTGCTCCGCGACTTCCACGATATTCCCCCCACCTGCGCAAACGTTTACTTTGATGGCCCATAGCCCTCCCTTGGCCCAGGGCTCGGGCTTCCGCGCGGTCCGGGAGCCGTACGCCGGAGGGAGCGGTTCCCGAGGGGGCCTGGTGCGCGCGCCTCGCGCGGGGCAGACTTACAGAAGTCTGCACAAGGGGGGTGAAGTCGCCATGGCCGAAACGGAATTCAGCGCGGCGGATTTCAGCACGGCGGAGTTCAGCGCGAGCGACGTGCGGATCCGGCGGTGGGCGCGGTCGCTCACCAGAGCGGGTCAAGTGATCATCAAGGACGGCAGGCTCGCGCTGCTGACGAGCAACGGACGCGAGATCGACAGCGCCCCGGTGACGGCGGTGAGCGCCGGGAGGCCGTGGTTCGCCGCCGCCGGCTCCGCGGTCGCGCGCATCAACGGGGTGCGCTACCGGCTGACCATGGGCCAGCGCAACCGCAGGCCGGGCGGTGCCGTACCGGTCCGGCGGTTCCTGGAGGCGGTGAGGAACGCGGCGGGGCGCCGGAGCTGACGCTACGGTGCGGTAAGGGCACCGCGAGTTGCGGAGCCCAACCCCCTGAGTCACGCTGGTCACACGTCACTGATGGTGCACCGGCGGTGACAGCGGAAGCAGCCCCGCCGGAAGCCGTTCAGGGCGGACCACGCATGACCAGAAACAGCAGTCAGCCATCTGCTGGATCCGTTCCTTCGTCTTCTTCCGGACCTATTTCGGGGAGTCGCAGCCGTGATCAGCGAGCCAAGCAGGCACTGCGCGGTGGAGCTCAAAGCTCTGCCGTCGCGGATCGGTCAGGTCCGCAGAATAATTTCGGCGCAACTGCGCTACTGGCATCTCGATCCTCTGATCGACCAGGCAGCGCTCGGTGTCACCGAACTGCTGACCAACGTCCACCGGCACGCACAGCCGGACAAATCGTGCACCGTCGAGATCGAGCTGCTGCTCGACCGGCTGACGGTCTCCGTCCACGACCACGACCCCCGGCTGCCGACCGTGTGCGACGCCGACTTCTCCGCCACCTCCGGGCGCGGACTGGCGATGATCGCCGCGGTCAGCGAGAGCTGGGGCGTACGACCGAGCGAGGACACCGGGAAGGTCGTGTGGTTCACCCTGCCCGCGCCCTCCTTCACCACCGCTCTTCCCCCTCTCCCGGTGTACGGGTCGACGACCGACGGGCCGTTCGACTCTGCCCCCGGAGGTCTCCTGGAGCCTGCGGCAGCACGGATCCGGGCCCGGTCGGCCGTCGTCGGCTGACGGGAACGGGGCGGCGCTCGCACGGAACGCGCACGGGAGCGCGTCGATCGCGAACGGATCGACGCGCTCCCGCGTTCCATGGCTCACGCCGTCACGACGGGCCGCTGTCGCCCTACGGACCCTCCTTGCCGTACGGGCCGCCGTTGTCGTACCGACCGTAGGGCTCGTCCAGGACGGAGAGCCTGCGCCAGTACTCGTCCTCGTCGATCTCGCCCGCGGCGAACCGTCGGCCCAGGAGGCCGATCGGCGACTGCTCGCCGGGCGGGCCGCCCCGGCGGACGCCGTGCGGCTGCTGCCAGGGGCCGCGCCGGACGGTGCGGCGCAGCAGCGTGACGACGCCGATGACGACGGCCGCCCAGACGAACGGGAAGAAGAGGATCCAGGGCCCGGGCCCTCCGGTGTGCGCCAGGGTGTTCATCTCGGTCAGCTCCTCGGTCGGGGTCGGTCCGCTTCCTTTCGTCTACGAGCCTGTCTCCGGGAGAGGGGCCGGGGCGTCGTACGGGCGGCGGCAGTCCGCGTACACCGGCGGGAGTACGCCCTGGCCTGGGGCCTGCTTCCGTGCCAACCACCCAGCTCCGGAGCCGGGGCTGCGGGAGACGCAGCACGCGCGTGGTCGGCCGGGGTGCCCGGGTGACCGCCCCGCGGGCGACGGGGAAACGGCCTCCCAACGGCCGGGGCGCTCCGGAAGGTCCCGCCGCAGTACGTGTGGCCGAGCCCGGCCCGCACGCTCCTCTGGGACGTAGGGACCGGTCAGGCCAGTGCGGCCAGCGGGTCGTCGAGCACGGGCTGCCAGGCCAGTTCGGCGGCGCCCACGAGGCTGTTGTGGTCCAGCGTGCAGGCCAGGATCGGCACGCTGCCACTGCGGCCCCACAGGCTGCGGTCCGCGACCACCGCGCGCAGGCGTTCGGGGTCGGCTTCCAGGAGGTCGCGGTGGAGTCCTCCGAGGATGATCCGGTCCGGGTTGAGGATGTTGACCAGGCCGGCGAGGCCGAGGCCGAGCCGGTCGATCAGTTCCTCGGCGGCGGCCCTTACCTGCGGGTCGCCGTACTCGGCGCGCAGCAGGTCGCCCGACTGCTTGAGCAGCGACTCCTCGGGGCCGGGCTCGCGGCGGGCGGCGGTCAGAAAGGCGAGGGGGTCCGTCTCGACGTCGAGGCAGCCGCGCCCTCCGCAGTGGCAGGGGCGGCCCTCGGGGTTCACCGTGAGGTGGCCCACCTCCAGGGCCAGTCCTGAACTCCCGCTGTGCAGACGGCCGTCCAGGACGAGCGCACCGCCCACGCCGCGGTGTCCCGTGGCGACGCACAGCAGGTGCTGGGCACCGCGGCCCGCGCCGTGCCGGTGCTCGGCGAGCGCGGCGAGGTTGACGTCGTTCGCGGTGAAGGCGGGTCCGGCGATGCCCGCTTCACGTACGCAGGCGGCGAAGATCTCCCGGACGGGTGCTCCGGCCGGCCAGGCGAGATGCAGGGGGTTGAGGGCCGTGCCCTCGGGTTCCGCGACGGCTGAGGGAACGGCGAGCCCCGCGCCGACGCAGCGCAGGCCGCTGTCGCGGAGGAGGCGGGCACCGGCGTCGACGACCTCGCCGAGTACCTGCGCGGGGTCGGCCATGACGGCGACGCAGCCGGGAGCGGTCGCGACGATCCGGCCACCGAGCCCCACGAGCGCGGCGCGGAAACCGTCGGAGTGCACCTGCGCGGCGAGCGCGACCGGGCCGCTGTCGAGGACGGAGAGCCGGTGCGAGGGGCGGCCCTGCGAACCGGCCGCGGAACCAGGGCTGGAGTCGACCTTGATGAGCCCGAGCGCTTCGAGCTCCGCGGCCACCGCTCCGGCGGTGGCCCGGGTGACACCGAGCTCCGCCGTGAGCACGGCGCGAGTGGGAGCGCGCCCGGTGTGCACGAGCTCCAGGGCGGGCCCGAGCGCGCTGCGGCCCCTCTCCAACTTCGTCCGCGTGGTGGTCGACTTGCCGTTCATGGGGGCGAGTCTCCCATGATCCGGAGCCATTGCCGACGCTCCGGCATCGCTCGGCGTTCACCGGGAGGTCACAGCGGCATCCGTCTTGCGTGCGGCGTCCTGACGCCTCTATGCTCACTTTGTGCCGCAACTAAACAAACTGCGGACGGCCCTGTCGGGGGAATCTGGCGGAGACACCGCCCCACCCCCGTCCGCACGCCTCCGTACCGCGCTGACCGTGTTCTTCGCCCTCGACGGCTTCCTGTTCGCAGGCTGGGTGGTCCGTATCCCGGCCATCAAGCACCAGACCGGCGCCACCGCCTCCACCCTCGGCCTCGCCCTGCTGGGCGTCTCTGCGGGCGCGGTGGTCACGATGATGCTGACGGGCAGGCTCTGCCGGCGTTACGGAAGCCATGCCGTCACGGTGGTCTGCGGTGTGCTGCTGTCGTTGAGTATCGCCCTTCCCGCACAGATGGGTTCGGCCCTCACCCTGGGCCTCGTACTGCTGCTCTTCGGCGCCGCGTACGGCGGGATGAACGTCGCGATGAACAGCGCCGCCGTCGATCTGGTCACCGCACTGCGGCGCCCCGTGATGCCCAGCTTCCACGCCGCGTTCAGTCTGGGCGGCATGGCAGGCGCCGGGCTCGGCGGACTCGTCGCGGGCAGCCTCTCGCCGTCGGCCCACCTCTTCGCCCTCACCGGCGTCGGACTCCTCGTCACCGCGGTGACCGGGCCCGTACTGCTGAGCAGCCGGGCTGCCGTCACACCCCCTCCGGAGCGGTCGGCCGGCAGCCCGGAGAAGCCGCAGCGGATGAGTGCGCGGGCACGGCGGATCGTGGTGCTCTTCGGCGTCATCGCACTCTGCACGGCGTACGGCGAGGGCGCACTCGCCGAGTGGGGCGCCCTGCACCTCAGCCAGGACCTGGACGCGAACGCCGGTCTCGCCGCCGCCGGATACTCCCTGTTCGCGCTGGCCATGGCCATCGGCCGGCTCAGCGGCACCACCCTGCTCGAACGCTTCGGGCAGACCCGCACGCT
Organism: Streptomyces sp. CB02058; assembly: GCF_001905505.1. Classification (GTDB taxonomy): domain Bacteria; phylum Actinomycetota; class Actinomycetes; order Streptomycetales; family Streptomycetaceae; genus Streptomyces. The sequence goes on from NZ_LIPG01000004.1 coordinate 563,963, forward strand.
CGTGACGGGCGGGGTGATCGCGGCGGCCGGCATGCTGCTCGGCGCGCTCGCCCCGACCGTCTGGCTCGCCCTGCTCGGCTTCGCCGCGGCCGGCCTGGGCCTGGCCAACATATTTCCGGTCGCGGTCGGCAGGGCGGGCGCCCTGGCGGGCCCGAGCGGAGTGGCCGCCGCCTCGACCCTCGGCTATGGCGGCATGCTCCTGGGGCCGCCGGTGATCGGCTTCCTCGCCGACTGGATCTCGCTCCCGGTGGCGCTCGTGACGGTGACGGTGCTCGCCGCGACGGCGGCCGTACTGGGCTACACGGCCCGCAACGCGACGAACACCTGAACGACTGAGTAGACGTACTCAGGCACGAACCGCTCCCCCGGCGCACGATGGAAGCACCGACCATCCAAGGGGAGCGGGACATGGGTCACCTGGTGACGGCACGACAGCGGCTGCACGCGACGGCACGGCTGACCTTCGGCAACGCGGCTTCGCGGATCTATCTCGGGCTCGTGCTGGCGGTCGCGGTGTTCGTCGCGGTGGACACGCTCTTCGTGTCCCACGACGACGCTTCGTTCGCCGGCGTCTGGCTGTTCTTCCTCGCCGCGCCGACCGTTTTCGTCTTCCTCCTCGGCGGTTCCATGGCCGGTGCGGACAGCGGTCCCGCCTGGTTCCTCTACCTCTCGCTGGTCGTCTCGGTGCTCGTGCAGGCATGCGCGCTGGGGTGGTTCTCGCGGCTGTTGCGCGGTCCCCGCGGTGGCCGCTCGGCGCACCCTCAGGGCGCCTGACGGTTCTGGCACAATCGCGGGCGTGGAGATATCGGAGCACCTGTCATCCCTGTCCGCGGAGGGCCGTTCACTCGCCTCCGCCGCCCGCGAAGCGGGATCGGACGCCCCTGTCCCCACGTGCCCGGACTGGCGCGTGCGCGACCTCCTGCGGCACACCGGAACAGTGCACCGCTGGGCGACCGCTTTCGTCGTCGAGGGGCATCGGAGGCACCACCCCGAGGGTGGGGAACCCGATCTGGACGGCGACGCGCTCCTGGACTGGTTCACCGAGGGCCACGGCCTGCTGGTCGAGGCGCTGCGGGCGGCGCCCGCCGACCTGGAGTGCTGGACGTTCTTCGCCGCCCCGTCCCCGCTGGCGTTCTGGGCCCGCCGCCAGGCTCACGAGACAAGGATCCACCGGGTGGACGCCGAGTCGGCGCGCGGCGGCCCGCTGACGCCCGTGGCACCGGGCCACGCGGTGGACGGAATAGACGAACTGCTGGCCGGCTTCCACTCCCGGGCCAAGAGCCGGGTGCGCACCGGTTTCCCGCGCACGATGAGGGTGCGGGCCACGGACACGGGCACGGCGTGGACCGTCCACCTGTCCGCCGATCCGCCCCGGACGGTACGCGGCGAAGAGCCGGCAGCGCCGGCGGACTGCACGGTGGCGGGGCCCGCCCAGGACGTGCTTCTGGCCCTGTGGAACCGCCTGCCGCTCTCGTCCGTCGAGCTGTCGGGCGACCGTGCGGTCGCCACGCTCTGGGCCGAGAACTCGGCGGTCATCTGACAGCGGGGGCAACGCAGGAGTCCTGTCCGAGGTCCCGTTCCTGCCGCTTCGCGGTCAGGTGCCGCCCAGCATCCGGGTCAGCACCGCACGCTGGAGGGGCCGGGCGGCCGCATGGCGGGCCCGGCCCTCGTCCGTGAGCTCCACGCGTACACCGCGGCGGTCCTCGCTGCACATCGCGCGGCGTACGAGACCGTCCTTCTCCAGTCGTGCCACGAGACGCGACAGCGCGCTCTGGCTGAGATGGACCCGGGACGCGATCTCCTGGACGCGGAGACAGGCGGCGCCGGCCACCGTGCTCTCCGCGAGGATGTCCAGCACCTCGAAGTCACTGGCCCCCAGGCCGTGTCCGTCGAGCGCGCGGTCGAGCTCGCCCAGCGTCCTGGCGTGCAGCGCGAGCAGGTCACGCCACTCCTCGACGAGCGCACGCTCGGACTTCTTCACTGCCATGGCGGAACGCTAACAGAGACACGCGTGGTAGATGCACGGGAAACAGATGCATGTGCACTCATGCGGGGCGTGGGCGCGGGTGTCAGGGCCGTACGACCTGCTCGGCCGTGCCCCTTCCCTGTGTGCGGCCCAGCCGCTCGCTCAGCCCAGCCAGCCGGGCCGTACGAGCCCCGACTCATAGGCCAGCACCACGAGTTGCGCCCTGTCCCGGGCGCCGAGTTTGACCATGGCACGGCTGACGTGCGTCTTCGCGGTGAGCGGGCTGACGACGAGCCTGCGGGCGATCTCCTCGTTGGAGAGGCCGATGCCGACCAGGGCCATGACCTCCCGCTCGCGTTCGGTCAGTTCGTCCAGGACCGTGGCCGAGGCGGGCTCCTTGGAGCGGGCGGCGAACTCGGCGATCAGCCTCCGGGTCACCCCCGGCGAGAGGAGGGCGTCCCCGTCCACCACCGCGCGCACGGCGCGCAGGAGTTCCTCCGGTTCGGTGTCCTTGACCAGGAACCCTGAGGCGCCGGAGCGGATGGCCTCGAAGACGTACTCGTCGAGTTCGAAGGTGGTGAGCATGACCACCTTCACCTCGCCCAGCGCGGCGTCACCGGTGATGGCCCGGGTCGCGGCCAGACCGTCCAGCTTCGGCATCCGGATGTCCATGAGCACCGCGTCGGGGTGCAGTTCGCGGACGAGGCGTACGGCCTGTGCCCCGTCGGCGGCCTCGCCCGCGACCTCGATGTCCGGCTGCGCGTCCAGGAGGGCCCTGAACCCGGCCCGGACGAGCGACTGGTCGTCCGCAAGCAGTACGCGGATCACGGCGCCTCCTCCCTCTCCGCCCCGTCCGGCGAGGCCCCGGGACGCAGCGGAAGCTCCGCGGTGACCCGGAAACCGCCGTCGGTCCGGGGTCCGGCGTCGATCGTGCCACCCAGCGCGGCGGCCCGTTCCCGCATGCCGATGAGCCCGTTCCCGCTGCCGCCCGCGTCGCCGCCCGTGGCGGGCCCCTCGTCGTCGACCGACAGCCCGAGGTGCGAGCCCCCGTGGGTGATGCGGACGAGGGCGGTGCGCGATCCGGAGTGCCGCACCACGTTGGTCAGCGCCTCCTGCACGATACGGAAGGCGGCGAGGTCGGTCCCCGGCGGCAGGGGTCCCGGGGTCCCGTCCCGCTCGACGGTCACGGTGAGTCCGGCCCCGGCGGCCTGGTCGACGAGTTCGGGCAGGCGGTCGAGGCCGGGGGCGGGGGAACGGGGGGCGTCGCCCGGGGTACGGAGGTTCTCCAGGACCTGGCGCACCTCGCCGAGGGCCTCCTTGCTGGCGGACTTGATCGTGGTCAGTGCCGTGCGGGCCTGTTCGGGGTCGGTGTCGAGCAGGGCCAGCCCGACCCCGGCCTGGACATTGATGACGGAGATGCTGTGGGCCAGGACGTCGTGGAGTTCGCGTGCCATGCGCAGCCGCTCCTCGTCGGCCCGCCGCTTCTCCGCCGCCGCACGCTCCGCGCGGGCCGCCGCCCACTGCTCGCGGCGCACCCGGAGCAGTTCCGCCGCGGCGACGATCGCCGCGACCCAGGCCGTGACGGCCAACTCCTGCGCCCAGGGGGCGGGGCCGTCGCCGTCCGGCGGCAGCCATCGGTACAGCCAGTGCGCGGACAGCAGATGCCCTGCCCACAGCGCGCCCAGCGACCACCATGCGGCCTTGCGGTGCCCCGAGACGATGGCGCTGAAGCAGCCGACGGCCACGGCGAAGAAGACCGGGCCGTACGGATAGCCGAGCCCGAGGTAGACCAGCGTCGCTGCCGACGTACCGGTGACGGCGAGGACGGGGTGGCGATGACGCACGAGCAGTACGGCGACCGCCGCGAACAGCAGCAGCCCGGCGACGACGCCGAGCGGCTCCCTGTCCTGACCGTGGGCGGCAACGTTCGTCCCGACCATCACGATCACTCCGAGCACGATGGTCGAGGCCCACGGGATCCGGTTCTCGCGCCGGTCGGGGTCCCCGAACCGCCCCGGGCCGCCGAACCTTTCGAGCACGCCGCGCCGGTGCGTGTCCCCGAAGCTTCCGGAGCCCTGGCCCGCGCGTCTTCCTGGGCCGCGGCCGGTGCGCACCGGCCGGCCGGCGCAGCCCCGGCGCCACGGCGGGCCGTGTCCGGCCGGACGGCCGCCCGGGCCCTTGCCCGGGTCCGTGGGCGGGTGCGCTCGCAGATGGTGCATACCGGCAACGCTAGACGCGCGGGGCACCGGCGCGCGTCAGCCGGGCGTGGTGGTGCCGCGTACTCCCTGCGGAGTACCCCGGGCGGACCTGGGGGTGGTTCGGCGCGGGGGCGGGGGGCGCCCGGATTCACCTCGGCTCGGGGCGGTCTCGGGGGCCGGGCCCGGCTCGGGGTCCGAGGGCCCGGGTTCACCTCGGCCCCTCGGCCTCCAGCAAACGGCTCGTCCGGAACCGGGCTTCCGAGCCGACGCCTCCTCGCACACGAACTCCCGGACCGGCGGCTCCGCGTGCCGGGGCCGCGGGCCGGGCCTTGTCCCCTCAGGCTCCCCCGCCTGCGGCTCCGGCGGACCCGCCGTCCAGCAGGCCGACCGAGCGCCCGAGCTCGCCGGCGGCCCGGCGGAAGAACGGCTCACGCGCCTCGACCACGCGGTTGAACTGGCCGAAGAGCTCGAAGGAGATCAGACCGAAGAGCTGTGCCCACGCGGCGACAAGGGCGGCCACCGCGCCCGGCGGAAGGTCGGGGGCCAGGTCGGCCGCCATGCGCGCCGCCTCGGGACGCAGCTCGGCGTCGACCTCGGGGACGGCCAGGCCGTCGCTGCGGTGGGCGTCGCGTGCGAGGCCGATGAAGACGAGGCCCACCCGGGATGCCGGGCCCACCGTGTCCTGCGGGGCGGTGTAGCCGGGGACGGGCGAGCCGTAGATCAGCGCGTACTCATGGGGGTGGGCGAGCGCCCAGACCCGTACTGCGCAGGCGACGGTGACCCAGCGGCCGGTGTGGGGGCCGGCCGAGCCTCCGGGGGTCTTCCGGGCGGCCTCCGCCACCTCGCCCACCGCGTCGTAGGCGTCGACGATGAGGGCCGTCAGGAGGTCGTCCCGGCTGGGGAAGTAGCGGTAGAGCGCGGACGAGACCATGCCGAGTTCACGGGCGACGGCGCGCAGGGAGAGCTTCGCGGCGCCTTCCTCCGCCAGCTGTCTCCTGGCCTCGTCCTTGATCGCTGCGGTGACTTCGACGCGGGCTCGTTCCCTGGCTCCTCGGATGGTGCTCATGGGAAGAAGTGTGCCACGAAATCAGATCACTGAACATAAACGAGAGCACTGCTCTTGCTTTGGAGCGCCACACCAGTGCACACTGCTCTAAAGCGAGAGCACCGCTCTCCCAATCGGCAGGAGCCACCATGTCGCAGCAGCCGTACTACCTCCGGGGCAGCGCCTTCAACGTCTGGATGAACAGCCACATCGGCCGCCTCGCCCGCCTCGGGGTCAGCCTGCTGGGCACCGCCGAGATGTCCGTGCGCGGCCGCAAGAGCGGTCAGCTCCAGCGCATCCCCGTGAACCCCCACACCTACGACGGCGCGCAGTACCTCGTCTCCGCCCGCGGCCACTCCCAGTGGGTGCGCAACATGCGGGTGGCCGGCGGCGGAGAGCTGAGGGTCGGCCGTAAGGTCCGGGCGTTCACCGCCGTGGAGATCGCGGACGACGAGCAGAAGGTGCGGATCGTCCGCGCCTATCTGCAGCGCTGGGGCTGGGAGGTCAACCAGTACTTCCAGGGCATCACCGCGAAGTCGACCGACGCCGAACTCCTCGCCGCCTGCCCCGACCACCCGGTGTTCCGGATCACTGTCGAGAGCTGACGCGATCCGATCCCTGGCGGTCCATCACATGCAGCGCGCGCTGGGCCAGCGGATGCGAACGGACCAGCTCGGCCAGCGAGGTCGTCCCCCGGGTGATCCCCGCGAACGCGTTCCACGCGGGGCGGAAGCCCGTCAGGACCGCGTGCAGCAGACCGGGGCGCCGCTCGAACAGCTTGAGCATGCGCCGGCCGACGCCCATCTCCACCCCCAGTCCCGCCTTGATCGCGAACGCGTAGTTGAGCGCCTGACGCCGTGCGTCGACCGCGTCGTGCGCCTCCGCGATACGCACCGCCCACTCACCGGCGAGCCGCCCGGAACGCAGAGCGAAGGAGATGCCCTCCCTGGTCCAGGGTTCCAGCAGCCCGGCGGCGTCGCCACAGACCACCACCCGGCCGCGGGAGAGCGGCGAGTCCTCGCTGCGGCACCGGGTCAGATGACCGGAGGAGATCGTCGGCTCGAACCCGGCGAGGCCGAGCCGGCCGACGAAGTCCTCCAGATACCGCTTGGTGCCCGCCCCGTCGCCGCGGGCCGAGATCACCCCGACGGTCAGCGTGTCGCCCTTGGGGAAGACCCAGCCGTAACTCCCGGGCATCGGCCCCCAGTCGATGAGCACCCGGCCCGCCCAGTCCTCCGCGACGGTCTCCGGGACCGGGATCTCCGCTTCGAGGCCGAGGTCCACCTGATCGAGCTTCACACCGACATGAGCCCCTATACGGCCCGCGCTTCCGTCGGCGCCGACGACGGCGCGGGCGAGCACCGTCTCACCGTCGGCCAGCACCACGGCGACCGTGCGCCGGTCCGGCACGGCAGGACCGTGCTGTTCCACCCGCGAGACCGCCACACCCGTGCGCAGCTCGGCGCCCGCCTTCTGGGCCTCCTCGACGAGCCCGGCGTCGAACTCCGGACGGTTGATCAGCCCGAAGAGCATGCGCTTGGACCTGCGGGTCCGGGACAGCTTCCCGTTGAGCGAGAAGGTGACCGCGTGGATGCGGTCCTTGAGGGGCAGTTCGAACCCCGGCGGCAGGGAATCCCGAGAGAAACCGATGATTCCACCGCCGCACGTCTTGTAGCGGGGGATCTCCGCCTTCTCCAGCAACAGCACCCGACGGCCCGCCACGGCCGCCGCGTACGCCGCGGAAGCTCCGGCGGGACCCGCGCCGACCACGACGACGTCCCATACCGAGGACTCCTGCGGTACCGACGACGACTCTTCCGGCTCACGTCCGGCGTCTGCGTTCTCGCTGCTCACGATGTGCTTCTGCTCCCGATCCGACCAGTGGCCCAGCTGCTCACGGCATCCTACGGCGCGTCGCGGCCGAACTCCGCTGTGGGAGGATCAGCCATGAATTCGTTGTACACGGAACGTCGCACCCACGGCGTCGCCCACCGTCGCGTACACACCGCGCCATAGTCCTAACGTCGCACCCACGAGGAGCGTGCCCATGACCGCCCGTCCGATTTCCGAGACCGTTGCCTCGCTGATGCCCCGTGCGAAGGCGGAGCTGGCCGAGCTGGTGGCTTTCCGGTCGGTGGCGGACCCCGCGCAGTTCCCCAGGAGCGAGTGCGAGGCGGCGGCGGGCTGGGTGGCCGACGCCCTGCGGGCCGAGGACTTCCAGGACGTCGCCCTGCTCGACACACCGGACGGCAGCCAGTCGGTGTACGGCTACCTCCCCGGCCCGGTCGGCGCTCCCACCGTGCTGCTCTACGCGCACTACGACGTGCAGCCCCCGCTGGACGAGGCGGCCTGGCTGTCCCCGCCGTTCGAGCTGACCGAGCGCGACGGCCGATGGTTCGGCCGGGGCGCGGCGGACTGCAAGGGCGGGTTCATCATGCATCTGCTCGCGCTGCGCGCCCTCAAGGCGAACGGCGGGGTCCCGGTCTCCGTCAAGGTGATCGCGGAGGGCTCGGAGGAGCAGGGGACGGGCGGCCTCGAACAGTACGCCGAGGCGCACCCCGAGCTGCTGGCCGCCGACACGATCGTCATCGGCGACACCGGCAACTTCCGGGTCGGACTGCCCACGGTGACCGCGACGCTGCGCGGTATGACCATGCTGCGGGTCGAGCTGGACACCCTCGAAGGGAATCTGCACTCGGGGCAGTTCGGCGGGGCGGCCCCGGACGCGCTGGCCGCGATGATCCAGCTGCTGGCGTCCCTGCGGTCCGAGGACGGCACGACCACCGTCGACGGACTCACGACGGACGCGGCGTGGGACGGGCTGCAGTACCCGGAGGAAGAGTTCCGCACGGACGCCAAGGTGCTCGACGGGGTGGAGCTGATCGGTACGGGCACGGTCGCCGACCGGATCTGGGCGCGTCCCGCCGTGACCGTCATCGGCATCGACTGCCCGCCGGTCGTCGGAGCCACGCCGTCGCTCCAGGCGAGCGCCCGGGCGCAGATCAGCCTGCGGGTGCCGCCGGGCCAGGACGCGGCCGAAGCGACGAAGCTGCTGACCGCCCATCTCCGGTCGCACGCCCCCTGGGGCGCCAAGGTCTCCGTCGAACAGGTCGGCCAGGGGCAGCCGTTCAGGGCCGACACCAGCAGCCCCGCGTACACCTCGATGGCCGAGGCGATGCGGCTCGCCTACCCGGGCGAGGAGATGCAGTCCTCCGGCATGGGCGGGTCCATTCCGCTCTGCAACACCCTGGCGGCGCTGTATCCGCAGGCGGAGATCCTGCTCATCGGGCTGAGCGAGCCCGAGGCACAGATCCACGCCGTGAACGAGAGCGTGTCCCCCGAGGAGCTCGAACGGCTCTCGGTCGCCGAGGCTCTGTTCCTGCGGAACTACGCGGAGTCCAAGAAGAGCTGAGGCACCGCGCGGGGCCCTTGGGGTACGCGCTGAGCGAAGTCGCCCACAGCAGATTTCCGGCCGGTGGGCGACTTCATCTGCGTACGTTCATGGCATGGACGTCGTCGAAGTGCTACCCCACCTGCACATGTTCCGCTTCCCGATCGGGCAGGCCTATCTCTGGCGTGACGGCCGGGACCTCACCCTGGTCGACGCCGGCGACTTGCACGCGGCCGACGCCATCGAGGGCGGCGTCCGCCTGCTCGGCCTGGACCCGGGCCGGATACGGCGGATCGTGCTCACCCACGGCCACCGCGACCACTACGGGGCGGCCCAGGAGCTCTCGGACCGACACGGCGCCGAGATCCTGGCCCACCGGCTCGACGCCCCGGTCGTCCGGGGCGAGGAGCGCTCGCCCGACCCCGACCTGCACGACTGGGAACGCCCTTTGTACGCCCACGCGCTGACGGTTCCCGAGGCTCCTCCCACCCGCGTCGACCGGGAGCTGGAGGACGGCGCCGGCATACCTTTCGGCGGCGGTGCCAGGGTGGCGCACTCCCCCGGGCACACCCCCGGCTCCATCGGCCTTCATCTGCCGGTCCACGGAGTGCTGTTCACCGGGGACTCCGTGGCCGGAGTGGGCCGGGTGATGCTCGGCGTGTTCAACACCGATCGCACCCGGGCCCAGACGTCCTTCCGGCGGCTGGCTGCCCTGGCCCCCTCGGTCGCCTGCTTCGGCCACGGCGATCCGCTCACCACGGACACGGCGGCCGTCCTGCGGGCCGCCGCCGCCCGCTGAGGGGCCCCGGGCGTCACTTCCGCCAGAACGAATGGTGCGCCACACCGCTTGCGCTGGGCACGATTTTCGGTGGAACTGGCGGATGGCGGACGCCCCACCGCCGCGACGTCCCGGACAAGCCCCCAGGGCCCCGTTGCATGAACTCTTCGAAGCCGGCGAGCCTCGCATCGTCGCCGGCCACGACGCTGACGGGTGCGTCGTCTTCGCGCTCTCGCCCCGCCTGTCCACCGCACTCGCGGACGCCGGGCACGCCAGGTTGCGAGACGTCGCCGCCTCGTGGACTCGGCTGCGCGCGGAGGACGGCGAGGTCATCGGCGAGGAGATCGCCGACGTGATCGTGGGCGGTCTGGCTGCCCTCGTCAGCAGCGCCCGGCGCCGGAACCAGGACGTCTACTGCTGGGTCGCCTAACCGTTCATGCCCCAAACCGGATCGCGACGACCGCCGCGGTGACGGTGCCGAGGATGACGTCACCGCGCTCGGCGTAGCGAGTGGCGACCACTCGGGAGTACGTCGGGAGGCTGATCGCCCGCTCGACGGTGTCGCGCCTCCTGTAGCGGTCCCCGCCGAAGCCGGGCGGCCGTCCACCGCGTGCGCGCCTGCGCACCTGATCCGGCGCAGGAGCAGCCGGTGAGGCTGCGGACGGACGGCCCTCCCCCCGTGCCAAGGCCGTCCGCCGCAACCCGAACGGCCACGAAAGGACAGTTTCCGAGTCCGTGTCCGTGCCCGCTCACGTGCAAGGTTGGCTGAGCAGGCGACTGAGGGTCGACGTGATTTGGCCTAGCCCGAATAACGACATCTTGATCAGGCTCTGCGTATGCCTTTACGCATCCACTTCACAGCCGCAGATCTGGCCCGCACCCGGCTGGCCGATGCTCCTCGTCCCATGCTGGAGCTGGATATCGCGCTGCGACTGCTGCAGGAAGGCAGCCATCCCGTTCGGTTCGGTGCCTGGCGCAGGGAATCGCTGCGTCGTCTCTCGCCGAGGGTGCGTCGACTGTTCGATCTGACCCCGCCGACAGGGTGGACAGCAGGCTTTCTCGATCACGCCACTGCCGACAGTCTCGAAGAGGCGCTGGACCGGCTGCGAGCTACGCCTGCCACCCGTATCCGTATCGACATGAGGACCTGGTCCGAACGCGGTCAACAGCGTGTCGTGCCGGCCTGGACGCGGTCCCTCGGCAGCGACAAGCGGCTGATCACAGAATTGGCTGACACCGCCGCCCACGCCCATCGGCAGGTCATCGCCCCGTACCAGCAGCACATCGATACCCTCAGCCGTGCGGATCGGGCCCTGCGCGCCCACCAGGCCACCCAGGGCGGACTCCACACCTTGCTGGCCGGCCTCAACCCCCGCTGCATCCGGTGGAAAGAACCAGTGCTGGAACTCACCATGGCTTCCGGCACCGATGGAGACATCCATCTCGCAGGCCGCGGTCTGCTCCTGATCCCCTCGGTATTCGGATCGGAATACCCCGCCGTGGACGACACCGCCGAACCCCAGCCGTGGGTGACCTACCCCGTCGGCCTCCACGGCGCGGACCCGTTTCTGCCGCCCACGGACACGGCACGAGCTCTCAGCACCATCCCCGACTCCCTGACCGCTCTCCTCGGCCACACCCGTGCCGTGGTGCTGTGGACCATCAGCCGCCACCCCAACTGCACCACGACCGAACTCGCCCGCCACGCCGGCATCTCTCCGGCCAGTGCCAGCCAGCATGCGACCGTGCTCCGCACTGCCGGCCTCTCGCACACCACCAGGCACCACAACACCGCTCTCCACACCACCACCCCCGTCGGCAACCGCCTCCTCGAAGCGGCAACCTGAGAGCACCTCACTCACTCCGCGTGCGGACGGCCCGGCTCGTCGCCGGGCGTCGTGGTCGACGAGGCCGACAACGTCCGAACGTGCGCGACGCCCAGTACAAGGCCGGCCGGCAGCCCGTCCCCGAAGCGCGTGAGGATCTCACGCACCGGCCTGTGCTCCAGCCGGTTCATCGCCGTCGAAGGCGCTGTCTCCGGCCGGCCGTCGCCGCCCTCACGACGACCAGATCTGTGCCGGCCGTCGCCGCCCTCACGACGACCAGATCTGTGCCGGCCGTCGCCGCCCTCACGACGACCAGATCTGTGATCGACATCACCTGCGAGAACCACCTGCCCGCGGCGGCTGTCTTACGACCGGACACCCTCGAGAAGCAACAGCTGGACGAGGCGACCATGACCGCTCTTCCACAGGCAACAACGGGAAAGGTTACTCATGAAACTGACCGTCAAAAGTGCAGCGGTGGCGGCTACCATCGCTGCCACCGTCGTGCTGGCGGCCCCGGTGACAGCGTCCGCCGCTGACCCCAAGGACGGCTATCTGGGAGGCAAGGTCTACCTCTTCGACGGCCACGATCTCACCGGGGACGCACTGGCACTCGCGCCGGCGGACATCCCCTACATCGACTGGGCGTGGAACGACCGGGCCAGTTCGGTGTGGAACCTCACCAGCGGTCAGGTCTGCATCTACACCGATGCCGACTACCACGGCTACCACTTCAGCATCCCCGCGGGGGGCAAGCAGGAACTTCTGTTCCTCTACGACAACTCGGTGTCCTCCATCTCGGTCGGTGGCTGCGGAGGCTGAGCCGGCTGATCGACCGATCCCGGCGTCCGCCCGCTCAGCGCGGGTGGACGCCGGGATGTGGCCCGATGGCCCCGCGGTGAGCCAGCCGGAGGCACTGGTGCCGGCGACGTTGAAGATGCCGACGAGTGCGAGCAGGGTCGATGCGGTGGTGGTGGCCATGCCGTGGTCGTGGGCGGCGGGGGTGAAGTGGGTCCACATGACGCCGTTGGTGGTGGCGCCGCAGATCGCGAAGGTGGCGGCCAGCAGCCAACGGGCGGGCGTGAGGCACCGAGGGGCCGGTGGCGCTGTCCAGCCACGCGGTGACGTGGCTGCGGGCGGAGGAGATCTCCTCCATCCGCGCTGGGCCTGGTGGACCCGCCGGGCTGCCGGTGAAGTGGACAACGCTGCGCGTCAGTGCGCCTGGTCGCCCACCGGCACTCCGGCCTCCAGGTTCAGCACGGTGGACCGCTCGCGGGCGCGCAGGGCCCACCGGAGCCGTTCGAAGCGGGTCGGCGGGAGCAGGAGCGCCGCCTCCTCCTCGGTGACGAACCGCCAGCCGCGCAGCTCCGCGCCCGGCAGGAGCAGCCGTGCGGCCTCGTCGCCGTGCAGTCGGCCGCCGTCGAACAGGAAGCGCAGCCCTCCGTACGCCGGCCGCTTCGGGGCCTCCCAGTCGACCACCAGCAGCTTCGGCTCCGCGGTGAGGCGGAGCCCCAGTTCCTCGGCGACCTCGCGGACACCGGCCTGGGCCGGGGCCTCGCCCGCCTCCACCACTCCCCCGGGAAACTCCCAGCCCGGCTTGTAGGTGGGGTCGACGAGCAGAACCCTGTCCTGCTCGTCGAAGAGCAGGACCCCGGACGCGACGGTCTCCGCACGCGGTTCGGGGGTCTGGACTATCCCGCACTCCTTGGCCTCGCCGGTGCGCAGTGCCTCCGCTATGCGCTCCGCCGTCTCGAACGGAGTGAGGGCGCTGGTGTCGATCGTGAGGGCGTCCGCGCCGATCCATCCGAGAGCCGCGCGGTAGGGCTCCATGTGCGCGTACGCCCACTGCCGGATCCGTTCGCTGTGCTCGGGATCGCCGGGGAATTCCTCACGCCCGGCTATCCGCTCACGCAGGATCGTTTCCTCAGGTGAGAGCAGTACATGGCGCACCGGAATCCGCCGCGAGGCGAGCCCGCCGAAGATCTCGTCGCGGTAGTCCTGCCTCAGCAGTGTCATCGGCACCACCAGCACCCCGGAGAGCTCGGCGAGAAGCGCCGCCGCCGTGTCGACGACCAGACGCCGCCAGATCGGCAGGTCCTGGAAGTCGGTCACCTCGGCGAGCTTCTTCTGGGGAAGCAGCTCGCGCAGTCCCGCTCCGACCAGCTCCGGGTCGTAGAAGGTGCTGTTCGGGATCAGATCGATCAGTTCGCACGCGGCGCTGGTCTTGCCCGCACTGAACGCACCGTTGATCCAGACGATCACGGGTCCCCCTCTTCCGTAGCCCCCTGTGGCTTGCCCGCAACACCCCGCTGCGGAAACCCCGTCGGGGCGCGCGGTTGCGCCGGGATGCCGCCGGAGGACCGCAGGGGCGTTCACTGTACGAGTCCGGCCGTAACGAGGTGCCGCCGACCGTCGTTGGAGCGGACAGCCACTGGAACGACGAGGGGGTACGCGGTGCGCCGCACGGTACTTGAGCAGTTTCCCGCGGGTGGGCCCCGCGGCAGTCGGCCCGCGGAGGAGTTCGCGGCGGCCCGCCGCGGCGAGGGGACGCCCGCCGAGGTGGTGATGGACATGGAGCGCGACGCGTTCCTGGTGGTGGTGCCCCAGCAACCCACGGACCGGAGCAGCTGACCCCGGCACCACAAGCACCACAGGCTCACTACCGGCACCACAGGTACCACAGGTACCACCGGGAGCCGTCCCCGCCATCGGGCGGAGCGCCGGCCCGCACGCGCCTACTGCGCGGCCACGGCCCGTACGCCGTTCGCGCCGCCGGGACGCACCGTGGAAGCGGCCGCAGCCGCCCCCACGAGGCCCGCGTCGGTGCCCATGACGGCAGCGGTCACCGTGAGTCCCTCGACGAAGGAGAGCGTGGCGTAGTCGCGCAGGGACCTGCGCAGCGGCGCGAAGAGCACCTCGCCCGCGCCCGCGACTCCCCCGCCGATCACCGCGATGTCGATGTCGGCGAGCGTGGCGGTGGCGGCGATTCCGGCGGCGAGCGCCTGGGCGGCCCGCTCGAAGGAGGCGACCGCGACAGGGTTCCCGGCCCGCGCGGACGCGGCGACGGCCGCTGCCGTGACGTCACCGTCCGGGCCCGGCCGCCAGCCGTTCTCCAGGGCCCGCCGGGCGATGTTGGGGCCGCTGGCGAGGCGTTCCACGCACCCGCGCGCACCGCACGGGCAGAGGTCGCCGTCCAGGTCGACGCTGATGTGGCCGATGTGGCCCGCGTTGCCCGAGGGGCCGGGGTGCAGCTTTCCGCCGAGTACGAGGCCGCCGCCGACGCCGGTGGAGACGACCAGGCACAGCGCGTTGTCGTACCCCCGGGCCGCGCCCAGCCAGTGTTCGGCCGCCGTCATCGCGACCCCGTCACCCACGAGCGCGACCGGCAGGCCGCCCGTCGCCGCGCCCACGCGGTCGACCAGCGGAAAGCCGCGCCAGCCCGGGACGTTGACCGGGCTGACCGTGCCCGCGGAGGCGTCCACGGGCCCGGCGCTGCCGATGCCGACCGCGCCGGCCCGGTGCCAGAGGGGGGAGGCCGTGAGTTCGGCGAGGACGTCGCTCACGGCGCCCATCACCGCCTCGGCTCCCTCCCGTGCGGGTGTGGGCCGCTGGGCCCGTACGAGAAGGGATCCGCCGCCGTCCACCAGAGCCCCGGCGATCTTGGTACCGCCGATGTCGAGCGCGGCGACGAGGTCGGTATGCATCGGTGTGGACTCTCCGGAGGGGTGAGGCGCAGGACCTGCGGCTTCAGTCTTATGGTCCACCCAGTCTCCATTCTCTTGACAACGTTGTCCAGGGCCTATGCTCGACGCCACAGCACCCGGACCCGCCTACGGGGGGCCGGAACCACCCGTTCCCGACGACAGGACAGCGCACCGTGGCCGAGACCGCCCGTCACTCCGAGTCCCGCTACGGCAACAGGCCGACCATGAAGGATGTGGCGGCCCGTGCCGGTGTGGGCCTCAAGACGGTCTCCCGGGTGGTGAACAGCGAGCCCGGGGTCACCCCCGACACCGAGCGCCGCGTGCAGGAGGCGATCGAGGCGCTCGGCTTCCGCCGCAACGACAGCGCGCGCGTCCTCCGCAAGGGCCGCACCGCGTCCATCGGCCTGGTCCTGGAGGACCTCGCCGACCCGTTCTACGGCCCGCTGAGCCGCGCCGTTGAGGAAGTGGCCCGCGCCCACGGGGCCCTGCTGATCAACGGCTCCAGCGCCGAGGACCCGGAGCGCGAGCAGGAGCTCGTCCTGGCGCTCTGCGCCCGCCGGGTGGACGGACTCATCGTGATCCCGGCGGGGGACGACCACCGCTATCTGGAGCCCGAGATGAAGGCGGGCATCGCCACGGTGTTCGTCGACCGCCCCGCAGGGCGGGTCGACGCGGACATGGTCCTGTCGGACAGCTTCGGCGGCGCACGCGCCGGGGTCGCCCATCTGATCGCGCACGGCCACCGCAGGATCGGCTTCGTCGGCGACCAGCCGCGCATCCACACCGCGACGGAACGACTGCGCGGTTACCACGAGGCCCTGTCGGACGCCGGGATCGAGGTGGCCGAGTCCTGGGTCTCCCTCGGACCGACCGATCCGGCACGGGTCAGGTCCGCGGTCGAGACCATGCTCTCCGGCCCCGAGCCGGTGACCGCGGTGTTCGCGGGCAACAACCGGGTGACGGTCACCGCCGTGCGTGTCCTCGCGGAGTGCGAACGCCGGATCGCCCTGGTCGGCTTCGACGACATCGAACTGGCCGATCTGCTCGGCATCACGGTGATCTCCCAGGACGCCGCGGCCGTCGGCCGCACGGCGGCGGAACACCTGTTCCGCCGCCTCGACGGCGCGGGTCACGCACCTGTCAGGGTGGAGCTCCCGACCCGGCTCATCCCCCGTGGCTCGGGAGAACTGCCTCCCGCGCCGTAGCCGCTACGGCGCCGTCACGGTCAGACCGCCGCGCCGGGGTGAGGCGAAGCCGTCCAGGTCCGCGCGGGTCAGACCGGTGAGCCCGGTGACCTCCTCGGCGTCCAGGGCACCGCAGTCGATCCCGCGCAGCAGGTACCCGCTGAGCGCCTTGGCGGTGGCGGGCTCGTCCATGACGTCCCCGCCCGCCTTGGCGACGTAGGCGGCCAGCCGGGCCGCGGCCTGGCCCAGGCCCTCGCGGTAGAAGGTGTAGACGGCCGCGTAGCGGGTGGGCAGATGGCGCGGGTGCATGTCCCAGCCCTGGTAGTAGGCGCGGGCCAGGGCGCGGCGGGTGAGGCCGTAGTGCAGGCGCCAGGCGTCGTGGACCTGCTGGGCGGGCCCGACGGGCAGCACGTTGGTGGAGCCGTCGCAGACGCGTACGCCGGTGCCGGCCGCCGCGACCTGCATGACAGCCTTGGCGTGGTCGGCTGCGGGGTGGTCACTGGCCTGGTAGGCGGGGCTGACACCGACGCAGGCGCTGTAGTCGAACGTCCCGTAGTGCAGCCCGGTCGCCCGGCCCCGCGCGGCGTCGATCATGCGGGCCACGGCGGCGGTGCCGTCGGCGGCCAGGATCGACTGGCTGGTCTCGATCTGGATCTCGAACCCGAGGCGCCCGGCCGGCAGGCCATGGGTCTCCTCGAAGGCTTCGAGCAGCCGCACGAAGGCGGTGACCTGCTCGGGGTACGTCACCTTGGGCAGCGTCAGCACGAGCCCGTCGGGCAGGCCTCCGGCCCGCATCAGCCCGGTGAGGAAGATGTCCGTGGTGCGGATGCCCCGGTCACGCACGGCGGCTTCCATGCACTTCATGCGGATGCCCATGTACGGGGCCGCGGTCCCGTCGCCGTACGCCGCGGCGACCAGTCGGGCCGCGCGGGCCGCGGCCTCGTCCTCCTCGGCGTCGGGGCGCGGCCCGTAGCCGTCCTCGAAGTCGATGCGCAGGTCTTCGACGGGTTCACGCTCCAGCTTCGCGCGCACCCGGTCGTGGACGGGCCCGGCGAGCTCCTGCGGGATGCCGAGGATTCCGGCGAGAGCGGCGGCGTCGGGAGCGTGCTCGTCGAGGGCGGCGAGCGCCTGTTCGCCCCAGGAGCGCAGGGTGGTGGCGGTGAAGTCGTCGGCGGACACGTAGACGGTGTGCACGGGCTGGCGTGTGCCGGGGTCTCCCGGGTAACGACGGGCGAGTTCGGCGTCCACCGCCGCGAGGGAGGCGCCGATCTCCTCACCGACCGTGCCGGCGAGGCTCGTTGCCACCTTCTCCTGCTGACCCATGACCGTACCCTCCATGATTCGACTATTTCCGCTTCCCGGAATCCTGCATCCGCATAGTGAAGTTATAAGGCGCCTGGTCGTGCGTCAATGGTGATCGGAAACGGCCCGGGGCCGCGCGGTGAGAACACCACGCGGCCCCGGGCCGTCGTACGGGCTTGGCTTCCCGCGGGTCAGCCCTTGCGGGACTTGACCTCGTCGGTGAGCTGCGGGACGACGTCGAAGAGGTCGCCGACGACGCCGTAGTCGACGAGGTCGAAGATGGGGGCTTCGGCGTCCTTGTTGACCGCGACGATGGTCTTCGAGGTCTGCATGCCCGCGCGGTGCTGGATCGCGCCGGAGATGCCGGAGGCGATGTACAGCTGCGGCGAGACCGACTTGCCGGTCTGGCCGACCTGGTTGGTGTGCGGGTACCAGCCGGCGTCGACCGCGGCACGCGAGGCGCCGACGGCCGCACCGAGCGAGTCGGCGAGGGCCTCGATGATCGCGAAGTTCTCCGCGCCGTTGACGCCACGGCCGCCGGAGACGACGATCGCGGCCTCGGTCAGCTCGGGGCGGCCCGTCGACTCGCGCGGGGTGCGGGAGAGGACCTTGGTGCCGGTCGCCGTGGCCGAGAAGGAGACCGTGAGGGCCTCGACGGTGCCGGCGGCGGGGGCGGCCTCGACGGCGGCCGAGTTCGGCTTGACCGTGATGACCGGAGTGCCCTTGGAGACACGGGACTTGGTGGTGTACGAGGCGGCGAACGCCGACTGCGTCGCGACCGGACCCTCGGCACCGGCCTCGAGGTCGACGGCGTCGGTGATGATGCCCGAGCCGATACGCAGCGCGAGACGCGCGGCGATCTCCTTGGCCTCCGCGGAGGAGGGCAGGAGCACGGCGGCCGGGGACACCGCGTCGTAGGCGGCCTGGAGGGCGTCGACCTTGGGTACGACGAGGTAGTCGGCGAACTCGGCGGCGTCCGCGGTGAGCACCTTGACCGCGCCGTGCTCGGCGAGCACGGCGGCGGTGTCGGCGGCACCGTTGCCCAGCGCGAGGGCGACGGGCTCACCGATGCGGCGGGCGAGCGTCAGCAGCTCCAGCGTGGGCTTGCGGACGGCACCGTCCACGTGGTCGACATAGACGAGAACTTCAGCCATGGGACTTCAATCTCCTGCGTGCGAGAAAGTGCGGGGCGGTGGAGGGAACAGCCGGGGCTCAGATGAACTTCTGGCCCGCGAGGAACTCGGCCAGCTGCTTGCCGCCCTCACCCTCGTCCTTGACGATCGTGCCCGCGGTGCGGGCGGGGCGCTCGGCCGCGGAGTCGACCGCGGTCCAGGAGCCGCCGAGACCGACCTCGTCCGCCTCGATCTCCAGGTCCTCCAGGTCCAGGGCCTCGACCGGCTTCTTCTTGGCCGCCATGATGCCCTTGAAGGAGGGGTAACGGGCCTCGCCCGACTGGTCGGTCACGGAGACCACGGCCGGCAGGGACGCCTCGAGCTGCTCGCTCGCGGAGTCGCCGTCGCGGCGGCCCTTGACCGTGCCGTCCTCGACCGAGACCTCGGAGAGCAGCGTGACCTGCGGGACACCGAGGCGCTCCGCGAGCAGTGCCGGCAGCACGCCCATGGTGCCGTCGGTCGACGCCATGCCGCAGATGACCAGGTCGTAACCGGTCTTCTCGATGGCCTTGGCCAGCACCAGAGACGTGCCGATGACGTCGGTGCCGTGCAGGTCGTCGTCCTCGACGTGGACGGCCTTGTCGGCGCCCATCGACAGCGCCTTGCGCAGCGCGTCCTTGGCGTCCTCGGGGCCCACCGTGAGCACGGTGATCTCCGCGTCGTCCGCCTCGTCGGCGATCTGCAGCGCCTGCTCGACGGCGTACTCGTCGAGCTCCGACAGCAGACCGTCGACGTCGTCACGGTCCAGGGTCAGGTCATCGGCGAAGTGCCGGTCGCCGGTGGCGTCGGGCACGTACTTCACACAGACAACGATCCTCAAGCTCACGCCGGCTCTCCTACTGCATCGTCATTTCTGGGCTGCCTTGTTGCACGCAGCATAGGCGCCTTATCGGGCGGTTTCCGGTCGGGGCGACCGAGGTCCCAGTGCGATATTACTCGCCAGTACACCCAGTACGTTACCCATAAGCAAGCGCTTGGAACTGTGACGTAGCCAACGGACTGCGCCCCGGTGACGCCTTGCTCGCCCTCAGTCTCGCAGAGCCGTGAAACGGCCCTGGTGGTAGACCAGCGGGCGGCCGCCTCCCGAGGGGTCCCCGGCGACCACCTGGGCGATCACGATGCGGTGGTCGCCCGCCGGGATCCTGGCCACCACCCGGCAGACCAACCAGGCCACCACACCGCCCAGGAGGGGAACTCCCTCCGGACCGGTGCTCCAGTCGGTGGACGGGCCGAACCGGTCGGCGCCACTGCGGGCGAACCTCGCGGCGAGCTCCTGCTGCCCCTCGCCGAGTATGTGCACGCCCACATGCTCCGCCTCCGCGACCACGGGCCAGCTGGAGGACGAGGTGCCCACACCGAAGGAGATGAGGGGCGGCTCGGCGGCCACGGAGTTGAGGGAGGTGGCGGTGAAGCCGACCGGACCCGCGCCCGCGGCGGTGATCACGGCGACCCCGGCCGCGTGCTGCCGGAAGACGGAGCGGAGGAGTTCGGGGGTGGCCGTGAGAGGAGAACGGAGATCGGGCGAGGCCGTCATGGAAAGGTCCTTCTGCGAGGGGGCGTACGGGGCCGAGGGTGTTTCAGACACCCGGACAGCGCGCGCTCGCGTAGCGCACCAGGTCGACATGGACCCGGCCGAAGAGAAGGAGTTGTGGCGGCATAGCGTCAGACTGACGATGCGTGGTGCGCACAGTCAAGTGCGTTCCGTCATGTGGGAGAAGCGTCACGGTCCGTCATATCGCCTGCCCCAGGGCCGCGACCACGTCCGCCGTACGCGGCTGGCCGGCCGCCCTGCGGACGATGCGGCCCGACGCGTCGAGCACCAGGACGGTGGGCGTCCGGCTGATGCCGAGCCGCCGCACGAGAGTGAGATGCGCCTCGGCGTCGATCTCCACATGGGCGACGCCCTCGACCATCCCGGCCACCTCCGCGAGCGTGCGCCGGGTCGCGCGGCAGGGTTGGCAGAACGCGCTCGAGAACTGGACGAGAGTCGCCCGTTGCCCCAGTTCCGCGCCGAGTTGGACCCCGTCCAGCCTGCCGTCCGCCATCTGCCCGTCCATCCCTGTCTCCTCCCGAGAGCTCTGCGCAGAGGGTCAGCACCGGGCGACCTCATTACATTCCCGGATGATTCACGTGACGAGAATCTCTCGCGCCGGAGCCTTAGGGGCTGGCCACGGCGTCGCACATGGGGCACGATCGCCCCAATGCCGAAAACCTACGGCTGCGTAACTTCCGCCGGGAGAACCCTCCCCAGGCATTGAAGAAGGGTCTTCATCCAGATGGCAGAACTCGTCTATCGGCCGGTCATCGGCGCCGCTCGCACGCTGTTCAAGGCGCTCGACCTGAAGATCGACACCCAGGGTTCGGAGCACATCCCGAAGACCGGTGGCGCGGTTCTGGTCAGCAACCACATCAGCTATCTGGACTTCATCTTCACCGGACTCGGTGCCCTGCCGCAGAAGCGGCTCGTCCGCTTCATGGCGAAGGACTCGGTCTTCCGGCACAAGGTCTCGGGCCCTCTGATGCGGGGAATGAAGCACATCCCCGTCGACCGCAACCAGGGCGAGGACGCCTACGCGCACGCGCTCGCGTCGCTCCGGGCGGGTGAGATCGTCGGCGTGTTCCCCGAGGCGACCATCTCGCAGTCCTTCACCCTGAAGAGCTTCAAGTCGGGCGCGGCGCGGCTGGCGCAGGAGGCCGGCGTACCGCTGATCCCGATGGCGCTGTGGGGCACCCAGCGCCTGTGGACCAAGGGCCGGCCGCGCAACTTCCGCCGCAGCCACACCCCGATCACCATCCGCGTGGGCGAGGCCGTGGAGGCCCCGGCCGACCAGTACGCGGGCGCGATCACCCGCCGGCTGCGCGAGCGCGTCCAGGAGCTCCTCGAATCGGCCCAGCGCGCCTACCCGGTGCGCCCGAAGGACGCGAGCGACACCTGGTGGGTCCCGGCCCACCTGGGTGGTACGGCTCCGACGCCCGCCGAGGTGCGCGAGCGCGGCTGACCCCGGCCGCCACAGGCGGAGGAAACGTCACACCGGCCCGTGGGGGCGCGGATCGCGCCCCCACGGGCCGGTGTGCTTCCCGGACAGCTCGGCGAGGCCGGTGACCGCCACCGGAGGCTCGGCGGCCCCGCCCTCCCGCGGGCGCACCGACGGACGGCGCCTGGCGGAAGGGTCGCCGGTGGAAGGCGAGCCTGTGGAAGGTGCGCCGGCCTCCGACCGGACGGAGGACGCCCCGGCCTCAGAGCTCGGTGGGGAGGTTCCGGGACAGGTCCGCCCGGTCCCCCGCGCCGCGCAGCGCACGCAGCACCGCCGGATGCGGGACGTCGTGGACCACCGGGTAGTCGATCTCGCCGAACTCCGGCCGGGCAGCCCAGACCAGCCGCTCCTCGTCGGCCGAGAACCGGACACCGCCCCCCGGCCCGCCGCCGCGCGGGTCCTGCCGGACCCACCGCTCACGTCCGGGAAGCCGCACCGCGACCAGACCGTGGACGACGGGGTCCGCGCCCTCGTCGGAGAGCCGCTGATAGCAGAGGCCCGCGGGGACGCCCCCGGCGCGGAGCAGGGCGGTCAGGGCATGGGCCTTGGCGTGACAGATCCCGGTACGGGCGGCGAGCACGTCCGAGGCGCGCCAGGTGACCCGCGGGTCACCGGTGTCCACCGAGTGGGGCACGACGTCGCGTACGAACGCGAAGGCGGCAGCTGCGTATGCATATGCATCACCCGACTCTGCCCCGAGGATCACTGCGGTATCCCGCACGAGCGGATGGCGATGGTCGATGACCTCGTCCTCGGCAAGATACGCCGAAATTTCGGGAGTGTGCTGGATCAGCTCCATGCCCGGAAAGCGTAGCGGTGCGGCCGACCAGGTGCAATACTTTTCCGGTCGGCCGCATATATATTCCGCCTCGCTATCTGGCCATCTCTTCCTTGAGCGCGAGCACGAAGGCGTCGACGTCCTCCTCACGGGTGTCGAAGGAGCACATCCACCGGACATCGCCGGCCGCCTCGTCCCAGAAGTAGAAGCGGAACCGCTTCTGCAGCCGTTCCGACACCTCGTGCGGCAGCCGCGCGAAGACGGCGTTCGCCTGGACGGGATAGAGGATCTCCACGCCGTCCACCGCGCGCACCCCCTCGGCCAGGCGCTGCGCCATGGCGTTGGAGTGCCTGGCGTTGCGCAGCCACAGGTCGCGCGAGAGCAGCGCCTCCAGCTGGACCGAGACGAAGCGCATCTTGGAGGCCAGCTGCATCGACAGCTTGCGCAGGTGCTTCATGGCCCGGACCGAGTCCGGGTTCAGGACGACGACCGCCTCGCCGAAGAGCGCGCCGTTCTTGGTGCCGCCGAACGAGAGGACGTCGACGCCGACCACATTGGTGAACGCGCGCATCGGCACGTCCAGCGACGCGGCGGCGTTGGCTATCCGGGCACCGTCGAGGTGGACCTTCATGCCCCGCTCATGGGCGTGCTCGCAGATGGCGCGGATCTCGTCGGGCGTGTAGACGGTGCCGAGCTCGGTGTTCTGGGTGATCGAGACGACCTGCGGCATCGCGCGGTGCTCGTCGTCCCAGCCGTACGCCTGTCGGTCGATGAGCTCGGGGGTCAGCTTCCCGTCCGGGGTCGGGACGGTGAGCAGCTTCAGTCCGCCCATCCGCTCCGGCGCGCCGCCCTCGTCCACGTTGATGTGGGCCGACTCGGCGCAGATCACCGCACCCCAGCGGTCCGTCAGCGCCTGGAGGGCGACGACGTTGGCCCCGGTGCCGTTGAAGACCGGGAAAGCCTCGGCCGTCGGGCCGAAGTGGCTGTGCATGACCCGCTGGAGGTGCTCCGTGTAGTCGTCCCCGCCGTAGGCGACCTGGTGGCCGCCGTTGGCGAGGGCGAGGGCGGCGAGGATCTCCGGATGCGCGCCCGCGTAGTTGTCGCTCGCGAAGCCGCGCTCCTGCGGATCGTGATGACGTCGCGCATCGGTTCTTACGGTTGCGGGGTCAGCCACAGACGCTTTCCGTTCACTTCTCCGGCGGGCTCGTCCCAGACTCCGGCGATGGCCTCGGCCAGCTCCTTGACGTCGGTGAAGCCCGCGAACTTCGCATTCGGGCGCTCGGCGCGCATCGCGTCGTGCACCAGAGCCTTGACCACTAGGATCGCAGCAGCCGCCTTCGGGCCGGCGTCGCCCCCCGCCTTGCGGAAGGAGTCCGCGAGGGCGAGCGTCCACGCCTCGGCCGCCGCCTTGGACGCCGCGTAGGCGGCGTTCCCCGCGGTGGGGCTGCTCGCCCCGGCCGCGCTGATCAGCACGTAACGGCCGCGGTCGCTGCGCCGGAGCACGTCCTGGAAGGCGAGCGAGGTGGACTGGACGGTGCGGATCAGGAGCTTCTCGAGGAAGTCCCAGTCGGCGAGGCTGGTGTCCTCGAAGCCGGCGCCGCCGCGCCAGCCGCCCACGAGGTGGACCAGTCCGTCGACGCGGCCGAACTCCTTCTCCGTCTTGACGACCCACTCCTGGGTGGCCCCCAGATCGAGGAGGTCGACCGTGTCACCGGTGACCGTCGCCCCGCCGTGTGCGTACCGCGCCGCGTCGACGGCTTCCACCAGTCGCTCGGGATTGGCGTCGGACGCCACCACGGTCGCGCCCGCCTCGGCGAGCCGGAGCAGCGTCGCCCGGCCGGCGGGACCCGCCGCTCCGGCCACCGCGACCACCGCGCCCTCCAGCGCACCGCTGTCGGCCCTGCCTGTTCCGTTCATCGCCACCGCCTCCTGGGAACGCGCGCTCACGCAGCTGCCCGCCCGGCATCCGTCGCAGTGATCCCCTTGGTGGAGGCGATCACATGCTTCAGTTTCTTCGAAAGCGCCTCATAGAACATGCTCAGGGGAAACTCGTCCGGAAGCACGTCGTCGACGAGCTTGCGAGGGGGCTGATCCAGGTCCAGCGCGTCCGGGCCCTTGGCCCAGCGGGAGCCCGGGTGGGGGGCGAGATAGGTCGCGACCAGGTCGTACGCCGCGAACCAGTGCACGAGCTTGGGGCGGTCGATGCCGTCCCGGTAGAGCTTCTCGATCTCCGCGCAGAGCTGGTTGGTGACCTGCGGGGCGCGGGACCAGTCGATGCGGAGCGTGTTGTCGGTCCAGCGGACGACGTCGTGCTTGTGGAGGTAGGCGAAGAGCAGCTGACCGCCGAGGCCGTCGTAGTTGCGTACCCGCTCGCCGGTGACGGGGAAGCGGAACATGCGGTCGAAGAGCACCGCGAACTGGACGTCACGGCCCTGGGCGACGCCCTCGCTCTCCAGCTTCACGGCCTCCTTGAAGGCGGTGAGGTCGCAGCGCAGCTCCTCCAGGCCGTACATCCAGAACGGCTGGCGCTGCTTGATCATGAAGGGGTCGAACGGCAGGTCGCCATGGCTGTGGGTGCGGTCGTGGACCATGTCCCAGAGCACGAACGCCTGCTCGCAGCGCTTCTGGTCGCCGATCATCTCGCGGATGTCGTCGGGCAGCTCGACGCCCAGCAGGTCGACGGAGGCCTCGGTCACGCGGCGGAAGCGGGCGGCCTCGCGGTCGCAGAAGATGCCGCCCCAGCTGAAGCGCTCCGGCGCCTCGCGCACGGCGATGGTCTCGGGGAAGAGGACCGCGGAGTTGGTGTCGTAGCCCGAGGTGAAGTCCTCGAAGGTGATGCCGCAGAACAGCGGGTTGTCGTAGCGCGTGGCCTCCAGATCGGCGAGCCACTCGGGCCAGACCATCCGCAGCACGACCGCTTCGAGGTTGCGGTCCGGGTTGCCGTTCTGGGTGTACATCGCGAAAACGACCAGGTGCTGGACACCGTCGGCGCGGTTCCGGGCGGGCTGGAAGGCGAGCAGCGAGTCCAGGAAGTCCGGGACACCGAAGCCGTCGGCGGACCAGCGGCGCAGGTCCTCGACGAGCGCGCGGTGGTACGCCTCGTCGTGCGGGAGCAGTGGGGAGAGCTGCTCGACGGCGGTGGTCACGCGGGTGACGACGGCCTCGGCCTGCGCGGCGGTGGGGGCTCCTTCCGCCGTGAAGTCGATGGAGCCGTCCTTGGACTGCCAGGGGCGGAGCTCTTCGACGGCACTCTTGAGCGAGGGCCATGCCGGATGCTCCACGACCCGCTGGGCAGTAGTTATCGCGCCGGTGGCGGTCGCATGCTCAAGAATTTCCGTCATAACACTTCCTTCACGGGAGAACCTCGCGTCAAGTAACCGTATCCATGTACGGCTCCTTCGGACAAGTGGAGGACAGAAAATTATCCTGCCCTCCCCCCATGGTCACCGTTATTTTTCCTGCCACACATCCCTGGGACAACTTCTTCCGCCGGACTGGCCGCGCGGACTCGGTCCCGCACGCGAGAACTGGTTCCCTGTGGGTAGGAGCCGCAGGCTGGACGGGAACGACGGACGGAAAGCGGGAGTGCCTTGAGTTTTCTCACCATCGGTCATCGCGGGGTCATGGGCGTCGAGCCGGAGAACACGCTGCGCTCGTTCACGCGCGCGGAACAGGCCGGCATGGACGCCGTCGAGCTGGATCTTCATCTGAGCAAGGACGGCGCGCTCGCCGTCATGCACGACGCCGACGTGGAGCGCACGACGGACGGGCGGGGGCTGATCGCCGACAAGACGCTGGCGGAGCTCCGGGAGCTCGACGCCGGCGGGGGCGAAAGGGTGCCCGTGTTCGAGGAGGTCCTCGACGCGGTCGGCTCACCCCTCCAGGCCGAGATCAAGGACGTCGCCGCGGCCCGGGCGCTGGCCGAGGTGATGCTGCGGCGCGATCTGGCCGGCCGGGTCGAGGTGTCCTCGTTCCACGACGAGGCGGTCGCCGAGATCGCTCAGCTGGTACCGGGAGTGCGGACGGTGCTCATCGCCAGCCGCTGGGAGAGCGATGTGGTGGAGCGGGCGAAGGCGGTGGGTGCGGCGACCCTGGCCCTGAACATCCGCCGCCTCACCCTGGAGGTGGTCGAGCGTGCGCACACGGAGGGCCTGAAGGTGATCGGCTGGGTGGTGAACACCCAGGACCACCTGCGTCTGGTGCGCGCCCTGGGCCTGGACGGCGCGACGACCGACTATCCGGAGATCCGCAGGGCGGGCCGCTTCACCGCCTGATCCACCCCGGTCCGCGGCGCCGCCCGGCCCCGCTCGGTCCTACAGGTCCTTGACCAGCAGCTCGAAGGCGAGGTCGTCGCGCTGCGGGATGCCGAAGCGCTCGTCGCCGTACGGGAAGGGCGTCAGCTTTCCCGTACGGCGGTAGCCGCGGCGCTCGTACCAGGCGATCAGCTCCTCGCGGACCGAGATCACCGTCATGTGCATCTCGCCGACACCCCAGTCCTCGCGTGCCGTGCGCTCCGCCTCGGCGATGATCACCTTGCCCAGGCCCGCCCCCTGCAGCTCCGGCCGGACCGCGAACATGCCGAAGTAGGCCGCCTCGCCCCGGTGTTCGAGCTGGCAGCAGGCGACCGGCTCGCCGTCCCGCTCGGCCACGAGGACCCGCCCCGAAGGGCTCTCCAGCACCTCGCGCACCCCGGCCGCGTCGGTGCGCTGTCCCTGGAGGATGTCCGCCTCGGTGGTCCATCCGGCCCGGCTCGCGTCTCCCCGGTAGGCGGATTCGACGAGCCCCACGAGGACGGGCACGTCGGCCTCGGTCGCGTCGCGGAAGGTGAGGTGTACCCGGGCCGAGGCCGGTGCGATGTCCATGTGGCTTTCTCCGGTGGTGTTGCTGCCGACGGTGCCGTCCGAGACTAACGCGGCCCCGGCCGCCCCCCGCAGGCCCGGGCGCGCTCCCCCAGTACTCCAATGCGCCCCGGTAGGCGCAGGCGGAACGGGGCATCGATGGGACGACACCGGCGTCATTCGTCGTAGGGGGAGGTGCGCCGTGCACGGACCGGCGCTGTCCGGCTGGCTGCTCATGGTGCTGTGCGGGTTCACGGGGGCGTACTGCCTGCTGCGCACCCGAGAAGGCACCGAGCGGGAACGCCGAGCGGCACGCGGGGAGGCGGTGATGGGTTTCGGAATGGCCGCGATGGCGGTGCCCGCCGCCCTGCTTCCCCTCCCGGAGTGGACGTGGGCGGTGTACGCCGTCGTGTTCGGCGCCGCGTCGCTGCGCGCGCTGGTGTACGCCGCGCGGGGCGGCGGCCACCACTGGCATCACCTGGTCGGTTCGCTGGCGATGGTCTACATGGCCGTCGCGATGGCTCCGGGCGCGGCTCACGTGGCGGGCGGCCATCTGGCGCACGGGGCGGGGGCGGCGGGCTCCGCCGGCGGCGTCCCGGTGCTGACGGGGGCGCTGCTGGCCTACTACGCCCTCTACGTCCTGCGTGCGGCGGGACGTCTGATACCCGCTCCGGCACCCGCCGGAGTGCCGGCCGGCGGGGGGATCGCCGGCGGCACGGCGGGCTCCGCCTGGGGCGCGAGGCCCGAGATGGCGCTGGCGTGCAGGCTGACGATGGGGATAGCCATGTTCGCCATGCTGCTCACCCTGTGAGACGGCTGGCCCGTCGGACCGTGTCCTGCGTCACTTGGCGCGCGTGGCCATACCCGTGGACAGTGCGGCGCTCATAGGCTGACGCCCATGTTGGTCTCCCTCGCGCTGCTGCTGCTCGGCGCCTTGGCCGCGGTCGTGGCCCCGGGCCTGATGGCGAGGGCCCGATGGCCGGAGCGCGAGCCGGTCGTGGCCCTCTGGGTCTGGCAGTGCGTGGTGGCGGGCGTCCTGCTGTCCTTCGGGCTCTCCATGACGCTGAGCGCGGCAGCCGCCTGGCAGGCGGTGCGCGGCCATGTCTTCGCGCCCGCACCGCACGCCGTGGTCGAGGCGTACGCCCTGGGCGCGTACGGCCCTTGGTCGGCGGTCATCGCGGTGCTGCTGGCACTCGGCGGGGTGTGGACCGCGGCCATGCTCGTACGGGAGATCCACCGGGCCCGGGTGCGTCGCAGGCAGCGGCGACGCGAACTGCTGGTCCGGTCCCCGCTGATGCCCGGCGAGGAGCCCGGCAGCGGGCGCCTCGTGGTGCTGGAGGGCGAGCGTCCGGACGCGTGGTGGCTGCCGGGGGCGGCTCCTCAACTGGTCATCACCACCGCGGCACTCGGACGCCTCAAGGGCCGTCAGCTCGACGCGGTGCTCGCGCACGAGCAGGGGCACGCTCAGGCGCGCCACGACTGGCTCCTGCACTGCTCGGGCGCGCTCGCGTCCGGCTTTCCGCAGGTACCGGTGTTCGCCGCGTTCCGCGACGAGATGCACCACCTCGTCGAACTGGCCGCGGACGACGTGGCGTCGAGGCGCTTCGGGCGCCTCACGATCGCGCTCGCCCTGGTCGAACTCAACGAGGACCGCGGGGTGTTCGGCCCGTGTCCCACGCCCGACGCACACATGCCCCTCAGGGTGAACCGCCTGCTCGCGCCGGTGGAGCGGCTCACCGCGGGCCGTCGGCTGCGGCTGACGGCCGCTGCCGCGCTGGTGCCCGTCGTGCCACTGCTCGTGGCCTTCGTACCGGGGCTCAGCGCGCTGGGTTAGCCTCCCGGACGCATCGTCCGCGAGGATCGTCCCCATGCACTCCCCTCCCCATCTCCCGCGCGCCCGGCCTCCCTTCCTCGTCACCGGCCTGGTCTGCGCCGCCCTGGCCCTCGTCCTGACCGTGCTGGTCGCGGTGCGCTGGTCCCCCCTGGTGTCTCTGGACGGCGTCGTGGCCGACGCCCTGCACCGTGACGCGGTGGCCGAACCAGGGCTGGTCCATGTCAACAGGGTGCTGACGGACTGGGTGTGGGACCCCTGGACGATGCGCGCCCTGACCGCCGCGGCCGTGATCCTGCTGTGGTGGCGCGGGGCGCGTGTGCTGGCCGGGTGGGTGGCGGCGACCAGCCTGTTCGCGACGCTGCTCCAGCAGGGCCTGAAGGCGGCGGTGGGCCGGGAGCGTCCCCGGTGGCCCGACCCCGTGGACTCGGCGAACTACGCGGCCTACCCCTCGGGGCACGCCATGACGGCTGCGGTGACCTGCGGGCTCCTGATGTGGCTGCTGCGCCTGCACGGTGCGCCTCCCGCCGTGTGGTGGGGCTCACTGATCCTCACCGCGGTCTCGGTGGCCGGCGTCGCCTTCACACGCCTCTACCTGGGCGTGCACTGGATGAGCGACGTGCTGGGCGGGGTGCTGCTCGCGGGAGCCGTGGTCGCGCTCTCCGTCGCCGGATACGGCGCGTCCACGGCGCGGCGCACGGCGGGTGGCGAGGAGCCGCCCTTGTAGGGCCTCGCCCGGAGCCACGATGATCGGACCATGCGGATCAAGGGTGTACTTTTCGACTTCTCCGGGACCCTCTTCCGGATCGAGCCGGTCACATCGTGGCTGCGCGCCGTCCTCGACGCCCGGGGCATCGCCGTGGAGCAGGACGACTTCGAGCGGTTCGCGCACCGGCTGGCGGAAGCCGGTGCGCAGCCCGGAGGCCCCCGGCCCGTGGCCGTTCCCCCGGCGCTGGCCGAGGTCTGGGCCCTTCGCGACAGCAGCGCGAAGACCCACAGGGAGGCCTTCACCGGCGCCGCGCGCCAGGTCCCCCTTCCGGACCCCGTCCTCTACGACGCGCTGTACGAGCGCCATATGGACCCGACGGCCTGGCAGCCGTACCCCGACGCGGCGGACGTGCTGCGCGGGCTGCGTGACAACGGCACGTCGATCGGTGTCGTGAGCAACATCGGCTGGGATCTGCGCCCCGTCTTCCGCGCGCACGGCCTGGACGAGCTGGTCGACGCCTATGTCCTGTCCTACGAGCACGGTGTCCAGAAGCCCGACCCCCTGCTGTTCCGTACGGCGTGCACGCTGCTGGGGCACGATCCCGCGGATGTGGTCATGGTCGGTGACGACCGCGAGGCGGACGCGGGGGCGGCGGCTGTGGGGTGTGAGGTGCGTTTCGTCGACCACCTGCCCGTGTCCCGGCGGCCGGACGGGCTCAGGTCCCTCGGCCTGCTCGATCGCACGGGAGAGGGGTACGCTCCGCGCGCCTCGTGAAGGATTCCGGCGGACGGTGTGAGGGATATCCCTGTCCCGGAAGGGGACTCGCGACCCGATGGGGGTTTAGTTTGGTGGACATGTCCCCGTATCCGAACACGTCCGTCACCGCGCGCCCCGCCTCCGTCGTCAACGAAGAGATTCGCGACCTGTGGCAGCGCTCGGGCGGACTGCTGTCCCCGGACGAGGAGAGGCTGTACCAGCGTCTGCTGGTGGAGTGGGCCACCGCCGCGGGCACGAGCGTCCGCCCGGCGGCCTGAGCTTCCGCGCGGCCGCCTGCCTTCCGTCCGGCCCTCCGAAGACTTCCGCGCCCGCCCTGATGACTTCCGGGCAGCGCACGGCGCTCCTGATTCCGGCGATCCCCCGCATCGCCGGAATCAGGGGTACAGCATGTCCCCGTGCCGCCCACGGGTCAATCGGATAGACGCGCCCCGCCGGGCGGAGACTCCCGGCGGGGCGCTTGCGTTCATCTGCGTGGGAAGCGGGTGGGTCAGCGGTCGAAGTAGTCCGGCTGCGTCTGGACGTTGAGCTCCTTCAGCCGCACCTTCTTCGCCGGGTCCGTCCGCCGGTCGTCGAGCTTCAGGACGTCGAAGCCCTTGGCGATGTCGTTGGAGTAGATGTAGCCGTTGTAGTAGTACGCCGACCACGGGCCGGCCGTGGTGACCGCCGCCGTGGAGATGGGACCGCGCTCGAAGTACGCGATCTCCTTCGGCTTGGAGGAGTCGGTGAAGTCCCACACGGAGACGCCGCCCTGGTACCAGGCCTGGACCATCAGGTCACGGCCCTTGACCGGGATGATCGAACCGTTGTGCGCGACGCACACCTCGGTGTCCGCCTGGGGGCGGTCGATCTTGAAGTAGCTGCGGAAGACCAGCTTGCGGTTGTCGCCCTTGCCCGTGATGTCGTAGACACCGTCGGCCCCGCGGTTCGGTCCGGTCGCCTCGTTGCAGGTGGCCGCACCGCCGCCGCCGAGCTCGTCGGTGAACACCACCTTGTCCGCGCCCTGGTTGAAGGTCGCGGAGTGCCAGAACGCGAAGTTCACGTTGTCCTGGACCCGGTCGATGATCCTCGGGTTCTCCGGGTCCTTGATGGAGAAGAGCAGACCGTCACCCATGCACGCCCCGGCCGCCAGGTCCTTCGACGGCAGGACGGTGATGTCGTGGCATCCGGTCGTCTTCGAGACGCCGGGGTTGATCGGCGCGCCCGGGTTTCCGCCGTCCGGGAAGAGGACGGGGAAGTTCACGATCCGGGCGTCCTCGGGAGCACTGCGCGGCACCTTGATGACGGAGATGCCGTCGTGCGGCGGCTGGCAGTCCGGGAACGTCTCGTTGGGTGAGTAGGAGGAGACGTAGACGTAGACGCTCTTGCGCTCGGGAATGATCGTGTGGGTGTGGGAGCCGCACGCGGTCTCGACGGCGGCGACGTACTTCGGGTTGCGCTTGTCGCTGATGTCGAAGACCTTCATGCCCTCCCAGGAGGACTTCTCCGTGGCCGGCTGGGTGGTGCTGGCACAGGAGTTGTCGCTGCGCGAGGAGTCGGTCGACAGGAAGAGGAGGTTCCCGGAGACCGAGATGTCGTTCTGCGATCCGGGGCACAGGACCTGCGCGACGGTCCTCGGCTTCCTCGGGTTGCGGATGTCGAAGATCCGGAAGCCGTCGTAGTTTCCGGCGAACGCGTAGTCGCCCTGGAAGGCCAGGTCCGAGTTGGTGCCCTTGAGCGCGTCCTTGGGGATGTTCGCGAGGTGCTCGATGTTGGAGCTGTGGACGATCTCGTCCACGCCGGGTATCTCGCCGCTCTCGATCGCGGCGCGTGCTTCGGCCTGCTCGCTCACGGAGACACCGCTGCGGGTGGTGGCGGTGTCGCCCGGGTCGGGGGTCGCGGCCGCGGGTCCGGCCGTGAACAGTGTGGCGATGAGCCCGGCCGCGGCTGCCGCCACACCTAGACGTCTGCGCCGCACGCTGGTGGTGTGCAACGAGGTCACTGTGTCCTCCCTTGTATCCGTCCGTCGAAGAACGGTGCATGGACCCCGGCAGTATCGTCCATATCATGTACACACCAACAGGTGGCAACAGAGACGTAATAGAAGTTTTTGATCACCGGCCGGTGGAAGGTGCTAGGACGGTCGGCGACACACTCGTGCGGCAATGGAGGTCAGCGTGTTGATCCACCGTCGGAACGCGCACGCGCGCGCAGCCGCCCTGGCTGCCACGCTCACGGCTGCCGTTATCGTCCTGTCGGGCTGCGACGGGAGCAGCGACGACGCCGGGGCGAACACGGGGGCGGACAAGGGCCCTTCGGTCGTGGCGCCGGGGAAGCCCGGCGAACCCGCGAGGACGCTGTCGGCCGAGGAGGCGGCGAAGGAGGTGGGCGACGACACCCCCAACTCCGCCGACTTCCGTTATGCCCGGATGATGATCGAGCACCACGAACAGGCCATCGTGCTCACCGCACTCGTCCCCGGCCGGGCGTCCTCACCGTCCGTCGAACGGCTCGCGAAGCGCATATCGGCAAGCCAGCAGCCCGAGATCGGCGCCATGGAAGGCTGGCTGAAGAACAACGGCGGGGACGGCCGCGAGGAGACGCACGAGGACCATGCCGCGATGCCCGGCATGGCGACGGACCAGCAGATCGAGCGGTTGCGCGCCGCACGCGGCAAGGCCTTCGACACGCTGTTCCTGGACCTGATGATCACCCACCACCAGGGCGCGGTGACCATGGCGACCGAGGCGCTGGCGGACGGCAACAACGTACTGGTGGAGGAGATGGCCAACGACGTCGTCGCCCAGCAGACCGTGGAGATCGACCGGATGCGCGGTCTGATGACCTGACGCACCACGCCGGTCCACCGGGCCCGCGCTCCTCCCCGCTTCCGCCCGTCGGTGCCATGCTGGAGGCATCCTGCGGGAAGAGGTGCGCCGTGCTCCGTGTCGCCGTCGTCGGTTCGGGTCCCAGCGGGGTCTACACCGCCCAGGCCCTGTTGCAGCAGTCGCGGGTTCCGGACGTGCGGGTGGATGTGCTGGACCGGCTGCCCACCCCGTACGGGCTGGTGCGCTACGGGGTGGCGCCCGACCACGAGAAGATCAAGTCGCTGCAGAGCAGCCTCCGGGCGGTCCTGGAGGACGAGCGGATCACCTTCGCCGGCCATGTGGAGGTCGGCGGCGAGGGCGGGCTGTCACCCGCCCGGCTGAAGGAGCTGTACCACGCGGTGGTCTACTGCGTCGGAGCGGCGGCCGACCGGCCGCTCGCCGTTCCCGGCGAGGGACTGCCGGGCAGCTTCTCCGCCACCGAGTTCGTCTCCTGGTACAGCGCCCATCCCGACGCCGGGGGCTTCGCGCTCCGCGCGCGTTCCGCCGTGGTGGTCGGGATCGGCAACGTGGCGGTGGACGTGGCCCGGATCCTGGCCCGGGGCGCGGCGGAGCTGCGGGGTACCGACGTGCCGCCGGCCGCACTCGACGCGCTCGGGGCGAGCCGGGTGCGCGAGGTGCACATCGTGGGCAGGCGCGGCCCCTCCCAGGCCAGGTTCACCACCAAGGAGCTGCGCGAGCTCGGGGCGCTGCCGCGGGCACGGATCGTCGTGGACGGCGCGGAACTCGCCCTGGATCCGGCCTGCACCGCTCCCCCGGACGGCCCTGGCGCGGCACCCCTTCCCGCCGTGGTCCGGCGCAATCTGGAGGTACTGCGCGGCTGGTCGGCCGCCCCGCCTCCCGCCCCGGCGGACGGCCGGGAGCGCCGCATCCGGCTGCGCTTCTTCCTGCGCCCGGCCGAGCTGCTGGAGCGGGACGGACGGGTGTCCGGGGTGCGGTTCGCGCGGACCGTCCCGGACGGGGCGGGTGGCGTGCGGGACACGGGGACGTACGAGGACATCGAGGCGCAGCTGGTGCTGCGGGCCGTGGGCTACCGGGGGACGCCGCTGCCCGGGCTGCCCTTCGACCCGGTGCGCGGCACGGTGCCGCACGCGGGCGGCCGGGTGCTCAGGGACGGGGTCGCGTCGCCCGGGGAGTACGTAGCCGGGTGGATCAAGCGCGGCCCCACGGGCGTCATCGGCTCGAACAGGTCGTGCGCGAAGGAGACGGTTGCCTCGCTGCTCGCGGACGCTCCGCTGCTGGCCCGCCGGGAGGTCTCCCCCGACCCGCTGGCCGCGCTGCGGGCTCAGGGGCTGCGGCCTGTGGAGTGGGCCGGCTGGCTGTCGATCGAGCGGGCCGAGTCGGCGCTCGGCCGGTCGCTGGGCCGTGGGCAGGTGAAGATCCCGGACTGGCCGGGACTGCTCGACGCGGCACGCGACGAGGGCGGCCGGTGACACGACCGCGGCGGCGCGGGGAAGGCGGCCGGTCGCACGACCGCGGCGGTGCGAGGAAGGCGGCCGGTGACGCGACGAGGACGGCGCGAGGAATGTGGCCGGTGTCGCGGTACGCGGTGAACCCGGCCGGTGACCCGCCGGCGCGGCGTCAGTCCTCGCCGAACCGCTTCGTCTGGAGGTCGGCCGCCCCGAGGACACTGTCCAGCAGGCCGGGGAAGAGGGCGTCCAGGTCCTCCGTGCGCACACAGCTCAGCTTCGCCGTCCCCCGGTAGAACTGCGTGATGACGCCGTTCTCGCGGAGCACCCTGAAGTGGTGCGTGGTGGTGGACTTGGACACCGGGAGGTCGAAGCGGGAACAGGCCAGGTCGTCGGTCGCGCCGGCCAGCTGCCGCACGATCCGGAGCCTGACCGGGTCCGAGAGGGCATGGAGCACGCCCTCGACGCGGATCTCCTCGCGCGAGGGATGGGCGAGCACGCGAGCAGCGTTCGTCGTCACGTTTGCTCCACTTCGTACAGGGGCCTTCATTGTACGAGAGTCATCGTAATTTTATCCACGGGCGGCCACCACGAGCCGGGCGCGGGGGCTGCCGTCCGGCCTCCGGCCGAGCGCCTCCAGCGGCAGCAGCCGCACCTCGAATCCGGTGCGTACGAGGTCGTCCACCACACCGGCGAGCGGGAACGTGCGGTAGTACATGATGAAACGCGGGTGCCACAGGGCGTTGCGCACCCGCATCGCCACGTCGAAGCCGAGGAGAGACCAGTAGGCCCGGGAACCCACCGCGGGCGGCGCGCCCACCGGGAAGACGAACACTCCGCCCGGCCGCAGCGACGCGTACACCTGGTCGAACAGCGTGGGGCGTTCCTCCGGCAGGAAGTGGCCGAACGCCCCGAAGCTCAGGGCCAGGTCGAACGCCGGCGTGAACGGCAGCGCCCGGGCGTCGGCCCGCACCCAGTCCACCGCCGGCCCCTGGGCAGGTGCGGAGGGACCGGTGTGCGCGGACCGCGCCACGCCGAGCATGCCGGCGCTGAAGTCGACGCCGGTGACCCGCTCCCGGCAGAGCTCCCGCAGGACGCCCACGCCCGCGCCGGTGCCGCAGCAGACGTCCAGGCCCCGGTCGAAGGGCCCGAGCGGCCGGACCGCGTCGGCGACGGCGTCGAGCACACGGTCCGGGGTCCGGTAGGGCGTCAGGTCGAACTTCGGGGCGAGCAGGTCGTATCCGCGCATCGTCGAGGAGAGCGCTTGTACGGCCAGTTCGCGCAGCGTGGGGCCCTCGGGAATCGGCATCGCCGCTCAGCGTACCCACTGAGGCCGGGTCACACGGCGTAGCCGTACGGCAGGGGCAGCTCGATGTCGCCGTCCAGGGCGCGCGAGGCGTTGCGGGCGAAGTAGGGGTCGCGCAGCATTTCACGGCCGATCAGGACGGCGTCCGCGCTGCCCTCGGTCAGGATCTTCTCGGCCTGGACGGGGTCGGTGATCAGCCCGACGGCCGCCACCGGGAGGCCCGTCTCCGTGCGCACCCGCTCGGCGAAGGGCACCTGGTAGTTCGGCTCGACGGGGATGCTCGCCCGGGGCGCGAGCCCGCCGGTCGAGACGTCGAGCAGGTCCACTCCGCGGGCGAGCAGCTCGCGGGCGAAGAGGACGGTCTCGTCGGGCGTCCAGCCCTCACGCGGGTCCTCCGGGTTCTCCGTCAGCCAGTCCGTGGCGGAGATGCGGAAGAACAGCGGGAGTTCCTCGGGCCACACGGCGCGCACGGCGTCGACGACCTCGAGGGCGAATCGGGTGCGGTTCTCGAAGGAGCCGCCGTAGGCGTCTGTGCGGCGGTTGCTTTCCGGGGAGAGGAACTCGCCGATCAGATAGCCGTGCGCCCCGTGGATCTCGGCGACCTGGAAGCCGGCGTCGAGCGCCCTGCGGGCGGCGTCGGCGAACTCGCCCACGATCCGCCGGATGTCGTCGGTGCCGAGCTCGGCGGGCACCGTGTGCCCCTCGTCGTAGGCGACGGCGCTCGGGCCGACCGGCCGCCAGCCCTCGGGGTCGTCCACGGCGACGGGGCCGCCGCCGGCCCAGGGGCGGCCGGTCGACGCCTTGCGCCCCGCGTGCGCGAGCTGGATGCCGGGGACCGTGCCGTGCGAGGCGAGGAACGCGGTGATACGGCGGAACGCCTCCACCTGCCGGTCGTTCCAGATGCCGAGGTCGGCGGCGCTGATCCGGCCCTCCGGGCTGACGCCGGTGGCCTCCACGAGGACGAGCCCGGTGCCGCCGACCGCGCGGGAGGCGTAGTGCGTGAAGTGCCAGTCGTTGGGCACACCCGCGTCGGGGCCGGTCCCTTCCGCGCTGTACTGGCACATGGGGGCCATCCAGATGCGGTTGGGAATGGTCAGCGACCGCAGGGTGTAGGGCTCGAACAGTGCACTCACAGGGGGCTCCGATTCACGGGGTGCGAAGGGCGGCACGACGGACCGGGCATGCCGGACCGCCGCTTCGTACGAAGTTCACCGTACTACGAGGAATACCGTACTACGGCGATCGTCGAATGACGAAGGGGTGCCTCGCCCGTCACCTCCCGGGCCGCAGCCTGCACCGGAGACGGATGTCGGCCTCGGCGTCGTACATCTGGCTCCAGCTGCGCCCGCTTCCCGATGTCCATGTCACCTGGACGTGTCCGCCCTCCGCCCTGACCGCCTCCACCGTCATCAGCCGGTCCGCGTCGCGGACGTCGCCCCGCAGCAGCTCGCGCGCCTTGACGGTGACGGGCTCCGCCGCGCGGGCGTTCTCGGCCTCGGCGGCGGCCGCGAGGAGCGCCGCGGCCAGTTCCCTGGCCGCGGCCGGTGTGCAGGACCAGGAGGCGCCGGCGGGCGTGCCCTTGATCAGGATTCCGACCTGGAGGGGGCCCTCGGCCGGTCCCGGTGCCACCTCCAGCGTCGCACCGTGTCCCTCGGTGTCCCGGATCTCGATGCTCATCCCTGCCGCCTCCTCGTCCTGCTCGTCCCGCTCCGGTCAGCTCAGCCGGAGACTCTCCGGCGGGCCCAGATAGCTGGGCTTGAGGCCGCCGGTGTCCACCACGAGGTTCTGGAGTACCACGGTCGGGTCCACCATCCAGAATTTCAGGACGTGCGCCCCCGCCCGGCCGATGTGGTGCACGGTGCCGGTGCGGTTGACGTTGTCCGAGGTGTTGCGGGCCCACTGGGTGTTCATCGTGCCGTCGTCCGCCCCCGTGACCGAGGTGATGTTGACGGACTGCGGCACCTCGTCGTCGAAGGAGACGGCGTACGTGAGCCCGTCGGACGCCAGGGCGTTGTTGCGGGGCGACAGATACGCCCAGACCGTGACCGGACCGGTGGTGAACAGGCTGACGCGGTACTCCAGCCGGGGCCCCCGGCCGCCCGGGGCCTGGCGCCCGGCGGTGACCGGGAAGGGCTCCATGCCCGATCCGGTGCGGCCGATGTCCGGAATCCGCCGCCAGGAGATGCCGTCGCGGCCGACCGCCCGGTGGAAGTGGTCGGCCTCGATGGAGACGTAACCGTTGGCCTCGACGAATCCCCTGAGCTCCGCGCGCTCCAGGCGGGGCCGGTCGGCCACGGCCTGGACCACGACCTCGCTGCCGCCGGGTCCGGAGATCGTGACGGGGACCCGCGTGACCCCCTTGGGCGCACGCGACCAGTCCACCCGGAAGGTGACCCTGGTCTGGGCGTCCACCCGGCCGCGGGTCCGGTCGGCGATCAGCCAGGAGGCACCCGTACGGATGCGGAAGTCGAAGGGTTCGGTGCCCCGGTTGAACACCTCGACGTACTGCGCGGGCTGGCTCTGGTACGGGCTGAAGACCGGCAGCACCGCTTCGGTCCCGTCACCGGCCCCCGGCCACCAGGCGGACGAGCCGTCGACCGCAACGCCCATCTCGGCCCTGTGCGGGAGTTCGATGCGCCGGACGGCGGGGAAGATCTCGTCGGCGAGGGCGACGTTGTTCAGCTCGGGCTGCTGCCAGGGGGCGTTGGGGCCGTAGCGGTCCACATCGCCGTAACCGATGTGCGGCTGGGTCTGGAAGCCGTTCCACTTCCCGTCGGCCACCTCGGTATTGAACCGGTCGGCGAGGGCGAAGTCCTCGGCGAGGCCCGACTCGGCCGTGGCGGCGAGCTGATTGGTCAGC
The DNA here is from genome assembly GCF_001905505.1 of Streptomyces sp. CB02058. Lineage (GTDB taxonomy): Bacteria > Actinomycetota > Actinomycetes > Streptomycetales > Streptomycetaceae > Streptomyces. Next base: position 602,933 of record NZ_LIPG01000004.1, read on the forward strand.
GCGCGGCCCTGCGGTGCGTAGTGCAGGTTGGTGAACTCCGCCTCGCGCAGGGCGTAGAGGTTGGCGGTCGCCCGCACGGCGTAGCCCACGAGTTCGTACCAGGCGTCCTGGGCGGAGGCCGGCAGACCGCGCCGGACGCGTTCCGCCGCGGCGTCCAGGCGCCGCCAGTCCTCGGTGACCCGCTCCAGCTCGCGGTAGTCGACGATGCTGAAGGGTGTGGCCCGGTCGTCGTAGACGATGGCCGAGGAGTCCTTCGCCGGGTCCTTCGCCGGGTCGAGGGTGATCTTCCGGTTGAGCAGCTCGGGCTTGCGGCGGGACTGCAGCCGGGCGTAGGCGCGCAGGATCTCGGCGATCTCCTCGGCCTGTTTCTCGCCGAAGTTCTGCGCGGCGTACCGCTCCTCCCACTCCGGGAGCGCCTCCAGGGGCCAGCGGCCGGGGTTCCAGGCGTACTCCAGGAAGAACTGGGTGGGCAGTTCGTTGCCCTTGAGGTCGCCCACGTTGGTGACCCAGAGACCGTGGTTGCCGTAGGCCGCGCTCTGGTGGAGCTGGTCCCACATGTTGGGGAGGGACGCGGTGTCGACCCACTTGTAGTTGCGGCCGACCCCGACGTAGTCGAAGTGGTAGTACAGGCCGTAACCGCCGCCGCGGGCATCGTTCTTCAGGTCGGGCAGCTTGCGGACGTTGGCCCAGTTGTCGTCGGTGAGGACGACGGTGATGTCGTCGGGGACGCGCAGCCCGCGGTCCCAGTAGTGCTGGACCTCCTTGTAGAGGGTCCACACCTGCGGCACGCCGTCCTCGGCGCCGAGCTCCTCGGCGAGGATCTCGCGCTGGGTGGCGATGATCTCGGTCATCAGCTCGATGCCGTCGCCGTCCGGCAGGCTGACATCGCCGTTGCCGCGCATGCCGAGGGTGACCACGCCCTCGAAGTCCTCGTCGGCCATGCGGCGTATGCCCTCGCGCCAGTAGGCCTTGATGGCGTCGGCGTTGCGGCGGAAGGACCACTCACCGGTGCCGCCGTAGGGGTCGTGGCCGGGCTTGGTGATGGTGCCCGCGCTGTCGCGCACGGCGGCGACTGCGTGCCGGTTCCACTCCTCGATGCCCCGCATCATGGGTGCCTCGTGCGAGGTGCCCATGACGACGCCGTAGGCCTTGGCGGTGGCGTGGTTCCGCGGGTCGTCCTCGGCGAAGGCGCGCCCCCAGACGGCGGGCCAGAGGTAGTTGGCCTTGAGGCGCAGCATGACTTCGAAGATCCTGGCGTAGAAGGCGGCGTTGAACCCGCCCTCGAAGCCCGGAGCCTTGCCGGGGCCGAAGAAGGCGGGGGCCCAGGTGCCCAGGGCAGGGTTCTCGTCGTTGATGAAGAAGCCCCGGTACTTCACGGCGGGGGTGCCCTGGCTGTGGAGGCCGGGCCGGACGTACAGGGCGTCGCGGTGGACGGGCGTGACGTCGTCCCACCAGTACCAGGGCGAGACCCCGATGCCCCGGGATACGTCGTACGCGCCGAAGATCGTGCCGCGCTGGTCGCTGCCGGCGATGACGAAGGCGCGGTCCACTCCGGGCAACGGCTTCTCGACCACGGTCTGGAGGCTGGTCTCCCACTTGCCCGTGATCCCGGAGGCCTTCAGCCTGCCCTCGGCGATCAGGCGGTCGATCAGCGGGCTGCGGCCGATGGTGCCCACGAGGACGATCTCGCGGCCCAGGGGCACGGCGTCCTTCGAGAGCGCGGGGCGGACGCCCGTGACGCGCTCGATGTCGTCCCGGAGGTCGCCCGCCACCCGTACGACGCCGTCGTGGTCCGTGGCGCTGACCACGACCGGAGCCGCCCTGCCCGACCTGACCAGGGGAAAGGCACCGGAGCTGGGGGTGAACGAGATGTATGAGCCCGGGTCGGTGGGGTGGACCGCCGAGGAACCGGCGGGCGCGGCCGACGCCTGGCCGGTCAGGCCCATCAGCGCTCCGAGCGGTGTCGCCGTCAGCGCCGTGATGCCGAGTCCGGCCCCGAGGACCGATCTGCGGCTGGTGTGCTTGTCCATGTTGCTCTCCATTTTGTTCACATACATGACAAATTGGACGGGCGTGAGCCCCTGGCGGAGGTGCGGTTCGGGCCTACGCCCTCATTCGGGTACGGCGGGGGACGCGGCGGGCCGGCCGGCGGCCGGTGCCTGCGCGCGCCCCTCGTCCGGCGAGGGCGAGAGCGCGGCGGTGATCGCGTCGGCGGTGTCGTCGGGCTCCGGGGTGATCAGCCCGACGACGATGTACACCACGAGCGAGGTGGCGAGCGGGGTGACGATCACGAGCGTCTGGTCCGTGCTGTCGAGCACGAACTTCACCAGGAGGTACCCGAGCAGGCCCAGCGCCCAGGAGGAGAGGGCGGCCCGTGGGCCGAAGCGCCGGAAGGCGGGCAGCAGTCCCAGCAGCATCGGGATGGATATGGGGCCCATCACGGCCGCGACCAGTCCGACGATGATGCCCAGTACGCCGCCGAAGTGGTCCGCCTCGATCGCGACGATCATGCTGACGCCGATGAAGACCACCGTGCACACCCGGGCGACGAGCAGACCGGTCGCCGGGGAGAGGTCGCGGGCCCGGCGGGCGACGGCCGGGATGATGTCGCGGGTGACGACCGCGGAGACCGCGTTGGCGTCGGACGAGGCCATCGCCATGGTGTGGGAGAACATCCCCGCCAGCGTCAGTCCGACGAGCCCGGCGGGCAGATACGACTCCGCCATCAGCGCGTAGACCTTCTCGGGGTCGGCGATGCCCGGCAGCAGGACGGCCGCGGCGACGGGCGGGAACAGCAGCACGGCCGGCCAGAACACGTACAGCAGGGCGGAGAGCCCGGCCGAACGGCGGGCCGCCTTCGGCGAGTCCGTGGCCATGTACCGCTGGGCCAGGTTCCACATGCCGCCGTTGTACTCGAAGAGCTTCACCACGACGTACGCCCCGAGGAAGGCCGCGGTGTACGGGCCGACGAGCGGCTGCCCGTGCCCCTCGGGAAGCCTGTCCCAGAGGGTGCCGAGACCCGCGAGGCCGTCTCCGAGACGGTCCAGCACGACCCAGAGCATGGCGAGCGCGGCGGCGCCCTGGATGACGAACTGCCCGAAGTCGGTGAGCGCGTCGGCCCACAGGCCGCCCACGGTGCAGTAGAGCAGGGTGACGATGCCGGTGATCAGGATTCCGGTGGTCATCGACATGCCGGTGAAGACGTTGAGCAGCACGGCCACGGACGCCCACTTGGCGGCCACGTCGAAGACCTTCAGCAAAGCTCCGCTCCAGGCGAGGGCCTGCTGGGTGGGCACGTTGTAGCGCTTGGCGAGGTACTCCAGGGGCGAGGCGACCGCGTAGCGGGCGCGCAGCCGCTGCCAGCGCGGGGCGAAGACCCAGGCGCCCACCGCGGTGCCGAACGCGAGCGGCAGGAAGGCCCAGACGTAGACGGTGATGCCGTAGCTGTAGGCGATGGCGGCGTACGCGACGAAGACCGCCGCGCTGTAGCCGGACATGTGGTGGGAGATGCCGGAGAGCCACCAGGGCATCCGGCCGCCTCCGGTGAAGTAGTCGCTCACATCGCCGACACGGCGGTGCGACCAGAGGCCGATGAGCAGCATCACCAGGAAATAGCCGCCCAGGGCGGCCCAGTCGAGCGGGGCCATCAGAACTCCTCGGTGTGCGTACGTGACGGGGCGGCCGGCGGGGAACCGGCGGGCCCCGGCGAATTACCAGCGGGGCGTCTTCTTCTCGTACGAGGGGTCGGTCCGGCGCATGTAGCCGGTGTCGTCCCGGTTGCGCAGGCCGCACACGATGTACTGCTCGTGCAGCCGGGCGAGGGCGTCGCGGTCCAGCTCGACGCCGAGCCCGGGGCCACGCGGGACGCGCACCGCGCCGTCGGCGAAGGTGAGCGCTCCGGGGGCCACGACCTCCTCGGTCTTCCACGGCCAGTGGGTGTCGCAGGCGTAGGTGAGGTTCGGCGTGGCGGCGGCCAGATGGGTCATCGCGGCCAGGCTGATACCCAGATGCGAGTTGGAGTGCATCGAGAGCCCCATGCCGAAGGTGTCGCAGATCCCGGAGAGGAGCCTGGACCGGTGCAGGCCGCCCCAGTAGTGGTGGTCGGAGAGCACGACCTTGACCGATCCCCGCTCGACCGCGGGCGCGAGGTGGTCGAAGGCGACGACGCACATGTTGGTGGCGAGCGGGATCGGGGTCTCCCGCGCGACCGCCGCCATCCCGTCGAGACCGGGCGTGGGGTCCTCCAGGTATTCGAGGACGCCCTCCAGGCGACGGGCCACCTCGACCGATGTGTCCACGCTCCAGGCAGCGTTGGGATCCAGCCGGAGCGGCATCCCGGGGAAGGCGTCCCGCAGGGCGAGCACCGCCTCGGCCTCCTCGGCGGGAGGGCGTACGCCGCCCTTGAGCTTGATCGCGGAGAAGCCGTAGCCGTCGATCATGCGGCGGGCCTGGGCGACGATCCCCCCGGGGTCGAGGGCCTCGCCCCAGTCGTCCGGCTCCGCCCCGGGGTGGCCCGCCCACTTGTAGAAGAGATAGGCGCTGAACGGGACGGACTCCCGTACGGCGCCGCCCAGCAGATCGCTGACGGGGCGGCCCGCCGCCTTGCCCTGGATGTCCAGGCAGGCCACCTCGAAGGGTGAGAAGACCCGGTCGGCGGCGCTGCTCGTGGTGATCATCCCGGTGAGCCCCGACCCGTCGGGTCCGTCGTCACCGGCCAGCGCCGCGGCCACCTTGCGGTGCATGGCGCCGAGCGCGTGGACGTCCATGCCGGTGACCGCGTCGGCGGCTGCCCGCAGCCGGCGCAGATGCCCCTCGTCCGCGTAGGTCTCGCCGAGGCCGACCAGCCCTTCGGCCGTGTCCACTTCGACGATCGCCCGCAGCGCGAAGGGTTCGTGCACGCCGACCGCGTTGAGCAGCGCCGGGTCCCGGAAGGCCACCGGAGTGATCCGCACTCCGGTGATCCGGAGGTCCGTCGTCATTCCGTCGCCTCTTCCGTACCTGTGGGGATGGTGTGGTTCAGTGCCTGCCGGCGGCGAGCGTCAGGGTCTGGCGCAGGGTGCCGTAGGCGGGCTTGGGGGCGTAGTTCTCGTCGAGGATGTTGGCCGCGCCCTGGCCGGGGAAGGTGTCCGGCACCCAGGAGTAGGCGTCGGTGAAGCCCCATACGGTGAAGTCGTTGCAGCCCGGGGTGAGGAGGCAGCCGCGCAGCAGGACGCCGTAGCCCTCGGCCTGGGCCTCGAGCTTGGTGCTGTCGGCCGGCATGGGCATCCGGACGTCGGCCTCGGTGATCGCGGTCTCCAGGCCGAGGCGGTCGAAGCGCGCCAGGTTGTCGGCGATGTCGTGGGGCGCGCTGTACTGGACGCCCAGGTGGCCCTGGACTCCCACGCCGTGGATCGGCACGCGCTGCTTGCGCAGCTCGGTGACGAGGTCGTAGAGGGCGGTGCTCTTCGCGTTGACGCCCTCGATGTTGTAGTCGTTGATGAACAGCCGGGCCTTCGGGTCCGCCTGGTGGGCCCAGCGGAAGGCGTCCGCGATGTAGCCGGGGCCGAGCTTCCGCAGCCAGATGCTGTCCCTCAGCGTGCCGTCGTCGTTGAAGGCCTCGTTGACGACGTCCCACTGCCAGATGTCGCCCTTGAAGTGCCTGACCTGGTCGGTGATGTGCCGGCGCAGGATCTCCCGGAGTTCACCGGCGGTGAAGTCGCCGTTGTTCAGCCAGGCCGGCAGCTGGCTGTGCCAGACCAGGGTGTGGCCGCGGACCAGCTGGTTGTTCTTCTTCGCGAAGTCGACGAGCTCGTCGGCGGCGGCCCAGTCGTAGGTGCCGCGCTGCGGTTCGACCGCCTCCCACTTCATGACGTTCTCCGCGGTGACGGAGGAGAACTCCCCCGCGACCTTGGCGCGGTACGGGGCGTTCTCGGCCAGCGCGGTCGTGTTGACGGCCGTGCCGATGCGCAGACCGGCCTTCTTCCCGAGGCCGCCGAGCGTCTGCGGTGCCGCGCTGTGCGGGGCCTGCGCGCCGTGTCTCGCGGAGTCGTCGGCGGCGGCGGAGGTGGAGAGGGTGAACGCCGAGACGAGGAGCACGGCGGCGGCGGAGCCCACCGCGACCGAGCGAGTTGCCTTGAGCATGACAGGTACCTTCCGGTGAGGGCGCGCGGACGCGAAGCCGCCGGCCGAGCGCGCCTGAGTGGCTTTCGAAAGTTTCGGCATCACCCCGCGCACCCCTGAGGGTGCGCGGGGCGGGCGCGTGCGGGGAGCCGTGGCCCCCCGCACGTCACTTCTGTGCGAGCGGCGCGTCGACCGATGTCTCGCAGACCATGCGGCGCCGGTGGTCGACGGTGCGCTCCGGTCCCGTGAGACGCAGCCGTACGGTGTGCCTGACATCGGCCCGGTCGCTGGAAGCGGCGAAACGCAGCTCCAGGTCGCCCGGCTCGACGATCCGGTGCCCCGCGGTCCCGGTGAAGGAGACCAGGTCCGGGTGGAACCGGAAACCGACCCTCCGGGACTCCCCCGCGGCGAGCGGTACCCGGGCGTAGCCGATGAGCCGGGCCTCGGGGCGGGTGGTCTGGGCGACCGGGTCGTGGACGTAGAGCTGGACCACTTCGGCGCCGTCGCGGTCACCGGTGTTGCGGACCGTGATCGCGAGCTCGGTCTCGCCGTCGGTGGGCAGCTCGGCCGGGACGTCGGGGCCCGGCTCCCAGGCGAACGAGGTGTACGAGAGTCCGTGGCCGAAGGGGTAGAGCGGGCTCGGGTCCAGATTGCTGACCCCGCTGGCCAGGCCGAGCGGCGGCTGCAGATAGGTCCACGGCTGCCCGCCGGTGCCCCGGGGGACGCCGACGGGCAGGCGCCCGGAGGGGTTGACCCGCCCCGAGAGCACCCCGGCCAGCGCCGGGCCGCCCTCCTCGCCCGGGAAGAACGCCTGCACACAGCCGGCCAGCCGGTCGGCGTACCCGCCGAGGGCGTACGTACGTCCCGTCAGCAGCACCAGCACCACGGGGGTGCCGGTCGCGAGCAGCGCGTCGAGGAACCGGCCCTGGAGACCGGGCAGCGCCAGGTCGGTCACGTCGCAGCCCTCTCCGGACGTGCCGCGTCCGAAGAGTCCGGCCCGGTCGCCGAGAACGGCCACGCAGACGTCGGCCCCGGCGGCCAGCGCGACGGCGGCCTCGATCCCGTCGGCGTCCGTGCCGTCCACGTCGCAGCCCTGCGCGTAGTCGATGCCGGCGCCGGGGAACTCCTCGCGGAGCGACTCCAGCACCGTCGGGATCTCGATGCCCATGGGCGCTTCGGGGTGCTGGACCCCGACATGGCTCGGGAAGGAGTAGCAGCCGAGCATGGCCAGCGGGTCGTCGGCGCGGGGGCCGACGACCGCGATCCGTCCGGTGCCGCTCAGCGGGAGAGCGCCCCCGGAGTTGGCCAGCAGGACGCACGACCGCTCGGCGAGCTGCCGGGCCAGGGCGCGGTTCCGCGGCGGATCGAGGTCCACCGTGCCGCGCGCCCGCTCCGGGTCCACGCCGTCGAGCACGGGCGGCAGGACCTGCCGATCCGGGTCGAGCAGGCCGAGCTCGCACTTCTGCAGCAGGACCCGGTGCACGGCGCGGTCCACCAGCTCCTCGGCCACGAGTCCGTCCCGTACGGCGGCGACGAGCGCCTCACCGTAGCTGCGCACGGTGGGCAGTTCCACGTCGACGCCCGCCGTCAGGGCCACCCGGGCGGCGTCGCCCCGGTCCGCGGCGACCTTGTGCAGGGTCTCCAGGAAGCCGATCGCGAAGTAGTCGGCGACGACCGTGCCGCGGAAGCCCCAGGTGTCGCGGAGGAGTCCGGTGAGCAGCGAGGGGTCGGCGGCCACGGGGACCCCGTCGATCTCGGCGTACGAGTGCATCACGGAGCGGGCTCCGCCGTCACGGACCGCCATCTCGAACGGCGGCAGGATCACGTCCGCCATCTCCCTGGACCCGGCCCGGACGGGGGCGAGGTTGCGGGCGCCGGCCGAGGCGGAGTAGCCCGCGAAGTGCTTGAGCGTGGTGACGATCCCCGCGGACTCCAGGCCCTTCACATAGGCCGTGGCGACGGTGGCCACCAGATAGGGGTCCTCGCCGACGGTCTCCTCGACGCGGCCCCAGCGCAGGTCGCGCACCACGTCCAGGACCGGGGCGAGCCCCTGGTGGACGCCCACCGACCGCATGTCGCTGCCGATGCGGTGCGCCATCTCGGCGACCAGCTCCGTGTCCCAGGCCGCGCCCCAGGCCAGCGGGACCGGGTAGGCGGTCGCGCCCAGCGTCGTGAATCCGGCGAGGCACTCCTCGTGGGCGATCGCGGGGATGCCGAATCTGCTCCCCTCGACGATCCGGGCCTGGGCCCTGGCCAGCGAGACGGCGCCGACGCCCGCGTCCACCGGGGCGGTGCCGAACGACCGGGTGAGCTGGCCGAGTCCACGCGTGGTGATGTCCTCGAAGTCGATCGGGTCGACCATGTCGTTCTGGTGCGGCGCGACTCCGTCGCCCTCCGCGTCGGCGCCCACCCAGATTCCGTACAGCTGGGCGGACTTCTCCTCGAGCGTCATCCGGGCCGCCAGGTCGGCCACCCTCTCCTCGGGGCTGAGCGAAGGGTCGCGCCACGGGCCGTCGACGGCGGAGGTCGGATCGGCCTGGCGGGCCTGCGGGACAGGGTGGATTGCCATGGCGGCAGGGGTTCCTCTCATGAGTGCGTGGGTCCGGGGCTGCGTCGGTGTGTTACTTGCCGCCCACGCCCATCAGTCCGTTGATCAGCGCCCGCCGGGCCACGAGGTACACGGCGAAGATGGGGATGACGGAGAGGACGATCGCTGCCAGAACCGCGGGGATGTTCACTCCGAACTGGCTCATGAAGTTGAACAGCCCCAGCGTCAGGACGCGTTGCTCCTCCGACTGCGTCAGGATCAGCGGGAACAGGAAGCCGTTCCACGCCTGCAGGGCGGAGAAGATCGCCACCGTGCTGATCCCCGCCTTGGAGAGCGGTACCGCCAGCTGCCACAGCATGCGCAGGGGCGACGCTCCGTCGAGGGCCATCGCCTCGTACATCTCCTCGGAGACATCGCGCATGGTGCCGCTGAGCACCAGGACCGCGACGGGCATCGCGAAGGCCGCGGTGGGCAGGATGATCGCCCACAGGGTGTCGTACAGCCCCATCTTCCCGATCATCAGGTACAGGGGCACGATCACCGCCTGCGCCGGGATCGCGACGCCGAGCAGGAAGGTCCGGAAGGCGAACGACGAGAGGCGGCTGCGGGTGCGTACCGCCACGTAGGCCACCGGGACGGAGAGCACCAGCACGATCGCGACCGTGGCGACTGCGACAACGGCGGTGTTACCGATCAGCGAGAGGAACCCGCTGTCCAGCACGGTGTTGTAGTTGTCGAGCGTGGGATCGGTGGGAATCGCGAGCGGGTCGCCGTTCAGCGCCTCGTCCTGCCGCATCAGTGACGCGGAGACCAGGGTGTAGAGCGGCACCAGGACGATGAGCAGCCAGATCAGCGAACCGATGCCGGCCACCGGGTTGCCCAGGGACCTGCGCCGGCGGGCCGTACGGTCGCGACGCGGCGCGGTGGATGTCACGCGGCGCTGCGGCGCAGCGGGGCGGGTGTCGATCGACATCTCGTCACATACCTTCCCGGGTGGACCGCATGGACCCGAAGCCACTGAGCCGGACCATGATCAACGAGATACTGGTGGCCACGACGACGAGCGCCGTGGCGATGGCCGCCGCGTAGCCGAGGTCGTACGTCTGGAAGCCGGTCCGGTACATCAGGTAGGGCAGGATCGTGGTGTCCGTGCCGGGACCGCCCTTGGTCATGATGAGCACGGTGTCGAAGTACGTCAGCGAGCCGACGATCATCAGGACCGACGAGGTCGTCATCGTGTGCCGCAGCTGCGGCAGCGTGATGTGGAAGAACTGCCGCACCATGCCCGCGCCGTCGATGGACGCGGCCTGGTAGAGGACTTCCGGGATCTGGCGGGCGCCGCCCTGGTAGATCAGCGTGTGGAAGGGCATGAACTGCCAGCCGCCGACGAACGCCACCACGAGCAGGGCGCCGGTGGACGACCCCATGACGTTGGGGTCGATGCCGATCCAGGGTCCGATGGTCTGGATCACGCCGAAGTTGGGGTCCAGCAGGGCGTGGAAGAGCATCGCGATCGCCGTGGTGGAGAGCAGCAGCGGGATGAAGAAGATCGCGGACAGGAAGGCGCGGCTGCGCTGGCGGCCGGCGGCCCACACGCCTAGCAGCAGGGCCACCGGGGTCTGGAAGACCCAGCTGATCGTGGTGAGCAGGAGGCTCAGCCAGGCGGCCTGGCCGAATTCGGAGTCCTTGAACAGCCTGGTCCAGTTGTCCAGGCCGGTCAGGGTCGGGGAGTCCAGCCCGTCCCATTCGCAGAAGGAGAGGTAGACGGCGATCGCCAGGGGGACGATCGCGAAGAGGGCGAAGAAGAGGATGCCGGGGACGGCCCAGGCGACCGGGGGGCGGCCGACGTTGCCGACGGCCGCCTTCCCGTCTCCGTGCCTCTTCGCGACCGGAGTGTGGTGGGACATCGTTACTTGGCGGCCTTCATCGCTTCGACGAACTGTTCGGGAGTGCTCTTGCCGGCGAACAGCTTGCTGATCTCCGTGAGCAGCGGCGTGGCGTACTGGGCTTCGAGCGCCTGGTCCCACGAGAGGGTGAAGCTCGGGGCCTTCTGCACCATCTCGTACTGGTAGGTGGCGAACTCCGGGTTGGGGGAACCGCTGAGCATCGTGGCCGCGTTGGACGTGGTGGGAACGTCACCGTTGTCGACGAGGGCCTGTGCGTAGGACTCCGAGGCCATGGCCTTCAGGAAGTCGACGGCGGCGTCCTTGTGCTTGGTCCTGGCGTTGACGGACCAGTAGTTGGTCGGGTTGCCCACCACGTTCGCGGGGTCGCCCACGCCGCCGGCCACCGTCGGGAAGGCGGTCCAGCCGAGGTCCTTCTCGGCGAACTCGGGGGCCTTGCCCAGCTGCGTGGAGTATTCCCACGAGCCCATGAGGTGCATGGCGGCCTTGCCCTTGTTGAGCAGGGTCGGGGCTCCGCCGTTGCCGTAGTCGACGGAGTTGAAGTTCTTGCCGAAGGCGCCGTCGTCGATCAGCTGCTTGACGGTCTGCGCCGTCCTGAGCACCGCCGGGTCGCCCCAGCCGTCGGTGTCGCCGTCCTGGATCTTCTTGAAGACCTCGGGACCGCCGATCCGGTCCAGCAGGTATTCCATCCACATCAGTTCGGGCCACTTGTCGGAGCCGCCGAGCGCGAAGGGGGTGATCCCGGCGTCCTTGAAGGTCTTGATGGCCTTCTGGAGGTCTTCCCAGGTCTTGGGCGGCTCGATCTTGTGCTCGGCGAAGAGGGTCTTGTTGTAGAAGAGCATCACGGGCTGCATGCCGCGCATGGGCACCCCGTAGATCTTCCCCTCCAGGCTGCCGGCCGTCATGATCGAGGGGAGGAAGCCCTCCTTCAGCGTCGCGTCGTTCTTGACCGTCGACGTCAGGTCCACCAGGTCCTTGGAGTCGACGTACGGCTTGATGGAGCCGCCGCCCCAGTTGAAGAAGACGTCCGGAGCGCTGGGCGACCCCATGGCGCTGCGCAGCTTGTTGACGTAGTCGGTGCCGGGCACCGACACCAGCTTCACCTTGACCTTCGAGGTCTTGTTGAACGTGTCGACCGCGGCCTGCTGAACCTTGACCGCGTCGTCGCCGTAGACGTAGGCGGTGATGGTTCCGCTGTCACTCCCGCCGGCCCCTGAACCGCAGCCGGCCAGCAGCCCGGCCATGGCCATCGCCGCGCCTGCTGCGGCCCATCTCGTCGTACGTGTGCCCTGAGCGAATATCCCCGACCGCATGACCGCACCTCTGTCGAATGTTTCGGCGTGCCTTTCGAATGTTGCCGGAACCGTACGGTCGTGTTTCGGGCCAGTCAAGAGGGCGGGAGGAAGGATTTACGAACCTTGCCCGGACGCGTGTGTACGGCGACAAGGGAGCTACGATTCGTGCATGAGCCCTGCAAAGGTCCAGCCCCAACAGGAGAAGGCGTCCGTCGACGAGTCGTCGGAGAGCACCGCCACGCTGGCGGAGATCGCCCGAGCGGCCGGAGTTTCCGCTCCGACAGTTTCGAAAGTGCTGAACGGCCGCGCCGACGTCGCCCCTGCCACGCGCACGAGGGTGGAGGAGCTGCTGCTGAAGCACGGTTACCGCCGCAGGCGAGGCGCCTCCCAGCAGTCCCAGCTCATCGACCTGGTCTTCCACGAGCTGGACAGCGCCTGGGCGATGGAGGTCGTCCGGGGCGTCGAGAACGTCGCGCGGGAGGAGGGCCTGAGCCTGGTGCTCTCGGAGAGCGCGGGCCGGCTGACCCCGGGCCAGACCTGGGTGGACGGTGTTCTGGCGCGCCGCCCGGCCGGAGTGATCCTGGTGCTCTCGGACCTGGACGCGGCTCAGCGCGCCCAGCTGACCAGCCGCTCCATCCCGTTCGTCGTCGTCGATCCGGCGGGGGACCCCGGGGACGACATCTTCTCGGTCGGCGCGGCCAACTGGCAGGGCGGCCTCGCCGCCACCCGCCATCTGACGGGTCTGGGCCACCGCAGGATCGGCATCGTCGGCGGACCGGCGCGCATGATGTGCAGCCGCGCCCGCCTCGACGGCTACCGCGCCGCGCTGGAGACCTCGGGCGTCCCGATGGCCCCCGAGCTCGTCCGGGAGGGCGAGTTCAACCACGAGGACGGCTATACGGCGGCGCTGGAACTGCTGCGCCTGCCGGAGCCGCCCACGGCGATCTTCGCCGGGAACGACCTCCAGGCGCTCGGTGTGTACGAGGCCGCGCGCGAGCTGGGTCTCCGCATCCCGGACGACCTCAGCGTGGTCGGTTTCGACGACCTGCCGCTGACCCGCTGGATCGGCCCGCCGCTGACCACGGTGCGCCAGCCGCTGATAGAGATGGCCGAGACCGCGACCCGTCTGGTGCTCGACCTCGGCCGGGGCAGGCAGCCGGCCACGACGAGGGTGGACCTGGCGACGAGCCTGGTGGTCCGCAGCAGCACGGCGCCGCCGGCGCGCTGACGGGGGGCGAGCAGGCTGCCGCGGGCCCCTGCCTCCGCCGGCCGGATACGGGCGGACTTGCCTGGGGTTGACCGCCCGGGCCCGGGTACGGGGCGGCTGCCGCCGCTGGGTACGGGCGGGTGCCGTGTGGGGCCGCGCACGTGAGTGCCGACGGGTGCCGTGTGGGGCCGCGCACGTGAGTGCCGACGGGTGCCGACCTGCGCGCTGCGCGACCGTCGGCCGACCGTGCGCGCAGGACTGCGGGGAGACCGGGGCGAGCAACCCCGGACCACCGACCCTCGCCCTTGCCGCGACCGCTGTGACCTGGGGCGACGGCGTATCTCCCGGCCGCTGTCAGTGCCCGGGTGCAGACTGGCACCTGTCCGGCACAACGGCGTTTCGGGAGGTTCTGTCATGACCGAAGTCCTGCTCACCGTGGGCACGCGCAAAGGGCTCTTCATCGGCCGCAGGCGCGGCGGCTCGTGGGAGTTCGGTGAACCTCACTTCAACGCCCAGGCGATCTACTCGATCGGGATCGACACCCGTGGCGGGACGCCCCGGCTCCTGGCCGGCGGCGACAGCGCGCACTGGGGCCCCTCCGTCTTCCACTCCGACGATCTGGGCGCGACCTGGGTCGAGCCGGAACAACCAGCCGTGAAGTTCCCCACGTTCACCGAGGCGTCGCTGGAGCGGGTGTGGCAGCTGCACCCCGCGGGCCCCGAGGCCCCGGACGTCGTCTACGCGGGCACCGAACCCGCGGCGCTGTTCCGGTCGGACGACCGGGGCGAGTCCTTCGAGCTGGTCCGCCCGCTCTGGGAGCATCCGACGCGGTCCAAGTGGGTGCCGGGAGGGGGCGGCGAGGGCCTGCACACGATCCTGACCGACCCGAGGGACCCGGCGGCGGTGACCGTCGCGGTGTCCACCGCGGGCGTGTTCCGCACCAAGGACGGCGGCGAGCGCTGGGACCCGGCCAACAAGGGCGTCTCCGCGGTCTTCCTGCCGGACCCCGACCCCGAGTTCGGCCAGTGCGTGCACAAGGTCACCCGGGACGCGGCGGACCCGGACCGGCTCTATCTCCAGAACCACTGGGGCGTGTTCCGCAGCGACGACTCCGGGGAGCACTGGACGGACATCGGGGCGGGCCTCCCCTCGGACTTCGGCTTCGCCGCGGCGGCGCACCCGCACCGCGCGGACACGTTCTACCTCTTCCCGATCAACGCCGACGCGGACCGCGTCCCCGCCGGTCACCGCTGCCGGGTGTTCCGTACGCGCGACGCGGGCGAGACCTGGGAGCCGCTCAGCCGGGGCCTTCCGGACGGCGACCACTACGGCACGGTGCTGCGCGACGCGCTCTGCACGGACGACGCGGACCCGGCGGGCGTCTACTTCGGCAATCGCAACGGCGAGCTGTACGCGAGCGCGGACGACGGCGACAGCTGGGAGCAGCTGGCCTCGCATCTGCCCGACGTGCTGTGCGTGCGGGCGGCGGTGCTCAGCTGACCGTAGGCGCGCCCAGCGGCCTCCGGCCGGCTCACTCCTCGGTCGGCACGCAGAGCACCGGGACGGTCGACAGGTGCAGGAGCTTGTGCGGGGTCGAGCCGAGCAGCGCGCCCCGCATCGGGCTCTCGCCCCAGCTGCCCACCACGATGACCCGCGCCGCGTGGCGCGAGGCGGCTTCGATCAGTGCCTGTGCGGGACTCAGGTCGATGACCTCGACCGTCGTCGGCACCTCGGCCGCCTCCGCCGCGGTGACCGCCCGCTCGAGCCCTGTGCGTCCGGCCTGGCGAATGGCGTCGTAGTGGGCGTGGTACTCCTCGCCGGTGGGGCCGGGCGGGGCTGCCCCGTAGACCAGCACGAGCCGCTCGCCGAAGGCGGAGGCCACCTCGATCGCCGCCCTCAGGGCACGTGCGGCGCCCGGCGATTCGTCGTACCCGAGGACCACGGACATGTCAGCGCTCCTTGTCGTGCACGAGGCCGGGATCGACCACACCGCGGCGCTCGGCCCAGAAGGCCGGCGACCGGAACCGCAGCACCACCATGAGCACCACACCGACAAGGCTGACGCAGATGCCGATGACGAGCGGCGGGCCCAGCCCGAACCAGGAGGTCCCGCTGTAGGAGTTGGCCGGGTCCGACATATCCATGACCGACCGGACGAGCAGCCAGGTCAGCAGAGCGGCTCCGACCACCGGGCCGAGGCCGATGAGGAAGAAGTTGCGCGCGCTCTCGGTGAGATGGCGGCGGTAGTAGACCGCGCACGCCACTCCGGTGAGCGCGTAGTAGAAGGCGATGAGGAGGGACAGCGCCGTCAGCGAGTCGAAGAGGGCGTTCTCGCTGATCTGGTTGACGACGAGGTACCAGGCGATGGCGATGACCGCGACCCACCAGGTGCTCACGTCGGGGGTCCGGAACCGCGGGCTGATGTGCGCGAAGTGCGCGGGCAGCGCGTGACGGCGGGCCATCGACAGAGCGGTGCGCGAGGCCGGGATGATGGTCGTCTGGGTCGAGGCGAGCGCCGACGTCGCGACCGCGAGCAGCACGATCCAGTCCCAGCCCCCCATGACCTCGCCGGCGAGCAGGGCGAAGATAAACTCCTCCTCGTCGGCGTTCTCCGCGAGGTAGGCAGGACCGGCGAAGGCAACGACCGCGAAGCCGACCGACAGGTAGGTCACCAGCAGGATGACCGTGGACCAGACGCCCGCCCGGCCGGGAGCGGTCGCGGAGTCCCTCACCTCCTCGGTGAGGTTGACGCACGACTCCCAGCCCCAGTAGATGAACACCCCCAGCAACAGACCCCCCGTGAGCGCCGCGCCACCCTCCCCGAAGGGGTTGAGCCACTCGACGGCGGGCGTGACGGAGTCGAAGCCGGTCGTGCCCGCGTAGACGCGGTAGAGCGCGACGATCACGAAGGCGAGGAGGAACGCCACCTGAGCCAGGATCAGGACGTTCTGCACCTTGGCCGAGAGCTCGGTCCCGATGACGCACAGTCCGGTCATCACCACGATCAGGACCACGGTGAGCAGCTGGCGGACGAACGTGTTCTCGGCCCAGCTGTCCAGGCCGACGGCCAACAGCCCGAAGCTGACGGCGACGTCCGCCAGCGACCCGACGACGAGCACGCCGGTCATGGCGATGGCCCAGCCTCCGAGCCATCCGGTCCACGGCCCCAGGGCGCGGGCGACCCAGGAGAAGGTCGTCCCGCAGTCCTGGTCGACCTTGTTCAGGTAGTAGAAGGCCGCGGCGATGAGGAGCATGGGCACGAAGGAGGCGAACAGCACTCCGGGTGCGTAGATACCGACGAGCGCCACGATCGGACCGATGACCGCCGCCACCGAGTAGGCCGGCGACGTGGCGTTCAGTCCGATGACGAGCGCGTCGACGAAGCCGATCGCGTTCGGCTTCAAGCTGGCCGGCGGTGCCGACCCGGCACGGTCCTCTGCCACGCTCCCTCACTAGGGTCACAGGCCTCAGAAAAGGCGGACGACACACGGGCGGAATGTGTGTTTCAGCATGCTATGGGCCTGATTCCTGGTGTGCACGTCCGACGACTCCCCCGGAGCCACCACAGACGTGTCCCCGGCCTCTCATCGCCGTCATTGCTCGCGCATGCCCCAGGGCGCGCCGTACTCCGCCAGGAGATCGAGGAACGGCCGGGGCGGCATGGCCTCGGGGCCCAGCACCCCGGTGCCGCTCCACGCGCCGCCCGCCAGCAGTTCGAGCGCGGCCACGGGGTTGATCGCGGTCTGCCAGACCACGGCCTGGGAACCGTACTCACGCATCGACCACTGGTTGTCGACCACGTGGTACAGGTAGACCTCGCGGGGCTTCCCGTCCTTGGTGCCCTTCACCCAGGTGCCCGCGCAGGTCCTGCCGTGCATGCGATCCCCCAGTCCGGCCGGATCGGGCAGGCAGGCGGCCACCACGTCCCTCGGTGACACCTGGACATCGCCGGATCCGCTCTTCACGGAGACGGGGTTCGTACGGTCGAGGCCCAGCTTGTGGAGGGTGCGCAGCACCCCGATGAACTCGTCTCCCAGGCCGTACTTGAACGTCACGCGCCGGGCCTTCAGCCATCGGGGGACGAGCAGCACCTCCTCGTGCTCGACGTTGACGCACTCGACCGGCCCGATGCCCTCGGGGAAGTCGAAGACCTCCGGTTCACTGAAGGGGGCGGTGGTGAACCAGCCCCGCCCCTCCTCGTAGACGACCGGTGGGTTCAGGCACTCCTCGATGGTCGTCCAGATACTGAAGGACGGGGCGAAGTCGTAGCCCTCCACCGTGAGGTCGGCGCCGTCGCGGATGCCGATCTCCTCGATCTCGTCGAAGAGCTCGTCGGAGGCGTAGCGGGCGAACACGTCCGAGAGCCCGGGTTCGACCCCCATGCCGACCAGCGCGAGACGCCCGGCGGCCTCCCAGTCCGCCGCGCGGTCGAACTGCGCGTCCCCGAGTTTGACGCCGCACTCCTCGTACGGCCGGGACGGGTGGGGCCGGGAGAGCGACATCGCCATGTCGAGGTAGTGCGCCCCTTGGGCGAGAGCCGCCTCGAACAGCGGCATGACGAAGCGCGGGTCGGTGGCGTTGAGCAGCACGTCGCAGCGGTGTTCGGTGAGTGCGGCGCGCACGGCCGCCGGGTCGGAGGCGTCGAGCCGTACGGCTCCGAAGCGCTCCCCGCGCTCCCCGAGGGCGGCGACGGCGGCCTCCGCCCGTGCGCGGTCGTGGTCGGCGACCGTCATGTGCTCGAAGAAGGGCCGGCGGGCCGCGATCCGGGTGATCGCCGTGCCCACCCCTCCCGCGCCGACCAGGAGAACACGCATGGGACACCACTCCTCTGCCGAGCCGACGGCACGGACCGGCCGGCCGGTCCGTTGGAGTGGGGACGCTAACAGCCCGGATCGCGGGCGGCGGGCAGCGTCGGACCGGTGTCCCGTGTCCGGGACGCCTCGGCTCCGGTGAGCCACCCGGACGGGCTCCCCGCCCTCGGGGCGAGGACGGTGCCGGGTGCGGTCCGGGCCGTCGGCGTGACCGGATGCGGAGAAGAAGCCGGCCCCACCGGCGGGGGGATGCCGGTGGGGCCGGGTGCTCACGGTGGTGCGGGGGGGGGTGCACCTGCCGGAGCTCGGGTCACAGGGTCGCGTGCCCCGGTCCCGGGAACCTATGCACGGCGCCGGGGACCGGTCTTGGACCGCCGCTGGTGCGGGGTCCGGCCGACGGCCCGGGGGCCGCTCACGGGAGGCGCCAGTCCACCGGCTGTTCTCCCAGCCCGACCAAAAAGTCGTTGGTGCGGCTGAACGGCCGCGAGCCGAAGAAGCCGCGGTCGGCCGACATCGGAGAGGGATGAGCGGACTCGACCGCGGGCAGGTCCCCGAGGAGCGGCCGTACGTTGCGTGCGTCCCGCCCCCACAGCACGGAGACCATGGGCTTGCCGCGCGCGGCCAGGGCGCGGATGGCCTGCTCGGTCACCTCTTCCCAGCCCTTGCCCCGGTGGGCGGCGGGCCTGCCCGGCGCTGTGGTCAGCGCGCGGTTGAGCAGCAGCACCCCCTGCCGGGTCCACGGCGTCAGGTCTCCGTTGGAAGGCCTCGGGAGGCCGAGGTCCGCGTGCAGCTCCCTGAAGATGTTCTCCAGGCTGCCCGGGAGACGCCGTACGTCGGGGGCGACCGCGAAGCTGAGCCCGATCGCCATGCCCGGGGTCGGATAGGGGTCCTGACCCACGATCAGGACGCGCACGTCGTCGAAGGGCTGCTGGAAGGCGCGCAGGACGTTCGCCCCCGACGGCAGGTAGGTGCGGCCCGCTCCGATCTCAGCGCGGAGAAAATCCCCCATCGCCGCGATCCGGCCGGCCACGGGCTCCAGGGCCTGAGCCCATCCGGGCTCCACAAGTTCACTCAACGGTCGCGCTGCCACAGGCGTCACCCTACCGGCCTACACCGACAACGTGATCATGCGGTCCCCGCCGGGAGGCGCCCGGGGGTAGGCTGCGCGGCGTCGTCAGTCCTCCAGTCCCGGAGCCGTTCCATGAGGTTGCCCAGGCGGTGTTGTCCCCAGTGATGGATGCGGTCGAACAACGGCCCGCCGAGCGGTGGTTGCCGTGAGCGGCCCCCATGGCCCGTTCGTCCTCGGGGTGGACTCGGGCGGCTCCGGGCTGCGAGTGGCCCTGGGAGGCCCGGACGCCACGCACCCGGTCGGTACGGACGTCTGCGCCGAGCCGGTGCGGACGGGGCCGGGCGGCATCGACGCCGGACATCTGATGGAACAGCTGCTGCCCGCGGCCCGACGGCTGCTGGAGCGGGCGGGTCCCGGGGCGTCCGTCTCCGCCGCGGTGATCGGGGCCGCCGGGATGGCGACGCTCGGTGACCAGCTGCGCGCCGAGGTGCCCGCCGCTCTCGGCGACGCGCTGGGTGTGCGGCGGCTCGCCCTCGCAGCCGACGCCGTGACCGCGTACGCCGGAGCGCTCGGCCAGCGGCCCGGAGCGGTCGTCGCGGGCGGCACCGGCATGATCGCGCTCGGCACCGACCTCACGGCCTGGCGCAGGGCGGACGGCTGGGGACACCTGCTGGGCGACAGCGGCGGCGGCGCCTGGATCGGGCGTGCGGGGCTCGACGCGGCGATGCGCGCCCACGACGGCAGGCGTGGGGGTTCGCCCGCGCTGCTGGCGCGGGCCGAGGCCGTCTTCGGACCGGCCACCGGCCTTCCGGGCGAGCTCTATCCGCGTGCCGACCGCCCCGCGCTGCTTGCCTCGTTCGCCCCCGAGGTCGCGGCCTGCTCCCCCGACGACGAGGTCGCGGCGCGGATTCTGCGGGAGGCCGCCGCCCACATCGCCGAGGCCGCCGCCGCGGTGTGCCCCCGGACGCCGGACCCCCGGTCCGGTGAGTGCGAAGTCGCCCTGACCGGTGGCCTGTTCCGTATGGGCGAGCCTCTTCTCGGGCCGCTGCGCGGCGAACTGGCCCAGCAGGTCCCGCAGGCGCGGGTGGTGCCCGCCGCCGGTGACCCGCTGCACGGCGCGCTGGAGATCGCCCGGGCGCTGGCGGGGTCCGGCCTGCGACTCCCACCCCACCCGACCCTGCTGTTCGTACCGGGAGTAACGTAGGCGATTCGAGCACCCGTACGCACGGACAGAGCAGGTCAGTAGCCCGGTATGCCGTTCAACAGACATATACGGACAGATAACGCCTGGTCGCCCCCTCCCCGAACAGAGGGGTACCCAAAACCAGTAGCATGCGGCGCCATGAGCACCCCCACTGGGCCCGCTTCCGGCCTGCCTGTACGAATGCCGCGACCTCGCCAGTCCGGACGGCACCGCCGCCCGGAGCCCGTGGTCGCACCTGAGGGCGCTGCCGCGCTCGTTCTCGCCGTTCCCGGCACCCCTTCCCCGGCCTCGCGCAGCCTGGCCGAGGAAGTGATCAGCATTGCCCGTTCCGAGCTGCCCGGCCTGAACGCGCAGATCGGTTATCTCGACGGCGACGACGCCGAATACCCCGCGCTCGCCTCCGTGCTCGCCCACGCCGCCACCGAGCGCACCGCGCGCTACGAGCAGGCCACCGCCGCCGGCCGCGAGGTGGCCGAGCCCTCGGGCCCGTCCGCCGTCGTCGTGCCGCTCCTCGCGGGGCCCGACAGCTCCCTGATGCGGCGCATACGGCAGGCGGTCATGGACAGCGGCACCCAGGCCGAACTGACCGACGTACTGGGTCCGCACCCGCTGCTCGCCGAGGCGCTGCACGTGCGTCTCTCGGAGGCCGGGCTGGCCCGCGCCGACCGCGCGCGGCTGTTCACCGTCGCGACCGCGGCCGACGGCATCGTGCTGGCCACGGTCGGCGGCGAGGAGGCCGTGCAGGCCGCCGGGATCACCGGCATGCTGCTGGCCGCCCGCCTCGCGGTGCCGGTGATGGCCGCGGCCCTGGACGTCGAGGGCTCGATCGCCTCGATCGCCGCGCAGCTCCAGAACTCCGGTTCCGCGCAGCTCGCGCTCGCGCCGTACCTGGTGGGCCCCGAGATCGAGGAGGGCCTGCTGGACGCCGCCGCGAAGGAGGCCGGCTGCGCGACCGCCGAGCCGCTCGGCGCCTACCCGGCCATCGGCAAGCTCGTGCTCTCGCTGTACGCGACGACGCTGGGGATCACCCCGGCGACGCCGCAGGGAGCCCAGGCCCACTGATCCACGCCTGACCCGTACCCGAACGACGCGGCGCGGACCGGCTTTCCGCCGGTCCGCGCCGCATGCCGTTCCAGGGCCCCGCCCCTCAGGGCCTCGGTCTCCTCAGGCGAAGACCACACAGGAAGCGGCCGGAACCTCGACGGAGCCCGCGTGGGCCGGGAATCCCGTCTCCGCGTCCACCGCGAACCAGCAGACGTCCCCCGAGCGCTCGTTCGCGGCGTACAGCCACTGCCCCGTGGGGTCGAGCGCCAGGTCGCGGGGCCAGCGCCCGCCGCAGCCCACGGCGGCGGCCAGGACGGGCTTCTCGGCCGTCTCGTCGAGCGTGAGCACGGAGATGCTGTCGTGCCCCCGGTTGGCCGTCCACAGGAACCTGCCGTCGTGGGAGACCACCAGCTCGGACGGGTAGGTCCGCGCCCCGCCCTCTTCCCCGTGCGCGTCGTGCGGCAGCACGGGCGTCTCACCGACTGGTTCGAGCAGACCTGCGGCCGCGTCCCAGCGGCACACCGTGACGGTCGGCTCCAGCTCGTTCAGGACGTAGACGTGTCCCCCGGACGGGTGAAAGGCGAGATGGCGCGGCCCGGTCCCCGGACGCAGCATCGTCTCGGCGTGCGGCAGCAGGGAGCCCGTGCGGGGGTCGAGGGCGCAGACGCGCACGGAGTCGGTGCCGAGGTCCACGCTCAGCACCCAGTTCCCCGAGGGGTCGGGGAGCACCTGGTGCGCGTGCGGTCCCGCCTGGCGTCCGGCGTCCGGGCCGCTGCCCTCGTGCCGCAGCACGGCGGCGGCCGGGCCGGGCGAGCCGTCGGGCCGCACCGGGATCACGGTGACACTGCCGGAGCCGTAGTTGGCGGTGAGCAGGTGGTCCGCGGCCAGGGACAGGTGGGTGGGACTGCTGCCGTCCACGGGACGCGCCTCGCCGAGGGGCCGCGGCGTGCCGTCCTCGTCGACGGTGAACGCCGCGACGGCACCCTCGGAGGTCTCGCTGACCGTGTACAGCACGGTGGCACCCGTCGCGGGGGCCCGGCCGACGGCGAGGAACGACGGGTCGGCGACGACGCCGGTGGACGTGAGCACGGACAGCGCTCCGGTGTCCCTGTCGACGTCGGCGACGGTGATCCCCTGGCCTCCCGCGGAGGTGAACGACCCTATGAACGCCCGTACGGCACTGTCCGCGCCCATCGCGCTACCCCTCTTCGCTCCGTCACGATCTTCACGACCGACGGTAGCAGGCAGGGGTTTTTGGTCCAGACCAATATGAGCCTTCCATGGGACGGCTCAGGCGGCGGCCAGCGGGGCGCGCGGGGAGCTGTGCAGCGGGGCGGCGAGCTCGGCGAGCGCCCGCTCCAAGCTGTGGAGATGAGCCAGCGCGGGTTCGGCGGCACCGGCGGGGGCCTGGGCACCGGCGAACGCCGCCGAGGCGCGGCGCCCGCGCACCGGGGCCGTCAGCGCCTCCACCGAGGCCTCCACGCGCCAGCAGGCCGCGGCCAGCCGGGCGTCGTGGGACGCCTCGGGGTCCGCGGCGACGGAGGCCAGCCCCCGCACCTCGCGAGCGCAGACGTCGAGCAGGGCGAGCACCTGCACGGCCCGCGCCTTGCGGGCGCGGAGCGGGCTCAGCGGATGCACGAGCGGGCCGAGCGAGAGCCGTACGCGCCCGAGGAGCGCTTCCAGTTCGGCGACCCGGGGAGCGGGGTCGGCGGTCGCCGAGCCCGCGAGGCGCGCGGCGGCCTCGGCGGTGCAGGCGTGCACGCAGCGCAGGGCCCGCTGGATCCAGGCGTCGGTGGTGGCGTGGGTGGTGACCGGCAGGACCACGAGCACGGCGGCCATCGCGCCGAGCGCACCCACCCCCGTCTCCGTGAGGCGCAGTGCGAGCAGCGCCGGGTCGAGGACGCCCAGCAGCCCGTAGAGCGTCCCCGCCAGGACGGTCACCGAGAACATCATCCAGGTGTACGAGACGGCAGCGGTGTAGAAGATGCCGAAGACGCCGAGCGCCACCAAGGCGGCGGAGGGCAGGGCGGCCCCGTGCAGCGGGGCGATGACGAGCAGCCCGACAGGGATGCCCGCCAGCGTCCCCAGCACCCGCCGGAATCCCCGCACCAGGGTCTCGCCGCGCGACGCGGTGTTGACGAAGACCCACCACGTCGCGCCCACGGCCCAGTACCAGCGCTCCCCGGAGAGGAGCTGCCCCGCCAGCAGCGCGAGGGCCCCTCCCACGGTCGCCTGGACGGCCTGGCGGGTGGTGGCCCTGGCGAGGCCCCGGGCGGCGGGCGGCGCGAGCACGGCGGCCACGGGCAGCCGGCGCTCGTAGCACCAGAGCCCGAAGCGGACGGCCGAGGCGGTGAGGACCGAGAGCAGGACCGCGGAGTACACCTCGGGGAGCTGCTCGGGCAGGGTGTGGAGGAACTGGGTGATGAAGAAGGCCATGAAGGCGAACACCCCGAGCGAGTGGCCGCGCGGGCCCCAGCGCCTGGCGTAGACACCGGCGCCCATGACCGCGAGGAAGGCCGCGTCACGCGCCACGGGCTGGTCGTGCAGCACGGCGGCCAGGGCGAGGACGGGCAGCCCCACCACGGGCAGGAGCGCCGTGGTGACGGCCTGCCCGCGCACCGTGGGGTCGGTCACCGTGAAGAGGGCCAGCAGCGCGGCGAGCCCACCGGTGATGGCGCCGACGAGCGAGTGACCGGCCAGACCGCACACCACGACGGCCAGTCCGATACCCAGGACGGCCCTGGTCGCGTGACGCAGACGCGCCCGCCCCGGGTCCGGTGCCACGAACGCCCGCTTCAGCACAGATGCCCCGCCTCTTCCCATGAAAAAGGGCGCCACGGATTACCCGCAGCGCCATCGACGGAACCATCACACCACGGGGAGGACTTCTGGCTCAAACGTCCGCCCGTCCACTGAACCATTGGCACAGCAGATTGGCTCGCATGTGTACCACGGGTCGGCCAATGGCCGGAAGGGCGGGGGCCCGCCGCGTCCGCGCCGGATCAACGCCCGTACGTGGCCCGGCAGAGGTCGACGATGTCGGCGGCAGCCACTCCCCGGCCCGTCGCGCAGACGGTGCGCATGTCGTGCGGCTGCGGCGGCCGGGTCACGTGCGGGGAGCCGGCGCGGCGGGGTTCGGGACGGGGCGGGGCCTGGTGTCGCGGCCCGTCGGCGGTACTCCGGCGGGCCGGGGGCGCCACCACATCCGGCCGGCGGACCTGCGGCCCCGCCTTCGCCGCCCCCTTCCGCTTCCGCTTCTCCTTGCCGCGCGGCCGCTCCCCGGCCTTCCCCAAGGCGTCGTGCACCGCCGCAGGGGCCGTCGGCACCCTGGACGCCTGAACGGCGGGGTCGTTGCCGCTGCGCACGGAGGCCGCGGGGGCGGGTCTGTCCGTCCCGGGCTGTACGGACACACAGCCGGCCGTGGCCAGCAGGGCGACGAGCACGAGGGACATCGACCGCAGGTTCATGCCCTGATCAACGACGGCCCGATCGCCCGGACACGTCCGGAACTCACGCCCCTCGGCCCGAACCCACGGCCCGGGGGCGCTTCCACCCCTCAGCCCGACCACCCGGAACCCACCGGCCCGGCCGCCGCACCCCTTCCCCGGCCCGACCCACGGCCCGGGTCGCGCCCTCAGCCCGACAGGCCGGCCCTGGCGATGCCCAGCGCACGGGCGACCGCACCCGGCAGCGAGTCCGGAGTCGGGTCCTCGCCCCAGGCCCACTGCTCGACCGCGATGCGCAGTGCGCTGTTGAACAGGGTCGCCTGTACCCGTGGTTCGAGGTCGTCCGGGGTCCTGCCCGTGCGTTCCGCGATGACCTCGGCGAAGACCCGCTCCGCGTCGTAGTGGACCTGGAGCCAGACGGCCCGCAGCCCAGGCTCGGTGCGGGTGAGCAGGACCAGGTCACGCAGAGCCTCGGCATCGGCGGAGGCGGACTCGCCCGTGGGGCCGGACGGGTCCCCGGCGAAGGCCTCGGCGAGCGGCCGGTCACGCGGCCACGACCTCATGAGGACCGTGGCGGAGTCGAGGGCGTAGGTCAGCAGCGGGCTGACGCACAGCTCCTTCGACGAGGTGTAGCGCCACAGGGTCCGCTGCGAGATTCCCACCGCCGCGGCGATCTCCTCGGCGGTCGTCGCGGCCACGCCCCGGTCGGCGAAGAGACGTACGGCTTCGCGGGCGATCTCCAGCCGGGTGGCGGCCTTGCGGCGTTCGGTCAGCGGGGGGCGCCCGAGGCGCGCTCCGCTTCCCGCCGCGGTTCCGGCGGTGGCGACGGAACGGTCCTTCGTCCCGCCGACGTGTGGGGTCTGCACGACTTTCGGCCACCTTCCTTACCGGCTGCGCCCATCGTAGCGATAGCTTTTCTGGCACTGCTCGCCATTTTGGCACTGCGCGCCAATAAAGTAGCGTGACGGCGGAAACACCGATCGCAAGGAGCATCTCGTGAGCGTCACCACCAGCGGCCCCGGCCGCAGCGTCATCGTCACCGGAGCCGGCTCGGGCATCGGCCGGGCCGCCGCCCTCCGGTTCGCGCAGGAGGGCGCGCGCATCGTGATCGCCGACGTCGACTCCGCCTCGGCCGCCACCGTCGCCGAGGAGGTGGCGCAGGCCGGGGGCACCGCGGTGACCGTGATCGGGGACCTGCGCGACCAGGCGGTCGTCGACCGGGTCGCGGCAACGGCGGCCGAGGAGTTCGGCGGGATAGACGTCCTGGTCAACAACGCCGGGATCATGGACAGCATGTCGGCGGCGGCCGACACCGGTGACGACGAGTGGGAGCGCGTCATCGGCATCAACCTCACGGCCCCGTTCCGCCTCACCCGCGCCGTGCTGCCGCACATGCTCGCCGCGGGCAGGGGCGCCATCGTGTTCACCGCGTCGGAGGCCTCCCTGCGCGGCAGTGCGGCGGGTGCGGCCTACACCGCCTCCAAGCACGGCATCGCCGGTCTGACGAAGTCGCTTGCGGTCATGTACCGCGACAAGGGCATCCGCTCGAACGCCATCGCCCCGGGCGGCACCCTCACCAACATCCGGGTCGACGCCGACCGGGGAGCCCATGGACCCGCCGCCCTCGCGCCCTACATGGGCAACGTCGGCACCCCCTCGCAGGCGGACGAACAGGCGGCGGCCATCGCCTTCCTCGCGTCCGAGGCGGCGAGCAACATCAACGGGGCGATCCTCCCCGTCGACAACGGCTGGTCCGCGGTCTGACCAAGCCTCACCCTCCGGCCCGCGTGCACCACTTCCCCCGACGGCACACGCGGGCCGGAGGCGTTTTCCGGACAGTCCGTCACCACCCGCCCCGGGCCCTCAATATGCATTGACCACACGATATGTATGCTGCACTCAAGATGTACGGTGCACAACGCAAGTCCCCGGCAAGCCGAGGGAAGTTGTCCGTGGACGACCCCGGCCGGAGACTTTCGCAGGCAGCGAGTGACGGCCGCCTCCCACGCCCCGCCCCGCCGGGCGCACAGGCCCACGCGCAGGACATCAGCCCGGATCCACCCCCAACAGGAATCCAGAGGAATGAGGCCACACATGCCCTCCCCCCACACCGGTACGCACGAACACACCGGTACGCACGAGCTGGGCTTCGATCCGGAAGAGCTGCGCCGGAAGTACCGGCAGGAACGCGACCGGCGTATCCGCCCCGACGGCAGCGCCCAGTACCGGCGCACCGCAGGTGAGTTCGGCTACTACGACGCGGACCCCCACGCCGACCGCGACTTCACGAGGGAGCCCCTGGACGACAGGGTCGACGCGGTGGTCATCGGCGGCGGGTTCGGCGGACTCCTCGCCGGAGCGCGGCTGCGCCAGGCCGGCGTCGGGTCGATCCGGGTGATCGAGAAGGGCGGGGACTTCGGCGGGACCTGGTACTGGAACCGCTATCCGGGCATCCACTGCGACATCGACTCCTACACGTACATGCCGCTGCTGGAAGAGGTCGGCTACGTACCGAAGTGGAAGTACGCCCCGGGTGAGGAGATCCGCGAGCACGCGCAGGCGATCGCCCGGCACTTCGATCTGTACCGGGACGCCTGCTTCCAGACCGAGGCCGTCGAACTTCGGTGGGACGAGGCCGCGTCGGAGTGGACGATCGGCACCGACCGCGGCGATCGCTTCCGGGCGCGGTACGTCGTGGTGTCGAGCGGAACGCTCAGCCAGGCAAAGCTGCCCGGCATCCCGGGGATCGAGGCATTCGAGGGCCACACCTTCCACACCAGCCGCTGGGACTACGACTACACCGGTGGCGACCAGGACGGTGGCCTGACCGGGCTCGCCGACAAGCGGGTGGCACTCATCGGTACGGGCGCGACCGCGATCCAGGTCGTCCCGCACCTCGGAGCCGACGCGCGGCAGGTGTACGTGTTCCAGCGCACCCCGTCCTCGGTCGATGTGCGGGACAACCGGCCCACCGACCCGGAGTGGGCGAAGTCGCTCGAACCCGGCTGGCAGCGCCGCCGGATGGAGAACTTCCTGAAGGTCGTCACGGGGAAGCCGGTGGACGAGGACCTCGTGAACGACGCCTGGACGAGCACCGCCCGCCTCCAGGAGAAACTCATCCCGACCGATGCCTATACGGACGTACCCGCCGAGGAGCGTGAACGCGCCTACGAGCTGGCCGACTTCCAGAAGATGAACGAGATCCGTGCCCGGGTGGACTCGGTCGTCGAGGACTCCGCGACCGCCGAGAAGCTCAAGCCCTGGTACCGCTACATGTGCAAGCGGCCCACGTTCAGCGACCACTACCTCCAGACCTTCAACCGGCCCAACGTGACCCTGGTGGACACCGCCGACAGCCATGGCGTCGAGCGCATCACCCACAACGCCGTGGTGGTCGACGGGGTGGAGTACGAGGTCGACTGCATCATCTTCGCCACCGGCTTCGAGGTCGGCGTGTCCGGTGTCCTCTCCGGGAAGCTCCCGGTGTACGGCCGGGAGGGCGCGTCCCTGCTGGAGACCTGGAGCGAGGGCCCCAGGACGCTGCACGGGTTCTACAGCCACGGCTTCCCGAACTTCTTCCAGCTCGGACCGCTGCAGAACGCCAGTTCCGTCAACTACGTCCACATCCTCGACGAACAGGCCACGCACGTCGCGGAGGTCGTCGCCGCGTCGCGCGAGCGCCGGGCCCGCTTCGTCGAGCCGACGGTCGAGGCACAGGAGGAGTGGGTGGCGACGATCCGCCGGAAGGCGGCGAGCCTCCACGAGTTCCAGGCCGAGTGCACCCCGGGGTACTACAACAACGAGGGCAGGCCACGCGCGCGGAGCGAGTCCTTCGGTGACGGCCCGGTCGCCTTCCACGAGTTGCTCAGGCAGTGGCGCGAGGGCGACGGCATGAACGACGTCATGGCAGGGACGGAGTGAGCCGGGTGCGCGAGGGGGACCAGCGGCAGGCCACCCGCCCGAGCAGGTTCGACGGGACACGTGCGCGCGGCGCACATCCGTCCGCCGAGAGGCTCAACCCGGCCAACCCGCTGTGGGGCTCGAACGGCATCGCGTTCGGTCCGGACGGGCGGCTGTACGTCGCCGAGTTCCTGGGCGGCCGGATCAGCGCGGTCGACCTCGACGGCGGGGACCTCGACGTCGTCGTGCCCAGGGGCGGGCCGGTCCAGTCACCGGACGATCTCGCCTTCGGGGCGGACGGATCGATGTACATCGCCGACCTGGTGCCGGGCCGCGTGTGGCGGCGCAGCCCGGGGGGCGAGTACTCCCTGGTCTGCGACGAGGTCCACAACCCCAACGGCATCACCTGCGTCGGCGACCGGCTGTTCGTCAACGAGATGAAGCCGGACGGCCGTCTGCTGGAGCTCTTCCCGGACGGGGGCGAGCCGGTCGTGCTCACCCAGGGGCTCGCCATGGGCAACGCGATGCAGTTGGGCCCGGACGGGTACCTCTACTACCCGCACATGATCAGCGAGCAGATCTGGCGCATCCCTCCGGACGGCGGAGCTCCCGAGATGGTCGCGGACCAGGTGGACCGGCCGGTCGCGGTGCGCTTCGACCTCGCCGGGGTGCTGCACGTCCTGTCGATGGGCCCCGAGGGCCGGGTCACCCGGATCGACCTGCACGGCACCGGCTCCCGCACCCCGGTCACCAGTGGCCTGGTGGGGCTGGACAACGCGGCCTTCGACGCGGAGAACCGCATGTTCGTCTCCAGCTACGCCAGCGGCGGCGTCACCGAGCTGCACCCGGACGGGCGGACCCGGGTGATCGTGCCCCGCGGGTTCGACGGCCCGTACGGCGTGACGGTCGGCCCCGGCGGCACGGTGTACGCGGCCGACCACTACCGGGTGGCGAGCCCCTCGGCCACCCATGAGGGGGTGCCGGCCGCCGACGCGTCCGGGGCGGACGCGGGCGGTGTGACCAGCCATGTCCTGGCCCCCTTCGCCCACGGCATCGCGGCAGACGGTGAAGTCCTGCACCTCACCTCGCAGTTCGGGGACGTCCGCACCTACGACCCCCGGCACGGAACCCTGCGGACGCGCCTGCGGGGCCTGAAGCGGCCGATGGGCATCGCGGTGGATCCCGCCGGTGCGCTCGTCGTCGCGGAGGCGGACGGCGGCCGGGTCGTCTCCGTCGCCGACGACGACACGGTCACGGTGCTCGCCACGGGGCTCGGGCGCCCGGTCGACGTGGCCCTGGACTCCGCGGGACGGTGCTACGTGAGCGACGAGGAGGCGGGCACCGTGCTCCGTCTCGAGCTGGACGCGCCGCCCGTCGTCGTCGCGGACGGGCTCGGCGCGCCGCAGGGCCTGACGATCCTGGGCGACGAGCTGTACGCGGTGGAGACCGGGCACCGCAGGGTGCGCGGCATCTCCCTGAGTTCCCGGACGAGCTGGACCGAGGCCGAGGACCTGCCGCTCGGGCGCGCTCCGGGCGAGGAGCCCCGTACCCGGGAGGAGGAACCCGCGCTGTTCGCCAACGGCCTGCCGGGGATGGCCCGCCGCTTCGCCGGGATCGCCGCCACGCCGGACGGATCACTCGTCCTGTCGGGCGACGGCGAGGGAACGCTGCTGCGGCTGACCCCGTCCCGGGGGCGCTGACGGGCCCAGGACCCGTCGACCCCCGCGCCGTCACGGCACCCGACCGGGTGCCGCGACGGCGCGGTACGGACCGGTCCGGGGCCGGACGCGGGGCTCCGAACGGGCGTCCGCCGGTTCCCGTGAGCAGGAAGTACAGTCGTGCCACTGATCTCCCGGCCAGGAGGATCACCCAGCCCCAAGGAGCACGGCCGGCCATGGCGGTGGACGCCCTCGACACCCGCATCCTGCGGCTGCTCATCGAGCAGCCGCGCACCAGCGTGCGCGAGTACGCGCGCATCCTCGGAGTGGCGCGCGGCACCCTCCAGGCGCGCCTGGACCGGCTGGAGCGGGACGGGGTGATCACGGGCACGGGCCCGGCGCTGTCCCCTGCGGCCCTCGGCCACCCGGTGCTCGCGTTCGTCCATCTGGAGGTCACCCAGGGGCATCTGGACGAGGTGGGGGACGCACTCGCCGCCGTACCGGAGATCATCGAGGCGTTCTCGACCACCGGGGGCGGGGATCTGCTGACCCGGGTGGTGGCCCGCGACAACGGGCATCTGGAGGACGTGATCCAGCGGCTGATCCAGCTCCCGGGCGTGGTCAGGACCCGGACCGACGTGGCCCTGCGCGAGCGGGTGGCCCACCGGGTGCTGCCGCTGGTCGAAGCGGTGGGCCGCACGGCGGACGGCTCGGGCCGGGCGCAGCCGGGCAGGGCGGAAGGCTCCGGCTAGCACCACGGACACCCCGGCGGGGGCATGGCGGCAGGCACGGGGACCTCGCGGCCCCGGAGGTCCCGCCCGGTAGCCGTCGGGCATGCTGGGGGCCATGAGCTCCCCGCGTGTACAGGCCCCGGCCGTCCTCCTCGATCTCGACGGAACGCTCGTCGACAGCGAGCCGAACTACTACGAGGCCGGGCGCCGGCTCCTCGCGCGGTACGGCGTGAAGGACTTCAGCTGGGAGAACCACACCCGCTTCATCGGCATCGGCACCCGCGAGACCCTCACCGTCCTGCGTGCGGAGTACGGGATCCAGGCGCCGGTCGACGAGCTGCTGACCGCCAAGAACGCCCTCTACCTGGAGCTCGCGGGGACATCCACCACCGCCTTCCCCGAGATGCGCGCCCTGGTCGAGCGGTTGCACGGCCGAGGGGTCCCGATGGCGGTGGCGTCCGGTTCGTCCCGGGCGGCGATCGAGGCCACGCTCGCGGTCACGGGACTGGACGCCCACATCCCCGTGTACGTGTCCGCCGAGGAGGTCGCGCGCGGAAAGCCCGAGCCGGATGTCTTCCTCGAGGCCGCGCGGCGGCTCGGCGCGGAGCCGGCCTCCTGCGTGGTCCTGGAGGACGCCGTCCCTGGCGTCCGGGCCGCGCACGCGGCGGGCATGCGCTGCGTCGCCGTTCCCTACGCCGGAACGGCCGCGGACGAGGCCGCGTTCCGGGAGGCGGAGCTGCTCTTCCCGGGCTGGCGGGCAGGCGGAGTTCCGGGCTGCCGCGGTCCTCGACTGGTTTGCCGCCGACTGAGCGGGAACGAGCCGGTCGGACAGCTGGATTGGCCGGAATCGGCGTCCCTGCGGATGCCCGGGCGTCCGGAGGTCCGGCGGGCGGATATCCTGATCATGCCGCGCACCCGACGCACCGTACCGAGGCGTTTGAGCCCGACGAGGTCACCGCCGCGGCAGTTCGGAGCGGGCCACAATTCGAGATTGGTGTGCACAGGTGCTGGTTGCTGGACGGTACCGGCTGATATCCCCCATCGGCCGTGGCGGTATGGGTGAGGTGTGGCGCGCCACGGACGAAGTGCTGGGGCGCCCCGTGGCCGTGAAGCTGCTGCTGGGGGACCAGGCCGACGCCTCGTCGACCGCGCGTTTCCGCCTGGAGGCACAGACGGCCGCGCGCCTGAGCCACCCTCATCTGGTGGCCGTCTTCGACTTCGGCTCCTGGGAGGACCGCTTCTATCTGGTGATGGAGCTGGTCGAGGGCCGTAGCCTCGGGGATCTGCTGGAGTCCCAGGAGACCGTCCATCCCGAACAGGTGGCGCGCATCGCGGGAGAGGCCGCCGCCGGTCTGGCCGCGGCGCACCGGCAGGGCATCGTCCACCGCGACATCAAGCCCGGCAACCTCATGCTGGACGCCGACGGGTCGGTGAAGATCGGTGACTTCGGCATCGCGCAGTTCGTCGACGATCCCTCGACGGCGCTGACCACGGCGGGCCACATCGTCGGTACGAGTCTGTACCTGGCTCCCGAGCGGGCCCTGGGCCGTACGGCGGACTCCGCGTCGGACATGTACTCCCTCGGCTGTGTCATCTACCAACTGCTGGTCGGCCAGCCGCCGTTCCGTTCGGACACGGCGACCGCAACGCTCTATCAGCACGTGGACACGCCTCCGGTGCCGGTCAGACAGCGGGGTGCGG
Source organism: Streptomyces sp. CB02058 (assembly GCF_001905505.1). Classification (GTDB taxonomy): domain Bacteria; phylum Actinomycetota; class Actinomycetes; order Streptomycetales; family Streptomycetaceae; genus Streptomyces. The sequence continues at coordinate 635,550 of NZ_LIPG01000004.1, forward strand.
ACGTCTCCCCCGCCTTCGACTCGTACCTGCTGGGCCTGCTGGCGAAGAAGCCCGAGGACCGGCCGAGCGCGCAGCAGGTCTCCGACTGGTTCCGGACGGATGCCTGGCGCGGGCGCCCCGAGCCGCTGCCCCGGCACACGCCCGCCGCACGGCGGGCCGCTCCCCCGGTCGTGTCCGCACCGGCTCAGGCCCCGGGCTCCCCCTCCACCGGGGGCATGTCGACGTACAGACTTCCGCAGGCCACCGGCCGCAGACGGGCGGCGCCCGCCCCCAGGGCGTCCAGATCGGCGGGCACGCGCCGGATCAGCACGAGTGAGGCCATCCGGCGCCGCCCGCGTGTGGCGAGCGCCGTGGCCGGGACGGTCGCCTTCGTGGCGGCGGTCTACCTGGGGACGGTCCTCTTCGCTCCGGACACCGGGGCGGCGGACACCCCGGACCCCGGTTCCACCCCCACGGCCGGCGTCGGGACGCCGGCCCAGGCCGACCCCGCGTCGGACCCCTCCGCCGATCCGGCCGCCGAGCCCGCCCGGAACGACGGCGGACAGGACGGCGGCGGTCGGAACGACGACGGGCAGGACGACGAGGACGACTGAGCCCCCGGGTCACCAGCGCGAGTGGACCTCCGCGCGGATCCGGCGGTCGTACAGGTCGCGCACAGCGTCCAGCGTGCTCTGCGGCAGTGCCGGAAGCGCGGCGGCCGACGCGTTGGCGCGGGCCTGCTCGACGGAGCGGGCACCGGGGATGACGCTGGTGACGCCGGACTGCTGGATGATCCAGCGCAGCGCCGTCTGCGCCGGGGTGGCACCCTGGGGAGCGAGCCCGGCGAATTCCGCCGCCGCGGACACACCGGTCGCGTAGTCCACGCCGGAGAAGGTCTCACCCTGGTCGAACGCCTCCCCGTGGCGGTTGTACGTGCGGTGGTCCTCGGGCGCGAAGACGGTCTCCGCGGTGTACCTGCCGGACAGCAGCCCGGAGGCGAGAGGCACCCGGGCGATGATGCCGACCCCGGCCTCGACGGCGGCGGGCAGCACCTCGTCGAGGGGCTTCAGGCGGAACGGGTTGAGGATGATCTGCACGCTGGCGACACCCGGCCTGGCGATGGCCGTGAGCGCCTCGGCGCACGTCTCGACGCTCACCGCGTAGGCGGCGACGCGCTGCTCGGCGACGAGGGTGTCGAGTGCGTCGTAGACGGCGTCCGAGGAGTAGACGGCCGTCGGCGGGCAGTGCAGTTGTACGAGATCGAGGGTGTCGACGCCGAGGTTGGCGCGCGAGCGGTCGTTCCAGGTACGGAAGTTGTCCAGGACGTAGTTCGCGGGAAGCTGGTCGGCGCGTCGTCCCATCTTGGTGGCGACGAAGACGTCCGCGTCCGGCCGGTCCTTCAGATAGCGGCCGATGAGCTGTTCGCTGCGGCCGTCGCCGTAGACGTCCGCGGTGTCGAAGAAGGTGACCCCGGACTCGACGGCGGCGTCCAGGACGGCGAAGGCGTCGGCCTCCCGCACCTCGCCCCAGTCCCCGCCCAGCTGCCATGTGCCCTGTCCGACGACCGATACGTCACGGCCGGTCCTGCCGAGTGTGCGCTGCTCCATGCGGATCATGCTACGTCGGCGCGCGCGGCCGGCGGCGGGCCCGCTCCACCACTCCTCGCGGAGGCCTGGGCGGCGATCCTCGTCACGGGGCCGCGCCGGCCGTCGCGGCGGAGCGCGGACATGCCGACGGGGCCGGCGGTGGTGTCCACCGCCGGCCCCGCCCCCCGTGCTCGGTTCCCCGTGGTCAGTCGCCGGTGGTCACGCGGACGTAGTCGACGACGAGTTGCTGCGGGAAGGTGGTGCTGCCGTCGGGGTCACCCGGCCAGTAGCCGCCCACCGCGAGGTTCAGGATGAGGAAGAACGGCTTGTCGAACACCCACTGGTTGCCGTTGAGATCGGCGGGCGTGCGGCGCTGGTACACCGTGCCGTCCACCGACCAGGTGATCGAGTCGGGCGCCCAGTCCACGGCGAAGGTGTGGAAGTCGTCGGCGAACGCCGCCCCGCCCGGCAGCGTGTAACCGGCGCCGATGCCGCCCGAACCCGAGTACCCCGGACCGTGCAGGGTTCCATGGACGGTGCCGGGCTCGAAGCCGACATTCTCCATGATGTCGATCTCACCGCTGTTGGGCCATCCCACACTGCCGATGTCGGCGCCCAGCATCCAGAACGCGGGCCAGATGCCCTGACCGCGCGGGATCTTCATCCGGCTCTCGACATGACCGTACGTCGACGTGAACCTCCCCGAGGTGTTGAGGCGGGACGAGGTGTACTCGCAGGTCCCGTACCAGCACTGGTAGTTGCCGGGGTTCTCCTTGCGTGCGGTGATGACGAGGTTGCCCTGGCCGTCGAGGGCGGCGTTGCTGGTGCCGGCCGTGTAGTACTGCCGTTCGTGGTTGCTGACGTTGTCGCCGGTCTCGGTCAGCCACTTGGCACCGTCGACGGCGGAGCCCGCCGGCCCGTCGAACTCGTCGGCGAAGGCGACGGCCGCCGCGCCGGACGTGGAGGAGGACGCGGCCGTGCGGGGGTCGGGTGCGGCCGAGGCTCCGGCGGGAAGGGCGGTCATGGCGACGGAGCAGCAGAGCAGGGAGAGCGCGTAGATCGTGGCGCGGCGCTTCCTGGAGAGGCGCCGCACTGCGTGGTGGGGGGATGGCACGGTCATCACATCATTTCCTGTGGGGGGAAACTGTGGGGGAACAAGTCATGCGCATGACAGATACGCGCTGAGAGGTGAACGCTTGGCACACCGGCCCCACGCGCATCTTTCAACACTTGATTTAATGCAGCGGCCGAAGACCCGTCAAGGATCTGGTCCAGACCGGGCGGGTACGGGTAGAAGTCGCCGCGGCAGGGAACGGACAACTCATGCGCATCCGTACCGAAGTCGCCCTTCCCGCCGCTCTCCTCCTGGCTCTCGCCCTGTCGGCCCCGGCAGGCGTCGCGACGGCCTCCTCACCCGCGGCCGCCACCCCCGCTCCCCCGGCGTGCCGGGAAAGCGTCCTGACCGTCACCGCCAAGGCCTCGGGGCGGCCCTCGACGCTGCGGATCGGCGTCACCAACCACGGCCGGCACGCCTGTGTGGTCGACCGCGTCCCGACGGTGGTCTTCGGGGACCTGGACGGCCCTGCCCTGCCGGTGCCCGAGGGCGGGAGCGGCGCGTTCCGCGTACCCGCCGGCGGTTCGGCGTACGCGGCCGTGCGCACCCTGGACCCGGCGGCGACGGAGCTGCGGGTGGTGGACCGGCTGACGGTCGCCGCCGACCCCGCGCACCGCGGCCGGACGTTCGGCGCCGCGTCCCTGGGGTCTCCGGACGGAATCCGGGTCTGGGAGCCGGTCACCACCTGGTGGCACCGCTCCCGCGCGGCGGCCGACGCCGCGCTGGCGCGGTACACCGGCTGACCGGCCCGTCCGCAGCGGACCGCCCGTACGGCGGCCGTCGTGCGGCGCGCGGTCGGCGGCGGCACAGTGGAGGTACGGGCAGGGACGGTGCCGGGTTCCCGCGGCCTCCACGGGACGGGACGCGCGTCGTCCGGCGGCATCCCGGCGGAAGGATCAGGCGTGGACAGCGAGAGCACACGGCGTTTCGTGGTGCAGATCCACGACGCCCGGCGTATGCACTTCGACTTCCGTCTCGAGGTCGACGGCGTCCTGAAGTCCTGGGCCGTGCCGCGCGGCCCCTCGGACAACCCCCGGGACAAACGGCTGGCCGTGCCGACGGAGGACCATCCCCTGGAGTACCGCGAGTTCGAGGGAGTCATCCCGCAGGACGAGCAGGGCAGCGGCACCGTGATCGTCTGGGACCAGGGCACCTACAGACCGCTCAGCCACGACCTCGAGGGGGATCCGGTTCCGTTCGCCGAGTCCCTGGAGCGCGGTCACGCGACGTTCTGGCTGGACGGGACCAAGCTGCGCGGCGAGTTCGCCCTCACCCGCTTCCGCATCGACGACCAGGACGGGACGCCGGGACCCGAGGCCTGGCTCCTGATCAAGGCCAACGACCGCCAGGCCGTCCACGACCGGCCGGGCACGCCCGATCCGTACCACGCGCGTTCTGCGCGCACGGGCCGCACACTGCACCAGGTCGCCGTCGCGGACCGGCAGGACTGACCGCTCTCAGAGGGCGGCCCCCTCTCCCCCGGGGCCGGTGAGGCGGTCCAGCACCTCGGTGTAGCGGGTCCGCCTGTCCGGGCGGGCACGGGCGGCGGCGTGCCGGAGAGCCGGAACGGCCGCCGGGCCCATCAGCAGCAGCCCGTCGGCCGCCTCCGCCCGGACCGCCGGGTGCGGGTGGTCGAGCAGGGCGACCACCGTGGGGACGGCGGGTTCCCAGGAGGCGTGGCAGAGCGTCCTGATCGCCATGCGTCTGATGTCCGGCTGCGGGTCGTCCAGCAGTACGGCGGTGTGGAGCAGGTGGGAGGGCCGGTCGAGCACGGACCGCGAGGTCCGGTGCGCGTGCAGTCTGACCTTCGGCCTGGGATGGGTCAGCAGTACGCCGATCACATCCCTCAGTTCCGGGTCGCGGTCGGCGCTCCGGCCCCCGTGCTCCTCCACCAGCCGGGAGAGCGCCCGGCGGATCTGCTCAGGACCTCCGGTACGGGCCAGGTCCAGCAGCTCCGTACGCCCCGGGCGGTGGACGGCCGTCGGCGGGGCCGCCTCACGAGGGGCGGAGCCGGGTCCTTCGTCCAGGAGGAGCCCGTCGGCGAGGTCGTCGCGCCCCTCGGCGCGCAGCCGGTCCCGGACACGCGTCATCTCCGGTGACACCGACAGCCGCTGCCCCGCCAGCAGGTCCAGGAACCCCCATGCACCCGCCTCCAGCCGGGTCCGCAGACGGTCCGCGAGCACATCGGCCGGGGCCGAACGCAGGGCGAGGGCGGTCTCCGCGCGGAGTGCGGCGGGGCCGTCCTCCCACCACCCGAGCAGCAGCGGGACGAAGGGGACGAGGTCCCAGGGCCCGAGGTACCGGGCGAGTCCGACGACCCTGCCGGGCACGATGTCACCGTCCTCCAGACCCGCCGGTCCGACGGTGGTCAGGGCACGGGCGAGGCGGCTCCCGGGCGGCGTCCGCACGCGGCCCCGCAGATACGCGTGGAGCACCGCGCGTGCGGCCTCCGGCTCGGGCCAGTCGAGGAGGCGGGTGGCCGCCGCGTCCCTGCGGCCGGCATCGGCCGCTTCCAGCATCTCCAGCAGCCGGGTGCGCTGCGCGGCGGAACGCGGCTGGTCGAGATCCCGGGCGTGTACGACTTCCGAAGCCGGGCCCGTGGTCTCCGCGAGGGTCCACGGGGGTACGCCGAGCGGCTGAAGGGCCGTCATCCAGGCGACGAGCAGGGCACGCGCGCGGTCGTCACCGGCCTCCGGGTAGACCTCCATGAGGGCCGAGAGCCGGTGCCGGGAGCCCGGCGCCGGCTGTTCCAGGCGCCGGAACCCCTCCAGAGCCTCCCCCGAGCGGGCCGCCGCGCGCAGCCCGGTCCGCCAGCCCTCCGCGTCGCCGTCGGCGTGCGGGACGGGGGCTCCGAACGCCTCGCGCAGAACGGAGGCTTCGGCGTCCGGGGCATCGGTGTCGAGGCGGGCGGCGGCGAGCGCCCGGTCCAGATCGTCGCCCGTCAGCACGGCCCCGCACGCCTTCAGCAGGAGCAGTGCGGGCAGGTGCGGTGCGGGTGACAGGGCGCGTACGGCCTCGGCGAGGACCGCGCGCTCGGCACCGGGCAGCAACGGTGCCACGGCGCGGAGTACGGCGAGGAGCCCGGGCCGCCGCTCCCGGTCACCGGCGAGCCCGTCGGCCAGCGTCCGGGCGGAACCCGCGAGGATCCGCAGCTCGTCGTCCGTCCACGGGGCGGGGCACATCCGCAGGACGAGGCCCAGCACCCGGCCCGCGGCGGCGGCCGGCGACGAGCGGGCCAGGCCGAGCCACGCGGCGAGCATCGGCCGCAGCCCCCGCAGGCGTGCCGGATCGAGGACGTCCGGGCTCTCCGCGATGCGCAGGGCGGTCGTGGCGTTCCAGCCGTGGGTGAGGAGCACGTCGGCGTCGGCGGCCGGCGAGGGCGCGCCGGCCACGTCGGCGGATCGGGTGATGCCGTGCGCGGCGAACAGTTCCCCGAGATCCGCGGCGCTCCCCGAACCGAGGCGTATTCGGCCGTCCGCGAGGAGCGCGAGCAGGCCGGGGACGACCGGAGAGCCCTGTTCGGCCAGGGCGAGCACCGTGCGGGAGGCCGGCAGCCGGTCGAGGCTGCGCAGGAGCAGGGTGCGCTCCCGGGGATCGCGGGCGCGTGCGGCGGCGGCCAGGACCGTGGCCGTGCGGGCGTCGCCGAGGATCGCCTCCAGCGCTGTGACGGCCTCGGCCCGCAGGCCGGGGTTGTCGTGGTGGCCGAGGGTGTGAAGGAGGCCGGGCACGGCCGCGGGCGTCCCGGCGCGGGCCAGCACCGTCGCGGCGGTCTTCCGGATGTTCATGGTGGGGTGGCCGAGCTGGGCGGTGATGGCGGGGCAGGCCCAGCGCGCCCGCGCGTGGCCGAGGGCCAGCAGCGCCTGACGCACGGTCTGGATGTCATCGGCCCTGGTCAGAGCGATCAGTGTGGCCGACAGCGCCTGTGCGTCCTCACCCTCCGCGTCCATGGCAAGAAGTGCGATCACCTGCTTGCGCACCTGAGGATCGGGGTGGCGCAGCAGCCGGTGCACGCGGGGGCGGGCCCGTGCCGAGGGGGCGTGCCGCAGGGCTTCGAGGAGGATCGACTGCTGACGGGCCGGGAGCCCGGGCCGCTCCAGCAGGTCCAGCACGATCCCGGCCAGCAGTGCGTCGCCCGCCGCTCCGGGACCGGGGGCGTCGAGCAGGCAGGACGGCCGTATCCGGCGCCGCTCGTGCAGCCGGGCGCCGAGGCCGCGTATCGCGTGCAGGATCTCCTGGGGCACGACGGGTTCCCCGGCGCGGGCCGGTTCGGGCTGTGCGCCGGTGTCGACCGTCTCCCACGACGCGGCCAGTTCGCTCACGGTCCGCAGAAGGAGTGCGGTGACGGCCGGCAGGCCGGCCGCGCTGCCGTGGGCAGCCAGCGCGCACAGCGCGGCGACGGGGTCGGGGGGATCGGGTCGCGCGTGCAGCAGGGTCAGTTCCCGCTCGTCCGGGGCTCCCAGGTCGGCCGCGACGGCGGGCGGCAGGGCGGCGGGATCCAGACGGGCGAGGAGGTCGCGCCGCAGGCCGGGATCGGTGTTCAGCTGCCAGAGGAGCTCGACGGCCCGGTGGCGGACGGGGCGCAGATGGACCGCGATGTCACGGCCGTCGGCACTCGGGCCGAGGGCCTGGGCCAGCGTCGCGACGGTGCGGGGTCCGCCGATGGCTTCGAGGGTGCGGAGAGCCGCTTCTGGTGCCCGGGGCAGCAGGTCGAGCACGGCCTCCTCGGCTTCCTCGTACCGGAGTTCGCGGATCGCTTCGAGGAAGGGCCCGGGGACTGGGGCGGAGGGAAGGAGACGGGTGAGGGCCGCTCCGATCGGGAGCTCTCCGGTGCCCTGCTCCGCCAGGGCGACGAGCAGCGCGATCCGGCGCGGCCAGCCCGGGTCGTCCGGCGGCGCCTCGACGAGCAGGCCGAGCACGGCCGTTCGGCAGGTGTAGAGAATCGTCGCGACCGTGCGGGGATCGATGGAGTGATCGGCGAGCGCCAGCCCGACGACATCCGGTGCCCTGGACTCCTCGGGGAAGTGCCCGCGCCGGTGCAGCCCTTGCAAGCAGGTCACCGCGGGCCCGGCGAGCAGCAACGGGTCCTCCGCCGCGATGTCCAGGAGCGCCCCGATGTCACCGCGTTCCGCCAGTCCGCCGAGGCGTTCCATGGCCGCCCGGCGTACGAGGGGAGGTACGGAGGTGTCGGCCGCGACCCGGGGCAGCAGCCCTCCATGGCCGTGCCGGACAGCGGCGTCGAGCGCGAGGACGGCGACGGGGACCGGCCTGCCTGGGGCGAGGTAGGGAGCGATACGCGCCTGGGGCAGCGGGTCCGAGGCGGCCCACGGCTGGGCCAGTTCCTCCAGGACGGCGGCCGCCACGGCTCGCTCGCCCGGCCGCACGTCGCCCGCCCCCGCGTCGAGCAGCCGGTCGAGACGGGTCCTGGCGAGGCCGGGCGCGAGCAGACCGGCATGAAGTCCCTGGCGGATCAGCCTGACCGCCTCGGTCCGCAGCACCGGGTCACCGGTGCCCGCGAGTTCGGCCACCAGGAGGTCGGGGCGGGGGGCGTCACCGGCGTCGATGCTCCGTACGGCCTGGTAGAGCAGCTCCCCCCGCCGTTCGTCCCGCAGCGCCGAGGGACGCGTGAGCAGCTCGGCCCGCGTCCAGGCGATCCGCACACGCACCGGCATCCCGGCCTCACGCCAGCGGGGAAGCCGCCCGCCCGGGAGGTGGATGCCGAGCCGCCCGTAGAGCCCGGCCAGCAGGAGCGACTCCTCCGGCTGCCGGGGCACGTCGTGCGGCAGCAGCTCCGCCAGCGCGGCCAGCTCCGCCGGGGCGGTCGGCGGGTGCGGCCCGTCGAGGCGTTCGGCGACGAGGCGCGGCGCCGGAGATCTCGTCGCCTGGTGTGTCCGCGCGTCGGCGGGGGTCCTGGTCACCGTCGGATAGTAGTGGCCCGGCCCAGCTCCCCGGCCGGTGCGTGCCCGGCGCCGCCTGTGCCCTGCCGCTCCTCCAGGGACCGCGCGCCGCTCCGATCCGGCCGGGCATCAGGCGTTGCCGCGTACGGCGCCAGGTGCTCCCGAACGGCCGTCAGGTGTTCCCGGACGGGCGTCAGGTGTTCTTGGCGGAGGCCAGGTGGGCGAAGACCACGACGTTGTCCTTGTAGTCCTTCGCCTTCTTGTCGTACAAACCGCCGCAGGTGATCAGCCGCAGCTGGGCGCTCCCCTTGTCGGCGTACACCCGGTCGTTCGGGAAGTCCGCCTTGCTGAACGTCTCGACCGAGTCGACCTTGAAGGTGACCACACTTCCGTCCTCGCGGGTGATGTCCACGGTGTTCCCTGCCTTGAGGGTGCTGAGCAGCAGGAACACGGCGGGCCCCGTCTTGGTGTCGACATGCCCGGCGACCACCGACGTGCCCCGCTCTCCGGGGGTCGCGCCGTCCTTGAACCAGCCGGCCAGGTTGGGATCGTTCGCGGGCGGCGCGTTCAGCTGTCCGGACGGTCCGATGGCGAGCGGTGTGAAGGGGGCGTCGACCGCGATGGACTTGATCGAGATCCGTTCGGGTTCGGACGGAGGCAGCCCCGGCGGGGCGGTGGACGGTGAGGCCGAGGGCGTCGGTGAGGCCGGTGCGGACGAGGCGGACGGGGCGGGCAGGGAGACCATGGAAGGGGTCGGCGGGACTCCGGCCGACGCGTCGAAGGAGTTGTAGACGAGGAGGAAACCCAGGCCCACCGCCGCGACGGGCCACAGCAGGGAGCGGCCGAGGGCCGGGGAGGCGGAGTCTGCTTCGGACGGCTGCTGGGCGGCCATGCGCATGCTGCCTTTCGCGTGCGGAGGTGCGGGAGAACGGGAGGGACCCCGGCAGGTGTGCGGGGAAATCGGCGCGGCCACCGCCCTGGGGAGGGCGGCGGCCACGGCATGATCCATTCGGTGGTTCGGGCGCCCGTCAGACCGCGGCGGCACCGGAGGCGTTGCGGCGGCGCAGCTTGTACGCGGCGGCACCGAGACCACCGAGCATCAGCACCGAACCGGCGGCGAGACCGCTGCCGGAGAGCGCCATCGCGCCACCGCCGGTGTGCACGCCGCCCTCGGGCTTCTCGTGCTTCCAGGTCTTCTCGCCGTCCCCGGAGCTGGAGGAGCCGGACTCCTTGTCCTTCTCCCAGTCCTCAGCCGTCACACCGGCCAGCGCACCGCCACCGGCGTGCACACCACCCTCGGGCTTGTCGTGCTTCCACGACTCCGGCTTCTCACGGTCCGCATTGCTACCGGACCCCTTGTCCTTCTCCCAGTCATCAGCCGACACACCGGCCAGCGCACCGCCACCGGCGTGCACACCACCCTCGGGCTTGTCGTGCTTCCACGACTCCGGCTTCTCACGGTCCGCATTGCTACCGGACCCCTTGTCCTTCTCCCAGTCATCAGCCGACACACCGGCCAGCGCACCGCCACCGGCGTGCACACCACCCTCGGGCTTGTCGTGCTTCCACGACTCCGGCTTCTCACGGTCCGCATTGCTACCGGACCCCTTGTCCTTCTCCCAGTCATCAGCTGACACACCGGCCAGCGCACCGCCACCGGCGTGCACACCACCCTCGGGCTTGTCGTGCTTCCACGACTCCGGCTTCTCACGGTCGTCGTTGCTGCTTGCGGTGGAGCCGCTGTCCTTGTCCCAACCGTCGGCCGAGGTCACGGCGTATGCGGCGGGGACGGAGACCGCGAGGACCGCCGTGACGGCGGCCGATGCGAACAGGGTGCGGGCAGAGCGCATGGATACACAGTCCTTTCGCCACCCCCGCGCTGGCCGGCTGGTTGTCGGCTCATCGGATCACGGGTGCGACGTGATCCACCGTCAGCTGAAACCTGGGGGCCCACCACTCGGGACGGGCGCATTCGAGGGAGTCGGTGGGCCCATCGTGTGACAGGGAGCCAGATGTCACCCGTTGGACGGCACGCCACGCCGGGGGCATGTTTGGGCGGCGATGATCATGGGTGTAAAGGCGTGGTCGCGGGGCTCGTAGGATCGCGCCATGACCGACACCACCCCCTCCAGCTGCTGTTCTCCCGGTCGCGGGAAGTCTGACGGCCCGTCCGGGAGCGTTTCCGCCGCGCTTCCCAAGCCCGCGGCCGCGTCCGGAGGCGGACCCGGCCACGACGGCATGGTGCTGCTTCCCGGCGGGTCGTTCCTCATGGGGACCGAGGATCCCGAGGGCTTCCGGGCCGACGGCGAGGGGCCGGTCCGCGAGGTGCGGGTCTCCGCCTTCCGCATCGACGCACACGCGGTCAGCAACCGCAGGTTCGCGCGGTTCGTGGCGGCCACCGGTCACGTCACGGAGGCCGAGCGCTTCGGCTGGTCGTACGTCTTCGCCGGGTTCCTTCCGGCCGCGCTGCGGCGTGGCGCGGGCAGGCCGGACGGCACCCCGTGGTGGTGCGGGGTGGAGGGCGCCCGGTGGGACAGGCCCGAGGGTCCCGGCAGCGGGACCGAGGGACGCGTGGACCACCCCGTGGTGCATGTGTCCTGGAACGACGCCCGCGCGTACGCCCGTTGGGCAGGTGCCCGGCTGCCGACGGAGGCCGAGTGGGAGTACGCGGCGCGGGGCGGCCTGGAGCAGGCCCGCTACCCGTGGGGCGACGAGCTGACCCCGGGCGGCGAGCACCGGTGCAACATCTGGCAGGGGCACTTCCCCACGAAGAACACGGCGGAGGACGGTTACGCGGGCACGGCGCCCGTCGACGCCTACGAGCCGAACGGCTTCGGTCTGCACAACATGGCGGGCAATGTCTGGGAGTGGTGCCAGGACTGGTGGGGAACCACGCATCCGGCCGGGCGCCGGAGCGACCCGCGCGGTCCGGGCGCGGGTGACACCAAGGTGATGCGGGGTGGCTCCTACCTGTGCCATCGCTCGTACTGCAACCGCTACCGGGTGGCCGCCCGTACCCGCAACACGCCCGACAGCACCACGGGGAATCTCGGTTTCCGCTGTGTGCGCTCGGCCTGATCCCGCCGTCATTGCGGCAACATGAATATTTTTCCGGGTCATTGACGAAAAAATCGCGCGGTCATCATGCTGGTCGCCATGCACTCACACGGTGGACCTCTCTCGCGGCTGAGACGTGGGCACGAGGAACGCGTACTCGGTCTGCTGCGCCGGCACGGACCGCAGAGCCGCGCGGAGCTCGGCCGCCAGGCCGGTCTCTCGCGTACCACGCTGTACGACATAGTCGGGACCCTGGTGGCGAGCGGTGCGGTGGTGGCCGCCGCGGCGGAGCCCGGGCCGCGCAGGCGTGGCCGGCCGGTGGAACACCTCACGCTCAACCCCGCGGCCGGGCAGGCGGTAGGCATCGATTTCGCCCGCCGTGCCGTTCATGTGGCGGCTGCCAACGTGGCTCACGAGGTGATCGGTTCGGCGAGCCGTGCCCATCCCCCGGGGCTGTCCTGGGAGGGCCGGGTGGAGCTGGCCGAGCGGCTGGTCGCCTCGCTGGCCGGGGGGACGCTCCGGCTGGCCGCCCTCGGGACGACCGGCGCGGTCGGCGTCGGGGTCGTCGGCCCGGTGCGGACGGACGGGGGCGCGCCCGAGAAGCCCCTGGCGGCGCTCGCCGGACTGCTGGGCAAGCGGTTCGGGGCCCCGGTCCTGCTGGACAACAACACCAGGCTCGCCGCGCTCGCCGAGTCCACCTGGGGCGCCGCCGCCGCCAGCCAGGACGTGCTGTATCTGCGGCTGTCGCACGGGGTGGGCGGCGGGCTCGTCGTGAACGGCTCGCTGCACCGGGGTGTGGACGGTCTGGCCGGCGAGCTCGGCCACATCACCGCCGATCCCGAGGGTGGTCCGTGCGAGTGCGGTGGCCGGGGGTGCCTGGAGACCATCGCGTCGATCGGGCCCGTCCTCGGCGCCTTCCGTGAACGCGGCGGACGTGCCGACGGCTTCCCCGCGCTGCTGACGGCGCTCGGCGAGGGCGACGCGGCGGCGCACGAGGTGCTGCGCGTCGCCGGAACCCGGACCGGCACGGTCCTGGCCGGGGTCGTCAACGCCGTCGGTCCCGGTGTGATCGTGCTGGGCGGCGAGCTCGCCCGGACGGGCCAGGCGCTGCTGGGCCCGGTCCAGGAGGCGCTCGACGCCCATGTCCTGCCGTTGGCCCGGGGGCGCGTGAAGCTGCTGCCCGCCGGTCTCGGCGAGGCGGGCGGCGCGCTCGGCGGAGTCGCGCTCGCCCTCCATGAATCCCCTCTGCTCGCCCGCTACCCGGCTCCGGGCGAGGACGACCTTCCCGAGGACGCGATATGAGTTCCACGGAGACACCCGTGAAGCGGGCCGCACCGGTGCAGCACGGCGCGGAACGTACCCCCGCGCCCCGGCGGAAGGGCATCCGCCTCCCCGCGCTCGCCCTGAATCTGATCGCCCTGGTGGCGGGCGTGGGCGTATGGGCCTGGCTGGCCTCGCTCGGGGTGCAGGCGCTGCCCGGACCCGCTGCCGTGGCGGGCAGGGCGGGCGAGCTGATCTCGGACGGCACGCTGCTCGACGACTCGCTGGCCAGCCTGCGCCGCGTCCTGACCGGCTTCGCGCTGGGCACGCTGCTCGCCGTGCCGGTGGGCTTCCTGATGGGCTGGTACCCGGTGGCGCGCGGGCTGCTCGAGCCGTACGTCCAGTTCTTCCGCACGGTGCCGCCGCTGGCCATGATTCCGCTGGCCATCGTGCTGCTGGGCATCGGTGAGGTGCCCAAGGTGTTCGTGATCTTCCTGGCCGCGTTCCTGTCGAGTGTCGTCGCCGCCTTCCAGGGCGTGGTCGGGGTGGACAGGACGCTCATCGACGCGGCGCGGGTGCTGGGCGCCCGTGACGGGACGATCTTCCTCAAGGTGGTCGTCCCCGCCTCGGCGCCGTTCATCCTCGTGGGCATGCGGATCGGGCTCGGCTCGGCCTGGGGAACCCTCGTCGCCGCGGAACTGATCGCCGCTCAGGAGGGCCTCGGCTTCCGGATGCAGACGGCCCAGCTCTACTACGACCTGCCGACGATCTTCGTCGGCCTGATCACCATCGGCGTGCTCGGCCTCCTGATGGACCGGCTGCTGCTGCTCGCCGAACGACGCCTCACCCGCTGGCAGGAGACACGATGACCGCCAAGATCTCCTTCCGGAACGTGTCACGGACCTTTCCGCTGAAGAAGACCACCTTCACCGCCTTGGACGAGGTGTCGCTCGACATCGGTGACGAGGAGTTCGTCACCGTCGTCGGCCCGTCCGGGTGCGGCAAGAGCACCCTGCTCAACCTGGCGGCCGGACTCGCGGCCCCGACGTCCGGCGAGGTCCTCGTCGACGGCCGGCCGGTCACCGGGCCCGGGCCCGAGCGCGGGGTGATCTTCCAGCAGTACGCCCTGTTCCCGTGGCTGACCGTACGCGGCAACGTCGAGTTCGGGCTGAAACTGGCCTCCGTGGACGCGACGGAACGCAGGCTGCGAGCGGAGCGCGCCATCGAGCTGGTCGGTCTCACCGACTTCGCCGACGCGCTGCCCAAGACGCTGTCCGGCGGGATGAAGCAGCGCTGCGCCATCGCCCGTGCGTACGCCGTCGATCCTCAGGTGCTGCTGATGGACGAGCCCTTCGGGGCGCTGGACGCGCTGACCCGGGTCCAGTTGCAGGACCAGCTCCTGGACACCTGGAGCCGGGACCGGCGCACGGTCCTGTTCGTCACGCACGACGTGGACGAGGCCGTGTATCTCGCCCGGCGTGTCGTGGTGATGGCGGCGCGGCCGGGGCGGATCCACTCGGTCATCGATGTGGACCTGCCGTATCCGCGTACCGAGGAGATCCGGCTCTCCCCCGAGTTCGCCCGTATCCGCAATGCCGTGTGGACCTCCGTCTACCACCAGACCCCGGCCGCACCGGCCGCCTGAGACCCCCGCCCCCCTCTCCCGCTCCCTTAAGGAAACCCTGCGTCATGCGTCTACCTCAGCGCGCCCTGACGGCGGCTGTCGCCGTGTCCGCCCTGGCACTCTCCGTCACCGGCTGCTCCGGTGACTCCTCGGCCGACGGCGCCTCCACCGTCCGCTTCGGCTACATCAGCGACTACAACGGCGCGAGCCTGCTGGCCATCGCCGACAAGCAGGGACTGTGGAAGGAGCAGGGGCTGGACCCGGAGTTCAAGACCTTCACCAACGGCCCGCTCCAGATCCAGGCGCTCGGCTCGGGCGACCTCGACTTCGGCTACATCGGCCCGGGCGCCATGTGGCTGCCCGCGTCGGGCAAGGCGAAGGTCGTCGCGATCAACACGCTGGCCCGCGCCGACCGGGTCATAGCCCAGCCGGGCATCACGTCCGTCGAGGACCTCAAGGGCAAGAAGGTCGGCGTACCCGAGGGCACCTCCGGTGCGATGGCGCTCAATCTCGCCCTGCAGAAGGCCGGGATGTCGGAGAAGGACGTCGAGAAGGTCCCGATGGACCCCTCCACGATCGTCTCGGCGTTCGTCGCCGGGCAGATCGACGGGGCCGGTCTCTGGTACCCGCTGATCGACACCATCAAGGCGAAGAAGCCGGACCTCAACGAGGTCGCCAGCACGGCGGACTTCAAGGACCGGGCTTTCCCCACGGCCTTCGTGGCTCCGGCGAAGAGCGACGCCGCACTGAACGCCAAGGTCGTCAAGGTCCTCCAGAAGGCCAACGACTGGCGTGCCGCACACCCCGACGAGTCCATCGACGCGGCAGCCGCGCTGCTGAAGACCGATCGCGCCAAGGTGGCCGCCGACGCGGCCAACGTGGAGACGCTGTCGACGGCCGACCTGGTCTCGAAGACCGAGGACGGCACCGTGGACGGCTGGCTCGACGGACTCGGCGAGTTCTTCGTGAGCACGGGCCAGCTCGAGAAGGCCCCGGCGGCGGACACGTACTACGAGGGCGCCCTCTACACGAAGGCGTACAAGTGAACCTGCTCTTCCTGATGACCGATCAGCACCGGGTGGACACGCTCGGCTGTTACGGCAACCCGCATGTCGCCACGCCGAACCTGGACCGGCTGGCGGCCACGGGGACGCGCTTCGACCGCTTCTACACGCCCACGGCGATCTGCACCCCCGCGCGGGCGAGCCTGCTCACCGGGCAGGCACCGTTCCGCCACCGGCTGCTGGCCAACTACGAGCGGAACGTGGGCTATCTGGAGGACCTGCGCGAGGACGCCTTCACCTTCCCGGCGGCCCTGGCCGAGCGCGACTACCGGCTCGGCCTGATCGGCAAGTGGCACGGCGGCACCCACCGCAACGCCGCCTCGTACGGCTTCGAGGGCCCGGACCTGCCGGGCTGGCACAACCCCGTCGACCATCCGGACTACCTGGCGTACCTGAAGGAGCGGGGGCTGCCCCCGTACCGCATCTCGGAGCCGATCCGGGGTACCGCGCCTGGCGGCAACGCGGGGAACCTGCTGGCCGCACGGCTGCACCAGCCGGTGGAGGCGACGTTCGAGCACTACCTCGCCACGCGCGCCATCGAGCATCTGGAACGGTACGCGGCCGGCGAGGAGCCCTTCTTCCTGGCGACGCACTTCTTCGGTCCGCATCTGCCGTACCTGCTCCCGGACGCGTACTTCGACCTCTACGACCCGGAGCTGGTCGAGCTTCCGCCGTCGATCGCCGAGACCTTCGAGGGCAAACCTCCGGTGCAGCGCAACTACAGCGCGCACTGGGCCTTCGACACCATCCCGATCGAGACGACCCGCAAGCTGATCGCCGTCTACTGGGGTTACGTCACCCTGATCGACGAACAGATCGGGCGCATCCTCACCCGGCTCGACGAGCTGGGGCTGAGCGACTCCACCTCGGTGTTCTTCACGGCGGACCACGGCGAGTTCACGGGCGCGCACCGGCTCCACGACAAGGGGCCGGCGATGTACGAGGACATCTACCGCATCCCGGGGATCGTCCGCATCCCCGGTGCCGCACCGCAGGTCAGGGACGAGCTCGTCAGCCTCACCGACTGCACGGCGACGCTGCTCGAACTTGCGGGCTGCGACCCGTCCCCGGCGGTGGACAGCCGCAGCCTGGTGCCGCTGGTCAGGGGTGAGCGTCCCGACTGGGCACCGGAGCTGGTCGCCGAGTTCCACGGCCACCACTTCCCGTACCCGCAGCGCATGATCCGTGACGACCGCTACAAGCTCGTCGTCAATCCGGAGTCGGTCAACGAGCTGTACGACCTGGAGGCGGACCCGCACGAGCTCAGCAACCGCTACACGCACCCCGAGTTCCGTTCGGTCCGACGGCGGTTGATGCGGCGGCTGTACACGTTGCTGCGGGACCGGGGCGACAACTTCTACCACTGGATGACGTCCATGTACGACATCGGCGCGTCCGACTACGACCCGAGCCTCAGCGCCTTCGAGAACGACGACACGACCTGGACCGCGGCCTCGCGTCCGGACGGAACTCTCACGGAGACCACATGAGACGCACGCGAGGAACGGCACGTCCCCGCCGGCTGTCCCGGTGGGCGGCCGGCGCCGTCTCACTGCTCTTCCTGTCCACGCTCGCGAGCACGCCCTCCTACGGTGAGCAGAAGCGCCCGGCCGCCGCGCCGACGTACACGAATCCGGTGTCCACCGGGGCCGTCGACACCTTCCCCGATCCTGCGGTGATCCGGGGCAAGGACGGCCTCTGGTACGCCTACGGCACGCAGAACCCCGTCATGCAGAGCAAGGGCGAGGACGGGGAGCGCATGCTGCCGATCCTGCGCTCGGCGGACCTGGTGAAGTGGGAGTACGCCGGGGAGGTCTTCACGCCCGCGAACAAGCCCGCCTGGCACAACGGTTCGCGGCTGTGGGCACCGGACGTGCGGTACGCGGCCGGTCTGTACCACCTCTACTACTCCGTCCCCGGGCGCAACACCGTGGGGCTCGCCACGTCCGCCACCCCGACGGGGCCCTGGACCGACAAAGGTGCCGTGCTGCCGTCGCCGAGCGGCTGCCCCGCGGGGAACATCGACCAGGCGCAGTTCACTGACACGGACGGAACGCCCTATCTGTACTGGGGCAGTTACGACACCATCTGCGTCGCGCGGATGAACGCCGACCTGACCAGGACCGAGGGTGAGGTCACCCAGGTGGCCCGTGGCCGCAGGGTCGAGGGTGGCTTCGTCGTGCGGCGCGACGACCACTACTACCTGTTCTACTCCGACGCGGGCTGCTGCGACGGCGCCTACAGCGGCTACCAGGTGAAGGTGGGCCGCTCGACGAGCCCCACCGGTCCGTTCACCGACGACGAGGGCACCGATCTGATGGCCCTCACCAGCAAGGCGGGATTCGTCGCGGGAGCGAACGGCAACCGGTGGATCGGACCGGGCCACAACGCGATCCAGACCGACCTCGCCGGCCAGGACTGGCTGGTCTACCACGGCATCCCCGCCGAGTCGCCCGATCTGGCACCGGCTTCCAACGGCACACTGAAGCTGACCCGGCGTCCGATGCTGATCGACCGGCTCGACTGGATCGACGGCTGGCCCGTCGTACGGGCGGGCGCGGGACCGTCGGACGGGCCGACGGCCGCGCCGGTGACCTCGTGGGACACCGGGGGGACGTTCAACGGAAGCGGTCTGGCGGGCTGGAGCGCCGAGGGCGCGGGCGCCGCCGACTGGTCCACGCCGTCCGACCAGGACGCGGGCGGGTACGCGGCCCACACCCCGACGGGTCCGGGGACGGACGCCTCCTATCTCGTCGCCGACGGGCGCGCACCGGCGGATCTGCGGGCCGAGGCCGATCTGAAGGTGACCGCACAGGATGGCGCGGCGGGGCTCACCGTCGCCTACCGGGACCCGGGCAACAGGGTCGTGGCCTGGCTGGACCGCGCCCGCTCGGCACTCGTCACCGACGTACGGGTGGGTGGCAGGAGCCGCGGCGAGCAGGTGACGGCGCTGCCGTCCGGGTTCTCCTGGGGCACCTGGCACAACGTGTCCGTCGAGTTGCGCGGCACCGGGCTGACGGCCGAGGTGACCGACGACCGGCTGCGCGATCCGGTGGCCGTACAGGTCCGCGACCTGCCCGCCGCAGCCGTGCGCAAGGGCGCGGTGGGCGCCGCGGCACGAGGCACGGGCGCGGCGGCGGACAACGTGGGCGCGGTGGCCCTGTACGAGCCGGTGACGAAGCGGGTGGCTCCGGCCCCGCCGGGGCGGCTGCTCCCCGGCCACAGCGACGAGTTCGACACCGCCGCGGTCCCGGGCACGGAGCCCGGTTCCCCCTGGCAGTGGGTGCGCGGGCAGGCCGCCGGGGTGACGATGACCGGTGGCGCACTGTCCTGGCCCACCCAGAACGCCGAGCTGTATCTGGGCGACAACACGGCCTCCGTGCTGCTGCGGGACGCGCCGGAGGGCGACTACACGGTCGAGACGAAGCTGCGGTTCGCCCCCGACCGGGCCGCCCAGCAGGCCGGGCTCGTGCTGTACGAGAACGACGACCGCTGGTTCAAGCTCGTCCATTCCGTGCTGCCGCTCACCAACGGCGACGGAGCCGTGCTCGACGTCAGCGAGTTCGGCAAGGAGGGCGAGCGGCCCACGACCACCCCGCCGACGGCGGTGGCCAACGCCCCGATGTTCGGAGGACCCGCGGCCGGCACCATGTGGCTGCGGATGGCCCATCACCACGACACCGCGAACGGGGAGCACGAGGTACGCGCGTCCACCAGCCGCGACGGCGTCCACTGGTCGGTGAGCGGGGTGTGGACCCTGCCGGTGCGGGGCGAGCTGAAGATCGGCCTCGTCTCCCACAACCGGTCGGGTGCGACGGCGGACTTCGACTACGTACGGACGTACGCCGCCCGGTAGCCGATCCGTCAATTCCTGAAACCACACCTCGTCAGATCTCACACTCCGTCACCGAGGAGGTCCGCCACGGAGGGTCGTCATCGCGGAGCCGTCATCAGTTCTTGTCGACAACAGGCCCTGATACACCTGATGTTGCACATCTCTTGACGCGTTCGTAACAAGGGTGGAGTATCTCGCACAGCCGGAGAGAGCGCTCTCCGGCTGTGCGCGTCGTGTTCCCGCCCCACGACTCAGGAGACCCCCATGTACGCACCTCCGAACCTCCACAGACCCGTACCCGCATGGACCGGACGACGCAGCGGCGTCCTGGCCGTGATCGCCGGGCTCGTCCTCTCGCTGCTGGCCTTCCTGCCCCAGACCCCGGCCGGCGCCGCGCCCTCACTGCTCTCCCAGGGGAAGCCGGTCACCGCCTCCAGCCAGGAGAACGACGGCACCCCCGCCGCCGCCGCGGTGGACGGCAACACCGGCACCCGCTGGTCGAGCGCCTTCTCCGACCCTCAGTGGATCAAGGTCGACCTGGGCGCCGCCGCCTCGGTGAACCAGATCGTGCTGCGCTGGGAGGCGGCCTACTCCACCGGCTACCGGATCGAGTTCTCCTCGGACAACAACAGCTGGAGCACCGCCTACTCCACCACCACCGGTCCCGGTGGCACGGAGACCCTCAACGTCTCCGGCACCGCACGCTACGTCCGGCTGACGGGCACCGCCCGCGCCACCGGATACGGCCACTCGCTCTGGGAGTTCCAGGTGTTCGGCACGACCGGCGGGGGCGACCCTCAGATCCCCGGCGGCGGTGACCTCGGACCGAACGTCCTGGTCTTCGACCCCTCGACCCCGAACATCCAGGGCAAGGTCGACGAGATCTTCAAGAAGCAGGAGTCCGCGCAGTTCGGCAGCGACCGCTACGCGCTGATGTTCAAGCCCGGCACCTACAACAACATCAACGCTCAGATCGGCTTCTACACCTCCATCGCCGGCCTCGGTCTCAAGCCCGACGACACCACCTTCAACGGCGACGTCACCGTCGACGCCGGCTGGTTCAACGGCAACGCCACCCAGAACTTCTGGCGCTCCGCCGAGAACCTCGCCCTCAACCCCGTCAGCGGCACCAACCGCTGGGCCGTCTCCCAGGCCGCCCCCTTCCGCCGCATGCACGTCAAGGGCGGCCTCAACCTCGCCCCGAACGGCTACGGCTG
This sequence comes from Streptomyces sp. CB02058, assembly GCF_001905505.1. Lineage (GTDB taxonomy): Bacteria > Actinomycetota > Actinomycetes > Streptomycetales > Streptomycetaceae > Streptomyces. The sequence goes on from NZ_LIPG01000004.1 coordinate 656,180, forward strand.
GGCCAGCGGCGGCTACATCGCCGACAGCAAGATCGACGGCCAGGTCGCCCCCTACTCCCAGCAGCAGTGGTACACCCGCGACAGCTCCATCGGCAGCTGGGGCAACGGCGTCTGGAACATGACCTTCTCCGGCGTCGAGGGCGCACCCGCCCAGAGCTTCCCCGAACCGCCCTACACCACCCTCAACAACACCCCGGTCTCCCGCGAGAAGCCCTTCCTCTACCTCGACGGCAACGACTACAAGGTCTTCGTCCCCGCCAAGCGCACCAACGCGCGCGGCGTCTCGTGGAACGGCACCCCGCAGGGCGAGTCCATCCCGCTCAGCCAGTTCTACGTCGTGAAGCCGGGCGCGACCGCGCAGACCATCAACGCGGCCGTCCGCCAGGGCCTGCACCTGCTGTTCACTCCGGGCATCTACCACGTCAACGAGCCGATCGAGATCAACCGCGCGAACACCGTCGCGCTCGGTCTGGGCCTCGCCACGATCATCCCGGACAACGGCGTGACCGCGATCAAGGTCGGCGACGTCGACGGCGTCAAGCTCGCCGGACTCCTCGTCGACGCGGGGACGCAGAACTCCTCGGTCCTGGTCCAGGTCGGCCCCCAGGGTTCCTCCGCCGACCACTCGGCCAACCCGACCAGCCTCCAGGACGTGTTCGTCCGGGTCGGCGGCGCGGGCGCCGGCAAGGCGACCACCGGTCTGGTGGTCAACAGCGACGACACGATCATCGACCACACCTGGCTGTGGCGCGCCGACCACGGTGACGGGGTCGGCTGGGAGACCAACCGCTCCGACTTCGGCCTCACCGTCAACGGTGACGACGTACTGGCCACCGGACTGTTCGTCGAGCACTTCAACAAGTACGACGTCCAGTGGAACGGCGAGAACGGCAAGACGATCTTCTTCCAGAACGAGAAGGCCTACGACGCACCCAACCAGGCCGCCATCCAGAACGGCGACATCAAGGGATACGCCGCCTACAAGGTCGCCGACTCCGTCACCACCCACGAGGGCTGGGGCATGGGCAGCTACTGCTACTTCAACGTCGACCCGACCATCCGCCAGCAGCACGGCTTCCAGGCACCCGTGAAGCCCGGAGTGAAGTTCCACGACCTGCTCGTCGTCTCACTCGGCGGTCAGGGACAGTACGAACACGTCATCAACAACACCGGTTCCCCCACATCCGGTACATCGACCATCCCGTCGCAGGTGGTGTCCTTCCCCTGAGCCGGGGTGAGATGAGCGGAGTCGGCTCATCGGACGGCGCGGGGCCCGGCAGCGAGTCGCTGCCGGGCCCCGCGTCATGCCCCCTGCCCTGGGCGTACGTGTTGCTACGCGCCGGAGGCCCTCCGCCTGCGGACGGCGTAGAAGAGGCCACCGCCCGCGATCACCGCTGCCGCCGCCGCGCCCGCCAGGGGGAGGGTGGAGCCGGAGCCGGTCGCCGCCAGGTCACCGCCGGCGGCCGCCGGGGAGCCGGAGTCCCCGGCGGTGGCTCCACCGGATGTGGAGGCCGATCCGGAGCCGCCCGACGTGGAGCCGCCCGAGTCAGCCGTGCCGCCGGTGGACGAGGAGCCTCCGGCCGAGGAGCCGCCGTCCGCCGGACCGCCCGCCGAGGGGCCGCCCGTCGTGCCGGTTCCCGCGTCGACAACGATGTCCGCCGTGTCGTTGCCGGCGTTCGTGTCGAAGGGCCTGGCCGCCCCGGTGAAGGAGATCTTGCCGGTCGCGCCCTCGACCGCCTTGTCGATCCGCAGGACGAAGGGGTACGTCTCGCCGCCCGAGGCGTCCACCCACGACTGCGAGGTTCCGCAGCTGTAGTGCGTCGCGGTGACCGGGCTGCAGAAGTCGTGGGCCTTGACGACGGAGGTGCCCGGCGGAATCCGGACGTCGACGGTCGCCGCGCCCTGGCCGAGGTCGCGGTAGACCCAGGCCGGGCCCTTGTTGACGAACTTCACCGTCGCCGTGACCTTGTCACCCACCTCGCCCCGGAGCCGGGCGCCGGTCAGTGCGAAGTCGGCCGTGTTCACCGCGGCGACCTCGGTGGAGGCGTGGTCCGCGTCGTGGCTCGCCCGGTCCCCGTCGGTCGCCGGGGCCTTCTCGACCAGTTTCAGCGGGGCGCCCGTGCCCGGCACGGGCTCCGTCCCGCCGCCGTCCGACGGTCCGGGGTCCGTGGCCCCGACGCTCATGGAGACCTTGTCGCGCAGCGCGTTGTCCCGCGCCTTCAGCCCGAGCGGCTGCTCCGGCGCGTAGAGGACGCCGGGCTTGAGCGGCTGCTCGACGGCGCACACCGCGATCTGCTTCTCCGGCTCCTCGTCGGCGGACGGCTGAGTCGAGTACGCGCAGTTCGCATAGGAGGCCCCCGGCGCGAGGCCCTGCGTGACGGAGTACGTCACCCAGACCTTCCCGACCTCCTCGGTGCCCTTGTTCAGTACCGTGAACGGCACATCGACCCCACTGCCCGGCCGCGCGTCGGTGACCGGTGCCAGCGGCCCGATCCCGAGGTCCGGCTCCGCGTCGGCGGCGCCGGCGGGCACGGCCCCGAGTCCGGTCAGGGCGACGGTGGCGAGTACGCCGACAGCGGTGTGCGACAGGCGGCGGCCCGGAGACGTGTGAGTCATCGAAGTTCCCTCATGATGGCGTGCGGTCGGGGCAAGTCCGGCTCGTGGAGCAGCACTCGCCGACTCAGAAGACAGCACCGGCCGTCACGCGGTTGCCCGCCCACACACTTTCCCCCCACCCTCCACCCCCGGCCGTTTCAGGCCCGGCGGTCCCTGGAGGCCCGTTCCGTCACGTCCCGAAGAGCAGCGCAAGATGGTCCTGGAGCTCCGGTCCGTCCGCCGGAGCGGTGCGCAGTCCGATGTAGCCGTCGGGCCGTACGAGGACGGCCTCGCCGCCCCGCGCCCCGTACATCCGCCGGAATTCGCCGAGGCCGTCGTGGACGGCGGGCAGGTGCGGGGCGGGGGCCTTCAGCCCGGGTGCGAGTACGGCGCATGCGTTCAGCAGGCCCGGCGCCGCCTTCAGGGCCGCGGCGGCCACGTCGTCGAACGAGGCCGACTGCTCCTCGTCGTCCGCGTAGAGGAGCAGGGTGTGCTCCCGCCCCCGCAGCAGGCCGAACAGCCTGACGGGGAAGGCTGCCAAGGGGTACCGGAGACCGCCGCAGTCCGGTGCGCGGTCGCCGGGGGCCGGGCCCTCGCACGCCGGGCCGGCCGGCCCCACGAGCGGGCTGCCCCGGTAGCCGACGAGGAGCTGGGCCTCACGGAGCATGATCGTCTCGAAGTCGTCCGGGTCCGAGCCGATGCCGCTCCGGGCGTGCCGGAGCGTTCGCGCCACCACTTCCTCGCCGACCGGGTGGCGTTCGGCGCTGTAGCTCTCCAGCAGCCCCTCGCCCGCGTGGCCCCGTACGGCTGCGGCGAGTTTCCACCCCAGGTTGAAGGCGTCCTGGATCCCGGTGTTCATCCCCTGGGCGCCGGTGGGCGGATGGATGTGCGCGGCGTCGCCGGCCACGAAGACCCGCCCCCGGCCGTAGCGGTCGACGATGCGGTGGCTGATGCGGAAGACCGAGGACCAGCGCAGCCGGGACGCGGTCGTGGGCCGGGGCGAGAGACGGTCGAGTACCGCCTGTATGTGTTCGATCCCCGGCAGCGGTCCCTTCTCGCCACTCAGGCCGTGCGTCACACCGTCGGCGTCCGGCCGTGCCTCCCGGGAGAGTTCGGGCGGGGTGGGCATCGATATCCGGTAACGGCGCTCGCCGGGCAGGGGGATGCACACCATCATGTCGTCGGTGTGCCCGTCGAGGACGTGCGAGGCCCTGACGCCGTAACCGGCCGGCAGGTCCCAGTCGACCTCGACGTCTCCCAGCATGTACTCCTCGGGGAGTGCCGCGCCTTCGAAGGACAGGCCCAGCCCCTTGCGTACGGCGCTGTGTGCGCCGTCGCAGCCCACGAGGTAGCGGGCTGTCAGCTCCTCCGTGGCGCCCGACGGCAGGGTGAGGACGGCCCTGACCTCGCCGGAGTCCTGCTCGAAGGAGAGAAGTTCGGTCTCCCGCTCGACCCGGCCGCCCCAGCGCTCCAGGAGTTCTTCGAGGAGGCGCTCGGTCTCGTACTGCGGGAGGGCCGCGAATCCGTAGGGCACCTCCGGCGGGAGTTCCAGATCGATCCGCGGACCTTCCTCCCCGTTGACATAGAGAAGTTGTCCCTTCAACGGAACAGCGGTCTCCAGCGCCTCGCGGATCATCCCCATCCGGTCCCAGATCTCCAGCGTCCGGGGCTGGACACCCACCGCCTTCGCGTACGGGAGACGCGACGGGAGCCGGTCGACGACCCTGCACGACACCCCCCGCCTGCACAGTTCGGACGCGGCCGTCAGGCCGACCGGACCCGCCCCTGCGACCAGCACATCGACGTCGACCACGGGTGCCTCCCAGGCGAGGTGCGTTCCCTCCAATGCAGCACGCCCGGGGAGCGGTGTCCATTCGGTGCCCGCGGGGCCGGTGCGGGGGCCGCTCCCCCGCACCGGCCCCGCGGCGCGTCAGCTGACGCTGCAGGCCTCACCGCCCAGCGTGAACGCGGACGGCTCGGTGCCGACGGACGTCCCGGTGCCGGTGAAGCCGAAGCCCACCGAGGAGCCCGGTGCCACCGTGCCGTTCCAGCCGACGTTCTTCGCGGTCACCTTCGCACCGTCCTGCGTGTGGGTGGCGTTCCACATCTGGCCGACCTTCTGGTCCCCGGGGAAGGTCCAGCCCAGCTGCCAGCCGTTGTAGGCCGAGTCACCCGTGTTGGTGACCGTCACATCGGCCTGGAAGCCCCCGGACCACTGGTTGGTGATCGTGTAGGTCACCGCGCACTCCTTGTCCGCCGGGGGGTCCGTCGGGTCCGGAGTCGGTGTGGGGGTCGGCGTGGGGGTCGGTGTGGGGTCCGTGCCCCCGCCGCCGGTGTCCGAGGACTCGCCGACCTGGATGCCGCGCCCGTTCGTCGAGACGTACACCCGGCCGTAGACCCTCGGGTCGCCGGTGATCGCCGCGCCGGTCCAGGCCCACTGATGCGCGTCGTCGTTGATCCGCGTCCAGGTCGCGCCCGCGTCGGTGGACCGGAAGATGCCGCGCACCCCGCCGATCTTCGCGCTGACGAAGACGGTCTGGTACGAGGCTCCCGACGCGGCCTTGCCGAAGCCGACGCTGTCGGCCTGCTCCACTCCGGAGAACTTCGTGAAGCTCGTGCCGGAGTCGGTGGAACGCCACAGTCCGTACGTCCCGTTGGCCGCGCCGCCCGCGAACCAGATGTCTCCCTCGGTGCCGGGGAGCGCCTTGAAGCGGACGTTGCCCTCGGCCGGGAGGCCGGTCGCCTTCGCGGTGAACGTCGCCCCGCCGTCCGTCGACACGTAGAACGTGCCGGCCTTGAATCCGTAGAACTTCTTGGGGTTCTTCCGGTCCGACTCGACCGTCGCCCCTGCCGGGATACCGGTGGAAGCGGTCCAGGAGTTGCCGTACCCGGTGGTGCGGTGGACGGCCGCGCCCTCCGGGCTCCAGACGAATCCGCTGCCGTCGGCCGCGGCCGCGACCGTGCCGCCGCCGGTGACCCCGGAGGGCTCGGAGCCCTGGAACCAGTTGGCGCCGTTGTCCGTGGAGAAGCCGATGTGCGGGGCGGCGTCGGCGTTGCCGACCCGTACGACCGTCCCGGGCGAGGTCTCCGCGAAGTCCAGGCTGGTGGTCGAGTCCAGGTTCGGCGAGGTGAACATCATCGCGGGCACCGCGTCGAGGTCCGTGTGCCTGAAGCCTCCGATGTCACCGAGCGCGCTGAGCAGCGGCGCGCCCGACGGCGGGCTCGCCAGGTCGTTGACGGCCGTCTCCTCCAGCCCCTTCACCATGGGGGTGATCTTGAACTGACCGCCGGTGTCCCACGCGGTGAGGTTCTCGGTCCCGAAGACGGTCGCACCCGTGCCGTACATCATCCGGTTGGAGTCGAAGGGGTCGATCTCCAGCGACTCCGTCATCCAGCCCAGCTTGGGCGCGGTCTCGGGCGGGGAGGGGTTGGCGCCCCAGCTGAGCCACGGGACCGAGGAGACGTCCTGGGTGTAGCGGTTGGCGCGGTTCGGATAGCTGGTGTAGTCCCACGCCTTCGTCCAGGTCGCCCCGCTGTCCGTGGACCTGAAGATCTGGGTGTCGGGCCACCAGGAGCTGTAGGCGGTGGCCATCAGTGTGCCGGGCTTCTGCCGGTCGACGGAGAGACCGCTGAATCCGTAGTAGGTGTCGGCGAGGGCGACGGGGCTGACGTCCTTCCACGCGCCGGACGCGGTGTCGTAGCGCCAGACCTGTCCCTTGGCGCCGTCGTACGGGCCGCCGGTGTCGCTCGTCGTCAGATAGAGGTAGCCGGTCGAGGAGTCGAGTACGCCTTTGTGCGCGAGGTACCCGGTCGGCTGGCCCGCGATGCGGGACCAGGTGCTGCCGCCGTCCGTGGATCGGTAGACGGTGTTCTCCTTGTCGGCCACGCCGACGTAGATGTTCTTCGTGGCGCTGCCCGCACTGCCGGAGCGCTCGTCGAAGGTCACCCACACGATGCCCTGGTTGTCGTTGCCGTATCCGCTGGTGTCGGACGGGTCCTGCGCGTAGTTGCCGGGGTTCGGGAAGGCGGTCACCTCGGACCAGGTGACTCCCGAGTCGGTGGAGCGCCAGAGGCCCTTGCCGCTGGGGGCGCCCAGATACAGCACGGAGTTCTTGTTCGGGTCGACCGCGAGCCGCTCCCCCATCCCGCGTCCCGGCATGTTGCCGCCGAGCTTGAAGGGCAGGGTGGTGGCCTTCCAGGAGGCGCCGCGGTCCGAGGAGCGCAGGACCGCTCCGTTCGTCGGGTCCCAGCTGTTGGTGTACGTGCCGACCGCCGCGTACACGTTGTCGGGATCGGCGGTGTCCGACGCGAGGCTCACGACCCCGGACCAGCCCCATCGGTCCCAGTCCACCCAGTCCAGCAGCGGCTTCCACTGCTTGCCCGACTGGTCCCAGCGGTAGGCGCCGCCGATGTCGGTGCGCGCGTAGGCGAGGTTCTTCTCGGACCGGTTGAAGACGATGCCGGGCACGAAGCCGCCGCCGTCGATCCGCGCGTTCTTCCAGGTGTAGGTGTCCGCCGCGATGGACACATCCGATGCTTCGGCCGAGGCGGGCCCTTCGTCGGAGCGTGCCACCGCCTGGGTGCCGGTGATCGACAACCCGGCTGTCAGGGCGAGTGCCGCCAGTAGGGCGGCGATGGGTCTGGCGCTCAAGCGCACGGAATCGTCCTCTCCGAGCTGGTCCGCCGCACAGCGGCGGTACGGGACTGACAGAGATGGGAGCGCTCCCACAAGGCAACCCGATGGTAGCGCCGCGTGTCGCCCGAGAGAAGGGTGGTGCACACGTTTCATCGGATGAATCAGCCGACCCTCGTTCCGCACCATCCGTACACCCGGGCGCCGGGCCCTCCACGTCATCCACGGACGGCAGGAACGCGACACAGCTCCTCCACACCTCCGCACGCATGTGACCCGTAATGCACGGCAGGCAGGAAAGCGCTCCACAAATGCGCCGCTCGATCACATTCGACGCACCCGAAAAATAGAGCCACACTCATCTTTACGTCGTCGTGAATACCGATACATTCCGAGCCGGTCCCGCGGAGCACTCGAATCGACGGGTAATTGCCCGGCAAGCGGAATCGAAAAAACCTGCACACGGCGTGCGCACACCGATCACGCACCCCCGCACGGAATGCCTGGTCCGAACCGGTCCGGGCGTCGTTTGGGGTAGGACTGCCCTACTTGAGGGGAGCGCTCCTGCGACGGTGCGGAATTCATCCGGTGAAGTTCGTGAAGGATCTGCCCCCACAGAATGAACACTTCTGCACGTACGGCCGTTCAAGCGGCCCGACAACCGCAGATCCGCCTCAGTTCGATTGGCTGTTCGTGGTGGAGGCGTGCTTTGATCCTGGGCCATACGGAGGCCGCACAACGGGTTTCCGTATATAGGCAATTTCCATACGAAGGGCAGCGCTCATCATGAACTACACCCCCCAGGTCGAGACCGCCGAGATCTCCGACGCCGACCTCGACAACGTCTCGGGCGGCCTCGTGGGCGGCCTCGTGGGCAACGTTGCCGGCACCGTCGAGGGCATCGTCCCGGTCGCCGGCGTCGTCGGCTCGGTCACCGGTCTCGTCGAGGGTGCCACCGGCGTGAACACCGGCGCGGTCACCGGTCTGGCCTCCGGCCTGACCGCCGGTCTCTGAGAGACGGCAGTAACCCGCCGAGCCCCGGAACCCGTCGGTTCCGGGGCTCGGTGCCGACCGCTGACAGGTGAGGAAAGAGTTCCGTGCAGTTCCGCCAACAGGCCCTTTCCAAGCTGCAGTCGCCCGAACAGCTCGATCTCCCGGTGCGCTTCGCCCGTCCACAGGGGCTGCTCGTCCTGGCCGTCACCGTCGCCGTGATGGCCGCCGCGTGCTTCTGGGCCGTCACGGGCTCGGTCGCCAGCACCCTCGACGCGCCCGGCATCCTCACGCACTCACGCGGCAGTTACATCCTGCAGAGCCCGGTGGCCGGACAGATCACCGAGGTGCTCGCCGACGAGGGCGAGACCCTCCCCCGCGACTCCCCCCTGCTCAAGGTCCGTACGGAGCAGGGCGAGCGGGTCGTCCGCACGATCGACGCCGGCCGGCTCACCTCGGTGACTGCCACGATCGGCGCCGTGGTCACCACCGGCGCGGACGTGGCGAGCGTCGAACGGATCGACGGCGCCGACGACCCGCTGGTCGTCCTCCTCTACGTGTCCGGCAGCAGCGCGGCGTCCGTCCCCGTGGGCGCCCCGGTCGACCTCACCGTCCAGTCCGTGCCCTCCCAGCAGTACGGGGTGCTGCGCGGCAAGGTGGCCGCGGTCGGCAGGTCCGCGCAGACACAGCAGCAGATCACCCGCTTCCTCGGCGACGCGCAGCTCGGCAAGGAGTTCTCCCGTGACGGCAGGCCGCTGGCGGTCCTGGTGAGGATCGAGCGGTCGGACTCCACGGAGTCGGGCTACCGCTGGTCCTCGGCCGAGGGCCCTCCGTACGCGATCGGTTCCATGACCCTGGCCACCGGCTCCGTCCGTCTCGCCGACCAGCGCCCGATCGATTGGCTGCTCCCGTGACCGCACCGCACCCCTCCCCCACCGCCCAGCAACTGGCGCCCCCCGGCCGCGGCAGACACCGCCCGGAGAGCTCGCCGGGCAACAGGCGGCGCCCGCGTCCCGCACCGAAGCCCGGGCGGACGAAGACCGTGCGCACCCCCACCGTGCTCCAGATGGAGGCCCTGGAGTGCGGCGCCGCCTCACTGGCGATGGTTCTGGGCCACTACGGCCGGCATGTGCCCCTGGAGGAGCTGCGCATCGCCTGCGGCGTCTCACGTGACGGTTCACGGGCGAGCAACGTCCTCAAGGCGGCCCGGAGTTACGGTCTCCAGGCCAAGGGCATGCAGATGGAACCGGCGGCACTCGCCGAGGTCCAGGGGCCCGCGATCCTGTTCTGGGAGTTCAACCACTACGTCGTCTACGACGGAGCGGGACGCCGGCTCGGGCGGCGCGGGGTGTACATCAACGACCCCGACAAGGGGCGCAGGTTCGTCCCCGCCGAGGACTTCGACACCAGCTTCACCGGGGTCGTCCTCGTGCTCGAACCGGGCGAGGACTTCCGGCGCGGCGGCCGGAAGCCCGGTGTCCTGTCCGCGATGCCGGCCCGGCTGCGCGGCACCACGGGCACGATGCTGGCCGCCCTGCTGGCCAGCCTGCTGCTGGTGGCCGTCGGTGCGACGCTCCCGGCCCTGAGCCGTACGTACATCGACATGTTCCTGATCGGTGAACAGACCTCCCTGCTGGGTGTGCTGTTCGCCGCCATGGGCGCCACGGTGGCCCTCACCGTCGTCCTGACCTGGCTCCAGCAGGCGAATCTGCTGCGCGGGCGCATCATCTCCTCCACGCTCGGCAGCGCGCGCTTCTTCCGGCATCTGCTCCGGCTGCCCGTGACCTTCTTCTCCCAGCGCAGCCCCGCCGACCTCGTCCAGCGCCTCCAGTCGAACGACGCGGTGGCCGAGACGCTCGCCCGGGATCTGACCGCGGCGGGCGTGGACGGCATCGTGGTCCTGCTCTACGCCGTTCTGCTGTGGACGTACGATCCGCAGCTGACCGTCGTCGGTGTGGGGATCGCGCTGCTCAACGTGGTCGCGATGCGCATCGTCGTACGACTGCGGGCCACCGGCACCCAGAAGCTGCGGGCCGACAGCGCGCGGCTGACGAACACGTCGTACACCGGTCTCCAGCTGATCGAGACGATGAAGGCCACCGGCGGCGAGAACGGCTACTTCCGCCGGTGGGCGGGCCAGCACGCGACGACGCTGGAGGAGCAGCAGCGCCTCGGGGTGCCGAGCGCCTGGCTGGGTGTCGTCGCCCCCGCGCTGGCGACGCTGAACAGCGCGCTGATCCTGTGGATCGGTGGTCTGCGGGCCGTCGAGGGGCATCTGTCGATCGGTCTGCTCGTCGCCTTCCAGGCGCTGGTGACCCGCTTCACCGCGCCGGTGACCCGGCTCAACGGGGTGGCGGGCCGGATCCAGGACTTCGCCGCCGATGTGGCCCGGCTGAAGGATGTGGAGAACTTCCCGGTGGACGCGCTGTACTCCCGCCCCGAACCCGCCGCGAGCACCCGGCGGCTGAAGGGTCATGTGACGCTGGAGGACATCACCTTCGGCTACAGCCCGCTCGACAAGCCGCTGCTCACCGGTTTCTCCCTCTCCGTGGGGCCGGGGCAGCAGGTGGCGCTCGTGGGCGGTTCGGGCAGCGGCAAGTCGACGGTCTCGCGGCTCATATCCGGGCTCTACAGCCCGTGGGAGGGCACGATCCGGATCGACGGGCAGCGTCTGGAGGACATCCCCAGGGGCGCGCTGGCCGCGTCCGTCTCCTTCGTCGACCAGGACGTCTTCCTCTTCGAGGGGACCGTCCGGGACAACGTGGCGCTGTGGGACCCCTCGGTGCCGGACGAGGCGGTGGCCGAGGCCCTGCGGGACGCCGCGCTGTACGACGTCGTGGCCCGCCGTCCCCGTGGCATCCACAGCCGGGTGGAGCAGGACGGCCGCAACTTCTCCGGTGGGCAGCGTCAGCGCCTGGAGATCGCCCGCGCGCTCGTACGCCGCCCCAGCATCCTGGTGCTGGACGAGGTGACCAGCGCGCTGGACGCCGAGACGGAGCGGATCATCATCGACAACCTGCGGCGGCGGGGCTGCGCCTGTGTGGTCATCGCGCACCGGCTGAGCACGGTGCGCGACAGCGACGAGATCGTGGTCCTGGACCACGGGACCGTCGTGGAACGCGGCCGGCACGAGCAGCTGGTGGCCGCCGGAGGTCCGTACGCCGAACTGGTCAGGGAGCACTGACGTGGCATCCGCACATCCCCTCGCGGGCACGGAGGCTCCCGGGCAGGACCCGGTCGTCGGCGCGCTGGGAGCGCTCGGCGCGCCCGTCGACTGCACCGGGCTGCGCAGTCTGTCGCTGGAGGGCCCGCAGGTTCTCTGGCTGGTCGTGGGCGGTGCCCTCGACCTGTTCGCGGTCGACGCGGCCGAGCAGGGGCACTGGCACTTCCTGGGCCGCCTGGAACCGGGCACCCTCGTGCTGGGCCCGGTGGAGGGCCCGCAGCACACCCTGGTCGGACGTCCCTCGCAGGAGTGCGTGCTGCGCCGGATCCCGCTGCGTGAGCTGTACCGGCCGGAATACCCCGACCACGGGTACGACGGGCAGTACCGCAGTCACTACGACACCGGGGACGCGGCGCTGAGCCTGCTGGAGCACGCGTTCTCGCTCGGTGTGGGCCGCAGCCAGCGTGTGCTGTTCGAGGCCCCGCTCGACGGGCGGACCGCCTTCGACGGTTCGGTGGGCGACGACGACATCCTCTGGCTGCCGGTCTCGCCGGGCAGTGTGCAGTACGGCGCGGCCTTCAGCGCGGAGGCCGCCGGTGATCTGCTCGTGGACGCGGCGATGTGGCAGGGGATGGTCAACCAGCAGTACCGCCTGCTGTCGGCGCTGGACCGCTGGATCGAGCAGCTGGAGCGCGCGCACGAGGACCGGACCGCGGCCGGGATGAGGGCCGGCGAGGCCGTGCGCAAGGAGGCGGACCAGGCCCTGCTGACCTCGATCGGGCGGTCCGGGAGGAGGGCTTCGGCTGCCCCGGGGGCCTCGGACGACGCGGTGTACGCGGCCTGCCGCCTGGTGGCCGGGGACGCGGGGATCGTCCTCGCGGAGCCCTCGGCGGGCGGCGCGCTGAGCGACCGCGTCGACCCGGTCGAGCGGGTGGCGGTCGCCTCGCGCGTCCGTACCCGGGCGGTGCGGCTCGACGGACGCTGGTGGCGGGAGAACTCGGGACCTCTGGTCGGTCACCGGGCCGCGTCCGGGGCGCCGGTCGCCCTGCTGTGGCGCCGTGGCCGCTACGAGGCGGTGAACCCGCTGACCGGCCGGCGCAGCAGGGTCGACAGCGCGTCCGCGTCCGAGTTCGAGGAGCGTGCCGTGATGTTCTACCGGCCGCTGCCGGACCGGCCGCTGGGCAGACGGCAGCTGCTCCGCTTCGGTCTGTTCGGCACCAGGGGCGACCTGCGGAGGCTGGTCCTGACGGGCCTGGTGACGGTCGCGCTCGGCTCGCTGGTGCCGCTCGCGACCGGCAAGGTCCTCGGGGTGTACGTGCCCAACGCCCGAACGGACCTGATCGTTCAGGTCTCGCTGGCCGTGATCATCACCGGCGTCGTCTCGGCGGCCTTCATGCTGCTGCAGAATCTGACGATCCTGCGGATGGAGGGGCGCGTCGAGAGCACGCTCCAGCCCGCGGTCTGGGACCGTCTGCTGCGGCTGCCGACGAGGTTCTTCACCGAGCGCTCCACAGGGGAACTCGCGAGCGCGGCCATGGGTGTCAGCACCATCCGCCGGGTGCTGTCCGGCACCGGTCCCGTCGTGGTGCAGGCGGGGACGCTCGGGGCGATGAATCTGGGTCTGCTGCTGTGGTTCAGCGTCCCGCTGGCGCTCACGGCGGTCGCGATGCTGGTCGTGATCGCCGGGGTCTTCCTCACCATGGGCCTGTGGGAGCTGCGCTGGCAGCGCCGGCTGGTGGAGCTGGGGAACAAGCTGAACAACCAGGCGTTCCAGACGCTGCGGGGGCTGCCCAAGCTGCGGGTCGCCGCGGCGGAGAGCTTCGCGTACGGCGCCTGGGCGGCGGAGTTCGCCCGCAGCCGTGAGCTGCAGAAGCGGGCGGGCCGGATCAAGAACCTGACGACGGTCCTCAACGCGGTCCATCTGCCGCTGTGTTCACTGATCATCTTCGTCCTGCTGGCGGGGCCGGCGCGCGGCTCGCTCACGGCCGGGGAGTTCCTGACCTTCAACACGTCCGTGACGATGCTGCTGACGGCGGTCACGCAGCTCACCGGGGCGTTCGTGTCGGCCGCGGCGGTGCTGCCGATGTTCGAGCAGATCAAGCCGGTGCTCGACGAGGCGCCCGAGGTGCGCGGCGCCAGCACCCAGCCGGGCGCCCTGTCCGGGGAGATCGAGGCCCGGGGTGTCTCGTTCCGCTACTCCGAGGACGGCCCCCTCGTGCTGGACGAGGTGTCGCTGACCGTGCGGCCGGGCGAGTTCGTGGCGGTCGTGGGCCCCAGCGGCTGCGGGAAGTCGACGCTGCTGCGGCTGCTCATCGGCTTCGACAAGCCGGTCTCGGGCAGCGTCCTGTACGACGGCCAGGACCTGACGGCGCTCGACCAGGCGGCCGTGCGGCGTCAGTGCGGCGTCGTCCTGCAGAACGCCCAGCCCCTGGCCGGGTCGATCCTGGACTGCATCTGCGGCGCCGAGGTCTACTCCCAGGAGGAGGCCTGGGAGGCCGCCGCTCTGGCGGGGCTCGCCGAGGACATCAAGCGGATGCCGATGGGACTGCACACGATGATCTCCGGCGGCGGCTCGATCTCCGGCGGCCAGCGCCAGCGTCTGATGATCGCGCAGGCGCTGGTCCGGCGCCCGCGCATCCTGTTCTTCGACGAGGCCACCAGTGCCCTCGACAACGAGACGCAGCGCACGGTGATCGAGAGCACCAGGTCCCTGCGGGCCACCCGTGTGGTGATCGCGCACCGGCTGTCCACGGTGCTGGACGCCGACCGTGTGATCGTCATGGCGGACGGCCGCGTCGTCCAGGAGGGGCCGCCCGCCGAACTCCTCGCGGACACGTCGGGGCAGCTCCATGAACTGGTGCGCCGCCAGATGAGCTGAGGGCCGGCCGTGCTCCCGCCGGGGAGCACGGCCGGGGGCGCTCGTTCCGGTCAGGCCGGACCAACGGCGCCCCGGACCCGCTGCCCGCCCGGCCTGGGAACCTCCACCGCGTCGCGGATGCTGCCGCGCGCGGCGGCGGCCACCGCCTCGGCCGTGATGCCGAACTCCTCGTAGAGCCGCTGGTAGTCGGCGGACGCGCCGTAGTGCTCCAGGCTCACGATCCGGCCCGCGTCGCCGACGACCTCGCGCCAGCCCTGGCCGACGGCGGCCTCGACGCTGACACGGGCGCGCACCTCGGGCGGCAGCACCTCGTCCTGGTAGGACAACGGCTGTTCGGCGAACCATTCGCGACAGGGCATGGAGACCACGCGCACGGCCAGTCCCTCGTCGATCAGCAGCTTGCGGGCGCCGAGGGCGATGTGGACCTCGGACCCGGTCGCCACCAGGATGACGTCGGGGGTCTTTCCGGACGCCTCCGCGAGGACGTAGGCGCCGCGCGCCGCGCCGTCGGCGGGGGCGTGGACGCCGTCGCCGCGGTCGAGCACCGGCAGGTTCTGCCGCGTCAGGACGAATCCGGCGGGGCGGTCGGTGTGCTCCAGGATCGTCCGCCAGCAGACGGAGGTCTCGTTGGCGTCGCCGGGGCGTACGACGTCGAGGCCGGGGATCGCGCGCAGGGCCGCCAGGTGTTCGACGGGCTGATGGGTGGGGCCGTCCTCGCCGAGCCCGATGGAGTCATGGGTCCAGACATAGGTGGCGGGGAGCTTCATGAGCGCGGCGAGCCGGACCGCGGGGCGCATGTAGTCGCTGAAGGTGAGGAACGTGCCGCCGTAGGGGCGGGTCAGGCTCTGCAGGGCGATCCCGTTGAGTACGGCCCCCATGGCGTGCTCACGGATGCCGAAGTGCAGCGTCCGGCCGTAGGGGCCTCCCGCGAACTCCGCGGTCTGCCGGTCGGCCGGGACGAAGGAGGGCTCGCCGTCCATCGTCGTGTTGTTGCTTCCGGCCAGGTCGGCCGAGCCGCCCCACAGCTCCGGGAGCACGGGGGCGAGGGCGTTGAGCACCTCGCCCGAGGCCTTGCGGGTGGCCATGCCCTTCGCGTCGGCCGGGAACACCGGCAGCGCGTCGGTCCAGCCGTCGGGCAGTTCCTGCTCGCGCAGCCGGTCCAGCAGCGCGGCACGCTCCGGGTTGGCGGCGCGCCACTCCTCGTACGTCTGCCGCCAGCGCTTGTGTTCGGCCCTGCCGCGCTCCCCGACCGCCCGGGTGTGGGCGAGGACCTCGTCCTCGACGGGGAAGTACGTCCCGGGGTCGAAGCCGAGAAGCCGCTTGGTGCCGGCCACCTCCTCGTCGCCCAGGGCCGCGCCGTGCGCCTTGCCGGTGTTCCGCTTCGTGGGCGCGGGCCATCCGATGATCGTGCGCAGCATGATCAGCGAGGGCCTGGTGCGCTCCTCCTTGGCCGCCTCGATCGCGGCGAGAAGGGCGTCCACGTCCTCGACGTAGTCGCCGGTGCGGGTCCAGTCCACGGTCTGGACGTGCCAGCCGTACGCGGCGAAGCGGGCCGGGACATCCTCGCTGAACGAGATGTCGGTGTCGTCCTCGATGGAGATGTGGTTGGAGTCGTAGAAGGTGATGAGGTTGCCGAGCTGCTGATGACCGGCCAGGGACGCGGCCTCGGACGCGACGCCCTCCATCATGTCGCCGTCGGACGCCAGCACGTAGACGTGATGGTCGAACGGGCTGGCACCGGGGGCGGCGTCGGGATCGAGCAGCCCCCTCTCGCGGCGTGCCGCCATCGCCATCCCGACGGAGGCGCCCATGCCCTGGCCGAGCGGGCCGGTGGTGATCTCGACGCCCCGGGTGTGCCGGTACTCCGGGTGGCCGGGGGTCGCGGAGTCCCAGGTCCGCAGGGCCTTCAGATCGTCCAGCTCCAGGCCGTAGCCGGCCAGGTAGAGCTGGATGTAGAGCGTGAGGCTGGTGTGGCCGCAGGAGAGGACGAAGCGGTCCCTGCCCAGCCAGCGCTCGTCGGCCGGGTCGTGCCGCATGACCTGCTGGAACAGCAGATAGGCGAGCGGTGCCAGACTCATCGCCGTACCGGGGTGGCCGTTGCCGGTCTTCTGCACGGCGTCGGCCGCGAGGACACGCACGGTGTCCACCGCCCGGAGGTCCACGTCGCTCCAGCCGGCGCGTTCGGCCACCGGGCGGGCGAGGCCGGGGTCCCGCGACGCGGTGCTGCCGGAGGAGGATCGTTCGGGCGCCATGGTGTGTCTCCCTGTCTCCCCCGGATGTCGCTTCTCGGCGCGACGGGGCCGGTCGGCACGGCTCGCCACTCTTCGCATCCTCTGTTGTCGCGCCGAGCACCGCCACCGGATCGACCGGCGACGTCAACTTCGTCGAGGACACCATCCGTTACCGGATCTTCGACAGCCCGCGGCCCCGGCCGACGTACAAGACGTCAGGTTCACGAAGGAGTACTACGAGAAGATCGTGCGGCCGAACGAGGGCATGTACGACGCGACCGACCCGGACCTCAGGGCGTTCAGGGCGTCCGGCGGCAAGCTGGTCCTCCGGCACGGCCTCGGCGACCTGCGCATCGGCACCCCGGTCCGGTCGGAGGCCGAGGCAGGACCGGCGCTGAAGTGGCTGGGCTCGTTCCGCTCCGGGTGGGAGACGACCGGCAACCGGGGCGACGGCCGGTGGGTCGGCACCCGGGCCAGGTCCTGATCACCCCGCGCGGGCCGGGCCGGCGGGTGGCCCGGCCCGCGTCGGCGCGGAGCGCACCGGTCACACCACCGCCACGTGGGTGAACCGGGACGCGGTGTGGAGTTCGGACTCGATGCCCCCGGCGGTGAGCCGGAGCTGGGGCAGCACGTGCTCCAGGCACTCGGCGATCGTGCGGCTGCTGCTGTGCATCGCCACGTTGATGGAGGCGATCGTCGTGCCCGCCAGGTCGCGGACGGGCACCGCGATCGAGCGCAGGCCCGCTTCGAGCTCCTCGTCTACCAGGGCGTACCCGTTCTCGCGCACCCCCTCCAGGACCGCTTCGAGTGCGGCGCGGCGGGTCAGGGTGTGCGGGGCCAGCGGACGCAGCTCGGCGTGGGCGAGCACCGACCTGAGCTCGCCGGCCGAGAGGTCCGCCAGCAGGACACGGCCCAGTGAGGTCGCGTAGGCGGGGAAGCGGGTGCCGACGGTGATGTTGACGTTCATGATGCGGTGGGTCGCGGCACGCGCCATGTACTGGACGGAGTCGTCCACCAGCACGGCCAGGGAAGCGGAGTCGTGGATCCTCCCCGCGAGGGCGGCCAGGTGCGGTTCGGCGATCCGCGCCAGGGTGATGCGGGAGAGCGGCGGGTATCCGAGCCCCAGGACGCGCGGGGTGAGCCGGTGCTCGCGCCCGTCGACCGCGACGTGGCCGAGGTGCTCGAGGGTGATCAGCGCGCGGCGCGCCGAGGCCCGGGAGAGCCCCGTGGCGCGGGCGACGGCGCTGAGTGTCAGGGCGGGGCCCGTGTCGCCGAAGGCGGTGATGACGGTCAGGCCCCTGGCGAGGGATTCGATGAACTCACGCCCCAGCTCCTGCTTCGAGGCCGCCGTCCACGAGGCGAGCGGCCCGGGGGCGGGTGCGGCAGGGGCGGGAGGCGCGTCGCGCAGCCGGGACTCCATGGCCGCCGAGGCCTCGCGCAACCGGGGCAGCAGGCTGTCGCGGAGCCCTCGCGCGGTGTGCCGGCTGGTGTGGCTGACCACGCTGAGCACGCACGCGATGCCTCCGGCCGGGTCGCGTACGGGCACGGCGAGGGCGAGGAGCCCCGGCTCGATCAGCTGGTCGTCCAGCGCCCAGCCGTCGGTCCGCGCCGCCTCCACGCGCTCCTCGAACCGGTCGTCGGCCGCGGGGGTGCGCTGCGGCAGGGAGGGGAAGCCGGCGCCCTGCGGATCGTCGTCCCGCCTCTTCCTCCAGGCCTGCCACTCCCCCGGCCCCCAGAGGGTGGCGAAGAGCGTGCCGGGGGCGGTGCGTTCGGCGGGCAGGAGGTCGCCGATGCGGAAGCGCAGGGACATGGCCCGGCGCCGGGTGGCCTGGTGCACGAAGCGGATGCCCTCTCCGTCGGGCACCGCGAGGGAGACGGACTCGTCGAGTTCGTCCGCGAGGGCGTCCACCGCCTCACCGAGGAGCCCGGGGACGCGGACCGAGGACAGATAGGCGTTGCCCAGCTCCATCAGGCGCGGGGCGAGGGTGACGGTCCGTCCGTCCAGCCGGACGTATCCGGTGCGGGCGAGGGTGAGCGTGACCCGGTCGACGGTGGAGCGGGCGAGTCCGGTGGCACGCTCCAGGTCGCTGAGGCTGAGAGAGCCGTCCGCGTCGGTCAGCCGCCGCAGCACGGCGATGCCGCGCATGAGCGGGGCGACGGCCTCCGCGGGCACCTCCGCGCCGGACTGTGACGTGCTGGTCGGTGCCATGTGCTCTCCGTCGGCTGGGTGGCGGCAGGGGTCGGGACCGTTGACAGAGCCCGGATGCGGGCGGCAGACTCATCGCATCATAGTGAAGGAAACTTCACTATGCGAACACTAAGGGATGGACGGTTCCATGGACAAGGTGGTCGCGTCGGCGGCGCTGGCCGTCGCCGACGTGCCGGACGGCGCCTCGGTGGCGGTAGGAGGCTTCGGTCTCAGCGGTGTGCCGAACGTGTTGATCGATGCCCTGCACGCGAGCGGCGTGAGCGGGCTCGGAGTCGTATCCAACAACTGCGGGGCGATGGACACCGGTCTCGCCGTGCTGCTCTCCGCGGGCCGGATCAGCCGGGTCACCGGCTCGTACATCGGCGGGAACAAGGAGTTCGCCCGGCAGTACCTCGGGGGCGAGCTCGAGCTCGAACTCATCCCGCAGGGCACCCTGGCCGAGCGGCTGCGCGCGGGCGGGGCCGGCATACCCGCGTTCTACACGCCCGCGGGCGTGGGCACGCAGGTCGCCGACGGCGGACTCCCCTGGCGCTACGACGGCGAGGGCGGCGTCGCCGTGGCCTCCCCGCCCAAGGAAGTACGCGACTTCGACGGCACCGAATACGTCCTGGAGCACAGCATCCGCACCGACTTCGCCCTCGTCAGGGCGGCGAAGGGCGACCGGCACGGCAACCTCGTCTTCAACAAGTCCACCCGCAACTTCAACCCGCTCGCGGCCATGGCCGGCCGCATCACGATCGCGGAGGTCGAGGAGCTCGTGGAGCCGGGCGAGATCGATCCGGACCATGTCCATCTGCCCGGCATCTTCGTGCAGCGGGTGGTCGCGCTGACCGCCGAGCAGGCCGTGGACAAGAAGGTCGAGAAGCGGACGATCACCGAGCGGGAGGCACGGGTCTGATGGCCTGGAACCGGAACGAGATGGCCGCCAGGGCCGCCGCGGAGCTGCGCGACGGCGAGTACGTCAACCTCGGCATCGGGCTGCCGACGCTCATCCCGAACCATCTGCCCGAAGGCGTGAACGTCGTCCTGGAGTCCGAGAACGGCATCCTGGGCACCGGCGCCTTCCCGTACGACGAGGACGTCGACCCCGACCTGATCAACGCGGGCAAGGAGACGGTCACCGTCCGGCCGGGCGCCTCGTTCTTCGACTCGGCGCTCTCCTTCGGCATGATCCGCGGCGGTCACATCGACGCCGCGGTGCTCGGCGCCATGGAGGTGTCCGCCCGCGGCGACCTCGCCAACTGGGCGGTGCCGGGGAAGATGGTGACCGGGATCGGCGGCGCCATGGACCTCGTGCACGGCGCCCGCCGGGTCATCGTGACCATGACGCACACCGCCAAGGACGGCAGTCCGAAGATCGTCGAGGAGTGCACGCTGCCGCTGACCGGCAAGGCGTGCGTCCAGCGCATCATCACCGACCTCGCGGTGCTCGACGTGACCGAGGACGGCCTGGTGCTGGTGGAGACCGCCCCCGGGGTGAGCATCGCCGACGTGCTGGCGAAGACCGCCGCTCCGGTCCGTACGGCCGAGAGGGTCGCCTCATGAGCTTCCGCCCCCGCGACGTCTACATCGTCGACGCCGTCCGCACCCCGGTCGGCAGGTACGACGGGGCGCTCGCGCAGGTCCGGCCCGACGACCTCGCCGCCCATGCCATCCGCGCGCTGCTCGACCGCACCCCGGAGCTCGACCCGGCACGCATCGGGGACGTGGTGCTCGGCAACGCCAACGGCGCGGGCGAGGAGAACCGCAACGTCGGCAGGATGGCCGCGCTCCTCGCCGGGCTGCCGGTCTCCGTCCCCGGCGTCACGGTCAACCGGCTGTGCGCCTCCGGGCTGGAGGCCGTCGTGCACGCGGCGCGTGCCGTGGCGCTGGGCGACCACTCGCTGGTGGTGGCCGGCGGCGTCGAGTCGATGACCCGTGCCCCGTACGTCCTGCCGAAGAGCGACCGCGCCTTCCCGGCCGGGCACACCGAGATGTACTCGACCACCCTGGGCTGGCGCATGGTCAACCCCCGGATGGATCCGCAGTGGACGGTGCCGCTCGGCGAGAGCGCCGAGCTGATCGCGGAGAAGCACGCCATCAGCCGTGAGCAGCAGGACGAGTTCGCGCTCTCGTCCCACCGCAAGGCGTCGGCGGCGCGGGCCGCCGGGCTGTTCGACGACGAGATCGCCCCACTGACGATCCCCCGCCGCAAGGGCGATCCCCTGGTCGTGGACCGGGACGAATGCATCAGGGACGACGCCTCCCTGGAGGCCATGGCCAAGCTCCGCCCGTCCTTCCGCACGGAGAACGGCACCGTCACCGCGGGCAACTCCTCCCCGCTCAACGACGGTGCGGCGGCGCTGCTGCTGGCCGACGAGGAGGGCCTGAGGGCGACCGGCCGCGAGCCGCTGGCCCGGATCACGGCCTCCGCCGTGTCCGCCAACGAGCCGCACTACTTCGGGCTCGCTCCCGTCGAGGCCGTGAACAGGGCGCTGGAGCGGGCGGGCAGGACGTTCGACGATCTCGCGGCCCTCGAACTCAACGAGGCGTTCGCGGCGCAGGTGCTGGGTTGCGTCGCCGAGTGGCCCGGCCTCGACCCGTCCGTGCTCAACCCGCGCGGCGGCGCGATCGCGATCGGCCACCCGCTCGGTGCGTCGGGAGCCCGTCTGGCGGGCTCCGTCGCCCATCAGCTCAAGGCAGCAGGGTCCGGGATCGGTGTGGCGACGCTCTGCATCGGCGTGGGCCAGGGCTCCGCGCTGGTCCTGGAGAGGTAGACGGCACGGCGCGTCGGACTCGTACCGGCCGGGGCGGGAACCACCCTGCCCGGCCGGTACAGCCGTGTCAGGGCCGGCGCGCGGGCTCCCTGCCCGCGCCCCGGCGGTGCAGGGTGAAGTCCGCACGGGCGATCTCACCGGGCCGGATGAGCTGCTGCCGGACGAGCGGACCGCCGTTCGCCGCGGCGACGACGAGGGTGACGTACCCCTCGGGCAGACCGGCCACCGCGTAGTCGCCCCGTTCGTCGGTCCTGGTGCGGAGCAGCTGCCGCCCGGCCGTGTCCATGACGATGACGGCGGCTCCCCGTACGGAGTGCCCTGCCGCGTCGTGGACCGTGCCCGCGAGGGTGGGGACCGGCTCGCCGAAGTGGTGCCGGTGAACGGGCAGCGCGGTGGGCACGGGCGTCTCCAGCGCGGGGTCCTCGACCGGCGGCTCCGGCGGTTCACCCCCGGCGTACGCCCCCGGGGCCCTGCGCTTCTGGAGCAGGGCGTCGAGACCCATGAGAGCCGCACCGGCGGCGATCCAGGCGCACAGCACCACGACGGCCTCGGGCACACCGGCTCCGTCGAAGTAGAGGACACCACGCAGCGCGTCGACCGCGTTGGCCAGAGGCATCACGGCGTGCACGTGCTGGAAGAACGGCGGGAGCATCCCGGCGGCGACGACCCCGCCGCTGGTGGGGATGGACAGCACGATGAACAGGCCCATGCCGGCAGCCGGGAAGAACTGCCGGGCGAAGGGGGCGATGCCCGAGGAGAAGGTGGCCACGGCGGTGGTGAGCAGGAAGGCCACGGCCATCACGGACGGGTCGGAGGGCAGATAGCCCAGCGCCGCGCCCGCTCCCCATCCCACGGCGCCGAACAGGGCCGCGGTCCCCGCGATGGTCAGCAGCTTTCCGCGGCGGCCGAGCGTGACGGCGCGCAGCAGGGTGGTCGCCAGGATGTAGCCGGGGACGCTCCAGGCGATGCCGAAGTAGAGCACGGTCGACCCGAGCAGGTCCTTGTGCACGGTGTGCGCCACGTCCTGGACGGTGAGCCGCTGGTCGCCGCGCTCGGCGACACCTTCGAACACCTCGCGCAGCGTCTGCTCGAAGGACGCCCCGTTGGCCTGGGCGACGTGGAGCACCGCTTGCCGGCCGTGGGAGGTGTAGGCCGCCGCCGCGTCCCGGCCGAGGACCGCCTGCCGGGCGGCCCGCTCGTCGGCCACCGCCGTGACGTCGAAGCCGCCCGGGTGGTTCCGGGCCAGGTCGTCCGCGACCGCCGGGGCGGCCGCCGGGCCGGCGACCACGACCTTCACGTGGTGGGGCTGCGGCGCGTGCAGTGCGGGCGCGAAGCAGAACAGGAAGCCGAGGAAGAGTGCGAACGGAAACCACAGGGCCTCCGCCACGGTCCTCGCCGTGGGCACCCCCCGGGGGCGATGGGTCTGTTCTGCCACGGGGGCTCCTCGGTCGTGCGGCGGGTCCGGCGATCCGGCCGTCCCTGTACGTGCAGTACTGCATTATTGCAGTACTGCACTGATGAAGGGTGACGGCACAGTGACGACCGGTTCCGGAGAAGGACTGCGCGAGCGCAAGAAGAGGGCGACGAGGAAGGCGCTGCAGAGTTCGGCGGTGGCCCTGTTCCGTGAGCGCGGGCCCGAGGCGGTCACCGTGGACGACATCTGCGCCGACGCCGGCGTGTCCCCGCGCACCTTCTTCAACTACTTCGCGACCAAGGAGGAGGCGGTCTTCGTTCTGGAGGAGGGCGCCCCCGAGCTGATCCGGCGACGGATCACCGAGCGTCCCGCACACGAGACGCCTCTGGAGGCGGTCCACGCGGTGCTCGCCGAGCGCTTGGGCGAGCTGACCACCGGCGGGATCCTCCTCGGGCGCGCGGCCCTCCTCCGGGAGCGTCCGGAGCTGCTTCCGCGCATCGCGCAGACCAACCGCGCGGTCGAGGACGCGGTCGTCGCCGCCGTGGCGGCCCGCACCGGCCTCCCGGACACGGACCTCTATGTACGCACCACGGCGGCGGTCGCCTTCGCCGCCCAGCAGGCGGCCGTCGCGTGCTGGCGCCCCGATGCGGGCGAGGACGCGGTCACGGTGCTGGAGAGGGCCGTCGGCCTGGTCCGCGACGGTCTTGCACGGCCGACACCGCCGGGCCACTGAGCCCGCCCGGCTCCTTACCCGTCGACGCCCCGTCCCCCGAGCGGCGAAACCGGCGTTCCGGATGAATGATGAACAGATGCTGATCGGTAGGACCGCGCGCACGGCCTCCCGGACCACGGTCCCGGCGGCGGGCCGGGCCGAGACCTGCCCCGGTACGGCGAGGGCCGCACGATGAGGTCCACGGACGGGCTGCTGGAGATCGGCTTCATGCGCACGGTGTTCGACAGCCTGGGGGCCGGGGTCTTCGTCACCGACACCCGTGGCAGTCTCACCGCGAGCAATCCGCGGGCGCAGGACCTCCTCGGCCGTCCGCAGGAGGAGATGCTCGGCCGGGACATGCACGATCTGCTGCACCGGGGCCGGGACGGCGGCACGATCCCTCGCGACGAGTGCGGCCTGATGGCCGTCCTGGACACCGGCCGGCCCGCCGAGGGAAGCGAGGAACTCTTCCTGCGCGGGGACGGCAGCCTGGTCCCGGTCATCTGGGCGGCCACCCCGCTGCGGCACGAGGGGAGTGTGGAGGGCGCGGTGGTCGTCTTCCACGACTTCAGCCTGCACCGCGACGCCGCCGAACAGACCGCGGCCTATCTCGCCGCCCTGGAGGGGCTCACCGCCCGCCTGACGATGGTGGCGGAGGTCTCGACGGTCCTCATCTCCGCCCTGGACACCCCGGAGATGCTGAACAGGCTGGCCGCCCTGCTCGTGCCGGACATGGGCGACTGGTCGGCCATCGACGTGCACACGGCGGGGCATCCGGGCGGGATGCGGCGCGTGACGGTCCGTACCGCCGGACACGAGGCGACGGCCGCGCTCACGGGGCCGCTGCCGCCGGTACCCGAGTCCACCCGTTCGGCCGTGGTGCAGGCCCTGCGGAACGCCGAGCCCGTCGTCATGGACGCGGACGCCCTCACGGAGCGGCCGGACAGCCCGCTCGCGGCAGCGCACCGGGGTCTGTTCGACCGGCTGGGCGGCACCTGCGCCGTCGTGGTGCCCCTGCACACCCGGCGGCAGGTCTTCGGCGTGCTGACCGTGGCGCGCGTCGATCCGGATTCCTCGTACACCGAGGCCGAGCTCTTCGTGCTGACGGACATCGCGCGGCGGGCCGGCCTCGTCATGGAGGCCGCCGTGCTCTTCGAGCAGCAGCGCCACGTGGCCGAGACCATGCAGCGCCAGCTCCTCACACCCCTGCCGCAGGTCGACGACCTGACGCTGGCGGCCCGCTACCGGCCCGCCGAGAGCGCGGCCGAGATCGGCGGCGACTGGTACGACTCGTTCCTCCTCGGCGACGGGGTCCTGACGATGGTCATCGGCGACGTCGTCGGCCACGACCTCAAGGCCGCCGCCCACATGGCCGAGGTCCGCAACATGCTGCGCGCCCTGGCCTGGGACCGGACGGAGCCGCCCAGCCTGATCATTCGCCGGCTGGACGAGGCGATGACGCATACGAGCGACGCCCCCATGGCGACCTGCGTCTTCGCGCGCATCGAGGGCGAGGCGGGCGGCCCCCGGCGGCTCCACTGGGTCAACGCCGGCCACCCGCCGCCCCTCCTGATCACCGCCGAGGGGGACGCGCGTTTCCTCGAAGGCGGCCACGGACCCCTGCTCGGTCTCAGCTCGGCCCTGCACATGGGGCCGGCCTGGCCCGACGCGCACGCCGACCTCCCGCCCCGTTCGACCCTCCTGCTCTACACCGACGGACTGGTCGAGAGCCGCACCCGCGACATCGACGAGGGCCTCGCCGCGCTGCGCGCGCATGCTGCGGACCTGGCCGGCCACGACATCGAGGACTTCCTCGACGAACTCCTGGCCCGCATCGACCCCAGCGGCGACGATGTCGCACTGCTGGTCCTGCGCATCCCGCCGGAGAGCGCGGACAGCGAGGCCCCGCCGCAGCACGCGCACAGCCCGGCCGCCGACGACCGCGGGGCCCCCGGCTCCCGTGTCGAGGACTCACCGGTCAGGGACACGTCCGAACAGGCCTGACCCGTACGGCCGGCACGGCCGCGGATTCCGGGCCCCGCGACACGCGGACCGACGAGTTCTCGCCTGCCATGGCGTCCGGGACGTGGGCACAATCGTGGCCCGCGGCGAAGAGGCCGGCCCGGACCGGAGGAGAGTGGTGCGTGATGAGGCTTGTCGTACAGCAGTTCCTGACGCTCGACGGGGTCTCGCAGGGCCCGGGGGCACCGGACGAGGACCGCAGTGACGGCTTCGACCAGGGTGGCTGGTTCGTGCCGCACATGGACGAGGTCTTCGAGGAGGTGGCCGCCTCCTGGCTCGGCACGGCGGACGCGCTGCTGTTCGGCCGTCGTACGTACGAGAACTTCGCGCGGGACTGGCCGGCCATGACCGACCACCCGTTCGCGCCCCTGATGAACGGCCTGCCGAAGTACGTCGCCTCCCACAGCCTGACGACGGGCAGCTGGAATCCGACGACGGTCCTGAACGGGGATGTGCCGGCCCAGGTCGCCGAGGTGAAGAACCTGCCCGGCCGGGACCTCCAGATCCACGGCAGCGCCCTGCTGGCCCAGTCCCTGCTGGCGGCGGGCCTGGTCGACGAACTGCGGCTGGCGATCGCCCCGGTCGTGGTCGGCCGCGGCCGACGGCTCTTCCCGGACGGCGGCGCCCCGGCCGGTCTGCGGCTGGTCAGCCACAGGACGACGCCGGGCGGGCTCTCGGTCCACATCTTCGAGTCGGCGGGATCACCCGCTCACGGGATCTACGGGGCCGGAGCGTAGAGCCCTTCCCCCTGGATCAGGCCGAGTGCCCCGGAGGGGGCTCCTTGTCCTGGAGGCGGCGGCCCTCTTCCCGCAGCCGCGGGTTCTGAAGGGCCTTGCCGTCCGCTTCCATCATCCGACCGCGCACGTGCTTGAGCGCGGAGGCCATCTTGCCCATGAAGTTCACCTCAACCGACGAAACGTCGCATAATTCTCTCTCCACCACATTTCTCCCACCCGCCGAAACTGAATGCAAGTCCCATGGGAGCGGCCTGTACGGGGCATCGATTTCTCGGAGTGGCGGCAGCCGGACCTCGCCATGAGCGCGCCGGCCGCCAGGGGCGGCCGTGCCACCGGCACGGCCGCCCCTGGCCCGTTCTGGACCGGTCAGCCCCTGCTCACTGGTGCTCCCCGCTCCGGGGAGCACCCGCGTCCGTACCGTCCGGTGACGGCAGGTTCGCTTCTACTCACGGGCGCTCGCCCTCCCCGTGCCGCCCTGGATGACGAACTGCGACCCCGGCTCGACCACGACGTCACCGTCGGCGGAACCGGTGATGGTCACATCGGTGAGCGTGGCACTGCCCCGCGCGCCTCCATGGGCCAGGATCCCCGCGCCGTTGATCGAGTTCTCGACGCGGACACCCGTTATCCGCGCTCCCGGCACGGACCCGCCGCCCGACTTGAACTGGATGCCGTCGTACGTCGAATCGAGGATGTCGGTGTCCCGGATCGTGACACCGGGGATGTCCTGCCCGGCCGCGAACAAGGTGATCGCGCCGAACTCCTGGGCCTCTCCCCAGAACGCCCCTCCCGTACGGTGCAGCGCGTTGTTGGCGATCAGCGTCTGCCCGGAGAAGGGCAGCGGGTCGTGGTCGGTCGCCAGCATGATGCCGGGGTAGTTCATCGTGTCGGAGATGATGTTGTTCTCGATCGTGTTGCCGTAACCGCCGTAGATCGCGATGCCGTTGGCCCTCCAGGGCAGTTGGATGGTGTTGTTGCGGAAGTGGTTGTCGTGGCCGACGTCCACCGAGGGGTTCTTCACGTACTTGCTCGACCACACCGCCAGCGCGTCGTCCCCCGTGTTCCTCAGGGACGAGTTGAACACCGTCGAATCACGTGTTCCGTTGGCGAAGTTGATGCCGTCCGCGTAGGTGTTGCGGATGCGCATGCCGGTGAACTCGACGCGCTGGGCGGGTCCCCAGAGGTCCGGGATGTTGTCGTAGTCACGGCCCACCCAGACACCCACGTTGGCGTGCTCCAGCCAGACGTTGGTGATCGCGGTGTCCTCGCCGAAGCGCCCGTTCAGGCCCACTCCGCCCTCGGCGTTGCCGTCCCCGCCCCGGATGGTGCCCGAGCCGAAGATCGCGATGTCGGAGATCTTGGTGTTGTCGTCGATGTCGAAGCCGAAGTTCCCCTCGTGCGGGTGGTTGATGCCTCCGGCGTCCTGGGGCGGGGTGAGGGTGTAGAGCTGGGAGTGCCACATGCCCGCACCGCGGATCGTGACGTCCCTGATGCCGACCTGGTTGAACTGGCCCCGGTTCAAGGGGTCGTCGGTCAGGATCTTCTGCTCCTGCCGCCACTGCCCCGGCGGGATCCATACGCAGCCGATGTCACCGTTCTGGTCGGCGGTCACCGCCCGCTGGATGGCGTCCGTGTCGTCGATCCCGTCGTTCGGGACGGCTCCGTAGGTGGTGATCGAGGTGCATCCGGCCGGCTGGGCGGCAGCGGGTGCCACCTGCTCCAGGTCCACCAGATCGATGACGTAGAAGGCGGCCGTGTCGCCCGCGTCGCGCTGGAGGCGGAACTTCGTACCGGCGGGGTAGCTCCGGCCGAGCAGGGCGTTGGACTCGTCGAACAGCCGGCGGGCGTCCGCGCCCGGCCGGTTGCTCAGGCCCTCCGGGCTGTCCGTGTCGCCGTAGAGCCAGCTGTGCTTGGAGGAGAGGGTCAGCTTCCGGACGAAGGTGCCGTCGGCGTAGAGGCTGATCGTGGCCTCCGCCCCTCCGCCGCCCGGGGCGTCGGGCACGGAGTTGCGGACCACGATCGAGTTCGACGGCACGGTGGAGGTGACCTCGACGTACTCGCCCGCGGAGTCGAGCCGCACGGACTCCCGGCCCGAGGACTCGGTCGCGAAGTTGGTGTGCCCGAAGGTGCGCTTCTGGTCGGACTTCAGCAACGTGCCCTTGTACGCGCCCTGTTCGGCCTCGTACTCGGTGTAGGGGACCGCCGCCCCGCGGCCGACGACCATGGCGCGCGAGAAGACGTTGTTGTTCTCGTCGGTCTCCGCGACGGTACCGGTGGCGTCGGCGGTCGCGGTGAGGTTGGCCCCGCCGCTCTTCGCGGTCCAGCTCCCGCTGACGGGCACGGTGACCGTGCCCCCGGCGGGAACGGGTCCGGTGGCGCCGTCCAGCGTGGTGCTCTCCACGAGGAGGCGGGTGACGGTCGAGGAACTCACCGCCGACGTACCGCGGTTGTGGACGGAGACGCTGAAGGTGACGGCTGCGCCCACGGCGGGGTTCGACGGTGTGGAGGTGATGGCGAGCACCTCCAGGTCGGGTCCGGGGCTCCGGCCGACCACGAGTTTCGTGGAGGCGGTGCGGCTGTTGTTGCCGTTGTCCTGTTCGACGACCGTGTCCGTCGGGTCGACCACCGCCGAGACGGTGTACGAGCCCGCCGGTCGCTTCCCGACGTCGACGGCGACGGTGGCCGACGCTCCGGCGGCGAGGGCCTTCACCGGGGCGCTGCCCGCGACGACGCCTTCGATGCTGACGTCGACGGCCGTCGCTGCGGCGTCCGAGGTGCCCGTGTTGCGTACGGTGGCGTTCACGGTGACGCCGTCCTTCTCGGACGGCTCGGTGGGCGACCATGTCAGCTCGGAGACGGTCAGGTCCGGGTTGGGGGCGGCGGTGCCGACGACCTGGATCTCCGCGACCTGGGCGCCCGGAGCACCCGTGTTGGCGAAGAACTTGAGCTGCACGTCCGCGTAGCGCCCGCTGACCGGGATCGTCACGGTGTTCTCGTTGCCGGAGGGGCTGAACACATGGTCCGCCCGGTCCTTCAGCGAGGTGAAGCCGGTGGCGGACTGCGCCCGCCCGAGGACCTGGAGACTCTGGGTACGGGTGGCCCACGCCTGCTCCGGGGAGAGCTTGACGACGACGGCCTCGATGTCGGCGTCCGCGCCGAGCTTCACCGTGAGGGTGGCGGGATGGCCGGCGGACTCCCAGTACGTGCCGGGCTTGCCGTCATTGGCGTTGGCCGCCACATAGGCCTGTGCGACGGACGAGGCCTCGATGGGTTTGCCGAGTGCGAGGTTGGAGCCGTTCGCGGGCGGCGGGCCCGAGTCCTCGTCGCCGTAGACCTCCACCTGGGAGAGCTGCGCGGCGTTCCAGCCGGTGTTCGCGGTCACCTGTACGCGGATGTAGCGCACCTGCTCCGCGGTCAGGTCGATGGTGACGGAGTTGGCCGCCGACGGGCTGAACACCCGTGCGGCGGAGGCGGCGAGGGTGCTGTACGTGTCTCCGTCCGTGCTGCCCTGGACGGCGAGCGTCTGGGTGCGCGCCTCCCAGGTCGTGGGGAGCCTGAGCACCACCTGGTCGACGTCGAAGCGCCCGCCGAGATCGATCCGGACCCACTGCGGGAGGGTGCCCGGGCTCTCCCAGTAGGTCTGCTGGCTGCCGTCGGTGACGTTCGACGCCGGATAGGCGCCGTGCGAACCGCCGGCCGTCACCTGCTTGCCGAGGGCCAGGTCGGTGCGTGGTGCGGCTGCCGTGGCGCTGACCGGCAGGAGGCCGACGGTCATCAGCGCGGCTGTCACCGCGCCGAGGACGAACCGCCGGCCGAGTTGCTTCCATCTCATGCTGTCCTCTGTTCCGTTGGCCTCGCCGATGGGGGGTGTGCCGGGACGCCGACAGGAGAGGGAGCACACCTCCCGCCGGAACTCGCGCATATTGCCTAGGATTTTGAGTGATGCAGTCAATATTTTGCGGTGTCGCGGAGACAGGTTTCTAGCAGCCCGGACTTTTGTCAACGGTCCTCACACACGGACACCACGGGCACCCCCGTCCGCCGCGCGGCTCGGGGCGGGGCGAACGGGCCGCAAGGGGGCAGGCCGGATGCGTGTTCGTGAAAGGCGGCCCGGCAGCGAGCGGGACCGGAGAGATACGGGGGCGGATCAGAAGAACTGCGACAGGCAGAACTCGTGGCCCTCGGGGTCGGCCATCACGACGACCACCCCCTCGTCGTAGTCGTGCCGCTCACCGGTGGACCGGCCTCCCAGGGCGATGACCTGGGCGATCCCCTGGTCGATGTCGTCGACCAGGACATCCAGGTGCAGGCGCACCTTGCCCGGATTCGGCTCCGTCACGGGCTGGAAGACCAGGCGCGGCTGGGGGTCGTCGTGACGGCCGAGATAGACCCAGCCGGGCCGGGAGGGGCCCGGCTCGCGGTCGAGCAGTTCGCTCCAGAAGGCCGACACCCGCGCCACGTCGAGGCAGTCGACGGTCACACCCACCCAGCGGTTCGTCACGGGGCCGGTACTCCTTCGCGTGTCGCACGCGGGCCTCGGGCCTGCCGGTGCGTGAGCGGTGTGTCGTCGGGGGCGCCAGTGGTGCGCACCGCCGCGCCCGACTGTACCGGGAGCCGGTCCCGCCTCAGCCGCGTATGCCGCTGGGGCCGGCGTCGCCCTCCGCTCGCATCCACAGCAACGGATGCCGGTCCTGGTCGTCGGCCAACGGGTCACTGCTGCGGGCCGGCCGGCCGTCGACGCGGGAAGGCATCACGAACGCGCGGGAAGCGGAGCCGTCGGTGAGGCCGACGGTCGCCCCTGTGCCGGGGTCGAGGACGGCATGGCCTCCGAAGTCCAGGACGGGCGGGGCGCTCCCGGGTGCGGGCGGCACGGCGTTTTCTCCCTCCGGGTCTGCTCGGGCGGGCGGCGCGCCACGGCCCCGGGCCGGCGACGCGGTTCGTCGTCGGCCCGGGGCCGTGGGTCAAGGTCGGCGGGGCGGGGCGCCCCGCGCAGGGTCGGCGGGGGGGGGGGGGGCGGCGCGCCCTCTCAGTCCGCCCGCGGGGCGTAGACGATGGCCGGCCGGGGCGGCTCGCTCATGCCGTCGCCGAGGAAGTAGTCGACCTCGTGCGACTGCAGATAGCCCTTGACCGTCATGTCGTTCCGGTAGGCGGGGTTGTGGGCGAGTGTGTACAGCCGTGTGCTGGTCGGCTGGTCGGTGGTGAACACGATGAGCTCGTCGTGGTCGGAGTCGGTGTAGACCGCCTCCTCCCTCCAGTCACCCATGATGTCGCCGACCAGGGTGGGGTTTCCCGCGCTCCCCACGCCCGTCGCTCCGAACCTGGACGTGGTCAGCACCCTCGGGAGGCTGTTGCTCGGTGAGGGGGTCTCGGGGTTCCACTTCTCCAGCTTGCCGTTGTTGAGGAGTTCCATGGTGGTGTCACCGTCCCACCAGATGCCCAGCGCCGGCCAGGGTGCCAGCGAGGTGTCGGGCTCCGTCAGCTCGTTGCGGGGAGCGTTGTGGACGCCGGAGAACGACCATGCCTCCATCCCCGGGTGGCGGGGGTCGATGTCCCCGACGAGGCCGCGGCCCACGTCGCTGACGCCCTCCTCGCTGTGCTGCCAGATCATGCTGCCGTCGGTCGCGTCGTAGTAGTACTCGCGCAGTCCGCTCGGGTTGTCCTGCTGGATGCCGTAGCCCTGGAGGCCGGGGCGGCCGGGGTCCATCTTCGCGAGGTAGAAGCGGTCGCCGTGGACTACGCCTTGGGAGCTCAGGGAGTAGCGCAGCGTTCCGTCGCCGTTGAGGACGAAGCCGATCTCGGCGATCTCGTCCTTGCCGTCACCGTCGACGTCGATGATCCGGGTGTTGTGTCCGTCGGACGCGGCCTGGTCGCCGCGCAGCCACTTCCACTGCCGTTCGACGGTGTCGCCGTCGAAGTTCCACGCGGTCATCATGAGGTTGAAGCTGCCGCTGCCGACGCGGTTCTTCATGAACGCCACCAGGCTCGGGGTGGATCCGTTCAGGTGACCCACCCCGAAGCGGGCGTACATGGGGCCGTCGGCGATGTAGTCGTCCGGCACCGGCGCCGTGGCCCGCGCGGCTCCCGTGCGGCCGTCGAGCACGGCGATGAACTGGTGCTCGTCGTCGCCGTAGGAGAAGGTCTCGCCGTCGCCGAAGGTGACGCCGTTCGCGATGCGCACCGCCACCTCGGCGCGGCCGTCACCGTCGAGGTCGTGGACGGTCACGCCGTCCCAGTTCCCCACGTCGATGGTGGCGGAGCCGCCCTCGATGTTGTTCTGGTCGGTGCTGTTGGGGCCCATGTCCATGCGCCAGAGCAGGGTGCCGTCGCTGCGGTAGGCCTCGATCTTCTGAGGGGAGGTCTGGCGGTCCACGACGTAGTCGTACGTCCCGTCGCCGTCGAGGTCCCCGACCCAGGTGAACTTGACCGGGCCGCCCGCTTCGAGGGGGACGCGGACGACGGGTTCCTGGGCGTGGTCCGCGGTGAGGGTGAAGGCCTTGCTGGAAGCCTGCTCCTTGCCGTCCACCACCGGGCGTACGCGGTAGCTGTTGCTCTTCGTCAGGTCGGCGGTGGCGTCGGTGAAGTTCGTCGCGCCGGTCAGAACCTGGGAGTTGAGCTTCGTCGAGGACGCTCCGTCCGTCGAGCGGTACACGTTGAAGCCCGTGCTCGCGGGGTCGAGGCCCAGCAGCCGCCACGAGACCAGGACCTCGGCACTGTTCCTGCGTACGGCCACCACGGCGCGGTCGAGGTTCTCCATCGTCCGGGCGACCGCCGCCGTTCCGCTGCTGCGGGCGGCCCCGGGGGCCGCTTCGGCCTGTGGCGGACCTGGGAGCAGGGCTGCGGCAGCGGCGAGAACCGCCGCTGCCGCGGCCGCCGCCCCCCATGCCCTGCCCGTGCGTTGCTTTCGGTGCGGGTGCACGAAGACCTCCATGGCTTCGTCTGCGGATGCTGTGGGGCCGCCCTCGTCCCGTTGACGCGCACCGCCCCGTTCGGCGGACGCGCTCTCGACGCCCCGGTGTTTCAACATGCTTCGTTTCGACGCATGTTGGTGTCCATCTGCACCGCCCGTCAATGCCTGGGACGGAAGAGGAGTGAGGTTCCATCACGCCAACAAGGCTTCTCCCAGCGCAGATACGCCCTCCACCTCGGCACGAGCCCGAGGACACCGCACCGCTCGCTGCATCAGACTGAACGCTTCAGAACAGGATTGCACTTTTCTGTTGACGTGTGCCTGACGTTGCAGCACAGTGCAGTGGCGCGGCTCGCCCGTCCGGCATCGCCGCGCACTCCCTCCGGCGCTCGGGGCCATGAGCCGGCCGCGTACGCCCCGCCCCGGTCGCCCTTCACCTCATCCACGGACCACTTCGGGAAGGGACTCCCCCATGCGTCCGCACGTCCGCACCACCCGATACGCCGGCGGCGTAGCGATGCTGACCGCTCTCACCGCCCTCACCGCGGTGCTCGCCTCACCCGCGCACGCCGGCACCACCGGCCGGGGCGCACTGCCCCGGGGATGCTCCGCCACCGCGGACGGGGTGGACTGCCACTTCGACGTGGAGCCGGGCAACTACCGTGTGACCGCGCTGCTGGGCGGCACCGCCGCGGGCAGTACGTACATCAGCGCCGAGCAGCGCCGGACCATGCTCGCGGAGACGGCGACCGATGCGGGACGGGTCGTCCGCAGGAGCTTCACCGTGAACGTGAGGGCCGCCGAGGGCGAGCCGACGCAGGAGGCCGGAACTCCGGGGCTCGACCTGCGATTCCGCGGGTCGGCCCCGCTGCTCGCCGGGCTGCGGGTGACACCCGCGCGCCACACCCCGCAGATCCTGCTGGCCGGCGACTCCACGGTCTGCGACCAGCGGAACGATCCCTATGCGGGCTGGGGCCAGGAGCTTCCGCAGCTGCTGAGGGTGGGTGTCTCCGTCGCGAACTACGCCGACGGCGGGGAGAGCACGGTCAGCTTCCTCGCCGATCCGCTGCTCTTCGACGCCGTGGAGTCCGAGGTGCGCCGCGGTGACCTGGTACTGATCCAGCTCGCACACAACGACAAGACCACCACCGCCGAGGAGTACCGCGCCAATCTGGCCGAGATGGCGGAGCGGGTGATCGCTCGTGGGGGCGAGCCGGTGTTCGTCACACCGATCGTCAGGCGGCGTATGCAGAAGGACGGCACCCTCGACGCGGTGGCCCAGCACGTGATGACGGCGAACCTCCCCGTCGAGATGCGGGCGCTGGCGGCCGAGCTGGGCATTCCTGTCGTCGACCTCACCGACCGGACGAAGGAGCTGGTCGAGGGCCTGGGGATCGAGGCGTCCAAGGACCTCTATCTGACGAAGGTCAACGGGGACAACACCCACACCTCCGTCCACGGTGCGAAGACCTTCGCCGGGATCGTCGTCGAGGAGCTGCTGGCACAGGGGCTGGTGCCCGCGCGGGCGGTCCGCTGAGAGGTCACGACGGCGGGACGGTGCGGCGGGACGGGTGTTCCGCCGCACCGGCGTGTGCGACCGCCGGGAGTGGTGTCAGGCAGCCCGGGTCCCGTGTGAGGCCGCAGGGGGCCATCCAGCCCGGGTTTCGCGTGAGGTCGTCGGCGGGAGGTGTCGGGCCGCCCGGCCCGCAGGTGCGACCGCCACCCGGAGGTGTCAGGCCGACCCCGCCGGCGTGCCGCAGGAGGACCGGATCGTGAGGCGGGGCTGCACGAACAGCTGACGGACGGGGACGGCATGCGGGTCGGGGGCGTCGAGGCGGTCCAGGAGCAGACGCGCGGCCTGCTGCCCGATCTCGTGCTTGGGCGGTGCGACGGCCGTCAGCGGCACATCGGCGAGCGACGCGATCTCGTCGTCGTAGGCGATGAGGGCCAGGTCCTCGGGTGCCTGGAGCCGGCGCAGGCGCATGCGCCGCATCATCTCGATCGCGTCGTGGTCGGAGTGCACCAGCGCGGCGCGGACCCCGCCCGCCAGGCATTCCTCGATGAACTGGTCGTACCGCGCGGCCGCCTCCCCCGATCCCAGCGTGGGCCGTCCGCTGTCGAGCACGGGCGCCTTCCCCTTCAGCCGCAGCCGGTCGACCGCGGCCTCGTGGCCCGCGCGCACGAGGGCCGCGGTGGGGCTGCCGTTCGTGAAGAGGCCCACTTCGCGGTGGCCCAGCCGCACGAGGTGGCGCACGGCGGCGAAGGCACCCTGCCGGTGGTCGGTGGCCACGAACTCGCAGGAGGCGAACGGGTCGTGGGGCTGCCGCTCCAGCAGGACGAACGGCAGGCCGGTGCTCTCCAGCTCTTCGAGTGTCTTGTCGGGCAGGTCGTGTCCGCCCGGGGAGGCGACGAGCAGCCCCGAGGCTCCGGAGGACGCGAGCTCCTCGATGCGCTGCGCGTCGCTCTCGTGCGTGTAGTCGGTGAGGCTGATGACGACACGGGCGTCGTGGGCGGCGGCCACCTCCTGCACGCCGGCGACCACACGCGGGTAGTAGTACGTCGCCGAGGGGACGATGAGCCCCAGGGTCCGCGTCGCCCGGGACGGCTGCCCGCCGCCCGCCGACGTCCGCGCGGCGCCGTGTCCGGCCGCGGAACCGGGGGTGGCCAGCATCGCGCCGCCGCGCACCCGGCTCAGCGCGCCCTCGTCCTCGAGATCGAGGAGATCTCGCCGCACGGTGGCCCGGGACACCCCGAGACGTGCGGCGAGTTCGACGACCTTGAGGCCACCGGAGGCCCTCAGCTCACTGAGCAGTTGCTCGCGTCGCTGAGCGACGAGCATGTCGGTCATGGCGTCCCCTCCGGTGAACAGATTCTGACAATCCTAGAGGAGAATGATCGATCTTGCTCTGAGCTGGGGCGTTCCGGCCTCACGTGCATTCCTGGATCAGGCCTTGTCCCCGACCAGGGCCAGGCACTGGATGGCGGCGAGCCCGAACTGTGCGCTGGCGTTCGCGGAGAGGTCCGCCTCGTCGACGGGGTTGAGCACGGCGGGGCCCTCGATCCGGTGGGAGCTGAAGTCGTGGTCCTCGGGGTATCCCGCGTGACCGGTCCGCAGTTCCTTCCACGCGCGCAGGGCGAGGGCGTCGTCCTCGAGCTGGACGGCCGCGTAGGCGGTGGCTCTCGCATACGCCTGCCGGAGGTTGAGGTTGCCCCAGTCCGATCCCGTGACCGCCCGCTGTTCGTCCTTCGACGCGTTGTAGAGGCGGCAGAACTGCACCCACTTGTCCTTGACGGCGTCGTCGTCGACGAGCTCGATGATCTCCGTCATCACCTCGATCAGCCCGAAGACGGAACTCAGGGAGCCCACGGAGACACTCGGTTCGGCGGACCCCGTGAACTTCCCGTCCGCGAGGTTGTACGTGATGTCCCCGCTCTGCACCCAGCCGTTGGGCAGCGCCGCGAGGGTGGACACCCCGTTGACCAGCTTCGTGCGCGCGATCGACCTGCCGTGCCGTTCCCACTCGGTGAGCCATGCCATGGCCAGCGCCCCCCAGTCCGTTGTCGTGCCGACGGACATCGCCTTGGGTTCGGGCTCGAAGGGGTCGCCCTCCCTGATCTTCCGGCCTGGGTCGAGGACGAGGAAGCTGCGGTCGGAGTCGACGAGTTCGTGCAGGACGTCGCCGACGCGTTCGTCCGCGGTGAGGAAGTAGAAGATGCGCTTGTAGCCGGCGTTGCTGATGCGCACCTGCTTGGCGCTGTCGCCCCAGTGCATCACTCCGTGCCTGGTCCCCAGGCCCTGGTACGTGCCGATGTGGTACATGTCCACCTCGCCGGTGTGGCGGGTCATGGCCTCGGCGAAGCGGAACGCGGCGGCGTCCCCGGTGCGCAGGTAGTGGTACCAGAGCCACAGGTCGGTGGAGAGCTCGGAGTTGTCCCAGGCGTAGCCGCCGACGTCGTACCGCCAGGTGTGCCGGTCGCCGTCGTAGCTGTGCATGATGTCGCCGTAGTCCCAGAAGCCGTACCAGGAGCGCTGGTCGACCTGTTCGCGGTGGTAGCGGTGCATGGCCTGGAGCTTGTCCTCGATCTCCGCCTTGGCGGGGACCGAGCGGTCCACCGGGCTCCATGAGCCGAAGACCTTCGCGCTGTGGTTGTGCTCGGGGCCGCTGGCGAGCAGGGGCGGTGTCGCGTTGGCCGCGGCGAGTGCGGCGAACCGTTCCGCGGTGGGGGTCGCCTCCAGGGCCCAGAAGGTCAGTTCGGTGGTACGGGCGACGCCGTAGGGGGTGCCGAAGCCGGGTTCGTAGTCCTCATAGGTGATCTCCAGGCCTTCGAGCTGCTCGGGATAGGTGTCCTGTTCCATGCCGTCGTGGTAGAAGCGCAGGTCCATGGCCTCGGCGCGAGGTGACCACATCCACACCGTGACCTGGGCCTCCGCGCCCGCCGCGCCGGCGATCTCCAGTTCGGTGGGGTGCAGTTGCCAGAAGTTGCGCATGCCGAACGCCAGACCGCCGGTGGGCGAGCCCACGTAGCCCAGGCCCTCCGCGCGCTTGCCGCCGTCCACACGGACCCAGGAGTGGCCGGGCTTCGTGCGCTTGTGGATCTCGAAGCCGTGGGCGTTGAGCTGGCGGAGGCTGTAGTCGCCGAAGGCGGGGATGTACTGCAGCCGGGAGGTGACGCGGCTGTCCCAGGTGCTCGTGTCCGGGGTGGCCCTCCCCTCGTACTGTGCCGTGCGCACGGCCGCACCGGGGTCGCGACGCAGCCCGGTGATGCCGCGGACGGCCTCGGCGAGCACGCCCTCGTCCTGTCCGGCGAAGCGGACGTGCCGGTCGTGCGGTTCACCGCGCATCGGCACGCCGAACCGGATGCCGAGGCCGCTGATGAAGTCCTTCCGCTCGTCGCCGTCGAAGACGAAGGTGTGCACGGTGCGTATGCCGTCCGATCCGGCGTACAGGTAGAACCGCACGACGAACGGCAGCCAGGCACGCCGTCCCTTGCGGTGCTTCCCCTCGACCTTGACCACGGCGCGCACCGGGCCGTCCTGCTCGACGGTCACGGTGCTCACGATGCCGGTGTACGACTCGGACTTGACCACGGCGGCCGGTTCGGTGCCCGGCCTGTCCTGCCGGGAGGCGACGAGATGGCCGTTCTTCGCGATGACCGTTGCACCGCGGCGGATCGACTTGATGACGTGGTCGCCCTTGCGGGGGAAGACCACCTCGACAACACCGGTGTTCACGGTGATCTGGTCACGTCCGCTGTGCACGGTGAGGGCTGCGGCCGGCGCGGCCGGGGCCCCGGCCGACAGCCGGTAGGTGTCGCTGCGCGGGGCGGCCTGGCTGATGGCGTGGGCGGTCCACTTCACGGAGCCGTCCGGCCACCAGCCGGTCGGCCAGCTCTGGACGGGCACGTCCTTGCCCGACTCCGTCGTCAGCGAGAACGCCTGGTCGGAGGCGAACGACCCGGCGGGCCAGGGCACGCCCCAGGTGGTCCCGCCCGCGAGTTCGGCAGGGGCGTCCTTCTCCAGCCAGCGCAGGGTGACCGGTTCGTGGCCGTCGGCCCGGACGGGGGCCGCCGCCGGCGCGCCGAGCGGGGTCTCGGCGTGGGCGGCCGTCGTGGAGCTGAGCCATGCCACCGCACCTCCCGCGGCGGCGGATGTCAGTACGGACCGTCGGCTGATCTGTCCCACAGTGTTCAACTCCTCTGCGCGGGCGCCGGAGCGCTCGCCGGTGGACGGCTGGTGAAGGAAGAGATGACCGGGCGTTCTGCTCCCGGGTGCTCGCGGACCGTCGGGATCACATCGCCGAGCACATACGGGTGACGGCGGGCCCGTGGCACGCCGGGGCGAGGGCTGCCCGGAGGGAACCGGTCGCGAGGCGGCGGCCGGCCCGGGGCCGGGTCCGTCTGCCTCCAGCGGCCCGCGCCGCGGTGACATGCTTACACCAGACGCATCAGATGGACCAGAGTTGAAGCAAAACGCGCGCCCCGTCTCCTCCGCACTGCCGCGCGCTGGGTGCCGCACTCCGCGACAAAACGCCGCATTCATCGCGATCAGATCTCCCCGGCGGCGCTTCGCACGGCATGAGAACCGCCGGCCCCGAGGCGAGGACCATCTCAAGTCGGCGCCCACACCAGACAGATGAATCAATCTGAATCTTTGTGAAGTCTATTGTTCGGACCGTGATGGGCGTGCACAATGCAGGACGTCGCACCGCCCGCACGATGAATCGTTCCAGGGCGGACTCTTCAGGAACGCGTTCAGGCGCCTTCGTCGACCTGTCGCATGAGAGGAACGTGCATGTCCATTCGGCTACCGGGATCTGCCGGCATCCTCTTCCAGGGAGACAGCATCACCGCCGCGGGCCGCGTTCCCGGCGGAGCCGACGACCTGGGGCACGGCTACGTCAGGCTGGTGGCCGACGCGCTCGCGGCCTCCCATCCATCCGCCCGGGTCCACAACCGGGGGGTCGGTGGCGACCGCGCCTCGGACCTCCTCCGGCGCTGGGACCAGGACACCCTCGCGCTGCGGCCGGCCGTGCTGTCGGTCCTCGTGGGCGTCAACGACACCTGGCGGCGCTACGACCGGGGCGAGACCACCTCTCCCGAAGCCTTCGAGGCGACCTACCGCGAACTCCTGCGGCAGGCCGCCTCCCAGGGACCCCGGCTCGTCCTGGTCGAGCCCTTCCTCGTCCCCGTACGCGACGAACAGTGGTCCTGGCGCGAGGATCTGGACGCGAAGATCCAGGTCGTACGGAGGCTGGCGGCGGAGTTCGACGCGTCGCTGCTCGCCGCGGACGGGCTCCTCCAGCAGGCGGCCCGGGAGAGCGGCGACCCCGCCCTCCTCGCCGAGGACGGTGTCCACCCGACGGCCGCGGGCCACGCCGTGCTGGCCCGCGCGTGGCTGCGGCTCCTGCGGTGAGACGGCGTCCGCCGGACGCCTCGTCCGTCCGGGCCCCGGCCCACGGCCGGTGCGGCCCCCGGGACACCCCGTCCGCCCAGGCCCCGGCGCACGGCCGGTCACGAGGCAGCCCCCGACGACGGGTTGCCGCTCATGTTCTCCGAAGGAGCCCGATCTTGTCCTCGACCCGTTCCACCCATCCGTGTGCAGCCGTCGTGCTGAGCCCCTCGCTCAGGCACGACGTGTTCGGTCCCGCAGGCTGGGCCGACCTGACCGAGGCGGCCGACATCGTGGCGGACTGCGAGGACGCCGGTGCGCTCAGCCTGCATCCCCGCCGTCACGAGGCCGAGTTGCTCATCACGTCCTGGGGCATGCCCCGGCTGACGGAGGAGCTGCTCGGGGAGCTCCCCTCGCTGCGGACGGTGGTCCACGCGGCGGGCTCCATCCGCAAGGTCGTCAGCGAGGCGGTCTGGGCACGGGGCATCGTCGTCGTCTCGGCCGCCGACGCGAACAACGAGCCGGTGGCCGAGTACGTCTACGCGCAGACGGTGCTCGCCCTGAAGGACGTGCACCGCCGGGCGCACCGGATCAAGAGCGAGACGGGGCTGCCGCCACTGGAGGGCATCCCCGGCATCTACGGACAGCCCGTCGGCCTGGTGTCGTTCGGCTCGACCGCCCGCAAGGTCGCCGCCCGGCTGCGCCACCTGGAGTCCGATGTGATGGCCTGGGATCCGCACGTACCCCCCGAGACACTGCGCCGGCTCGGCATCACGCCCGTCGCCGACCTCGGCGCCCTGTTCGCCCGGTCGCTGGTGCTGAGCGTCCACGCCCCGTTGATCCCCGGGCAGACGGAGAAACTGGTCACGGGAGACCTCCTGCGGCGCCTGCCCCACGGGGCGACGCTCATCAACACGGCGCGCGGCGCGGTGGTCGACGAGGAGGCGCTGGCCGACGTCCTGCGCGAACGCCCGGACCTCTACGCGGTGCTGGACGTGACCACCGACGAACCACTGCCTCCCGGCTCGCCCCTGTACGCACTGCCCAACGTGATGCTCACCGGTCACGTGGCGGGCACCGTGAGCGCGGAGCGCCGGGCCATGGGCCGGCTGGTCGTCGAGGAACTCCGGCGCATCGCCGCCGGGTCGGCACCGCTGCACGCGGTCTCGGCGGACGCGTCCCTGCTGCGCGCATGAGCACATCCTCCGCGCGACGGATCGCGCACAAGCCTCGGATCGTGTCACAAGCGTTGACCGCACTCTGAAAACGTTTTAATTTTCCGTCCACTCCACACCACAGCCGAGGAGGCTCCGTGGCAGCGTTGCTGCGCGAGCGCCCCGGGAAATCGGCACAGAGCCGCGCTTCCCAGTCACCGCCAGGCGCTCAGACCAAGCTAAAACGTTTCCATCGCAAGCGAAGCATCGCGCTGTCCTTGCTCATGTTCGGCAGCTTCGCCTACTTCGTGGTCTTCCACTACGGCGCGCTCGCCGGCAACGTCATCGCCTTCAAGGACTACGTCCCCTTCGACGGCATCTGGGGCAGCCAGTGGGTCGGCGTCGGCAACTTCCAGCGCATGCTGGAGGACGACGCGTTCTGGCACTCCGTGATCAACACGATCGTGATCGCGGTCCTCCAGCTCGTCTTCTACTTCCCGGTGCCCCTCGCGCTGGCCCTGCTGCTGCACAGCCTCACCTGGGGCACGGTCCGCCGCTTCGTCCAGTCGATCGCCTATCTGCCGCACTTCGTCTCCTGGGTCATCGTCGTCGCGCTCTTCCAGCAGGTCCTGGGCGACACCGGCATGGTGAACGGCTATCTTCAGGACGCCGGGCTGCACACCGTCGACATCGTCGGCAACCCCGACGCCTTCAAGCCCCTCGTGGTCGCGCAGGTGATCTGGAAGGACGCGGGCTGGGGCACCATCATCTTCC
Organism: Streptomyces sp. CB02058; assembly: GCF_001905505.1. GTDB lineage: Bacteria > Actinomycetota > Actinomycetes > Streptomycetales > Streptomycetaceae > Streptomyces. The sequence goes on from NZ_LIPG01000004.1 coordinate 698,244, forward strand.
TGGCGGCGCTCGCCCAGGTGGACGAGCAGCAGTACGAGGCGGCTGCCATCGACGGGGCCGGCCCGTGGCGGCGCTTCTGGCACGTGACGCTGCCCGCCATCCGGCCGGTCGTGGTCCTCCTGCTCATCATGCGTCTCGGCGACATCCTGTCGGTTGGCTTCGAACAGATGCTGCTGCAGCGGGACGCGGTCGGGCCCGAGGCCGCCGAGATCATCGACACCTTCGTCTACTACCAGGGCATCGTCGGCGGCGACTACGGCTACGCCGCTGCCGCCGGCCTGTTCAAGGGCCTCATCGGGGCCGCACTCGTCTACGCCGCGAACAAGGTGGCGCACCGCCTCGGCGAGCAGGGGGTCTACAGATGAGCACGCAGACACGCCCCGGATGGATGGAGAAGCCCCACCCGCTCACCCAGGCCGGCAAGGTGATCGCCCTGGTCGTCGTCGTGGCGCTCGTGTGCGTCCCCTTCCTCACCATCCTCTCCACGTCGCTCGCCTCGCAGCGCGAGGTGGTCGACAACGGCGGCTGGGTCCTGTGGCCGCAGGAACCGACGTTCGACGCCTACCGGGACATCCTCGAAGGCGGCATCGTCACCCACGCCCTGGGCGTGAGCATCGGCGTCACGGCCGTCGGCACCGCACTCAGCCTCCTCTGCACGGTCTTCCTGGCCTACGCCCTGGCCCGTCCGAACGTGTACGGCAGCAAGCCCGTACTGCTGCTCGTCCTGTTCACGTTCCTCTTCCCGCCCGGCATGATCCCCAGCTTCCTGGTCGTGAAGGAGCTCGGACTGCTCGACTCCTACGCCTCGCTGGTCCTGCCCGTGCTCGTCAACGTGTTCAACCTCGTCGTCCTGCGCGGCTTCTTCCAGGGCATACCGGAGGAGATGTACGAGGCGGCCAGGCTCGACGGAGCCAGTGATCTCCGCATCCTGTGGTCCATCGTGCTCCCCCTCTCCAAGGCGGCCCTCGCCGTCGTGGGCCTGTTCTACGCGGTGGCGTACTGGAACTCCTGGTTCTACGCCTCGCTGTACATGGAGAGCGATCACTGGCCGCTCCAGCAGGTGCTGCGCACGTACGTCGTCGCCGGCGAGGGACTGACCGACACCACGACGGGCGAGGGCACGGTCAGTGCCCCGCAGACCGTGCAGATGGCGGTGCTGGTGATCGCCACCGTCCCGATCCTCCTCGTGTACCCGTTCCTCCAGCGGTACTTCACCAAGGGCGTGCTCACCGGCGCCATCAAGAGCTGACCTTCCCCTCAAGAGCCGCACTCCGAAAGGTCGAACAGCCATGCCCAGAATGTCCAGGCGCACCGTGCTGCGCACCATGGCAGCCACGGGTGCTGCCGCCGCCGTGCCCTCCCTCCTCACGGGCTGCTCCAGCTCCTCGTCCTCCGGCGGCGACGTGTCGAACGCCGGCAAGAAGCTCGCCGCCTGGCCCGCCTACGAGGCCGCACCGGGCGCCAAGCCGGACCTGGCCCCCACGGCGAGCGGTGTCCAGGCGGGGTACACCAGCTATCCGGCGGAGCTCACCACCTCGGTCAAGCGCACCCCCGGCGACGGAAGCACCGTCCGGGTCATGTCCGTCACGTTCGGCACGCCTCCGAAGGCGGCGGCGCAGAACCAGTACTGGCGGGCCGTCGAGAAGGCGCTCGGCGTCAAGATCGAGTTCACGGTCATCCCGCAGGCCGACTACCAGAAGAAGATGGCCACGGTCATGGCGGGCGAGGAGGACTCGCTGCCGGACATCATCAACATGTTCTCCGGCTACACCCTGCCGCGCGAGGCGCAGTTCGTCCAGAAGCGGGCCCAGGACCTGACGCCGTACCTGTCGGGCGAGGCGATCCGCGACTACCCCAACCTCGCCGGCATCCCCACCCACGCCTGGCGGGACATGGGCCGCGTCAGCGGTCATCTGTACGGCATCCCGCTGGAGCGCCCGCTGACGGGCTCCACCCTCTGGCTGAACCAGGAGATGTTCACCGACGCCGGTATGAAGGAGGGCTGGGCCGCCGCGGACTTCGCGGCGGTCGCGCAGAAGGCGACCAGGGGCAAGACCTATGCCCTGGGCGCCGCCAAGGGGTCGCTGTTCGGCAACGCGGTGCACTCCGCCGCCCACCACTCCCCCCAGGGCTGGGCCGTGGACAAGGACGGCGCCTTCCAGCCGAACTACACCGACGAGCGGTTCAAGGCGGCCGTCGCGTTCCAGGCCGGGCTGCGCAAGGCCGGGGCCTTCCACCCGGACGCGACGTCCCTGTCCTCCCCCGATCTGAGCACGCTGTTCCTCAACGGCACGGTCGGCTCCATGCAGAACGGCTTCGGCGCGTACACCTCCCTCTACCCGGACTCGAAGGGACTGCTGACGCCGGCCCCCGCACTGCCGTACGCCGTGGACGGCACCCCGGGAGGTGCCGTCGCCGCCCGCCGTTCCTTCGGCTACACGATCCTGAAGAAGGCGAAGAAGGAACGCATCGAGATGCTCCTGCGCGTTCTCGACCACCTCGCCTCGCCCTTCGGGACCAAGGAGTGGGAGCTGCTGCAGTACGGCGTCGAAGGCGTCCACTTCACCCGCGGCAAGGACGGCGCGCCCCAGCGCAACAAGCTCGGGGAGGTCGAGAACATCACGAATCTGCCCTTCCGTTATCTGGCGGAGGGCCCCCAGGTGCTCTTCGTGCCCGGACGGCCCGAGGCGGTCCGCGCTCTGCACGCCTGGCAGCAGAAGGTCGTCCCCGTCACCATCCGCAACGCGTCCTTCGGCCTGGTCTCGCGCACCGATGTCGCCCAGGGGGCCACCTTGAAGGCGTTGATGGAGGACACCGTGACGGCGGTGGTCGCGGGCCGGTCGTCGATGGCCGACTTCGACGCGGCGGTGAAGCAGTGGCGCAGCCGGGGCGGCGACAGAATAGCCGAGGAGTTCGCGAAGGAGCACGCCGCCAACAGCTGACGGCGGGCGCGGGCGGGCGGACACGGGAACGAGAGGAATCAGCATGGCGGCGAACGGGCGGGTCACCATCCGCGAGGTGGCGGACAGGGCAGGGGTGTCCCCTGCGACGGTCTCCCGCGTGCTGAGTGGCAACTACCCTGTGCCGCCCGCCACTCGGGCCCGTGTGCTCAAGGCCGCGCAGTCCCTGGACTATGTGGCGAACGCCCACGCCAGGGCCCTGGTCGGGCGCGGTCGCAGCATGGTGGCCGTCGTGCTGCGGCAGCTCACCAGCCCCTTCTACGCGCAGGTCGCCGAGGGGGTCGAGGCCGAGGCGGCGGACCACGGCCGGCTGTGCCTGGTCGGTTCCACCGGCGGCGATCCACGCCGGGAGACGGAACTCGTGCAGCTGATGCGGGAGGAGGGTGCGGGGCTGGTCATCCTGGTGGGCGGGATCGTCGAGGACGACGCCTACCGGGAGCGGGTGGCACGTTACGCCCATGCCCTGAAGGCCGCTGGTTCGCGTCTCGTCCTGTGCGGCCGTCCGTCGCCCGATCCCGACATCCCCGCCGTCGTGGTCGAGTTCGACAACGAGGCGGGTGCGCGGGCGGTCACCAGCCACCTCGTCTCCGCCGGCCACCGCCGGATCGTCTTCCTGGGCGGCCTGCCCGGCAACAGCGCGCTGGACGCACGGGTCGCCGGCTACCGCGCCGCGCTCGCCGAGCACGGGATCGACGCGGGCGGCGAGGACGTCGTCGACTGCGGCCTCGGCCGCGGGGCCGGGCATCGCGCCATGACCGAACTCCTGTCCCGCCGGAGCGACTTCACCGCCGTGTTCGCCGGGGACGACATGGTCGCGGCCGGCGCCATGCGTGCCGTCACCGACGCCGGGCTGCGTGTCCCCGACGACATCTCCGTCGTCGGATACAACGACATCCCTCTCGCCCAGGACTTCAACCCCCCGCTCACCACCGTCCGCACACCGGCCGAGGAGCTCGGGCGCGCCGCCGTACGCCTGGCGCTGCGCGACGCGGACGAATGGTCCGCCCCGGCCCACCATGTGCTGGGCACCCACATCGTCGTGCGGGACAGCGTGGGTGCCCCCGCGGCGCACCGTGTACCGCACACCACCGGAGGTTTCGCCCCCGCATGACCGCACCCCGCACGTACGCCCCTTCCCTCCTGCCGCCCCCGGACACCGCCCTCTCGCCCTTCACGGGGTACACCCGGTCCCACTGGGAGGCCCACGCGGACAGGCTGCTGGCCGGCCTCACGCCCTACGCCACCCCGCACCTCGCCCAGTACCGCCTGCCCGGCCGCGCCGGACACGCGGGAGCATGGTCGGACGGCCTGGAGGGCTACGCACGCTCGTTCATGCTGGCGGCCTTCCGCATCGCGGGGGCCGGTGGCCGTGACGCCCCAGGCAGTACGGTCATCAGCGAGCTGATCAGCCGTTACTCCGCCGGTCTCGCGGCGGGCACGGACCCGGACGACCCGGAGCACTGGCCGCCGATCACGGACCGTTCGCAGTCCATGGTGGAGGCGGCGTCGGTCGTCGTCGCCCTCCACGAGACGCGCCCCTGGCTGTGGGAACGGCTGCCGGACGCGGTGCGGCAGCGGGTCGCCTCCTGGCTGGAGGGCTTCGTGGGGGCGCGGCCCAACGACTCCAACTGGCGGCTCTTCCAGGTCGTCACCGAGGAGTTCCTCGCGTCGGTGGGCGCCCGCCACCGGAGGTCCGAGATCGAGTCGGGGCTCGACCGCCTGGAGGACTGGTACAGGGGGGACGGCTGGTACACGGACGGCGACGGCCGCAAGTTCGACTACTACAACGCCATGGCGCTGCATCTGTATCCCGTGCTGTGGCAGCGCATCGCGGGCGACCGGGCGGACGCGGCGCGGGTCGCCGAACACCGCACCAGGCTGAGGTCCTTCATCGAGGACCACCAGCACTTCTTCGGCGCGGACGGCGCCCCGGTCCACCAAGGGCGCTCGCTGACCTACCGGTTCGCCACCTCGGCTCCGCTGTGGGCCGGGGCGCTGGCCGGTGTCTCCCCGCTGCCACCTGGCCGGACCCGCCGCATCGCCTCGGGTGCCCTCAAGCACTTCGCGGACCGCGGCGCCGTGCCGGGCCGGGACGGACTGCTGAGCCTCGGGTGGTACCGCCCCTTCCTGCCCGCCACCCAGCCGTACTCGGGGCCGGCCTCCCCCTACTGGGCGGCCAAGGCGTTCCTCGGTCTGCTGCTCCCGGCCGGTCACCCGGTCTGGACGGCCCCCGAGGAGCCGTCGCCGGTGGACACCGCCGACCGCTACCTGGCCCTTCCGGCCCCGGGCTGGCTGCTCCACTCGACGGCGGCCGACGGAATCGTCCGGCTGGTCAACCACGGCAGCGACCGGCTCCCGCCGCCCCCCGCGCCGTCCCGTCCCAGCCCCCACTACAGCCGGTTCGCGTACTCCAGCGCGACGGCCCCGGAGACACCGCCCGAGGGACCCGACGGGCCGGACAACCACATCGCCCTGCTCGGGCCGGCGGGAGTCCCCACGTTCAGGGGCCGCATCCACCCCCTGTACGTCCATGACCGGCAGGCGGCGTCCTGGCACGCGCCGTCGGGGGACGAGGCGGGCTCCCCCGGAATCGTCTCGGCCTGTGTGGTGCACGGCCCGTGGGAGATGCGCCTGCACCTGGTCCGGGCGCCCGCCGGGAGCTCCGTACGCGAGGGCGGCTGGGCCGTGGCCCGCGACGACGCTCCGCCCGTCGGCACATCGGGCCCGGGCTGGGCCGTGGCCCGCAGGCGCGACGGGCTGACGTCCGCGCTCTTCGGGGTGCTCGGATGGGACGAGGACGGGCGGCTGCCCGACGGCGAGGTGGAGCAGGCCCTCGACCGCAACGCCGTCGGCCGCCACTCGGCGACCCCCCTGCTGCGTCTGCCTCACCACCCGGGCGGCACACGGCTGCTGGCCACCCTGGTCGTGCTCACGTCGGACCCACGGATACGGGACGACCTGCCGCGGCCGGGCCGCCTCGCCCACGCGTCCCCGGCACCGGACGGCACGATCGGGATCGTCTTCCCCGACGGGTGGAGCACCCGGGTGGGACTCCTGAGCCCCGTGCCCCCCGCACCCGGGCCCTCGGCCGTGTAGCGGAGCGGGGCCCGTTCGCGCGGGCACCGCGCAGCGCCTGAGCGGGCGCCGGGCAGGCCGCCCGGTGCCCGCTCAGGCGTGCGTGGGACAGGGAATCGCCCATGGATACGGGTGCCGTGCTACCCGGAATCCGACTAATAGGTTAGGTTAGGCATGCCTAAGTAATCGCCATGAGGTCTCCCCCACCCCGCTCCCCTGGAGAACTTGGATGCGTCCTTTCACCTCCCGCGCCACACACCCGACCCCGGCCGAACGCGTGCTGTCCATCCTGATGGCGGCCCACTCGATGACGGTGGTGAGCGACGGTCACGAGCCCGTCGAGGTCCACCGCCTCGACGGCACGGGCGCGATGGGCCACATCCACCTGCACGAACCGGCCGAGGCCGGCCGGCCGCAGCCGGGGCCGCGCATCCCGGTCCGGCTGGAGTTCACCGACATCGCCCCCACCCCCGTACGGGACCGGATGCGCGCCCGCGTCACCGTGACCGGGCTGCTCTCGGCCCCGTACAGCACGGAGACGGCGGAGAGCACCTGCATGGAGTTCGGGCAGGCGGTCATCGAGGACCACACGGGGCGGGCCTTCGTGACGCTGGACGAGCTTCAGGACACCCAGCCCGACCCCATCGCCACCAGCGAGGCGGGGATGCTGACCCACCTCGTGGACGAGCACGGCGAACTCGTCCCGCTGCTGCTGCGCCTCGTGCAACCGCAGCCGGACAAAGGCGTCCTGCGTGTGCACCCGCTGGCCATGGACCGGTACGGCGTGACGCTGCGCCTGGAGTACCCGGGCAGCCACCGTGACGTCCGGCTGCCGTTCGCGAAGGCCGTGACCCGGATCGATCAGGCGGGCCCTCAGATCCACGCCCTGCTGGCCGCCGCCCGCCGCGCCTCGCACCGCAACCAGCTGCTGGCCTGAACCAGCCGATGCCGGGAGGCCCCGGGCCCCCACGGGCCCGTGGGGGCCCGGGGCCTCCCGGCATCGGCACGGGAGCTTCCCCGGGTGCCGTCCACCACGGCCCGGAGGAACGGACGGACCGTCAGCACAAGAGTTGACTTCAGGCCAACCGCGCCCAGGAGGCGATCACCCGCGAATCATGCATGATCGACGGCATTTGCCCCCTCTACGAGGCCAAATGGCGCCGCCGCACGACGACTCCGCCACTCGGTGGATACCCGCGCGGAAGTCCAACCCGGCTCGAATCGGCCGTAGCCGCTGCTCGTACGCCTTGCTAACTTCCCGGTCCCAGAGGCTAGTGAGACGTACGTGTGAAAGGGAAGTACATGACCTCCCCGGCTCCAGCGCCCAAGATCCCTCAGCTGTGGGTTCCCCTTCCCTCGGGCATCCACCCGAAGTGGCGTGAGATCGACGCCAACTCGGCTGCCTGGCTCGACCGTTACGGCCTCTACTCCGACCCGGCGCAACGCGAACGGCTGACGCGCATAGCCGTGGGCGAGATCACGAGCCGAGGAGCGCCCGAGGGACAACTCGCGCCCCTCCAGTGGACCGCCGACTTCCTGATGTGGCTCTTCGCGTTCGACGACGAGTACTGCGACGAGGGGCCGGTCGCGACGTCCCCCGACGCCACCCTGCTGATGATCACCAAACTCCAGCGGATCATCGACGTCCCCTGGACCGCCGCCACCGACGACAACTACAGCGCCGCGCTGCACGAGCTGCGCATGCGGCTCGACTCGCTGACGACACCGGTGCAGACCGCCCGCTGGGCCGCCAGCTTCCGGGCGTACCTCCAGGGTCAGGTCTGGATGGCCGCCAACAGTGCCTACGGGCGGATCCCCACCCTCTCCGACCATCTGGCGGTCCGGCTGGACTCCTCCGGGGTCAAGATCTTCTCGACGCTCAGCGAGATCATCCACGGGTACGACCTGCCCGCGGCGGACTACGAGCGCCATGACGTACGGGCGTTCGTCGAGGTCTTCGCCGCGATCATCGGCTGGTCCAACGACCTGGTCTCGTACCACAAGGAACGCGAACGGAGCCACGAGGGATACGGGAACATCGTCGACCTGATCGCCCACGAGCGGAACTGCCCGCTCGACGAGGCGGTGGCCGAGGCCGCCACCATGCACACCAGCGCCATGACTCTCTACCTGCGACTCCGCGACCAGATCCTGGACACCGCGGGTCCCGAGCTCCGCCGGTGGGTCACGGGCTGCGACTCCTGGATCCGCGCCGACTACGACTGGTCGCTCACGACCAACCGGTACGTCAATCCGGAGAACCCCGCCGACCTGCCGTCCGGCTCCGCGACCGCCCCGCTGCGCGCGTCGGCGGACAAGCCGCTGCCGATCGAGAGCATCGCCTGGTGGTGGACCCACCTGAAGGACTGAGACCGCCGGGAGACGCCTCGGGGAGCGGCGGGTGCCGCTCCCCGGTCCGTCGGCGCGCCCTCAGGTCTGCGGACGGCTGCCGTGGTTCGCGCCGTTCTTGCGGCGGGCCTTCTTCTTGCGACGTCGCTTCGAGGACATCGATCCCTCCTCATCCTGTCGTTTCTGCATACTTTCAACCGAAATGTCACTTCCGGCAACCACAGTGCCCCTTACCCGTCGGCACAGCGGTAAACACTTGCTCCGGGTGCATCCGGGTGGCGTACGCCACGGCGCCTGGCGGCCGGGCGGAGCAGGACGGGCCGGCGGGTAGCGGGGGGCAGCGTCAGTGCCCGGCGGACACCTTCACCAGCACGACCGCGACACCGATCGCCGCGTCGGCCAGGCCCGCCAGCGCCGCCGTCAACACGCCCCCTCCCAGGCGCACTCCACCCACGCAGCCCCAGAGGAAGAGCGAGACGACACCCAGGACGGCAGCCGTCATCAGCGCGGTGGACAGCAACAGGACGTCCAGGGCGGCGAGGGCGATCATCACGGACGGGCTCACCGCGCACGACAGCAGGGGGCTGCTGACGTAGAGCATGCGGCGCAGGTCGTGGCCCCTGGCGAAATGGCGGTGGACCGTGCGGTGGGCCTGCTGGTCGGCCACGATCGCCGCGAGCCACAGCCCCAGCGCGGTCGTCAGGACCGTGGCCAGGGCGCCTGGGACACCGGCGTTGCTCAGGGACAGGCCCACCACCACGGCGATCATCGTGATCGTGGCGTAGATGCGCTCCTTGAGCCGGCCCGCCATCACCTCGGCGGCCTCCTCCTGCGGCACCCCTGAGCGCCCGTCCTCCGACATCCGGTCTCCCTCACCCCTCACGGCTCGTACGTCGCGCGCCCCGTTCCAGCACCTTCCGGCGTGGTGGTCGCGGCCCCCAGCATGCCTGGTCGGCCGCCGTGATTCCGGAACCGCCCACGGCGGGCCGCACGGGGAGTCCCGCAGGTCGCGCGCGGGTGGGCCCGCTTGTCACCGTCCCCGGCCTGGGGCTAGTGTCGCCACGCCTTGGTGAACGGGAAATCGGTGCGATACCGGTGCGGCCCTCGCCACTGTGATCGGGAAGTCCGGCTCCGGCCCTCACGGGCAGCCACTGGGTCCTCGGACCCGGGAAGGCGGAGCACGGGCGGTGTCACCCGTAAGCCAGGAGACCGGCCAAGGCACTTCAACCATCCACGAGGTGCTGGAGAGGGTCTGCTGAGCCATGCACATAGCCGAGGGTTTTCTGCCTCCGGCGCACGCGATCGCCTGGGGTGTCGCGTCCGCGCCGTTCGTCGTCCACGGAGTCCGTTCACTCACCCGTGAGGTCCGGGAGAATCCCGAGAGCACGCTGCTCCTCGGGGCCGCCGGGGCCTTCACGTTCGTTCTGTCCGCGCTGAAACTCCCTTCGGTGACTGGGAGTTGCTCGCATCCCACCGGCACGGGGCTGGGAGCGATCCTGTTCCGCCCGCCGATCATGGCGGTCCTGGGCACCATCACCCTGCTGTTCCAGGCCCTGCTGCTGGCGCACGGCGGCCTCACCACGCTCGGCGCCAACGTCTTCTCGATGGCGATCGTCGGACCCTGGGCCGGTTACGCGCTCTACCGAGTGCTGCGCAGGTGCGGCGTGCCGCTGATGACCGCGGTGTTCTTCGGGGCGTTCGCCGCCGACCTGTCCACCTACTGCGTCACCAGCGTGCAGCTGGCACTCGCCTTCCCGGACCCGGGCAGCGGGTTCCTGGGCGCGCTCGGCAAGTTCGGCTCCATCTTCGCGGTCACCCAGGTCCCGCTGGCGGTGAGCGAGGGGCTCCTCACCGTGCTGGTGATGCGGCTGCTCGTGCAGTCCAGCAAGGGCGAGCTGACCAGGCTCGGCGTGTTCCTCAGCGGGAAGCGGACCGGCACGAAGACGGCCGAGAAGACCGGAGCGGTGGCGTGATGAACAGGAACACGAAGATCAACGGCCTGCTGCTGCTCGTCGTGGCCGCGCTGGCGGTCCTGCCTCTGGCCCTCGGCCTCGGCGACGACGAGAAGGAGCCGTTCACCGGCGCCGACGCCCAGGCGGAGACGGCGATCACCGAGATCGACCCCGACTACGAACCCTGGTTCTCCCCGCTCTACGAACCGCCGTCCGGGGAGATCGAGTCGGCCCTGTTCGCCCTCCAGGCCGCGCTCGGCGCGGGCGTCCTCGCGTACTACTTCGGCCTGCGGCGCGGACGTCGCCAGGGCGAACTGCGCGCCACGGCACGGCTCGACGCCGCGGGCACCGGCAGCGGTGCCGAGGAGTCCCCGGCGCGGGGGGCCTGAGCGCGGGTGCTGCCGATCGACGCGGCGGCGCACAGCAGTCGCTGGCGCCGCCGCCATCCCCTGGACAAGGCCGTGCTCGGTCTCGGTTTCACGGTGCTGGCGATCTCGCTGCCGCCCTGGCCCGGAGCCGCGCTCGTCCTCGTCACCGCGCTCGCCGTGCTGCTGGGCCCGGCGGGCGTGCCCGGGCGCCGGCTGTGGCGGGCCTACCGGGTGCCGCTGGGCTTCTGCGCCACGGGGGCCGCCACCCTCCTCGTCCAGGTCGGCGGCCCCGAGGGGCTTCTCTCCCTGGCCGACGGCGGTCCCGTACGCGCCGGGGAGCTGCTGCTGCGCACCTCGGCCGCTTCCCTCGGTGTCCTGTTGTTCGCCTTCACCACCCCGATGTCCGACCTGCTGCCCCGTCTGGTCCGGGCGGGGGTGCCCGCGCCGGTGGTGGACGTCGCCCTGGTGACGTACCGGATGAGTTTCCTGCTGCTCGACTCGATGCGCCGGATCAGGCAGGCGCAGGCCGCCCGGCTCGGCCACACCGGCCGGGCCGCGGCCTGGCGTTCCCTGGCCGGGCTCGGCGCCACCGCGTTCGTCAGGGCCTTCGACCGCGCGGCCCGGCTCCAGGCGGGGCTCGCCGGGCGCGGTTACGACGGCACCTTGCGCGTCCTGGTGCCCGAGGCCCGCGTCTCCGTCAGGTTCACGGCCGCGAGCGTCACGCTGCTCGCGGCGCTCGCCGCCCTGACCCTCGTCCTGGAAAGGCCGCTGTCATGAGCGATTCCGTACTCCTCGCCCTGCGGGGCGCGTCCTTCGCCTACGAGGACGGGCCGGTGGTGCTGAGCGGCCTCGACTTCGAGGCCCGCGAGGACCGTGCGCTCGCCCTGCTCGGCCGCAACGGCAGTGGCAAGACCACCCTGATGCGGCTGCTCAGCGGCGGACTGCGCCCGCACGAGGGCCTGTTGACGGTCCAGGGGAACCCGGTCACCTACGACCGCAAGGGGCTGACCCGGCTGCGGACGACGGTGCAGCTGGTCGTGCAGGACCCGGACGACCAGTTGTTCGCCGCGTCCGTCGCGCAGGACGTGTCGTTCGGGCCCCTGAATCTGGGGCTGTCCGACACCGAGGTCCGGGGCAGGGTGGACGAGGCGCTCGCCGCCCTCGACATCACGCACCTGGCCGACCGCCCGACCCATCTCCTCTCCTACGGCCAGCGCAAGCGGACCGCCATCGCGGGGGCGGTCGCGATGCGCCCGCGTGTGCTGATCCTCGACGAGCCGACCGCCGGGCTCGACCCGGACGGCCAGGAGCGGCTGCTCGACACCCTCGGCACGCTCCGCGCGAGCGGCACGACCGTGGTGATGGCCACGCACGACGTCGATCTCGCCCTGCGCTGGGCCGACGACTGCGCGGTCCTCACCCCGGGAGGTGTCCGCTCCGGTCCCGCGCCCACGGTGCTGGCCCGGACGGATCTCCTGCGGGAGGCGGGGCTGCGGCTGCCCTGGGGCATCGCCACGGCCCGGCTGTTGCGCGCCCACGGACTGCTGGACGCGGGGGCACCGGGGCCGCGCACCCCCGAGGAGCTCGCGGCCGTCGCCTCCGGTGCGGAGCCGCCTCGGAGTCCGGGATAGATCTGCCGGAGCCGTTCGTCGTGGGCGAGCTCCTGCGAGGTGCCCGACATCGCGACGGACCCCCGCCGGTCCGCGCGCTGCCGGGCCGGCCGCGCGGAAGGCACCCGGCTCAGGGCGCGATGCCCACACCGGGGATCCGGCTCCATGCCCGCTCCTGGGCGGCGGTCATGGCGGGCCAGGAGAGCCCGCCGGGCCGGGGCCGGACCCGGGAGGCGTACGCCTGGGGCCGGAAGCCGTCGTCGTAGAAGCAGCCGCTCCCGTAGGTCCGGTCGAACGTGGTGCAGGAGGCGGCGACCGAGCGCGCCGTCGGCCTGCTGCCCGAGCGCACCCACCTGTCCAGGGCGGCGAGGGAGCCCGCGTACTCCGAGTCGCTCAGCGCGCTGTGTTCGGTCTCCGTGGTGAACGTCTGGACGAGATCGCCCGCACGGCCGGCGCCCCGGAGCGTGTCGCGGTAGGCCGCCTCGTGCTCGACGAAGGCCGTCGGATCGCCGATCGCGTGCAGGGTGAGGACGGGGAGGGAGATCCGGCCCGTGAGGTCGCTGTCGTAGGAGAGGTCCCGGCGTGCGGTGGGGTCGGCCGTGAAGCGCTCGACTCCGGCGTCGAGGGCCTGGTCGTCGTGTGAACCGGTGTACCGCACCCCGCGGTTGCCGAAGGGGTTCCGGCCTCCGAGCCTGTTCGACACGAGGTCGCGGAAGGTGAAGGTCGCGAACCGCAGATGGGACTCCAGGGAGCGCTCGGGGATGCCGGTGACGGACAGGATGTCGTCGAGGTTGCGCTGCTGGAGCGCGGTGCGGTCCTCGGGGGCGGAGGTGTGGCCGGTGCACTCCTGGAGGCGGGCGCGCAGCCCCTCGCTCGTCATGGTCGAGCCCGCGCGCAGTCCCTGCCAGAGCGGGTACTGCGGCTCGGACGGCCGAGGATGGTTCCGGCAGTAGTACTGGTAGACCACGCGCAGGTCCACGCGGTAGTCGTAGCCGCGCGAGCCGCCGCCGAGGACTCCGCTGGTCAGCAGCGCCCCGTCGTAGGCCCCGGGCCGCGAACCGTACGTCTCCACCACCTTCGCGGCGACGTTTCCGCCCCAGGACTGGCCGTGGACGTAGGTCCGCCCGGGCGGGCCGAACTCCGCGACGAACAGGCGGCGTACGTTCTCGGTGTCGGCGGCGGCCATGCGTGTCCCGTATCCGCCGCGGCGGTAGGAGGAGCCGGCCCAGGCGTATCCCTCGTCGACCATGACGGCCCAGCGTGCGAGGTCGTCGGTGCTGCGGGCGGGGTCGGAGGAGTCGCCCAGATCGGGGCCCCCGTGGGCGTGCACGACGAGAGAGCCGTTCCATCGTGCGGGGACCGCGATCGCGTAGTGGGCCCCGTCGGCGTCCTGCCCCGTGTAGCACCGCGCCTTCGCCGCCAGGCGTTCCGGGCAGGCGGTGGGGGTGGGGCGCTCGGTCCGCGCGACGGCTGTGGCGTTGCCGAGCGGGCCGAGGAGCACCGCCGCGAGCCCGGCAGCGATCAGGGCGGTGGAGCGGCGCCGGAGCGGCCGAGAGGTGTCCGGGGGTGCGTCGGGCGTGTTCAAGGCGCGGCTCCTGTGGGTCCTGGGCGCGAAGTTGCGCCGCAGCCCGGGATGTTAGGGAGCACCTCGGTGAGCGGGACAGACTCCCGCTCATTGCGTTCATAGTGTTCGCCCGCTCGCCCGCGGACACGTCCGCCGCCCGGCCCGGTGACGGGCGGGGCGGCGGACGTACCGATACCGGAGCTGGGTCAGAGCGAGGTCATGACGTGCTTGATCCGGGTGTAGTCCTCGAAGCCGTACGCGGAGAGGTCCTTGCCGTAGCCGGACTTCTTGAACCCGCCGTGCGGCATCTCGGCGACGAGTGCCATGTGGGTGTTGATCCACACGCAGCCGAAGTCGAGGTTCTTCGACATGCGCATCGCCCGTGCGTGGTCCTTGGTCCACACGGAGGAGGCCAGGGCGTAGTCGACGCCGTTGGCGAACTCCACGGCCTGGGCCTCGTCGGTGAAGGACTGGACCGTCATGACCGGGCCGAAGACCTCGTTCTGGACGATCTCGTCGTCCTGGCGCAGGCCGGAGACGACGGTGGGGGCGTAGAAGTAGCCCTTGTCGCCGACCCGGTGGCCGCCCGCCTCGACCGTGGCGTGCTCGGGCAGCCGCTCGACGAAACCGCTGACCTGGGCGAGCTGTCCGGCGTTGTTGAGCGGGCCGTACAGCACGTCCTCGTCGTCCGGCTGCCCGGTCCTCGTGTCGGCCGCCGCCTTGGCGAGGGCGGCGACGAACTCGTCGTGGACCGACTCGTGGACGAGGATGCGGGTGGCGGCCGTGCAGTCCTGGCCCGCGTTGAAGAAGCCGCCGACCACCAGGTCCTCGACCGCCTTCGCCAGGTCCGCGTCCTCGAAGACCACGGCGGGAGCCTTGCCGCCGAGCTCCAGGTGGACCCGCTTGACGTCCTTGGACGCGCTCTGGGCGACCTGGATACCGGCCCGTACGGAACCGGTGATGGACGCCATCGCCGGGGTGGGGTGCTCCACCATCAGGCGACCGGTGTCACGGTCGCCGCAGACCACGTTGAAGATGCCGCGGGGCAGTTCCAGCTCGGTGAGCACCCCGCCGATGATCTCGGCGATCAGGACCGTGGACGCGGGGGTGGTGTCCGAGGGCTTGAGCACGACCGCGTTGCCCGCGGCGAGCGCCGGGGCGAACTTCCAGACCGCCATCAGCAGCGGGTAGTTCCAGGGCGCGACCTGGGCGCACACGCCGACCGGCTCGCGCCGGATGATGGAGGTCAGACCCTCCATGTACTCGCCGGCCGAGCGGCCCTCCAGCATCCGTGCCGCGCCCGCGAAGAAGCGCACCTGGTCGATGGCGGGGGCGAGTTCCTCGCTGTGGGTGAGGTGGAGCGGCTTGCCGGTGTCGCGGCTCTCCGCGGCGACCAGCTCGTCCGCCCGCGCCTCCATCGCGTCGGCGATCTTCAGGAGCGCGCGCTGGCGCACGGCGGGGGTGGTGTCGCGCCAGACCGGGAACGCGGCGGCCGCGGCCGCCATCGCCGCGTCGACGTCCGCCGCGCCGGAGAGCGGGGAGGTCGCGTAGACGGCGCCCGTGGTGGGGTCCACCACGTCGAGCGTGCGGCCGTCACGGGCGTCGGCGAACGCACCGTCGATGTAGTTGCGGAAGGTGGTGCTCATGGAACGTCGCTCCTGGTCAGACGGTGGTGCGGGCGGAAAGGTGCTCGTGGACGGCGCTCCAGCGGCCGTCGGCGGCCCGGGCGAAGACGATGGTCTCCCGCTCGTGGACCGTCTCCTCACCCGCGTGCGTGGCGACCCGTGTCTCGACGTCGTGGCTGAAGACGGCGGTGTCGCCGAAGGGCTGGATCAGCTGGGCGGACGAGACGCAGCCGAGTATCCGGAAGCCGTCCTGCTCCTCCCACTGCTGCCAGAGGGCGCGGTACTCCGCCGTGGAGCCGAGGCGCTGGGGGGTGGTGTGGAAGACGAAGGTCGCTTCGGGGGCGAAGGCGCCGAAGTAGTCGTCGACGCGGCCTTCGGCGAAGGCCGCGACGAGCGCGCCGGCGGCGTCGCGGACCTCCTGGACGGTGGTGGTGCTCATGTTCTGCTCCTGGTCACGGGCGTTCCGGCCATGGCCGGAACGCCCGGTCGGGGGTGGCGGCGCGGGTCAGCCGGCCGCTGCGGTCTCGGGGAGGCTCTTCTCCGTGTCGCTGGTGATCGGGGGCACGGGGGTGTCCGAGGCCCGGACGAAGCGGGGTCCGTCCGGTCCGTACACGGCGCGCGGCTCGGGGAAGAGCCTGAGCAGGGTGAGGTAGAGGACGGTCGCGAGGACCAGGCCGACCGGCAGGGAGATGTCCGCGCCGTCGGCGAGGTCGCCGAGCGGGCCGACGAACTGGCCGGGCAGGTTGGTGAAGAGGAGCGCCACGACGGCCGAGACGAGCCAGGTGGACATGCCGCGCCAGTTCCAGCCGTGCGTGAACCAGTAGCGGCCACCGCGCTGGCGGCGGTTGAAAACCTGGAGCGCCTCCGCGTCGTACCAGCCGCGCCGGGTGACGTAGCCGAGGGCCATCACGATCATCCACGGTGCGGTGCAGGTGATGATCAGCGTCGCGAAGGTGGAGATGGACTGCGCGAGGTTGAGGGCGAAGCGGCCCACGAAGATGAAGGCGATGGACAGGACGCCGATGAAGAAGGTGGCCTGGACGCGGCTGAAGCGGGTGAAGACGCTGGAGAAGTCCAGGCCCGTGCCGTAGAGGGCCGTCGTGCCGGTGGAGAGACCGCCGATCAGGGCGATCAGGCAGAGCGGCAGGAAGTACCAGCCGGGCGAGATCGCGAGCAGCCCGCCGACGTAGTTGGGGGCGGCAGGATCGACGTACTTCGCGGCCTTGGTGGCGATGATCGACGCGGTGGCCAGGCCGAAGAGGAACGGCAGCAGGGTGGCGACCTGGGCGAGGAACGCGGCGCCCATCACCCGGCGGCGCGGGGTCCCGGACGGGATGTAGCGGGACCAGTCGCCGAGGAACGCGCCGAAGGAGACCGGGTTGGAGAGCACGATCAGCGCGGCACCGATGAACGAGGGCCAGAACAGCGGGTCCGCGGTCGAGGCGAAGGCGCCCGCGTAACCGGGGTCGAAGTCGCCGGCGAAGGCGAACGCCCCGAGGACGAAGAGCGCGGAGGCGGCCAGTACCGCGATCTTGTTGACCAGCAGCATGAACCGGAAGCCGTAGATGCAGACGACCAGCACGAGGACGGCGAAGAGGGCGTACGCGATCCCGTAGGTGACGTCCGACTCGGGCACGTCCACGAGCCGGTGGGCACCGCCCACGAGCGCGTCGCCCGAGGACCACACCGAGATCGAGAAGAAGGCTATCGCGGTCAGCAGCGAGAGGAACGAGCCGACGACCCGGCCGTGCACACCCAGGTGCGCGGAGGAGGAGACGGCGTTGTTCGTGCCGTTGGCCGGTCCGAAGAGCGCCATCGGGGCCAGCAGCAGCGCGCCCGCGAGGAGACCGAGGACGGTCGCGGCGAGCCCCTGCCAGAAGGAGAGACCGAAGAGGATCGGGAACGCGCCCAGCACGCAGGTCGCGAAGGTGTTGGCGCCGCCGAAGGCGAGCCGGAACAGATCGAGCGGGCGGGCCGTGCGGTCCTCGTCCGGGATCCGCTCGACACCATTGGTCTCGATTTCGGTGATCGAGTTCGTCACGGACACTTCACCTTCCGTTCGTGCGTAGGGGTCCCAGCAGTCTGTGGCCCGCCGACGATCAGCGACAACTGTGGTCAGCACAAAGATGTAGGGTCCGGTCTGTGGCCAGCAACAAACTCACGGTCGAGGATCTCCTCTCCTTCCCGGCGCTCCAGCTCTCGGTGAAGGCGGGCAGCGGCGGCCTCCGCCGGTCCGTCTCGTGGGCCCACGCGAGCGAGCTCGCCGATCCGACCCCCTGGCTGCTGGGCGCCGAGCTGATGATGACGACGGGCCTGGCCGTCCCCCGGGGCGCGGCGGAGCAGCGCGCGTATCTGGAGCGGCTGGACGACGCGGGCGTGTCCGGTCTCGCCCTGTCGGCGCAACTGCACATGCCGCCGCTCCACGACGCGTTCTTCGAGGCGGCCGAGGAGCGGGGCTTCCCTGTCCTGGAGGTCCCGCTCGCCGTCCCCTTCATCGCCGTGGCCCAGGAGGTCGCGGCCTCGGTCCAGGAGGACGCCCGGCACCGGCTGGGCGCGCAGCTCCAGGTCTTCGGCTCCCTGCGCTGGCTGGTCGCCGAGAACCTCGACACCCCGGCACTGCTGCGCAGGCTCGAAGGGCTGTCGGGGTACGACGTCTACCTCTGCACACCGCAGGGCCGTCCCCTGCTGCCCGGTGTCCCCACACCCGATCCCGGGGTCCTGCCCGCTTCCGTCGACGCTCCGCCCACGGTGCCCGGCGGCTTCGTGCTCCCGGTGCCCGCGCCCGGCGGCCCGGCGGGCTTCCTCGTGGCGTACGAGCGTCAGGGCGCCCAGCCCGCGGGGCTCGCCGTCGTCCAGCACATCGCCACGGTGGCGGCGCTGCGGCTGGCGATGGTGCGGAACGAGCGCGAGGTGCTGCGCCGTGAGGGAGCGGAGACACTGGCCGAGCTGTTGCAGGAGGTGATCGACCCCGATACGGCCAGACGCCGGCTCGCCCGGCACCGGATCGAGGGGGACGCCGCGCTGCTGGTGGTCCGCCGCACCACGGACGAGGCGCTGCTGAGCTGCCTGGAGGATCATCCGCATCTGCTGCTCACCAGGGGCGAGGACCGTTATGTCCTGGGCGCGCCGGAGCTGGCGGAGGCCGTGGGCGGGCTGGCCGGCGTGGCGGCGGGGATGAGCCGTCCCTTCGCGCCGGGCGTCGCGCTGAAGATCGCCGAGCGCGAGGCGCTCTGGGCCGTGTCGAAGGCCGTGGAGTCCGGCCGTCCGGTCGTGCGGTACGGCGACGACGCGACGGGCCGGTGGCTGCCCGACGATCCCGCCGTGCTGACCGCGCTGGTGGAGCACGTGCTCGGCGGTGTCCTGCGGTACGACGAGGCCCACGACTCGCATCTGCTGGTCTCCGTCCGTACCTGGATGGAGCGCGACCGCCGCACCGAGTCGGCCGCGGCGGCGCTGCACATCCATCCGAACACCCTCGCCTACCGGCTGCGCCGTTTCGGCGCTCTCGCCGACCGCGATCTGTCGTCCACGGGCGCGATGGCCGAGGTCTGGCTGGCGATCCAGGCGGCGGGGGCGCTGGGCCTCACCGACTGACCGGCGCGTTGCCGGTCCGGGGCGGTCGTGCTCAGTAGGCCGAGTCGACGTTGTCGATGGAGCCGTACTTGTCGGCCGCGTAGTTGGCGGCCGCGGTGATGTTGGCCACCGGGTCGGTCAGGTCCTTCGGCGTACCGTCGACGTGGTACGCCTCGAAGGTCGGCTGGATCATCTGGAGCAGCCCCTTGGAGGGGGTGCCGTTCTGCGCGTTGACGTCCCAGCCGTTGGAGGCGTCGGGGTCGCCGCCGGACTCGCGCATGATGTTGCGGTGCAGGCCCTCGTAGGTGCCGGGGATCCCCTCCTCGTCCATGATCTCCAGGGACTCCCGGATCCAGCCGTCCAGCTTGTCCTTGTCCGCCGAGGCTCCGGCCGTGGACACGCTGTGCGAGGCGGGCTCGGCGGCGTGCGCGGGGGACGGGGCGAGGGTCAGGGCGGCTGCGGCGGCTCCTGCGGCGCACAGTCCGGAAACCGAGAACCTGCGGATCCGGGCGGCACGGGAGGCGGTGGTCAGGGGCGTGGCGGACGTACGGATGAAGCACTCTCCTCGGTCTGACGGCAGGACGGCCACCGGGCTGCGGCAGCGGGGCGGCGGTGCGCGGCGAGGTCCGTGTGTACGGCTCCGCGGTGACCGGCCGGTCCGCGGCGACTGCTCCCGGGGCGTGAATCCATGGTTGACGGCACGCCGGAGCGACGGCAAGGAGCGGTGGTACTACGCGCCTGCGTAGGCCGTGCCCGTCGGGCCGGCCCGGGCGGTCGAACACGGCGGGCCCGTGCACCGGGCCCTACTACCGCGCCTCGTATGTGATCTGCGGCCTATGGGTCGAGTCACACGGCGCGGCCCGGCGAAGCGCCCTCACCACGCCTCGGTGCCGGCCGCCTCGTCGGTGGGGGCCGGCGCCCGGCCCGGCCCGTCGGCCCTCGCCCGCAGTCGCGTCGCGAGCAGCGGCAGCACGAGGACCGACAGCATCGCGGCACCGACCAGCGACGCCGCCTCGTTGGATTCGAGGAGCTTCTGGTCCAGGCCGATGGTCGTGATCGCGACGACCAGGGGCAGGCACGTCGAGGCGTAGAGGGCCAGGCCCGCCCGGTCGGCGGAGCCCAGGTCCTTCGGAGCGAACGCGTACACCGGGCCGCCCCGCACCAGCACGAACAGCAGCAGGAACAACGGCACCACCAGCAGGGCGGCCACGTCGTGCAGGAGCGCGTCCAGGTCGAACTCGATGCCGGTGACGACGTAGAACAGGGGTACGAGGAAGCCGAAGCCCATCGCCTCCACCTTGCCGAGGATCTCTTCGCTGCTCTCGGGCGCGGCCCTGTGCAGGACGAGGCGGGTGAGGATGCCCGCGGCGAACGCGCCCAGCAGCACGTCCAGGCCGAACACTTCGGCGAGGCCCAGCATGCACGCGAGCAGCAGCATCACGAACCGGACGGCGAACTGTCCGCTGCTGTGCAGGGTCCGTTCCGTCAGCCGTGTGAACCACGGCGGCCGGGGCCGTGTCGCCCAGAAGACGGCCGCGGCGGCGATCACCCCGAACGCGGCCAGCAGGGCCGCCGACTCGGCCGGGCGACGCCCGCTGAGCAGCAGCGCCATGGCGACGACGGGACCGAACTCGCCGACGGCTCCGAACGCCGTCATGACCGTGCCGAAGCGGCCCTTCAGCTCCCCCCGGTCACGCAGCATCGGCAGCACCGTGCCGAGGGCCGTGCTGGTCAGCGCGGTACCGATGACGAACGCCTCGAACACCTGGCCTGCGGTGATGAGCATGGCCAGCCCGATGCCGGCGGCGAGCGAGATCAGCCAGGCCCACAGGGATCGGCGCAGGGTCTCGCCGCGCACCGCCGCGAACTGGATCTCGTAACCGGCGAGGAAGATCAGCATGGACAGCCCGAGGTCGGCGAGGGTGTCGATGACCGTGTCCGTGTGCGCCCAGCCGAGCACGTCGGGGCCGATGAGGATTCCGAGGGCGATCTCGAAGATCACCAGCGGAATCCGCAGCCTGCGTCCGGTCGCGTACACGAGCAGCGGCGCCAGTACGGCTGCCGCCATGATCAGGACGAGCGTGCCGGGGTGCGTCATGCGGCAGCTCCGTGGGGCCGGCTCACCGGGCGAGCACCGGATGCCGTCGGCCGTCCCCGTCTGCCCGGTGCTCGGGACGGGGTTCCGTGGTCCGGGACATCTGGATCTCCCTCACAGCCGGCATGCGGTGGCCGGGCACGCGGCACAGGTGCACGGTCTGTGCCACTCTCGCCCGCGCCCCGGGGCCGTACGAGCGGGTGTACGCCGTCGGGGTGAGGCCCGCCCCGCCCGGCGGCGGGGCGCGCGCACTGCCGGGCTCGCCGTCCGCGATCTCGCGCAGGCACTCCCGGCCGGCCGCCGGGGAGTGCGCCGTAGGCTGCTCGCAGGTGCGGGACCGGAGACCGAGGAGGCCCAGGTGGCGGAGACGACGGTGGCCGAGGTGATGGCCGAGCTGGCCGCGCTCGACGACCCGAAGGTGCGCGCGGTCAACGAGAGACACGGCGACGATCACGGCGTGAATCTCGGCAGGCTGCGCGCACTGGCGAAGCGGCTGAAGACCCGGCAGGACCTCGCGCGCGAGCTCTGGGGCACGGGTGACACGGCGGCGCGACTGCTCACGACGCTCATCTGCCGCCCGAAGGCGTTCGAGCGGGACGAGCTGGACGAGCTGGACGCCATGATCCGCGAGGCGGGCACCCCCAAGGTGCACGACTGGCTCGTGAACCACGTGGTGAAGAAGAGCCCGCACTCCGAGGAGCTGCGCGTGTCCTGGTCGGCCGACCCGGACCCGGTGGTCGCGAGTGCCGGATGGGCTCTGACCACGGAACGCGTGGCGAAGAAGCCCGGGGGCCTCGACCTCGAAGGGCTGCTGGACGTCATCGAGGCGGAGCTCGCGGACGCCCCGGACCGACTGCAGTGGGCGATGAACCACTGCCTGGCCCGGATCGGCATCGAGCACCCGGAGCACCGCGCCCATGCGATCGGGATCGGCGAGCGTCTGGGAGTGCTCAAGGACTACCCGGTCTCCCCCGGTTGCACGTCTCCGTTCGCGCCCGTCTGGATCGACGAGATGGTGCGGCGGCAGGAGCACAAGCCGTAGACCAGGCCACCGGTGCGGGGACAGATGGCCGAGCGCGGGACACGGGTCTGGCGGCCCCGGTGTCTCCGCCGGTCGGCGCTCCGGCCGTACTCACCTCGCCCGGCGGGGAGCTCTCACGATTTTCTGTGGCGCACCAGGGGTTTGACGGAAACTTAGCTTAGGCTACCCTTCATTGCGTGTCGAAAACCCCCAGGCTCATGCCCAAGCAACCCGGTCTGTTCCGTGGCGAAGTGGTCCGCAGCGAGCGCTTCTCCCCGTCGATACAACGGGTGACCATCACCGGCGCCAATCTCGCCGACTTCCCCTGGCTGGGGTACGACCACTGGTTCCGTCTCTTCCTGCGCCTGCCTCACCAGGCGGACTTCGTGCTTCCCGAGCTCTCGGGCTCGCGATGGTGGGACCCCTATTACGCCATTCCGCAGGACGTGCGGCCGCACTGCGCCAACTACACCGTCGCCGATTTCCGCCCCGAAGCGGCCGAGATGGACATCGACTTCGTCGTGCACTGCGGCCCGGAGGGTGAGCCCGAGGGCGCCGCGGCGATCTGGGCCTGCGCGGCCGGCTCCGGCGATCCGGTCGCCGTGCTGGACCAGGGCCTCATCTTCGACCGCCCGGAGGACGCCTCCGAGGTGCTCGTGGTCGCCGACGAGAGCGGCCTGCCGTCGACCGCCGGCATCCTGCGCTCCCTCCCGCGCGACACCACGGGACGCGTCATCCAGGAGATCCCGCTCGCCGAGGACCGCCGCCCGCTCGACGCACCGGCCGGTGTCTCCGTGACCTGGGTGGTCCGCGACGACGCGACCGCGGTGCCCGGCGCCGCCGCACTGGAGGAACTCCGCCGCCACGAGACCGTCGACGAGGCGGGTTACGCGTTCGTCGTCGGCGAGTCGACGCTCGCCACCGAGGGCCGCCGTCACCTCGTCCGCGCGGGCCTCCCGAAGGACCGCATCACGTTCTCCGGCTTCTGGAAGAGCGAGAAGAAGGCGAAGCTGGTACGCGCCTGACGGGCTGGCGGGTGGGGCGTCATGGTCTTTCCGCGGGCCCCGCACGACCGTGCCGTGGGCGGACAGGGCCACTGGTAGATTTTTCGCATGACGGAGAGTGCCTGGGTCCGGCCCGGGCGGTCCTGCGCGGTGCGGCTGGACGAGCCGCCGCGCGTGCTCAGCCTCGGCAGGGGCGTCCACGGGACGACGAGCGCGGTCGACGTCTTCCGGCTCCCCGACCTGTGGCAGCTCCACCTGTACCAGTACAGCGCCGACCTGGTCGTCGACGGAGTGCTCCATGCCGTGCGGCCCGGACACGTCAGCCTGGTCCCGCCGGGGGCCGAGGTGCGCTACCGCTACCGCGGGCGGTCCCAGCACCTGTACGCGCATCTGCGGCTGCCGGGCACGGGAGAGCCGCTCACCGTGCCGGTGGTCCAGGACGCCGGCGCGCAGACCCCGGAGTTCGCCGGGCTGCTGCTGGGGGCCATCGCCGCCGCGCCGCGCAGTGCGCGGCGGGCCGATGCCGAGGTGTGGGCGGCCCTGTGGCGGCTGGCCGAGCTCGCCGAGCCGAAGGGGCGGGGCGGCGGACCGCACGCCTCGTTCTCCGGCGCCGTCGCGCACATCGAGTCGCATCTCGCGGAGCGTCTGCTCGTCCCGGAGGTGGCGCGGGCCTCCGGGGTGTCTCACAACCAGCTGATCCGGCTGTTCCGCGCGGAGACCGGCGGCACGGTCGTGGCGTACATCCGGCGCCGGCGGATGGAGCGGGCACGCCATCTGCTGCGGGAGACGACGCTGCCGATCCAGGCGATCGCGGCGGCCGTCGGCATGGACGACCTCCAGGCCTTCAACAAGGCGTGCCGGCGCGAACTGGGCGCCTCCCCGCGCGCCGTCCGCGCCGGCGGCTGACCGACCAGGGCGGCTCAGCTGCGGCCGCTGCCCCGGTACAGGTCCAGCTCACCGTCGAGTTCGACACTCAGCACGGTCGCCTGCTCGTCGAGGTCCGTCCCGCTCGGCGCGTCGATCCACAGCACGCCCGGTACGTCGCCGAGTCCTCCGGTGAAGCGGTGGGCCAGCTCGGTGCCCGTACCGAGGACGCTCACCCGCCGGACCTTGTTGCGCAGGCCGCGCAGCGAGACCGACTCCCGGGGGGTGTCGAAGCAGACCAGGTGGAGGGTGCGCCGGTCGGCCGAGAGGGTGCTGGGGCCGTAGTGGTGCCCGGCCGGCAGGCCCGCCCCGGTGCCGTACACGGCGGCGGAGTGCTTGGCGATCCAGGCCCCGAGGCCCTCCAGCCGCTCGGCCTGTTCCGCGGGGATCGTGCCGTCCTCGCGCGGTCCGACGGCGAGCAGGAGGTTGCCGCCCGCGCCGATCGTCTCGGCGAAGTAGCGCACCAGCCGGCGGACGGACTTCTGGTCGTGGTCGTGGTGCTGGTAGCCCCAGGAGTTGTTGACGGTCAGGCACAGTTCCCAGGGTCCGTCCGGGGGCAGCAGCGGTACGCCCTGTTCCGGGGTGGCGTAGTCGCCGTGGCTGAGCATGCGCGCGTTGAGGACGGTCTCCGGGTTCCCCGCGATGATCTGCCGGGCCAGCTCCCCCATCCCCCACTGCTCCTCGCTGCGCTCCCATTCGCCGTCGAACCACAGGAGGTCGGGCCGGTAGCGGGACACGAGTTCCCCGACCTGGGCGTCGCGGTACGCGACGAACCTGGCCCAGGCCTCCGGGTCGGCCACGCCGTCCTCCGGGGTGACGAGGGGGTGGGTGGCCACGTCCTCGGTCGGCGGCTCGGGATGGACCACGCTCGCGTAGTCCGGGTGGTTCCAGTCCGAGTGCGAGTAGTACAGGCCGACCTTGAGGCCCCGTTCCCGCAGGGCGTCGGCGTAACCGGCCACGAGGTCGCGTCCGGCGGGTGTGCGGCGTACGACGTCCAGGTCGCCGTGGGCGGTGTCCCACAGCGCCACACCGTCGTGATGACGCGCGGTCAGTACGGCGTACCTGGCACCGGCGCGAACGAACAGGTCCGCCCAGGCGCCCGGGTCGTACCTGGACGCGGTGAAACCGTCCAGCTGCCGCATGTACCGCTCGTGCGGCACCTGTCCCGTGTAGAACGCCCATGACTCGGGGACGCCGTCGACCGCGTAGATCCCGTAGTGGATGAAGATGCCCAACTTGGCGTCGGGGAACCAGGGTTGCATCGGCATGGGGTGCTGTCCTCGGTGAGTGCGGAGGCGGGAGGGGCGCGAGGCCCGCGCACCGTCCACGCTAGGTCGCACCGGCCGCCCCGCGCGTGGGTGACGCTCACCTGGACTGGTCGATTCTCACCACGCGGGCGCAGAAGTGTGCGGACAGCATGCGGGCGTGCGCCCACGCGGTACCCCCGGTTCGGGTGGCACCGGGACAACCGGCTGGGCCGTCCGGACCGGACGCTCAAGGACGCGTGGCAGTGGCGGGGATGCCGGACTCCCGGAGCGCGCGGGCCAGATACTCCATCTCGGGAAGCGTTCCCGAGTAGTCACCGTCCAGCACACGGCGCAGCTCAGCTCTGGCGTCACGCAGGTCGATGCCGAGCGCGGCCCGCAGCATGCGCAGGACCGCGACACCCGTAGCCGGCGGAGCGCTCACCCGGAGCGACGCGGGGCCATGCTCGGAGAGCAACTGGGCTCGCCGTTCCGTCGGTATGTCGCCGTCGCACGCGTACGTGGCAGAGCCGCAGGCGGAACAGACCGATTCGACGTCCCAGCGCAACTGGCCGTTCACCAGGGCCTGCACTCCCCAGCACTCCAGCTCCGCATCGCAGTCCTGGCACACCGCGGAGTACCTGACGGCGTCGAAGACCGTCCGGTCCATACCCACCCCCGATGAGACGAAGCCGGATGAGATGACGTGTTCGCCTCACTCGGCCCCTCGCCCCCTCATCACCCCGATTCAAGCACCTGCTCGGTCCAGATCGTCTTGCCCCGGGCACCGTAGCGGCAGCCCCACCGCGTGGAGAGCTGGGCGATCAGGAACAGGCCCCGCCCGCCCTCGTCCGTGTTCAGTGCCCGGCGCAGGCGCGGCTGGGTGTTGCTGGGGTCGGAGACCTCGCACACGAGCACCCGGTCGCGGATGAGCCGGAGGACGATGGGGCCGCTGGCGTAGCGCATCGCGTTCGTGACGAGTTCACTGACGATGAGCTCGGTGGCGAAGGCCTCCTTCTCCAGCCCCCAGACGGCCAGCCGGCCGAGGACGTCGGTACGGGCGTCGTGGACCGCCGCGGGGTCGGCGGCGTACTCCCAGGTAGCCGTGTCCTGTTCGGCCACCGCACGCGTACGGGCGAGCAGGAGGGTGACATCGTCCTCGAGCTGCTCAGGTTCGGCGAGGCGGCCGGTCATCCAGGAGGCGATGTCGTCGAGGCTGTCGCCGGTCGCCACCAACTGCCCCAGCTCCGCGGGGAGTCCCGCTCCCTGCGCGATCGCGCTGGTCCGGCCGGCTTCCTCGTCGCGCCGGAGCAGGCCGTCGGTGTAGAGGGCCAGCACGCTGCCGACCGGAAGCGTCGTGGTGAACACCTCGAAGGGAATGTCCCCGACGCCCAGGGGCGGCCCGGGGATCACGGGCGCGTACTCGGCGCTTCCGTCGGGCAGCACGATCACCGGCGCCGGGTGCCCGGCGCTGGCCATCTGGCACACCCTGGACACCGGGTCGTAGACGGCGAACAGGCAGGAGGCGCCGACGGTGTCCGGTTCTTCGGACTCGCCCATCATGCGCTGGACGAGGTCGTCGAGGCGGGTGAGCAGTTCGTCCGGAGGCAGGTCGAGGTCGGCGAGGGTCTGCACCGCTGTCCGCAGCCTGGCCATGGTGGCGGTCGCCTGCAGACCGTGGCCGATGACGTCACCGACGACCAGGGCCATCCTCAGCGACGAGATCGGGAACGCGTCGTACCAGTCCCCGCCGACGCTGAGCCCACCGCCCGCGGGCAGATAGACCCCGGCGGTCTCGACGGCCGCGGTCTCGGTGGCCGCGGGCGGCAGCAGGCTCTGCTGGAAGACGACGGCCGTCCGGTGTTCGCGGGTGAACCGGAAGGCGTTGTCGATCGCGAGGGCAGTGCGGTGGCACAGGTCCTGCATGAGCTCGACGTCCGCGTCCGAGAACGGTTCAGGATCGTCCACGCGGTACACCTGAGCGTAGCCGAAGAACCGCCCGCGGTGGTGGAGGGGGCAGCCGAGCACGTGCCGCAGTCCTTCCGGCAGGAAGCGCTCGATCAGCTCCGGGTCGTGGCCGAGGAAGGCACGGGCGGTCTCCGCGTCCGCCATGAGCGCTCCCCCGACTGCGGGGGCGGCGGTCGCGGGCTGCTCGGGGACGAACGGAAGGGCTTCGCCGACCTGTGCCAGAGCGGCGGGCCACGTGCCGTCCACCGCCTTGACCGCGACACGGCGCGGAGCCGAGGCCTCCCGGCCGATGTAGCCGGGCTGCGGGTCACGTCCTCTGAGGACGTCCTCGGGAAATTCGACGCACGCGAGGTCACCGAGGGCGGGCACGAGAACGGCGACCAGGTCGCGGGCGCTGTTCACGACGTCCAGCGAGCCGCCGATCTCGAAGGCGTCGCGGTACGCCGCCGACAGCCGCTGCTGGGTCCTGTGCCGCTCGGTGACCTCGACGGCGGCGATCGCGACCCCGACCGGCGCCCCGAGGGGGCCGTCGAGGCGGATGCAGGTGAGCGACACCACCCGGTCGGATCCGGGCGGCCCGAGCGGGTACTCCGCCGCGACCACGGGTCTCCCGGTGCCAGCCACCCGCGCCGTGAAGGCCCGTACGGTCCCGTGGGCACCGGTGCCGGGCAGGTCCAGCAGCCATTCCTCGCCCGCGCCGTCCGGGCGCATCGCCTTGTAGGCGGCGTTCGTACGGACGGGGCGGAACTCCGTGTCGAGCTCCAGGACCGCGATGTCGTCCTGGGAGAGCAGCGCCCGGGCGAGGACCGAGTCCCGGTCCCACCCTCCGGCATCGTGAGAGCCAGCCGCCACGGCGTCACCTCCCTCGGTCACGGCGGCAGCCGGACACCACCGCGAAGCCTCTCAACGGCCAGGATGCGCCCTGGCGGAAGACGGGGCACCTCGACGGCGCGGGACGACGGCGGTGCCCTGGGCTGTGCCGGGCAGCGTAGCGGCTACGGCTCCCGTCGGCCACGGCCCCGCGACAGATGACGTGCGGGCCGGCGGGACCCGCGGTTCACCGGCCGTCAGCCGTCAGCCGATGGTCACGGCCCCGCGGAAGTCGTCCGGCGCCATCGTCGACATCGTGTCGAGCTCCGGGTCGGGGACGGGCAGCAGATGGGCGTCCACCCAGGTGTCCCCCGCTGCCGCGTTGGACCACGGGTCCTCGATCACGACGGCGCCGGGCACGGCGCCGTGGCAGAGCACCCAGTGCGGCACGTCGAACCCCTGCATCCCGGCGAGCGAGACCAGGAGCAGCACATGTCCCTGCCGGCCGATCACGCTGCGGATGCCGGACATGGGGAGGTGGCGCGGATCGATGGGTACGCCGACGTGTTCGGCGTCCGTGCGCGAGGCCCGCTGAAGCAGGGCGCGCCACACCTGCTCGCCCTCCGCGAGGTGGCCGAGCAGGACGGGCTCGTCCGTGTCGAGATGGACCTCGACGGGGGACGCCGGCCACGCCCGGCGCACGGCGACGCCCAGCCCGACGGGCTCGCACGCGGGGAAGTTGGTCGCGCCGCGCCACAGCGTCAGCTCAGCCGGGCGGTCGAGCTCGTCCCGCCGCAGCGTCCCCGCGTGCGCCTGCGCGACCAGGGCGGTGACCGCGCCGCAGGTGAAGTGCGTGGTCTGCCCGTAGTACGGGGGCTCGGTCACCGTGCCGTCGTGCAGCCAGCGCACGTAACCGGTGCCGGGCCCGGCCTCCTCCTCCGACTGCCCGAGCGGAGGGCACAGGGGGGTGAAGCCGCAGGCGGCGGCGTCCTCGGGGCGCGCCGTCCATCCTTCCCACTTGACCTGCGCGAGCTCCCGGCCGTGCGCGTGGGCGACGACGGCTGCCACGGCTGCCCGCACGTCGCCGACGGCGTCCACGATCTTCAGGTAGCCCGTGTGCGGGCGGGATGTCACGAGCGCGGCGGCGGTCCAGCCCTCGCCGTCGTCACCGGGGACGGCCACGATGCGGGGGTCGTGGGCCGAGCGGTCGACGGCGTGCCAGCGCTCCAGCACCTCGTGGTGCGCGAGCCGCTCCAGCGGGGCCGGTGAGGTGTCGGGCTCGAAGGGGACGACGATGCTGTTCACGGGTGCTTCCTGCTGAGGTGGCATGAGGTGTTCCTGACGGATCCGGCAGGACGTGGACGCGCCGACGGCCGCCGGCTGCGGGAGGACGTGGGCGCTCCGACGACCGTCGCGTGCGCGGGGGTGCCGCTGCCTGGTGTCATGCGCGCGACCGTCGGAGCACCCAGATGAAGTACGGGGCTCCGACCAGGGCGATCATCAGGCCGGCGGGTATCTGTGCGGGGGCGACGAGCGTACGGCCGAGGGCGTCCGCCACACAGACCAGCAGGCCGCCGAGCAGCATCGCGACCGGGATCGCGCGGCCGTGCCGGGCGCCGACCAGGGACCGGGCGAGGTGCGGGGCGACGAGGCCGACGAAGCCGACGACTCCGACGGCGATCACGCTGAGTGCCGCCAGCACCGCGGCGACGGCCAGTGCGACGAAGCGTGTGCGTTCCAGCCTGACGCCGACGATGCGCGGGGTGTCCTCGTCGACGGCGAGCAGGTCGAGCCGGCTCCGCATGGCGAACAGCACGGGAAGTGCGAGCGCCAGGGCCACCGCGACGGGTACGACGTCGGGCAGCGTGCGCCCGTAGGTCGTACCGGAGAGCCAGGTGAAGATCCTGGGCGTGTTGTACGGGTCGGCGCGCAGCAGGAGGAAGGTCGTGATGGAGCTGAGGCCGTAACCGCAGCCGATCCCGATCAGGACGAACCGGTCGGGCAGGAAGCCGCCGCGCCAGGCCAGCAGGGCGATCACCCCGAACGTGGCGAGCCCTGCCGCGACCGCGACGGCGATGAGCACCGGCCGCCCGCCCGGGATGCCCGAGGTGACGACGCTCGCCGCGCCCAGGCCGGCGCCCGCCGTGATGCCGAGTACACCTGGTTCCGCCAGCGGGTTGCGCACCGCGCTCTGCACGACGCATCCGGCCAGTCCGAGTGCGGCACCCGCGAGGACCGCTGCGGCCACCCGTGGGACCCGGTCGTCGAGCGCCTGGCCGATCAGGCCGGGGGCGGCGCCCCGGGCCCAGAGCGCGATGTCCCCCGTACGCAGCCAGAGGCTTCCCGCCAGTACGGCGACGAGGACGGCGGCGGCCAGGAGCGCGACCGCGCCGAGGACGACGAGGAGGAACGCGCGAGGTGACCGCACGGCGACCCGCGCGTGCGGCGGCTGCCGGAGCCGGCCGGTGTCGCGGAGGCGCATCGCGAGGACCACGATCACGACGGAGCCGAGCAGCGCCGTCGGCACGCCCGTGGGAATGGAGGCGGCGCCGTCCGCGCCCTGGATCGCGCGCAGCGTGGCGTCCGCGAGCAGGATGAGCAGCGCGCCGAGCAGCCCGGCCGCGGGCAGCAGGAGCAGATGCTTGCGCAGCGCCCTGACCCGCCCCGCGATGAGGCGGGCCAGGACGGGGGCGCCGAGGCCGACGAAGGCGATCGGGCCCGCGAGCGTCACCGCGGTGCTGGTCAGGAGCACCGCGCAGACCACGGCGACCACACGGGTGGACCTGATCGGCACACCGAGGGTGGACGCGGCGTCGTCGCCGAGGTTCATCACGTCCAGCCGCCGGGAGAGCGCCAGGGCGGCGCACAGCACCACGGCCACGAGGGGGAAGGCCCGTATCGACGCGTCGATGTTCAGCTGGGCGAGCGAGCCGCTCCCCCAGGCGAAGAGTCCGGTGGTGTTCTGGTCGAACAGGATGAGGAGCATCCCGGTCGCCGCGTCCAGGGCCATCGCCGTCGCCGATCCGGCGAGGATGAGGCGGGTGCCGGCGGTGCCCGCGGCCCGGCCGGCGAGGAGCAGCACGAGGGCCGCCGCCACCAGGCCGCCGGCGAAGGCGACGGCTCCCGACGCCCAGAGCGGGACGGCGAAACCGAAGGCGGCGACGAGCGTGATCGTGAAGTAGGCCCCGGCCGTGACCGCGAGGGTGTCCGGGGAGGCGAGCGCGTTGTGCGTGACGGACTGGAGGAGCGTGCCCGCGCAGCCGAGGGCGAAGCCCACCGCCACGCCCGCCAGCAGGCGCGGCAGGCGCGAGCCGGTGAGGATCTCGCCGACCGGCGCCCCGCCCGTGTCCTCCCGTTCCCCGGCGAGGTGGCGCAGCAGGTCGCCGACGCCGACGCCCGACGTCCCCTGCGTCAGGTGCCACATGCCCACCAGGGTGGTCACGGCGAGGAGGAGTGCCAGGACGGCCACCCCGGTGGGGCCGCCGCCGCGCTCGTCGCGCGGCAGCGTCTCCCCACCGAGTGCCGTCGTCCGCGCTGTGCTCACTTCTTGTCGAGTACGTCGACGTACGCGTCGATCGCCTGCTCGCAGGAGCGCGGACCGCCCGCGCCCCACACCCGCGCCGGGAAGGCGTGCGCGCGGCCTTCCTTCACGGCCGGGAGGGACTTCCAGATCGGGTTCTTGCCGAGCGCGGCGACGTAGCCGCCGGCGCCCTCGTCGTTGGCGTAGAAGAGGTTGGCGTCGCCGACCGCGGTGAGGCCCTCGACGTCGGTCTGCGCGAGGCCGTAGGAGGGGTCGACGCCGCCGTCGCCGTGGGCCTTGTTGACGTCGTTGGTCCACGCGGGCTTCATACCGAGTTCCTTGCCTATCTCGGTGAAGAGGGCGCCGTCGCTGTAGGGGCGGACGGTGAGGTTGCCGCCCTGGAGCCAGCCGTCGAAGAAGAGGAAGTCCTTCGTCGGCAGCTCGGCGTCGATGACCTGCTGCTTCGCCTCGGCCAGGTGGTCGTCGAACTGCTTGAGCACCTGGTCGGCCCGCTCGGTGCGGCCGGTGACCTCGCCGATCATGCTGAAGACGTCCCGCATGTTCCCGATCGGGTCCTTCGGGTTCGCCCCTCGCGTCACCATGACGGGGACGCCGCGCTTCTCCAGCTTCTTGACGGTCTCGTCGTCGGCGTCGAACGCCTCCACGACGATGAGGTCGGGCTTCGCCGCGTAGAGGGTGTCGAGGTCGGGTTCCTCACGGGTGCCGATGTCCGTCACTCCGTCGGGGAGCTTCTCCGCGCTGACCCAGGTGCTGTAGCCCTTCGCGTCGGAGACCGCGGTGGGGGTGACGCAGAGGGTCAGCGCGTCCTCGACCTGCTGCCATTCCAGGACCGCGATGCGCTCGGCGGGCTTGTCGAGCTTCACCTGCCGGCCGACGCCGTCCTTGAAGGAGACGGGCTCGGTCGAGGTGGCCGTGGTGTCGTCGGCGCAGCTCTTCGACGCGGGCGGCGCGCTGGTGCTGCTGCCTGCCTCGTCGACGCTGGTCGTGCCGCAGGCCGTCGCGGCCAGGACGATGAGCCCTGCGGAGGCCGACGCCGCCAGGCGATGGGCACGGTTCATGAAGGATCCTCTTCTCGATCGGTGTGGGAGCGGCGGATGTGCCGCTGCGTGCGGGGGCAGCCCGGTTTCAGGCGGGGTGCCGCCCGATGGGGTCGATGCGGAGCCGCCCCGTGCGGGGATCGGTGCCGACCTCGACGCGGATGTCGTAGACCTCGCCGATGTTCTCGGCGGTGAGGACGTCGGCGGGTGCCCCGGCGGCGTGGACGCGGCCGGAGCGCATCAGGACCAGCGTGTCCGCGACGCGGGACGCCTGGTCGAGGTCGTGCAGCACGATGCCGACGGCGATGCCGTGCTCCTCGACGAGGTCGCGCACCAGGTCGAGCGTCTCGATCTGGTAGCGCAGGTCCAGGTGGTTGGTGGGTTCGTCCAGGAGCACGACGCCGGTGTCCTGGGCGAGGCAGGCCGCGAGCCAGACTCGCTGCATCTCCCCGCCGGAGAGTTCTCCGACCGGCCGGTCCGCCATGTCCCGTACGCCGGTGACGCCCATGGCGTGGTCGACCGCGGTCCGGTCGTCGGCGGTGAGTCCGGCGAAGCCCCGGCGGTAGGGGTGGCGTCCGAACGCCACGACCTCCGCGACCGTCAGCCCCTGGGGTGCGGGCCTGGACTGCGAGAACAGCGTGACCTCGCGGGCGAACCGGCGGGCGCTCAGCAGGGCCGCGTCGCGCTCGGGCTGCCCGTCGGTGGCGCCGAGCGTCACCCGGCCGCCGTCCAGCCGGTGCAGCCGGGAGAGCGCTCGCAGCAGCGTGGACTTCCCGCTGCCGTTGGGTCCGACGAGGGCGGTGGCGCGGCCGGGCTCCAGGCTCAGCGAGACGCCGTGGACGACCGGCTTGCCGCCGTAACGCAGCACCAGGTCGTGCCCGTCGAGGGCGGCGGCAGGCGTGGCGTCGCCGGACGCCGGGCGACCGGCGTGCCGGGAGGAGCGTATGAACATCGGTGGGTTCCGGAGGTCGGAGGGGCAGGGGCCGCGGCACCCTCCGTCCGGCCTTCGCCGGCCGGGCGCCGCAGACTCTCCCACGCACGGAACGCACCGTTCGCGTCGAGCAACAACTAAGGGTTACCTAACTCCGGGAAGGCTATATTCCGCTCGCGATGTCGGCAATCAGGAGTTACGGACACGCGATACGGGATTCCGGACATCCTGAGGGGTGCCGTCGGCCGTGTCGAAGAACGCGCCGGGCGTGGTTCCCATGACCCGCCGGAAGGCCGCGATGAAGGAGCTGGGCTGCGCGTAGCCGAGCACCTCGGAGACGGTCGTCACGTCGAGCCCCTCGGAGAGGAGGGTCAGCGCCCGGTGCACCCGCAGCACCTGCCGCCACTGCGCGAAGGACAGGCCCGTGGCGTGGCGGAACGCGCGGGTGACCGTGCGGTCACTGATCCCCAGTGCCCGCGCCCACTCCTCCAGGGAGCGGTCGTCGGCGGGATCGTCCAGCAGGGCCTCGGCGATCGCGTCGATCCGGGGGTCGCCGGGCAGCTGCAGCACGAGCTGGCGCTCCGACGGCTGGAGCACGTCGAACACGACGGCCTCCGCACGCGCCCTGGCCTCCGCGTCGAGATCCGAGCGGGAAAGATGGGTCAGCAGCGATTCGAGCAGCGGCGTCATCGCGATCGCCTTGGGCTCCTCGAACGCGAACGGCGTGCGGTCGGGGGCGAAGAAGGCGTCGTGGAACTGCGCGCCCGCCGTCGCCCGCCCCCCGTGCACGACTCCTGCGGGCATCCACAGCCCGTGCCCCTCGGACACCGTGAAGACGCGGTCCTCCACCCTGGACGTCAGCGTCCCCCCGCGCACCCAGACGAGCTCGTGCCGGGGATGCGAGTGCGGCGACCACTCCGTGGGAACGCTGGGGATCCGCAGACCGGCGCTGATGGCGAAGTGCGCCCCGGCCTGCTGCTCGGGGAGCGCGGCGGCCCGGCGCACAACGGTGCCCGCCTCGCGCCGCCACATCCCGGGACTCGAAGGGGTGCGGGACGACTGGGCCATACCGACGAGTCTATCCAGGGCCGCACCGGCACCGGACACCCCGTGGCCTGCGGGAACGGTCGTGGACTGCATGCCTCTACGGGGGCGGGACGCCCCGGGCCGCGTCGGCCCCTCGGCCGGATGAGGCCCCGCCACGGGGGCGAGGCGTCCCGGGCAGCCGGCACCCGGCACCCGGCACCCGGCACCCGGCACCCGGCCGAGCATCGGGTGCGCCGCCGGGGTCAGCCCGACTTCGGCGGCTTCTGCGCGTCGAAGGCGAAGAGCGTGTTCCCGGCCGCGGCCACGATCACCGCCCGCCCCGCGACGGTCACGCGTGAGCTCGCGCCCTGCTCGCCCGTCAGGCCGTCGGCCTGCGGGTCGGTCGACCACAGCGGCTTGCCGTCGCGCGGCGACAGGGCGACCACCCGGCCGGTGGCCGAGCTGAAGTACAGCGCGTCGGCGCCCTCGGCGGGACCCGACGCACCTTCGACGCCGGTCTGCCGCGACCATTCCTTCCGGCCGGTCGCGGAGTCGATCGCCGTGACGAGGCCGGTCTGCCCACTGACGTAGAGGGTGCCGTCCGCCATGCCGGGCGTCCCCGCGTACGTCTGGGCCAGTCGGGAGTACGTGACCTTCCCCGAGGCCGGGTCGACCCGCGCCACCCCGTCGTAGCCGGTCAGCGCCGGCCCTTCCCGGTGTTCCTGGAGGAGTACGAGACTGCCGTCGGCGACGCCCATCGGCACGGCGGGGCCGTCGACCGCGAGGGACCTGCCCAGTGTCCCGGAGGCCGGGTCGAGCGTGCGCAGGACGGGGTGGCGCACCTCAAGGTCGTCCACCTCCGCGTCCGTCGCGCACATGGCGAAGAGCTGTGACCCCGCGGTGACGGGCGCGCACTGCGTGCCTGCGGGGAAGGCCGTCTTCCAGGTGACGTCACCGCTGTGCGCGTCCCTCGCCTCGAAGCGGGAGTTGGAGGCGTCGACCGTCACGACGGCGGAGCCGGCCACGACGGCGTCCTGCGTGCGGCCCGTGACGGCCGTCGACTGGGCGCCGGACGGCACGGACCACAGCTCCCGGCCGTCGGCCGCGTCCACGGCCACCACCTCGACGGGAGGGCCCTGCGGGGCGTCCTCGGCGGCGAAGCGGTAACCGAGCACCGTGTCGTCGGTGGCTCCCACCAGGTGCATGCCCTGCATGGGCACGCCTGGGCTGTTCGCCGTCCACGCCCGCGAGCCGTCCCGGACGTCGATACGGGTCGCGACGACACTGCCGCCGCCGCAGAACACCGCGTCCTCGCGCCCGACGCACCGCAGTTCGTCGGGGATGTCCTCGCGACCGCCCAGCACGCTCTTTCGCCACGGCTCGAAGCCGTCCGGCAGCGCGGGGCCCGGCGTCGCGGCGCTGTCGCCCTTGCCCGCGGCGCCGCTCCCCCCGGTGCCGCCCGCCGTGAGCGTCGCGACTCCCCCGCCGATCGCGGCGACCGCGACGGCGGCCGCGAGCACGGGCCGCCATCGGCCGCGCAGACGCCGGCCGAGCGAGGTGCCGGCGCCCCCCGCCCCGGAACCGGCCGTGCCGGCAGGCGTGGGCGTCGCGAGGTGGTGCTGGGTGATCATGTCGCGGGTACGCCCGGGGCCGGCCCCGCTCTCCTCGGTCCCGCCGAGATCGGCCGGCAGGTCGCGCAGCAGCACGAGGAGTTCGTCCGCCGAGGGGCGCCCCTCGGGGTCCTTGTCCAGGCACGACTCGACGACCACACGCAGAGCTGTGGGCACGGCGCCCAGCGACGGCTCCTCGTGCACCACCTGATATGCCGTCATGTACGGGCTGTCCGCGTCGAACGGCCCGTGACCCGTCACCGAGTACACGAGCAGTGTCCCCAGCGAGAAGACGTCGGACGGCGGCCCCACACCACGCGGCGCCTGCAACTGCTCGGGCGACATGAAGGGCGGCGTACCGATGACCCGCCCCGTCATCGTCAGCGTCTGCTGGTCGGCGGCGCGCGAGATGCCGAAGTCGATGACCCGCGGGCCCTCGGGCGAGAGGACGACGTTCGACGGCTTGAGGTCACGGTGGACGACCCCGACCCGGTGGATGTCGCGCAGCGCCTCGGCCAGCCCGATGGCGAGCCTTCTCAGCTCCGCTCCGTCCAGCGGGCCGTTCTCGGCGATGCGCTGGGCGAGCGTCCGGCCCTCGATGTAGGCCGTCGCCATCCATGGCTGCTCGGCCTCGGGGGCGGCGTCGACCACGGCCGCGGTGAACGCACCGCTGACCCGCCGTGCGGCGGCCACCTCCTGCCGGAAGCGGATGCGGAACTCGTCGTCCCCGGCGAACTGCTGGTGGATCAGTTTGATCGCGACCGGCCGCCCCGAACTCGTACGGGCCAGAAAGACCGTGCCCATGCCGCCCGAGCCGAGCCTCGCCTCGAGTGGATAGCCGCCGATCTCGACTGGATCGCCTCCGCGCAGCGACACTCTTCCCGACCTCCCGTCCCCCGTGCGCCTGTCCCACCACGGGCCTGCCTGTCCGTCCTCTGCACACAAACTAGCCGCAGGGCGGTACGGCGGGACGAGGCGGGTGACGAACAGGCGGTCCGGGCGGCTCGGTTCCGTACGGACGCACGGCCCCGCTCCGGGTGCGTGACGGCCCCCGGGCCCTCAGGGGGATCCGGCGATGGGGAGAAGTCCCGCGGACCGCCCACTGGTTGGGGAGCATCCCGGCGAAGCAGACCGCTCCGTGCGCATCTGGGGCATCATCAACGTCGACAGAGCGCACCAGGAACAGGCCCGCGTGCCCGGGCCGCCGGACCGGGCGAAACCGTACCCGGGCCTGACCACGAAGCCACGAGCCCACGGAGCCGCGACCGAGCAGGCGGCGGACCTGCAGAACCAGGGAAGGTCCTGTGAACCACATGTCCGACGCCCCGCTCTTCCGCGACCCCGTGTACGACGGCGCCGCCGACCCCGTCGTGGTCTGGAACCGCCGAAGCCGCGAGTGGTGGCTGGTGTACACGAACCGCCGCACCACCGCCCCCGGCCCCGGTGTCGCCTGGGTGCACGGCACGGATCTCGGTGTGGCCGCGTCGGCGGACGGCGGCCGCACCTGGACGTACCGGGGCACCCTCACCGGTCTGGAGACCGAGCCGGGCAGGAACACCTTCTGGGCACCGGAGATCATCTGGCACGACGGGCTCTACCACCTGTACGTGAGCTACCTCCCCGGAGTGCCCGGCTCCTGGACGGGCCCCGCCCGGATCCGCCACTACACGAGCCCCGACCTGCTGGAGTGGCGGTATCACGGCGCCCTGGACCTCGGCTCCGACCGGGTCATCGACGCGTGCGTGTACCCGCTGCCGGGCGGCGGCTGGCGCATGTGGTTCAAGGACGAGTCCCGGGGCTCACTCACCCACGCCGCCGACAGCCCCGACCTGTACCGGTGGCGGCCCACCGGCCCCGCGGTCGTCCACCGGCCGCACGAAGGACCCAACGTCTTCGAACTCGGCGGCTCCTACTGGATGCTGGTCGACGAGTGGCGCGGCCAGGGTGTGCTGCGCTCGGACGACCTGACCTCGTGGGAACACCGGGGACTGATCCTGGACGAGCCGGGCAACCGCCCCGACGACGGGACGATCGGACTCCACGCCGACGTGGTCGTCCAGGACGAAACGGCCTACATCTTCTACTTCACCCACCCGGGCCGCGTCGGCACCGCCGAGAACGACGACACCTACGCCACCCGCCGCTCCTCGCTCCAGGTCGCCGCGGCGCGGGTCGTCGACGGCACACTGCACTGCGACCGTGACGAGCGGGTGCGACTCGGCCTGGCCCCAGGCGAGCAATGATCCGTGGCTCCGGTCGCAGGGCGACGGAGACCGCCGGAACACCCGTCAGGCCGGCTCGGCTTCCGGCGGAGCGGACTCGCCGCACCCCGGGGACGGTCCGTTCCGCGACGGCGGACAATGGGCCCTGGTGGTCTCCGGCTGCTGAGGCCGGAGCAGAATCAGAACGTGGGCGGCAGATCATGTCGGCGCCACGGGCGCCCGGCCCGTACGCAGACCGGGCCGGGCCACCGAGCGGCCCCGATACGGCACGATCCGTCGGACAGACCCTCAGGAGGGGAAGCGTGACCGAGACCAGCGACACCCGATCCGCCGCCGGCGGCGCGCAGGAGGCGCCACGGAGCCGACTGCAGCGCCTGATGCGCTACATCCCTCTGATCGCCCCCGTCCTGCTGTGGGCCGTACCGTGCTGGGTTCTCCTGCACACCGGTCAGCACTGGCCGCTCCCCGTGACGCTGACCGGCACCGCGGTGTTCGCCCTCGGCCTGGTCGCCATGCCGCTCGCCATGGTGCGCGGCCACGGCCGCCGCCAGCACGACGGGGCGGCGATCGTCGGTGACACGCTTCTGGGCAGCATCTGGGTCCTGTTCACCTGGTCCGTCCTGCTCGGCGTCCTGCTGCGGCTCGCCCTGACCGCGGCCGGCGTCGGCGAGGGTCAGGACCGGGCGCGCATCGTCACCTGGGCCGTCCTCGGCGTGGCCGTCGTGTTGCTCGCGTGGGGGTACGCGGAGGCGCGCCGCGTGCCGCGCGTGCGCCGGCTCGACGTGGAACTCCCCCGTCTGGGAGCCGGGTTGGACGGCACCCGAGTCGTCCTGATAACGGACACCCACTACGGTCCGCTCGACCGCGCCCGCTGGTCGGCACGGGTCTGCGAGAGGGTGAACACCCTGGAGGCCGACCTGGTCTGTCACACCGGTGACATCGCGGACGGCACGGCCGAGCGCCGTCGCGCGCAGGCCGCCCCGCTGGGCACCGTGCGGGCGACTCGGGCCCGGGTCTACGTCACCGGCAACCACGAGTACTACACCGAGGCCCAGGGCTGGGTCGATCTGATGGACGAGCTGGGCTGGGAACCGCTGCGCAACCGCCATCTGCTGCTCGAACGCGGCGGTGACTCCCTCGTGGTCGCCGGCGTCGACGACGTCACCGCCGAGTCCTCCGGACTGGCGGGCCACCGCGCCCATCTCGCCGGGGCCCTCCAGGGCGCAGACCCGGATCTCCCCGTCCTCCTCCTGGCCCACCAGCCCAAGTTCATCGACCGCGCGGCAGCCGAAGGCATCGACCTCCAGCTCTCCGGCCACACCCACGGGGGCCAGATCTGGCCCTTCCACCACCTGGTCCGCCTCGACCAGCCGGCCGTGGCCGGCCTCAGCCACCACGGCCCCCGCACCCTCCTCTACACGAGCCGCGGCACCGGCTTCTGGGGCCCGCCCTTCCGCGTCTTCGCCCCCAGCGAGATCACCCTGCTCGTGCTCCGCTCCCCGCAGACGTCCGCCCTGTCCTAGGCAGAGGTCGTGCCGGCCGGTACGTGGTGTGCGGGCGCGTGATGCCCGGCATCGCCCGCCTGCACGGCCTGGCCCCTGCCGGTCAGTGGAGCCGGCATTCCCACAGCTCGATGTCCGGTTCCCCTTGCGGGAGTTCCCCGGTGCAGTACCGGTAGAGCCAGACCGCGGCCCTGCGCTCCGCGTGCTTCTCGTTGACCGGTTCCCCCTGCTCATCCAGTTCGAGGACGTTCGCGAAGATCGCCACACAGGTCTCCATCTGCGAGGGCGCGTCACGCAACTCCTGCCAGTAGTCGATCCCTTCGAGCATCGGGTGGCCCACCGACCCCCGGGCGAGCCATCCGGCAAAGCGTCGGAGGGCTCCGGAAGCTCCATGACTGAGATGGGAAGGCATACGCAGAATCTAACCCCGGTCCCTCTGTCCCTTCGTCGGCCCCTGTGGCAGGAGGTGACAGTCGCTCAGGGCGGATGCCCATCGTCAGGAGGAGGAGGAGCGGGCTTTCGACGAGCTGAACCGCCTGGCCGAGGAGCTCAAGGCGATCGATCCGGCGTCCTTCGGCGGCTACGAGGGGTTTCTCTGGCCGGCGCACCTGGACCGCTGGCTCTACTGACCCGGCCGGCAGGTCCGGGGCTTGCGCTGGCTCCTGGTTACGGACGAGGCCCGTGAGACCCGAGTGACGGGTTCGTCCTGAGGGCCCCTCTCATCACAGAGCCGGGGCCGGGCATCGCAGGCTCACGCGCCACCGGTGCTGTGGACTCGGTCCGCTGCCAGCCGTTGCCCGAGAAGGTCCAGTCCGTGCCGGAGCCGGCGGAAGTAGGTGGCCCGGCTCATATGGAGCCGACGGGCCAGTTGCTGATGGGTCTGCCGGCGCCCGAGGTAGTAGTGCAGCAGGATCTGCCCGGCTTCGGCGTCTTCGAGTTGGTCGCTCTCCGCGAGGGCGGCCACTCCGTCCCGCAGCGCCTTCCGCAGGTCCTCCGCCGTCTGCGTGCCCGGGGAGCGCAGCGGGCTGTGTGCCAGCCAGGCGAGGTCGGAGAGGTGCGCGAGGGCCTGTCCCACCTCGCGGCCGGTGGCCGAGGGGCCGCCCTGCCCCGGCACGAGGGCGAGCCGCTCCACCCACTCGGTGATCGCGTCGTGTCCGAAGTCCTGGCTGTAGATCTCCGGTTTCCGGCCGCACCGGTAGACGTCGTCGGTGGTGGTGCCGTGCTGGCGGAAACGTAAGTTCGTCAGGAGCTGCTGGTAGCGCGGGCTCGGCGTGGAGACCGTCAGCAGCAGGCTGTTGGACATGACGTGGTGCAGCAGGTCCCGGAGCAACCGCGCGTGCAGTCCGCGCTCCGGGCAGTACGCGGCCCCGAGGACCAGGGACCGGGTCCGCTGCCCGCCCATCAGCCGGTCGGTGTGCTGCTGGAGCAGGGGTTCCATGCTGCCGACGGTGCGGTCGGCGACGCGGACCAGGCCCATGACGCCCACGGTCCGGCCGTCGCGGTCCCGGGCCATCCGGAAGCCGGCGGGGTCGTCGTGCAGCCACCGTTCCACCAGGCGTTCCGTGCGCCGGGTGTCCATGCCCCCCTGGCGGGCCCACTGGTGCATCAGCCCGCCGATGTCATCGGCGTCGCCCGGGGTCGCGGTCTGGATCGCGCCGTCGCCGGCGCTCGCCGGGAACAGCGTCTCGCGTACGACGGTGTCGTCGATGAGGGCCATGGTCGCCTCGGCGAGCCGGCCCCTGCGGGCGACGCTCGCCTCCGCGGCCAGCTGCCGCCTCCGGTGGGTGTGCGCGCGGGACCGTAAGCCCTGGTGGGCGGCGGGCTGCCGCCACCGGTGGGCCTGTTCGAACACGGCGCGGAACGGTTCCTGGACGGTCAGACCGAGTTCCGTACGGGTCACGAGGCTGAGCCGGCCCAGCGTTTCGAAGAGCTCCCGGCTCTCTTCGAGGAGTTCCCGGTCCCCGCCCCAGACGGAGGCGAGCTTGTCCAGGGCGCGCTGCCACCCGTGGGAGAGCCGCTCGCGGGAGAGCCGCTCGGTGATCTCCCGCACCACTTGGTCGGCGACGGCCCCGGGGGCGTCGGGCGGGGCGCCCGCGTGCAGGGCCCGGCAGGCCGCGCAGGCGATCAGCGGGTTGCCCCCGGCCATGCGGACGACCAGGTCCCGTGGCACCGGGCCGGCCAGTTGGGCGTCGGCCGCCAGCCGGGCGATCCGGTCGTCGGACCACGGTGCGGTCTCGATGACAGCCGCTCCCGAGAGCGTCCAGCCGGGCTGGGCCAGTAAGGAACGCCGACTGACCACGAGCAGGGGTGCGGCGGGCGCTTCGCGCGGGAGCCGGGCGTGCTCCAGCGCCGCGAGGGCCTCCGGGCCGTCGGCTCCGTCCAGCACGAGCGGCCGGGTGGTGGACTCGGCGAGCGCCGCCCGCACGGCGTCCGGGGCGTCACCGCGGGACAGGTCCAGCACGCGTGCCGGCGACAGACGTGACACCAGCCAGGACTTGCCGCTCCCGAGCGGTCCCGTCAGGTTGACCAGCCGGTGACGCTCCATCGCCACCCGCAGCACCTCGGGTGTCCCCCGAGCCGGTGCACCGGTCGCCGCCGCCTCGCTCATGAGGTCTCCCACCACGCTTCCCGCGGGCCCGTCGTCGATCACGGCGACACCCTATTGACCGGGCTTCGCGACGAGAAGAGCGCACACCGGATCGGGCTCTGAGACTCCTGTGAGACCCCTGTGGGACTCCACCGCCCTGGGGCGCTGGCTAGCGTGGGCCGGTGATCGCACAGGGCGACCGGACGGGACCCTCAGGGAGGCCATATGAGCACCAACAGCATGTCCGTACTCGGTCTGACCAGCACCGAGGAGGCCGTCTACCGCCACTTCCTGCGGAATCCCGGAACACCGAAGGGTGAGGTCCCCGGGGCGTCACCGGGCGAACGGGAGAGCGGGGCGCGGGCCGTCGCGCGACTCCGGGAGCTGCGCCTGCTGCACGGGGACGACGCGGACACCTGGGCCGTGGATCCCCTTGTCGCCGTGCCCCGGCTGGCCGCGGAGCGGCTGGACACGGCGCACCGGACGATGCGTCAGCTCGTCGACGTACGACCGATCCTGCGGTCCCTGCGGCACGAGAGACCGGTGCTCGATGCGGCCGCTCCGGGAAACGGCGCCGCCACGCTGTTACGGCTGGAGGATCTGCGGGAGGTACGCGCCCGGGTGGGCCAACTGGCGTTCAACGCACGGTCGGAGGTGCTCGCGGCCGACCCCTGCGACGCGTCGACGCCGGAGAGCGCCGGCTATGCCCGGCACCTCGACCTGGGGCGGCTGAGCAGGACGGTGCGCGTACGGGTCCTCGTGCGGGTGACGGCGCTCGGGGACGCCGGGAGTCTCGACCGGATGCGGCACCTTCATCGCGGCGGGGCGGCCATCAGGGTCGCGGACGAGCTGTCCGAGACGGTTCTGGTCTACGACCGGCACGCGGCGCTGGTGCCCATCGACGCCCGGGACACCGGGCGCGGCGCCCTGTACACCGAGGAGAGCGGGCTGGTGAGCAGCCTGGTCGGACTTTTCGAGCGGCTGTGGGCCACCGCGACCGACTTCGCCGGCCTGGTGACGGCGGACACGGGGCAGGTCGCCCGGCTCACCGACACCCAGCGCCTGGTCCTCACCGTCATGTGTGCCGTCAGCAAGGACGAGACGGGCGCGCGTCAGGCCCGTATGTCCCTCCGCACCTACCGGCGGCACATCTCCGACGTGCTGAGTCTGCTGGGCGCCGTCAACCGGGCCCAGGCCGCGCTGCTCGCGCGTGAGCGCGGCTGGGTGTGAGCGTGCCGCCCCGGGCCGGAGGACCGCCCGGAACGGCGGTCGCAGGGCCCGCCCGCCGGACGGTCCTCCGGCCGGCGCGCCCTCCTGCCGCAGGACCCGTCCCGCGGGCGGCCCCCGGTCGTCGGCCGTCGCGGGACCGCCGACGACCCCCGTACGGCCCGGCCCGTACCCGAAGGCTCCGCCGCGAGGCCTCACCCGGCCGCCGCTCCGTCCCGGTCGGCGAGGCCTGCCCCGGTCCGCCCCAGCGACGGCACCCGCAGGCCGAACTCCCGGCGCAGAGCGGTCCGGGCGGCCAGCAGACCGCACATCCCGTGCACACCGGGGCCCGGCGGGGTCGCGGCCGAGCAGAGGTAGACCCCCGGCAAGGGGGTGCGGTACGGGTCCCAGCGGGCGACGGGCCGCAGGACGGACTGCCGCAGGCCGAGTGCCCCCGTCGCGATGTCCCCGCCGACGTAGTTGGGGTTGTAGCGGGCCAACGCGGCTCCCGAGACACCGCGTTCGGCGACCACGGTGTCGGTGAAGCCGGGGGCGTACCGCTCGATCGCCGCCCGCACCAGGGGCAGCGGGTCGCGGGTGGAGCCGTGCGGGAGGTGTGCGTACGCCCACACCGGACGGCGCCCGGGAAGGGCACGCCCCGGGTCGGCGACCGCCGGGTCCACCACGAGCACGAAGGGCCGTTCGCCGGACGTGCCCCGGGCGTTGGCCGTCTCCTGCCGGAAGACCTCCCCCGCCGTCCCTCCGAGGTGCACGGTCACCGCCCGGCCGACACCGGGGGCGGACCAGGGAATCGGTTCCGAGACGAGGAAGTCGGCCTTGCCGGCC
Organism: Streptomyces sp. CB02058; assembly: GCF_001905505.1. Taxonomy (GTDB): domain Bacteria; phylum Actinomycetota; class Actinomycetes; order Streptomycetales; family Streptomycetaceae; genus Streptomyces. The sequence goes on from NZ_LIPG01000004.1 coordinate 742,894, forward strand.
GCCGGGCCGTAGCGATAGCGGCGCAGCGCCCGGGCGTAGCGAGGGGGCAGGCGGTCCCCGGCGAGGGACGCCAGTGCGGTCGGAGAGACGTCCAGGAGCACCGCCCGGACGCCGTCCAGTTCCCGCAGGTCGGTGATCTCCCGGCCGGTGTGCAGGACTCCGCCGTGTGCCCGGATGTCGGCGGCCAGGGCGTCCGCGATGCTCCGGCTGCCGCCGCGCGGTACCGGCCAGCCCGGTCCGTGGGCGAGTTGGGCCAGCAGCAGCCCGACGGCGGCGCCGGGCAGCGACGGCAGCGGGCCTGTCAGGTGCGCGGCGGCGCCGGCCAGCAGCGCCCGGGCCTCCTCGCCGCGGAAGGCGAGCGGCCCGAGCCGGGTCCCGTGGAGCAGGACCCGGCTCAGCAGAGCCGGGGCGGCCCGGAGCCCGGGAGGCCGTCTCAGGTCGGACAGGAGCAGCCCGGCAAGGTCCGTCCCGTGCGCCAGCAGGGGTTCCATCAGCCGGCGCCAGCGCGGTCCGTCCGGCCCGAGCCCGGCGCAGGTCGCGTCGAGGTCGTGCCAGGCCAGGGCGGCCCGCCCGTCGTCGAGGGGGTGGGCGTAGCTGATCTCCGGGCGGAGCATGTCCACCCGCTCGGCGAGGCCGAACTCCCTGAAGAACGGGGAGGACATGCCCATCGGGTGCACCGCCGAGCAGATGTCGTGGACCACGCCGGAGCCGAACAGGTCGGCTCCGCGCAGCCCGCCTCCCAGGGTGCCGGCGGCCTCGTACACCTCGACACGCAGTCCGGCCCGGGCCAGGACGGCCGCGGCGGCGAGGCCGTTCGGACCGCTGCCGACGACGGCAGCGTCCGCTCCGCTCACCGGGGGCGTCCCGTGCCGCCGGCGGAGGGCCGGCCGACGCGGCGGCCTGGCGAGCGGTGCAGGGCCCCCGACGGCACGGGGCGGGCGGGTGCGGGGGTCATCCGGCCACTCCCGCGGAGGGCTGCCCGGACCGCACGCCGGTGGCCGCCTCGGCCGCGGCCTCGGCACGGGCTCCGTCCGCGAACTGCGCGGCGGCCAGCCGGCCGTAGAGCGCGTCGTCCCGGATGAGCTGCGGGTGGGTGCCGACGGCGCGCACCCGGCCCTCGTCGAGGACCACGATGCGGTCGGCCTCGACCACGGTGGAGATGCGGTGCGCGATGGCGACGACCGCACAGCGGCGGGCGATGCGCCTGAGGCTGTCGCGCAGGGCCGCCTCCGCCTCCGAGTCGAGGTGGGCGGTTGCCTCGTCGAGGAGGATCACGGCGGGCTTCTGCAGCAGCGCCCGGGCCACGCAGAGCCGCTGCCGCTGGCCGCCGGAGAGTCCCGTGCCCTGGTCGCCGAGATGTGTGTCCAGGCCCTCGGGCAGGGCGGCGACCACGTCGGTGAGCCCGGCGAGTTCGACCGCCTCCTCGATGTCGGCCTCGGTGGCGTCGGGTGCGGCGTAGACGATGTTCTCCCGGAGGGTGCCGCGCATCGCGGCGCTGTCCTGCTGGACGTAGCCGACACCGCCGCGGATCTCGGCGGGTGTCAGGTGCGCGATGTCCCTGCCGTCCAGGAGCACGGCTCCGCGCCCGGGGCGGTAGAACCGCTCGATGAGCTGGAAGACCGTGGTCTTGCCGGCGCCGGAGACACCGACCAGTGCGGTGAGCCCGCGCGGGGGGACGGTGAAGGAGACCGCGTCCAGGACGGGCCGGTCGCCGTAGCCGAAGCGGACGTCGCGGAATTCGACGGCCGGGTGCCCGCCCTCCGGAGCGGGCGGCGCGGTGTCCCGCGCCTGCCCCGGCGCGGCGTCGGTCCCGGGGCCTGGGTCCGCCGCGGGAGCGGCGGTGTGCTCCTGCGGGATGCCGGCCAGTTCGTCCACGCGCTGCACGGCGGCCCGGCCCTGCTGGTAGGTGCCGAGCGAGAGGAACACGAGGACCAGCGGGGAGACGAGGTAGAAGAGGTACATCGTGAAGGCCGTGAAGTCGGCGACGCTCAGGGAGCCGGTCGCCACCCTGGCCATGCCGATGCCCATCACGGCGGCCAGCGAGGCCTGGAGGCCGACGTTCAGGACCGGCGAGAACAGGGCGTTGAGCACGGTGACCCGGTTTCCGGACCGGCGGACCTTGTCCGCGCGCGCCGCGAGCCGGTCCTCCTCGCGGCCCTCGGCGCCCGCGGCCTTCACGGTGGGCAGGGCGGCGAGCACCCGCTGGAGGTCCGCGCCGAACTCGCCGGTGTCCGCGCGGTTGACCAGGGCCGCCCGGCGCAGCCCGCGGGCGACGCCGATGGAGGCGACGCTGGCGACACCGAGGCAGCCGATGGTCACCAGGAGCAGCCAGACGTCGATCAGGGCCATCATCACCACGCCGCCGACCACGATGAGCCCGTTGAGGAGGATCTGCGCGAGGCTCTGGGTGAGCGCGATCTTCATCAGCGCGGTGTCGCCCACCAGCCGGGTGTGGACGTCGCCCTGCCGCTGGGTGTTGAGATAGGAGAGTTCGGCGCGCAGCACCCTGCCCGAGAGGAGGACCCGGGCGTCGCGGACGATGTTCTCGCCGGCCCGGCCGATGAGACATCCCTGGGTCGCGGAGAGCGCGGCGTCCGCCACGAACAGGACGGCCAGCAGGGTGATGAGGAGCGCGACCGGCTCGTGCCGGCCGACCGCCTCGATGAGGTGCGCGACGAGTTTCGGCTGCACGAGGGTGGAGGCCACGCCGAGGATCCCGAGCAGCACCCCGCCCGTCAGGAGCCGGGTCTGGGCACGGGTCAGCTCCGCGACGAGGCCACGCGGCGCGGCCGTGGTGCCGGTCATGACTGCTCCGTACGGTCGGCGCGGACGAACCGGCTGATGTGGACGGGGCTCTGGGCGGCGATGAACGGCCCGCCCGACCAGTCGCCGTGGAGGCTGACCCGTTCGAGTCCGGCTTCGGCCGCGTAGGCCTCGATGTCCTCCGGGGTGGTGAGGCGCGTGATCTCGGTTCCTATCCGGGTGCCCCCGGGCTCGTGCAGCAGGTGCGAGGTGTGCCAGAACCCCTGTTCGGCGAGGAGCGTGGAGTAGGTCTGGAGCCCGGTCCCGGGTGCGGGGTAGGGCGCGAAGAACGAGGTGCGGCTGAGTCCCTCGTGCAGGGTGTGGACGAAGCCCGGGTTGTGGGTCTCCACCACGAGGGTTCCCCCGGGGGTGAGGCGTCGTGCGGCCCCGGCGACGGCGGCGCGCTGGCCCTCCGGGTCGAGGACCAGCGACATCGTGCCGCAGACGCAGTAGACGAGTCCGTGCTGCTCGCCGTCGTCGTAGGTGCGGATGTCGCCGTGCACGGGGGTGACGGCGGCCCCGGACGCCTCGACGGCGATCCGCAGCTGTTCGAGCATCTCCGGGGACGAGTCCACTCCGACGACGTCGCCGGTGAGACGCGCGAGCGGTACGGCGATACGGCCTGTGCCCACGCCGAGTTCGAGGGCGGACCCGCCAGGATGCCAGTCGGCCAGCGTCGCGGCCGTGCGGTCGGCCGAGCCGTCCTGGGGGAAGAGCCGGTCGTAGAAGTCGGCGAAGACCCTGCCGTAGCCGATGTCCACGATCGCGGGGGCGGCGGTGTCCGACGGTGCGGTCGCGGTGCTCATGCCTGCTCGCTTTCTGCCGCCGGAGCGGACGGGTTGCTCATGGGGGTGTAGGGAGAGACGAAGATGATCTCCGGCTCCTCGGAGTCGTCGTAGCCGGCGTTACGGACCAGCGTGAACTGGAAACCCTTGATGCCGGTGGCGCCCGAACGTTCGATGCCGGCCCGGAAATAGGCGCTCAGGATGCGGTATCCGGGCAGGGCGCGGGCCGTGGTGAACCCCTTGTCGAGGTGACGCATCACCTCGGTGCCCAGGTCGAAGACGGCCTTCTCGGCCCGGCGCTCGGGGAACCAGACGATCTGGTGGGCCCTGCGCCCCGCGATGACCTCCACGGGCGCCCAGTCGGAGGTCTCTCCGGCCTCGTCGAGGGTGCGGCAGTAGAACTGCAGGTCGTGCTGGGCCGGAGTCGGTGCGAAGAAGCGCCAGTTCGGGAAGAGCGTGGAGAAGACGTCGAGCCGGGCGAGCCTGCTGAACGTCGGCTGGGGGTGCTGGGTACAGAGGGTGCCCAGCAGCAGCAGGCCGGCGAGCAGCCGTACGTTGCCGTCAGCGCCGCCGAAGTGGCGGGCGAGCAGCCGGCCAGCCGAGGCGGCGGAAGCGGTGCCGGTCATCGGGCTCCCTCCTGGCCGGCCGTGGCGGAGGGCTGTCCCTCGGCGGCGGGCGGCACGGCCGTGGTGTCGCCGAGGAAGGCCACGAGACGGCGGGCGGCCTCGCCGGCGAGCTGCGGGTCGGTCAGGATGCCGTCGTGGTCGGCGGCCTCGACGACGGTGCTGCGGACGGTCCGGCCGGCCAGGTGCGCGTCGGCGAGGTCCTTGTGCAGGAGCAGGTGGTCGGGGTCGCGGTCGACGGTGTGCTGGGCGGACAGCACCAGCGCGTGGGCGTCCAGCCGTGGCAGGGGGCCCTCGAAGGACCGGAAGTCCCTTTCCGCGGCCCGCCATTCCCGCAGTGCGGCGGTCCACACGCGGTGGTCGGTGTACTCGGCCATCGCCCTGCCGCGCACCGGGGCCGGCAGGTTCCGGATCCAGCCGGGAGTCTGCATGAGGGCGCCGAGGCCCATCCGCAAGCTGACGGACGTGGAACGGATCATCTCCTCGACGTGCCGGGCGTTCGCGCCCTGCTGGCCGGACCGGTCGAGCTGCTGGGGGTGGGAGCTGTCCACGTAGACGACGGAGTGCACCCGCTCGCCGAGCCGGACGGCCGCCCGTCTGGCGAGCTCTCCGCCCAGGGAGTGCCCGACCAGCGAGACCTGGCGTCCCTCCGGGACGGCTGCCTCGATCAGGTCGACCAGGTCGTCCACCGATTCACCCAGGTGGTACGGCGTCGGGGCGTGCCGTCTGCTCGCCCCGTAGCCCGCCCGGCTGTAGGCCAGCCACTGGCGTCCGTCGGCGTTGAGTGCCCTGGCGTACCAGCTGAAGTGGGCGGGCAGGGCGCCGAGTCCGTGCACGAGGACGGCCACCGGGCCCTCGCCCGTCCGGCTGACCGTGCCGTCGTGGGCCAGCTCGTTGCCGTGGCGGGTGGTGACCGTGGAGCCGAACACGTGATCGGTGGCTCGCAGTCTGCGGTGCACCGCCACCGCGCCCGCCGCTGCCGCGGCGCCGGCCATGAGCAGTGCCGCGGCCGCCGGCATCCGGTCGTCCCGTCCGGCGACGGCGGGGTGGCTGCGGGGCGTGCTGGTGTACGCGACCATCGGATGCATCGCGGTGAAGGCCGGGATGAACCTGCCCAGTCCCATGACGGAGCCGTTGGCGACGTGGAAGGCGGCGACGCCCGCGATCACCGGGCGGGTCAGCAGACCGCCCTTGAGGTACAGCACCGGGAACAGGCATTCCATGGCCAGCACACCGTGCGCCAGGGCCCGTGCGGACCGGGGGTGACGGCGGGTCAGCCGCCACACCTTCTCGTGCCCGTAGGTCCTGGTGCGCATGACACCCGTCAGGGCGGAGCCGTTGCGCCAGTCCTTCCCGAGCAGCTTGATCCAGCCGGAGACGACGTACGACAGGTTGGACTGGAGCGCCACGTACCACACCAGCGCGTCCTGGGCGGCGGGCGAGGGGGCGAGCCGGGCCAGGCCGGTCGCGGTCTGCACCAGGTTGGACGCCTGGTCGGAGCCGTCCGTGCCGTAACGGTGGGTGGGATAGAGCAGGGCACCGCTGAGACCGAGGAAGAGGTTGGCCGCTCCGCGCGTCCGGCTGTCGCCCGGCAGCAGGAGAGCGGCGCTCGCGGCCACCCGGGCGGCGTGCAGCGTCCGGCTGGTCCGCTCGTCGGCGACAAAGTCGAGCAGCTTGCGCAGCGGTCTGCCGTAGTGGGCGACCCCGTACCGGGCGAGCGCCCAGTCGTTCAGTCCGCCCGGCCGTTTCCGGTCCGGGGTGGTGAGGTGCTCGAGGCTGGACAGCAGGGAGGTGACCGCCGCGATCCGTTCGGAGGCGCCGATGGCCTGGCTGCGGGAGACGGGCAGGGGACCGGTGAGAGCCGAGAGCGCCGCGCGAGCGGTGGGCCCGGAGGCTCTGAGCTTGGCGAAGCGAGCGAGCATGAAAGGTACTCCTGGACGGAAGTCGGGCAGGACCGGCGGGGCGTTCGGCGTGCGGACTGCCGGATACGGATGCGCTCCGGTGCGGGAGGCCGGTGTCCGGCCGTCCCCGTCCGGTCCCGGCCGGAGCGGCACGCCGCTCCGGCCGGGACCGAACGTCTGTGTCAGGAGGGGACGGAGACGTCGATGGGGGGCTCGAGGGGCCCACCGTCCCGCCCGGCCACGAACGCGTTCACCAGGGCCGCGCCGATGATCACGCCGGCCACCACGGCTGGCGTGGCCATGACAGGTGTTTGGGTGATGATGACCCGCCCCTGCGGGTCGTCGACCTTGATGTCGGTGAGGGCACCGGGTCTTGTCAGGAAGGAAACGTCATTCATCTGGCTCTCCTTGTCCGTATTCCTGTCCGAGTGGGGGTCTCGATCACTGCTCGACGGGCGACGTGTCGCCGATCGCGTCGCAGAGCGCCACACCGGCCGCGACGCCGGCGGCGAACGCGGTCACCACGATCACGGGCGTGGCCGCGACGGGGGCCGTGCCCGTGGCGGTGTGACCGGGGTCCTTCTCGGTCAGGGGGCGTGCTGCGGCCGGGACGGCCTGGAAAACGGCAGCGTTCATGGACTTCCTCCTAGGGTGTGAAGGTGTGTGGGGCGGTGTTGCGGGGTTGTTCAGAGCTGCGGCTCGTGGGTGCCGCCGGTGCCGTCGATCGCCGGACCGACGACGAACTCCGCCACGACGATCTGCACCGAGGCGATCGGGCTCGCGGCCGGACCGGTGTACCCGGCGTCGCTCTCGGACAGGGCACGCGTCGTGACCGCGGTGGCGGGGCAGACGGAGGCCGTCGCCCACCGGGCGCCGGTCACAGCGAGGGTTCGGTGGTGCTGCCGATGATGGCTCCGGCCGCGTAGGCGATGACCACGGCGGCGGCGACCGTCACGATCACCTGGGTGGCGGCGATCGGCGCCGCACCGCCGAAGGCCTGCCCCTCGGTTCTCTCGTCGAGCGGACCGACCGCGGCCCAGCCCGGCGTTCTGACCTGCTGCATGTTCCCTCCTCCTGTCAGCCTGGACGGCACCCGGAGGCTGCCGCCACAGGTCCGTACGGCAGCGCGGCCCCCCGGACCCCGAGGGGCCCGGCCGGGCGGCGATCCGTCTGTGACGTCAACGATGGCGGGGCCACCGGCCGGGGGGAAGGCCGTCGGCTGGCACGAGGCTGCAGGGCCGCCCGCAGGATGGTGCAGGCGCGGCGCTGCCGGCGCCCGCGCGGTTTGGGGAGGGCAGAAACGGTGCATGAGCGGTCGTCGAGCAGATCCCGTGCGGGCCTGAGATCGATGCCGCACTGGCCGGCCGGCTCCATAGGGGTCGGCCGGCCCACGGAACGTTCCCATGGCGTGAGCCGGACGAGTCGTCCGCAGCAGCAGAGGCCGGATGCGAGAAGGAGGAAGGCCGAGGAGGTGCGAGGAGGTCGTTCGTAGCGGTAGCGACGGCTGAGGCGGCCGGGCGCGGGGCCACGCCGTACGGGCGGGCGGGCGACCGGAACCACCCGCCGCCCGCCGGCCCGTACGCGCTTTCGCGCGACGGGAACGGCCAGGGCCTTTCGTTTGGATCAGGGCGGATCAGGGAGCGGGGTCTGGTGCGTGCGATCGCAAGGCGCAGGAGGGAGTCGACGCGGAGCGGTTGGGGTCTCCCCTGCTCGAGCGAAGCCGAGAGCTCGGGGAAGACCGACGACAACGCGGCGTGGGGGTACCCCCGGACGGAGTGTGGGGGAGTGCGTGCCAGGGCACGCGAGCCCGCCAAGATCCAAACGAGAGGCCCCAGGGCTCAGCCTCCGGGGCGGGACCCCGGCGCGCGGGTCAGGCGCGGACCAGCGGGGTGTCGACCAGGTGCTCGGCGACGAACCACGCCTGGAGCTCTCCGGTCCTGATCACCTGCGAGACCAGCAGGTCGTTGGTGCCGTCGTCGCCGAGTCCGGCCGCCCGCGCGGCAGCGTCGTGCGCCGCCGCCAGAATCGTCTCGTGGGCCTCCAGCAGCCGCGACAGCATGGCGGGAACCTCCTCCACGCCGTCCGGTGGCCGCGGGACCGAGGTGATCTCCGCGACGTGCCGCGGATCGCCCACCGCCACCCCGCCGAGCGTCTGCACGCGCTCCGCCAGTGCGTCCACGATGTCCAGCTGCTCCCCCGCGTGCTTGTCCAGCACCAGGTGGAGCTGGTAGAAGGTCGCGCCGCGCATCAGCCAGTGGTGCTTCTTGTACAGGCCGTAGAGGATCTGAGTGTCCGCCAGAAGCTGGTTGAGGCGCTGGCAGGAGTACATGCGCGCCTCGTACGACAGGCCGATCGGGAACTGCTTGACCGTCCCGAACTCCTGGACCACCTCCCCCTTCTGATGCAACAGGGGCTGACTGCCGCCGACGGCGGGAGAGTGGGGGGTGGTGGTCATGGTGCGCCTCCTGCGGGGCGTGGTGATGTACGTACCCGGCCGACGCTAGGTGCTCGCGTACGTCCCTCGTTGACCGGCAGCGCACGCCGAGATGACCGTCCGCGCACACCGCGGCGCCGCCGTTTCCGGGCATGCCGAAGCCGTGCGCACGGACCCGGATCGGGTGCGTGCGCACGGCTTCGGGTGCCGGGCGGCCGGATCGTCGGCGGCCCGGCAGGACACGGCCGGAGGGTCAGCCCGTCGCGCGGACCGCGTCGAGGACCAGCTGTGCGACGGCCTTGGGCTGCGACACCGCGACGGCGTGCGAGGCGCCCTCAAGCTCGACGACGGTCGCTCCGGCCCGTTCGGCGCCGAAGCGCTCGACCTCGGGGTTGATGGCCTTGTCCGCGCCGGCCACCAGGGCCCAGGACGGCTTGGTCCTCCACGCGGCGGCCGACGCCGTCTCGGTGAAGGCGCCTGCCGAGAGCGGGCGCTGGGAGACGGCGAGGACCTTGGTGACGGCTTCCGGGACGTCCGCGGCGAAGATCTCCGGGAACGCCTCGGCGTTGATGGTGACCTCCACCGCCGGCTCCGAACCCGGTACCGGATACGCGCCCTCGCTCAGATTGCTCACCAGCGGCGTGAGCGGGAACCGGCCCTGCAGCTCGCCCAGGCTCTCGCCCTCCTCGAGCACGTACGCCGCCACGTAGACGAGACCGACCACGTTCTCCGCGGTGCCCGCCACGGTGATCAGCGCGCCGCCGTAGGAGTGGCCCACCAGCACGACGGGACCGTCGATCCGGGAGACCACGGAGGCGATGTAGGCGGAGTCCGCCGCCAGTCCGCGCAGCGGATTCGGCGGCGCGACCACGGGCACCCCGTGGTTCTGCAGCTCCGTGACGACCCCGGACCAACTGCCGGCGTCGGCGAAGGCTCCGTGGACGAGGACGACCGTCGGGGACGGCTGAGTGGTCATGTGTGTTCTTCTCCTCGGTGAAAGCGGGGGATCCGGCCGGGTCAGCGTGCGGCGAGAGCGGTGCGCAGGGTACTGACGGCCAGGTCGATCGCCGCCTGGGCGCCATAGGTCTCGCGCAGGGCGTTCAGCATCACGAAGTCGTGGATGACGCCCTGGACACGCACGGCGGTGACCGGGACGCCCGCGGCGCGCAGCTTGGCGGCGTACGCCTCGCCCTCGTCGCGCAGCACGTCCGCCTCGCCGGTGATGACCAGCGCCGGCGGCAGGCCGGTGAGCTGCTCGGTGGTCGCCCGCAGCGGCGACGCGGTGATCTGCGCGCGCTCGCTCTCGTCGGTCGTGTACTGGTCCCAGAACCACTGCATCCCGTCGCGGCGCAGGAAGTAGCCGGTGGCGAACTGGTGGTACGAACCGGTGTCGAAGGATGCGTCGGTGACCGGGTAGAACAACACCTGCTGGACCAGCGGGACATCGCCCCGCTCCTTGGCCATCAGGGTGAGCGCGGCAGCCATGTTGCCGCCGACCGAGTCGCCCACGACGGCCAGTCGGCCGGCGTCCAGGTCCTTCGAGGCGCCCTGCTCGACGACCCACCGGGCGACCGTGTAGTTCTGCTCGATGGCCACCGGATAGCGGGCCTCGGGAGAGAGGGCGTACTCCGGGAAGACCACGGCTGCGTTCGCTCCGACGGCGAGTTCGCGCACCAGCCGGTCGTGGGTGTGGGCGTTGCCGAACACCCAGCCGGCGCCGTGGATGTAGAAGATGACCGGCAGCCGGCCCGTGGCTCCGGCCGGCCGCACGATCCGCGCCCGGACGCTGCCCGTGGGTCCGCCGGGGACGGTGATCCACTCCTCGTCCACCGCGGGCTTCTCGATGTCGCCCGACTGCACCTCGTCCACGGCCTTGCGGCCCTCGGCGGGCGCCAGGTCGAAGAGGTACGGGGGGTTGGCGGTGGCCTCGGCGAAGGCGGCGGCGGCCGGCTCCAGTACGGGCGCCACGGGTTCCACGGCGTCGGGCATGTGCGTCTCCTGAATGTTGTCGGGGGGTGGCTGTTCCGTCGGCTGTTCCTTCGGAACTGCGGGGGTCGGTGCGGTCGGCCCGCTCGGTCCCGGCCCCACCGTACGAGCGGCAGGCCGGGGCGACTTGTCCCACCACGCACCGCTTCTGCGCTCCCCGTGCACCGGGTTGTCGCACCGCTCAGCGGGCCCCGTCGACGGCTGCCGGCTCCGGGCGGCCCGCTGACACGGCAGGCTCCGTGCTGCCACCGCCCGCACCGGGGCCCGCGCCCCGCAGACCGCGCCACTCACGCGGGGAGACCCCGAAGGTGTCGCGGAAAGCACGGCTGAAGTGGGCGGGATTGACGAACCCCCAGCGCTGTGCGACCGAGGCCACGGTGGGCGCTGGTCTCCCGCCGCGCGCCAGCACCCGCGCGCACTCCTCCAGCCGGCGCCGCTGGATCAGCTTGCGCACGGTGATGTCCTCGTCCTCGAAGAGCCGGTGCAGGTAACGCACCGAGATGTGATGGGCCCGGGCCACCGCCTCCGGCGAGAGCCCCGGGTCCGCGAGATGCCGGTCGATGTGGTCGCGCACCCGCGTCACCAGGGGGCCGGGCGCACCCTCCCGGTCCGACTCCGCGAGCCGGGTGCGCTCGGCCACCAGGGTCACCAGAAGGTCGACGACGCCCGCGCCCAGCCGGCCCGCGACCGCCTGCCCGGCTCCGGCGGACGCCGTGAGGAACGGTGTCAGCACGGCGCCGAACCCGGTCACCGTGCCGGTGACCAGCCGCGCGTCCCCGTCCGGCAACGGGAGGGTGCGGTGCGGCACGTGCACGACATGGGTCGAGAAGCGCTCCGGATAGTCCAGCGAGAACGGCCGAGCGGTGTCGTACACGACGAGGTCGCCCGCGCCCGCCACGGACCGCCGGCCGTCCTGGACCAGGGTCACCGACCCCGACGTCTGGACGCCCAACGCCACGAAGTCACCGCCGGGCGGCCGCTGACCGGCCGGGAGCGCGATGTGGCGCGCCGTGCGGGAGGCCCGCAGCGGGCCGGCCTCGACGGTGGTCACCCGCAGATGCCCGAGCGACCCACCGGTGACCCGCATGTCGAACGGTTCCCCGCCGTGCGGGGTGACCGACATCGGCACCAGCGCCCGGCCCAGGGCGCCGCTCCCGCTCGCCGTGCCGTCCCCCTCGGCGCCCGCACCTCTCGCCGTCACCAGGTTCACCTGGTTCCCCTCTCCGTCGCACTGTGGAGGCGGAGAACCCGTCCGGGGCCCGTCGTCCGGCCCGCGGCTCACGCGGGCGGGACCACCCGCACCTGACGAGGGCGGACACCACGTTCCTGCGCGGACGACCCGCCGGGAACCCGCCCCGGCCGGTACCAGGGGCGGCATCGTCGCGGCCCCTGTTCTCCGCCGCGTCCAGCCAATCAGGGGCGAATCCCCCGCTCCAGGCAGAAGACAGGCAGAAACGCGCGGACGGGGTGGCGCGGGACGCACCGGGCCGGCCGGGCGACAGGGGGCGTCGGGGCCCTCGGGCGTACGCATCAGGCGCTCGTGGTGAAGCGGCTCGGCCCGCGAGGACTCGTTCCCGGCAGTACACGCCCGGCCGCCCCCTCCCGCGCGCCGGGAGAGCGGTGACCATGCGCGCGGAACAGATCCCGCCTCCGTGCGCATGCCGTGGACGGAGGCGGGGCGCGGCAGTCGGCCGCCACGGAGGGCGCCGGGCAGAGCTCAGGCGACGCCCAGCTCCTCCAGCCGGGCGCGGGCCTCGGCCTTGGTGCGGCGGTCGGCGTCCGGACCGAGGGCGAGCAGACGGGAGTAGACCTCGCGGGCCTCCTCCGGGCGTCCGGCGTCGAGCAGGACCCCGCCCAGGTCGATCATCCTGCGGCTCTCCAGGGAGGTGTTGTCCGTCTCGCGGCAGACCCGCAGCGCCGTCCACAACTGGTCCAGGGCCTCCTCCCAGCGCCGCAGCCGGGCATACGCCATCCCCATGTTGGAGTGCAGTTCGAGCCGGGTGATGTCGGCGATGTGCGGCTCCACGCGGGCACCCGCCTCCTCCAGGAAGGCGTACGTACGCCGGTACGCCGTCAGCGCCTCCTCGAGCAGGCCCCTTGCCATCAGGCTGAGGGCATGGCCGTGCATGCACTGGAGGCTGCCGTGCACGTCACCCGCGGCGTCGAAGAGCCGGGCGGCCCGGCCGATGTCGTCGCCGGACGACGCGTGGTCGCCGATCTTGCGGTGGGCCCAGGCGCGGTACTGGTGAGCCCATGCCTCCTGCGACGGGTCGCCCGCCCGTCGCGCCGCTGCCAGGGCCTGGCCGGCGCGGGTGACCGCGTCGTGGAAACGCCCCTCGCAGACGATCAACGCCCAGGCGTGGTAGTTGATCTGCGTGGCTTCCAGCCGCGGATCCTCCATCGCCCGGGCGCCGGCTGCGGCGGTGGCGAAGACCTCCGTCCAGTGCCCCCAGGAAATCCACTGGTCGGAGAACCAGTGCAGCGCCTCCGCCACCTCCACCACCGTGGCGTGCCGGCCCTGCGCCGCGGCCGTGCGCAGCGCCGCCAGCCAGTTGAGCCCCTCGGCCTTCAGCCATCCGCGTGCCCGGTCGGCCGACGACAGGTCGACCTCGCTCTGCCAGCCGGCCGGAGGAGCCCCGTGGTCGGGCTCGAACCAGCGGCCCGCCACGACCGCCGTCCGCAGCAGCCAGTCGTCCAGCGCGGCTGCCGCGCGGGCCGACTCGTCGGCGCTCTCCTCCGCCGACAGCCGGGTCCGTGCGTACAGGCGCAGCAGGTCGTGCAGCCGGTACCGGTCGCCGTCGGCGCCCAGCAGCCCCGCCTCGACCAGCTCCTCCAGCGTGTCCTCCGCGTCGAAGAGTTCCTGTCCTGTGAGCTGCGCGGCGGCCGCGGCTCCGGCGTCCGGGCCCGGCACCAGGGCGAGCCGCCGGAACATCCCGGCCGCCGCCGGCGTCAGCTGGCGGTAGGAGAGGTAGAAGGCGGCGGACACGCGCAGGTCCCCGGCCGTCAAGGCGTCCAGCCGGCGGTCCTCCAACGCGAGGCGGTCGGCGAGCCGACGCACCGACCAGCCGGTGCGGGTGGCGAGCCAGTTGCCCGCCACCCGCAGCGCCAGGGGCAGGTGCCCGCAGAGCCGGGCGACATCGGCGAGGGGCCCGGGGTCGGCCGCCGCCCGGTCCCGGCCCACCAGCCCGGCAAGGAAGCCGGCGGCCTCCGCCGGGGTCAGTTCGCCCAGCGGCAGCCGGTGCACGCTCTCCAGGCCCGTGAGCATGCGCCGGCTCGTCACCACGACCATCCCCGCGCCGCTGCCCGGCAGCAGCGGGCGGACCTGACTCTCGTCGCGCGCGTTGTCCAGCACCAGCAGGCAGCGCCGCTCGGCCAGCAGCCGCCGGTACAGACCGGGTTGGTTCTGCGGACCGGCCTTCGCCAGTTCGCGGTCGGACACCTGGAGCGCCTTGAGCACGGTGAGCATCAGCTCGGCCGGCCGCGGCGGCTCGTCGTCCATGCCGCGGAGGTCCACCACGAGCTGCCCGTCCGGGAACCGGCCGGCCAGTTCCCGGGCCGCGTGCAACGCCAGTGTGGTCTTGCCGGTGCCGGGCGGCCCGGAGACCGCCACGGTCATCGGCGGCGCGGCCGGCCGCTGCGCGCCGTCCCCGGCCCGGTCGCTGCTCCTGGCGGTGGCCGAGTCCGCCAGCGCGCGGAGCACGTCCAGCTCCTGTGCCCGGCCCACGAAGTCGTCGATCCCACGCGGGAAGGCCTGTACCCCGGCCGGGCTGTATCCGGTGCTGCGTCCCGCGCGGGCGGTCGCCAGCAGCCGTTCGCGGTCCGTCCCGCCCAGCCCCAGGCCGTCCGCGAGCGCCGCCACCGTCCGTCGCTGCGGCGCGGCACGCCGTCCACGCTCCAGGTCCCCGATGCCCCGCACGCTGACCCCTGACGCCTCGGCCAGCCCTTCCAGGGTCAGCGAAGCGGCGATCCGCAGCTCGCGCAGCGCGGCCCCGAACCCTCCATGGTCGTCGGTCACTCTCACTCCTCGTCCCCCGTGTCCCCCGGCACCCCCGGAGCACGGTCACCCGAAGTCTAGAGAATGCCGAACCGCAGGTCACAGGCGGTGCGGGGGCTCCCTTGCCGTCCACCGGCACGCCTTGGGGACCCCGCACCGAAGGCCGGCCCGCGCCGGGAGACGCGGGCGGGACTCCGCCGCCCGGGTGGCGGTGATGGAGGTGCCGGGACCTGTCCAGGACTGGATCTGCGCCATCACGTCACGCCGGGAACGTCTGCCGCGTGGACCGTCAGTGGGCGGCGTCGAGCCGGGCTCGCTGATCAGCTGTCAGCTCCAGGTCCACCGCGGCCAGGTTCTCCTCCAGCTGCGCCAGGGACGACGCCCCGGCCAGCGGGATGACCGGCAGCTCGCTGCCGATCTGCCAGGAGAGGACGACCTGGTTGACGGTGGCGCCGGTCTCCCGGGCGACGGAACGCAGCTCGGCGAGCCGGGCCGGGGTGCCCGGGTGGTCGTAGTCCGGCGCCAGCGGCTTGTCCTCGCGTACGTACGCACCGGCGAGCAGCGGGGAGTAGGCGACGAGGGTCAGGGCGGGCTCGGCCCGCAGGTAGCCGAACAATTCGGGGCCGGCGTGGCCGAGGCTGCCGTCCGGGAAGAGGTCGCTCGGCACGTCGGACCGGGGGCGCAGGTGGCTGTGCTGGTACTGGAGCACCTCGTATCCGGGCAGCCCGGCGCCGGCAGCCAGCGCCCGGGCCCGCTCGACCCGCCACATCGCCTGGTTGCTGACGCCGAGGAGGCCGACCGTACCCTCCGCGACCAAGGCGCCGAATCCCTCGACGGTCTCCTGCTGCGGTACGGAGTGGTCATCGATGTGTGCGTACAGCAGGTCCAGTTTGTCGACACCCAGCCGTTCCCGGCTGGCCTCGGCCGCTTCGCGGATCATCTTGGCCGACAGACCCTCCGGGTTGTCGATGAAGCCGGTGCCGGGAGCCAGGGGACGGGCGCCGAGCTTGGTGGCGATGACGATCTCGTCACCGACGCCCCGGCTGCGCCGCCACCGGCCCAGGACGTTCTCGCTGTGACCGCCCTGTCCCCCGTCGGTCCAGTAGGCGTAGTTGTCGGACGTGTCGATGAAGTTACCGCCCGCTTCGACGTAGCGGTCGAGAAGGGCGAAGGAGGTCTTCTCGTCGGTGAGCGAACCGAACAGCATCGCGCCGAGCGCGAGCACGCTCACCTCACGCCGGTGGGCAGGGTCGGTGCCTATGGTGCGGTATTTCATGGTTGTCCTCCCCTTCGAGCCCGGCCGTCCGGGCTCGAAGGGGAGTCTGCATTTTGAAGTGCACTCCAGGTCAAGCGTTCCACGGCTCCCCAGGGACGGATTCCCCGGGCGCCCCGGCGGCGGACGTCAGCGACTGCCTGCGATGGCCTGGCGAAGGTCAGGCCGGGGCATGGTCGGTCAGCACGGGTTCGATGCGCGTGATGCCGAGTTCCTCGCGGATGACATCCTCCCCAGGCGCACATCACCGCGCAGCACTGCTCATTCATCGAGCCCTTCGCCGGTGATCTCTCCCGGGCGTACACCGCCATGTAGTCACCTGCGACGGCGTCATGGGAAGACGGCTTCGTCCTCGAAGGCCAGGCTCCACGGGCCGCCGCTGGTCTTCCGCGCGATGCCAGGCGTCGGCGCCTGTTGGCGGTGGGCCGGATGCCGGGGGCCGGCACGCGAGGGGCCCCGGCGCATTCGCGCCGGGGCCCCGATGAGATGGGTGCGCCGATCCGGAACGGCGCACCGCCGGCTGGTTCTCGGCGGTCCGCCGTCCCTCTAGACGAGCGTCATCGCGTAGATCTCGACGCGGGAGTCGTCCGGCAGCGCGACCGAGCGGACCGTCTTGCCCCCGTCGAGCTCGACGGCCGTACCGAAGAGCCGAATGGACGGCCCGTCGACACCGCTGCCCCGCTTGATGCGGTGTGGCATGTCGAGGACGACCGTGCCGCCGTTCGGCGCGGAGCCCGCCCAGTCCCCGAACGTCACCGGTGCCTCCGTGCTGCTGCCGTCCGTGTAGTGCACGGTCAGTGTGGTGGTCACAGGACCGTTGTGCGCCGAGCCGACCAGCCGCAGCGCACTGTGCTGTCCGGCGGGCAGCAGGAGGGCCTGCCCGCTTGCTTCGAGGAAGTTGTTCGCCGTGCCGGTGGGGTCCGGCGCGTCGTACCTCACCCCGTCCCAGGTGACCGGCCCCGCCTTCGGCAGCAGGTCGCCGTCATAGCTCCAGCCATGTCCGTCGAAGTCGCCCTCGTCGGAGTTCGCCACCGTGGCCGTGCCGTCGTGGCCGAGGTCCGCGCGCAGGTCCACTGCGCACTGCCCGTTCTCCGCGCTCGCGCAGGTCGTGGCGGCTCCCACCGTGACAGTGGCCTTGCGGGTGACCTGGTTCGCCCCTCGGCCCGCAACCTTCACCTCCACCGGGTAGGACCCTGCGGCGACGCCCGGCGGCACGGTGATGTCGAGTGACACCTTCCTCTGCACCGGAAGGTGTCCGGAATCGATCACCAGTGGTGAACGCGGTGCCGTGGTGGCCTTCCAGCCGCTGGGCACCTTCGCCGTGACCGACACGCTCAGCTTGCCGGGTGCCTGCCCGAGGACGTCCAGCGTGAACTTCGTGGTCTGCGCGGTGTCGCCCGTGGGGACGACCGCCGAGGCGGGCCGCAGGGACGCGTCGACGTGCTTGCGGCTGTCGGGGGACGCCTGGTTGACGGAGGGCGGCTGGGCGCCCTTGCCCGTGCCCCACGAGGAGGGGGAGGTGCCGAGCCGGTGGGCCAGCGTTCCGCCGTGCGCGAGCTTGTTCCAGCTCAGCCAGGTCTGGGGCACGTCCCTGCCGTTCAGGGCCACGCTCTGCACGTACCGCTTCGCGTCGCTCGCTCCCGGTGCCTCGATCGTCAGCGTGCCGCCCTGGCCCTTGGTGCCGGACGCCTTGGGGTAGCTGCCGATCCGGACGGTCGCCGACGCGAACTGCGGGCTGGACACGGCCAGGAAGTCGGCGCCGCTCATCGTCGGGTAGAGGCCGAGGGAGGAGAAGACGTACCAGGCCGACATGGTGCCCAGGTCGTCGTTCCCCGTCATCCCGTCCGGCCCGTCGGTGAACAGCGTCATCGCCGCACGCACCACCGTCGCGGTCTTCGCCGGGGCTCCGACCCAGTTGTACATGTACGGGGCGTGCAGGTCCGGCTCGTTGTTCGGGTTGTACGTCGGCTTGCCGTAGTAGTCGTACGGCTGGGAGATCCAGTCGTTCCGAGCGGTGCCCACCGGGTCGGTGAGCAGCTTGTCGTGGACGAAGAAGGAGTCGAGCCGCTTCTCGGTGGCGCTCCGGCCGCCCATCAGACTGACGAGACCAGCCGGGTCCTGCGGTACCAGCCACTGGTACTGGTACGCGCCGCCCTCATGGAACTGGTGCGCCGCCTCGACGGGGTCGTAGGGCGTGAGCCAGGTGCCGTCGGCCGTCCGCGGCCGGAACTGCTGGATCGAGGAGTCCCACAGGTTCCGGTACCACTGGCCCCGCGCGGCGAACATCTTGGCGTCCGACTTGTGTCCGAGCCCGTCGGCCATCAGCGCGAGCGCTGCATCGGCGGCGGAGTACTCCATCGTCGCCGACGCCGGGTGCTTGCAGTCGTTGTCGCCGCCCTTGTCCGCGCAGTCCTTGCCGAGTGCGAGATCTGACGGGATGTAGCCGCGTTCGGTGTAGTGGTCCGATCCCGAGCGTCCGTTGTACGGAGAGTCGGCGGGCGGGGTGCTGGTCGCGTTCTTCTTCAGCAACGCGTAGGTCTCCGCCTCGTGTCCGGCGAGCAGACCCTTCGACCACGCCTCTACGAGGAAGGGCGTGACCGGGTCACCGGTCATGATGTTGGTCTCGCTGTTGGCGAGCGCCCAGCGGGGCAGCCAGCCGCCGTCCCGGCCTGCCGCGACGACCGACAGCGCGACGTCCCTGGCGACCTTCGGCTCCAGCATCTGCAGAAGCTGGTTCTGCGGCCGGTAGGTGTCCCAGAGCGAGAAGTTCTGATACGGCGTGTAGTCCTTCGCCGTGTGCGTCTTGTTGTCGAACCCCTGGTACATGCCGTCGACGTCACCGGCGAGGTTCGGGTGCAACTGGCTGTGGTAGAGCGCGGTGTAGAAGGCCTTCTGCCGGTCAGCCTCGCCTCCTCCGACCCGGATGGAATCCAGCTGCTTCTTCCAGGTGTCCTGCAACGCCGCACGCGTGGCGTCGAAGTCGAAGGACTTCCCGGTCTCCGCGGCCAGGTTCTTACGGGCGCCCTCCACGCCGGTGTAGGACAGCCCCACCTTCAGGACGGCGTCCCGGTCGGTGGTCGCGTCGAAGGTCACCCAGGCGCCGTTGGCGCCACTCCCCTCAGCGTCGCGGGTGTCGGGCCTGGGGGCATCGCCGTCCCACGTCCCGTGGGCCTTGAAGGGCCGGTCGAAGGTGGCGCTGAAGTACACCGTGTGCTCGTCGTGTCCGGCACAGAAGCCCCCGGCGTGCACCCGGCCCTCGATGGTGCGGTCACCGACGACGTGCACCTCGGAGTCCAGCACGGGCTGGTTGGCCTTGCCCGTGTTGAACAGCACGTTGGCCGAACCGGTTGAGGGGAAGGTGTAGCGCTGCCATCCGGTGCGCTCGGTGGCGGTGAGTTCCGCGTCGACGTCGTACTTCTTCAGCCCCACCCGGTAGTAGCCGGGACCGGCCTGCTCGTCGTCGTGGCTGTACGGGGAACGGTAGGCGTTCGGGTCCACGGAGTCGACCGCGCCCGTGGTCGGCATGACGGGCAGCTCGCCCATGACGCCGCAGCCGACGCCGGACAGGTGCGTCTGGCTGAAGCCGTAGATCGAGTCCTGCTTGTAGTCGTATCCGCCCTGGCCGCCGGTGTCCGGGCTGACCTGGACCATGCCGAACGGCGCGCTCGCCCCGGGGAAGGTGTTGCCGAAGTTCTGGGTTCCGACGAACGGATTGACCAGATCGATCGGTTCCGCGTCCGCGGCGGCGGCGGGCTGCGCGATGCCGACCACTCCACCACTCACGAGTACGGCGGCCATCAGACCGGCTGTTATACCGGAAGCACGGGGACGGAACGGTCTGAAAGCAAACCGCATGGGGTATTTCCCTTCGAGTCCTGACACGCTGACAACGTTGTCACCCTGTTCGTTGGCACCGTAACCCCCGACCGCCCCGGATGTCACTGGGGGAACAGGAGGCAACTTCCGACGCGTTGCACCGATTCCCCGGAGTGAGGCGTCCACAAGCGGCCTGCCTGCCCTGGCGCGCGGCCTGCCGGGAGGGCACACCCACCGCCACAGGGAGGCGGGCACAGCCTGTTCGCCAGTGAGCCGTGACCAGCAGCGTCCGGTCCTCCAGAGGCAGGCTCCACGGGCGCCCTCTGCCAACGGCGTCCGCACCCTCACCTTGCGAGACCGTCACCAGCTTTCCGAAGGAACGCAGGCTCAGCCCGGCGAACGGGGCTGTCCAGGACGGCTGCGATGCCGTAATCACACCAGTCACAACTGGATCGTCCCAGTTGCCGCTGCCGCCCCATGCCCTCGATTCCCCGTGAGAGGGTTCGTCCTCGCCGAGATGCGAGGACTTCGGCACCGAACGCCTGGCGCACAGATGAGTTTCCCGCACTGCGGGGGTCCTATGGCAGCAACGCACACCACAGCAGTACGGCCCCTACGTGAACCGGAGAGACAAACATGGCAACAGCGCGAGAGCAGTCGGCCGGAGCCGAGGCCCGAGTCACCTCCGCCGACGGCACCGAGATCGCATTCGAGCAGTCGGGCCGCGGGCCGGCCGTCGTCCTGGTCGCCTCGGCACTGGCAGACCGCTCGGACACGACCGAACTCGCGGCTCTCCTCGCCCACCACTTCACTGTGATCAACTACGACCGGCGCGGACGCGGTGCCAGCGGCGACGCCGATACGTACGCCCCCGACCGCGAGATTGAAGACATCGCCGCGTTGGTCGAACACGTCGGCGGTTCGGCGTCACTGTTCGGCTCGTCCTCCGGAGCGGTCCTCGCCCTGCGCGCGGCCGCGGCCGGAGTCAACGTCGACCGCCTGGCTCTGTACGAGCCGCCGTTCGTGGTCGGCGAAGGCGACGACGGACCGCCTGAGGACCTCGCGCAGCAGATCACCGCGTTGCTCGCGGAGGGCCGGCACAGCGACGCGGTCAAGTACTTCATGACCAGGGTGCAGGGCATGCCCGGCATCGCCGTGTTCTTCATGAAGCTCATGCCGAAGATGTGGGCGAACCTCACCAAGTTGGCCGGCACTCTGCCCTATGACATCGCGGTCATGGGCGATACCCAGCAAGGCAAGCCGCTCGAAGCCGAGGAGTGGAAAGGGGTGGCCGTACCCACCCGCGTGCTGACCGGTGGCAAGAGTCCAGCCGCGTTCCAGCGCGCCGCCCTCGCCGTCACCGAGATCCTGCCGCAGGCCGACCACCGCGCTCTGCCCGGACTCAACCACGGCGCCGTCGTCATGGCTCCGAAGAAGATCGCCCCGCAGATCATCGAGTTCATCAAGGGATGAGTTTGTTGTTCGAGCGGCTCGGCGGTGGTTGCACCCCTTCTGGCACTCGGAGGGGAGCACGCCCCATCCCCAGCTGACCGCCGAACCCCGAACGACCACGACGTGCGGAACAGCCTCTACACCGAAGTCCACGGCGAAGAGAAGGTCGCGACCTGCGCGACAACGAGCGGACAGCGGCCCTGGCAGACTTCCTCCACACCTGTAACCACCACCGCTGCCACACCTCAGCCGGAAGCCCGCCCCCGATCAGCCGAGTGAACAACCCTGCGGCTCAATACATACGTCTTCCTCGGCACCGTCACCGCCGCAGCGCTTCTGATCTGGCTACGCTCGTGACCGGAGGCATGTCTGACTGCCGCCCGCACCCTCCCATGTGGACCAAGAGCCGACGTGGGCCAAAACGGGTTGCGACCGGGCACATGATCGGCTTTGGTGCGTACTCGTGACTGCACTGAACGATCTCGTACGCCCGGACCTCTATCCACGCTCCTCTCGGTATGACCCCGCCTGGTTGCTCAACCTCGACATGGGGCCGAACCCACTGTGGCTACTGGAAGACCTCGCCAGTGATCTCGACCTGCGCCCGGGCATGCGGGTTCTCGACCTCGGCTCCGGCAAGGGCGCCACGTCAGTGTTCCTGGCCCGCGAGTACGGAGTCGAGGTCGTCGCGGCCGACCTGTGGATCGCCCCCGAACAGGCGGCAGCGGTCTTCGCCGAGGCGGGTGTCGGCCACCAGGTGGAGGCCGTGCGGGCGGAGGCGCACTCCCTGCCGTTCGAGGAGCAGAGCTTCGACGCGATCGTCAGCGTGGACGCTTTCGAGTACTTCGGCACGGCGGACAACTTCCTGCCCTATCTGCTGCGCTTCCTCCGGCCCGGCGGACAGCTGGGCATGGCGACCCCCGCCATGACACGGGAGATCCGTGAACTCGGGATGATCCCGCCCCACATCAAGAAAGTGGTCGGCTGGGAGGCGATCGCCTGGCACACGGCGGAGTGGTGGCGCTTCCATTGGGACATCACCGAGTTGGTGAACGTCACATCCGCGCGGCTGCAGCAGAACGCCTGGCAGGACTGGCTCCTGTGGGCCCGGGCCGGCGCCGAACACCATCCCGACGGCCAGAGCGCGAACCAGCCCGTTATCGACATGCTCACCACAGACCGCGGAGAATTCCTCTCCTTCGCTCTGGTAACCGCGCATAAGAACTGACCACACTCCATGCGCCGGCGCATCTTCGCCCACCGCGCCAACTCGGCGGCCGGGGTGGCGGGCGGCAGGTTCGATATCCAACAGCCCGTCGGGTTGCCCTGGTCCTCGGGCCATTCCACCAGCACGGTGGAGACGGGCAGGACGCCGTCCCACCGGATGTGTCGGCCGCCTGCGGCCTGGGCGTCGGCCAAGGGCTGCTTGCCCGCCGGCCGCAGGGCCAGGACCGCAAACCGTGAGGTCATCGGCCCTTTGCTGCCCTGCCGCCAGCCCACCTCGGCGAAGTGGCCGGCGGATGCGGCCTCGGCCACTTGGAGGGACAGGGCTCGCGGCGGTGTCCGGTATCAGGGCAGCGTCGGCGTGCCCAAGTCTTTCTGTCACCAGCGGCAGCGATCGGAATTCTGCTGCTTGCGGTGGTTCACGAGGTCACGTTGGTATCCGAAACAGCTTCGAGCTGAACTGGCGCGCCGCGACGGCAGGCCGTCCGTCGACCTCCGGTAGGTTGCGGTGCGAACCCGGTTCTCCGCGAAAGAGGTCCGATGTGAGCACGTCAGGAGACGAGGTCCCGCATCACCTGGCGGCGTCGTACGTCGCGGCCTTCGGCGAGGAGGGGAGAGCCTGGATCGCCCGACTGCCGTCTCTCACGGCGAACATGCTGGAACGCTGGGATCTGGAGCGGGATGGCAGTGCCAGAGCCGGAGAAGCGTCAGTGGTACTGCCGGTGCTGCGCCGCGGTACGCCCGCGGTCCTGAGACTCCAGATGCCCCGGCAGGAGACCACCGCCGCGGTGATCGGCCTTCGTACCTGGAACGGTCAGGGGATGGTGCGACTGCTCGATCACGACCCTATGAGCAGCAGCATGCTCCTGGAGCGCCTGGACGGAGCTCGCACGCTGGCCTCGATCAACGATGACGACATGGCGATGAGTACCCTTGCCGAGCTCCACGCACGGCTGGTCGCGGTCCCCGCGCCGCGGGGACTGCGCAGTCTTGGCGACATCGCCTCCGAGATGGTGGATCAGGCCCCCCAGGCGATCATGAAGCTGGTCGACCCGGCCGACCGTCAGCTCCTGCGCAACTGGGCATCGGCGGTGGCCGAATTGGCCGGTGACCCCGGGGACCGGATGCTGCACTGGGATCTGCACTACGACAACGTTCTCGCCGGGCAGCGCGAGCCGTGGATCGCCATCGATCCCGAGCCACTCGCCGGCGACCCAGGATTCGACCTGTGGCCCGCCCTGGACAGTAGGTGGGACGACGTCGTGGCGAAGGGCGACACCCTGCGCATCGTGCGGCGCCGCTTCGACTTGCTCACCGATGTCCTCGGCCTGGACCGCGCACGCGCGACCGGCTGGACCCTGGGACGGCTGCTGCAAAACTCGCTCTGGGACATTGACGACGGTGGGACCCGGATCGCTCCATCCTCCGTCGCGATCTCGGACTCGCTGCTCAACCGGTGACCTCAGGCCAACGGCGGGCCGGTGACAACAAGCCTGCCTATGTGACAACTATCGTGCTTCGGCTCAGTGGGGCAGCACACATGGATGCGAGGAGCTCGGCCCCTACGAGCTCGTAACAAGATCCTGAGCGAGCCTTCGTGCACCGCTTCGGGCCCTGATCGGCAGATGGTCGACGGCGCACGGCGGTTGGCCCGGTTCGGCCACGCCCGTGCCGGGATCGAGACGGGCCACGGCCGCGCCTGCCTCGCCTGGACGCTGGAGGAGGACGCCCTGGTGATCGATGTCGCAGTACCGTTCAACACCAGCATCCTGCTGGACCTGCCGGCAGGATCCGACTCACGGATCACTGCTGACGGCGAGGTGATCGCCGCCGATGCGGTGCTCGGCGCCGGCAGCCACCACATCCGCGTGGAGAGGCCGCAGGTGACAGACCTGACCGGCCCGAGGGCGTGAAGACGCGGCCGTGGTCGGATAGTGCGGGCGGGCGAGCAGGCCGAGCCGCTGGGTGACGGGGTGTGGCGATGACCAGCGCGCGGGCGAGGCCTCGCCTGCGGACCCGACGGTCCGACGGAGCGGTCTTCCCGCAGCTCGCCGCGCGACGTCAGGGGCCGCCCCGCCGTCGTCAGCTCTTCTCGTGTGCCGCGGCGCGCCAGTCCCGGGGGGACATGCCGTAGGCGTCCTTGAAGCGGTGGCTGAAGTGCGTGGGGTCGCTGAAGCCCCAGCGCCGGGCGACGGCGGCGATGGTGCGGCCGCCGCCCGAGGGACGGGCGAGTTCCTCGCGCGCTCCCTCGAGCCGCTGCTCGATGATCCACCGGGTGAGGCTGAATCCAGCCTGCGCGCAGAGGTTGTACAGGTGCCGTTCGGAGATGTGGTGGGCCGCGGCGATGCGGGCGGGGCGGAGGTCGGGTTCTGTCAGATGCCGCCGGACGTAGGCACGGATCTGTGTCAGCCGCGTCTCGGCGAGGGCGGTGCGTGTGTGGTGGTCCTGCCGGACGGCGGAGGCGATCAGGGCGCGTGCGAGGCCGATCGTGATCTCCTCGATGCCTGCGGCAACCGGGTCGTTCAGGAGATCCTCGATGCCGCCGGTGAGGTGCGCGATGTGGTCGGTGACCAGGGGGTAGAGGGGGCTCGCCGTCAGATGGGGCAACGCCCTGCGTACGACGTCGACGGGGAGTGTCAGCTGGTCGAGGGAGACCTGGATGCAGCGTGAGGCTCCCTCGCCCGACCACGCGTAGTCGTACGGAGCGGAGTGGTCCATCATCAGTAGGTGCCCTCGTGGCACCAGCCGTTGATGCCCGAGGTGGCTCTGCCGCCCCCGGGAGGCCGTCTGCACGGCGAAGGCGATGAGGGGATCCGCGTCGTCCTGCCTGGCCTGCTTGGCAGTGCGCACCAGACGGATACCGGTGGATTCGGTGCTGAACACCTGCATGGTCCTCATCGGCCAGACGTCCATCCGGGCCCGGATGGCGGCGCCGGATTCCTCCTGCACCAGGAAGCAGGGGACGCTGGCGCTGATCATGGCCGTGTACATCGCCTCGGCGCGGTCGGCAGGCGCGATGTCCGCCGTGTCGAGCACCATGACCATGAGCAACCCCCCGGAACGCGACGGTGGTTGGTCGCTGCGGTCATTTTACCGACAGGCCGACAGGTGCTGCGGTCCGCAGTGGTGCGCCGGACGCGGACTCGGATCCGGACGGTGTGCCCGGAGGGCTCCCCCTCCGGGCGGCGGGTTGTGCGCGGACAGCCAGGGACAGTGCGGTGACAGCCAGCACAGCGGCGGACCGGGTGCCTACAGTCACGGTGTCCGCAGCCCCGGTGTGGCGTTCGCCGCGCTGCCGGGGCTCGGCGACCACTTCGGAGGGGAGCCCGGCGCGGCCGTGGCCGTCATCATGCGCGGGGGCGATGTGCTGGTTCTCGACACCGGACGATCCGCCGGCCACCGGCCGCCGAGCGGGCCCAGGGGTTGTACGCCGCGACGGCGAGAGGCGGGCAGCCGCACGATCGACCACGAGGCGTCCCGGGGCGGCACCCGGGAGCGGCTGGAGGCCCGGAACTCCGGGCCCTCACCCTCCACGCCACCGACGGTCCGGGCGCCATCCGTCGAGTGCGTCCTGGACGAGCCCCCCTGGCGCTGCCGCCCGCACCCGGCTGTCGCCTCGCCGCAGACCACCGGCGGGACGACGTGGCTCGGCTCCGCGGTGTCCGTCGTCCCTGGACGGCGTGGCTCCGTACGCGCCTTCTGCGGCTCCTTCCGTTCCACGCCGCAGGAACTCGGCTCGTCCGTAGATGTGGAGGGGACATCATGAGACTGGGAATGCGGCTTCGCGAGCTGCGGCAGGCTGCCGGTCTGACGATGGAGGAGCTGGCCGAGGCGTCTGGGGTGAGCGCCCGGGCCATCAGCGACATGGAACGGGGGCACAGCCGCACGCCGCAGCCCCGCACGCTCACCGCGCTCGCCTCCGCGCTGAAGGTGAGTGATCAGGAGCGGCGACGGCTGGAGGAGGACGTCCGCGCGCTGCGCCGCGTCGGCACGGACGCCCGCCCGGGGCCCTGCGAACCGCCGCGCTCGGTTGCCGACTTCATCGGCCGGGCGGACGAGCTGGCGGCGGTCCGCCGTACCGCGGCCGACGGCGACCGCGGCGGCCCGGCCCCGGTCGTCCTCGTGCACGGGCAGGCGGGAGTCGGCAAGACCACCCTCGCGCTACGGGCCGCCGAGGCCCTCAGGAACGACTATCCCGGTGGCTGCCTCTACGTCGACCTGCGCGGCGTCGACCCCGCCCCGCCCTCCGGGGGCGACGTCGCCGTACGCCTGCTGCGGGCGCTGCACGTACCGGCACGGGCGCTCGCCGGGTCGGACGAGGAGCGGTGCGCGCAGGTGCGGGCGGTGCTGCGGGAGCGGCGCTGCCTGCTGGTGCTGGACAACGCCGCCGACGAGGCGCAGGTACGACCGCTGCTACCGGGCGTGGGTGCAGGGCTGGTGCTGGTGACCTGCCGGCGGGTGCTCAGCGGCCTGGAGGGCGTCCGGCGGCTGGCCCTCGCTCCGCTGGCGCCGGAGGAGTCGGCGGCTCTGCTGCGGGCGGTCGCCGACCAGGCGGCCCTGACCTCGGCGGCGGGGGATGTCGCGGAGGTGTCCCGGCTGTGCGGGCACCTGCCGCTGGCGCTGCGCATCGCCGGCACCCGGCTGTCCACCAGGTCAGGGTGGTCGGTGCGTCACCTTCTCGATCGGCTCTCGGGTGAGGACCGGCGACTGGCCGCGCTACGCACCGGCGACGTCAGTGTGGGTGCCGCGTTCGCCCTCTCCCACACACAGCTCTCGGGCGCGGCGCGGCGGGTGTTCCGGCGTCTCGCGCACCTGCCGGGACCGGACTTCACCGCCCCGCTGGTCGTGCTGGTGGCCGGTGACGACCCGGCGGACCTTGTGGACGTGCTCGACGAGCTGGTGGAGCTGGGGCTGCTCCAGCCGCGCGCCGCCGACCGCTACCAACTCCACGACCTGCTGCGGCTTTTCGCCGGTGAGCGGCTGCGGGGAGAGGAACCGGAGGGTGAGCGGGCGGCCGTCCGGCTCGGCATGGCGCGGCGTCTGCTGGAGATCACGGTCACCGCGGGCCGCTGGTTCGAGCCCGGATTCGGTGCCCCGCCCGCGACCTGGGCCGGTCCGGTGCCGCTCGCCACCGCAGATGAGGCCGCCTACTGGCTGCGGTCCGAGGCGGAGAACTGGCTGGGGGCCCTGCGGATCGCCGCCGAGGCGGGCGAGCACCGGCAGGTGGTGGAGACCGCCGAGGCGCTGCACTGGTTCTCGGACACGGCCATCGCCTGGCGCGGCTGGTACGAGGTGTACGGGCTTTCCCGTACGTCCGCCGCAGCGCTGGGCGATCGCCGCCTCGAAGCAACGCACCTCAACTACTACTCCTGGGCAGCTACGGCCGCCCAGCGTCACGCGGAGGGGCTGGCGAGCGCACTGGCGGCTCGGGAGATCGCGGTGGCGGAGGGCGACCACAAGGAGGAGGTGTGGGCGTTGCAGTACGCGTCGGACGCCCTTCACCACGACGGGCGTCGTGCGGAGGCGCTGGAGACCGTTCTCCTGGCGCTGGGCCCGGCCGACCTGGCCGGAGACCACGACGGGTACGTCCATCTGCTGGTGCGCGTGGGGCGGTTGCAGGACCGGCTCGGGCAGTACGAGGAAGCCCTTGCCACCTACCGCCGGACGCTGCGGGAACTCGCGGCGCGGCCCGTCACGGCCGGCCCGGGTGAGTCGGCGCGCGCCCGGGTCACGGTCTACACCGCGCACGTACTGGCCCGCCTCGGACGGCCCCGTGAGGCATTGGCACATGCAGGTGAAGCAGCCTCGTTCGGGGTGACGCAGGACACGCGCGGGCTCGTCTGTCTGGTCCAGCTCGCCCGTGGGCTGGCCCTGGCCGAACTGGGCGACCGTCAGGCCGCACGGGCAGCTCTGAGCTGGGTCGTGGACGCTGTGCGGAATACACCCCTGTCCGAGAGCACCGCGGAGGAGGCGAGGAGGGCCCTGGCCGCCCTGGACGGCTGACGGGCCGTACGGTCCGCGCGCGGTATTCCCCGATCGCGCACGCATCGCGGGCGGCCCGCGCCCCGTGGGATCCAACCGCGCCGGACGACCAGCAGCCCGGCGTTCTGCATGTCGTTCTGCATGGTCCGCCGGTCGAGGCGCTGATTTCCTCGTCGTACGGCCCGATCGGGCTGTGCAGAAGAGACCGAGAACAGGGGTGCGTCCATCCATGTCTCCGCCCATCCCCCGCAGAACCATCCTGGCCGGAGCGGCCGTTGCCGCCGCAGCCGCCACCACCGCCGGCCCCGCCGCCGCGAGCAGCCCAGGCAAGCGGCCGAAGCCGACGATCGTGCTGGTGCACGGCGCCTTCGCCGACTCCGGCGGCTGGTCCCGGGTCATCTCCCACCTCACCCGCGAGGGCCACGCGGTCATCGCCCCGCCCAACCCGCTGCGTGGGGTGCACGCCGACAGCGCCTACCTCGCCGCCTTCCTCGACACGCTCCCCGGCCCCCTCGTACTGGTCGGGCACTCCTACGGCGGCATGCTGATCACCAATGCCGCCCGCGGCATCGAGCGGGTACGAGCGCTGGTCTACGTGGCGGCTTTCGCCCCCGACGCCGGAGAGGCCGTGCCCGGCCTGCAGTCCATGTTCCCCGGCACCCGGCTCACCGAGGCCGCGCTGGAATTCCGCCATCACCCGCACGGCGTGGAGGGCTATGTCAGGCGCTCCGCCTTCCGCGAGGTGTTCGCCGGCGACCTGTCCCGGTCGGAGGCCGACCTTCTGTGGGCGACACAGCGGCCCGGTGACACCGCGACCCTCTCCGAGGTGTCCGGCGAGCCGGCCTGGAAGACGGTCCCGTCGTACTACCTCGTCGCCCGTGAGGACAACCTCATACCGGCCGCCGCACAGCGCTTCATGGCCGGCCGGGCCGGCGCGCACACCGTCGAAGTCGGGGCCTCGCACGCGGCGATGATCTCCCAGCCGCGGATCACCGCCGCCCTCATCGGAAAGGCAGCACGATGAACTACGTCACCACCGCCGACGGCACCAGGATCTTCTACAAGGACTGGGGCACGGGCCGCCCCGTCGTGCTCAGCCACGGCTGGCCGCTGAATTCCGACAGCTGGGAGGCGCAGCAGCTCTTCCTCGCCGAGCACGGCTACCGCGCCATCGCGCACGACCGGCGCGGTCACGGCCGGTCCACGCAGACCTGGCACGGCAACGAGATGGACACCTACGCCGACGACCTCGCCGCCCTCCTGGACCACCTGGACCTGCAAGAGGTGACCCTGGTCGGGTTCTCCACCGGTGGCGGGGAGATCACCCGCTACATCGGCCGGCACGGCACCGCCCGCGTGGCGCAGGCCGTGCTCGTGGCCGCGGTGCCGCCGCTGATGGTCCGCCGGGAGGACAACCCGGACGGCGTCCCGGTCGCCATATTCGACGGGCTGCGCGCGGACTCGATCGCTGACCGGTCCCAGCTCTACAAGGACCTCGCCGACGGCCCGTTCTTCAACCACCCCACCAGCCCCGTCTCCCAGGGCATGCGTGACGCGTTCTGGCTGCAGTCGATGGCCGCCGGGCACCGCAACGCCTACGAGTCCGTCGCCGCGTTCTCCGCCACCGACTTCCGCGGCGACCTGGCCCGCTTCGACGTGCCCACGCTGGTGATCCACGGTGACGCCGACCAGGTCGTCCCCTTCGAGGTCGGCGGCAGGGCGTCGGCCGCGCTGGTCAAGGACGCCGAACTGCTCGTCTACCCGGACGCGCCGCACGGACTGACCGACACGCACAAGCAGATCCTCTGCGAGGACCTGTACGCCTTCCTGGAGAGGTACGGCCGATGAGCACCATCGTCTTGATTCACGGGCTGTGGGTGACACCGCGCAGCTGGGAGCACTGGGTCCCGTACTACGAGGCCCGGGGGCACACGGTCCTCACGCCCGCGTATCCCGGATTCGAAGCCGAGGTGGAGGCGCTGCGGGCCGACCCCTCCCCCATCGCGTCGCTGACGGTGCCGGAGACCGTCGCCCACCTGGAGAAGGTGATCACCGCACTGCCGGAGAAGCCGATCCTCATCGGCCACTCCTTCGGCGGGGTGTTCACCCAGCTCCTTCTCGACCGGGGGCACGGCGCGGCCGGGGTGGTGATCGACTCGGCGCCGCCGGAGGGCATCCGCGTCAACCCGCCGTCGCAGTTGCGCTCCCTCTTCCCCATCTTCAACAACCCGGCCAAGCGCCATCGGGCGGCGGGCTTCACCCCTGAGCAGTTCCACTACGCGTTCACCAACACCCTCCCCGCGGACGAGGCGAGGGCGGCCTACGACCGGTACGCCATCGCGGCGCCGGGAAGCTGGGTGTGGACCTACGGGCTGATCGCTAACCTCACTCCCGGCCGGCGGGAGACCTGGGTCGACTTCCACAACGCCGACCGGGCCCCGCTGCTCTTCCTCGCCGGGGGGCGCGACCACATCATGCCGCCCTCGGTGAACAAGTCCAACCGACGCCACTACAAGGCGCCGGGGACCGTCACCGACTACCACGAGTTCCCCGAACGGTCGCACTGGACCTGCGCGGAGCCGGGCTGGGAAGAAGTCGCCGACTTCGCACTGGAGTGGGCGCTGCGCTACGCGGAAGCCTGAGAAGCCGGCCCGCATCCGGGCTGTGGCGGCGCGTTGATGCTGGGGGGGTGATGTGTTGCCCCCTCGCGGGTCCCGGCCATCGCCGTCACACCTCGGTACGGCGACCTCGGCAGGTGAGCTGCAGGTGACGCGCGCCTCGCCGACACCCACGCGGACCGCCACAAGTCGGCCAGGGAACCAGTGGCAAACCCTGTGACAGACCCCTTCGAAGTGAACGAAGGCATCCGGTGGAGGCGCCGTGGCAGGATGCCGATGGTTCGCTGGGCAGCTGGATGGTCAACCCAAGGGGAATGCAGGGAAGATGAAGATATTTCGGCGGGGCGGAGCATCGCGGGATCGGGATCGTACCGAGCAGGCGATCGAGGAGTACCGGACCGCCTACGAACGGGGGCTCGCCGCCGAGCAGACCCAGGGGCCGGCGCAGGCGCTGGCCGAGTTCGCGCGGGCGCAGCGCGCTCTGGACCGTCTGGACGCCGCATCCCGGGATCTGCCTGAGGTTCCCCAGGCCAGAGCGGGACTGCTCTACGCCATGGGGCGGGCCAGGGCTGATGCCGGAGACGTGTTCGGTGCGGTCGCTGCCCTGGACCAGGCTGAGGAGCTGTACCTGCGGATCGAATCGGAGCAGCTCGCCACCCGGAAGGAAGGTGAGCAGCGGGGTGACCGGCAGGAGGCGGGCCCCGTTCCCGCGGTCTTGCTGACGGCCGATGTCCGGTTACGAAGGGCCCGGGCCCATGCCGAGTGGGACCGTCCCTTCAGTGCCCTCAGCGACCTGGACGCGTCAATTGGTGGGTACATGCGCGCGGGAGCCTTCAATCCCCTCTCGGACCGGTCCACGGACGCTGCCCGGATCCTCGCGGTCGGGGCGGGGATTCAACTGCGGGTAGGGGACCATGAACTGGCTCTGGAATGCGGCCAGGAGTCCCTCGCCCGATACAGGGAGATGGGCCGGATCAGCCCTGAGGCGATGCCGTACGCGATCGGTTTCGCCGCCCCGGTGGTCTCCCTGCTTGAGGCGGCGCGTGGGCAGTGGGACGCGGCGCTGGCCGTGGACGGCGTGATTCTTGAGGCCGCTGAACTTGGTCGAGTCGGGAGTTCCGGGGCTCATGCCCGGATCGGTGTCCACTTGAGAGAGGCCGGGCGGGACGCGGAGGCGGCCGAACATCTGGCCATGGCCGCCTGCGGGTCTCGTGATTGGATCGCGGAGGCGGAACGGGAGTTCGGTTCGGTGCTTGCGCCGAGTCTGCGGGAGGCACTGCTGGAAGCAGAGCGGACGGAGTCCACGAGGCTCGCAGGTGGCGTGCGGGCCGGCGCCCTGGATCCGCTGGAGATACGGACGCTGCGACTTTCCCTCTGCGGCGGGGAGGGAGCCAGGTTCTCGGCTACCGGCCGGATGAATGTGGTCAGCGCCGTGCCACGTCAGGTCACCTCGCTCGCCCGGATCGGCCACCGGCTGATCGCATCCGACCGCCTTCCCGCGGCACTGCGCGTACTCTGGGAGGCACTGCTCCTCTGCGATGCCGCCCGCCGTTGGATCACCTCGAACACCGGCGACGCCACCGCGACCGTGCCACTGCGCGAGGCCGAGGAGAGCGCCTTTGCCGGAGCGGCTGTTCTGGTCGACGCACTGGAACGAGCCGGGGATCCGATGAGCGCCCCGCTCACCGCCGACCTGAGGAACGCCAGGCAACGCCTTGGCCTGTCGGCCAACTGAGCACCAGCAGAGGCTGGAACACCTCCCGACCCACAATCCAGGAAGACCTCAAACGCAGTGACAGCGGGGGTGTCCAGGGACACCGCCGCTGTCACCTCCGACCTGGATCGAACCCCGTCGCCTGCAGGGTGCGTACGACGGTCTCGACATCGATGCCCAAGCCGGCTCCAGGATCGGTGACCTGGTTCTTGAAAGCCCTGATCGACCAACGCCTTCTCGAGAGGGCCGCCGGCGTTCACGGCGACCTGGTCCCGCAGGGCGACGCCATCGGAATCGAGCCTCCACATCACCCGGGCGGTTCAGTGTCCCGGTCCGGAAGCAACGGTTTCGATCCGCGCCCACTGCGCGTCGGTCAACGGCGCACCCGGACCAGCGACCGACGGTCCGAACGAAACCGCCATGGGCGACACACTTGGCGCGACGGCCCGCTCACAGTTCGACGAGTCGGCTGTACCGGCTGCGGACGGAGTCGCGTTCGCTGTCGGGTACGGGGTCGACCGCCACGGCGGTCGGAAGGACGCCTGCCGAGGGGCGGGGCTGATTGTCGAAGCGTGCCCTGGCCGCGGCGACCTCCTGGTAGGTGCCGACGGAGATACGGCGTTCCGAGGTGAAGCTCGGTTCGCCGACACGGCTTACAGGGAGACCACCCTTGCCGTAGACCTTGCGGCAGGTCTTCATGAGGCTCTGTGCCGTGCGGTCGTCATGGGACAGCACGTGCACGGGTCCCTCGCCCCCGCAGCACAGCCCCGCCACCAAGGACACCACGACGAGCAGGTCGTGCCCGGTTGGGCGGGGCATGGCGCCGAGGGTGCCGCCATGCTGGTAGAGCATGATCGTCATGGCCACGAGATCATCGCTGGGCACGACCCCCGTGCCGCGGCGGACCAGTTCGATGGCCGCGATCAGGGACTCCGTGTCGACCTTCGGCTGGGGACGTTCTACCGGGGCCAGAGAGAAAAGGATTTCTTCGTCGCGCGACAGTTCCTTGAGCCGTTCCTCCGAGACCGGGTCGTGCTTCGGATCGAGCGCCGTGGTCACTCCGACGAGGACGCTCCCCCGTGCGTGCGCTCGGGAGAGCGCCGCTTCGGAGATGTCCGCGTGCCACGAGGTGCCTTCCAGCGGGCCGGTCTCCGCCAGCACGGTCAGCCGTGTCGGCTCGAGACGCGCCTTGAGTCCCTCCACGCCTCGGTGTGACGACGCCTGAGCCGGCGGGACGAACCCGGCGGCCAGGCACCTGTTCAGCGTGCCGATGGTCCAATTCCTGATGAGCGTGCTCGTGCGGAACAGCACCGCGGCCTCGCACGACGGGTTCACGACCAGAAGGGGGCCCGCTTCCTGCCGGTCGACCACGCACGCCCGCCACGTCACGTTGACCTTGAGGTTCCCGGCCTGTTCCGGGGTGTGGCGCACCCATGCGGACGGGCGGCACTCCTCGTGGTGGAGGGTGGCGAAGATCCCGACGTTCACGTCGTCGACGGCGAGGTTGAGTACGTCCTCCGCGACGATCTCCTCACCACATGTCAGGCAGTCCACTGGCACCAGCGTGGACCGCAGTGTGTCCACCGTCCCGGCGCCGAGTTCCGCGCGGACGTCTACGTCGACGTTGAGTTCGTTGCGCATGAGGTCCCCTCAGGTTCGTCATGGTGGCGGCGCGATAGCGGTGTTTGGCTCGGCTGCATGTTTCAGGAACTCGGCACGGCGAAGTCCCAGTCCAGTTCCCACAGGGTCGCCGTGCCGTCGAGCCCACCCACGAGCAAGTGCCGCGCGTCCCGCGTCACTTGCAGGTCCAGCACCCCGCTCTGCGGTGTCTCAAGGGTATGGACCAAGTCTCCGGTCCTGAGGTTCCAGACCGTGACGCTTCCTGCCAGGTCTCCAACGAAAAGGAGCTCGTCGTCCGGACTCAACGCCAGACACACGGGCCGCGCAGACTGATCCGGCGCACCCGGCTGATCCGACTGCCCGGCAAACTCGTGCATACGCTCCCCAGTGCCGCTCCACGCGCGCACGTATGGTGCTTCGTCCCCGCACGCGACGACGACCTGGCGATCGTCCGACACGCACACGTCGCGCGGATAGTAGGCGTCGTCGACCGGAATGGAGGCCGCGCAACCGCCGTCGGACAGGTCCCAGACCCGAAGTGACCCTGGTGCCGCGGAGACCGCCGTGCGCCCGTCCGCGCTGATCCGGACGGCGTTGACACGTGAGGTGTGCCCGGTGAGCGTACGCAGGCGTCGTCCGCTGTCCAGGTCCCAGAGTTGGAGCCCGTGGGCGTTGTCGGCCGCGACGGCCCGGTGGAGATCGGCGGAGATGCCGGCCGTAGTGAAGATATTCGCGTCCTCCGGGACGAACGAGGCGGACCTCGTCCCCTCCGCCGTCGACCAGACACACAGGGTCCCAGAGGCCAGCACCGCGGCGACCCTGCGCCCTTCGGCGTCGAACCTCGTCGTCAGCACACCGTCGTCGAGGTCGAACACCGGCGTGCCGCTGCGCAGATCCCACACCTTTGCCCCGAGGAGGGTCTGGCAGGTCGCGTACCGCGCGTCGTCGGAGACGCTCGTCCCCGTCCTGCGCAGTGCCGTCCCGGGTGCGGACATCGTCCGCTTGATCCATGCCGCCCGCAGTCCCGTACGAGAGAACCGGGCGCCCAGCTCCCGCCAGGACCGCAGGAGCCGCACGTCCCGCTCGTAGCCGGGTAACGCCCGCGCTTCGCTGAGGAGTTGGTGTGCGATGCGAAACTGGGTGGCGTCGACGGCCGCCTCGGCCCGGGCTGCCAGGTCGCGGGCCCGGTCGCCGAAGTGCGTGAGGTCGACCACCGGGTGGGGGCGGCTCACGCGCAGTGCGGCCGTGTAGCCGACGGGGACCCGCAGCTCCCAGGAGCGGACCGTGTTGTCGGCGGCGACGGACCGCGCGTGCCGGCCGTCCGGGGAGAACCAGACTGCGCACACACCCGCCGTGTGCCCGTGCAGCGTACGCAGACAGCGCAGCGTGGTCAGGTCCCAGAGGCAGACGGTGCCGTCCTCGTTGCCCGTCATCGCCCAGTGCGTGTCTGCGTCGAGGGCGAGTGTCGTGATGCCGGCGGTGGTCGTCATGCGGCGCTCACACTCGCCGCTCCCGACGTTCCAGACGCGGATCATCTCGTCGTCGCTCGCGACGACCACGCGCGTACCGTCGGCGGTCCATGCCATCGCCGAGACCCGGGCGAGTGAATCCGCGAGGACGCGCCAGTGGTCCCGGGAGTCGGCGGACAACAGATGCAGGCGGCCGTGCGTGCCTCCGTGGTAGACAAGCAGGGTGCCCCCGTCGGGGCTCACCTGCGCCATGGAGAAGGCTCCCCGGTCGTCGAAGCGGTCGTTCAGCACGAGCCCGCCGCGCGGCACCGCCGTGCCCTGCTGGAGGTTCCAGCCGAGCAGTTCGCCGTCCCCGGTCACCGCGTAGGCCGTGGTCTGGTCGGGAGCCAGGCACAGGGCTTGCACCGTCTCGTTCCCGACCGGGGTGAACATCCGCAGCCCGCGCTTGGTCGCGAAGTTCCACAGGCGCACGCACTCACCGCGGGCGAGCACCAGGCCGTAGCCTCCGTCGACGCTGCTGACGTGATTGGCCCAGGTTCCCCCGCTTTCGCGGCTGTGCAGGCACTCTCCGGTGATCGCGTCCCACAAGTGGGTCGTGCCGTTCGAGTCGCCGCTGATCACTTGGGTTCCGTCACGCGTGAACGCGGCCTGACCGAACGGGGGGAAGCGCTGGTCCGGGTACCAGGGGACGGATGTCGTCCCGGCGGCGGACAGGTGCCCGAGGTCCGGCGAGTCCAGCGCCTGCTGCGCGGACCGTGTCTCCGGTTCGTCCGCTTGGTCCCGCGTGACCCGTTGCAGGAGCTCGCGCGCGCTGTCCACAGCGCCGCGCTCCAGATGCGCCTGCGCCGCCAGCAGGTGCGCGTACCAGGGGTCTCCGGCGTGCCGGCTCACGACGCGCAGGGCGGCGAGCAGGGCCGCGTCGCTGGTCTCGCCGCGCCGCCATCGCAGCAGTTGCGCGTTGTACGTTGCGTCGAGGTGCTGCGGGTCCGCTTCGAATGCCTTGCGCAGCTGGTCGTCGGCCTCTTCCCGGTGCCCGAGGTCGAGCAGCGACAGGGCGCGGTTGTTGTACTCGGCCGCCCTGAGTTCGGCCGGCGTGGGTGCAACGAGGCGCGGGGCGTCAGGAGCCAACTGGGCGTGTATCTCTTCGAGTTCGCTCGCGATGTCCGCCATCGAGTCCGGCCGGGCCTGCGGCTCCGGTTCGAGACAGCGGTCCAGGAGAAGCGCGAGGGGCCGGGGCATCCGCCGCTCCGGCGGCTCGGAAACCGCAGGGCCGTCGTACGTGGCGCGGGTGTACCCCGCGACGGTGGATGCCTGCGCCGACCCGGCCGCGTGGAACATCTCGCGCACGGACACCGCGAAGCTGTACACGTCGGACGCTTTGCCCAGCGGTCTGCCCCGTAGCTGTTCCGGTGACGCGTACGCGGGCGTCAGTCCGCCCGCGGTCGGGCCGCCGGAGGTGGGGTTCAGCGCCTGGGCGATTCCAAAGTCAGTGATCTTGGCGACTCCGTCGACACCGCCGTCGAGCAGTACGTTGGCCGGTTTCACATCGCGGTGCAATACGCCGCTGTCGTGGGCGAATTGGAGTCCGCGTGCCAGGTGGCTGCTGATCCGTACGAGGCGCGCGAGAACCGCTTCAGGATCTCCCACGTACAAGGCTCCGGTGTCGATGGACTCGCGCAGGCTGCCGCCGCGAACGTACTCCGCGAACAGTCTCGGGACGTCGTTCAGCACCCTTACGTAGTAGCAGCCGCAGACGTTGGGGTGCAGGCCGAGGGAGACCCAGGTCTGTGCCTCGGCCATGAAGCGTTCCGCGTCGGGGGCGTGCGCCACGAGCTCCGGGAGCGGCGACTTGACCGCCAGGTCGATGCCCCAGCCGAGGTGCCGGACGCGGTGGACGACACCCATCCCTCCGTGCCCGACGAGGCGGGTCAACCGGTAGAGCCCGTCGATCACGTCTCCGGTGTGCCACCCGGCTGACGGCTCCGCGGACGTGCTCATGCTCGATCTCCTCCAAGCTGTCAGGCTTTCGTCCCCGGAGAGACATCACGCCCGCTCAGCGGATGGTCAGGGACACGTGGTCGTTGAGTACGAGCGTGTCGTGGCGTCGGACGGGGACGACCGCGTCGCGGCAGACGTCGACCGTCTCGTCCCCACGGAGTAGCACCGCGCCGCGAGCGCCGCTCAGGTGGGTGTACGTCCAGCCGTCGTCGGACAGTTCGAGGGTTCCGTGGGTGCGGCTGATGTCGGGCCGGTTGACGCTGATGTCCTTGAGACTGCGACCGATCGTCACGTAGTTCGATGCGGTGAGGTGCGTGGTCACCACCGCCTCGTCCACGATCACCGACACGTCGAGGGCGTCCTGGAGGGTGGGGCGGCCCGTAGCCGGCCCGTCTGTGTACAGCACACGCAGGGATCGGCCGTCGGGGAGTCGCAGGAGGCTTTCGTTCGGGAGGAATACGGTCGTGCCGGGACGGATGCCCGTCCCCTGGCCCTCGCCCAGCACGATCCGGTCCGGGGACTTCTGGACCCATTGGAAACCGGGGCGTCCGTCAACACTGTCGAACCAGCGGAAGGCTCCGACCACGGTGCCGTCCTCGTCCGTCCCGCCCACCGCCGGCCCGTGCGGCGTCAGGGAGATCGGCAGATCCAGCGGCCGGCCCAGGTAGTGGCGCACCGTCTCGCCACCTCGCTCCTCGCGGCGGCCCTGAGGAGCACGTGGCTCCTCCAGAAGGTCAAGGGTGGCGCCCGCTTGCGGGGCGCTGTCGGCGACCAGCGGCACCCACACACGCTGTACTGCGGGTTCAGAGGGGCCGCGCCGCAGGAGGCCGCGCGAGGCGTTCACCCATGCTGTGACTTCGAGCCAGCCGTGGCGGGCCTCGTCCTGGCGGACGAAGAACCGGAACTCCCGGCTGCCGGCGAGTACGCCGCGCTTCCCCGGAATCGACCACCGCAGGTGGTCCGTACCGATTCCGGTGACGTCGCTGACCACTTCCTGCCGGTTCGTGGTCCGATTCAGCCCACCACCGACCGTACCGATGCCAGGAGCCAGCGAGACGGTCGCGCTCGACACCGTTGGAACCGCTATGGATTCCGCAGCCGGAGACGGGGCACAGGCAACCGGGGGCGGACAGCCACGGGGCGCGTGGAGCCGTACAGAGACAACCAGTTCGAGGTCCGACTTCGCCTGCACGGACCGTACGGTGACGGGAACCGCGACCACGAGGTGCCGCGACGCCTCACGCGCCGCACCGGTGAGTCCCGCCTCCTCCAGCATCGACGAGGTCGCGACGTCGCAATCGATCCCACCGATGACGACCGTCTGCACTCGCGCGGAACGGCCGCCGTCGTGTCCGCGCATGGATCAACCCCCTGTGAATGAAAGCGAGTTTTACGCAAACTCATCATGCCCGACATCACTGTTACGTGAGCTGCAGCTGAACAAATGCCGTGCAAGGTGGCTGAGTCGCGCTGTATCGTCCTGATCGCGTAGACCATTCCGGGGGCCGCCGAAACCTTGCGAACTCCAGGACTTCCTCGACGCGATTTCGCAGTTCGCCGACCCCGAAGCGGCGCTGGAACGCCTGCCGGTGAGCAACCTGCGCCCGCGCATCTCGGCGAGTTGGGTGCATTGCTCCCGCCGGAGTTGGTCGTCGCGACCGCGCTGGGCTGCTTCAGCCGGAAGGTCGTCGGCTGGACCATCGCCGACCACATGCGCACCGATCTGGGTGCCGACGCCCGGAAGATGGCCGCCCGCACCCGCGGCAGCCTGGACGGCGCGGTGTCCACGCCGACCACGAAGCCCAATACGCGGCCAAGGCCTTCGCCGACCCCTGTGACCAGCTCGAAGTGACCCGGTCGATGGGGGCGATCGGCTCGAGCGCGGACAACGCGGCCTGCGAAAGCTTCCACGCGTCCCCCAAACGCGAGACGCCTCCAGGGCGTCCGAGGCTACGGCGACGCCGCCACCTGCAGAAGGACCGTCTTCGCCCGGCTGACCCGCTACAACACCCGCCGACGGCACTCCGCCAACGGCCACCTCAGCCCCGACGAATACGAACGCCGACACCACACCTCTAACCTCACGCTCACCGCGTGATCACCAACCGCGTGTCCACCGCCACGGGGGAAGGCCCGTCCATGCGTTCGTCCATGCAGACTCCCTCGATCCCAAGGCCCTCCATAAAGAATTCGGCCGCCCCTGGCACCCCGGTCTCGCCTCGCTCCTCGTGCTGATGCTTAGTCATTCGGCGATGTCGACGCCGTAGTGCCGGGCAAGGCCGGCGAGAGCATGGTCGTATCCCTGTCCGACCGCACGCAGTCGCCAGCCATCGCCCCGGCGGTAGATCTCGGCGAGGATCATGGTGCGCTCGGTAGTGGCGGCGTCGAGGGCGGCCCGTGCGACGGGGGCCTCACCGACCCCGCAGGTGGCGATGACCTCCACCGCGCCGACATCGCAGAACGTCGCGTCGCCGTCGATCGCCGCCGCGACCACGACCCTGCTCACCTCCAGGGGCAGCCGCTCCAGGTCGACGCTGATGGCCTGCTCCGTCGGGCCGTCCGTGGCGAGCCGGACCGTGCCGTCGGGGTGTTCGGTCGCCCCATGGAAGACGAAGTCCTCGTCTCCCGCGACCTGCTCCTGCGCGTCCAGTACGAAGGCGACGACATCGACTTCGCACATGGTGAGCTGCCCCCAAGTGGCTGCCACCGTCCACTCCGCAGAGGTATCCGGCAGGTCGACAACCGCACCACGGACCAAGACCTCAGCCATGTCCCTCGCCCCTGCGACTGCCGGGCTCTGCGACACGGGCCGGAGTTCCGGGGCGGGCGCCGGACCGTGTGCGAGAAGCCAGTTGGCGTCGTGGACAGGCAGACCGAGTGAGCTGATGCGGCTCATACGGCGGTCCGGCTCCCCACCGGGATGCAGCACGATGTCGGTGACTCTCGCCGAGAGATTGACCGCCACGGAGGCGCCGAGCCCGGCAGCACGGGCACGCGCAGCCCCGGCTTCCTCATGGGTGCCACCCAGCACTAGCACGCGGCGCCCGGCGAGCAGCCGGTCCGCCCTGGCGGAAGCGGTTCGTGCGACCGGTGCGGCGATACGCTGAGTGGGCAGTTTCGGAGCGGGTGTGCCGGTCGCGGCCGCCGCATTCCCTGGTATCGGTGTGCCGGTGGCACGGCGTCGGTCGGCGACGGCGGCCTGGGCCGTGCCTTTGGCCTGACCGGGCCGCACGTCGTCCAGCAACCGCAGATAGGTCTGCTCGTCCACCAGGGGAACGCCTTCGGCAACGGCCCGGCGTAGTTTGGCGGTCCCCTCGCCAGGATCATTGGTGACCAGGAGGCTGGTCTGTCCGCTGACCGAAGTCATCATGTTGAGGCCGGCCGCCACCGAGCGGAGCCGGGGAGAGCATGAGCACTGGTGCGGCCTCCCACCATGGCCCCTTGCAGTTGGTCCGGCCGGACGTACCCCGTACAGTCAGGCCCTGCCGACGCCACCCAAGAACGACAACCGCACCTGCCGATTGTGATTCGAGACGTTCGTGTCCACCAAACTCCGTTAAGGCAACCTGCAGGATAGCCGCCGAACACCTCTCAGGTCGCACGATCTTCGTTCGAGACGGACGGATGGTGCGGATGCCCCGCGAGTCCGGCAGTCGTACCTGGGCGCCAGTCGCGCTGCCCTGCGAGACAGCCAGCACCGCCCATCCGGTGGCCAGGTCTGAGCACCTGCTGGTTGCGCTCGACGAATACCGCCAGATAAACACCGGCTTGCGCTCTAGCCCGGATCCCGTCACCGCCGACCAGCTGCCGTCGGGATCGGGGCGGTGGACCTCGGTCGAATGCAGGGGCGCACGCGCAACATCACTGTGGTCACCACGCCCCAAACAGCACCCGATTCAGGGAGTAGCGCCCCTCACCTGCGGAGAAGGAAACGGGAAACAGCATCGATCGCCTTGTCCGTCCGGCTGGCACTGCCGCACTCTTACCTGCGAACGCCTTCGCCTGGACGGTCGGTCAGGAGAGTCCCGTGCCACAGCCGTCCACCGGGTTCGGCGAGGAGTTGAGAAAGCGTCGTCTGGACGCAGGACTCAGCCTCACCACACTGTCCGGCGCCGTGCACTACAGCAAGGCGCAGCTGAGCAAGGTCGAACGAGGCATCAAGGCTCCCAGCCGGGATCTCGTCCGTCTGTGCGACGCCGTCCTCCAGGCCGAGGGAGCACTTGTCGCCCTGGCCACCCGACCTGTTGCGGACACACCGCTTGTGCAGACTTCCGGCGCGATCGATGAGGAGGAGTGGACCATGCAACTGTCACCGGATGGCCCGAGTTGGTTTCAGCCCTTAGGACGGCGACAGGTCGTGGGGGCAGGCGCCGCATCGCTGATGAGGTTGGGCAGGGGCGGCCCGGGACCGGTCGCCCCTGCTGCAGGCGCGGGGATGCTGGAGGCGTCCCGCTCTCTGTTCACGCACTACCGGCGTCTGGGGCAGAGCGTCGAGCCCGGCTATCTACTTCCCGGCCTGATCGCCCAGACACACACGCTGCGGGAACTGTCCGTGCACGTCGATGACGGCACCCGTCGGGATCTGCTGGCTCTCGGCTCCCGCTACGCCGAGTACGTGGGCTGGCTGATGCAGGAGACAGGCGACGAGCACGCGGCACTTTGGTGGACGCAGCGCGCGGTGGATCTGGCAGCCGCCGGCGGCGACCACGCACTGGGCGGCTACGCATTGGTCCGCAGGGCCCTGATCACGTTGTACCAGGATGACGCGGCAGAGACGGTCGCGCTGGCGCAGCGGGCCCAAAGCGACACGCTGCCACCGCGGATCCGCGGACTGGCGGCGCAACGCGAGGCGCAAGGCCATGCACTGGCAGGCGATCGTGACGCCTGTCTGCGGGCTCTGGACCGGGCCCGCACATTCCTTGCCCGTAATGACGGCGGCGCCGAAACTCCGGTGATCGGCAGCATGCACCTACCAGACTCGGTCGGCATGGTCACCGGCTGGTGCCTGGTCGACCTCGGCCGTCCGCGGGAGGCCGCTGAGGAACTGGACCGGCAGCTCGTCCTGGTCTCCCGGGACGCGGTCCGCACCCAGGTGCGGTACGGGATACGCCGGGCGTTGGCCTACGCGTCGGACGGCGAAATCGACCACGCCTGTGCTGTGACGGAGTCGCTTCTCGACGGGGTGGTCACGGTCCGGTCCGCGACCGTCACGATCGATCTTCGGCGTCTCACCCGTCTCCTGGCTCGACATCCCACGCACGCTGCCGTACGCCGGCTTGCTCCGCGTCTCGGCACGTTAACGCACCCTCCCACATCCTGAAGAGAGGCTTAGAGATGACCGATGTATTCATCAACTACCGTACAGGGGACGGCGACAAGACGGCTGCCCTGATCGACCAGGAGCTCTCGCGTCGCTTCGGCAGTGGCCGGATTTTCCGTGCCTCGAAGTCCATCGCTCCCGGTCAGGCATACCCCGATGAACTGCTTACGGGCCTGCGTCGCTGCGCGGTGGTTCTGGCTGTCATCGGACCGGACTGGACGAATTTCCAGCGCCGGCTGCGCGACCCCGAGGACTGGGTACGCAAGGAGATCATGGAGGCATTCGACTGTGAGCTTACCGTCGTTCCCGTACTTGACGGCCGGAAGACCGACCGACTGAACAAAGCCGACCTGCCTGACGAACTGGCCTGGCTTACAGAGATCCAGTCCGTCCCGTTCAGCACACATGACACCGAGGCAGGTCTGAAACGCGTTGGTGACGTGGTGGCCGACATCGTCCCGGGTCTGCGCGACCTGGACCGTGACGCCGTCTCCCCGCTCACACCGGGCTCGGTGACCAACTCGATCGGGGAAGTGAGCGGCACGGCCGTACAGAGTCGTGACTTCACCGGCGACGTCGGCGGCACCGTCATCAAAGCCTCCACCGGTCCCGTGCACACGGGCCAGGGCGATATCTACCAGAATTCCCGCAATGAGTCGGGGGGCCGGCACTTCTCGGGCAACGGGATGACGTACTTCGAGGGCGACCACCACGGTGACATCAGGCACCGGTTCGGTGAAGCCCAAGAACATGAGGGCGACGACCGGTGAGCGAACGCAGCGGCAGTACATGGGTCACCAGCACGAGCGGGGCCCTGCACAACGGCACCGGGGACATGTACGTCACCATCGACGCCCACCAGCGGAGCTCGGGCAGACCTTCCTTCCGGCGCGTC
This sequence comes from Streptomyces sp. CB02058, assembly GCF_001905505.1. Taxonomy (GTDB): domain Bacteria; phylum Actinomycetota; class Actinomycetes; order Streptomycetales; family Streptomycetaceae; genus Streptomyces. The sequence continues at coordinate 786,800 of NZ_LIPG01000004.1, forward strand.
GCCGATGACCAGCTCGCGTGGCATCGGCGCGTGCTGGTCGCTCCACCCGGTATGGGAAACGCCCGCCTCCAACTGGCCGGCACTGGCACTGTGATTCTGGATGGCGCACCTGGCAGCGGCCGGACCTCCACGGCCCGTGTACTCCTACGCGAACACCACACGGACACCGGCGCCTTTCGGGAGCTCTTGCCAGACGAGGAAGGCGAACTTCCCCTCACCGACCCGGAACTGGTCGGAGCCGGCGACCGCCTGCTGCTGGATATGTCGGCCGCTGAGGCCGAACGGTGGGCCGCCGCTCGGGCCGGTCTCTCCGCCCTCCGCAAGGCGGTACACGAGCAGAACGCACATCTCGTGGTCGTCATGCCTTATCGGGGAATCCTCGACTCCGACCTGCAGCAGTACAGGGTCGAGATTCAGCAGCCTTGCCGCAAGCGGGTCCTGCGGCGCCACCTTCGCGTGCATGGGGTGCCGAGCGAGCACTACCTCCGCCCGGATGCCACAGTCACGGACTTCGTCCGCGAGCCGAGGCCGCTGCGAGAGATAGCGGATTTCGCCGACCTCGTACGGCGTGCGCGCGAGGCCGCCGCGGGGGACGGAGGGTTCGCGCAGTGGTGTACAAGTGCGCACAAGGCACGGGCCGACCGGCGGGAAGAGATCGCCACCCTCGTCGCCACGTTGGGCGACAGCCCTCAGAGGGCACTGCTGATCACCGTCGCCATGCTCCACGGCGCTCACGCCGACGTGATCCATCGCACCGCTCAACTCCTGCTGGATACTGTGGGTCTGCCGCCCGACGATGTTCCGCTGCTGCAGCGTAGGGACCTCGCAGAGCGCTTGGCGGAAATCTCCGCCGGTGTCGGACCGGACGGTCACGTGCGGTTCGGGGAGTTGGACCACGACTCCGCCGTCCGCGCCCACTTCTGGGACCACATGCCCGACCTTCGCCAGTATCTGGGCATGTGGACCGCGCGCAGCGTGGCGCTGAACGGCCCGCACATCACCCAAGCACTCCGCGACGGCCTCGTGGCGAAGCTGGCCGGAGAGTATCTACGGACAGGTCGCCCGGAAGGACTGGCGTCGCTGGCCGAAGCCTGGGGCTCGACGGCCGCGAGCAAGGCTGGGCTGGAGGCCGCCGTCCAAGCACTCACCTGTGGTCTCGGTGATCGGGTACATGCACGGAGCCTCCGAGACTGGATCTACCAATGGTGCACCAGCAAGCAGCTCAAGGAGCAATTCGCCCAGGTCCTGGTCCAGGTCTGTGCCGACGTCGTCGCAGCCGGCCACCCCGACCAGGCCATGCTCCGGCTGTACTACCTGGCTCGCCGCGAGCACAGCACCGGCAGCGCGCTGCATGCGCTGAGCGACCTGGTGGAGACGAGCCACCGACTGCGCCGTAGGTTGCTTCACCGGCTGGCACGCTCCGAACTATCGCGGGCTGACCTCGGCATTTTCCTGCGGGTCGGAGTCGCCGAAGCTCTGACCGACCCGTACGACAACGGACGCACGCTGGCGGAAGAGGAGAGCGTGCAGTCGTCCGTGACCACCTGCTGGCGCGCCGTACTGAACGGGCTGCCTCGGCCGACATGGCAGCCGTACGCAGAACGCTGGATGCACGCAGCGACTGATGCCGGGCACGAGGGTGACCTCTTGCTCGAACTCCTCGTCAGTGCCGCCGACCGGTGCGACGGCCGACGCGGTGCAGCCTTCGCCGCGCTCTACGCGACCGCCCGCGACGCAGAACGCACCGCGCCCGTCGGATCCTCGCGCGCCGCGCTCACCACCGACCTGCTACTTCAGAAGATCTGCTCAGCTCAACGCCTGAGCCGCCCGACCACACCGCCTCGCGCGGAGTCAACCAGGGGGAACGAACCGTGACCACCGGCCACAAGACGACAACCGTCTTCCTCACCATCCTGTGCGGTCTGGTGCTGACCATTTTCGGCCTGACGGAGCAGTGGCCCACATGGGCATGGCCGCCCGTTGCGGTGATCCTCGTCGCAGCCCCCGGCGTGGTTTTCAAAATCGCCGGGCGCCGTCGCGGCTCCGTGCCAGTCGCCTTCGAGGAACACCACACGGCGGCTCCCATCGAGCGCACGGAGCACCACGTCAGCCGAGTGGCACTTCCCAGTCAATGGCCCGACTACGACTTCTTGATCTCCGCAACCGTTCGCTGGTACGCCCTCGACGCTTCCCGTCCCGGCCGGGTACTGAACCCAGCAGGCCTCGCAGTCGAATCCGTACTGGACCGTGCCCGAGCAGTCACCGAGCAGCGGGAGCCCGGTCGAGTCTCACTCGTCCAGCACGAACTGAGCGGTGCGCTCAGCTCGCTGCTTCCTGACAGCACCGGGCAGCTCCACGCCATGGCGGAGGATGTGCGGCTCACCCTGCACGAGCACGACCAGGAACGCCTGGACAGCCTCGCTGGGGTACGCAAGGACCAGGCAGTCTGGGAACACCAGCGGAAATACGAGCAGAACAAGCGCAAGTACCTGGGCGAAGACGTGCTGAAGGACACCGGCAGCGCCGTGGTCTGGTGGCTCGCCAAGAACGACGAAAAGGTCGAGAGGACCGTGGAAGACCTCGGCCTGCTCGCCCAGCTTACTTCCGCGGCCAACGACACCGACGTTCCCGAACGGTTGCGGGACCTCATCCCGCAGCAGCGTGAGGTGGAGGACTGCCAGGTGCCATTGGATCGGCAGGCAGCCCCCTTCGGCCGGGCACCGACGGCCGCGGACCACCTCGCGGACGCACTGATCGCTCTCGACCTCGAGGACGCGGACACCCAAAGGAGGTTGCTGGCGAAGCAGTTCGCCGATGCCATCAGGGACCAGGATCAGCATGAGACGGCTGACGATCTGGTGCGCCGGTTCGACCCGCCGGCGGCCTTCACCCCGGACGACGGAGAGCGGCCTGAGAGCACCGGCGGCACAACCCGACCGACATCCGGGATCTGACCCCAGGAAAGGAAACAATGGACCCCGAGTTCACCGCTCTCGCCGCCTCGGGAGCAACCACGTTGGTCTCACTCATGGTCACCGATTCTTGGACGCAGGCGCGTGCGCTCGTCGGCCGGCTCTTGTCACGCGCTGATGCAGGCGGCACCACGATCGCCGACCTTGACGCCGCACGGACCAGGCTGCTTGCCGGCGACGCGCAAGCCACCTGTGAGATCACGGACCGATGGCACACTGACCTGTACAGGCTTCTACAGACGGCCTCTGTCACCAGCGCCGAGCTGCATGAGGTGCTGACCTCTCTCCGGCAGCTGGTCAACACATCCGTGGCCCACCCGGTACCCGTACACAACAACGTCAACGGTGGAGTTCAGCACGGCCCGGTGATTCAGTCAGGCCGGATCACCGGGCTCACTTTCCATGCCCATGGCACCGGCCTCCCCGTGCAGGACTGAGATGCGCGCGAACCGGCCTCACTTACGGGCGATCAGCTCGACGAGGAGACAAAGATCCGAAACCAACCGGCCGCTTCTGGGTGGCGGTTACCGTGGATGTCACGGATCCCCCGAAAGCTGGGGGCGGCATGGGACTGGCGAACGAAAAGATCATCTCCCAGGCCCCGGAGCTGCGGTCCCTGGACCGGTTCCCCGCTTTCCTGGCTGCGCGCAGGAGCCTGCTGGCCAACGTTCTCAACGAACGACGTTGGAGAAGACGCATGATCGCGGTGACGCTCCGCTTCTCATCTGACCAGAGGGCGCCTGCCAGTAGCGCCCCACTGGGCGGGCGCTACTGGCAGGCTTAACCCTCTACCTGCTTCATCGTTCGGAGGACTGCGTGGGAACCGAGCTCGGGCCGATGGCCATCGCGCGTCGCAGTGGCGACGAGTTGATACACGCCGACGGCAGGACGGTGGGCAAGCTCTCCGACTTCTGGAGTTGGGCGTGCTCCGACCTGACCAACAACACAATGCGCGGTGTGCTGGCCGAGTACCTCGTGGCCACCGCGCTGGGCGCTGCCACCGGTACCCGTACCGAATGGGACGCGGTTGACATCCGCACGCCCCAGAACTGGCGTATCGAGGTGAAGTCGACGGCCTACCTCCAGTCGTGGGCACAGTCGCAGACGTCGAGAGTCTCCTACGGCATCGCGCCCTCCTCCGGTTGGGACGCCCGGACCGGCATCACTTCAGCCGATGCACTGCGCAGCGCGGACGTGTACGTGTTCTGCCTTCTACATCACCAGGAGAAGCAGACGTTAGATCCTCTGGACCTTGACCAGTGGACCTTCTATGTCCTGCCCACTCACGTCCTGGACGAGCGTTGTCGGCTTCAGAAGACCATCACCTTGGCCAGCCTTGAGAGCCTCAAGCCGTTGAAGACCGGCTTCGTCGGCCTCCCGGAAGCTGTCTCGGCCTGCGCCGAAGGTTCGCGGCACCATGGCGGTCAAGCTCCAGATGATCATTGTCGGACAACGTGACTCACGCAGCCATGAGGGAATAGAAGGCGATTCGCCAGCGAGATCGAGCACCTACGCCCCGCGGACGCGAACAATGCTTGTTGACATCGCCAACGCACCAGCTCTCGAATCTTCGAAGCCGCGCTGGTCCGAGCCGAGGAGCAGTGGCAGGAGATCTGGGGCGATCACCTCTGGGACGACGAGAACGAGCGGGTCACCCACAGGGAGCAGCACCGGGCCGAGGCCGAGCTGGAAGCAGTCAAGGAGCCGGCCGCACGATCCGGAGCCCACCTCATGGCTCTCGTCGACCACATCGGCGACACCCTCTGGCTCAAGGTCGTGGAGGCGGTGGAGGACGGCAATCGTGACCGTGCCGTCCTGGCGCTGGCTGCCGCGAACTCCGCCGGTCGGGAGACCGAAGCCGCGTACAAGTTGTACGAGGTCAACCTGTCGATCCAGTTCGAGAAGGCGCCGGGGTCGATGGGCGCCATGGGCGAGTTCCTGAGCGACGCCCGGGATTGGTTGCTGTCGCAGTAGCCCGGGTGACGGCACTGCCCCCGGGGGGCGAGGCGGGCGTCAGTTCCTCCCGCAACCGGCTCGCCTGGCACGTCGGCGTCTACGCACGCCGCCACGGGCACGCGGCACCACACGCCTGCTCGTCGCCATCGCACGGGTAGGCGGCTGCCACATCGCCGCTGCCCACCAGTCCGAAGACGGACCCCGCCCTGACTCTGCGTCGGAACAGAGCAGAGGAGGGCAATGCCCGATCAGCCACTGAGCATCGCCGCCCCCTGAGCCCAATTCCACGCCATGGCTCCGCTCCTCAAACGGGGCGGGGTACGGCCGCGATATCTCGGCTGGACCCGATTGCCCACAGCGAAGCCTGCCCGTCGGCATCCTGCGGTGCCAGGAGCCATGAGACCGGGTCACGGCCAAGACTCGTGCGGTGCTACCGGGCGCGAGGAAACTTCGACGGGCGCCCTCCAACAACCGCCCTGTTGTTGCCCTTGACCACGAGCACCCACCGGAACGAGCGGTCGTACGCGGCTCCAAAGACCCATAAGCCGCGAGACGGTCTGCAGCTTGCCAGCCTCGATGCCCTTCGTGGCGACTCAGCGCATCCGACAGGAAGCCCAATAGAGGAGCCACTTACCTCCCGTCGCCCGTGATGCAGAACCGGGCACCGGCGGGTACCCACGTCGTCACATGCTCCGCCCTGACTCGGAGAGTCGGCAGTGGGCCCTCTGCGGATGTTTCCCGCTGGGGGTCCCAGAGCCATAGATCGTCGCCTGAGCGTTCGAAAGTGAGCACCGGGTGCCCCACCGGGAGGGGACCGTTCTCCACGGCCGGCTGGTCAACGACGGGCCTGACGCACACGAGCGTGCCATCCAGTCCGAAGTACGGAGCGGGGTCCTTGCCCTTGACCGCAGCATGGGCCGCACGTGTCGCCACCGACGACACGTGGTCAAGGCTGGTGGACACGATCGTTACTGAACTTGATCGGGTGATGTCGGGCTGTTCGCCGGACAGCGTGAAGGTGACCTCGGTAGTCCTCGTTCGGTGAGATATCCGCAGGGCGGCGGCTTGACCGACGTCGAGAGAGACGCGCGGGAGCGGATCCGGCGCCAGGCCGTGACGTGCTTCGAGACTGACGGGAAGACCCGGGAGATCGCTGCCATGCTGCGGGTCTCGGAACGGTCGGTGGAACGTTGGCGACGCCAGTGGCGCGAAGGCGGCTACGCCGGCGTGGCCTCCAAGGGGTCACCTGGTCGACCCCGACTATCTGAAGCGCAGATGGTCAGGTTGGAGCGGGAGTTGGAGCTCGGTCCGCTGGCACACGGGTGGGCCGACCAGCGGTGGACGCTGGCCCGCGTGAAGGCGGTGATCGGCAGGCTGTTCCACGTCTCGTACACCGTGGAGGGCACGTGGCGACTGCTGCGGTGCTATGGCTGGTCCTGGCAGCAGCCGCCCCGGCGTGCGATCGAGCGTGACGACGACGCGGTGGAGTTGTGGAAACGAGAGGTGTGGCCGCGGGTAAGAGCACCGCGGCGGCGAACGGCGGTTGGGTGGTCTTCGAAGACGAGGCCGGCCAGTCTATGACGCCGCCGCGTGCCAGGACCTGGGGCCGCAGGGGCAGCACTCCGGTCGTCCGCGTGCGCGGGCGGGGATCGGGTCGAGTCTCCATTGCGGGGATGACCTGCTACAAGCCGGGTGAGCGATCTCGTTTGTTCTACGCGATCCGCGAGTACCGGGGCCGCAAGAACGAACCGAAGGGCTTCGGCTGGAAGGACTACCGCGACCTCGTCATCCGCGCCCACACGCAGCTCGGCGGCCCGATCGTGCTGGTGTGGGACAACCTGCGCATGCACCTCGTTGCGCCACTGAGGGAGTTCTTCGAGTCGAACGCCTCATGGCTCACTGTGTTTCAGCTGCCGGTTTACGCCCCGGACCTCAACCCGCAGGAGGGCATCTGGTCCCTGGTCAAACGCGACATCGGCAACCTGGCAGCCGCCGACCTTGGCCAGGTCACCCGCGCTGTGAAGCGCAAGCTCAAGATGCTGCAGTACAGGCCGGAGGTGATCGACGGATGCCTGGCCGGCACCGGCCTGACCCTGTCGGCGTGATCATCAAAAGATGCCGAAGAAGCGATGCCACCAGCTGGGCCGCTGAACGTGCCATGGCAGTCGGCTTGGCCCGTCGTGGTCGCTCTCCAGCAGTTCCTCGGCAACCACGACATAGCCAAGTTCGACAAGCGCCCGGTTGACCTTGGCAAGGTCCGCGGCGTCCAGTTCGCCCTCGGTCTGAGCGTCATCCGTTCCAAAGAAGGCGCCCGGGTTGTCGGCGCAGACCAGAGCCAGCGAGCCGAACTTGCTCACACAGACGACGATCCGAGTACCGCATACGGTCGCGTCCTCGGGCACGGCAACGCGTCCGTACTCGCTGGAGTCCTGGGTGTCCTGCTCGGCCGTGCAGCGGGCCGCGAAGCGCTTCAACGCCGCCTCGGCCTCTGGCCTGCTGCCCTGGCCCGCCAGCCGGACTGTACGGTGCACGTCTGCGCCGCCAACCGCGACCCACAGCTTCGCAAACCGGCCGCGCAGAGCGCTTCTGCTCCATGTCGGTTCTCGGTACATGTGCCAGAGACTGGTGGCCCCGTCCTCCCGGTCTTGAGGAGCGAGACCCGACTGCTCCACCTCCACGTCGGGACGGTCCGCGGTCAGTGCCCGCACTTGCCGCTCGGCCTCCGCGCGTGCTCCCCACCTGGCCCCGGCAAGCCACATGTCCAGGCGATAGCGCACCTCAGCGCTGCCTCCGGCCTCGTTGCTGTCGTGGGCGTCGTTGTTGTCGCCGAGCGGCCGCACCACCCACTGGGCCTCCTCGAACCGAGCTCGTACCAGCGCCTCCTCGACCGGGTCCTTGCGCATACGAACGACCAAAGTGACCCGAAGACCACCCACGCGCCGAACAGTGGCGGTTCCAGACGGCAGGGCAGGGAGCGATTCCGGCCCCGTGCCGCCCGAATCGGCGAACACCACGTCGTCCACTCCCTGTGAGCGCGAACGCCGGGTCCTGACAATACTGTTCAACAAGCTCACCACGGTCCTCCGATGCAACCTGACGGGCGTGGGAAGCTTGTCCAGCCACGGATGTCGCACGCCCTGCGTGGAACAGATTCACCCGGTCCCTTTTGAGCTGCTGAGCCGCAAGGCAACACACCGCCGACCTCAGTGACCTCGGCGTTGCCCGAAACGAACAGTCCCTCGCATCGGCGAAGAACTCGAAACTCGATGACCGCGGCATAGCAGTCGGCGCGGTGTCGTCCGTCGTGACCACCGTGCAGGCCCTCTCCACCACGGTGGCCGCCCTGCACGGCCGACGGCCTGCCCCCGAAGCGAACGGGGAGCCGTCTGGGAGCCAATCCGCTCCGCGAAGCCCCGCGGCACCCCGCGAGGCCAGCCGAACCCATCACTCTGACCTGCACAAACACCGTCCCGGCAGGCAAGATCAGTAACCGAACCTCATTCGGGACGACGCGGTCATGGGTTCGAATCCCGTCCCCGGCAGAGAACGCCCAACAGGGCTCGTGCAAGGCTTGACCGGCAGGTTCCGGCACGCGGATCGATTGTCCAGTTGGTGCGGCCGGACTTCCCGACTATCGTGCAGCCAGCTCGGCTCACCCACCGAAGAAACTCAACCGAACGTGACGGTTGTTGTTATCAACGTTGGTATCCACCAAGCTCCGTTAAGGCAACCCCGAGGATAGCTTGCCGCCCGGGACCTACAGCCGCCCGTCCGACGTGTGCGAGGAGTAGAGGAGAACCGCTGCTGCTGGTCGACGCGTGCCATTTGGAGCGCAAGACTGGGCGGGGTTCTACACGCACGAACGGCACCATGAAGTTGTGGGCCAGGTCGGCCCACAACTGTCCTGCCGCGCAGCGCTCCTGCCTGTGCACTTCTCGGAGAGCAGCAGCCCATACTCGCGGGGTGAGTTGAACGCCCGCCCTTCATGGGCCGACGGCATCGGACGTATCACCGGCATTGAGCAACTTGTCCCTCACGGCGCCAGCCTGTCACACGCATCCGACTTCTCGACCGTCTCGGTGAAGGGGACGATCAGACGCTTCATGGCGTCGGCGTCCTCGCGATCAGAACCGTAGGCCTGAACTCCGGTGTAGAGCTCTTGCTTGTACTTCGCGTCGACGCAGTCCTGTGTCTTGCCGAAGGCCTGGTTGTCGGAATACACGTACCGCCCCGCGTCCGCGGTCCTCTCCACCCGCTCGAGGGTCTGGCTACGGAGAAAGTACGCCGCGTCACGGCCGCCCTGCCACCATTTCTGCACCGTTCTGACGGCAAGCTTTCCGTCCACGGACACATCGCACCAGGTCGCCGACGGGTTGACGTCGGGCTTGACGGAGAGCTTCTTCCCTGGCGGGCAGGGCTTCGGCGTTGTCGCGTGACGCCCAGTTCGTGATGATCTGTCAGCTCGGCAGTGCCCCGGAACGTGACAGGCACGGCTTCCAAGATCATGGAGTTCTCTACGCCCCGTGATCCGAGTGGAAGACCGTGCCTGCCGACGCATCATCGCTGATCCCGCCTGCCCTTGACCAACTCCGCGAGCATCCCGACGTCGTATCCGAGGAGGTCCCGGGCCTGCTGGAGCGGCTGGCCGAGGTGCCGGACCCGCGGGATCCGCGCGGGGTGCGCCACCGCCTGGCCGTCGTGCTCGCACTCACCGCGTGTGCCGTGCTCGCCGGGGCGACCTCGCTGCTGGCGGTCAGCGATGGATCGCCGATGCCCCGGCGCACGTTCTGGAACGGGTCGGCGCCCATCCCGATCCGCTTCTGCCCAGGCGGGTCCTGCCCGCCGAGACAACGGTCCGTCGACTGCTGGCCCGCATAGACGGCGACGCACTGGACCGAACCGTCGGACGCTGGCTCGCGGATCGCCGCCCCAAGACGACCGGGACCGCCGGGCCGCGCGGCCTGGCCGTGGACGGCAAAAGCCTGCGCGGCGCGGCCAAGGCGAAGGGCCGCAAGATCCACCTGCTCGCCGCACTGGAGCACACCACCGGCCTGGTCCTCGCCCAGCTGGACATCGGCGAGAATACGAACGAGATCACCTGCTTTAAGCCGCTGCTGGACACCGTCGCTGACCTGGCCGGAACCGTCGTCACCAGCGACGCGATGCACACCCAGCGCGAGCACGCCGACTACCTCCTCGACCGGGGCGCCCACTACATCGTGATCGTCAAGGGCAACCAGAAGAAGCTGCGCCGACAGCTCAAGTCCTCTCCCTGGAAGGACATCCCGCTTCAGGGACGCACCCGGGGCATCGGCCACGGCCGCTCGGAGATCCGCCGGATCAAGGTCGCCACCGTGAACAGCCTCCTCTTCCCCGGAGCCCGCCAGGCCATCCAGATCAAGCGTCGGCGCACCGACCGCAAGACCGGCAAGACCACCGTCAAGACGGTCTACGCCGTCACCAGCCTGACCGCCGAGCAGGCCCAGCTCGCCGAACTCGTCCGCGACCACTGGAAGATCGAGGCCCTGCACCATGTCCGCAACACCACCTTCGCCGAGGACGCCTCCCAACTGCGGACCGGCAACGCACCCCGCGCGATGGCCACCTGGCGCAACCTCGCCATCGGAGCCCTCCGCACGGCCGGAGTGAAGAACATCGCGGCCGGCCTCCGCCGCAACGCCCGCGACCCTCGCCGCCCCCTCGCACTCCTCGGCCTCGGATGATCACGAACCGGACGTCATGCGACTACGCCGAAGCCCTGGCCACTGGGGACGTCGAGTCGGCCATGAGTGCGAGGGACATCTGGCCGCCACCGGGGATTACAAATGGCCGTTGACACTCGCGACGAAAACGGGCCTGCCAACGTCCACAAGCTGCAGAAGGCCACGAACAGGACAGCCCGGAAGGGCCAAGCAAGAAGGCCGCCGCGAGGAAGCCCGCCCCAAGCTCGCGACGGCAACGCGGCTGTTGTCAGTGCCGCGTGCGATCCTCACCCCGAAAGTGGGCACTTCAGAAGGAGGCAGGGTGGCGACGGGACGTCAACGGAAGGATCCACGCGATCCGGTGCTGATTATGCGGGATGCCGGGCTCGAACCACTGGAGCCCTATCCAGGAAGTGATAAGCCCTGGCGCTGCCGCCATGAAGCGTGCGGGAGAGAAGTGTCACCGCGGCTGGGCAACATTGCCGCGGGTCGGCAGGGTGGCTGCCGGTACTGCTCAGGCACGGCATCGATTCCGCCGGAGGCGGCGGTGGCGTTGATGCGCTCGGTCAGCCTGGAACCGCTGGAGCCGTATCCCGGGGCGACACCCCCTTGGCGCTGCCGGCACGTGCCGTGCGGTCGGGAGGTCAAGCCGCGCTACTCGTACATCAAACGCGGAGGGGGACCGTGCCGATGGTGCGCGCCGAACGCGCCGGTCGATCCGGACCAGGCCGCCGCGCTCATGAGGTCGGCGGGTCTGGAACCGTTGGAGCTGTATCCCGGGATCGACACGCCCTGGCGGTGCCGCTGCACAACATGCGGCACGATCGGGACACCCACTCATGGGTCGGTCAAGGGCGGACAAGGGGGCTGCGGCCCGTGCGGGCGCAAGAACGCCGGGCAGGGCATCAGCCGGGCATGGTCGCGTCGCCGCGAACTGCCCCGCGCGGACGGGGACCGGGCCGCAATTGAGGCGAAGGACTTCGACCTCGAGCCGCTGGAGTCCTACCCAGGACCGAGCGGGCTGTGGCACTGCCGCCACCTCCCGTGCGGCCGAGACGTCGAGATCAGGTTGAGTAACCTCAGGCGCGGCCTTCGGGCATGCCCGTACTGCCCTCCCTCCCTGGGTGGCCGACGCCGCTGGCCCGCGGACGAAGCCGAGGCCCTCATGCGTGCCGCTGACCTGGAACCGCTCGAACCGTACGCCGGGCGTCGTGACAAGGCGTGGCGGTGTCGCTGCAACGGCTGTGGGCGTGAGACGTCACCGAGTCTGGGCGGCATTCTGGCGGGCCAGGGCGGCTGTCGGCACTGTGCCGACGTGAGTGCGGCAGCGGGTAGAAAGACCGACCCGGACATCGCGGTGGCTGCCATGCGCGCGGCTGGGCTCGAGCCGCTGGAGCCCTATGCCACCTCGGTGACTGCGTGGCGGTGCCGTTGCGTAACCTGCGGCAACGAGGTCTCCCCGACGCTCATGAAGATTCGTGCTGGTGGAGGATGCAAGTTCTGTGCCACCCACGGCATCGACCTGGCAGGACCGTCGAAGGTTTACGTGATCACCCACCAGGAGTGGAAAGCCGTCAAGATCGGGATCGGTGCCTGCACCGGCTACACCTCTCGCCTCATCCAACACGAACGCCAGGGTTGGCAACTGCATCAGGCCCGTGACTACACCACCGGCGCAGCCGCCTACGACGTCGAGCAGGCCGTGCTGGGCCGCCTGCATGAGGCCCGACTCATTCCTTTCCTCACGAGCGACATCATGCCGAACGGCTGGACCGAGACCTGCTCCGCAGCCCGCATCACGGCGGCCGAGGTCTGGGCCATGGTCGATGAGGAAACACGGAACGCAGGAAAACCCTATGCGCCCCGAACTGGCGGCCGCCCCCGTGCCGCGGTCCTCATCGACGCGGAGGCCGCAGCCGCTGAGATGCGGGCTGTGGGATACGAGCCACTCGTGCCGTATCCCGGCCGCACCAACGCGACTTGGCCCTCGCGCTGCATGACCTGTGGGCACGAGGGGCGTCCGACGTTCAATGCCGTCCGTAACGCGGGCCAGCGCTGTCGCATCTGCCGGGCAAAGGAAGCCCAGGCGAAACGCGCCGCCACGAACGCGCCGAAGGCCCAAGAAACCATGCGCGCGGCCGGACTCCAACCGCTTGAACCCTACCCGGGCAGCCAAACACCGTGGCGGTGCCGATGCACCACATGCGGTCTCGAAACCAGCCCCACCTACTCCAACGTCAACAGCGGTTCGAAGGGCTGCCGGTTCTGTGCCCTCAACTCGGCAACCGACGAGCGTGCGTCCGCCGAAGTACGAGCGGCCGGGTTCGAACCGCTGGAGCCGTACCCTGGCCTTACCACGGGCCGTTGGCGCTGCCGCTGTTCCTGCGGAAACGAGGTCATGACGCGCCTGTCATCCGTCCGGTCGGGAACCACCGGCTGCAAGAAGTGCCCCCGATCCGGTGGCCGAACCGATCCCGCGAGAGCCGCCGCGGAGGCACGCGCCGCCGGGTTCGAGCCGTTGGAGCCCTATCCGGGGAAGACCACCGACCGGTGGCGCTGCCGCTGCAGGTGCAGCACGGCCATCACCCTCACCCTGACCAGCCTCAGAGGAGGCCGTACGGCGTGCGGAACGTGCTCCCGAGGCGCGACTTGATAACCGTCGGTCACGATGCACCCCGCCGCTGCACCCAGTAGTCGAGCAAGCCCGGGTTCCGTCGTATCAACCTTCTTTAGGAGATCGCTGCCGCCCGACGGCATCCTCGGTATCGGCCCCTTTTAAGATACATTCGGCGGATCATGAGCGCCTCGGCGTCCAGCAATGTGGCCGACGTCCTGTCGACGGTAGTCGACGTCAGCTGACATGGGCAGGCCGCACAGTCTTCAATGGCATCATGGCCACGCCGATGCCAACACCCCCGCCCCCGCCCGCCACTCTGGAGACGATCGCGGGTAGCGCCACTCTGGACGAAGTCCTGGAGTGTCTACGCGCGCGGCGGCCGGTGTTCCACTCCGAGGCCGATCTCCAGCACAGTTTCGCCCTCGCTGTAGGCGAGGTCGCACCGGATGTCAGGTGCCGTCTCGAGATCCCGGTGCGCGGAAGCAACGCCTCGGAGTACCTGGACCTACTGTGCCTGGGGCCGGCGAGCCGTACGGCAATCGAGTTCAAGTACGTGACCCGACGATGGTCGGGTACAGCAGGGACGCCTCCCGAGGAGTACGCCTTGCGCGGACACAACGCCCCAGACGTCGCACGTAGGGACTTCCTGCGGGACGTAGCAAGGTTGGAACGCTTCTGCGACCGCGAGGACCAGAACGGGCTGGCCCTGCTCATCACAAACGAGGCGGCCCTGTGGCGCCCCAGGCAACACAGGATGCCCACCAGGGACGAGGAGTTCCGCATCCACCACGGGCGCCAACTGAGCGGCACCTTGCTGTGGGCCGGCGGTTCCTTCCCGGACAACACCCGAGTGCTGCGCGGCGCCTACACGCTCGCCTGGCGTCCGTACACCCAGTTTGAGGGCCCAAGTAGCGAATTCCGCTGCCTCGCGGTGTTCATCACTCCAAACCCAGCACGGCCCCAGTCGTCACACGAGGCGCCATGAACAAACTCCCTAAGGGCTGTCCCGTAAATGATCTTCGGTTCGCCTCGGGCGTGGTTGGCCGCTGTGCGGCCCGCTGGCCTATCCGGCCAGGGCGAGGTTGTGCATCCGGGCGATGCCGAGCATGGCGTGGTGGACGCCGTCGCCCTTGAGGCGGCAGTCGCGGAGGATCTTCCAGGTCTTCATGCGGGCGAGGACGTGCTCAACGCGGGCCCGAACCTGTTTGTGGGCCTGGCCTCAGAACTCGAACCACAGGTCGATGTCCGGGTGAACCCGTTCGCGCAGACAACGTGAGTGTGAGTAGGCCTTCTGCCGCACGGCTCCGCCTCGTACCGGGTCAACCGCGCCGAGCCTGAGCGCGGTCGCTGCCCCGTCCTTCTCGAGATCGATGATCTGGTAGCAGAAGCAGCAGGTGGGGTTGGGGTTCAACGGTGCCCTCTCATGCGCCGAGACAGCAGCGCGCGGCCGCGCCGACCCACAGACCCTACGCCGAACCAAGACGCCGCTTACGGGACAGCCCTTAGCATGTCATTGACGCAGCGGCAGGAGCTTGCAGTAATGGCGTCCTTTACGCGCGACCACGAGCATGCCTGGACAGGTCACCTCACCTGACTAACCAATTCCGTCGAGGATCAATTCGACCTCAGTCCGGGGACGGGGCAGGGCGATCAAGGCGAGGTTGTTGTGGAAGTGCTCTCCAACCGGCCTGCACACCAACAAGCTTGACCCATGTCTGGGCATCCAGCTGAATGCTCCCGAAACCTGGACATGATCGTTGGCGCCGAGACGTTCAGGAAGGCGACGACGGCACCCCACCGATCGACGAGGCATGCCCGCGCTGCCCCCTCAGCACAACACGCCGAAACAGTCCGCCAAATGCATGAGGCCGTCATGAACTGCCGAGGTCAATCAGCAGCAACAGATGTCCCCGCCCTCACACAGGACCACCGGACTCGCTCTCTGACCGATTCCCGGGTAGACGGTCCTCAAGTGCTCCCCGGGCTTCTGCGAGCTGAGTCTCGGCTCGCAGGAGGTCAGTGATCAACTTCGAGAGCCTGGTATCCCCCGCTGCTGGTTGACCGTCAGCATCACCGGCGTACGTTTCGAGGGTTCGTGCCAACTCGAGGATCGCATCCCGCGCGGCTCGCTGCTCGTCGTCTTCGACATGACCAGAGAGCCTCAGCCACTTCGCCTCCCTGTCGGCGGCTTCCAGTGCAGCGACTGTGACGATCGTACGTACGACGCGGCGGACGATCTCCTCAAGGTTCAATGCGATCCGAAGCAGCGGCGCTGCTGCCATGTCGTCCTCGCTGGGTTCACTCCCCCGCTGGAACATCCGGTAGAAGTCCCAGGGGTCTTGAGGCTCGTTCAGCCGTTCCAGAGCGGTGAAGACGGGCCCGAACGTGTCGAGCGGCGGTCTGGAGATGGGGAGTGCCGCCCGGTGGTTCCAAAGCGCGAGCACAGCGGTCGCCGTTTCACGGCGTACGTCGTCAGCTTCCGCTTCAGAGGCTGTCTCGGCGCGGATGATCAAGTCGCCGATGTGGTGGGCCATCCATCGGCCCAGTACATCGTGGTCCCGGAGGCTAGCTGCGATCTCTTTGCCCAGTTCGAGGGTGCGCTCAAAGCTCTCCGCATCTTCCGGAGTCATCGAAGAGGTAAATCTTGTAGGACCTTTCGCGTGGGGGGAGGGATTCGTCATCGTCTTGGTCGTACCTCACCGAGTAGGGCTCATTGTGGTCTTTACGAGTGCGGTCGATCATCACTTCAACGATCATGCTGCGTCCGGTCAGGGAAAGGATTTGCTGGAGGGCATCGCGCCGGATTTCCAGCCGCTGTCCCTCAGTTCCTGCTACTCGGTCCGAGCTGATCGCGGCTGTGTCGTCCCAGACAGTGCTGCGGAGGGCGAGGCCGTCGACACGGGTCCATTCGCGCATGTCTGCGTCCGGTTCCAGCCCAAGCAGACCGACGAATTCCTCAACGGGCCGGTACGGCGGGTACCGGACCCCGCCGGCTAGCGGGTCTCTGTTGTCCTGGCCTTCGCGGCCGTCCGGGACGGCAATCCATCCCGTCAGTTGAAAGCCTTGGGTATCGAACTGGTACTCACTGTCGTCGGCGTCCGGGATGCGGTATGCCATGTACGAAGGGGCGGTCTGCAGGGCGAGCGCGAGCGCCCTGGCCTTTTCGGGAGTGACCAGAGCGCTGCGGATCAGGACTTGTTGCGCGGCCTCATAGCTCGTGTCGTCGGAGCTCTCCCAGACCGTGACCCACCCGTCGCTCGCCAGGAGACGCTCACTGAAGTGCTGGCTGTTCAACCGCCAGATCCAGTCGGGTCTTGGTGAGTCGTATGGTCCCTGGAAGACGCTTTGGGGCGAGGGGTCTCGCCGGTCGGCAAGCCATCTGCCGTCGTCGCGTGTGAGTAGGAAGTCACCGAGCCAGTCGGTGAACAGGTCTGTGTCCGCCTCGCTGTCCTGGTACACGGGATGCGTCTTCAGCAGTTCCCCGGCGACAGTCCACACGGCGTGGGTGGAGAGATAAAAGTCTAGATCGTCGGCGTCCGGCCAGGTCGTATGGTGGGCGAAGGTGCTTCCTTCCCTGTACAACTTGAGCGCGTAGCGGGGGTCGTCCTCATGTACGCCACGACAGGCGAGCTGCCAGGTGGCCGTGATGGTGTGCCCGACGAGTCGCAGGACCGTCTCCTCTGAGATCCCGAAAGCCTCCCCTAGCGGTTTGCACCAGCGGTCTTTGAAGTCCCAGTCGAACCGGAAATCGCTCGGCTCAAGTGCGAGGGATCCCTCATCCGCATCACTCGATTCCCTTGCCCTGCGTTCAGCCCATGACTGGCTGACAACATTCTTCGGTCTGTTGATGCTGCTTACGATGTTGAGTTCGTCTACTGTCAGACTTCCGTAGCCGGAAGAGGCCAGGGCGAGGCAGATCACTTTCGCACTTTCCTGCATCACGACATGCGGTTCGTCATCGAAGACGACCTTACGCAGCAACGGCTCGAATTCGATCAGTCCTTGATGCGTTGCCGTGTTCTGAGCGGCGCGTGCAAGGGCGAAGAGTAGCCATTGGAGGGCGTGTCGGTCGTAGAAAGGCAGACGAGCATCGTGGAACGGGGTGACGTCAAGACTGCCCAGCGCGAAGCGCTGCAGCGCGTCGAGTGCTTCTTTGCAACCGAGTTCGGCGAGGAGTCGGACGCAGTGCGCCGCCCGCCACCTAGCGCCGTGCTCGGGGTCGCCGAGAACCGCCCATAGATAGCCTGCGAAGCATTCTGCAGCCGCTGCTGGTTTGGCGGGAAGATCGGCGAACATCCCGTCGGCCGAATCCTCGGGGGCGAGGCCGGCCAGCATGGTCCCGTAGTCGTCCAGGACGACCTGCGCCTGTACGCCGGTGAGCCGTGGAGCTAGCCGGGCCGCCAGGTAGTAGCACTCCTCGGGGAGGAACACAGCAAGCTGCGAACCGAGTTCCCGGAGTGCCGTTCCGAGCAGATCCGCATCAGGTGTGCCGGCCAGACCGGCGAGCCCTTGTAGTTTGATCGGCTCGTAGCCCTTTGTGGTCAGTTCCCGGCTGAACCGCGTGGTGACCGTGTCAGCGAGGTGACGTAGTTGCTGGCGGGCGGCCAGGGGCAGCAAGGGCAGCTCTTCCAGCCTCTGGACCAGATGTGTGTAGTCGAAGGTGCTGAGGTGGGGGTTGGACTGGAATGCGATGAGCATGTCGTCGAGTTTGCGCAGGGGGACCCTGACCGCGTGGTCGATGACCTGCTCCATACGCAGCAAGTGGTCCGATCCGCGATCCAGTTGGCGAGCCTTCTCCCAGCCGTCCTGGGTGGAGAGATCACACGCTGCTAGGGCAGCCTCCAACTGTCGCGTACGCGCCATCCGCCCTTCGTCCTCCTCACCCCGCGTCCACCGGGGAGAGCTGTAGCCGGACGACGCTGCGAACGCGATGTTGCGGGACCGGACGGCGAACAACGTGCCAGAGAGGTCGATGCCCAATTCGCTGGTGGCGTGGTCAAGGCGTTCGAAGGACTCGCTGCTGAAACGATGTGCCCGCAGGAACTCTCCCAGAATCCCGGCGATGCGTTCGCCGTCGTCGGGAGCCTCGCGAAGGGCTCGTTCAACGAGCTGGAGGGCGCCGACACGGTACTCGCCGAACGGCACCGTCGCCAGGGCAGTGACCGCGGAGGGAGCAAGCGGGCCCGCTTCCTCGTCGAGAAGTGCCTGAATGAACGGACCCTCAGAACACAACCGACGGTCACGCCAACGGGAGGCGACGACTGTCGCGGTCGTCGGGTTCAAGCGGCCCATGACGCTCAGGACCGCGGCATGATCCATTCCGTCCCCGAGATAGGGCTGAATGCTCTCGGCAAGCTGTGCAACGCGATGTGCGCGGCGATCGTCGTCGTGATTGCCCTCGGAGGCTCGGCGAGCGACGGCGAGGACGCTCCCCCACAGCACATGTACGTCGTCGCCCACGCGGTCGGTCAGATCGATCGCCCTGGTGAAGTAGGCGTGAGCCTCGCGTGTGTCAAATCGTTGGACTGCGCGAGCGAGTTTCACCATCCGCTCCGCCTTGTACTCAGCACTGTCCTGAGTGGTGTCGAGCGACGCAGCGACGGCCTCCGCGAGTTCGACAGCGATGTGCTGCAATTCATCGACGGGGGCCGCTGCGCGGACGGCGTCAATCAGGACTTCGTCTGCAATGTTCCTCTGCGTGGCCCGGTACCAGTCGAGCAGGAGCTGACGCGTCACCTCGGACGAGCCGAAGGCGAGAATCCGGACACCGAGTCGCGCGACCCCTCGATACAGGAAGTACGGCACCTCATGTCCACCATGCTGTCCCGGCATAGAGGCCACGAGATCCCGGAACGGGACTTGTGTGTCGCCGGAGGCTCCGACTAGGCAGTCGATCCAGAGGCTCGCCCAGGCACCGAGGGGCACGACGCTCTGCTCGTGGTCGTTCAGTGTGCGCGAGTACGTATGAGGATGTTGCCGCGCTTCCAGGACGTCGTCGCCCGCAACCATGTCTGCATCGAAGGGCTGCCTCCGGATCTTAGAAAGCAGCGCGAAGCCGCACAGGAGGGCAAGTGTGTCGGTGTTCAGGCCGTAGCGGCTTCCGGCACCCCGGCCCAGGTCGTCAGGGAGATTGAGACGCAGGATCCGTTCGGCCTCCGCGTCCGACAGCACACCGTGGCGCAGCCCCATGGCGATAATCCAACCGACCGCCGGAAGTGCCTTGTTCTCCTCCGGGACACCCGGATGTCGGCGAAAGGAGACGGGTCTGCGTTGGCGCTTCAGCATTCTCACCAGGCGCCGCGCAAGCGGTGCCTGGCACACGAGGTTGGCCTGCCAGGCGGCATAGGCGACGGCGAACTGGAGGTACTTCAAGCGCGTGGCCGCGTGGCCGAGGGCCTCCAGTTCCTCGATACGGCCCGAGTCGGCTAGCCGGGTAGTGATGATCACTCCAGCTTCGAAGCCAACTCGATTGGGGCGCCATCGGGCCAAGTACTCGGCGCACGCCTCCACACCGTCGGTGTTGAGTAGCCCGAAGGCGACTTCAGCAATGTCCGCCGCGGTGACGTGGTGTCGGTGTGGTTCGTCGTCGTCAGGCCGCCGCACCCATGCCTTGAGCCATTCCGCCGCGCTGCGCAGTCGACTGCGGGCGAAGTCGGTCTGGCCTGCGGCGAACGAGAGCAAGGCGCCTTCGCAGTGAAGGTTGGAACCTGGCCAGTTCGCGGCAAGGCTGCGGTTCGCCACTATGTCTTCGACCGTGCTGGCGTCCAGGAACGCGCCCGCCAGGTCGGTATTGCTCCTCAGCAGATGAAGCCGACGAGAGTGGCCGGCGGCCAGGCTGCCAGCCTTGACTGCAAGCCTGGCAGCCTCCCATTCCTTGCCCACGCGTAGCGTGGCCTTGAGGGCGAACTGAGCCCGCTGCTGAGCGATCTCCCGTTGTTCCAGATCGTCCCCCTCGGGGAGGGCGCCGTCGGTCATCGCCAGCTCAACCAGGGTGTCGACCTGACCCGCCTCCCACAGCAGTTGCGGCAAAGAAGCTGCCACATACGGTTCGCCTGCGGCGAGCGGCGTCAGGCGGTCGATAAAGTCAATCAGGGACTGGCCGGTCGGACGATACCTCGTTCGAAACCAAGTCTCGGTCGGTTCGTCACGGAACTGCAGGACGTCACCATCGACGAGCAGAGGGCGGCGGAGATCCGCTGCGAAGCTGTGGATGACCGAGGCCGGCACGCCGCACAGCTCGGCCAAAACGCCTACGGGGATCCTCGGCCGGAGTGCGGCCATGGCCTCGCACAGTCGGTCGATCTCCGCACTCAGATGATGGTTGGCGTCCTTACACTGGTCCACCAAGCCCTGCAGGAGTTCATCGAGCAAGGAGACGTCGGGATGCCTCGCCTCCCCGAGAGAGGCGAGGCAGGACTCGATGTCCGACGCCGTGCTGAGAACGAACGCCTGGACCCGGGGGTTGCCGCCGGTACGACGGTGGAACTCGGCCGCCTGTGCCTCCGTGACCACTCCGAACACCGACGCCAAATGCTGCCTGGATTCGGCGACGCCGAATCCCGCGAGCTCGATTCTGTGGACACCAGGCGGCGGTTCCAGCAGATCGACGCGTTCGGTGCGGCACAGCATGACGAGTCGCACGTTGTCCGGTAGTGCCTCCCGCAACAGGTCTGCGACGAAGGCGCGCTCACCACCATCTCTCGCGATGAGAGCCGCATTGTCGGCCGCGTCCACTACGAGAACCAAGAGCGCTTCCGGGGTGGAGGCCGCGATGGCTTCTGCCGCGCCCCGGACTCTCACCACGAATGCCTTCGCGTAATCGGTCGGCTGGGCCGTACCAGCCGGAATCAACGGGTCGCAAGCGGCATGCGCAGCAAGCTCATTAGCCAGCTGGACCAAGCCTTGTTGATGCTGGTGGCGGGGCGAGCTGGAGCGCCGGTAACTCCCGTTCCCGAAGCAGTCGTAGACGAGAGTGATGGAGCCCGCCGGCAAGTTCCGTTCAATCTGCGTGGTAAGCACAGATTTCCCGACACCGCCGGCCGCGTGGACAATGACAGGCCGCGGGGCGAGCCGCACGATGTCGTCGACGATCGCACGAGTCTGCGGAGTCACAATGACGCGTCCGGGCGGGTCGATGAGGTTGGGGGCAGGCAGAAGGCGCTCTGGTGGGACCCCGAGAGCAGTAAGCACAGTGGAGCGGTCGACGACGTGATTCGTCTCCAGCGAGGTCGCGCGTCGCGCGATCATCTCTTTCAGCAGAAGGGGCTGCACATCGGGAGCGCCGGGCAGAAATCCGGCTAGATCCAGCCGGAACAGCCCTTCGAGTCGCAGCAAGCCCGGCGCTGTGGGATCCACTTGCAGCTGATTGAAGAAACCGGCTTCGCCGTCTGCGTCGTCCGTGAACCCCGCATACTGTTTGAGAAATTTGACCTCGTGAGCGTAGTCGCCGAGCTCACCGCCCACTGCCAGAACCCTGATCGCACGCAGAACGGAGTCGCGGACCGGCCGGTTGGATAGGAACTCGAAGATGACCTTCCGCTCAAGTCCCGGCGACTCCAGCTTGATTCGTCGGTACTTCTCTGCAAACCCGCTGACGGTGCCGCCAAGTCCCGACACGGTCCACTCCTCGGTGGCCCGCGCAGTCGAATGCTTCAGCTGGCGATACACCACGCGGTTCGCTTCGCGAAGTCCGGTCGCGCCGTAGTACTCGGCGATGTCAATGACGTCTTCACCGTCGCGCCCCGTCGTGTCATCCTGCGACACGCCCTCGACGGCGATCGCAGTCAAATCCGCACCAGGGAGCAACAGCTTCAGCGCCTGCCGAGCCGCCCAGTGATAGTGGAACTGATCGCCGTCACGGCTGGCACGCAGAAGATCGGTGTCAGGCATGCCCACTCCCGGCAGACCTCAAAGCGACGGAATCGGGCAAGGGTCCCCTCACATCACCACAGACCAAGACGGCACAAGCCTGCACACGCTACTCATGTCTCCCTGATTCCGGCAACGCATCCACCGACGCATCATGTCCGAAACGATCGACGCGGATTCAAGACAGCGCTCGCAGCTCCCCTCGCCGGGTGTCAACGGCCACGGTATGGGCGTTGCGGGCGCAGACAGATAGGAGCCGGCCCATCAGAATCCGCCTCGCCAAACCCTCCAGACTCGGCGACTGCGAACAGTGCCGTTGCCCTACCCAACCCAGTCGAGGTCTCGGTCAACCCACAACCAAGATCCGGACCATATGCGGGCCAGAGACCGCCAGATCCACATCGGCCGTCACATTCGCGCTGGTCAGCGCCATGCAAGCCGTGTACCACCAGCAGACGAAGAACCTGCTGACAGATGTGGCAGGCTCCCCCGGGGCACCTGGTGCTCGTCAGTTGGTACGGCCGAAGATTCCCTCTACAGTCGCACCGGAGCAGTTCACTGACCGAGGAAGCTCAGACGGACGCTGCGGTTGGTGTTGCTCGTGTTTGTATCCGCCAACCTCCGTTAGGACAACCCCAGCCTATCTGGATGGCAACGCACGCCGCTTCAGCCGCGGCCGTCACCTCTCGGGGTGACCACCACAGCTGAAGCATCCGCTTGGCATGCGGTGGCGGGCCGTTCCCAGCCCATCACGCCGGCATCACGGCTTCCTTGCCGAGCCGGATTACGAGTCGTAGCCTTCGGTCACCACCATCGTCGTCCCTGCGAGTACCGCTCCCACGGGCGTCTCAGCCCACTCGGCGAGCAGCAGCGGCTTCTCGTCCACGGACTTCAGCAGAAGAGCGATCTCCTCGGCGGTCGGCGCGAGCGGAAGGGCACAGCCGACCATGTCGTGGCCTGTCGCGCTGGTGTGGTTCCCGGGCTCCTCCTCGGGATCGTCCGGCACCCATCGGCCGACCTCGATCTCCCACGAAGTCTCGTCGTCGCCTGGCTCTGGCGCTTCGATCGTCAGGTAGAAGCCGTCGGAGTCGTACGGCTCCACGAAGAGGCGACAGCTGGGGTCGTCGAGTGAAGCCCCCACGTCGCCGCCCTGGGCGTGCGCGGTGACCAGCACCCGGAGGGCAGCGACCGCCTTCTCCCGTTCCTCCGAGGTGAATCCCGACTCGCGTCGGTCGAGCTGCTCGCGCGTCTCGTCGCTCAGCGTGTCCAGCCCGTCGTCGTGCTTCACGAAGGGGTGCCTGAACTCCCAGCAGCGCTCGGTCTCCGGCTCATCCTCGGTGGAAGCTCCCGAGAACTCTGCGAGTCCAGTCTGCAACCCGTGCTTCTCTTCATCCAGTTCGGATCGGATCGCCCTGCTAACCGTGTCGGGGAGAGCTGCCACGGCACTTTCCAGGTCGGCAAGCGCCTGGTGAAGCCGCAGGCAGACGTACTCGTACCAGAGACTGTGGGCGCCGCCGAGAAGGTTGGGGCGGGCGGCAGGATCGGTCAGGGAGGCGAGGTGCGTGCGCGGGTAGTAGCCCACACGCCGTTCCCGGCGGTCGTGGATGCTGACAGGGGTGGTAGCGAAGGCGGAGATCCGGTTGAGGGCGTCGACGACCGGAACCGCAAGGTGAGGCTCGGCAAGACTTGTCACGGTCTTGGAAACGACGCCGTCCGGACCTTGGTAGGTCGCCAAGATCTGGGACTTTCCACGGGTGGTGTGCTGGGAGTAGATGGTCAACGAAACGCCTTTCGGCTGTCCGGCAGAAGGGCCGGACAGAACAGGTGCGCAGGAAGCGGGAAGGAGGTGGTGGCGAGGGCGCGTTCCGACGCTCCGTACCTCAAGACGACCGGAGGTGGCCCAGGTACCGTCCCAGGCTCCGTTCCTGCCCGCAGGCTAGCGCATACCCTGCGCGCCGCAAGCAGATTCTCTCCCCGCTCGGACGCAAGGACGGGTGACTGGCGAAACCGCGTCGCAACCGGGCTCGATGACGCCGCCTGCGGATTGAGGCAGGCGTGTCAGTAGCGACGGGCGTCGGACAGCGCGGCGGCGGCACTGCGAACTTCGTTAGCAGCTGAATCAAGTTGTGTTGGCAGATCTGCCAACCGGGCCAGCCCGTTTGCAGCCGCTGCCAGGAGAGGCGCACTGTCCTGAAGGTGCCGAAGACCGTCGCTCGCCTCGCGGAGCCAGGGAGCGTTGTCCTGCAAATGACCGAGCCCTTGGCTTGCCTGGTACAGCATCCACGCCGCGTCCTGGGACACGGGACGCATACCACGGAGTTCGTCCAGATCTGAGCGGAGCAGGCTCACCAGCGAAGCCAGCTCTGGCATGCGTTCCGCGATCGCCCCGAGGAGCGGGCCGAGCCGCTCGACGTACGCTTTCTGCGCCTCATGGATCATCTCGACCAGTCGCCGCTCCGTGAGCCCCGTAAGACCTGCAAGCGCCTCCTGCCCATCCGCTTCACGCTCGACTTTCCACTCTTCAAGCAGCGCAACGGTGTACCGCTCACCCTCTACTCCGTCGACCCGTTTGTGGTGGACATTGCACAACAGAATCAGATTGGCGAAGCTGTTGCGCTGGTCCACCGTCCAGGTCGGGTCGAACCGCTTGCCATCCGGCTTCAAGGCGCGGATGTGGGCGATGTCCAGGTTCATCACCGGTTCTCCGTCAATCGTCCGCACAGTGGGGGCCCCACAGCGAGGCGCGTAGCAGCCGCCACGAGCCAGTGTCATCAACGCCGCCACCGTGGCATTGCTGTAGTTACGGCGGAGCTTCTCACCCATGATCGTCCTCTTCCTCATCGAGCGACATCACCCAGCAACGTAGCGTCCACTATGGCCTTGACCCCGAATCCTGAACACGGGTTATGCGGCAGGGGCTTCACTGCCAGACAGACGCGTGGAGCTGAGCGTTGTTCGACAGAAGCCTGGGATCGGTGTGGCGTTCCGGTGTACACATGCCGTTATGCCCAGCAGCTTGTTCGAGCGCGTGCGCAAGGTTTCCGACGAGGTCACCGACCCGCGCTTCCGCATCCTTCGTGACCATCACATTCACCAGGCCACCCGACGGCTGATGGATGAAACTTTCGCCATGTTTCACGGTGCCGACCGCAGCTTCGTCCGTGAGTTCCAGACCGGTGGCTTCTCTCCTCGCGTCCTGGAGCTAGCGCTGTTCGCGGCGCTTCACGAGCAGGGCCATACCTTCGAACACACCGGCGGCGCGCCGGACTTCCTCATAGGGGGGAGTAATGCGGTGGCCATTGAAGCCACCACCAGCAACCCTGTCCAAGGAGTATCTCCCGAAGCCGACCTTGATCAGCTGC
The DNA here is from genome assembly GCF_001905505.1 of Streptomyces sp. CB02058. Lineage (GTDB taxonomy): Bacteria > Actinomycetota > Actinomycetes > Streptomycetales > Streptomycetaceae > Streptomyces. The sequence continues at coordinate 812,277 of NZ_LIPG01000004.1, forward strand.
CGTCAGGCCAGCATCCTCTCGTACCAACAGATCCGGACGATGCAGAGGCTGAGTTTATACTCCAGTCCGCCAAGGCGCTGGGCCGCAAGCTCACGAAGCAATCCGCCGAAGGACACTCCTACTGGCAAGCACCGCACGTAGAGGGCCGCCCCTTCGTGATCGCGCTGGAGTCGTTTCACCACCTCAGCGCCTTGTTCCACACCGTCGGCCCACTGTCCAACTACCTGTACGGACGTCGCGACGTGGCCACACACGACGAGAACGGTATCCTTACCCTGACCAGCGAAGAGATCATGGAACACCGACGGGGCGACTCCAGCATCCCCAGCGGATTGTTCGCCCGGCCCGAAGCGGCGCATCTGTCGGCTGTCATCTTTTCCAACAGCGCCACTGTTGCCAAGTTCCACCGCATAGGCACCGAACTGAACTACGGACCGGAGGATGTCGCCCTGCTGCGTTACGGCGGCCTGCCCGACCCGGACCCCAACGCTGTCCGCCCCATCGAGCATGCCTACGTCGTAGGGGACTACGGGCCCGAAGACCGTGAGACCTTCAGCGAGGGCTTCCACATCCTGCACAACCCGTGGGCGCATATCCCGATTGCCGAAGGTGTCTTTCCCGGCTTCACCGAACACCGCATGCGGGACGACGGACTGGTCCTGACCACCACCAGCCGACCCGACTACTTCACCTCACACACTCTCGTCTTCCACTCGCCCGGCGCGCAGGCCAAGGCGCGCGACCTGGCCGAGCGGTACCGAGCTGCCTCTGGATGAAGCCGTGTCTCGCGGTGACACCCTGACCACCGGCCTCGCACGCCGGTGGCCAGGGCGTAGATCACGGCAAAGACGATGCTCGGCCGTCCACGCCCACGGAAGGGGGCCGGGACGGCGGGCGCGGTGCGTCCCAGAGCCGGCATGCCCCTGCAGTTGTCTAAGTTGCTAACCCTCGACTCCACCAACCTCCGTTAAGGCAACCCCAGACTAACCGGGGGGACGCCCACCAGGCCCGTGCTGAGGTCAACACATTGCGGGGTGCCAACGGCAACCGAAGCGGTCACAGCCCGCGAGTGCCGACCGTGGCACATCCCTCGAACTATGAGCTCGCCATTCTTGGTTAGGAGTCGTCACGCTCGTCGGCCTCCATACGGGACAGTTCCGTTCGCGCCGGTCGTTCCTCAGCCTGCTGGCGACGTTCCCGCGGTGACAGCGGATCGGTCAGCACAGCGGGTGCAGATGGCGGAGGATGAGGGACTCGGAAGCTGTGGCATCGGATCCGGTACCACTCCGTTGCCGGCCGGGGCTGCACCGGACAGTCCCGCCACGGCTCGGCCGAGAACAGATCGCAGGGGTGGGAAGACGGGCGCGACGCTGAACGCACCTGCGAGGACGAGCACATCCGCGGCGACGCCGCCCCCCGGAAGTACCACCGCCCCAGTGAACAGGGCCGCAGCGGCTACGAGCCACCCGGCCAAGCGCCGCAGGCGGTTCTGCAGTGGCTCCTCCGGCAGGTCGACCGTGCCATCCGGGAACGAAACGTCCGACAGCAAATGCGGTCCAAAAACGAGCAGACTGCTGCGGCTGTTGCGAGGTGGGCAGCTGTGGCGCAGCACATTGGAAACTAAGGGCTGTCCCGTTATCGGCGTCCTGTTCGACGTAGGGTCTGCAGGACAGCGCGGCCGGAGCTGTTGTCTCAGCAACTTGAGAGGGCATCGTTGAACCCGAACCCCATCTGCTGCTTCTGCTATCAGGTCATCGATCTCGACCAGGACGGGGCAGCAACCAAGCTCAGGCTCGGTGCGGTTGACCTGGTGCGAGGCGATACCGTGCGGCAGCAGGCCTATTCACACTCAAACTGCCTGCGCGAACGGGTCCACCCGAACATCGACCTCTGGTTTGAGTTCTGAGGCCAGGTGGCCTCCAAGGCTGCCGCCCGTAGGTGCGATGATCCTGCGATGCCTCGCGTGATCACGGCGTCGGAACCGTCCTGGATAGCCCCGTTCACCGGGCTGAGCCCGCGGGCCTTCGGCAAGCTGGTAACGGTATTGCGGCGCGAGGGTGCGGACGCGGTCCGCAAGGGCCGGCCGTGGAGTCTTCCACTGGAGGACCGGGCACTGCTGGTCGCGGCGTACTGGCGCACGAACCTAACGTTGCGGCAGCTCGCGCCGCTGTTCGGGGTGTCCAAGTCGGCGGCGGACCGGATCATCAACCACCTCGGGCCGCTCCTTGCTTTCAAGCCGCGGCAGCGGTTCCCCAAGGACACCGTACTGATCGTGGACGGCACTCTGGTCCCGACCCGGGACCACGTCATCGCCGTGCAGTCGAAGAACTACAGGTACTCCACCAACCATCATGTGGCATCGACGCCGACACCCGCATGGTCGTCGCGGTGGGCAGACCGCTTGCCGGAAACCGCAACGACTGCAAGGCATGGGAGGAGTCCGGCGCCAAGGCCGCCGTCGGCAATACCCGCACCATCGCCGACGGTGGCTACCCCGGCACCGGACTCGTCATCCCACACCGCCGGCGCAAAGGCGAAGAACTACCAGAGTGGAAGCAGGCGCACAACACGTCCCACAAGCAGGTCCGCGCCCGCGTCGAGCACGTCTTCGCCCGGATGAAGACCTGGAAGATCCTCCGCGACTGCCGCCTCAAAGGCGAGGGAGTCCACCACGCCATGCTCGGCATCGCCCGCCTGCACAACCTCGCCCTCGCCGGATAACCAAGCCGACCACGCAGCGACCACCCCTACCCGAGATGAATCGAAGTTCATTTACGGGACAGCGCTTAGCGTGACCCACCTCGGACGTGTGGCGCCCGGTCGGCTCCATGCCATCAGACGACAACGAACCCATTTGCGAGTTCACAAATGACCGTATCGGCTGGTTGCCCTCAGCCTCCTTGATGGGGACAACCAGCCGACCTTAGCTACGCGCTCCCGTTTCCCTACTAGGGGCTAAACGCCGCTTGCCGCCAGGTCATTGAGGACGGCGTTGACAGTGGACCAGCAGAGGTCGGCTGTATCGAAGTCTGCGCTGTGCTTGGCTCGCTTCTCGGCGAGCGGATGAACCAGGTTGCGGTAGGTCCGCAGGAGCTCCGAAGCCATCTTCGCGTCTTGGTCGATCCATCCATTGACGTAAGCATGCTGAACAAGGTCCTGCATCCCGGCCGAGCGCAGCGGCTTGGAGAGCGGCTCGCTGGCAGGCCTGACTTCGGCTGCGTGTACGAGCACGCCTTCGAGGAGGCTGCCGAGCATGATGACTGCTGAGGTGTAGGCGCCGTGTTCTTGACAAGTGTGCGCTTCGTCAAGACGTAGCTGGACGGCGCGGGCCAAGTCGGGATCAGCGACGATGTCGGTGATGGTGACCTTGAGTTCGACGCGCTGCGGCCGTGGTGGTTCGTCGGGGTCGTATTCGGTAAGGCTGGGTCGGCCGTTGCGGTAGTCGACGCAGCGTCCTTCAAGGGCCAGGACTTCTTGGAGGCGTTCGATGACAGGGGTGTACTCGCTGGGTTGTTGTTGGTACTCGCGCCGGTCGGCCAGGCGTAGAACGACACGTTCGATGTCTCCGGCGTCGTCTTCCTTACGTTCGCGCAGGAGGTCCAGAAGCCATGGGTTTCGTGGGCTGCCGTCGTGATCGGGAACGTCGTCCCAGCCGGCCCGGCGGAGGAAGGGTGCCAGCTCCCAGCCCCCGCGGCGTTTCATACCTGCCTCATCACCGCTGATCATGGCGGCCAGCTCTTCGAGAGTGCTGTCGTCGAAGTCATCCATGTCAGGCTGCCTCGCCGTCGTCGTCCAGTTCACCGTCGTAGGGGTCCGCGTCTTCCTCTTCAGGCTCGGCTTCAGCCAGTCCGACCGGCGCCCATACCGCTCGAGGTTCTATGCCATCAGCGGATGCGTCTGACGTGGTACGTGGGTGGATACCCAGGTCGGTCAAGCGTTTCCACAGGGGGGCCAGGGCACCTTCCGGCGAGAGAACAAAGGCGCTGCTGCGTACGCGCCAAAAGGTCCAGCCGGCGCGGCGTAGTTCTCGTTCCCGCTCGGCATCGTCGTGGATCTGTTGCCTCGTGGAGTGGTGGGGACTTCCGTCACACTCGACGGCGAGACGTCCGTGGCCCCCAGTAACAACGAGGTCGATGCGCTTGCCGTTGACTTCCCCATTGCGGCACTACGTCGTAGCCACGTTCCTTGATGCGTAGGTAGACGCGCTGCTCGAAGAGCGAGTCGAAGGGGGCGCATAGCTGGTCTGGGGTGACGTTGGCCGGCTGGCGGGCGTGAGTGTAGGGCGGGGGCGGGCTTTGCATGTAGGTGAGCAGGGAGCGGCGGAGGTCTTTGCTGCTCAGTTGGTCGACGGTCATCGAGTGGAAGAGCCACATCTGGTCGCGTGCTCGGCTGGCTGCAACATTGAAGCCGCTCGTGGCTGCGGCCAGTTGCAGCGATGACGTTGGCGCCGTCGACGACCATGGAGAGCAGGATGACGTCGCGTTGATCGCCTTGGAATTCTTCGGGAGTGCCGACCAGGATGTTGTGGCGTTCGCGGGCGGGCATGTCGATGCGGAGGTCGACGAGGTCTTGTACGAGTCGGGTCTGGGCACCTTGGCGCAGGATGATGACGCCTAGGCTGCGGTCGGCATAGGCCGGGTCTTGGGTGAGGCGGTGGAGCTGGTCAACAACTGCTTCCGCTTCGGGGCGGTTGATCAGCTTGTCTCTGCGTCCCTCGCAGTGCCCTTCTGGAACGTGGATGACTTTCAGTGGGGGGAGCCGGTCCGAGCCGTGCTGGCGGAGCAGGATGAGCTCGTTGTCGGGGTAGAACTGCATGGAGGACCACTTGATGATCTCGGGCATGCAGCGAAAGTGTTCGGTGAGGCGGATCACTTCGGTGAAGCGTGAGGAAAGCAGCTCGTACAGGTTGGATTTGGGGTCGAAGCCTTCCCGCTGCCAGGGTTCAAGTGCATCCATGCGTTCGTCGAAGATCTGTGTGATCCGATCGTGCTTGCTACCGGTGTAGTAGGGCGCGCACTGGCGGTCGTCTCCGACGACGATGATCCGCGGGGCGAGCCAGAGCAGCAGGAGGCCGTTCAGACCAACCTGGCTTGCTTCATCGACGATCACAACGTCGAAGGAGTCGGGTTCGGGGCTGATCGTCTCGGCCACCTGTCTGAGTGGCATGATCCAAGCGGGGACCGCGCCTTGGGCTGTTTGCATGACTGAGCGTGCGTGTCGTTGATGGCGTTTCCCGTAGTCCGTTGTTCCTTGGCCAGCGTTGGCTATGGCGCTGGCGTAGGCGGCCAAGGCTTGTTTGTGTTTCGTGGTCATGCGGCTCACGCAGTGCAGGGCTGCTCGGTCGCAGACGAGGCCTTCCACCAGAGCATGCAATCGGGCTTCGATCTGCGCGAGTTCTCCTTCGAGCAGCTCCTCGCGGCCGGGGCGGAGAACTGTGTCGAGGAAGTCCTGTGCTTGCCGCCAGGCCCAGGCTTGGGGGAAGGCGGCGAATCGGGCACGCCACTGAGTAGCAAGGGGGTCTGCGGCGAAGACTTGTGCCAGCTCGGGATGAGCTTCGCTCAGGCGTTGGAACAGCTTCCCGGTTTCTCGGCGGTCCGCTTCACGCTGGTACGCCAGCGTCAGCGCTTGTACTGCGCTTGCGTAGGCATGGGCGTTGCGGGCAGCTAGGGCGTCAGCTGCCCGTCGTAGTTCCTGGACGCCTTGCGATTGTGGCTGAGGAAGGCAGGCGAGAATCTCCTCAAGCCGACGGTTTGCCGCGTTGACCTGGAGCAGTTGCCGGGCCTGTGCTGTGTCTCGGCGGATGTTCTGCCACTGATCAACTGTGGTGACAGGTGCTGGGATGCCGCTGGTGAGCAGTGTCGTGTGGACTTGACGGATTGCCGCGACGCAGGAGTCGATGGCATGCAACATGGACGCCCGGTCGAGGAGTTGAGAGATGAGCAGGCCTGGTGCCTTCTTCTCGACATCCGATCCGACGCCTGCCCATCGGCTGCGCAGGGTACGGGCGTGGGAGCGCATCTCCAGATGGCGCACCACTGCGGCGACCTGTTCTCGGTTAGCGGGCGCCATGCCTTCGACTCGGCACTGTTCCAGGAGAACTCGGGCTTGTTTGAGAACAGCTGGCCGTGGCCAGCGTTTGTTCAGCTGCCCGTTGCCCAGGAGGTACACCTCGACGTTTCGGCCGCTGACTAGAAGTTCTTTCTCCTCGCCTTCGGGAAGCTGTGGCATTTCCACTTCGAGGAAGGAGGCGGTCGCGATCTCCTGTTGGGTCTGCTGGGCTCGCTTTGAGGCGTTGCGGATGCTGTCCCACATCGGTTGCGAGCGTCGTGCGATTCCGTCCTCCAGAGCGCGAGTTGCCCAGGTTTCCTCTTGCCACGCCGTAGGGTCCGCAGACAGCCCCACGCTCTGCAGAGCCTGCTGGGCTTCCTCGAGTAGAGCTTCCACAACTGCGAGCTCTGCGTCACCGTGGTCGGCCAAGGCTTGGGCTAGTGGTGTGACGGGTTTCGGCCCAAGGCCTTCCTTGGCTGCTTCTATGTCCCTGATGCGGCCGGCGACGTCTTCAGGGTCCGGCAGGGTGGAGGGATCGGGGCAGTACTGAATGTGCGCATCGAGGATTTCCGGGCCATGCTCGGTCACCAGCAGCCATAGCCTCTGTGCTTCTTCGGTGTCCAGAGGAGGCAGCTGTCCTGGCTGTGGAGGCAGCGGCGGCAGCCACTGATAATCAGCCGTTCCCCGCTCGGCAGCCTGCACAATCTCGTCGAGGCGGCCGCGGTAACCCGGTGCAATGTCGGGGTGCTCATACCACTCGGCTTCCCGTACCGCTCTCAGGTGTTCTCGCAGCTCGGCCTGTTCAGCCATGAGCTGATGCCGCTGAGATTGCTGGGTCTCGATGCGCTGCTGCAGCCGCTCGGGGTTCGTAGTCGCGCTCAGGTGGGCCAGAGCTCCGAGAGACTGGCGCAGATCGGAGCTGCCGCCCTGCCACTGATCGCGCTGGAGTACGCACATACTGCGCAGGTTCGGCGGCAGCTGGTCGATCAGCACCTTCAAGGCCTGGCCCTTCTCGCTGGTGACCAGAACTCTCTTGCCATCAGCGAGGAGCGCAGCGATCAGGTTGCTGATCGTGTGGGTCTTTCCGGTGCCTGGGGGGCCTTGGACTACCACGCTGGTGTCGTGCTGCAGCCTCTCCAGCACGTCCAGCTGGGCCGCATTGGTGACCATGGGGAACAACGGTTCCGGGCGCAGCGCCGGAGGGACGGGGCCGTTGCTGCTCCCCCAGGCGGTGCGTTGCTCGGGTTCGAGGTCGTAGAGCAGCTGCGCTAGCCCCAAGGGGGCTTGCGCCCCGGGACGCTTCAAGACTCGCGCGATGCTTTCGAAGAAGCCGAGCACCGAGCGCTGGCCATGTTCGCGCAAGATAACAGCCGGCGCATGATGCAGCGAGCGTGCCTGCGGGTCGGCGGTGATGTCGGGATGCCCACTGCCGGAGTCAAACGAGAGTGTTCGCTCGACGCCGAAGGCGCGCTGCGACCATGAGCGCACCGCCTCTGACGCCCGGTCCGACAGAGGATGGAAGGCAACTTCCTCCACCTCCGAGCGAACGACCCCCAGCAGTTCCGAGGTGTAACCATCGGACTCGCTGAGAAACTCGGTGTCCTCCAAGCGGCCCGACTGACCCGGCACCAAAGACACAGTGACGTTGACCGAATTCGGATCAACCGTGAGGGTGACAGGGACGGTCACAATGTGCCTACGCACTCGAGCCGACGTTCGCTCGGCCCCTACTTGCAGAAGGCCTACTGCCAGGACTGTTTCGAAAGAGTCACCGTCCTGCTGAACCTTCTTGGCAATCCGGTACAACTGCTGGTGCAGACGGCGGTGCGGCACAGCAGCCAGCTCTTCCTGCGCCCACCGCTTCCATCGGCTGGCCCAGCTTTCGTAGGCCTTGCGCACCTCCGAGCTACCGATTTCCAATGCCTTCGGGTCCATGTCCTGGTCAGCGAAGGGGTCTGCCTGTTCGCTGACGACCGACGCATCGTCGAGCAGCTCGGGAGGCTCCGCCGCGGCGGTCGCAGCGGTCTCGACTGATACGCGTCCCTGCAGAATCGCCGGCAACCGCGGTGCTTCCAGGGGCGGACGGTGCTTCACCACCATGATGCGGGAGTCAGCGTCCTTCGCGCGGCGGACGAGCCCCTCTGGAACATCTGCAAGCCACACCACCTCGGGGTATTTGCTGCAGTTCCTGACAGGCCGGTAAGCACCTCGCACCAGCTCTTGAAGACAGTCGACCAACACGCGAGTGTCACGGACAGCTTTGGGATCGCTGCCATCGCGTACTGCCGGGCGTACCATCACATCCCCCAAACGCCCGCCACGGTGGCAAGCCTTCCAGAGTCCATGAGCACTACGAGTTAGGCAATGCGGCAGACCTCAGCCACGACGTTTTCCAGACAAGCAGCGGGGCACCGCCCGACCCGATCGGACACGCCTGAGGTAGCAGAGCAGGCAGCTACTGCAAGAACGCTGCCGAGCACGAACGCGAGAGCCTTGCGCCTTGGCCTGCGTGGTCACCTCGTCTCCGGCTCCGGGCCCGTACCCGCGTCCGTCCGCAGCTTCAGCACCGGCAAGTTCGCCCACTTCGCCCGCATCGACATCCCCGTGTCATACGTAACGAGTTGCACCGACCCGGCCGCGATCGCGTGCACTGCGAGGGCCCGGTCCACGATCTCGTCGTCCTCGTCTGGCAGCCGCACATGCCCCGGGTTGTCGAAGAACACCTCGACCTTCACCCGACCAAGGCGCTCATTGCTATCCAGGAGCCGGTCCAGCACCGCGAGGCTGTACCCGGCCCGCCACCGGACCTGCTTATCCCTCGACTCCTTCAGCCGGTCCAGCTCGTCGACAACCACCATCGGCACCGTCACCCGAACCGCTTCAGCTCCAGCGCCCGCAAGCACAAAGAAGTCAGTGTCCTCCAGCTTCGTCTCATGCTTGATGAACACGCTGGTGTCGAGCACAAGCACGGAAGTCATAGCCGGCCAACGCTGCATCTGCCCTTGGAAAGCATCCACTGCCGCATCCAGAGCGACTACGCGCTCCCTAACCTCGTTGGTAAGTAGCCCGTTCACCAACCGTTGCTGGTCGCTGCCTGCCAGATGCCCCACACCATCCAGCAGGGACTGATACATCCGAGTCCTGATCAGACGATCAATGTCGCTCGCACTGATCTGGCCGACCAACACGCGCAGGGAATCGTTGGCCCACTCCAGGTAAGCCAGGAGACGGCCGTAGGCCGAGCCGTGGTGCTGCGATTCCAGGTTTCCCGCAGCCACAGAGACGGATCGCAGAGCGCTTAGCACGTTGTCCCGGTGGGTTCCGGGTATCGGAGTGACGATCATCAGCGGATGATGTCAGGCCAACCCGCCCACTGCAGGACTTTCTCGGCATCCCCGCCAGACATCCGGGATAACAGACCCGCTTTGCGGCTGTATGCATGCTCCGCAGTTGTCTAAGTTGCTGACCCTCGACTCCACGAAACTCCGTTAAGGCAACCTCAGCCTGTCCGGATCACCACGCACGCCTTGCCCAGCCGTGGGTGGTCACCTCGCGAGGTGACCACCCACGGCTGAAGCATCACCGACTACGCCACGGTCCTCGCCTCGAACTGGAACCCGCCGCCACCACGGTGCGCCAGTTCTTCGCCGACACCGCCGATGCGGCCCTCACCGCCGACTGCCCCGCCCGCTATCTGGTCGGCCACGTCGACGGCTGTCCCGTCTGCTCGGCCGAGGTCTTCCTGCACGCGGGCGGCGCCGGCATCTACAACATCGCCGCACTCGCCACCGACCGCCGCCGCGGCTACGGCGGCGCCATCACCGCGGCCACCCTGCACACCGCCCGGGACTCGGGCCACGAGACAGCGGTGCTCCAGGCATCCGCCGACGGGGAACCCGTCTACCGCCGCCTCGAATTCACCGGCTGCGGCCACTTCACCGAGTACGCCCTCACCCCCTGACCCGTCAACGCTTCACGCCCGGGGGCATCGCCCCGATGGGCCTCAAGCTTCGACCTCATGCCTGACCAGCGAAAACCACACACAGAGGTCGGTGGTTCTTCGGCTGTTCAGCCACTGGATGATCGCGGGTGGACACAAGAATGCCGTCCATGATGAGCACAGTGTCCTCGGCGACTTGCCGAAGCAGCGTGGGCTCAGCAGTAACGGGAGCCCTTAGGTCTCCGGTGCCACGGATCCCGTGACCGTCCCAGCCTGGGCCCGTGGCTCGAACATCGACAACACGGACTGTCAGGTTCGGCTGAGCTTCCTCGGCTGATCATGATTGTTCAGCTGGGCCGTGCCGCCCGATTCTCCGCCCTAAGGGCTCGAGCAGAGAGAAGAAGAAGGCCGACGGCGCCTACCTGGGCACCGGACTGGTGGTCCCGCCTCGCAGCCGAGCCGGACACCTCCTCATGTCCGATCTGCGACGAGCGCCCGAAAAGCGTCGTGTCATGTGTCGAGGACCCAACTATCGACGGGCGTTGGGTGGTTCTCGTGGACTTCAAGCCCTGTCGGCATGGCATTGGGATGCCCAACGACGAATAGCAGACCGCCTGGGCGTTCGACCATGACGTGTCCCGGCTGCATCCTGCAGACGTTCGACGGAGGGGGACCAGACTAAGGCAAGGTCAGGAGCGGAAAACAGGGGGGCGGGCCTGCACCCGGGTCCCCGCCCCGGGCCTCGGCGGCGGCACCACTACGGAGCGTCGGGGCCCCGCTCCTCGGCGGCCCCCGGCTCTTCGTCCTCCTTGTCGCCGGCCCTCTCGTCGTCCGGTGGTCCGTACCGCCGGTCCGACGGGCCCTCCCACGGACCCGGGTCCCCCGCGCTGGGGCGTGGTCCGCGCTCCGGGGGCGGTGACACGGCTTCCACGAGCGCGGTCAGGGGGTCCCTGAGCCGTTCGATCCGGTCCGCCAGCCGTCGGGCCGGGTAAGCCTCATCACTGTCCGACATGGTGGAGCACTCCTTCCATCAGCGCTTTCCTGCTGTTGCGGCAGTAGCGGGTCTCGGTTCCGTCGAAGCTTCCGGTTTCGAAGTACTTGTTGGCGGGGCTACCGCCCCGGCAGTACGAGAAGTGGTCGCACGCGGCCCGGCAGGCCGCCACCCCGCGCATTGCCTCAGCCACCCACGGGAGGCCGATGGCCCGTACGACCGCCTGCGCCAGCCCCGCGCCGAGGACGTTGTCCGCGGCGAACCGTCCGTGCGCGGGCGAGGAGAATCCCGCGAGTTCGGGGCCGAAGGGGGCCACGTCGCCGTTCCACATCACCATCGGGACGGGGTCGTGCGGGCGGTCCGCGCGTGCCTCGGCGGTGCCCGCCAGCTGGGTGCGGACGAAGCCGAGGGCGTCGTCGACGTCCCGCACCCGCAGCCGTCCGTCGGACTCGGCGCAGTCCACCAGTGCGGCCCAGAACTCCACCACCCGGTCGTGGGCGGAGGTCTCGTCCGCGCGCTGGATCCCCTTGCGTTCCACGAGGTTGACGCCGAGGGAGGCGCATCCCAGTGAGGCGAACCAGTCGTACAGTTCGCGGGCCCGGGCCGCCGAGGGGGCGCGGACCACGGCGACGGCGGTGAAGGGGACGCCGTGCGTGCGCAGAGTGCTGATGCCCGCCAGCGCGCGTCCGGTGCTGTTTCGGCCGGCGCGGTCGACGCGAGATCCGTTCCGGCGGGCGGGTCCGTCGATGCTGACCGACACACGGATGTTCCGCCGGGCGAACAGCTCGCACCAGGCGTCGTCGATGAGTACGGCGTTGGTCTGCACCCCGTGCCGGACGGGGAAGCGGCGGGCGGCGGGGAAGCGGCGGAGCAGTTCCTCGAAGCGGCCGGTCCCGGTGGTCAGGGGCTCGCCCCCGTGCCAGAGCACATCGACCGGATGGTGCTCGGCCCAAGCGCCTACGCCTTCCGCGACGGCTTCCGCCACCTCGTAGGACATGAGGCGGGCGTGTGTCCGGCCGGGCAGGTAGCAGTACGAGCAGTCGAGGTTGCACAAGGTCGTCGGCTGGACGAAGAGGAGTGGTGCGGTCGGGGAGAGGCGGACGGGGGCTGTCCGCGTGCCGGGGGTCATGCCAGGTCCTCCTGTCGTTCCGGGGGCGTGTCCGTGCCTTCCGTGCGGTCTTTGTCCGCGAGCGCGCGGGCGGCGGCCAGCCGCTCCCGGGCGCGGCCCAGGTGGTAGTGGTCCCGCAGGTCCGTGAAGAGTGCGGCAGCGTGCGCGTAGGCGTCGGCGGCCTCCGCGTGGCGTGCGAGCCCCTGGAGGGTGAGTCCGAGGTCGTGGCTGACCGTGGCCTCCCGGTGCCGTTCGCCGACGTCCCGCAGGAGGGCGAGGGCGGTGCGCTGTTCCTCCAGCGCCGCGGCGAACTCGCCCCTGTCCGCGAGGGCGAGGGCGCGGTCGTTGCGGCAGGTGCCCTCCGCCTCCCGTTCCTCCTGCCGGGCGAAGGCGTCCCGGGCCCGCCGGTGCGCGTGTTCGGCCTCCTCCGGGTGGCCGGTGTGCCGCAGCACCCGCCCCAGGTTGTTGACAACCAAGGCTTCCAGGAAGGGCTCGTCCCCGTCCTTCAGAAGGGCTCCGGCCCGCTCCAGGGCGGTCCGGGCCTCAGTGAACCGGCCCTGGTGCAGGAGCACGGACCCCTGGCCGTTCTCCGCGCGGGCGAGGGCGCGGACGTTGCCGGTGCGTTCGGCGAGACGGGCCGCTTCTCCGTGGGCTGCGGCTGCCTCGTCGAAGCGGCGGAGCTTGCCGAGGGTATCGCCGAGGCTGTACCAGGTCCTTGCCTGGTACTCCTCCGTGCCGGGGACCTCCGCGTAGGCCCGCAGGGCGGCGCGACACGCCTCGGCGGACTCCTCCAGCCGTCGTGTCCGGCGCAGAGCGACCCCGAGGTTGTTCGCGCTCTTGGCCTCTTCGAAGCGGTCGCCCAGGAGGCGGGCGGCGCGCACGGACTGCTCGTACGCCACGACGGCGTCATCGAAGAGCCGACGCCGTCCGAAGTACTCGCCCAGGCCCAGCGCGAGGCGTACGGCTGCTGCGGCGTGGCCGGGTTCCGCGGCCCAGGCGGTCGCCGCCATCAGCGAGGTGCGCTCCGCGTCGAGCCAGGCAAGGGCCGCGTCGCGGTCGGCGAAACCGCCCGGCGCCGGCGTCCCGGTCGGGGTCAGCAGCAGCTTCCGGGCTTCGGCGACCCGGTCTCCGTAGTGGTCGAGGAGGCGGATGCGGGCTTCCTCGCAACGGAGCCGCAGCTCCTCGTCGGCACGCACCCCGGCCACCGCGTACGCCCGTACCAGGTCGTGCATCCGCCAGCGGCCTCGCCCGTCCCTCGGCTCCACCAGGTGGGCGCGGACCAGTGCGTCGACGGCGCGGGGCGGAAGCGGGCCGCCGTGGCTCGAGGTCAGGGTCTCCGCGGAGACGTCCGGGCCGGGGGCAAACGCCATCAGCCGGAACAGGTAGGCCTGTTCGCCGGTGAGCCGTCGGCAGGACAGGTCGAAGGCGGCGCGGACGCCGCGCTCCCCGTCCTCCAGATACTCCATGCGCGTGTCCACGTCGCGCAGTTCGTCCGCGAGTTCGGCAACGGGCTTGCCCGGGTCAGCGATCAGCAGGGCCGCCGCGATCTGAAGGGCGAGCGGGAGGTACCCGCACAGGCGGCAGACCTCCCGCGCCGCATCCTCCTCGCGGGCGAGCCGCCGGTCGTCGCGGGCGGCGGCGGCCAGGGCCCCGTCCAGTGCCTCCAGTGAGGCCTCCGGTGTGAGCATGGCCAAGCGCACCTGCTGTGCGCCGAGTTGCGCGAGGACGTTCCGGGAAGTGATCAGGACACGGTGGGCAGGGTCGCCGGGCAGGAGCGGGACCACCTGGGAGGAGGTCGCCGCGTTGTCCGCCAGCAGCAGGACGGGTCCCTGGGTCCGCGCGGTCCCCTCCAGCACGGACCGGTAGAGCCCGGCACGCTCGTCAGGGGTCGGCGGGATGCGCTCGGGGGCGACGCCGAGGGCGCGGAGCATGGCCTGCACGGCGTTGTCCGGGGCGACCGGGTGGTCTTCGGCACCGTGTAGGTCGACGAAGTACACCCCGCCGGGGAACAAGTCGGCGCGCCGTGCCGCGTGGGCCACGTGGAGGGCCAGCGAAGTCTTACCCGCTCCGCCCAGGCCCGAGACGGCCACCGGGAGCGGGGGAGCCCCGTCGGCCCCCTCCGGGCGCAGCAGGGCGAGGATCGCCTCAAGTTCGCGGTCGCGGCCGACGAGGCGAGTGCCGGGAGTGGGCAGGGTGGACAGAGCGTCCGGCATCGCCCCCGCGTGGGGGTGTACGGGCAGAGAACGCGGCGGATCCTTCCGGGCGGGCCGACCGCCGCGGCTGCCCTTCCGGTCCTGACGGGCCCGCAGGAGGAGCTGCCGCCACCACTCCTCCGGCCGCGCCGTGTAGCCGCCGGGCCCGCGGCCCGCCTCGCTTTGGAGGAAGGCCGTCATGGCCAGGAAGTAGCGGGTGTGGGCGGCCCCCGGGACGGTACGCCGGTTCAGCCAGCCACTGATGGTCGCGTCCGAGATCACCGCCGGCGGACTCTGCCGGAGCCCCAGGCGCACAAGCCGCCTCAGGGTCGGGCGCGCAGCCGCCTCGTACACAGCCGCCAGCTCGTCCCAGAACCTCTGCGCCTGCTCGCCCAAGTCCCCCGGCTCCCCCGTCGTCCCGCACCGTCCTGTGTGGTGTTTCCGGCCCGCCCGTCCCCCGGAACAGTTCCGATGCCTGGCCCCACCAGGATGGTTCCCCTCCCGCCGCCGGGTACCCCCCTCGCCGGAAACCCGCCGGAAGCGGCCCCATGGGTCCACCGACCGGCTGCACCGACGCATCCGGCACGTCTCCACGGGAGCTTCCCATGACCGACACCCCTACGCCGAGCACGACTACCCCGCCCGTGGCCGGCACGGTCATGACCAGGGCCGTCCGTCGCGTTCTCCTGCCCGCCCTGCGCCTGCTCGCCCTCGCCGTCGCCAGTGGCGGCGCGGAGGCACTCGTCACGTGGCTCTTCCAACGGTAACCGCGGGCCACCGAGCGCGTACGCCCCAGCACGGTCCACGTAAGGATCACGGCGTTGCGATGGACGGTCGTCCTCCGGGGCGGCCCGGGGCCGCCCCATGAACGCCAGGCGTGAACAGGCGGCGTGGCGGCGAGATCCGTCCTTCGGAGCTTCCTCAACCAGTGAGCTTCTTCGGGCCGGCCCCTGATCGGGTGACGGCTGTGAGGCGTGACAAGCGAGGTCCTCGGGTTGTTGATCGAGATGTCTGATTTCTCAACCGACCAGTCCGGGGGCCTCGTTGGTCATCTCCTCTACCAGTCTCGACCTCATCGATCTGCTGGCCGAACGGGCACCCGGCTTGCTGAAGGTGCTGCGGGAGCGATCCGGACCTCGCACTGCTGGACGACACCCTCGCCGAGTGCGACCGCGTCGGCGACGGCCGGGCCGACTACTCCGCCAAGCACCGCCGCCACGGGGTGAACGTCCAGGTCGTGACTGATCCGTCCGGTCGGCTGCTGTGGCTCTCGACGGCCCTGCCAGGACGCAGTCACGACATGACCGCCGCTCGCACCCACCGGATCATTGGGACCTGCGGGCGCGCCAGGACGTCCCAATCCTGCCTGACCTGGCCTACTAGGGCGGCGGGCCCCGGGTCACCACGGGCATGAAGCGTCGGCCGCACCACGACCTCACTCCGACCGCCCAGACCCTCAACCGGGCCCTGTCCTGCACGCGGGCGCCTGTCGAACGCGGTGCCGCCCGCCTGAGGTGCCGGCGAATCCTCCGTCACGCCCGATGCAGTCCGAACCGCATGACGCCCATCGCCAAGCCGTCCTCACTCCGGAGCTGCTCCGCTTGAATTCCGATGAACAACGCGAAGATCGAGAATGGCATGGGGTGGGGCGAAGTGTGACCGAGCGCTACGGCTGACTGGTCCGGTCAGTCACAGCGCTCCGGAATCACCACAGCTCCCCGGGTCCTATGACAGCAAGTCCGACCTGCTTGGCAAGCCAGTGTGCGTACGGCTCCCTCTCCTGGCGGCCGTCAATGCAGACGCTAAAGCCGAGCAGGGCCAGACCGGGCGAGCGCGAGCTCAATTAGGGCTTGCCGGGAATCAACACCTCGGTTTGATCTTGTTTTTGTCGAGGTCGAGGAATCTCGCGATGTCAGTCGGTGTGCGGAAGCGGGCGGTCGAGGCAGGGATCTGAACTCCGTGGGCTTCCAGGAGCGGGCGGACGTCATTTGCTGCGCGGCTGATGGTCATGGCGGTGGTGTTGAAGAGCTGGCCCAGGAGGTCCATGGTCGCGAGTTTTCGCAGGTGGAGCACGGTGGCCAGGACCCGGTCGGCTGAGGTGAGCTTGGGTTTGGCTCCTGTGCCAGGGGCCACCAGGCGCTCATGGCCTCTGCGTGTGCGGAGCACGTGCTCGCGTTGAATCTCCATCGCTGGAGTCAGCACGTCGATGAGTTCGTTGAGCTGCCGGCGGGTCATCCCGGTCAGTTCCGGGTCCTGTAGCGAACGCCAGGTGAGGCAGGCCGGTCCGTCCGCCTGGGCCTCGTCCTGTGTGCTGGTGGTGGTCGCCGTGTCCGTCGGGCGCTGGGGGTGGAGGGTGTAGTTCCAGTCGCCGTGGAAGCGGTGGTGGGTGATGGGCAGGGCGGCGATCTCGTCGTCGCTGACGCGGATACCGGTGGGGTACTCACCGCTGTCGAGTTCGGCCTGGACGGTGAGGCCGGTGCGGCTGGTGGTCGCGGCGATGGTTTGGAGCATGACTTCGTGGCTGGTCAGGGGCCTGCCTCGCCAGTTCATGGTGATGTGAGAGAACAGCCGGTGCTCGATCTTGTTCCACTTCGAGGTGCCGGGCGGCAGGTGACACACCGTGATCTCAAGGCCGGTCTCGGCGGCGAGATTCGGCGAGCTGGGTCTTCCAGCCCCGGGTGCGGTAGCCGTTGGAGCCGCCGCCGTCGGCGGTGATCAGCAGCCGGTGGGCGCGGGGGTAGTCGTGCCGGCCGACCGCCTGCCACCAGCGGCGGATCGAGGCGACGGCGAACGCCGCCGTGTCGTGATTGGTGCCGATGCTGACCCAGCCGGTGTTCGCCGTCGCGTCGTAGATTCCGTATGGAATTGCCTTCTCGGCCTGGCCGGGGAAGTCGTGCGTCTTGACCCTCACGGGCTGTCCTGCGGGCTGCCATTCGTGCCCGGCGTTCCTGTAGTCGCCGATCAGCTCCTTCTTCTTGCTGTCCACGCTGATCACCGGGTCACCGGCGTCCCTGTGATCTCGTGCCTGCTCGTTGAGGTAGCGGAACTGGGCATCCCTGTCGGGGTGCTGGGCACCTTCGATGGTCTTGGCGTTGGCCTGCAGGCTGAAGCCTTCCTCCCGCAGCAGGCCGGCGACGGTGTCGGCGGAGACCCGGCGCCCCTGGCAGGTGAGCTCCGCCGCCAGCTTCCGGGTCGACTTCGTCGTCCAGCGCAGTGGCGACATCGGGTCGCCCCGCTCGTCGGGCTCGACCAGCGCCAGCAGTGCCGGCCGCAGCCCAGAGTCCAGCTCGGCCGCCTTCCTCCGCCCTCCGCCGGGATGGCGCACTCGCCCCAACGGGGCCTGACCGGAGTCCAGTTCAGATGCCCCACGCGAGACCGTGGCCTCCCGGACCCCGGCTGCAGCGGCGACGATCCCGATGCCGCCATGCCCCAGCGACAGTGCTTCCGCCCCTATGGCCAGCCGACGCTGACGCTCGTCCAGATGCGGCAACAACACCTGGAACTTCGCCGCCAGAACGGCCTCGATCCCCTCCGGTCTCCCCATACCAGACCAACGAGCCCCACGGCTGGAAGCCACGACTTGTTTCCCGGCAAGCCCTTAGAACTCCTAACGCAATGCCTCTGTGTGGGTCGACGGCCGGTGCGCGGCATCATGGCGGCAGTCGATGTGAGCGTGGGGAGCAAGGGTGAGCGAGGGCAGCGCCGTGGATCTGATTCACCTGGCTGACGAGGGGAGCAGTCTTCTGGTTCGGGTTCTGGGCCGTCACATGCCGGGGGTGCTGTCCTGGCACGACTTCCTCGACGTGGAGATCGTGGTTACCAGCGGGTTCACCCAAGGACGCCTCGAAGTGTGCCTGGCACCGGAGGACCTGGAGTGCTGGTCACACGTCCTGGATGCGCTTGTCGCTGGGCGGGACGCGTCCTGGATGGACGACGGGCGCAACCCCGAGATCCGATTCGAACCCTCCGGCCAGGACGGGGTTGTCGTGGTCGCGGTGGAGGACCTTGCCGGATCCGGTACATCGGTCCGTGTTTCGGTGCGCATGGCCCAGGGCTGGGCCGCGGAGCATCGCGAACGGTTGCGGCGTGTCCGGGCGGCGTGGCCCCAGGAGGTTGTGGAGACATCCCCGGGCGCTTACGAGTGGCGCCGCTGAACTGCCGCGAGTCGGCGCCAGCAGATGAGCGCGCATCCCAGGGTGAGGAAGGCTTAGTGGATGTCGTATCGCTGCGACCAGGCCGAGCGCGGTGACCGCGAACGACCAGCCGAAAGTTCAGAACCACTGGCTACCTCATCGAGTGGGACGGAATAGTGCCTTTTGGCGGTGCTCAGAGGGCCGCGCGGAGTACGCCATAGAGGAGCTGATCAATCTCGCCGCTGTCCGCGGCGAGCCGTCGAGCCCCGGCATCAAAGCCGGCCCCGCCGGGACGCCCTGAACATAGGCGCCCCGGATCGTGGCGGGGGTACCGGGTCAGCACCGGCATACCCGCCCGCCGTGCTCGAATGACGGGGTGATCCGTCCGAGTACGTGAGTTTGCATGGCCACTCCGCGCCACTGCTCGAGCCGGTCGATGCACTGCTCGATCGCGTTACGCTGCTTGTACGCCTCGACGTCGAAGGCGGGTGGTCGGCCTCCGTCTCGGCCTCGCCGCAGCCGGCGGCCGACCTGTTCGGACGGCTGGGGAATGGCAGTGCGGGTCCCTCGTCGCCGGAGGTGATTCCGAATCGCACGGGATGAGTAGGCGCGGTCCGCCAGGATTACCTCTGGCCGAGTCCTCGGCCGTCCGGGTCCGTCTCGCGGAACACGGATACTGGCCATGACAGCTTCGAAGGCTGGGATGGCAACGACGACGACGTTGCCACACCTGCGGCTCCGACTTCGGCCGCAACTCATGGCCAGCCGAAATGCCAGAACGACACCACTGCCAATGAGCCCGCATGACCGGCACGGAGTGCACCGTCCGGCTGTGGTTCCCGTCGATGTCGAGGCCGGCGAGCGCCGTCAGGGGTGAGCCCGGCGCGCTGGAGGTGCTGCGCCTGGTGACGCGTTTCCTCGGTGGCGGCGTAGGTCAGTCGTCGATTGCCTGGTAGAGGGTGGTCCAGAAGTCGTGGATGGCGCGTGCCGAGTCCGGGGTGGACATTCCGGTCTGGGTGAGGAGGATGCCGACGAGTTGGTTGTGCGGGTCGGCGTAGGTTGTGGTGCCGGCTCCGCCGTCCCAGCCGAACTGGCCGACGGGTGCGTAGTCGCCTCGGTAGGTGCGCACCGCCATCCCGAAGCCCCAGCCGCCGTGCTGTCCCTGCCCGTGTGACAGGTGGACGACGTTGCGGGCCCAGGTGTCCCGGGCGGCCTGCTGTTCGGGGGTGAGCCGGTTGGTGGTCATCAGCTCGACTGCCGGCCGGGACAGGATGCGCTGGGTGCCGTGCATCCCGTGGTTGAGGAGCATCCGGAAGTAGGCGTGGTAGTCGTCGGCGGTGGAGTCGAGTCCGCCGCCGCTGGAGGGGAATGCCGGAGGCTTGCTGTGGTGCCCTGATTCGGCGGGGTCCTCCACGGTGAATTCTCCGGTCTGCGGATCGGGGGCGTACAGGGGCGGCAGCCGGTGGATCTTGTCGGCGGGCACGTGGAAGGCGGTGTCCTTCATCCCCAGCGGTTCGAAGATGCGCATCCGCAGGAACGTCTCGAAGGGCCGGCCGGTGACTCTGG
Source organism: Streptomyces sp. CB02058 (assembly GCF_001905505.1). GTDB lineage: Bacteria > Actinomycetota > Actinomycetes > Streptomycetales > Streptomycetaceae > Streptomyces. Next base: position 832,255 of record NZ_LIPG01000004.1, read on the forward strand.
CCACCAGGACGCCGAGCAGGTCGTCGGCGACGTTGTACAGCCACCGCTGGCCGGGCTGGTACATCAGCGGAAGCGTGCCCAGGCGCCGTATCCACTCGTCCGGCTCCACCTGCGGCAGCAGCCATCCGTTCTCGCCGTAGACCTTCTGCTCGAAGTACGCGCTCATGACCGGTGAGCCCATCGCCGTCATGTCCAGACCGAGCCCGCAGGTGGAGGTGAGCAGGTCCCGCACGGTGATCGGACGCTTCGCCGGGACGGTGTCGTCCAGTGGGCCGTCGGGCCGCTTGAGTACCTGCCGGTCGGCCAGTTCCGGCAGCCACTGATCTATCGGGTCGTCAAGTCGCACCCTGCACTCGTCCAGCAGGACCATGGTCGCGGCGACCGCGACCGGTTTGGTCGTCGAGGCCATGCGGAATATGGTGTCGCGCCGCATCGGAGCGCCGCCGTCGTGGCGCATCGTCCCGATCGCTTCGACATGGGTGCTCTCGCCCCGGCTGACCAGGGCGACGAGTCCTGGGATCTTCCTGGACTCCACATGCGCTTCCAGTACCTCGCGCAGTCGGCGCAGCCCTGCTTCGGAGAAGCCGTTGTTGCCGTTTCCCATCATGAATCTCCTTGCACGCATAAGTCGTTCTCGACGGTGCCGCAGGCATGCGGCGGGACACGGCCGAGGGGCATGGCCCCTCGGCCGCGGGGTGCGGACGGGCGATGAATGTGGTGCTCGGTGCCGAAGAGAGGGCTGAGGCCGATCAGACCGCCGTGTCTTCGTTTCCGCTCTCGCTGCCGGCTGCGCGCTCGATGCCGTCGGTCAGTTGCTTCCGGGCGCGGGCGGGGACGTAGCCGCCCTCCGAGTAGTTCTGGGCGAACGCGTCGACGAACTCCACCGGGTCTTCCCCGACGATCTCCCGGATCGGTGTTCCGTCTGCCGCGGCCTGCTCGAACAGGTCGGCGAGGTCCTCGAACATGGCCGCATTGCTGTCGCCGTCGGTCGGCACGAAATGCATCAGGTGCCGTTCGATCGCCTCGACAGCGGTGCGGTAGTCCTCGGGAAGCTCCTTCACGCGCCCCTTGTACGCCTTCCAGCGCTTCTTGGGCCCGATCATCTTCGCAATGAGGCCGGTCTTCTCGGTATCGGACATGGTCACTTGCCCCCTTCGCGGAGCTGTTCCAGTCGTTCCGTGAGGAAGCTCCAGGTCCTCCAGAACTCTTCGAGGTACTCGTGTCCCTGAGCGTTCAGGGAGTGCACCTTGCGCGGCGGCCCCTTCTCGGAGGGGACCTTCTCCACGTCGACCAGACCGCGCTTCTCCATCCTCAGGAGCAACGCGTAGATGGTCCCTTCCGCGATGTCGGAGAAACCCTGCTCCCGCAGGCGTGCCGTGATCTCGTAGCCGTAGGCGGGCCGCCCGGACAGGGACGCCAGGATGATGCCCTCCAGGGTGCCCTTGAGCATCTCCGTCAACAGCTTGGCCATGGAACACCTCCCGCTAGTTAGCGCCGTTGAGTACTGGTACACCGTAACGCTGACTAGCAGTACTTAGCAAGACCGGATACCGGGAGAGTTGCGGACCGGACGGAGCCACCACGGCCTTTGGCAAGGCAGTGCCGCAGAGCGGGATCTACGACGAGTGGGACCGCGGTGCGAGCCACCGCTGACGTCAAATCAGGAGGAGCCGGAGAACCTTGTAGCTCTGAATGGACGTTAAGTCCGCGTCTGGTAGGGGCGCGTCCGGGCTCGACAAGAAGGCGTTGGCGGAGGAGGCGACCGAGACCCCTGAAGGTGATCGTCTCCCTGCTGGTGGCCGTGCTGGCGTTCGTCGTGTTCCTGACCGCGCAGGCCAGGGTGGCGCACCCGATGGTGCCGTTGTCGCTGTTCCGCTCACGCACCGTGGTGATCGCCACCGGTATCGGGTTCGCGTTCATGGTCGGCTTCTACGGGCTGCCGTTCGTCTTCAGTCTCGACTTCCAGCAGCAGCACGGCCTGTCCGCGCTGGGCGCCGGGACCCAGCCGGTGCGGGTAGTACGGCACGCGAACCCCACGTAGACGGCGACCTCGTACGGAATCGGATCAGAGCCCATCAGGCGGGGTGGGCCACAGGCGGTCTGGGCCGTCGCGCCACTCCAGCCACTTCGGATCGTTCAGGACTCCGTCGGAGTCAGGGAGGCCGAGCGCTTCGAGGAAAACGACCAGGTCGTGGTCGGAGTAGGCGGTGTCCAGGATTTCGTCACGGGCTCGGCGGTGAACCGTGACTCATCGGCCGCCCTCCGTCGAGGGGCGATGGACGACGATCGGCTCACTACACATGCACTCCACCCTGCAGTCGGCTTCCCTGACCGGCCATCGCTCGCGCCGGCCGTCGATCATCCCGCCCCCGGACGACCGGGGTCGTGCTGCGGACGCTGCGCTGGGCCAGCTCCTTCAGTTCCATCCGGGCAGCTGGGGTTCCGGCCGGCCCTTTCCAGAACGGGTGGGCGGCGATCCGTGCCGACAGTTCCAGCAGACGTCGGCGGCCTTCGGTCGGGCTGGCGGCCGGGGCACTATCCGCGAGCTGCCGGTAGGTGCTGCACCAGGCGGTCTGGTCACGTAGGAGGTCAGATGGAAAGTTGTGCGGACGCATAGCAACTATTAGATCTGATGTTCGATTTTGAGGGCAACTGGCCACACGGGCGTCTTCCGCTACTCCTTAGCGTGACGTCCTGCGCCATCGAACCTTGACGAGCGCGGGTTCGTGCCGCCGAAGATTGAGCATGCGGGCCCGGGGCTGTGAGGTCGGACCGACCTCGCGCCGGAACCCGCCTCCTGAATTCAGAGTTTCCTGAATTCAGGATCTGCTGTACTTTCTTGGCGTGCTCACTGTTGCCTCTGACATCGAGGTGCTGGCCAGGTTCGGCCGCGCGCTCGCCGACCCGATCCGCTGCCGCATCCTGCTCGCCCTGCGCGACGCCCCCGCCTACCCCGCCGACCTTGCCGAGGCCCTCGGTGTCTCCCGCACCCGACTGTCCAACCACCTGGCGTGCCTGCGCGACTGCGGCCTGGTCGTCACCGTCCCCGACGGCCGCCGCACCCGCTACGAACTCGCCGACGAACGCCTCGGCCATGCCCTCGACGACCTGCGCACCGCCGTAGTCGCCGTCGAGACCGACCGCACGTGCGTGGATGCCGACGAGAAGGGCTGCTGCTGAGATGGCTGCCGAGACACCGATATCCCTCGGGCTCCTCCCCGGCCGCCGCGACATCCTCACCCGGCGGATACGGCTACTGGTCGCGGCGACGATCACCTACAACGTCATCGAGGCCGTCGTCGCCATCACCGCCGGCACCCTCGCCTCCTCTACCGCCCTGATCGGCTTCGGACTCGACTCGATCATCGAGGTCTCCTCCGCCGCCGCGGTCGCCTGGCAGTTCTCCGCCCGTGACCACGCCGTCCGCGAGGCACGCGAGCAGCGCACCCTGCGAATCATCGCCGTCTCCTTCTTCGCGCTCGCCGCGTACGTCGGCGTTGACGCCGTCCGCGCGCTCACCGGCACCGGCGAGGCCGACCGCTCGATCCCCGGCATCGTCATCGCCGCCCTTTCGCTCGCGATCATGCCGTTCCTGTCCGCCGCCCAGCGCAGGGCCGGCCACGAACTCGGCTCCGCCTCCGCGGTCGCCGACTCCAAGCAGACCCTGCTGTGCACGTACCTGTCTGCCGTGCTCCTGGTCGGACTGGTCCTCAACGCCACCCTCGGCTGGTCCTGGGCCGACCCGATCGCCGCCCTCGCCATCGCCGCCATCGCCGTCAAGGAAGGCCGCGACGCCTGGCAGGGCAAAGGCTGCTGCGCACCCCCGGCCGCCGCAGTAGGAGTCCAGCAGAAGGAGACGGACGCCTGCGGCTGCCACCCCGGCTGCGACTGCTGCAACTAGGCCGTGCTTTAGGTGGGTCTTCTGGCTGTCGTCCTGCACCGGGATGATCGGCCTTGTGGGGCGCGGGGATCTTTCCGATGAGCAGTGGTCGGTACTGGAGTCGTTGCTGCCCGCGGTGGGCGTCAGCCGCAGGTCGCCGGGCCGGCGGCGACTCGTGGACGGCGCGCGATGGCGGGTACGAACCGGTGTCCCATGGCGTGACCTGCCGCATGAGTATTACGGGCCCCGGCAAACTGTCTACGGACTGTTCCGCAGATGGCAACGGCATGGTGTGTGGGCCCGGTTGCTGACGTTGTCGCAGGCACGGGCCGATGCGGCCCGGCTGATCACCTGGGAGATCAACGTCGACTCCACGTTCTGCCGTGCCCACCAGCACGCAGTTGGTGCCCGCCGGAACGCCGCCGAGCAGAAGGAGCCGCCCGGCGGAGTCGGGCATGAGCCGGACGACCACGGACTGGGCAGGTCCCGTGGCGGGTTTACCACGAAGATCCATCTGGCGTGCGAGCAGAGTCAGAAACCGTTGTCGCTGCTGGTCACGGCAGGCCAGCGGGGCGACAGTCCTCAGTTCGAGCCGGTCCTGAACGCGATCCGGGTTCCCAGGCCCAGTGGTGGCCGGCCACGGACTCGCCCGCTGCGGGTGCGGGGAGACAGGGCGTATTCCTCTCGCGCGAACCGCACTTACCTGCGCAGGCGTGGGATCAGGTGCACGGCTCCCGAGCCGGTCGCCCAGGTGCGCAACCGCAAGAGTCGTGGCCGTACGGGTGGCCGCCCGCCTGCCGTCGACTGGCAGGACTACAAGGCCCGGCACGCGGTCGAGTGCGGGATCGGCCGCCTGAAGCAGCATCAGGCGGTCGCCACTCGCTATGACAAGCTCTCGGTTCGGTTCGAGGCCGCCGCTCACGTCGCGGCGATCCACCAGTGGCTGTGTTGCGGTTTCCCGGACCTCCCCTCGTCCGAGGCTCAGGGGTGAGACAGCCTGGGTGACCTCGTCGCAGGCGGAATTCTGGCCGGTTCGAGCTGCGCAGCCGTGTCGACTGCTGCGCACATTTATGGCGGCCGCTCATTCGTTCGACAGGAACGGTCGTGTGTCGACTCCTGTCGCCCCACCAGCAGGCGGCCTCGCAGTCCGGCTCGCATCGCGGCCACACCGGCTCTCCCCGTTCGGATCATGAACGTTCTCGATCTCGGCAGCCGCTCCTCCTCGACACCCCCGCTGAGCAGGCGAGACGACCCGGCGTGACGAGGCTGACCAAGATCGCCCGGTTGCCCTTCGCTGCCACTGGACCATTACGTCTCGTTTATGAATGAATACATAGCGTTACTTTCTTCTCTCATTCCCTCTTTTCGTGGGCCCCGATGAAAGGGCACAGCCATGTCTTCTGCCATGCGTAAGACCACCACCACTCCCAGGGTGCGGCGGCTGGCCGCCGCCACGATCGCGCTCGGCAGCTGCCTGGCGCTCGCCGTCCCGGCGGGAGGTGCCGCCGCGGCGCCCACCGAGCCGGTGCCGACCGTCTTCTTCGGCGACTCCTACACCGCCAACTTCGGCATCTCTCCCGTGAACAACCAGGACAGCGAGAGGGGTTGGTGTTTCCAGGCCACGGACAACTATCCCGCCGTCGCCACCCGGCGCCTGGCCGACAAGGACATCACGCTCGACCTCCAGGCCGACGTCTCCTGCGGAGGCGCGCTCATCCATGACTTCTGGCAGAAGCAGGAGCTGCCCTTCGGCGCCGGGACGCTCCCGGCGCAGCAGGACGCCCTCAAGCAGGACACCCAGCTGACCGTGGGAAGCCTGGGCGGCAACACACTGGGTTTCAACCGCATCCTGAAGCAGTGTTCCGACGAACTCCGGAAGCCCTCTCTGCTGCCGGGAGACCCGGTGGACACGGATGAGCCGGCTGCCAAGTGCGGTGAGTTCTTCGAGACCGGGGACGGGAAGCAGTGGCTGGACGGCCAGTTCGAGCGGGTCGGATATGAGCTGGAGGAGCTGCTCGACCGCATCGGCTACTTCGCCCCCGACGCGAAGCGCGTCCTGGTCGGCTACCCCAGGCTCGTGCCCGAGGACACCACCAAGTGCCAGACCGCTGCGCCCGGCCAGACGCAGCTGCCGTTCGCCGACATCCCCCAGGACGCCCTGCCGGTCCTGGACCAGATCCAGAAGCGGCTGAACGACGCCATGAAGAAGGCCGCCGCCGACGCCGAAGGCGGCGCCGACTACGTCGACCTCTACGCCAGCACCGGCGCCAACACGGCGTGCGACGGCGCCGACCGGGGCATCGGCGGCCTGCTGGAGGAATCCCAGCTCGAGCTCCTCGGCACCAAGATCCCCTGGTACGCGCACCCCAACGCGAAGGGCCGCGACATCCAGGCCAAGCAGGTGGCCACCAAGATCGAGGAAGTCCTCAACCGCTGACCGGCCACACAACCGCTTTCCCCGCATGAACGAAGCCCCAGTACCCCCATCGGCCTGGGGCTTCGCAGCACTGCTGATTCCAGGGAACTTGCCCCAACTGGCCCTCACCACCACACAGTGCGCCTGGCAGCCCTCACCCCGAACGGCTCCGCTCAGCACCGTCCCAGCCGGCGGACCACCTGACAAAACAGGGCCTAGACCCCATGGCCGGAGTCGCCACCACGGACGAAGACGGGCTTGAGGCGCTTTCGGGCAGGGCCTCGGGCAGCTGGTCCCAGTCCAGGACGTGCGAGACGACGCGCCGCGGTGTGACTTCCCCGGACGGCGAGGGCCAGCGCGTCGGGGATGTGGCCGCGAACGCGCGATGCGCAGGGTGACTCCCGTGAGATACATGTCCAGCAGGGGAGTCCGCCGGGGCGGAAGCGGTCGCCCGCCGACTCGCAGAACCCTTCCGGGGCAAGCCGAGCGCGAGGGTGAGCTGGTCGACGCGGCCGGTGGCTTCCACGGCGATGTCGAACCCATGCCGGACGGGCTCGATCGACTCAGCGGTACGGGCCCCGAACGCCTCGGCTAGCTTGCGGTGTACCGGGCCGGGGTCGACGTAGAGGACGTCTCCGGCGCCAAGCGCGCGGGCGATGTCGCACACGTAGAGGCCGATGCTGCCGCGGGCCACCACCAGCACCCGGGCACCGGGGCGGGCCTTGAGGTGGGGGGCCACCAGTGGACGGAGCTGCACACCCTGCTGCGCGCTGTCCCGGCCGGACGGTGGACCACCTACGGCGACGTGGCGACGGTGATCGGCAGCCAGGCCGTTCCGGTCGGAAGACACCTGAGTACCTGCGGCCAATGTCCCAGCCCTTGGCGTGTCTTGAATGCAGCAGGACGAGTCGGCAACGGCTTCCAGTGGGCGGACCGTACCCGAACGGACACCCCCGCAGAAATCCTCGGAACCGCAGGGGTCCGCTTCAACGGGGCTGTCACCGATGCGGACAAGCGCCTCAGCCCGGACGCCCTCCGGCAACTACTCGACATCTGAGAAGCGACAGTTGTCTACGTTGCTGACCCTCGACTCCACCACACTCCGCTTAAGACGTCGTTTCTTTTGGCTGTTGCGCGTGCCGTTGACCGGCTCAAATGTGTGTCAGTGCGGTGTGAGAGCCTCCGGGCATGAGCTACGACCTGGCTGTCTGGGAAGGCGATCGGCCTCCGGATGCCAAGACCGCCCGCCGCTTCTTCAGTGACCTCTACGACCGCTATCTCGATGGCGAGGCCGGGGAGCCAGCGTCCGAACTCATCGCGGCCTACATCACCGCTCTTCTTGAGCGGTGGTGCGACATCACCGAAGACGATGAGGAGACCTCGCCCTGGTCGGTCGGGCCTTTGATCGACGGTGCAAGCGGTCCGCTCATCTACTTCGGAATGAACTGGAGCATGGCCGAGGAAGCGTCGGCCTACGCGGCAGCCCTGGCTGACTCGATGGGGCTGATCTGTTTCGACGTGCAGCAGGGCCAGCTCAGGTCCTGAGCAGAGCGGCTAATCGGCGGTGGCAGATGAGGAGTGCGGCTATGCCGACGAAGGCGAGGAAGTGCTCGGCCTTGCGTTCGTAGCGACGGTGGAGCCGGCGGCAGCCGGCCAGCCAAGAGACGGTTCGCTCGACTACCCAGCGATGGCGGCCCAGTCGTTGTGAGGACTCGACGCCCTTACGGGCGATGCGATGGCGGATTCCACGCCCGCGAAGCCATCGGCGCAGGTGGTTGTAGTCGTAGCCCTTGTCTGCGTGCAGTTTCGCCGGTCGGCGGCGTCTCGGCCCGCGGCGTGATCGGATGGGCGGGATACCGCGCACGAGCGGCTCCAAACCCTGACTGTCGTGCATGTTGGCGCCGGAGATGCCCAGGGACAGAGGCAGCCCATTTCTGTCGGTGATCAGGTGGATTTTCGATCCCAACTTGCCGCGGTCGGTCGGATTCGGTCCCGTCAGAAGCCCCCCTTTGCAGCCCGCAGGCTCACCGAGTCGATTGCGCAGCGCGACCAGTCAACCTCTCCGCGGACCCCAAGTTCGTCCAGGATCACGCGGTGCAGCCTCGCCCAGACTCGGGCCCGGCTCCACTGGGCGAACCTCCGGTAGACCGTCTGCCAGCTTGGACCGAACACCGGCGGGAGCTGGCGCCAGGTGCAGCCTGAAGTAGCTACGAAGACGATCGCGGCCAGAGCCTCGCGGTCACCAGCCCGCCGACGGCCCCCGCCCTGCGGACGTACCACCTCCGTCGGCGGCACCACCCGCCGGAACAACACCCATAACTCGTCTGGCACCAGCCGCTCAACGAGATCCGTCATGCCCGGTTCAACGAACGATCACACCAAAAGAAACGACGTCTTACTCCGGGCAGTGCAGGTGTAGCGCGGAGGAGCGTCCTTCGAGGTTTGCGTGTACAGCCGGGTGTGGCACTGCCCGCACAGGGCGATCTTCGTAAGCAGGTATTCACGATTCGAGTTACGTGCCCAAGGCACCGTTCGGTTGAGTATCACCTGCTTCAACACCTCGTGGGTCGCCCAGTCCCACAGCCCCTCACAGAGCCTTACGGGATTCCCGTCCTTGCCGAGCACCGGCTTGTGCTGGTGCATCAAATAGCCAAGCGTGGCTTCGGATATGAGGATGTTCTTCAGGCTCTGCGGGGCCCACGGCCGACCTCCGGACGGCTTCCCGTACATCGTGGCCAGGCGGTCCGCAGGCGATGCCTCGCCCGCGCGGTTGAGGCGGGCCGCTTCACTGCTGGTGGTGACGTTCTCGGGATCTGCCAGGATGCGACGGGCGACATCTCGTAGCACCTGCGAGGCGTGGGGGTGTAGTTCGACGTGGTCGACCTTGCCGCCCATGACCTTTCGCACGTACTGGAAGCCGTAGGAAGGCTTGCCCTTCGGCCGGCCAGCTGCCCGGATCTTTATGGTGGCGTCGCGGTTCCGGCGCTGGATCGCGCGGAGCTCCATCTGCGCGCCCCAGGCCTCCATCGTGAACCGGTTCTCATCGGCCGGGTCGTCCAACTCCCACGCACCGTCGTGTCCGTACGTGACGAGCATCTTCTTCTCGTCCCGCATCTTGTAACCGGTGTTCAGGCAGTCGACGACGTTGCGCCCCAGCCGGTCCACGGCGGCCGCGACGAGACCGTCATAAGGGCCCTTCTCGTCCCGGAGCCAGGGGCCCAGCTTCGGGCGGGACACGGGGTCGGTGGCGCCCGAGACCTCCCAGTCATCGGCCCAGCCGATGATGTGCGCGCCAACGGACGCTGCGGCTGTGAGGACGTTCTCCCGCTGACGCTCAGGGGACGACGCCGCCAGCTTCACGCGCGACAGGCGCCGCACGCCGAGCAGGCATTTACCGCATCCGTCGTAGGGACGTTCGATCGCATGTGGGGTCGTACCGTGCAAGATTCTCTCCGTTCGCGCACGCATGGTACGGAGAATCGGCGGCACGACCCCTGGGGGCGATCTTGGTCAGCCCAGGAAGCTCAACCGAACCTGACGGTTGTAATTAGAAATGTTCGTATCCACCAGGCAGACCGACTGCCACGTCCCCAGCTCCAGTCGCCCCCCGATCACCGGCAACGTCGCGTGCGGCGGTACCAGCGCGGGCAGTACGTGGTCGCGACCGTGGCCCGGGGTGCCGTGGCGATGGTGCCAGCGGTCGTCGGCGGGGAGGAGGGTCCGCAGCGCGGCGAGGAGGTCGTCGTCGCTGCCGGCGCCGGTCTCCAGGATCGCGATCCCGGCCGTCGCGTGGGGCACGAAGATGTTGAGCAGGCCGTCTCTGCCGTGGGCGGTGCGGGCGAGGAACTGCGCGCAGTCCTCCGTCAGGTCCATGACCGTCTCGGTCCGTCCCGTCGTGACGTTCAGCAGGTGCGTGGCGAAGGAATCGGGCATGCGCCCATTGTGGCGCGCGGCAGGAGGGACGCGCTCCGGGAAGATCCCGGAGCCTCCCAGGGTTGGTAGAAACGTGAACAACTTCGGGACGCGTGAGCTGGACGTGGTCGTCATCGGCGCCGGACAGGCCGGGCTGTCCGCCGCCTACCATCTGCGGCGCTCCGGTCTCGAGCCCGACCGGGACTTCGTCGTGCTGGATCACGCACCCCGGCCCGGTGGCGCCTGGCAGTTCCGGTGGCCCTCGCTGACGTACGGCAAGGTGCACGGCATGCACTCCCTGCCCGGCATGGAGCTGACCGGAGCCGACGGGAGCAGGCCCTCGTCCGAGGTGATCGGCGCGTACTTCGAGGCGTACGAGCGCCGCTTCGACCTGCGGGTGCACCGGCCGGTGGAGGTCAAGGCCGTGCGAGACGACGAAGGCGGAAGCGGCGCCGTGCCCAAGCCCGGAAGCGATGCCGCGCCCGAGGCCGGACGCAGAGGCGGGCGGCTGCTCGTCGAGTCCTCCGAGGGTACGTACGCCACGCGCGCGCTGATCAATGCCACCGGCACCTGGGACCGGCCGTTCTGGCCCCTCTACCCGGGCCAGGAGACCTTCCGGGGACGGCAGCTGCACACCGCCGGCTATCCCGGACCTGCGGAGTTCGCTGGACTGAGAGTGGTCGTGGTCGGCGGCGGCGCTTCGGGTACCCAGCATCTGATGGAAATCGCCGAGGTGGCGGCCGGGACGTACTGGGTGACGCGCCGGCCTCCGGTGTTCCGGGAAGGACCGTTCGGCGAGGACCAGGGGCGGGCCGCCGTGGCCATGGTGGAGGAGCGCGTACGGCAGGGACTCCCGCCGCAGAGCGTCGTGAGCGTGACCGGGCTGCCGCTCAACGACGCCGTACGGCGCGCACGCGAGGCGGGGGTCCTCGACCGGCTCCCCATGTTCGAGCGCATCACGCCGGACGGGGTGGCATGGGCCGACGGCCGGACCGTCGAGGCCGACGTGATCCTGTGGGCGACCGGCTTCCGCGCCGCCGTCGATCATCTGGCGCCGCTGAAGCTCCGCGAGCCGGGTGGCGGCATCCGCGTCGAGGACACCCGGGCCGTGCGGGACGAGCGTGTCCATCTCGTCGGGTACGGCCCGTCCGCCAGCACGATCGGCGCCAACCGGGCCGGGCGGGCGGCCGTCCGTTCGGTCGACCGGCTGCTCAGCGGGGTGCCCGCCTGAACCGGCGGCCCCACAACGGATCGACGCAGCACCAGAACACACGAACACGGGATCGGGTGTTCGCTCGAACGCGTGGTCGTTCCAGGATTGGTTGCTCAACTCCCGTGCGGCAGCTGATGATTACTGAGCGCACACGGCGGGCTGCAGACCGCTACAGCGCATGTCCCACAGATGCACCACGCACTAGGAGAAAAACAGATGAACTTCCTGACCAACCTGCTTGCCGGCGTCGTCCACTTCGTGGGTTGGCTCGTCTGACCGTCTCTGCACAAGGCGCCGCCGCTCCCCGTCCCAGGGGGCGGCGGCGCCGCCGTGCGACCGGCTCCGTCAGGCTCCGGCGGCCGGTCCGGTGAACGGGGGCAGAGCCGCGAAACCCGGGTCCACGGTGACCGCATCCGCGAGCGCGTCGAGCGTCCGGCGCACCCGGGTGAGCGGATGTGCGGGGAACTCCGTGTCCCACTGGGCGTGGTCGGCCGCGTGGAAGGGAAGGCCGCCCTGCACGTCGGGGGCGTAGGGGTGCGGCCGGAAGTACGAGTCGGGGCCGACCTTCGCCATGACGACGGCCTCTCGCATCCCCGTCATCCCGCGCTCGGGGGCCTGGATCTTGACCACCGTGCTGCATCCCTGGCGCGGCACCGTGAAGCTGCCGATGAACACCTGCCCGCTGGGCTGTTGGGGCAGCGGCAGCTTGAGTATCTGCCGCAGTGCGGGCAGTCCGCCCAGCCGCTTCACCGAGGCCTCGATCAGTCCGCCGCCGGCCTGCGCCGTCCAGTGGGTGAGGGTGCCGCGCAGGGCGGGGCCGTCGTCCAGACCTGCCGGGAGGTCGGGCGGCAGTGCGAAGTAGTGCAGCGAAAGGACATCGCCCTCGTCGTTCGTCCAGGCGTCGCCGCGCTCGCCGCCGTTGTGGTCCAGCGGCCGGTATCCGGGGAGTTCCACCCCGAGCAGTGCTCTCATGGGCCGCGATCATGCCGTATCGCGGGGCGTCCATGCGGGCGGGCCCGCCCTTCCGATGCCCCGCCCTTCCGATGCCCCGGCCTTCCGATGCCCCGGCCTTCCGGTCCCGCCACCGCCGGACGGCTGGGCCGGGCGGTCCCCAGGGTCAGGTGGCCGTCGTGCGCATGCGAAGGCCGGAGCCATGTCTCCACCGAGGCCGGACGGCCGTTCCGCTCATGTGGCCGCCGGGGCAAGATGACCGTCGCGGCGGATCAGGGCGGCATAGCGCCCGTCCATCGCGAGCAGTTCCTCGTGCGTACCGCGCTCGGCGATCCGCCCCTCGTCCAGGACGACGATCTGGTCCGCGTCCCGGACCGTGGAGAGCCGGTGCGCGATGGTGAGCGTGGTGCGGCCCTTCGACAGGTGGTCGATGGCCTGCTGCACCGCGTGTTCCGTACGGGTGTCGAGGGCACTGGTCGCCTCGTCGAGGATCAGCACGGGCGGGTCGCGGAGAATCGTGCGGGCGATCGCGAGCCGCTGCTTCTCGCCACCGGAGAAACGGTACCCGCGCTCCCCCACCAGCGTGTCGTAGCCGTCGGGCAGGGCGGCGATGTGGTCGTGGATCTGGGCGGTGCGCGCCGCGGCCTCGATCTCCTCGTCGGTGGCGTCCGGCTTGGCGAAGCGGAGGTTCTCGGCGACCGAGGCGTGGAAGAGGTAGGTCTCCTGGGAGACCACGCCGACGGCACGGGCGAGCGTGTCGAAGTCCAGGTCCCGCACGTCGACCCCGTCGAGGGTGACCCGGCCACCGGTGACGTCGTACAGACGCGGGATCAGATAGCTGAGGGTGGATTTGCCCGATCCGGTGGGACCGACGACAGCCAGGCTGTTCCCGGCGGGCACGGTCACATCGATGCCGCTCAGCGTCGGGCCGCCCTTCTCGTCGTAGCCGAAGGTGACGTCCTCGAAGGCGATCTCGCCCCGGACGCTCTCCAGCCGGACGGGCTTCTCGGGCTCGGTGATGTCCACCTCGAGGTCGAGGTACTCGAAGATCCGCGCGAACAGGGCCAGGGAGGTCTGCATCTGCACCCCGGTGGAGAGCAGGCTCACGGCCGGCCGGAACAGCCCTTGCTGGAGCGAGACGAAGGCGACCAGGGTGCCGACGGAGACGGCCGTGACGCCGGACTGAAGGGTGAGGCCCGCGGCCCAGTAGATGACGGCGGGCATCGCGGCCATGACGATGCCGATGGTCGACATGCGCCAGCGTCCGGCCATGTTGGAGCGCACTTCGAGGTCGACCAGACGCTCCGACTCCTCGGTGAACGCCTTGGTGAGGGAGTCCGAACGCCCCATGGTCCGGCCGAGGAGAATGCCGCTGACGGACAGCGATTCGGTGACCGTGGCCGCCATCGCCGCCATCTGGCGCTGACGCTGGGTGGTGATCTTCTTGCGCTCCCGGCCGACACGGCGGCTGATCCAGACGAAGACGGGCAGCAGGAGCAGCGAGACGACGGTGAGCCGCCAGTCCAGCGCGAGCATGGCGACCACGGTGGCGACGACCGAGGTGAGGTTGGAGACCAGGGAGGTCGCCGTGGAGGTCACCGTCGCCTGCATCCCGCCGATGTCGTTGGCGATGCGGGACTGGACCTCGCCCGTGCGGGTCCGGGTGAAGAAGGCGAGCGGCATCCGCTGGAGCTGGGTGTAGACGGCGGTGCGCAGATCGTGCATGACGCGCTGGCCGACCGTCGTGGAGATCAGGGTCTGCAGGACCCCGAAGACGCTGGTCATCACGGCGGTGAGGATCATGCCGAGCGCGAGCAGCGTGAGCAGCCCCGTGCGCCCCTGCGGGATCGCGGTGTCCAGGATCTCGCGGAGCAGGAAGGGCGAGGCGACCGTGACCAGCGAGGCGGCGCCGACCAGCAGTCCGACCACGGCGAGCCGTCCGCGGTAGGGACGGAAGAGCCGGAAGATGCGGCGCAGCTCTGCGGGCGGCTGCCCGGCCTCCGCGGCTGGGGGCGTCCAGGTGGGTTCGTCGGGTTTCATGGGCTCCTTCGAGAGCGTGCGGGGAAAGGGGCGAAGCGTGCACGGGCCGGCGCGGAGGTCTGCGGGCGCGGACATGCGGGGCCGATTTTGAGAGCCTAGCTCATTGTTACCTCTACTCACAATGAACGTGGTCCTGATATTGTTCCCTCATGGACTCCCCCGACTCCGACGGCATGCTCGCCGAACAGCTGTTGCGGCTCACACGCCGCCTCCAGCGCATCCAGAGCCGTCAGCTGGAGCCGATCGGCATCACACCGGCCCAGTTCCGCCTGCTGCGCACGACCGCGCACTACGACGGCGCCCCCCGGATGGCCGATCTCGCCGAGCGGCTGGACGTCGTCCCCCGTGCGGTGACCACCCTCGTGGACGGCCTGGAGGCCGCGGGCCGGGTGCGCCGCGCCCCTGATCCGACCAACCGCAGGGTGGTCCGGATCGAGATCACCGAGGAGGGCCGGGCCGTGCTCCGTTCGATGCGTGACGCGCGCAAGGCCGCCGCAGAGGAGATCCTGGCTCCATTGACCGCCGATCAGCGCGAGATGCTCGGCGGTCTGCTGAACGCTCTGGTCGCCGGAATGCCGGAGCGCCGCCGCTGCTGAGGCATGCGGTGCGGCCACCGCACCGTGACGTCGAGGGGACCCGGACATGCCGCTGCTGGAGCCGAAGCCCGAAGCCCTGCGTCCCCGCACGGACCGGTCGCCGTCCCCCGATCGGGTGCCCGCCTGGAAGGCGTCCGGGACCCCGACGGAACTGCGGGCCGGTCTGACCGCCCTGCTCGGCCCGGAGAAGGTGCTGTGGAAGGTCTCCGACCTCGTGCGGTACGCCTCCGACGCCAGCCCCTACCGCTTCCTCCCGCAGGTCGTGCTGGTTCCCGAGGACCTCGACGACATCTCGGCGATCCTCTCCTACGCCCATGGGAACGGCCGCGGTGTCGTCTTCCGGGCCGCCGGGACCAGCCTCAACGGCCAGGCGCAGGGGGAGGACATCCTCGTCGACGTACGCCACCACTGGACGGGGATCGAGGTCCTGGACGGAGGCGCGCGGGCCCGGATCCGTCCGGGGACCACCGTCATGCGGGCCAACGCCACCCTCGCCCGCCACGGCCGGATCCTGGGTCCCGATCCCGCCAGCGCCATCGCCTGCACTATCGGCGGCGTCGTCGCGAACAACGCCTCCGGGATGACCGCGGGCACCACCCGGAACTCGTACCGCACGGTGGCCTCGCTGACCTTCGTCCTGCCGAGCGGCACGGTGGTCGACACGGGCGAGCCGGACGCCGACGAGCTGCTGCGCCACGCGGAAGCACGCCTCTGCGACGAACTGCTGGCCATCAAGTCCGACATCGAGGCGGACGAGGGTCTCACCGCCCGCATCCGCGCCAAGTACGAGATCAAGAACACCAACGGCTATCGCCTGGACGCGTTCCTGGACGGGTCGACGCCCGTGGAGATCCTGCGTGGCCTCATGGTCGGCTCCGAGGGCACCTTCGGCTTCATCTCCGAGGTCGTCTTCGACACCCTGCCCCTGGAGCGCCTCGTCTCCTCCGCCCTGCTGTTCTTCCCCTCGCTCACGGCTGCCGCTGCGGCGGTACCCCGGTTCAACGAGGCGGGTGCGATCGCCGTGGAGCTGATGGACGGGAACACACTGCGCGCCTCGGTCAGCGTCGAGGGGGTCCCCTCGGACTGGGCGGCACTGCCGGACGGCACGACGGCGCTGCTGGTGGAGTTCCGCGCCCCCGACGAGGAGACCCTGGCGGCCTGTGAGCGGGAGGCGGCCGCAGTCGTCGCGGATCTCGCTCTGGTGGCGCCCGCCCCGTCCGTGACCAATGAGTTCACCCGGGACGCCCCCACGGTCTCCGGGTACTGGAAGGCCCGCAAGGCGTTCGTCACCGCCGTCGGCGGCTCCCGCCCCTCGGGCACGACGCTGATCACGGAGGACTTCGCCGTCCCTCCCTCGCGGCTCTCCGAGGCGTGCGAGGCGCTGCTCGCGCTCCAGGCCGTGCACGGCTTCGATGCGGCCGTCGCGGGTCACGCGGCCCACGGGAACCTGCACTTCCTCCTCGCCTTCGACGCCGCCGAGCCCGCCGACGTGGACCGGTACGCCGCGTTCATGGACGAGTTCTGCACGCTCGTGGTCGACCGTTTCGACGGGTCACTGAAGGCGGAGCACGCGACGGGGCGCAACATCGCGCCGTTCCTGGAGCGTGAGTGGGGCCCCGTCGCCACCGAGTTCATGTGGCGTACGAAGCGCGCCGTGGACCCCGACGGGGTGCTGGGGCCGCGGATCGTCCTCGACCGGGATCCGCAGGCGCATCTGCGCGGGCTCAAGACGATCCCCAAGGTCGAGCCGGTCGCCGACCCGTGCATCGAGTGCGGGTTCTGCGAGCCGACCTGTCCCAGCGAGGACCTCACCACCACGCCGCGTCAGCGGATCGTGCTGCGGCGGGAGATGATGCGCCAGCCGGACGGCTCCCCCGTGGAGGCCGGGCTGCTCGACGCCTACGGCTACGACGCCGTGGACACCTGCGCGGGCGACTCCACGTGCAAGCTCGCGTGTCCGGTCGGCATCGACACCGGCGCGATGATGAAGGGCTTCCGGCATCTGCGTCACTCACCGCGCGAGGAACGCGTCGCGGCGCTGGCCGCACAGCACTTCAAGGCCGTCGAGGCCTCGGCCCGGATCGCGCTCGGCGCGGCCGGGCTCATCACCCGCCACCCGGCGGGTGACCGGCTGCTGGGGTCCGTGACCCGGCTCGCCCGCAAGGCCGTACGCCCCGACCTGATGCCGGAGTGGCTGCCCGAGATCCCCGGGGCGGCGTCCCGCGCGCTTCCGCCCACGTCCCGGGCGGGCGCGAGCGCCGTGTACTACCCGGCCTGTGTGAACCGCATCTTCGCCGGTCCCGCGGACGCCGGGGCTCTGTCCCTGGCAGAGTCGGTCGTCTCTCTGTCCGCGCGTGCGGCCCGGCCGGTCTGGATCCCCGAGGACGTCTCCGGGACCTGCTGCGCGACGATCTGGCACTCCAAGGGATACGACGTGGGCAACGCGGTCATGGCCAACCGCGTCGTGGAGGCCGCCTGGGGCTGGACGGCGGGCGGCACTCTGCCGCTGGTGGTCGACGCCTCCTCGTGCACGCTCGGCCTGGCGCACGAGGTGGTTCCCTATCTCACCGAGGACAACCGGGCGCTGCACCGGGAGATGACGTTCGTCGACTCGCTCGTCTGGGCGGCCGAGGAACTCCTCCCCCACCTCACGGTGTTCCGCAGGACGGGCTCGGCCGTCCTGCACCCCACCTGCTCCATGGAGCATCTGGGCGATGTGGCGCACCTGCGTACGGTGGCCGAGGCGTGCGCCGACGAGGTCGTCGTCCCGGACGACGCGGGCTGCTGCGGATTCGCCGGCGACCGCGGCATGCTGCACAAGGAGCTCCCGGACAGTGCCACCGCCAAGGAGGCGGCGGAGGTCAACAGCCGCGCGTACGACGCCTATCTGTCGGCGAACAGGACGTGCGAGATCGGGATGGACCGGGCGACGGGCCACCGCTACCGCTCGGCGCTCATCGAGCTGGAGCGGGCGACCAGGCCCGTCGTCTGAGCCCTGGTGGCCGGTGGAAATAATGGGTTGCCCCCGAGGGGGGCGGGAAGCGAACCTTGCACGGTTTGGTCCCCCACTGTTCCACGAGGTCCCTCTCGGGCCTCCGCCATCCGATCCTTGGGACGTCATGCAGATTCGCGATCTTCCGTTTTCGGATCCCGGCGACCCCGATGTCCGTTCAGGACCACGCTTTCTGTTCTGGCTCGGCCGCAGTCAGCTCACCGGTCAGCTCAAGTCCCTCGGCTGGGGGCTGCTCCACCACTGTGCGATCGCCGGTCTTCCGCTCGCGGTCGGGCTCGCGGTCCAGGCCGTCGTCGACCGTTCCGGCCGGGACCTCGTGCTGGCCGGCGGCCTGCTCGTCGTCCTCGGCGCCCTCATCTCCGTGGGCGACACCATGCTCCACCGCACCGCGGTCACCAACTGGATCACCGCGGCGGCGCGGGTGCAGCAGCTGCTCGCCCGCAGGACCGCCGAGCTCGGCTCGGCACTGACCCGCCGGGTCGCCGCCGGTGAAGTGGTCGCCGTGTCGACGGGCGACGTCGAGAAGATCGGCTGGTTCGTCGAGGCGCTGTCGCGCTTCGCCGCCGCCGCGACCGCGCTCGTGCTGATCTGCGTCGGGCTGGTCTTCTATCTGCCCTCGCTCGGCGTGCTCGTCGCCGTCGCCACCCCCGTCCTGGCCCTGGCCGTCCTTCCGCTGCTCCCCCGCGCCACCCGCCGGGCGGACCTCCAGCGTGAGAAGGCGGGCCGCGCCACCGAGCTGGCGTCCGACACCGTCGCCGGGCTCCGGGTGCTGCGCGGCATCGGCGGCGAGGAGCTGTTCCTCGGCCGCTACCGCCGCGCCTCCCAGGAGGTCCGCAAGGCCGCCGTCCGCAGTGCGCGGATGTGGGCCCTCATCTCGGCGATCCAGGTGCTGCTGCCTGGAATTCTGCTGATCTCGCTGGTCTGGTACGGGGCGACGCTCGCCCGGGACGGCCGGATCGAGATCGGCCAGCTGGTCACCGTGTACAGCGCGGCGACGCTGATGCTCTTCCCCCTGCGCAACGTGGAGGAGATCGCCATGGCGTACTCCTTCTCGCGCCCGTCCGCGCAGCGCGCGGTCCGGGTGCTCTCCCTGCGGCGCACCGTCCGCCCCTCGACGCTCGAAGCGGTCACGCCCCGGGGCGACCTGTACGACCCGGTGACGGGCCTGATGGCGCCGCAGGGCCGGTTCACCGCCGTGGTCTGCGGCGATCCAGACGAGGCGGGGCGGCTGGCGGAGCGGCTCGGCGGCCACGCCGAGCCCGACGAGGCGCCGGAGCCGGTCCCCTCGGTGCTGCTGGGCGGTGTGCCGCTGGACGAGCTGCCGCTCGACACCGCGCGGACCGCTGTGCTGGTGCAGGACAAGGACCCGGTGCTGCTCTCCGGCACGCTCCGGGAACTGCTGGACATGCCGTCCTCGGGCCACGTCACGGCCGAGGAGGCGCTGGCTGCGGCGCAGTGCGGTGATGTGCTGGCCGCGCTGGCGCAGGCATCCGTCGACGCCGACGGCGATCCCATGAACACGCGGATCACCGAACGCGGCAGATCCCTGTCCGGCGGGCAGCGGCAACGGCTCGCGCTGGCCCGTTCGCTGATCACCGACCCGGAGGTGCTGGTGCTCGACGAGCCGACGTCGGCGGTCGACTCCCACACGGAGGCCAGGGTCGCCGCCGGCATCCAGCGGCTGCGCGGCGGCCGTACGACGGTGGCGTTCGCCTCGTCCCCGTTGCTTCTGGACCTCGCCGACCGGGTCGTGCTCGTGCACGGCGGCACGGTCGTGGCGGCCGGCACGCACCGCGAACTGGTCCGGGACGAACCGCGCTACCGGGCGGTCGTCACCCGTGAGACCGATGACGAGACCGCGGCACGCGAGGAGTTCGCCGTGGTCGACGGCCTGCCGCCTGCCCGGGCGATCGAAGAAATCGAGGAGAGAGCATGATCGGCCTGGCCCCACCGGCGTACGACCCGGCCGCCCCCGAGTCGGCGACGACCCTGCCGGTCGGTACGCCGACGACCGTGCGGACCTATGTGCGCGCCCTGCTGCGGCGTCACCGGAGGCCGTTCGCGGTGCTCATCGCGGTCAACGCGATCGCTGTGATCGCGTCGATCACCGGCCCGTACCTCCTGGGCGGGCTGGTCGAGGACCTCTCCAACGGCGTCACCGATCTCCATCTGGAGCGCACCGCCGCCGTGTTCGCCCTGGCCCTGGTCGTGCAGACCGTGTTCACACGGACCATGCGGCTGCGCGGGGCCATGCTCGGCGAGGAGATGCTCGCCGATCTGCGTGAGGACTTCCTCGTACGGTCGGTCGGGCTGCCGCCAGGCGTCCTGGAGCGGGCCGGCACCGGGGACCTGCTGTCCAGGATCACGACGGACATCGACCGGCTGGCCAACGCGATGCGTGAGGCCGTGCCGCAGCTGGCGATCGGCGTGGTCTGGGCGGGGCTGCTCCTCGGCGCGCTCACCGTCACCGCCCCGCCCCTGGCGCTCGCCGCTCTGATCGCGGTTCCGGTGCTGGTCGTCGGCTGCCGCTGGTACTTCCGGCGGGCGCCCTCCGCGTACCGCTCGGAGGCGGCCGGCTATGCGGCGGTGGCCGCGGTGCTCGCCGAGACCGTGGACGCGGGGCGGACCGTGGAGGCCCACCGTCTGGGGGACCGCAGGGTCGCGCTGTCGGACCGGCGGGTGGAGCAGTGGACCGCCTGGGAGCGGTACACCCTGTTCCTGCGCTCCGTGCTCTTCCCCGTCATCAACACCACGTATGTGACGATCCTCGGCGCGGTGCTGCTCCTGGGCGGCTGGTTCGTGATGGAGGACTGGATCACGGTCGGCCAGCTGACGACGGGCGCGCTGCTGGCCCAGATGATGGTGGACCCCATCGGCCTGATCCTGCGCTGGTACGACGAACTCCAGGTCGCCCAGGTGTCGCTGGCCAGGCTCGTCGGCGTACGGGAGATCGAGCCGCACGCGGGTGACGAGGGCGTCGGACCCGAGGGCCGCGAGGTCCGGGCCGACGAGGTCCGCTTCGGCTACCGCGAGGGCGTCGACGTCCTGCACCAGGTGTCGCTGGACGTCGCCCCGGGGACTCGGCTGGCGCTGGTCGGTCCTTCGGGTGCGGGCAAGTCGACCCTGGGACGGCTCCTGGCCGGGATCTACGCTCCCCGGGCCGGTTCGGTGACCCTGGGAGGCGCGGAGCTGTCCCGGATGCCGGCGGAGCGGGTGCGCACCCATGTGGCCCTCGTCAACCAGGAGCACCACGTGTTCGTCGGCTCGCTCCGCGACAATCTCCTGCTCGCCCGTACGGACGCCGAGGACGCCGAGCTGTGGGCCTCGCTCGCGGCGGTGGACGCGGACGGCTGGGCGAAGGCGCTGGAGGAGGGCCTGGACACCGAGGTCGGCTCGGGCGGTCTGGCCCTCACCCCGGCGCAGGCGCAGCAGATCGCCCTGGCGCGGCTGGTCCTGGCGGACCCGCACACGCTGGTGCTGGACGAGGCGACGTCGCTGCTCGATCCCCGGGCGGCGCGTCATCTGGAGCGTTCGCTGGCCAAGGTGCTGGACGGCCGTACGGTCGTGGCGATCGCCCACCGGCTGCACACCGCGCACGACGCGGATGTCATCGCGGTCGTCGAGGACGGCCGGATCGCCGAACTGGGCAGCCATGACGAACTGGTGGCGGCGGACGGCGCCTACGCGGCTCTGTGGCGCTCCTGGCACGGGTGAGGGCCGCGTCGCCGCGTCGCACGCGCCGGGACCGCCGCACAAGAGGCGAAGTCGGTCCCCTCCGGTAAGGATATGGAGTGACTGGCCCCGGATACGGGGCAGGCGAGCGATGACCGCGTAGGACCGAGAAGGGACGCACACCGTGGCACGACCCAAAATTCTCGTCGTCGGCGCCGGCTTCGCCGGGGTCGAGTGCGTGCGCCGTCTGGAGCGCAGCCTCGTCCCCGGGGAGGCGGAGATCGCGCTCGTCACCCCGTTCTCCTACCAGCTCTACCTGCCACTGCTGCCCCAGGTCGCCTCCGGGGTACTGACCCCCCAGTCGGTCGCCGTCTCGCTGCGCCGTAGCCGGCGCCACCGCACCCGGATCGTGCCGGGCGGGGCCATCGGAGTGGACACGAAGGCGAAGGTCTGCGTGGTCCGCAAGATCACGGACGAGATCGTGAACGAGCCGTACGACTACCTCGTACTGGCCGCGGGAAGCGTCACCCGGACCTTCGACATCCCGGGGCTGCTCGACAACGCCCGGGGCATGAAGACGCTGGCCGAGGCGGCCTACATCCGGGACCACGTCATCTCCCAGCTCGACCTCGCCGACGCGAGCCACGACGAGGAGGAGCGGGCGTCCCGGCTGCAGTTCGTGGTGGTGGGAGGCGGCTACGCCGGTACGGAGACGGCCGCGTGCCTGCAACTGCTCACCACCAACGCCGTCAAGCACTACCCCCGGCTGGATCCCAAGCTGATCAAGTGGCATCTGATCGACATCGCGCCCAAGCTCATGCCGGAGCTCGGCGACAAGCTGGGCGCCAGCGCCCTGGAGATCCTGCGCAAGCGTGGCATCGAGGTCTCGCTCGGTGTCTCGGTGGCCGAGGCCGGACCGGACAAGGTGACCTTCACGGACGGCCGGGTGCTGCCCTGCCGGACGCTGATCTGGACCGCCGGGGTCGCGGCGAGCCCGCTCGTCGCGACGCTGGAGGCCGAGACCGTGCGGGGACGGCTGGCGGTGACCCCGGAGATGTCACTGCCCGGCGTGGACGGGGTGTTCGCCCTCGGCGACGCGGCGGCCGTGCCCGATCTGGCCAAGGGGGACGGTGCGATCTGCCCGCCCACCGCGCAGCACGCGATGCGTCAGGGCCGCGCGCTCGCCGACAACATCATCGCGCAGCTGCGCGGGCGCCCGCTCCAGCCGTACGTCCACAAGGACCTCGGGCTCGTCGTGGACCTGGGCGGCCGGGACGCGGTGTCCAAGCCGCTGGGCATCGAGCTCAGGGGCATGCCCGCCCAGGCCGCCGCGCGCGGCTACCACTGGGCGGCGCTGCGGACCAATGTCGCCAAGACCCGGGTCATGACGAACTGGCTGCTGAACGCGATCGCCGGTGACGACTTCGTGCGCACGGGGTTCCAGTCGCGCAAGCCGGCGACCCTGCGCGATTTCGAGTACACCGACGCCTATCTGACACCGGAGGAGCTCCGCGCCCACATCGCGGGCGTGGACCACCGCGGCTGATCCGGCCGCCCGGCTTCCCGGCCTCCGCCTCGCGGCGGGGGCCGGTGTCATGTCCGGTCGGCGAGCACCGTACCGACCGCCGGTGTCACGTCCGGCGGGACAGCACCGTCCCGACCGTGTCCGCTTCGTCGGCCCGTTTGTCCTCCCGGTAGCGCAGGACGCGGGCGAAGCGCAGGGTGACCCCCGCCGGGTAGCGGGTGGAGGTCTGCAGTCCGTCGTAGCCGATCTCGACCACGAGTTCCGGGCGGACGGTGACCACGTGCCCGTCGTCGCCGGTGGACAGCTCCCGCAGGCGCTCGGTCTGCCAGCTGAGCATCGCGTCCGTGAGCCCCTTGAAGGTCTTGCCGAGCATCGCGAACGTACCGTCCTCCCTGCGTGCGCCCAGGTGCAGGTTGGAGAGCTTCCCGGTGCGTCGGCCGTGGCCCCATTCGGCGGCCAGGACCACCAGGTCCAGGGTGTGTACGGGCTTCACCTTCAGCCAGGAGGCACCCCGCCGGCCCGCGCTGTACGCCGCCTCCGCGCCCTTGACCACCACCCCCTCGTGGCCGCGGGCCAGTGTCGCCTCGGCGAATTCCAGCGCGGCCGTGCGCTGCGCGTCGTCCCCGGGGTCCTCCACGGTGACGCGCCGGACGCGCATCGGTTCGGGCACCAGCCCGGCCAGTTCCCGGTGCCGCTCGGTGAGGGGGAGGTCGAGGAGTTCGCGTCCGTCGACGGACAGCACGTCGAAGAAGACGGGGACCACGGGTACGGCGTCCGCCGCGGTGACGACGTCACGCCGTGAGCCCACCCGGCCCGCCGTCTCCTGGAAGGGCCGGGGCCTCCCGTCGGGGCCGAGGGCGATCGCCTCGCCGTCGAGGACGAAGCGGCCGGCGGGAAAACCGGTCACCGCGGCGGCGAGCTCGGGGAGCCGGTCGCTGATGTCGTCGAGCGTGCGGGTGTAGACGCGCACGTGCGGCCCGTCCCGGTGCACCTGTACGCGGATGCCGTCCAGCTTCTCCTCGACGGCGCAGGGTCCCAGCCGGTCGATCGCCTCGGCCACCGAGCGGGCGGTGTGCGCCAGCATGGGCTGGACCGGCCGTCCGACGGTGAGCCGGAAGGACGCGAGAACTCCGGGGCCCTCGGCGAGCACCGCACGCGCGACGGGCGCGAGGGATCCGGCGAGCATGACCGCGCGCCGCACCTCGGGACGCGCCGCTCCCGCGGCATCGGCCAGGGCGTCGACCGCGACGGCGTCCAGCGCTCCCTGGCGCACCTCCCCGGTGAGCAGTCCGCGCAGGAAGTACTGCTCGTCCGCGGTGGCGGCGCCGAGCAGCCCGGCGAGGCGCTCCTTACGGGCGGACTGCGAGCCGGGGCCGGTCAGGGCCCCGATCGCGGTCAGCTCCGTGTGCGTCTCCACCACGGTCAGCGTGGGCTCCTCCGCGGGTGTCACCGGCACGCGCAGGGTGCTCCAGCCGATCCCGAGCCGCCCCTGCGGGAGGCGGCCGGCGAGATACGGGATGACGACCGGGACGTCGTCGGGGCCCGCCTCCCGGAAGAGCTCGGCCAGCAGGGCCGTCTTCCGGGTCCGGGCCGAGGTCGCGGCGACCTCCAGGGACACATGGGCGAGCCTGGCGAGCAGCATGCCGCCATGGTCCTACGGCTGCGTGCCCACCGCTCCCGGAGAGGTGCGGGGCGTCATATGACGTTGAGCGCCGCCGCCGCGCCGACTCCCCCGAGGATCATGAAGGCGGGCATCAGCACCTTGAGCTCGACCCAGCTGCCGGCCCGGAAGCGCATGGCCTTCGGCGGTCCCAGCGGGTACCAGCGCTTGCGGCCCAGCGGGATGGGCCACAGGATCGGGCAGCCCGAGACCGTCAGCGCGTCGCCGATGTCGTGGACGAGGGCGCCGAGCACGATCGGCAGACCGAGCCAGAGGTACTCCTGACCCGGCGCTTCGAACAGCCAGCTCGAACCGTTGCCCGGCTGGTCCAGCACACCGGCCAGGATCCAGGCGCTGGTCGCGCCGAGCAGCCATACGAGGACGTCGCTGGACACCCGCGCCGCCCGCCACAGGAGCCCCTCGACCGCGAGGACGAGGTGGACGAAGAGGATCGCCAGTACCGCCCAGCGGCCACCGGTGATCGCGGCGACGGAGGCGGCTCCGCCGATCAGCACGGCCCAGAGCCAGGTGTGCGTGAGGGTGCGGTGGCCGCCGGTCCTGCGGGGGTCGCCGGGCCCCTTGGTCGCCTTGTAGACGGCGTAGGAGAGTTTGTCGACGATCTCGCAGAGAGCCTTGGAGACGGGCCCGAAGGCACGCGAGATGGTCGCCGACTTGTGGTCGAGGTCCGGGGCGAGTGCCGCGCCGGCGGTGATCAGCGCCCCGACGACGAGGACGGGCCAGGGCATCGTGTGGCCCGCGGCTGCGGCCGCGGCACCCACCCCCAGCCAGGCCGCCGCCCCTGACAGAGAGTGTGCCGGTCCCATCATGGCTTTTCCCGCCCCCATCGTGGTTCGGCCGTGTGCTGCGGCCGGGCCGCCATTGTCTGTGCGAGGCGGCCGAGTTGAGTGGGCAGCGTATCGTCCGTGATCTTCACCCGGTCCTCCGGTTCCCTCATCCGGGCAGGAGGCAGGCAAGATGGGGGCGTGACCCTTATCGATCAGCTCCCCCCGACCGCCGACCCGGACGCCCTCTTCGAGTCCTTCTCCTCATGGACCGAATCGCAGGGCATCACCCTCTATCCGGCTCAGGAGGAGGCGCTGATCGAGGTGGTCTCCGGGGCGAACGTGATCCTCTCCACCCCCACGGGCTCCGGGAAGAGCCTGGTCGCGGCGGGTGCGCACTTCACCGCGCTGGCCCAGGACAAGGTCACGTTCTACACCGCCCCGATCAAGGCGCTGGTCTCGGAGAAGTTCTTCGACCTGTGCAAGCTCTTCGGCACGGAGAACGTCGGCATGCTGACCGGCGACGCCTCGGTCAACGCCGACGCCCCGGTCATCTGCTGCACCGCGGAGGTGCTGGCCTCGATCGCACTGCGCGACGGCAAGTACGCCGACATCGGCCAGGTCGTGATGGACGAGTTCCACTTCTACGCGGAGCCCGACCGCGGCTGGGCCTGGCAGATCCCGCTGCTGGAGCTCCCGCAGGCGCAGTTCGTGCTGATGTCCGCGACGCTCGGCGACGTCAAGATGTTCGAGGAGGACCTGACCCGCCGCACCGGCCGTCCGACCTCGGTCGTCCGTTCCGCGACCCGGCCCGTCCCGCTGAGCTACGAGTACCGGCTGACGCCGATCACCGAGACGCTCACCGAACTCCTGGACACCAGGCAGTCGCCCGTCTACATCGTGCACTTCACGCAGGCCGCCGCCGTCGAGCGGGCGCAGTCGCTGATGAGCATCAACATGTGCACGAAGGAGGAGAAGGAGAAGATCGCCGACCTGATCGGCAGCTTCCGCTTCACCACCAAGTTCGGCCAGAACCTCTCCCGCTACGTGCGGCACGGGATCGGGGTGCACCACGCGGGCATGCTCCCGAAGTACCGCCGTCTCGTCGAGAAGCTCGCGCAGGCGGGCCTGCTGAAGGTGATCTGCGGTACGGACACGCTGGGCGTCGGCGTCAACGTGCCCATCCGCACGGTGCTGTTCACCGCGCTCACCAAGTACGACGGCACCCGGGTGCGCACGCTGCGCGCCCGTGAGTTCCACCAGATCGCGGGCCGCGCGGGCCGGGCCGGGTTCGACACGGCGGGTTTCGTCGTCGCACAGGCCCCCGAGCACGTCATCGAGAACGAGAAGGCCGTCAAGAAGGCCGGCGACGACCCCAAGAAGAAGCGCAAGGTGGTCCGCAAGAAGGCCCCCGAGGGCTTCGTCGCCTGGTCGGAGACCACCTTCGACAAGCTGATCCAGTCCGAGCCCGAGCCGCTGACCTCACGCTTCCGGGTGACCCACACGATGCTGCTCTCGGTGATCGCCCGCCCGGGCAACGCGTTCGAGGCGATGCGGCATCTGCTGGAGGACAACCACGAGCCGCGCAGGGCCCAGTTGCGGCACATCCGCCGGGCCATCGCGATCTACCGCTCGCTGCTGGACGGCGGTGTGGTGGAGCAGCTCGACACGCCCGACGCGGAAGGCCGGATCGTGCGGCTCACGGTCGACCTCCAGCAGGACTTCGCGCTCAACCAGCCGCTGTCCACGTTCGCGCTGGCCGCCTTCGACCTGCTGGACGCCGAGTCCCCCTCGTACGCCCTGGACATGGTCTCCGTCGTCGAGTCGACGCTCGACGACCCCCGGCAGATCCTGGCCGCGCAGCAGAACAAGGCGCGGGGCGAGGCCGTCGGGCAGATGAAGGCGGACGGCGTCGAGTACGAGGAGCGGATGGAGCGGCTCCAGGAGGTCACGTATCCGAAGCCGCTGAGCGAGCTGCTCTGGCATGCGTACGACGTGTACCGCACGAGCCACCCGTGGGTCGGTGACCACCCGGTGTCGCCGAAGTCGGTGATCCGCGACATGTACGAACGGGCCATGACCTTCACGGAGTTCACCTCGAACTACGAGCTGGCCCGCACCGAGGGCATCGTGCTGCGCTATCTGGCGAGTGCGTACAAGGCGCTCGAGCACACCATCCCCGACGACCTGAAGTCCGAGGACCTGGAGGACCTGATCTCCTGGCTGGGCGAGATGGTCCGTCAGGTGGACTCCAGCCTGCTGGACGAGTGGGAGCAGCTGGCCAATCCGGAGGTGGAGACCGCGGAGCAGGCACAGGAGAAGGCCGACGAGGTCAAGCCGGTCACGGCCAACGCCCGCGCCTTCCGGGTCCTGGTGCGCAACGCGATGTTCCGCCGGGTGGAGCTGGCGGCGCTGGACCGCGTCCGCGACCTGGGCGAGCTGGACGCCGACGCGGGCTGGGACGAGGACGCGTGGGGCGAGGCCATGGACGACTACTGGGACGCGCACGAGGACCTGGGCACGGGCCCGGACGCGCGCGGCCCCAAGCTGCTGAAGATCGACGAGGACCCCGAGCACGGGCTGTGGCGGGTGTGGCAGGCCTTCGCCGACCCCGCGGGGGACCACGACTGGGGAATTCGTGCGGAGGTCGATCTCGCGGCCTCCGACGAGGAGGGCCGGGCTGTCGTCCGGGTCACGGCCGTGGGCCGGCTGTGACGGCGCACCGGCCAGGAGAGTGGAGAAGAACCGCATGACGAACCCCGCCGACAGCCTGGTCGATCTGCTCGACCTGGAGCGGATCGAGGTCAACATCTTCCGTGGCCGCAGCCCCGAGGAGTCCCTGCAACGGGTCTTCGGCGGGCAGGTCGCGGGCCAGGCCCTGGTCGCGGCCGGCCGCACCACCGACGGGGACCGTCCCGTCCATTCGCTGCACGCCTATTTCCTGCGTCCGGGACGGCCGGGCGTGCCGATCGTGTACGACGTGGAGCGGGTGAGGGACGGCCGTTCGTTCACCACGCGCCGGGTCACGGCCGTGCAGCAGGGCCGGACGATCTTCAATCTGACGGCGTCCTTCCACCGCCCCGAGGAGGCCGGCTTCGAGCACCAGCTGCCTCCCGCCCGTGTCGTCCCCGATCCGGAGGAGCTTCCGACGGTCGCCGACGAGGTGCGCGAGCACCTCGGCGGCCTGCCCGAGGCGCTGGAGCGGATGGCCAGGCGCCAGCCCTTCGACATCCGTTACGTCGACCGGCTGCGCTGGACACCGGACGAGGTCAAGGACGCCGACCCGCGCAGCGCTGTGTGGATGCGCGCGGTCGGCCCGCTGGGCGACGACCCGCTGGTGCACACCTGCGCGCTGACGTACGCGAGCGACATGACGCTGCTGGACGCGGTCCGCATCCCGGTGGAGCCGCTGTGGGGGCCGCGCGGCTTCGACATGGCCTCGCTGGACCACGCCATGTGGTTCCACCGGCCGTTCCGGGCGGACGAGTGGTTCCTGTACGACCAGGAGTCGCCGATCGCCACGGGTGGCCGTGGACTGGCGAGGGGGCGGATCTACGACCGCCAGGGGCAGTTGCTGGTGTCCGTGGTCCAGGAAGGGCTGTTCCGCCGGCTCGACGGCGCGTGACAGCCCCCGGGGCGAGTCAGATGCCCGGGAGCGGGTCCTGGTCCACCTCGTGACGGCGGGTCCGGATGCCGGGCCCCGGCGGATGCAGTTTGGCGTCGCAGGCGGGGCCGAGGCCGGCGCGGCGTGAGTCCGTGCCGGTGAGGGGCCGCCCGCACAGGGCGCAGCGCACCGGACGGCGGCCCGGGGGCGGGGCAGGCTCGGCCTGCGGCCCGGGAACGTCGGGAAAGGGCTCGGAGGACTCCACGGGGGAATCCTCTCAAGCCGGTACGACAATGACGAAGGAGACCGGCGGTTGAGCAGCTCGCTGAGGCTGGAGCCCGTTCCGCGGGACCCCGGAACGGCGGCCGGGGGTGCGGGCCCAGCTCCGGTGGCCCACCTGGTGCGGTGCGACGACGGCCAGGGGGCCGGCTCCGTGGTGGCGTACGTGGAACGCGACCTCCCGCCGGGCGGGATATCCGCCTACCGGGCGGCGCGGGGCAGCGGGGCGCGCTCCTTCGCGCTGTGGGCGGACGAGCGCCGTGAGAAGCGGCTGGCTTCCCTGGTGACCGTGTCGGCCGGCAGCGGGGTGGCGGTGTACCAGGTGCTGGGGGCGCACGGCGAACTCCTCGGCACCCTCGTGCGCGAGAAGGCCCTCAGGGGAAGGGGTCTGCGCACCCGTTGGACGGTGACTCCGGCGGGCGGCCCGGAGGCCGTGGGCTTCAAGGGCCGGATCCTCTGGTGGTTCGTGTGGTGGCTGCTGTCCCCCCTGCAGATCCTGATCATCGTGCTGAGCCTGCTCAGCGGTGACGGGGACGCGGCACGCGGGCCCCGGCGCGTCGTGTGGCGTGCGGGCAAGGACGTCCCGCTGGAGTTCAGGTCGAAGGGTGATGCCCTGCATGTGCACGCGCCCGGTCACGACCCGCGCCTGGGTGCGGCGCTGGTGGCCGTGATGCGTACGTTCGACAGCTGGCTGCTCGGCAGGGAGTGGGACGACCGGAAGGAGTGAGTGCCGGTCCCGTCAGCGGCCGGGAGCCTTCGAAACCGGCGCACCGGCGTGCCCGTCGCCCGCCGGACCGTGTGCCGCTGTGGGAGGGTATCGGTCCATGACCGCCCGATTCACGGCATACGTCCCCGGAAGCCACCTCCCCGCGGACGCCTCCTCGCAGCCCCGGGGAGGCACCGCATGGACATGATCCATATCCGCGCGGTCAGCCCGCCGGACCTCACCGAGCGCGTCGAGCGGTTCCTCGCCGACACCCCGTACGTCCTGAACCTGATCGTGCAGCGGGGTGCCGCGCGCCGTCCCGACGGCGACTCCATCGGGTGCGACGTGCTGGCGGGTGCCGCGAACGAGGTCCTGCGCGGACTGCGACTGCTCCAGGTCGACGTGCGCGGATCCGTCGTCATCGAGCCGGTCGACATGGCGTTCCCGGGGCGGGTCTCGGACGCCGCGGCGCGCAGACTCGGGGCACTCGCCAACGCCCCGGTCTGGGAACAGGTGGAGGCCCGCATCCGGTCCGGAGGGAGGTACGCGCCGAGCTTCTACCTCTACCTGGTCGCCGCGGGACTGATCGGCTCGGTCGGCATCGTCACCAACTCCCAGATCCTGATCGTCGGAGCGATGGTCGTAGGCCCCGAGTACGGGGCGATCGTCGCCGTGGCCCTGGGCATCGACCAGAGGAACCGGACGATGGTCCGGACGGGACTGACCGCGCTCGGCGCGGGCCTCCTGCTGACGATCGTGGTCACCTTCCTCTTCAGCCTGCTCATCCGCGGATTCGGCTTTCAGTCGGAGGCGTTCGACCGGGGACTGCGGCCGGTCTCCAACCTGATCAACACCCCCAACTTCTTCTCCTTCGCCGTCGCGGGGCTGGCCGGTGTCGTCGGCATCGTGTCGCTGACCGAGGCGCGCACGAGCGCCCTGCTCGGGGTGTTCATCTCCGTCACGACCATTCCGGCGGCCGCGGCGATCAGCGTCTCCACCGCCTTCTCCAGCTGGTCCGAGGCATGGGGGTCCCTCCTCCAGCTCCTGGTCAACATCGTGGTGCTCATCTTCGTGGGCGCGGGGGCGCTCCGGTTCCAGCGGGCGATCTGGCACCGGGTGGGCCGGAACCAGGCGCGGGCCGACGGACGGGCCTGAGACCACGGCCCGTACCTCCGGGAGCCGGACCCGCCGGCGTGGGCGCCGACCGGGAACCACGCTCGCGGGGCCGCACGCCGCGGGGACCGGACCCACCGGGCCGCGCGCCGACCGGGAACCGCACCGAGCGGCCGGATCCAGCCGGGCCCGCGATGATGGGAGACAGGCCGCCCGCACCGTCCCGCCCGCAGCCAGGAGGTCGGTCATGCCCAAGGAACGCACCTCACCGCTCCGCGCCGTACCGGGCGCGACGCCGCAGGAACGGGCCGCGCTCGGCAGGGCGGCGCGCAAACGGGCCCCCCGGTCCAGCCATCGCGCGTACGAGCCGCCGTCGGACCGGCCCGATCCACTGGCCCTCCTGGAGGCCCAGTCCGCGGCCAGGGTGCCGGAGCTCGTACCGATCCGGTACGGGCGGATGACGGAGTCGCCGTTCCGCTTCTACCGGGGCGCCGCGGCGATCATGGCATCCGACCTGGCCGGGACACCTCGGTCCGGGCTGAGGGCCCAGCTGTGCGGTGACGCCCATCTGCTGAACTTCAGGCTGCTCGCCTCCCCCGAGCGCAACCTGCTGTTCGACATCAACGACTTCGACGAGACCCTGCCGGGGCCCTGGGAATGGGACGTCAAGCGGCTGGCCGCCAGTCTCGTGATCGCCGGGCGCGCCAACGGCTTCACGGACAAGGAGCGGGCCCGCATCGTGCGGGCGACCGTGCGGTCGTACCGGGAGTCGATGATCCGGTTCGCGGAGATGCGCAATCTCGACGTCTGGTACACGAAGACGGATGAGGCCCGCCTCAGGACCGTGGCCGGCGACAGGCTCGCCGCCAGGGGCCGCAAGCGTGTGGCGAGCGCGGTGACCAAGGCCCGCTCCCGGGACAGCCTCCAGGCGTTCGCCAAGCTCACCGAGGAGTCGGGCGGGCGGTTCCGGATCGCCGCCGATCCACCGCTGATCGTGCCGCTCGCGGATCTGCTGACGGGCGGGGAGCTCCACGCGACGGAGGACCGTCTCCACGAGCTGATCCGGAGCTACGGCCGCAGCCTTCCCACCGACCGCAGGGCCCTGCTCGCCGACTACCGGCCCGTGGACATGGCCCGCAAGGTCGTGGGCGTGGGCAGCGTCGGGACGCGCTGCTGGATCA
Organism: Streptomyces sp. CB02058; assembly: GCF_001905505.1. Classification (GTDB taxonomy): domain Bacteria; phylum Actinomycetota; class Actinomycetes; order Streptomycetales; family Streptomycetaceae; genus Streptomyces. The sequence continues at coordinate 864,798 of NZ_LIPG01000004.1, forward strand.
TTCTCCTGCTGGGCAGGGACGGCGGGGACCCGCTCTTCCTCCAGGCCAAGGAGGCGGACACCTCGGTACTGGCGCCGCACGCGGGGGCGAGCACCTACCGCAACCAGGGTCAGCGGGTGGTGGCCGGCCAGCGTCTGATGCAGGCGGCCGGCGACATCTTCCTGGGCTGGGAGCGGGTGGACGGTCTGGACGGCAGGCAGAGGGACTTCTACGTGCGCCAGCTGCGCGACTGGAAGGGCATCGCCGAACCGGAGCTGATGGTGCCGCGCGGCATGGCCGCCTTCGGAGAGCTGTGCGGGTCGACACTGGCCCGTGCGCACGCCCGGTCAGGTGACCGCATCGCCATCGCGGCGTATCTCGGCCGGAGCGACGTCTTCGACCGGGCGCTGGAGACGTTCGCCGAGCGGTACGCCGACCAGAACGAGAGGGATCACCAGGCCCTGGTCGACGCGGTCGCGGCGGGCCGTCTTTCGGCGGCCGAGGAGGAGCGGAGGTAGCGGGCGCGGATTCGCCTCACCTCAACAGCGGGTGCATCACGGACATAACCGAACATCGTGGTATCACCGTGTGGACCCCGGGCGGGCGTTACGCCCCGCGCGGGACCCGACACCGAGGAGACCATGACCATGGCCGAACCGGCCGGAACGCCCGGCACGGGCTCGCCCGATCCGCTCACGGTGATCCGCAGCCGGAGTTACGCGGTGCTGCTGATCATGGTGGCGGCGCTCGGAGTCCCCATCTCCGCCGCGGCGTTCGGCTTCCTGGCGCTCATCCACGAGGTCGAGTCCCTGACCTACGAGGACCTCCCCCGCGCACTGGGCTTCGACGGCACGCCGTCCTGGTGGCCGGTGCCGCTGCTGGCGGTGTCGGGCCTGCTGACCGCGCTGGCCATCCGTCACCTTCCCGGAACGGGCGGGCACAAGCCGGCCGAGGGCTTCGTGAACTCGGGACCTCCGACGGCCGCGGAACTCCCGGGGGTCGCCCTCGCCGCCCTGGCGTCCCTCGCGCTCGGTGCGGTCCTCGGCCCCGAGGCACCTCTGATCGCCATCGGCGGCGGACTGGCCGCGTACGCCGCACGTCTGCTCAAGCCGGGCATCGAACCGCGTGCGAGCGCCATGGTGGCGGCGGCGGGAAGCTTCGCCGCCGTCAGCACCCTGCTGGGATCACCGCTCCTGGGCGCGTTCCTGCTGATGGAGGCGTCGGGCCTCGCCGGGATGACGCTCGGCCTCGTACTCGTACCGGGGCTGCTCGCCTCGGGCATCGGCTCGCTGATCTTCATCGGCCTGGGCTCGTGGACCGGCCTGGGGACGTACTCCCTGACGCTCCCCGACGTGCCGCACACCCCCGATCCGACCTTCGCGGAATTCGGCTGGGCCATCGCGCTCGGGGCGGCGGCGGCCGTCATGGGCATCGGCATCAAGCGGCTCTCCCTGGCCCTTCAGGAACGGGTCGAGCAGCGCAGGGTGATCACGACGGTGGTGATGGGTCTGACGGTCGGTGTGCTCGCGCTCCTCTATGCCGAGAGCACGGGGCGGAACGCGTCCGAGGTGCTGTACTCGGGCCAGAACGACCTGGGCAAGCTGCTCAACGAGGACGCGACGTACGCGGTCGGAACCCTGCTCGTTCTGATCGTCTGCAAGGCCTTCGCGTACTCCGCGTCCCTGGGCGCCTTCAGAGGCGGCCCGATCTTTCCCGCGATGTTCTTGGGGGCGGCGGGCGGGCTGGCGCTCTCGCACCTGCCCGGCCTCAATGCCACCTCGGGTTTCGCGATGGGAATCGGTGCGATGTGCGTGGCGATGCTCCGGCTGCCGATGACATCGGTGCTGCTGGCCACGCTGCTGCTGGGATCCGAGGGCATCACCGTGATGCCGCTCGTGATCGTCTCCGTGGTGGTCTCCTACGTCCTCGTACTCAGGCTCGAACGTCCTTCTGCGGCGAGCACAGCGCCCAGATGACGAAGACGTTGATCGCGATGAGGACGATGGACCAGAACGGGTAGTACGGGAGCCACAGGAAGTTGGCCAGCGCGAGGAGCCCGGCGAGCAGAACGCCGACGAAGCGCGCCCAGAGGGCTCCGCTGAAGAGGGCGACGCCGGCGACCACGACGACGATGCCCAGGATGAGGTGCACCCAGCCCCAGCCGGTCAGGCTGAACTGGAACACGTAGTTGTCCGTCGAGACGAACAGGTCGTCCTTGGCGATGGCGGCGATCCCTTCGAAGATCGCCATGGCCCCGCCGAAGATCATCATCACAGCGGCGAAAACGGTCCAGCCGGACGCGGCGGTCTTGCGCCCTCCGGCCGAACCGTGCCCCGTCCGCGTATCACTCGCACTTCCAGCCATGTCGGCCTCCTAAACGCTGTCACTGAGGGACATAAGCCGCCATACGACTTATTTGCCCTTTATCAGACTTGCACGTTGCCACTCGGTCGGCACACGGGGCACCGGAACGCGATGTCTCAAAAAAGAGATACAGTCCCTGATATGAGAGAAGAAGGCAGCGTCGACGACCGCCTCGCGGCCCGGCTGGGCATGCTCCGCACCGAACGCGGCTGGTCGCTGGACGAACTGGCCGGACGGTCGGGGGTGAGCCGCTCGACGCTGTCACGGCTGGAGCGCGGCGAGCTGAGCCCGACCACCACCGTGCTCGGCCAGCTCTGCACGGTGTACGGGCGGACGATGTCCCGGCTGCTGATGGAGGTGGAGGCGGAGCCGCCGCAGCTCGTTCCTGCCGGGCTTCAGCAGGTCTGGCGGGACGAGCGGACCGGTTTCGTACGCCGCTCGGTCTCACCGCCGCACGCCGGGCTGCGTGCCGAACTCATCGAAGGCACGCTCGACGCCGGCGCCGTCGTCTCGTACGAGAACGCGCCCGTCCCCGGGGTGGAGCAGCACATCTGGGTGCTCGAAGGCTCCGTCGAGATCACCGTCGACGGCACGGTGCACACCGTGCGCCAAGGCGACTGCCTGCGCTTCCGGCTGCGCGGCCCCTCGAACTTCCACTGCCCGGGCCCGGAGAGGGTCCGCTACGCACTGATCATCGTCCTGCCGTGAATGTGAAAGGACCCATACCCATGACCGAGATCGCCCTGGTGTCCGGCCCCGAACTGGTCACCTACGCCGATGAACTCGCCGCCGTGCTGATCGAGTCCGTGGAGGGCGGGGCCTCGGTGGGCTTCCTGGCGCCGGTGGACCGCGCCGACGCCGCCGTCTGGTGGCGGGAGCGGGCCGCCTCGGTCGAGGCGGGGAGCCACCGGGTCTGGATCGCCCGCGACGACGAAGGGGTGGTGGGCACGATCGGCCTGGTCAAGGCCCCCCTGCCCAACGCCCGCCATCGCGCGGAGGTCGCCAAACTCATCGTCAGACCCTCGGCACGGGGCCGGGGAGTCGGCCGCGCCCTGCTCAGGGCCGTCGAGGAGTGGGCGGCCGAGGAGGGGCTGACGCTGCTCGTCCTGGACACCGAGACGGACAGCGTCGCGGAGCGGCTCTACCGCTCGGCGGGGTGGATCCGGTGCGGCTCCATCCCCTGGTACGCGGCGGACCCCTCCGGGACGCTCAAGGGCACGACGCTCTACTACAAGGCACTCGGCCGCCTCTCCGCCTCCGGCGGGGGCGCGTCACAATGAGAGCGACGCCACGCAACCGAGGAGTTCCCGCATGACACTGCACGACATCCCGCTCCGCACCCTCACCGGTGAGCCGACGACGCTGGGGGCCTACGAGGGCTCGGCGGTCCTGCTGGTGAACGTCGCGTCCAAGTGCGGCCTCACTCCGCAGTACGCGGGCCTGGAGCGACTCCAGAAGGAGTACGGGGACCGCGGGTTCACCGTTCTCGGAGTCCCCTGCAACCAGTTCGCGGGCCAGGAGCCCGGCAGCGCGGAGGAGATCCAGACGTTCTGCTCGACGACGTACGGCGTCAGCTTCCCGCTCCTGGAGAAGATCGACGTCAACGGCGACGGCCGGCACCCGCTGTACGCGGAGCTGACCAAGGTCAGCGACTCCGAGGGCGCCGCCGGTGACGTCCAGTGGAACTTCGAGAAGTTCCTCATCTCCCCCGCCGGCGAGCCCGTCGCCCGGATCCGCCCCCGGACCGAGCCCGAGGCCCCGGAGGTCGTGGCCGCCATCGAGGCTCAGCTGCCGCGGTAGCAGCGGACGGCGGGACACGCGGACGGGGCCGGACCGAGTGACGGTCCGGCCCCGCTCACGCGTGTGCGCAGGAGGCCCTAGCGAATCGGCATACCGGACAGGGTGCGGGCGATCACCAGGCGCTGAATCTCGCTCGTGCCCTCGAAGATGGTGTAGATCGCGGCGTCCCGGTGCATGCGCTCGACCGGGTACTCACGGGTGAAGCCGTTGCCGCCGAGGATCTGCACGGCCTGGGCGGTCACCGACTTCGCCGTCTCGCTCGCGTAGAGCTTCGACATCGAGCCCTCGGCCGCGGTGAACGGCTTGCCGGCGCTCGCCATCCAGGAGGCGCGCCAGACGAGGAGCCGCGCCGCGTCGATCTGCGTACGCATGTCGGCCAGCTGGAAGGCGACGCCCTGGTTGTCGATGATCGGGCGGCCGAACTGGCTCCGGGTCTTGGCGTAGTCGAGGGCGACCTCGTAGGCGGCGCGTGCGGTGCCGACCGCCATGGCACCCACGGCGGGGCGGGATGCCTCGAAGGTGGCCATCGCCGCGTTCTTCACACGCTCCCCGCCGGACTTGGCGCGCTCGCGGGCCCGGGCGAGGCGCTCGTCCAGCTTCTCCTTGCCGCCGAGCAGGCAGTGGCCGGGGATACGGACGTCCTCCAGGACGACCTCGGCCGTGTGGGAGGCACGGATGCCGTGCTTCTTGAACTTCTGCCCCTGCGAGAGTCCCGGGGTGGCCGGCGGCACGATGAAGGAGGCGTGCCCCTTCGAGCCCAGCTCCGGGTCCACGACGGCGACGACGACGTGGACGTTGGCGATGCCGCCGTTGGTCGCCCAGGTCTTGGTGCCGTTGAGCACCCACTCGTCCTTGGCCTCGTCGTACACCGCGCGGGTGCGCATCGACGCCACGTCCGAGCCGGCGTCCGGCTCGGAGGAGCAGAAGGCGGCGACCTTCACGTCGGAGGCGTCGCCGTACATCTGGGGGATCCAGGTGCCGATCTGCTCCTCGGTGCCGTTGGCGAGGACGCCGACGGCCGCAAGACCGGTGCCGACGATCGACAGCGCGATGCCCGCGTCACCCCAGAAGAGCTCCTCCATCGCCATGGGGATGCCCAGGCCCGTGGGGTCGAAGAACTGCTGGGCGTAGAAGTCGAGGGAGTAGATGCCGACCTTGGCCGCTTCCTGGATGACGGGCCAGGGCGTTTCCTCACGCTCGTCCCACTCCGAAGCCGCCGGCCGGATCACATCGGCGGCGAATCCGTGCAGCCAGTCACGGACCTGCTTCTGGTCGTCGTTGAGCTCGAGCGTGAACTCGGCCATTTTCCCTCCACGTACGTATGGATAAACCCGTTACTAGCGGTAACAACAGTCTGTTACCAGCAAGTAGCTTCTGTCAACCGGTCAGCAGGGGATCCGCGCCCGGTGGAGCAGGGTGTTACGTTGCCCGGGGGAGAGACGAAATCGCAGGACAGCCGGGTGGGGCGGGAGAAAAAGACATGGAGACCGCACGAGGGGCCGAGCGGCAGCGGACGGCGGCCGAACGGCGTCGCCGGGAGCTGCTCGAAGCCGCGGACCGAGTGGTGCTCAGGGACGGCCCGAAGGCCTCGATGAACGCGATCGCCGCGGAGGCGGGGATCACCAAGCCCATCCTCTACCGGCACTTCGGCGACAAGGGCGGGCTGTACCGCGCACTCGCCAAGCGTCATACCGATGCCCTGCTCAGCGCCCTGCGGGCCGCGCTCGACGCCCCCTCCGAGCGGCGCGCGCGGGTCGAGGCGACCCTGGACACCTATCTCGCGGCCATCGAGGCGCGCCCCCAGGTCTACCGCTTCCTGATGCACCCGTCCGACGACGCGGCACCCCCGCCCGAGCAGGGCTTCGACGTCGGCCGCCACTCCGCCCCGCTGCTGCGGCGGCTCGGCGAGGAGCTCGGCAAGGTGATCGTGGAACGGGTCGACCTCGGCCCGGACGGCGAGCAGACGGCGCGCATCTGGGGCCACGGCATCGTCGGCATGATGCACGCGGCCGGCGACTGGTGGCTCGGTGACCGGCCGTGTTCGCGGGAACAGTTGGTACGCAGCCTCGCCGACCTGCTCTGGGGCCGGCTGGCCGAGGCCGGCGATCTCCCGGGCGGTCCGGGGTTCTGAGATCCGACGGGGCCCTGGCCGGGGCCCGTGGGGCTCAGATGGCGGACGAGCGGCCCCAGGGTGCCCGCCGGGCCGCACGCAGCGCCCTGGTGCGGCGCAGCCCCGTCAGCCGGTCCGTGTAGATCAGGCCGTCGAGGTGGTCGCACTCGTGCTGCAGGCAGCGGGCGAACCAGCCGGTGCCGGTGACCCGCACCGACTCCCCCGTCACGGTCCGTCCTTCCACCACCGCGTGGTCGAAGCGCGGCGTGCCCGCCTCCAGACCCGGAAGTGAAAGACAGCCCTCCGGCCCGCGTACGGTGATCCCGTCGGCCTCGACGAGTACGGGATTGACGAGATGGCCCAGGTGGCGGACATCGTCGTCGTCCGGGCAGTCGTAGACGAACACCTTGAGCGGCACGCCGATCTGGTTCGCGGCGAGCCCTACACCGTTCGCGGCGTACATGGTGGCGAACATGTCCTCGACAAGCCGGGCGAGCGAAGGGCCGAAGTCGGTGACGTCGTCGCAGGGGCCGTGCAGCACCAGGGCACCGAACAGGCTCATGGCACGAACGCGTCCGGAACTGCCGGGGATCGGGCGGTTTCGCATGGGGAGAAGCGTACGTTCCACGTGACCTCCACGTTCGCCGTGGTGCCGACGTGCGGTCGCGGCACCGGACATCGATAGGCTGGGTGCGGACTTACGCAAGGAGGATCTAGGACGATGGCAGGCAACACGGAACCGTTGTCGCCGCGGGCCAAGCTCGCCGTGACGGCGGGCAAGGCCGCGGCGGCGGTGTCGCGCGCTGCGGGGCGCGGCAGCGGATCGGTGATCGGCGGCCGGGTGGCGCTCAAGCTCGACCCCGACCTGCTGGGGCGGCTGGCGCAGCACCTGGACGTGATCCTCGTGTCCGCGACGAACGGCAAGACGACCACCACCCGGCTGATCGCCGAGGCGCTGCGGGCCGCGGGGCCCGTCGTCTCCAACGCACTCGGAGCCAACATGCCCGCGGGGATCACCTCCGCGCTGGCGGGGGGCTCCGACGCGAAGTACGGCGTGATCGAGGTGGACGAGAAGTACCTCGCCGGTGTGGCACGTGACACGACGCCCAAGGTGATCGCACTGCTCAACCTCTCCCGCGACCAGCTGGACCGCGCGGCGGAGACCCGGATGCTGGCCGAGAAGTGGCGTGAGGGCCTGTCCGGCTCCAAGGCCGTGATCGTGGCCAACGCCGACGACCCGCTGATCGTGTGGGCCGCGTCCTCCTCCCCCAATGTGGTGTGGGTAGCGGCGGGGCAGGCGTGGAAGGACGACGCCTGGTCCTGCCCGTCCTGCGGCGGTGTGATGCAGCGCCCGGGCGACGACTGGTTCTGCGGCGAGTGCGGTTTCCGCCGCCCCGCCCCCAGCTGGGCGCTGAACGGCGACTACGTCCTGGACCCGCACGGTTCCGCGTGGCCGATCCACCTCCAGCTGCCGGGCCGCGCCAACAAGGCCAACGCCACGAGCTCGGCCGCCGTGGCCGCCGTGTTCGGGGTGCCGCCGCAGGTCGCCCTGGAGCGCATGTACCAGGTGCAGGCCGTGGCGGGCCGCTACGACGTCGTATCCTTCCTCGGCCGTGAGCTCCGGCTCCTGCTGGCGAAGAACCCGGCGGGCTGGCTCGAAACGTTTTCCCTGATCGACCCGCCGCCCACCCCGGTGATCCTCTCCGTGAACGCGCGCGGCGCGGACGGCACGGACACCTCCTGGCTGTGGGACGTGGACTACACCCAGCTCTACGGCCACCCGATCTTCGTGCTCGGCGACCGGAAGCTGGACCTCGCGGTCCGGCTCGAGGTGGCCGGACTGGACTTCCGCGTCTGCGAGACCCTGGACGAGGCCGTCCAGATGGCTCCTCCCGGCCGCATCGAGGTCATTGCCAACTACACCGCCTTCCAGGATCTGCGCCGTCGTGTCGGCAACTGACCCCCGCGCGGGCTCCCCCCGGAGAGGACGAAGCATGAGCAACAACAGCCTGCGGCTGGTGTGGGTCTACCCCGACCTCCTCAGCACCTACGGCGACCAGGGCAACGCCCTGGTGGTGGAGCGCCGGGCGCGCCAGCGTGGTCTGGACGTGGCGCGCGTCGACGTCCGCAGCGACCAGCCCATCCCGACGTCGGGCGACATCTATCTGATCGGCGGCGGTGAGGACCGGCCGCAGCGGCTCGCCGCGGAGCGGCTGCGCCGTGACGGCGGGCTGAGCAGGGCCGCGTCGAACGGCGCGATCATCTTCTCGGTCTGCGCGGGCTACCAGATCCTCGGCCACGAGTTCATCAACGACCTCGGCGAGCGGGAGCCCGGCCTCGGGCTGCTCGACGTGGTCTCCACCCGTGGCGAGGGCGCCCGGTGCGTCGGCGACGTGCTCGGTGACATCGACCCGAACCTGGGCCTGCCGCCGCTGACCGGCTTCGAGAACCACCAGGGCGTCACTCATCTCGGCCCGACGGCACGCCCGTTCGCCCGGGTGCGGCTCGGCCGGGGCAACGGCACGGGTGACGGCACGGAGGGCGCGTACAACGACACCGTCTTCGGTACGTACATGCACGGACCCGTGCTCGCGCGGAACCCGCTCATCGCGGACCTGCTGCTCAAGCTGGCCCTCGACGTGAACGCGCTGCCGCCGAGCGACGACCGGTGGTACGAGGCGCTGCGCGCCGAGCGGATCGCCGCGGCGACCCAGCCGGCCTGACGGTCTCCCTGCGGACCGGCCCGTTCCACGGGCCGGTCCGTACGTGTGCGCGCGGGGTGTACGCCGGGTGGACGTCCAGCAGTCGGACAGTGGGTTCGGTCCGGTCACCCCGCGCCGGTAGGGTGGCGGGGATCCAACCGGACGACGTGGTCCGGCGTCGGCCCACGTTGCAAAGGTTTCCCGGGCAATGCGAATTGGTGTGCTCACCTCCGGCGGCGACTGCCCCGGCCTCAACGCCGTCATCCGTTCCGTCGTGCACCGCGCTGTTGTCGACCACGGCGACGAGGTCATCGGCTTCCACGACGGGTGGAAGGGCCTCCTCGAGTGCGACTACCGCAAGCTCGACCTCGACGCGGTCGGCGGCATCCTCGCCCGCGGCGGCACCATCCTCGGTTCCTCCCGTGTCCAGCCCGCGCATCTGCGTGACGGCGTGGAGCGGGCCAAGGGCCATGTCGCCGATCTCGGCCTGGACGCGATCATCCCGATCGGTGGCGAGGGCACGCTGAAGGCGGCCAACCTGCTCTCCGAGGCCGGGCTGCCCATCGTCGGGGTCCCCAAGACCATCGACAACGACATCGCCTCCACCGATGTGACCTTCGGCTTCGACACCGCCGTCGGCGTCGCGACCGAGGCGCTGGACCGGCTGAAGACCACCGCCGAATCCCACCAGCGGGTGCTGATCGTCGAGGTCATGGGCCGCCACACCGGCTGGATCGCGCTGCACTCGGGCATGGCTGCCGGTGCCCACGCCATCGTCGTGCCGGAGCGCCCCTTCGACATCGACGAGCTGACCGAGCTGGTCGGCCGGCGCTTCTCGGACGGCAAGAAGTTCGCGATCGTCGTCGTCGCGGAGGGCGCCAAGCCCCGCGAGGGCTCGATGGAGTTCAACCAGGGCACCAAGGACATCTACGGCCACGAGCGCTTCGCCGGTGTGGCGACGCAGCTCTCCGGTGAGCTGGAGCAGCGCCTCGGCAAGGAGGCCCGCCCGGTGATCCTCGGCCACGTCCAGCGCGGCGGCACCCCGACCGCGTACGACCGCGTCCTGGCCACCCGCTTCGGCTGGCACGCGGTGGAGGCGGCGCACCGCGGCGAATTCGGCATGATGACGGCGCTGCGCGGCACGGACATCACGATGGTTCCGCTGGCCGCCGCCGTGGAGACCCTCAAGACGGTGCCCGCCGAGCGTTACGCCGAGGCACAGGTCGTTCTCTGACCGCCACGACGTCCCACGAACCGCCCCCGGCCGCACTCGCGGCCGGGGGCGGTTCTACTCTGGTCCGGACAACCGGCACGAATCGGGGACGTCCCCAGCGGGAGTGAACAGATGGATCACAGCGGGCACGGCATGAACATGGATCTGCCGCCGTTCACGCTGGGACGTGGGCTCGAATTCTCCGCGGACCCGTTCTTCCTCATCGGCTGCGTCGTCGCGCTCGTCCTGTACGCGTACGGGGTGCTGCGGCTCCGGGGGCGGGGCGACGGCTGGCCCGTGAACCGGATCATCTTCTTCGTCCTCGGTGTCCTGTCCATCGCCCTGGTGATGTGCACCGGCCTGAACGACTACGGCATGGTCATGTTCAGCGTGCACATGGTGCAGCACATGGTCATCAGCATGGTGTCGCCGATCCTGCTCCTGCTGGGTGCCCCGATCACGCTCGCGCTGCGGGCGCTGCCGGTGGCGGGGCGGGACCGTACGGGTCCGCGCGAACTGCTGCTGAAGCTCCTCCACAGCCGCTACATGAAGATCATCACGCACCCGGCGTTCACGATCCCGCTCTTCATCGCGAGTCTCTACGCGCTCTACTTCACCCCGTTGTTCGACTTCCTGATGGAGTCGAAGACCGGCCACATCGCGATGATGGTGCACTTCCTGGCGGTCGGCCTGGTGTTCTTCTGGCCGATCATGGGCGTCGACCCCGGCCCGCACCGCCCCGGCTACGTGATGCGGATGCTGGAGCTCTTCGCGGGCATGCCGTTCCACGCGTTCTTCGGGATCGCGCTGATGATGGCGAGCCAGCCGATGGTGAAGGCGTACGAGAATCCGCCGGCCTCGCTCGGCATCGACGCGCTGAGCGACCAGTCGGTGGCGGGCGGTATCGCGTGGGCGTTCAGCGAGATCCCGTCCGTACTGGTACTGATCGCGCTGGTCTTCCAGTGGTACCGCTCCGAGCAGCGGACGGCGAAGCGCTCGGACCGTGCGGCCGACCGGGACGGGGACCAGGAGCTCAAGGCGTACAACGCCTATCTCGCCTCATTGCAGGCACGCGGGCAGTAGCGGTGAGCCCGCCCCAGGGGTGACCATGGCTCCAACGGCCGTGCGGCCGGGTGAGGAGCGTGTGCTCATGCCTGGATCCACGAAGACCATGGGGGTGCTCACCGTCGGCGCGCTGGTCGCGGTGACGGGGTACACGGTGGCACTGGGGAGCAACGGCTGGCTGTGGTTCGGCTGGGTGGTGCTGGGGCTGGCCACGCTGGGCATGCTCGCCACCCGCGACACCTGAGGCGGCCCGGCGCCGTCCCGGGGATCAGGCGGGGTCCGCCCAGTAGTTCACCGGCGCGAGCCCGATGCTGCGGCCGCGCCGGTCCAGGATGCGGCCGACGTGCTTCACGGTCCGCAGCACGATCGCACGCTCGGTGATGCGCAGCTGGTGATCCGCGAGCCGGCTCTCCAGGTGGGCCTCCATGCTGTGGACGTCGGACAGGTCGCGCTGCCACAGGTCGAGGATCAGGTTGTCGCGGCCGGTGGTCACGCTGCACATGCGCAGCTCGGGCAGCGTGCGGAGCGAGGCGACGGTGTCCTCCAGGTGACGGGCCGGGACGGACGCGAAGTACACCACCGAGACCGGGAAGCCGGTGAGCGGCCGGGCGAGCGTGCAGCGCAGCGAGAGCCGCCGGTTTCCCGTGAGCACCCGCAGCCGGCGGCGGACGGTGGCCGTGCTCGTGCCGGCGGCCGCCGCCAGGTCGCGGACCGGCATCCGGCCGTCGTGGCCGAGCGCGAGGGCCAGCTCCCGGTCGACCGGCCGCAGCGGCTCGTCGGGCACCTCGTCCCGAGGCACCGTGAGCGCCTTCTGCTGGGCCTTGCTGAGGCTGCGCAGCCGCCACTGGTCGCCTTCGAACGGCACGGCGGTGATCACATGGACGCGGGTGGTCCGGATGCCGGGCAGCGGGGAGATGCGCTCGCCGACGAGGCGGGAGAGGTCGTCGAGGTCGGCGGCGCCCACGATGGCGAGGAGGTCCCGGCTGCCGGTCGTCTGCTTGAGGCTGAGGATGCGGCTGTCCCTGGACAGGCTGTCCAGCGTGGATTCGGCGGGCAGGCCGCCCATGTCGATCTCGACCTGGGCGTAGACCCCGTCGTCGTGGCCGGGGGAGAGATAGCCGTCGACCCAGGCCGTCCCCGTCCGCTCCAGCCGGGCCCACCGGCGTGCGGCGGTCACCGGGTCGATGCCCAGGACGTCGCCGAGCAGCGTCCACGGCGCCCTCGGCTGTGTCTGCAGGGCGTGGATGATCGCGAGGTCCAGTTCGTCGGGGTGCGCCATATTCTGCGTCTGCATGGGGTGACCGAATCCTGCGTACGGGGTGGGATCTTGTCCTGATCCGGCGATTTTACGGGCGTGTAATTCCGGTTCTGGAAGGTAGCTCGCCATGAGCACTCCGCCCTTCCTCTCCCCCGCGCCCACCGCCCCCGTCCTGCCCGCCTCGGCCGCGCTGCGCCTGACCGGCGCCCGGCTGATCGACGGCACCGGTTCCGAGCCGGTGGCCGACGCCGTGGTCGACGTGGACGACCGCGGTGTGATCGTCCACGCCGGGCCCGCCGCCACCGCTCCCCCGGCGCGGGACGGCGTACGCACCCTCGATGTCGGGGGCCGCACCGTGCTCCCCGGTTTCGTCGACGCCCATGTGCACCTCGGCGTCGAGTCGGCGCGCCACATGGTGCGCCGTTTCGCCGAGGACCCCGCCCTGGAGGTCTTCCGCGCGGCCGGCCGGCTGCGGCTGACCCTGGACGCCGGTGTCACCACCGCCCGCGACCTGGGCGGGCTGTCCTCGGGGTTCCGGGACGCCGTCGCCCAGGGCCTGACCGCGGGCCCGCGTCTGCACACGGCCGTGCGGATCCTCAGCCACACCGGCGGCCACGCCGACTTCCACACCGACTGCGGCTTCGACACCAGCGACGGAATGGGTGAGGTCGCGGACACGCCCGACGAGGTCCGCCTCGCGGTGCGCAGGCTGCTGCGCTCCGGCGCCGATGTGATCAAGATCTGCGCCACCGGCGGCATGTCGAGCCCGTACGACCAGCCCGACGACGAGGGCCTCACCGTCGAGGAGATCCGCGCCGTCGTGGAGGAGACCGACCGGCACGGCGGCCGTCCCGTCGCCGCGCACGCCCAGGGCACGGCCGGCATCCTCAACGCGATCCGGGGCGGTGTCACCAGCGTCGAGCACGGTTACGGCATGACCGCGCAGGCCAGGGAGCTCGCCGGGGAACGCGGCGTGTTCCTCGTGCCGACACTCTCCACGGTGTTCGACGGTATCGACAAAGCGACCATGGAGCCCTTCCACTACGAGAAGAAGCTCCGCTGGTCGGACATCACGCGGACCAACATCGCCGCCGCCATCGCCGACGGGCTGAAGATCGCGATGGGGACCGACGCGGCGATGGTTCCGCACGGCCGCAATCTGCGCGAGCTGCTCCACCTGACGTCGCTCGGCATGACGCCGCTCCAGGCGATCACCGCGGGCACGCTCACCTCCGCCCAGCTCCTCGGCCTCGACGACCGGATCGGGACGCTGGAGGCCGGCAAGGAGGCCGACCTGGTGGTGTGCGACGGTGATCCGCTGAGCGACATCTCCGTACTCACCGACCCCTCACGCGTCGTTCTCGTCGCGCAGCGCGGGGCCGTCCGGAAGGACCTGCTCACGGAATCAGCGGCCGAGAGCCCCGACACGGTGGAGGAGGGCCGGTGACGTCACGGACCGAGACCCCCGCGACGACGGGCGGCAACGCTCTGCTCGACAAGGTGCTCGGCGGCATCGAGCGCGCGGGCAACAAGCTCCCGCACCCCGTCGTGCTGTTCCTCTGCATCTTCGTCGTCCTCGGCGTCGTCTCCACCGCGCTGGCCGCCGGGGGAGCCACGGTGACGGTGCCGGGCGACGACGAGGTGCTCGAAGTCAGGGGCCTCTTCACCGGCGAGGGGATCACCTGGCTGCTGGAGAACTTCATCCCCAACTTCACCGGCTTCCCGTCGCTGGGCACCGTGCTGCTCATGATGGCCGCCGTCGGAGTCGCGGAACGTACGGGAATGCTGGAGACGGCGGTCCGCGTCTCCATCGGCCGCGCGCCCAAGGCGGTGCTTCCCCATCTGGTGGCGTTCGTCGCCGCACAGGGCCACCTGATGAGCGACGTGGCGATCCTGATCATCCCGCCGCTGGCCGCGCTCGTCTTCAAGGGCGCCGGGCGCAACCCGATCGCCGGCCTGATCGGCGGGTTCGCCTGTGTCTGCGCCGGTTACGCGGCAGGCTTCTCCATCGGCGCCCTGGACGCCCTGTACACGGGCATCACCCAGCAGGCCGCCGCCGTCCTGCCCGGCGGGGAGGACGCGCCCACCCACATCCTCGTCAACTACTACTTCACCGCGACGGCGAGCGTCTTCCTGGCCCTCATCGGCGGCTTCCTCATCGACCGCGTCCTCGAACCGCGGCTGCCCGCCGCGGTGGAGGCCACGGCTCCGGGTGACGACGGGCCGACGGCCGACGACGGCGGCTACCGGCCCACCCTGGAGGTCACCGCCGCCGAGCGCCGGGGGCTCCGCTTCGCCGGGCTGACGGTCCTGGTCTACGCGGCCGTGGTCATCGTCTGCTGGCTGCTGCCCGGCTCGGCGCTGCGCGGTGAGGGCGGCGCGCTGGTGCCCTCACCGGTGCTGACCGGCATCGTGCCGCTGCTGTTCGTCGCGTTCCTGCTCGCCGGCATCGTCTACGGCAAGGTCACCGGCAAGGTGCGCAAGGCGGGCGACGTCCCGGAGCTGATGGCCGACTCGATCACCGGGATGTCCGCGTACATCGTGCTGATTCTGGTGATCGCCCAGGTCATCGGCGTCTTCGACTGGTCGAACGTCGGCACCCTGCTGGCCGTGAAGGGCGCCGCGCTCCTGGAGTCCGCCGGACTCACCGGCTTCACGGGGCTGGTCCTCTTCGTCCTGCTGGTCTGTCTGCTGAACCTGTTCGTGACCTCGGGCTCGGCGCTGTGGTCCCTGGTCGCCCCGGTCTTCGTACCGGCGTTCATGCTCATCGGCCTGTCACCGGCGGTCACCCAGGCGGCGTTCCGCATCGGCGACTCGGCCACCCAGATGATCACACCGCTGAACCCGTACGTCTTCCTGATGCTGATCATCCTGCGCCGCTACGAACCCGACGCGAAGCTGGGCACGATCCTCTCCCGCCTGTTCGTCTTCGTCGTCCCCTTCCTGGTGGCCTGGCTGATCGCCCTGGCGGTCTTCTACGGCTTCGACCTGCCGCTCGGCCCCGGGGCGGGCATTCACCAGGACTGACGGTTCCTCCGACGACGGAAGGGGCCTCCGGCACGCGCCGGAGGCCCCTTCCGCAGCCGCGCACCCACTCATGAACCGGGATCAGAGCTACGATCGATCACCCGGGAGAGGTACGGACTTCGAACGGTCTGCCGACTGATGACTCGTCAGGCGAGTCGGTGTAGAGCAACACTGTCATGTGCGACCCGGCAGAACGCGGCAGCCGGCCCGGTCCGGAAGGCTAGGAGAGAAGCTGTGTTCTATTACGTCCTGAAGTACGTCGTGCTGGGCCCCCTGCTCCGGCTGGTGTTCCGCCCCCGTATCGAGGGGCTGGAGCACATTCCCGACGACGGTGCCGCCATCGTCGCGGGCAATCACCTCTCGTTCTCGGACCACTTCCTGATGCCCGCGATCCTCAGGCGCCGCATCACGTTCCTCGCGAAGGCCGAGTACTTCACCGGCCCCGGCATCAAGGGCAGGCTGACCGCCGCCTTCTTCCACAGCATCGGGCAGATCCCGGTGGACCGGTCGGGCAAGGAGGCCGGACAGGCCGCCATCCGCGAGGGCCTCGGGGTGCTGAGCAAGGGGGAACTGCTGGGCATCTACCCGGAGGGCACGCGCTCGCACGACGGCCGGCTGTACAAGGGCAAGGTCGGGGTGGCCGTGATGGCCATCAAGGCGGGCGTCCCGGTCATCCCCTGCGCGATGGTCGGCACGTTCGAGATCCAGCCGCCCGGCCAGAAGGTGCCCAGCATCAAGCGGGTCACGATCCGCTTCGGGGAGCCGCTGGACTTCTCCCGCTACGCCGGCCTGGAGGACCAGAAGGCGGCGATCCGGGCGGTCACGGACGAGATCATGTACGCCATCCTCGGCCTCTCCGGGCAGGAGTACGTCGATGAGTACGCCGTCAAGGCCAAGGCCGCACAGGCCGAGCAGTCCAAGAAGTCCCCGCGCCGGCCACGCTGAGCGTGAAATCTGCTGCCGGCAGATTTCCCTGGTGCCGGAGCTGAGGCGGCCGTAGCGTCGGGTGCATGAGCGGAGAACGAGCGTTCGTGCTGGGCGCCACGGGACAGATCGGCCGGGCAGCTGTGCGGGCCCTGACCGAGGACGGCTGGGAGGTGACCGCCGCCTCACGCGGAGGCAAGCGGGACGCCACCTGGGACGACGGCGTCCGCGCCGTCGCGGTGGACAGGGAGGAGAAGGGGGCGCTGGCGGCAGCGCTCGGCGACGGCTGCGACGTACTGGTCGACATGGTCGCCTTCGGCCGGGATCACGCCGTGCAGCTGGCGGGGCTCGGCGACCGGGCCGGTTCCGCGGTCGTCCTCTCCAGCGGCGCGGTCTACCAGGACGACCGCGGCCGGAGTTTCGACACCCAGGGCGAGCCCGACGGCTTCCCGGACTATCCGGTGCCGATCCCGGAGTCGCAGCCCACGGTGGCTCCCGGGGACGCGACGTACGGGACGCGGAAGGTCGCCCTGGAGGAGGAACTGCTCGCAGCCGGAGCCGTGTTGCCGGTGACGCTGCTGAGGGCGGGTGCGGTGCACGGCGAGCACTGCCGCACACCGCGCGAGCTGTACTTCGTCAAGCGCCTGCTGGACGGCCGCAGGAGACGGGTCCTCGCCCACGGTGGGAGGAGCCGCTTCCACCCGGTCCATGTGTCCAACGTCGCGGAGCTGATACGGCTCGCGGCCGGGAAGCCCGGGTCCCGGGTGCTCAACGCGGGAGACCCGCGGATACCGACGGTCGCCGAGATCGGCGCCGCCGTCGACGACGTGCTCGGCCTCACCACGGAGACGGTGCTGATACCGGGAGCCCCGCCCGAGGCAGGGATCGGGGACACCCCGTGGTCCGGTGCGCGTCCCGTGGTCTACGACATGTCGCTCGCGGAACGGGAGCTCGGCTATCGCGCGGTGACGGACTACATGGAGTCGCTGCCGCAGACCGTCGAATGGCTCACCGCACAACTGGCGGGACGGGACTGGAAGCAGGCCTTCCCGAAGATGGTGGCGAACTACGGCGAGGGCCTCTTCGACTACGCGGCGGAGGACGCCTGGCTGGCGCGGCACGGCAGAGAGGCGTGAGGGCGGGCGGCCGCGAGAACCCCGGCCGCCCGCCCCCGTCTCAGACGGTGCTCACGGCTTCGGTGTGGCGTGCGGGGTGCACGTCACATCGCGCCGGTCGGTCTTCCCGGTGAGCAGGTAGGTGTCCACCCGCTCGTTGATGCAGGGGTTGACCAGGCCGGTGACACCGTGCGATCCGGCGCCCTCCTCCGTGATGAGGCGGGAGCCCTTGAACCGCTTGTGCAGCTCGACGGCGCCCTCGTACGGGGTGGCGGCGTCACGCGTGGACTGCACGATCAGCACCGGGGGCAGCCCCTTGCCGGTGCGCACGTCCAGCGGCGTCTGCTGCTTGGACGGCCAGGTCGCACAGGGAAGGTTCATCCAGGCGTTGGCCCAGGTCATGAACGGGTGGTCCTTGTGCAGCCTGGTGTTGTCGCGGTCCCACTTCTGCCAGCTGGTGGGCCACTTGGCGTCCGCGCACTCGACCGCCGTGTAGACGGCATTGCTGTTCTCCGAGCTGATGTTGCCCGCGGTGTCCGACAGGTCGGGTGCCGCGGCGTCGATCAGCGCCTGGGTGTCACCGCCCAGATAGTCGCTCCAGATCTGCGCGGTGGGCGCCCAGGCGGAGTCGTAGTACGGCGCGCTCTGGAAGAATCCGATGAGCTCGGCGGGGCCGACGACGCCACCGAGCGGGCTCTTCTTGGCCTCGGCACGCAGCGTCAGCCACGCCTGCTCGACCTTCTCGGGGGTGTCGCCGATGTGGTAGGCGGCGTCGTTCTTCGCCACCCAGGCCTTCCAGTCGTCCCAGCGGGTCTGGAAGGCGACATCCTGGCCGAGGTTGGCCTCGTACCAGATGTTGTCCTTCGAGGGGTTGACCACGCTGTCGACGATCATCCGGCGTACGTGCGACGGGAAGAGCGTGCCGTAGACCGCGCCGAGGTACGTGCCGTAGGAGACACCCAGGAAGTTCAGCTTCTTCTCACCGAGCGCGGCACGGATGACATCCAGGTCGCGCGCGGTGTTGGGCGTGGTCATGTGCGGCAGCATGTCGCCGCTGCGCTCGGCGCAGCCGTCGGCGTACTCGGCGGCGAGCTTGCGCTGTGCGCGCTTGTCGGCCTCGCTGTCGGGCACCGGGTCCGCCTTCGGGGCCTTCACGAACTCCTGCGGGTCGATGCAGGAGATCGGCGCCGAGTGGCCGACCCCGCGAGGGTCGAAGCCGACGAAGTCGTATGCCTTCGCGACCTTCGTCCAGAGCGGGTTCTTGTTGATGATGCGCTTCGGGAAGGCCATCCCGGAGCCGCCGGGGCCTCCGGGGTTGTAGAGGAGGGCGCCCTGGCGCTCGTCCTTCGTGCCCGTGCTGACATGCCGGTCGACCGCGAGCTTGATCTGCTTGCCGTTCGGCTTGCTGTAGTCGAGCGGAACGGTCACCCAGCCGCACTGGATGGGTGCGGCGATGGCCCAGTCGGCCGGGCAGTCGGTCCAGTCGATCCCGGCTCGCGCGGCCCGGGCGGCAGCTGTCTGCACGCCGCGCGCCTCCTGGTCGCCGTGGTGGCGACTGTCGGCACCGGCCGCCGGTGCGGCTATCGCTCCGGCTATGAGCGTGCCCGCGATCAGTGTGCCGGCCGAACCGAGCACCGCTGTGCGTCTCAAGTGGAACCTCCCCCTGTGTGTTGCGCCGCGCGTGGCGGCGCGGCTGTTTCCGCGTCCCGGGGATCCTTTCGTCTGTGAGCCTGCTGAGAACAGGGCGTACACGTGTTTCTTTACCGAACCAATAACCGGTGTCGCTGTCCCGCTGAGCGAACTCAGCTCGGCCGGAGGGGGCTTGTCGCCTTCAGCAGCTCCTCCAGAGCCTCGTCCAGTACCGCGCGCAGCAGCCGTGCGTCCGCGGCGAGCGCCGTCACCAGGACGGCGGGTCCCGACAGCGGGGTCAGTGCGGCGGTGGGGCCCAGCGCCCGTGGTGCGGGAAGCCCGCCGTCGAACGACGGGTCGACCACGAGGAGTTGCCCGACGGCCCGGTGACCCCCCAGGACGGCGGGTCCGTCCCAGCCGCCGGGCGCCCCGGGGCCGTACGCCAGCTGCTGGTCGAGCAGCGGACGGCCGGCCCTCCGGACGGTCAGACGGGTGGTGAGCCGGCCCGTGGGTTCGCCGTGCCGGCCCAGGATCTGTTCCTCGCGGAGCACCAGGCGTGCGGTGGCGGCGAGTTCGGCCCGGGTGGTCATCCTCAGGTCGCTGCCGTGGGCGGAGACGAGCTGTTCGGGGAGCCAGCGGAGTTCCGCCTCCTCCCCCACAACGAGCCGCACGTCGTACGTGGCCGGGCCCGCGTCCGGGTCGGCACCAGGCAGCGCCACGGTCGCCGCGGCGGAGTCCACGCTCAGCCGCGCGTTCTCCTCCGCGCGCACCTCGACGGCGAGCCGGTCACCGCCCAGGGGCGCGCTCATGGCGCCGACCACGGTGACACGCGTGTACGCCGTGTCCGGGGACCTCGTTCGGCGCAGGGCGAGCGGCCCCTCGCTCTCCAGCACCGGCAGCACCGTGGCACCCCGTCCGTCGGCGACGGCGGTGAGCCGGGCCGTGGCTACGACGCTCATGCGGCCCAGGCCGCGAGCTGTGCCCGTACCCAGTCGGCGACGGGTGCCACGCCCTCGGGGCCCCGCAGGGAGGTGAAGACCACGGGGAGTTCGCCGCGCTGCTCGGCGGCGTCGCGGGCCATCCGCTCCAGGTCGGAGCCGACGTAGGGGGCGAGGTCCGTCTTGTTGATGACGAGCAGGTCGGCGGTGGTGACACCGGGGCCGCCCTTGCGCGGGATGTCGTCGCCGCCCGCCACGTCGATGACGAAGACCTGGGCGTCGACGAGCCCCTTGGAGAAGGTGGCGGTGAGGTTGTCGCCGCCCGATTCGACGAGGATCAGGTCGAGCGGCCCCACGGAGTCCTCCAGGTCCTCGACGGCTTCGAGGTTGGCGGAGATGTCGTCGCGGATGGCGGTGTGCGGGCAGGCCCCGGTCTCGACGGCCTGGATGCGCTCGGGCGGCAGCACGGCGTTGCGGAGCAGGAAGGCGGCGTCCTCGCGGGTGTAGATGTCGTTGGTGACGACGGCGATGGAGATCCGGTCGCGCAGCGCGCGGCAGAGGGCGGCGACGGTCGCGGTCTTCCCGGAGCCCACCGGCCCGCCGAGGCCGATGCGCAGGGCACGGCGGGTGCCGTCGGGGCGTGCGGCGTCGGCGCTCACGGCTGCGGGCGCGTTGTGGGCGTGGTCGAGGTGCATGGGATGCGGCTCCTGGTGAAGGTGGTGCGGCGGGGGTCGGTGTCAGGACGCGAACAGGCGGACCGGCCAGGCCGCGTGGGCCTCGGCCGAGATGTCGAGCAGTGGCGCCGACGCGGCGGGAAGCGCGTCGATGCCTTCACGCGCGGCCTGTGCGGCCTGTTCTGCGACCAGGTCGAGTGCGGGTGCGAGCCTGGCGAGGACGGCGGTGGCCTCGAAGGGGTCGAGCGACAGCAGCCGGACCACGGCGGTGGCCGGGCCGCTGACCGTCTCGTAGACGACGCAGTGCGCGGCGTCGGCCGGCCCCAGACCCGCTGCCCGGGCCGCGAGGCCGAGGACGACGGGCTGGTGGGCCCCGCGCGGCCGGGCTTCGGCGAGCGCGGTCAGTTCGGGGCTGGGCCAGGTGGCCCGTGCCGCCCTCATCATCTGGCGGCCGAGCCTGCGCGCGACGTTCCTGAGCGCCGGTGAGGGCGTCCGGGCGTCGGCGGCCTCGTCGAGGGCGAGCGGGTCGAGGCCCTGCGCCGCCGCGGCGGCGAGTGCGGCGGAGGTGAGACCGGTGGTGTGGAGCCGGCCCAGGCAGAACTCCTCCAGGTCCTGGGCGTTGCGGATGTGTCCTGCCTTGACGGCCGGCTCGGCGCCACCGGAGTGGGCGTGGCCACCGGCGGGGAACCGGCCGTCGGCGAGGACGAGCAGGGCTGCGCGCGTCGTCATGAAGTGCTGTCCTGCCCTCAGAAGAGGAAGTACCGCTGGGCCATGGGAAGTTCCGCGGCCGGTGCGGGTTCGACCGGATCACCGTCGATGGTGACGGCGAAGCTGTCGGGGTCGACCTCGACCCGGGGCAGGGCGTCGTTCTCCCGCATGTCCGCCTTGGTGACGCCCCGGGTGCTGGTGATCGGCACGAACCGCTTGCCGAGTCCCAGACGCTCCGGCAGCCCGTCCTGGACGGCGGCCACGGACACGAAGTTGAAGGAGTTGGACGCGGGCGCCCGGCCCACGGCCCCGAACATCGGGCGCGGCATGACCGGTTGCGGGGTGGGGATCGAGGCGTTGGCGTCGCCCATCTGCGCGTACGCGATCTGGCCGCCCTTGATCACGGTCTGCGGCTTGACGCCGAAGAAGGCCGGGTCCCAGATCACCAGGTCGGCGAGCTTGCCCGGCTCGACGGACCCGATCTCCCGGTCCAGGCCCTGGGCGACAGCCGGGTTGATCGTGTATTTGGCGACATAGCGACGTGCCCGGTGGTTGTCGGCCCGGCCGTCGCCCGGCAGGGCACCGCGCCGCCGCTTCATCACATGGGCGGTCTGCCAGGTCCGCAGGATCACCTCGCCGATGCGGCCCATCGCCTGGGAGTCCGAGGAGATGATGGAGATGGCTCCGAGGTCGTGGAGGATGTCCTCCGCGGCGATGGTCGAGGGCCTGATCCGTGACTCGGCGAAGGCGAGGTCCTCCGGCACCGTGGGATTGAGGTGGTGGCAGACCATCAGCATGTCGAGGTGTTCCTCGATGGTGTTGACGGTGTGCGGCCGCGTCGGGTTGGTGGAGCTGGGCAGGACGTACGGCTCCGAGACCACGCTGATGATGTCGGGCGCGTGCCCGCCGCCCGCGCCCTCGGTGTGGTACGCGTGGATGGTGCGTCCCGCGATGGCGGCCAGCGTGTCGGCGACGAAGCCGGCCTCGTTGAGCGTGTCGGTGTGGATGGCGAGCTGGGCGCCGGTCTCCTCGCAGACGCTCAGGCAGGCGTCGATGACGGCGGGGGTGGCGCCCCAGTCCTCGTGGATCTTGAATCCCAGGGCGCCTGCGCGGAGCTGGGAGTGCATCGCCTCGCGGGACATGGTGTTGCCCTTGCCGAGCAGACCGATGTTGACCGGGTATCCCTCGAGCGCCTCGAACATCCGGGCGAGGTGCCAGGGGCCGGGGGTGATAGTCGTCGCCTTGGTGCCTTCGGCCGGCCCGGTGCCGCCGCCGACGAGCGTGGTGATCCCGGAGGAGAGCGCCTGGTCGACGAGGGTGGGCGAGATGAAGTGGACGTGTGCGTCGATGGCCCCCGCCGTGACGAACTTGCCGTTCCCGGCGATGATCTCGGTCTCGGGGCCGATGACCAGATCCGGGTGGACGCCGTCCATCGTGTCCGGGTTCCCGGCCTTGCCGATACCGGTGATGCGGCCGTCGCGGATGCCGATGTCGGCCTTGACGATGCCCCAGTGGTCGATGATCACGGCGCCGGTGATCACCGTGTCGGGCGCGCCTTCGGCACGGGTGGTGCGCGCCTGGCCCATCGACTCGCGGATCACCTTGCCGCCGCCGAACACGGCCTCGTCACCGGACCGTCCGGGACCGCCCGACCTGTCCTCCTCGATCTCCACGACGAGATCGGTGTCGGCGAGGCGGATGCGGTCGCCCGTCGTGGGTCCGAACAGATCGGCGTACACGGGGCGGCTGAGCTCAGGCATCGAGGGAACCTCCGGTGTCGCCGCGCAGTCCGGGGACGATGCGCAGGCCTGCGAGCGGGACGAGTTCGACGTCGACGGGGATGCCGGGCTCGAAGCGCACGGCGGTTCCGGCGGCGATGTTCAGCCGCAGTCCATGGGCGGCGGCGCGGTCGAAGTCCAGGCCCGTGTTCGCCTCGGCGAAGTGGTAGTGGGAACCGACCTGGACGGGCCGGTCCGCCGCGTTGAGGACGGTGAGGCGGGTGACGGGGCGCCCTTCGTTGAGCGGCACCGGGGCCTTCGCGTAGAGGATCTCTCCGGGAATCATCTGCTGCTCCCCCGTCAGACGATCGGGTCGTGGACGGTGACGAGCTTGGTGCCGTCCGGGAACGTGGCCTCGACCTGGACGTCGTGGATCATCTCGGGGATGCCGTCCATGACGTCGTCGCGGGTGAGCACCTTCCGCCCGGAGGCCATGAGTTCGGCCACGGTCCGGCCGTCGCGCGCGCCTTCCAGAAGGTGGGAGGTGATCAGCGCGATCGCCTCGGGGTGATTCAGCCGCAGTCCGCGCGCCCTGCGCTTCTCTGCGACATCGGCCGCCACATGGATGAGCAGGCGTTCCTGTTCGTGCGGAGTCAGTTGCACGCTTCCACCCTCTTCGTCTTCCGCCCGGTACCTGCCCCGGGCGCAGCGGGACCCTATCCCGCGTTCAACACTCTGTTGAACGGCGAAGAGGATCTCGCGGCCAGGTATTGCACGTTAGGGCGAAAGTTTTTCCGGCGCGTTAACTGATCTTTTGCGGATCCATGGACATCAGCCCGCGCAGCCCGTTCTCCAGGATCTCGGGCTCCACCCCGCCGAACAGCGCCTCCTGAGCCATGAAGCCCTGCGCCGTGGCGATCATCGTGCGGGCGACATCATCGGCGGGCACGTCGGAGTGCAGGATGCCCGCCGCCCGGTACGCCTCCACCAGCTTCGCCCAGGCGACGCGCATGCCGGCGTAACCGTCCTCGAGCACCTGCGCCAGCCGCTCGTCACGCAGGGTCTCGGCCCACACCTGGACGATGAGCGCGGCACACGCGCGGCGCTCCAGTCCGTACATCTGCCCCGACAGGATGCCGCGCATCACCCGACCGAGGAGCACGTCCGGGGTGGGCGGCGGGGTGAGGTCCGCCGCCTCCTCGAACGCCTGGCGGATGCTCGCGAAGGCCTCGTCCGCGATGGCCGTGATCAGCTCCTCCTTGCCCGCGAAATAGCGGTAGACGGCCCCTGCGGACAGCCCGATCTCCTTGAGCACGTCCTGCATCGACGTGCCGTGGAAGCCATTGCCGGCGAAGCAGCGGGCGGCCCCCTGGAGGATCTGCCGGCGGCGGGCGTCGAGGTGCTCCTGAGATACACGTGCCATGCGAGCCAACCTAAAACGAACATTCATTCTTGACAAGCTCCCTGCTCGGCACGACAGTGGGCCGTACGTAAAACGAACGATCCTTCTCTTTGAATCGAGGCACGCCCCATGCCTGCTGCCCCCAGCCGCCGCGCGCTGGCGGTCATCCTGCTCGTCCCCCTGATCGTGACGCTCGCACTCTGGGCCTTCTCCTGGCCCGCGGCACGG
The DNA here is from genome assembly GCF_001905505.1 of Streptomyces sp. CB02058. Classification (GTDB taxonomy): domain Bacteria; phylum Actinomycetota; class Actinomycetes; order Streptomycetales; family Streptomycetaceae; genus Streptomyces. Next base: position 889,652 of record NZ_LIPG01000004.1, read on the forward strand.
ATGACCCCCAGGGATCTGCCCGTGGGCATCGCCGGTGCGGCACCGGCGGCCGACCAGCTGGCCGAGCGGTTCGAGGGACGCGAGGGCGCCTTCGAGATCCACCGTTACGACGACGAGGCCGCGGCCCGCGCCGCGATCGAGGACCGGGCCGTATACGGCGCGGTCGTGGTCACGGCGAAGGGCCCCCAGCTGCTCACCGCGTCCGCGGCAAGTCCGGTCGTGGCCCAGCTGCTGACCGAGGCGGTCACGGCGGCGGCGCCGGACGGCATCACCGTCCCGGTGACCGATGTCGTTGCCGCACCCTCCACCGACCCGCGCGGCAGCGCGCTCGGCGCGAGCGTCCTCCCGCTCACCCTCGCCGGTGTGGCGGCCGGAGCCCTGGTCACCCTGATGAAGCTGCGCGGCGGGTGGGCGGTCGTGGCACTGACGGGTGCGGCGGCCCTGGTCGGGATCGCCGCCGCCTCCATGGCCCACAGCTGGCTCGGCGTGCTCACGGGCGACTGGTGGGCAGAAGCGGGCGCCATCGGGCTGACCGCGCTGGCGGCGGGTGCGACGGTTGCGGGGCTCGGCGCCCTGATCGGCACGCGGGGCATCGGCCTCGGGGCACTGCTGGTCGTACTGCTGGGCAATCCGTCCTCCGGCGTCACCAGCGCCCCCGAACTGCTCCCCGAGCCGCTCGGCATGATCGGCCAGTGGCTGCCGCCGGGCGCGGGCGGTTCCCTGCTGCGCTCGGTCGCCTTCTTCGACGGGAGCGCGTCCGGCGGCCCCGCCCTGACGCTGGCGCTCTGGGTACTGCTGGGCCTGGCAGCCGTACTGATCGGAGGCCGCAGGCGCCCGGAGCCCGCTGCCGCACCCGTCGGCCGCACGCCCGAGGGGGCGCTCGCCGGCTGAGCCGCTCCGCACCGGAAAAAGGCCGTGCGCTCCCGCCCCAGGGCGGAGCGCACGGCCTTTCCGTTCGCCGGGCCGGCGTCCGGCGGTCAGTCGTCCTGGTCGTGGCCGCGGTGTTCCGCGGCGATACCGAAGCGGCGCCGTTCGCCCTGAGCAGATGGCGCCGAGCGGATCGACGACACGGAACTGATCACCTGCTCCTCGACCGCCTGCTCCTCGCTCTCGAGTCGTTGCAGGTCAGCGGCGGAGACCAGCGCCACGAGCGGCTTTCCGTGCCGCGTCACGACCACTCTCTCGCCGCCGTAGACAACGCGGTTGATCAGCTCGGCGAGCTCTGCGCGGGCTTGCGTCACCGGAATCTCGTAGGCCATAGTCCCCATCATAACCTTCTGTACGTCCTGTACATTTTTTACGTACTGGGTCGTACAGGCCGGTTCCGCCTGCGGTGATTCCGAGGAGAGGCTCCGTCATGTTCCGTCCCGCCGCCCGACACGTCCTGCCCGAGTTCACCGAGCGCACCGCATACGGATCCCGGAGCATGGATCCGTACTCGAAGCTGATGTCCGAGCGCATCGTCTTCCTCGGCACACCCGTCGACGACACCGCCGCGACCGATCTCATCGCCCAGTTCATGTATCTGGAGCACGCGGACCCGGACCGGCCGCTGTCGCTCTACATCAACTCGCCCGGCGGGTCCTTCAATGCCATGACGGCGATCTACGACACCATGCTCTACCTGACCTGCGAGGTGGAGACCTTCTGCCTCGGGCAGGCGGGCTCAAGTGCCGCCGTGCTGCTCGCGGCCGGGGCGCCCGGACACCGACATGCTCTGCCCGGCGCCCGGGTAGTCATCCAGCAACCCGCTCTGGACGAGCCGGTGCAGGGCCAGCCGTCCGATCTCGAGATCACGGCACGCGAGTTGGCGCGTGAGCGCGAGCTGCTCACCGCCATGCTGGCCCGTCACACCGGGCGTTCCGCGCGGGAGATCAGCGCCGCCGTCGAACGGGACACCATCCTCGACGCCCCGGCCGCCCTGGCGTTCGGGCTGGTGGACCACGTCGTGGAGAACCGCACGCCGTCCCAGCCACCGCATGCCGCGAGGTGAACGCCCGATGCTCACCCCCCAGTTCCCGCCGCTCCCCGCGCTGACCCGCGCCGAGGCCGAGTTCATCGACTGCTATCTGGAGGTGCTCGACCAGCTCGGCCGCATCAACCCCGCCCGTGGCAGCGACACCTACGGCGCGCTCCGGGCGGCCCAGGCGCTCGCCTCCCGGGCCACGGCCCTCCGTGACGCGCTCGTGCTGATGCACGAGCGGGGCGAGTCGCAGATCCACGCGGAGACACTGGCCAGGGCGTTACGGCTGCTGGACGGGGAGCGCCGGGCGGGGTCGCCGTGCCTCCGGCTGCGTCGAGTTGATCACTCGCGGAGCCCGACTCGGGTGCCGCGCCCGCCATTCGGCGACCTGTGACGACACGCCCGGTCCGGCGATGAGTTTTCCTCGCTCGTTCGGCGTAGGAGCTCCCCCGCCCGAGGGACAGCCCAACTTGCGCACCGAGTGCGGACACTGAGCGGAATCCTTCGTTCCGTCGCTGGTACGCGGCTGGTCGGGCAACGCCGCTCCGTCACAGCGCCCTCGGCGTCCACCCGAACGGATCAGTGGTGACGACTCTCACATATCGGAACTTCAGCGAGGAAAACCGACAGTGCGTGCGTAAAGATCCCTGGGACGACAAGCCCCCGCCACCGCGGCGGGGCGGTCCGGGCGGACGCCGAGTCCTGCCGCCGTCCGGATGCCTGGTCGACAGGAGTGGATCGGCAGGAGTGGAGGACCCGAGCACAACGGGCCGCCCGGACATCCGGACGGTCCTCGGGGTGAAACCGCTTCGCGCGGCCGGGCAACTTCGCCAGCCCGAACCCGACAGGTCATCCTTCACAGGCGGCTGACGAAGGGTTGCGCATGTCTGCGCAGGTTCATGTCCCGTCTCTTCTCGCCCGGGTCGGTACGGCCTCGGTTCTCACATTCGCCGTCGGCGCCACCATGCTGACCCCCGGCCTCGTCGACGAGGCCGAAGCCGCGGCTCACTCGACGAAGGCGCTCAACATCGCCGCCTCGAAGAAGGGTGCACCGTACAGATGGGGGGCCACCGGCCCCCACCGGTTCGACTGCTCCGGCCTCACTCTCTATTCGTTCAAGAAGGCGGGGAAGAAACTTCCCCGCACGGCCCAGCAGCAGTACAACAAGACCCGTCATATCTCCAGGTCGCAGCGGAAACGCGGCGACCTGGTCTTTTTCCACGCGGGGCGCAGTGTGTACCACGTCGGCATCTACGCCGGCAGCGGCAAGATCTGGCACTCACCGAAGACCGGAGCGGTGGTCCGCCTGGAGCGGATCTGGTCGAACAACGTCTGGTACGGGAGGGTCCGCTGACCTCTCTCCCCTGCCCGCTCAGTGCAGCAGGGGCCCTGTCACCAGGACGAGTCCCAGCGCGGTGAGCGCCGTGCCGCTGCCGCCCTCGATCACGCGGGCGGTACGCGGCCGGCGCAGCCACCGCCCGAGGCGGTCCACCAGCAGCGCCACGGCCGGGAACCAGACGAGGGCGAGCAGCACCACCACCGAGGCCAGCAGCAGGGTCCGGGGAAGGGGCGGCGAGCCGTCGGGGACGAACTGGGGCAGCAGGCTGAGGAAGAGCACGGGTGCCTTCGGATTGAGGGCGTTGGTGAGAAAGCCCTGTCGCAGCGAGCGCGCCGGTCCCATCGCCGTACCGCCGGCCGCCCCTTCGTCGGCGCCCGCTCCCCCGGTGGTGCGGCGACGCATCGCGTGCAGGCCACTGAGGCCGAGATAGAGCACATAGGCGCCGCCGAGCAGCTGGACGGTGCGGAACAGCACCGGCATGGTCACGAGCACGGCGGCGAGTCCGGCGACGGCCAGCGCGGTGTGCACCAGCAGCCCTCCGGCGACCCCCACCGCGGTGGCGAGCCCGGACCTGCGGGATGCGAGCGCGTTGCGTACGACGACGGTGAAGTCCGCGCCGGGCAGCGCGACCATTCCTGCGGCGACGGCCACGAAGGCGAGCAGTTGTGCGTCCATGCGTACAGACTGACCGCTCGGAGCCTTTAGCGTGTACTTGGAATCTTCTGGGTCTGCCAAAAGGAATGCTTAATGTACGACCCGACGAGGCTGGCCGCGCTGGTGGCGGTGGCCGAGGCCGGCTCGATCACACGGGCGGCCGCGCGGCTGGGCTACACCGCGCCAGCGCTCTCGCAGCAGCTGGCCAAACTGGAGCGGGAGGCCGGGGCCGCGCTGCTCGTCCGGCACCACCGTGGTGCGCGACTGACGGCCGCCGGGGAGCTGCTGGCCGGGCGGGCCAGGCGGGTCCTGGACGAGTTGGACCAGGCGCGGCACGAGCTGGCCCGCCTCGCCGGGCTGTCGGGCGGGCGGCTGCGGGTCGGCACCTTCGTGACGGCCGGCATCCATCTGCTGCCGCCGGTGCTCACCGCCTTCCGCCGCGCCCACCCCGATGTCGAGCTGACCGTCACGGACTACGAGCCGCCGGCCGGGGTGGCCGCGGTGGCGGCGGGCGAGGTGGATCTGGCGCTGACCCACGCCTACGAACCGGCGGCGCCCGATCCGCTGCCCGCGGGGGTGCACGCCGAGCCACTGCTCGTCGAGGAGCTGGTGCTCGTCACCGCGCTCGGGCAGATGCTGTCCGAGGGCAGCGGTCCGCTGCCTGTCTCCGAGCTGGCCGGCCGCCCGCTGATCAGCAGCGCGCCGGCTCATCCGCCACGGCGCGGGGTGGAACGCGCGCTGGCCGACGCGGGGGCGACCCCCGCCGTGGTGTGCGAGTCTCCGGGCTACGCGCTGGTGTGCGCGCTGGTCAGCGCGGGCATCGGCGTGGCGGTCGTACCGGAGATGGTCGCGACGATGTCCCCGACACCTCTGGCCGTGCGACGCCTGGAACCGGCGGCGTTCCGGCGGACGATCTCCGTGGCGCACCGGGGGGAGCGGAACACGGCGGCCGCTTCTACGCTGATGGCGCTGCTGCGCAGCGGCTTCGGCCGGGCCTCCGCACCGTAGGCGATGGCTTGACGGGTGCCGGCTCAGCGTTGCCGTCCTTGCGCTCGACCAGGTGATCCCGTTCGGCCTGTCGACGCCGGTCGAGGTGGTCGGCACGACCAACCTCTGAGGGCGGCCGGCACCGCCGGTCGAAGGGCAGCAGCCGTCACGTCTGCGCGGGGACCGCCCAGGGAAGAGCGATCGACACGGTCTTGCCGCCGTCGGGGGTGGGGCTGACGCTGAGCCGTCCACCGCACTGCTTGGCGAGGGCCCGGATGATCACCATGCCCCGGCCGTTGTCCTGCCTGACCGCCGCGGGCAGGCGCTGGGGCCATCGGGGGTGACTGTCCGTCACTCCGAGGAAGAGCTCGACGTCCCGGTCCAGGCGGAGGTCCACGGTGAACGTGGGTGACTGGCCGAAGGTGTGCTGCACGGCGTTGGTGGCCAGTTCCGAGACGATCAGCCGGATGTCGTCGGCGGTCTCGCTGCCTTCGGCCAGACCCCATTCGGCGAGTACCCGTGCGACGTATCTCCGGGCCTCGGACACCGAGGCCGGGTCGCTCGGCAGAGTCACGGTTGCTTCCTGATGGTCTGCCATGGCGACGCCGTCCCTTTCCCGCCTGACCGACCCGCGATCGGCCTGGACTGTGCTTCGCGCCAGACTGCCACCGATGCTGCCCCGCAGGGCAGCGATCGACCAAGATATGCATATATCTGTCGCCCATTCCGGTGAACTCTCCCCCGTAGCCGTACACAACCACCACACTGGCCCCTTTCCTGGCTGTCCCGCGGAGGACGGCCCTCCGCACAAGGGAAGGAGGCCGGCATGCGGCACGGCCCCGTGGTACGCCGTCGCAAACTCGGGGAGGAACTGCGCAGCCTGCGCCATGCCTCGGGACTCACCAGCCGGGAAGCCGCCGTGATGCTGGGCTGGAACCAGTCGAAGGTGAGCCGGATCGAGACGGGGGCGAGCGGGGTGACTCCCGCCGACGTGACCCGGCTGCTCGACGCCTACGGCGTGGACGACGCACACCTGCGCTCACTGCTCCAGACCCTCGCGGGCTCGGCGGGCGGCGGCGGAGTCGGCTGGTGGCACGCCTATCGCGGGCTCATCCCGCCCCAGTACCGCGACTTCATCAGCCTGGAGTCCCAGGCCTGTGAGGCCCGCACCCTGGAGACCTCGGTGGTGCCGGGGCTGCTGCAGACAGCCGACTACGCGCGAGCGGTGACCCGGTCCTCGCTGGACGGGCTCCCGCCCGCACAGCTCGACTCCCTGGTGGAGGTCAGACTCGCCCGGCAGAGCGTCCTGTACTCACCGGGACCGCTGCGGTTCAGCGCCGTGCTCGACGAGGCCGTGCTCCGGCGCCGGGTCGGCGGCCCCGCGGTCATGCGGGATCAGCTGCATCACCTGGCACGTTCCGCTCAACTGCCCCACGTGACACTGCAGTTACTGCCGTTCGAGGCGGGAAGCTACGTCGGACTCACCGGGCCTTTCGTTATCTTCTCCTTTCCGAGCACTTCTGATCTGGATGTGGTCACTCTTGACCATTTGACGAGTAGTCTCTATCTGGAGCGGAGAGAAGACCTTGAGGCGTACAGCTCGGCCTTCCGTACGTTGCAGGCCCACGCGCTGTCGCCGGAGCGTTCGCTGGACCTCATCGCCGCCGTAGGCCGTGGCGATTAGGCGGAACTTCAGACTGCCCGAGGGGGGCACGATGTCCGACCGTCCCGCACAGCCCGCACCCACATGGCGGCGCAGCAGCCGCAGCACAGGGATGAACAACTGCGTGGAAGCAGCGCTGCTCGGCGAGAATCTCCTGGCCGTCCGGGACTCCAAGGACGAGGCGCTCCCACCTCTGCGCTTCTCCGGGACGGCGTGGACGTCCTTCGTGGCCGGGCTGCACGGTCCCCGGGTCGGCTGACGCGGGCCTTCCCGGGGCATCGGTGCCGTGGTGGCTCCGGACTCAGCCGGCCGGGGGCGCCGTCGAGACGATCGTGCTCACGGCGGCCTCGATCTGGTCCTGCGTCAGGTCGGCCCGGGCGGTCAGCCGGAGCCGTGAGATCCCGTCCGGCACCGACGGCGGCCGGAAGCATCCCACCGCGAGCCCGGCCTCCCGGCAGTCCGCCGCCCAGCGCACGGCCGACTCCGGGGAGGGCGCGCGTACCGACACGACGGCGGCGTCGGGGCGTACGGCGGTCAGGCCCGCCGCGGTCAGCCGGCCGTGCAGGTCGAGGGCGACCGCGCCTGCCCTGGCCGCGCGTTCCGGCTCCCGGCGCAGCAGCCGGAGCGCGCCGAGCGCGCCGCCGGCAGCGGCCGGCGCGAGGCCGGTGTCGAAGATGAACGTACGGGCTGTGTTGACCAGATGGCTGATGACCCGGGCGGGTCCCAGGACCGCTCCGCCCTGGCTGCCCAGCGACTTGGAGAGGGTGAGCGTGGCGACGATCCCCTCGTCGCCCGCGAGACCGGCGGCGGCGAGCGCGCCGCGCCCTCCCTCGCCCAGGACCCCCAGTCCGTGCGCGTCGTCCACCAGGAGGGCGGCGCCCCCGTCCCGGCAGGCGTCGGCCAGGGCGGGAAGCGGGGCCGCGTCGCCGTCCACCGAGAAGACCGAGTCGGTCACGGCCAGTGCCCGTCCCCCGTGGGTGCGGAGCGTCTTGCGTACGGCCTCGGGGTCCGCGTGCGGCACCACGGCGGTCGCGGCCCGGGAGAGCCTGCAGCCGTCGACGATCGAGGCGTGGTTACCCGCGTCGGACACGATCAGCCAGTCGCGTCCGGTGAGCGCGGTGAGGGCCGCGAGGTTGGCGGCGTAACCGGAGGAGAACACGAGGGCCGCTTCGAATCCGCAGAAGTCGGCGAGTTCCCGCTCCAGTTCGGCGTGGAGTGCGGTGGAGCCGGTGACCAGACGGGAGCCGGTGGAACCCGCACCCCATTCCCGCGCCGCCTCCGCAGCGGCCGAGGTGACCTCGGGGTGCCGGGTCAGCCCCAGGTAGTCGTTGCTGGCGAGGTCCAGCGGTCCGGCCTCGGCGGGCCTCGGGCGCAGCATCCGGACGAGTCCGGCGTCTGCCCGGCGGCGCGCCTCGTCGTCGATCCAGTCGAATGGGGCGTAGGACATGAGCGGGTCCCTTTTGTAGGCAGCTCACAGACCCTAACCGGGTGCGCAACAGGCCAGGGTGTGGCAATACACACAGCATCGGCCGGCTCTCCTGTCCGGTTCCTCCTTGGCCGATGGCGGTGCCGTACGTCAGGATCAACGCCATGGACCTGCTGAACACGCTGGTGGACAAGGGGCTGCGGCGCGAACTGCCGACCCGTGAAGAGGCGCTCGCCGTGCTGGCGACCTCCGACGACGAACTGCTCGACGTGGTGGCCGCGGCCGGGAAGGTGCGCCGCCAGTGGTTCGGCAGGCGCGTCAAGCTGAACTATCTGGTGAACCTGAAGTCCGGGCTCTGTCCCGAGGACTGCTCGTACTGCTCGCAGCGCCTCGGCTCCAAGGCCGAGATCCTCAAGTACACCTGGCTGAAACCGGACGAGGCGAAGAAGGCCGCCGCCGCGGGTGTGGCCGGTGGCGCGAAGCGCGTGTGCCTGGTGGCGAGCGGCCGGGGGCCGACCGACCGGGACATCGACCGGGTGTCGCAGACGATCGAAGCGATCAAGGATCAGCACGAGGGCGTCGAGGTGTGCGCCTGTCTCGGCCTTCTGTCGGAGGGCCAGGCCGACCGCCTCAGGTCTGCGGGCGCCGACGCGTACAACCACAACCTCAACACCTCCGAGGGTACGTACGGAGACATCACCACCACCCACACGTACGCCGACCGGGTGGACACCGTTCAGCAGGCCCAGGCGGCCGGGCTCTCCGCCTGCTCCGGTCTGATCGCCGGGATGGGCGAGACCGACGCCGATCTCGTGGACGTCGTGTTCTCGCTGCGCGCGCTGGACCCCGACTCGGTGCCGGTGAACTTCCTGATTCCCATGGAGGGCACGCCGCTCGCCAAGGAGTGGCACCTCACACCGCAGCGGTGCCTTCGCATCCTGGCGATGGTCAGGTTCGTCTGCCCCGATGCCGAGGTGCGGCTCGCGGGCGGGCGTGAGGTCCATCTGCGCTCGATGCAGCCGCTGGCCCTGAATCTGGTCAACTCGATCTTCCTGGGCGACTACCTGACCAGCGAGGGGCAGGCCGGGCAGACCGACCTCGACATGATCGCGGACGCCGGTTTCGAAGTGGAGGGAGCGGAGACCACGACCCTCCCGGAGCACCGCGCGCAGTCGGCGGGCGGCTGCGGTTCGCACGAGAGCAGCGGGTGCGGTTCACACGGGAGCGGCTGCGCTCCGTGCGGCGAATCCGGCTCCACGGCGGGTGACACCTCGGCGGTGTGCGGGACCGTGGCGGCGCCCGCCGACCGGGCGCCCGAGGCCACCGAGCCCCTGACGGCGCGCACGGACCTGGTGGCCGTCCGCCGACGCGGTGCCGGAACGGATCTCGCACCCAATGCCTGACCCGCTCCGCCCCGCCGAACTCCTCGCCCTGGACCGGGCCCACGTCTGGCACCCCTACGGCCCGATGCCGGGGCGGCAGGAACCGCTGGTCGTGGAGTCCGCGTCCGGGGTCCGTCTCAGACTCGCCGAACCCGCCCATGGGCAGAGCGAGTTGGTGGACGGCATGTCGTCCTGGTGGTCGGCGGTCCACGGCTACAACCATCCGGTGCTCAACGAGGCCGCCCGCGGGCAACTGGACCGGATGAGCCATGTGATGTTCGGCGGGCTCACCCATGAGCCCGCCGTCCGGCTGGCCGCCCGGCTGGTGGAGATCACCCCTGAGCCGCTGCGACACGTCTTCCTCGCCGATTCGGGTTCGGTCTCGGTCGAGGTCGCGGTGAAGATGTGCCTGCAGTACTGGCGCTCGGCCGGGCGGCCGGGCAAGCACCGGCTGCTGACGTGGCGCGGCGGCTACCACGGGGACACCTGGCAGCCGATGTCGGTGTGCGACCCCGAGGGCGGGATGCACGAGCTGTGGTCGGGTGCCCTCCCCCGGCAGGTCTTCGCGGACGCCCCCCCGGACGGCTTCAACGCCGAGCCGGACGAGGCGTACGTGAGGCATCTGCGGGAGCTGATCGCCGCCCACGCCGACGAGCTGGCCGCGGTGATCGTGGAGCCCGTCGTCCAGGGCGCGGGCGGGATGCGGTTCCACTCGCCCGCCTACCTCCGGGTGCTCCGCGAGGCGTGCGACGCGAACGACGTGCTGCTGGTGTTCGACGAGATCGCGACCGGCTTCGGCCGCACCGGCAAGCTCTTCGCGGCGGGGCATGCCGGGGTGTCACCGGACGTGATGTGTGTCGGCAAGGCGCTGACCGGCGGCTATCTGACGCTGGCGGCGACACTGTGCACCTCACGGGTGGCCGAGGGCATTTCGAGCGGAGAGGTGCCGGTGCTGGCGCACGGGCCGACCTTCATGGGCAATCCACTGGCCTCGGCCGTGGCCTGCGCGTCCGTGGACCTCCTGCTGGGCCAGGACTGGGAGCTGGAGGTCGAGCGGATCGGCAGGGCTCTGCGCCTCGGGCTGGCCGGGGCCTCGGAGCTGCCGGGTGTACGGGAGGTCAGAGTGCTGGGCGCGATCGGGGTCGTACAGCTCGATCACGAGGTGGACATGGAGGCCGCGACCCGCGCGGCGGTCCGCGAGGGTGTGTGGCTGCGCCCGTTCCGCGATCTCGTGTACACGATGCCGCCCTATGTGACGGGCGACGACGATGTGGCGCGAATCTGCCGGGCCGTGTGCGCGGCGGCGAGGGAAGGCTGAGATGACGATTCTGGTGGTGTCCGGCACGGGCACCGAGATCGGCAAGACGATCGTGACGGCCGCGGTGGCGGCGGCCTGGCAGGGCCGCAGGGTTGCCGTGCTCAAGCCCGCCCAGACGGGTCTCGCGCCGGGAGAGCCGGGGGACGCCGCCGAGGTGGTCAGGCTGGCCGGCGCCCATGTGACCGCGGTCGAACTGGCTCGTTTCCCGGAGCCGTTGGCACCCGAGACGGCGGCACGCCGCGCCGGGCTCACGCCCGTACGCCCGTACGAGATCGCCGAGACGGCCCAGAAGCTGGCGACGGAGCACGATCTCGTACTCGTCGAGGGCGCGGGCGGGCTGCTCGTGCGCTACGACGAACAGGGAGCCACGCTCGCGGACGCCGCACGGCTGATGACGGCACCGGTGCTGGTCGTGGCGGCCGCGGGCCTGGGCACCCTCAACGCCACCGCTCTGACGACGGAGGCCCTGCGGTCGCGCGGGCTGGTGTGCCCGGGTGTGGTGGTGGGGAGCATGCCGGCCGACCCGGACCTGGCCTCCCGGTGCAACATCGACGACCTGCCTGTCTCGGCGGGGGCGCCGCTCCTGGGCGCGGTGCCTGCCGGAGCCGGGTCACTGGCCCCGTCCGACTTCCGGGCCCGGGCGGCGAGTTGGCTGGCGCCGGAGCTCGGAGGGAACTCGGCCCGCGCATGAGCGGCTGAGTGCGCCCGTACGGGGGAGAATCGAGGTGGAGCCGTTTCCCCGTGCTCGAAGGAGGCCCGTCATGCGTCGGCGCAGCACGAAGAATCCTCGGGACGCGGTGCACCACCCGGTCTTCGCCCGCTTCTACGCCCGGATGAGCGTGACCGCCGATCTCAAGGCGGGCATCGCGGCCCACCGCGAGGAGCTCCTCGCCGGCCTCTCCGGCCGGGTCATCGAGATCGGCGCGGGCAACGGCCTCAATTTCGCTCACTACCCGGGGGCCGTCTCCGAGGTGATGGCGATCGAGCCGGAGCGCAATCTGCGCCGGCTGGCGACCGATGCCGCGCTGCGGGCGGAGGTACCGGTCGATATGGTGCCGGGCACCGCGGAGGCGCTGCCGGTCAAGAGCGAGGCGTTCGACGCCGCCGTGGCCTCGCTGGTCCTGTGCACCGTACGGGATCTGCCCCGGGCGCTGGCGGAGATCAAGCGGGTGCTGAGGCCGGGCGGCGAGCTGCGCTTCTTCGAGCACACCCTGGCGCAGGGCGGAGCGCTGGCAGCGGCGCAGCGGACGGTGGACCGCACCTTCTGGCCGTTGCTCTTCGGGGGCTGCCACACCGCACGGGACACGATCACCGCGCTGGAGGAGGCCGGCTTCGAACTGGGGGTGTACCGCCGGTTCCGCATCCCTGAACGTGGCGTGCAGCTGCCGACCACGCCCTGTGTGCTGGGCGTGGCCCGGAGGTCCGCGGTGGTGGACCGGTCAGCGGAGGCTTCGCCCTGACCGCTCGGGCGGAGGCTCTTCCGGCCGATCGCGCGCAGGCCCCTTCACGTACGGCCGTGCGGGGCCCTTCGCGTCCGGCCTCGCCCCGGGGCTGCTCCCGCATCGGGACTCCCGCCATGGGACGCGTCCTCACAGGCTCCAGCGGCGCAGCTCGTCGGCGATGGCCCTGACGTCGGCCTTGCCCTCTTTCACCAGCAGCGCGAGATCGCGCACCTGTTCGGGCGAAGTGATGATCTTCAGCCCGGAGGCGACGAGGTAGCCGTAGGCGACGGCGGAGGCGAACATCGCGTTCGAGTGCTCCAGCGCGGGCACATGGAGGAGCAACTGCAGCATGGCGGCGGCCCGGGAATGCGGATCGCTGTAGACGGGGCTGCCGAAGATCTCCGCCTCGTGCCGGCTGACAGCGGCGACGAGCGCACCCCAGTCCACGACCTGGGGATCGCCGGGCGTCTTGTGCTCGGCGACCATGAGCAGCCAGGAAAGGTCGATCTGCAGGTTCAACGGGTGCCTTTGCGCTCCGTGCCGAACTCCTCGGCGAACACCGACTCGTACTGCTTCATGAAGTCGGCCGCGGCCTCGACGAAGGTGTGTCCCACTTCGCCCGCATCCTGTTTGACGAGCTCCTCTATGTAGCGGTTCACGCTCATCCCCCGTTGCAGGGCGCGCTGACGCGCCGCCTCGGCGGTGGCCTCGTCCACTCGAACGTTCAGCTGAGTCTTGGGCACGACATCACGCTAGCGCGCCCGTGCTAGCACTCGCAAGGGGAACGGGCACGCGCGGCGCCGGGAGACGGCGCCGGGACGGACGGGTGGGATCGGCGGTCCACGGGGTACCTGACTCGCACGAAAACAATGGCTGATTCCGCGCACACTCTGGTTGGCTCCCACCATGACCGATCTCGATATCCGCCCCGCCACCCCCTCCGACGTCGACGCCGTCCTGCGGTTCTGGCGCGACGCCGCGGAGGGGACCAGCATCACGGACGACCACGACGGGGTCGCCGGCCTGATCGAGAGGGACCCCGAGTCCCTGATCCTCGCCGAACGCGACGGCCGCCTCGCCGGAACCGTCATAGCCGGGTACGACGGATGGCGGTGCTCCATGTACCGCCTCGCCGTGCACCCCGACTTCCGCCGGCAGGGCATCGCCACGGCGCTGATGGACGTCGCGGAGCAGCGATTCGCCGCGCTGGGCGGGCGGCGGGTGGACGCCATGGTCCTGGAGGCCAATGGTCAGGCGCACCACGCATGGGCGGCAGGTGGCTACCATCGCGAGGACCACTGGCGGCGCTGGGTCAAGTCCCTGTGAGCGTTTCCGCGCGCACCCCTGCGCACGTGCTCCCAGGCCCCTGACCAGCCCCGCAGCAACTCACACGCACCCGATTTTGCTGATCCTTTACTATGGATTCTCGAACATCCGACCCCTTCGAAAGGTGTGAGCGTCCGCCCATGGGCGAGCCCCCCAGTAGTCGATACCGCCGACATCGCGCGAACCTCCTGCCCCTGCTCGATCCTGGGACGGAGGTGAACCGATGACCGAAGTACTCCTGCTCCTCGTGGCGGTACTGCTCTCCCTCGCCTGCGGTGCGTTCGTGGCGGCCGAGTTCTCTCTGACCACGGTGGAGCGCGGCGAGCTCGAAAGGGCCGCAGACCGAGGTGAGCGGGGTGCGGCGGGAGCACTCAAGGCCGTACGCAGCCTCACCTACCAGCTCTCCGGCGCCCAACTCGGCATCACCGTGACCAACCTGGTGGTCGGCATGCTCGCCGAGCCGTCCATCGCCAAGCTCATCCGGGGGCCGGTGGAGGCGACCGGACTGTCACCCGGTGTGGCCTCCTCACTCGCGCTCGTGATCGGCACCGCGCTGTCCACCGTGGTCCTGATGGTGGTCGGCGAACTCGTCCCGAAGAACTGGGCGATCTCCTCCCCGCTCGCCGTCGCCAAGGTGGTCGCCACGCCGCAGCGCGCGTTCACGGCGGTGTTCCGGCCCTTCATCAGCCACCTCAACAACACGGCCAACCGGATTCTGAGGCGCTTCGGTCTCGAACCCGCCGAAGAGCTCGCCTCGGCGCGCAGTCCGCAGGAACTGGTGGCTCTGGCACGCCATTCCGCGAAGGAAGGCGCACTCGAGGCGGACACGGCCGAGCTCTTCGTGCGCACCCTCAACCTGTCCGAACTCACCGCGGAGAACGTGATGACGCCTCGCGTCCAGGTCACCGCCCTGGAGGTGCAGGCGACCGCCGAGGACGTCGCGAACGCCACCCGGGCCACCGGCCTCTCCCGCTTCCCCGTGTACCGGGGCAACCTGGACTCGGTCGTCGGTGTCGCGCACATCAAGGACGTACTGGCGATCCCGGCGGACCAGCGGCCTCGCAAGCGTGTGGCGGAGATGCTGCGCGAACCCCTGCTCGTGCCGGAGACGCTCACCGTGGACCGGCTGCTGGACCGGCTCTCCGGCAAGCTCGCCATGGCCGTCGTCATCGACGAGTACGGCGGCACGGCGGGAGTCGTGACGCTGGAGGACATCGTGGAGGAAGTCGTCGGCGAGGTCCGGGACGAGCACGACCCGCACGAGACCCCCGACCTGGCGCCCGCCGGTGAGGACGCGGACGGGCGGACCCTGTGGTCCGCCGACGGAGCGGCCCGCACGGACCAGCTCCGCACCATCGGACTGCGGGTACCGGAAGGGCCGTACGAGACTCTCGCCGGGCTGATCGCCACGGAGGTCGGCCGCATCCCTGTCGTCGGCGACACCGTCGAGCTGACGGGCTGGCGGATCGACGTGGTGGACGCTTCGGGGCACCGCGCCGCGCGTGCCCTGCTGCACGCACCGCTCGCCGGTGACGACGAGCCGGCGGAGGACGAGCGATGACCGCCATCCAGCTCTTCATCGGTCTGCTGACCCTGGTCGTCAACGCCTTCTTCGTCGGCGCGGAGTTCGCGCTGATCTCCGTACGCCGCAGCCAGGTCGAGCCCGAGGCCGAGGCGGGGAACAGGCGGGCGCGCAGCGTCATCTGGGGCCTCGAACACGTCTCGGCGCTCCTGGCGGCGGCCCAGCTCGGCATCACGCTCTGCACACTGGTGCTGGGTATCGTCGCCGAGCCCGCCATCGCCCATCTGCTGGAGCCGGTCTTCGACTCGGTGGGCGTGCCGCACGGCCTGGTGCACCCGATCTCGTTCGTGATCGCCCTGACGGTGGCCACGTATCTGCACATGCTGCTGGGCGAGATGGTGCCGAAGAACATCGCGCTGGCGGAGCCCCTCCGCACGGTGCTGCTGCTCGGACCGCCCCTGGTTACTCTCGCCCGGGCGCTGAAGCCGGTGATCTTCGCGATCAACGCCTTCGCGAACACGCTGCTCAAGCTGTTGCGGGTGGAGACCAAGGACGAGGTCGCCGCCACCTTCTCCGACGACGAGCTGGCACGGCTCGTCAAGGACGCCGAGGACTCGGGGCTCGTCGACGACCGTTCGGCGGACCGTCTGCGCCACGCATTGGAACTGGGACGGCGTCCGGTCCAGGAGGTACTGCTGCCGGTCGACCGGGTGCTGTACACCAGGGTCGGCACGACTCCGGAGGAGCTGGAGCGGCTCTCCCACGAGTCCGGCTTCTCGCGCTTCCCGGTCATGGACAGCGAGCAGCGCATCATCGGATACCTGCACGTGAAGGACGCGCTGGACGCGGCGCCGCGCGATGTCCCCTTCCCGGTCTCGGCTCTGCGGCCGATCGCCCGGGTGCGCGCGGCGACGCCGCTGGACGACGTACTGACCGCGCTGCGGCGCAGCCGTACGCATCTGGCGGCCGTGCTCGACGAGAACGGGCGGCTGGCGGGCATGATCACGATGGAAGACGTCCTGCGCGAGCTGGTGGGCAGGCACCAGGCACGTTGACGTGACGGTGCGGGGAGGGGCGCGGCCACGGTCGCGCCCCTCCCCGTCGCTGTCCCTTCATACGCGGCCGCCGGCTTCCGGCGCGGTACGATTTCCAGCGCCATGGAATTGAATGCCTCCTACACCAGTCTCGTCGCGGTCGGCGACTCGTTCACCGAGGGCATGTCGGATCTGCTGCCCGATGGTTCCTACCGGGGGTGGGCCGATGTTCTCGCCGCCCGGCTCGCGGTCCGCACACCGGGCTTCAGGTACGCCAACCTCGCGGTGCGGGGAAAGCTCATCGGCCAGATCGTGGATGAACAGGTCGCGGTCGCCGCGGCGCTGCAGCCCGATGTGATCACGCTCGTCGGCGGGCTCAACGACACGCTCCGGCCGAAGTGCGACATGGGCATGGTGCGCGGTCGGCTCGAGGAGGCGGTGGAGCGGCTCGCGCCGTCCTGCAAGACCTTGGTGCTGATGCGCAGCCCCGGCCGGAACGGACCGGTGCTCGAACGCTTCCGCCCTCGCATGGAAGAGCTGTTCTCGCTGGTCGGCGACCTGGCCGAACGCCACGGCGCTCTGGTGGCCGACCTGTACGGCGCACCGTCGCTGAGCGATCCGCGGATGTGGGACGTGGACCGGCTGCATCTGACGGCCGACGGGCACCGCCGGGTCGCGGAGGCGGTCTGGCAGACGCTGGGGCTGCCCGCGGAGAGCGACTGGCAGACGCCTGCGCCCGCGTCCCCGCCCGCACGGTGGGCCCAGCGGCGGGTGGACGACATCAGCTTCGCCCGGCAGCATCTGATGCCCTGGATCGGGCGACGGCTCACCGGGCGCTCGTCCGGCGACGGACGGGCCGGTGCGCAGTTCGACGCGGAACTCGGCAAGGCGTTCTGGATCACTCCCGAGGACGTGGCGGCTCCCGGACCGGTGACGGGCTGGCGCCGGGTGGACGGCTGACCGAGGCCGGCCTCCCAGGCTTCGTAGGAAGCCACAGACCGGCCCGCGGCGCGGACCTGCAGAAACCGCCAGTAGAATCCGGACACGTGACTGCTGTGTCTGCGAAGCCTCGCATCCCCAATGTCCTGGCCGGCCGCTATGCCTCCACGGAGCTGGCCGTCCTCTGGTCCCCCGAGCAGAAGGTGAAGCTGGAACGTCAGCTGTGGCTGGCGGTGCTGCGCGCTCAGAAGGACCTCGGGATCGAGGTGCCCGACGCGGCGCTGGCCGACTACGAGCGTGTGATCGACCAGGTCGACCTGGCCTCCATCGCCGAGCGCGAGAAGGTCACCCGGCACGACGTGAAGGCCCGGATCGAAGAGTTCAACGCTCTCGCCGGCCACGAGCAGGTCCACAAGGGCATGACCTCCCGGGACCTCACCGAGAATGTCGAGCAGCTGCAGATCCGGCTCTCGCTGGAGCTGATGCGGGACCGCACGGTGGCGGTTCTGGCCCGTCTCGGCAAGCTGTCGGCGGAGTACCGCGAGCTGGTCATCGCGGGCCGTTCGCACAACGTCGCCGCTCAGGCCACGACGCTCGGCAAGCGTTTCGCGACCGCCGCGGACGAGCTGCTGGTGGCGTACGGGCGGCTGGAGGACCTGCTGGGCCGATACCCGCTCCGCGGCATCAAGGGACCTGTCGGCACGGCGCAGGACATGCTGGACCTGCTCGGCGGCGACGCGGGCAAGCTCGCCGAGCTGGAGCAGCGCATCGCGGGGCACCTCGGCTTCGCCCACGCCTTCACCTCCGTCGGCCAGGTCTACCCCCGTTCCCTCGACTACGACGTGGTGACGGCGCTTGTACAGCTGGCCGCCGCGCCCTCGTCCGTCGCCAAGACCATCCGGCTGATGGCCGGCCACGAGCTGGTGACCGAGGGCTTCAAGCCGGGTCAGGTCGGCTCGTCGGCCATGCCGCACAAGATGAACACGCGCTCCTGCGAGCGGGTCAACGGCCTGATGGTGATCCTGCGGGGTTATGCGTCGATGACGGGCGAGCTGGCGGGCGACCAGTGGAACGAGGGCGACGTGTCCTGTTCCGTGGTCCGCCGGGTCGCGCTGCCCGACGCTTTCTTCGCGTTCGACGGTCTGCTGGAGACCTTCCTCACGGTGCTCGACGAGTTCGGCGCGTTCCCCGCGGTCGTGGCTCGTGAGCTGGACCGCTACCTTCCCTTCCTCGCCACCACCAAGGTGCTTATGGGTGCGGTGCGGGCCGGGGTCGGCCGCGAGGTCGCTCATGAGGCCATCAAGGAGAACGCGGTCGCCTCCGCCCTCGCCATGCGGGAGCAGGGCGCGGAGCGCAACGAGCTGCTGGACAAGCTCGCCGCCGACGAGCGCATCCCCCTCGACCGTGCCGAGCTCGACGCGCTGATGGCCGACAAGCTGTCGTTCACCGGTGCGGCGGGCGATCAGGTCACCTCCCTGGTGTCCAGGATCGAAGAGATCGCCAAGCAGCATCCGGAGGCCGCCGCATACGCCCCCGGCTCCATTCTCTGACGGCCCTCTCCGTCACCGGATGAATCCCGAAACCGCCGGATGACTCCCGAAGAGCTCCAGGCCGCCCGCGACCGCGTCGTCCCCGACGTGGTCGCGGGCGGTCTTCGTGTGCTGTTCTGCGGCATCAATCCGAGCCTCATGACCGCTGTCACAGGGCACCATTTCGCTCATCCGGGCAACAGGTTCTGGCCAGTACTGCATCGATCGGGCTTCACCCCCCGCCAGTTGAAGCCGTCGGAACAGAGCCAGCTCCTGGAGTACGGCCTGGGCATCACCAACGTGGTGGCCAGGGCGACAGCGCGGGCCGACGAGCTGGGCCCGGAGGAGTTCCGTGAGGGCGGCAGGCTGCTGTCGGCCAAGGTGGAGGAGCTGCGTCCGGTGTGGCTGGCCGTCGTCGGTGTCACCGCCTATCGCACTGCTTTCGGTGAACGCGGTGCCCGGATCGGCCCGCAGGAACCCACCGTGGGCGGCGCGCGGGTCTGGGCACTGCCCAATCCGAGCGGTCTGAACGCCCACTGGACGGTGAGCACCATGGCGGAGGAGTACGCCCGTCTGCTGGCGGCGGTCTCCGAGGGCCCCGTCGACCGGACCGGCCCTTCCTGACTCCCCCGGGAGGCGTCGCTCGGGAGCCTGCCGGGCGGAAAGCTGCCGTTCGGGAGCCTGCGCCGGGCGGAAACCTGGCGCTCGGGAGCCTGCGCCGGGCGGAAACCTGGCGCTCGGGAGCCTGCGCCGGGCGGAAACCTGGCGCTCGGGAGCCTGCGCCGGGCGGAAACCTGGCGCTCGGGAGCCTGCGCCGGGCGGAAACCTGGCGCTCGGGAGCGTGCGCCGGGCGGAAACCTGGCGCTCGGGAGCGTGCGCCGGGCGGAAACCTGGCGCTCGGGAGCGTGGCGGTCCGGAACGTGCCGGGGCACGAGCGTGCCGGTCGCTCAGGGAGGGTCGACCACGGTGACCAGGACGCTCAGTTCACATCCCGGCCCTTCGTCCTCCAGGTAGAGCACCAGGGCGAGCCACCGGTCCTGTGCACGCCACAACTGGAGGTACTCGCAGCTCGCGACCGGCTCGGCCCAGGGTTCGGATATCACCTCCCCTGCCATCAGTCGCTCCTGCGCGCTCCACAAACTGACGACCTGCGGTTCGCCCCAGCGCAGAGTGAGCAGCGTGACGAGGGCGTCGTGCTCGGCCAGGCATTGCGCCCGGTGCTCGATGTGGTCTGCTTCGTCCCCCTCCTGGCCGTCCCCGCCGAGGAGTGATGCCGTGTGATAGCCAGGTCCGCTGACTCCCGAGCCTGACGGAACGCGCGCCGTCGGAAAGTCTCTGGTGCGCATCCCGTCGATGAGGCGGAGGTGGTGTGCGGTGGTCATACCGTCAGTAAACCCTCTCGCACTGACACATGGCTCTCAGGCGGGCCCAGGCCGTACCTCAGGCATCCCGTCGGTTCAGGGTCCACCAGCCGGCGAACAGCGCGATCCCTGCCCATCCGGCGGTGACGGCCAGGCCCGCCCACGGCCCGAGGCTCCCCTGTTGGTGCCCGTGGAGCACCAACTGTCCCGCACGGTCGGGGAGATACTGAGCTAGGTCTCCCGCGACGTCTCCGACCACGAAGGAAACGATCAGGATGAAGGGGATGAGCAGGCTGAGTACGGCAACCGCGCTGCGCAGCACCGCTGTCAGCCCGGCTGCCAAGAGAGCCATCAGCGCCAGATAGACACCGCCGCCGAACGCCGCTCGCAGCGCTCCGGGGTCTCCCAGGCCGATCGCGTACGCACCCATGAACATCTGCCCCATCAGAAACGCTGCGAAGCTGGTGACCAGGCCCGCGGTGAGGGCGAGGCCGCCGATCACCGACATCTTGGCCGCGTAGAAGAGGCTTCGGTTCGGGACAGCCGCGAGCGATATCCGCAGCGCGCCGTTGAGGAACTCCGTCGACACCGCGGTCGCCCCGAAGGCGATGGCAGCGATCTGGCCGAAGTTGAGCGCGTAGAAGGCGGAGAACAACGGATCGTTGCCCTCGTCAGCCGCCTCCGCCTGACCCACCGTCGCGAACGCGAGCACGGTGATGGCAATCGTGGCGGCGAAAACCGCTATCAGAGATCCCGACACCGTCGGCACCGATCTGATCTTGATCCATTCGGAGCGCAGTACTGCCGAAGTCGACATGGTCACGGCGTTCAGGCCTCCTTGCGGGCGATCGAGGGCGAGGCTGCGGCGAAAGGGGTCTCGCTCGCGGTCAGGTCGAGGTATGCCTCCTCCAGGCTCGCTCGCACAACGGCGAGCTCGAGCAGCGGAATGCCTTCGCGTGCTGCCGTGGCACCGATCTCCTCCGCCGTCGCCCCCTCCACGGTCAGACGCCCGTCATCACCCTGCACTGGCGCATACCCCTTGTGGATCAGGGCTTCACGGAGCCGGGGAGAGTCCGCGGTACGGAGCTGCACAGCGGGCCGGCTGCGGGAGTCGAGGAATTCCCGCATCGGCAGATCGGCGAGGAGCCGGCCTCTTCCGAGGACGATCAGGTGGTCCGCGAAGGATGAGGTCTCGTTCATCAGGTGACTGGAAACGAGAACGGTCCGGCCTTCTCGAGCCAGAGTCCGCAGCAACTCGCGGATCCAGACGATGCCTTCCGGGTCCAGCCCGTTCGAGGGTTCGTCGAGCATGACCACCTCGGGATCACCGAGCAGCGCCGCCGCGATACCGAGCCTCTGCCGCATGCCGAGTGAGAACGTCTTGATACGGCGCTTTCCGACGGCCGCGAGCCCCGTCGTCTCGAGCACCTCGTCAACCCTCCGGCCGGCTATGCCGTTACTCGTGGCGAGAGCCAGCAAGTGATCGCGGGCGATGCGCGCCCCGTGCGCCGCTCCGGCGTCGAGGAGAACGCCGACCTTGCGCAGGGGATTGTCCAGTGAGGCGTAGGGCAGTCCGGCAATCGTCGCCGTCCCGGCCGTGGGTCTGTCCAGGCCGAGCACGAGTCGCATGGTGGTGGACTTGCCCGCGCCATTGGGGCCCAGGAACCCCGTGACGCGGCCGGGCCTCACGCTGAACGTGAGCCGGTCCACGGCACGTGTGGGCCCGTAATTCTTGGTGAGTTCACGCACGTCGATGCTGGTCATGTCCCAAGCCTCGCCTCCGGCCCCGTCCTCCGGCCTCCCCCGACCGAGGGGATCATCTCCCTCGCTAGGGGGAGCCGCTCTCCGCCGGGCGCTGACACGATGGCGGACATGCGCCACTTTCTCGGACCGCTGGCCGCTCCCGTCACATACAGCCGCTGGCTGCATCTGCTCATTCCGTCCGCGGTCGTCAGCGTGTGGCTGTTCATTTCCATGGACACCCCGTGGATGCCCTTCGTCTTCGCCGTGCCTGCCGGGCTCCTGCCCGCGATACGGCTCGTCGAGGGAGTACAGGCACAACTGCTCCTCACCCCCGCCGAGCGGGGCCGCACGGACGCCTCGATCTCCGTCGCGCCTGCCACCACATGGGCGGAGCGCTGGCGGACCGTGGCCTGGCTCGAGGTCCGGCTGTTGCTCGCGGCCGCGGCCGGCTTCGCCACCGTCTGGCTGCCCGCGACGACGTTCGACCTCGTCTGCGCCTCGTTCGGGGCGAGACCCAGCCTGCACTGGCTGACCGGTCACATCGAGGCCCAATGGCTGTGCGCCCTGCTCGCGCCCTTGCCGATCCTCATATTGCTCGGGCTGATCGTCCTGTGCGGAGAAGTGGCCACGGCCGCGGCCAGGGGGCTGTTGGGTCCTTCACCGACCGAGCGGCTGACCGCCCTGGAGGAGCGCACGGAGCAGTTGCTGGAGCGCAATCGGATCGCCCGCGAGCTTCATGATTCGATCGGGCATGCGCTGACGGTCGCGGTGGTGCAGGCAGGGGCCGCCCGGACCGCCGGCGATCCGGAGTTCACCGACCGGGCGCTCGCCGCCATCGAGGAGACGGGGCGCAACGCACTGGACGATCTCGAACGCGTCCTGCGGGTGTTGCGGGAATCTGATCTTCCCGTCAGCGGTCGCCCGACTCTTGCCGAAGCAGACAAGCTGCTGGACTCGGCTCGCGGCTCCGGGGTGAAGATCGAGATGGAGCTGACGGGCCCACTGGAGCTCGTGCCCGGCTCTGTGTCCCGCGAGGGCTACCGGATTCTGCAGGAGTCGCTCACCAACGTGCTACGTCACGCGGGCGCCGTTCCCGTACGGGTGAGGATCGTCGTGGTGGAGGATCGCCTGGAGCTGGAGGTTGCCAACCCCCTCGCCGGATCGCCGCGCGGCCCGGGCGGCGGGAGCGGGCTGAGGGGCATACGTGAGCGGGCGGCGCTGCTGGGAGGCCGAGCGATAACCGGCCCGCACGAAGGAGAATGGAGGGTGAGGGTGAGCCTCCCGCTGGACCACATACGCTGACGGGATGCCGGTTACCGTACTCCTGGTCGACGACGAACCCCTGGTGCGCGCGGGGCTGCGCGCGGTCCTGGAGGCTCAGGCCGACATCGAAGTGGTGGGTGAGGCCGCCGACGGTGCGGCAGTGATCCCGCTGGTGCGCCAACTGCGGCCCGATGTCGTGGCGATGGATGTGCGCATGCCTCTGATGGACGGCATCGAGGCGACCCGGGCCGTGCTGCGCACCGTCACTGATCCGCCGAAGATCCTGGTGGTGACCACATTCGAGAACGACGAGTACGTGTACGAGGCGCTGCGCGCGGGTGCGGACGGGTTCCTGCTCAAGCGGGCCCGGCCTGCGGAGATCGTGAACGCGGTGCGACTGGTGGCGGAGGGCGAGTCACTGCTGTTTCCCGCCGCTGTCCGGCAGCTCGCCGCGGACTACGGGACGAGCAAGGCGCGGGCGGTTCTGGACCGCGCCGCACTTACCGAGCGAGAGTCGGTGGTGCTCCGCCTGATGGCGCGGGGCTTGTCCAACGCGGAGATCGCCACCAAGCTCACGGTAGGCGTCGAGACGGTGAAGACACATGTCAGCGCGGTGCTCGCGAAATTGGGTGCCAGAGATCGCACGCAGGCGGTGATCGCCGCTTACGAGTCCGGCTTCGTGGCTCCCCGCTGAACAGAGGACGAGCCCTGCCTGTGCCCGGCGCGCGACCGGCTCCGTTTGTCTCTCTCCGGGGGCGGCTCGCCGCCGTCGGGGGCAGCGAGTACGATCCGGCAGACACGCGCACGACCTGGGAGGACACACGGTGAGCCGGCTGACCGGTGGGGACCCGTCTCTGCTTCGGCGGATCAATTCCGCTGTGGTGCTGCACGCCCTGCGTGGAGCGGATTCCCCCACGCTCACGGACCTGACCCGGATCACAGGTCTGTCGCGTCCCACGGTCGAGGGAGTTGTCGAGGGGCTTTTCAGCGCGGGCCTGGTGGTCGAGGCCGAGCCCGACGAGAGCGGAACCCGGCGCCAGGGCCGCCCCGCGAGGCGGTTCAGGTTCAGGGCAGAGGCCGGGTATCTGCTGGGGATCGAGATCGGCCCTCACCGGGTCTCCGCGCTGCTCTCCGGGCTGGACGGCCGGATCATCGGTGCAGGCTCGCGCGATGTCTCCGAGACGGCATGCGCGGACGACAGGCTCGACCAGGTCAGAGGCATGATCGCCGATGTCCTGCGCCGGACCGGGGTGCAGCGGAGCAGTCTGAGGGCGGTCGGGGTGGGCAGCCCGGGCATCGTCGAGGCCGACGGGACCGTGCGGCTGGCCACGGCACTGCCGGACTGGACCGGCCTCGCGCTCGGCGAGAGGCTGCGGCGTTCCTTCCGGTGTCCCGTCCTCGTCGAGAACGACGCCAACGCCGCCGCCGTGGCCGAGCACTGGAAGGGGGCGGCCACCGAGTCCGACGACATCGTCTTCGTCCTGGCCGGCCTGAGCCCGGGGGCGGGCTCGCTGATCGGCGGGCGGCTGCACCGGGGGTTCGGCGGCGCGGCAGGGGAAATAGGCGCGCTCCATCTGCTGGGTCGCGATGTCACGCCCGAGCACCTTCTGTCCACGACGGACACCCCGCTCGACCCGCTGGACGAGCACGCGGTCGCCGCGGTGTTCGCCAAGGCCAAGCACGGTGACGCCGGTGCGCAGGCAGCCGTCGCACGGTTCATCCAGCGGCTGGTGCACGATGTCGCGGCCCTGGTTCTGGCGCTCGATCCGGAGATCGTGGTGGTCGGCGGCTGGGCCGCCGGGCTGGACGGTGTCCTCGATCCGCTCCGAGACGAGCTCGCCCGCTATTGCCTGCGTCCGCCACGGGTCACCCTGTCACTCCTCGGCGAGGCGGCCGTCGCCACGGGGGCGCTGCGGCTCGCACTGGACCACGTGGAGGAACAGCTCTTCGCCGTGGAAGGCTCAGTGACCGCCCGCCGCTGAGGCACCGGCCCGAGCGGACGGCAGACCCGAGCAAAGGCAGTACCGCCCTGAACCGCCGACGACACCGACCCGCGGGGACGACGGTGCCGACCCGCGCCAGACGCACCGTGGCGGCACTCATCGAGCACCGTGGCGGCACTGATCGAGCACCGTGGCGGCACTGATCGAGCACCGTGGCCGCGCGCGCCGACGGCCATGGCTGCCTGAGCCGAAATCGGTTGCGGCCCGCCGCTGTCAGCGACGGGCCGCGAAAGAGACGAGCCCGGACCGGAACGCTCCGAGGAGCAGGGCCGAGCCGCTGGCCTCAAGGTCCGGGCAGCAGCAGAGCGGAGGGCAGGAAAGCCCGAAGCCCTGCGCGTGGCGGGAGCCGGGCGTCAGGACGCCTTGCGCTCCTGCTCCTCGTGGCTGATCTCCAGTGCTCCGGAGTCCCCGAACGTGAGACGGCAGGTATCGGCCCGGTAGGTGGCGACGGAGACGGCCACCGTTCCGGCGGCGGCGAAGTACCGCGTCGTGACGACGAGGACCGGGGCACCCGGAAGCCGGTCGAGCTCCTTCGCGTCGTCCACGCGGGCGGAGCCGAGTTCCACCGAGCGGTCCTGGCCGTCGAGACCGAGGCGGTGCAGCTCCCGCAGGACGCTCCGGGCCCTGGCCGGTCCGGACGGCGCTGCTATCGCGGAGAGTTCGGGCACGGACGACTGCGGAACGTAGAGTAGTTCCGCCGCGACGGTCTGGCCGTGGGTGGCCTGGATACGGCGCACCACGTGCACGGGCGCCTCGGCGTCCATGTCGAGCACAGCGGCAACCGACGCGGGCGCGGTCGCGGTGGTGCACTCGACGGGCTGCCACGCCTCGTCTGAGTCGCCGCCCGCCCAGCCCTGCTGTGCGGTGGCGACAGCCACCCCGACCCGGGGCGGGGCCACGGTCGTGCCCACACCGCGGCGCCGCTGCAGCCTGCCTTCGAGTTCGAGCTGTTCGAGAGCCTGCCGGAGCGTGGCCCTGGCGACGCCGAAGCGCGCGGCGAGCTCCCGCTCGTTGGGCAGTACCTCTCCCACCGCGAAGTCCGAGTCGAGTGCCTCACTGAGCACGGTCTTGAGGTGCCAGTACTTCGGCTCCTGCACCGTTTCCAGCTGCGTGGTCCCCACCCTGTCCTCCGCAATCGCCCGGCGGCTTTTCCGCGACGTTATTTATTAAAGGTTCCTGCCTTATCGTTCAGACCTTAGGACGGTGCAGGACCTTGGTCAAGACCAATGCTCACCCCGTGACAGTGCGGGGCAGCCTCCTGCCGCAGAGCGTTCACGGGACGTTCGTACGACGGCGCACCCCCGCAACACGGCGTACCCCCACGACGTGGAGCTCCCCGATGACGCGATGCGCGTGCCCGGGGAGCTCAGCGGCAGGGTCGAACAGCGGGGCCGGCAAGGGACGCGAGAGGCGGCAAGAGCCTGGGAGGACCACGCCACACCCATTGGCTACCCGGCCGGGCCCGCCATGGCCTGTCCGTGTCCGGCGGATCATGTGATTAACAGGATCCAAGGGTGTCCGTTCCTCGGCGTTGTCCGGTGCGTCCTCTCGATCTTCTGGGAGGGCTCAGCAACCGCACCGTGCCCCAGCGGTCGGAACCCGCGGTGTGGCCGTGCGGGCTCCGGCCGCGTACGGGGAGCTCCGCAGGAGGTCGAGTCGACACCGGCCATGCCACGGTCCATCCGGCCGCCCAGGTCGGCGTGAGCCCGGACCGCCCGCAGTGGCGGATGCGGCTCCCCGAACGGCCACTCACGCCCCGTCAGATCTCCCCGGCCCACGACCTACTGACGAACGACCTGTCGGAACGTCACATGAACCGTCGGGCGAGCCCTGGTCGAGGCCGCCCCCCGACGTTGAGGCCGGCCCCGACGTCGAGGCCGCCGCCGACGTCGAGGCCGCCGCCGATGTCGACGCCAAGGTTGAGCTCAAGGTCGCCATCGATGTGCAGGGTGGCCAGTTTGTCAGGGTTCCGGTGGATGTAGACGCAGCGGATGACCCCATCACTGATCTCCGGCTGGAAGACCGCCGACACCGCCCCGTCCGCGAGGAACACGATGGCCGGGCCGCCGTTGATCTCACGGATCCGGACTTCCACACCCGTGGGCCAGTACCGCTCCTGCCCCACGGCGACGAGGAAGCGGCCGACCTTGTCCGCGGTCTCGATGATCCGCCGGGGCGCCTTCGCCTTGCCCCCGCTGTCACTGACCAGACGGACATCGGGCGCCAGCAGGGTCAGCAGCTCCTTCAGGTCCCCACCCGCCGCGGCGGAGAGGAAACGCTCGGTGAGATCGCGCCGCACTGTCGGATCCACGTCGTACCGCGGCTTGCGCTCCTCCACATGCCGCTTCGCCCGCCCGGCGAGCTGCCGCACCGCTGTCTCCGACCGGTCGAGCGTGGCACCGATCTCCGCGTACGGAAAGCCGAAGGCCTCGCGCAGGACGAAGACGGCGCGCTCCAGGGGAGAGAGGGTTTCGAGTACGACGAGCACGGCGAGCGAAACGGAGTCGGCCAGGACCGCCCGTTCCGCGGAGTCGGGGACGGCCTGGCCGAATTCGGTGACCACGGGATCCGGCAGCCAGGGCCCCACATACGCCTCGCGCCGGGACTTCAGATGGCGCAGCCGGTCGATGGCCAGACGCGTGGTGATCGTCACGAGAAAGGCGCGAGGCTCGCGCACATCCCCCCGACCCTCCGACGACCAGCGCAGCCATGCCTCCTGCACGACGTCCTCGGCGTCGGCGACACGTCCGAGCATGCGGTACGCCACCCCGGTGAGGACGGGCCGGTGTTCTTCGAAGAGATCGGTCACGGTGTCGGCAGTCACTCCCCCATCCCAGCCGATGCGCCTGAGGGCGTCCAGCGGGAATCGCGCTCACCTCGCCGCTGAAGAGCCGCGCACCCCTTGAACTGCAAGCTACCCGACGGTAATCATTGTTGACGGGCAGTCTCATTCCTGTCTGTCCGGCCCGCACGACCGTCCCGAGGAGCAGCATGACCACCACGGTCTCGTTCGCAGTCGACGCACCCGCCGGCCGCCGCGTCGTCGGTATGAGGTACGAACGCTCCGGGACCGGCGAGCCGTTGGTGCTGCTCCACGGCATCGGTCATCACCACCAGGCCTGGGAACCGGTCCTGCGCATCCTGGCCGCCGAGCGGGACGTCATAGCCGTCGACCTGCCCGGATTCGGCGCTTCGCCGGCGCTGCCCGACGGGCTCGCGTACGACGTACGGACCATGGTGCCGGTGCTCGGTTCGTTCTTCGACACGCTCGGCCTGGTGCGTCCGCATGTCGCCGGGAACTCCCTGGGGGGCCTGCTGGCACTGGAGTTGGGCAGGGAGAAGCTCGTACGGTCGGTGACGGCGCTCTCCCCCGCCGGGTTCTGGACCCCGGGCGAGCGCCGGTACGCCTTCGGTGTGCTGCGGGCGATGCGCGGAGCGGCCCTCGCGATGCCGATGCCTCTGATAGAGCAGCTGTCGAAGAGCGCGCCCGGCCGCACGGCACTGACGAGCACCATCTACGCCCGCCCCGGGCGCCGTTCACCCGATGCCGTCGTCGCGGAGACCGTCGCGCTCCGTACGGCGACCGGCTTCCATCAGACACTGACGGCGGGCCTCTCCGTCGCGTTCGCCGACGACGTGCCGGACGTACCCGTCACCGTCGCCTGGGGTACCAAGGACCGGCTGCTCCTGCGCCGCCAGGGCATCAGGGCGAAGCAGATCATCCCGGGCGCCCGCCTGGTACGCCTGCCGGACTGCGGCCACGTCCCGATGAACGACGACCCCGCCGCCGTCGCCCGGGTCATCCTCGACACGAGTCGTTGACGCGACCGGGCGGCCCCGCCGGAGCGCCCCCGACCCGAGCGCCACCCCCAGGCCCACCAGCAGGCTTCCCGCGCCCTGGCCCATGCCGTACGTCCCGGTTCCCACCAGGGGTGCGGTCATCGCGGCCGATACGGGGATCAGCCCGGAGAAGAGCGCGGCACGTTCGGCGCCGATGCGCCGCATCCCGCTGTACCAGCACACGAACCCGATCACGGTGACGACGGCCGCCTGCCACAGCAAGGCGATCGTCTCCGTAGGCGTGGGCACCCTCAGGAATCCACCCCCGTCGACGAGCACACCGAGCAATGCGGACTCCAGGGCCGCCACGGCGCACACCGCCGCCGACAGCAGCTTCGGACCGAGCGGGCGGAGCAGCGGCACCGCCAGGACCGCGAAGCAGACCTCACCCGCCAGCGCCCCCACCGAGTAGAGGATGCCCGGCAGGTCGGTGCGGCCCCAGCCCTGGACGGTGAAGGCTCCGGCCGCGACGAGTCCGGCCGCGTACAGGACGGCTCGGGACGGCCGACGCCCCTCGAGCGCGGGCACCAGCACGCCGACGACGATGGGCGCGCATCCGACGAGGACCCCTGGAACGGCTGGTTCCGCCGACCGTTCCGCCGCCAGGACGGCCAGGTTGAAGCCGACCATTCCGATCGCGGACAGGGCTGCCAGACGCCCCCACCGGCCCAGTGAGAGCTTCCGCAGCGCGCCCGGCCCATGGGCGCCGCGCCGGTCCAGGAAGGGCAGGAGCAGCAGGGCCGCGAGACCGTATCGCAGTGCCTGGCCGCCGGCGTACGGATAGTCGCCGAGGACGCTGTTGGCGGTGAAGGAGGCACCCACGAGGGTGCAGGCGAGGGCGGCGAGAAGGGCTCCGCGCAGGGAGGTTGAGTTCATGCGGGCGACGCTAGATTTCCTCGCGGTCCGGTTTAAGGTCCACTTCCATGACGTCTTCGGGGACCAATCCACCGTCCGGCCCGTCCTCGCCGCAGGGCCACCCGCCCGCGTCCGCGGCCTGGGAGCTGCTGCTCCCCGCCGTGGCCGCTCCTGCGCGTCAGCGGGGCCGGGCCCTGCAGTCGGCCTTGCGGGAGGCCGTGCGTTCCGGACGGCTGCCGGCCGGGACCCGGCTGCCCGCCAGCCGTGAGCTCGCCGCCGATCTCGGGGTCTCGCGCGGGCTGGTGACCGAGGCGTACGAGCAGCTGACCGCGGAGAGCTATCTGCGCACCGGCCGTGGCGCGGGCACCTGGGTCGGCGGTGCGGTGCGGCCCTCGGCGGGGAGTGCGCGGGATCTGTCACCGCGTGCGCCCGGCGCGCGGGTGGACTTCCGTCCGGGCACCCCGGATCTGTCACTGTTCCCGCGCAGCGCCTGGGCCGCCGCACACCGCGCGGCCCTGGACCGGCTGCCGCACAGCGCCCTCGGCTATCCCGATCCCCGCGGCCTGCCGGAGCTGCGCGTGGCCCTCGCCTCCCTGCTGGCCAGGCGTCGCGGTGTGGTGGCCGATCCTGAGCGGGTGGTGGTGTGTTCGGGCGTGGCCCAGGCGACGACGCTGCTCGGGTTCGTCCTGCGCGCGCAGGGTGCGGCCTCGGTCGGCGTCGAGGACCCCGGAAGCCCGGAGCACGCCTCGCTGTTCGCCTCCGCGGGGCTGACGACCGTACCTCTTCCGCTCGACGGCGAGGGGCTCGCGTTGGCGCCTCTTCTGCGCTCCGGCGTGCGCGCCGTCGTCACGACCCCGGCTCATCAGTTCCCCACCGGAATCGCCTACTCCGCCGAACGGCGCGGCGCGCTGCTCGACTGGGCCCGCGCCGCCTCGGGGGTGATCATGGAGGACGACTACGACGGCGACTTCCGTTACGACCGCGCGCCCGTCGGTGCCCTCCAGGGCCTGGACCCGGAGCACGTCGTGTACACCGGTTCGGTCAGCAAGTCCCTGGCGCCCGGTCTGCGGCTCGGCTGGCTGATCGCCCCCGCCGCCATGACCGACGAGATCGTGGCCCGCAAGCGCACGATGGACCTCGGCAACCCCTCGCTCGACCAGGCGGTCCTGGCGGACTTCGTCACCGGCGGCGGATACGACCGCCAGCTGCGCCGCTGCCAGCGCGCGTACCGGGAGCGCCGCGACGCCCTGACGGAGGCACTCGCCGACCACTTCCCGGGCACGGAGGTCAGCGGCATCGCCGCGGGCCTGCACATCATCGCCCGGCTCCCCGAACGGTACGGGCCCCGGACGGACATCCTGCGGCGGGCGGCCGGGGCCGGTGTCGCGCTGCGTCCACTGACCTCCTACGCGGCGGGCGGCGCCCAGGAGCACGACGACCGCACGATCCCCCTCATGCTCGGTTACGCGCATCTGGCCCCCGCGGTCATCACCAGGGGGGTCCGACTCCTGGCCGACGCGGTCCGGTCCTGAGGGCTGTGCCGTGGGCACGGCGCGACCGGTTGTTCATCTGCGGTTGGCGTGGCCGCTGCCGCCGGGGACTAGGTATGGGTCCGCAAGCCGCCTGTACGGAGCAGCCGTTCGGGCAGGCCCGCTCGCCCTGGAGGCGCATCGATGTCGAACCGTCCCCGCATCCCGGCCCCGGCCCGCCGCGCAGTCCTGCGCGGCTCGCTCCTCGCCTCGGCCGCCGTCGCCGTACCCGCGACGCTCGCGGCCGCGCCCGCCTTCGCGCTGTCGGGCCGGCCGAGCGCGTCCTGGGGCGTGCAGGTCGGTGATGTGACGGCGTCGTCCGCCCTGGTGTGGGTGCGTTCGGACCGCCCCGCCCGGATGGTGGTCGAGACGTCGGCGACCGAGTCCTTCCGCCGCGCACGCACCTGGCACGGCCCGCTGATCGGCTCCCTCACCGACTTCACCGGGACGACACCGCTGTACGGTCTGCCGGCCGGCGAGCGGGTGCACTACCGGGTGACGCTCCACGACCCGGACGACCCGCGCCGCACGGGCAAGCCGGTGTACGGCACCTTCCGCACGGCTCCTGCGACCCGCCGGGACGGGGTGCGGTTCCTGTGGTCCGGCGACATCGCGGGCCAGGGCTGGGGCATCAACCCCGACATCGGCGGCTACCGGGTCTACGACGAGATGCGCCGCCTGAACCCCGACTTCTTCCTGTGCAGCGGTGACACCATCTACGCGGACGGGGTGCTCGAACCCAGCGTGCCCCTGCCCGACGGGCGGGTGTGGCGCAACATCACGACGCCCGAGAAGTCGAAGGTGGCCGAGACCCTGGACGAGTACCGGGGGAACTTCCGGTACAACCTGCTCGACGACAACGTCCGGGCGTTCAACGCTCAGGTGCCCTCCATCGTGCAGTGGGACGACCACGAGGTGCGCAACAACTGGTACCCCGGGCAGATCCTCGACGACGTCCGGTACACGGAGAAGAACGTCGATCTGCTGGCGGCGCGTTCGATGCGGGCGTTCAGGGAGTACTTCCCCGTACCGACGCTCCAGGCGTCACCCCAGGAGAGGCGCATGCACCGCGTCGTGCGCCACGGTCCGCTGCTGGACGTGTTCGTTCTGGACATGCGGTCGTTCCGCAACGCCAACTCCCCCAACAGGCAGTCCGACGACACCACGGGCATCCTCGGCGCCGAGCAGCTGACCTGGCTCAAGCGTGAGCTCGCGCGGTCGCGGGCGGTGTGGAAGGTGATCGCTTCGGACATGCCGCTGGGGCTGGTGGTCCCGGACGGTGCCACGGACTTCGAGGCGGTCGCGCAGGGCGATCCGGGCGTGCCGCTGGGACGGGAGCTGCAGATCGCGGAACTCCTGCGGTACATCAAGCACCGGCGTATCACCGGCACCGTCTGGCTCACCGCGGACGTGCACTACACCTCGGCTCAGCACTACGCTCCCGAGCGCGCGGCGTTCAAGGACTTCGCGCCGTTCTGGGAGTTCGTGTCGGGGCCGCTCGCCGCGGGCGGGTTCCCGGCCAACGCGCTGGACGGCACCTTCGGACCGGAGCGTGTCTTCCTCCGGGCACCCGACCGGGCGAACGTGTCGCCCATGGAGTCGCCGCAGTTCTTCGGAGAGGTCGACATCGACGGCGGGAGCGGGGAACTGACGGTGCGGCTTCGGGCCCAGGGCGGCGCCGTCCTGTTCACCAAGGTGCTGCAGCCGGGGCGCACCGGGCAGTGACCGGAGGCCGGCCAGGGTTCCGGGCCGGGCGGTGGCCTGGCTCGCAGCCCTCGGTACGGCGGGCGGCGGAGCTCTCGGTACCGCGCGCGGCGGACCCTCACGGGAACGCGGGGCAGGGCCCCGCCCCCGGCGTGGAAAAGGTGCTGAAGGCGACCAGATCCACACGTAACCCATCAGTCACAATCCGTTCGTGATCAGGCAACACCGTTCGGTCACAGTAGGAGACATGACTGATGTGACATCCGCGAAGAGTGCCCGCCGTCCGCACCACTGGCGGCGGGACCTGATCGAGCTGGCCGCACTGTTCACGGCCGTGGCCGTGGCCGACGCGATCGCCAATCTGATCGGGCACCAGCCCGACGGGCCCTATCTCCTCGGAGCCTCGGCCGTGGCCCTGATCGCCACGGCCGCGTTCCACACATGGTGGGCACGCAGGCACAGCCACGCTCCGCCCCCGGATACCGGCGCCGGAGCGGATCCCGCGGTCGCCATCGCCGCCGTCACCGATTCCGACGCCGACGAGGTGTTCGAGACGGTGCTGTGGCGGATGCGGACGACCGTACGGGACACCCCCGGCACCCTGGCCGCCCTCTGCATCGCCCTCGCCCGCTACCGGATCGACATCCTGACCCTGCAGACCCACCCGCTGGCGGAGGGCACCGTCGACGAGTTCCTGCTGCGCGCCCCGGCGGCGCTGACGCCCCAGCAGCTGAGCCGGGAGATCTCCGCCGCCGGCGGTTCCTCGACCTGGATCGAGCGGGCGGATGCCCACGACCTGGTGGACACGCCCACCCGCGTCCTCGGCCTCGCGACCCGCACCGCGCTGGACGCCGCCGAGCTCCCGCTGGCGCTGCGCCAGCTGCTCGGCCGGTGCACCATCCACTCGCTCCCGGCCCTGTCGGTCACCGGCCGCCCCACCGGGGAGAGCGCGCCGGTGGAAGGTGTCCTGGAGGACACCGTGATGCGGCTGCGCGACCCCTCCGGCGGCGTGATCACCGTCGAGCGGCCGTACCTCCCGTTCACCCCGACCGAATTCGCCCGGGCCCGCGCCCTGGTCGAGCTCGACACCCGGCTCGGCCCGCGCGTCCCGCGCAGCGAGGACATCCTCACCCTGCCCGAGGGCAACGAGATCACCGTCCGCCGCGCGGACCGCTCCGACCTCGACGCCGCGCGTGCGATGCACGACCGCTGCTCCGAGCGCACGCTCGGCCTGCGCTACCACGGCCCGGTCCGGGACGCCGACCGCTATCTGGACCACCTGCTCAGCCCGCGCTTCGGCCGCACCCTCGCCGTGCAGACGGCCTCAGGACGGCTGGTGGCCCTCGGCCACCTGCTCTGGGACGGGGACGAGACCGAGGTGGCCCTGCTCGTCGAGGACGACTGGCAGCGCCGCGGCATCGGTTCCGAGCTCCTCGGCCGGCTGGTCGCCCTGGCCGTCGAGGCGGGCTGCGACAGCGTGTACGCGGTGACGCAGGCCCACAACACGGGGATGGTCGCCGCGATGCGGGCGCTGTCGCTGCCCCTCGACTACCAGATCGAGGAGGGCACCCTCGTCATCACCGCCCGGCTGACCCCGTCCGCGGCCCGGCCTGCGGCCGAGTCCGTGACACCGGCGGCACGGCCGCTCCCCCGGACCGGGCAGGCGGAACAGCAGGTTCGTCGCTGAGCGCCTGACACAGGTCGGCCCAGAGGTCCTCGACATCCTCCAGTCCGACCGACATGCGCAGCAGACGGTCGCCGACACCCGAGGCCCGCCGGTCTCCCTCAGCCACGATGCGGTGGCTGATGGAGGCCGGATGCTGGATGAGGGTGTCGACGCTGCCGAGGCTCACGGCGGGTGTGATCAGCCGGACCGCCGAGATGATCCTGTGGGGGTCCCCGAAGACCTCGAACGACACCATCGCGCCGCCCACCTCCGGGTAGTGGACCCGGGCGATGCGCGGGTCGGCGGAGAGCCTGCGGGCGAGTTCCGCCGCGGACGCCGAGGCCGCCCGGACCCGTACCGGCAGTGTCGACAGGCCGCGCAGCAGCAGATAGCCGGCCATCGGATGCAGGACGCCTCCGGTGGCGAACCGCACCTGCCGCAGCGTCGCCGCGAACTCCTCGTCGCAGGCGACGACACCGCCCATCACATCTCCGTGGCCTCCGAGGTACTTGGTGGCGCTGTGCAGCACGATCCTGGCTCCGTGCTCGGTCGGCCGCTGGAGCACGGGGGTGGCGAAGGTGTTGTCCACCAGCAGCGGCACCGAGCCGCAGGAGTGCGCCACGGCCCGGATGTCGATCTCGGCCAGCGTCGGGTTCGCGGGCGTCTCGACCATCACCAGGCCGGTGTCCGCCCTGATCGCGTCGGAGATCCCCGCCGGGTCCGTCCAGGTCACCTCGGTGCCCAGCAGCCCGGCGCCGAGGAGGTGATCGCTGCAGCCGTACAGCGGGCGCACCGCGACGACATGCCGCAGCCCCAGGCTCGCGCGGGCCAGCAGCACGGCGGTGAGCGCCGCCATTCCGCTGGCGAACGCGACCGCGCTCTCGGTGCCTTCGAGCCGGGCCAGTGCGGTCTCGAAGCGGGAGGTCGTCGGGTTGTCCAGCCGTGCGTAGACGGGCGGCCCGTCGGGCCTGGCCCCGGTGGTGGCGAAGACGTCGATGCGTTCGGCCTCTCCACGGGAGTCGTACGAGGGATAGGTGGTGGACAGATCGATGGGCGCGGCGTGCAGCCCGAGAGAGGCGAGATCGTCGCGTCCCGCGTGCACGGCTTCGGTGGCGAGCGCCCTGGACCGGAAGGGGACCGGGGATGTCGGCGATGAGGCTTCGGTGTCCATGTCACCAGCCTGAACATCATCCGGGCGAGTGTGCCCAGTGACCGTGTTACGTTCGCCGGATGTCTGAATCCGTCGCTCTCGATCCGGTCGATCTGCATATTCTGCGACTGCTGCAGAACGATGCCCGGACGACGTACCGGGAACTCGCCGCCGAAGTCGGGGTGGCCCCGTCCACCTGTCTGGACCGGGTGGCGCGGCTGCGCCGCTCGGGGGTGATCCTCGGGCACCGGCTGCGGCTCGATCCGGCCAGGATCGGACGAGGTCTGGAGGCGCTGCTTCTCGTGCAGGTCCGCCCGCACCGCAGGGAGCTGATCGGCCCGTTCGTCGAGCGGATCCGGGCGCTGCCGGAGTCCCGGGCGTTCTTCCACCTCACCGGGCCCGACGACTATCTGGTGCATGTGGCCGTGGCGGACCCCGCGGACCTTCAGCGCCTGGTGCTGGACGAGTTCACCTCCCGCCGCGAAGTGGCGCGGGTGGACACGCGGTTGATCTTCCAGCAGTGGGAGTGCGGTCCGCTGATGCCGCCCTCGCCAGGGGCACGGTCCGCCGGCGGCGCAGCCGGGACGTCCTCCGACTCCTCCGGGTCGTAGATGTATTGGTCACGAGCCTCGTCCGGATCATGGCTGCGTCCGAAGTCGGATTCCCCGTGACGCGAGGGCCTCCGCCGTACGAGGATGTCCACATGTCAGACACTTCGAGCAGCTCACTGCCGCGCCAGGTCGCCGACGCGTACGTCGACGCAATCATCGAACTCGACCCGATCACCGGTACCTATCTCGGTGTCGCGGAAAGCTCCCGCCGGCTGCCCGATTTCTCGCCCACCGGTCAGGCCGCGTCGGCCGAACTCATCCGCCGCACCCTCGCCGAACTAGACGTCGCCGAGCAGGTGCCGGGGGCGGAGACCGAGGAGGAGCGGCGCTGCGCACGGCTCCTCCGGGAACGCCTGACGGCCGAACTCGCCGTCCACGAGGCCGAGGAGGGCCTCCGGGCCGTTTCCAACATCCACTCCCCCGCCCACAGTGTCCGTGATGTGTTCACGGCCACCCCTACCTCCACCGAGGAGGACTGGGCCGCTGTCGCGGAGCGCCTGCGGGCCGTTCCTGGCGCGCTGGAGGGGTACCGCTCCTCGCTCGCGCTCGGTCTGGAGCGCAAGCTGTACGCCGGCCCGCGCCCGACCGCCACGTTCATCGGGCAGCTGGGCGCCTGGGCCGGACAGGACGGCCCGGGCTTCTTCCAGGACTTCGTGGCCGACGGCCCGGACTCGCTGCGCGAGGAGCTGGACGAGGCAGCGGGCCAGGCCGCCGCGAGCCTGGTCGTCCTGCGGGACTGGATGCGGGACGTGTACGCCCCCGCGATCGAGGGCGCTCCCGACACCGTGGGCCGTGAGCGCTACGCCCGCTGGGCACGCCAGTTCAACGGCACGGACCTGGATCTGGACGAGGCGTACGCGTACGGCTGGTCCGAGTACCACCGGCTGCTGGCCGAGATGAAGACCGAGGCGGACAAGATCCTCCCGGGCGCGGGGCCGTGGGAGGCGCTCGCCCATCTCGATGTCCACGGCAAGCACATCGAGGGCGTGGACGAGGTCCGGGTCTGGCTGCAGAGCCTCATGGACGAGGCGATCGAGGCGCTCGACGGGACCCACTTCGAACTCGCCGAGCGCGTGCGGAA
The DNA here is from genome assembly GCF_001905505.1 of Streptomyces sp. CB02058. Lineage (GTDB taxonomy): Bacteria > Actinomycetota > Actinomycetes > Streptomycetales > Streptomycetaceae > Streptomyces. The sequence continues at coordinate 926,982 of NZ_LIPG01000004.1, forward strand.
GGTCGAGTCGCGGATCGCCCCGGCGGGAGGCGCCGCCGCTCCGTACTACACCGGTCCCTCGGAGGACTTCTCGCGGCCGGGCCGCACCTGGCTGCCCACGATGGGCGAGACCCGCTTCCCCGTGTACGACCTGGTGTCGACCTGGTACCACGAGGGCGTGCCGGGCCACCATCTCCAGATCGCCCAGTGGACGCATGTCGCCGAGAGCCTCTCGCGCTACCAGGCCTCGGTCGGCCAGGTCAGCGCCAACGCCGAGGGCTGGGCTCTCTACGCCGAGCGGCTCATGGACGAGCTGGGGTTCCTGCCCGACGCGGAGCGCCGCCTCGGCTATCTCGACGCACAGATGATGCGTGCCTGCCGGGTGATCGTCGACATCGGCATGCACCTGGAGCTGGAGATTCCCGCGGACTCGCCCTTCCACCCCGGTGAGCGGTGGACTCCGGATCTGGCGGAGGAGTTCTTCGGCAGCCACAGCGGCCGTCCCGCCGACTTCGTGGAGAGCGAGCTGACCCGCTATCTGTCGATGCCGGGGCAGGCGATCGGCTACAAGCTGGGCGAGCGTGCGTGGCTGCTGGGCCGGGAGAACGCCCGTAAGGCGCACGGTGACGCGTTCGACCTCAAGGCCTGGCACATGGCTGCCCTGTCCCAGGGCTCGCTGGGCCTGGACGACCTGGTGGACGAGCTGTCCCGGCTCTGATCCCCCGCCCTGGCCGGGGCCCTGGCGCGATCCTTGCGACCTGAGGACCCGGCAGCCCGAGGTCCTGGCGGTCCGGGGAAGAGGGGGCCGGTGATCGCTCGCCGGCCCCCTCTTCCGCCGTTTCCGTCACCACGGGAACGGCGGGGCCGAGGTGGCTGCCGCCGGGAAGCGGGCGGGACACCCCTCCCCCGCCGCCCGGTCAGCCGTTGAGCGCGCCCGCCACCCGGTGGCGCACCGCCGAGCCGTGGCGTTCCTTCACCACTTCGAGCTGGGCGGGGATGCGGCGGCGCAGGTCGGCCACGTGGCTGACGATCCCGACGCTGCGGTCGCGTTCGCGCAGCGAGTCCAGGACGTCGAGCACCTCGTCCAGGGTCTGGTCGTCGAGGCTCCCGAAGCCCTCGTCGATGAACAGCGTGTCCAGTCGTACGCCGCCCGCCTCGTCGGTCACCACATCGGCGAGGCCGAGTGCGAGGGCCAGCGAGGCGAAGAAGGTCTCACCGCCGGAGAGGGTGGCCGTGTCACGCTCCCGGCCCGTCCAGGAGTCGACGACGTGCAGCCCGAGCCCCGCCCTGCGGCCTCCGCTGCGCTCGTCGGAGTGGACCAGGGTGTAGCGGCCCGAGGACATCCGCTGGAGCCGGGCCGAGGCAGCCGCGGCCACCTGTTCGAGGCGGGCAGCCAGTACGTACGCCTCCAGCCTCATCTTCCGCTCGTTGTCGGCCGATGTGCCGGCGGTGAGCCCGGCGAGGCGGGCCACCCGGTCGTACTCCTGGCGCAGCGGCCCGAGCGCCCGTACGTCGTCCTCGGCCCGGCGGGAGAGCCGGTCGAGTTCGGCGCCGCGCTCCCGCGCCGCGGAGTGTGCGGCGGCACTGTCGCGCAGGAGCCTCACGGACAGCTCGTGGGCTTCCCGCGCGGCGTCCGGTGTCGCGGGCGGGCGGTCGGCCGCCGCCCTGGCGTCGTCCTCGGCAAGCCGGTCGGCGACCGCGGCGGCCTCCGTCTGCCAGGCATCGATCCGGTGCTGGAGCTCCCGCTGCGCGGTGTCGTCGAGCAGCTTCGCGGCGGCGGCCTCCGGGGTGTCGAACCCGGCCCGGAACGCGGCGTCCGCCAGCCTCCCGTCGGCCTCCTTGAGCCGCTCGGCGGCACGCTGTTCCTCCCGGAGGGCGTCCGCCGCCCCCGCGAGCAGCCCGATACGGCGCTCCAGCAGGGCGGCATGCTGAGCGACGGAGTCGCAGGCGCCCCGCGCCTTGGCCAGCTCGGTCTTTAGCGCGGACTGCTCACGGTCGAGCGCTTCCCGCTGCGAGGTGCGGGCGGCGGCGCGGCGCTCCGCCTGCTGCCGGTCGTCGAGCCGGCCCAGGTGCTCACGCTCGGCGGCGGCGAGGGCTTCCCTGGCCGCGTGTGTTCCGGCGGCCAGGCGGTGCGCGTCCCGGTGCTCGCGGGCCAGCCGGTCGGCGGACTCCTGGAGCTCGTCGACGGATACGAGGTAGCGGTCGTCCGGTACGGGAAGACCGCCCCCGGCCGCCGGCAGCGGCGCGCCCGTGTCATCCGGTTCCGCTGCCTCCGAACGTGCCGCGGCGAGGCGCTCACGCAGCACTCCGAGCTCGCCCTCGGCCTCGGTGCGCGCCAGGTCGGCACGCTGATGGGCGGCGAGGGCCGCCTCCTCGGTGGCCCGGTCCACGTGCCCGTCCTCGGCCCGGGCGGGCTCGGGGTGTTCGGCCGAACCGCACACGGTGCACGCCACTCCGTCGACGAGCCGGCCCGCGAGCTCCGCCGCGATCCCCCGCAGCCGCTGTTCCCGCAGCCCGAGCCACTTCTCGTGCGCGGCCACCGCACACTCCCTGGCAGCCGTGAGACAGGCCGCCGCCGTCTCCTCCTGCACGGAGAGGGCGTCGCGCCTGCGTGCCGCGTCCAGCCTCCTGCGCGCGGGGCCGAGCCGGCCGGCCAGCTGTTCCGCCCTGGTCGCCGCGTCCTGCGCGGTCTCGACGCGTTCCCTCAGGCTCCGGTGCGTCGCGTCCCAGGCGGCCAGCCAGGTCTCCGCCTCCTGGATCAGCTCGTCGTCGGCGCGCGACTGCCTCTCCAGACCGGCCCGTTCGGCGTCGATGTCCCTGCTGCGCTGCTCGGCCCGGCGCGCGGCGTCGAGTGCGCCCAGCTCGGCCCGGAGTCCGCGCTCCCGCTCGGCGAGCTGGTCGGAGCCCGCTTCGGTCAGGGCGGGCGGCAGCTCGGCCCGGGACCGCTCGCGGGCGGCCAGGGCCGTGCGATGGGCGCGTTCCGCCTCGTCCCGCAGCCCGAGCGCGGGGGCGACCAGATCCGCCTTGCGCGCGCGGGTCAACTGCTCGTGACAGCGGTCGCGCTCGGCGCGGCGTTCCTCCAGTCCGGCCGCGCGGCGACGGGTCTCCTCGTACCTCTGCTGGAGCCGGGCCAGTTCGGTCTCAGCTTCGAGTGCCTGGCGTGCGGCGGTGTTCCGGCCCTCCGCCTCGGCCAGGACGCACCGGGCGATGTCGAGCCGCTCGCGGGCACCGCTGCGCGCGACGGCGGCCCACCGCAGGATGCCCTCGGCGAGCCCTGGTTCGCCGGGGCGCTCCTCGGGCTGTGCCATCTCGTCCGCCGCGGGGCCGGCCGCCTGTGCGATGCGCTGGGCGAGGGCGAGGACCTGTTCGTCCGCCGTCCTCACCCGGGCCTCGGCCACGCGTCGGAGCTCGGCCAGGCGTTCCTCGACGGCCGCGAACCGGCGGGTGTCGAAGAGCCGGCCGAGCAGCTTGCCGCGTGCCTCCGCGTCCGCGCGCAGGAACCGCGCGAAGTCGCCCTGGGGCAGCAGCACCACCTGGCAGAACTGGTCACGGCTCATCCCGATGAGCCCGCCGATCTCCTCGCCGATCTCCTGGTGGGAGCGGCTGAGCGCCTTCCAGCCGTGCTCGGCGTCGTACTCGCGGAGCCAGCTCTGCGCCTTCTCGGTGGTGAAGCCGCCGCCCCTCTTCTTGGGCCGGGGCTGTGCGGGCCGTCTGGTGATCTCCAGCCGGCGCCCGCCGACGGTCAGCTCGAGGCACACCTCGGTCGGCAGGTCCACCGGGGCGTGGTCGCTGCGCAGCGAGGTACCGGGGCTCTGCCGGGCGCCGGGCACCGCGCCGTAGAGCCCGTAGCAGACGGCGTCGAGCACGGAGGTCTTGCCCGCGCCCGTCGGTCCGTGCAGGAGGAAGATCCCGGCGGAGGAGAGCGCGTCGAAGTCGACCTCCTGGGTCGCGCCGAAGGGTCCGAACGCGGTGAGGGCGAGCTTGTGCAGCCTCAACGGGACACCTCGCCGGTCACGTCGTCGACCCGTACGTCGTCGAAGGCGGCGCGCAGCACCGTCCGCTCCCGCGCGCTGGGGCCGCTTCCGCCGCGTACATGGGCCACGAAGTCCTCCGCGATCTGCTGGTCGTCACGGCCCCTGAGCCGCTGGGCGTACGAGGCGGAAGGGTCGTCCGGTGTGCGTTCGGGTTCGAAGACGAGGCTGAGGGTGTACGGAAAGCGTTCGAGCAGGCGGGCCATCGGCTCGTCGGGCCGTGCGGGGTCGGTGAGCGTGGCCTCGACCCAGGCGCCCCTGTGCCGGTCGAGCGCGGGATCCTCCAGGAGGGCCTCCAGGCGTCCCCTGAGCCGTGCGAGCGGGCGGGGCACCGGGCATTCCACGCGTTCGGCCACGAGGTCGCCGCCGGTGCCGAGGTCGATCAGCCACATCGTCTTGCGGTGCGTGTGCTCGGAGAAGGAGTACGCGAGCGGTGAGCCGGAGTAGCGCACGCGTTCCGTGACCGTCTGGCAGCCGTGCAGGTGGCCGAGCGCCACGTAGTCGACGCCGTCGAAGACTCCGGCGGGGACCGCGGCGACGCCTCCGACGGTGATGTCGCGTTCGCTGTCGCTGGGCTCTCCGCCCGCCACGAACGCATGGGCGAGGACCACCGAGCGTGTGCCGTCGGGCCGGGCGGCGAGATCGGCGCGTACCCGGTCCATGGCCGCGGTGAGGACGGCTTCGTGCCCCGCCTTCGAGGCGCCCAGGCTGTCCTTGACGAGGGCGGGTTCCAGATAGGGCAACCCGTAGAACGCCACGTCACCCCCTTCGGGGTCCGGCAGCAGGACCGGGGTGGCACAGTCGGCCGGGTCGGTCCGCAGATGGATGCCGGCCCGCGCGATGAGCCCCGCGCCGACCCCGAGCCTCCGGGCCGAGTCGTGGTTTCCGGAGATCATGACGGTCGGCACGCCGGCGGCGGCGAGCCGGTGCAGTGCGTCGTCGAACAGCTGGACGGCCGAGAGCGGCGGGACGGCCCGGTCGTAGACGTCACCCGCGACGACGACCACGTCGACCGACCGTGCCCGGACGGTCTCCACGAGGTGGTCGAGGTAGGCGGCCTGGGCGTCGAGCATCGGGACGCGGTGGAACGACCTCCCCAGATGCCAGTCCGAGGTGTGCAGAATCCTCACGACATCACTCCGACGGCTTCGACCCGCATGTTCCACTTCCTCCGCCCCCAGGACCCCACAGGTCCGGCACCCGCCCGCCCCGGAGATCCGCGGCGGACCCGACCACGCTAATGCCGTCCGGCCCCGGACCCCTCATCCGCCTCGGACGTCTCCGTACGCCTCGCCACCCAGTTCGAGCATCGCGGTGCCCGCCGTGGCGTCCGCCAGCCAGGCCCTGAAGCCGTCGACCCCGGCGTCCGGCAGCCCGATCCCGATGGTCACCGCCTCTGCGTACGACACCTCGCGCACGTCCACACCGGTGGCGCGCAGATCGTTCTCCAGCTTGCCCGCCCGCTGGTGGTCGACGGTGACGGTGGCCAGCCTGAACCGCCTGCGGGTGGTCGTGCCCAGCGCGTCCAACGCCTCCCCGACCGCTCCTCCGTACGCCCGGATCAGTCCGCCCGCGCCCAGCTTGACGCCGCCGAAGTAGCGCGTGACCACGGCGACGACGTACCGCGTCTCGCGGCGCATGAGCATCTGGAGCATGGGGACGCCCGCCGTCCCGCCGGGCTCCCCGTCGTCGCTCGCCTTCTGCACGGAGGCATCGGCGCCGATCACGTAGGCATAGCAGTTGTGGTTGGCGGTGGGGTGCTCCTTGCGGACGCGTGCGACGAACTCCTGCGCCTCCTGCTCGGTGGCGGCGGGGGCGAGCGCGCAGAGGAAGCGCGATCGGCTGACCTCTGTCTCGTGCACGCCCGCGCGGGCGACGGTGCGGTACTGCTCCTGCATCGGTCCACCCTATGCGCCCGTCCGCCCCGAGGATTCACCCTCCCGTGGGGAATGCGTCGGCCGGGCCGTCCGTTCTTCGGGCATGTACGCAGACGATGAGACGATCCGCAGGATTCTCCAGGACTCGGGCGACACCTGGGCGGTGGTCGGCCTGTCCGGCAACCGCTCCCGCGCGGCCTACGGGGTGGCGGGGCTCCTCAAGACCTTCGGCAAGAGGATCGTGCCGGTGCATCCCAAGGCGGAGACGGTCCACGGCGAGCAGGGCTACGCCTCCCTGGCGGACATACCCTTCCCCGTCGACGTGGTGGATGTGTTCGTCAACAGCGACCTCGCGGGAGGCGTGGCGGACGAGGCGGTGGCGGCCGGCGCGAAGGCGGTCTGGTTCCAGCTCGGGGTGATCGACGAAGAGGCGTACGGGCGCACACGCGCGGCGGGGCTCGACATGGTCATGGACCGTTGCCCGGCCATCGAGATACCCCGGCTCAAGCACCCCGCCTGAACGGCGTCTGCGGCTGAGGCGCCGCGCCAGGCCGGTGCCTTGGGCTGAACCGCGCGCCCGGGCCGCGCCCCGCAGCGCGGCTGCGCGCCGTCCTGTCCGGAAGGAGTGGTGCCGCAGGGGCTCCCGGGCGGGGACAATGTGGGCTGTGACACAGCGACTCCTTCTCGGCGGTGAGCGCGTCGCCACTCAGCTGGACGGGCTGGGCGTGCGGGGCGGCGGCGTGGTGCTGGTGCACGGCTCGATGCGTTCCGCGGGCGGGGACGCCGAGGCCATGGCGGATGCCCTCCGCCGGGCCCTGGGGCCGGAGGGGACCCTGGTCGTCCCTGCCTTCACCCCGGAGAATTCCGACACCTCGCGCTCCTACCTGGACCGCGTCCGCGGTCTGAGCGAGCAGGCGCGTGCCGCGGTGCGCGCGACGATGCCTCCGTTCGACCCCGCGGTGTCTCCCGCACGCGCCATGGGCGTGCTGGCCGAGACGGTGCGGCTGACTCCTGGTGCGCTGCGCAGCGGGCACCCGCAGACCTCGTTCGCCGCGATCGGCCCGGCGGCGGGCAAGCTGCTCGCCGGCCACCGCCAGGACTGTCATCTCGGCGAGGACTCCCCCCTCGCCCGGCTGTACGAGGCGGATGCGCAGGTCCTGCTGCTGGGCACGGGCTTCGGGAGCTGCACGGCTTTCCATCTCGCGGAGTACCGCCTGCCCGCCCCGGCCCGCCGCCTCTACCGCTGCGTGGTGGCCCCGGAGGGCAGACGCCGCTGGTGGCAGTACGAGGACATCGAGCTGGACGACAGCGATTTTCCCGCCCTGGGGCACGACTTCGTACGCCGGGCCGCCGAGGGATCGGTGCGCACGGGCACGGTGGGCTCGGCCCGTAGCCGCCTGTTCCGCTTCCGGGCGGCGGTGGACTTCGCCACGGAGTGGCTGAAGGAGCACCGGCCCGGCACCGGCTGAGCGCCGGTCCTCCCACGCTGCCCGGTCCACCGGATGTCCCGCTCGGCCAGGCCGGGGTGCCAGGCAGACCCGGGCCCGTCGCGAAGGGCCAGGCAGGTCCGGGCCCCGTCGCGAAGATCGCGAAGGGGCGTGCCCGGCCGGGTCGGCCCCCGTCGCGATGGGGCCGGACTCAGACCCCGAGGCCCTCGACCAGGACCGCGCCGGGCAGTACCGCCAGGGCCTTGCCCGGGACGATCAGCTTGCCGCGGCGGCTGCCGCTGCCGATCAGGACCCATTCCTCGTCGGCCACAGCGGGGTCGATCAGCAGGGGCCAGCTGCCGGGGAGCCCGATGGGCGTGATCCCGCCGTACTCCATGCCGGTCTCGCCCACCGCCGTGTCCATCGGGGCGAACGACGCCTTGCGCGCGCCGAGATGCCTGCGTACCGCCCCGTTCACATCGACGCGGGTGTGCGACAGCACCACACACGCGGCGAGGGTGACGTCTCCGCCCCGCTTGCCCGCCACCACCACGCAGTTGGCCGACCGCTCCAGCAGGTCGACGCCGTAGTGCTCCGTGAAGACGGCCGTGTCTGCCAGATCCGGGTCCGTGTCGACATGGACGACCGACTCGGCGGGGACACCGCCCCAGCCCTCCGCCACGGCGTTCGCGACGGGCGGGGTGAGCAGTTCCAGCCGCTCGGCTGCGGGACAGGCGTCGGCGAAGTTGCCCAGGGGTGCGTGCATGCCGTCACGCTAACAGCCTTCAGCGGCTGCCTACTTGCCCTCCCTGCGGACCGGTGGGATGGACACCGCCATGGTGAGTTCCATCGGCTCGGCACCCTCGTTGCGGTAGCTGTGCGGCACATGGGCCTCGAACGTCGCCGAGGTACCCGCCGGCACCGCGTGCGCCTCACCGTCGACGACCAGGGTCAGCTCGCCGGCGGAGACATGGAGGAGTTCCACCGTCCCGACCGGGTGCGGGTCGGAGGCGCTCCCTTCACCCGGCATCAGACGCCAGCTCCAGAGCTCGAGCGGCCCCCGGGCATCCGTGCCCACCAGCAGCATGGTCGAGCTGCCCGCCTCCGTGGACCACAGGCGCACCGCCTGGCTCGCCGGCACCAGGCGCACCTGCGAGCCCTGCTCGTAGTCGAGCAGGGTGGTGATGCTGACTCCCAGCGCGTCGGCGAGCTTGACGGTGGTGCCGATGCTCGGGTTCGTACGCGCCTGCTCGATCTGGATGATCATGCCCCGACTGACCCCCGCTCGGGCCGCGAGTGCGTCCAGGGTGAAGCCGCGTTCGCCCCGCCAGAGCTTGAGGTTGCGCGCGAGCGACTGGGTGAGCTGATCGAGGTCAGACACGTTCCGTCCAATATTTTGGATGCCAGAGTCGAAAATAGTGCACTACGGTGTGGTGGACCCACCGACCACCGCACTGTACTGCGAGGCACCGATGACAGCACTGTTCGCCCTGGCCACGAGCCTGCTGTGGGGCCTGGCCGATTTCGGGGGCGGAGTGCTCACCCGGCGTACCCCCGCCCTGACCGTGGTGGTCGTGTCGCAGTGCATCGCCGCCGTGGTGCTGGGTGTCGTGGTGCTCGCGACCGGCGGCTGGAGCGAGGCGGGCGGCCTGCTCTGGTTCGCGGTGGCGGCAGGCGTGGTGGGCCCTGTGGCCATGCTCAGCTTCTACAAGGCCCTGGCCCTGGGCCCGATGGGCGTGGTCTCGCCGCTCGGCTCGCTCGGCGTCGCGGTCCCGGTCGGGGTGGGTCTGATGGTCGGCGAGCGGCCCGGGCTGTCTCAGTTCGCGGGGGTGGCGGTCGCCGTCGTGGGGGTCGTCCTGGCCGGAGGGCCGCAGCTGCGCGGAGCGCCGGTCCAGCGCCGGGCGGTCGTGCTGACCCTGGTGGCCGCCTTCGGCTTCGGGACGGTGATGGCTCTGATCGCGGAGGCGTCGACGACCGTGACCGGCCTCTTCCTCGCTCTCTTCGTCCAGCGCGTCACGAACATCGCGGTCGGCGGCACGGCGCTGTACGTCTCGGTGCGCCGCGGCGGACGCGCGCTGCCCGAGGACGGCGGAGCCGCCGTCGTGCGGGCCTCGCTCCCCGCGCTGGCGTTCGTGGGACTCGCCGATGTCGCGGCCAACGGCACGTACGCGATCGCCGCCCAGCACGGTCCGGTCACCGTGGCCGCCGTGCTGGCCTCGCTGTATCCCGTGGTGACGGCGCTCGCGGCGAGAGGCGTGCTCGGCGAGCGGCTGCGCGGAATCCAGGCGGCGGGAGCCGGCCTCGCCCTGATCGGAACGGTTCTGCTGGCCACGGGCTGAGTACCCGCTCGGGGACCGGCCCGCGGAGGGGTTCAGGCCCCTTCGGCCGGGTCCTGCTCCAGGAGCGCCACAGCGGCCAGCTGTTCGGATGTGATCCCTTCGGGAATCGGCACGGGCGCGGGCGTACGCAGGGGCGGCTGCCAGCCCGCCTCCGGGTCCCAGCTGCGTACGACCCGGGCGGGCGCACCCGCCACCACCGCGTGGTCGGGGACCTCGCCCCGCACGACGGCTCCCGCCGCGACCACCACGTTGCGGCCCAGCCTGGCCCCCGGGAGGATCACCGCGCCGGTGCCGATCCAGCAGCCGGGCCCGATCACGACCGGCTCCATGCGCGGCCACTGCTTGCCGACCGGCTCGTGGGGGTCGTCGTAGCTGTGGTTGGTCGAGGTGATGTAGACGTACGGACCGCAGTACGTGTCCGAGCCGATCGTCACCGTCGTATCGGCGATGACATGGCTGCCCCTGCCCAGCACCACACCGTTGCCCAGGGTGAGGATGGGATCGGAGCCGAGGTCCAGATCGGGCATCAGGCCGGCGGTGAGCGTGACCTGTTCCCCGATGATGCAGTGGTCGCCGAGCTCGATCCAGGGCTCCCCGAACACCGTGCCCTGCGGGAAGGCCAGCCGGGTCCCCGCGCCGATCCGGCCGAAGCGGAGACGTCCCGGGTGCTGCGCGGTGACCGCCCCGTTCTCCTGCGCCCAGGCCCAGACACGGTGGACGGCGCGGGACGTGACACCACGTCGTCGGCGGGCCAGGGAGGAGAACATGTTCCGGTTCTTCGGCACCCGCTCACGGTAGTCGGCCCGGCGACGACGGGTCCGCGCGGCGGGCTGTGATGTTCACCCCACCTGCCCGGACCTCCGGGAACGTCCATTACGGTTCGTGCCGAGCAAGGGGCGCCGAGCGCACCACACCCCACCGGAGGAGCAGGCGATGGCAGAGCAGGCATTGGTCACCGGCATCGGCGGCAAGGAACCGGACATCGACCCGGACGCCTTCCTCGCGCCGACCTCGGTCGTGATCGGCGAGGTGTCGATGGCCGCGGGCTCCAGCGTCTGGTACCACGCCGTGCTGCGCGGCGACGGAGGGCCCATCTCCCTCGGGCCCGACAGCAACATCCAGGACAACTGCAGCGTGCACACCGACCCGGGCTTCGCGCTGACGGTGGGCGCCAGGGTCTCGGTCGGCCACAACGCCGTGCTGCACGGCTGCGTCATCGAGGACGACGTCCTGGTCGGCATGGGGGCCACCGTGCTCAACGGCGCGCACATCGGAGCCGGTTCACTGATCGCGGCGCAGGCCCTCGTGCCTCAGGGGATGCGGGTCCCGCCGGGCTCCCTCGTGGCCGGCGTGCCCGCGAAGGTGAAGCGGGAGCTGACCGCCGAGGAGCGCGAGGGCATCGCCTTCAACGCCGCCGGTTACGTGGAACTGGCGAAGGCGCACCGCGCGGCGCACCAGGGCTGACCGCTCCGCCCGGGGCCGAGCGGACCGCCTCCGGCCCCGGGCACCGGCTCAGGGGCCACGCGTCGGGGCGGTCGTCTCGCGGGCCACACACCCTGCCGGTCGCCTCCTCGGCCACGCCCGGTCGGACGCCCCCGGGCAACGCGGCGGGTCAGTCGGCCGCGGGCACCGCGTCGGGCGCGGCCACCGTCACCGGGCCGTCCGCCTGCTCCGCCTGCTCCGCGGCCTTCTTGGCCCGGTTCCTCAGCACGAGCATCGAGACCAGGCCGATCAGCACGGCGGCGAGCAGGCCCAGCCAGGAGAAGCGCTTGAGCCAGGCCTCGGCGACGACTCCCACCGAGTAGATGACGGCGGTCGTGCCGCCGGCCCAGACGATCCCGCCGAGGATGTTGGCGATCAGGAACTTCCAGTACGGCATGCGCAGGACGCCGGCGAGCGGGCCGGCGAAGATCCGGAGCAGCGCGACGAAGCGGCCGAAGAAGACCGCCCACATGCCCCACTTCTCGAACGAGCGCTCCGCCATGGCGATCTGCGGTGCCCCGAAGTGCTTGGGGAACTTCCCGCCCAGCCAGGCGAGCATCGGACGCCCGCCCTTGCGCCCGATGGCGTAGCCGATCGAGTCACCGATGATCGCTCCGGCCGACGCGCAGGCGCCGAGCACGACGGGGTCGACCTCGCCGTGCTGGGAGGCGAGGAGCGCCGAACTCACGAGGATGATCTCGCCCGGCAGCGGGATGCCCAGGCTCTCCAGCCCGATGACGACCCCCACCAGGAGGTAAATGCTGACCGCGGGTACGGTCTCGAGCCACTCCTGGACGTGCAACGCCGGTCCCTCCCGTAAGAAATCTGCCGCCGCGCACCACGGGTGGTGCACGGCGGGCAGCCTACCGCTCCGGCCGGTACGAGCGTCCGCCGCGGCCCCCGGACGCGGGCCGCGTGACCGGCGGGCCGGGGACAGCCGGGACCGCCGGTTCGGGGACGGCCGGGAGTGGCCGGCCGGAGATCAGCTGTTCGGGCGGAGGGTCCAGACCACGCTCATCTCGCTGGTGACGGCGCCGTCGGCCCGCCGGATCTCCACGCGCACGGGGAACTCCGGGCGCGTGCCCCCGTCGAGCTCGGCGACGACCTCGGCCACCGGGCGGCCGAGCACCGCGGTGGCGGTGAGATCGCCCATGGCCACCTTCTTGAAGGCCATCTCCGTGGTGACGGGCAGCGGAACGGCCCGTGCCATCTGGTCACCGAACGCGGCGACGACGATCGCGCCGCTCGCCGACTCGGCCAGCGTGAACATCGCTCCGGCGTGCGGACCGCCGAGGTGGTTGTGGTATTCGGCCTGGTCCTTCAGGGAGAGGACAGCGCGCTCCGCGGTCGTCTCCAGATAGGTGATGCCGAGGGTCCGGACCATCGGGACGCTCGCGGACAGGATCTCGCCGACCGTCATCTCTTCAGTGCTCATGGCCGCGATGTTACTAGCGGGTAGCAGGCTTTGACCATCCCCTCACAGGGGCGGCCGTAGCAGCGGGTACCCCCGTCCCTCTATGGTTACTGGCCATGTGGCCAGGACAGCAGCCGCCCGGGGGCGAGCAGAACCCGCAGGACCAGAATCAGAACCCGTACCAGCAGCCGGGGTACCAACAGCCGAATCCCTATCAGCAGCAGGGTCAGCCCGGACAGCAGCCGGGGTGGCAGCACAACCCGTACCAGCAGCCGACCGTGCCGCAGTACGCCGTACAGGGCGGCGGGCCGGGCGGACCGCAGCCGGACGACAAGAAGAAGACGACGATCGTCGCCGTCGTCGCGGCCACCGCGGTCGTCGTCGCGGCGGTCGTCACCGGTGTCGTCGTGATGAACAAGGACGACGAGGGCGGCTCGACCGTCGCCGACGACAAGAAGTCCTCCGCCTCGCCGACCGCGAAGCCGTCCGACACCGCGTCGTCACCCGTCGCGAACCCGCGGGGCGGTGAGGACGCGGCGCCCTCGATTCCGGGCTGGAAGGTCGTGACCAACCCCAAGTGGGGCACGCAGTTCGACGTTCCCGGCGACTGGGAGGTCGCGGGCACCGGCGTGTTCTCGGGCTTCGAGGACGTGAAGGACCCCACCGGCCCGCCGGCCGTCGGCTTCTCCGCGCCCGCGTACTACAAGAGCAAGTGGTGCATCGACGACGCGGACAAGGACGGGTCCAAGGAGGACACCGGCCTGGCCGGTGTCGGCACCAAGGGCGGGCAGGGCGCCAAGAACACCGACGAGGCCGCCACCAACGAGGCCGCCAACTGGGTCTGGGCCGCCTACGCCCAGGAGGACCCGAAGGACAAGGTCAAGATCGGCAAGCCCAAGCCGTACACGACCAAGTCGGGTCTCTCGGGCAGCGTCGTCACGGCCACCGCCACCGGACTGGCCAACAAGGACAAGTGCGACACCGACGGCAAGTCGATCGCGTTCACCTTCAAGAACGCCAAGGACGAGTACTCGTCCTGGATCCTCTACGCCAACGCCGGTGTCGACGACGAGCTCCCGGACGCCACCATCCAGAAGATCCTCAGCACGGTGCGCCTGGCGGAGGGCGTGGAGCCCACCTCCTGAGGCATGGGCGTACCCCGCCCATTTGGCGACAGGGGCACCGGACGGGGATAGTCCCCTGGTGACTTCCGCCGTTTCTTCTCCCTCCCCCGCGCAGGGCCCCGCGCGGGCAGGCCGCAACTTCGGCCTGCTGACCGCCGCCGCGATCATCACGAGCCTGGGTACCCACGGCGCCCTGATCGCGGCGGCGTTCGCCGTTCTGGAATCGGGCGGGGACGGCGGCGACGTCGGTCTGGTCGCGGCGGCGCGCACCGCTCCGCTGGTGCTCTTCCTGCTGATCGGCGGGGCGGTCGCGGACCGGCTGCCGCGCCACCGGGTCATGGTGGCCGCGAACACCCTCAACTGCGTCTCGCAGGCGGTGTTCGCCTTGCTGGTCCTGACCGGCGGCGCCGAGCTGTGGCAGATGATGCTGCTGACGGCGCTCTGCGGCACCGGCCAGGCCTTCTTCAGTCCGGCCGCCGAGGGCATGCTGATGTCCAGCGTCACGGGCGAACAGGCCGCGCGCGCTTTCGCGTTCTTCAGGATGTCGATGCACGGCGCGGCCATCGGCGGCGCCGCGCTCGGCGGCGCCATGATCGCGGCGATGGACCCGGGGTGGGTGCTGGCGGTCGACGCGGCGGCGTTCGCCGTCGCCGGTGTGCTCCGGGCCTTCCTCGACGTGAGCCACATCCCCGCGCGCGCTCCCGGCCGGGGGCTGCTCGCCGATCTCCGCGACGGCTGGCAGGAGGTGGCGGGACGCCCCTGGCTCTGGGCGATCGTGCTCCAGTTCTCCGTGGTGGTGGCCGTCGTCGGAGCCGCCGAGGCGGTGTACGGCCCCCTCGTGGCCCGCGACGAGCTCGGCGGGGCCCGGCCCTGGGGGTTCGCGCTGGCCGCGTTCGGGGTCGGGACGCTGGGCGGCGCGCTGCTGATGATGCGCTGGAAGCCCCGGCGGCTGCTGCTGGCCGGAACGCTCTGCGTGTTCCCGCTGGCCCTGCCGTCGGCGGGGCTGGCCGTGCCCCTGCCCGTGGCCGGCCTCTGCGCGGTCATGTTCGTGACCGGGGTGGCCATCGAGGTCTTCGGTGTCTCCTGGATGACAGCCCTCCACCAGGAGATCCCCGAGGAGAAGCTGTCCCGGGTCTCCGCCTACGACTGGTTCGGCTCGGTCGCGATGGTGCCGCTGGCCACGGCCGCGGCCGGACCGGTCGAGACCCTCGTCGGCCGGAGCGAGGCACTGTGGGGCTGCGCCGCGCTGATCGTGCTGGTGACGGCGGGCGTGCTGCTCGTCCCCGACGTACGCAATCTGACGCGCCGCAGCACGGTGAAGGAGATCGGCGGCCGGCCCGCGCCGGCCCGGGAGTCAGCCGATGCTGAAAGCGCCGTCGGGGGGAACGGGTGAGGCGACGGCCTCGCCGTCCCGCACGGGCTTCGCACCCCGGGCCAGTCTGCTGAGCGCCGCCCCGTGCTCGACACGGGCGGGGAACGCGTCGGCCGCGCACAGCCTCGTCAGCGACGCGATGTCGAGGGGTGAGCGCGAGGCGACGAGCACGACGTTGCCGAAGCGCCGCCCGCGCAGCACGGCCGGTTCGGCGATGAGGGCGAGTTCCTCGAACACGTCGGCGAAGTTGGCCAGCTGCGAGCGCAGGAAGGTGAAGGGCGCACTGTCGGCGAGGTTGGCCGCGTAGATTCCGCCGGGCCTCAGGGCCCGTCCCGCGGCACGCGCGTACTCGACGGACGTGAGGTGGGCCGGGATCCGGGCGCCGCCGAAGACATCCGCGATCAGGAGATCGGCGGAGCCCTCCGGCGCCGCTTCGAGCCATCGCCGGGCATCGGCGGCGTGCACCGTGATCCCGGCGTTCCCGGGCAGCGGGAGGTGCTCGCCGACCAGATCGACGAGCCCCTGGTCCGCCTCGACGACGTCCTGCCGGGATCCGGGGCGGGTCGCGGCGACGTAGCGCGGCAGGGTGAGCGCCCCGCCGCCGAGGTGCATGGTGTCCAGGGGGGTGCCCGGTGTGCCCGCCCGGTCGGCGACGTGGCCGAGCCGTCGCGCGTACTCGAATTCGAGGTGTTCCGGCTCGTCGAGGTCGACGTACGACTGCGGGGCGCCGTCGACCGTGAGCAGCCAGGCGCGGTCCCGGTCCACGTCGGGCAGCAGCCGGGCGGTGCCGCTGTCGGTGTCGCGGATGACGGGTATCTGCTCGTTCACTCCCCCATTGTGACGGGCGACGGGGCCTCCTTCCGACGGATCAGGCGTTCCAGACCGCGGCGACCGCCTCGGTGTGCGCGACGGACTGGGCGAGCCCGGCTCTCGCCGCCGCGGCCCTGCGAGCGGGGTCGAGCGAGTTGCGGCCGATCGCCTTCCTGGTGCCGGCGTCCGGGGTGATGACCTCGACCCGGGCGCCCGCCGCCTCCAGTTCGGCGGCCTGGGCGCGCGGCGCGGCGACCACCCTGCTGCCGCCCGCGGTGGGGGCGATCACGACGACACGCCCGTAGCCCGCGGCGAGCTGGGCGTTGGCCGGGGAGTGCACTCCCCCGTCGATCCAGCTGCCGCCGCCCGCGGTGACGACCGGCCAGACAGCGGGCACCGCGCAGCTGGCGGTGACCGCGTCGGTGAGCGGAACGGCTCCCGTCCGGTCGAAGGTGTGCAGGGCGCCGGTCGTCGCGTCCACGGCGGTGACCAGAAGATGGCGTCCGGGCCACTCCGGCGAGGGCAGCCGGCCGGCGATCATCGCTCGCCGCTCGGCCGGGGTCCCCGCCGGACGGCTGTCCCTGGCCAGGGTGCCGAGCCTGCGGCCGTACTCCTCGGGCGTACGCGAGGACATCACGGCGCGGGCGTAGCGGAGGATGGTGACGGGGCCGAGGCGGCCGGCCGGGCTCTTCTCGTTCTCCGGGTCGGCGAGCTGCTGTTCGTACAGCTCACCCACGGGGACGAGGCCCGAGGCGAGTTGTGCTCCCACGATGGCCCCCGCCGAGCTCCCGACGATCAGGTCGGCGGTGGAGAGGTCGACACCCGCCTTGGCGAGTCCGTGCAGGATTCCGGTTTCCCATGCGGTGCCGGTGACGCCTCCGGCACCCAGTACAAGAGCTGTGTCTGCCATGGGACCCAGTCTGTAGCACGGCGCGCGGCGCGCCTCCCCCGGGCCGGGGGAGGCGCGCCGCGGATGAGCCGTCAGAGCAGGCCTGTGACCGTGCCGGCGCCGACCGTCCGGCCGCCCTCGCGGATCGCGAAACCGAGGCCGGACTCCAGCGGCACGTCACGGCCGAGCTCGACGGTCATGGTGACCGTGTCGCCGGGCCGCGCGACCGCCGCCTCGCCGAGGTCGACGTCCCCGACGACGTCCGCCGTACGGATGTAGAACTGCGGCCGGTAGCCCGTGGCGACCGGCGTGGCCCGGCCCCCTTCCCGGGCCGACAGGACGTACACCTGTGCGGTGAAACGCCGGCTGGGTGTCACGCTGCCCGGCGCCGCGACCACGTGACCGCGGCGGACGCGGTCACGCTCGACCCCACGCAGCAGCAGCGCGACGTTGTCCCCGGCCTCCGCGGACTCCATCGGCTTGCCGAAGGTCTCCAGGCCGGTCACGACCGTCTCGATGTCCGCGCCGAGCACCGACACACGGTCCCCGACGCGCACCGTGCCGCGCTCCACGGCGCCGGTGACGACGGTGCCGCGACCGGTGATGGTGAGGACGTTCTCCACGGACAGGAGGAACGGCGCGTCGGTGTAGCGCACCGGCATCGGCACATAGGTGTCGACGGCGTCGAGCAGGCCCTCGATCGACGCGGTCCAGCGTGGGTCGCCCTGCAGGGCGCCGAGCCCCGACACGCGTACGACGGGCACGGTGGCCCCGCCGTAACCGTGCGCGGAGAGCAGCTCGCGGACCTCCAGCTCGACGAGGTCGGTGAGCTCGGGGTCGCCCGCGTCGGCCTTGTTGAGGGCGACGACGATGTGGTCGACGCCGACCTGCCTGGCCAGCAGCACGTGCTCCGCGGTCTGCGGCATGATGCCGTCGAGCGCGGAGACGACGAGGATCGCCCCGTCGAGCTGGGCCGCTCCGGTGACCATGTTCTTGATGTAGTCGGCGTGTCCGGGCATGTCGACGTGCGCGTAGTGCCGGGTGTCGGTCTCGTACTCGACGTGCGCGATGTTGATGGTGATGCCCCGCTGCGCCTCCTCCGGCGCCCGGTCGATCCGGTCGAAGGGCACGAAGGTGCCGGTGCCCCGGTCGCTGAGGACCTTGGTGATCGCGGCGGTCAGGGTGGTCTTGCCGTGGTCGACGTGGCCCATGGTGCCGATGTTGAGGTGGGGCTTGGTGCGCACGTATGCCGTCTTGGGCATGGCTCGTTCCTTGGTGTTCGAAGCTGAGAGAGAAGACCCCAGGGCCCCGCCGACCCTCCCCTTGCGGGGTCCGCCGGACTGTCGGGGGAGGGTCAGCTTCGGGCGCCGCCGAAGGGCGCCGCGGCAGCGGTGGACGCTGCGTCGTTTGCTGCTGCTGCGACAGCGGTCGCAGGGCTCACGGCAACCTTCGGCGTGTCCGCGACTGCGGACTGCGCTGCGAGGAAGGCGTACCGGAACATGTCCCTGAGCATGGCGGAACGGCGCGTCGGGGTCGAATGGTTTTCGTGACGCCCGTTCCACGGGCCGTGCGGGGTCGGGCCGTTCAGGCTCCGGTGCTGTTCCCCTTGCCGAAGGCCCATGCCTCGATGTCGCGGTAGTGGATCGGCCCACGGCTGCGGCCGACGTTGCTGCCGACCAGGTGCAGGCGTTCGGCGGGCCATCCGCGACCGGTGAATCCGGCGAGCCCCTCGGCGATCTCCGCAGCCGACGACCTGTCTCCCCGGCGGGCCCGAGCCAGCGTCAGATGCGGACGCAGGGGCCTGTCCTCGAAGGCGATACCGCAGTTCTTGACGACCGTACGGACCTCCGCGGCAAGCATGTTCAGCTCGTCGAGCTCTCCGTCGATCCCGCTCCAGAGCACCCGGTCGTCGAAGACCCCGCTGCCCCGCAACGCCAGGCGCACAGGCCGGTGGTCCGCCGCGAGGCCGGAGAGCGGCGCGCGCAGGAGCGGAACGGCCTCGGCCGGGAGCTCCCCGAGGAAGGCCAGGGTGATGTGCCAGTCCTCGATGCGGTTCCACCGCATCCGCGGGTACGTGCCGTACGCGAGGCGTAGTTCCCGGGCCAGTTCTTCCTTCGCGTGGTCCGGCGGGGCGAGGGCGATGAACACGCGTACGGTCGCGGGCTGAGTCTGATTCTCCACACCGGACTTCGTACCCCATCGGGGTGGCCGACGGGACGGGCAGGGTCCCGTGGGAGAAGGGTCGGCAGGGGAAGCGGAACCCCGGGCGGCATCCGTGTCCGCCCCGTCCCTGTCACGCATCCGCGATACGGCCGTCGCATGCTTGCAGCACGCACATTACGGCGATCACACATACGTTTCGGTTACGCTCCCCAGATGTTCGACCCCGTCCCCGCAACACGGCCGTCCGCCGGCCTCGCAGTGCGCTGTACGAGGGCGCTGCTCTCCCCCTGGTCCCGGTTCTCCCTGCTCGTGGCGGTCCTGCTGGCCTCCGCGGTCGGCATGCTGCTGTTCGAACCACAGCGGCTGCTCGCCTCAGGCTGGCCACCCCAGCTGACGGGTTCGGCGGCGGCGATGCTGTTCGGGGTGGCGTACGGCGTGTGCACCGTGGCGTTCGTGCCGCGCCCGCTGCTGAACCTCGCGGCGGGCGCGCTCTTCGGCTCGCAGACCGGGCTGGCGGCGGCCCTGGCAGGCACGGTGCTGGGGGCGGGTGTCTCCTTCATGCTGGGACGGGTGCTGGGCCAGGACGCGCTGCGTACGCTGCTGCGCGGGAAGTGGCTGAAGGCCGCGGACGGGCTGCTGAGCAGGCACGGGTTCCGCTCGATGCTCGCGATACGGCTGTTCCCCGGCGTGCCGTTCGCCGCGGCCAACTACTGCGCGGCGACCTCGCGCATGGGCTATCCGCCGTTCCTCCTCGCGACCGGGCTCGGGTCGATCCCCAACACGGCCGCGTACGTCGTCGCCGGAAGCCAGGCCACCTCTCCGACGTCGCCCGCCTTCCTGGCGGCCATGGGCTTCATCGTGCTCTCCGGCGTGGGCGGGGCCCTGATCGCCTGGCGCAGGCGGCACCGGCTGGGCGGCGGCTCCTGAACGAGGGCCGCTGAGCCGGGGGTAGCGACCGGCTGTTCACCTACAAGCGATACGCTGCGCGCGACCGACAGAGGATGTCGGGGCCGTGACGTCCCGTCCCCTTTTTCTGACCACATCCGCACACTGCCGACGGCCTTTGCGACCGTCGGCCGTTGCATGAGCACCTCCGGGATGGCCAAAGCCCCATGAGCTGGTTCGAATCATTCGTCCTGGGCCTCGTTCAGGGACTGACCGAGTTCCTGCCGATCTCCTCCAGCGCGCATCTGCGGCTGACCGCGGCGTTCGCGGGGTGGCACGACCCGGGCGCGGCGTTCACCGCGATCACGCAGATCGGCACGGAGGCCGCGGTCCTCATCTACTTCCGCAAGGACATCGCGAGGATCGTCTCGGCCTGGTTCCGGTCCCTGACCAATGCCTCGATGCGCAGCGACCACGACGCCCAGATGGGGTGGCTGGTCATCATCGGCTCGATCCCCATCGGCGTGCTCGGAGTGACGTTCAAGGACCAGATCGAGGGCCCCTTCCGCGACCTGCGCCTGATCGCGACGACCCTGATCGTGCTCGGCATCGTCCTCGGCATCGCGGACCGGCTCGCGGCGCGCGACGAGAGCGGCGGCAAGCACCGCGTGGTCAAGGAGCGCAAGTCCCTCAGGGAACTGGGGGTCAGGGACGGTCTGATCTTCGGCTTCTGCCAGGCGATGGCGCTGATCCCGGGTGTCTCCCGCTCGGGCGCCACCATCAGCGGTGGCCTGCTGATGGGTTACACCCGCGAGGCCGCGGCCCGCTACTCCTTCCTGCTGGCGATCCCCGCCGTGCTGGCCTCGGGTGCCTTCGAGCTGAAGGACGCGGGCGAGGGCCACGTCTCCTGGGGGCCGACGATCTTCGCGACCGTCATCGCGTTCGCCGTCGGCTACGCCGTCATCGCCTGGTTCATGAAGTTCATCACGACGAAGAGCTTCATGCCGTTCGTCATCTACCGCGTGCTGTTGGGCATCCTGCTGTTCGTACTGATCGGAGCCGGTGTGCTGAGCCCGCACGCGGGCGAGTCCGCGGGCTGAGCCCCTTCTCCCGCGCGTGACATCCCGGCTCCCGGACCGTCTCGGTCCGGGAGTCAGTCATTTCGCCGATGACGCGGGGGCGCGGCGGAGGGAGGTTGTACGCGGTCGCCGGGGTCGCCCGCCGGCCGTGCACCCGCCTCCATCCGTCCCCCCTCTCACGGGAGAACCCATGCACCTCACCCGCCCGGTCGGAGCCGTCGTACTCGCCCTCGCGCTCGCCTCGGTCCCCGTGGCCACGGCGAGCGCGTCGCCCGAGGCGGCGGAGGTGAACTACGTCGCCCTCGGCGACTCCTACGCCTCGGGCACCGGCGCCGGCAGCTACTCCGACGTCGCGTGCACCCGGAGCCGCAACGCCTATCCCGCGCTCTGGGCCGACGCCAACGACCCGGCCTCCTTCACCTTCGCCGCATGCGGCGGCGCGAAGATCCCCGATGTGCTCGACGACCAGATCGGCGAACTGGACGCGGACACCACGCTGGTCAGTCTGAGCATCGGGGGCAACGACTCCGGGTTCGCTTCGACCATGCTCAGCTGTCAGTACTCCACGCAGTCGGCCTGCGAACGTGCCCTGGCGACAGCCGGGGAGTACGTCGTGAACGAGCTGCCGGGCGAGCTGGACAGCCTCTACGCGGCCGTACGGGCCGCCGCTCCCGGCGCCGAGGTCGTCGTCGTCGGATACCCGCACCTCTACAAGGAGGGCGGCCTCTGCCTCGGCGGGCTCAGCTCGGCCAAGCGCACGGCCGTGAACGCGGGTTCGGACCTGCTCAACGAGACGATCGCCGGCCGCGCGGAGGCGGCCGGCTTCACCTTCGTGGACGGCCGGCCCGCCTTCGCCGGGCACGAGATCTGCACGAGCGACGCATGGATCAGCAGTTCGAACGTCCACCCGACGGCCGAGGGACACGCGTCCGCGTATCTCCCGGCCTTCGGCGCGGCCGTGTCGGGGAGCTGACCTCAGTACACGTCGCGCACGTACCGCTTGTCGGCGGCGAGCTGCTTGACGTACAGAGCGGCGGCGTCCTCCTGGAGCCCGCCGTGGGCCACGGCGATCTCGCGCAGCGCCCGGTCCACGTCCTTGGCCATCCGGGAGGCGTCGCCGCAGACGTAGAAGTGGGCGCCGTCCTGGAGCCAGGACCACAGTTGGGCGCCGTGCTCGCGCATCCGGTCCTGGACGTAGATCTTGGCCCGCTGGTCCCGCGAGAAGGCGGTGTCGAGCCGGGTCAGGGTGCCGTCGCCGCGCAGGGAGTCGAGTGCGTCCCGGTAGTAGAAGTCGGTCGCACGACGCTGCTCGCCGAAGAACAGCCAGTTGGGCGCCCGGTGCCCCAGGGCACGCCGTTCGTCGAGGAATCCGACGAACGGCGCGACCCCGGTGCCGGGTCCGATCATCACCATCGGGGTGGCCGGGTCGGCGGGCGGGCGGAAGTGCGGGGCGCGCTGGACGAACAGGGGGACGGGGCTGCCTTCGGCCGCGTCGGCGAGGAAGGTCGACGCCACGCCCTTGCGGACGCGGCCGTGCCGGTTCTCGTAGCGGACCACGGAGACGGTGAGCCGCACGAGGCCGGGGTCGGTGAGCGGGCTGGAGGATATGGAGTAGAGCCTCGGCTTGAGACGCTTGAGGACGCCCGCCCACTCGGCCGCCGTAGCACGGACGGCGTGCTCGGCGATGACGTCGACGGCCTGTCTGCCCCAGGTCCACTGGGCGAGTTCACCCTTGTTGTCCGGGCGCAGCAGCTTCTTGAGGGTGCGGTCGTGGGTGCGGTCGGAGACGAGGCGCAGCAGGCCGGGGGTGATGCGGGCGATGTCCAGGTGGCGGTGGAGCGCCTCGCCGAGGGGCACGGACCCGAGGCCCGTCAGCTCCACGGGGTCCGCCGCGTCCAGACCGGTGACGGCGAGCCATTCCGCCACGAGTTCCGGGCAGTTGAGCGGCTCCACCCCGAGCGCGTCACCCGCCTCGTAGGTGAGGGGGACGGGGCTCTCGCGGGTGTCGAAGGTGAACTGGCGTACTTCCTTGGTGGCTCCGGGGAGGCTGAGCAGTGTGTTGCCGACGAGGCGCCCGGTCGCGCTCCGGACGGTGCGGGCGGGTGCCGCGGGACCGGGGGCCGGCCCCGCGGCCGGTGCGCCGGACACCGCCGGGGCGCCCAGCGCGGCGAACACGTCGTCGAGCCACCGGCCCGCCGGTTCCTCGTAGTCGGGTTCGCAGTCCGTGCGCGGGACGAGCCGCTCGGCGCCCAGTTCACCGAAGCGTTCGTCGAGCCGCCTGCCGTGCCCGCAGAAGTCGTCGTACGAGGAGTCCCCGAGGGCGAGGACGGCATAGCGCACGCCGTCCAGCCGGGGGGTGTCGGGCGCGTTGAGCGACTCCCAGAAGCCGGAGCCGTTGTCCGGGGCGTCGCCGTCGCCGAAGGTGCTGGTGACGACCAGCAGGTCGGCGGCGCGCGGGAGCTTCTCCAGCGGGCTGTCGTCCATTCCCAGGAGGGTCGGCGCCCGTCCTTCGGCGGCGAGCCGCTCGGCCGCGGCCGTGGCGACCTCCTCGGCGTTGCCGGTCTGCGACGCCCACAGGACCACGATCTGCCGGCCGGGCGCCGCATCGGACGCCGGCTCGGCCCCGGAGTGCTCCCGGGCCGCCTCGCCCGGTGCGCGCGAGAACATTCCGGCCAGCACGCCGTTGACCCACAGCGCGTGGTCCGGCTCGAACGGCGCGTGCGCCGGGAGTACGGGGGTGCCCCCGGTCTGCGTGCCGAGTCCGGCGAGGAAGCCGGCCAGGTAACGGCGTTCGTGCGCGGCCAGCACGGGCGGAGCCGCGTCGGCGATCCCGAACACCCCGGCCAGGGCGGCGGCGGGGCCCGCGAGCGGCACGGACACGACGGCGGGCCCGGGAGCCGCGGCGGGCACGGGGGCGACGGCGGCGACCTTCGCCAGGGTCACGGCGCACACCTTGAACTCGGGCTGGAAGGACACCGGGTCGACCGCGTCGTTGGTGACCGCGTTGACGCTGAGGTACTCGCCGAAGAGGTCGTTCCAGTGGAAGGGCGCGAAGCAGTCCCCGGACCGCACCCGGTCGGTCACGACGGCCGGCAGGACGGCCCTTCCGCGCCGTGAGGCGACCTCGACGGAGTCGCCCTCGCCGATCGAGAGGGCCTCGGCGTCCTGGGGGCTGATCTCCACGAAGGGGCCCGGGTTCAGCCGGTTGAGCTTGGCGACCTTTCCGGTCTTGGTGAGGGTGTGCCACTGGTGCTGGAGGCGACCGGTGTTGAGTACGAACGGGAAGTCGTCGTCGGGCATCTCGGCGGCGGGCATGTGCGGGCGGGCGAAGAACACCGCGCGGCCGCTCGCCGTGGGGAAGGCCAGCCGGGGCACGCTTCCGTCGGGGCGGACGGTCAGGGTCTGACTGACCCCGTCGTTGAGGTAGCGGACCGGGTTGCGGTCGGGCCCGTCCGGGGAGGCGCTGGGCCACTGGACGGGTGCCCCGCGGAGCCGCTCGTAGCTGACCCCGCGCAGGTCGTAGCCGGTCCTCGGGTTATGGGCCCGCTTGATCTCCTCGAAGATCTCCTCGGCGCTGCTGTAGGTGAAGGCGTCCTCGTACCCCATCTCGCAGGCGATCCGCGCGATGATCCGCCAGTCCGGCCAGGCCTCGCCCGGCGGGTCCACGGCCTGCCTGCCGAGCGTGAGGTTCCGCTCCGAGTTGATCATCACGCCCTCGGCCTCGCCCCACAGCGCCGCGGGCAGCGCCACATCGGCGTACGCGTTGGTCTCGGTCTCGGAGAAGACGTCCTGGGTGACGACGAACTCGGCTGCTTCGAGGCCCTCGATGACGGTGCGCCGGTTGGCCACGGACGCCACGGGGTTGGTGCAGATGATCCAGCAGGCCTTGATCTGCCCGTCGGCCATCCGCCGGAACATGTCGACGGTCCCGGTGCCCGCCGCGTCGGTGCGCAGGGTGCCGGGCTCGATGTCCCACAGCTCCTCGACGTACGCGCGGTCCTCGTCGGACTGGAGGCCGCGCTGGCCGGGCAGGCCGGGGCCCATGTAGCCCATTTCGCGGCCGCCCATGGCGTTGGGCTGGCCGGTGAGCGAGAAGGGGCCGCTGCCGGGACGGCAGATGGCGCCGGTCGCCAGGTGGAGGTTGATCAGGGCGTTGGTGTTCCAGGTGCCGTGGGTGCTCTGGTTGAGGCCCATGGTCCAGCAGCTCATCCACGCGCCGGCCTCGCCGATCCAGCGGGCGGCCAGCCGGATGTCCGCCTCGGGGATGCCGGTGATCTCCGCGACCGAGGCGGGCGGGTAGTCCTTCAGGAAGCCCGGCATGGCCTCCCAGCCCTCGGTGTGCTCGGCGATGAACTCCGGGTCGGTGTGGCCGTTCTCGATCAGGAGGTGCATCAGGCCGTTGAGCAGCGCCAGGTCCGTGCCGGGGCGTATCTGGAGGAACAGGTCGGCCTTGTCGGCGGTGGCGTTGCGCCGGGGGTCGACGACGATGAGCCGGGCGCCCGCCTTGACCCGCTCCATGAGGCGGAGGAAGAGGATGGGGTGGCAGCCCGCCATGTTCGAGCCGATGACGAAGAAGGTGTCGGCGTGCTCGAAGTCCTCGTACGAGCCGGGCGGGCCGTCGGCCCCCAGCGAGAGCTTGTAGCCGCTGCCCGCGCTGGCCATGCAGAGCCGGGAGTTGGACTCGATCCAGCTCGTGCGGACGAAGCCCTTGGCCAGCTTGTTGGCGAGGTACTGCGCCTCCAGGGTCATCTGGCCCGAGACGTACAGGGCGAGCGCGTCGGGTCCGTGTTCGTCGACGATCGCGCGCATCCGCCGCGCGGTCTCCCGGACGGCGGCCTCCATGGGCAGCGGTGCCGGCTCCTCGCTGCGGTCCGCCCGGACCAGCGCCGTGGTGAGCCTGCCGGGGGCGGCCAGCATCTCGGCGCTCGTCGCCCCCTTGGTGCAGAGCCGTCCGCCGTTGGCGGGGTGGGCCTTGTCGCCCGTGGCCTTCAGGACGGTGCGCCGCCCGTCGGGGCCCATGCCGATGTCGAGGACGATCCCGCAGCCGACACCGCAGTACGAGCAGACCGTCCGCACCTCGGCGGGAGTGTCCGGCTGCGGGTTCGGCACGCTCATGGACGGCCTTTCATGGGGGACGCTGACACCGTGACGGTACGAAACGTCCGTTTCCCGGGTGTCACGCAGGACGATCAAGCGTGGTTACGTCCACTGCACAGTGGCCCCGGCCCGGCGGTGAGGCCCGCCGAGCCGCCCGCCGTCCACGGGGCCATAATCGCGGTGCCGGGCCGTCCCGCCCCGGCCCGGAGCTCCGGGCCACGGTCCGGGAGATCTCCGACCGCCCTGGAGGCTTCATGACCGCCGACGCCCTTCCCGTGATCGCCGCGGTGGACGGGTCCGCGCACAGCTGGGAGGCGCTCGACTGGGCGGCCTCGGAAGCCGTACGCCGCGGACTGCCGCTGCTGATCGTGCACGCGCGGCCACCCGCTCGGCGCAAGGACGAGGAGAGCGGGCTGCGGGAGGCCGAGGAGCTGCTCGCGCAGGGTGTGCTGCGGACCTCCGGAACCGCCCCCGAGCTGCCCGTCTCGACGCTGACGCCGCTGGACTTCCCTTCGGCCGCACTGGCCTCGCTCAGCCGGGACGCCTCGATGGTGGTCGTCGGCTCGCGCGGGCTCGGAGGCTTCCGCTCCCTGATGATCGGGTCCAACAGCCTGGCGACGGCCTCGATGGCGCAGTGCCCGGTCGTGGTCGTCCACACCGGCCTTACCGACGAGAGCGAGGCGGAGGCCCCGGACGCCTTTCCCGACGTGGTCGCGGGCGTGGCCGCCGACGAGAGCAGCGGGGCGGTCCTGGACTTCGCGTTCGAAGCGGCGGCGCTCCGGCCCGGCGCGCGGCTGCGCCTGGTGCACGGGTGGACGATGTTCTCGTCGATGCTCTCCGGCGGCCCCGTGTTCGACAGCGACGCGGCCGCGGCCTCGGCGGAGCGGGCCCTGGCCGAGCTCACGGCGGGCCGGCGCGAGGACCACCCGCAGATCGACGTCGTACGCGAACCGGTGCGTGGCTCGGCGTCGCGCACCCTGGTCACGGCGTCGGCCACGGCGGCCCTGACCGTGGTCGGGCGGCGAAAGGGCGGTGAGGCCCTCGGGCTCGGTCTCCCGCCCGTCGCTCAGACGACGGTCACGCACGCCCTGGGGCCGGTGGCCGTCGTCCCCAGCTGATTCCGGGTTCCAAGGGCGGTGCGTGCCCCTTGGCCTGCCGCTCCCACGGGCGGAGACTTGGGCGATGACACAGCGCGTGGCTCTCGCGACGGTGATGGACCGGCTGTCCATCGATGCAGTGATCACCGACTACGCCGCGGCGGTGGACGACGGCGCGTGGGAGGACTACGCGGCGCTGTTCACACCGGACGGCCGCGCCGACTACCGGGACGCGGGCGGCACCGAAGGGCCGGCCGCCGAGGCAGCGCGATGGCTCGCGGAGAGCTTTCGGCTCTTCCCCGCCCGCCAGCATCTGATCGTGAACCGGCGCCTGGACCTCCAGGATCTGGGCGGCTACCCGGGCGACGAGGCGCGGGTGCGGGCCGACTACCTCTCCCCGGCGGGCCCGGAGGCCGGGGCCGGAGGAGCAGTCCCCGACCTGGTCAGCGGCGGCCGCTGTGTCTTCGAGCTGCTGCGCACGGAGGCCGGCTGGCGGATACGGACGGTCACGGCACACCGGAAATGGCGGTACGTGCCGCAGGCCCCGCCCGGCTGATCCACGAACGGCGATGGCCACGCCCGCCCCGGCACGCCCCCTGGGCGCTGCTGATCTTCTGCACCACACTGGGATCAGGCGCAGGACCGTCGAGGAGGAGATGCATGCCGATGCCGGGCGGGCGGCTCCAGGACGGGCGGCCGGACGAGAGCGGCGTACGGCCGTACGAGCGGGTGCTGCGTTCCCGTACGGGGCGCGGTGCCGTGGCGCTGCTCGCGGGTGCCCTGCCGGCCCTGACGTTTCCCGCGCCGTCGCTCTGGTGGTTCGCGTACGTCGCGCTCGTGCCCTGGATGCTGCTGATCCGGTCGGCGGGCACGGGGCGGCGCGCGGCGGCCGACGGCTGGCTCGGCGGCATGGGTTTCATGCTCGCCGTGCACCAGTGGCTGGTGCCCAGCCTCCATGTGTTCATCGTGGTGCTCGCCGCCCTGCTCGGGCTGCTGTGGGCTCCCTGGGGCCTGCTCGTGTCCCGGCTCATCGGCGGATCGCCCTCCGTCCGCCGGTCGGTGGCCGCCGTGGTGGTGGTGCCATCGGGGTGGCTGATGATCGAACTGGTCCGCTCCTGGGAGGGGCTGGGCGGTCCCTGGGGTCTGCTGGGGGCCAGCCAGTGGGATGTCCCCCCGGCACTCCGCGTGGCCTCGGTGGGCGGGGTCTGGCTGGTCAGTCTGGGTGTGGTGGCCGTCAACACGGCGGTCGTGCTGCTGGTCGCCGTGGGGGCGGCCCGCCGGGCGGCGGTGGCGTGCCTGCTGGCGGGGGCGGTGGCCGTGGTCTCGATGGCGGTGTGGGCGCCGAGGCCCGAGGAGGCCGGCTCGGTCAGGATCGCCGTCGTACAGCCGGGTGTGATCGAGGGTCCCGGCAGCATCGAACGCCGCTTCACGCGCGGTGAGGAGCTGACCCGGGGTCTGGCCGGCCGTGACGTCGACCTGGTGGTGTGGGGCGAGAGCAGTGTGGGGGTGGATCTGTCCCGGAGCCCGGAGACGACCGACCGCGTCGCGGCACTGGCCCGTGCGGTCGGCGCCGATGTGCTGGTCAACATGGATGCCCGCCGCACCGACGGCCCCGCCCGCGCCGGGATCTACAAGTCGGCGGTGCTGGTGGGTCCGGACGGCCCGACCGGCGACCGGTACGACAAGATGCGCCTGGTGCCGTTCGGCGAGTACGTCCCGGCCCGTGCCCTGCTCGGCTGGGCGACCTCGGTGGGCAAGGCAGCGGGCGAGGACCGGCTGCGCGGCAGCGGACCCGTGGTGATGGACCTGCCGGACGGCGTGCGGATCGGTCCGCTGGTCTGCTTCGAGTCGGCGTTCCCCGACATGAGCAGGCAGCTGGCGAAGGACGGGGCGCAGGTGCTGGTCGCCCAGTCGTCCACCTCGACGTTCCAGCACAGCTGGGCCCCCGCGCAGCACGCCTCGCTGGGCGCGCTGCGCGCGGCGGAGACGGGCCGCCCGATGGTGCACGCCACCCTCACGGGCGAGAGCGCGGTCTACGGCCCCGACGGCCGGCGCCTGGGCGCGCCGATCGGTACGGACGCGAGCGAGGCCGCCGTGTACGACGTGCCCCTCGCCGAGGGCACCACCCTCTTCGTGCGGCTGGGGGCCTGGCCGGTGTACGGCGCGCTCGGGGTGCTGGCCGTCTTCTTCGCAGGAGCCGGTCTGCGGTCCCTCAGGACGCCTGCTCCCACGCCTCCTGGACCACCCGCTCGCACAGCCGGTGGGTCTCCAGAGCGTCCTGGGCACTGAGCCGGCGCCCGGCCCGGACCGCGTCCAGGAAGGACTCCACGCTCTGCTCGATGCCGCGCTGCCGGGCGACGGGCACCCAGTCCCCGCGCCGCCGCAGCGACGGCTGGCCCTTGTGGTCGACGACGTCCGCGAGGTTGAGTACCTGCCGCTTGCTGTCCTGGCCCGATACCTCGAGGATCTCCTCCGTCGATCCGTTGAGCCGGTTCATCATGCCGATGGCGGTGAACCCGTCCCCGGAGAGCTGGAGCACCACATGGTGCATGAGCCCCTCGACGATCCGCGCCCGCACGCCGACGTTCGACACGGGTCCCGGGACCAGGAAGCGGAGGGTGTCGACGACATGGATGAAGTCGTCCAGCACCATGGTGCGCGGGTCCTCGGGCAGACCCACCCTGTTCTTCTGGAGGAGGATCAGCTCGCGCGGATGCTCGGCGCACTGTGCGTACGACGGCGCCAGCCGCCGGTTGAACCCGACGGCGAGGGAGACGGCGCGCTCGTCGGCGAGGGCCACCAGCCTCTCGGAGTCGGCGAGTTCGTAGGCGAGGGGCTTGTCGACGTAGGTGGGCACGTCCGCTTCGAGCAGCCGTCCGACGATCTCCGCGTGCGCCGGGGTGGGCGCGTGCACGAAGGCGGCGTCCAGTCCTTGGGCGAGGAGGGCGTCCAGGCCCTCGTGGCACTGCCGCTCGGGGATGTGGTGGGTCCCGGCGACGGCCTTCAGCGTGGCAGGGGTGCGGGTCTGCAGGTGCAGTTCGACGCCCGGAAGGGTCGTCAGTACCGGCAGATACGCCTTCTGTGCGATGTCGCCGAGCCCGATGCAGCCGACCTTCACGAAGTTCTCCCTGTCGCCTCGGCCAGGGCACTGTCACGGTCGCGCGCTCTGTCCTTCCCTGGTCCCGGCAGCATACGTGCGCCGGGGCGGCTGCCAGTCGGCGATTCCGTCGAACGTGCGGAGGACGAGCCCCGGGCCGAGGCGGGAGGCGGCGGACATCAGCCCGGCGCGCAGGGCGACGGCCGGGGCCGCGGAGAGCTGCATCATCCGGGAGATCCGCGCCGCCCTGCGGACGATCGTGGTGGTGCGGGGCTGCCGGTCCGCGCTGTAGGCGGCCACCGCAGCGCCGAGGTCCGCGCCGGGCGTCACATGGTGGGCGAGCACGACGGCGTCCTCGATGGCCTGGTTGCCTCCCTGGCCCAGTGTGGGTGCCATGGCGTGCGCGGCGTCGCCGAGGAGCACGGTACGGCCCGCGTGGAAGGCGGGGAGGGGGTCGGTCATCTGGTGCACGTCGTGGCGCAGGACCTGGCCGGGCTCGACCGCGCCGATGACGGCCGGCACCGGGTCGTGCCAGTCGCCGAACCTGCGCAGCAGTTCGGCCTTCTCGTCGTCGGCGGCACGGGCTCCGGCCGGGGCCGCGGCGGCGGCGTAGGAGTAGATCCAGCCGTCCTTCAGGGGGTGGCTGCCCCAGAGTGCGGCCCGGCCCCAGGTCTCGTGCGGGGCGAACGCCCGGCACAGCGGGGGCGCGAGGACGCGCCAGGTGGTGAATCCGCTGTACGAGGGCCCTGGATGCCCCGGGAAGAGCGCGGTGCGGACGGCCGAGCCGATTCCGTCGGCGCCGACGACCAGGTCGGCCTCGAGGTCTCCGGAGGGTGTGCCGACCACCGCCCGGGCGCCGCCCGCCCGGCCCGGGTCCACGAGCCGCGCCGGGGCACCGGTGCGCACGGCGGACTCGGGGAGCCGGTCGCGCAGCAGTTCGACGAGGGCGGAGCGGCGCAGCAGGACCAGCGGCCCTCCGAACCGTGCGGCAGCGGCTGCGCTGTCCGTGCGGGCGAGCCAGCGCCCGGACGGCGTACGCATGCCTCCGTCGCCCTGCCAGGCGGCGAGGGACCTGACCGCGTCGCCGAGCCCGATGACGTCGAGCGCGCGCTGGGCGTTGGGGGCCAGGCTGATGCCGGCGCCGACGGGTTCGAGTGAGGGGGCGCGCTCCAGCACGGTGACCTGCCAGCCGTTGTGGTGCAGTGCCGCGGCGGCGGTGAGCCCGCCGATCCCGCTGCCGATGACCACTGCTCGGGGTGCCGCCATGACATGACCTCCTCGGAACTACACCTGTAGTAACGAGCTGCCACGCTACTACAGGTGTAGTGACGGCGGTAGATTGGCTCCATGCCCACACGCCCCACTCCGGCCCGCACCACCAGCCCGTCCTCCCGCGCCGAGCTGATCGCCGACGCCGCGCTCGCCCTGCTCGCCGAGCGCGGCATGAGGGGCCTCACCCATCGGGCCGTGGACGAGCGGGCCGGGCTCCCCCAGGGTTCGACCTCGAACCACGCCCGCACCCGGCAGGCCTTGCTCGAAGTCACCGTGCGCCGGCTCGCCGAGCTGGAGGCGCGGGTGCTCGCTCCAGGGAAGCTGCCCACGGGCGGTGGCCCCGACGAGGCCGCCGGAGGGCTGGCGCACGCGCTGCACCGCTATCTGACCGGCGGCACCGAACTCCTGGTCTGCCGCTACGAACTCGCCCTGGAGGCCACCCGCCGCCCCGAACTCCGGGCGTTCTACGACGATGCGGGCCGGCGCTTCCGCGAACCGCTGGTGGCCCTGATGGCCTCGGCGGGATCGGCGGAGCCCGAGCGGCACGCGCTGTCCCTCGTGGCCTGGGCGGAAGGCATGATGTTCGCCTGCGCCGCGGGGTCGTACCACCGGGCCGTGCCCACCGAGGACGAACTACGCGCGGGATGCGCCGAACTGCTGCGCGGGATGCTCGGCTCGACGGCGGACTGACCGGTGGTGCCGCGGGTCGCCGCTGCGCGAGGATGGCCCGCATGACGACACAGGAACGGTCCCAGCCGGCTGTCGACGCGGCCGAACGCCAGATGCTGGAGGGGTGGCTCGACTACCACCGGGCGACGCTGGCCCTGAAGTGCGAGGGGCTGACCGACGCCCAGCTGCGGGAGGCTTCCGTGCCCCCGTCGGAGTTCACCCTGCTCGGTCTCGTACGACACCTGGCGGAGAACGAACGGGGCTGGTTCCGCGAGGTGTTGGCAGGCGAGGAGCTGCCGCCGGTCTACGGGACGGACGAGGACCCGGACAAGGAGTTCCACGTCACCGAGGCGGACACCTGGGAAGAGGCCAGGACCACCTGGCTGGCGGAGATCGCGGCGGCCCGCGCCAACGCGGCGAAGGTGGAGCTGGACGGCCTCTCCGTCGGCGTGGGCAGGCGGGGACGCCCCTTCAGTCTCCGCTGGATCTACACGCACATGATCGAGGAGTACGCCCGGCACAACGGACACGCCGACCTCGTACGGGAACGGATCGACGGCGCGACCGGCGAGTAGGAGGCAGACGCTGCGAGGGCCGGGACCTCTGGCCGGGCCTGGGCCCCAGGCCCCTGCGGAGGAGCCCGGGCGCGGGTCGAGGGCCGGGCCCCGAAATGAGGGGGCAGGCACGGACCGAGGGGCCGGACACCCGGCCTGGGGCCGGACATCCGGAGGGGCGGGGCCTCGGCGGCCGGGTCACTCCCCCGCCGCACTCCCCCGCAACCGCTGCTCCATGCGCCCGATGGCCGCGCGGATCCCTCCGCCGTACCCGTCGCCCTCCAGTACCCCGGCCGCGTCCCACGCCTGGTCCAGATGGAGCCGGGCCGCCTCGAAGCGCTGGAGCTTGAGATAGTCCGCCGCCAGATTGAGGTGCAGCGAGGGGAAGAAGGCCCGCACGGCCGACGCGTCCCGATGCTCCCCGGGCAGGCCGGTCACCGACCCGGGCGACCCCGTGACCGACCCGGGTGGGGAGTCCTCGCCACGGGAATCCCCGTCAGGGAAGTCCTCGCCACGGGCGTCCCCGTCACGGGAGTCCTCGTCGGCCCCCTCCGCCCGGCCCGCGACCGCCCCGCCGCCGGCCAGTCCCTCCGCGGCCGTCAGCGCCCGGAGGTCCCAGGCGAGCTCGTCCCCGGGATCGTCCTGGGCGTCGGCCATGTAGTGCGCGAGGGTGCAGCGGTGCAGCGCGTCGCCGTGTTCCCCGATCTCCGACCAGATGATGCCGAACCGGTTGCGGGCCTCTTCCCTGTCCCCCGCGTGGAGCAGCATGATCGCCTGGCCGATCCTGGTCATGACGACGTCCCCCGACGCTTCCCGCTGCTCCACTTCAGAGGTCTCCCTGATCACTGCCCGGCCTGTTCCGGTCGCTCAGACGCTAGCTGGAGCGACCGGCATTCCCGCTCAGGCGCGGGCCCGAGCCGCCGGGCGGTTCGCCCCGGTCCCCAGGTCCGGGATCCGCCAGTCGATGGCGTCGTGACCCTGCGCGGCGACGGCCTCGTTGATCTGGGTGAAGGGACGGGAGCCGAACCACTTCTTCGCGGAGAGCGGCGAGGGGTGGGCACCCTTGACCACGACATGGCGGTCCTGGTCGATCAGCGGGATCTTCTTCTGGGCGTAGTTCCCCCACAGCACGAAGACGGCCGGGTCGGGCCGCTCGGCCACCGCACGGATCACCGCGTCGGTGACCTTCTCCCAGCCCTTGGCCTTGTGCGAATTCGCCTCGCCGCCGCGGACCGTCAGAACCGCGTTGAGCAGCAGGACGCCCTGCTCGGCCCACGGCATCAGATATCCGTTGTCCGGGACCGGCAGGCCGAGCTCGTCGTTCATCTCCTTGTAGATGTTGCGCAGCGAGGGAGGCGTCCTGACGCCCGGCCTCACCGAGAAGCACAGGCCGTGCCCCTGACCCTCGCCGTGATACGGGTCCTGGCCGAGGATGAGCACCTTCACCCGCTCGTAGGGGGTCGCCTCCAGCGCGGCGAAGACCTCTTCGCGCGGCGGATAGACCGGCCCCCTGGCCCGCTCCTCCTCGACGAATTCCATGAGCTCCTTGAAGTAGGGCTTCTGCAGCTCTTCGCCGAGGACGCCGCGCCAGGACTCGGGCAGCAGGTCGGTGTCGGTCACGTCCACAACCTCCGGTAAGCAATCCGTTCTTGACCACAGAACTTACCGGGGACCACTGACAACGGACCTGCCGAGCCTGCTGCCGCCCGCCTACCAGCTGGTCTTGCGGTACAGCTCCCACATCTGCATGACGGTCTGCGGGTCGAGCGCGCGCTCGCCGCCGCCGATGTCCTCGCCCGCGGCCACGTACAGCTTGCCCTGCCACAGGGGCAGCAGCCGCACGTCCTTGACGAGGATCTCCTGCGCCCGCTTGAACTGCTGGGAGACGGCGCCGCGGTCGCTCTCCTTGCGGGAGGACGGCAGCAGCTCGTCGGTGATCTCGTCGGTGAGGTAGGGAGTGCCGGTGACGCTGTCCTTGCCCACGAAGGGCGCGATGAAGTTGTCGGGGTCCGGGAAGTCGGGGAACCAGCCTCGGCCGAAGACCGGGTAGTCGCCCTTGGTGAAGCCCTCCTGGAAGGTCTTCCACGGCGCGCTCTTCAGCGTGATGCGGAACAGTCCGGACGCCTCCAGCTGACGCTTGAGCTCGGCGAACTCCGGCGCGGTGGAGGAGCCGTAGCGGTCCGTGGTGTACCAGAAGGTCATCTCGACGGGCTCGGTGATCCCCGCGTCGGTGAGGATCGCCTCGGCCTTGGCGGTGTCCGGGTCGCCGAAGGAGTCGAAGAAGCTGGTGGCGTGCCCCGCGATGCCCTTGGGAACCATGGAGTAGAGCGGTTCGGCGGTGCCCTGGTAGACCTTGGCGACGAGGGCGTCGCGGTTCACGATCTGGGCGATGGCCTTGCGGACGGCGGGGTTCCCGGCCGCAGGGTCCTTGGGGTTGAAGACGAGGAAGCGGATGTCGGCGCCGACCGTCTCGACGATCTGCAGGCCGTTGTTGTCCGACTTGTTGTCTTCCAGACCGATGACCTCCTCGGCGGTCAGACCGCGGTAGGTGGCGTCGATCTCCTTGTCCTTCAGCGCCGCCACCATGGGCTCGGAGTCCTCGAAGTAGCGGATGGTGACGGCGGTGTTCTTCCGGTCGGCGAATCCCTTGTAGCCGGGGTTCTTCGACAGCTCGGCCTTGTTGCCCGGCTCGTACGCGTCGAGGATGTACGGCCCCGAGCCGGTGACCTTGCCGTCGTCACGGATGCTGTCCGCCGGGTACTCGCTCGGGGGGACGATCGACATCGCGGGGGTGGCCAGGATGAAGGGGAAGGTCGCGTCCGCCTTGCTCAGGTGGAAGATGACCGTGTCGTCGCCCTTGGTCTCCACCCGGTCCAGGGAGCCGAGCAGACCGGCAGGGCCTCCCTTGACCTTGATCTTCACGATCCGGTCGATGGAGTACTTCACGGCCTCGGCGTCGATCTTCTCCCCGTTGGAGAACTTCAGGCCGGAGTTCAGGGTGCACCGGTACGCCATGCTCGTGGCGTCGGTGAACCGGCACTCCTCGGCCGCGTCGGGCTCGGGGCTGGTGCTGCCGGTCGGGAAGCTCACGAGGGTCTGGAAGACGTTCCTCATGAGCTCCCAGGAACCGTCCCACGCGGCAGCCGGATCGAGGGTCGAGGGCGAGCTCGTCGTTCCGACCGATATCTGCTGGTCCGTTTCGGAACTGCTGTCGGACAGCAGTCCGCAGCCGGCCAGCACAGAAAGGGAAGCAAGGGCTGCAGCAACCTGCAGACTGGCCCGGTAGAACACGTGCACGCTCCTCGATCAGCCTTGGGGTCGGCAGACCATACCGCAGTGCCCCACCGAGCCAATCCGCAGGCCCGGCGGGGCACTTGAGTCAATCAGGGCCAAAGTGGCGCAGTCCTACCTCAGGCGACGCCCGCGTTCAGGAAAATACCGCCGTCGACCACGAGCGTCTGCCCCGTGACCCAGTCGGACTGCGAGGACGTGAGGAAGGCGGCGGCGCCGCCGATGTCCTCCGGGACACCGAGCCGGCCGAGCGGGTAGGCGGCCGCTGCCTCGGCCTCACGGCCCTCGTACAGCGCCTCCGCGAACCTGGTCTTCACCACGGCCGGTGCGATCGCGTTGACCCGCACGACCGGCGCGAACTCGTGCGCCAGCTGGAGGGTCAGGTTGACCATGGCCGCCTTGCTCATCCCGTACGCGCCGATGAACGGCGAGGCGGAGACACCGGCGACGGAGGCGATGTTGACGATCGCCCCGCCGTTCTCCCTCT
This sequence comes from Streptomyces sp. CB02058, assembly GCF_001905505.1. Classification (GTDB taxonomy): domain Bacteria; phylum Actinomycetota; class Actinomycetes; order Streptomycetales; family Streptomycetaceae; genus Streptomyces. Next base: position 963,417 of record NZ_LIPG01000004.1, read on the forward strand.
GCCACGCCTTCCAGGTCTGCTGGGCGAAGCCGAGCGCCGAGATCACGTTGGTCTCGTAGACCTTGCGGGCCACGTTGAGATCGAGCTCGGCCATCGGCCCGAAGACCGGGTTCGTACCGGCGTTGTTGATCAGGTAGTCGACCCGGCCGAACGCCTCCATGGCCCGCTCGATGGCCGCCGCCTGGTGCGCCTCGTCGTGGGCCTTGCCCGCGATGCCCACCGCACGGTCGGCGCCGAGCTTCTCGACGGCCTCCTTCAGCGCGTCCTCGCCGCGGCCCGTGATGACGACCTTGTCGCCCCGGGCGACGAGCGCCTCGGCGATGCCGTAGCCGATGCCCCGGCTCGCGCCCGTGATGAGCGCGACCTTGCCACTGTCCTGCGTTGTCATGGTGTCCGTAGCCCTTCCGGGGTCAGTTGAGCGGTCCGCCGGCGACGTACATGACCTGGCCGGACACGAAACCCGCGTCGTCGCCGGTGAAGAAGGCGATGGCGTTGGCGATGTCCTCGGGGTGCCCCACGCGCTGCACCGGGATCTGCGTCGCGGCGGCGGCCTGGAACTCCTCGAAGCCCATGCCGACCCGGGCGGCCGTCTGGGCGGTCATCTCGGTGACGATGAAGCCGGGGGCCACGGCGTTGGCGGTGACGCCGAACTTGCCGAGCTCCTTGGCGAGCGTCTTGGTGAAGCCCTGGAGACCGGCCTTGACGGCGGAGTAGTTCGCCTGGCCGCGGTTGCCCAGCGCCGAGGAGGAGGAGAGCGAGACGATCCGGCCGAACTTGGCCTCGACCATGTGCGACTGGACGGCCTTCGCCATCAGGAACGCGCCCTTGAGGTGCACGTTCATCACGAGGTCCCAGTCGGACTCGCTCATCTTGAAGAGCAGGTTGTCGCGGAGCACACCCGCGTTGTTGACGAGGATCGTCGGGGCGCCGAGCTCGGCGGCGACGCGCGCGACGGCGGCTTCCACCTGCGCGCTGTCCGACACATCGCAGCCGACGGCGAGGGCCTTGCCCCCGGCGTCGGTGATCTTCTCGACCGTGTCCTTGCACGCCGCCTCGTCGAGGTCGAGTACGGCGACGGCGCGGCCCTCGGCCGCCAGGCGTACGGCGGTGGCGGCGCCGATGCCCCGTGCCGCTCCCGTCACGATGGCGACGCGCTGCTCGGTGGTGGACATGCTTGGTTCTCCTCGCCCTTGGATCGCGGCTCAGCGGACGTCAGGAAGTTCCCGATAACTGAGCAACCGCTTAGTACCTTCAGCAGACGAGACGCTAGAAGCCCTGGCACCCGGTGTCAACGGCACACGGGGGCACGGGCACATGTCACACCGGACGGCGCCGCCGCTCCCGGCCTCCGGGGCGGCGGCGCCGACGGCAGGATCAGCGCACCAGCAGGTCGAGCAGCCGCTCGACCTCGGCCGCCGGGTCGGCGGTCAGACCGCTGTGCACGACGCCCGGCTGGACAACTGTCGAGCGCGGCGCGATGAGCCAGCGGAAGCGCCGCCCCGGGTCGTCACCGGCGGCCTGGCCCGCCGCGTCGCCACCCGTGCAGACCCCTTCCACCGCGCGCAGCGCGGCTCGCACCCCGACCACGTCCGCCTGCGGGTCGAGCGCCCTGAGCTTGTGCTCGTCCAGGTGCGTCCGCGCGGCGACGAAGGACTTGGCGCGGCAGTAGACCAGCACACCCGCGTTGAAGCACTCCCCCCGCTCGACGCGCGGAACGACGCGCAGGACCGCGTACTCGAAGACATCGCGCGTGCTCATCGGCCGCCGTCCTTGCCGCTACGTCCGGCGTCCGCCTGGGCGGCGCGGTCCTTCTTCGTCGGGTGGGGCCAGGGCGTGAGGTGCTCGGTGAGCCAGCCCGGGGCCTGCGAGGGGCGCTTCCCGCTCGGCGCGTCCATGAGGATCCGCTCGTGCATGCCCTGGGCGCGGGCCAGCAGCGGCTCCACGTAGGCCCGGCGCAGCTGGTCCGTGGTCTCGAAGCCGGGCTCGCCGGCCAGCCACTCGTCGGGCACATCGGCCGCCACCTCGGTGAGGAGTTCCTCGGTGACGAGCGGGGCCAGCTCGGCGGCGGCGGCCGCGATGTCCGGCCCGAACGGCGCGAGGACATGGTCGGACGCGTTGTACGGCTTGGCCGCCGACGCCTGCGCGCCCGGCCAGTTGTGGTGCCAGATCATGGTGGCGCCGTGGTCGATCAGCCAGAGGTCACCGTGCCAGACCAGCATGTTGGGATTGCGCCACGACCGGTCGACGTTGTTGATCAACGCGTCGAACCAGACGATCTTCCCGGCCTCCGCGGCCCCGACCTCGTACGCGAGCGGATCGAAGCCGAGCGAACCGGGCAGATAGTCCATGCCCAGGTTGAGCCCGGCACTGCCCTTGAGAAGCTCCTGCACCTCCTGGTCCGGCTCGGCGAGACCGATGACGGGGTCGAGCTGGATGGTCACCAGCTCCGGCACGCGCAGCCCCAGCCTCCTGCCGAGCTCTCCGCAGATGACCTCCGCGACGAGGGTCTTGCGACCCTGCCCCGCTCCGGTGAATTTCATGACGTACGTGCCCAGGTCGTCGGCCTCGACGATCCCGGGCAGCGAGCCACCCTCACGCAAAGGCGTGACATAGCGGGTCGCTACGACCTCTTCCAGCATGTTCCCAGGCCACCCATCTCTACAGCCTTGCAATCCACGGACGACCTCTCCGGGGCGTAGGGGTGAGAAGCGGCGATCGACGACGCTGGGGCGATTCCGGGGAGCTTCGACCGTCGTCCCGCTCTCCCCGCTCCCCAAGCAGTCCGTCGACGGTTCCCCGCCCCTTGCGGCAAGCCTCCTGCATGAAGTGAGCATAGTAACCGAGGGTGATCGCGGGCGAGGAGTGCCCGAGCCACTGCGACGCCGAGGTCACAGCCTGCTCTCTCTTCGCACCCTCGCAGTGGGATGCCGTGCAAGTGGGGAATCAGCATCTGCTCGCCGACCTCACCTACCAAATCTCCTTCGGCAAGGCTGAGTTCAATTATGAGTACACAGGCCTGGTGACCTTCCGCCTGACGGATGTCGATGCCTTGGAGCCCGGCCAGGTGTGGGCCGATGGCCGGAGCATGGCGCGCGAAGCCTTCGAAGAACTGGCCGACGAATCCTGCTGAGGCTGCTTGGCACCGCCCTCGGCATGCTTCACACGGCCTTCCGAGAGGGCGGTTCGTGAGTACCTCCGCACGCCACCGCCGTCACCCCTCCGCGAGCGGGGCGCCGACCAGCTTCGTCAGGAACCGGTCCACCTGTTCATCCAGCGGGGGCCAGGGCGACTCGGGTTGGTTGACGCGTAGCGAGACGGCTCCGTGGACGGCCGCGCGAAGGTCCAGGGCGACGGTCTCCGCGTCGCCGCGCGGCGCCAGACTGGCCGGGGACGAGGTGCTTCGCGGTAGCGGGCAGCCGTGGGGCCTGGTCAGCGGTTGAGGACGTGGCCTCGGCCACGCCCTGCTTCAGGTGGATTCGTGCGCGGGTCACGGCGTGCACCGTGACCCGCGCCGCCGGCTCCAGAGGTTGCGGAAGCCGGCAGTGATCCGAGCTGCGGCGAGGCGCGGTCAGTTCTGCTCAGGGCGCTCGATGGAGACCTTGGGCAGTTTTCGGGCCAGAGGAGCAGGGAGCCACCAGGCCCGTTCGCCGAGCATCTGCATCACGGCGGGGACGATCAGGCATCGGATGACGACGGCGTCGAGGAGGATGGCGACGGCCAGGCCGAGTCCGAACTGCTGGAGCATACGGTCGTCGCTGAGAACGAAGGCCCCGAAGACGAACATCATGATGGCCGCGGCGGCGGTGATGACCTTGCCGGTGGATGCGAGCCCTTCGCGTACGGACTTCGAGGGGTCCTTGGTGCGCGTCCATTCTTCGTGGATACGGGAGATGAGGAAGACCTCGTAGTCCATGGACAGCCCGAAGACGATCGCGAAGATCAGCGCTGGGATGAACGCTTCGACGGGACCCGGCTGTGCTCCGAACCAGCCGTGCTGGAACACCAGGGTGATCACGCCGAGGGCAGCGGAGATGGACAGCAGGTTCAGCACAGCGGCCTTGACGGGAATCCAGATGGACCGGAAGACCAGCAGGAGCAGCAGCGAGGAGAGGCCCACGACGACGGCGACGAACAGGGGCAGGCGGTCGGCGAGGGTTTCGGAGACGTCCTGGGAGGCGGCGGTGGCGCCGCCGACCAGCACATGGGCGCCGGTGGTGTGCTCCAGGGGCGGGACCACGTCGTCGCGCAGACGGTGGACGAGGTCTACGGTTTCCTCGGCCTGCGGCGAGGTCGTCGGGTAGACGATGACAGTGGACAGGGCGCCGTCCTCGGAGCGCATCGCAGGGCCGGCCTCTGCGACGCCGTCGGTGGTGGCGAGCTGGGCCTGGACGGTCTCTCCGGCTTGTTGATCTCCCTTGACCAGGACAATGAGCGGTCCGTTGAAGCCTGGGCCGAAGCCCTCGGCGAGCAGGTCGTAGGCGTGGCGTGACGTGGTCTCCTCGGGGTCGTTGCCGGAGTCGGCGAAGCCAAGGCGCATGCCCAGTGCCGGCGCGGACAGGGCCAGGAGTGCGATCACGCCGACCAGGAGGGTCGGGATCGGACGGCGCTGTACGGCGCGCGCCATGGCGCGCCAGCCGTTGCCCTCGGTCCTGCCCTTCCCGGTTGCCTTGGCCTGCTGCTTGAGGACATGGCGCTGGATCCGTGTGCCGGACAGTGCCAGCAGGGCGGGCAGCAGCACCAGGGAGGCGGCCATCGTGATCAGGACGGTGATCGCCACGGCGAGGGCGATGCCCTGAAGGGAGCCGAGTCCGAGGGCGACCAGGCCCAGCAGGGCGACGATGACGGTGCAGCCGGCGAAGAAGACCGTCCGGCCGGCGGAGTCGAGGGCTTTACGGGCGGCTTCCGAGGGCTCGGCTCCGGCCAGGAGTTCATGGCGGTAGCGGTAGAAGATCAGCAGGGCGTAGTCGACGCCGACGCCGAGGCCGACGAGCATCAGGATGGGCGGGGTGAAGTCCGCGACGGTGAAGACGTGCGAGGCCAGGGCGATCAGGCCGATGGAACCGCCCACGGCGAACAGGGCGGTGACCAGTGGCAGAGACGCCGCCAGCAGCGAGCCGAACAGCAGCACCAGGATGACCAGAGCCGCCACGATCCCGGCGAGTTCGGCAGTCGGCCCTGCCTTGTCCTCCGCGTTGCGCGCGGCCTCGCCGCCCACTTCGACCTGGAGGTGCTCGGTGGCAATGCTCTGCGCGGTATCGATGATCTTGGCGACGTCCTCCTTCGGGACATCCTCCGTCTTGCCGTCCAGCGTGACGGACGCGCGGGCGATCGTGCCGTCCTTCGACACGGCCGATGCGTCGGCGAAGGGGCTGCGCACGTCGGCGACCCCCGCCATCTGCTTCACCTCGGCCAGCATCGGCTCGATGCTGCCCTTGCCGCTCGTGATGCCGGCGGTGTCCTTGAAGACGATCTCGACGCTGTCGCCCGCCTGGTCACTGCCGTGTTCCTCGAACAGGTCGGTGGCCGCCTGGGAATCGGTGCCCGGCAGCGAGAAATCGTTCTGATACGCGGAGCCCGCAGCGGTGGAGCCCAGCGCGATGGCAGCCACCACGGCCACCCAGAGCACGATGGCGGCCCAACGATGACGCTGCGCCCAACCTGACAGGGCACCGAACCGTCCGACGGGCGCGGGCGAACCGCCCTGCGGCGCAGGCGGGGCCAGGGACGCGGCCGAGCCGCGGGGGGAAGACATGATGCCTACCTCGAATTCGAGCGAGTGTTGCCTAGGGTCATCACGCCCACGCATCCTCCGGCCAGAGCGGGCAGACCGAGCGTCAGCCCGGCGAACACACCACTGACCGTGATCGAGAACGTTCCGGCGACGGTGACCAGCAGGATTCCGACAGCGGCACCCACGAGTGCACCGACGAAGGCCGCGCTGATCCGAGAGGAACCGCGAGACGACGACATGCCTCGATCCTGCTCGGGGCCCCGGGGCGCGGGCGTCGGCCCACGGCTGACACCCGGCCTGCACCAGGAGCAGGAGCCGACGGCCGTGCCGTACACCAGCAGATGTACGGCACGGCCACCGCGTACCTCCCCAGCACGCAACCTCGACGCAAAGCCGGACATACAGTTCCGGTTCCCGTCGCGCCGCGGGCAGAATGAAGCAATGCCGCACCTCGACACAACGCGCCTCCGCCTGCCGACCGGGACAGGTGCCGATGTCGCGCTCGCCGGGGTCGTACTGGTGCTGGCTGGGGTGGCCGAGGGGCAGCGGCTGGGATCGAACTGGGACGCGGGCACCTCGGTGATCGGCTCCTGGCTGCTGGCAGTGGCGGTGTGTGCCGCACTGCCTCTGCGCCGCCGGTACCCGGTGGCGGTCGGCTGGCTCACGGTGATCGGCACGGGCGCCTACTACCTGCTGAGCACGGTCGACGGCCCACTCGTCCTGATCCCGATCGCCGCGCTGTACGCGCTGGCGGCCCGCGGACGGATCCGGGCAGCGGTCGCCATGGCGGCGGTGATGGTCATCGGCGTCGGGGCGGGTGTTCTGGCCGGCACCGGCGACGTGAACGGTACAGCGGTGTTCATGCTGACCGGCTGGCTCGTCGCGGTGGTGGCGCTGGGCACGATGCGCCACGGCCGGGTCGCCTACGCCGAGGAGGAGGCCAGGCTTCGCGCCACTCAGGAGCGGCTGCGCATCGCCCGTGAACTGCACGACGTCATCGGCCACAACATGTCGATGATCCACGTGCAGGCGTCCTCCGCACTCCACCGGATGCAGAAGGATCCCGCCCAGGCGCAGGAGGCGCTGACCGCCATCAAGCAGGGCAGCAAGGAGGGCCTGCAGGAACTACGAGCCACCCTCGGGGTCCTGCGCCAGGTCGACGAGGAGGCTCCCACCGCTCCGTCGCCGGGCCTGTCCAGGATCGATGAGCTGGTCTCCTCCGCTGCTCGCGCGGGTCTCGACGTGCGCGTCGAGGAGAGCGGCATCCCCTCACCGCTCCCGGCGGCGGTGGACCTCGCCGCCTATCGCATCGTCCAGGAATCGCTGACCAACGCCGCCAAGCACAGCGGCGCCCGACACGTCGCCGTCGAGATCCACCATGGCGAACGGGGACTGGGGCTCAGGGTCCAGGACGACGGCCACGGTGCGACCCGCTCCAGGCGCGAGGGCGGAAGCGGAATCACGGGCATGACGGAACGGGCTCGCGCACTGGGCGGAACCCTGAGCGCCGGGCCCGGCCGTGCGGGCGGCTTCATCGTCCGGGGCCAGCTACCGTTCCCGGACCATCACGAGCCGATCGACGGAGCAGTACATGATCAGGATCCTGCTGGCGGATGACCAGCGCCTCGTACGCGCAGGGATCCGCGGCATCCTCGACGACGAGGACGACCTGCACGTGGTCGCAGAGGCCGCCGACGGGGAGGCCGCTCTTGCCGCCTGCCGTGAACTGCGTCCCGATGTGGTGCTGATGGACATCCGTATGCCGGTCATGGACGGACTCGAAGCCGCTCGTCGCATCACCACCGACGAGGCACTGGCGGCGGTGAAGGTGGTCATGCTGACCACCTTCGACCTCGACGCGTACGTGTACGGGGCCCTGCGGGCCGGCGCCACGGGTTTCCTCGTCAAGGACACCGAACCGGCGGAACTCCTGCACGCGGTGCGCGTCGCCGTGCAAGGTGACGCACTCATCAGCCCTTCCATCACCCGCAGGCTCATCGCCGAATTCGCCAACCGTCCGGACAACCCTCAGGGGCCCGACCCACGCCTCGACGCGCTGACCAGCCGCGAACGGGAAGTCATGCGGCTGATCGCCGCCGGACGCACCAACGACGAGATCGCCGCGCAACTGGTGGTCTCGCCTCTGACCGCGAAGACCCACGTCAGCCGCATCATGGCCAAACTCGGCGCCCGCGACAGGTCGCAAGTCGTGGTCATGGCTTATGAGTACCGCATGGTCAGCCCCGGCTGGCTCACGGACTGATTCCCCGGGCAGCTGAAACCTCAGCCGTGTGACGCCGTCGTCACCCCCCCCGCCACCCGCTGCGGGTCGGCGGCGGGGGACCGACGACGCCTACCGCGCGCCGGTCAGGGGTCCGGTGAGACAGCGCTGCGGCATGGTCCCGATCGGCACACGGAGACCTCAGCGGCCGTCTGAGCACCCTCCGGCACCCGCGGTGCCGGAGCGACCTCGGGCAGGCCGACCGGGGCGGCGTTCCTGCGAGCCGCGGCCTGCCCACCCGGGACTCCTTCGTCCAGGAGGTCCGTATCCACTGAACGGTGACCTCCACAACGCCTCATGAATGGCCGCGGGACGGTTCCGGCTCGTGCTGTGACGTCGGGTCCTGCCGGGGAAGCAGGAGCGGGCCGGCCAGGATGAGCAGTCCCGCGACCGTGAGAGCGGTGCGTGGGCCGGTGACGTCGGCGAGCAGCCCGGCGAGCGCGGTGAGGACGGCGATGGACGCCTGCTGGCCGATCGACCAGGCCGTCAGGGTGCGGGCGACGAGATGCTCTGGGGTGTGTTCGAGCCGGTAGGTGGCGAGCACCGGGCTGTACAGGCTCATGTTGATGATGATCGCCAACTGGACGGCCATCACGGTGACGAGGCCGATGACGCCGGGACCGACGAAGGCCAGGCCGATCAGCCAGACGGCGCGCAGGGTGCCGACGGTCCGGAAGACCCGGTGCCGCCCGAAGCGGGCCACGACACGGCGGGCCAGCCGCGAGCCGATGAGCCCGCCGAGGCAGGGGACGGCGAAGGCGAGGCCGTACTGCCAGGGTGGGAAACCGAGTTGCCGGAGCAGGAGCACGGCCAGCAGCGGCTCGGTGGCCATGATCAGACCGGCGACGAGCATCTGGTTGAGATAGAGGGGCCGCAGACCGGGGTGACCCATGATGTGCCGCCAGCCCTCGAACAGCGCGCCCGCCCGGATCGGGCCCCTGCCGGTCGTTCGCGGTGCTGCTTCCTGGCCGCGGATCGCGGTGATGCCCAGCGCGGAGAGCAGGTAGCTGAGCGCGTCGGCCACCACGGTGGTGACCGGCCCGAACAGGCCGATCGCCGCCCCGCCCAGCGGTGGGCCCACCGCGATGGAGCTCCAGTTCGTGGACTCGAACCGTGCGTTGGCGCTGAGCAGGTCGTCCGGTGGGACGAGGGCCTTGAGGTAGGCGCCACTGGCCGCGTTGAACGCGATCCTGGCTGCGGCGACCACGGCCGAGACCACGAGCAGCTGGACGAGACCGAGCCGTCCGAAGGCGTAGGCGACCGGGATCGTCGCCATGGCCGCGAACCGGGCCAGGTCCATCATGATCATGACCGGGCGCTTGCGCCGGAACTCCACCCACGGCGCGAGGGGCACCGCGATCAGCGCACCCACCGCAGGCCCCACTGCGGACAGGGCGGACACCTCGGCGGGTCCGGCATGGAGCACCAGCACGGCGATCAGCGGCAACGCCCCGAACCCAAGCCCGGACCCGTACGCGCTCATCGCGTACGACGCCCAGAGCCAGCCGAACCGCCGGCCCAGCCGTCTCCTGCCCACCATGCTCAGCGCACTCCCTCGAGGTCACACCCGGACAAGCTGACGTTGACCGAAGAGAGGTAAGCGGGCAGGACAACCGCAGGTCAAACAACCGGCGCGCCAGCAATGCACAACCACTGGTTGTTCACTAAGGTGGGTCGGCGTGGATCTCGAAGCAGTACGCACCTTCGCCGCCGTCGCGGACGCGGGCCAGTTCCAGAAGGCCGCCGCCGACCTGTCGATCACCCAGCAGGCCGTCTCCAAACGCATCGCCACACTGGAGCGCGCCCTCGGCGTGCGGTTGTTCACCCGTGCGCCACGGGGCGTCGAGCTCACCATCGACGGGCAGGCGTTCCTGCCCCACGCACGCGAGCTGCTCCGCGTCGCCGAGCGTGCGGGCGCGTCCGTGCGCCCCGGCCGCCGTCCGCTGCGCGTCGACGTGATCGCCTCGCGCAGCGCGCAGTCGAGCCTGATGCGCGGCTTCCACCGTGCTCACCCCGAGATCGACCTCGGCGTGATGATGCTGCTCGACATCGAGACCGCGGTCACCGCCATCGGTTCCGGCGCGATCGACGCGTCCTTCCGCGCCGTCGCCGCGCCCGGCCGGCCGCTTCCCGAGGGCATCGAGTCCGTCCGGGTGCTCGACGAGCCGCTCGAGCTCCTCACCGGCCCCGCCCACGCGCTGGCGGACGCCCGGTCGGTGACCGTCGCCCAGCTCGCGGGGCACCGGATCTGGATGCCCGGCATCGCCCCCGGTACCGAATGGGGCGCCTACTACGACGACCTCGTCGCAGAGTTCGGCCTCACCATCGAGGTCACCGGCCCCAACTTCGGCTCGGACGCGCTCCTCGACACGATCGCCGACACCCCCGCCCTGGCCACCTTCATGGGCGAGCACAGCCGCCTCATCTGGCCCGACGGACACGGCCTGCGCCGCATTCCGGTGACCGACCCGACGCCCGTCTACCCGCACTCGCTCCTGTGGCACCGCGACAACCCCCACCCGGCGCTGGCCACCCTCCGCACCCACCTCGCCGCCACGACGGCCGGCCACGACGCCGTCGGGACCTGGGTGCCCGGCTGGGTGGTTCCGGACTGAGCGGCCCGGCGGTGGGCGCCGCCGGGAGCGAGGAGGTTGATCAACCGACAAGCACCACAGGGGAGTTCGCCTCACCGATTACCGAACTCGGTGTTCCTTTCCCGGATCAATGCAAACCCGACACCGTGCCAACTCGCTCCGGGTAAAGGCGAGACGGTCCATTCATCACCTCGGGACAATGACTGCTGACATTCGGTCGAATTGGCGATCACCGAACGACCGCCCCCAACGAGCGAGCCAATCACGCTTTGAATTGCGCCCATGAGAAAACGGCCGCTGTCCCACCCAGGGTGGGACAGCGGCCGTGACAGATACGCCTTGCCTCAGCTCTTCGTGCCCACGGGGTTCACGGCATCGGGAGCAGCGGCAGGCCCGTCCTGCTCGTCCCCGGCCCCGGAGGGTGCCGCCACGGCAGGTCCTGCGGCGCCTCTCAGCAGCAGCACGACCAGCAGGGAGGCGAGCAGCAGGACACCCGAGCCGGCCAGCGCCGCCGCGTTCAGGCCGTCGGTGAAGGACTCGCGCGCCGCGGTGAGCAGCGCGCCGCCCACGTCGTCCGGGAGTTCACCGGCCACCAGAACAGCCGCCGCGAGGGTCTCCCTCGCCGCGTCCAGCGCCTCGGCAGGCAGCCCGTCAGGCACCGAACCGTCCAGGCTGCTGCGGTACACCGCGCTGCCGAGTGTGCCGAGAGTGGCCAGACCCACCGCGCCGCCCAGCTCCTGGCCGGTCTGGAGCGTGGCGGAGGCGATGCCCGCCTTCTCCGGCGGAGCGGAGCCCACCACCATGCCGGTGAGCAGGGGCATCGTGGCGGCGACCCCGGCGGACAGCCCACCCGCGCCGACCAGCACCATCCACAGCGGGGAGTCCGCTCGGACCTGGGTGAGGAAGAGCAGACCGGCGGCGGTGAGGACGAACGCACCACCCACGATGTATGCGTGGTCCACACGCTGCGCCAGGCCCGTGGACACTCCGGTGGCGAGGAAGATGCCGACCGACGGAGTGAGGCTCCACAGAGAGGCCTCCAGCGCCGACATCCCCTGGACCGACTGCAGATACTGCGTGGTGAAGATCGCGAAGCCGATCATCACCCAGGAGGCGACCATCGCGAAGACCACTCCGCCACGGAAGGCGCGGGTCCGGAGCAGCGACAGGTCCAGCAGCGGTGCGGCGGCCGTGCGTTGGCGCAGGACGAAGAGGAGGGCGATGACCAGGCCGACCACGATCGCCACCACCGGCACGACCTCGAAGCCGTCCGCCCCGAGCTCCTTGATCCCGTAGATGATCGGGAGGATCGCGCCGAGCGACAGCACACAGCTGAGCGCGTCGAAGGGTCCCGGCTGCGGGTCCTTGAACTCCGGCAGCAGCCGGGGCGCCAGGAGCAGGAGCAGCACCATCACCGGAGCGTTGATGAGGAACACCGAGCCCCACCAGAAGAACTCCAGCATCACTCCGGAGAGCACGGGGCCGAGGGAGACACCGGAGATCAGGACGGCCGACCAGACGCCGAGGGCCTTCGCCCGCTGCGTCGCGTCGGTGAAGATGCTGCGGATCAGCGAGAGCGTGGACGGCAGCAGGCAGGCGCCGCCGACGCCGAGGAGGGCGCGGGCGCCGATCAGCATGCCCGCGCTGGAGGCGTAGGCGGCGATCAGCGAGGCACCACCGAAGAAGACCGTGCCGGTCATGAGCAGCTTGCGCCGGCCCATCCGGTCGCCGACCGACCCCATGGTGACGAGGAGTCCGGCCAGCACGAAGGCGTAGATGTCGAAGACCCACAGCAGCTGCGTACCGCTGGGCGACAGGTCGGCGCTGATCGCCGGCACGGCGAAGAAGAGGATGGAGATGTCCATCGACACCAGCAGCAGCGGCAGTGCCAGGACTGCGAGCGCCAGCCATTCTTTGCGTCCTGCGAGGGCAGGCTCGGTCGTCATCGGTTGTACCTTCCTGATGAAAACGGTATGGCGATCGTCTCGTCCGCACTCACGGCCCAACACCCCTAGGGCCCCCTAGGCGCACTGCAGGACGGCGTTCCCGGAATGCCTGGTCGTCGTACCCCCGAGTTCCCGTGCCGCCGCGCCGCAGGGCCTCTTCAAAGTGCCCGTACCTCGTATGCACCATTGCTGCGACATGCCCGGCGGCTTGAAACGAGCGAAAATTGGCTGGCAGTCGGCGTCCGATTCGAGCAATTCCGCCGCGAATCCAATTGCTTACACCCGGGTACTTTCGGCCAACGCCCGCGATTCGGCCAATTGCGTCTGGTCATGGCCGCACCGCGAGGGGCTGCCGCCCAGGGCCACGAGATGCCTGGGCCGGCGGGGTACGGACTGCTCGCGACGAGCGCGGCGGGGCGACGGGCGGGCGCGCCAAGGGCGTGCCCGAAGGTCCCGCGCACGCGCCCGCTTCACTCCTGACCTGGCGCGGCGGACCGTATACGTATCACGAGCCGCCCCCGGGCATCCGGTCGCGACGCCACCTCTGGGACCGCCCCGAGGACCAACCCTCCCCGGGCACGTCCACCCGGCTGATCACCGCAGGCCGCCGCCGAACCCAGCAGGACTCGGATATTCCGCGAGGGCGACACGACCCCTGCGCGGGGGATCCGATTGACCGGTGACCATCAAGCGTAATCCGGCCTTCACTTTGGCGTCGTACTGCAGCACTGAATGGGGTGCTATCGTCGGCCGCTGAGTGCCGGGGGGCCGTTACTCCATCCGACGGACAGTCCTTGTGCGCGCACCACAGAACCTCGTATGCGAACCATTTCAGTCAATGGTGTAAGCAATAGGCAGCAGCCCGAGGTGGTTTATCAGGGCTCGGGTGTGGAACGGGGGTACCACCGATGCTTCTTGAGTACGTCGACGCACTGCGCCATCTCGGCGATCAGCTCACGGACACCGCGGAGGGGAGGGGGCGTCTGCTCATCGTCAACGGCGGACTGACGAGTGGTAAGGCCGAACTCCTCCAGGAGTTCGCGGCGCGAGCGGACCGCGTGGGGGCGCTCTGTCTGACCGCGACCGCCGCGCGCGGGCTGCAGTCGCTCCAGGCCGATGTCGTCGACCAGTTGTTCCACTCGCGCGGGCTTCCCGCCGAGACGACCGAGCATGTCACTGCGCTGCTCAGCCCGGCCGTGGTCGCCGCTCCGCCCGGCAGCCCGGATCTGGAGTCCTTATCCGGATCCGGTGCACGAGCCGTGCGGGACACCTGCGCGGAGCTGCTGCAGCTGTCCCGGGAGCGCCCGTTGGTCATCGGCGTCGACGACGTGCAGTTCGCCGACGCGTTCTCCCTCCAGCTGTTGCTCTACCTCAGCCGTCGCATGGAGTCGGCGCGGATCATGATCGTGCTGAGCAAGTGGGACTGGGCCCAGCCCACCCTGCCGCGCTTCTACGCGGAGGTCACCCGGCTCCCGCACGGCCTGATCCGGCTGGTGCCGCTCTCCGAGCACGGCATCGCCGAACTGATCACGCAGCGCACCGGGGAGCAGCCCGACCCCGGACTGGTCGCGGCCTACTACGAGCTGACCGGCGGCAACCCCAAGCTGGTGGACGCGCTGCTGGAGGACCAGCGCACGGCGGGCGCCGGGTCCCACGGCCGTTCCGGACCGGCCGGTCCGGCGACGGTCGGGAGCCACTACCAGCAGGCGGTGCTGGCCTGTCTCTACCGCTGGAATCCCCAACTCCTGGAAGTCGCGGAAGCCTTGGCCGTACTCGGTGACGAAGGCTCCGCCGGTCCGCTGAGCCGGCTCAGCGGACTCAGCATGGACACCACGGAACAGGTGCTGCACACACTGGTCGCGGAGGCGCTGCTCACCACAGGACCGACGCCGGGGAACTACCGGTTCCGTCATCCGGCGATCGCCAAGACCCTGCTCAACAGCCTCTCCACCACCGAGCGCACCCGTCTGCACCTCCAGGCGGCCAAGCTCCTGCACCAGCAGGGCATCGGCGCCCGTCCGGTCGCCCGGCACCTCGCCGAGGCCGGCATCGTGGTGGAGGGCTGGGCCACGGGCGTCCTGCGGGCGGCGGCGGAACAGGCACTCGCCCACGACGACTCCTGCACCGCCGTGCGCTACCTGGAACTGGTGATGAACGCCTGTACTCCGGGCACCGAGCACGACACGCGGCTCGCCCTGGTCCACGCCTCCTGGCGGACCAGCCCGGCGGTCTCCGCCCTGCACCTGGATCTGCTTCCGGAGGGTCTCGACCTGGAGACGCTCAGCCGCCGGGACACAGCCACACTGGTCCGGCACGCACTGTGGCAGGGCGAGACCGAGACCGCCGCGCTGGGGCTGAAGGTGCTCGAAGCATCCGGTGGAGCCGTCGACGACAGCACGATCGCCTGCCTCAGACTGGCCGAACGCTGGGTCTACGGACCGGCGGTGGAGGAATGGCGCCGCCCCGCCACCAGACCCGAGCACAGCGCGGAGCCGACCGGCGGTGGGTCCTCCAGCTGTGCGCATGCCGTTTGGGATCTCGCCGCAGTGTCCACTCGCACCGGCGTTGACCACGCCGCCGCCAAAGCCCGCCGTGTGCTGGAGAACTGCGCACTCGACGACGTCTCACTGGAAACGGTCGTCGCGGCGATCCTCGCCCTGTTGCACGACGGCGAGACCGAATCGGCCGTGAGCTGGTGCGACATCCTCCGCGAGGAAGCCGCTCGCCGACTGGCCCCCACCTGGCTCGCCGTCCTGGAGTGCCTCCGCGCCGCGATCGCACTCCGGCAGGGCGATCTCGCTGCCGCGGCGAAGCTCGCCGCCACCGGCTACGAACGTCTTCCCGCCTCTGCCTGGGGCGTGTTCATCGGCTATCCGCTGAGCATCCTGATGATGGTCGACACGGCTCTCGACAACCACGACGCGGCGGCGCAGCACCTGCGTCAGGTGGTACCGGAGACCATGTTCACCACCGTGTGGGGGGCACACTATCTGCGGGCGCGCGGCCACCATTTCCTGGCCACCGACCGGGCGTTGTCCGCCATCAGCGACTTCCGGGCCGCCGGGGGCCTCTCCGAGCGCCTGGGTCTGGACTTCCCCGCGCTGTTCCCGTGGCGGGGCGACCTCGCCCTGGCCAACATGCGGCTCGGCCGCACGGTCCTCGCCCATCAGCTGGTCACCGAGGAGCTGGAACACCCCCGGCTGGACGTCCGAGCGAAGGGTGTAGCCCTGCGGCTGCTGGCGTCGTGCAGCGATCCGAGCCGGCGCCAGGGTCTGCTGGAACGCGCCATCGACCATCTGGAACGGTCCCAGGACCGCCTCGAGCTGTCACGTGCTCTCGCGGCGATGAGCCGTGTGCTGCAGCGGTCCGGGCAGAACGAACAGGCGCGTTCCACCGCCCGTCGGGCGTCGCAGGAAGCCCGGATCTGCCGTACCGGGGGCGAGGAGCCCGCCACGGAGCGGGAGAGTCCTGAGCCGGGTCCGACGGTGCCGGGCCCGAGGGCGGCGGCCTCGTCGGTCCACGAGCAGCTGAGCGAGGCAGAGGCCAGGGTGGCCACCCTGGCGGCGCGCGGCCTGACCAACCGGGAGATCAGCGGGCAGCTGTTCATCACGGTGAGCACGGTCGAGCAGCATCTGACCCGTATCTACCGCAAGCTCGGGGTGACCCGGAGGAGCAATCTGCCCACGCGCCTGGCCGACCGGCGCGGTGCGCTGGAGGGCCGGGCCCAGGGCTGACCCCGCCGGCGCATGTGTGCAACCTCAGGTCCCGTTCGCTGTGTGCGGACGGGGCCGGTGTCGTTTCGTGGGGCTGATGGTGACGCGGGTGACTGCCGGGTGGAAGCCGTACGGCCGGGCCGGCAGCACACCGCCCAGGCCCTCACGGTCAGGTCCCGTACGCACCGGGGGCGGCGCACCGGACGATTCCGTTCCGCCGTTGTCGTCCGTACGGGCCGCGGCGCATGCCGACGGATCGCTCACCACATGCCCGTGGTCAGCGATCCGTCAGAGCGAGAGCCGGGTGCGGTCACCCGGCCGGTGCGGGATTCTCAGGGGGAGGACTGGACACCGGGCAGCGGGCGCCCCTCGCCCTGTCGGATGGGAGACGGCGCCTGGTGCTCGACGCCACGGCCCGCCCCAGGCACCCAGAACCCGAAGCCGAGAGTCATCGGCAGGGTCGACAGCTCGGGGAGATCGTCGAACGCGGGCTCCGGCGCACGGGGTACGTGTGCCGCCGCGTCGTCGAAGAGTGGATGCGGCGCAGGCCGGGAAGCCCTCCCGGCGGCCGGGGTGGATCCGGCCGCGGTCCCGCCGCGCCCGGAAGTCCGGTGGGAGCGGCGCGCCGCGGCGGCGGTCGACAGGGACGCGGTTACGCGCGGGCCGGACTGAGTGTTCGGAATCCTTTTCTCGGCGCCCATGAGGGCCTCCAGAATCTCGGTGTCACGCTTCGGACCGTTGAGCTCGCCTTCCGGGCCCTCTCCGGACGCACGGAGGACGGCGCCGTACATCGTTCCGCCCCTCCGAGCCCTCTCCGGACGCACGGAGGACGACGCCGTACGTCGTTCTCCGCGTCCGTCCGCTCAGCGGAGCGGGGTCGCCGCGCCGTCCGAGGGCTTCACGTTGTCGGTGAACCCACCTATTTCCCGCAGGACTTCGGGGGCCTGGGCGACGATGTAGAAGTGGCCGCCGGGGTAGGTGCGGAGCCGGAACGAAGCATCGGTGTGACGCTCCCAGGCCTGTGCCTCCTCCGGCGTCACCTGCGGATCGTCCCCGCCGACGAGCACGGTGACCGGGCACTCCAGCGGTGGCCCCGGCCGGTGCTGGTAGGTCTCCACCGCACGGTAGTCGCTGCGCACCGCGGGAAGGATCATCCGCAGGACCTCCTCGTCCGCGAAGACCTGTTCGTCCGTGCCCTGCATGCGCTTCATCTCCGCGACGATGCCCTCGTCGTCGGCGGCGTGGACGTTCTCGTCGCGGTAGGTGGACGGCGCGCGACGGCCGGAGGCGAAAAGACCCGCCGCGGGTGCGCCGCGCTCCTGGAGCCGGGTGGCCACCTCGTAGGCGACCATGGCCCCCATGCTGTGGCCGAACAGGACGAGCGGCCTGTCGGCCCAGCCTCCCAGCAGTTCGTCCGTCACCACGTCCGCGAGCGCGTGGATGGAGTCCACCGGCGGTTCCGTGTAGCGGTCCTGACGGCCCGGGTACTGCACCGCGAGGACGTCCACGGCCGGGCTCAGGGCACGGGCGACCGGGAGGTAGAACGTGGCGGACCCACCGGCGTGCGGAAAGCAGACCAGTCGGACAGCAGCGTCCGGGGCCGGGTGGTACCGCCGGGCCCAGACAGTGGATTGCGCCGGTGCTGCGGTCATGGCAGTCGGATTTCCTCTCGGGCGTTGACCGTTGCGACGGAAGCCGCGCGCTGACGCCACGAGTATGCCCTCGGCCCTTTCGAAGTGGCCAGAATCGACCACCCCTCAACTCCCTTGACACCCCCCTATTCTCGCCTCGCGATAGGTGAGCGTGTAATGCCTTGGTAAC
The DNA here is from genome assembly GCF_001905505.1 of Streptomyces sp. CB02058. GTDB lineage: Bacteria > Actinomycetota > Actinomycetes > Streptomycetales > Streptomycetaceae > Streptomyces. Next base: position 981,503 of record NZ_LIPG01000004.1, read on the forward strand.
ACTGTTCTACAGGGCGGTTGCAAGGCCGTCGCGCTTCCGGAACTCCGGACGTGCACCATGCTCGCAGGCCGGGAGCCCCAGGCTCGTGGCCGGGCTTCAGGAATCGAAGGGTATGTGTGATGGGCCAGAGATGACACCGCCGCTGTCATGGAGAATTCCCACCCGTGCAATTGCATCGCACAATTCCCGGAGGACAAGTGAAAACCGAAGACCGCCATCCGCCGCCGCCCCGGCGCCGTGTCATGGTCACCGGAACCGGTGCGGTCACTCCGATGGGCGAAGGCGTGGCGGCCCTCCACAACCGGGTGGTGAACGGAGAGTCCGGGCTGACCGACGGTGAGGGCCACTGTCAGACGTTCGATCCGCACGCGGTGCTGAGCCGCAAGGGGATCCACACCACCGACCGCTTCAGCCAGCTCGCGCTGGTCGCCGCCGAGGAAGCGATCCGGCAGGCCGGCTGGTCCGACGGCCTGCCCCACACTCCGGAACGCGTCATGTGTGTCATCGGCTCCGTCGCCGGCGGGGTGCTGACCTTCGAGGAGCAGTTGACCACGATGCGGCGCAACGGCACCGATGCGGTCTCACGGCACGCCGTGCCGATGATGGCTCCTCATTCGGCCGCTGTCCAGATCGCCGTCCGCCACCGGCTGCGCGGTGAGACGTACTGTGTCACGGCAGGCTGCGCCTCCGGAGCACAGGCCATCGGCCTGGGCGTTCGGGCCATCCGCAGCGGCGCGGCGGACGCTGCGGTGGTGGGCGGCGCCGAGGCGCCGCTGACCAACTTCATGCGCGCCGCCTACCTGAACGCCGGAATCATGTCCCCCACCGGGATCTCCGTGCCGTTCGACGAGGAACGCGACGGCTTCCTGATGGGTGAGGGCGCGGGCGTGCTGGTCCTGGAGTCCGCGGAGAGCGCCGAACGGCGTGGCCGGCCCGTCCTGGGAGAGATTCTGGGATACGGCTCCAGCTGCGACGCGTTCCATGAACTCTCCCCCGCCGAGGACGGCGTGGCCGCCATGGACGCCGTCAGGCACGCCCTCGACGACGCGGGCGTCACCCCTGACGCGCTGAGCTACCTCAACGCGCACGCCACCGGCAGCGCGCGCGACGACCGACTGGAGATCGCCGCGATGCGCGGTGTGCTCGCCGGCGCCCTGGAGACCCTTCCGATGTCCTCCACCAAGTCCGCCACCGGCCATCTGATGGGAGCGGCAGGCGCGGTCGAGGCGATCGCCACGCTGATGGCGCTCAACGCGAGGGTGGCGCCGCCCACCGTGGGACTGCGGCGTCCCGACGCCTCGCTCGGCGCGCTGCGGCACGTCCTGGACGCCGTACCGCTCGGCGTCGCGCCGGGTCGGCGCCCCATCGGAATGTCCACGACATTCGGCTTCGGCGGGCACAACGCGGTTCTGGTACTCGAAGGGACGGCCGCCTGAACGGCGGAGGACACGGAAAAGGCCTCCCGTCCTGCGGCTTAGGGGCGGCTAGGGGTGCTGTGCCCTCGCCCGCACCGCCAACACTGTCGCCATGGACAAGGAGACTCGCACGGGCCATGCCGTGGTCTTCCCGGGGATGGGACCCACCCGGTTCGAGGACGTGGCCCGATTCATGGTGATCAACCCGCAGGCCCGGAAGCTGGTGGCCGCCGCCGGTGAACGGCTCGGCTACTCCCTCATCGACCGTTACCGCGACACGGAGGGCGACTACTCGGAATACGCCCAGGTCGCCTTCCTCGTCAACAGCCTGGCACTGGCCCAGTGGGCCGAGGCCGGCCTCGGTTGCGAACCCACGGTATGCGTGGGGCCGAGCTTCGGCAACAAGGCGGCCGCCGTCCACTCCGGGGCGCTCGACTTCGCCGACGGTGTGACGATGACCGCGCGCTTCGCCCGGGTGCTGGACGACTACTTCGCCACGGAACACCGCGAAGCGGTCACCCTGTCCTTCGCCCGGACCCCGCCCGAGACACTGCGCACCGTGCGCGACGAGCTGGATGCCATGGGCGAGTGGCACGACATCACCTGCCAGGTGGACGACGACTTCGCCATGCTGACCCTGTCGCGGTCCCGCCTGGAGTGGCTCCAGCTCCGGCTGCGCGCCCTGGGCGGGCTGCCGCTGTACGTGATGCACCCGCCCATGCACTCCCCGGCCTTCGACGGGCTGCGCAGACGCATCGAGGACGAGGCGCTGGCGGGGCTGGAGTTCAGGGATCCGCGACTGCCGGTGATCTCCGACCACGACGGAAAGCTCCTGACCACCGGGGCCGAGGTGCGCGAGCTCGTGCTCGACGGCTGCGTCCGCGCGGTCCACTGGCCGGACGCGCTGACAGCACTCCGCGACCGCGGTGTCGGCCGCCTGTTCATCGCCGGCCAGGACGCGCTGTTCGGACGTGTCTCCGTCGCCACCCGCAACTTCGAGGTCACGGCGGTCGATCCGCGGCTGGCACTGCGCCCGCAACGCCGCGGCGGGGCCCGCTGAGGCGAAGCCCCCGCGAACCCCGCCGCACACGCACGGCCGACTCCGGTCAGCCGTGCGTGACCTGCTTCAGCTCCGAAGTCCTGGCCCAGAGCACTCCGGGCGTCGCGAAGGTCTCCATGCTCAGTGCCTCGTCGACGAAGCGGACACCGTAGGAATTCTCCAGCGCGGCGAGCAGTTCCACGGTGCCCATGGAGTCCAGGCCGAGATCCCGCAGTCCGGCATCCTCCTCCAGCGGCTCGTCCGCCGAAAGGAACGGCAGATAGCTGCGGATGATTCCTTCGAATTCCTTGTCCCACGTACTCATGTGTTCGGGCCCCATTCCGGTTCCGGTGATAACGGCGAACCTGTCCAAGGGTGGTGACGCTAATCGCCCTGTGAGAACCCGAACAACCGCTACCAACCCCTGTCCCGCTTAACGCGTCCAGGGAAACCCCTGTCCCTGGGCCGGCAGCCGGGATCACGGTAATGCGCGGCCTGCGGGAAACGACCACCCACAGGAGGAAGTATGTCCGGCACCGACGAGCACGCGCTCCATCACCGATTTCTGCGCGGCCTGGAGATATCCCCTGACGGCACGGCCCTTCGGCTCGGCACCGCCTTCGCACTCAGCTACCGCGAGGCCCATGACCTCGCCCTCACATGGGCCGGCGCCCTGTGCGCCGACGGCACCCCGCCCCGCGCGGTCGGAGTCCTGGCCGGCAAGACCGTACCGGCGTACGTCGGACTGCTCGCCGGGCTCTACACGGGCGCCACCGTGGTGCCGCTCAACCCCGATTTCCCCACGGAACGCACCCGCCGGATGCTCGAACTCTCCGGGGTCGAGGCGATCGTCGTGGACGAGGAGGGCGCGGCAGCACTGTCCAGGCTCCACGGCCCGGGCGCTTCCCCGTCCCCCCGCACCGCAGTACTCGCGGCCTCGGCCGACGGCACCGTCCTCACCGGCGCCGATGCGGTGACGCCCTGGCGGCAGATCACCGTGGACCCCGCGGCGGCACTGAGCGCCCCGCGGACGGTCGCCGCCGACGACACGGCCTACATGCTCTTCACCTCCGGCTCGACCGGCAACCCCAAGGGGGTGCCCATCAGCCACGGCAGCACCCACCACTACTTCCAGCTGCTGGACGAGCGGTACGACTTCACGCCGCAGGACGTCTTCTCGCAGACCTTCGACCTCAACTTCGACTGTGCGATGTTCGATCTGTTCTGCGCCTGGGGCGCCGGGGCCACGGTCGCCACCATCCCCCCGCACAGCTACCGTCGGCTCCCCGACCACCTGCGCGAGGAGGGCGTCACGGTGTGGTTCTCCACGCCCAGCGCGATCTCCCTCGTCCGCCGCACGGGACAGCTGTCCCCGGACTCGCTGCCCACCCTGCGGTGGAGCTTCTTCGCGGGCGAGGCGCTGCACTGCAAGGACGCCGCCGACTGGCACGAGGCCGCCCCGGGCTCGCTTCTGGAGAACATCTACGGCCCCACCGAGCTGACGATCACCATCACGGGCCACCGCTGGGACCCGGTGGCCTCGGCCGAGCACGGGGTCAACGGCCTGGTGCCCATCGGCGCGGTCCATCCGGGACACGACCATCTGCTGCTCGCGGACGACGGGTCGCCCGCCGAGGACGAGGGCGAACTCTGCGTCACCGGACCACAGATGACCGTCGGTTATCTCGACCCAGCGGACGACGAGGGCCGCTTCCTGGAGCGCGACGGCCGCCGTTGGTACCGCACCGGAGACCGGGTACGCCGGTTGCCCGGCAGTGACGAACTGATCTACCTCGGACGGCTCGACTCACAGATCCAGCTCCAGGGCTGGCGCGTGGAGCTGGCCGAGGTCGACCACGCCGTACGCTCCTGCCCCGGGGTGGAGGACGCCCTCACGGTGGTGCAGCAGGTGGAGGGCGGCTCGGAGCTGGTGGTCTTCTACACCGGCACACGTACCTCTCCGGCGGTACTGGCACGGGTCCTGCGGGAGATCCTGCCGGCCGGAATGCTCCCGCGCCGGTACGAGCACCTCGGGGAGTTCCCCCTCAACTCCAACCGCAAGATCGACCGCAAGGCGCTCACCACACGCGCCACGGCACTGTTCGGCGCCTGACGGCACGACAGTCCGGAGTACGGGAAGGGGGGCCGCCGATCTGCGGCCCCCCTTCCCGTACTCCTCTGCCGGCCCGTCGTCAGCGCCCCTCGCGCAGGTAGCCGAGCATCACCTCGACGAACCGTTCGGGCTCCTCGAGGTGCGGCAGGTGGCTGGAGTCCTCGAAGATCTCCCACCGCGCCTGGGGGATCAGCTCCTCGTACGGCCGCACCGTGACGGGCGTCGCCTCGTCGTGGCGGCCGGAGAGCACGAGGGTCGGGACCTCGATGTCGGCGAGGCGGTCCTCCACGCCCCAGTCACGCAGGGTTCCGATGACGTGGAACTCGCTCGGCCCGTTCATCGTGAAGTAGACCGTGGGGTCGTTGTACACCTCGTAGAACGAGGCCTGGTAGTCCCGCGGCCACGGCTTGATCCGGCAGACGTGGCGGTCGTAGAACGGGCCCATGGCCTCGTAGTACTCGTTGGTCCCGGTGGTACCCGCCGCCTCGTGGCGCAGCAGCGTCTCGTTGACGCCGGGCGGCAGCTGGGCCCGCAGCACCTCCATCTCCTGGAGCCACAACGGGTAGGAGGCCGGCGCGTTGGCGATGACGAGCCCACGCAGCCCGGCGGGCTTGCGGGCAGCGTGCTCGGCCACCAGCAGTCCGCCCCAGGACTGGCCGAAGAGGACGTAGTTGTCGGCGATGCCCAGCGCGCCGAGCAGATTGTCCAGCTCCGCGAGAAAGAGGTCGACGGTCCAGAAGTCCGCTCCTCGGTCCGGCAGATGGGTGGAGCCGCCGTTGCCCAGCTGGTCGTAGTGGACGACGGGCCAGCCGTGGTCGGCGAACACCGCCATGTTCTGCAGGTAGTCATGGGTACTGCCCGGACCGCCGTGCACCACGACGATCGCGGGCTTGTCCGAGGTCACGTCCCCCGTGATGCGGTACCAGGTCCGGTACTCGCCGAACGGCACAGTGCCCTTGGTCACGGCCCGCTGGGACCCGGCGGCCACACTCATGTTCGATCACCTTTCGTCGGTCGCTCGGTCGAATTGCTCATGGATCGGTCGGGGAGAGCGAGCGAGGGAACAGTTCGGCTGCCGCACGCTCGCCTGCGGCCGGAGCGGCGCCCGGGCGCCGTGACCACGGTGGCTCCCGCGGTCACGGCGCTCAGGCCCGGAGTACGTCAGTCCAGCGTGCCGATCCAGTCCTCGATCGCCCGCGCGCAGTCCGCGGCGCCCTCTTCCAGCATGGTGAAGTGGTTCGCGCCCACTCCTCGTACCGTCTGGGTCGCGTTCCAGGGCGCGGCCTGCCAGGCGTCGCCCGGCCCGTCCGTGTCCGCACCGGGAAACGGCCTCGCACATTGCAGGAAGAGCACCGGGGCACGCAGCCCTTCCAGGGGGAACGAGCCGAGCATGGTGCTGTAGCGGCCCATGGAGGACAGCCGAGCACTGTCGAAGCCGTCGAACGTCTGCTCCATCTCCAGCATGGTCTCCAGCAGGCCGTCGAGCAGCGCGTTGGAGACGTCGGGCAGATAGGAGTCCATGAGGACGACGCCGGCAGGACGCAGGCCGCGCTCTTCGAGATGCATGGCGGCGGCGTGAGCGAGGATGCCACCCGCCGAGTAGCCGGCCAGCACGAACCGTTCGCCCCCCGCGGCCTCGAGGGCGGCCTCCGCCAGTACCTCGGCGGCGGCGTCGTTCGTGGCAGGCAGGCTGTCACCGCGCACGAAGCCGGGCAATGGAATGCCCGCCACCCCGCGCACGCCCTTGAAGTGGTTGGCGATGTGCGCGTGCTGATAGACCCCGCTGGTAGCCATGGGTGTACTCAGGCAGATCAGCCGCGTACGTCCGGCGGGCCCCTCCATCAGCCGGACAGGGACCGGGAGGGCCGGTATGTCAGAGGCCGAGGTGAAGGCGGGCCGCGTCTCCGCGACCGCGTTCAGCATGGTCATCGCCTTCTGGAGCGGGCCGTTCTGAATTGCCTCGCGGAACAGCTGGCTGAGAGTGTCCGCCGCCGCGCCGGACGGGCGTCCCGTGCCCGTCACCGCCTCCGGCGTACCGTCGGCGGACGCTGCGCCGGAGACCGGACCGGCCTCGGAGATCTCGTCCAGGAGGAAGCGGGCGAGCGCCGCAGCGCTCTTGTGGTCGAAGACCACCATCGACGGCAGCCGCAGCCCTGTCGCCTCGCTGAGCGCGGACCGCAGCTCCATGGCCATGAGTGAGTCGAAGCCCAGCTCCAGGAAGTCACGTTCGGGATCGAGGCCCCCGGCTTCCTGGTACCCGAGCAGGCCGGCGGCGAGTCCGGTCACCAGCTCCTGGAGCAGTTCGTGCTGCCCCTCCGCGTCCAGCACATCGAGCTTCCGGCGCAGGGCGCCAGGATCGGCCTTGCCCGCGGCGGAACGTCGCCGGGTCGGCGGGGCCAGGGCGTGAAGAAGCTCGGGGAGGTTGTCGGCGGTGCGTCGGAGGGTGGGCAGGTCGAGCTGGATCGGGACGAGAGCCGGATCATCCAGACCCATCGCCGTATCGAAAAGCTCCAGACCACGCTCGACCGACAACCCCTCGATACCGACCTGCCTCATCCGCCGCAGATCAGCCTCCGACAACTCACCCCCCATCCCATCCCCCGCAGACCACAACCCCCACGCCAGAGCCTTGCCCGCCAACCCCGAAGCACGACGATGAGCCGCAAGAGCATCCAGGAACGTATTCGCCGCCGCATAATTCGCCTGCCCCGCATTCCCCAGCACACCAGCAGCCGAAGAGAACAACACGAACGCCGACAGATCCATCCCCGCCGTCAACTCATGCAAATACCACGCCGCATCCACCTTCGGCGCGAACACCCCGTCCAAACGCTCCGGAGACATCGCACCGATCACCCCGTCATCCAGCACAC
>NZ_LIPG01000005.1:0-475543 GCF_001905505.1 Streptomyces sp. CB02058
CGGAATATGACCGGTCGTTCACAGCGTCCTCGCTGTTGTTGCCCACCGGACCCGAAGGACCAGCAGGACTTTTCAAAGGAACCACCAACCTGCGATGCAGGCCGGGGTATCAACATATCTGGCGTTGACTTTTGGCACGCTGTTGAGTTCTCAAGGAACGGACGCTTCCTTCGGTCCCGTTTCACCGGGGCCCTCCGGGCGCTTCCCTTCGTTCTTGCGTTTCCGACTCTATCAGACTCTTTCGTGTCCGATTCCCGGCCGAAGCGGGTTACTGCTTGTTTCGCTTTCCAGTTCTTCGCTTTCGCGTTTCCCTTTCCGGCGAGTCCGACTCTATCAGATCCTTTCGGGCCTGATTCCCAGTCAGTGGGGCTTGTCTTCCCGGCCGTTGGGCCGTTCCGACGAGTGAGACTTTAGCGGAATCCCCGGCCCCGACGCTAATCGGGTCACCTTCGAACGCTCATTCCTCATTTCGCACGTGCACACATAAAAACGCACGACAGACGTCGCTCGTTTCGAGTGGTCACTGCGGAATCGCTGCCCGGGGACCGACCGGAGTCGGCGCTCACGTCGGACAACTCGGAGCACACTACGGATCGGGGGAGGGCGTGTCAACTCCCGCCCCTTCCGCCTCCGTCATGGAAGGCCAGCCTGTAGTCGCGCGGGCTGGTGGCCAGGTGGGTCGCGAAGTGCTGGCGCATGGTGACCTCGCTGCCGAACCCCGCGCGGCGGGCCACCTCCGGGAGGGCCAGGTCGGTTCTCTCCAGAAGCTTCTGGGCTGCGGCGATGCGTTGCGCGATCAGCCAGCGCATCGGCGTCGTACCCGTGGTCGCCTGGAAGTGCCGGGCGAAGGTACGGGATGACATGCCGGCCCGGGCGGCGAGACCGGCCACCGTGTGGGGCTCCGCCAGATGGGCCAGCGCGTGGGCCCGGATCTCGGCGAGCGCGTCCGCGTCCCGGTCGGCCCGGGGCGTGGGGTGCTCGATGAACTGTGCCTGGGTGCCGGTACGGAACGGTGCCGTCACCATCGAACGCGCGATCGTCGCAGCAGCCTCCGCTCCATGGGTCGTTCGTACGAGGTGCAGGCAGAGGTCGATGCCCGCCGCGGTGCCTGCCGAGGTCCAGATGTTGTCCTCCTGCACGAAGAGGGCGTCCCGCACCACGCTCACCCGTGGATGCCGTGCCGTGAGCAGCTCGGTGAGGTTCCAGTGGGTGACGGCCCTTCGGCCGTCCAGCAGTCCGGCCTGGGCGAGGGTGAAGGCGCCGCCGCAGAGCGCGGCGATGGGCGTGCCCCTGCCGTGGGCGCGGCGCAGGGCGTCGAGCACGGGGGCGGGCGCGGGTGTCACGTGGTCGTCCAGCCCCGGGACCACGACGAGGTCCGCGCGGTCGAGCCAGGCCAGGGTGCGGTCGGGCGCCAGGGACAGGCCTCCGCGGAGCGGTACGGCCTCCGGGCCGACGGCCGCGCGGCGCAGGTCGAAGGCGGGTACGCCCCGGTCGGTGCGGTCGACCCCCCAGACCTCCGTGATGACGGAGACGTCGAACGCGCGGACCCCGGGGAACGCGACCAGGGCGATGCGGGCGGTGCTGCCGGGTGACGCGGTCATAGTGGCAGTAAAGCATCGATCGATGACTTTCACGCCTCTGGGAGCAGGCCCGCGCGACGAGGAGAGTGGCGGACATGGAGATCAGGGAGAACGCAGCGCTGGTTGTCGTCGACGTGCAGCAGGGATTCGAGGAGGAGGCGCACTGGGGGCCGCGTAACAACCCGGAGGCCGACCGGAACATCGCGGAGCTGATCGATGTCTGGCAGGCGAGCGGCCGGCCCGTCGTGTTCGTACGGCACGACTCGCCCGAGCCGGATTCGCCGCTGCGGGCGGGGTATCCGGGGAACGCCTTCAAGGAGTACGTCGAGGAGCGGCGCGGAAAGGGCGCGGGGCCCGGGCTGTTCCTGACGAAGTCGGTGAACTCCGCCTTCTACGGCGCACCCGATCTGGACGCCTGGCTGCGGGGGGCCGGGGTGCGGCAGATCGTGGTGGCGGGGATCCAGACCAACATGTGCGCGGAGACGACGGCGCGCATGGGCGGCAATCTCGGTTACGAGGTCTTCTTCGCGTTCGACGCGACGTACACCTTCGACGCGGTGGGGCCCTGGGGCTGGAAGCTGAGCGCCGACGAGGTGGCGCGGGCCACCGCCGTGACCCTGCACGGCGGTGGCTTCGCGAGCGTGGTGCGCACCGAGGAGCTGGTGGCCGCGGCGAAGTAGCCGGTCAGCCGTTGCCGGTGGCGAGCTCGCGGCTGCGGTCGCGGGCCGCTTCGAGCGCGGCGATGAGGGCCGCGCGTACGCCGTGGTTCTCCAGTTCCCGGATGGCGCTGATGGTGGTGCCGGCCGGGCTGGTGACGGCCTCGCGGAGCTTGACCGGGTGCTCGCCGCTGTCCCGGAGCATGACGGCGGCTCCGATGGCGGCCTGGACGATCAGGTCGTGGGCCTGGGCGCGGGGCAGGCCGAGCAGGATGCCCGCGTCGGTCATGGCCTCGACGAGGAAGTAGAAGTACGCGGGTCCCGAGCCGGACAGGGCGGTGGCCGCGTCCTGCTGGGACTCGGGGACGCGGGCGGTCTTGCCGACGCCTCCGAAGATCGCCTCGGCGTGGTCGAGGTGCTCGGGGGTGGCGTGGCCGCCGGCCGAGATGACGGACATGCCCTCGTCCACCAGGACGGGGGTGTTCGGCATGACGCGGACGACCGGGATGCCCTCGGCGAGCCTGTCCTCGATGAAGCCGGTCGTGATGCCGGCGGCGGCGCTGATGACGAGGCGGTCCGCGGCGATGTGCGGGGCGAGTTCGTCGAGGAGCGTGCCCATGTCCTGGGGCTTGACCGCGAGGATGAGGATGTCGGCGTTCTTGGCGGCCTCGGCGTTGGTGACCGTCTGGACGCCGTAACGGGTGCGGAGTTCCTCGGCCCGCTCGGGCCGCCGGGTGGTGACCAGCAGGTCGGGGGCTCGCCAGCCGGCCCGGATCATGCCGCTGAGCAGGGCCTCGCCGATCTTTCCGGTGCCGAGGACTGCGACTGTCTGGGTCATGCGGTTCATCCTCCGGGTGGCGGTACGCGGTACTCGGTACGTGTCGTGGCCGCCATCCTCGCACCGCGCCCTCAGGTGGTGCGGCGTCGGAGGGTGGCTGCTCCCAGGCAGAGGACGAGCAGGGCGCAGCCCGCGACGATCACGATGTCGCGGTAGAAGTCGGCGGTGATGTCGGTGTGGGTGAGGACCTGGTTCATCCCGTCGACGGCGTACGACATCGGCAGGACGTCGGAGACGGTCTCCAGGACGGGGTGCATCTGGTCGCGCGGGGTGAACAGTCCGCACAGGAGCAGCTGCGGGAAGATCACGGCCGGCATGAACTGGACCGCCTGGAACTCGGAGGTGGCGAAGGCCGAGACGAACAGGCCGAGCGCCGTGCCGAGGATCGCGTCGAGGAGTGCGACCAGGAGCAGCAGCCAGGGGGAGCCGACGACGTCCAGGCCCAGCGCCCAGACGGAGACGGCGGTGGCCAGGAGGGACTGGGCGACCGCGATGGCGCCGAAGGCCAGGGCGTATCCGGCGATGAGGTCGCCCTTGCCCAGGGGCATGGCGAGCAGGCGTTCGAGGGTGCCCGAAGTGCGTTCGCGGAGGGTGGCGATCGAGGTCACCAGGAACATCGTGATCAGCGGGAAGATGCCGAGCAGGGAGGCGCCGATGGAGTCGAAGGTCCCGGGTCCGGCGTCGAAGACGTAGCGCAGCAGCGTGATCAGCAGGAGGGGAAGGATCAGCAGCAGCGCGATGGTGCGGGGGTCGTGGCGGAGCTGGCGCAGGACGCGGGCGGCGGTGGCGAGGGTGCGCGCCGGGCTGAGTGCGGGGGCGTCGGTGCTCATCGGGTCGTCTCCTGGCGGGTGGCCGCGGCCTGGTCCACGAGGTGGAGGAAGGCCTCTTCGACGGTGGCGGAGCCCGTCCGGGTGCGGAGGGCGTCGGGGGTGTCGTCGGCGAGGATCTCGCCCTCGCGCATGAGCAGCAGCCGGTGGCAGCGTTCGGCCTCGTCCATGACGTGCGAGGAGACGAGGATGGTGGTGCCCCGGTCGGCGGCGAGTGCGTGGAAGAGCTTCCACAGGTCGCGGCGGAGTACGGGGTCGAGTCCGACGGTCGGCTCGTCGAGGACCAGGAGCTCGGGGGTGCCGAGCAGGGCGACCGCGAGCGAGACACGGCTGCGCTGTCCGCCGGAGAGGTTCCCGGCGAGGGCGTCGGCGTGGCTGGTGAGGTCGACGTCGCGGATGGCGCGGGTGACGGCTTCCTCGCGTGCGGCGCGGTGCCCGCGGCCCGGCAGGAGCACGGACGCGAAGTACTCCAGGTTCTGCCGGACGGTCAGGTCGGTGTACACCGAGGGTGCCTGGGTGACGTAACCGACGCGGCTCCGCAGGGCGGGGTGTCCGGCGGGGCGGCCGAGGACGTTCAGCGTGCCCGTGACCTGGGCCTGGCTGCCGACGACGGCGCGCATGAGCGTGGACTTCCCGCAGCCGGACGGGCCGAGGAGTCCGGTGATCCTGCCCGGCTCGACGGTGAAGCCGAGGTCGCGCAGGACCGTGCGGTCGCCTCGTACGACGGTGAGGGCGCGGGCCTCGACGGCGCTCGCGTCCGTGGTGCGCGAGAAATTCATCATGCGATGAATATGGATGCCGCCGAGGGATCACGTCAAGGAGTGCGGGGTGCGTCAGCGGACGAGCACGGCGAGTTCGACCACGTAGCGCTCCTCGACCATGCCGTCCGGGAACACGGCGGCCAGGTGTCCGCGCTCCTCGTCCAGGAACCGGCGGGTGGGCTCGCCGTCGGCACCCCCGCGCACGAGGAAGGCGGAGTGGGTGGCGAGGTTCGCGAGGTGCGTGCCGGCCGGGACGGTCCGCGACCAGGGCACCGGCCGCCGGGCGAAATCACCACCCCGCAGCGCGGCGAGGTTCCGCGAGCCGGTGCCGTGGACGCTCTCCCCCGCGCCGAGATGGCGGCGCAGCCGGGCGTCCTGCTCGGCGATCCAGGGGACGGACTCGTCGGAGACGTTCCACCAGAGCGCCAGCGCTCCGCCGGGGCGCAGGACGCGGAGTGCCTCGGGGAGCGCGCGGTCCGGGTCGGTCCAGTGCCAGGACTGGGCGTAGGTGATCAGGTCGGCCGACGCGGTGGCCAGGGGAAGGAGGTTGCCGTCGCCCCGGACCACGGGGAGGGAGGGCAGCGCCCCGTGCAGCTCCGCCGCCATGCCGGGGCCCGGCTCGACGGCGGTGACGAGGGCGCCGCGCTCGTGCAGCAGCCGGGTGGCGATGCCCGTCCCCGCGCCGACGTCCGCGACACGGGCGCCGCGCAGGGGGCGGCCGGACAGCTCCTCGACGGCGTCCAGGAGCGCGGGCGGATAGCCGGGGCGGTTCGCGGCGTACTGGGCTGCGGCGCTGTCGAACGACAGGGCGCGGGGTGTGGTGGCAGACATGGGTTCATGCTGCATCCAAATCGGCCCGTGCGAGCGGGAAACGCGGCAGTTCCGCCGGGTGGGGGCCGCGTCGAAGGCGGGGCAGTTCCGCCGGAGCGGGCCCCGGGGTGTTACCGGCGTCCGGGGCGCTTGCCCTTGGCTCCCTTGCGGGCGGCCGGGTTCCCGGTGCGGGACGAGCGGCGCTTCGCGTACTGGGCGAGCGCCGTCTCGTACTCCGTACGCCGGAGCTTCTCGCCGGGTGCCTCCGCGAAGGAGCGCAGGAAGTAGGCGAGGAGCGAGCCGATGAAGCCGATCGACTTCAGGCCGCGCAGCCGGTCGTCGCCTGCGGGGTCGACGGGACGCCGGGTGAAGCCCTCCCAGGTCTTGCGGAAGGCGATGGCGCTGCAGACCGCGAACATCAGCACCACGAGCATGCCGACGAAGCTGCCGACCTCGGCGATCTCCAGCCCCTGGTAGGCGAAGCGCAGGACGAAGCAGGAGACGACGGCGGCCACGAGTGAACCCACGGTGACCGCGACGCGCCGCAGCCCGTATCCGCCGTCGTGGCCGACCCAGGTCGTGCCGAAGAATCGGAGGGGTTCGGGCTGCGGCCCCGGTGCGGAGCCACCGGGTGCCGTGCCGCTGGAAGGTGTGCCGGATGCTTCGCTGTTCTCGCTCACGGGATCGATTGTCCCAGGGCGAGCGCAGGCGCCGTCAGTCGCAGCGCGGAGCGATGAAGCCGTCACTGCCCGTCTTGACGTAGGCGTCGGAGACGAACTGCCCGTTGGCGATGTTGTCCCAGAGGTTCGACGTGCCGTACGGCCCGGAGACCCACTCCCCCCGGCTCTGGCAGTAGACCGGGACGCTCATCCCGTACGGCAGGGTCCGGACGATCCCGTACTGCGTGCCCGGTCCCCGGCGGACGTTGACGCGGTAGCCGGGCGCGATCGGGTAGACGACGGTGCTCGCGGCGAGCGCCGTCACCTCCCCGGCCGCGGCGACCGCGTCCGTGTCCGTCGTCGCCGTGCCGGCAGCGTTCTCTTCAACACCCATGAGGGCCTCCCCCGTTGAAAGCGATGCGTGTGACGCGCAGGCTAACAAGCCCCCCTCTCATCGCACGCACCATCGACTAGGCTCCGTGCGTCGCGCATGCGCACGAACACACGGGGGTGGGCGATGCCGCCGCTGCGAGGGGCCGGATCACATCCGGAAGCGGAGCATCCTGAGTACGCCGGGCAGTACCGTCTCGAGGCATGTCTCGGAGCGGGTGGCATGGGTGTCGTGCACCTGGCGCGCTCCCCCTCCGGTCTGCAGCTCGCGGTGAAGGTCGTGCACCGCCAGCACGCGGCGGACCCGGAGTTCAGGGCGCGGTTCCGGCAGGAGGTCGAGGCGGCCCGGCGGGTCAGCGGGGCGTTCACCGCACCGGTCGTGGACGCCGATCCGACGGCCGCGCTGCCCTGGATGGCCACACTGTACGTGCCCGGCCCGACGCTCTCCGAGCAGGTCAAGCGGAACGGGCCGATGAGCCCGGCCGAGCTGCGCAGGCTCACCGCGGGACTCGCCGAGGCCCTGCGCGACATCCACCGGGCCGGGGTCATCCACCGGGATCTCAAGCCGAGCAACGTGCTGCTGCCCGACTCCGGGCCCAAGGTCATCGACTTCGGGATCTCCCGGCCGTACGACAGTGATCTGCGCACGGAGACGGGCAAGCTGATCGGTTCGCCGCCCTACATGGCGCCCGAGCAGTTCCAGCGGCCCCGCGAGGTCGGGCCCGCCGCGGACGTGTTCGCGCTCGGAGCGGTGCTGATCCACGCGGCGACGGGCCGGGGGCCCTTCGACTCGGACAGCCCCTACATCGTCGCCTACCAGGTGGTGCACGACGAGGCCGATCTCGCCGGAGTGCCCGCGGACCTCGCGCCGCTCGTCGGGCGCTGCCTGGCGAAGGACCCCGCCGAGCGCCCCACTCCCGACGAGATCATGAAGGCGCTGCACCCGCCGTCCTACGAGGCCGCCGCCTTCATCCCCGTACAGCGCAAGCCGCTCCCCGTGGAGTCGGCGGACGCCCCCGAGGAGACCACGCATGTGCGGGCCGGGGACGGGCGGCCGGGCGGGGCGGGGAAGGGCAGGCGCACCCGGCTGCGGATCGCTGCCGTCGCCGCGGTGTCCGCGCTGGTGGCCGGAGGGATCTGGGCCGCCGGCGCGTGGGGCGGTTCCGGGGCGCCGGAGGAGGAGGCGCGCGGCGGGGAGGCCAAGCGTCCCGCGGCGTTCGCGCCCTGGCGGACACCGCTGGGGGCCGAGGGAGGCTCCACACCGGCGTGCGCCCCGGCAGGCTCCGCGCTCCACTGCATCTCCGCGGGGTACGGCACCGCGCGGCTCGATCCGTCGGACGGCCGGGTGATCTGGTCGCACAGGGACACGTCGTCGAAGGGCTCCGGCCCGGCGTCCGGGGTCACGCGGCCCGGGAGCACGGTGTCCGAGGAGGCGTACGCCGTCGCGTCGGGCGGAGTGCTCCGGGCGTACGCCCCCGATACGGGCACCGAGCTCTGGCACACGGATCTCTCCGAGTACCTCGACGCGCCCTTCCCCGCCGGGGACGTCCTGCTGATGTCCCGCCAGGACGGCACGCTCCAGGCGCTCGACGCGGGTACCGGCGCGTCGCGCTGGCGGCACGCCGTCCCGGGGCACCGGGCACCGGCCTACGCGCTGTACGAGGACGGGACCGGGACCGCGTACGTCTTCGAGAACTCCGCGCAGGGCACCACCACCCTCGTCACGGCGATCGAGGCGGGGACCGGAGACACGGTCTGGCAGCGCAGGCTGGACGGCATGCTCACCCCGGCCGGGGCGTCGGACGGCGTACTCCTGCTGACGGTCATGAACGAGAAGGCCCAGACGACCGGGCTCGTCCGTTACGACCCGGCGCGGCGCGGGACGGCCCGGGTGCCGCTGCCCTTCCGGATGAACGGCCCGGAGCTCGTGATGGACGGCGACACCGCCCTGCTGCTGGAACGCGGCGGGACGCTGCTGGCCGTCGACGTCCGTCCGGGCACGGGCCCGGCCGAGCGGTGGCGGCTGGAGACGGCCGTCAGCACGACGTCGGCGCCGGTACTGGGAGCGGGCGGCCGGCTGTACTTCTCGGCGGCGGACGGGCGGCTGCTCGCCGTCGACACGGAGCACGGGACGCTGCTCGGCCAGACGCGGCCCAGGCTGAGGGCGGGGAAGCTCGGCGCCGCCTCGTCGCTGCCCGCCCCGGTGGTGCTCGGCCGCAGCGTCGTCGGCACCGCCCCGGACGGGTCCGTCTTCGCCGTGGACGCGGACGACCCCGCCCACTGGTGAGACCAGGGACGGGGCCGGACGGGATCGCTCCGGGCGGAGCGGGTCAGCCGAGCTTGGAGACGTCGCGGACCGCGCCCTTGTCCGCGCTGGTCGCCATCGCCGCGTAGGCCCGCAGCGCCTGGGAGACCTTTCGGTCGCGGTTCTTCGGCGCGTACACGCCGTTCAGCGCCTCGCGGCGGGTGTCGAGCTCGGCGTCGTCGACGAGGAGCTCGATGGAGCGGTTCGGGATGTCGATCCTGATCCGGTCGCCGTCCTCGACGAGCGCGATGGTGCCGCCGGACGCCGCCTCGGGCGAGGCGTGTCCGATGGAGAGGCCCGACGTGCCGCCGGAGAAGCGGCCGTCCGTGACGAGTGCGCAGGTCTTGCCGAGGCCGCGGCCCTTGAGGAACGACGTCGGGTAGAGCATCTCCTGCATGCCGGGGCCGCCCTTGGGGCCCTCGTAGCGGATGACGATGACGTCGCCGTGCGTGATCTCCTTGCGGAGGATCTTGTCGACGGCGTCCTCCTGCGACTCGCAGACGACGGCCGGTCCCTCGAAGGTCCAGATCGACTCGTCGACGCCCGCCGTCTTCACGACACAGCCGTCCACGGCCAGGTTGCCCTTGAGGACGGCGAGGCCGCCGTCCTTGGAGTAGGCGTGCTCCATGTCGCGGATGCAGCCTCCGGCCGCGTCCGTGTCCAGGGTGTCCCAGCGCTCGGACTGCGAGAAGGCGGTCGCGCTGCGGACGCAGCCCGGGGCGGCGTACCAGAGCTCGACGGCCTCGGGGGACGGGGAGCCGCCACGGACGTCCCAGTTCTTCAGCCACTCGTCGAGGCTGCCGGAGTGGACCGCGTGCACGCCTTCGTTGAGCAGACCGCCGCGGTGGAGCTCACCGAGGAGGGCGGGGATGCCGCCGGCCCGGTGGACGTCCTCCATGTAGTACGTCCCGCCGGGCGCCACGTTGGGGGCGACCTTCGCGAGGCAGGGGACGCGCCGGGAGATCTCGTCCATCTCCGGGAGGCCGAAGTCGAGCTCGGCCTCCTGGGCGGCGGCCAGCAGGTGGAGGATCGTGTTGGTGGAGCCGCCCATCGCGATGTCGAGGGCCATGGCGTTCTCGAAGGCCTCGCGGGTGGCGATGCTGCGGGGCAGGACGGAGTGGTCGTCCTCCTCGTAGTGGCGCTTGGTGATCTCGACGATCGTGCGGCCGGCGTTCTCGTACAGCGCCTTGCGGGCGGTGTGGGTGGCGAGGACCGAGCCGTTGCCGGGAAGGGCCAGGCCGATCGCCTCGGCGAGACAGTTCATCGAGTTGGCGGTGAACATGCCCGAACAGCTGCCGCAGGTGGGGCAGGCGTTCTCCTCGATACGGAGGATGTCCTCGTCGGAGATCTTGTCGTTGACCGCGTCCGAGATCGCGTCGACGAGGTCGAGGGTGCGGACCGTACCGTCGACGAGGGTGGTCTTGCCGGCCTCCATCGGCCCGCCGGAGACGAACACCACGGGGATGTTGAGGCGCATCGCGGCCATCAGCATGCCGGGGGTGATCTTGTCGCAGTTGGAGATGCAGATCAGGGCGTCGGCGCAGTGGGCCTCGACCATGTACTCGACGCTGTCCGCGATGAGGTCGCGGGAGGGCAGGCTGTAGAGCATGCCGCCGTGGCCCATGGCGATGCCGTCGTCCACCGCGATGGTGTTGAACTCGCGGGGCACCGCGCCCGCCGCCTTGATGGCCTCGGAGACGATCCGGCCGACGGGGGCGAGGTGGGTGTGGCCCGGCACGAACTCCGTGAAGGAGTTGGCCACCGCGATGATCGGCTTGCCGATGTCCTCGCTCGCTACCCCGGACGCACGCATAAGGGCGCGCGCGCCCGCCATGTTGCGGCCGTGTGTGACAGTGCGGGACCTCAGCTGGGGCATCGTCTCTCGCTCCTTCGACAGAAAAGACTGCTTACGAGCGTACGCCTCGACTCCACGATTTGGACACTCTGTCCGGATAACGGGACGAGGCGACCGCTGGGTGGGCGGTACGCCGATCCGTAGTGACGCTCGGCGGGCGGAGACTATTCCGTCAGATAACGCTGGAGCGTGGGCGCGACCATCCCGATGATCTTCTCCGGGTCCGCCGAGGCCAGCGGCTCCGCCCCGACCACGTACCGCAGGAGCGCGATACCGATCATGTGGGAGGCCGCCAGTTCGGCGCGGAAGGTCGGGTCGGGGACGTCCAGGTCCACCGCGACCCGCTCCAGCAGCCGCCGCAGCACGAAGCCGCGCAGCACCTTCGCCGCCGCATCGTGGGTGAGCGCGGAGCGGAGGACCGCCACCAGGGGCGCCCGGGACACCGGGTTCTCCCACACGCCGAAGAAGAAGCGGGCCAGCCGCTCCCCCAGGTCCTGCTCGGGGCCCTCCAGGATCGAGGGGATGACGAGCGCCGGCTCGAAGGAGAGCTCGACGGCGGCGGCGAAGACCTCGTCCTTCGTGCCGAAGTAGTGGTGGACCAGGGCCGCGTCGACCTCCGCGGCCTTGGCGATGCCCCGGACCGACGCCTTGTCGTAGCCCCGCTCGGCGAACTCCGTGCGGGCCGCTTCGAGGATGCGGGTCCTGGTGTCGGGGCCCGCGGCACGCTCCGTACGGGAGGGGCGGCCCCTGCGCCGGGGGGCGGGGCCGTCGCTGCCCGCAGTCACTGGCGGGGCGCCCGCGCCGACGAGGCCAGATGGAGCCGGGTGAAGGCGAGGGCTTCCGCGAGGTCGGCCTCGCGTTCGGCCGACGACATGGCGCGGCGGGTGTTGACCTCGATGACCACATGGCCGTCGAACGAACCGCGGGCCAGCCGCTCCAGCAGCTCCGCGCACGGCTGGTCGCCGCGGCCGGGCACCAGGTGCTCGTCCTTGCCGGACCCCTTGCCGTCGGCGAGGTGGACGTGGGCGAGCCGGTCGCCCATCCGGTCCACCATGGCCAGGCTGTCGGTCCGCGCGGTCGAGGTGTGCGAGAGGTCCACGGTGAAGTGCCGGTAGTCGTCGTTGCTGACGTCCCAGGCTGGGGCGTACGCCAGCATCTCGCGGTCCTTGTAGCGCCACGGGTACATGTTCTCGACGGCGAAGCGCACATCGGTCTCGTCGGCCATGCGCCAGATGCCGGTGACGAAGTCCCGGGCGTAGTTGCGCTGCCAACGGAAGGGGGGGTGGACGACCACCGTGGACGCCCCGAGCTTCTCCGCCGCGGCCCTGGCCCGCTGGAGCTTCACCCACGGGTCGGTGGACCACACCCGCTGGGTGATCAGCAGACAGGGCGCGTGCACGGCGAGGATCGGCACCTGGTGGTAGTCCGAGAGCCGCTGGAGGGCCTCGATGTCCTGGCTGACGGGGTCGGTCCAGACCATGACCTCCACACCGTCGTAGCCCAGGCGCGCGGCGATCTCGAAGGCCGTCGCCGTCGACTCCGGATAGACCGAGGCCGTCGACAGGGCGACCTTCGCATCCGGGATGCGCACCACTGGTTCTGCCACGTGGACAGGGTACGGGCAGCGGTGCGCCTCACCGAGGGACCATGGCTGAAAGTGAGAAGGACCATGGCCCGATCCGCGGGGGCGGCCCCCTCCGTCCGGCGGAGGGCCGGGGGGGGGCGCCCCCGCCGGTCAGGCGAGTACGGCCTGCTGCGCCGGCAGGTGGTCGAGGCGACGCAGGATGACGCCCTCGCGCAGGGCCCAGGGGCAGATCTCCAGCTCCTCGACCCCGAACAGGTCCATCGCCCCCTCCGCCACCAGCGCCCCGGCGAGCAGCTGCGCGG
Organism: Streptomyces sp. CB02058; assembly: GCF_001905505.1. Taxonomy (GTDB): domain Bacteria; phylum Actinomycetota; class Actinomycetes; order Streptomycetales; family Streptomycetaceae; genus Streptomyces. The sequence continues at coordinate 12,569 of NZ_LIPG01000005.1, forward strand.
CCCGCCCCTCGGTGACCCCGGGGAGGCCGCCGCGCTGCTCGACGGTCATCGCCGACAGCTTCGGCACCCACTCCTCCAGGGACTTGCGGGTGAGGACGCGCTGGACGTACAGGCCCTCGGCCGAGCGGGCGGCGCCCGAGATCCTGGCGAGCTGGCGGAACGTCTTGGAGGTCCCGACGACGTGGTCGGGCGGGCCCAGCCTGGTGAACTCGCCGACCGTACGCGCGATACCGGCGCGGACATGGCGGCGCAGCGCCCGTACGTCGGCCGGGTCCGGCGGGTCGCCCGGCAGCCAGCCGGCCGTCAGGCGTCCGGCGCCGAACGGCAGCGAGACGGCGGCGTCGGGCTCCTCGTCCATGCCGTACCCGACCTCCAGCGAGCCGCCGCCGATGTCCAGGACCAGCAGCTTCCCCGCGGACCAGCCGAACCAGCGGCGGGCCGCCAGGAAGGTCAGCCGGGCCTCCTCCTCGCCGCTGAGGACGGCGAGGGCGACGCCGGTCTCCTCCCGCACCCGGGTCAGCACCTCGTCCGCGTTGCTCGCCTCGCGCACCGCCGAGGTGGCGAAGGCCAGCACGTCCTCGCAGCCCTTGTCCTCGGCCGCCTGCAGGGCGCCGGTGACCGTCGCCACGAGGCGGTCCACGCCCTCGGGGCCGATGGCGCCGTCCCTGTCGAGGAGTTCGGCGAGCCGCAATTCCGCCTTGTGCGAGTGTGCGGGCAGCGGGCGGGCGCCGGGGTGGGCGTCCACCACCAGCAGATGCACCGTGTTCGACCCCACGTCGAGGACTCCGAGTCTCATACGGGAACGCTACTGCGGCTTACTCTGGGCGCGTGCCAAAGACGAAAAAGGCGAAGCCGGACAAAGCCACGAAGAAGCAGCGGAATGCGAAGCAGGAGATGCAGCAGCCGGAAGCAACGGGGCCGGACGGGCCCGACGAGAAGGGGCTCGACTTCGCGCGGGCCTGGGTCGAGTTCCCCGACCCCTCCGACGACGAGCAGGTCTACCGCTGCGATCTGACCTGGCTGACGTCCCGGTGGTCCTGCATCTTCGGCAGCGGCTGCCAGGGCATCCAGGCGGGCCGCGCGGACGACGGGTGCTGCACGCTGGGCGCGCACTTCTCCGACAAGGACGACGAGAAGCGGGTGGCCGGGCACGTGGCGCGGCTCACACCGGAGATCTGGCAGTTCCACGACGTCGGTACGGAGACGGGCTGGGTCGGCGTCGACGAGGACGGCGAACGCCAGACACGGCGTTGGGACGGCTCCTGCATCTTCCAGAACCGTCCCGGCTTCGAGGGCGGCGCGGGCTGTTCCCTGCACATCCTGGCCCTGCGGGAGGGCAAGGAGCCGCTGGAGACCAAGCCGGACGTCTGCTGGCAGCTGCCGGTCCGCCGCACGTACGACTGGATCGACCGGCCCGACGACACCCGGGTGCTCCAGATCTCGATCGGGGAGTACGACCGGCGGGGCTGGGGACCGGGCGGGCACGACCTGCACTGGTGGTGCACCTCCGCGACCTCGGCGCACGGGGCCGGGGAGCCGGTCTACGTGTCCTACCGTCCCGAGCTCACCGAGATGATGGGCAAGGAGGCCTACGACCGGCTGGCCGAGCTGTGCGAGCAGCGGCTGGCCTCGCTGCTGCCGATGGCACCGCATCCGGCGGACCCCGCCTGAGACGGGACCGCCGCCGCTTCGCGTACGGCGGCCCGGGGCGCGGCGGACGAACGTTCCGACGGGCTCCCGGGCCGCCGTTCCGGTCATCCGGCCGGCTCGGACGGGGAGCCCGGGCCGCTCGTCGGGCCGGAGGAGGGGGCGGGCTCGCCCGTACCGTCGGACGGTGAGGGTGCGGGCGGGTCCGTCGGCTGCCCCGACGGCTGTTCCGTCGGGGTGGGCGTGGGCGTCGGCTCCGGCGAGGACGGCGGGTCCGGGGTCGGACCGGTGGTCGGCGGCGGCGGGGTGGACGGTGTGGGGCTCGGGGACTCCGACGACGGGTCCGGGGACGGGCCCGGGCTCCCGGGGCGCGTCGTCGCGGCGCCGCGGCCCGTGATCGCGACCGCGGACCCCGAGGGGGAGAGCAGCACACGGGCGCTCCAGGCGCCGCGCGGTTGTGCCGCGCTGTTCACGAAGACGTAGAAGGTGACGCTGCGCCCGGGGGCGACCGTGCCCGATGTACGGCTCAGGCGGAGCCACGGGGCGTCCGCGCGGGCGGACCAGGCGACGGCCTCGGTGCCGGTCGCGGTGAGGGTGACCGCCGTACGGCTGCCGGAGGAGCGGGCCGAGACCGCGAGGGTGCCCGCGCCCCGCCCGTCCGCTCCCACGCTGATGACCTCGGCCGAGACGTCGGGGGTCCGGGGGTCCTCCGTGAAGCGGCCGTTCGCGTCGGGGCGGGCGTTGCCCGCGTTCTCGTAGTGGTCGTACGCGTCGCCGTCGAGGCCGGACTCCCCGTCGCTGTCCGCGGCGCTGACCGAGGTGTCGCGGGCCTCGCCGGTCAGCGGCGCGCCCCGGTAGGCGGCCCACAGGGCGATCACCGGGGCGGCGACGACGGTCGCCACGACCGTCGTCGTCACGACCCTGGCGCGGACCCTGTCCCGGCGCGCGGCATGGTCCTTGGGGTCCAGCGGGAAACCGGTGCGGCCGAAGCGGGGCGCGCCGGACCGGGACCGCCTGGCGTGGGTCAGTGCGACGCGCACGGAGGGCAGGGGTGCCTCGACGACCGGCAGCGCGGCGGCCGGGGTGACCGCCGCCCCCGGCCACGGCCCCGTCGCGCCGGCCCGCTCGGCGGCGCGGCGGCAGCGCGGGCAGTCGTCGACGTGCCGGACGAGCTCCCTGCGCAGCGCGGCGGAGAGCAGGACCTGGTGGGCGCCGGTGAGCCGGGCGACGGCCGGACAGTCACCCTTCTCCACGACGGCGAGGGCGGCGCGCGTGCGCTCCACCTCGCAGGCCGCTCCGGCCAGCAGCTCCCGTGCGTCGGCGGGATCGAGACCGAGGACCGCGGCGACGGCGCGCGGGGTGAGCTTGTGGCGCACGGCGAGCTCCAGCGCCTCGCGCTGCTCGGGCGTGGTGCCCGCGGCCTCGGGCCAGGCCAGCTGCGCGAGTTCGCGCCGGCGCGCTTCGGCCGCCGGTGACTCGGTGGGGCCGCCGGGAACGGTGGCGGTGTCCGGGGTGGCGCGGCTCCCGTGCGCCGGGGCGGTCTGCCTGCGGTGCGCCTGACGGCCGCGCCGCTGCTCGGTGAGCGCCCGGAGGCACGTCCACCTGGCCAGGGCGTACAGCCAGGATTTACGTTCCTCCTCGGCCGCGGGGCACCGGCCGTCCTGCCGTTCCGCGATCGCGAGGACCGAGCCGAGCGCCTCGGTGGCGGCCTCGTGGTCGCAGAGCACGGAGAGGCAGTAGGTGAACAGGCCGTCGAGGTACGGCTCGTAACGTGCGGGCGTTCGCTGCGCCGACGGGCGGGCCGCGCGGCGGTGCGCCCGGTGTGCGCCGGTGGGGTGTGTGGGGGTCTCCAGCCTGCTGCTCGTCACGGGGCGACCGTAGGCAGAAGGAGCCCCGACTCTGACAGCACTTTCCTACATTTACCCCTTACGGGTGACGGTCTCCCTCGAAAGAGGACAGGAATCCCGTATTCCTCCGGAAGTACCGCATCGGGCGCATGTTCGCTTCCCCCGCCCACGGACGGCGCTGTCGGACCCCACCTATACGGTGACGCCATGGCTGCCCGTACGAAAACCGCGAAGGACCGGCCGTCCTACCGCTGCACCGAATGCGGCTGGACGACGGCCAAATGGCTCGGCCGCTGCCCGGAGTGCCAGGCCTGGGGGACGGTCGAGGAGTTCGGCGGCGCCCCCGCGGTGCGCACGACCGCCGCGGGCCGGGTCTCCACCGCCGCCCTGCCGATCGGCCAGGTCGACAGCCGGCAGGCCACCGCGCGCTCGACCGGGGTCGGGGAGCTGGACCGCGTGCTCGGCGGCGGGCTGGTGCCGGGTGCCGTCGTGCTGCTCGCGGGCGAGCCGGGCGTCGGCAAGTCGACGCTGCTGCTGGACGTGGCCGCCAAGGCGGCGAGCGACGACCACCGCACGCTGTATGTCACCGCCGAGGAGTCCGCGAGCCAGGTGCGCCTGCGGGCCGACCGGATCAGGGCGATCAACGACCATCTGTACCTGGCCGCGGAGACGGACCTCTCCGCGGTCCTGGGACACCTGGACGCGGTGAAGCCGTCCCTCCTCGTCCTCGACTCCGTGCAGACCGTCGCCTCCCCGGAGATCGACGGAGCGCCCGGCGGCATGGCGCAGGTCCGCGAGGTCGCGGGCGCGCTCATCAGGGCGTCGAAGGAGCGCGGCATGGCCACGCTCCTCGTCGGCCACGTCACCAAGGACGGAGCGATCGCGGGGCCGCGCCTCCTGGAGCACCTCGTCGACGTGGTGCTCTCCTTCGAGGGTGACCGGCACGCCCGCCTCCGGCTCGTGCGCGGCGTCAAGAACAGGTACGGCGCGACGGACGAGGTCGGCTGCTTCGAGCTGCACGACGAGGGCATCACCGGCCTCGCCGACCCCTCGGGCCTCTTCCTCACCCGCCGTGACGAGCCGGTGCCGGGCACCTGCCTGACGGTCACCCTGGAGGGCAAGCGCCCCCTCGTCGCCGAGGTGCAGGCGCTGACGGTCGATTCGCAGATCCCTTCACCCCGGCGCACCACCTCGGGCCTCGAGACCTCCCGGGTCTCGATGATGCTGGCCGTCCTGGAGCAGCGGGGCAGGATCAGCGCGCTCGGCAAGCGGGACATCTACAGCGCGACGGTGGGCGGAGTGAAGCTCACCGAGCCCGCGGCGGACCTCGCGATCGCCCTGGCCCTGGCCAGCGCGGCCAGCGACACACCGCTCCCGAAGAACCTGGTCGCGATCGGTGAGGTGGGTCTCGCCGGGGAGGTCAGAAGGGTGACCGGGGTCCAGCGCAGACTGGCCGAGGCGTACCGTCTGGGGTTCAAGCACGCCCTGGTCCCGAGGGACCCGGGGAAGGTCCCCGCCGGTATGAAGGTCACGGAAGTCGCCGACATGGGTGACGCTCTCAGAGTCCTCCCCCGCCGGTCTCGTCAGGACGGACCACAGGAGGACGGCGCACGCCGGTAGACTTTGCCCTGGTCTCGCCCGCCCGTACGAACGGTATGAGGGACGCAAGGGCACCGCAAACCTGTGACCGGAGGAGTGCAGTGGCAGCCAACGACCGGGCAGCAACGCCCGGAAAGTCCGGCCAAGGCACGGGTAACGAGGCGCTCATGCGCGCCTCGTTGAGCGCGGTCGCGCCCGGAACGGCCCTCCGCGACGGACTGGAGCGCATCCTCCGCGGCAACACCGGCGGGCTCATCGTTCTCGGCATGGACAGAACCGTCGAGTCGATGTGTACCGGCGGCTTCGTGCTGGACGTCGAATTCACCGCGACCCGCCTGCGCGAGCTGTGCAAGCTCGACGGCGCGATGATCCTCGACAAGGACATGACCAAGATCCTGCGGGCCGGCGTCCAGCTGGTCCCGGACGCCTCCATCCCCACCGAGGAGACGGGCACCCGTCACCGCACGGCGGACCGGGTCTCCAAGGCCTGCGGCTTCCCCGTGGTCTCGGTCTCCCAGTCGATGCGGCTGATCGCGCTGTACGTCGACGGGGAGCGGCGGGTCCTGGAGGAGTCCTCCGCGATCCTGTCCCGCGCCAATCAGGCGCTCGCCACCCTGGAGCGGTACAAGCTCCGGCTGGACGAGGTCGCCGGGACGCTCTCCGCGCTGGAGATCGAGGACCTGGTGACCGTGCGGGACGTGACGGCGGTCTCGCAGCGCCTGGAGATGGTGCGCAGGATCGCCACCGAGATCGCCGAGTACGTGGTGGAACTGGGCACCGACGGCCGCCTTCTGGCACTCCAGCTGGACGAGTTGATCGCGGGCGTGGAGCCGGAGCGGGAGCTGGTCGTGCGCGACTACGTCCCCGAGCCCACCGCGAAGCGGTCCCGTACGGTCGCGGAGGCGCTGTCCGAGCTGGACACGCTCACCCACACCGAGCTGCTCGAACTTCCGGTGGTGGCGCGGGCTCTGGGCTACAGCGGCTCGCCCGAGACTCTGGACTCGGCCGTCTCCCCCCGTGGCTTCCGGCTGCTGGCGAAGGTGCCTCGGCTGCCCGGGGCGATCATCGAGCGCCTGGTGGAGCACTTCGGCGGCCTGCAGAAGCTGCTCGCCGCCAGCGTGGACGACCTCCAGGCGGTGGACGGCGTCGGCGAGGCGCGGGCCCGGAGCGTGCGGGAGGGCCTCTCGCGGCTGGCGGAGTCCTCGATCCTCGAACGGTACGTCTGAGGCCGGCCCGGATCATGCCGGGACGACGCCCGGCCCGCTGCGAGGCCGGACCCCGGCACCGGCGCCCGGCCCACCGCACGGGGCGACCCCCGGCACGGAGCCGCCGGCGTCAGTCCTTGGCCAGGACGAACGACGCGCGCTGAACGCTCTCGCCCGGGACCTCGGCCTCCAGCAGATACGTCCCCGGCCCCGCGGTACCCGCCGAGGGCGTCGCGCACTTGGGCGCGCTCTTCTTCCGGTCCCAGTCCACGGTGTGGACCACGGCCGAGTTCGCCGGGATCTTCAGGAAGAGGGAGCCGGCCTTCGGGCAGTCCGCGGAGGACCACAGCTGCTCGTCGTCCTCACCGGCTTCGGTGATCGTGAGCACCGCGCTCTTCGGACCCAGATCGGCCTTGCAGTCGGCGGCCGAGGTGTTCCTGGCGGTCAGCCGGAAGCGCGGCTTGTCGTCGGGGCCGAAGCGGAGATCCGTCTTCAGGGTCAACTGGAGTGCGCCCGGGGTGCAGTTGGGGAGGGAGGAGCCGGCCGGCACCTGCTGCCCACCGCTCGTACCGCCGCTCGTCTCCGCGCCCGCACCCGTCGATCCGGAGCCGCCGGACCCGGCGGTGTCCGAGCCCTCGGCCTCGCCGGAGCCCGAGGTGCCGCCGGTTCCTCCGGTGCCACCGGTTCCGGTGTCCCCCGACTCGTCGCGCCCGCCCGGGGGTTGGCCGACGACCGGGCCCGAGCTCGACGGTCCGGGTGTGATGGACGGCGCGGGTTCCGAGTCCCCCGGCTTCCCGTCGTCCTGTCCGCCGCCGCCGTTGCCGCCGCCGGAGGTGAGTACCCATGCGACCAGCGCCGCGAGCAGCGCGACCACCAGCACCGCTACTGCTCTCCTACGCCAGTAGATGCTGGAGGGAAGCGGACCGACCGGATTGCGCATAGATCCCACGGACCGAACTGTACGAGAGATCCAGGCCAACTCCGGCCCCCAACCCCCGCTCTGATCGACAAGTTTTCCGGATCATCATCACGGCCGGGCCGTTCCCGGGCGCTAACAGCCGCTTTGCACCGGCTCGGAACTCGTCCGCCCCGTACGAAGGGACAGAACGGGTGGCGTTATCACCCCGTGAGCCCTCAGCCGGGGCGACACCCCCGTAGCGTGCGCAACGTCCCCGTCTTCCGTGCCAGGATCGTAGGTGCGATGACTGCCACGACTTCGACACAGACGCCCCCCGCCTCCCTCCATACCCCCGTCATCGGGTGGTTCGAGCAGCACGCCCGCGATCTGCCCTGGCGCCGCCCCGAAGCGGGTGCCTGGGGTGTGATGGTGAGCGAGTTCATGCTGCAGCAGACCCCGGTGAACCGGGTCCTCCCGGTCTACGAGCAGTGGATGGCCCGCTGGCCGCGCCCCGCGGACCTGGCCGCCGACGCACCCGGCGAAGCCGTCCGCGCCTGGGGCCGGCTCGGCTACCCCCGCCGTGCGCTCCGGCTGCACGGGGCCGCGCAGGCGATAACGGAACGCCACGGCGGCGATGTGCCGAGCGAGCACGGCCAGTTGCTCGCACTGCCCGGGATCGGGGAGTACACGGCCGCGGCCGTGGCCTCGTTCGCCTACGGGCAGCGTCATGCCGTGCTCGACACGAACGTCCGCAGGGTGTTCGCCCGGGCGGCGACCGGCATCCAGTACCCGCCGAACGCGACGACCGCGGCCGAGCGCAAGCTCGCCCGCGCGCTGCTCCCCGAGGAGGACGGGACGGCCGCCCGCTGGGCGGCGGCCACGATGGAACTCGGCGCACTGGTGTGCACCGCGAAGAACGAGGACTGCACGCGCTGCCCGATCGCCGGACAGTGCGCCTGGCGGCTGGCGGGGAAGCCCGCCCACCAAGGCCCGCCGCGCCGCGGCCAGGCCTACGCCGGAACGGACCGGCAGGTCCGGGGCCGGCTGCTGGCGGTGCTGCGCGACGCGGTCACCCCGGTGCCGCAGTCCGCGCTGGACGCGGTGTGGGAGGAGCCCGTGCAGCGGGCCCGCGCCCTGGACGGGCTCGTCGCCGACGGACTCGTCGAGCCTCTGGCGAACGGCCGGTACCGGCTGCCGCTGACCTGACCTCGCACGACGGACCGGCTGTCCAGCGGCTGTTACACAACCGATGGACAGCCGTGCGTCCGCGTACGGCTGCTCCGCACAGCCTCGTGACAACGCCTCCGTAACGTCATCGGACGTCGGCGAAGGGACCACCCGCCGGCAGCGGCACGACGGGGATCCACGGGGGCGGAGGCGGTTGTGATGGCGCAGGGCGAGGTGCTCGCATTCGAGGAGTACGTGCGTACCAGGCAGGACGCGCTGCTGCGCAGCGCACGCCGGCTGGTTCCCGACCCCGTGGACGCGCAGGACCTGCTGCAGACCGCGCTGGTCCGCACCCTCGGCCGCTGGGACGGCATCGAGGACAAGTCGCTCGCCGACGCCTATCTGCGCCGCGTCATGATCAACACGCGCACGGAGTGGTGGCGGGCCCGCAAGCTCGACGAGGTCCCCACCGACCAGCTCCCCGACGCGAGCGTCGACGACGGTGCCGAGCAGCGCGCCGACCGCGCCCTGCTCATGGACGTCCTCGGCGTGCTGGCTCCGAAGCAGCGCAGCGTCGTCGTGCTGCGACACTGGGAGCAGATGAGCACGGAGGAGACGGCCGCGGCGCTCGGGATGTCGGCCGGTACGGTGAAGAGCACGCTGCACCGCGCCCTGGCACGACTGCGCCAGGAGCTGGAGGACCGTGCGGCCCGGAGCCGTGCGGCCGAGGGGGCACCGGCGCGGATACCCGCACAGCCGGACGGGCGTCATGACGAGCGGGGGCGGGAGCGGTGCGCGGCCTGACAGGCGGTGGGGGCGGCACGGCGGCCGGTCACGGGAGACTCGGGGCCGGTCTGGCGGCGGGGAGCACGGCACTGGCCGGGCTCGCCGCCTTCGGGCTGTTCTGCTCCGGCTGTTCCACGGGAGGCACGGGCACGCGCGACGAGGGGCCCGCGGGGACCCAGCAGGTGGTGCGGGCGACGCCGTCGAGCGCCGCGGCCACCGGCACCGCGCGACCGGCCCCCCGGGTGGACGCCGTGGCGCTCGTGAAGTCCGATCCGAAGGCGGACCGAGCCCTCAAGGCCGGTCTGAAGCCCTGCGCGGGCGACGAGTACCCGGTCGACACCTCGTACGGCACGCTCACGGGCGGCCCCTCGGCCGATGTCGTGGTCAACGTGATGACCTGCGGTGATTCGGTGGGGGTCGGCACCTATGTCTACCGGCGGGACGCCGACGGCTCGTACGCGAACGTCTTCGCCGCCGAGGTGCCCGCGGTCTACGGGACGATCGACCGGGGCGACCTGGTGGTGACGACCCAGGTGTACGGCTCGAAGGACTCGGTGGCGTACCCCTCGGGCGAGGACGTCGTCACCTACCACTGGGCCTCCGGCCGCTTCAGCGAGACCGACCGGGTGCACAACGAATTCAACCGGGCCGTCGGCAGCGGGGAGGGCGCACTCCCCGCACCGCAGACGACACAGAACTGAGAGCCGTTCGCATGGCCGAGACCCATGTCCTCTTCGTCGAGGACGACGACGTCATCCGCGAGGCCACCCAGCTCGCACTGGAGCGGGTCGGCTTCACGGTCACCGCGGTGCCCGACGGCCTGCTGGGCCTGGAGGCCTTCCGGGCGGACCGCCCGGACATCGCGCTGCTGGACGTGATGGTGCCCGGGCTCGACGGCGTCAGTCTGTGCCGGCGCATCCGGGACGAGTCCACGGTGCCGGTGATCATGCTGTCGGCGCGGGCCGACGCGATCGACGTGGTGCTCGGCCTGGAGGCGGGGGCCGACGACTACGTGACCAAGCCGTTCGACGGGGCCGTGCTCGTCGCCCGTATCCGCGCCGTGCTGCGGCGCTTCGGCCACGCGGCCGGGGCCGGCGGTCAGAGAGACGGGGGCGCCGGGGCGGGGGCCGGCGCGGACGGGGTGCTGGTGTTCGGCGACGTCGAGATCGACACCGAGGGCATGGAGGTGCGCAGGAGCGGCGCGCACGTGGGCCTTACGCCCACGGAGATGCGGCTGCTGCTGGAGTTCTCCGCGGCGCCCGGCACCGTGCTCTCCCGGGACCGGCTCCTGGAGCGGGTCTGGGACTACGGCTGGGGCGGGGACACCCGTGTCGTCGACGTCCATGTGCAGCGTCTGCGGACCAAGATCGGGCAGGACCGGATCGAGACGGTCCGCGGCTTCGGCTACAAGCTGCGCGCATGAGGCGGCTGGCGCTGCGGACCGGGGTCCGCTGGAAGATCAGCATCGCGATCGCCGCGGTCGGCGCGCTCATCGCGCTGGCGCTGAGCCTCGTCGTCCACAACGCCGCCCGGGTCTCGATGCTGGAGAACGCCCGCGAGGTGCAGCTGGAGCGGCTGCTCTTCGCCCAGCGGCTGTACGAGGCGACGAGCACCCAGAAGCCGTCGCCGAAGTTCGGCTCCAAGATCAACGACCCTTCGCTGCCGAGGAGCCTGCGCGAGCAGATACGGGACAACCGGCGGGCGACCCACGTCGACGAGTACGACGACGGGGTGCCCGATGTCTGGGCGGCCGTACCGCTGGCCAACGGCGACATCCTCTCCCTCCACACCCGCTTCGCCGACCGCAGCGCCACGATCATGGGCGACCTCGACCGGGCGCTGGTCATCGGCTCGGTCTCGGTCGTCTTCGGCGGCTGCGCGCTGGGCGTCCTGATCGGCGGCCAGCTCTCCCGGAGGCTGCGCAAGGCCGCGGCGGCGGCCGGCAAGGTCGCGCAGGGCAACACGGAGGTGCGCGTGCGCGAGGCCGTCGGCGGTGTCGTACGGGACGAGACCGATGAGCTGGCGCGGGCCGTGGACGCGCTGACCGACGCGCTGAACGAGCGGATCGAGGCGGAGCGCCGGGTCACGGCCGACATCGCGCACGAGCTGCGCACCCCGGTGACCGGGCTGCTCACGGCGGCCGAGCTGCTGCCGCCGGGGCGGCCGACGGAGCTCGTCAGGGACCGGGCCCAGGCGATGCGGACCCTGGTCGAGGACGTCCTGGAGGTGGCCAGGCTGGACAGCGCGTCGGAGCGGGCCGAGCTCCAGGAGCTGGCCCTCGGCGAGTTCGTCGGCCGCCGGGTCAGGCTGCTGGATCCGGAGATCACGGTGCGGGTGGCTCACGAGTCCTGGGTGTCCACCGATCCGCGGCGGCTGGAACGCATCCTGGGCAATCTGCTGGGCAACGCCGCCAAGCACGGGGCGGGGCCGGTCGAGGTCACGGTCGAAGGCCGGGTGGTACGGGTCCGCGATCACGGGCCGGGCTTCCCCGAGGCGCTGCTGCGAGAAGGGCCGAGCAGATTCCGTACCGGCAGCAGTGACCGCTCGGTGCGGGGGCACGGTCTGGGGCTCACCATCGCCACAGGGCAGGCGCGGGTCCTGGGCGCCCGGCTGACCTTCCGCAACGCGGGGCCGGCCGGGGGCGCCGAGGGCGGGGCGGTCGCCGTGCTGTGGCTGCCCGAGCACGCGCCGACGAGCACCGGAAGCTTCCCGGTGCTGCGACAGGCGGACCTGGGCTGAGCCTGCGCACGCGTCGGGGCCCCGGAGGCGAGTCGCCTCCGGGGCCCCGACGCGTGTGGTGCGGCCCGCTCGCGTGCGGTCTGCTCAGGCGTTCTGCGACGCCTTGGCCGGCTCGGTCCCCACGGCGGGAACGGCGTCGGCGGGACCTGCGGGTCCGTCCGAGGACGCCTCCGGCTTCCCCGCGCCCCGCAGCGGGACCTCCTTGACGAACACCGACGCGATCAGGGCGGTCACCGCGACCGCGCCGCCGACCAGGAAGGCGATGTGCGTCCCGGAGGCTACGGCGTACTCGTACGCCTCACGCACCGCGTCCGGGAGCTTCGCCAGGCTCGACGCGTCCAGCTGCGCGGACCGGTCCGTCGCCCCGCCGCCGCCGCGCGCCGTCATCTCGTCCTGCACCCGTCCGTTGAACAGGGCGCCCATGATCGCGACACCGAAGGAGCTGCCGAGCGTGCGGAAGAGAGTGGTGGCGGACGAGGCGACACCCATGTCCTTGAGTTCGACGCTGTTCTGCGCGACGAGCATCGTGATCTGCATCAGGAAGCCCATGCCCGCGCCGAGCACCGCCATGTGGACACCGGAGGTGAGGCGCGTGGTGCCGGTGTCCATGGTGGAGAGCAGGAACAGCCCGGTGACCATCAGGGCGCTGCCGACGATCGGGAAGATCCGGTACTTGCCGGTGCTGGTGGTGACCCGGCCCGCGATCAGCGATACGACCATCATCGAGAGCAGCATCGGCAGGAGCAGCAGCCCGGAGTTGGTCGCGGACGCCCCCTGGACCGACTGCTGGTAGAGCGGGAGGAAGAGCACCGCTCCGAACATCACGAAGCCGGCCATGAAGCCGATCACCGACATGAGGGTGAAGTTGCGGCTGCGGAAGATGTGCAGCGGCATGATCGGTTCGGCGGCCTTCGTCTCGACGAAGAGGAAGCCGACGAGGGAGGCGACGCCGAGGGCGATCAGCTCCATGATCACGGCGGAGCTCCAGGCGTACTCCGTACCGCCCCAGGTAGTGACCAGGACGATCGCGGTGATGCCCACGGTGAGGAGCGCGGCGCCCAGGTAGTCGACCTTGGCCTTCGACCGCTCCGTGGGGGGCAGGTGCAGCACGGCGGTGACCATGGCGAGCGCGATCACGCCGAGCGGGAGGTTGATGTAGAAGCTCCAGCGCCAGCCCAGGTGGTCGGTGATGACGCCGCCGACCAGAGGTCCGCCGATCATGGCGATCGCCATGACGCCGGCCATCATGCCCTGGTACCTGCCGCGCTCCCGGGGCGGAACCAGGGCGCCGATGATCGACATCACGCCGACCATCAGACCGCCGGCGCCGAGGCCCTGGACGGCGCGGAAGCCGATCAGCTGGCTCATGTCCTGGGCCATGCCGCTCAGCACGGAGCCGACCAGGAAGATCACGATGGACGTGAGGAACACGCCCTTGCGTCCGTAGAGGTCGCCGAGCTTGCCCCAGATGGGGGTGGAGGCCGCGGTGGCCAGGGTGTAGGCGGTGACCACCCAGGACAGGTGTTCCATGCCGCCCAGGTCACCCACGATCGTCGGCATCGCGGTGCCGACGATCAGGTTGTCGAGCATGGCCAGCAGCATCGTGATCATCAGGGCGAGAACCACCACCCTGACGCTGCGTGCCGGCGGTTCGGCCGGCTGGTCCGCCGCCTTCTTGAGCTCTGCCATGTCCTTCTCCCCTGATCCCCTGATCGCGCCATCTGCCACCGACCCGACACTTACTTGCCGCCCGGCTAGTTGACTACACTGAGGGAAGCTAGACCTGTAACTAGCCGGTCGTCAAGTAAGTTTGTGGGAGAGTCGCATGGGCAGCACGTCTCAGCCTCGTCGGGGCAACACCCGCCAGCGCATTCAGGACGTGGCCCTGGAGCTCTTCGCCGAGCAGGGATACGAGAAGACCTCGCTCCGCGAGATCGCCGAACAGCTGCAGGTCACCAAGGCCGCGCTGTACTACCACTTCAAGACGAAGGAAGACATCCTCGTCAGCATCTTCGAGGACCTGAACCGGCCGATCGAGGAGCTCCTGGAGTGGGGCAGGGGGCAGCCGCGCACCCTGGAGACGAAGAAGCAGATCCTGATCCGCTACAGCGAGGCGCTCAAGGCCGCCCAGCCGCTCTTCGTCTTCATGCAGGAGAACCAGGCGGCGGTGCGCGAGCTGAGCATCGGCCGCACCATCAAGCACCGGGCCATCTCACTGGTCGACCTGATCAAGGACCCCGACGCCGCGCTGACCGACCAGGTGCGGTGCTTCAGCGCGCTCTTCACGATGCACGCCGGGATGATGGCCCTCAGAGACGCCGAAGGCGACCCCGAGGAGAAGCGCAAGGCTGCTCTCGAGGTCGCCATCGAGCTGGTGACCAGGGCCCATGACCACGGGCCCGCCGCTTAGCGGCCGGACGGTGTCCGTCAGATGTGGACGTGCACGGAGTTCAGGTACGAGACCGGGTTGATCGCCGAGCCGTAGTTCGGGGTCGTCCGGATCTCGAAGTGCAGGTGCGGGCCGCTGGAGTTACCGGTGTTGCCGGACAGGCCGATCTTCTCGCCCGTCTTCACACGGTCGCCGATCTTCACGTCGATCTTCGACAGGTGCGCGTACTGCGAGTACTTGCCGTTGGCGTGCTTGATCACGATGGCGTTGCCGTACGCGGGACCGTCGCCGCCGCCGTTCGGGCCGGCCTTGACGACCCGGCCGGTGTGGGCGGCCTCGACCTTGGTGCCGATCGGCACCGCGAAGTCCTGGCCGGAGTGCTTGCTGGCCCAGCGGTCGCCGCCGGTGCCGTAGGTGGCACTCAGGACGTACTTGTTGACCGGGGCCTCCCAGGCGGCCTTCTTCTTCGCAGCGGCCTTCTTCTTGGCAGCGGCCTTCTTCTTCGCCTCGGCCTTGTCCGCCTTCGCCTTCTCGGCGGCCTTGCCCTGGGCGGTCGCCTGCTGGGCGACGGAGCCCGCGGTGGTCGCACCGGCGAGGGCGGCGGTGTCCGACGTGCCGGACGCGAACGCCGCGCCCGCACCGAACACCATCGACGCACCCAGGCCTGCGGCCACGACGGCGCCGGTGACGCGGGGCATGGACGGGCGGCGGGAGTGCTGGAACGTAACGCGCTTCGACATACGGGGAGAACCTCCGGGGTGAATGGACCCGGCGCTCGGACCGGGCTTGCTCCACCTTGGTAACCCGCACCCCCAACAACACTCAAACCCCCCATCTACGATCAAAAGCCGTAGTCGAGGGGCCGGGAATTCGCCGCAGCCACCGGCCGGGCGGCGGCGGACGATCTTCCCGATTATTTTCGCGAACCGGGTTTAACCCCAGTTCCAAAGGCATCCTTCCCGGACACAGGCCATCAAGACGGGCATTTCAGCTCAAACGCCGAAAGCCTCATGGCCGGGGGGCCGAAGGTCCCTCCGCCCCTCACCGCCTCTTCTCCTATGGCGCCTAGTAGGCCCGAAACGGCCTGTGCGCCTTGTCACCGCCGGTGGGCCGGAAGCCTGTCCGTTTCGGGACCTTCGGCCCCCGGGGCTGACTACGCTGTCGGGCACCTGCTCAGCACCCCGGGGGAAGAGATGGCTGACGACAACACCCACGGCCTGGACGGAATCGAGCTCGCCGACGCCGTCGAGTCGATCCGCAACCAGCTCATCGACGCGGCGACCCGCGCCACCGGCAGGCCCGTGGCCTTCTCCGTCGGGGACATCCAGATGGAGTTCACCCTCGAACTCCGCAGGGAGCTCAAGGCGGGCGGCAAGGTGAAGGCCTGGGTCGTCGAGGCGGGCGGCGACACCTCGCGGTCCACCGGCCGCACGCACAAGGTCGGCTTCACCCTGACCCCCCGCAACGCCGTGACCGGGGAGGCCTGGGAGATCGGCGACGAGGAGGCCGGCAGCACCGGCCACTTCGGTGACGGCGACGGCACGACCGGCGGGTGGTGAGCCTCCTCCAGCCGGCCGACCGCACGGTGGTGGTCTCCGGCGCCCTTCAGGGCAGCGGGGTCCTGCTCACCGACCGGCTGGTGCTGACCTGCGCCCATGTGGTCAAGAGGGGCAGCCGGTGCTACCTCGCCCACCCCGCACTGAGCTCCCGTCTCGCGGCGTCCGTCGTCTGGATCGACCACGACCTCGACGCCGCCCTGCTCCAGACCGGAGTGCCGGTGATCGAGGCGGATCCCGTGCGGCTCGGCCTGGTGGACACCCGGCAGGCCATCTACGGCTGCGAGATCACCGGCTTCCCGCGCATCCAGCGTTACGGCGCCGAGAAGCGCGCGGAAGCCGACCAGTACACCGCGACCGTCCTGCCCATGGCGGGGCGGCTGCGCCGACTGCTGGTCTGCGACCTCGACCAGCCGCCCCCCGTACGGCCCGACGAGGAGCCCTCCGTACTCTCCGGCCTCTCAGGCGGTCCGGTGTTCGCGGGAGACGTCCTGCTCGGCATAGCCCGTCAGGCGCCGATGCAGCGCGGCGGCAGACGGGTCGAGTGCGTCCCGCTCGGCCCCGTACTGAGCGCGACGGCGTTCCGCCTCGTCTACGAGCAGACCGGCCCCCGGCTCCGCCACGAGAGCGTCCGGGGCCACTTCCCCGAGGATCTGCGGTACGAGGAGGGCTACGCGACCTCCGTCGGTGCCGCGTACCGGCGTACGAAGATCTTCGGCCTCGACGAGCTGGGACGGCACGACTCGGAATGGGACCTGGACACGGCCTATCTGAGCCTGGAGGCCCAGCCCCGGTCCCACTCCCCCTTGCTCCCGCCCTCGGGGCCCCAGCGTGTGGACGCGCTCCTGGCCGACCGGCGCCGGGTCCTGCTCCGGGGCGACGCGGGCGCGGGGAAGACCACACTGCTGTGGTGGCTGGCCGCCCACACCTCGGCCCGCACCCTGAGCGACGCGCTGGAGCCGCTGAACGGCCTGGTCCCCTTCGTCGTCCCGCTGCGGACCCTGCGGGCCCGGGGCAGCGAGTTCCCTGGGCCCGCCCAGCTGTCCGGGGCGGCCGGACTGGTGGTCGACCGGGCCCCCGACGGCTGGGCGGGCCGGGTGCTGGAGTCGGGCAGGGCGCTGCTCCTGGTCGACGGCCTCGACGAGGTGCCGCCCGAGGAACGCGAACAGGCCCACGCCTGGCTGTCCCAGTTCCTGCTGCGCTATCCGGACACCCGCTGCGTCGCCACCGTCCGCCCCCTGGCGGTCGAGCCGGACTG
Source organism: Streptomyces sp. CB02058 (assembly GCF_001905505.1). Lineage (GTDB taxonomy): Bacteria > Actinomycetota > Actinomycetes > Streptomycetales > Streptomycetaceae > Streptomyces. The sequence continues at coordinate 29,660 of NZ_LIPG01000005.1, forward strand.
GCTCGGCTCCGAGGGCTTCGAGGAGCTGCGGCTGCTGCCGATGCGGAACGAGGACATCCAGTCCTTCGTGGCGTCGTGGCACCGGGCGGCGCGGCTGGTCGAGGACGAAGAGGACCACGAGAGGCTGGGCGAGCTGGAACAGGACCTCTCCCGCCAGTTCGCCCAGAACTCAACCCTCCGTGACCTCGCTAGGACCCCCCTGCTCTGTGCGGTGATCTGCGCCCTGCACCGCCGCCGCGAGGGCTTCCTGCCGGAGACCCGCTGGCAGCTGTACCGCTCGGCGCTGGAGATGCTGCTGGGCAACCGCGACCGCCGGCGCCGGATCGAGCGCCCCGAGGGCATCGTGATGGACATCGAGGAGCACACTCAGCTCCTCCAGCGCATCGCCGTGTGGCTGGTGCGCGAGGGCCAGTCGGAGTTCACCCGCGAGCAGGCGCTGCGGCAGCTGGACCGGGCCCTTCCCGGGATGGGACGGGTCAGCGCACAGGGCTCGGCCGACAAGATCCTCACGCATCTCCTCAACCGCAGCGGCCTCCTCCAGGAGCACACCGACGACACCTACCAGTTCGCCCACCGCACCTTCCAGGACTTCCTCGCCGCGAAGGAGCTCGTCGAGGACGACCACCTCGGGGAACTGCTCAGGCACACGGGCGAGGAACAGTGGCAGGACGTGATCCTGCTGGCGGCCGGGCACTGCGGGCGCAGGGAGCTTCCCGTGCTGGTGGAGGGGCTGCTGGACGCGGGGCTCACGCACGAGAAGGGTTCCCAGGCGCGAACGGACATCCATGTGCTCGCGGCGCTGTGCGAACAGCACGCCACCTGGCTCGACGAGGCGGTACGGGAGCGGGTGCGGGAGAGCACGGCGGCATTGTTCCCGCCAGCCGACAACGAGAAGGTGTCCGCTTTGGCCCGCCTCGGGACAGCTGCCCTGGCGTTCCTCCCCAACCCGCAGAGCGTGACGTCCAACGCCCCGGCCACCGCCGCAACGGGGGCCCTGATCGGTTCCATCGGTGGGGCCGAGGCCCTTCCCCACGCTCGGGCCTGGGCCCTTGAGCACCCCAGCCTTGGCGCGAGTTTCGTCATCCACTGGCAGAACTTCCCCGCCCAGCCCTATGCGAAGGATGTGCTGGCCCACTGCGACCTGCTGGTTGCCCTGGTCACGGTGGACGACTCGGAGTATCTGCGTGCGCTGCGGCACGTGCCATCCGTCACCGGCCTACTACTGACGGGTGACGCACCCGATGCGGAATTCCAGAAGGCCCTGGGGAACCGGCCACTGACGTTCCTCACCTTGCAGGGCAATCCCTCGGCCTCGGATCTTTCCTGGCTGGGCGGCTCGGCCTCGTCCCTGTCGTATCTGCGCCTCGACGGATGTCCGGCGGTGCAGGACCTCGCTCCCCTCACGGAGCTCTCAGCTCTGATACTCCTGGAACTGGACGCCTCGCATCTGCCGCCCGAGCGCCTCGCCCCACTGGCACACCTGACCGGCCTGACCCACCTGACCTTGACGGGGCTCGCCATCGACCGGCTGAGCGAACTGCCGGATCTCCCGTCGATCACCTCTCTCACCATCGAGTGCCGGCGGCCTCTCGCCCTCGACGGTCTGGACGGGTGGCCATCACTCGACAAACTCGAAGTCTCGGAAATCGCCGCCTTCGAGGAGGCACTCGCCGCGCTCCGGGCCCACCCTCACGTCCAGAGGGTCACGTTCAACGCTTTCCCCTGGCCAAGCGGGCAGGAGCCCGTGCCCTCCATCACGGACCTGACTGTCCACGTCCCGCCGCCGGACAGGGGCCTGGCACTCCTGCGGCCCCTGTTCCCCTCACTCACCCGGCTCGCCCTCAAAGCCTCCGCGTACTCCGGCACCCTTGACCTCACACCGCTGCACTCCTGGCCCGACCTTCAGGTGGCGGTGTCGGGACGGGAGCGCCACGATCCCCTGCTGGTCGGCGCCGAGGAACTGGGAGACCGGATCACCATCGACCGGTGACGAGCGCACGGAAAAGGGGCTGCCCCGGACCGAAACCGGTCCGGGGCAGCCCCTTCGACGCTCAGGCGCTACGCGCGCCTCACGCTTCCTTCGACAGGTTCGGGCCGCCGCCCGCAGCCTGCTCGATCGGCGGGACGTCGGGCAGCGCCGACTTCTCCTCGCCGCGGAACGAGAACTTCTTCTCGTCCCCTTCGCCCTCGGTGCCCACGACCACGATGTGACCGGGACGCAGCTCACCGAAGAGGATCTTCTCGGAGAGGATGTCCTCGATCTCGCGCTGGATCGTCCGGCGCAGCGGCCGGGCGCCCATCACGGGGTCATAGCCCTTCTTCGCCAGGAGCGACTTGGCCTCGGCACTGAGCTCGATGCCCATGTCGCGGTCCTTGAGGCGCTCGTCCACCTTGGCGATCATCAGGTCGACGATCTGGATGATGTCTTCCTCGGTGAGCTGGTGGAAGACGACCGTGTCGTCGACACGGTTGAGGAACTCGGGCCGGAAGTGCTGCTTGAGCTCTTCGTTGACCTTGACCTTCATCCGCTCGTAGTTCGTCTTGACGTCGCCCTGGGCGGCGAAGCCCAGGTTGAAGCCCTTGGAGATGTCCCGGGTCCCGAGGTTGGTCGTCATGATGATGACCGTGTTCTTGAAGTCCACGACCCGGCCCTGGGAGTCGGTCAGACGACCGTCCTCCAGAATCTGGAGCAGGGAATTGAAGATATCGGGGTGGGCCTTCTCGACCTCGTCGAAGAGAACGACGGAGAACGGCTTGCGGCGCACCTTCTCGGTGAGCTGGCCACCCTCTTCGTAACCCACGTAACCGGGGGGCGAACCGAAGAGGCGGGAAACCGTGTGCTTCTCGCTGAACTCCGACATGTCGAGGGAGATCAGCGCGTCCTCGTCGCCGAAGAGGAATTCGGCGAGCGTCTTGGAGAGCTCCGTCTTACCGACACCGGACGGGCCGGCGAAGATGAACGAGCCACCGGGGCGCTTCGGGTCCTTCAGACCGGCTCGCGTACGGCGGATCGCCTGCGAGAGGGCCTTGATGGCGTCCTTCTGCCCGATGACGCGCTTGTGGAGCTCGTCCTCCATGCGCAGCAGACGCGAGGACTCCTCCTCGGTCAGCTTGAAGACCGGGATACCGGTGGCGGTGGCCAGGACCTCGGCGATGAGCTCGCCGTCGACCTCGGCGACGACGTCCATGTCGCCGGCCTTCCACTCCTTCTCCCGCTTGGCCTTCGCCGCCAGCAGCTGCTTCTCCTTGTCGCGGAGCGAAGCTGCCTTCTCGAAGTCCTGGGAGTCGATGGCCGACTCCTTGTCGCGGCGGACACCCGCGATCTTCTCGTCGAACTCGCGGAGGTCCGGCGGCGCGGTCATCCGGCGGATGCGCATCCGGGAACCGGCCTCGTCGATCAGGTCGATCGCCTTGTCCGGGAGGAAGCGGTCCGAGATGTAGCGGTCGGCCAGGGTGGCGGCCTGGACCAGCGCCTCGTCCGTGATGGAGACCCTGTGGTGGGCCTCGTAACGGTCGCGCAGACCCTTGAGGATCTCGATGGTGTGCGGCAGCGACGGCTCCGCGACCTGGATGGGCTGGAAGCGGCGCTCGAGCGCGGCGTCCTTCTCCAGGTGCTTGCGGTACTCGTCGAGCGTCGTGGCACCGATGGTCTGGAGCTCGCCCCGGGCCAGCATGGGCTTGAGGATGCTCGCCGCGTCGATCGCGCCCTCGGCGGCGCCCGCACCCACCAGGGTGTGGAGCTCGTCGATGAACAGGATGATGTCGCCGCGGGTGCGGATCTCCTTGAGGACCTTCTTCAGGCGCTCCTCGAAGTCGCCTCGGTAGCGGGAACCCGCCACCAGGGCACCGAGGTCCAGGGTGTAGAGGTGCTTGTCCTTGAGGGTCTCGGGCACCTCGCCCTTGACGATGGCCTGCGCCAGACCCTCGACGACCGCCGTCTTGCCGACGCCGGGCTCGCCGATGAGGACCGGGTTGTTCTTCGTACGGCGGGAGAGCACCTGCATGACCCGCTCGATCTCCTTCTCGCGCCCGATGACCGGGTCGAGCTTGGATTCGCGAGCGGCCTGGGTGAGATTCCGGCCGAACTGGTCGAGCACCAGGGACGTCGAGGGCGTGCCCTCGGCGGGGCCGCCCGCTGTGGCGGCCTCCTTGCCTCCCGAGTACCCGGAGAGCAGCTGGATGACCTGCTGCCGCACCCGGTTCAGGTCGGCGCCCAGCTTCACGAGGACCTGGGCCGCGACGCCCTCGCCCTCGCGGATCAGGCCGAGCAGGATGTGCTCCGTGCCGATGTAGTTGTGGCCGAGCTGAAGGGCTTCGCGGAGCGACAGCTCCAGAACCTTCTTGGCCCGGGGTGTGAAGGGGATGTGCCCGGACGGGGCCTGCTGGCCCTGGCCGATGATCTCCTCCACCTGCTGGCGGACCGCCTCGAGCGAAATCCCGAGGCTCTCCAGGGCCTTAGCGGCGACACCCTCACCCTCGTGGATCAGGCCCAGGAGGATGTGCTCGGTGCCGATGTAGTTGTGGTTGAGCATCCGGGCTTCTTCCTGAGCCAGGACGACAACCCGCCGCGCGCGGTCGGTGAACCTCTCGAACATCGTTAATCGCTCCTCAGAGCGGTCAGGCAGTAAGGGGTCGGTCCCCTCCCTGTCCTTCCGCAGCTTAGTCCCGCAAGCGGGGACCGCTCATTTCAACTGCCGACACCCGGCCTTGCTACCTGGCGGATGCCCCGCCACGAACGCCGACAACTGCTCCAACCCGATGGTGCGAGACGATGTTCCCGCAGGCCAGGCAGATAGCCCTTTCGCCAGTACGCCGATGGCGAACGTGAGACGTTTTTGCCCGCGTGTCGCCCCTTCCCACTAGGGATGTCTTACCCGCACCCACCGACAGTCCATGCGGCGCACCCCCGTTTCCTCCGCTACGGGCGAACAACTTCGCGCCGCCGGATGCTCCCGCACCACCCTGGCGCGGGCACAGAGAGCAGTGGATCACGAACAGCGCGTAACCCGGGGACCGGTTCGGCGGTTCATCGGACATGGCTTCCCTCGTCCCGCCTCCCCGCCCGTCGCCGGAATCCGACGACTGCGCGCAGTGGTACGCCCGCGAGCTCGGCTGGGTCACGACGGGCACGTCGCCGGTGCGGCTGCCGACGGGGCTGCGCTTCGACGTGCTGGAGATGCCGGCCGCGGCGGGCCACGCGGCGCTGCGCCGGGTCCGGTGCACCGGTCCGGTGGCGATGGCGGGGCAACGGATGCGGCTGCTGGTGGCCGCGGGCAGCGCGGAGGAACTTCCCGGCCTGCTGGACTGGCTGGAGTGGGGCGGAATCACCCTCGACCTGTCCGCCGTCGGGCTCGGCGGGCACATCACGGCTCCACCGCCGCCCGGCGGGGCGGCGAAGGGCTCGCCGGGGGCCGCGTTCTGGCTGCGGCCCCCTGGGACGCGCCAGGAGGTGGAGCTGTCGCTCCCGGCCCTCGGCGGCCTCGGGAGCAGGGGTGGGGATGCTCCCGATCTCGTACGACTCGTGGACGCGGCGGCGACGGAATGCCACCGGGCCCGGCTCACGCACGCCCGGACGCACCTGTGGGCCCATCGGCCGACAGGTCAGCCGTTGGCCTTCTCGTAAGCCTCGCGGATCTCGGCCGGAACACGACCGCGGTCATTCACATTGTGGCCGTTCTCGCGCGCCCACCTACGGATCTCGGCGGTGTCCTTGTTGCCACCCGTAACGGCGCGGCCCTTGCCGCGGCCGGTCGCGGCGCGACCACCCGTGCGACGGCCACTCTTGGTGTACGGCTCAAGAAGACCACGGAGCTTGTCCGCGTTCGTCGTGGTGAGGTCGATCTCGTACGTCTTGCCGTCAAGAGCGAACGTCACGGTCTCGTCCGCCTCGCCGCCGTCGAGGTCGTCAACAAGAAGGACCTGAACCTTCTGTGCCACCGGATTTCCTTTCATCGAAAATGCAGTACGCGGAAAGGAAACCGCTTTTCCCGGGAAAACACAAACCCCTGGGAGAGGTTCAGGAGTGCAAGAAGACGGGAAACATGCGCGATTCGGACATAGGGGTTCCGGTCTCTTCCGCCGTTCACAGGTGCAGAAGCATCCGGCTGTTGCCCAAGGTGTTCGGCTTCACTCGTTCGAGACCCAGGAACTCGGCGACACCCTCGTCATAGGAACGCAGCAGCTCGCTGTAGACATCTCCGTCGACCGGTGTCTCTCCGATCTCGGTGAAGCCGTGTGCCGCGAAGAAGTCCACTTCGAAGGTGAGACAGAAAACCCTGCGTACACCGAGCCAGCGCGCGGTCTGCAAGAGCTTGTCCAGCACCTGGTGTCCGACTCCGGCGCCCTTGATGCCCGGATCGACGGCGAGAGTACGGACTTCGGCGAGGTCTTCCCACATCACATGCAGTGCGCCGCAGCCGATGACACGGGCGTCCTCGTCGCGTTCGGCGACCCAGAACTCCTGGATGTCCTCGTAAAGCGTCACCGTCGCTTTGTCGAGCAGGATGCCTTCGGAGACGTAGCCGTCAAGGAGTCCCCGGACGGAGACGACATCGCTCGTCCTGGCCCTGCGGACGGTGATGGCCGGCTTATTTACCGACGGGCCGGTATGAAGTTCTGCGCGAGACCCGGTTTCCGGGAGGGTATGAGCTCCGGTTTGCGACTCGCTGCGGTGTTCGGTTTGCGGTTGCTCTGAGGACATCCCCCGACGCTATCGCCCGCCCTCCTGGGGCGCTTCATCGGCCGCGGCCCCGTCATCCGGCCGGCTCTCGGACGGTTCCGGGAAGGTGGGCACGACGACCCGCATCGCATCCCGGAGAGCCTCGCGCTGCTCGGCGGACATCATGCCGAAGAAGGCGACCAGCGCGGCGGCCGGGTTGTCGCTCTGCGACCAGGCTTCGTTCATGAGCGCGGCCGCGTATGCGGCGCGGGTGGAGACGGCTGTATATCGATATGCCCGGCCGTCGACTTCCCGGCGCACCCAGCCCTTCTGATGGAGATTGTCCATTACCGTCATGACGGTCGTGTACGCGATGGACCGTTCCTGTTGAAGGTCCTCCAGAACTTCCCGCACCGTGACCGGGCGGTTCCATTGCCAGACCCGTGTCATCACGGCGTCTTCCAGCTCTCCCAATTGGCGAGGCACAGCGTCACCTTAGTGCTAAATGTCTGGAATGGGATATTTCTGGGACCGCAAAAGGGCGCACGGCTCCGGAGGAGCCGTGCGCCCTTCGTGCTCAGGTCCGGGTCAGACGCTCCCGGCCCGGGGAGCCTGCTCGGCCGACTCGGCACGGGCGATCGCCGCGTCCACCGCGGCGTCCTCCTTGGCCTTGTTGGGGCCGCCCTGGCTCTTGATGATCGTCATGACGAGACCGACGAAGAAGACGGCCATCACCACGGGGGGAACGAGCGCGGATACGTAGTCCATGCCCTCCAGGGTAGCGAGCCCGGCATTCCGGCCACTCCCGGGCACCCCTCGGGCGCGGCGGCCCTTCCCGGCGGCTCAGGACACCGCGCGCTCCTCCGGCTCAGGCGCCGGTACGGGCCTGCGGCGGGGCGGGAAGACCTCGGAGGGCTTGGGCATCGGGCGCTCACCGGGAGCGGCGGGGCGGGCCGGTACGGGAGGCCCCGAAGGGGTCCGGGGCCGCTCGGGCTCCTTGGCCGCCGACAGGCCCCCGGGGAGGGCCAGCAGCCGGCTGCGCGGCGCGGGTGCGGTGACGGGGATCGCCCGCCCGGCGAGGCGGGCCCGCACGGAACGCTCGGCGAGCACCTGGCAGCGCTCCAGGAGGGCCGCCGCGACCGGTCCGCCCCGCAGGGCGCGCAAGGCCGCCAGATCGTCGGGGCGGGGGTCGTAACCCGCCGCGAGGGCGTCCTGGAGGAGCTCCAGGTAGCCGCTGAGCGAGCCGGGGAGCGCTTCGCGGTAGCGGGCGAGATCGGCGAGGAGGAAGGCGCGCAGCCTGCCGGCCTCGCTCACCGCCTCGTCCACCGCACCCGCGAGCCGCAGGCAGTCCTGGACGTCATCTTCCGGCAGGGGCGTGGGGTGGAGGGCGTTGGCGAGAGCGCGTCGGAGCACTCGGAGCTCGTCCGCGCTGAACGCCATGCCGCCGCGTGATCCGTAGGGCGTGGGCATGAAGCGACAATACGTGCTAAATGGACAAAATCCGCTTAACTGGTCGCCCGGCGGCGCGCCGTCGAGCGCCGCACCGCCGGACCGTTCCCGCAGGTGACCGCGGGCGCGCCCTACATCCGGGCGAGGTTGCGCTCGTACACGAGGCGCAGCCCGATCAGCGTCAGCCACGGTTCGTGCTCGTCGATGACGGAGGAGTCCTTCAACACCATCGGAGCAAGGCCGCCGGTCGCGATGACGGTGACCTCGTCGGGGTCGGCCGCCAGCTCCTTCTTCATGCGCTCGACGACCCCGTCGATCTGGCCCGCGAAGCCGTACACGATGCCGGACTGCATGGCCTCGACCGTGTTCTTGCCGATCACGCTGCGGGGCCTGGCCAGCTCGATCTTGCGGAGCTGGGCCCCCTTCGCCCCGAGCGCCTCCACCGAGATCTCGATGCCGGGCGCGATCACACCGCCCGCGTACTCGCCGCGCGCCGACACCGCGTCGAAGGTGGTGGCGGTGCCGAGGTCCACGACGATCGCCGGGCCCCCGTAGAGCTCGACGGCGGCGACCGCGTTGACGATGCGGTCCGCGCCGACCTCCTTCGGGTTGTCCATCAGGACCGGCACGCCCGTCTTGACGCCCGGCTCCACCAGGACCGCGGGGACGTCGCCGTAGTAGCGGCGGGTGACCTCGCGGAGCTCGTGCAGCACGGCGGGGACGGTCGAGCAGATCGCGATGCCCTCGATGCCGTCGCCGAGTTCCATGCCGAGCAGCGGGTGCATGCCCATCAGGCCCTGGAGCAGGACGGCCAGCTCGTCGGCGGTGCGGCGGGCGTCGGTGGAGATCCTCCAGTGCTCGACGATCTCCTCGCCGTCGAACAGGCCGAGGACCGTGTGGGAGTTTCCGACGTCGATGGTGAGCAGCATCAGGCGACGGCCCCGTCGGTCGGTGCCGCGTCGCGGAAGTCCAGGCCGATGTCGAGGATCGGCGAGGAGTGCGTGAGCGCTCCGACGGCCAGGTAGTCGACCCCGGCGTCGGCGTAGGCCCGCGCGGAGTCGAGGGAGAGCCGGCCCGAGGACTCCAGCACGGCACGGCCGCCGACGAGGGCGACCGCCTCGGCGGTCGCGGAGGGGGTGAAGTTGTCCAGGAGGATCAGGTCGGCGCCCGCGTCGAGCACCTCGCGGACCTGCTCCAGGGTGTCGACCTCGACCTCGATCGCGAGCTCGGGGAACGCCTTCCTGACCCGGGTGAACGCCTCGGCGACACCGCCCGCGGCGATCACGTGGTTGTCCTTGACCAGCGCGGCGTCCACGAGCGACATGCGGTGGTTGACGCCGCCGCCGCAGCGCACGGCGTACTTCTCCAGCGCGCGCAGTCCCGGGGTCGTCTTGCGGGTGTCGCGGACCCTGGCCTTGGTGCCTTCGAGCACATCGGCCCAGGCGCGGGTCGCGGTCGCGATCCCCGAGAGCCGGCAGAGCAGGTTGAGCGCGCTGCGCTCGCCGGTGAGCAGGTCACGGGTGCGGGTGGTGACCGTGAGCAGCTTCTGGCCCGCCACGACGCGGTCGCCGTCCTCGACGTGGCGCTCGACCTCGAACTCGTCGGTACAGACGATGGAGAGGACGGCCTCGGCGACGCGCAGACCGGCGACCACGCCCGGCTCACGCGCGGTGAAGTCCCCGGTGGCGACGGCGTCCTCGGGGACGGTCGCGACGGTGGTGACGTCCTCGCCGCCGTCGAGGTCCTCCTCGATCGCCACATGGGCGATGTCCTCGACCTGGACCGGGTCCAGCCCGGCCTCGGCCAGGAGCTGGGCCAGCGCGGGGTCGAGGCCGCACTCCAGGCCGTCGGGGTCGTAGCCGTCACCGCAGCCGCAGCCGTCGCCGCAGCCGCCCCCGGACTCGGCGGGTGCGCCGATGTGGATCAGCGGTACGTCCACGGGCGTCGGGCGCGGATTCTCTTCGGGCGTGCTCACGGTTACGGCTCCTCGGGGGCGTCGGCGGGCTGGTTGCGGAGGCTGGTGGGCAGTGCGGAGTCTGCCGGTTCTCCGGCGCGTACGGGCGGGAACGCGGCACTGTCCGTCGTGCGGACGACGGGCCGGCGGTCCGGGGTGACGCGTACGACGAGGTGGCGGCGCCAGGCGTCGTCGTCGCGGTCCGGGAAGTCCTCGCGCCAGTGGCAGCCGCGGGTCTCCTCACGCTCCCCGGCGGCGGCGACGAGCACCCGCGAGACGAGCAGCAGGTTGGTCGCCTCCCACGCCTCCACGCCGGGCACGGCGTCCTTGGGGCCGTCGTTCTCGGCGTCGGCGGCCGCGCGCCGGAGCGCCTCCAGCTCCTCGGCCGCGGTGGCGAGACTGGCGGCGGAGCGGATCACTCCGGCGCCCCTGGTCATGATCCGCTGAATGGTGCCGCGGGACTCGGCGGTGAGCAGCGGGACGGTGCGCTCGCGGGAGAAGTCCACCATCGGTATGCCCGGGGCCGCGGCCCGCGGGCGGTCGGCGGCCTCCGCGCTGCTCGCGATGTCGGCCGCGATGCGCTCGGCGAAGACCAGGCCCTCCAGAAGCGAGTTGGACGCCAGCCGGTTCGCGCCGTGGACACCGGTGCAGGCGGCCTCTCCGCAGGCGTACAGGCCGGGAACGGTCGTACGGCCCGTGAGGTCCGTACGCACGCCACCCGAGGCGTAGTGCGCGGCGGGGGCCACCGGGATCGGCTCCGTCACCGGGTCGATGCCGTGGGTGCGGCAGGCCGCCAGGATCGTCGGGAAGCGCTTCTCCCACATCTCGGCACCGAAGTGGCGAGCGTCGAGATACATGTGCTCGGTGCCCTGGAGCTGCATCTGGCGGGTGATCGCCTTGGCGACGATGTCGCGGGGCGCCAGCTCGGCCAGCTCGTGCTGCCCGAGCATGAAGCGGGTCCCGGACGCGTCGACGAGGTGCGCGCCCTCGCCGCGCACCGCCTCGGACACCAGCGGCTGCTGACCCTCGGCACCGGCGCCGAGAAACAGGACGGTCGGATGGAACTGGACGAATTCGAGGTCGGAGATCTCGGCCCCGGCCCGCAGCGCGAGCGCCACCCCATCGCCCGTGGAGACCGGCGGATTGGTGGTGGCGGAGAAGACCTGGCCCATGCCGCCGGTGGCGAGCACCACCGCGGGAGCGCGGACGGCGCCGACCCCGTCGTGCTGGCCCTCGCCCATGACGTGCAGGGTGACGCCTTCGGTACGGCCTTCGGCGTCCGTGAGCAGGTCCAGGACCAGGGCGTTCTCGATGGTGCGCAGGGCTGCGGAGCGGACCGCGCCGACCAGGGCACGGGAGATTTCGGCCCCCGTCGCGTCGCCCCCGGCGTGCGCGATGCGACGGCGGTGGTGCCCGCCCTCGCGCGTCAGGGCGATGGCACCCGTCTCCGTGGTGTCGAAGTGGGCGCCCGTGCCGATCAGCCGGCGTACGGCGTCGGGGCCCTCGGTGACCAGGGCGCGCACCGCCGCCTCGTCGCAGAGCCCCGCCCCGGCGACCAGGGTGTCGTCGAGGTGCTGCTCCGGGGTGTCGCCCTCGCCGAGGGCCGCAGCGATGCCGCCCTGCGCCCAGCGGGTGGAACCGTCGTCGAGGCGGGCCTTCGTCACGACCACGGTCGCGAGGCCCGCCGCTGCGCAGCGCAGCGCGGTGGTGAGACCGGCCACGCCCGAGCCGACCACGACGACGTCCGCGTCGATGGCCCAGCCGGGGGCGGGGGCGGTCAGCCGTATTCCGGTCACGAGAGGGCTCCGAGGGTCAGCGGGATGTTGTCGATCAGGCGGGTGGCGCCCACCCGCGCGGCGACGGCGAGGATCGCCTCGCCGCTGACGCGGTCGTCCGGGATCTCGGTGAAGTCGGCCGGGTCCACGAGCGCCACGTAGTCCAGGACCAGCGGCACGTCCGCCTCGGCCGCCTCGTCCAGCACGGCACGGGCGGCGGACCGCACCGCCGCGGGGGCGACGGTCGGCCGGGCCAACGCCACCGCCTGGGTGTCGGCCGCCGCACGGGCCTCGCCGAGCCGGTTGAGGGCTGCGGCCCTGCCCTCGCGCTCCGGGACCGTCCGGGCGCGGGCGTGCAGCGCCTGCTGGGCGGCCAGCCGGTCGCGTGCTGCGAACAGCGCCCTGGGCAGCGCCAGCGCGGTGTGGCGCTCCTCGGGGGTGAGGAAGCGATTGCGGCTGGAGAGCGCGAGGCCGTCCGGGTCGCGGACGGTCGGTACGGCGACGATGTCGATGCCGAAGTTGAGGTCGCGCACCATGCGGCGGACCAGTGCGAGCTGCTGGGCGTCCTTCTGTCCGAAGAACGCCGCGTCCGGCCGGGTGAGGTGCAGGAGCTTGGCGACGACGGTGAGCATGCCGTCGAAGTGCCCGGGGCGGTGGGCACCTTCCAGCCGCTCTCCCATGGGGCCCGAGGTGATCCTGACCTGGGGGTCGCCACCGGGGTAGACCTCGTCGACGGAGGGGGCGAAGACCGCGTCGGCCCCGGCCTCCGAGGCGAGGGCGAGGTCGGCCTCCAGGGTGCGGGGGTAGCGGTCGAGGTCGGCCGCCTCGCCGAACTGGAGCGGGTTGACGAAGACGGTGACGACGACCTGGCCGTCGGGTCCCGCCGCGGTCCGCGCGGCGCGGATCAGGGTGGCGTGGCCCTCGTGGAGCGCGCCCATCGTCATGGCGACGCAACGGCGTGCCCCGGGGGCGCGGCCGAGGGCGTCCAGCTCGGCCGCGGTGTTCAGCAGGATGGCGGGGCGGGCGTTCATCGGCTCGGGTGCGCTGTTCATCGGCTCTCCCCCGGTCCGGACTCGTCCGGGCCGTGTGTTCCGTTCGTTCCGTGCACGGCGTTGCTGTCGGAGAGGACGCCGAGGAGGTCCTCCGCGAGCTCCGCCTTGAGCAGCCCGTGGTCCAGCGCCCGGTCGGCCGTGGCGCGGGCCATGGCGACATATCCGGCCACCGTCTGCGGGGCGTGCCGGCGCAGCTCGCGGATGTGCGCGGACACCGTCCCCGCGTCTCCCCGGGCGACGGGCCCGGTCAGCGCGGCGTCGCCGGAGCGCAGGGCGTTGTCGAGGGCGGCGCCGAGCAGCGGGCCGAGCATCCGGTCGGGGGCGCCCACACCGGCCTTCCGGAGCAGCTCCATGGACTGCGCGACCAGGGTGACCAGGTGGTTCGCGCCGAGGGCGAGCGCGGCGTGGTAGAGCGGCCTGGACTCCTCGGCGACCCATTCGGGCTCGCCGCCCATCTCGATGACGAGCGCCTCCGCGGCGAGCCTGAGCTCCTCGGGGGCGGTGACCCCGAAGGAGCAGCCGGCCAGCCGCTGGACGTCGACGGAGGTGCCGGTGAAGGTCATCGCCGGATGCAGCGCGAGCGGGAGGGCTCCGGCCCTCAGCGCGGGGTCGAGCACCTTCGTCCCGTAACGCCCGGAGGTGTGGACGATCAGCTGGCCCGGACGCACGGCGCCGGTCTCGGCGAGGCCTTCGACCAGGCCGGGCAGCGCGTCGTCGGGGACGGTCAGCAGCACGAGATCGGCCCGTGCGAGGACCTCGGCGGGGGTCACCAGGGGCACGTCGGGGAGCAGGGCGGCGGCCCTGCGCACGGATGCGTCGGAGACGCCCGACACCGCGACCGGGCGGTGTCCGGCGAGCTGCAGCGAGGCGGCGAGGGCGGGGCCGACACGGCCCGCGCCGACGACTCCGACGGCGAGGCGGGCGGGGCGGTCCCTCGCGTCGAGGGGGTCCTTGGAAACTGATGCGTTCACGCGGCGATGGCCTTCCGTTCCAGTCCGCGGGGGGTACCGGACGATTCCTCTGCATGCTACGCCAGCGTTTCCGTACACCCACCGATCGTCCACACCCTGTGGATAACTTCCGGCGGCGAGGGGACCCGCGGTGGGCGGTGCCGGTTGTCCGGGTGATGATCGTCCCATGGCAGTCACCGATGAGCAGAAGCAGCGCAACCGCAGGCTGACCGCGTGGCAGCGGTCCGGGAAGGTCCTGGCGCGGGCCTCCGCCGACCACACGCTGGCCGAGCGGCTGACCACGCTCGCCGCCGGAGCCGGCACCGTCCACGACCTGGACGAGTGGACCGATGTGTACGGGGACGGGGTCGTCGCCGAGGTCGAGCGGCGCACCGCCGATCTGCTGGGCATGGAGGCCGCGGCGTTCTTCCCGACCGGGACGATGGCCCAGCAGATCGCCCTACGGTGCTGGGCGGGGCGTACGGGCAGTCCGGTCGTCGCGCTGCATCCGCTGGCCCACCCCGAGGTGCACGAGCGCTCCGCCCTCACCTCGCTGAGCGGACTGCGCACGGTGCATCCCACGAGCGCTCCCCGCCAGGCGACGGCGGAGGAGATCCGGGACTTCCCCGAGCCGTTCGGCACGCTCATGGTGGAGCTGCCCCTGCGCGACGCCGGTTTCGTCCTGCCCTCCTGGGAGGAGCTGGAGGCCTCCGTGGCCGCCGCGCGGGAGCGGGACGCCGTGGTGCATCTGGACGGGGCGCGGCTCTGGGAGTGCGCGTCGCACTTCGGGCGCGGGCTGCCGGAGATCGCCGCGCTCGCCGACAGCGTGTACGTGTCGTTCTACAAGTCCCTGGACGGCATGTCCGGTGCGGTGCTCGCCGGGCCCGAGTCGCTGATCGAGGAGGCCAGGACCTGGCGCCACCGCTACGGCGGGCAGGTCTTCCAGCAGTATCCGGCCGCCCTCTCCGCCCTGCTGGGCCTGGAGCGGGAACTGCCGAGGCTGCCGTCGTACGTGGCCCACGCCAAGGTGGTCGCCGGGGCGCTCTCGGAGGGCCTGGCCGCGTCGTCGGTGCCGTGGTTCCGGGTGCACCCGGAACCGCCGCACACCCACCAGTTCCAGGTCTGGCTGCCGTACGCCGCGGAGGTACTGGACGAGGCGTCGGTGCGGCAGGCCGAGGAGACGGGCGTGACGCTCTTCCGCCGCTGGTTCGCTGCGCCGTCCGGTCCGCCCGGGCTCTCGTTCACCGAGGTCACGGTGGCGGCTCCAGGGCTGGAGTGGACGGCCGGCGACGTGAAGGAGGCGGTGGCGGAGTTCACCGCACGGCTCGCGTAGGGGGGGTGCCGCGGATCACGCGAGGGGCGGCCTGTGGGCGGCCGCCCAGGCGCGGATGCGCCTGCGGATGCCGCGCAGGACGTCCCGGTCGTGCCTGCCGGGCAGCGGTGGCGGCACCTCGCCGTGCTGCGCGGCCCGATAGCTGTCGAGCATGTGCTGCTGAACGATGTCCATGGATCCAGCCTGACCCCGCCCCGCCGGCTCCGCCCGTGGATTGACGGCTGCGGTCAAGTGGCGGGGACCCCGCTCCGGCACCCCGCACTATGGAGGGGTGAGCGTGCACATCGACATCGCGGGTCTGCCTCCCGAACGCATCGTTTTCGCGACCTCCCCTCTGGCAGAGCTGGGGCTGGCCCTGCACGCGCTCTCCGAGCCCGGGCACCACCCCGGTCTGCACGGCTGGGCGACCGCGACCTCCGCCGCCCTGGAGCCGGACCTCGCGGACCGGCTGACCGAGGCGGAGTTCCTGTGGCGGAACACGTTCTCCGACATCTTCATGCCGTTCGCCGGCGTCCCGGGCGGCGACGGCAGGACCGGCGCGACCCTCGCCGAGGACCTGGACATCCTCGACAAGCTGGACGACGAGCGGTTCGTCTCGGCCGCCCTGGAGTTCACCTGCACCAGCCTCTACGGGACGGGCGCGCCCTCACCGCTCGGCGACGCACCGATGCGGACCCGCGCGCTGGACATGGCGGCGGCCAGGGGACCCAAGCCGCTGGCCTTCACCCGCCAGCTGCTGGCCGACCCCGTCTCCGTGCGCGGCTGGGTCCGGCGGCTCTTCGAGGACTGCGACCAGGCCTTCTTCTCCGACACCTGGCAGCGCGCCCAGGTCCAGCTGGCGACCGATGCCCGGCACAAGACGGAGGTGCTGCGCCGCAAGGGCCTCGCCGCGGCACTGGACGCGGTCTCCGCGGCCCTGTCACTGGACGAGCAGGCCGGCAGGATCAGCGTCGACAAGCTGACCACGGGCCGCACCGAGGCCACGGGGTCCGCCGCCGGCACCGGTCTCACCCTCATCCCGACCAGCTTCGGCTGGCCGCATCTGATGGTGCTGCACGCCCCCGGCTGGCGCCCGGTGATCCAGTACCCGGTGCACCGCCCCGAGCTGCCCTCCCCCGCGTCCGTCGAGCTGCTCCAGCTCCGGATGGAGGCGCTGGCCCACCCGATGCGGATGCGGATCTGTCGCAACCTGGCCCGTTCCCCGTACACCACGGGCGAACTCGCCGCGTCGCACGGCATCACACCGCCCGAGGTCTCCCGCCATCTGGCCGTGCTCAAGAAGGCCGGGCTCGTCACCACCCGCAGGCGCGGCCGGTACGTCCTGCACGCGCTGGACCTGACCGTGGTGGCCCGGCTGGGCAGCGACTTCCTGGAGGGCGTGCTGCGGTGAGCCGCGGCCTACGCGTGCGCGGGTGAGCGTCAGCCCGCCCCGCCACCGGCCCTGACCAGTCCCGTCTCGTAGGCGAGGACGACGACCTGGACGCGGTCGCGCAGCCCCAGCTTGGTGAGGATGCGGCCGACGTGCGTCTTCACGGTCGCCTCGGAGAGCACCAGCCGGGCCGCGATCTCGCCGTTCGACAGTCCCTGGGCGACCAGCAGCATCACTTCGCGCTCGCGCTCCGTCAGCTTCCCCACATGCTTGTTCCGCGGTTCCTCCGTGCTGCTCGGCAGCATCGGCGAGAAGCGGTCGAGCAGCCGGCGGGTCGTGGACGGGGCCACGACGGCGTCGCCGCTGTGCACCGAGCGGATCGCGGAGAGCAGCTCGCCGGGCGGCACGTCCTTGAGCATGAACCCGCTGGCGCCCGCCTTCAGGCCGGAGAAGGCGTACTCGTCCAGATCGAACGTGGTCAGGATCAGCACCTTGGGCGGATCGGTCCGCGCGCAGATGCGCCGGGTCGCCTCGACGCCGTCCAGCCGCGGCATGCGCACGTCCATCAGCACCACGTCGACCGCCGTGGAGTCGAGCACCTCGATCGCCTCGGCCCCGTCGCCCGCCTCCGCGACGACCTCCATGTCCGGCTGTGCGGCGAGCACCATCCGGAACCCGGTGCGCAGCAGCACCTGGTCGTCGACGAGCATCACGCGGATCGCCATGAGGTGTCCTGTCCTTCCTTCACTGGTTGGCCGGCTTGAGCGGGAGCAGTGCGCTGATCCGGAAGCCGCCGCCCTGGCGGGGGCCCGCGTCCAGCGTGCCGCCGACCATGCCGACCCGCTCGCGCATGCCGATCATTCCCTGACCCGCGCCGTCGATCCCGCCGTCCTGGTACAGCTCGTGCGGCGCCCCCCGGCCGTCGTCCTCGACGAGGAGGCCGAGCCCGTCGTCGAAGTAGACGAGCCGCACGCTCGCCCCGGCGTCCGGGCCGCCGTGCTTGCGGGTGTTAGTGAGGGCTTCCTGGACGATGCGGTACGCGGTCAGCTCGACCCCGCTCGGCAGCGGACGCGGAGTGCCCTCGATCCTGAAGTCCACGGCGAGGCCGGTCTCCCTGACCTTGCCCACGAGTTCCTCGATCTGCTCGACATCGGGCTGGGGGACGTACTCCCCGCTCTCCTCGGCGTCCCCGGTCCTCAGCACGCCGAGCAGCCGCCGCATCTCCGCGAGTGCCTGGCGCCCGGTGCTGGAGATGGTCTCCAGTGCCTGGCGGGCCTGATCCGGGGACGCGTCCATGACATACGCGGCGCCGTCGGCCTGGACCACCATCACCGAGACGTTGTGCGCGACGACATCGTGCAGTTCACGGGCGATACGGGCGCGTTCGGCGGCCACGGCCACCTTCGACTGAGCCTCGCGCTCGCGCTCCAGCCTGGCGGCGCGCTCCTCCAGCTGGCTGAAGTAGGCCCGCCTGGTGCGTATCGAGTCACCGAGCACCCAGGCCAAGACGAACGGCACGGTCATGATGACGACGTAGCCGAGCGACTGGGCCCAGCCGCCGTACGGTGCGTCGTCGGGCCAGCGCAGCCGCGAGATCCCCGCCGCGGCCAGGCTGCATCCGAGGGCGAGCCGGGACGCCCACCGCTCGCCACCCGTGGCGACGGTGTAGGTGATCACCAGCATGGCGAAGTCCGCCACATCCGGCCGCACGCCGAACAGCAGCTGGGCGACGCCCATCAGGATCGCGAGCAGCAGCATCCTCTCCGGTGCCCGGCGGCGCAGCGCGACCACGACGCAGAGTCCGACGGCGATCGGCACGGCGGCGACGCGCTCCGGGCCGCCACCGACCTGGCCGGCCACGATGGACACGCCGGAGAACCCGAGGAGGACGACAGCCCAGAGGATGTCGACGCCCGTCGGGTGTCTGCGGATGAAATCGTAGAAGCGCTGCACGTTACCCAGCGTAGGGACAGCTGATCGGTACCAGGGTCAGCCGGAGGGCCGATCCGGATCCTGGGACCGTACTCCCCAAGGTGGAGACTTGCCTACGTGACGTATGACTGGTGCCGATGGCGGGAAGCCGCGGAGTCCGCTTTGTACGGTGCCGAGGGCTTCTACCGGCGCCCGGAGGGCCCTGCGGGCCATTTCCGCACATCGGTGCACGCCTCCCCGCTGTTCGCGACCGCCGTCGCCCGGCTGCTGGCCGCCACGGCCGGGGAGCTGGGCACGGACTCCGTCGACCTGGTGGATGTGGGGGCGGGCCGCGGCGAGCTGGTGTCCGGGGTGCTGGCGGCGCTGCGGGACGGCTCCCTCGCTCCGGGGCTCACCGTGCGGGCGTACGCCGTGGAGATCGCCCCGCGCCCGCCGGGCCTGGATCCCGCCGTCGAGTGGTGCGCCGAACTCCCCCGGGGCGCACGGGGGCTGCTGTTCGCCAACGAGTGGCTGGACAACGTCCCGACCGATGTCGCCGAGGCCGACGCCGACGGGGTGGCCCGCTACGTCCTCGTGCGGAGCGACGGCGCCGAGCGGCTGGGCGATCCGGTGACCGGGGCCGACGCCCGGTGGCTGAGCCGCTGGTGGCCGCTGTCCCGGCCCGGTGACCGCGCGGAGATCGGCAGGCCGCGCGACGAGGCCTGGGCCGGGGCCGTCGCCTCCCTGGACTCCGGGACCGCCGTGGCGGTGGACTACGCGCATGTCCGTGCGGCACGGCCGCCGTTCGGGACGCTCACGGGTTTCCGGGAGGGCCGCGAGGTGAAGCCGGTACCCGACGGCGGCTGCGACCTGACCTCCCACGTCGCCCTGGACGCGTGCGCGGCGGCGGCCGGGGGCACCGCCGAACTGCTGGACCAGCGGACGGCACTGCGCGAACTGGGCGTCAGCGGTGAACGGCCGCCGCTGGCGAGGGCGTCGGCGGACCCCGCCGGCTACGTGCGGGCGCTCGCGGCGGCGGGCGAGGCCGCGGAGCTCACGGCGCGGGGCGGTCTGGGCGACTTCGGCTGGCTGCGGCAACGGGTCACCGACCGCGAGGAGGGCCGGCGGCGGCAGGCCCCGGGCCCGGACGAGGGACAGGGACGGCGGTTCACGGACCGCGAGGAGGGATAGCGGGGCCCGGATGGCGAGGGGGGATACTGTCCCGCATGACGGAGACGACGATCGGCATCGGCGGCGCGGCGGAGAGCACCGACATGGTGCTGAACATCGGTCCCCAGCACCCCTCCACGCACGGTGTGCTCCGGCTGCGGCTCGTGCTGGACGGCGAGCGGATCCAGCAGGCGGAGCCGGTCATCGGCTACATGCACCGCGGCGCGGAGAAGCTCTTCGAGGCCCGGGACTACCGCCAGATCATCATGCTCGCCAACCGCCACGACTGGCTGTCGGCGTTCTCCAACGAGCTCGGGGTCGTCATGGCCGTCGAGCGCATGCTCGGCATGGAGGTCCCGGAGCGCGCCGTCTGGACGAGGACGCTGCTCGCGGAGCTGAACCGGGTCCTGAACCATCTGATGTTCCTCGGCTCCTACCCCCTCGAACTCGGCGGGATCACACCGATGTTCCACGCGTTCCGGGAGCGCGAGGAGCTCCAGGCCGTGATGGAGGAGGTCTCCGGCGGCCGGATGCACTACATGTTCAACCGGGTCGGCGGCCTCAAGGAGGACCTGCCCGCGGGCTGGCTCGGCCGGGCCAGGGACGCCGTGGCGTCGGTGCGTTCACGGATGGACGTGTACGACCGGCTGGTGCTCGGCAACGAGATCTTCCGGGGCCGCACCCGCGGGGTGGGCGTGCTGTCCGCCGAGGCCGTGCACGCCTACGGGGTCTCCGGGCCGATCGCCCGGGCCTCGGGGGTCGACTTCGACCTGCGCCGGGACGAGCCGTATCTCGCGTACGGGGAGCTGCGGGACACGCTCAAGGTCGTCACCCGGACCGAGGGCGACTGCCTGGCCCGCTTCGAATGCCTGCTGGAGCAGACGCACAACGCGCTGGACCTGGCCGACGCCTGCCTGGACCGGATGGCGGACCTGGCTCCCGGGCCCATCAACCAGCGGCTGCCCAAGGTGCTGAAGGCTCCGGAGGGGCACACCTACGCCTGGACCGAGAACCCGCTCGGCATCAACGGCTACTACCTGGTCTCCACGGGCGAGAAGACCCCGTACCGGCTGAAGCTGCGCTCCGCCTCGTACAACAACATCCAGGCGCTGACCGAGCTGCTGCCGGGCACGCTGGTCGCCGACATGGTGGCGATCCTCGGATCGCTCTTCTTCGTCGTCGGGGACATCGACAAGTAGCCCCGTCCCGCTCCGCCTCGCTCCGGCGGAGCCGCGGTCGCTACGAGGAGATCGCTCTCCGCAGCCCGACGACATCCAGCTGCTCGGTGTCGTCGTGTGCCGTCAGGTCGATGACCTTGCCGACCGCGCGGTTCTCGGCCGTGCCTGTGCGGTGCGCCGCCAGCGCCTCCTCGCCCACCACGTCCGCGAGGTCCTCGTTCTGCACGGACTCGATGGCGGCGTTCGCCTTCTGCGTCCCGAAGAAGTCGAAGCTTCCCTGCGGGACGAGGTGGCGGCGGGCCGCGGCGTACGGGACGACCGCGGAAGCCGCGGGCACGGCGCGGGGCGGGCGCACGGGGGCGGGCGACAGCTTCGGGGCGGGCAGGGCGGCCTGGGTACGGCGGTGCTGGAGGTCACCCGCTCCGGCGACCGCCGCGTGCTTCCCCTTCGGGCCGTTTCCCTCCGTGTCCCGTTCCGCGGCGCGCTCGGCGAGATCGCGCTTCCTGGCCAGCTCGGCGGTGCGGCGGGCCTCCTGGAGCGCCGCGTTCCGCGAGAGGTCCTGGAGTGCCTGGGCGGCCCTCAGATAGGCCCCGGGGGTCGGTGTGGAGCTCGCGGGAAGCAGCTCGCGCGGAGCGGACGCCTCGATGGCGAGCTGCCTGCGGCCCTCCAGCGCGCTGGCCCGCTCGGTCTCGGCGTTGGCGTACCGGCGCAGCAGCGCCGCGTGCTCGTTCCGCAGCCCGGCGAGCTCCACGCGCTTGCGGCGCAGCTTGGTCTCCAGCCGGACGCGCAGTTCCCGTGATTCCTCGAGGTCGGCCTCGACCTCGGCTATGCGCTCCTCGGTCTTCCACTCGTCGCTGGCCCGCGCCCGGGTCAGCTCCGCCACACGCAGCCCGGCGGCCCGGTCCCAGCTGCGCATCAACCAGGCACCGGTGACGGCGGCGGCCGCCGTCACGGCCACCAGGGCGCGCAAAGCCTGCGGTTCCGCGAGGAGCCAGGCGCCGGCGGCACAGACGACCGGCACTCCGGCCAGCACGGCGGGCGGCAGGATTCTGTGAAGGGGCGGCGAATGGCGGTGGCGTCCTCGTGGCATGGCCCGAAATTTACCGTGCGTACGAGCCACTTGGGAGGCCGCCCGGCAATCTGTTCCCCGCCGGTTACCTTGCGGCCTCTCAAGTGGCCCTTCGATACGCCCTTTTACTTCTTGATCAAGCCCTTCGACCGGAGATAGTCCGCGGCCGCATCGGCGGGCTTGGCGCGCTCTGCGTCGACCTTGCGGTTGAGTTCCGCGAGGTCCTTCGTGGTGAGTACGCCGGTGAGCTTCGCCAGCGTCTCCGCGATCTCCGGGGCGCCCGCGTCCTTGGCATTGACAACCGGAAGGACGTTGTCCGCATTCTGGAGCTTCTTGTCGTCCTCCAGGAACACCAGCCCGTAAGGGTCGAGCACCGCGTCCGTGGTGGTCGTGAGGACCAGCTGGTCCTTGCCGTCCTTGACGGCCTGCTTGGACTGCGGCGTGCCGACACCCTTGGGATCGATGCCGGTGACGTCGATGCCGTACGTCTTCTTCAGTCCGGGAGCGCAGAACGGGCGCACCTCGCACTCGTCACCCGCGGCGATCTTCACCTTGATCTTCGAGGCGCCGAGATCGGAAAGCGTCTTCAGGCTGTTCTTGTCGGCGAATTCCTTCGTCACCGCGAAGGCGTTCTGGTCGACCGCCTCGCCCGCCGGAAGGACCTTCAGCCCGAGCGGGGTGGCGAGCTTCTCCAGGGCCGCCACCGTGGCCGCCACGTCACCCGAGGCGACCGGGTTCTTGCCCGCCTCGTCCGCGCCGTTGACCTTGGCGTTGAGGAATTCCGCGAGGGTCGCCGCGTATTCCGGTACGACGTCGATCTCGCCCTTCTCCAGGGAGGGTTCGTAGAGTTCGCGGTTCTTCACCGTGGTGATCGAGGCGTCGTATCCGGCGTCGCCCAGAATCTGCGCGTACAGCTCGGCCAGCACCTTCGACTCGGTGAAGGCGGCGGCGCCCACGACGAGCGAGCCCTTCTTGGAGCCGGCGCCCGAACCCGCGTCCGAGCCGCCCTTCTCGTTCTCCAGGCTGTCGCCGCCGCAGGCCGCGAGCGACCCTGCCAGCGCGACCACGCCGATGACCGCACCCGCTATGCGCGAGGTCCTGCTCATGGTGTTCTCCGTCCGGGAAAAATGGTGTGCACAGTGCGAAAGAGTCCGCGCGTTCCTACGGTCCCGCGGCGGCCGTTCATACGGTCCTGCGGCGGCGCAGGGGCGACAGCAGCCGGTCCAGCACCACGAGCGCGCCCTCCACGACCAGGGCCAGCAGGGCGACCAGCACGGCGCCCGCGAAGACCTGCGCCGTGTCGTAGGTGTTGAATCCGGCGGTGATGATCCGGCCGAGGCCGCCGAGCCCGACCATCGCGGCGATGGAGGCGGTCGCGACCACCTGTACGGCGGCGGACCGGAGACCGGTCATGATCATCGGGTAGGCGAGGGGGAGCTCGACGCGCACGAACAGCTGCCCGCCGGACATCCCCATCCCCCGAGCCGCCTCCAGCACCGACCGGTCGACCTCCCTCATCCCGACGTAGGCGTTCGTCAGCAGCGGGGGCACCGCGAAGAGCACCAGCGCGATGACCGTGGGCAGATAGCCGGAGTTACGCAGGGGCGTCATCATGAAGAGGGCCAGCACCGCGAACACCGGGACCGCCCGCCCCACGTTGGAGACGTTGACCGCCAGCGCGCCGCCCTTGCCGACGTGGCCCAGCCAGAGGGCGACCGGCAGGGCGAGGGCACAGGCCACCGCGAGGGCGATCCCGCTGACGTAGAGATGCTCCGCCAGGCGCTGGGCCGCCCCGCCGTCCCCCGACCAGTTGGAGCCGGTGGTCAGCCAGGTCCACGCGTCTTGGATGACTCCCATGGGTCAGGCCGCCTCCGTCTTCGCGATGCCCGGCCCCGCGGACGGCGTCCGTATCCGGGTCCACGGCGTGAGCAGACGCTGCACGCCGAGCAGCAGCAGGTCCGCGGCCACCGCGAGCAGCACGCAGAGCACGGATGCTGTGAGCACCTGGGCCTTGAAGAAGCTGGGCAGGGCGTCCTCGATGAGGTTGCCGAGGCCGCCCTTGCCGACGAGCGAGCCGACCGTGGTCAGCGCGACCGTCGACACCGTGGCGATGCGCAGCCCGGCCATCAGCGCGGGGAGCGCCAGGGGGAGTTCGACCTCCCAGAGGAGCCGGGCGGGGCCGTAGCCCATACCCTTCGCGGCTTCCCTGGCCTCCTGGGGCACCGCTTCGAGGCCGGCCAGGATGTTGCGCACGAGGATGGTCAGCGAATAGAGCACCAGACCCGTGACGACGAGCGCCGCCGACAGCCCGAAGAGCGGCAGCAGCAGCGAGAACATCGCCAGCGAGGGCACGGTGTAGAGCACGGTGGTCAGCCCCAGCACCGGTCCCGCGAAACGCCTTCCGCGGCGCGCGAGCAGGGCGAGCGGAAATGCCACCGCGAGCCCTATCAGCACGGAGACCCCCGTGATCCAGATGTGCTGGACGGTCGCCTCGGTCAACTCGTGGCTGCGGGAACGCAGATACTCCCCGCAGATCCAGTCGTTCGCCACCAGGCAGTTCTGCTCGGCCATCCGTCCCCCACCTCCCGTTTGCCCTCGCGGCGCCGTCACGGCTTCTTCTCCGGCGACCCTATCCCCGAGCACCGACAATCGCCGAGGCTGTCGTATTCCGGCAACATGGCCTTCACAGAACCCGCGTCACAATGGGGAATCATGATCCGTTTCGAGCACGTCACCAAGCGGTACGAGGACGGCACCACCGCCGTCGACGACCTTTCCTTCGAGGTCGCCGACGGTGAACTGGTCACGCTCGTCGGACCTTCCGGCTGCGGCAAGACGACCACCATGAAGATGGTGAACCGTCTGATCGAACCGACCGAGGGCCGGATATTCCTCGACGGGGACGACATATCCGCCATCGACCCCGTGCAACTCCGGCGCCGCATCGGCTATGTGATTCAGCAGGTCGGCCTTTTCCCGCACAAAACGGTCCTGGAGAACACGGCGACCGTGCCCCATCTCCTGGGCTGGAAGCGGGGAAAGGGAAAGGAGCGCGCCGCCGAACTGCTCGATCTGGTCGGACTGGATCCTTCCGTCTACGGCGGCCGCTATCCCGAGCAGCTTTCCGGCGGCCAGCGCCAACGCGTGGGCGTGGCAAGGGCCCTGGCGGCAGATCCGCCCGTCCTGCTGATGGACGAGCCTTTCGGCGCGGTCGACCCCGTCGTGCGGGAGAGGCTGCAGAACGAATTCCTGAAACTCCAGGCACAGGTCCGCAAGACCGTCCTGTTCGTCACCCACGACATCGAGGAGGCCGTCCGGCTCGGCGATCGCATCGCCGTCTACGGGCAGGGCCGCATCGAGCAGTTCGACACCCCCGCCACCGTGCTCGGCGCTCCGGCGACCCCGTACGTCGCCGACTTCGTCGGGGCCGACCGCGGCCTGAAGCGGCTCTCGGTCACTCCGGTCGAGGAGAGCGACCTGGACCAGCCGCCGGTCGTCCACCTCGACGACCCGCTGGCGACGGCGACCGAGCGGCTGCGGGCGGACGGCGCGCGCTGGGCGGTCGTCCTGGACGGCCAGGACAACCTGCACGGCTGGATCCCGGCGGGCGACGCGGCGACCGCGAAGGGCACGGTCCGCGAGCACGCCCGGCGCATGGAGGCGTGGCTTCCGCTCGGCGCGCCGCTCAAGCAGGCCTTCGCCACGATGCTCCAGCACGACGCGGGCTGGATCGCCGTCATCGACGAGGAGGGCACCGGCCGCTTCCTCGGCGTGCTCACCCCGGCCCGGCTCCACGAGGCACTGCGCCGCTCGATCGACGCCGACGCGCAGGACGTGCCGCGCGCCGAGGTCGCCGTGGAGACCGTGGCGGGCGTCGGCGCCTGAGGACCTGGCGCACGGCCAATCGGGGGGCCGTCCGACCGACCCCGGGGCGGGCGGGATCCTCCGGGCGCGGCCGGTCCCGGAGCGGGCGGATTCTTCGGGTGCGGCCGGTCCCGGAGCGGGCGGATCCTTGGGGTGCGGGACGGGTCCGGCAGGGGACGGCCCCTCACCGGGCCTAGGCTGGTCGCATGAGTACGTTGCGAGGACGGGGCACAGTACGGGGTCTGCCGGAGTGGGACCGCTGCGCGGTCATGGGGGTCGTCAATGTGACGCCCGACTCCTTCTCCGACGGAGGCCACTGGTTCGACACCACGGCTGCGATCAAGCACGGCCTCGAACTGGTGGCCGAAGGGGCGGATCTCGTCGACGTCGGCGGTGAGTCGACGCGCCCCGGCGCGAGCAGGGTGGACGAGGCGGAGGAGCTCCGGCGGGTGATCCCCGTCGTGCGGGGTCTGGCCTCCGAGGGCGTGACCATCTCCGTGGACACCATGCGCGCCAGCGTCGCCGAACAGTCCGTGGCCGCCGGTGCGGCCCTGGTCAACGACGTGAGCGGCGGCCTGGCCGACCGGGACATGATCCGGGTGGTAGCCGCGGCCGGAGTGCCGTTCGTCGTCATGCACTGGCGCGGATTCAGCGAGTCGATGAACAGCCGGGCGGTCTACGAGGACGTCGTGGGGGAGGTCGTGGCGGAGCTCCGCGAACGGATGGACGCCGTGATCGAGGGCGGGGTGGACCCCGAGAAGCTGGTGATCGACCCCGGTCTGGGCTTCGCCAAGGACGCGTCGCAGGACCTGGCGCTCGTCGCGCACCTGGACCGGCTGCGCGATCTGGGCAGGCCGCTGCTCGTCGCCGCCTCCCGCAAGCGTTTCCTCGGCCATGTCCTGGCGGGCGGGGACGCCACCCCGCCGCCGGCCCGTGAGCGGGACGCCGCGACGGCCGCGATCTCCGCCCTCTCCGCGAACGCGGGCGCCTGGGCGGTCCGGGTCCACGCTGTGCGGCCCACGGCCGACGCGGTGCGGGTCGCCCGCGCCGTCGAAGGAGCCGCGTGAGCGCCGCGCGCGACGAGCACGAGGAGGCCGCCGCCGACATCGCGGCCGTCGAGCAGGCCAACACCGACTTCTACGAGGCGATGGAGCGCGGCGACTTCGACGCGCTCTCCGGCCTCTGGCTGCCGGGCGAGGACCTCACCGTCTCCTGTGTCCATCCGGGCTGGCCGGTGCTCACGGGCCGCGGTGAGGTGCTGCGGAGCTACGCGCTGATCATGGCGAACACGGAGTACATCCAGTTCTTCCTGACCGATGTCGGCGTCTCGATGACCGGTGACACCGCGCTGGTGACCTGCACCGAGAACATCCTCAGCGGCGGCCCGGCGGAGGACGGCAACGCGCTCGGCCCGCTGGTCGGCCAGCTCGTCGTCGCCACCAATGTGTTCCGGCGCACACCGGAGGGCTGGAAGCTGTGGTCCCACCACGGCTCCCCCGTACTGGCCGAAACCGGCGAGGAAGAGGACGAAGAACCGTCCTCCTGAACGGCCCGGACGCGTCGCGGGGATTGGTCCGGGCGATCACGGGGTATACGCCGCTACCAACCCCATGCCGTGCCGGCCCGCATCCCCCGCGGGCAGGCACTGTCGGTGCTCGCGGGTAGATTCGAAAGACGGCACCTTTCCGCCCGCACGCGGACGGGTGCCTCCAGAGACGACGAACAGCAGGAGTGATTCGCGTGGATCGTGTCGCGCTGCGCGGCCTCAAGGCCCGTGGGCACCACGGTGTCTTCCCCAAGGAACGGGAAGAGGGCCAGACCTTCATCGTGGACCTGGTGCTCGGCCTCGACACCCGCCCCGCGGCAGCCGCCGACGACCTGACGAAGACCGTTCACTACGGCGTGGTCGCGGAAGAGGTGGTCGACGTCGTCCAGGGTGAGCCGGTCGACCTGATCGAGACCCTCGCGGAACGCATCGCGCAGCAGTGCCTCAAGCACGAGGGGGTCGAGGAGGTCGAGGTCGTCGTCCACAAGCCGGACGCCCCGATCACCGTCCCCTTCGACGACGTGACCATCACCATCACCCGGAGCCGAGCATGACTGCATTTTCCACCGAAGGGCAGAGCGACCCGACCGTACAGCCGGTTCCCGCCGCCGTGGTCGAGCAGGTCGACGCCGCGGACGTCACCCTCTCCAACCCCAAACGCGCCGTGATCTCCCTCGGCTCGAACCTCGGCAACCGGCTGGAGACGCTCCAGGGCGCCATCGACGCCCTGGAGGACACCCCCGGGCTGCGGGTCAAGGCCGTCTCCCCGGTCTACGAGACGGAGCCCTGGGGCGTCACTCCCGGCTCCCAGCCGTCGTACTTCAACGCGGTGATCGTCGTGAAGACGACCCTGCCCCCCTCTTCCCTGCTGGAGCGCGGCCAGGCCATCGAGGAGGCCTTCGACCGGGTCCGCGAGGAGCGCTGGGGCCCGCGCACGATCGACGTCGACATCGTGTCGTACGCCGACGTGGTCTCCGACGACCCGCTGCTCACCCTTCCGCACCCGCGCGCCCACGAGCGCGCCTTTGTGCTCGCCCCCTGGCACGACGTGGACCCGGAGGCCCAGCTGCCCGGCGCGGGACCGGTCTCCGATCTGCTGACCGGAGTCGGCCGCGAAGGAGTGCTTCCCCGGCCCGACCTGGAACTCCGTCTGCCCGAGTAGTCGTTAGGCTCGGGGGCGAACGAAACGGCGACGGCACGGGTGGACGACCCGCGCCGGACGGCACGGCCACGGCGGCGAAGGGCGGCACTCTCGGTGAAGCAACTACGGCTCGGTCTCCTGGCCGGAATCTTCGCCGGAGCCGGCGTGCTGTCCTGGGGCGCGGCGCGCCTCTGGGACGCCCTGGGGACCCTGCCGAGCGTGCCGCTCGCCGCTCCCATCGTGCTGGCCGCGATCGCCGTCGTCCTGCTGGCCACGGCCCTGTCCATCAGGGCACGGCTGCGCGCCCAGCGGGAGCGGCGCCCGGGCGCGAAGGGAGTCGAGCCGCTGATGGCCGCCCGGGCCCTGGTCTTCGGCCAGGCGAGCGCGCTCGTCGCCGCACTGGTCGCCGGGATGTACGGCGGCACGGGTGTCTTCCTGCTCGGCTCCCTCGATGTCCCGCCCCGCCGGGATCAGGCCATCTACGCGGGCTTCGCGGTGCTGGCGGGCGTCGCGGTCGTCGCCGCCGCCTTCTTCCTGGAGCGCGTCTGCAAGCTACCCGAGGACGGCGACAACGACCGGAACACGGCCCAGGCCGCCTAGCGGCCCGGACCGCCTGGAGGCCCGGACCGCCTGGAGGCCCGGACCACCTGTGAAGGCCCAGGCCGCCTAAAGGCTTCTCCTCCGCGCTCAGCGCGCCATGATGAGGCTCATGGCCTCGGCGCGCGTGGCCGGATCGCGCAGCTGTCCGCGGACCGCAGAGGTGATCGTCTTGGCTCCGGGCTTGCGGATGCCGCGCATCGACATGCACATGTGCTCGCACTCCACGACCACGATGACCCCGCGCGGCTCCAGGATCGCCATCAGGGACTCGGCGATCTGCGTGGTGAGCCGTTCCTGCACCTGCGGCCGGCGGGCGTAGACGTCGACCAGCCGTGCCAGCTTCGACAGCCCCGTGATCTTGCCCGAGGTCGCCGGGATGTAGCCGACGTGCGCGACACCGTGGAACGGCACCAGGTGGTGCTCGCAGGTGCTGAACACCTCGATGTCCTTGACCAGCACCATCTCGTCGTGACCGAGGTCGAACGTCGTCGTCAGGACGTCCTCGGGCTCCTGGTGGAGGCCGGCGAATATCTCCTTGTACGCGCGTGCCACCCGGCCCGGGGTCTCCAGCAGGCCCTCGCGGTCCGGGTCCTCACCGACCGCGATGAGGAGTTCCCGCACGGCGGCCTCGGCCCGCTTCTCGTCGAATACGCCGATCGAACCCTGCCCGTCGAACGTCACCGGGTCGGTCATCTGTGCCTCGTTCCTCTGTGCAGTCACACGCGCAGCCCGCCGGGACCTCACACGATGCGGCAGGCATGGCGCAGGCGTACGAAAAAGCCGCGCCCCCACAGGCTAGAACCTGGGGGGCGCGGCATCCATTCCGGGCCTGGCGGAGCCCCCGTGACAGGGGACACACCTGGTCGGGCAGGGGGCTAGCTCTCGGGGCGGTCCTCCGGAAGCGCCTCCGTGGAGGTGCCGGTGTTCTTCGTGATGTCCGTCGGAGCGATCTCCGGGGTGGCCGAACCATTGGCAGCGCCGTTGGTCAGGGCCAGCTCCTTGGGAGAAAGCACGGGCGGACGCGTCGACGGAGTACGCCGGGCGGAACCGGTCCACGCCGGACGGGCCGGGCGCTTCACGATCGGGGCGAAGATCTCGGCGATCTGCTCCTTGCCGAGCGTCTCCTTCTCGAGAAGCTCCAGGACCAGGGCGTCGAGGATGTCGCGGTTCTCCACGAGAATTTCCCACGCGTCGTTGTGCGCGGTCTCGATGAGCTTCTTGACCTCCTCGTCGACGAGCGCCGCGACCTCTTCCGAGTAGTCGCGCTGGTGGCCCATCTCCCGGCCCACGAAGGGCTCGGTGTTGTCGCCGCCGAACTTGATCGCGCCCAGACGCTCGGTCATGCCGTACTGCGTGACCATCGCGCGGGCCGTGGCAGTGGCCTTCTCGATGTCGTTCGCAGCGCCGGTCGTCGGGTCGTGGAAGACCAGCTCCTCGGCCGCGCGCCCGCCCAGCATGTATGCCAGCTGGTCGAGCATCTCGTTGCGCGTCGTGGAGTACTTGTCCTCTTCCGGGAGCACCATCGTGTAACCGAGGGCACGGCCGCGGGAGAGAATCGTGATCTTGTGGACCGGGTCCGACTGGGGGGAAGCCGCCGCGACCAGGGCGTGTCCGCCCTCGTGGTACGCGGTGATCTTCTTCTCCTTCTCGGACATGATCCGGGTCCGCTTCTGCGGGCCCGCCACGACGCGGTCGATGGCCTCGTCGAGCATGTGGTTGTCGATCAGCTTCTGGTTGCTGCGCGCCGTCAGGAGCGCGGCCTCGTTCAGCACGTTCGACAGGTCGGCACCGGTGAAGCCGGGCGTACGACGGGCGACCGCGTTGAGGTCGACGTCCTCCGCGACGGGCTTGCCCTTCTGGTGCACCTTGAGGATCTCCAGGCGCCCCTGCATGTCCGGGCGGTCGACCGCGATCTGCCGGTCGAAACGTCCGGGACGCAGCAGCGCCGGGTCCAGGATGTCCGGCCGGTTCGTGGCGGCGATCAGGATGACGCCGCCCTTCACGTCGAAGCCGTCCATCTCGACGAGCAGCTGGTTGAGCGTCTGCTCGCGCTCGTCGTGACCGCCGCCCATACCGGCACCGCGGTGCCGGCCGACGGCGTCGATCTCGTCGACGAAGACGATCGCCGGAGCGTTCGCCTTGGCCTGCTCGAAGAGGTCACGGACTCGGGAGGCACCGACACCGACGAACATCTCGACGAAGTCGGACCCGGAGATCGAGTAGAACGGCACGCCCGCCTCGCCCGCGACCGCGCGAGCGAGCAGCGTCTTGCCCGTTCCGGGCGGCCCGTACAGCAGGACGCCCTTGGGGATCTTGGCGCCGACGGCCTGGAACTTCGCCGGCTCCTGGAGGAATTCCTTGATCTCGTACAGTTCCTCGACGGCCTCGTCCGACCCCGCCACATCGGCGAACGTCGTCTTCGGCGTGTCCTTGGTGATCAGCTTGGCCTTGGACTTGCCGAACTGCATGACCTTGGAGCCGCCGCCCTGCATCTGATTCATCAGGAACAGGAACACGACGACGATCAGGACGAAGGGCAGCAGGGAGAGAAGGATCGAGACGAACGGGGACTGCTTCGACGGCGAGACGGTGTAACCCTTCTCGATGTCACCGCTCTCGAACTTCTGCTGCAGCGTGTCGGCCAGCTCGACACCCTGGTTGCCGATGTAGCTCGCCTGGAACTTGCTGCCGGACTCGCCCTGGAGCTTTTCCTTGTCCTTCAGCTCGATCTTCAGGATCTGTTCGTCACCGGTGGTCAGCTTGGCCTGTTTCACCTGGTTCTTGCTGATCGCCTGGATCACCTTGCCGGTGTCCACCGTCTTGTAGCCGCCGGACGAGCCGACGACCTGCATCAACACGACCACGGCGAGGACGGCCAGCACGATCCACATGACCGGCCCACGGAAGTATCGCTTCACGTCCATCCATACGGAGCGAAGTCGCCCCGTCCCTCCTGCCCGTAGGTAAATGCTGCTGTGAGAAAAGACTGTTCTTCGGACGGTACCCCAGCATTGTCACCCGTGACCGCAGGGGACGTACGACAAACCCGTCTTCGAAGGCTCCAACGGCCCGAACGCCACAAGGGTTCCCGGCGGTCCGGCCCGGTTCGGCCGGGTACTTCCGGGTCCGGCGGGGCCGGGTGACTCAGCCGCCGTAGACGTGAGGGGCGAGCGTTCCGACGAAGGGGAGGTTGCGGTACTTCTCCGCGTAGTCCAGGCCGTAGCCGACGACGAACTCGTTGGGGATGTCGAAGCCGACCCACTTCACGTCGATCGCGACCTTCGCGGCGTCCGGCTTGCGGAGCAGCGTGCAGACCTCCAGGCTCGCGGGTTCGCGGGAGCCGAGGTTGGTCAGCAGCCAGGACAGCGTCAGGCCGGAGTCGATGATGTCCTCGACGATCAGGACGTGCTTGCCCTTGATGTCGGTGTCGAGGTCCTTGAGGATCCGGACGACGCCCGAGGACTGGGTGCCCGCGCCGTACGAGGAGACGGCCATCCAGTCCATGGTGACGGGGGTGGACAGCGCGCGTGCCAGGTCCGCCATCACCATCACCGCGCCCTTGAGCACGCCGACGATGAGCAGGTCCTTGCCCGCGTACTCCGCGTCGATCTTCGCTGCCAGCTCGACGAGCTTCGCGTCGATCTCTTCCTTGGTGAGGAGCACCGACTGAAGGTCGGTACCCATGTCCTTCTCGTTCACCCGCGTCTCTTTCTCTGCCCTGCCGGACCGGACTGTTCCCCGGGCCGGACCGGCGTTTCGCCTGCACTTCAGCCGCTTGCGCTTCAGCTCTGCCGAATCACCAGTCTGCCACCCTGGCGCCGCACCTCGACGCGGCCGGGCAGGTTGATGGCGCCCTGGCCGCGCCAGCCGGTGATGAGCCGGTCGACTTCCTCGATATGACGGGCGAAGAGCGAACCCGCGGGCGAACCGGCGTCGATCACGGCGCGGCGCAGCACCCGGCGGCGTACCGCGGGCGGCAGGACGGAGAGCTTGGCGCACTCCAGCCGTCCGTCGTCGTCGCGGACCGAGCGGGCGGCCTCGGCGGCCCAGGTGTCGAGTGCGTCGGCGTCGTCGCGGGAGAGCTGAGCCGTACGGGCGAGGGCTTCCACCACTCCTTTGCCCAGCGCCTTCTCCAGGGCGGGCAGGCCCTCGTGGCGCAGCCGGGAGCGGGTGTAGGCGGGGTCGATGTTGTGGGGGTCGTCCCAGACGGGGATCGACTGCACCAGGCAGGCCTTGCGGGCGGTCTGCCGGTCGAGCTGGAGGAAGGGGCGGCGGTAGCGGCCGGAGGGTCCGGAGGCGGCGGCCATCCCGGAGAGCGAACGGATGCCCGAGCCCCTGGCGAGGCCCAGCAGGACGGTCTCGGCCTGGTCGTCGCGGGTGTGACCGAGGAGGACCGCTGCGGCACCGAGGCGCTCCGCCGCGGCGTCCAGGGCCGCGTAGCGGGCGTCGCGGGCCGCGGCCTCGGGCCCGCCGTCACGGCCGACATGGACGGCGACGGCCTCGACCGGGTCGAGCCGCATCTCGGCGAGGCGCGTGACGACCTCGCCGGCGCGGAGGTCGGAGCCGGGCTGGAGGTTGTGGTCGACGGTGATGCCGCCGGCGCGGACGGGGAGCTTGCGCGACTCGAAGGCGAGCGCGGACGCGAGCGCCATGGAGTCGGCGCCGCCGGAGCACGCGACCAGGACGAGCGGGGTGTCGGGGCGTTCCGGAAGCCCGGGACGCCGGCCGCCCGCCCCGGCTTCGGCGAACTCGGCGTGTCCGGCCTGTTCGCTGTGACGGCTGTATTCGGTGACGACGTCGTGGAGTACGCGGCGGACCGCCAGGCGTATCGCCGCGACCGCAGGATGGGGACCCATGTCCGGTGCCCTTCGGGTGAAGTTTTGGGGGGTGCCTCCGAGCGGGCCGGGACGGAGTCCCGTCACTCAGAGTGCGTCGATGGTGACAGAGCCAAGCTGTTCATCGAGCATTGCACGCCTTCCCATGCCCTTATGGTCCCTCGGATGGGTGATTGGGGAGGCAATCTTCTGCCGCCGGGCACGCCATGATCACGAGTCTGCCTTACGGTGCACCCGCGCCACCCAGTCCTCGGGAGAGGCGATCTCGGCCTTGGTGGGCAGGGTGTTGGGGGAGGTCCACACCCTGTTGAAGCCGTCCATGCCGACCTCGCCGACCACGGCGCGGACGAACTTCTCGCCGTCGCGGTACTGCCGCAGCTTGGCGTCGAGCCCCAGGAGCTTGCGCAGCGCCAGGTCCAGCCGGCTCGCCCCGCGCGCCCTGCGCTGCTGGAACTTCTCCCGGATCTCGGCGACGGAGGCCACCACATCGGGGCCCACCCCGTCCATCACGAAGTCCGCGTGTCCTTCGAGCAGGGACATCACGGCGGTGAGGCGGCCCAGGATCTCGCGCTGGGCGGGCGTCTGGACGATCTCGACGAGGCTGCGCCCGCCGTCGTCGCCCTCCTCGCCGCGCTCGCCCTCGGGACGGCTGCCGCCCGAGAAGGTCTGCGCGGCCTCGCGGAGCCGTTCGAGGAAGGTCATCGGGTCGACGTCGGTCTCGTCGAGAAACGACTGGATTTCGCCCTGGAGGTGGTCGCGGAGCCACGGGACACCGGTGAACTGGGTGCGGTGCGTCTCCTCGTGAAGGGCCACCCAGAGCCTGAAGTCGTGCGGGTCCACCTCGAGTTCGCGTTCGACGTGGACGATGTTGGGGGCGACCAGCAGCAGCCTGCCGCCGCCGTTGGCGGAGGCCGGGAGCTCGCGGGTGGCGGGGGCGAAGGTCTCGTACTGGCCGAGGACCCGGGAGGCGAGGAACGACAGCAGCATGCCCAGTTCGACGCCGGTGACCTTCCCGCCCACGGCGCCGAGCACGGCGTTGCCCGGGCCGGTGCCGCGCCGGTCCTGCATCTTCCCCAGCAGGGGACGCAGCAGCTCACGGAAGCCCGCGACGTTGGCCCTGATCCAGCCGGCGCGGTCGACGACCAGGACGGGGGTGTCCTCGGGTTCGTGCCCGTCCGGGATCATCCGGGTGAACGAACGGACGTGCTCCTCCGAGGCCTTGGCGTGCCGACGGAGCTCCGCGACGACGGCGCGGGCCTCCTCACGGCTGATCTCGGGACCCGGCCGCACGAACCGGGTCGCGGTCGCGACCGCGAGATTCCAGTCGACCATCTCGGCACCACCGATGCTCGTCATGCGTCAACCGTACGTGAGGTGGTCGCCCCGTGGTGGGGTGTCAGGCGCTCACCGGCCGCCTTTGGTGAGCGCTGTGGCCAGGGCGTCGAGTGAGGCCTCCGCCTCGCCGGGGGATGTGGTGCCCGAGGCCAGGAAGGCGAAGGCGAGCAGCCGCCCCCTGGCGTCGACCGCGGTCCCGGCGAGGCTGTTCACGCCGGTGAGGGTGCCCGTCTTGGCCCTGATCAGGCCGGTTCCCCGGGATGTGGCGGTGTAGCGGTCGCCGAGCGTGCCACTGAAGCCCGCCACCGGGAGGCCCGTGAGGACCGGGCGGAGCTCGGGGTGGTCCGGACCGGCGGCCAGCGCCAGGAGCTGCGCCAGCAGGGCCGCCGTCACCTTGTCGGCGCGGTCGAGGCCGCTGCCGTCGGCGAGGTGGGCGCCCTTCAGCGGCAGGCCGAGCGCCTTCAGCCGGGCGGTCACCGCGCGCCGGGCGCCCGCGAAGGAGGCCGGCTCCCCCGCCTCGATCGCGGTCTGGCGCGCGAGCGCCTCGGCGAGGTCGTTGTCGCTGTTGGTCAGCGTGCGCTCCACGAGGGCGGAGAGCGGCTTCGACAGATGCGTCGCCACCGTCCGGGACCCGCCCACGGCGCGCCCGGCCTCGGGCGCGGACCGGGTGTCCACTCCGGCGTCGTCCAGGAGGTCCGCGAAGGCGCGCGCGGCGTCGCCCGCCGGGTCGGCCGTACGGGGAGCGGGCCCCCGGACGCTGCCGTCGAGGCGGCCCTCGTCGGCCATGAGCGCGCTGACGGACGCGATGTTCTCGTTGGGGCCGATGGGGTGGACGGCCGGGCCGGAGTAGCCCGACGTGTCGTACCTGAGCCGGACCGTCCCGGCCCCGCCGTCGCGCAGGGAGCGCGCGGTGTCGGCGGCCAGGGAGCGCAGGGCCGCCTCGTCCAGGGTGGGGTCGCCGCCGCCGACCAGGGTGAGTGTGCGGGAGTCAGGGGAGAGCCGGACCGTCGTGGCGATGCGGTGGCCGGGCCCGAGCGCGGAGAGCGCGGCGGCGGCGGTGGCGATCTTCACCGTGGAGGCGGGCGTCATGGGGGTCGCCGCGCCATCGGCGTACACCTGCTTGCCGGTGGCCACGTCGACGACCACGGCCGTGCGCACGGCACCGAGGGCGGGCGAGTCCAGCAGCGGATCGAGGGCGGCCCCCAGGGCGGTCGCGCCCGCCTGGGCCGAGAGCCCCGCCGTGTTGCCCAGGGCCCTCAGGACGGGGGGCGCGCTGGGGGCGGGCGCCGGCCCGTCGGTAGCCTCCCCTTGGTGATGTGCGCCACCTGCGCGCTCCTGAACGGCCGCCCGGCCCCGCTCGGCCTTACGCTGACCGGAGTCCCACGGACCGGCGGCCAGGGCGGCACCGACGGCGACCGCCAGGCCGAGCACCGCGGAGCCTGCGACGAGCCGGAGGTCCCGCGCCCCGCTCCCACGCTTCAGGTACGTCGGGGCTTTCCACCTGCCCCATCTGTTCAACGGTTCGTGCGTCGGTCCGTCCACCGGCTCGGCCACCGTTGACCAGCCCCTTTCGCGAGCACTCATCTGCGTGAGGGACACTTAACCACCAGTCGTATGTGTTGATCATGGAGGAGCCACCCGTGGAGTTCGACGTCACCATCGAGATCCCGAAGGGTTCGCGGAACAAGTACGAGGTGGACCACGAGACCGGTCGGATCCGCCTGGACCGTCGACTCTTCACCTCGACCAGCTACCCGGCCGACTACGGCTTCGTCGAGAACACCCTCGGCGAGGACGGCGACCCGCTGGACGCGCTGGTCATCCTGGACGAGCCGACCTTCCCGGGCTGCCTCATCAAGTGCCGCGCCATCGGCATGTTCCGGATGACCGACGAGGCCGGCGGCGACGACAAGCTGCTGTGCGTCCCGGCGTCCGACCCGCGGGTGGAGCACCTGCGCGACATCCACCACGTGTCGGAGTTCGACCGCCTGGAGATCCAGCACTTCTTCGAGGTCTACAAGGACCTGGAGCCCGGCAAGTCCGTCGAGGGCGCCGACTGGGTCGGCCGCGCCGAGGCCGAGGCCGAGATCGAGGCCTCCTACAAGCGCCTCGAGGCGCAGGGCGGCGCGCACTGACGTGATCCCTCCGGTTCCGCTTACGGGCGGGACGGCGCGGATCACGGCGCATGGGGCCCTCCGGTCCCGCTGACCGTACGTACGACGGGCGGCGCACCTTCACGGTGCGCCGCCCGTCGTGCGTGGCCCCCCATGTCCGTGTCCATACTGGGCAGAAGCGCTCCCAGGACGGGCGGTCGAGGAGGAACGAGGTCGAGTGGTGGCGGAACAGGGCGGTCCCGAGGACCAGAAGCCCCAGTCCGACGAGGCACGCAGCGCCTTCGTCCCACCGGCCGGTGTGGAGCAGCCACCACCGCTCGAGGACGACCACCCCAGCTCGGAATTCGCCCTTCCGGCCGGGCTGCACACCGAGCCGTCGTCGGCGCCCGGCTCGGCCCCCGGTTCCGGTTCCGGTCCGGGCGGCGGTTCCGGATCCGACACGCTGTCCTCCGCCTTCGTACCGCCGAGCGGGTACAACGCGCAGCATCAGCCGCCCGCCTTCACTCCCGCGCACGGCATTCCGATGGTCCGGCTGACCAAGGAGGCGCCCTGGCAGGACCGGATGCGCACGATGCTGCGCATGCCGGTGACCGAGCGCCCGGCCCCCGAGAGCGTCCAGAAGACCGACGACTCGGGTCCGGCCGTACCGCGTGTGCTCGACCTGACCCTGCGTATCGGGGAGCTGCTGCTCGCGGGCGGCGAGGGCGCCGAGGACGTCGAGGCGGCCATGTTCGCGGTGACGCGCTCGTACGGGCTCGACCGCTGCGAACCGACGGTCACCTTCACACTGCTCTCCATCTCGCACCAGCCGTCGCTGGTCGAGGACCCCGTGACGGCGAGCCGGACCGTGCGCCGCCGGGGTACCGACTACACCCGGCTGGCCGCGGTGTTCCGGCTGATCGACGACATCACGACGGCCGAGCACGTCGAGGTGTCGCTGGAGGAGGCCTACCGGCGCCTCGCGGAGATCCGCCGTAACCGGCACCCGTACTCGGGCTGGGTGCTCACGGCCGCCGCCGGTCTGCTCGCCGGCTCGGCGTCGGTGCTGGTCGGCGGTGGCGCCCTGGTCTTCATCGTGGCGGCGGCGGGCGCGATGCTCGGCGACCGTCTGGCCTGGCTCTGCGCAGGGCGCGGGCTGCCCGAGTTCTACCAGTTCACGGCCGCGGCCATGCCTCCGGCGGCGATGGGCATCGCGCTGACCCTCACGCACTCGACGGACATCCGGCCGTCCGCGGTGATCACGGGTGGTCTCTTCGCGCTGCTTCCCGGGCGGGCCCTGGTCGCCGGGGTGCAGGACGGTCTGACCGGCTACTACATCACCGCGGGAGCCCGGCTCCTGGAGGTCATGTACTTCTTCATCGGCATCGTGGCGGGGGTGCTGCTGATGCTCTACCTGGGCGTCCAGCTCGGCGCCCAGCTGAACCCCGAGGCCCGGTTCGTGCCCAACGACCGGCCGGTCGTCCAGATCCTGGCTTCCATGCTGCTCACACTGGCCTTCGCCGTGCTGCTCCAGCAGGAGCGCTCCACCGTGCTCGCGGTGACCCTCAACGGGGGTGTGGCCTGGGTCATCTACGGGGCGATGGCCCGCACGGGCGGCATCTCCCCGGTGGCGGCGACGGCGGTCGCGGCGGGCCTCGTGGGGCTGTTCGGCCAGCTGTTCTCGCGCTACCGGTACACCTCGTCGCTGCCGTACATCACGGCGGCGATCGGACCGCTGCTGCCCGGTTCGGCGACCTACTTCGGTCTGCTGGGCGTCGCGCAGAACGAGGTGGACGCCGGGCTCGCCTCGCTCTTCACCGCTGTCGCCACGGCGCTGGCGATCGCCATCGGGGTCAATCTGGGGAGCGAGATCTCCCGGCTGTTCATGCGGGTGCCCGGCGCGGTCGGGGGCGCCTCCCGCCGGGCCGCCAAGCGGACCCGCGGCTTCTGACACACGGACGGCGCCCCGGTCCCGCCGGGGACCGGGGCGCCGTCGGCGCGGGCGCGGGGATCAGCGCCTGTTCTGCCATCCGTACTGGTCCTGGTCGCCGTCCTGGTCGCCCTGGTCGTACGGACCGGGCTGCTGCTGGGCCGGAGGCTGCCCCTGACCGGCGCCGTACCGGCCGTCGTGACCGCCGTTGTACGGGGCGCCCTGGGCGTTGCCGTACTGGTTGCCCTGGTCGGCGTACTGACCGCCGCCGTACTGCTGGCCCTGCTGGGCGCCGCCGTACTGGCCGGGCTGCGCGTTGCCGTACTGGCCGGGCTGGGCACCGCCGTACTGCTGGCCGTACTGCTGACCCTGCTGGGGGCCGCCGTACTGCTGGCCACCCTGGTCGGCGTACTGACCGCCGCCGTACTGCTGGCCCTGCTGGGCGCCGCCGTACTGGCTGGGCTGGTTGCCGTACTGGCCGGGCTGGGCACCACCGTACTGCTGGCCCTGCTGGGCGTTCCCGTACTGGCCGCCGTACTGCTGGCCCTGCTGAGCGCCGCCGTACTGCTGGCCGCCCTGGTCGGCGTACTGACCGCCGCCGTACTGCCCGGCCGCCTGGGTGTTGCCGTACTGCCGGCCGCCCTGGTCGTCGTACTGGCCCGCCTGGCCGTACCGGCTGTCCTGGCCGGTGCCGTATCCGCCGGGCCGGCCGTTGCCGTACTGGCCCGTGCCGTACGAGGCGGCCGGGTCCTCGTCGAACGCGCCGGCCGCGGGGCCCTGGCCGTTGCCGGCGTTGCCGGTGCCCGGGCCGCCGTCCGCGGGGCCGTTGTCGTCCTCGCGGTGCGCGGACTGCTCCTTCTTCGACTTGCTGCGGGCGCGCAGGAACTCGATCAGGATCGGCACCACGGAGATCAGCACGATCAGGATGAGGATCATCTCGATGTTCTCGTGCACGAAGTCGACCTTGCCGAGGGCCGCGCCGAGCAGCGTCACCCCGACACCCCAGAGGATGCCGCCGATGATGTTGAACGTGATGAAGGAGCGGTAGTCCATACGGCTCACACCGGCGATGATCGGCGTGAAGGTGCGGACGATGGGCACGAAGCGGGCCAGCACCAGCGACTTCGGGCCGTACTTCTCGAAGAACTCGTGGGCCTTCTCGACGTTCTCCTGCTTGAAGAGACGGGAGTCCGGGCGCTTGAACAGCGCCGGCCCCACCTTGCGGCCGAAGAGATAGCCGACCTGGTCACCGATGATCGCCGCCAGGGCGACGAGCAGGCAGACCAGCCACAGGGGGTACTTCAGGTCGCCCGTGGTCACCAGGAGGCCCGTGGTGAACAGCAGCGAGTCGCCCGGAAGGAAGAAGCCGATCAGCAGCCCGGACTCGGCGAACACGATGAGCAGGAGGCCGGGCAGCCCGAAGGTGTTGAGCAGGTAATCCGGGTCCAGCCAGCTCGGGCCGAGCGCAAGCGTATTCAAGGGTCCGGGCTCCAGGGTTGGTCGAGGTACGGCGGCGGCTGCGTGGCCGCCCCAAGCTATCAACGCCGGGGGGGACGCCTGGGTTCCACTGGCGTAAGCAAGGATGCGCGCGGGACGAACCGGGGCAAAGCTTTCCGCAGGAGGTGCCACATCATGGGCATTGAGGACTACGGCGGCGGACAGACGCCCCGGGCGGACGTGCTGGTCGTCACGACGAACGACGTACCCGGCTATCAGGTGACACAGGTCATCGGCGAGGTGTTCGGACTCACGGTGCGCTCACGTCACCTCGGCAGCCAGATCGGCGCCGGGTTGAAGTCGATGATCGGCGGCGAGCTGAAGGGCCTGACCAAGACCCTCGTCGAGACCCGCAACCAGGCCATGGAGCGGCTCGTCGACCAGGCCAGGGCGCGCGGCGCCAACGCCGTGCTGATGATGCGGTTCGACGTGAGCGAGGCCGCCGACGTCGGCACCGAGGTCTGCGCCTACGGAACAGCGGCCGTGATCAGCAACTCCTGACCGCACCCGTCCCCTCCTTCCCCCTCTCCCCGGAGGCCCTCGCATGCCCACGTCCGTGAACGTCGCCGTCATCTACTACTCCTCCACCGGCACCATCTCCACGATCGCCAAGGCCATCGCGAAGGACGCCGAGAACGCCGGTGCGCAGGTGCGCCTGCGCAAGGCCGCCGAGCTCGCCCCGCAGGCGGCCATCGACTCCAATCCGGCCTGGGCCGCCCATGCGAAGGAGACCGCGGGCATCACCGAGGTCTCGCCCGACGACATGGTCTGGGCCGACGCGGTGATCTTCGGTACGCCCACCCGGTACGGCAACGTCACCGCCCAGCTCAAGCAGTTCCTGGACACCCTGGGAGGCCTCTGGCAGGCGGGGCAGCTCGCCGACAAGGTCTACAGCGGCTTCACCGCGAGCAGCACGGCCCACGGAGGCCAGGAGTCCACCCTGCTGGCGCTCTACAACACGATCCACCACTTCGGCGGCATCCTGGTCCCTCCCGGCTACACCGACGCCTCGAAGTTCGTGGACGGCAACCCGTACGGCACCTCCCACGTCTCGGGGCAGGGAGACATCCCCGTCGGCGAGCAGACCCTGACCGCGGCACGGGTCCAGGCCGAGCGCGTCGTCAAGTTCACCCGGGCCATCAAGGCCGGCCTCGCGGCTGAGAGCTGAGGGCGCGCTCATGCCACTCCACCAGGGTTCACACGGCAAGGGCATCCCCTCCGACGAGCACCGCCGGCTCGCCCTCAACCCGTTCTTCGGGGAGGCCGACCCCACGGCGCCGATGATCGCCGCGCCGCCGACGCACCAGCTCCCGGACGGCCCGCTGCCGCCGGCGACCGCCTACCGGCTCGTCCACGACGAGCTGATGCTCGACGGGAACTCCCGGCTCAACCTCGCGACCTTCGTCACCACCTGGATGGAACCCCAGGCCGGTGTGCTGATGGCCGAGTGCCGGGACAAGAACATGATCGACAAGGACGAGTACCCGCGCACCGCCGAGCTGGAGCGGCGCTGTGTGGCGATGCTCGCCGATCTCTGGAACGCCCCGGATCCGGGGGCCGCGGTGGGCTGCTCGACCACGGGGTCGAGCGAGGCCTGCATGCTGGCCGGGATGGCGCTGAAGCGGCGCTGGTCGGCCAGGAACGCCGACCACTACCCGGGGACGGCTCGGCCCAATCTGGTGATGGGCGTCAATGTGCAGGTCTGCTGGGAGAAGTTCTGCACCTTCTGGGAGGTCGAGCCGCGCCTGGTGCCGATGGAGGGCGAGCGCTTCCATCTGGACCCGCAGGCGGCGGCCGAGCTCTGCGACGAGAACACCATCGGTGTGGTCGGCATCCTCGGCTCGACCTTCGACGGTTCCTACGAGCCCGTCGCGGAGCTGTGCGCCGCGCTCGACGACCTCCAGGAGCGCACGGGCCTCGACATCCCGGTCCATGTGGACGGGGCGTCCGGGGCGATGGTGGCACCGTTCCTCGACGAGGACCTGGTGTGGGACTTCCGGCTCCCGAGGGTCTCCTCGATCAACACCTCGGGGCACAAGTACGGCCTGGTCTACCCCGGCGTGGGCTGGGCCCTGTGGCGCTCACCCGCCGAGCTGCCCGAGGAGCTGGTCTTCCGGGTCAACTACCTGGGCGGCGACATGCCGACCTTCGCGCTGAACTTCTCCCGGCCCGGCGCCCAGGTGGTGGCGCAGTACTACACGTTCCTGCGGCTGGGCCGGGAGGGCTACCGGGCCGTGCAGCAGGCGGCCCGGGACATCGCGATGCGGCTCGCCGCGGGATTCGAGTCCCTGGAGGACTTCAGGCTGCTGACCCGGGGCGACGAACTCCCGGTGTTCGCGGTGACCACGAAGCCGGAGGTGAGGGCGTACGACGTCTTCGACGTGTCGAGGAGGCTGCGCGAGCGCGGCTGGCTGGTGCCCGCGTACACCTTCCCCGCCAACCGCCAGGACCTCTCGGTGCTGCGCGTCGTCTGCCGCAACGGCTTCTCCTCGGACCTCGCGGAGCTGCTGCTCGACGACCTGCGCGGGCTCCTGCCGGAACTGCGGGCCCAGGCGCACCCGTTGGACAGGGACCGGAGCAGCGCGACGGCCTTCCACCACTGACCACCGGCGCGAAGACCCTGGGGCCCGGGGCCCTAGGTGAGCACCCCGACGAAGGGCTCGCCCTCGCCGGCGAAGGTGTACGCCCCGGCCTCGATCCGTGCGATCAGGCCGCGGGTCCACTCGGCACCCGCGTCCGCCGAGTGGACCCACATGTTCATGATCTCGCCGATGTGCCCGAGCGACTCGGGGCCCTCGGCGGGGGTGTAGTTCTCCGTGGCCGAGGCGCGCCAGCCCTCGATGGCGGTGACTCGCTCGCGCAGGAGCGCCACCGCCTCGGACCGTTCGAGGTCGACGATGAAGCCGATACCGGCGGACAGGACGTCCACGCTCCGGTCGTACGAGGTCAACGAGTCCCGCAGCAGGGCGAAGAACTCCCGGGTGCCCTGCTCGGTGATCTCGTACTCGGTGCGGGGCGGGCCGCCCGCCGTGGACGGGGCGGTCTCGTGCGCGAGGAGCAGTCCCTGCTTCGCCATCTGCTTGAGCGCGTGATAGATCGACCCCGGCTTGGCGTTGGACCACTCGTGGGCGCCCCAGAACTCCAGGTCGTTGCGCACTTGGTAGCCGTGCGCGCGGCCGTGCTGCCGGACGGCGCCCAGAACCAGGAGTCGGATCGCGGACATACCACCCACCCTATGTACTCAACTCACGCCAGCGTAGCCCGCCTCCTCGGCGACCAGATCGAGGGCCGACCTGCCGTCCAGCGACTCGCGGACGATGTCGGCGTGCCCCGCGTGGCGGCCGAATTCCTCGACGAGATGCAGCAGCATCCAGCGCATGGAGCAGCGCCCGTCCTCGGGGAACCAGGGAGCCGGGGGCAGCGGGAAGGTGTCGTCCATGCTGTCGACCTCGTGGCGGACGAATGCCTCGGTCTCGGCGGCGGTCTTCGCCCAGAACTCCAGCATCCGCGGCACCGTCTCGTCGCCGACCAGCCGGAAGCCGTCGCCCCAGGTCTCCTGGGTCCGCTGCTTCTCGTTCGGACGCTGCTGCGCCAGGCGCAGCCAGTTGAGCTCCATCTCGGCGGTGTGCTTGAGCAGCCCGGACAGGGAGCACCCGCTCGCGCTGGGACGGCTCGCCGCCTGCTCCTCCGTGAGGCCGAGCACCGAGCGCCGGATCGCCCCGCGCTGGGCCTCGACGAACGCGAGGAGCGCGCCGCGCTCGTCTCCGGGAGCCTCTGCGGGAACGTGAGTGACCATGGTGTCCGCCTTCATCCGTACGTCGTGTGTGCCGAACGCCAACGTACGAACCCATCAGGACGGATCGTGACCTGTATCGCGGGCCCCCGACTCAGCGGCGCCCGGCCGCCCTGACGCCGAGCGGCCGGCGCCTCAGAAGGGGAAGACCGTCCGTCCGTGCTGCACCGAGATCCACTTCCAGGTGGTGAACGCCTCGACGGCGGACTCCCCGTTCATCCGGCCCAGGCCCGACCTCTTCTCGCCGCCGAACGCGACGAGCGGGTCGTCCTGCACGGTCCCGCCGTTGACGTGGAACATCCCGCCGGTGATGCGCCGGGCGAACCGCACACCGCGCTCGGCATCCGCCGTGTGCACGGCGCCGCTCAGGCCGTAGG
Organism: Streptomyces sp. CB02058; assembly: GCF_001905505.1. Classification (GTDB taxonomy): domain Bacteria; phylum Actinomycetota; class Actinomycetes; order Streptomycetales; family Streptomycetaceae; genus Streptomyces. Next base: position 74,539 of record NZ_LIPG01000005.1, read on the forward strand.
GACTGTCGTTGACGATCCGGACGGCCTCGTCCTCGCCGTCGAAGGGCATCAGCAGCGCCACGGGGCCGAAGATCTCCTGCTTCAGCAGCGGTGAGTCCTCGGGCAGCCCGGTCAGCACGGTCGGTTCCACGAGATTGCCGCGCGCACGGCCCCGTACGAGCGCGGTGGCTCCGTCGGCGATCGCCCCGTCGACCAGCGCGGTGAGCGCCTCCGCCTGGAACTCGCTGATGACCGGGCCGATGCGGGTCTCCGGGTCGCGCGGATCGCCCGTCCGGAGGCCGGCCACCTCCGCGGTGAAGCGCTCGGTGAACTCCGCCTCCACGGACCGGTCCACCAGGATGCGGTTGGCGGCCATGCTGACCTGGCCCTGGAACAGGAAACGGCTGTGGACGGCCGCCCGGACGGCGTGGTCGAGGTCGGCGTCCTCCAGCACCACCAGGGCGCTGTTGCCGCTCAGTTCGAGGATGGTCCTCTTGAAGAGCCCGGCCGCGATCGCCGCGACATGACGGCCGACCCGGTCGGAGCCGGTGAACGAGATCACCTTGGGCACGGGGTGGTCGATGAAGGTGTCACCGATCTCGGCGCTGTCGGTGATCAGGACGTTCAGCAGCCCGGCGGGCAGCCCCGCGTCCTCGAAGATCCGGGCGACCAGCCCGCCGCCCGCTATCGGGGCGTTCTGATGGGGCTTGACCACGACCGCGTTCCCGAGGGCCAGGGCCGGGGCGACGGTCTTCATCGTCACCAGGAAGGGGAAGTTGAAGGCACTGATCACGCCCACCACCCCGACGGGAAGGCGGTAGACGCGGTTCTCCTTGCCGTCCGCGAGCGAGGGCAGCAGCCGTCCCATGACACCGAGTGCCTGTCCGGCCGCCTCGCGCAGGAAACGCAGCGCCGCATTCACCTCGTACTCGGCCCTGAAGCGGGTGCCGCCGAGCTCGTCGATGATCAGCTCGACGATTTCGCCGGAGCGTTCCTCGACGAGCCGCGCGGCGTTCTCCAGAACGGCCCGGCGCTCATAGGGACTGACCGCCGCCCATTCCGGCTGGGCTCGCTCGGCCGCGCGGTAGGCGAGGTCCGCCTCGGCCGCGGTGGCGACGGTGATCGAGCAGAGTTTCTCGCCGTTGTAGGGATTGAAATCAATGATGTCCCACGAACCGCTACCGGTCAGCCACTCGCCGTCGATGTACTGGTGGGCCAGTTCACTGGGGAAGGACATTCAATCCCTTACTGCAGGCGCAGACTCCTGTGGGTACGTCATCGTACTGGGGAATCAGGTGAGTTGAAGGAGTCCGCGGAGAAGATCCCGGCTCTCCTCCGGCCCCGGACTGTCCTCGTGGAGCCGCACCATGGCCTTTTCGTACTGGGCGACTTCCTCGGCCTTGTCCAGATAGAGCGCACTTGTCAGCTGCTCCAGATAGACGATGTCCGACAGATCGGATTCCGGAAAACGCAGCATCGTGAATGCCCCGCTCTCTCCGGCATGACCACCGAAACTGAAGGGCATCACCTGAAGGGTGATGTTCGGCTGCTCCGACATGTCGATCAGATGCCGCAGTTGTGCCCGCATCACATCGCGTCCGCCGTAGGGACGGCGCAGCGCGGCCTCGTCGAGCACGGCGTGGAAGCGGGGGGCCTGCTCGGAGACCAGCGCCTTCTGGCGCGCCAGCCGCAGCGCGACCCTGCGGTCGATCTCGGCCGCCGGAGCTCCGGGCATGCCGCGCGCGACCACGGCATGGGCGTAGGCCTCGGTCTGCAGCAGCCCGTGGACGAACTGCACCTCGTAGATCCGGATGAGCGAGGCCGCCCCCTCCAGACCGATGTATGTCTGGAACCAGCCGGGCAGCACATCGCCGTAACTGTGCCACCAGCCCGCCACGTTGGCCTCACGGGCCAGGCCGAGGAGGGAGCCGCGCTCCGCCTCGTCCGTGACGCCGTACAGCGTGAGCAGGTCCTCGACGTCCCTGGCCTTGAAGCTCACCCGTCCCAACTCCATGCGGCTGATCTTCGATTCGGAGGCGCGGATGGAGTAGCCGGCCGCCTCACGGGTGATGCCGCGCGATTCGCGCAGGCGCCTGAGCTGTGAGCCCAGCAGGATGCGCCGCACCACAGAACCACTCGACTCGCCTGCCGACACTGGCTTCCGACCCTCCCCATCGCTTCCCGTACCTCGGAGCTCCCCCGAACCCCGGAGGCGGATTCTGCCACCAAAACGCTTCAGCCCGTACTCATTCGATTACAGAGATGGCAAGACTTTCCGAAAGCTCCAAAACTATGAAGCGGAAGAAATGAGTCCGAACCGGCACGCTACCGGGCAGGTCCGGCGCGTGCACGTGCATCTGCCCTTGCATCTGCCGTACGCATTCGGAACCATGGTCCTCGCGCACCTGCGTTCTCGTTCGTGTTGTGCCGCTGTGACCGCAGTGCCCGCCAGAAGCAGTGCCGCTACAGCCGCGAATCCCGGGAGTGCCTCGCATGGGGACGAATGGATCGACGATGCTCGAGCCGTTACGGCAGGGGCTTCCCCCCGCCGACCTCTCGGCGGTCGCCGGCTCGGCCTCCTGCACGCTGCCGGCCCGGTACGAAGCGGTGGGCGGGGCACGGAAGTTCACCCGTACGACGCTGAACTCGTGGGACCTCGGCGACCGCTTCGACGATGTCGCGCTGGTCGTGTCCGAGCTGGTCACCAACGCGCTGCGGCACGCCCTTCCGGCCGACTGCCCGAGGGAGCGGCACGACTCCTCCGTACGGCTGCACCTCATGCGCTGGACCTCCCGGCTGGTGTGTGCGGTGCGCGACCCCAGTGAGAAGAGCCCTGTCGCGGGCGAGGCGGCCGATTCGGCCGAGTCCGGCCGGGGGCTGTTCCTGGTCGAGTCGTTCAGCGACGGCTGGGGCTGGTACCCCTCCCCCGTGCCCGCCGGGGACACTCCACCCGACGGTGGACTCGGCAAGGTGGTCTGGGCACTCTTCCGGCTGACGGACCATCCGGCACCGGAGCGTCCGGTTCCGGCCGACGCGTACACCGAGCACCTGTAGGACGCCGCACCCCGGACCGGTGTGCGGCGTTCAGCCGCCCGCGACGAGGTGGTCGAACTCCCCGTCCTTGACGCCCAGCAGGAGCGCCTCTATCTCGGCCGGCGTATAGACGAGCGCGGGCCCGTCCGGGTGGCGCGAGTTCCGCATCGCCACATTTCCGCCGGGCAGTTTCGCGAACTCCACGCAGGACCCCTGGGAGTTGCTGTGTCTGCTCTTCTGCCAGACGACTCCGCGAAGCTCTGTGGCCGCCATGCCGTTGTACACGTGGTGCACAGGACGCTCCCCGAGTTGCAAGGTGCAAGTGTCAACTAGCTCGGATCATAGCTGTGTTCATATGCCAATGCATGAGCAGATGCACGTGCACGCGGGGTGCGCACGCGATTACAGTTTTCCCCCGGATCCGCTCACCGTGTTCCCCGTTCCCCCGCTTCTCTGAGGAAGAGACGAACGGCACGCCAATTTGGCTCCCGTTCAACGGAGTTGCTCTTGTACCCCCTGATAGCTTGGCGCCGTCTTTCGGCCGTGAATCAGTAAGGGGAACTCCACATGGGCCACTCGGGCCACATGGACCGGCTTCCGCGCACCGGCGCCCTGATCTCCGCCGCTCTCGTCGCCGCGGTCACGCTGACCGCATGCGGCAGTGGTGACGAATCCGACGACGCCCCGTCCTCCGCCGGGTCCGGCGCCTCGCGGAGCACCACTCCCTCCCACGACGGCGCGGACGAGGGTGCCGGCCGTGCGGAGGCCACGGCGCTGGAAGGCACCTGGGCGGGTGAGTCCGACGGCAACCCCATCGCCCTTTCGGTCAGTTCCGGCAAGGTGGGCCTCGTCGCCGACCAGCACGTCTGCGGGGGCGAGGTGAAGGACATGGGCGAGGTGACGCTCGTGCTGAAGTGCATCGACGGGAACACCGACCGTGCCATGGGGACCGTGAAGTCCAACGACGGCAAGAAGCTCGTCGTCTCCTGGGAGGCCGGAGGCGAGGACACCCTGACCAAAGCGCCCTCGGGCACGTTGCCGCCGGGCCTGCCGGAGCCCCCCAGCCCCTGACGCCCCGGCCTACGCCCGCCCGCTGCTGATCTCCAGCGCCTGCGAGAAGTCCTCCAGGGCGTGGAGCAGCAGGGTGGCCCCGTTGCGCACGAAGGAGTCGGGCGGCGGTCCCTCGGCGGCGTCCCGGCGCGCCAGCGCCTCCCTGACCGGCTCCCAGTCCGGAACGCGTCGCTCCCGTACCGCCTTCGCGCCCTGCTCGGTGGCTTGCCGGAACGCGTCGGCCAGGGCCGCCGCCTCGGGCACGGGAGTGGCGGAGGCGGCCGGCAGGTGGGCCTCCATGAGCATCGCGACCCTGCCGAACTGGGCGAGCGCGTCCTGCGCGTCCGCCGCGGAGACCCGGGAGATGCCCCGGTGGCGCACGGGCTCGTGCTGGGCCGTCTCCAGCGCCTCCTGCCAGACGAGGCGGGCCTCCCTGGTCGTGAGCAGGGCGGTACGCACCTCGTCGAGGCTCCTGGACCCGGGATCGGCGTACCGGTCGAGGACCGTGGCCGCGTAGCGCCCGTCCGTGATCACCCAGGCGGCGAGCCGGTCGCGCAGCCGCGGGGTCTCCCACGCCGGGTAGACGGCGTACGACACCATCGCGAGCAGCCCCCCGATGAGCGTCAGCACCACCCGCTCGGGCACGGTCTGCGACCAGTCGTCGCCCGCCATGCCGAGCAGGAAGACGACGTAGGCGGAGACGCAGACCTGGCCGACCGCGTATCCGGTGCGCATCAGCAGATACATCAGCCCGGCGCTGATGACGGCGAGCAGGGCGGAGAGCTCCGCGTTGGGGTGTGCGGCCTGCACGATGCCGGTGGCGACGGCGACGCCGATCACCGTGCCCATGAAGCGGGCCACGGAGCGGGAGTAGGTCTGGGTGAACTCCGGGCGCATCACCATCACGGCGGTCATCGGAGCCCAGTAGCCGTGGCCGAACGGCAGCACCGCACCCATGAGGTAGCCCGCAGCGGTCACCGCCGACACCCGTTCCGCGTGGCGCAGGATCGTCGATCCCCGGCGCAGTTCGCGGCGCATGGAGCGGTAGACGAGCGGGACCAGCCCCAGCAGGCTGGGCCGGCGGCGGTGCGGGACGAGCGGCTCGCCGGGCGTCCGGTCGTCCGTGCCGGTGCCCTCGGCGATCTCGATGACGTCCGCGAGCAGCGCGGTGAGCCGGTCGGCGGCGCGGCGGGGCGGCCCGGTGAGGATGACCTCGGTGTCGGGGGACTTGAGCACGGAGAGCGCCGTCTCGTCCAGGCTCACCGGGTCGCCGTGGCGCACCGCCCGTGCGGCGGAGTCGAGGAGGGAGCCGGCGGCGCCGAGGATCTCCCGCGCCCAGTAGCGTTCCGGGCCCTCGGCGGGGACGCCCAGGGCCGGGTCCGCCAGCGAGGCGAGGACCGGCCTGAGCCGTTCGGCGACCCCGCGCACGCCGTGCAGGTCGGCGGGCCGGCTCCGGGCCTGCCAGGGCGTGACGGCGGCGGCGTTGCGCGCGGTCATCAGCGGGACGGGGTCGAAGGGCGCTACCGGGTCGTGGCGCAGCCTGCGCGCGTAGTCGGCCTCCCCCGCCAGGGCGTCGGCGAGCGCGTCGCGCTGGGCGCCCCATCTGCGGACGGGGAACAGCACGATCAGCGCCGCCTGGACCAGCCCGCCGAAGGCCATCATCGCGGCGTGCGCGGCGGCGTCGGCGACCGAGGTGGGCAGGGTGATGGTGACGAGCATGATCGCGACGTTGGAGCCCGCGATGATGCCGCCCGTCGGGCCCGCCGCCCAGGTCATCCCGGCGACGAACGTCCACAGGATCAGCAGGGCGAGGAACAGCAGGGTGTGGGACACGGTGACGTAGCCGACGAACGTCGACACGGCCAGGCTGGCGCCGGAGACCAGGGCGAGCACGGGCCGGGGGCGCCAGCTGCGCTGGAAGGTGGCGATGGCCGCCTGGAAGGCTCCGAAGGCGGAGCCTGCGGCGATGACCGGGCCGAAGAGCGCCAGGCTGATCCCGACGACGAGGGCGAGGCCCGCGGCCCCGCGCACCGCGATGAGCGGTTCGAGACGCCGCCGCTCGATCGTCAGCCCCGAGCGGGCGGTCTCCTTAAGCGCCCGGAGCCAGCTCATGGAGCGAGCCTAGCCGGATTCTCCGACAAGTCCGACTTGTGCCGCACCGCTGAATCTAACGGCTGATTCCCGGCTTTCCGTCGCCCATCCTGGCCCGGTCCGCCGCGGCGGTGCCATGGGTCCAGCCCTCGGCGTCCGTGGCCCCGCGCAGCCGGGTCGTGGTGGTCCGCGGGAACATCCGCTCCGCCGTGTCGGTCACCGCCACGTCCCGGGCCGCCAGGACCGGCAGCAGGGCTCCGGAGCCGCTGCCTCCGGACGGGCCCTCCGCTCCCGCCTCGGCGGTGACCCGGGCGGTGTCCGCCGCGAGACGGCTGCCCAGGCGCTGGGCGTACGCCATCAGGAAGGACTGCCTGAAGGTCTTGGTCCGCTTGCGCCCGCCCGCCCTCTGTCCGGCCTCCGCCTTCGTCATCGCGGCCGTGCCCTGCACCAGCAGGGAGGTGAAGAGCAGCTCGACGGCCTCCAGGTCGGGCTCGAAGCCCACGACCGTGGTGAAACCGAGATCGCTGTTCCACACGGCGCGGCACCGGTTGGCCGAGGCCACGGAGTCGAGCAGGACCGCCTTCGCGCTCTCGTAGGGCGCCTCCACCCCGATCCTGACGGCACCCGGCGTGCCGGCGCCGTGCGTACGGGCGGCGATGAGCGCCTCGTCGATGCTGTGCCGGGCCATCAGCTCCTGGGCCTTGGTGGTGAGCGCCTCGGCCTCCTCGGGGAAACCGGTCGCCTCCGCCTTGGCGAGCAGCGCCCGGATCCTGGTGAGCATGCGGGGTTCGCCGGGGGCGGGCGGCCGGTGCGGGGCGTCGGCGGCCGTGCCGGGCGGCGGCCCGACCGGTTCGATCACGGGGAGCCGCAGCAGCAGCCGGTACAGCTCCAGGAGTGCGGAGGCGTACGTGAAGCGGTCGGGCCGGTTGCGCGGGGCCGGCGCGGGCAGCGCGGCCAGCTGATCCGCCCAGCGCGGAGGGAGGGTCGCGTAGCCCGCGGTCTCCGCCGTGATCAGCGCGGCGGCGAGCGCGGACGCGGGCTCGTCCAGCTCGCGCCGGACGGTCCGCACGACATCGGCGGGCTGCCAGCCTCGCGCCCAGGCCCGCCGGACGAACTCCTCGCCCCTGCGGTGCAGCTCCGCGTCGGCGGACGGGTCGGCCGCGAGGAGGGAGGCACCGGCGTCCAGGCCCGCGTCGCCTTCCGAGTACAGGGCCGCGGCACACGCCCGGTCGGTCACCGATTCCATCGGGCCAGGGTAGGCGGCCGCCGGCGGGTCAGTGCTCCCCGGGGAGCAGGACGAGCTTGCCGCGCACGTGTCCGGCCTCGCTCAGCTCCTGGGCCTTCGCCGCCTCGCGGAGTGCGAACGTCCGTTCCACCGGGATGCGCAGGCCGCCCACGGCCGCCAGGTCCGCGTACTCCGCGAGCCGTCCGCCCTCGTCGGGGCTCTCCCCGCCGCCCGCCGAGAACGCCACGCCGTAGCGGGCCGCGTCCGGGTCGGCGATGGTGGAGATCCGGTCGGGGGTACCGCCGCGCAGCTCCACGGAGTCCTCCAGGGCGCCCTTTCCCGCGGCGTCGAACACCGCGTCCACGCCCTGCGGCGCGGCTTCCCGCACCCGTGCCACCAGCCCGTGCCCGTAGGCCACGGGCACCGCGCCGAGCACCCGCAGATAGTCGTGGTTGGCCGGTGACGCGGTCCCGACGACGGTCGCGCCCCTGGCCGTGGCCAGCTGGACGGCGGCGGAACCGACGGCTCCGGACGCCCCGTGCAGCAGGAGCGTCTCGCCCTCGGCCACCGCCAGTTCGTCGAGCACCCGGGCGGCGGTCGCCGTCGCGACCGGCAGCGCGGCGGCCTCGGCCCAGCCCAGGGCCTCCGGCTTGGGCGCCACGGAGCCCACGTCGGCGAGGACGTACTCCGCGTAGGCGCCGGTCGTACTCCGGCCGAGGACCTCGTCGCCGACCGCGAACTCCGTGACGCCCTCGCCCGTCTCGTCGACGACCCCCGCGAACTCGCTGCCGGGTGTGGCGGGCAGCGGCGTGGGGAACGCCGCCTCCATCCAGCCGTTGCGGATCTTGTAGTCGACCGGATTGACCCCGGCCGCCCTGACCGCCACCCGGATCTGCCCGGGTCCGGCGTGGACGTCGTCGACCTGGGCCCGGTGCAGCACACCGGGGCCGCCGAACTCCTCGTACACGATCGCTTCCATCACCGTCTCCTCCGCGTCGTCCTCGCCGCGTTCCGGTGCGCGCCGCGCGCCCCGCACTCCGATCCTCGCGGCAGCCGGGCGCGCCCGCCCGGTGAGCGGGGCCGCTGTCAGTGCCGGGTGCGAGACTCGGCCCATGACCGAACGTTGGGCTCTGGCCAGTGCGGAGGCCGGCGGCGCGCTCCTCGTGCCGCTGACCCGCGACGGCCTGCCCGCCGGTCCCGTCCTGTCCGAGCCCGACCTGGTGGAGTCCGTCCGCTCCCGCCCCGAGGTGTTCCGCTGGGTCTGGCGCTCGACCTCCGGGATCTATCCCCGGCTGCTCGCGGCGGGCGTCCGCGTCGAGCGGTGCTACGACATCGAGTGCGCCGAGCTGCTGCTCCTCGGCCACGAGGGACGGCTCGGGGAGCCCCGCTCGGCCGCTGCGGCCTGGGCCCGCCTGCGCAACGCCCCGGTGCCGCCCGATCCGCCGGCCCGCGCGGCCGAGCCCGGCTCCCAGTCCTCCCTCTTCGAGCCCCGCTCCGGCACCGACCTGCCGTTCGACGCGCTCCTCGAGGTGTACGCGGAGCAGCTGCGCCGCCACGGCCTGGCGGAGCACCCGGACCGGATGCTGCTGCTCACGGCCGCCGAATCGGCCGGCATGCTGGTCGCCGCCGAGATGAACGGAGCGGGCCTGCCCTGGCGGGCCGATGTGCACCGCGAGGTGCTCAGCGACCTGCTCGGCGAGCGTTACGCCGGTGGCGGCGAGCCCCGCCGGCTCGCCGAGGCCGCCGACGAGGTCTCGGCGGCCTTCGGCAGACGGGTCCGGCCGGATCTGCCGGCGGACGTCATCAAGGCGTTCGCGCAGGCCGGGATCAGGGTGAAGTCGACCCGCCGCTGGGAGCTGGAGGAGCTCGACCACCCGGCGGTGGAGCCCCTCGTCCGCTACAAGAAGCTGTACCGCGTGTGGACGGCCCACGGCTGGAGCTGGCTCCAGGACTGGGTGCGCGAGGGCCGCTTCCGCCCCGAGTACCAGCCGGGAGGCACGGTCAGCGGGCGCTGGACGACCAATGGCGGCGGGGCGCTCCAGATCCCCAAGGTGATACGCCAGGCGGTCGTCGCCGACCAGGGCTGGCGGCTGGTCGTGGCGGATGCCGACCAGATGGAGCCGCGTGTGCTGGCCGCGATCTCCCGCGACCGGGGGCTGATGGAGGTGGCCGGACACGACGGCGACCTCTACAAGGCCCTGTCCGACCGGGCGTTCCACGGCGACCGCGACCACGCCAAGCTCGCGCTCCTCGGCGCGATCTACGGGCAGACCTCCGGCGACGGCCTGAAGAACCTGGCGGCGCTGCGCCGGAGATTCCCGCATGCCGTGGCGTACGTCGACGACGCGGCGAAGGCCGGCGAGGAGGGCCGGCTCGTCCGCACCTGGCTGGGCCGGACGAGCCCGCCCGCCGTCGGCGCGGAGGAGGCGGGCGAGGCGGGCATCCCCCAGGAGAGCGAGGAGCCCGCCGCCGGGGAGGGCGCCGACACCTCCGGATTCACCCCGGGCTACGCCTCGTCGAACGCCCGGGCGCGGGGCCGGTTCACCCGCAATTTCGTGGTCCAGGGCAGCGCGGCGGACTGGGCGCTGCTGCTGCTCGCGGCACTGCGGCGGACGCTGGCGGCCGGGGGGATGCGGGCGGAGCTGGTGTTCTTCCAGCACGACGAGGTGATCGTGCACTGCCCGGCCGAGGAGGCGCCTTCGGTGGTGGAGGCGATCCGGGAGGCGGGTGAGCTGGCGGGGCGGGTCGCGTTCGGGGAGACGCCGGTGCGGTTTCCGTTCAGCACGGCGGTCGTGGAGCGCTATTCGGACGCCAAGTAGGCCGGCCGCCGGTCCGGGCGTCCCCGGGCCGGCGGCCGGATGCCCGGACCGGGAGGGCCTCCCGGTCCGGGCGCCGCCGCGTGCCCGCGTCTACCCGCGCTCCCACAGCGCGGGGACCAGCGGCGGTTCCCACCCGGCGATCGCCGAGTGCGCCTGGAGACAGCGGTAGGAGGCACCTTGGTAGGTCACCCGGTCACCGGCCCGGTAGGACGTGCCCGCCGCCCAGGTACCTCCGGCCGGCGGAGTGGTGGGGTCGGTGGGGTCCGGCTGCTGGGCGACGTCGAGCACGAAGTCGAAGGTGCCCTGCCGCCCGGACCCGGCGGTACGGACGTTCATCAGCAGCGCCGGATCGTAGAGGGCGTCGGTCGCGTTGCGCGGTTCGCCGGGGAAGTAGAGCTGTGTGGTCAGCACGGGGTGTCCGGGCGCCTGCGCCTTCACATGGATGTGGCGCGTCCGCCCGGGGTACAGCCCCGCCACCACCGTGGTGAGCGTGAAGGCACCGCCCGCGTCGGTGAACTGGTGGCCGCGGAAGGCGAACCCGCTCATGTCGTACGCCCCCGAGGCGTCCGCCTGCCAGAAGTCGAGCAGCACCCCCGGCAGGGGCTTGCAGGCCCTGCCGAACACATAGCCGCTGACGGTCAGCGGTGTGCCGGGGGTGCCCGGGGTCACCAGGCTGGTCCTGAGCGGTGAGGCCGGTTTGAAGTACGGGCCCTCCATCTGCTCCGGCGTCGGGTCGTCCCCGTCGTCGCAGGCCGGTGTGAGGGCCAGGGGCGCACCGCCGTGACCGGTGTCGCGGGCCAGGGCGATGCCCCCGCCCGCGATCAGGGGCACGGCACTCGCCGCGACCGCGGCCCGCAGAAGGTTCTTACGGCTGACGGGACGGCCGGGCGCACTGGCCTCGGAGGTACGGGGCGGGGTGCCGGCGGAGGGCTCCGGGGGCACGGCTGAACTCTCGGTCATGGCTGATTCCTCGGTCTGCTGGGGGTTCCTCGGTCTGCTGGGGACTGCTGCCGTCTCCTGGGACTGCCGGGCGCGGGGAGGCGCGTCAGATCCGCTGCCAGAGCGCCGGCACGTTCGGCGGCTGCCAGCCGGCCTGTGCCTGGTGGCCCTGGAGGCAGCGGTAGCTCGCGCCGCCGTACGTCACCACCGCACCCGCGGCGTACGTGGTCCCCGCGGCCCAGGTCCCGCCCGGCTCGGTCGGCGGGTCCGTCGGATCGGTGGGCGGGTCGGTCGGGGTACCGCTGGTGACGAGGGTCAGTCCGTAGGCGGCCAGCGCCGGGTTGACCGGCTGGTAGTACGTCGTACCGCCCTGGGAGCAGTTCCCGGAGCCGCCCGAGGTGACGCCCTGCGCCTGGCTGCCCGAGATGAACGAGCCTCCGGAGTCCCCGGGTTCGGCGCAGACGCTGGTGCGGGTCACGCCGGTGATGGTGCCCTCGGGGTAGGTGACGCTGCTGCCGTGCTGCTGGATCGTGCCGCAGTGCCAGCCCGTCGTGGAACCGGAGCGGCAGACCGAGGACCCGACCACCGCCTGGGTCGAACCGGCGACCGTCACATCGCCGTTGCCGTACCCGTTGACCAGGGCCCTCGGCGTCCAGTTGGCATTGGTGGCGACCCAGGCGTAGTCCCGGCCGGGGAAGGTGGAGCCCTGGAAGGAGCCCTGCGCCTGCTGGTTGACGCCGGTCGTGGTGACACCCGGGGTCCCGCAGTGCCCGGCGGTGACGAAGCCGTTCTGCGTGCCGCGCTTGACGGGGAACCCGATGGAGCAGCGGCCCGATCCGTTCATGTAGTACGCGTCGCCGCCGCGCAGATCGGCGTAGGCGCGGGGCTGTTCGGCCGAGCGGTCGACCCGTACCAGTTCACGGGGAACACCGGCGGCGGCGAGGAGGCCGTCGGCGGCGCCGGTGCGGGAGGCGTTCACCACGAGGCGGTTGGCGCTGATGTCGACGTACCAGGAGGGCACGTCCTCCGGGGCCTTCTTCCGTGCCACCGCGTCCAGGGACGCCTTGGCGGCTTCGAGGCGGTCCAGGCTGTGACCGACGACCTCGGCGCGGGCTCCGGCGCCGGTGATCCGGGCGATGTCGGCCCGGTCGGTGGTGGCGACGGTGAGCACCGCCGAGTCGCCGCTCACCCGGGCTCCGGCGAAGTCCGCACCGAGCGACTTCTCCAGCGCCGCCGCGACGGCCGCCGCACGGTACTCGCCGGCTATCCGGGCGCGGGCCTCGCCGGGGTCGAGGCCGAGGTCGCGCCGCATGGCCTCGATCAGCCCCGGTGAGAGCTGTTCGGCGGCAGGTGCGGTGCCGGCCGCCTGGCCGGCCGATGCGACACCGGTCAGTCCTGCGAGGGCCAGCGCGCCCACCGCCACGGCGGCTGCTCCCGCGGCGAAGGCGCGTCTGCGCAGCATGGTGGTCTCCACGTCACTCTCCTTGTGTTCGGGGGGCGTCGAACTGCGCGGGCTCGCTGGGAGCGAGGCCCGGCGGGGGTGGGGAACTGCCGAGAACGTAGCCGCGCCCGGCCCCGGCGCAGGAGATCCCGTCCGTCCCCTACCGCCGCGTTATGGGAGGTCCCATGAGGCCGTCCGGAGCCGCTTCCGCCCAGGTCAGGGAGGCTCACCCGGCACGCCCCGGGCCGTCCCCCGGCCGGGCACCGCACGGCTATAGGCTCCGGCCATGGCGACGCACGAGCACGAGATCACCGAGCCTGTCGACCTCTGCCTGCCGGACGGCACCCTGAATCCGGCGGCGGTCGGCTGGTCCAGGCAGCCGCTGCACCGCTCGAACCTGCGCGGCTGGGGGCGGACCAAGCGGTGGGAGTACTGGTGCGTGACCACTCCCACGCATCTGGTGGCGCTGACCGTGAGCGACCTCGACTTCCTGGCACTGAACTCGGTCTACGTTCTCGAATTCGGCCCCGGAGGACGCGAGTTCGAGTGCTCGTCGATCGTCCCCGCCGCCCGGGGCGTGCATCTCCCCGACACCGTCGCCGGGGCGCCGGGCTCCGAGGACGTGGTGGTCGGCCCCGCACGGCCGACGGGCGGCAAGGTCCGCCTGGAGATCCGCGACGAGAACGCCGGTACGAGGCTGCGGGCCCGCTGCCTGACCCCGGACCGGCTGCCGTTGGAGGTCGACATCCTGGTGGCACGGCCGGAGGACCACGAGTCGCTGTCGGTGGTCGTGCCCTGGAGCGACCAGCGCTTCCAGTACACCTCCAAGCACACCGCGCTCCCCGCCACCGGCCGGGTGCGGATCGGCCGCGAGATCCTGACGTTCGGCGGCAAGGCGCAGGACGCCTGGGCGGTGCTGGACCACGGCCGGGGACGCTGGCCGCGGAGCGTCGACTGGAACTGGGGCGCCGCGTCGGGGCGTACGGGCGGGCACACGGTCGGCCTCCAGTTCGGCGGGCGCTGGACCGAGGGCACCGGGTCCACCGAGAACGCCCTCTGCGTCGACGGCCGGCTCACCAAGATCGGCGAGGAGCTCGACTGGCGGTGGTCCACCTCGGACCCGCTGGCCCCGTGGACCATCCGGGCGCCCTCCTCCGGCCAGGTGGACCTGACGTTCACCCCCTTCCACAACCGGTCCGTCCACACGGACGCCGGGCTGATCGCCAACCGGACCGACCAGTGCTTCGGCCACTACATCGGCCGGATCCGCACCGACGAGGGCGACGAGATCGCCGTGGACCAGCTCCTGGGCTGGGCCGAGGACGTCCACATGCGCTGGTGACTCCCCCGCGCGGAACCGCGCGGGTAGGTTTCCCTCCATGCATATAGGCCCACTCCTGGGCTCGGGACGCACCGCCGACGTGTACGCGGTCGACGGCACCTGGGTCCTTCGCCGCTACCGCGACGACATCGACACCACCGGGGAACTGGCGGTCATGTCGTACCTCTCGGCCTCGGGCTTCCCGGTCCCCCGCATCGGACCGCCCGTGAAGGCGGCGCGGCGCACGGACCTGGTGATGCAGCGGCTGACCGGGCCGACCCTGGCGGACGCGCTGACGGAGGGCACGGTCACCGTGGCCGAGGGGGCGGACCTGCTGGCACGGCTGCTGCGGGAGCTGCACGCGATCCCCGCGCGGCTCTCCCAGGACCCCGACGACCGGATCGTGCACCTGGACCTGCACCCGGAGAACGTGATCCTGGCTGCGGAGGGCGCCATGGTGATCGACTGGCTGACGGCCTCCGAGGGACCGCCGGCGCTGGACCGGGCCATGTCCTCGCTGATCCTGGCGCAGGTGTCCCTCGCCCTCTCGTCCGCCTCCGGGGCTCAGGTGCGGGACCTCCTGGCGGCGCTGCTCTCGGAGTTCGCCGACGACGGCGGTGTACCCGCGGCCTCCCTCGACCGGGTCACCGCCCTGCGGGCGGCCGATCCCGGGCTCACGGAACGGGAGAGGGCGGTGCTGGAGGAGGCGGCGGAGCTGGTCGCGTCACTGGCGGGCTGACTGCCGCTCCGGCGTCCGGTCCGGTGGTGGGTCCACTCCCGGATACGGGCGGCCCGCACCCGGTGGGTCCGCTCCCGGATACGGGCGGCCCGGCGGCCCGCACCCGGGGAGCACACCTGGTGCGGCCGGCCCGGCAGCCCGGCCCGTTCACTTCCGCAGATACGCCAGCACGGCGAGCACCCGGCGGTTCGTCGCGTCCGTCAGCGAGAGGTCGAGCTTGGTGAGGATCGAGCCGAAGTGCTTGCTGACCGTGCCCTCGCTGACCGTCAGCGCCTCGGCGACGGAGGCGTTCGACCGGCCCTCCGCCATCAGGGCCAGCACCTCCTGCTCGCGCGCCGTCAGCCGCGACAGCGGATCGCGGCGATGCCTGAGCAGCTGGCGCACCACCTCCGGGTCGACGACGGTGCCCCCTTCGGCGACCCGCCGGAGCGCGTCGACGAACTCCTCGACCTTCCCGACGCGTTCCTTGAGCAGATAGCCCACGCCCGTACCGTCGCAGGAGTCGAGCAACTCCTCGGCGTACGCCCGCTGGACGTACTGGCTGAGGACCAGGACGGGCAGCCCTGGCCGGGCCTCGCGCAGGGCGACGGCCGCCCGTAGCCCCTCGTCGGAGAAGCCGGGCGGCATCCGTACGTCCGTCACCACGATGTCCGGGCCGTGTTCGGCCACGGCGGCGGTGAGCTCCTCGGCGCTGCCGACACCCGCGACCACCTGGTGACCGAACCTCTCCAGCAGGCCGACGAGGCCCTCCCTCAGGAGCACGCTGTCCTCGGCCAGCACGATGCGCAGCATCAATCCCTCATTCGACCAGATGAGCAGGGACCCTGGGCACGTCGAGCCGGAGCACGGTCGGCCCGCCGGGCGGGCTGGACAGTAGCAGCCGGCCGTCCAGCACGGAGAGCCGGTCGGCGACCCCCTGGAGCCCGGTGCCTCCGGCCGTCGCCGCACCGCCGTCCCCGTCGTCCCGTACCTCGACGGTCAGCCGCGCACCGTCCACCCGGCCCGTGACCCGCGCCCGGCCCGCCCCGCTGTGCTTCGCCACATTGGCGAGCGCCTCGCAGACGGCGAAGTACACGGCGGTCTCGACCGGTTGCGGAAGCCGTTCCGGCAGGTCCAGCTCCACGTCGACCGGCACGGCGGAGCGGTCGGCTATGTCCTCGACCGCCGCGGCCAGGCCGCGGTCGGTGAGCACCTGGGGGTGGATGCCCCGGATGAGTTCCCTGATCTCCACGAGGGCCTCGCCCGCCTCCTCGTGCGCCTTGGCCAGGAGGCCGCCCAGCGGCTCGGCCGGGCTCTCCAGCCGGGCCAGACCGAGCGTCATGGAGAGGGCGACGAGCCGCTGCTGCGCCCCGTCGTGCAGATCGCGTTCGATCCGGCGGCGCTCCGCCTCGAAGGCGTCCACCAGCCTCATCCGGGAGCGTCCCAACTCCTGGATACGGGCGTCGACTCCACCGGTGTCGGGCGACAGCAGCGCCCTGGTCAGCGCCGCGCGCGCCACCGCGGCCCATCCGAGCGGATAGGCGGACAGCGGCAGCAGCGCGAGCCCGAGCAGCGCGGCGGCGAAGGCCCCCGGATACGACTCGGCCAGATAGAGCTTCAGCACCCGCACCTCCTCCCCTCCGGTCACGGCCGCCATGACCAGCGGCGTGGCCAACAGCCCGCCGCAGAGGGCCAGTACGCCTCCGGCGAGGAGCCCTTCCAGGGGCCAGAGCACCACGGCGAACAGCAGCGCGTAACCGAACTCCCGCCAGGTGGCCTGCTCCCGCAGCCGGGTCCGCAGCCACGCCGTCAGCCCCGCGCGCTCCGGGGCCCTGTGCGGATCGCCGAGGGGCCCGGGGTCGATCAGCCGCAGCCTGCGCCGCTCCACGGCCGCCACCGGGACGCCGATCAGAGCGAGCGTCAACAGGAGCGGCAGACCGACGAGTACGAGGGTGAGGGCGCCGCCGACAGTCGCCAGCAGCAGCACGGCCACGAGGACGGCCAGCCCGGCCGGGACGCTGCTCAGCAGGTACAGCGCCGCGCGCCACGGCCAGCCGCCGAGGAGATATCGGCGGCGCACGAGGGCCTGCCGCAGGGTGAGAGGGCTCATGGCCCGCACGGTAGACAGCCCGGGCCGGGGACCACCACCCAGTGGGCGGGGGGACGGGGGTGGAGGTAGCTCCACCCTGAGGACTCCTCCTCGCTGCGATGTGGGCGCGGGGCGCCGCCGGTTGAGTGGTGGCCATGAATCAGCCACCCTCAGCCGTACGCCTCTCCACCGTCACCAGGTCCTTCGGCAAGGGCCCGGAAGCGGTCACCGCCCTCGACGGCGTCAGCCTTGCCATCCCCCAGGGCTCCTTCACCGCGATCATGGGGCCGTCCGGCTCGGGGAAGTCGACGCTCCTCCAGTGCACGGCCGGGCTCGACCGGCCCACCTCCGGCCGGGTGTTCCTCGGCGACACCGACCTCACACGCCTCAGCGAGCGCAGGCTGACACTGCTGCGCCGCGAGCGGATCGGATTCGTCTTCCAGGCCTTCAATCTGCTGCCCGCCCTCACCGCCGAGCAGAACGTGGCGCTGCCGCTCCGCCTGGCGGGACGCGGCCCCCGGCGCGCGGAGGTGCGCGAGGTGCTGGAGCGGGTCGGCCTGGGGTCCCGGGCCGGTCACCGGCCCACCGAGCTGTCCGGGGGCCAGCAGCAACGCGTGGCCCTGGCCCGCGCGTTGGTCACCCGGCCCGAGGTGCTCTTCGGTGACGAGCCGACCGGAGCACTCGACTCCCGTACGGGCCGGGAGGTGCTGGAGCTGCTGCGGTCGATGGCCGACGGCGGCCAGACCGTGATCATGGTGACGCACGACCCGGTGGCGGCCTCCTACGCGGACCGGGTGGTGTTCCTGGCCGACGGATCGATACGGGACGAGCTGCGCGACCCGGCCGCCGAGCAGATCGCGGCGCGCATGACCGCCCTGGCGGTGGTCCCGTGCTGACGTCCGCCCTGTCCTCGATGCGGACCCGCTGGGTCACCTTCATCGGCTCGTTCGTCGCGCTCGCCCTGGGCGTCGGGCTGATCGCCATGACGGGTCTGGCTCTGGCGGCCACGTTCGACGCGCCGGAGCGCACGCCGGAACGCTTCGCCGCCGCGCCCGTCGTGGTGGCACCGTCTGACACCCTGCGGGTCGCCACGCCCGTCGGGGAGCGTACGGCCCGGCTCACCGATCCCCGTCCCGTCCCGGCGGACCTCGCCGCCCGGCTCGCGGCCCTGGGGCGTACCGCCGAGGACCGTGCGTTCCGCGTGGACCTGCCCGGCGGGACGGCCGTCGGGCACCCCTGGTCGATCTCTTCCGCCACCCCGTACCGCCTCGTATCGGGCCGCGCTCCGGGCGCGTCCGACGAGATCGTGGTGACGGCGGGCACGACCGCCGGCGACGGCAGGGAAACGGGCAGCACCGGCTCGCGGTTGCGCACCGGCGACCGGGTCCGGATCACGACCCCCGGCACTCCCTCGGGGACGGGGACCCGGACGGTCGTCGGCACCGTGGCGGACGCGGGCTTCGAGACGGCGGTGTTCTTCAGCGACGCGGAGGCGGCCCGTATCCACCCGGCCGTCGACGCGGTGGCCGTGCACGCCGACGCCGACGCCGTACGGGCCCTGACCTCGCCGGTCCCCGGGATGAGCGTCCTGACCGGCGACAGCCGGCACCGGGCCGACCCCGATCCCGACCGGGACAGCGAGGCGCTGACCGCGGTCAACGCCATGCTCGGCACGGCGGCGGGCATCACCGGCTTCGTCTCGGTCTTCGTCGTCGCCTCGACGTTCTCCTACGCCGTCGCCCAGCGCAGAAGGGAGTTCGGCCTGCTCCGCACGGCGGGCGCCACCCCGGGCCAGGTGCGGCGCACGGTCGTCGCCGAGGCGCTCGTGATCGGCGTACTTGCCTCCGCCGCCGGCTGTCTGCTGGGCCGGGCAGCCGCGCCCCTGCTGGCGGCAGAGCTCGTCGACCAGGGCTTCGCCCCCGCGTGGTTCGCCGTCGGCGACGCGACCTGGCCCCTGCACACCGCCTTCTGGACGGGCCTGGTCGTGGCACTCGCCGGCGTGGCGGCGGCCTCCCACCGGGCGGGCGGCATCCGGCCCGTGGAGGCGCTCCGCGACGCGGCCGTGGACGAGGGCCGGATGCCCTTGAGCCGTGTCCTGCTGGGAGCCGCCGTCCTGCTGACCGGTCTCGGGCTGCTCGGCTGGTCCCTGCTGACCGACCCCGGGGACGTACTCAAGCGGAAGACGTACATCCTTCAGCCGATGTGGCTCATCGTCGGCTTCGCGCTGCTCGCGCCTCTGCTCGCCCGCCCGCTCACCCGCCTGCTCGGCCGGCTGCCCGCCCGGCTTCCGGGCGCCATCGGCCTGTTGGCCCGGGAGAACGCGTCGGCCGCCATCCGGCGCACCTCGGCCGTCGCCGCACCCGTCCTGATCACCGTCGCTCTGGCGGGCTCGCTCCTGGGCACCGTGGCCACGCTCGCCGAGGCCAAGTCCAGCGAGGTGGCGGCGGTTTCGTCCGGCGCCGACTACATCGCGGGCGGCGACGGCCCGCTCGACCCGCGCTTCCTCCAGCGCGTGAGGAACATCCCCGGCACGGTGACCGGCGCCTCCAGCACCACCGGGATCACCGTCCTGGAGGAGGGCACCGCGCTCATCTCCTCGGAGGCGAGGGCGGCGGAACCGGCCGCACTCGCCGCGACCACGCACCTGCCCCTCGTGGCCGGGAGCCTGGACCGTCTGGACGACGACTCCATCGTCGTCAACGAGGAATGGGAGACACACACGGTCGGCGAACGCGTCCACGTCTGGCTGGGCGACGGCCGCGAGGCCTCCCTCAGGATCGCGGCCGTGCTGCGGACCGGAACCGGAAGCAACGGGGTGTACGTGACCCCGGCGAACGCGTCCGGCGCCCCCGTCGACCGCGTCGGAATCACCCTCCGGGACGACGCGGACGCCTCGGCCGTACGCACCCTCCTGGAGAAGGCCGGACGCGACACGGACACCCGGGTCCTGACGGCGGACGCCTGGGTCGCGGCGCACCACCCGCACACCGGCGGCAACACCCGCGCGGGCCTGCTGCTCATCCTGGGCATCGCCCTGCTGTACACGGGCATCGCCCTCGCGAACACCCTGGTCATGGCCACCTCGGACCGGGCAAGGGACCTGGCGGCACTCCGCCTCACCGGAGCCACGAAGCCCCAGGTCCTGCGACTGGTGGCGGCCGAGACCCTGCTGGTGGTCACCGTGGGCGCGCTCCTGGGAGCGGCGGTGGCGGGCCTGAACCTGCTGGGTGTGAAGGCCGCCCTGTCCCTGCTCTCGGTGAGTTCCCCGCTCGCCGTCCCCTGGCCGGCCCTCGGCACGGTACTGACCGCCTGCGCGGCACTGGCCACCGTCGCCGCCGTACTGCCCGCCCTCGCGGCCCTGCGCACACGACCGGTGGAGCTGGTGGGCGCCCGCGAATGAGGCGGAGGCGGCGGGCGGGCCTGTCGCGACGGACGGGGCCCGTTGCCGAAGGCCCGTCACCGGCCGCGGAAAAAGCAAAAGCCCCAGGTCACGGCGAGTGAGTCCTGAGGCTTAAGCGGAGCCGCCTTCGGGATTCGAACCCGAGACCTACGCATTACGAGGGCCTGCATGATCGTGACGGGCGGTGCTGGACAGCGCCACCGGATCCCCTTTCGGCTGATCAGAGGCTTGAGGCCGTAACCAATATGCCGCCTGGCCCGCGCCCGTACCACCCAGTCCGCTCACGCAGCGCTCACGCAATCAGACCACCTGACGACCGCAGACCCGCCAGTCTCCATTGCCGCCAGAAGCGCGCCCCGTAGAAGGCATCGCCCCCTTGGCCCGGCTCCGGGGTGAGCTGTGGTCGGAGTGCCTCTGGAAGCAACAACCAACCGAGCTGTGCCGACCGCTGCCGACGTGGTGGCCTGGCCGCCACAAGATAGGGCGACACGGTGGTCCGCCGAAGTCATCGGCGGACCACCAGATGAAACTGAGATGACACGCCAGCTTTTAGCGGAAGAGATAGCGCGCGAATTGACACTATTGCAGATAGTGTCAACGACTAAAAACCTCCGCTCCTCTCTACCTCAGGACCGGCCGATGACGAGAAAATCGTAATCTACATCCGGGTCCAGTGAACCGTGCGGGGCGACCATCATGACGGCCTTCCGAGCGGCAAGCTTTGCCTGCGTTCGCCCATCGACGGCGCTGGTGACGGAGTTGACAATATCTTCCCTGTCACTGGATTTATTGGGGATAGGGAGAACCAACTCTCGCCAGCGACCACCCAGAGTGTCGATGATGTCCTGAGTAAATCTCTTTGCCCAGATCTGTTCCTTGACAATGGGCGAAGAGAACAGAGCGAGAAGCAGCTTCGGATTCATTCGCTCGTGATCACGCGACTTGAACTTCAGGATGTGACTCTGATAGAGGATCTTGGAATCCAATTTCGTGACGATAGCGCACGTACCTACGAGGTAAGTACCATCGCGCACCATGAGAATATCGTCGACCTCTACGTTCTGCCGGTCGTTATAGGTTTTATAGATTCCTTCGCTTACGCCATGCTTGGGGTCACCCTTGATTTCCCAATTCGCAATATCCGACGTGCGAATAAAAGGAATGGTACCGGTGCCATAAGCCAGCTTGCCCACCTCGTGACCAGTACCGACCTCAATCACGCCCTCGTCGGCCAAATCGCCGAGTGTGATCAGCTCATGAGTGTCAGACAGCGCATCCAGCCGTTGCTTGAGCTCGGGGTTGTAGTACTTGGGGAGGTAAATATTCTCCTGAATCTCGCTTGCGTTTACGGTGAAGCCTAGGTGGTCGAACTCGAGAGGCTCTTCTTCATTAAATCGCCTAAGCCGAGAGGTGATTTCAGGAAGATCATCGTGCGGGATCTCGTGACCTCGCGAGTCATGACCGCACCACTTCGCCAGCGCCATAAAGACCGGATAGTCCTCGGGTCGCGAGCCTACTTGAGGATTCTTTTCAATGAGAACCACGGCCGTCTTGGCGTGCGTATAAGGCTGGAAAAGCTCTTCCGGCATCGTAATGACTGCGCGAATCATTGCGCGAGAAAGGATATAAGACACGATGAAACGATGCGAAGGGTTGCAGAGCATAGACTCTGGGATGACGATTCCCATACGTCCGCCAGGCTTAAGCAGGTTGAGACACTTCTCGATGAATAGGATCTGCGGAGCCTGTCCATCGCTCAGCTTTGCAGTCTGCTGATACTCACCGGCTTCCAGCTTCCACTTGTGCGCCAGGCTGTAGTTACGCAGGGTGCCAGCGTCAGAAACCTTAAGCTTCTTACCAAACGGTGGATTAGTTAGAATGGCGTCAAAATATCCATCCCGCACTTCCTCAGCGCATTTTGCATGCCACTGATCAGAAGGCGCTAGCGAGTTCTCACAGAAGACACCGCCACGCCCGTCCCCAAGTACCGCCATATAAGCCTTTGCAACTTTGGCGAGGAATGAGTCCTTATCGATTCCGCGAATGTTGCGGATCGCGACGTTTTGCTTATCGGCGTCGAGTTCACGAGACGGCCAGTGGAGGCGCTTAGCCTCGTTCTCGACCTCTACCCACATTCGGCGAAGTGACTCAACGAGGAAGCCGCCAGAGCCGCACGCAGGGTCGACGACCTTATCTTTCTTTGTGAGTTGGACCATTTCGGCGACCAACTGCACGACATTCCGTGGTGTGAAGAACTGCCCTTGAGCGCCCTTTAGCGAGGGGCCGATGAACGTTTCAAAGGCATCTGCCACAGCGTCGCGGTCAGAATCCATGAGTGAGTACGGCTGAAGCTCTCCTATGACATACGCGAGAGACGCATCATCGAGAGAGATGGAATCTCCCTCATCAAAAACGTCATCGTAACGCTGAACAACCTCGGTAAATAGATCTCGAACTCGCTGCGCTACGTCAGCGTCATTCTCGTCAATGCCAGCACGCAGACGAACTTTTTCCTTGGGAGCAGTGAAGCGCTCATCGTAGATCTTACAAAAGATCACATTGATGATCTGCTGCGCAAGAGCCTCATCGCGCGTCATGCCAACAGCATTAGCCGCCAGATAGTTGCGAACGGCGCGGAATGTAGAACGGAGATTATGGGTTGGCCTCAATGATTCCCGCGCATAAAGACCAATGTCTTCAACCCGCTCCCCATAGCGGGGGAGGTTCGGAATCCTCTCGAAACTTACAGTGCCTCGACGTTCGATCTTTCGAAGAAAGAGACGCTCATCCCCGTTGAACCAAACCCCTAGCTCTGCGCGCGACAGGCGCATGTAATCTTCAAGCTGATCCCTGCCGTCTTTGCGCTTCTTCTTCTTGCACTCGACAACAATTTTCAGCGCTTCATCTGCGTGTGTTGCAGAATCAAATACCGCGATATCTACCGGATAGGAGCGCCGGGTATCCGAGGGGCTAGACTTCACATGCCACTGTGGCCGGGTACGAATGTGACTCTTCGGATATCCGTAGTCCTCCACGAGTGCCTTGGCAAACGGCTGAACCGCCTCCCGCTCCTCGGGAGTAGCTGCAATATCTCGGCCGGAGATGTAATCGACTAGCCGGTCCGAGTCTGCCGATACCAAAGCGGTCTCTGCTTCGACAGCTTCAAGCTGGTCTGTCACGCTCGTGCTCCTCGGACTACATGCACCCTGCAGGACTCAGCAGGGTGCGGCGCTCACAATGGCTGCGTCATCTTCCCAGAAAATGACCCGCCATGGTCCCACTCCTGTACATGTTGATGCCCGTCTCGTCGAGATGGAGGTCCGCCTCGTGGAGATCCATACTGCGCGGAGCAGAGGTCTCCGAGGTAGGCGGTAGCCTCGCCAGACCTGCAACGCATGGGGACTGAGCCAAGCAGATTCACACCGCGCTCGTGTGCACGAAGCCCAGCGTGGTGAGCCCTTCAGCACGGCATAGGTGGTCCGAGGCGCCGCCGACCTTTGTCTGGAGGAGCTGGTAGGCCGCGCCGTGCGTCTCACCCCAATGCATGGCGGCACGCCACAAATGCCGACCGAGACCCTGCCCGCGAGCCTCAGGGCACACGGCGAAGTACTGCGGCATGAGCTGGGCGACTCCCGTGGGATCGGAACGGATCTCCAAGGGGCCGATGGCACCGACAACACGGCCCTCGAGCACGGCGACAAGGACCGGCCCGCATCTCTTGGCCTTCATCTGACGGTCAAGGAAGACGAAGCCGTCGGCCGCCATGGTCTGGGCGAAGGTGGTGAAGGTGCCACGGATCTGGGCGGACCAGTCGTCGAGGTGGCGAACGGGGCCGACAGAGGCGGGACAGTGCCGCACTGTGAAGTCCTGAAGCTGGATCCGGACACCACGAGGATGCGGTGTCTCCGGACCCAGCGGCCGAACGACCCGGGCAGAGGCTGATCCGTGGACGGTCGCGAGTTTGGCTGCGAGTTCGGTGGCCTGGTCCAGGATGTCGCCCCGGTGACCATAGGCGAAGACCTTCACCGCTCCCCGGCCACGGGTCAACAAGGTGGGAATGAGCGTGTGGTTGGGGTGGTGCACCACGTCATTGAGGAGGACGGCCTCCTGCTTCTCCGTGCCCCAGCGGCGATCCTTGTCGTACGGCAGGAAGTGGCGCTCAGTTGCGGCCGCGACGAGGGTGGCTTCGAAAAGGTCCACGGTCAGGGCGTGCGGGTGGACGGGTCCGAGGGTGGGCACGACCGGTGCGGTGAGCACGGGGCGGAGCCAGTCCCAGCGGAAGAGCATGCGGGCACCTTAGCGCTGTACGTGAGGGTGCTCCGGCCCGTCGGTGGGACGGGCCGGAGCGCATCGGGCGGTCCGGGATTAGTGGGGGTTGTCGTCGCCGGCGTCGCAGGAGCACTCGGCGCTCTCGACGACGTCGTCCAGGTCCGCGACGAGCGTCACGGCGGCCGAGGCCACCGGGGGCGCCGAGCGGCGGGCATTGCGGGGCGGGCTTGTCAGCATCTGCACCGGTACGGGTCCGGGCGTCATGGGGTCACCTTCTCTTTCTCTGTGTCTCCGTGCTGGCAGTAGCTGTGCAGCGGCGCCTTCGCCTCCTGGTAGTGCTTGGCCAGGGGGCGGCAGACCCGGCATGTGCCGGACAGGGCGCAGCCCTCGCACCCTCCGGTGCGAAGCATCAGACGGTCGGCGAACGTGCCGAGCCGTCGCAGTCCTTCGATGCCTTCGGCCATGAGGTCGATCTGGTCGTCGCGGCCGACCTTGCAGATCGAGATCTTGGCGTGCGGGTCGGCGTGGAAGAAGGTGTGGCCGGCGTTGCATCCGGCGAACGGCTTGCGCTGGCGGAGGTGGTCCGCGGACTGCGCGAGGAGCGGTTCGCCGCCGCCGTAGATCGTCGGGGTCATGTTGGTGTACGCGTGGTGCTCCACGCCCCACTCCCGTGCGAGCGCGGCCATCTCGTCGGCTTCGCTCGCGTTGTCCTCGGTGACCACGATGTTGATGCGCAGCGGCAGCCCGGCGGCACGGGCGGCGTCCATGCCGCGCCGGAACGCCTTCCAGGCTCCGCGCCGCTGGGTGAGTGCGTCGAAGGACTCCTCGCTCGCGCCGTACATGCTGACGACGAGGCGATACGGCGGGCATTCCCGGAAGAGTTGGAGCAGGTCGGGGCGGAAGAGCAGGGAGCCGTTCGTGGAGATCGTGAGCATCATTCCGGCCAGCCAGGCGTACCGGTAGGCGTTCTGGAAGTGCGGGTCCATGGTCGGTTCGCCGCCGGTGATCTGGAGCCAGATGACACCGGCCTCACGCATGATGTCCAGGAGCTTGACCTTGTTCTCCCAGGTGAGGCCGGAGAAGGGGCGTTCGCCGAGGTAGCAGTGCTTGCAGCCAAAGTTGCATCCGAGGTTGATCTCCCAGGAGGCGCGGCAGTATCCATACGCGGACGGCTCGCGGATCAGGACCGTGTCCTTCGTCGGGGCGCCAGCAACGTCGAGGCCCCAGGCATCGGCCGCCAGGTCGACCGCCCAATCGGGCAAGGGCTGCGCGCCGTCGGCGGCGTGGAGTTGCTCGTAGTGGGTGGCCGGGATACGGGCCCCGGATCGCGCTCCGGGGTGCAGCAAAAGGTGGCCGTCGAGGAACGGGGCGGCAATGAGCTGGTGCATGGCGTGCCTTTCACGGTTCGAGTCGGCAGTGGAGGGAGCAGTCCGGGCATGCGCGCCCCGAGATCGGGTCGGTTCCGCTGCCGCCGCAGGTCGAGCAGACGTCAGCGCGCGCGGCCGACGGCGGGAGTTGGACGCGCCCGAAAAGCAATCGGTCGACTGCGAGCGCGGCGTCCAGGTAGGCGTCGAGGCGAGCGGAACCTGCGGACTGTGGCAGCGGATCGAGACCGAGCAGGAGGATCGCCTCGCCGGTGCGGGTGACCAGTTCGGTCCAGGGACGGCGGGTGGGTAGCCGCAGCCGGCGAGAGGCCCCGGGGATGTGCAGCAGCACGTGATCGCCGACGAGTCGTAAGCACGGCCCCAGCTCCGGGATGACCTCACGTGCTCCGGTCAGGCCGCCGAGGCACGCGGACAGTCGCCGCATTCGGTCCTCGGCCGTCACGGCGGTGCTGCCGTCAGTCAGGGCCGTGGTGTGCGTGATCAGGATGTGTGCGATCTCGCGGCCGTCTGGTCCGGGACCCTGCCAGGTCCAGGCGGCGAGCGACACCAGGAGGCGCAGGTCAGGGCCGGGTGGGGTGAGCGTGACGTTCATGACGTCGTCCCGCCGGGGGCTTTGAAGCACGACCAGACGATCTTCCCGAACGGGGTGCGGTCCTCCACGCCCCAGCCGTCGGCAAGCGCGGTCACCAGGAGCAGCCCGCGGCCGGCGGTGTCCGTGTCGCAAGGCCGACGGGGGTGGGGGTGTAGGCGGCGGCTGTCGTGCACTTCCAGGCGTACGACCTCGTCGTCGGCGTCGAGTCTGACCAGAAAGCCGTGGCCGGGGGCGGTCCCGTGGAGCATGGCGTTGGTGGCGAGTTCGGAGACGCAGAGTCGGACGTCTTCGCCTCGGTCCAGCAGACCCCAGCCGGTCAGGGCCTCGGTGGTGAAAGTCCGCGCCTGGCCGACCGATTCGGGCCGGGACTCGAAGAACCTCTGGATCGTCTTGGTCATCGCGATGGTCCTCATGACTCGGCATCCACGACGCGAGTGGTGCTGGAGTGCGGACGGTGGACGGGGCCGCTTCGAGGGGCGGTCGAATGGGCGGGACGCGGGCGCCGGACCAGCAGCAGCCGGGCACCGGCCGATTCGATCTGCCGCCCGCGTTCGGCTGCTATGGCTTTCGGGCCCAGGTGCGACATGGCGGGGGCGACGACGCCGTAGACGTCCGGCAGCGCCAGCACGTCGAGGAGGCCGGTGAACGCCGCTGACGCTGGTCCAGCAGTGTCGCGGTCGGTGAAGAGGCTGGACAGCTGCAGCTCGTGGCTACGGCAGTACTCGATCAGCGAGGCGACCAGTGCTTCCTGCCGTGCTCGGGGTACGCGTACCAGTCGCAGGAAACCGTAGACGACCGGGCCGCTGACCAGGCGATGTTCCGTGAGGGGTTCCATGCTTGGGACCCTCCAAAGGCTCGACACGTGGTGACGTTCCGAGCATGGCGTCGGACCAACTCGCCGGAAATCACCGCCTGTTCTACTTCCGTTCCACTTCCGTCCCGCCGCATCGTCGCGTCTGCTTCGATGGCTGGTGGAAGGGAGTGACGCGTGGCCACCGTGCACCGCTGGACCGGGCTTGAGGCCAAGGCATTACGGCTCGCCCTGCGGCTGAGCGTGCGGGCCTACGCCGAGCGTCTGGGCCTGGCGGTCGCGACCGTGTCCAAGTGGGAGAGCAAGCTCGCCGCCACCGAGCCGAGGCCCGATACCCAGGCCATCCTCGACACCGCCCTCGGACGAGCGGACGCCGCGGCCCACCTGCGCTTCGAGACACTCCTGTCGGAGATGGCCGACGCCGTCGCGACTGTCGGCAGACGTGTCGTCGCGTCCGGCCCCAGGGCGTGGGAGTACGAGTCATGGGCCGATGACCTCGACCGGGTCGTGGTCTCCCTGTCCCGGCAGAACTTCGCCTTTGCCGACAGCCTTCTCACTCGGTGGCTGAGCCGGTTCAAGGCCCATGAACTGGACGAGAAGGGCCTGTACCTCTTTGCCCGCTCCACGGCCTTACTTGGTGACCTCAAACGCGACCAAGGCGTTGTCCTGGGCCCGCTCTCGGCCCAGCATTCCTACGCCGGTGCCCGGACGGTCTTCACCCAGCTCGACATCCCTCGCCGCGTCGCCCAGCTCGATCTGTCGCTCGCAGTCGTCACCGAGATGTCCGGCAAGCTGGAAGTCGCCGCCCGCAACTACGAGACTCTCGCCGTCGACGACCGGCTCTCTCGCCGCGACCGGGCTCGCGCAAGGCTGTGGGTGGGGACGGCGCTGAGCAAGGACGGCGAGCATGACTACGCGACCCGCGTCATGCAGGCAGCGACCCGCGAGTTCGAAGATCTAACCGAACCGGACGACTGGTCGGTGGCCCACCAGAAGCTCGCTCTGGCCCGCCGCGGCGCCGGCGATCTCTCTCAAGCCCTGCACTTCATCGACATCGCCCGGAGCAGCGGAACGACCGACTCACCAATGCAACGCGTACGTCTGGACACCGCTCACGGCCACATCCTGCTCTCCGATACGGCGACCCAGGATGATGGAATCGTCGTCCTCGACCAGGCCGCCAAGGTGGCCGCGCAGTACGGACTCGTGCACCAACTGCGCAGCATCGAGGGCGTCAAGGCCATGAGCGAGGGGCCGACCGGCCCCCGGCAACGGTGACCAGGGAGAACGCGTGCGCAACGACCATCAGGGCATTACCGAGGACCAGTGGCACCAGGCCAAGCTGATCTGGGACTACCACCAGATGCAGCACGAGCTGCGCCCCGTCGACGTGGCAATCGGACTGGGCAGCCACGACCTCGGCGTCGCAACCCGCTCCGCCGAGCTGTACCGCGCCAGGCTGTTCCAGACCCTGGTGTTCACCGGCGGCAACAGCCCCACCACCGCCAAGGTCTTCCCTCGCGGGGAGGCAGTCCACTTCCGTGAGCACGCCATCGACCTCGGTGTCCCCGCCGACGCCATTCTGCTGGAGCCCCACGCGGCCAACACCGGACAGAACATCATCCTCTCCCGTGAGGTCCTCGCCGCCTCCGGCATCCATCCGACGACGGTGCTGCTGGTCTCCAAGCCGTACATGGAACGGCGATCGTTCGCGACCGCCCGCAAGCTGTGGCCCGACATCGAGTTTCTCTGCGCGTCGGAGCCGCTGGAGTTCGACGACTATCTGAAGAGCATCGGGGACGAGAAGCTCGTTCTGGACATGCTCGCCGGCGACCTCCAGCGGGTCATCGAGTATCCGAAGCTCGGATTCGCCA
This sequence comes from Streptomyces sp. CB02058, assembly GCF_001905505.1. GTDB lineage: Bacteria > Actinomycetota > Actinomycetes > Streptomycetales > Streptomycetaceae > Streptomyces. The sequence continues at coordinate 103,575 of NZ_LIPG01000005.1, forward strand.
TCGAGCAAGAAGTCCCCGAGGACGTACATGCAGCGTACGAATCTCTCATTCGCTCCGGCTTCACCAGCCGCCTCATCTCCTCGTGAGCAGCCTGCTCCCGGCGGGCTGTGCGCGATCCACCAGCCCAATCTGTTCCCGAGGCTGACGACGCTGGCCAAGCTGTTCGCGGCGGACTACTGGATCGTCCTGGACGATGTGCAGTTCACCCGCCGCGACTACCAGCACCGAGCGCGCCTCGCCGCCATCGACGCACCAGACCGCCAGCAGTGGCTCTCCATTCCCACCCACCTCCCGAGCGGGCGATCCACTCTCATCCGAGACGCGCTGATCGACGACGCTGAACTCGCCCGTCGAAGGACCGCGGGAATGCTGCGGCAGAACTTCGGAGCCAGCCCGCACTGGCCTTCTCTCGCCCAGGCCCTGGACCCGGTATTGGACGCCTTCGCCACCGGGCGGACCGTGGTGGTCGCGGAGACCTCCACCCGCGTGCTGCTCGACCTGCTCGGCTGGCGGGGACAGATCCTCAGGAGCAGCCTCCTGTCCGCCAGGCCAGGCCGCTCCCTTCGGCTCGCCGACCTGGCCGCCGCGACGGGTGCCCACGCGTACCTGTGCGGGACCGGCGGCATGACGTATCTCGACCCCGTCCCGTTCGCTGCCAGGAACATCACCGTGGCTGCCTTCCGGCCCCCGGCTACCGGCATCTGGTCGACCGCACGCCAACTCAGTTCCCTGTGGGCACTGGCGTCGCTCGGCCCGGACGCCCTGGCTTCTCGTCTCCGTGCCGTTGCCGACGACCATGCCGCACTCGGGGCCACCGTGCCTGACCTGCGATCACCGGCAACGTCTATCTGAAGTGACAGCAGTCCGGAGTGCCGAATGGCTGCCCCCTGCAATCGCTACCGCCGAGGGCGGCTCCCTCGCTCCGGAGCGGCAACTGGCTCCAGTGGACGCTGCTGGACCGAGGCTGTAGTGCTGGCCGCTGATATCGACCGCGTCGAGCGGATGCGTGCGGCTTCGGCCCGGCTGATACGCACGGGGTTGCGGCCGGTGTGCTGGATGCGCGTGATCAAAACCCGCGCCGGGCGGCGGGCCGTGTCGAGTTCGCGTTGCTCGGCGGCCTCCTTGAGGAGCTGGTGCGGTTTGTGGCCACCGGCCTCCGCATCCGCGAGGACGGCGGCAAGAGCAGACCAGTTCTCGTCGGCGAGGATGCGTTCGGCATGGTCGGGGACGGCGGCGCGGACGTCGCGGGCCAGAGTGCGGCGGGCCTGTTCGCGCGGCAGACGGCGATCCAGATCGGCGAGCACGGGGGCGAGGGCCTGGTCGGCGGCGGTCTGGAGGTGGTCGAGGGCCCGGCGGGCGGCGTCGGACTGGTGGGCGTGATTCTTTGCCTCGTGCCAGCGCTGCGCGAGGACCGCCGCCCAGACCATGGCGGCGAGCACGGCCGCGAGCGCGCTGCCGTCCGCTCCGGTGGCGGTGTGGATGATGTCGCGGGCTGCGATGCGTACGGTGTCGGCGGCTCGGCCTTCGGCACGGATCTGGGAGCGCTGGGCGCGGGCGAACTCCCGTGATGCTGATTTGAGTTCGATGCGCAGGTTCGCGGGGGCGTGCTGTGCGGTGGCCTCCATCAGTTCGCCGAGCGCGGCGAGGTGGGCCTGGGCTCGCTCATCCCTGCCGGATTCGTCACCGGTGGCGCCAGCGATCTCGGCGTGAAGGGTGTCGAGGGCGTCGGTGGCCTGGTGCCAGGGGGTGGTGTGCCGGGTGCGCCGCGCGGTGGGGTGCTCCTCGAATGTTGCTGTCTCCAGGCGGGCCCGCAGTTTGGGGAGGCTGAGGTCGGGAGCGATCTTTCCGCCAGCTCGATAGATCTGCTCCCCCTTGTCGTTCTCGTCACCAGGGCGGCCGACTGCGTAGCCGAGGAGGTCTCCGGAAGGGCCGCGGCGGGGCCTGATCGCGACGCCGTCGGCTTCGAGGTACGCGAGAAGCTCCTCGGTTTCGGTGACGTGCGGGATGGCGGCTCGGATACGGTCTTCCAGCCACTGCTGGCTGGTCTGCTCCCAGCCAAGGCGTTCGGCCTTGTGCATCTCGGCCTGGTTGGGGCGGCGGCTGCCGGTTCCATCACCCTTCTTCAACTGGCGTAGTCCGTAGTCCTTTTCGATCTCGCGGCACGCGTTGCCGACGCGGATGCCGTTGTTGTGAAGTTTGGGGCGGCGGCCGTCTTCGCGGACGGTGGTGGCGAGGATGTGGATGTGATCGTCCGCGTGGCGGACGGCGACCCAGCGACAGGCCAGGTCGTCGCCTTCGGGTGCGATGCCGGCCGCGTGCACGATGCGACCTGCGATCTCGCCCCACTCGGCATCCGAGAGCTGCCGGTCCTCGGGTGCCGCACGGACGGCGCAGTGCCATACATGGTCGGTGACAGGCTTGCCGAATTCGCTGTTGCGCAGCTGTACCGGCTCATCAAGGTGGCGGGCGAGTTCGGTGAGCGTCGCGTTCTCGTCGCGGCCGGGGTCGGGCATACCGAGCATCGCGAAGGCGGCCACGATGTGCGGGTCGAAGTGCTCGTCGTGCCGGCCGGGACCGTAAAGGTAGGCGAGCAGTCCGCGGGTCCTGGACCCGGCGGGCTTGATGGCGGCGATCATTCCGGTCAGACCTCCATCCTGTCGGCGGGTTCGCGCAGGGCGTCGGCGATCAGCTCCAGCAGCTCGTGTAGTTCTTCAAGGCACTGGCGTACGTCGGGCGGGGTGAGGTCGCTGTTGAGAGCACGGGCGATCTGGTTGACGTTGACGCCAATGCGGTTAAGTTCGCGCAGCACTTGGGCGCGGAACATGTGGGTACGGCGGCGGTCCTCTGACAACGGCAGGTTGGCGGTGAACCGGCCGGTGATGAAGGCGACGACGACATCGGCGGCGAAGCCGCCCGCGCCCTTGTAGCCATGCTCGGCGGTGGCCTCCTCAAGCTGAGCGAGCTGACCGGTGGTGAAACGCAGAGGGCCGATACGCTCCGTGCGTTTGTCTCCGGTGAATCGGCGGATGGTCGGCTGGACACTGTGCGCGGGAGGCTCGGCGGCACGGACGGGACGCAGAATCTCGTGCTGTACGGCGTGGAGCGTGTCCGGGTCGGGGCCGCCCTCGGCCCCGACCTCCCGCTCCGGCGCCCCCTGGCGCTGGGCCGTCTCCGCCACCCCCGGGGCGGAGATCCCCGAAGACCGGCCTTGAGTCGGACTCGGGGTACTACTGGCTCCGCCAGGAGCCGTCCGTCCGAACGCCCGCCGCAGACGTGACAGCAGCGTAGGGGACTGTGTCGAGGTGAGCGGCTCAGCGGGAGTTTCGTCAGGTAGGTGCTGGCTGTGCTGCATGGACGATGCTCCAGATACGGCTCGGTGAACAGGATCACGGCGACCCGCTGGCGTGGGCCATCGCGCTGTCCACGGGTGTGGAAGTATGCGGGGCGACCGGCGGGTGCTCGGGTGACCGGAAGGGTTCCGGTCGCCCGAGCACGCCGGGCGTCAGCCGCCGGAGACCTTGATGCCGGCAGCCTCGAGTTCCGGCCGGAGCAACTCCATGACTTCGGTCTGCCGCGCGCTACCGATCGTCAGGTTCCGGTCCTTCACGGCAGCTCGGAGCAGGTCGCGCGTGAGCTTGCCGTGCTGATAACCGGTGGCCCGGCCGATCTCCGCCAGTTCCGCGATGGTCGCCTTGGGCGGACGGCCGCCAGTCGACTTCGCTTCTGGCGCCTGGGGCGTAGATTCCGTCCGCTCCTCGCCAGAGACTTGCGGATCGTCCGCAGCAGCGTCGTGCCATCGACCGTCGCCGAGGTGACCGACCGGCCGGTTCCGTGCGTATACGGAACCGGTGTCCGAGGAGTCGTCGGCCGGTGCGACGAGCTGGTGGATCTGTCGCATCAGGACGCCGAAGGCGACCATCGCGGCGGCCGGAGGAACGGCAGCGACCACGTAGTTGAGGAACGGGACGCTGCGTTCGCTGCCCGTACCGCTGACCCCAGCGACGTTCAACGCGATGGAGCCGAACGATCCGGCAGCGGTCACGGCGATCGCCCAGAGGTCGGTTGTGCGGCGCAATGCAGCCCTCAGCATCAGCAGTTCGCCCGTGACGATGAACGCGTCCAGGGTGGCGGGCCAGGCCCAGCGGCGGATGGGGGATGCGCCGAGCCCGTGCTGGCCGGCGACATCGGCGAGGTGCGCGTAGGACAGCCAGAACGCTCCGGCTGTCAGGGCCACAATCACGAGGCCGGCAGCGCCGAGTGCGAGCCGCTCTGCGTCAACACGCTTCGGCCGCTGGCCTTCGGCGCGGGCGACGTCTCGTATCTGCGGCGATGACGTGGTGAGGGGCGGGGCGGTCAAGCGGGAAGCTCCTTGGGGGTAGTGGTCCGGGGCGTCTTTGCCGTCTTGTGCGTTGCACGTGCAGGTCAGCGCGGTACGGCAGCGCGCCAAACGCGCCGTCTCGACAGGAAGCGCTGTCGTCTTGTCCCGAGTCGGGACAAGGACCGCGCGCCTTCCGATTCGGCCTCTGTCCGCGTACCTGCACCTGCTGGGACGGCTGCGCTGCGGCAGCCGTCCCAATGAGCGGGTCCGTGACCTGCGGCGATACGGCGCGGACGCCTGGGACGGAGCAAGACGGATCTGGACGCTGTCCCTTGGCTGGCTACGTGCGTTGAGGCGCATGCGTGCCGTCTTGCCCTCGGCTGCCGTCTTGCCGATGTATGCCCTGACCTGCGAGATCACGGCAGGGACGGCAAGTACGGCAACCAGGGAGGTGGGGGTCAGCCTTCGCCTCGACGAGCGTCGACTGGGTGGACGGTCGGGCAGTACCGCCGCCACGCGTCGAGGAACTTGCTGCGCATGTAGCCCTTGCGCTGGGACCGGTCGGCCATGCGCACGTTGCCGGGCCGAATGTCGTAGTCGCGCAGCATCGCGCTGAGTTCCCGGGCGGTCAGGCCGTAGCGTCCTCGCTCTCCCCACGGCGCTTCAGCGTCCGCGTTCAGGTAGTGCAGGAGGTCCTCGGTGGACAGGCTGTCCACCTCCCGCTGGGCGAAGAAGACTCGCCGGATGTCGGCGAGGATGCGCGCCCCGCTGGGGTGCTCCTCTTCGGCCGCTACCTCGGCGGCGACCATCCGCGCGCACGCGATCCGCGCGAGCCGCGGCCAGCGCCCACCGGCCAGGTCGGCGACGATCACCAGAGGCTCCCAGGTGTCGGCGGCTCGGTCCTCGACCGGCATCTCCGGCTCCAGGCTCGCGGCGTCCTCCAGTAGCGGGAGCGCCCAGGTACGGATGCGGACGCGCAGCTCGTGCAGGGCCGGGATGTCGCGTCGCGAGCGGAAGGGTTTGACCTTCTCGCCCTCGGCCCTGCGGCGCATGCGGATGACGACCGACCGGTCCATGACGGTGTCCGGCAGATCTCCGATGCCCGCGATGGCTGCCATGGCGAAGGTGGCGAACTTGTGCGGGGTGTGGTCGTTGCCAACGACCCGGGTGACGTACCGGCCGCGCTGATGACCGGCGTTCAGCAGGCCGCGCGTCTCCTCGTTCTTCTCCGCGACCTTGGGGCCGAAGATGGTGTCGGCCTCGTCCACCAGCAGCGTCGGCGGCTCCTCCTCGTTGATCGAGCGGAAGATGGCCGCCGGCGTGGTGTTGATGGTGAGCATCGGCTCGTGCACCGTCTCGGTCAGCACGTCCAGCAGCCGCGACTTCCCGCACCGCTTCGCAGGTCCCACCACTGCCAGCCGTGGGGCGTGCTGCCACGCAGGCTGGAGTTGCGTCGCCGCCACCCACAGGGTGGTCGCGTCCAGCGCCTCGGAAGAGGGCGGAATCACGAACTGGGCTATTTGGGAGCGCAGTTCGTCCAGTAGCTCCGAGCCCGGCGTCGGCTCCATATCGGGGATGGTCTCCAGACCCCTCGCCGGGTCCGCGTCGGCCGGACCGTCGTACCCGTCCGCTATAGCACCGTCGGCCTGGGCTGAGTGCAGGTGGGCACCAGGCTGGCCGGGGACCCCGAGGGCACCGAACTGATCGCCGAGATGCTGGCCGAGGTCAGCCGCGAACGGTCCTCTCTGCCCGAGGTCGAGGAGACTCGGCGGCGCCTCAACTCCGGTCAGGACCTCATCGGCAGCCTGACCGTCACCGAATGGCTCGACCGGTGGCTGGCCGGCAAGCGCATACGCAAGTCCGGCCTCAACCGCTACGAGACCGACATACGCGTCCACCTGAAGCCGCGCATCGGCAACCGGCGTCTGGACCGGCTACGCGTCAGCCACCTCAGCGAGTTGTTCACGAACATCCGCGACGCCAACGCTGAGATCCTGGAGGACAACGCCCAACGGCGTTCCGCGATAGACGAGTTGGCGACCATCCCATGGAAGGGCGCGGAACACCGCGCCCGCCGCAAGGCGATGAAGGCCGCGATCGACGAAATGCCGCCCTTCCGCCGCATCACCGGCCCTGCCACGCGCCAGCACGTCAAAGCCACCCTCCGCGCGGCCCTGAACGACGCGATCGGGCAGCAGATCATCACGTTCAACCCGGCAGCCCACGTCGAGATCGACCCCGTGCGCAAACCGAAGGCACTCGCGTGGACGGACGAACGGGTCGCCAAGTGGGAGCAGACCGGCGAGAAGCCGTCCCCCGTGATGGTCTGGACGCCTCAACAGACCGGTGCCTTCCTCGACTTCGTCGCCGAGGACCGGCTTTACGCGATGTGGCACCTGATCGCCTTCCGGGGCCTGCGCCGTGGCGAGGCGTGCGGGCAGCCATGGTCGGAGACGAATCTCGACACTCACTTTCTCACCGTCTCCTCCCAACTCGTCCAGGACGGCTGGGAAGTGGAAGCGTCCGACCCCAAGACCGACAGCGGCTCCCGCGTGGTCGCCCTCGACGACGACACCGTCGACGTCCTGAAGCGACACCGCGATCGACAGGGCAAGGCTCGCGAGGAATGGGGCACAGCCTGGGTCGAGACAGGCCACGTCTTCACCCAAGAGGACGGCTCCTGGCTCCATCCGGGCAAGGTCACCGACCTCTTCGAGCGCCTCGTCGCCGCCTCCGGCCTACCGCCCATCCGCCTCCACGACCTGCGGCACGGCGCGGCCACCCTCATGCTCGCCGCCGACATCGACATCAAGATCGTGTCGGACACCCTCGGGCACAGCGACACCCGGATCACGCGTGACATCTACCAGAGCGTGCTCCCCCACGTGGGCAAGAGCGCCGCCGAGGCGACCGCGAAGCTCGTACCGCTCCAGCGCAAGGCCGAGGCCGAGAAGGCCGCGCGCAAAGCTGCGAAGAAGGAAAAGGCCAGGAAGGCTGCGGCCAAGGAGACCGGCGCTGGCAAGGGCGGCAAGCCGAAGAAGGACCAGACGAAAGCCCAAGCCAAGGCCGCCAAGAAGGCGAAGCGCCAGAAGCCCAAGAAGTAGGTCCCCGAGCGGCTCCGCTCACGGGCACCGCTCACGCAAGCAAAGTCACGGCACCTGGGCCGTGTGACGCCGCATGCCCCGAGCAACAGAAAACCCCAGGTCACGGGCTATGTGACCTGGGGTTTCAGATGAGCCGCCTTCGGGATTCGAACCCGAGACCTACGCATTACGAGTGCGTTGCTCTGGCCAACTGAGCTAAGGCGGCACGCTCTGTCGCACCATGGTGCGGTCAGCAGCGACGCCAAGTCTACACAGTTTCCGGGGGTGCTCCGTACCGCCCGCCCTCGCGGCCGTATCCGCAGGTCAGCCGCACTTCTTGCCGTCCTTGGGCGGGGTGCCCTCCAGAAGGTAGGTGTTGATCGCCGTGTCGATGCAGTCGCTGCCCCGGCCGTAGGCCGTGTGCCCGTCGCCCTCGTAGGTGAGGAGGGTCCCGGAGGAGAGCTGCTCCGCGAGGGCCTCGGCCCACTTGTAGGGAGTGGCCGGGTCGCGGGTGGTGCCGACCACGACGATCGGAGCGGCGCCCTCCGCCTCGGTGCGGTGCGGGGTGCCCGTGGCCTCGACGGGCCAGGAGCCGCAGTTCAGGGCCGCCCAGGCGAAGCCCCTGCCGAAGACCGGGGAGGCCTTCTCGAAGTCCGGGAGCGCCTTCTCCACCGCGGAGGCGTCGGCGAAGGCGGGTTCCAGGTCGAGGCAGTTCACCGCGGCGTTGGCGAACATCAGGTTGGCGTACTTTCCGCTCGGATCCCGCTCGTAGTAGCTGTCGGCCAGGGCGAGCAGACCGGAGCCGTCGCCGTTCTGCGCGGCGGCGATGGCCTCGCGGAGCTGGGGCCAGGCGCCCTCGTCGTACATGGCGGCGATCACACCCGTGGTCCCGAGGGACTCGGTCAGCTGCCTGCTCCCACCGGTCTTCACCGGCGCGGAGTCCAGATCGCTGAAGAGCTTCTTCAGCGCCGTCGCGGCGTCCGACGTGTTCGTGGTGCCGAGCGGGCAGTCCGCCTGCTTCACGCAGTCCGCCGCGAAGGACTGGAACGCCGCCTCGAAGCCGGCGGTCTGGTCGCGGTTGATGTCGATCGCCGGGAGCGAGGGGTCCATCGCCCCGTCCAGGACCAGACGGCCCACGCGGGCGGGGAAGAGATCGGCGTACGTCGCGCCGAGGAACGTGCCGTACGAGGCGCCGACGTAGTGCAGCTTCTCGTCGCCGAGCAGGGAGCGCAGGATGTCCATGTCACGCGCGGTCTCGACCGTGGAGACATGCGGGAGGATCGTGCCGGAGCGCTTCTCGCAGCCGTTCGCGAACGTGTCGAAGGCCTTGTCGAGTTCGGAGATCTCGCTCCGGTCGTCCGGGGTCTGGTCGACCTGCGTGTAGGCGTCCATCTCCTTGCCGGTCAGACACTCGACCGGCTCGCTGCGGGCCACACCGCGCGGGTCGATGGCCACCATGTCGTACCGGGCGCGGACGGCGGCCGGGTAGCCGATGGCCGCGTACCCCTGGAGGTAGCCGATGGCCGAACCGCCGGGGCCGCCGGGGTTCACCAGGAGCGAGCCGATCCGCTTGCCGGGCCCGGTGGCCTTCTTGCGGGAGACGGCCAGCTCCACGTCACCGTCGTCGGGCTTCGCGTAGTCCAGGGGGGCCTTCATCGTGGCGCACTGGAAGTCCTCGACGCCGCAGTCCCGCCAACGCAGCTTCTGCCCGTAATACGGTTCGAGCTCCTCGGCGGCGGCCGAACCCGTCGCCGACGCGCTGGGCGCCGAACTGCCGCTGCTGCAGCCGGAGACGAGAAGGCCGGCAGTGCCGAGCGCGGTGGCGAACGTACGGAGCAGGCGCCTGGTGTCCATCCCCGGAGCGTAGCCGCCGAGGGACGACTCGGCCGATTCCCTGCTCGTACGGGTGAATTCGCTCGCACCAGCGGCCCAGAGGTCCTCGCCCCGGACAGGCGGGAACACGCGGAGCAGACGAGCCGGCCGGCCCCCGGGTGTCAGCCGGCCCGGAGTGCCATCGTCATCGCCTCGACGGCGAGCAGCGGCGCGACGTTGCGGTCGAGGGCACGGCGACAGGCGATCACGGCCTCGATCCGGCGCAGGGTGCCCTCGGGGGTGGACGACTCGGCGATCCGGTCGAGGGCGTCCCGTACATCGGTGTTGGCGAGGGCCAGCCGGGAGCCGAGCTGGAGCGCCAGCACATCGCGGTAGAACCCGGTGAGCTCGCTGAGCGCGAGATCGAGGCTGTCGCGCTGGGTTCGCGTCCTCCGGCGCTTCTGCCTGTCCTCCAGCTCCTTCATCGCACCGGCCGTGCCGCGCGGCATCCGGCCTCCGGCCACGCCGCCGAGCGCCGCCTTGAGGTCCTCCGTCTCCTTGACGTCGACCTCCTCGGCGACCTGCTTGGCGTCGTCCGTGGCCGTGTCGATCAGCTCCTGGGCCGCCTTGAGGCAGCCCCCGACGTCATGGACGCGCAGAGGGAGCTTGAGCACCGCGGCCCGCCGGGCGCGCGCCCGCTCGTCCGTGGCGAGGCGGCGTGCCCTGCCGATGTGCCCCTGGGTGGCGCGGGCGGCGGACGCGGCCCGCTCCGGGTCGATGCCGTCACGCCTGATCAGCACATCGGCCACGGCGTCCACCGGCGGCGTACGCAGCGAGAGATGGCGGCAGCGGGAGCGGATCGTCGGCAGCACGTCTTCGAGGGAGGGGGCGCAGAGCAGCCACACCGTGCGCGGCGCGGGCTCCTCCACGGCCTTCAGCAGGACGTTGCCCGCGCCCTCGGTAAGACGGTCGGCGTCCTCCATGACGATGACCTGCCAGCGGCCCACGGCCGGGGACAGCTGGGCGCGGCGGACCAGCTCGCGGGTCTCCTTCACGCCGATGGAGAGCAGATCCGTGCGGATCACCTCGACGTCCGCGTGGGTCCCGATCAGCGCCGTGTGGCAGCCGTCGCAGAAGCCGCAGCCCGGCGCCCCGCCCAGGGCGCGGTCCGGGCTGACGCACTGGAGCGCCGCGGCGAAGGCACGGGCGGCCGTGGACCGGCCGGATCCGGGCGGGCCGGTGAAGAGCCAGGCGTGCGTCATCTTCGAGCCGGGAGCCACCGGCTCGCCCTCGGAGTCGGCGGTGACCAGCGCATCGGCGTCCCGGGCGGCGGCACCGAGCTGCTCCTGCACCCGGTCCTGTCCGACCAGGTCGTCCCATACGGTCATGGTCACCGCCCTTCCGGTGGTGTCGAGCGGGGAAGCCCCGTTCCCAGCGCTTCCCCATTGTGCGGGAAGGGTCTGACAATCCCGGCTTTCCGTCCTCGGGCCCACCGCCCTGGAGCGGCGTGCCCGTCACCACCCGCCCGTCAGCGGCGCGGCCGGCGACCGCCCCGGCCGGAGCCGTCCTGGTCGTCGTCGGAACCCCCGAGCAGTTCGTCGGCCAGGGACGGCAGATCGTCGAGCGGGGTCTCCTCGGCCCAGTCGGGACGCGGCCGCTTCTGCCTGCCGGAACCGTCCTGAGCGCCGCGCCCGGCCTGCGGGTCGTCGCTGACCTGGGGCAGCTCCCGCGTGCGCTCGTTCTCGCCCTCGGGGCGGGAGGCACCGCGCTCGTCCCGGAAGATGCCCGGCGGCACCCGGTCCGACGGGTTCTCGTCGCGCACGGGCGGCAGCACGGTCGTCTCCTCCGCGTCCCGCACCGGCCGGTCCGGGCGCGCGACCGGCACCGGCTGCGTGATCTCGTTCGGATTCACGACCGGGGTGGGCACGGTCAGCTCGTTGTCGGGCACGGACGGCCCCGAACGGCCCGACGGCCCCGACTCGTGGTGCCCGGCCTCACGGGAACGCCTCGCGGCCTCGGCCTCCGCCCGGGCAGCGGCCTCGGCCTCGGCGCGGCTGCGGGCCTCCTCGGCCCGGACCAGCGCCTCCTCGGCCTTGCGCTGCTTCTCCAGGCGCAGTTCCTCCGCCTCCTTGCGCAGCCGTGCCTCCTCCTGGGCCTGCTGGCGCAGCCGCTCCTGCTCGGCCTCGCGCACCCGCTCCTCGGCCTCGATCCGGGCGCGCTCCTCCTCCGCACGGCGGCGGGCCTCCTCGGCGCGCTGCCTGGCCTCCTCCGCCTGCCGCTCGGCCTCGCGCTGCCGCGCCTCTTCCTCCTCGCGGCGCCTGCGCTCCTCCTCCTCGGCGCGGAGCTTGGCGAGCTGGGCCTCCCGCTCACGCTCCAGCCGCTCCTCCTCGGCCTTGCGCGCGGCCTCTTCCTCGGCCTTGCGCCTGGCCTCCTCCTCGGCGGCCCTGCGCGCCTCCTCCATGGCCTGGATCTCGGCCTCGGAGAGCGGCAGGAGCTGGTCGAGCCGGTGGCGTACGACCGTGGTGATCGCTTCGGGCTCCTGTCCCGCGTCCACCACCAGGTAGCGGGCCGGGTCGGCCGCGGCCAGGGTCAGGAAGCCGGACCGCACCCGGTTGTGGAACTCGGCCGGCTCGGACTCCAGCCGGTCGGGGGCCTCGGTGAAGCGTTCCCGCGCGGTCTCCGGGTCGACGTCCAGGAGGACCGTCAGATGCGGTACGAGCCCGGTCGTCGCCCAGCGCGAGATACGGGCGATCTCGGTCGGGGCGAGGTCTCGGCCCGCGCCCTGGTAGGCGACGGACGAGTCGATGTAACGGTCCGAGATGACGATCGCACCGCGCTCCAGCGCCGGGCGGACGACGGAGTCGACGTGCTCGGCCCGGTCGGCTGCGTACAGCAGTGCCTCGGCGCGGTTGGAAAGCCCGGCCGACGACACGTCGAGCAGGATCGAGCGCAACCGCTTGCCGACCGGGGTCGCTCCCGGCTCGCGGGTCACGACGACCTCGTGCCCCTTGGCTCGGATCCAGTCGGCGAGTGCCTCGACCTGGGTGGACTTGCCGGCTCCGTCGCCGCCCTCCAGGACGAGGAAGAAGCCGTTCGCGGCGGGCGCCACGGCGGGGTCACCACCGCGCAGCGCCTCGCGCAGATCACGGCGGAGGGGCACTCCGGCCCGGTCGTCGGTCTTGGCGAGGACGATCACCGCGACGGGCAGCAGCAGGGCGCCGACGAGCATCAGCGTGAACGCCGCCCCACCGTGCGCGAAGACGAAGTCGCCCGATCCGAGACGGTGACGGCCGATGGCTGCGGCGACCAGCGGCCCGCCCACCGCGCCGAGCGCGACCAGCACCCGGACGACGGCCTGGAGGTGCTCGGTGGACCTGGCCTGCCGGAACGCCTCCGTCTCCTGGTCGATGACCGTATGCCCGATGTTGGCGGCGACCCCGGCCGCGTAACCGGCGACCAGGGCGATCAGCAGCCCGGTGGCCGTGTCCGGCACCAGGCCGAGCGCGAGGAGCGCCACCCCGGTGACGGCGATGGCCAGGGCGAGCAGCCGGCGCCGCGACAGGGCGGGCAGCACCTTGGGCGCCGTACGGATGCCGAGTGCGGTGCCCCCGGTCAGGACCAGGATCAGCAGCGCGAAGGTGGCGGGCCCGCCCCCGAGGTCGGAGGCGTGCAGTACGGAGACGCCCGCCGCCGCGGCGATGGCCCCGGCGACCAGGGCGCACGCGGCGACGACCAGCCGGATGCTGCCGGTGCGGCCCTTGTCGGGACCCGTTCCGGTGGAGGGCCTGCGCAGGCCCTCCAGCGGGGAGCGCGGGCGGGGCGTGCGGGTGTCCGGCAGTTCGAGGAAGTACAGGGTGGAGATCGAGGCGGAGAAGAGTCCCGCCGCGACGTACGAGCCGAGGGCGGCCTGGTGCACGGAGAACCAGTCGAAGCCCGTACCGAGCAGCTCACCGATCAGTGCGGCGACCACGAGTACGGCGGCGGCGACCGGCACCGCCAGGAAATCGGTGCGCAGCGAGAGCCTGCGCAGGGCGTCGAGGTGGTCGGGCAGGGGGCGCACGGCGGCGCCCTCCGGGGGCGGGGGCGGGAGCAGCGCGGGCGCCGCGCTCTCCTTGGCCACCGTCCACAGCCGCTCGCCGACACCGGTCACGAAGACGGTGATCAGGATCATCATGAGTGCCTTGTCCGGCATCCAGTCGATCCACAGGGGCGCGACGACCAGCAGAGCGAGCCGCAGCCCGTCCGCCCCGATCATCAGCCAGCGCCGGTCCACCGGACCGGCGGGCGCCGTGAGCGCCGTCAGGGGCCCCAGGAGCACGGCTCCGAAGAGCACGGTGGAAAGAATCCGGGCACCGAACACGGCGGCGACGGCAAAGGCCGCCCCGCGGTATCCGGCCCCGAAGGAGCCCTCCAGGACCGCCGCCTGCAGCGACAACAACACCAGCACGAGAAGGGCGAGTGAATCGCCGATACTTCCGACGAGCTGTGCGCTCCACAACCGCCTGAGCGGGGGAACACGCAACAGGGCTCGTACGGCGCGCTCGCGTGAGTCTGCGGCAAGTGTGTCGGAGGTGGGGCTCACGACCGGTGGCTGCTCGGCTCGCGTCATCCGCCCAGCCTATCGGGAGCGGTGCGGTGCCCGGGGGCCGCGTCCGAACATATGGCCGCTGGAATCCGGCCACCCGGGGCACGCGCGCCGAAGGGGCCGGATGATCCGGCCCCTTCGGTCCACACGCACAGCCGCCCTGAGGCGGTCAGCTCTCGTCGGACGAGGACGAGGCCGTCTTCCTGGCCGTCGTGGTCGTCTTCTTCGCGGGAGCCTTCTTGGCGGTGGCCGTCTTCTTCGCGGCCGCCGTCTTGGTGGCGGTCGCCTTCTTGGCGGTCGTCGTCTTCTTCGTGGCCGTCGCCTTCTTCGCGGGCGCCTTCTTGGCCGGAGCCTTCTTGGCCGTCTTCTTCTTGGCCGGCCCCTTGGCCCGCTTCTCGGCGAGCAACTCGTAGCCGCGCTCCGGCGTGATGTCCTCGACGCTGTCGTCGGTCCGCAGCGTCGCGTTCGTCTCGCCGTCCGTGACGTAGGCGCCGAAGCGACCGTCCTTCACGACCACCGGGGCACCGCTCACCGGGTCCGTGCCGAGCTCCTTGAGCGGCGGCTTGGCGGCGGCCCGCCCGCGCTGCTTCGGCTGGGCGTAGATCGCCAGCGCCTCGTCGAGCGTGATGTCGAAGAGCTGGTCCTCGGAGGTCAGCGAACGCGAGTCAGTGCCCTTCTTGAGGTACGGGCCGTACCGGCCGTTCTGCGCGGTGATCTCGACACCCTCGGCGTCCTCACCGACGACCCTGGGCAGGGACATCAGCTTGAGCGCGTCGGCCAGAGTCACCGTATCGAGCGACATGGACTTGAAGAGCGAGGCCGTCCGCGGCTTGACCGCGTTCTTGCCCGTCTTCGGGGTGCCCTCGGGCAGGACCTCGGTGACGTACGGGCCGTAGCGGCCGTCCTTGGCGATGATCTGGTTGCCGCTGACCGGGTCCGTGCCGAGCTCGAAGTCGCCGCTCGGCTTGGCCAGCAACTCCTCCGCGAGCTCCACGGACAGCTCGTCGGGCGCCAGGTCCTCCGGCACGTCCGCGCGCTGGTGGCCCTCGGAGTCCTTCTCGCCCCGCTCGATGTACGGGCCGTAGCGGCCGACACGGAGCTTGATGTCGTTGCCGACGGGGAACGACGAGATCTCCCGGGCGTCGATCGCGCCGAGGTCCGTGACCAGTTCCTTCAGGCCGCCGAGGTGGTCCCCGTCGCCGTTGCCCGCGTCGGAGGCCGCGCCCGCGCCGGTCGTGTCGTCACCGGCACCGAAGTAGAAGCGCCGCAGCCACGGCACGGACTGGGCCTCGCCCCGCGCGATGCGGTCGAGGTCGTCCTCCATGCGGGCGGTGAAGTCGTAGTCGACGAGCCGGCCGAAGTGCTTCTCCAGCAGGTTGACCACGGCGAACGAGAGGAACGACGGCACCAGGGCCGTGCCCTTCTTGAACACGTAGCCGCGGTCCAGGATGGTCCCGATGATCGAGGCGTACGTCGACGGGCGGCCGATCTCGCGCTCTTCGAGCTCCTTGACCAGCGAGGCCTCGGTGTAGCGGGCCGGAGGCTTGGTGGCGTGGCCGTCGACCGTGACCTCGTCGGCGGTCAGCGCGTCGCCCTCGGCGACCTGCGGCAGCCGGCGCTCGCGGTCGTCCAGCTCGGCGTTCGGGTCGTCGGCGCCTTCGACGTACGCCTTCATGAAGCCGTGGAAGGTGATCGTCTTGCCGGACGCGGAGAACTCTGCGTCGCGGCCGTCGCTCGCCCGGCCACCGATCTTCACGGTGACGGAGTTACCCGTGGCGTCCTTCATCTGGGAGGCGACGGTCCGCTTCCAGATCAGCTCGTACAGGCGGAACTGGTCGCCGGTGAGGCCCGTCTCCGCCGGGGTGCGGAAGCGGTCGCCGGAGGGGCGGATCGCCTCGTGCGCCTCCTGCGCGTTCTTGACCTTCCCGGCGTAGGTGCGCGGCTTGTCGGGCAGGTAGTTCGCCCCGTACAGCTGCGTGACCTGCGCCCGGGCCGCGGAGACCGCGGTGTCCGAGAGGGTCGTGGAGTCCGTACGCATGTAGGTGATGAAGCCGTTCTCGTACAGCTTCTGCGCCACCTGCATCGTGGCCTTGGCCCCGAAGCCCAGCTTGCGGCTCGCCTCCTGCTGGAGGGTCGTCGTGCGGAAGGGGGCGTACGGCGAGCGGCGGTACGGCTTCGACTCGACCGAGCGGACCGCGAACGCGGAGTCGGCGAGCGCGGCGGCCAGGGCGCGGGCGTTCGCCTCGTCCAGGTGCAGCGTCTGGGCCGAGCCCTGCTTGAGCTGTCCGTCGGGACCGAAGTCACGGCCCTGCGCGATACGGCGCCCGTCGACCGCGCTGAGGCGGGCGGTGAGCGTCGAGGGGTCGGAGGCGTCACCGGTGCGGCCGGTGGCGAAGGTGCCGGTCAGGTCCCAGTACTCGGCGGAGCGGAAGGCGATGCGCTCGCGCTCCCGCTCGACGACGAGACGGGTCGCCACGGACTGGACACGGCCCGCGGAGAGCCGCGGCATGACCTTCTTCCACAGGACCGGCGAGACCTCGTAGCCGTAGAGACGGTCGAGGATGCGGCGGGTCTCCTGGGCGTCGACCATGCGCTGGTTGAGCTCGCGCGGATTGGCGACGGCGGCCCGGATCGCGTCCTTGGTGATCTCGTGGAAGACCATCCGGTGGACCGGGACCTTGGGCCTGAGGACTTCCTGCAGGTGCCACGCGATGGCTTCGCCCTCGCGGTCCTCATCGGTGGCGAGGAAGAGTTCGTCGGATTCGGCGAGGAGCTGCTTGAGCTTCCTGACCTGGGCTTTCTTGTCTGCGTTGACGACGTAGATCGGCTGGAAGTCGTTTTCGACGTCCACGCCGAGGCGGCGTACCTCACCGGTGTACTCGTCCGGCACCTCGGCGGCGCCGTTCGGCAGGTCGCGGATGTGCCCGACGCTCGCCTCGACGACGTATCCGGGGCCGAGGTAGCCCTTGATCGTCTTCGCCTTGGCAGGCGACTCGACAATGACGAGTCGGCGGCCTGCGGTCTCGCTGGTCGGGGACAACTTCGCTCTTCTCTCCGGTCGGCACTCGTGGGCATCCGGGCAGCGCTCTGGCGCTGCCTGCGGTGCTGTCGCTGCGGAGTGTGACGGTACAACCCGCCCCCGTGTCAAACGGCAAAAGCCCGCAACGGCCACTCGAACGGTAACCCGACTTCCGCCATTCCTGCCGCCCGGACTGCCCGGTCCGCCCCCCGCGGAGCCGCCGCCTGCGGGTTTCACCGCGGTGTCGGGGGGACCCTGCGGCCCGATGCCCGGCGGCCTTCAGGCCCCTCCGGAGAAGTGGATCAGATGCGGGTGAAGCACCACACGCCGAGGACGAGGAAGAGTACGCCGAAGAGCGTGGCGAGAGCGGTGGAGGCGACGGGGCTCACGCCGAGTGCCACCGGCGCACGCTGGATGGTGCGCGCCCCCGTCCAGACGAGGAGGGCCGCGCCGAACAGGCTGAATGCCGTACCGGCGAAGGCCGCGGTGACGCTCTCCATGTCCGTACCCCTCACATTCCGGCCATCGGCTGCCGGCAGGGCCCGGGGCCCTCGGCCCGCCGGTGCCGCTCGGCACACGGGAGGCTGCCACTCCGGAGCGTCGTCGGCGCGAACCCCGGGTGAACACCGCGCAGCCACCCGGGGAACGGCCCTGAGCGGAACCCGTGGACCGCCCGGGCGTACACACCGAGCCGATACGTACGCGCTGTTCAGAAGGGTTCCGGGCACCGGAGCACGCAGCTCCGGTGCCGGGAACGGAGCCCGCTGACGGGTGCCCCGCGTTCACCGCACGGGATCGAGGAAGCCTTCCTCCACCAGAACCCGGATCGCCTGCGGGGTGCGGTCACGCAGCAGCACCGGGTCCTCGGCCATCAACTGGGCGATGGCGTCCAGAATCCTGCCCGCGGGCAGCGAACCGTCGCACACGCCCGCGAAGCCGGCGCCGACCGCGTCGACCTTGGTCGCCCGCCGCATCCCGCGGTGCTGACGCAGCACCACATGCTCAGGATCCTCGGCACCCGGCAGACCGACCTGCTCCTGGACGACCTCCTCGGCAAGAGTGAAGTGCGCGGCCAGCAGCGCCGCGTCATCGTGCTCGCGCAGATAGTCCTGCCGCGCGAAATGGGCCTCGACGGCGTCCCCGAGGGGCTGTTCCACCGCGTGCGGCCACTCCTCCACGACGACCGAGGGGCTTCCTGCGGCGGCTGCGGCGGACCTGCGGAGCGTGATCCATCCGAAGCCGACGGACTTGGTGCCGCGGGCCTCGAACTCGTCCATCCAGGCGCCGTACCGCTCGGCGTAGAGAGCGGGGTCGCTGCGGTGGTCCCCGCTGTCCCGGAGCCACAGCTCGGCGTACTGCGTGATGTCCTGCACCTCGCGCTGCACGATCCAGGCGTCACAGCCGCCGGGAACCCAGGAGCGCACCCGGTCCTGCCACTCCTCGCCGTCCACGTGCTGCCAGTTGGCCAGGAACTGCGCGTATCCGCCCTCGTTGAGCCGGTCCCCCGCCTGCCGCACGAGGGTCGCGCACAGATCGTCGCCGCCCATGCCGCCGTCGCGGTACGTCAGCCGGGCACCGGGCGAGATGACGAAGGGCGGGTTGGACACGATCAGGTCGTACGTCTCCGTGCCGACCGGCTCGAACAGCGACCCTTCCCGCAGGTCGGCGGGGGCGGCGCCGGACAGGGCGAGGGTGAGGCGGGTGAATTCCAGCGCACGCGGGTTGACGTCCGTGGCCGTGACCCGGGTGGCGTGCTGGGCGGCGTGGAGCGCCTGGATCCCGGAGCCCGTACCGAGATCGAGAGCGGAGTCCACGGGCTTGCGCACGGTGATCCCTGCGAGCGTGGTGGACGCCCCGCCGACACCGAGCACGACGCCCTCCTCGTGCGAGCCGATGCCGCCGGCACCGCCGACCGCGCACCCGAGGTCGGAGGCGATGAACCAGTCCTCACCCTCCGGCCCGCCGTAGGGCCGCACGTCGACGGTGGCCCGGACCGTGTCGCCGTCGCGGATCACCCAGCCGTCCTCCACGCACTCCTCCAGCGGGAGGGCGAGGGCGGCGGCGTCCGCCGGGACGGGGTGCTGGAGAAGGAACAGCCGCACCAGCGTGTCGAGCGGCGCGTCCCCACGTGTGGCCCGGAGAGCGGGGACGGTCTCACTGCGGGCGAGCGCGGCATACGCGGGCGCGCCGAGCCGGTCGAGGAGGCCGTCGGCGGTGAAAGCGGCGGCGATCAGGGCTTCGCGGAGCCGGGGGCTGCGGTCGGATGCGGGGAGGCTGCTCTTACTCACCCGCCCATTGTGGCCGCTCCCACCGACAACGGCAGCGGCCCGGCGCCCACGAGGGCGGCCGGGCTGCTGCGGAGGTGCCTGCGGCACGGCTTCCGGCGGGCCGGACCGCCTTCGCAGCGGCTTCCCGCTCGCCGTCACGGCCTGCGGGCCGTCTTTCCGGCCTTGTGGGCACCGTCGGACCGTCAAGGACCGGCCGGCGGCCTCAGGGCGCCCCGACAACGGTCGAGGACGTCCCTACGACCGTCGAAAGCGCCCCGATGGACACCGGGACATGCCGACGAACGTCAGGACTTGCCGATGGCCGTCACGATGTACCGATGCCGTCAGGACTTCTCGCTCGCCGAGGGCGAGGCGGACTTCTCGGCGGAGCCGGACGGTGCGGCCGCGGGCGAAGCCGAGGCCGTCGGCTTCTGGCAGCCCTTCTGCTTGGCCATCGCGGAACCGACCTCGCCGGACTGAAGCTTCTTCAGGGCCTGGTCGCCGTTGGTGCTGATCTTGTTCAGCTCGTCGGCGATCCCCTTGAGGCCGTCGGCGAACGCCGCCTGGTCCTTCGTGTCGAGGTCGTCGACCTTCGTCTTCAGCTCGGCGTAGGCCGCGGAGGAGGCGTTCAGCTCCTTCACCGCCTCCTTCTGCGTGGTCTCGCCACCGTCCACGGGCGGCGGCCCCGCCGAGTTCACGGCCGTGCCCAGCGCCTTGTACGCCTGCGAGATCTGCTGGAAGGCTGCCGAGTCGGTGGCCTGGACGTCGGCGGGCTTGCTGTTGTCGGCCGTCTGCTGCTGGATCGACGCGTTGGCGTTCGCGATCTTCTGCAGCTGCGGCTGAACCTGGTCGCAGACCTTCTTCGCCCAGTCGTTCACCTTGTTGTCGCTGTCGTCGCTGCAGCCCGACAGCGTCAGTACGAGTACCGCACCGCCGGACAGTGCGGCTGCAAGCTTCTTGTTCACCGGATGGGGTCCCTTCCAAGGCTCTCGGCCCCGGAACTTACACGCCAAGTGGGCGACATCCAGGTGCCGGGCATCCGATATGTATTCTTTTGAAGCCATTTGCACCAAGGGAAATGAGGGAGATACCACTCACCCATGCCCTCGGACACCCGTACGGGCCCAGGTCTGCCGACCGAGACGCGGCGGCCACGGGAAAACGGCGGACGACGCGTCAGAACGCGCCGCCCGCCGCCTCGCTGAGCAGGTGTCACCCACGCGACCGCAGGTCGCGAGCCATGGGCGTCACGAAACAGCCGCGGGGTCGGTGGACTTGACGGGGTTACCTCCGTCACCACCGTCACCGCCCGGACCGTCGTCGTCGCCCACCGCGATTCCCCGCCGCTTGGACACATGGACAGCGGCGATGACGACGACGACGGCGATCACGGCCACCACCGCCCGTACGACCGCGCTGGCGTCGTCGCCGTAGCTGAACTGCACCACCGCCGGCGCGATGAGCAGCGCCACGAGGTTCATCACCTTGAGGAGCGGGTTGATGGCCGGCCCGGCCGTGTCCTTGAACGGGTCGCCGACCGTGTCGCCGATCACCGTCGCGGCGTGGGCCTCGCTGCCCTTGCCCCCGTGGTGCCCGTCCTCGACGAGCTTCTTGGCGTTGTCCCAGGCGCCGCCCGAATTGGCCAGGAAGACGGCCATCAGGGTGCCGGTCGCGATCGCCCCGGCGAGATAGGAGCCCAGGGCCCCGACCCCCAGGGTGAACCCGACGGCGATCGGCGCCAGAACCGCGAGCAGACCGGGCGTGGCGAGCTCGCGCAGCGCGTCCTTGGTGCAGATGTCGACGACGCGCCCGTACTCCGGTTTCTCCGTGTGGTCCATGATCCCGGGGTGCTCCCGGAACTGCCGCCGCACCTCGTAGACCACGGCCCCGGCCGAACGGGAGACCGCGTTGATGGCCAGCCCGGAGAAGAGGAAGACGACCGCGGCGCCGAGGATCAGGCCGACCAGGTTGTTCGGCTGCGAAATGTCCAGGCTCAGCCCGAGCTCCCCCGCCCGGGCGCCCACGTCGTCGACGGCCGTGGCGATGGCGTCCCGGTACGAGCCGAAGAGCGCGGCCGCGGCCAGGACCGCCGTGGCGATCGCGATGCCCTTGGTGATGGCCTTGGTGGTGTTCCCGACGGCGTCCAGGTCCGTGAGGACCTGCGCGCCCGCACCCGTGACGTCCCCGGACATCTCGGCGATGCCCTGGGCGTTGTCGGAGACCGGTCCGAAGGTGTCCATCGCGACGATGACACCCACCGTGGTGAGCAGACCGGTACCGGCCAGGGCCACCGCGAAGAGCGCCAGCATGATCGACGTACCGCCGAGCAGGAACGCCCCGTAGACGCCGAGCCCGATCAGGAGCGCGGTGTAGACGGCGGACTCCAGCCCGATGGAGATGCCGGCGAGGACGACGGTCGCGGGACCGGTGAGCGAGGACTTCCCGATGTCCCGGACGGGGCGGCGGGTGGTCTCCGTGAAGTAGCCGGTGAGCTGCTGGATCAGGGCGGCCAGCACGATCCCGATGGCGACCGCGACCAGGGCGAAGACGCGGGGGTCGCCGCCGTGCGAGGTGATGGCGCCGTCGGTGACCCCGTCCAGCTCCGCGTACGAGGACGGCAGATAGACGAAGACGGCCACGGCCACCAGGACCAGCGAGATCACCGCGGACACGAAGAAGCCGCGGTTGATGGCACTCATCCCGCTGCGGTCGGCACGCCTGGGAGCGACCGCGAAGATCCCGATCATCGCGGTGACGACCCCGATCGCCGGGACGATCAGCGGAAAGGCCAGCCCCGCGTCCCCGAAGGCGGCCTTGCCCAGGATGAGCGCGGCCACGAGCGTCACGGCGTACGACTCGAAGAGGTCGGCTGCCATGCCGGCGCAGTCACCGACGTTGTCGCCCACATTGTCGGCGATCGTGGCGGCGTTGCGCGGGTCGTCCTCGGGGATGCCCTGCTCCACCTTGCCCACGAGGTCGGCACCCACGTCGGCGGCCTTGGTGAAGATGCCGCCGCCGACCCTCATGAACATCGCGATCAGGGCGGCGCCGAGGCCGAATCCCTCCAGCACCTTGGGCGCGTCGGCGGCGTAGACGAGCACTACGCAGGAGGCACCGAGCAGGCCGAGGCCCACCGTGATCATCCCGACCACGCCCCCGGTACGGAAAGCGATCTTCATCGCTTTGTGCGAGACGGCGGTGAGATCCTTTTCCGGTTCCCCCTCGGCGGGGGTCGCCTCACGCGCGGCAGCGGCGACGCGCACATTACTGCGGACAGCGAGCCGCATACCGATGTATCCGGTGGCCGCCGAGAAAAGCGCACCCACCAGGAAGAACAGCGAGCGCCCGACGCGCTGCGACCAGTTGTCGGCCGGAAGCAGCAGAAGCAGGAAGAACACGACGCCGGCGAAGATGCCGACGGTTCGCAGTTGCCGGGCCAGATAGGCATTCGCGCCTTCCTGGACGGCGGCCGCGATCTCTTTCATGCGATCGGTGCCTTCACCGGCCGCCAGCACCTGGCGTACGAGCAGCTGGGCGACGACCAGCGCGGCAAGGGCGACGACCGCGATGACGACGACGATCAGCCGGTTGCCATCGGTGAGTGCTGCGGCCGCGAGTGCGGTGGACCGGCCGGAAGGTACGGGAACGTGCGCCAGTTCTGCCAGTGGGGTGTTGAGGAACTCCGCCATACGTCCTCCTTGACGCTGAGCGCTCAAGACGTGGACGGATTGTAGGGAGCAGAACCTGATCAAAACAGTGGGTGGTCAATGAAATCGACTTTCGTCCGCCCAATGGCAAATGATCTCGGATGCGATTGAACCCGAATGCAGTAATGGGGCAGACGCATGGCATGCACTGAATTGCAGGAGGTCATTGATCAAGGGAAAAGAAAAAGGCCCTGCTCAGCAGGGCCGGAAACCGTGATCGCGTCCACGACATCGTGATCGCTTCCATGGCCGTGCCGGAAAACCCGCAGGACAGGGCCGGCCCACGGGGCTGGGCGGGGGAGAGCGACGTACGGAACGGGGCGGGGCGCGCAGAACCGCGAGACGTACGGACCGGACTGGAGCAGGTACAGCCGGGAGGCGTACGGACCGGAGTGGAGCGCGCAGAAGCGGGAACGTAAGGGCCGGGTGGGGCGGGCGGAGCCGTTCGGCTCAGGGAAGCACCACGGCCGAGGTCGTCGGCCAGGTCATGCGGATCACGCCACCGTCGGTGCCGGACCGGACCTCGACGTCGTCGACCAGGCCGCTGATGACCGCGAGGCCCATCTCGTCCTCGCTGTCGGCATCGGTCTCCGGCTCGTCAAGCCCTCTGCCACCGGGCGTACCCGGCTGCGAGGCGTCGCTTCCCGGAGCGGGAATCCCGTCGCCGACCTCGATGGAGAACGCTTTCTCCTCCTCGGTCAGAACGACCGTGACCGGGGCGGTGATGTCATGGCTGCGATGCAGGCCGACAGCACGGCTGCACGCCTCGCCGACGGCGAGTCTGACCTCGTCGAGCACCGCCTCATCGACGCCTGCCCGGCGTGCCACGGCGGCTGCCACGAGGCGGGCCGTCCTGACATGTTCGGGCTGTGCGCTGAAGCGGAGTTCAACGGTTGGCATGCCATCCCCCTCAAACGTACGGACGTGCATCTCAGGGGCCCGGGCGTGGCGCCCGGCACCCCTGCTCTCATTCTTCTCCGGGAACCGACGAAGCCGGCAGCCGACCCCATGGGCCGACCACCTGCTCATGACGGCCGTCTGCTGCCGCCTGCCGGTCTGTCACCGTCTGCCTGCCGACCCTGGAGAGGGCCGGCCTGCGCCCACCGTCAGTCGGTGGCGGCGACAGCCTCGTCGACCGTGGTGTGAATGGGAAACACCTTGGTCAGACCTGTGATCCGGAAGATCTTGAGAATGCGCTCCTGGTTGCACACCAGGCGCAGCGAGCCCTCATGGGCCCGGACACGCTTCAAGCCGCCCACGAGCACGCCGAGGCCGGTGGAGTCGAGGAAGTCGACGCCTTCCATGTCGACAACCAGGTGGTAGCTGCCGTCATTCACCAACTCGACCAACTGCTCGCGCAGCTTGGGCGCGGTATACACATCAATCTCGCCACCGACCTCGACGACCGTACGGTCGCCACCAGGGCCGGACACATTGCGAGTCGACAGGGACAGGTCCACGGATCCTCCAGCACCTTGCTATCGAGCGGTCGCCCCTCGGTCTCCCCGACGGAGGCCAGGGGACGGATCGCCAGCCGCGATGGCATTCAATCACTTACCAGCAGCCATGCACGACGCCTTGGGACCATTGTCCGTCATGCCAGTGACACACTCGGTGCCGATGGCCAAGAATCACCGCCCCAGCCGACCACCTGAGAACCCGGGCTCGCGCCCCTCTCCCACGGTGGTTCTCGACCGGCTCGCCGCTTCGGCGGGCCGGGCAGCGCGCATCACTCATACGGAGCACTTGCCCCCGCGTGCGGGAACCCATGCCATCTGGCCGGACCGCATCCGGCCGGAAGTGATCTCGGCAATCTCCCGGGCCGGAATCGACCATCCGTGGACGCACCAGGCCACAGCCGCCGAGCACGCGCTGGACGGCGAGTCGGTCGTGATCGCCACCGGAACGGCGTCCGGCAAGTCGCTCGCCTACCTCGCACCGGTCCTGAGCACCCTCCTGGACGGCTCGGAGGCCCCGAACGGCCGTGGCGCGACCGCGCTCTACCTCGCCCCCACCAAGGCGCTGGCGGCCGACCAGCGTCGCGCCGTGAAGGCCCTTGCGGCGCCCCTGGGCTCCGCGGTCCGCCCCGCGGTCTACGACGGTGACACGCCGGTCGAAGAACGCGAATGGGTGCGCCAGTACGCCAACTACGTCCTGACGAACCCCGACATGCTGCACCGGGGCATACTCCCGTCCCATCCCCGCTGGGCGTCCTTCCTGCGCGCCCTCCGCTTCGTGGTGATCGACGAGTGCCACACCTACCGGGGTGTCTTCGGCTCCCACGTCGCCCAGGTGCTGCGCCGTCTGCGCCGCCTGTGCGCGCGGTACGGCTCCGATCCGGTCTTCCTCCTGGCCTCCGCCACCTCGGCCCAGCCCTCGGTCGCCGCGGGCCGCCTCACGGGCCTGCCCGTCCAGGAGGTCGCAGACGACGCCTCACCCCGGGGCGAGATGGTCTTCGCCCTCTGGGAGCCGCCGCTGACCGAGCTGCACGGTGAGAAGGGGGCTCCCGTACGCCGTACCGCCACGGCCGAGACCGCCGACCTCCTCACCGATCTGACCGTCCAAGGCGTCCGCTCGGTCGCCTTCGTACGCTCCCGGCGCGGCGCCGAGCTCATCTCCGTCATCGCCAAGGAGCGGCTCGCCGAGGTGGACCGCTCGCTGCCCGCGCGGGTCGCCGCCTACCGTGGTGGTTATCTGCCGGAGGAGCGCCGGGCCCTGGAGCGCGCCCTGCACTCCGGCGACCTGCTCGGCCTCGCCGCTACGACCGCCCTGGAGCTCGGTATCGACGTCTCGGGCCTGGACGCCGTGATCATCTCCGGCTATCCGGGCACCCGTGCCTCCCTCTGGCAGCAGGCCGGCCGCGCCGGACGCGGGGGGCAGGGCGCTCTGGCCGTCCTGGTGGCCCGGGACGACCCGCTCGACACCTTCCTCGTCCACCATCCCGATGCGCTGTTCCAGCAGCCTGTGGAATCCACGGTCCTGGACCCCGACAACCCGTACGTGCTCGCGCCGCACCTGTGCGCCGCCGCCGCGGAACTCCCGCTCACCGAAACCGACATCGCGCTCTTCGGCCCCGCCGTGCCCGAGCTGCTGCCGCAGCTGGAGGCCGCGAAACTGCTGCGTCGGCGCACGACCGGCTGGCACTGGACCCGCCGCGAACGCGCCGCCGATCTCACTGACATCCGCGGCGGAGGCGGCCGCCCTGTGCAGATCGTCGAGGAAGGCACCGGCCGACTGCTGGGAACCGTCGACGAATCAGCCGCGCACACCGCCGTTCACGAGGGTGCCGTGCACCTTCACCAGGGCCGGACCTATCTGGTCAGGAAGCTGGATCTGGAGGATTCGGTGGCCCTGGTCGAGGAAGCCGTGCCTCCCTATTCGACCAATGCCCGCGACACGACCGCGATCACCGTCCTCGAGACCGACACCGAGATCCCGTGGGGCGACGGCCGGCTCTGCTTCGGTTCCGTGGAGGTGACCAACCAGGTCGTCTCCTTCCTTCGGCGCAGGCTCATCACCGGAGAGGTGCTGGGCGAGACCAAACTCGATCTGCCGCCCCGCACCCTGCGCACCCGCGCCGTGTGGTGGACGGTCACCGAGGACCAGCTCGACGCCGCCCGGATCGGTCCCGAGATCCTCGGTGGAGCCCTGCATGCCGCGGAGCACGCCTCCATCGGGCTGCTGCCTCTCTTCGCCACCTGCGACCGCTGGGACATCGGCGGCGTCTCCGTCCCGCTGCACCCCGACACGCTCCTTCCGACGGTGTTCGTCTACGACGGCCACCCCGGCGGTGCCGGATTCGCCGAACGCGCGTTCCACACGGCCCGTACGTGGCTGACAGCAACACGTCAGGCCATCGCGTCCTGCGAGTGCGACGCGGGCTGCCCGTCCTGCATCCAGTCCCCCAAGTGCGGCAACGGCAACGACCCTCTGCACAAACGAGGCGCCGTACGCCTCCTGACCGAACTCCTCAGGACCGCACCACCGGACCCCGAGGAGGGTGCCCCGGAGGCCGGCGACCCCACGGAGGGCGGTGCCCAGGAGAGCGGGCAACCGGATACGGACGAAGGCTGAGTCCAGCCGTCTCAGCCGGTGTACCAGTGGATATCGGCGTCGCCGAACGCGCCGGTGGCGGCCCTTCGGCCTCCGGAGGCCCCGCTCTCGACCTGACCTCCGGTGCGTAGGGGCCGAAGCGCGCGCGAGCGGTCACATCGGCGATCTCGCCTTGGACCGCGCACCGCACGACTTCCGCGCCCTGGGCCACGGCGACCTCGGTGGCCGCATCGCACGCGGTCTCCGCGCCCAGGAGTGCCCGGTCGGCTGCCGCGAGCGCTGCCAGGTCCGCCGCACCACCGGCCTTGTGGCGGGCGGCCACGGCCTGGCCGAGAGCGAGCACCATCGCGAACACCGCGCAGAGCGTCGCCGTGGTGACCGCCACCCAGACCGACGCCAGGCCCTGGTCCCCGGCCCCTGTTCCGCGCCTCCTCAACCTCACGGGCCCACCCCCACCATGTCCTCGGCCAGCGCGACCGCCTCGGCTCCGAGAGTCAGGGCCAGCGGCCCGGGCCCGGGCGTCGGCGCCTCGACCCGGACTCGCCACAGCTCCCCCGCACGCTCCACCGAGACCTGCGCCCTGCTCGGTGCCGCCTGCCGTGCAGCGGACCTGACCTCGGCCTCCGGTTCCGAGCGAGCCGCGGCCCGTGCCCCGGCCCTCGCCGCGTCCACACAGCGGATCTGGTCCGACGCGGCCACCAGCGCCCAGACGAGGGCCAGGACGAACGCCACCAGCACGGGGAGGACCATGGCGGCCTCAGCGGTCACAGCTCCCCGGTCGCCGGCCCGGCCCCCCTGTGACGCCTCAGAACTTCGCATCGAGCGCATTCTTGATCAGCGACTGCAAGGCCGACAGCACGGCACCGCTGGTCACCACCTTGTAGAGCACCGCCGCGAACGCGCAGGCGGCGATCGTGCCGACGGCGTACTCGGACGTCGTCATCCCCCGGTCGAGGCCCCCGCACCGGCCGCGCGCGCCGAACCTGCTCTCCCACGCGAGACGTACCGCTTCTGCCGTCCGGCGCATGACTTTCTTACCCATCGCAACCCCCGTGTCGTGTCGTTCAGAAATTGATCAGGAACTTGATCAGGAACTTCGGTTCGGAACTTCGGTTCGGAACTTCGGCCCGCCCCCGGAGGCACGGACCGCGCCCTCGGATCGGAGGCATGGTTCGGTGGCGGCTGCCGGACGCCGATCACCAACCACCGACCGCCGGCACGAGGCCGTTCATCTGTGGTGCAGCAGACCGTCGGCCAGCCCGATCACCACCGGTGCCACCCCGACCGCCAGGAACGCGGGCAGAAAGCAGAGCCCGACCGGTGCGGTGATCAGCACACCGGCACGCTGGGCACGCGCTACGGCCGCACTCGCCCGCTCGGCGCGCATCTCGTCGGCCAGCCGGGACACAGGCTCCGCCGCCGGGGCGCCCGTGGTTCCGGCCCTCTCCAGGCAGCGAGCCAGTGACGCGGCACCCGGTATCTCACCGAACCGGCCCCACGCTTCGGCGGGTTCGCTCCCGAGCCGGATCTCTGCCGCCGTCCGAGCCAGCACGTCACCGACCGGGCCGCCCATGGACTCCCCGACCGCCTCCGCCGCGTCCCGAGGCCCGGCGCCCGCCGAGATGCAGGCGGCCAGCAGATCCGCGGCAAGCGGCAACTGCCGGGCAACCAGTGCGGCCTCGGCCTCCCGCACGGCAGCCCCAGGCACCCTCCGAGTGCGCTGCCATCTCCCCACCCCGTACGCCGCGGCAAGACCCGCACCGCAGCCGGTCATTCCACCGACGAGGATCCAGCAGACCGCCCAGGCGCCCAAGGGCGCCGCCCACCGCCGGGCACGACCGGCACCTTCCAGCCCCGCCGCCCGCAAGCCCCGCCACCCCGGCCGAGGCCGGTCCGAGCAGGCACCTGTCAGCAACACCCCCCGCCGCCGTATCGCCCGCTCTTGCCGCCGCGCGGTCAGCACGAGAGCGAGATACGCGGCGGTCCCGAGCAGAGCCCCCGCCACCCCTACCGCGCCCAGCTGTCCCCCCGCGTCGGGCCCCGAGCTCATGCCGTCTCCCCCGCGCCCACGATCCGCGACGCCCAGAACAGCCCGGCAGCCTCCAGCAGACCGCCCGCCACCAGGCAGACCAGACCTCCGGGACTGTGCAGCAGCACCCCCAGCGGATCCGCCCCGAGCGCTGCTCCCAGCCCCAGCCCCACCACCGGCAGCAGAGCCAGCACGACGACTGTCGACCAAGCACCGGCCAACTGGGCGCGGAGCTCTTCCCTTCGACGTCGCTCAGCCCGCAGAGTGCCCTCCAGACGATCCAGGCCCGCCGCGAGGCCGGCCCCGCCGTCGACTGCCACCCGCCAGCAGGCGGCCATCCCCGCGAGCCCTTCGAGGCCCGGACCTGCCGCCGCCTGACGCAGAGCCCCCGGCACATCTCCACCGAACCTTGCGGCTGCCAGCACCGCGGACTCGGCGGCGCCCAATGCGCCGGCGCTCCGCCCCGCGAGGAGCAACGCATGGCCCGGCTCACGCCCGGCCCGGAGCTCGCCCACCACCGCCCCGCAGAGAGCCGTGACCGCGTCGGCGGCCTGTTCACGTTCGCGCCGCCGCGCTCTGCGCCGCATCCAGCGACGCGCCAGCGGAACCGCCACAGCCCCAGCGAGCAGCGGCAGCACCGATTCACCCAGCAGCGCGAGAAGGGCCGCCACAGGGGCACACAGCCATTCCCGATGCCCATCGAGAATCCTGCGGAGCCTCGCCCATCCCGCCGCGCCGACCGGCAACTCCTTTTGGTCCCGCGCCATCAGCGCCCGTGCCCTCCGCACCCCCGGGTCCCGCGCGGCAGCGATACAGCCGGCCACTCCGGCGCAGCCCGCCATCACCCACACCGGCACCTGGGTCAGCGCGCCGGAGGCCACCGCCGTCATGAGTGCAGCCCGATCAGTGCCCCGAGCCGCTCCCAGCCGCGCTCCGGCACGAACCCCTCCGCGTCCCATCGCAGCGCGGGCACGGTGATCACCAGGCCCGCCGGGTCCCGCTCGAGCACATGCACCTCGGAGAGACGCCTCTGCCCTCCCCGGTCCCTCACGAGATGGACCACCACGGAGAGCGCCGCGGCCAACTGGCTGTGCAGGGCTGCCCTGTCGAGCCCCGCGGCCGTCCCCAGGGCCTCCAGCCGTGCCGGGACATGCTCTGCGGCGTTGGCATGGACCGTGCCGCAGCCGCCCTCATGTCCGGTGTTCAACGCCGCCAGGAGATCGGTCACCTCGGCGCCCCGGACCTCGCCCACCACCAGCCGGTCCGGACGCATGCGCAACGCCTGACGCACCAGGTCCCTGAGCGTCACTCTGCCCGCCCCTTCCTGGTTGGCGGGACGCGACTCCAGGCGCACCACATGTGGATGATCGGGGCGCAGTTCGGCCGAATCCTCGGCCAGCACGATGCGCTCGCGCTCGCCGACCGCACCCAGCAGACTCGACAGGAGGGTCGTCTTCCCCGCTCCGGTCCCTCCACTGATCAGATACGAGACCCGGGCCCGCACCAGCGCCCCGAGCAGCCGGTCACCGCCGGGCGGGAGCGTCCCGGCCTCCACGAGCTCCGCCAGGGTGAACGCCCTGGGCCGCACCACCCGCAGCGAGAGACACGTCGAGCCGACGGACACCGGCGGCAGGACCGCGTGCATGCGCGTTCCGTCGGGAAGCCGCGCGTCCACCCACGGCCGTGCGTCGTCGAGTCGGCGCCCCGCTACCGCGGCGAGCCTCTGCGCCAGCCTCCGGACGGCCGCCGCGTCCGGGAACGTGACCCGGGTCAGCTCCAGGCCTCCGCCCCGGTCCACCCACACACGGTCCGGAGCGGACACCAGAACATCGGTCACCGCCGGATCGGCCAACAGCCGTTCCAGCACTCCCGTGCCGACCAGCTCGCCGCGCAATTCCTCGGCAGCACCGAGGACTTCCGCGTCCCCCAGGAGGCGGCCCTGCTCCCGGAGCGCGGCAGCCACTCCGGCCGGAGTCGGCGCCGCGCCGCTCCGGGCCAGCCGCTGCCGTACCGCGTCGAGAAGCGCGTCGGTCATGGCGTCCCTCCGCCGGCGTGCAGGGCGGGAACGCCCTCGAGGCGGCCCGGCGCGTCCGCCCTGTCCCAGAACTCCTTGCAGAACCGGGCCAGCGCTCCGCGGGAGTTGCCGCCCGGGGGCAGCCCACTGTCCTGGGCCGCGGACAGCCCCGGCTCCATGGGCAGGTCCCCGACGAGGGGGAGCCCCAGCGCATAGGCCACCCACTCCTCGTCCAGGCCCGCCGCATAAGGACCGCGGGCGACGACCCTCAGATCGTCCAGAACCGCACCGGCCGCAGCAGCCATCCGCTGGGCCGCCGCCACAGCCCTCAGCTCACCGGGCACGACCAGCAGTCCGACGTCCAGCTGGGCCAGCGCCTCCGCCACGCCTTCGTCGACCCGGCGCGGCAGATCCACGACGACCACTCCGCCGAGCCGACGCGCGGCGGCCAGCACCGATTGCATGGCCTGCGGAGGAACGGTCGTCGCCTCGCCCCTGCCCCAGCTGAGCACGCGCAGGCCATGGAGCGCGGGCAGGGACTCTTCCAGTGCCCCGCCTCCCAGCCGCCCTTTGGAACGGGCGAAATCCGGCCACCGCAGACCTTCGGATTCCTCTCCTCCCAGCAGGACGTCGATACCGCCACCCAGCGGGTCCCCGTCGATCAGCATGGTCCGCCTGCCCGACCTGGCCGCCGTCACCGCCAGGGCACAGGCCAGCGTCGATGCGCCGGAACCACCGCGTCCTCCCAGCACCCCCACGGTGAGCGCCGACCGGCCCACACCCTCCGCCGCATTGGCGATCTGGTCGACGAGCCAGCCTTCGGAATCAGGCAGCCGCAGCACGTATTCGGCCCCGACCTCCACGGCGCTCCGTCACACCTCCGGATCGTCCTGATCCCGCCCGACCAGCATGACCCCGCGCCTTCGCGGCACCCCGCGGCACCGCGAAGCCGCGTCGTCCCCCACCAGAATCAGTGGGGCCCGCTCCCAGCAGCCCCGCTCCTGAGGTGGTCCGTGACGCACCTCGGGCACCGCCCCGGCCGCTGCGCAGAGCCTGAGCAGATCGTCCAGCAAATCCGCGTCCTCGGTCACAATCATCGGTCCGCCGCCCAGCCGTTCGGCGCTCGGCAGACCCACGTCCACGAAAGATCCAGCCACGATCTCCGCCCCCTTCTCCCTGTCCCTTCAGTGCGGTTTCGCGGCGGCCTCGGACCGTTCCGAGATGCGCGATTCCGGAACCCGTGGACTTCACGGGTGGAATCAACATGCAACGACCCGGAAAAACATGTGGATCTTGCTCAAAAACTGTGGACACCCACAGCATTGTGAATATCTCGGTAGCTCGTACAGGGGACTTTCGGAGAGCAGCCCTTCCACTACGCACCGTGACGAGCAATGATCGAGAGAGCACGCGAGAGCGAAGGCCAGAGACACGCGAGGAGGTGCAGGAGGCGCGGACGAACACCGAAAAACGCGTCCGGACATGCGACGACCCCCGCCGGGGGGGAGAGCGGGGGTCGTCCCCACGGCCGACTCGGGGGGGGGAGGAGTCGGACCGGGTTAGCACGGTCGCGAACGATCCGTGACTTCCATGGTGTACCCGAGCACCTTCTCAGGCAAACCCGCCTACCGGACTTTACGCCGAATGGCGGGCCCTTATGCTCACCTTTGTGGAAAACTGCTTCTCGCCGCGCACAGCAGCCTTCTTTGACCTGGACAAGACGGTCATTGCGAAGTCATCGACGCTGACCTTCAGCAAGTCCTTCTACCAAGGCGGGCTGATCAACCGCCGCGCTGTACTGCGCACCGCGTACGCACAGTTCGTGTTCCTCGCCGGGGGCGCCGATCACGACCAGATGGAGCGGATGCGCGAATACCTCTCGGCACTCTGCAAGGGGTGGAACGTCCAGCAGGTCAAGGAGCTCGTCGCCGAGACCCTGCACGACCTGATCGACCCCATCATCTACGACGAGGCGGCCACGCTCATCGAGGAGCATCACACGGCTGGGCGCGACGTGGTCATCGTGTCGACCTCCGGCGCCGAGGTCGTCGAACCGATCGGGGAGCTCCTCGGCGCCGACCGGGTCGTCGCGACCAGGATGGTCGTCGGCGACGACGGGTGCTTCACCGGCGAGGTCGAGTACTACGCCTACGGGCCGACCAAGGCGGAAGCGATCAAGGCCCTCGCCGAATCGGAGGGCTACGACCTCTCCCGCTGCTACGCATACAGCGACTCGGCCACCGACGTGCCGATGCTGGAGTCGGTCGGCCATCCGCACGCCGTCAACCCGGACCGGGCCCTGCGACGCGAGGCCACCCTGCGCGAATGGCCGATTCTCGTCTTCGACCGGCCGGTGCGACTCAAGCAGCGCCTGCCCGCGTTCTCCATGCCACCCCGGCCGGCCCTCGTGGCCACAGCGGCTCTGGGCGCCGCGGCCGTGACAGCCGGACTCGTCTGGTACGCCAACCGCCGCCGCTCCGCCGCACGCACCGCCTGAGAGGGGGCGGCGGTCACCGCCCCACCTCCCGGTGCGGCCACCGCCTCACCTCCCGGCCGGACGACGGCGCGCCGTGAACCGACCCCGCCCGGAGATGTCCGGATCAGCACTATTTGAAGCTAAAAGTAAAGAAGTGGGGCGAGGGCTTCCGCTCTCCCCGGACCAGGAGTACAAAGGACTCAACGGCCCGCGAGACCAAGGACATCCGAGAGGATCACCTTTTCACGCACAGATGGCCCCACGGACCGAGCACGAACGCCGAGTACCCACGCGACGTCGACCCGTCGATTACGGGCCAGCCGCACCAGGTGACGGGCAACGATCCCGGCCTGATGGGCATACATCGAGGACGCTTGGTAACTCGGCAGACGTGCCAGCGGCGGTACCGGAAACGGTACCGCCGCAACCCTTTCAGGAGCCCGCGCCGGGCGACGCCACAAGCCGCCGCCGGACCACCCCGCACCCTACGCCGCGCCGCGCTGCAACGCCTCGCACACCGCAGTGGACTCCCTGACGCCGAGCTCCACCGAGCGCCCGCAATGCGCGATCCAGGACGCCATGCCCTCCGGGCTCCCCGACAGATACCCCTCGAAGGCCGCCACGTACGCCGCACGCCCCTGCTCCGCGTGCCCGACCTCCGCCGGGCAGATCGACTTGGGGTCCAGGCCACTGCCGATCAGCACGATCCGCTCGGCGGTCCGGGCGACCAGTCCGTTGTGCGAGCCGAAGGGCCGCAGCGCCAGCAGCTCACCGTGCACGACGGAAGCCATCACCAGCGCGGGCGCCGAGCTGCCCGCGATGATCAGCTGCGACAGCCCTTCGAGCCTTCCGGACACCTCGCGCGCGTCCGGAAGCGGCGTTTCGATCAACGGCTCCTCGACCGGCTCACCTGCCAGCCGCGGCCGGCCCACGGCATCATCCGGTGCCGCCCCGCCCGCCGCGACCAGGTGCAGACGGGCCAGGACGCGGAGTGGTGACTGACGCCAGATGGACAGCAGTTGCCCCGCTTCGGCTGTGAGCCGCAGAGCCGCGCCGATGGTGCGGGCCTCGTCGTCACCACTGAAGTCCGTACGGCGGCGCACCTCTTCGAGATTCCAGTCGGCACCGGAGAGCGCCGCCGACCCCCGGGCTCCACGCAGGGCCGCCTCCGCGGTGACCTCATTGCTGCGACGCCGCATGACCCGATGGCCGTAGACCCGGTCCACGGCCTTGCGTACGGAGTCCACCGCGTCGGTGACCCCCGGCAGGGCACCCAGAGCGGCAAGCGGGTCCGAGGAAGTCGTACTCATAAGTAGGGAGGCTACGCGCCCCCTGCACGGATACCGCCCAGGAGTGGCCTTCTTCACGGATAGCGACAACGGTGTGCAATGAACCAGCTACCCTAGGTGAACATGAAGATCGCTTTCGTAGGGAAGGGCGGCAGCGGCAAGACGACGCTGTCCTCGCTCTTCATCCGCCACCTTGCCGCCAATGAAGCCCATGTCGTCGCGGTGGACGCCGACATCAACCAGCACCTCGGGGCCGCACTCGGTCTCGACGAGGAGCAGGCAGCCGCGCTGCCCGCGATGGGCGCCCAGCTGCCCCTCATCAAGGACTACCTCCGCGGAAGCAACCCCCGCATCGCATCCGCGGCAACGATGATCAAGACGACCCCGCCCGGGGAGGGATCGCGGCTGCTGCGTGTCCGCGAGGAGAACCCGGTCTACGACGCCTGCGCACGCACGGTCCGGCTCGACCACGGTGACATCCGGCTGATGGCGACCGGCCCGTTCACCGAGTCCGATCTGGGCGTGGCCTGCTACCACTCCAAGGTCGGGGCGGTGGAGCTCTGCCTCAACCACCTGGTCGACGGTCCGGACGAGTACGTGGTGGTGGACATGACGGCGGGCTCGGATTCGTTCGCCTCGGGAATGTTCACCCGCTTCGACATGACCTTCCTGGTGGCCGAGCCGACCCGGAAGGGGGTCTCCGTGTACCGCCAGTACAAGGAGTACGCGCGGGACTTCGGCGTCGCACTGAAGGTCGTGGGCAACAAGGTGCAGGGGCAGGACGACCTCGACTTCCTGCGCGCCGAGGTCGGCGACGACCTGCTGGTCGGAATCGGCCAGTCCGACTGGGTACGGACGATGGAAAAGGGCCGGCCCGCGCCGTTCGACCTGCTGGAGGCGGACAACCGGATGGCGCTGCAGTCGTTGCAGGACGCCGCGGAGGACTCGTACGAGCTGAGGGACTGGGAGCGCTACACACGCCAGATGGTGCACTTCCACCTGAAGAACGCCGAGAGCTGGGGCAACGAGAAGACGGGTGCCGACCTGGCCGCCCAGGTCGACCCCGCCTTCGTCCTGCATGAGCACTCTCCCGCGACGGGCGCCGCCCAGCCGGCATGAACCCGACGGAGCGGCGCCACGGGTGTTGCCTATTCCGCGCCGCTGCCGGCTGCCTGGCCTGCCGGCTGGTCAGCCGGCCTGGCAGGCACGGGGCTGGTCGCGGGCTTCCCCGGAACCGTGCCCGCGAGGAACGCCGGCCAGCCCGGCTTGGGCTTCTCGCCCACCTTCAGCGTCCCGAGCTTCGCGAGCGTCTCCGGGTCCTGCGCGTCCAGCCAGTCGGCAAGCTGCCGGAAGGTGACGCACCGCACGTCCTGCTGGGTGCACACGGTCTTGATCGTCTCCTCGACAGCACGCATGTACGTGCCGCCGTTCCAGGATTCGAAGTGGTTGCCGATGATCAGTGGCGCCCGGTTCCCGTTGTAGGCGCGGCCGAAGGCCTGGAGCAGGCCGTCCCTCATCTGGTTGCCCCAGTACGCGTGCTGGTCGGGGTCGCCCTGCGTCTTCGTGCCGGACTGGTTGAACATGAAGTTGTAGTCCATCGAGAGCGTCTCGAACGCGCGGCCCGGCACGGGGACGAGCTGGAGAGGGAGGTCCCAGAGCCCGTCCTTCTTCGCGGGCCAGACCTGGTTGCCGACTCCACTGGAGTCGTAGCGGAAGCCCATGGTCCGCGCGGCCGCGACCATGTTCTTCTGGCCCTCCAGGCACGGGGTGCGGGCGCCGATCAGTTCCTTGTCGTAGTCGAAGGGCAGCGGGGCTTCGGCCTTGAGGGCCGGGGCGTTGGTCTTCCAGCCCTTCACGAAGGACTTCGCCTGGCTGATCTCGCTCTTCCACTCCTCGACGGACCAGGTGCCGACACCTCCGTCGGGCCCGCAGAAGTGCCCGTTGAAGTGCGTGCCGATCTCATTGCCGTCCTGCCACGCGGCACGCAGCTCCTTCAGGGTGTCGCGGATCCCCTCGGTGTCGTTGAACCCGATGTCGGAGCGGCCCGCCGAATGCTGGGGAGGGTTGTAGAGGGCCTTCTTCTCCTCCGGCAGGAGGTACACGCCGCTGAGGAAGTACGTCATCTTGGCGTCGTACTTCTTCGCGACGGCGCGGAAATGCGAGAACAGTTTCTGGCTGTCCTCCCCCGCGCCGTCCCAGGAGAAGACCACGAACTGCGGAGGCTTCTGACCGGGCTTCAGGCGCTTGGCCACAGGAAGTTTCGGCTGGGCTCCCGTGAACGCGGTGGAGCCGTCACCGATCAGCTTCACAGCGCCCTTCGGCGCCGCGGCCGGAGAGTTTCCCTCCGCGCCGGGCTCCGACTTCTTTCCGCTTCCGGACCCAGGACCTGCGGACCCCGCACCCGGGCCCGAGCATCCGGCCAGGCCGGCGACCAGCGCCGTGACCACGGCGCCCAGGGCGATCCGCTTCGTGGCGGCCATCATCCGTCCACCCTCTTCCTTGCAGGAGTCGTGCGTTGAAGTGCCGACACGGCGCGGTCAACGTCACACGCGGCTCCGCTGGAATCAGTACGACAAGCCGGATGAAAAGATGCTTATTCACTTGAATGAGTGACTCGCTACGCTATTTGCTCGAAAACATGGACACTCTTCTTTACTCTCCATTACGATTCATTTACGGAGAGTTGAGAAATCCCGCCGTATTACCCCACCGCTGCACGCCGTGATCCACGGCCGCCGTCACTCACATACCGCGACCGCGCTGCCCCGGAGGAGACGGGAACATGTCTGCCTGCGTCCCTACCCGCAACGACCACTCATCCCGCAGTTCACGCCCATCCCACGCCTCGGGGTTCAAGCGGCCGCACGGTCCGCCGCCCTCGCCCCGCCGAGGACGCTTCCGCGTCTCGGGCGCCGACCTGTCCGCATCGATCACCGTCTTCCTCATCGCCGTCCCCATGTCCCTCGGCCTCGCCGTCGCCATGGACGCCCCACTCGCAGCCGGCCTCGTCTCGGCAGCGATCGGTGGAATCGTCGCCGGTCTGCTCGGCGGCACACCCCTCCAGGTCAGCGGCCCGTCCGCCGGACTGACCGTGGTCACCGCCGAGTTGATCCAGATCTACGGCTGGCGCACCACCTGCGCCATCACCGTCGGCGCGGGACTCCTGCAGATCCTCCTGGGCTCACTGAGAGCCGCCCGCAGCGCTCTCGCCGTCAGCCCCGCCATCGTGCACGGCACACTCGCGGGCATCGGCGTGGCCATCGCGCTCGCCCAGATGCACATCGTGCTCGGCGGGTCCCCACAGAGCACGGCTCTGGACAACGCCCTGTCGCTGCCCGCCCGCCTGCAGCACTTCAGCCCGGCCGCGCCCCTCATCGGAGCGCTGACGATCGTCCTGCTCATGGTGTGGCCACGCCTGCCCGGGCAGGCCGGAAAGGCACTGAGGAGAATTCCTGCCGCCCTCGCCGCGGTGGTCGTCGCGACGGCTGTTGCCGCTGCGGCCACGCCAGGAATCGCCCGGGTGGACCTTCCGTCGTGGCGGTCCCACGCGCTGCCCGAGGCGCCGCAGGGCCCGGTCGCGGCGCTGGCCGCGGCGGTGTTCACGGTCATGCTGGTGGCCAGTCTCGAATCCCTGCTCGCCGCCGTCTCCGTCGACAAGCTGGCAGCCGATCGGGCCGCCACCCCACCCAAGGACGGGTCCACGCCGTCGGCACCCGTCAAGCGCTCCGACCTCGACCGGGAACTGCGCGCCCAGGGTGTCGCCAACACACTGTCGGGGCTGGCCGGGGGCCTGGCCGTGTCCGGCGGCGCGGTGCGCAGCTCCGCGAATGTGCGCGCCGGCGCCCAAACCCGGGCCGCCACGGTGCTGCACGGTGTCTGGGTGCTGCTCGCGGCCGTACTGCTGGTCACCGCCCTCGAATGGATCCCCCTGGCAGCGCTCGCCGCTCTGGTCATGGTCGTCGGCATCCAGATGGTCAACTTCGCCCACATCCGCAAGGTCCACAGACACCGCGAATTCCTGGTGTACGGCGCGACCATCAGCGGCGTGCTTCTCGCCGGGGTTCTCGAGGGCGTGGCAATCGGCATCGTCGTGGCGGTGGCCGTCGCCCTGCACCGGCTGGCACGGACGAGGATCACCGTGACGGAGCGGGACGGCCGGTATCTGGTGACCGCTCGCGGACAGCTGACCTTCCTGGCCGTCCCCCGGCTCAGCCGGATGCTCGGAAGACTTCCCCACGGAGTGGACGCCGTGGTCGAGTTGGACGGGTTCTTCATGGACCACGCGGCCTACGAGACGATCCAGGACTGGTACGCCGCGCAGACCGCGATGGGCGGGCGGATCGAATTCACGGGGCGGTCCGGAGGCCGGATCGCCGAGCCCGCGTCCGCAGCGCATTCCTGCTGCCGCCCATGGACGCCGTGGCGCAACCATCACTGCCACGACCGCGTGCAGGACGCCGCTCCCACCACTGCCGACCCCGCTGCGCCCGCTCCCGCGAAGACCGTCCCTCTCACGGTGGCGGCTTCGACCGGTGACCGGACGGGGGCCCATCGGCTGCTCAGCGGTCTCAGCTCGTTCCAGCGCACCACCGCTCCGCTGGTCCGTGAGGAGCTGAACCGGCTGGCCACCGAAGGGCAGCGGCCTTCCCAGCTGTTCCTCACCTGCGCAGACTCCCGCCTGGTCACGAGCATGATCACGGCCAGTGGGCCGGGCGACCTCTTCACCGTACGGAACGTCGGCAATCTCGTTCCGCCGCCGGGCACAGGGGACGAGACAGGGACCGACGATTCGGTGGCCGCCGCCATCGAATACGCGGTGGATGTGCTCGAGGTCGAGTCCATCACCGTATGCGGCCACTCAGGATGCGGGGCCATGCAGGCCCTGCTGGGGGCAGCGCCGGAGACTCCCACGACGCCGCTGTGGCGGTGGCTGCGGCATGGGCTGCCGAGCTTGAAGCGCATGCGTTCCCGACACCATTCCTGGGCGCGGATCGCGGGACGGCTGCCCACCGACGCGGTGGAACAGCTCTGTCTGACCAATGTGGTGCAGCAGTTGGAGCATCTGCGTGCGCACGAATCGGTGGCTCGCCGGCTCGCAGCGGGCACTCTGCAACTGCACGGCATGTACTTCCACGTGGGCGAGGCTCAGGCCTATCTGCTGACCGAGGGCGCCAGTTCCGGGACCGGCCCCGACGAGGTCTTCGCACGCGTCGCCCCCGGGGCCGTATGGAGTGCCTCCGACGACGCGGAATCGCTGCTCCCCGCACCCGACACCGTGGTCGGCGCCTGAACCGCTCGCACACCCGGTCCGTGAGACCTTGTGGTCCCGCTTTCGCATCGCACAGCGCTGCTTGCGGAAGCGGGACGTGTGACTCCGTAGCACGGGGCACAGGTCTAAACCAATTTCCGGCAGACACTTGTCACCTGGCCCGTGGCCTGATGAGCTGTCCCCCGGGACACAACGGACACCCTGGGAATGGGAGATGTCGTGAGCAACGCAAGCCTGGCCAATCCGCTCAAGGAGGAGACCGCAGCATGAGCGAGCCTTCCTCCCTCTCCAACCTGCTCAAGGAGGAGCGGCGGTTCGCACCGCCTGCCGATCTGGCCGCGAACGCCAACGTGACGGTGGAGGCGTACGAGCAGGCCGAGGCGGACCGGCTGGGCTTCTGGGCCGAGCAGGCCCGCCGCCTGACCTGGGCCACGGAGCCGACCGAGACGCTGGACTGGAGCAACCCTCCCTTCGCCAAGTGGTTCGCGGACGGCAAGCTCAACGTCGCGTACAACTGCGTCGACCGGCACGTCGAGGCCGGCAACGGCGACCGGGTCGCCATCCACTTCGAGGGCGAGCCCGGCGACAGCCGCGCGATCACCTACGCCGAGCTCAAGGACGAGGTCTCCCGGGCGGCCAACGCCCTCACCGAACTCGGTGTCGGCAAGGGCGACCGGGTGGCCGTCTATCTGCCGATGATCCCGGAGGCCGCCGTGGCGATACTGGCGTGCGCCCGCATCGGCGCCGCCCACTCCGTGGTGTTCGGAGGCTTCTCCGCGGACGCCATCGCGACCCGCATCCAGGACGCCGACGCCAAGGTCGTCATCACCTCCGACGGTGGCTACCGGCGGGGCAAGCCCTCCGCGCTCAAGCCCGCGGTGGACGATGCCGTCTCCCGTATCGACACGGTCGAGCATGTCCTCGTGGTCCGGCGTACCGGCCAGGACACCGCGTGGACCGAGGGCCGGGACGTCTGGTGGCACGAGATCACCGGCAGGCAGTCCACCGAGCACACGCCCGAGGCCTTCGATGCGGAGCAGCCGCTCTTCATCCTCTACACCTCGGGGACCACGGGGAAGCCGAAGGGCATCCTGCACACCTCCGGTGGTTACCTGACCCAGGCGGCCTACACCCATCACGCGGTCTTCGACCTGAAGCCCGAGACCGATGTGTACTGGTGCACCGCCGACATCGGCTGGGTGACCGGGCACTCGTACATCGTCTACGGGCCTCTGGCCAACGGCGCGACCCAGGTGATGTACGAGGGGACACCCGACACACCCCACCAGGGGCGCTTCTGGGAGATCGTCCAGAAGTACGGGGTCACGATCCTGTACACCGCGCCGACGGCGATCCGGACGTTCATGAAGTGGGGGGACGACATCCCCGCCAAGTTCGACCTCTCGTCGCTGCGTGTCCTCGGTTCGGTCGGTGAGCCGATCAACCCCGAGGCGTGGATGTGGTACCGGAAGCACATCGGCGCCGACAAGTGCCCGATCGTGGACACCTGGTGGCAGACCGAGACCGGCGCGATGATGATCTCGCCGCTCCCCGGTGTCACCGAGACCAAGCCCGGTTCGGCCCAGCGTGCACTGCCCGGCATCTCCGCCACCGTCGTCGACGACGAGGCCCGTGAGGTTCCGGACGGCGGGGGCGGCTATCTCGTCCTCACCGAGCCGTGGCCGTCGATGCTCCGCACCATCTGGGGCGATGACCAGCGCTTCCTCGACACCTACTGGTCGCGCTTCGAGGGCAAGTACTTCGCGGGTGACGGCGCCAAGAAGGACGAGGACGGCGACGTCTGGCTGCTCGGCCGGGTCGACGACGTCATGCTCGTGTCCGGGCACAACATCTCGACGACCGAGGTGGAGTCGGCCCTCGTCTCGCACCCCGCGGTAGCAGAGGCGGCCGTGGTCGGGGCGAACGACGAGACGACCGGTCAGGCCATCGTCGCCTTCGTGATACTGCGCGGCACCGCCACCGCATCCGAGGAGCTCGTCGCCGAGCTGCGCAATCACGTCGGCAGCACGCTCGGGCCGATCGCGAAGCCCAAGCGGGTCCTCCCGGTGGCCGAGCTGCCGAAGACCCGGTCCGGCAAGATCATGCGCCGTCTGCTCCGCGATGTCGCCGAGAACCGTGAGCTGGGTGACGTCACGACGCTCACCGACTCCTCGGTCATGGCCCTCATCCAGACGCAGCTCCCCGCCACGTCCTCCGAGGACTGACCTCCCGGGACCAGGTCCACTGGACCAGGACGGGCCACGGTCACGGCACGGATCCGAAGGGGCACCCGGCACCACCGGGTGCCCCTTCGGGCGTCCCCGGGTGCCTCTTCGGCGTAATCGAGCTACCTGGTCAGATGTACGCCGCCCGGGCACCGCACTGCTGCCCGGCCACCCCGCCGCCCCACTGACCGGCTGCCCCGCACCGCGCACCGCCGGGCGGCTGGCCCGCGCACCGCCGGGCGGCTGGCACCGCGCACCGTCGACCGCCTGGACGCGTGCGTCGTCGGGCGGTCGGCACTGGATCCGGATACCGTTTCTACACCCGGGTAGAGTGGTGATTCGTCGACGGAGCGTTCGAGCACAGGCCAGCAGGCCGATTCCGTCAGCACGGACAACCACACAGGACATCTCCACAGGGGCGCCGGGAAGTCTGGTCGGCATGTGATTCCGCCATGCCGTTACTGCCGTAACCCGACCGGAGGTCCTCCTCTTGGCTACGCCCGCCCCCTCCTCCGACCGCCGCAGCACCTTGTTGGGCCGACTGCCCCTGCCCGAGCGGAACTACGTCGCCGAGGCTCTGCGCACGGAGACGATCGGCGGCGTCATCCTGCTGGTCGCCGCCATAGCCGCGCTGATCTGGGCGAACACCTTCGACGCAAGCTATGAGGCCGTCAGCGGGTTCCACTTCGGTCCCGAAACGCTGGGGCTCCACCTCTCGGTGGCCCACTGGGCGGCCGACGGACTGCTGGCCGTCTTCTTCTTCGTCGCGGGCGTCGAACTCAAGCGTGAACTGGTGGCCGGGGAGCTGCGCAACCCCCGTGCGGCGGCCCTGCCCGTCGCCGCCGCACTCTGCGGCATGGCCGTACCCGCCGTCGTCTACACGCTGGCAGCGGTGGTCGGCGGGGGGACGACCGCAGGCTGGGCCGTCCCCACCGCCACCGACATCGCCTTCGCACTCGCCGTCCTGGCAGTGATCGGCACGTCGCTCCCGGCGGCGCTGCGCGCCTTCCTGCTGACACTCGCCGTCGTCGACGACCTCTTCGCCATCCTCATCATCGCGATCTTCTTCACCGAGAACATCGACTTCCTGGCGCTCGGCGGAGCCTTCGCCGGTCTGGCGGTGTTCTACGTGCTGCTGCGCACCGCTGTGAAGGGCTGGTACGTCTACGTCCCGCTCGCCCTGGTCATCTGGGGGCTGATGTACAACAGCGGCGTCCACGCGACGATCGCCGGTGTCGCCATGGGCCTGATGCTGCGCTGCACCAGGCGCGAGGGGGAGGAGCATTCCCCGGGCGAGCACATCGAGCACTTGGTGCGCCCCCTGTCGGCGGGCGTGGCGGTTCCGCTGTTCGCGCTCTTCGCGGCCGGTGTCACTCTCAAGGGCGATGCCCTGGCCGGTGTTTTCACCCGGCCCGAAACACTCGGGGTGGTACTCGGTCTGGTCGTCGGCAAGACCATCGGCATCTTCGGCGGCACCTGGCTCGTCGCCCGCTTCACCAAGGCCGAGCTGAACAAGGACCTGGCCTGGGCGGATGTCTTCGCCGTGGCCACGCTGGCCGGTATCGGCTTCACCGTCTCACTCCTCATCGGGGAGCTCGCCTTCGCCGGCGACGAGGACATGATCAATGAAGTCAAGGCGGCGGTCCTCCTCGGTTCCCTGATTGCCGCCGTACTCTCCGGTGTACTGCTCAAACTGCGGGTACGCAGATACAGGGCGCTGTACGCGGAAGAGGAGATCGACGCCGACGCATCGGGGATTCCCGACATCTACGAGCAGGACGACCCGGAGTACCACCTGCGGATGGCAGCGATCCACGAGAGGAAGGCCGCCGAGCACCGCCGCCTTGCCGAACAG
Organism: Streptomyces sp. CB02058; assembly: GCF_001905505.1. Lineage (GTDB taxonomy): Bacteria > Actinomycetota > Actinomycetes > Streptomycetales > Streptomycetaceae > Streptomyces. The sequence continues at coordinate 147,576 of NZ_LIPG01000005.1, forward strand.
GCGGGGGCAGCGAGCAGCAAGCCGGACAGTCCGGCATGATCTGACATCGGATGTACGGAAGAGGAGAGGGAGTCAGGGATGAGCGACCCCGGCAACTACGCGGGCAGCACCGACCGTAGTCTCGGACAGCTGTTCGCTTCGGCGACCGCCGAGATGTCCGCGCTGGTGCATGACGAGATCGCCCTGGCCAAGGCCGAGGTACGGCAGGACGTCAAGCGCGGCGTGATCGGCAGCGTGGCGTTCATCGTCACGGGTGTGCTGATCCTGTTCGCGATCCCCGTGCTGAGCTTCGCCGCGGCCTACGGGATCCACAATCTCGGACTCGGTCTCGCCTGGTCGTTCCTGATCGTGGGTGGCGCGTTCATCCTGCTGGGCATCCTGCTCGCCCTCTTCGGGCTCGCCAAGTTCAAGAAGGTCAAGCCGCCGGAGAAGTCCATCGCTTCGGCCAAGCAGACCGCCGCGGTGCTCCAGGGCGTCAAGCCGCACCCCCGTCCCGTCGTCACCGCGGCGGCCATCGAGCGGGCCCAGGGCAGCACACTCGCGGACAAGGCCATCGAGAACCGTCCTGTCCAGGACAAGGCGGCCGCTGTGGCACGCTCGTCCACATGACCGACCCCGATTTCAGCGCATCCGGTCCCGTGGGGCCGTTGGGACCGGCAGCCCCGTCCGGCGGTCCTGTCCGTCTGGACGGCCCCTGGACCCACCGCGATGTGGCGGCCAACGGCGCGCGCTTCCACATCGCGGAGCTCGGCGACGGGCCTCTGGTCCTGCTGCTCCACGGCTTCCCGCAGTTCTGGTGGACCTGGCGCCACCAGATGACGGCCCTGGCCGACGCCGGGTACCGCGCGGTCGCGATGGACCTCCGCGGGGTCGGCGGCAGTGACCGTACGCCCCGCGGCTACGACCCCGCCAACCTGGCGCTCGACGTCACCGGCGTGATCCGCTCGCTCGGCGAGCCCGACGCGGCGCTGGTGGGCCACGACATGGGTGGCTATCTCGCCTGGACCGCGGCGGTGATGCGGCCGAAGCTGGTGCGCCGACTCGTGGTGTCGTCGATGCCGCATCCGCGCCGCTGGCGTTCCTCGATGCTCTCCGACTTCGCGCAGTCCCGGGCCGGCTCGCACATCTGGGGGTTCCAGCGGCCGTGGGTGCCGGAGCGCCAGCTCGTCGCGGACGACGCGGCCTTGGTCGCCCGGCTGATCCGTGACTGGTCGGGGCCCCGCACCTCGGACTTCCCCGACGACGAGACGGTGGACGTCTACCGGCGCGCGATGTGCATCCCGTCGACGGCGCACTGCTCGATCGAGCCGTACCGCTGGATGGTCCGTTCCCTGGCCCGGCCGGACGGCGTCCAGTTCAACAGGCGGATGAAGCGGCCGGTGCGCGTACCGACGCTGCATCTGCACGGATCGCTCGACCCGGCGATCCGGACGCGCAGTTCCGCGGGCTCCGGCGAGTACGTCGAAGCGCCGTACCGGTGGCGACTTTTCGACGGTCTCGGGCACTTCCCGCACGAGGAGGATCCGGTCGGGTTCTCGACCGAACTCGTCAACTGGCTCAAGGATCCGGAGCCCGACCGGTAGCCGACGGGCACAGGTGTCCGACGAACAGCCAATTGCCTGCCGCATAAGCCAATTGGCTGACTCGCACGCGATTACCGACCATGGGTCAGGGGCAGACGTCGGGGTATGGGCTGGACGCGCGACTTCAATGACGCAGCACGCAACCGCCGCTCGACCGCTCCTGCTGGTCAGAGCATTCATGAGGGGGGCGGCTCTCCGAGCCGGGTGCACGATGTGAACGATTTCCATGATCTGCGGCTGGGTATTCCGCGCATCCTCCACCGCCGGGCCCGCTGGGTGTCGGCGAGGCTGCGCCATCCCCGCAGCTGACGTGGGGACCGCCTGACCACCGGACGATCCGCCGGCGGACCGCCTCGCCACCCGGGGCCCGCCGTCGGACGTCCTGCCACCGGACCGCCGACGGCCGGGCCGCCCACCACGGGCGGTCCGGCCGTCCGGGCTCCCGCACCGCACACCGCACGGGCCCGGGACACCACACGAGAGGCCCCGGGCCCCGAGGCACCGGGGCCCGGCTCCGTGGAACTCCCTCAGAGCGCGCAGCCCTGGCTGTCGACCTGCTGGGCGGTGGACTTGCCGAGCTCGATGTCCTCGCGGATCTCGTCGGCCGTCAGCGCGTACCCCGTGTCCGGGTCGTCGAGGGACTTGGCGAACACCACGCCGTAGACCTTTCCGTCCGTGGTGAGCAGCGGGCCGCCGGAGTTGCCCTGGCGGACGGTCGCGTACAGCGAGTACACATCGCGCCGCACGGTGCCCCGGTGGTAGATGTCCGGGCCGTTGGCGTCGATACGGCCGCGGATGCGCGCGGAGCGTACGTCGTAGGCGCCGTTCTCCGGGAAACCGGCGACGATGGCGCTGTCACCGCTCTCCGCGTCGCTGTCCGTGTCGGTGAAGCGCAGCGGCTCGGCGTCGAGGTCCGGGACGTCCAGGACGGCGATGTCCCGCTGCCAGTCGTAGAGGACGACCTTGGCGTCGTACAGCCGGCCCTCGCCGCCGATCTGGACGGTGGGCTCGTCGACGCCGCCGACCACGTGGGCGTTGGTCATCACACGGCGGTCGGAGAAGACGAAGCCGGTGCCTTCGAGGACCTTGCCGCAGCCCGGCGCCATGCCCACCACCTTGACGATGGACTTCTTGGCGCGGGCCGCGACGGGACTGCCGACCAGGGCCGGGTCCGGAGGCTCGACCTCGGTGATGGGCTCGTTGGCGAACGGGCTGAAGACCTGCGGGAAGCCGTTCTGCGCGAGGACGGACGAGAAGTCCGTGAACCAGGTGGAGGCCTGATCGGGCATCACCCGGGAGACCCCGAGCAGCACCGACGAGTTGCGGACCTCCTTGCCCAGTGTCGGCAGCGACGTGCCCGCCAGCGCGGAGCCGATGAGCCAGGCGACCAGGAGCATGGCCACCACGTTGACCAGGGAGCCGCCCGTGGCGTCCAGTGCGCGCGCGGGCGACCAGGTGATGTGGCGGCGGAGTCTGTTGCCCAGGTGGGTGGTGAAGGCCTGCCCGACCGAGGCGCACACGATCACGATCACGACCGCGACGATGGCAGCGGTGGAGGAGACTTCCGATCCGTCGGTCAGCTGGTCCCAGATGATCGGCAGCAGGTAGACGGCCACGAGACCGCCGCCCAGGAAACCGATCACGGACAGGATGCCGACGACGAAACCCTGGCGGTAGCCGATGACCGCGAACCACACGGCGCCGACGAGCAGCAGGATGTCCAGCACATTCACCGTCTATAGCCTCGCAGATTCGTCACCTGGCCCGTCCGGTTCGACGGGGTCCGGGCCAGGCCCGGAACAGCGCAGCACGGGAGTCAGCCTGTCATGCGCGCCAGTCGAGCGGCACCTGCCTGGTCCTGTCCCAGGGGCGTTCCCATCCGGCGTAGTGCACAATCCTGTCGATCACACCGGCCGTGAATCCCCACACCAGTGCGGATTCGACCAGGAATGCGGGGCCCTGGTGGCCGCTGGGATGGACCGCCGTGGCCCGGTTGGCCGGATCCGTGAGATCCGCCACGGGGGCGGTGAAGACCCTGGCGGTCTCGGCCGGATCGACGACTCCCACCGGGCTGGGCGTCCGCCACCAGCCGAGTACGGGCGTGACGACGAAACCGCTCACCGGGATGTAGAGCCGGGGCAGCACGCCGAAGAGCTGGACGCCGCTCGGATCGAGGCCTGTCTCCTCCTCGGCCTCCCTCAGCGCGGCCCTGAGCGGGCCCGTGGTGGCGTGGTCGCCGTCCTCGGGGTCGAGGGAACCTCCCGGGAAGGCCGGCTGGCCCGGATGCGAGCGCAGGGAACCGGCACGCTCCATCAGGAGCAGCTCGGGGCCGCGCTCACCCTCGCCGAAGAGGATCAGAACGGCGGACTGGCGCCCCGCGCCGCTCTCCGGCGGCAGGAAGCGGCTGAGCTGCCGGGCCTGGACGGTCTCCGCCGCCCTTGCGACGGGCTCCAGCCAGGAGGGCAGCCCCTCGGCCGAGACCGTGAGCGCGCTGTCGTGGGGCGCGCCCGTCTCCGTGGTGACCGCGTCGGCCGCGGCCCGTGTGCTGCTCTGTGCGTGCGTCATGGGCACCCCCGTCGTTGCAACGCCTGTGGTCGGCAAATTCGTTCCGCACGGCCCGGCGGACGGCGGACCGGGACACCGCCGAACGGACCGGATGCCCCGCGGGGCGGACCGAACGCCCCGGCCGGAGGACCGGTGCCCCACGGGGCGCGCCCGGGGCAGACACCGCTCACCCGGCTCCCAGGGGCGGAGCCGGGCGGCCCGGGTAGTCCGGGGGCGGGCTGAGGCGTTGTCCCGGATGACCGCCCATCTCGTACTTCAGGAGCTTCCTGGCCTTCTCCGGGTCCGTCTCGCCCTCCCCGTACGCCGGACAGAGCGAGGCGATGGGGCAGGCGCCGCAGGCGGGCCTGCGGGAGTGGCAGATGCGGCGGCCGTGGAAGACCACGCGGTGAGACAGCATCGTCCACTCGCTCTTCGGGAAGATCGCGGCGATCTCCGTCTCGACCTTCTCCGGGTCCTCCTGCTCCGTCCACTTCCAGCGGCGGACGAGGCGGCCGAAGTGGGTGTCCACCGTGATGCCGGGCACTCCGAAGGCATTGCCGAGGACGACATTGGCCGTCTTGCGCCCCACTCCGGGCAGCTTGACCAGGTCCTCGAGACGCCCCGGGACCTCACCGCCGAAGTCGTCCCTCAGGGCGGCCGACAGGCCCATCAGGGAACGCGCCTTGGCCCGGAAGAAGCCGGTCGGCCGGATGATCTCCTCCAGCTTCTCGGGGACGGCTGCGGCCATGTCCTCGGGCGTCGGGTACGCGGCGAAGAGGGCGGGGGTGGTCTGGTTGACCCTCAGGTCGGTGGTCTGGGCGGAGAGGACCGTGGCGACCAGCAGTTCGAAGGGATTGCGGAAATCCAGCTCGGGGTGGGCATAGGGATAGACCTCGGCGAGCTCGCGGTTGATCCGTCGGGCACGGCGGACCATCGCGAGATGCGACTCCTGCTTCACGGGCTTGCCCGCCGCTCCCGCCGGGCGTTGTGCGGCCTTTTTACTCCTTCGTACACCCTGTTCGCCCACAGCGGAATTCTTGTCTCCCGACACCCCATCAGCCCCCTTGGCCTGTGCTGTCACCGGCTCACCGGACACTCGGCCAGCCTAGAGCCAGGGGCTGACATCCGCCCCGGTCACCGCGCGTCCACGCCCAATCGGCCCCCTGCCGTAGGGTCCGGCACGCTCGTGCGTCAAACTGGTTTGTGATCGATCGCACTGTTTTACCGTCCGGCATCATGGAAACCACGCTTCCCTGAACAGGCCGACAAGGAGAGAACTCGTGGACGACGTTCTGCGGCGCGCCCCGCTTTTCGCGGCGCTCGATGATGAGCAGGCCGCGGAGCTCCGCGCCTCGATGAGTGAGGTGACCCTCGCACGCGGCGACGCGCTGTTCCACGAGGGCGACCCGGGCGACCGCCTGTACGTGGTCACCGAGGGCAAGGTGAAGCTCCACCGCACCTCCCCCGACGGGCGGGAGAACATGCTGGCCGTCCTCGGCCCCGGCGAGCTGATCGGCGAGCTGTCGCTCTTCGACCCGGGCCCGCGCACCGCCACGGCGACGGCGCTCACCGAGGTCAAGCTCCTCGGCCTCGGCCACGGAGACCTCCAGCCCTGGCTGAACGCCCGCCCCGAGGTGGCCACCGCGCTGCTGCGGGCCGTCGCACGCCGGCTGCGCAAGACCAACGACCAGATGTCCGACCTGGTCTTCTCCGACGTGCCGGGCCGTGTCGCCCGTGCGCTCCTCGACCTCTCGCGCCGCTTCGGCGTGCAGTCGGAGGAGGGCATCCACGTGGTGCACGACCTGACCCAGGAAGAACTGGCCCAGCTGGTCGGCGCCTCCCGCGAGACGGTCAACAAGGCGCTCGCGGACTTCGCGGGCCGCGGCTGGCTGCGCCTCGAGGCGCGCGCCGTGATCCTGCTGGACGTGGAGCGGCTGGCGAAGCGGTCCCGCTGACGCCTCCGCCGCGTACGGGCGTCGCCGCACGGCGGACCGCCCCGGCGGTACGTGTTCACCGAAAAGGCCCCACCGACCGGTGGGGCCTTTCGCGTGCCGCGCCGGATCGGGCCGTACCCGAGCGGGTGCCACGCCGGATCGGGCCGTGCCCGCTCCGGCTCAGGTCTCCCGCCGCACGAGATCGGGCCGTACCCGCCGCGGCTCAGATCAGGCCGTGCTCGGTCAGGTACTCCAGCTGCGCGCGCACGGACAGCTCCGCCGCCGGCCACAGGGAGCGGTCCACATCCGCGTACACCGCCGCCACGACCTCGGAGGGCGTCCGGTGCCCCGCCTCCACAGCCGTCTCGACCTGCGCCAGCCGGTGGGCCCGGTGGGCGAGGTAGAACTCGACGGCGCCCTGCGCGTCCTCCAGCACCGGTCCGTGCCCCGGGAGCACCGTGTGCACCCCGTCGTCGACCGTCAGCGAGCGCAGCCTCCGCAGCGTGTCCAGGTAGTCGCCGAGCCGCCCGTCGGGGTGGGCGACGACGGTCGTGCCGCGCCCCAGGATCGTGTCACCCGTCAGGACCGCACGGTCGGCGGGCAGATGGAAGGAGAGCGAGTCCGCGGTGTGCCCCGGTGTGGGCACGACACGGAGTTCGAGGCCTCCGGTGGTGATCACATCGCCCGCGGACAGCCCCTCGTCGCCCAGACGCAGCGCGGCGTCCAGGGCACGCACCTTCGTCCGTGTGAGCTCGGCGAAACGGGCGGCGCCCTCCGCGTGGTCGGGGTGGCCGTGCGTCAGCAGCGTCAGCCCGACGCGCCTGCCCGCACGCTCCACGGTGTCGGTGACGGCCCTGAGGTGGGCGTCGTCGAGCGGCCCCGGGTCGATCACGACGGCGAGGTCGGAATCCGGCTCCGCGACGATCCAGGTGTTCGTGCCGTCCAGGGTCATCGCCGAGGCGTTGGGGGCCAGGACGTTGACCGTACGGGCGGTGGCGGGCCCGGAGAGGACCCCGCCCCGGGGCTGTCCGGGCAGTGCGGCGGCGTCGCTCATGCCCGGTCCCCCTCCGTGCCGCGGCCGGAGGTGGCGGGACCGCCCGTCGGCACGTGCTTCGTGAACTCCTCGTGCCCCGGCCAGCTCAGAACCAGCTCGTCACCCTCCATACGGGCCTCTGCCAGCACAGGAGCGAGGTTCTGGGAATCCGCTGCCTCCAGGGCGTCCGCGGCCGTCCCGTACGGCCTCAGCGCCCGCAGGGTGGCCACGGTGGGCGGCATCATGAGCATCTCGCCCTTGTCGTAGCCGTCCGCGGCCTCGCCGGGCCGGATCCAGACGGTCGTGTCGGCCTCGGTGGAGGCGTTGCGGGTGCGCTGGCCCTCGGGGAGCGCGGCCACGAAGAACCAGGTGTCGTACCGGCGCGGTTCGAACGCCGGGGTGATCCAGCGCGCCCAGGCCGCCAGCAGGTCGGAGCGCAGCACCAGGCCCCGGCGGTCCAGGAAGGCGGCGAAGGACAGCTCGCGGGCGACGAGTGCCTCGCGGTCGGCCTCCCAGTCCGCTCCCGTGGTGTCGCTCACGACGGTGTCCGGAGTGGGCCCGGCGAGCAGGACGCCCGCCTCCTCGTACGTCTCACGGACCGCCGCGCAGACCAGGGCCTGGGCCTCGGTCACCGTGTCCACGCCGAGGCGCCCGGCCCAGCTCTCCAGGGACGGGCCGGCCCACCCCACGAGGTGGTCGTCGTCGCGCGGGTCGACCCCGCCACCCGGATAGGCGTACGCGCCCCCGGCAAAAGCCATGGAGGTGCGCCGGCGCAGCATGTGGACGGCGGGACCCGCCGTGTCAGGACCCGGGGGATCGTCCCTGAGCAGCATCACCGTGGCCGCTCTCCTGGGGACCACGGCCGTCAGCTCGCCGCTGGCGAGGGCCCTGATCCGGGCGGGCCATTCCGGTGGGTACCACTGACCGTTGGGCATGGCCGGAGGCTATCCGGAACCGCGCCGATGTTCGAGGGCTCCCGGCGCCGGTACCTGCCCCGTACACGCGTGAGCCCGCCCGGCCCGCCCGTACGAGGCCACCGGGCCCGGACGCACGTGATCCCGCCCGGTCGTGCGACCGGGCGGGATCGGAAGCGTGCGGGATCAGGCGTCGACGAGCTCGACCTGGACCTCGACCTCCACCGGCGCGTCCAGCGGCAGCACCGCGACACCCACGGCGCTGCGGGCGTGCACGCCCTTGTCGCCGAGGACCGCGCCCAGCAGTTCGCTGGCGCCGTTGATCACACCGGGCTGCCCGGTGAAGTCGGCGGCCGAGGCGACGAAGCCCACGACCTTCACGACGCGGGCGATCCGGTCCAGGTCACCCGCGACCGACTTCACGGCCGCCAGGGCGTTGAGCGCGCAGGTCTTCGCCAGTTCCCTGGCCTCGTCCGGCGTCACCTCGGCGCCGACCTTGCCGGTCACCGCGAGCTTGCCGTCCACCATCGGGAGCTGCCCGGAGGTGTAGACGTACACCCCGGACCGCACGGCCGGCTGGTAGGAGGCCAGCGGCGGTACGACGTCCGGGAGCGCCAGGCCGAGTTCGGCGAGCTTCGCCTCGACGGCGCCCGCCACTACGGCTTCTCCCGCTTCAGGTAGGCCACGAGCTGCTCGGGGTTGTTCGGGCCGGGAACGACCTGGACCAGCTCCCAGCCGTCCTCGCCCCAGGTGTCCAGAATCTGCTTGGTCGCGTGCACGAGAAGGGGCACGGTCGCGTATTCCCACTTGGTCATGAGCCGACTGTAATGCCTGGCACAGGCGGCCTCGTGCGTAGCCTGCCTGCCGACTGGTTAGGCTCGAAGGCGTGAGCAGGTTCCAGGTCGTCAGCGGCAAGGGCGGGACCGGTAAGACCACGGTCGCCGCCGCACTCGCGCTCGCCCTCGCGACCGAGGGCAGGCGCACCCTCCTCGTCGAGGTCGAGGGCAGACAGGGCATCGCCCAGCTCTTCGAGTCGGAGGCCCTCCCCTACGAGGAGCGCAGGATCGCCGTCGCACCGGGCGGCGGCGAGGTCCACGCCCTGGCGATCGACGCCGAACGGGCGCTCCTGGACTACCTCCAGATGTTCTACAAACTGGGCAGCGCGGGCCGGGCCCTCAAGAAGCTCGGCGCCATCGACTTCGCGACGACCATCGCGCCGGGCGTCCGGGACGTCCTGCTCACCGGCAAGGCCTGCGAGGCGGTACGCCGCAAGGACAAGCAGGGCAGGTTCGTCTACGACTACGTGATCATGGACGCGCCCCCCACCGGCCGCATCACCCGCTTCCTCAATGTGAACGACGAGGTGGCGGGGCTGGCACGGATCGGCCCGATACACAATCAGGCGCAGGCCGTCATGCGGGTCCTGAAGTCCCCGGAGACCGCCGTCCACCTGGTCACGCTCCTGGAGGAGATGCCCGTCCAGGAGACGGCCGACGGCATCGCCGAGCTGCGGGCAGCCGAACTGCCCGTGGGACGGGTCGTGGTCAACATGGTGCGGCCCCACCTGCTGGACGAGGACGCGCTGCGCACGGCCTCGGGGGGGCGTCGCAAGGAGATCGCGAAGACGCTCACCCGGGCCGGGGTGACCGGTTCCGCGGGACTCGTGCGCCCGCTGGTCGAGCAGGCCGCCGAGCACGCCCAGCGGGTCGGCCTGGAGCGTGAGCAGCGCGCGGTGCTGGCCGGGCTGGGACTGCCCACGGCCGAGCTCCCGCTGATGGGCGAGGGGGTGAGCCTGTCCGCTCTGTACGAGCTGGCGGAGGAGTTCCGCAAGCAGGGTGTGGGCGACGAGACCGCGGACGCGGCGGAGCAGAAGCCCGGGGGCGAGGAGCGACGCGGCTCCGGACGAGGGGTGGGTTCATGACACTGGACACGGAGGCCGCGCCGGGCCCGGAGACGGCGCCGGGGCTGGACACCGACGCGCTCCTGGACGACCCGGAGATCCGTATCGTCGTGTGCTGCGGCTCCGGCGGCGTGGGCAAGACCACCACCGCTGCGGCGCTCGGCGTGCGGGCGGCCGAGCGCGGGCGGAAGGTCGTCGTGCTCACCATCGACCCGGCCCGCCGGCTCGCCCAGTCCATGGGCATCGACCAGCTCGACAACATCCCCCGCAGGGTCGAGGACATCGCGGGCGACGGCGAGCTCCACGCCATGATGCTCGACATGAAGCGCACCTTCGACGAGACGGTCGAGGCGCACACGGACGCCGAGCGGGCCCGCGCGATCCTGGAGAACCCCTTCTACCAGTCGCTGTCGGCCGGGTTCGCGGGCACGCAGGAATACATGGCGATGGAGAAACTCGGGCAGCTGAGGGCGCGCGACGAGTGGGACCTGATCATCGTCGACACCCCGCCCTCGCGTTCCGCGCTGGACTTCCTGGACGCGCCGAAACGTCTCGGCTCCTTCCTGGACGGGAAGTTCATCCGGCTGCTGATCGCCCCGGCGAAGATCGGCGGCCGGGCCGGGATGAAGTTCCTCAACGTGGGCATGTCGATGATGACCGGCACCCTGGGCAAACTGCTCGGCGGACAGTTCCTGCGCGACGTACAGACCTTCGTCGCGGCGATGGACTCCATGTTCGGCGGATTCCGTACGCGGGCCGACGCGACGTACAAGCTGCTCCAGGCTCCCGGCACGGCGTTCCTCGTGGTGGCGACGCCGGAGCGGGACGCGCTGCGCGAGGCCGCGTACTTCGTGGAACGCCTGGCCGCGGAGGAGATGCCGCTGGCGGGCCTGGTCCTCAACCGGGTGCACGGCAGCGAGGCCTCGCGGCTCTCCGCGGAGCGTGCGCTGGCAGCCGCAGAAAATCTTGAAGGCGTCGGCATTGTGGATCAGGCGGCCGGGAAGGCTGGCCTTGGTGACCCGGCGGACGCGGTGGCCGCCACCTCTCCCGAAGCCCCGGAGTCGCCGCTCTCCCCCGAGCACAGCACCGAGCCGCCCCAGCAGGAAGCGCATGCCCACGAGCCGCGTGGCCGGAAGTCGTCTGACCCGTCCGAGTCATCCGCGCACCCCGAGCCGTCCACGCACACGGAAGCAGACAGCCACGCCACACCCGCGACCGACACCCTGACCGTCGAGCAGCTGACCGCCGGTCTGCTGCGGCTGCATGCCGAGCGGATGCAGGTCGTCGCGCGTGAGCAGGACACCCGCGACCGCTTCACCGCGCTCCACCCGGAGGTCCCGGTGACGGAGGTGGCCGCGCTGCCCGGTGACGTGCACGACCTCTCGGGCCTCAGGGCCGTCGCGGAACGGCTCGCGACCGGTTCCACCTCGGCCTGAGCTGCGCAGGACGACCGCCGGGCTTCCCTCTCGGGCGGCCCCACCGGCGTCACACCCCTGGTCTCACCCCACGGCGGCGTACGTCTCGTGCAGTGCGTCGTCATGCAGATCGTCGTCCAGGCCCACTGCTGCGGGCAGCATGCCCGTGGACCGCTCGTACTCACTGCGCGCGGTCTCCAGCAGGCGGCGCCAGGACGTGACGGTCGGCCGGCGGCGCAGCAGTGCACGACGCTCCCGCTCCGTCATTCCGCCCCACACGCCGAACTCGACGCGATTGTCCAGCGCATCGGCCAGACACTCGGTCCGCACCGGGCATCCGGTGCACACCGCCTTGGCCCTGTTCTGCGCTGCCCCTTGTACGAACAGTTCATCCGGATCGGTAGTGCGGCAGGCTGCCTGCGCACTCCAGTCGGTTACCCAGCCCATCCCGGCGCCGTCCTCTCCCGAATCGAGGCTCCCCCACGGCGGAAGCGGCATATTCACCGCTGCCAGTTGAGGACGTTACGGAAGGTGGCGACAGCACAACACCCCCTTCGGGCCCAATCTTGAATGGCCCGAACGGACTATGCGTGCGCGGGAGATCACCCAGGGGAGTGACGAGAGGACATGCGCGACTATCCCGAGAGAATCGGGACAGGATGCTCAAGTCGTAACGGACATTAAGCGACACATGAGGCGAATTCGGGAACGCCTCGGCGCCTGGCTGAATTCCGTTGAGACCGTGCATGGGGGTTGCTACAAAATCGGACTGCTGTGACAGTTGAGAGCAGCTTAGGCCAAGGCCTATACGCGTGTCCGGCGAATGAGAACGTAGGCTGCCCCCATGCCAAAGAAGCGCTCAGGCGGGGGTCTGACGACGACCCAGCAGGCCGCCAAGTTCCTCGGTGTCGCCGCGCTCTCCGGAGCTGTTCTGGCAGGCATCGCACTGCCGGCCGCCGGCGCGCTGGGGCTCGCGGCCAAGGGGACGGTCGAGGGGTTCGACGAGATCCCTTCCAACCTCAAGACCCCACCGCTGAGCCAGCGGACCACGATCCTGGACAGCGAGGGCGGCGCGATCGCCACGGTGTACTCGCGTGACCGCACCGTCGTCCCGCTCAAGGACATCTCCCCGTACATGCAGGACGCGATCATCGCGATCGAGGACTCGCGCTTCTACGAGCACGGCGCGGTGGACCTCAAGGGCATCCTGCGCGCGATGAACCGCAACGTGCAGGAGGGCGGCGCCGCACAGGGTGCGTCCACCCTCACCCAGCAGTACGTGAAGAACGTCTTCGTCGAGGAGGCGGGCGACGACCCCGACAAGGTCGCCGAGGCCACTCAGCAGACGCTGGGCCGCAAGGTCCGTGAGCTGAAGTACGCGATCCAGGTCGAGGAGGAGCTCGGCAAGAAGAAGATCCTGGAGAACTACCTCAACATCACGTTCTTCGGGCAGCAGGCCTACGGCATCGAAGCGGCCTCGCAGCGCTACTTCTCCAAGCACGCCAAGGACCTGAAGGTCGAGGAGGCCGCGATGCTGGCCGGCCTCGTCCAGTCGCCGACCCGCTACGACCCGGTCAACGACGCGGAAGAGGCGACCAAGCGCCGCAACACCGTCCTCCAGCGTATGGCGGCCGTCGGCAGCATCTCGCAGGACGAGGCCGACAAGGCCATCGCCTCGCCCCTCAAGCTGAAGGTCAGCAAGCCGAAGAACGGCTGCATCACGGCCGTCAGCGGCGCGGGGTTCTTCTGCGACTACGTACGCAAGACCATCCTGACCGACCCGGCCTTCGGGAAGACCGACGAGGAGCGTTCCAAGCTCTGGAACCTCGGCGGTCTGACCATCAGGACGACGCTCTCGCCGCGCGCCCAGCAGGCCGCCGACGAGGCCGCGACCTCGAAGGTCTACAAGGACGACAAAGTCGCCGCCTCGGTCGTCCAGGTCGAGCCCGGCACCGGCAAGATCCTGTCGATGGGCCAGTCCAGGCCGTACGGACTGGACCTGAAGAAGCACGAGACGGTGATCAACCTCGCCGTCAGCAACAAGATGGGCGGCAGCACCTACGGCTTCCAGGTCGGCTCGACCTTCAAGCCGATCACCGCCGCCGCCGCCCTGGAGAAGGGCATCAGCCCGGCCCAGAGCTACGCCACCGACTGGAAGATCTCGCTTCCCCTGAACTCCTTCCGCACCTGTGCGGGATCTCCGACCGGCAGCTCCAACTGGGACCTGCAGAACGAGTTGGAGTCCGAGAAGGGCAGCTGGGACATGACCAGCGCGCTCGGCAAGTCCATCAACACCTACTTCGCCAAGCTGGAGCAGAAGACCGGGCTCTGCGAGACGGTCGAGATGGCGAAGAAGGTCGGCTACGAGCGAGGTGACGGCAAGGAGATCGAGGAGAACGCCTCGATCACCCTCGGCGGTGAGGTGAGCACCCCGCTCTCCATGGCCTCCGCGTACGCCACGTTCGCCAACCGGGGCACCTACTGCTCGCCCATCGCCATAGAGTCGATCACGGACGCCAACGGCAAGAAGCTCGGCGTGCCGAAGACCGAGTGCTCCCGCGCCATGAGCGAGTCGACGGCGGACACGATCAGCCAGATGCTCAAGGGCGTCGTCGAGGACGGCACAGGAACCCTGGCCGGTCTCACCGACCGCGACAACGCCGGCAAGACGGGTACGACGAACGACCGTCTCGACGCCTGGTTCGTCGGCTACACCCCGAACCTCTCCACCGCTGTCTGGGTCGGCGACGACATCGGCGAGAAGACCACCAAGATGTACAACATCAACATCGGTGGCCAGTACTACGACAAGGTCTGCGGTGGCTGCCTGCCCGGTCCCATCTGGAAGACCGCGATGACCGGAGCACTGAACGCTTCGGAGACCCCGTCCTTCAACCCGATCGCGGTGCCGCGCGCCAAGGAGAAGGAGAAGGACAAGGGGCGCGACGAGGGCCGCGGCGAGGACGCCGGTGACGAGGGCGACAGCGACAAGCCCGGCGCCGACCCCATCGGCGGGATCACCCTGCCGCCCGGCATCATCGGCGGGAACGACGGCGGGGCGCGCGGCGGCGGCAACGGTCCCTGACGGCCCCGCGACACGTCATGAGGTGTGAAGGAGGGGCGCCCCGGCCGGGGCGCCCCTCCTTCATGTGTGCGGGCCGGTGCCTCAGCCCGCGAGCAGCTTCTTCACCGTGGCGGCCACCCGGCCGCCCTCGGCCAGCCCCGCCACCTTCGGGCTGACGATCTTCATGACGGCGCCCATGGCCCGCGGCCCCTCGGCGCCGGAGGCCTTCGCCTCCTCGACCGCCTGCGCGACGATCGCGTTCAGCTCGTCGTCGGAGAGCTGCTTGGGGAGGTACGCGTCGAGCAGTTCGCCCTCCGCCTTCTCCCGCTCGGCCTGCTCGGTCCGGCCACCCTGCGCGAAGGCCTCGGCCGCCTCGCGGCGCTTCTTCGCCTCCTTGGCGATCACCTTCTGCACCTCGTCGTCGGAGAGCTCGCGCGACGTCTTGCCGCTGACCTCTTCCTTCGTGATCGCGGTGAGGGTGAGCCGGAGGGTGGACGAGGTGAGCTCGTCACGCGCCTTCATGGCCGTGGTGAGGTCTTCCTTGAGCTTGGACTTGAGCGTGGTCATGCGGCGATTGTGACAGGTACGGAGCACTCGCCGCCCGCCTGTTTTCGTCCGGCCGCCCTGTGTCTGCGACGATGGGCACATGCGCGCACGCTACGGAGTACCCCTGAAAGTCACGGCAGTCGGCGCAGCGGTCGGTGCCGCCGGCCTCGTGTACGCGGCCGGGTTCGAGGCACGCTCGTTCCGCCTCCGCCGGATCGCGATCCCCGTACTCCCGCACGGAGCACGCCCGTTGCGCGTACTCCAGGTCTCCGACATCCACATGGTGAGCGGCCAGCGCAAGAAGCGCGCCTGGCTCCAGTCGCTCGCGGGCCTGCGGCCGGACTTCGTCGTGAACACCGGCGACAACCTCTCCGACCCCGAAGCCGTGCCGGAACTGCTCGACGCGCTCGGCCCGCTGATGGAGTTCCCCGGGGTCTATGTCTTCGGCTCCAACGACTACTACGGTCCGAAGCTCCGCAACCCTGTGCGCTACCTCCTGGAGAAGGCCCAGGGCAAGCACGGGCTCAACGGGAACGCGCCGGCGGTCGACGTCGTCCACAACCCGTGGGAGCCGATGCGGGACGCCTTCGACCTGGCCGGCTGGCAGAACCTCTCCAACACCCGGGGCCGGATCAAGGCGGACGGGCTGGAGATCGCCTTCACCGGCCTGGACGACCCGCACATCAAGCGCGACCGTTACGCCGAGGTCGCGGGCGGCCCCGAGACGGGCGCGGACCTCTCGATCGGCGTGGTCCACGCCCCGTACCTGCGCTCTCTGGACGCCTTCACGGCGGACGGCTACCCGCTGATCCTGGCGGGCCACACCCACGGCGGCCAGCTGTGCATCCCCTTCTACGGCGCCCTCGTCACCAACTGCGACCTGGACACGGACCGGGTGAAGGGCCTCTCCGGCCACACCGTCGGCGACCAGCGCTCCTACCTCCACGTCTCGGCGGGCTGCGGCACGAACCGCTACACCCCGGTCCGCTTCGCCTGCCCGCCCGAGGCGACGCTGCTGACGCTGACCCCCCGGGACTGAGGCCCCCGCCCGCGCCCACAAACCGGATTTCGCCTCCGGGCGCCGGTGGGCTAAAGTAATCGATGTCGCCGGGACAATCGGTGGACATCGGGGTGTAGCGCAGCTTGGCAGCGCGCTTCGTTCGGGACGAAGAGGTCGTGGGTTCAAATCCCGCCACCCCGACAGCTGAAACACCAGGTCAGGGCCGGTTTTCCTTCACAGGGAACCGGCCCTGACCCGTTGCGCGAGGACCCCGGGGAGCGGGCCGGTGAGGCCTCGACCGCTTCAGGGCTCGGACGCGGAGCGGGGAACCCGCCGCTCCCATCGATCCGTCGGACGTCAGTGGGCGACCACCCCGACGCCTTGGCCCCGCTCCCGGGAAGCGCGCTCGTCGGCATCCGCCAGCCAGAACCAGACCGGCGGGAGGACCAGCTCGATCACGGCCAGTCCCACCTGGAACGAGTGCGGCCACCCGTGCACGGCCAGGGACAGCAGCCGCCCCACGCCACCCAGCAGGAACACCGCGGCGAGCCATCGCACCACGCGCGCGGGGACGGGATCCTGCCGGGCTGCCCACAGCCAGACCAGCCCGTACCCGGCGAAGATCGCGCCGAAGAAACGGCCCAGGCTGTCGAGGGTCGCGCCCGCGTCGGCCTCGCCGGGGATCGCGGCATTGCCGCCGATCACATGGAACAGGCCGATCGCCACGCACGCGACACCCGTCACCCGAGCGAACACCCGCAGCGCTCTGCTCATGACTCCCCCTGGTCTTTAGTTGACATGCGTCCAGTAAGGGCCAGCGTAGGCGCCACTGGTAGACACATGTCAAGTAAGCTGCACGTGTGCCGCCCCGCCGACGTCTGACCCCCGCCGACCGCCGCGCCCGTCTGCTCGTCGTCGGCGCACGGCTCTTCGCCGCCGCTCCGTACGAGGACGTGCTGATGGAGGACGTGGCCAAGGAGGCCGGGGTGT
Organism: Streptomyces sp. CB02058; assembly: GCF_001905505.1. Classification (GTDB taxonomy): domain Bacteria; phylum Actinomycetota; class Actinomycetes; order Streptomycetales; family Streptomycetaceae; genus Streptomyces. Next base: position 164,499 of record NZ_LIPG01000005.1, read on the forward strand.
CCCGCGCCCTGCTCTACCAGCACTTCCCCGGCAAGCGCGCGCTCTTCGCGGCCGTGTACCAGGAGGCGGCCGACCGGCTGTTGGCGGCGACCCTGTTCGATCCGGAAGCCACGCTCGACGAACAGCTGGCCCAGGGCCTGGACGCCCACCTCGACTACTTCATCGCGAACCGTCACGCCGTCCTGGCCGCGAACCGGGTACTCGCGGGGGACCCGGTCATCCAGACGATCATGACGGATGAACTCGACGCCCTGCGCTCACGCCTGCTCGGTGTGCTCCCGCTCGCCGACGAGCGCCTGCGCGACGCCGCATCCGCGGCGTTGAAGGCATGGCTGGTGTTCGTGCAGGTGCTGTGCGTGGACTGGCTCACCCGTGAGACCTGCACCCGCACCGAGCTGCGCGACACCTGCGTCGGGGCCGCGGTGGGGGCCCTGCGCCCACTGCTCCCCGCAGACCTCGCCGCCGACCGGCCGACCGCCGCCGTCCGGCACCCGGGCTGACACCGGGAGGGGCGAACGGCACAGGGCGGGTGCCGAGTTCGGTACCCGCCCTGTGCCGCCGTCGCCCGGAGCCGTAAGGACATCGTCAGCCGGCTGCGGAGACAGGGCGGGTGGCGTTCCTGTCCGCCGCGCCCTTCAGGGACGGCAGCCCGGTCAGGGCTATGAAGATCAGCGAGAAGACGCCCGCGGACGCGAAGACCGTGAAGCCCGTGGTCGTCGAGCCGGTGGCGAGGAGCTGGCCGCCGAGCCAGGGGCCGAAGACCGCGCCGAAGCGGCCCATGCCCGAGGTCCAGCCGACCGCCGTGGCGCGGTTGTCGTCGTCGGAGCGGGCGGCGACCGTAGCGTAGATCATCGCCTGGGCGCTGAAGAGGAACAGGCCGGTCAGGAAGACGACGGCGTAGGTCAGGGCCAGCGGCATGTGGACGCTGAGCAGGTAGACGCCGATGGCGGTGGCGCCGAACCAGATCGCGCCGATGCGCGAGCCGCCGAACCGGTCGGTGAGCCTGCCGCCGATGAGCATGCCGACGATGCCGCCGAGGTTGATGACGATCACGAAGCCGAGCGAGGAACCGAGGTCGTAGCCCGCGGCGCGCATCATCGAGGGCAGCCACTGGGAGACGCCGTAGACCAGCAGGAGTCCACCGAAGGAGGCGAGCCAGAAGAAGAGGGTCTGCACCCACAGGCCGCCGCGGAAGAGGGCGGCGAGCGCGCTCCAGCGTTCGGTGGCGGCCGGGCGCTGCTCGGGGAGAGTGGATTCGGGTGCCGCGACGCCGTAGCGGGCGGCGAGCGCCGCGGCCTCCTCGGTGCGCCCCTTGGCCTGGAGGAAGGTCAGCGACTCGGGCAGGTACCTGACGGCCAGCGGGACGCCGATGAAGAGCGGGATCACGCAGATCCAGAAGGACACGCGCCAGTCGCCGGTCCACAGCGCCACGAAGCCGGCCACGATGCCGCCGGCCTGGTGCGCCGTCATGAGGGAGCCGACGATCAGCGCGCCGCGGCCGCGCGGGGCGTACTCGCTGACCAGGGTGATCGCGCTCGGCAGGAGGCCGCCGAGGCCGAGGCCCGCCAGGAAGCGGCCGAGGCCGAACACTTCGAGGCTGCCTGCCATGGCGCAGATCGCGGAGGCCAGCGAGAAGACGGCGGTGGAGACGACGATCGTCTTCTTGCGGCCGGCCCAGTCGCTGACGGTGCCGGAGGAGAGGGCACCGATCAGCATCCCGAAGGTGGCGTACGAGCCGATGTCGCCCGCCTTGCCCGGGTCGATGCCGAGAGCCTTCGACTCCAGCATGTGCGGCAGGACGGAGCCGTAGATGAACATGTCGAGGCCGTCGAAGAGGACGACCAGCCAGCACAGGCCGACGGCCAGCAGGGCGAGCCGGTTGCTGCGGGCACCGGTTGCGGGGGATGGGGAGGACATCGGGGTTTTCCTCTCGTCCGGGACAGCTCTGTCCCTGAAGGAGCTTCGGCAGGAGTGGGTCGGTGCGGCTCGACAGCGGCGGACCCGAGGGTGCCGATGACGTTAAGGACCCCGGCATTTAACGTCAACGCTTTTGTCAACAATCTAAGAAACAATCTGGCTGCGCCCGTTCCAGGCCCGGACCCCGTGGACACAGCGGATGCACAGCCTCGGTACGGACGCGTCTGGGCGGGTGGCACCTGATGCGTGTGCCACCCGCCCCTCGTCCGCCGCGCCGTCCGCGTGGCGCCCGCCTCAGTCCAGCGGCGGAGTGCCGTGCGTGTGGAAGGACTCGATCGTCCGGAGGCCCCAGGCCTGCCCCTTGGCGCGCTCTGCCTCGGTCCAGGTGACCAGCGGCCAGTCGGGGGCGAGTACGAGGCGGGTGAGGGGGTTGCAGAGCTCGATGCGGTTGCCGCCGGGCTCGTAGACGTACAGGAAGAACGTCTGCTGGATGGCGTGCTTGTGCGGGCCCGTCTCGATGAACACGCCGCTGTCGATGGCGAGATCGGCGGCCCGCAGGATGTCCTCGCGGGTGTCGGTGGCGAAGGCGATGTGGTGCAGCCGCCCCGTGGAGCCGGTCCAGTCCGAGGTGTAGACGACGTCGTACGACTTGTTGTTGAACGTCAGCCACTTGGCACCGATGGCGCCGGTGTCCAGCTGGATCTGCTCGGTGGGCCTGGCGCCGAGGACCTGCTCGTGGAAGTCGGCGTTGGCGGCGACATCGGCGGCGAGGAAGTTGATGTGGTCCAGGCGGCGCACCCCGACTCCCCGGTTGGGCTTGGCCTGCGGCTGGTTCTTCAGCGCGGGCCTGAGCTCCGGGGGTGCCTGGTAGTACTCGGTCTCCCAGTACAGGGCGATCTCGTGGCCGTCCGGGTCGGCCGTGAGGTAGAGCCTGCCGATGCCGGGCTCGTCCTCCGCCCAGCGCCCCGCGTGCCCCGCGGCTTCGAGTTCCGCGACCCTGCGCCCGAGGGCCTCCTCGCTGGAGGTCCGCAGCGCGGTGCGGCGCAGGCCGGGCTTCTCGGCGGCGGTCAGCACCAGGCTGTGGTGCTCGTAGTCGTCGAAGGTGCGCAGGTAGACGGAGTCGCCTTCCTGCCCGTTGACGGTCAGGCCGAGGTAGTCGGTGAAGAACCGGACGCTGGCGTCGAGGTCCGGGGTGAGCAGTTCGGCGTGGCCGACATGGGCGATGTCACCGAGAGGGGGAGTCATCTGCGGCTCCTTGGGAGGAGGGTTCGGATCAGGGTCTTCCGTGGATCGGGCCCGGTCCGGACGGGAAGCCTCGTGGCGTCCCCGTGCGGATCGGCCGGATTCCGTACGGGAGGCCCTACGGGGCTGTGCGCACGGACCGGGGGAAGACGGTGCCGTCGAAGATCTTTCGTGCGGTACGGACCACCGCGGTCCGCTCGGCGGTGGGAATGCCGTCGGCACCGGTCCCCACGGCGGCCTCGATGTCCAGGAAGCCGGTGGGGTGCTCGATGCGCAGCCGGTCGCCGTCCGGTGGGAGCCGGGCGATGCCCTGCGCGACGCTGCCCGCGATCCGCAGCCCGGCCGCGACACCGGCGGCGCCGAGTACGCCGATGGACGTGTGGCAGCGGTGCGGGATGAAGGTGCGGGTCGTCACGGCGCCGTCCTCGGCGGGCGGAGCCAGCAGGCTGAGCTTGGGCACGGTCGTGTCGCGTACGTCGCCGAGGCCCATGAGGGGGCCCGCTTCGAGGCGGATCCTCTCGACGCGGTCACGCAGGGCCGAGTTCTCCTCCAGCTCCCGAGGCGTCTCGTAACCCGTGATGCCCAGGGCCTTCGCCTCGATGAGCACCGTCGGCATTCCGTTGTCGACGCAGGTCACGGGCGTACCGGCGATGACGTCACGGGCGTTTCCCGTGGGCAGCAGGGGGTTCGCGCCCCGGGCGAACTCGATCAGCACCGGCGCGGCGGTCCCGGGCACCCCCGAGATCCGCGCCGTCCCCGTGTAGTCGACGCGCCCGCCCGGGGTGGGGAAGGCCGCGGTGGCCAGGTCGTCGGTGTTGACCATGCGGATGCGTACGGAGGTGTGCCCGTCCTCGGCGGCGACCAGACCGCGTTCCACCGCGAAGGGGCCGACACCGGCGAGGAGGTTGCCGCAGTTCTGACGGTCCGACACATCCGGTGCTTCGACGGCGACCTGGAGGAAGAGGTAGTCCACATCGGCGTCCGGATGGTCCGAGACGGAGACGACGGCGACCTTGCTGGTGAGCGGGTGCGCGCCGCCCAGACCGTCGATCTGGCGCGGGTCGGGGCTGCCCATGATCCGCAGCAGCAGACCGTCGCGGGCCGCAGGGTCGGCCGGCAGGTCGCCGGCCAGGAAGTAGGCGCCCTTGGACGTGCCGCCGCGCATCAGGAGGCAGCGGACCTCGGACGGCTCCCCGGTCATGCGCCGGCCTCCCCGGCGTACTCCTCGTACGACGCGTAGCGCACGCCCAGATCGGCGAGCTTCCCGCGCAGTCCGTAGCGGTCGAGGCCGAGCCCCCCCGCCTGGAACTCGGCGCGCGCCGCGGCCTCCTTGGCCTCCCGGGCCCCGGACGCCTCGGCGGTCTCGCGCACCCGCTCGCGGGGCACGACCACCACTCCGTCGTCGTCGGCGAGGATGACGTCACCGGGGCGCACGGACTGTCCCCCGACCACGACCGGGATGTTGACGGACCCGCCGGTGGCCTTCACGGTGCCCTGCGCGGAGACCGCCTTCGCCCAGGCGGCGAAGCCCATCTCCCGCAGCTCCTGGGTGTCGCGGATGCCCGCTTCGATCACGAGACCGCGCACTCCGCGCCGCTGGAGCGCGGTGGCGAACAGCTCGCCGAACATCCCGTCGGTGGAGGGGGACGTGGTGGTGACGACGAGGACGTCACCCTCGCCGCACTGCTCCACCGCCGCGTGGATCATCAGGTTGTCGCCCGGCCAGCTGAGCACGGTGACCGCGCTGCCCGCGATCCGTACGCCCTGCTGGATGGGCCGCAGTTCGGGGCCGACGAGGCCCTTGCGCCCCATCGCCTCGCTCACGGTGGCCACGCCGTATCCGGCGAGGGCCTCGATGTCGCGCGCGTCCGCCCTCGGCGGGCCGGTGACGATGACGCCGCTCATGCCGGCTCCCCCGCGCTCCGCGCCGTCTCGGTTGTCATGGCTGAACTCTCCTTGCTGGACAGGGCTGACCCCACCGGCGCGACGCGTCGTGCGCGCATGCGTCGACCGGGCGCCGCGCCTCAGGCGCGCAGCGCTTCGATCACGCTCGCAAGGTGGGAGCGGACGGCCGCCTCGGCCGCCTGCGGCTCCCTGGCCCTGATCGTCTCGATCATGGCCAGGTGTTCACTCAGGGACTGCTGGGGGCGTCCGGGCCTCAGCGCGAGCTGGAACCTGTGGCGCACCAGCTGGCCGTTGAGCCGCTCCAGGAGCGATACGGCCGTCTGCTGCCCCGAGAACTCGCGCACCAGGGCGTGCAGTTCATGGTTCAGGTCGGAGTAGAGCAGGGGCTCGCCGTCGGCGACGGCCTTGGTCATCGCCTCGCCGACCACGGTGAGTCGGTCCAGCTGCTCGTCGCTGGCCGCGACGGCCGCCTTGGCGGCGCAGAGCCCTTCCAGGGCCATGCGGCACTCGGTGATCGCGACGGCTTCGTCGATGCTCACCAGGCGCACCCGCGATCCGCGGTTACGGATCCGTTCGACCAGTCCTTCCGACTCCAGCTCGATCAGCGCCGCCCTGACGCTGGCCCGTGTCACACCGAACTGCTCGGCGAGTTCGTTCTCCACCAGCCGCTGGGCCGGTGCCATCTCCCCGCGCAGAATCGCCTGCCGCAGTTGTGCCAGAGCCAGCTGTTTCGCCTGCTCGCCGCTGGTCGGACCGGCTTGCTTCGGCATCGTCGCCCCCTGAGTGAGTGCCTGTCGAACCTAAATCTAGGCCAACAGAATTGTCAACGATTCTGTTGGCCATATTGCTGTGAGTGCGACGGGGAGGGCGGGCCGGGCATGCGGAAACGCGTGTGGGCCCGGTCCGTTCCCCATGAACTGGGGGAACGGACCGGGCCCACACGATGCCGGGTGCCACACACGCGGCGGCGCGGCATCCTCGGCGCGCCGCCGTCAGGGGGTGCGTCAGGCAGCAGCCGCGACAGCACCCTCGCGGACCTGGCGCAGGACCTCGGTCAGGGAGGCGACGACCTCGTCGTCGTCCGCCGGGTGGGTCTCGGCGAAGCGGGTCACGGAGCCGGGGATGGAGAGCTTGGCGTCCTCCAGGACCGCTCCACCGGCGATGCCGGCGGCCTTGCGGACCTCGTCCTGCGCCCACACGCCACCGAACTGGCCGAAGGCCGTGCCGACCGCGGCGACCGGCTTGCCGGTGAGGGCGCCGGCGCCGTACGGGCGGGACAGCCAGTCGATGGCGTTCTTGAGGACGGCCGGCATGGTGCCGTTGTACTCGGGCGAGAACAGCAGGAAGGCGTCAGCCTGGCCGGCCGCCTCACGCAGCGCGGCGGCGGCGGCCGGAACGCTGCCCTCGACGTCGATGTCCTCGTTGTAGAAGGGGATCTCGGCCAGGCCCTCGAACAGGTCGACGTCGACGCCCTCGGGCGCGTGCTTGACGGCGGCCTCGGCGAGCTGGCGGTTGTGGGAACCGGCGCGAAGGCTGCCGACGAGGGCGAGGATGCGTACAGACATGAGGGAGCTCCCGGGAGACGGAGACTGCAGAAGTAAGTGGACCATAGTCCGTTTAAAGTTGTACCACCTAAACGGACCGCGGTCCACTTACCGTCTCACGGCGCTACTCTGAAGCCATGACCGCTTCCCCTACCCCGCCCCCCAGGCCGCCCGGCCCCGGTGAGGCGCGGACGAACCTGACGCTCGCCGGCGTCGGCGAACCCGAGCAGCTTCGGGCGGACGCGGCACGCAACCGGACGCTCCTGCTGGACGCGGCCTCCCGCCTCCTCGCCCACTGCGGAGCGGCGGACCTCACGATGGAATCGGTGGCCGCCGCGGCCGGGGTCGGCAAGGGCACCGTCTTCCGGCGCTTCAAGGACCGCACCGGTCTGCTCATCGCGCTCCTGGACCACCGCGAGGCGATGCTCCAGGCCGCCTTCCTCTCCGGACCGCGGCCGATGGGCCCCGGCGCCCCCGCCGCGGAACGGCTGCACGCCTTCGGGCCCGCGGTGATGCGCCACGAGCTCGACCACCACGAGCTGATCCTGGCCTCCCGCACCGACCCGATGCGCACCTACGCCGTGCCCGCGTACCGGCTGCGGCTGAGCCATGTCGGCATGCTGCTGCGCGAGGCCCACGCGGAGGGCGAGCGGGAGCTCGTCGCGCACACCCTGCTCGGTTCGATCGACGCCACCCTCGTGCACCACCTGACGTGCGGACGCGGGATGCCCATCGAGCACCTGGAGCAGGGCTGGCACGACCTCCTCACCCGGCACGGCGTGGCACGGGCGCACTGACTCCACCCGGCCCGGGTGGAACGCGCACCGCCGCCGCCCCGTCGCGCCTCGTGGGCACCCGGAATCAGGCGGGTCGGCCGGTGCGCACCTGGATGAGTGCGTGCGTACCGCTGGTACGCCACGCGCGGCCCGATCCCTCCAGCCGTTCCAGGGTCCCCGGGCCCAGGCCGACGGCCACGTCCGACTTCAGCGTGCGCAGCGCGGCCACGGATCCCGGGAAGTACGCCGTGAGGGCGTCGAACGCCGTCGTCGCCGGCCAGAGCCGGTCCCCCACCAGACGGCGGTAGTTGAGATCGCCCTTCAGGATCGTCAGCGTCGCGGCGGCCAGCTCGGACCGCAGGTCGTCGGGCATCCGCTCGTACGGGAACGGCGCGCAGAAGAAGGCATGGGTACGCACCTCGAAGCGGCCCGCGCCCATGCCTTCCCAGATCCGCCCGCCGATCCGGCCCGCCTCGCCGGGGGCCTCGCACAGCCGACGCAGGCAGTCGACGACATCGGCCGTCATCGCGTCGGAGACGTAGTAGGGGGTGGGTTTGACGTACAGCACGATCCGCTCGGCGTGGCCGTGCTCCAGCAGGTGGTCGGCGAGGACCAGGTCGGGGATCAGCTCGCGGCCGGTGTTGTCCGCGATGACGGCGACGGTCGCCCGCGCCCCGGGCGCCAGGAGCGACCACAGCGCCGCGCTGTCGTCGGCGACCAGCCGGGGATCGGCCTCACCGGGGACCGTCCCGCCCTCCGGCCCGCGAAAGCCCAGATCGGCCCGGTTGCCCCAGAGCGAGGCCAGCAGCAGAGCCGTCGCACGCTCACGGGCGGGTACGCCGGCGAGGTCGTCCAGGGCGCGGAGTTCCTGCTCCACCGTGGCGCCCCGGAGTTCGGCCCGCTTGAAGGGGGCGAAGGGGTCGACGCCCTGCCAGGCCCCCTCGTCGAAGTAACCGACGGCACCGAGGAGCCGGCGGTAGAAGTAGCTCTCGGACCAGAGGAACGGGGCGTCGAACCACGGGCGCCCGAAGTGCTCCCGTCCGCCCGCGAGCCAGAGCTCGCGGTCCGGGCTCGCACGGGTGAGCGGTTCGACGACGCCGTGGATGATCTCGTGGAGCAGGGCGTCCAGCGCCTCCTGCTGCCGGGGACCGTACGGGAACGCCTCGCGCACCTGCTTGATCAGCGCGGGGTGGCGCTCGGCCAGGACGCCCCGGGCGAAGCTGCCCGGCTCCCGGCCCGTGATCACCGGTGCCCCCGGGTCGCCCGTACGTCCTGCGTCCGCTCGCGTCTCGCCCATGCGCACCAGTCTGCCCGGCTCCGGGCCCTGCGCGCCCCGGAGGCGCCCCGGCACGACGTGATCCCCGGGCGGCCACCTGCCAACGGCCCCGTCCGGAACGGCACATGGGCGGCGCGGCGCCTGGTTACGATATGTCTCGGCTCAGACGACTTACCCAGGAAAGGGAATCCGCACCTATGCCGGCCGAGACATTCGAGTTCCAGGTAGAAGCGCGTCAGCTCCTGCAGATGATGATCCATTCGATCTACTCGAACAAGGATGTATTCCTGCGGGAGCTCATTTCCAACTCTTCGGACGCGCTGGACAAGCTGCGACTGGAAACTCTCCGCGACGACCAGCTCCAGGCGGATGCGTCCGACCTCCACATCTCGATCGAGGCCGACCAGGAGAAGCGCACGCTGACCGTGCGCGACAACGGCATCGGAATGAATCACGACGAGGTCGTGCAGCTGATCGGTACGATCGCGAATTCCGGTACGGCGAAGTTCGTCCAGGAATTGAAGGAGGCCAAGGACTCCGCGGCTTCCGAGGAGCTCATCGGGCAGTTCGGCGTCGGTTTCTATTCGAGCTTCATGGTCGCCGACGAGGTCACCCTGCTGACCCGCCGCGCGGGCGAGGACACGGGCACGCGCTGGCAGTCCGGCGGCGAGGGCACGTACACCGTCGAGACCGTCGACGACGCCCCGCAGGGCACATCGGTCACGCTGCGGCTCAAGCCCGAGGACACCGAGGACAAGCTCTTCGACTACACCTCGCCGTGGAAGCTCAGGGAAATCGTCAAGCGCTACTCGGACTTCATCACCTGGCCCATCCGCATGGCGGCGGCATCCGGCGAGGAGGGCGCCGAGCCCGGGACCGAGACGGTCAACTCGATGAAGGCGCTGTGGGCCCGGTCGAAGGACTCGGTGACCGACGAGGAGTACAGCGAGCTCTACAAGCACATCAGCCACGACTGGACCGATCCGCTCGAAACCATCCGCATGCAGGCGGAAGGCACCTTCGAATACCAGGCTCTGCTCTTCCTGCCGTCCCACGCGCCGCAGGATCTTTTCATGCAGGACCACAAGCGCGGGGTCCAGCTCTATGTGAAGCGCGTATTCATCATGGATGACTGCGAAGCGCTCATGCCGACGTATCTGCGCTTCGTGAAGGGTGTCGTCGACGCCCAGGATCTGTCGCTCAACGTGTCGCGCGAGATCCTTCAGCAGGACCGCCAGATCGAGATGATGCGGCGCCGCCTGGTCAAGAAGGTCCTCTCGACGGTGAAGGACATGAGGTCCGCCGACGCCGAGAAGTACGGGACGTTCTGGAAGGAATTCGGCCGGGTCCTGAAGGAGGGGCTGCTCCAGGACTTCGAGAACCGCGACGCGATCCTGGAGATCTCCTCGTTCGCTTCGACGCAGGACGAGGAGGGACTGACCACCCTTCGCTCGTACGTGGAGCGGATGAAGGAGGGCCAGGAGCAGATCTACTTCATGACGGGCGAGTCGCGGGCCGCCATGGAGAGCTCGCCCCACATGGAGGCCTTCCGGGCCAAGGGCTTCGAGGTCCTCCTGCTGACCGACCCGGTCGACGAGGTCTGGGTCCAGTCGGTGCCGGAGTTCGACGGCAAGCAGCTGCAGTCGATCGCCAAGGGCGAGGTCGACCTCGACACCGACGAGGAGAAGAAGGAGGTCGAGGCCGAGCGCGAGAAGCAGCAGCAGGACTACGCCGGTCTGCTGACCTGGATGACCGAGCAGCTCGGTGAGCACGTGAAGGAGGTACGGCTCTCCTCGCGGCTGACCGTCTCGCCGGCCTGCATCGTCTCCGACACGCACGATGTCACCCCGGCGCTGGAGAACATGTACCGCGCGATGGGGCAGGAGGTGCCGCACATCAAGCGCATCCTCGAACTCAACCCCTCGCACGCGCTCATCAGCGGCCTGAAGAAGGCGCACGCCGCCGGGAGCGGCGAGCAGAAGGACACCACCGAGCTGGCCGAGACCGCGGAGCTGGTCCACGGTCTGGCCCTTCTCTCCGACGGCGGCGAGCTGAGCGATCCGTCGCGGTTCAGCAGGCTGATGGCGGACCGTCTGGAGCGCACGCTCTAGACGGACACGCTTCCGCGTACGACTGCGGCCGCCAGGGCTCCTGGCGGCCGCAGTCGTGTGCGGGGGGATCCGTGGGTGGACGGCACGCGGGGGCGGCGCGATCGCGTGCGGGCGGGGGCAGCCGCCTGTGCGGGCGCGGGCGGGCGCGGTGCGGTCACGCGCAGGCACGGCCGAGGGCGCGGGCGTTCTCGTGCCGTGCGGCGGCGGTTGTGAAGACGGGGAAACGGCTGCCGATTCGAACAGCCGGCACCCGCCCAAGGTGGCCCGGAGACGTCACGGAGGGTGTCGGAGAGCTCCGTAACTTCACCATTCTGAGGGCCCATTGAAGGTTTATCTACGCGCGGAGCATCGTCTACCGAACGATCCTTCGGGCATATCAGACGACTTTCCCCGGGGCCATTACCGCCGAGTACCGGAAGCTGCTACAAACGTGCTCGCCCCACGAACTCCCCACTCGTCCCCCACATTTCGAAGGGCTGGCAGCCGTGTCAGTACGAACGTTCCGGGCATCCATCTGCACCCTGGCGATCGCCGCCGTGGCCGCGATCGGCCTCGCGCAGCCGGCATCCGCCGCGGGCGCCAACTACGTCGCTCTCGGTGACTCCTACTCCTCCGGAGTGGGCGCCGGGAGCTACACCTCCGAGAGCGGTGACTGCAAGCGCAGCACCAACGCCTACCCGTACCTCTGGAGCAACGCGAACGCGCCGGCGTCGTTCAAGTTCGTCGCCTGTTCGGGCGCGACGACGTCGACCGTGTCCAGCGGCCAGCTGAGCGCGCTCAGTTCGTCGACCACGCTCGTCAGCGTCACGGCGGGCGGCAATGACGTCGGCTTCGCGGATGTCATGCAGACCTGCGTCCTGCAGAGCGAGGCCACGTGCGTGAGCCGGGTGAACACGGCGATCTCGCAGATCCAGAACACGCTGCCGGGCCGCCTCGACTCCCTCTACGCGGGCATCAACTCACGTGCCCCGCAGGCCGATGTGGTGGTGCTGGGCTACCCGCGCTTCTACAAGCTGGCGGGTACGTGCATCGCCGGACTCACGGAGACCGAGCGGGGGGCGATCAACAACGCGTCGGACGTGCTGAACGGGGTGCTCGCCAAGCGGGCCGCGAACGCCGGGTTCACCTACTCCAGCGTGGTGGACGAGTTCACCGGTCATGAGCTCTGCTCGGGCGACGCCTGGATCCACAGCGTGTCCATCCCGGTCTCCAACTCGTACCACCCCAAGGCCGCGGGTCAGTCGGGCGGATATCTGCCCGCCTTCCGCTCTGCGGTGTAACGCGCGTAGAGCAGTGCGTGAGCCCGCCGCGTCCCGCGCGGCGGGCTCACGGGCGCCTCGGGGCTCCGGCCGGCCCTGGGGTCCCTGCTGCCTGTCGCCCTCATGGGGCTCAATACCGCTCGGTGAGGTGCTCCCGGCCGGCCGGGGGCTCGTAGGTCTCCGGCCAGAAGTCGGTCACCCCGGCGATCCGGCCTCGCTCGTCGAACGTGAAGAAGTGGATGGCGTCCAGCTCCTCCGGCCCGACGGTGACCAGGGTCCTGGCTGCGGCCTGCCGGCCCTCCGCGTCGGCGACGATCCGCTCGATCCGGACCTGCCAGTCCCCGGGGTACTCCTGGTTGAACCGTGTGTACCTCTCCTTGCCGAGGATGCGCTCGCGGGTCTGCGGCAGGTCGTACACCACGTCGTCGGCGAGCGTCGCGGCGAAGGCGCCCCAGTCACGGGCGTTGGCGGCTGCCCAGTAGCTCCGCACCGCCGCCCGCACCTCGGCGGCTCCCCATGTCGTACCGTCCCTGCCGCTCGTCTCCGTCATACGCCCGAGTGTGACCGCTGCCACTGACAATCGGCCGGGGTCTCGGCCCGATCAGCCGCCGACCGGCCGCGATGCCTTGACCGAATACATCATCGGGATGCGTGGACGGTCCGCCGGGAAGCGGTAGTACCCGTCCTTGTGCCGCTCCAGCGCCGGGTAGCGCGGGAAGAGCGAGGCGTCGTGCTCGTGCAGGAACTCGATCCGCAGCCCGGCCGCCGCGAGCGCCGAGACCACCTCTCCCACCGGATGCTGCCATTCGACGCTGCGGTTGTGGACGGTCACGGCGTCCAGGTCGGCGTAGGTGCCCGGCGACTCCTCCACCCAGGCGTCGCGGCTGAAGTAGTCGTAGGTGACCGTCGAGCCGGTCTCGTCGTCGAAGCAGTCGGTCAGCGGATGGAACTCCGCGAGGTAGAGGAATCCTCCGGGGGCCACCAGCGAGGCCACGGTCTCCGCCCAACGGCCTATGTCCGGAAGCCAGTTCAGAGCTCCGAGCCCGGTGTAGACGATGTCGTACGCGGAATCCGGCACGGCCTGGGCCGCGTCGTACACATCGGCAGCGACGAACGCCGCCCGATCCGGCCCCAGCCCCAGCGACGCGGCCAGCCCGCGGGCCGTCTCGACGGCCGGCTCGGAGAAGTCGAGGCCCACGACGTGTGCGGCGCCGTGGCGGGCCCAGGAGAGGGTGTCGACGCCGATGTGGCACTGCAGGTGCAGCAGCGTGCGGCCGGTGACGTCGCCGACCTCGGCGAGCTCGAAATCGCGCAGGGCGTCCTGGCCGGCCAGGAAGGCGTCCAGACCGTAGAAGTCGCCGGCCGCGTGGATGGGCACGCGCTCGTCCCAGCGTGCGCGGTTGATCCCGTGCCAGTCGTCGGGCGTCGATGCGTACATGCGGGAAAGTTACCCACAGGCTGGGGGTCCGTGCGAACAGTTATCCACAGGCCGCCCGGCGCTGTGGCCACATCGGGTTGGATGGGGTCATGAGCGACACACAGAACGACGCGTTTGTACCCGACCGGGAGCAGGAGCCGCCGCGGTGGGAGCAGCGTTTCCGCGCCGCCCGGGTCTCCCTGCCGGACTGGGCCGAGGACGCTCCGGACCGCGCGCTCTTCGTCTCGAACGCCACCGGCACGTACGAGTTGTACGCGTGGGACCGCGGGACCGGGAAGCAGCGCCAGGTGACGGACCGGCCCAACGGGACGACCGACGGGGTGCTCACCCCGGACGGCGAGGCGGTCTGGTGGTTCTCCGACACCGACGGCGACGAGTTCGGCGTGTGGATGCGGCAGCCGTTCGAAGGCGGTGCGGACGAGCCGGCCACCCCCGGTCTCGATCCCTCCTACCCGGCCGGGCTCGCGATCGGCCGGGACGGCACGGCGGTGGTCGGCCGGTCGACGGACGAGGACGGCACGACGGTCCACCTGGTGCGCGCGGGGGCGGAGCCGGTCGAGATCTACCGGCACCGGGAGTCCGCCGGGGTCGGAGATCTCTCGCACGACGGGGCCCTGATCGCCCTGGAGCACACGGAGCACGGAGACGCGATGCACTCCGCGCTGCGGGTGGTGCGCCCCGACGGTTCGACGGTCGCCGAGCTGGACGACACCGAGGGCGGCACGAAGGAGCTGGGCCTCTCGGTGCTGGGCTTCGCCCCGGTGGCCGGAGACACCCGGCTGCTGGTCGGGCACCAGCGGCGCGGCCGGTGGGAGCCGATGATCTGGGACCCGGTGGCGGGGACGCAGACGGACCTGCCGGTCGATCTGCCCGGAGACGCTGGCGCCGAGTGGTATCCGGACGGATCCGCGCTGCTCATCGAGCACAGCTTCGAGGCCCGCAGCGAGCTCTGGCGGTACGAGCCGGGTGCGGCGGAGCCGGTCAGGGTCGACACCCCGGCCGGGACGGTCTCGGGAGCCACGGCCCGGCCCGACGGCACGGTGGAGTATCTCTGGTCGTCGGCGGCGCTGCCGCCGGCCGTCCGCTCCACGTCCGGCGCGGTCGTCCTCGATCCGCCGGGCGCGAAGGCCCCCGTGTCGGTGCCGGTGCGGGACGCGTGGGTGGAGGGCCCCGGCGGCCGTATCCACGCCCTGGTGCAGACACCGGCCACGGGTGAGGGTCCGTTCCCCACGGTCTTCGAGATACACGGTGGGCCCACCTGGCACGACAGCGACGCCTTCGCCTCGGGTCCCGCCGCGTGGGTGGACCACGGTTTCGCCGTCGTGCGGGTCAACTACCGCGGTTCGACGGGTTACGGCCGCGCCTGGACGGACGCGCTCAAGCACCGGGTCGGGCTGATCGAGCTGGAGGACGTCGCGGCGGTCCGGGAGTGGGCGGTGGAGTCGGGGCTCGCCGACCCGGAACGCCTGGTGCTGGCCGGTGGTTCGTGGGGCGGCTATCTGACCCTGCTCGGCCTCGGCACACAGCCGGACGCCTGGGCGCTCGGGCTGGCGGCCGTCCCGGTCGCCGACTACGTCACGGCCTACCACGACGAGATGGAGGCGTTGAAGGCGCTGGACCGCACGCTGCTGGGAGGCACACCGGAGGAGGTGCCCGAGCGCTTCGAGGCCTCCTCCCCCCTGACGTACGTGGACGCCGTGCGCGCCCCGGTCTACATCTCGGCCGGCGTCAACGACCCGCGCTGCCCGATCCGCCAGGTGGAGAACTACGTGGACCGCCTCGCGGCCCGCGGCGCCGTCCACGAGGTCTACCGCTACGACGCGGGGCACGGCTCGCTCGTCGTGGAGGAGCGGATCAAACAGGTCCGTCTGGAGCTGGACTTCGTGCTGCGTCACCTGGGGACGGCACAGGGCGGTCCGGCCGGGGAGGAGACGGCGCCGACGGCATAAGGAGCGGATAAATGGTGCACCCCGCTCCCAGGGCCGGGAGCGGGGAACCGTACCGTGGAGGGGTGTACCGGTTCCTGCTGACCCCGCGGTGGTGGGGGATCAACCTCTTCGTCGTGCTGGCCATCCCGTTCTGCGTGTTCATGGGCACCTGGCAGCTCGGCCGCTTCGAGGACCGCGTGCAGACGCACGAGGAGGCAGAGGCCCGCCCCGATCCGGGCACCCGCCCCGCGAAGCCGCTCGACGAGCTGCTGCCGGTGAGCACGGAGACCTCCGGCCGACCGGCGGTGGCGACCGGGACGTACGCGGACCAGTTCCTGGTCCCCGGGCGCAAGCTGGAGGACCGCAGCGGCTTCTACGTGCTGGACCTGCTGCGTACCGAAAGCGGCAAGGCGCTGCCCGTCGTCCGGGGCTGGCTCCCCGGCACCCCGGGGGACGCCGAGGTTCCCCCCGCTCCGGCCGGCGAGGTCACCGTGACCGGAGATCTGCAGGCCTCCGAGAACACCGGCACCACCGGCGTCGACCTCAGCGGCGGGCTCCCCGACGGCCAGCTCGGCATGATCAGCGCCGCCTCCCTGGTCAACCTCGTCCCGTACGACATCTACGACGCCTGGGTCACCCTGCCCGGGGCGGAGGCCGGAGCCACTGACGAGGACGGCATGCGGCCGGTGCCCGCCGCGGCGGCACAGGGCAGCGGGCTCGACCTGAAGGCCTTCCAGAACCTCGGCTACACCGGCGAGTGGTTCGTCTTCGCCGGCTTCGTGCTCTTCATGTGGTTCCGCCTGATGCGCCGCGAGGCGGAAGCCGCACGCGACGTACAGCTGGGGCTCGCGGCCGACGCGGACTGACGGACCGGCGACGGCGGGACCGGGCCGGGCGCTCGGAGCCCCGCCGCGTGCCCTCCCCGCCGCCGCGCCGGGACCCCGCGGCGCCCGGTCCCCCTGCGGCTCGGTGGGGCGCCGCGCCCGGAAGCGGTCACTCGTACACAGAAGGGGCTCGTCCCCAGGAACGTGGGAGTTCCTGGGGACGAGCCCCTTCGCGCTCTTCGACAGGCCACCGAGCAGCCCTCTTCGGGCGGCTGGGCACCGATTCTCGTACCGGCTACGAGGCGTCCAGCACGCCTGTGCGGTAGATGGTTCCGGCACAGGCGTTGGAGATCGTGGTCTCCGCTGTCGGCGCCCCCGCCTCCGGGGTGTGCGTGACCGCGACGCTGCCGTCCGCCGTGCCGCCGTCGGCGCTGCCGAACTGCGGTGCGGCGTCCGTCGTTCCGGTGTCGCTGCCCGTGCCCTCACCGCCGCCCCCGTCGCCGTCCGTGGGCGTCGGGCTGGGTGAACCGCCGGTGGTCGGGCAGGTGTCCGAAGGCACCCAGGCGAAGCGCACCTCGTACGCCATCGACGGCTTCAGCAGCACGGTCCCCGGTTCGAGCGACGGATCGGGCAACGCGCTCGCGGGGTCGCCCGCCGTGTGCTGGACCACCGAGATCTTCAGCGGGTCCGCGGCGCCGGCGGCCTGGAAGCCGACCGTGCCGTTGCTGGTCACCGAGCAGAGGTCGCCGGACGCGTTGGAGATCCGGAAGGTCCCGTAGACCGTGCCGTCCGCACCCGCCGCCCCCGTCTCGGCGGAGGCGACCCTCAGCTGGCCGGGGTCGCAGGTCGCGGTGGTCGCCGCCGCGGAGTCCTGGGCGTCACCGCCCGCGTCCGTCCCGCTGCCCCCGGCGTCCGGGTCCGAACCCTCCGAGGGAGCCACGGAGCTTCCCTCGGTGCCCTTGCCGCCGGTGTCGCGGCCGTCCGAGGGGCCCGACGTCCTGCCACCGTCGGCCTCGGCGCCCGCGTCTTCGCCGCTGCCGCCCTGGGCCTGCTCGCCGTGGCCCGCGATCGCGGGGTTGGCGGTGGCCGAGCCGTCCGAGTTGGCCACGTGGACGAAGGCGGGGACCGCCGTACCGATCAGCAGCGCGGCTGCCGCCGCGCCCACCACACCCTGGCGCCGCCTGGCCCGCCTGGCGGGCACGGCCCGGTGCAGATGGTCCAGGGTGCCGTCCGAGGGTTCGAGGTCCTCGACCGCACCGTGCAGCATGCGGCGCAGCGCGGCCTCGTCCAGGCCGTCGCCGTCACCCCCGCCGGGGAAGCCGCCGCCGGGAAAGCCCCCGGGGAAGCCCCCACCCGGGAACCCGCCGCCGGATTCTCCACCGGAGACGCGCCCCGCGGGGCCACGGCCCTTCGAGGCGCCCCCGCCGCCGAAGAGTTCGGTCAGCGTGCCACCGGCGCCGGAGCCACTGCCGGAGCCCTCACCGGCCCCTCCGCCGACCCCGCCATCGGCCCCTCCGCCGGCGCCCTCCTCCGTGGCGCCGGTCGCTGAGGCCGCTTCCGCGCCGTCGAGCGCGTCCTCGCCCTGCTTCCGTTCACCGTCCTGCTCCGGATCGGTGTTCGGCATGTCTTCCGGCCCGTGGTTCACAATTCCGTTTCCAGTCCGGTCATCGTCGTGCCTGTGCTCGGGCCCGCTCATGTCTGCGCCTCCATCACGACGCGCAGTGCCGCGATGCCCCGGGAGCCGTACGCCTTCACCGAACCGAGCGATATGCCCAGCGTCTCGGCGACCTGGGCTTCCGTCATGTCCGAGAAGTAGCGCAGCACCAGCACCTCACGCTGGCGGCGCTGCAGCCCCTTCATCGCCTTGATCAGCGCGTCCCGCTCCAGCTGGTCGTACGCCCCCTCCTCCGCGCTCGCCATGTCGGGCATCGGCTTGGAGAGCAGCTTCAGCCCGAGAATGCGCCGACGCAGCGCGGAGCGGGAGAGGTTGACCACCGTCTGGCGGAGGTACGCGAGGGTCTTCTCCGGATCGCGCACCCGGTTGCGCGCCGAGTGGACCCGGATGAACGCCTCCTGCACCACGTCCTCGCAGGACGCGGTGTCGTCCAGCAGAAGGGCCGCCAGGCCCAGCAGCGAACGGTAGTGGGCGCGATAGGTCTCGGTGAGATGGTCGACCGTGGTTCCTGCCGCCACGGTCTCCTCAGCGCCCTCGCGCTGCGACGGCAGCCGGGTGGGTCGCGCAGCGGGCATGGGCGCAATCACCGGCATACCGCCGGGTGCGCGGGGCCGCCGGAGCGGACGCACCGAAGCGCCTCGCAACGGGCCCACCACTGTGATGTCGAGAACCTCTGCCACGCCAGTTGGACACGCTGCCCCCCGTCAGGGTTGTACGCGTACGGCACCGCGTTCGATGCTGTGCGACATGCCCTCATTCGTACCTGCTCTTCCCCAAATGCCCCGAAAACCCATCCAGCCACGCAAGAAGTGACGGCATAGACGCGCCGCGCACCGTCGGCGGTTGCAGGGGGCCAGGAGATCATCGTCGGACAAGACAACGCCCCAGCTCAAGAGGTTCAGACCAGCTGATTGCCCACAGGGCGCACACAGATTCTACAAAGAAGATTCGATCAGACCCGAGTGAATTCCCCGGCCACGGATTCGGCGATCTGGGCCACGTTCAGAGCCGCGCCTTTTCGGAGATTATCTCCGCAGATGAACATCTCGATGGCGTGCGCGTCGTCCATCGAACGTCTCACGCGCCCCACCCAGGTGGGATCGGTGCCCACGACATCGGACGGCGTGGGGAAGTCACCGGCCGCCGGATTGTCGAAGAGCACCACGCCGGGCGCGGTCGCCAGGATCTCGTGCGCCCGGTCCACGGCCACCTCGTTCTCGAAGCGGGCGTGCACGGACATGGAGTGCGTCGCGACGACGGGTACGTACACACAGGTCGCCGTCACCTTGAGGTCCGGCAGTCCCAGGACTTTCCGGCACTCCTGGCGGATCGCGAGTTCCTCGGAGGACCAGCCGTCCCCGGCGTCGGTGCCGGCCCAAGGCACCACGTTCAGCGCCACCGGGGCGGCGAAAGGGTTCTCGTCCCCGTCGCCCAGGGCCCGCCGTACGTCTCCGGGGCGTGTGCCCAGCTCCGTGCCCGCGACCAGGGCGAGCTGTTCGCGGAGCGCGGCGACGCCGTCCCGGCCCGCACCGCTCACCGCCTGGTAGGACGAGACGATCAGCTCCCGCAGCCCGAATTCGGCGTGCAGCGCGCCGACCGCGACGATCAGCGAGAGCGTCGTGCAGTTCGGGGACGCGACGATGCCGCGCGGCCTCAGCCGCGCGGCATGCGGGTTGATCTCGGGGACGACCAGGGGAACGTCGTCGTCCAGCCGGAAGGTCGCCGAGTCGTCCACGACCACGGCGCCACGGGCGGCGGCGACGGGACCCCACCGGGCGGACACCTCGTCCGGCACCAGGAACAGGGCCACGTCCACCCCGTCGAAAACGTCCTCGGTGAGCGCGAGGACCTCCGCCTCCTCACCGCGTACGACCAGCTTCGTGCCGGCCGCACGCGGGGAGGCGATCAGTCTGACCTCGCCCCAGACGTCCGCGTGCTGCGAAAGGATCTGGAGCATGACGCCGCCGATCGCCCCGGTCGCGCCGACGACCGCGAGCGAAGGGCGGCGCGCGGTCATCGGCCGGTGCCCCCGTAGACGACCGCCTCGTCGGAGTCGCTGTCGAGACCGAAGGCGGTGTGCACGGCGCGCACGGCCTCGTTGACGTCGTCGACACGGGTGACCACGGAGATGCGGATCTCGGACGTCGAGATGAGCTCGATGTTCACGCCGACGTCGGACAGCGCCTCGAAGAAGCCCGCCGTGACACCGGGGTTGGTCTTCATGCCCGCGCCGACGAGCGAGATCTTCGCGATCTGATCGTCGTAGCGCAGGGACTCGAAGCCGATGCCGGCGCGGTTCCGCTCCAGGGCGTCGATGGCCTTGCGGCCCTCCGACTTGGGCAGGGTGAACGTGATGTCCGTCAGCCCGGTCGAGGCGGCGGAGACGTTCTGCACCACCATGTCCATGTTGATCTCGGCGTCCGCGATGGTGCGGAAGATCGCCGCGGCCTCGCCCGGCTTGTCGGGCACGCCGACGACCGTGACCTTGGCCTCGGAGACGTCGTGGGCGACTCCGGAGATGATGGCGTGCTCCACCTGCTGGTCCCCTTGCGGCTCGTTGCTGACCCAGGTTCCGCGGAGTCCCGAGAAGGACGAGCGGACGTGGATCGGGATGTTGTAACGGCGTGCGTACTCGACGCAGCGGTGCAGCAGCACCTTGGAGCCGGACGCCGCCAGCTCCAGCATGTCCTCGAAGGAGATCCAGTCGATCTTCCGGGCCTTCTTCACGACCCGGGGGTCGGCGGTGAAGACACCGTCCACATCGGTGTAGATCTCACAGACCTCGGCGTCCAGCGCCGCGGCCAGCGCGACGGCAGTCGTGTCCGACCCGCCGCGGCCGAGGGTGGTGATGTTCTTGCCCTCCTGGCTCACGCCCTGGAACCCGGCGACGATGGCGATGTTGCCCTCGTCGATCGAGGTCCGGATGCGGCCCGGCGTGACATCGATGATGCGCGCTTTGTTGTGGACCGAGTCGGTTATGACACCGGCCTGGCTACCCGTGAACGACTGGGCCTCGTGGCCCAGGTTTTTGATCGCCATCGCCAGCAGGGCCATGGAGATCCGCTCTCCGGCGGTCAGCAGCATGTCGAACTCACGCCCGGCAGGCATCGGGGATACCTGCTCGGCGAGATCGATCAACTCGTCCGTCGTGTCGCCCATCGCGGACACCACGACAACCACCTGGTTGCCGTTCTTCTTGGCGTCGACGACTCGCTTGGCAACACGCTTGATGCCTTCGGCATCGGCTACGGAGGAGCCTCCGTACTTCTGCACGACAAGGCCCACGTGCGCTCCTCGCTCAATAATGGTGCGGTCGGCTCAGTTTAACGAGCAGCCCGGAATCGACCCGTCGATACCATATGGTGAGATGTCCCGCCCACCACCCGGTACGGCGTGTCGCTCCGAACTGCTCGTACCGGGCTGCTGCCCCACTCTCCTCAGCCGCACGCCTGTTTGTGTCCCAGGACACAGCGGCCACGGGGTCCCCAGGGCCCCCAGGAGCGGCGTGGCGGCCCTGGGGACCCACGGCCGCCAACCAGGGCCGGCGGGAGCGCCGGGAGCGGCTACAGAACCGGCCGCAGGCCCAGCGGACCCGCGATCTCCTCCGCCATCACACGGCCCGCCTCCTCCGCCAGGTCCCCGTCGCCCGGGTCCTGGTCGGTGTCCAGGCCGTCGAGCTCCTGGAGCGGCTGGTTCAGCCGGATGTGGGCGATCAGGGACTGAAGGGCGCGCAGCGCCGCCGAGGCGGTGGAGCCCCAGTTGGAGAAGTACGAGAACTGCCACCACCACATGGCCTCGGCCGTGCGGTCCGCCTCGTAGTGCGCGAGACCGTGCCCGAGGTCCGTGACCAGGTCGGCCAGGTCGTCGGAGATGCGGTGCGGCACGGGGGGCTTGCGGGGCTCGTACGGGTCGAAGACCTCGGAGTAGACGTCGATCGGCTCCAGGAGCTCCGCGAAGCGCTCGCGCAGCCCGTCGGCGTCCGGCTCGGGACCCAGGTCCGGCTCGTAGCGCTCGTCCGGGAGGATGTCCTCGTACGCGCCGAGTCTGCCGCCGGCCAGCAGCAGCTGGGAGACCTGGAGGAGCAGGACCGGGACCGCCTCTTCGGGCTCCTCGGCCTTGGAGACCTCGCCGACCGCGACGATGAACGTCTTGATCTGGTCCGCGATCTGGACGGCGAAGTCGTCCGGGTCCTGCGTGACGGAGTTCAGCGTGGCGTCAGACATCGAGGGGACCTCCCGTGGGCACGGTCGCGAACGGTGGGTAGAACATAGCGCCGCCGACCGTGAAGCCACAGTCGGACGCCCGGTCAGACATCGAGCAGCCGCCTCCCCTCGAAGGCGCGGCCGAGGGTGACCTCGTCCGCGTACTCGAGGTCGCCGCCCACCGGGAGTCCGCTGGCCAGGCGCGTGACCCGCAGGCCCATCGGCTTGACCATCCTGGCGAGGTACGTCGCGGTGGCCTCGCCCTCCAGGTTGGGGTCCGTCGCGAGGATCAGCTCCGTGATGGAGCCGTCCGCGAGCCGGGCCAGCAGCTCCCTGATGCGCAGGTCGTCGGGGCCGACGCCCTCGATCGGGCTGATCGCGCCGCCGAGCACGTGGTAGCGGCCCCGGAACTCACGGGTCCGCTCGATCGCGACGACGTCCTTCGGCTCCTCGACCACGCAGATGACCGTGCGGTCGCGGCGGGCGTCCCGGCAGATGCCGCACTGCTCCTGCTGCGCAACGTTGCCGCAGACCTCGCAGAAGCGGACCTTGTCCTTCACCTCGAGGAGGGCGTGGGCCAGACGGCGCACATCGGTGGGCTCGGCCTGGAGGACGTGGAAGGCGATCCGCTGCGCGCTCTTGGGACCGACGCCCGGCAGCCTGCCCAGCTCGTCGATGAGCTCCTGAACCACGCCTTCGTACAACGGAACGCCTTTCCTTTTTCCTGCTCGTACCGTAGCCGGTACGAGCAGGTAGCCACAGGGGTCAGAACGGGAGGCCCGGCATGGCGCCGCCGCCCAGACCCTGGGCCAGCGGGCCGAGCTTCTGCTGCTGGAGCTGCTGCGCGTTCTCGTTCGCCGCCTGGACGGCCGCGACCACGAGATCGGCGAGCGTCTCGGTGTCCTCCGGGTCCACGGCGCTCGGGTCGATGACCAGGGCACGGAGCTCGCCGGACCCGGTCACGGTCGCCTTCACGAGGCCACCGCCCGCCTGTCCCTCGACCTCGGTCCTGGCCAGTTCCTCCTGGGCCGCGGCAAGATCCTGCTGCATCTTCTGGGCCTGCTGGAGCAGCTGCTGCATGTTGGGCTGGCCACCACCGGGAATCACGGTCACTCCTGGCATTTCGACAACGGATTGTTTCGGTATGCCGAGCCTACGTGCTCGCCGGACGCCTCGCCCCACCCGCAGGGGACCAACTCTTTCGGGTGAGTTCTGAAAGGCGCCTGGCGTGCTCCTATACCTGACCAGAGGCCGTGCACACCCGGGAATCCCGCGATTTCGACCCCATGGCCCACCATTCGGCGGTAGGAAGAGCATGCGTAGCCGTACCCATACGCACATCAAAGGTAACGCAGAGTTACACGGGTGGGGCCCCGGTCATATGCCGGAGATCCGTCCCTTCCGTGACAGAGAACCCGTGCCGGTCCCGCGTCGATACGCGCCGAACGCAGAGTGCAGAGGAGTGCCCCGGTGAGTCAGCCGGAGATGCAGCCCGAAGGGCCGCCCCGCAAGGAGTCCGGCGCGGGACCCGGTGCCGGCACCGGAACCGAACGGTCCGCTTCGCGCTACGGTTCGGGCCCCCGGGACCTGACCGGCCGCGCCTTCCCCCTCGGCGACTGGGGCGAACCCGCGGAACGGCTCGACGAGCTCTACCGCTGGGTCGAGGCCGGCGCCCTGGAGACCGCCGACTGGTATCTCCGCGACCGCGTCCGCAAGCGGCGCACGGCCAGGCTGCTCCGCTTCGGCACCGCGGCCGGGGTGGTCGCGGGCGCGGCCCTCCCGCTGCTCGACCTGACCGGGGAACTGCACGGGTCGGCGGGCCTGGGCTATCTCTCGCTGCTGCTGGGCGCCGCCTGCATGGCCTGCGACCGGTACTTCGGGCTGACCTCGGGCTGGATAAGGAATCTCGCGACGGCGCAGGCCGTGCAGCGGCGCCTCCAGGTGCTCCAGTTCGACTGGGCCTCCGAGTGCGTGCGGGAGATGCTCGGCCCGACGGAGGGCACGGCCAGCGAGGCCGCGGAACGGTGCCTGGGAGTGCTGCGCCGCTTCTCGGAGGACATCACCGAGCTGGTCCGCATGGAGACGGCGGACTGGATGGTGGAGTTCCGCGCCGGACCCGCGCCCATGGGGATGCAGTCACTGGTGTCCGGCGGGACGGGCGGCCGCCCCGAGCAGGGTTCCGCACCCGGCCGGCTCACGATGCCCTCGCTGACCCGGCCGAACATGCCGCGCCAGCGGCCCCCGGAGCCGCCCCGGTGAACGGGGCGGGTCCGGGGGGCCACCGGTCCGGTCGGCGGCCGGTCCGCGAGGGAGCCGGCCGTCCTCCCGGGCCCGGAGGGCCGCCGGTCAGCTGAAGATGATCATCGAGCCCTGCGCGAGGCTGCGCGTGGCCGCCGCGTGCAGACCCAGCCAGACGTGCCGCTCCCGGGCGAACGGATTGTCGTCGTACGGAACCGGGGCGGCCGGTTCCTCCAGGTCGGTCGGCCCGGCGGGCGGGAGCGGCGCGGCCGGCGGGTTGGCCGGGTCGATGCCGATGGACGGCGCGACGAACTCCAGCTCCCGCAGCAGACCGTGCGAGGAGCCCAGCGGCCCGCCGCCCTCCAGCAGTTGGTCGTCGGAGAGTGGATGGGGGAAGTCCAGCGGGACGTACGCCCCGGCGTGGTCGTAGTGCCAGACCAGGTGCGACTCCTGCGCGCTCTGCTCGAACATCTCCAGCAACTGCTCGTAGTCCCCGCCGAGTTCGTCGACGGGGGTGACGGCGAGTCCGCTCAGCTGGAGCAGATAGGCGCGGCGCAGGAAGTGCAGCGCGTCGTAGTCGAAGCCGGCGACCGGGGCGACGTCCCCGGTGAGGCCCGGCATGTAGGCGTAGACGGGTACGGGCGGCAGCCCCGCCTCGGTCAACGCCTTGTCGTAGACGGCGATCTCTTCGGCGAACGGATTGTCGGGGCTGTGGCACAGCACATCGACGAGGGGGACCAGCCACAGGTCACAGGCCACGAAGTCTCGCTCTCCAACGGGTTCGTGCGGTGGTCGGGACAGCGTAATGCGACCGGGACCCCGCGCACAGGCCACGGGCAGGACGTGCGGTCCCCCTGGCCGGGACGTGCGGCCGGCCGCCGCGGCCGGGACGCACCGCCGCCCGCTCCTGGCCAGGACGTGCGGCCGGAACGTGCGGTCAGCTCCCGTGGCCCGGGTGCGGGGGGTTTCCGGCCGCCAGCCGGTCCGCCCAGTTCAGCCCGTGCGCGTAGTAGTCGTCCAGCACCGCGCGCACGGCGGGGCCGTCGGCGGCCGTGATCGCCTCCACCAGCTCCTGGTGGCCGTTCCACAGCCAGTCGCGCACATCGGCGTCCCCGCGCAGGTACGGCACCGCGAAGACCCATGCCTGCATCCGCAGCCGTTGCAGGAAGTCGGTGATGTAGACGTTGCCGACGACCGCCCCGAGCTCGCGCCAGAACCGCAGGTCGTAGCCGATGAGGATGTCGAGGTCACCGCCGCGCGCCGCCCGCGCGGCCTCCTCGGCCCTGCGGCGTACGGAGACGAGGGCCGCGTGGTGCGCCCCGAGCAGGACGGGCGCCGATCCGGTCCCGTCGAAGATCCCCCGGAACACCCCGTCTATGACCAGGGCGCGCGCCTCCACCATCGACCGGTAGTCGGCGACGGTGAATTCGCGGACCCGGAAGCCGCGGTGCTGGTCCGATTCGAGCAGCCCCTGCGCGGAGAGGTCGAAGAGCGCTTCCCTGACGGGCGTCGCCGACACCCCGTACTGCTCGGCGATCTGCTTGACGGTGAACTCCACCCGCGGCTGCAGACGCCCCGCGAGCACCTCGTCACGCAGTGCGTCGGCGATCTGCTGCCGCAGCGTGCTGCGGGTCACACCTCCGCTCGCACCCATGACGCCCCTCCCCTTGTCGGCTCCGGGTCACCTTAAGCCAGGGGTGTGCCCGGTTCCGGGCACGGGGAGGGGGTCATGTCCCGTGTGGCCTACACGGTGTGTTCGTCGGCGACCGAGAGGGCGGCGTCCAGGGCGGCGAGCCCCTCCTTCGCCTCCGCCTCCGAGATGTTGCAGGCGGGCACGACATGGGTGCGGTTCATGTTGATGAAGGGCCAGAGGCCGTTCCGCTTGCAGGCCGCGCCGAAGGCCGCCATCGGCGCGTTCGCCTCGCCGGTCGCGTTGTACGGCACCAGCGGCTCGCGGGTCTCCCGGTCCCGGACGAGCTCCAGCGCCCAGAACGCACCGAGCCCGCGGACCTCGCCGACGGACGGGTGGCGCTCGGCGATCTCGCGCAGACCGGGGCCGAGCACGTGCTCCCCGAGGTGTGCGGCGCTCTCGACGATCCGCTCCTCCTCCATGACCTTGATCGTGGCGACGGCGGCGGCGCAGGCGAGCGGGTGCCCGGAGTAGGTGAGTCCGCCGGGGTACGGGCGGGTCTCGAAGGTGGCGGCGATCTCGGCGCTGATGGCGACGCCACCGAGCGGCACGTAACCGGAGTTGACGCCCTTCGCGAACGTCAGCAGGTCCGGTACGACCCCGTCGTGGTCGGCGGCGAACCACTTCCCGGTGCGCCCGAAGCCGGCCATCACCTCGTCCAGCACGAGGACGATCCCGTACCGGTCGCAGATCTCGCGGACGCCCGCGAGATAGCCGGGCGGCGGTGTCATGATGCCCGCCGTGCCGGGGATGGACTCCAGGACGACGGCCGCGACGGTCGCCGGACCTTCGAAGGCGATCGTGTCCTCAAGGTGCTGGAGGGCGCGGGCGCACTCCTCGGCCTCGGTCTGCGCGTAGAACGGGGAGCGGTAGAGGAACGGCGCCCAGAAACGGACGACACCCGCCGAGCCGCTGTCCGACGCCCAGCGGCGCGGGTCGCCGGTGAGGTTGATCGCCGCGGCGGTGGCACCGTGGTACGAGCGGTAGGCGGAGAGCGCCTTCGGGCGTCCGGTGTGCAGCCGGGCCATGCGGACGGCGTTCTCGACGGCCTCGGCGCCGCCGTTGGTGAAGAAGATCTTGTCCAGGTCGCCGGGGGTCCGTTCGGCGATGAGGCGTGCGGCCTCGGAGCGAGCCTCGACGGCGAAGGCGGGTGCGAACGTGGCCAGCCTGCCCGCCTGTTCCTGGATCGCGGCGACGACCGCGGGGTGCTGGTAGCCGATGTTGGTGAAGACGAGACCGCTGGTGAAGTCCAGGTAGCGGTTGCCGTCGTAGTCCCAGAAGTACGCCCCCTCGGCGCCGGCGACGGCGAGCGGGTCGATCAGGCCCTGGGCGGACCAGGAGTGGAACACGTGCGCGCGGTCGGCCGCTTTCACGGCCGCGCCGGCCGCGGAGTCGGCGTACGGGGCGCGAGAGGCATCGAGGGTCATGCGGCGAGCGTAGGCGGCGGGGCGGCCCGCCTTCCATGACCACTGTGTATGGCGTGGGCCGCTCGGCTCGGCAGGGTGTCGGGTCCGGGCCGGCGGCCCTCCGCACGGTGCCGGGGACTCCCCCATTGACAGCATGCTGCCATCATGACAGCCTTCTGTCATAAGCCTTCCAACGAGGTCAGCGTTCCGTTCACCGGAGGTCACCATGACCAGCACGACCGTTCACCTGGCCGTCTACGACACCTTCGCCGACTGGGAGCCGGGCTTCGCCACGGCGCATCTCACCCAGCACGGCCACACGGTGCGGACCGTCGGCCCCACCACCGCGCCGGTCACCACCATGGGCGGGCTCCGCGTCCAGCCCGACCTCGCGCTGGACGAGCTGGACCCCCGCGGGAGTTCGCTGCTCCTCCTCACCGGTGCCTCCCTCTGGGACAACGGCGACGACCTCGCCCCCTTCGCCCGCGCCGCGCGGACCTTCCTGGACGCGGGTGTGCCGGTCGCGGCCATCTGCGGGGCGACGGCTGGGCTGGCCCGCGAAGGGCTGCTCGACGACCGGCGCCACACGAGCGCGGTGTCCTTCTACCTCGCGGCCACGGGGTACACGGGCGGCGCGCACTACATCGAGGCCGACGCGGTGACGGACACCGGCGGGGTGTCCCGCGGCGCCCTCGTCACGGCGGGGCCGACCGAGCCGGTCGCCTTCGCCCGCGAGATCCTCGGACTGCTCGGGGTGTACGAGCCGAAGAAGCTGGACGCCTGGTACCGCCTCTTCCACGACTCGGACCCGAGCGCCTACGAGGTGCTCCAGGGATGAGCTCCGGGAACCAGGACCACTTCAGCCGTACCGCGATCGGGGTGTTCCGGCTCAACGGCCGCTTCCTGTCCGTCGCCGAGGAACTGGCCGGTCCCGCCGGGCTCACGGCGGCCCGGTGGCAGGTGCTCGGCGCTGTGCTGACCGAGCCGCTCCCGGTGTCGGGGATCGCCCGCGCGATGGGGATCACCCGCCAGAGCGTCCAGCGGATCGCCGATCTGCTGGTGGCCCAGGGGCTCGCCGAGTACGTCGCGAACCCGGCCCACCGGCGGGCCAAACTGCTCCGCCCCACCGGGGAGGGCCGGGCGGCGGTGAGCCGGATAGGCCCCGCGCACGCGGACTTCGCGGAGCGGCTGGCCGAGGAGCTGGGCGAGGAGGAGTTCGCGCGGACCGTCCGGGTGCTGGAGCGGCTGGCGGAGGCGATGGACACCGTCACCTCGGCGGCCGGGCGGACGCCGGAAGGCACCGGGGACTGAGGGGGGCAGCCGCGCCGGGCGCCGCTATTCTCGACCACGGTCTTCCATGACCGAACGGGGGAGGAAGCGCACATGGAGAAGCTCAGCTCCGGCGACCCGCAACGCATCGGCACCTACCGGTTGCTGGGGCGTCTCGGCGCGGGCGGGATGGGCCAGGTCTTCCTGGCCCGCTCGGAGCGGGGCCGCACCGTCGCCATCAAGCTGATCCGCCCCGATCTCGCCGAACAGCAGCACTTCCGCGACCGCTTCCGCGCGGAGGTGCAGGCCGCCCGGAAGGTCGGCGGCGCCTGGACCGCGCCGGTGCTCGACGCCGACGTGGACGACAGAGTGCCCTGGGTGGCCACGGGTTACGTCGCAGGGCCTTCGCTGCAGCGCGTCGTGTCGGGGCTCCGGGGCGTGCCCGCGGCCGAGTCGGGGGCGTACGGCCCGCTTCCCGAACGCTCGGTCCGTGCCCTGGGCGCGGGGCTCGCGGGGGCGCTGCAGGACATCCACCGTGCCGGGCTGATCCACCGTGACCTGAAGCCGTCCAACATCCTGCTGACGATCGACGGCCCCCGGGTCATCGACTTCGGCATCGCACGCGTCCTGGACACCGTCTCCGACGGCGGCCTCACCCGCACGGGGGCGATGGTCGGCTCCCCCGGATTCATGTCGCCCGAGCAGGTGCGGGGCGAGCGCGTGACGCCCGCCTGCGACGTCTTCTGCCTCGGCTCCGTGCTCGCGTACGCCGCGACCGGCCGGCAGCCCTTCGGCATGGCGGACAGTCAGGTCCACGCGATGCTCTTCCGGATCGCGCAGGAGGACCCGGACCTCACGGGCGTACCGGTGGACCTCGTGGAGCTGATCCAGGACTGCCTGACGAAGGATCCGGCCGCGCGGCCCACCACCGACGCCGTCCTGGAGCGGCTCGGCGACACGGACTCGGCGGAGCCGTGGCTGCCCGGGGCACTGCTCGCCCAGCTGGGGCGGCACGCGGTGGAACTGCTGGACTCCGAGGACCCGGAGGAGGGCATCCCGCCCGGCCAGGCGCCACCCGCCGGGGCAGCGGCCGTACAGCCGGCGCCTCCCGCTCCGCACACGCCGCCCCGGTCCGCACCCCACGCGCCGCCCGTCCAGACCGCGCCCGCCGCCCCCGTGCAGCCCGTCCCGTACGCGCCCGTGGGACCGCCCGGCGCCGCTCAGGGGGGCCCGACGCTGGTCGGACCGCAGGGGACCCCGCCGCCCTCGTACGGCTATCCGCACCAGCCCGTCCCTGCCTACGGATACGGCTACGGGCCCACCCCGCCGTACGGCGCTCCGCCGGGCGGCTTCCCCACGGCGGCACCCGCGCCCGTGCCCGCTCCCGAGCGCAACCGGGGCGCGGGCGCCGTCCTGCTGCTGTTCGCCGTCGCGGTGCTCGTGGCGGTGGGGGCGGCCTGGGGCGTCTACGCCCTCATGGTGGGCGGGGACAAGGGCGGAACGGCCTCCGACCGCACGGCGGTTCCCACCGGTACCGCCTCGTCGGCCGACGGGACGGAGGCCGACGGCACCGGCCAGGACGGGAAGAGCGCGAAGGGCTCGGTCCCCTCCGGCTATCTGGGCACCTGGTCCGGGAGCGTCGGCGACGGTGCGGGAGCGTCGACCCGTCAACTCGTCATCCGGCAGGGCGGCACCGGCGACCCCGTCCTGTCCCTCACCGTCGAGGGCCCCCTCGACAACGGCGCCACCTACCACTGCGAGTTCGAGGCCGATCTGGTGACGGCCCCGGCATCCGGCGAGTCCGTCTCCATCGGGCCCTCCCGGGTCACCTCGGGCGAACCGATGTCCTCCTGCACGCCGGGCCGGCCGACCGTCCTCACGCTGCTGTCCGACGACGAACTCCGCCGGGAGACCACGGCCACCGGCGACAGCCTGACGTACACCAGGACCGGCTGAGCGGCTCACGACGCGAGGTCCACCGCCCGGAACGCGAGCCACAGGTCGTACCGCGCGCTCGGCGTCTGGAGCAGCGACCGGCACAGCAGGGCCTCCAGCCGGGTCAGCCGCTTGCGCGCACCCGGTACGGAGATGCCCAGTTCGGCCGCCGCCGGGCTGAGCTGGGCCTCGCAGCGCAGCCAGGTCCGCAGCGTCTCCTCTCCCATGGGGCCCGCCCGGGCGAGCAGGCGCAGTTGCTGGACGGCCCAGTCCTGGACCCCGGAGGTGCGCAGGACCGCGTCGAGGTCCTCGGACCCGGGCCCCGGTGCCCCGGTGCGGTGCAGCGCGGGGGTGGCCCTGACGCGCAGGGCCAGATCGACGGCGGCCTGGTCGGCGACCCGGTTGAGGTCGAGGCCGAGGAGGTCGCCGACGAGCTTGATACGGGCGGCCAGGGTGTTCCGGTGGATCTTCAGGTGCTGGGTGGCGTGCGAGGAGAAGGCCAGCCAGGACGCGACGGTCGCCGCCAGCTCCTGGCTGCCGGGGTCCTGCGAGCGGCGCGGCCGGTAGGCGAGGAGCGGGGCGAGCAGTCCGTCGGCCCAGCGGGCTCCGGCTGCCCCGACGAGCAGCGCGGGTTCCGGGGCGGCACCGAACCGGGAGTGGCGACCGGGGAGTCCACGGGCGACGGCCAGGGCGTGGAAGGCCTGCTGGTAGGCGGTCGCGGTGTCGGGCAGCCGCACCTCCTCGCTGACGCCCACCACGCAGTCGTCCACGAGCCCGGCGACGGTCCGGTCGAGCGTACGGCCGCCGTCCTGGCCCTCCGGGTCCGCTTCCTCGCCGGCCGGCGTGATCAGGATCAGATGGCGGGCGTAGACGGGGCAGCGGACGATCCAGGTCCGGCCGCCCGAGGCGTCCGCGCAGATCCGGGCCACCTCGTCCCGCTGTCCGCCGGAGCACTCCACGACGCAGACGCGCAGGGGATCGGGGAGCTTGGGCCGCAGGGCGCCCGCGACCTGGTGGGCTATGGAGAGCTGACCGGTCATCAGCAGGTGCAGCACGGCCTCGCGGCCCCGGGACTCCGCGAGGTCCACCCGGCGGCGTTTGCGTTCGACGCTCTCCGTGGCCCAGGACAGGGCCAGCGGCATCACCGCGTCGGCCATCAGCGTGGCCAGCCCGTCGGGCAGCGGCTTGGGCGCGACGAGGGCGAGGACCTGGCCCCGGTCGTCGGAGGCCCGGTCGAGGGGAAGCAGCAGAGCGGCGCAGTCATCGGTGTCCAGGGAGTACGAGCCGGTCCCACGGGCCGTCAGTTCCCGTGCGGCACGCGCGGCGAGCGCCGCCGCCTCGTGCCCCGGCCACCGGGTGTTCCCGGCGACGGCCTGGAGCACCGTGCCGTCGCCGTCGAGGATCCCGGCCCACCCCGTCGCACGCCGGGCCAGTCTGCGCAGCAGCTCCGGCGATCCGCCGGTCCGTGCCAGCCGGTACATGAGCAGTACGTCGTCGGCCCGTTCCCGCGCGCGCACGTGTCCCCCGTCCTCCCTGAAAACCGGAGTGCAGAGTACCGGTACGGCTGTGCGGTTTGATACCCGTCGCACGCCACACAGTGCGAATTGAATCTCCCCGTCCACCGCCCCGCCCCCCTAGAGTCCGCAGAGTGTTCCGGGACGTCCGGGGGACGTCGGGGGACGTCGGCAACGTCCCGGATGCGTAGCAGGACGAGGGCGCCGGGGGGCGCCCTCCGGCACGACGGCAGCGACTCACGGGGGTGGTCGCTGTCGTCGGCCGCCGGTGATTGTCAGTGGCGCCGCCTAGCGTGGATCTCGACCGTGCCGCATTCCGGACGAGAGGCCCCTGCCGTGGAGTTCCGCATCGAGCGAGGCGCACTGACCGACGCCGTGTCCGGAGCGGCCCGGGTGCTGCCGGCCCGTTCGCCCGTCCCCGTCCTCGGCGGGCTCCTCCTCGACGTGGACGCCGGACTGCTCCGGGTGTCCGCGCTGGACTTCGAGGCATCCGCCCGCGTCGAGACCGAGGCGCTGACGGTGCGGGCCGGGAAGGTGCTGGTGATGGGGCGCCGGCTGCTCGACATCTGCAAGGTGCTGCCCGAGGGGCCCGTGGAGTGCGCGGTGGAGGGCTCGCGCTTCACGGTCTCGGGTGGCGGCTCCCGCTTCGGCCTGTCGGTCCTGCCGCTCGACGACTACCCCGCGCTGCCGCCGCTGCCGGAGGTCCGAGGGGCGGTGGACGCCGGGGAGTTCGCCACGGCGGTCGCGCAGGTGGCGCCGGCCGCGGGCCGGGACGACTCCCTGCCGACACTCACGGGGATACGCCTCGCGCTCGACGGTTCCACGATGACGCTGGCGGCGACCGACCGGTACCGCTTCGCGGTGCGCACCCTGCCGTTCAAGGCGGCGGCCGAAGGCGCGGCCGGTGCGGTGCCCGCCGATGTCCTGGTGTCGGCCCGGCGGCTGACCGAGATCGCCCGGTCGCTGGGCAGGTCCGGGCTGGTCGACGTCGCCGTGGACAGCGGTTCGGTCGGCTTCGAGCACGCCGGTACGCGCACGACGGTGCGCCTCCTGGACGGCCGACTGCCGCGCCACGAGAAGCTGTTCGCGATGGCGGACCCCGCCGTCGCCGTGCTGGACCGGGCCGGGCTGGTGGAGGCGGTCAGACGGGTCTCGGTGGTCGCGGACGGCGGAAGCCCGCTGCAGATGACCTTCTCCGCCGGGCCGGAGGGTTCCGTGCTGCTGCAGGCGGGATTCGAGGACGACGTGGCCTCGCAGCGGCTGCCCGCCGCCCTGGAGGGCGCCGACGGGATGACGGTGGCCTTCAACCCGTCCTATCTCATGGACGCCCTCTCCTCTTTCGAGGACGCCTCGGTCCGGATGAGGCTGCTGGGCCCGGGACAGCGCGCGATGATCACCGGCGGGGAGGACACGGAGGCTCCGGGCCACCAGCATCTGCTGATGTCCGTGAAACCGGCGCTTCTCTGAGAGCCGGGGCGGCCGGTCCGGGGGCGCGGCGGGGTGGTCGGGCGGCGGCCGGGTCTCACTCCGGCAGTGCCGCCGTCTCGCCGACTGCCGCCAGCAGCCAGATGGGGAACTCCGGATCGGCCTGGCCCACGGCGAGACCGAGCCACCGCGTGCTCCCGGGGACGCGCCAGGCCTGCATGCTGCCCGCCAGGTTGCAGAGCTGGCCCATGGGCTCCGGAGGTGCCTCGTCCCCCTCGTCGCCCTCCAGGTAGGGCCAGAGGTCGATGGTCTCCGGCTCGCCCCACCGCTCGCTCAACGCGGTCGCCAGGACGCTGAACTCGGCCTCGATCTCCTGCTCGGCCGGCTCGACGACCTCGGGCGACCGGTCGTCCCAGAAGTCCTGGCTGGCCCGCAGGATCAGCAGATGGTGCCCGGGGCCGCTGCTGTGCGCGCCGCTGTCCTCGCTCTCGTCACCTGCGGGGAAGGGCAGGGCGAGGACGGAGTCGATCAGGGCGAGGCGGGCCTCGGTCGTCGCGGGCGGGGTGCTGTCGCTGTCCGTGTCCATGGTGCGTGATCCTGCCAACCACCTGGCCCGGCACGCGAATCGGGGCGCACCCGGCGGCTGCCGGGCGCGCCCCTTCCCCGGGGTGGGGCCGGGCTCAGCAGCTCAGGTTCGAGCCGGGCGTGGTGCCGAGGATCTGCACGAACGCCTGGTACTTGGCGATGCGGCTCTGGACCTGGCCGGGGTTGCCGCCGTTGCACTCCAGGCTGCCGTTGATGGACCGGATGGTCTCGCCGAAGCCCGCGCCGTTCACCATGGCGTTGTGGGGCGTCATGGTGCCGGGGCCGGACTGGGTGTTCCAGTACCAGAGCCCGGTCTTCCACGCCACGGACGCGTTCTGCTCCACCTGCCAGGGGTTGCCGAGCAGGTCGATGCCGAGCGCGTCACCGGCGGCCTTGTAGTTGAAGTTCCAGCTGAGCTGGATCGGGCCGCGCCCGTAGTAGGCGGCCTGGCCGGCCGGGCAGCCGTAGGACTGGCTGGTGTCGCAGTAGTGCGGGTAGTTGGCGGTGTTCTGCTCCACGATGTGCACCAGGCCGCCGGTCTCGTGGCTGACGTTGGCGAGGAAGGCCGCCGCCTCCTGCTTCTTGACCGTGTCGCTGCCGGTGTTGGCGAAGCCGGGGTAGGCGCTCAGGGCCGCCGTGAGACCGCTGTACGTGTAGAACGAGTTCCGGCTCGGGAACATCTGGTTGAACTGGGCCTCGCTGACCACGAAGCCCGAGGGGTTCGGCTGGCCCGGGTCCGTGCCGCCGCCGCAGGTGCCCTGGTCGGCCCAGACGTCGGCCGTGCCGGGCCGCTCGTTCTGGGTCCACCACTTCGCGGACCAGTTGTGCCCGTTGTACGAGGCGGAGCCGCCGCCCCAGTAGACGGCGGAGGCGCTCCAGGCCGGGGCGCAGGCGGCGGCCGAGGCCGTGGAGGCGGGGAGGATGACGAACGTCGCGACGACCGCGCCCAGCGCGGCGATCAGGCTCATGACACGTTTGATCACGCGATCACTCCTTCGGCGCGGCGCCCGCGCCGAGCGTGCGCCGCCATGGGGGGGTTGCATCCACTCAAGCGTCGATGGTCTGGACCTGTCAAGGTCTAGACCAGAAGTGACCACGCGCGCGGACGGCCCCAACTCGTCCCCTCCACAGGCTTGTTGAACGAAAGACGAACTTCACCGGAAGGATTCCGGCCAGTCGCCTCCCCCGGGTATCCAGACCGTACGGTGACGCCGACCCACCGGCACACCGGAGCCATGAGGGAGCCCCCGGACCATGGAGTGGTTCAGCCCCGAGAACGTCATCGCCGTCCTCACCGCCGTGCTGGGCGTCCTGACCTCGGCGGGCGTGCTCTGGTACGAACGCCGGGTGCCGCGCCGCAAGCGCATCGGCTACCGCGTCCAGATGGACACCCCGATCGGCAGCGAAGTCAGCCAGGGCCGGGCCAACGTGCGGCTCGGACTCTTCAGCGAGACCCCGGACATGGCCGACGCCACCCTCGTCCTGCTCCGCATCGAGAACGACGGCTCGCAGTCGATCGCCGACGAGGACTACACAGGGCGCGGCGAACTCCACGGCCTCACAGCCGAGTTCACCGACCGCACCGTCCGCGGGATCGCCGTGACCCACTCACCGGGCGCCGACCATCTGATGGACCACTTCACCTCGTCTGCCGTGCGCCACAACGGCTCCCTCATCCAGCTGCCGCGCGTCCCGCTCAACCGCAACGAGCACTTCAAGCTGCTGGTCCTGCTGACCGGTTCGCACGTGGGCGCCCCGATCAAGGTCACCGGCGGCATCCGTGACGGCGTGGTCGCCCCGAACAAGGCCGCCCGCCCCGACGAGAAGCCGCCGATGTTCGGCCGTGCGGCCAGGATCATCACCGTGGCGCTCACCGTCTGCGTGCTCACGCTGGCCGGCATCATCGTCGTACGGGACGACACCCCGCCCCCACTGGACTGCGCCACGGGAACCCTGACCGTCACGGGCTCCACCGCGTTCCGCCCGGTCGTGGAGGAGCTCAAGAAGAAGTACGAGAAGGAGTGCGAGGGCTCCACGATCGTCGTGGACACGCACGGCAGCAACGCCGGGGTGCGGGAGCTCGACGCGCGGGGCGCGAAGGCCGGTTCCTCCGGCTCCCCCTCGCTGATCGCCCTGTCCGACGGCCCGAAACCGGCCGGTCTCGCCAAGCTGCGGGAGAAGCGGGTCGCCGTCTCGCTCTTCTCGCTCGTCGTCAACGACACCGTCCCCGTGCGCGACCTCACCCTCGACCAGATCAGGCGGATCTACAGCGGCGAGATCCGCAACTGGAAGCAGATCGGGGGCGGTCCCGACCTGGAGATCCTGCTGGTGAGCCGGGACGCCAACTCCGGCACCCGCGAAGTCTTCCAGCGCCGCGTCCTCGACAGCAACGAGCTCGCCGCGTCCTCGCGCGACTGCACCACCAAGGACGACCGCCGGGCCCCGGTCATCCGCTGCGAACTCGACGGCACGGACCAGGTCCTGCCCAAGGTCGCCGAGCTCCCCGGCGCGATCGGCTACACCGAGCTGCGCACCGGAGCCGTACCCGAGGGCGTGCACCAGCTGTCCATCGACGGCACCACCCCGTCCGTCGAGACGATCGACACCAGCGACTACCCGTACCAGGAGATCGAGTACGCGTACACCTACGGCTCGCCGCCCGCGAACTCCCTGGTGTCCAGCTTCCTGAACTACCTGGACAACTACGGCGAGGAGATCATGCGGACCAACGGCCACCTGCCCTGCGCGACTCCGGAGGGCATGCGGATCTGCGGCGCGTACTGAGCCGCCCCCTACCTGGGTAGGGGGTCGGGACAGCACTCCGGTATGCCGTCCGGGGCGCGGCCCCGCACCTACGGTCCCGCCATGGACACCCCACCGGTTCCCCTGACGCCGCCGCTCCGCACCCGGTCTCGCGCGGCCCTGCGCCCCGTGCTGCGCGCGATGGACGCGGTCACCCTGCTCCCCCGGGGCGCCGCCGCTCTCGCCCTGACCGTCACGGGCCGCGCCCGCTCCGCCTGCTCCCTGCTGCGGGCCGCCCC
This sequence comes from Streptomyces sp. CB02058, assembly GCF_001905505.1. Lineage (GTDB taxonomy): Bacteria > Actinomycetota > Actinomycetes > Streptomycetales > Streptomycetaceae > Streptomyces. The sequence goes on from NZ_LIPG01000005.1 coordinate 201,699, forward strand.
GCCCTCCGGCGCCCCGCGCCCCGCGCCGGTCCGGGTGGCGGGCCACGCCGTCGCGTCCGTGCTCCTGGGCGCGCTCTCCCTCGCCCTCGCGGGCGTGACCCTGCTCGCGCTGGCCCGGGGCCCGTTCTACGGATTCGTCGACCGGGGCCCGTACGACGACTCCTGGGGCGGACCCGGCAAGGCGGGGGCCTGGCTCGCCCACTTCGCCGTCTCCGTCCCCTGCTGCCTCGCGGCACTGACCGCGCTGTACGGCCTGGTCGGGCTGCACGACCGGCTCCTCGCGCCGTTGCTCGGGCGGCGCAGGCCCGGCTGGGTGCTGCCGACGGCGCTGCTCTGCTGCCTGGCCGGGGCCCTGTTCGCATGGGCGTTCGTCCGGCAGCTGCCCTGACGGCGACACCCCGGAACCCGACGCACAGCACGACGGCGGCCGGCCCCTCCGCGAGGAGGGACCGGCCGCCGTCACACGTCTCCTAGAGGAAGGAGTTGATCTCGATCGTCTCGGTACGGCCGGGGCCGACACCGATCGCGGAGATCGGGGCGCCGGACATCTCCTCCAGCGCCTTCACGTAACCCTGCGCGTTCTTCGGCAGGTCGGAGAAGGTCTTGGCCTTCGTGATGTCCTCGGACCAGCCCGGCAGCATCTCGTAGACCGGCTTCGCGTGGTGGAAGTCGGTCTGGCTGTACGGGAGCTCCTCGACGCGCTTGCCGTCGATCTCGTACGCCACGCACACCGGGATCTGCTCCCAGCCGGTCAGCACGTCCAGCTTGGTGAGGAAGAAGTCGGTGAGGCCGTTGACCCGGGTCGCGTACCGCGCGATCGGGGCGTCGAACCAGCCGCAGCGGCGGTCACGGCCGGTGGTGACACCGCGCTCGCCACCGATCCTGCGCAGCGCCTCGCCGTCCTCGTCGAGAAGTTCGGTCGGGAAGGGGCCGGCACCGACGCGCGTGGTGTAGGCCTTGAGGATGCCGATGACCCGGCTGATCTTCGTCGGGCCCACGCCGGCCCCGGTGCAGGCGCCGCCCGCGGTCGGGTTCGACGAGGTGACGAAGGGGTACGTGCCGTGGTCGACGTCCAGCAGCGTGCCCTGGCCGCCCTCGAAGAGGACGACCTTGCCCTCGTCGATGGCGTTGTTCAGGATCAGCGTCGTGTCGGCGACGAACGGCTTGATCTGCTCCGCGTACTGGAGCATCTCCTCGACGATCTTCCCGGCGTCGATCGCGCGCCGGTTGAAGACCTTCGCCAGGAGCTGGTTCTTCTGCTCCAGCGCCGCTTCGACCTTCTGCTCCAGGATCGACTCGTCGTAGAGGTCCTGGACGCGGATGCCCACGCGGTTGATCTTGTCGGCGTAGGTCGGGCCGATACCGCGCCCGGTCGTGCCGATCTTCCGCTTGCCGAGGAAGCGTTCGGTCACCTTGTCGACGGTGACGTTGTACGGAGTGATCAAATGAGCGTTGCCGCTGATCAGGAGCTTGGACGTGTCGACGCCTCGCTCGTTCAGACCGCTCAGCTCGGAGAGCAGGACCGCCGGGTCGACGACGACACCGTTACCGATGACCGGAGTACACCCCGGCGACAGGATTCCGGAGGGGAGGAGATGCAGTGCGTACTTCTGGTCGCCTACGACAACCGTGTGGCCGGCGTTGTTGCCGCCCTGGTAGCGCACCACATAGTCAACGGATCCACCGAGCAGGTCGGTGGCCTTCCCCTTGCCCTCGTCACCCCACTGAGCACCGAGCAGCACAAGTGCGGGCACAGGCGTACACCCCTTCCGGGCGGGGCATGTCCAAGGTCAGGGGGCGTACGTAAAGGTCGTACCTGCCGTACGACGATGTACGGCAAAGCCTGAGCCGTCGAACCGGGTGCCCCGGAATAGACGAAGCCCCTGGCGCAATAGCGCAAGGGGCTCTTGCACCAAGATGCTACCCGAGGAAGGACCGAGGTGTCGGCTGCAGAGCCCCCCGGCGACGGCGACCACCAGCTACTCGTGCTCATCGACCCCCTTGCCCGTCGCTACGACGGCGAGTCCGTGCGCATCGCGAAGGACGTGCTGAGCGCCGGTTCGCACGCCAAGATCTGCCTTCCCGACGGCCCCGACGAGTTCGCCAGGGCCCTGTCGCGGCGGGGTGCCAGACGGCCGGTGGTCGTCGGCGACGACCACGCGCTGCTGCGCGCGGTGTCCCAGCTCCACCGGGAGCGGGAGCTCTCCTACGGCGCGCTCTCCCTGATCCCGGTCGGCGCCGCGCACTCGCTGGAACTGGCGCACGCGCTCGGCGTGCCCCGGGGCGCGGTGGCGGCCGCCCGCACGGCGCTCGACGGGACCGCGCGCCGGCTGGACCTGCTCGTCGACGACAGCGACGGGGTCGTGCTCGGCGATCTGCGCATCCCGGCCATGAGCAGCCGGACCGACCAGCCCCACACGGTCTGGGACGCCTGCCGCTCCCTGATGGCCGCCCTGGTCCGCCCCGCCCCTCCCTCGCCGTCCGGCCCCGCCCGCGCCCACCGGCTGCGGGTCGAGGCGGACGGGGTCCTGCTGAACGACCTGGACCGCCCGGTCGAAGACGTGTCGGTGACCGCCCAGGGCGACGGCGGCCTCGCGGACGTGGTGATCCACACGACCGCGGGCGACACCCTCGCCGCGGAGGCCAAGGCGGTCACGGTCGCGGGCCCGGACTTCCGCTACCGCGCGGACATACACGTGGCGGGACCGGTCAGAACCCGGACGTGGACGGTCCGGGCGGGGGCCTGGGGCCTGGTGCTCCCGGCGGAAACCGGGGGATGACCGGGCGCGGGGACGGGGAGCGGCGGTGCGGCGGGAGGAGCAGCCCCCGCCCGCCCCCGGCCCCCTCCCCGTGACCTCAGCCGGTGGCCTTGCGGCTCTCGCGCCACCTGGCCAGGACGCCGACCAGCTCGCTCTGCACGAACGCGAAGAACTCCGCCGTCTCCAGGAGCCGCGCGCCCGCCGGGGTGTCCTCGCCGAGGGTGCGCGCGCCGTCCCTCAACGTGCGCTCCCAGCGGGTCAGCACCTGGTCGCGGTTGGCGAAGCTGTCGTACCAGACCTCGTCGTGCAGCCGGTACCGGTCACGGCGGGAGCCCGGGTCGCGTTCGCGGCCGACCATGCTGACCTGGGTGAGGTAGTTGATCGCGCCGGAGACGGCGGCCGGGCTGATCCGCAGCCGCTCGCCCAGCTCCGCCGAGGTCATGGAGCCGTCGTCGTCCGCGAGGAGCGCCGCGAAGACGCGCGAGGCCATCCGCTGCATCCCCGCCTCCGTCATGTCGGCCGCGAAGCGCTCGACGAACCGCGACACCGCGTCCTCGTCACGTCCGCCGGAGCCGGCGGCGTCCACGCCGGAGCCGGCGGCGGTGCCGGTCTCGACGCCGCTGCCCGTGCCGGTGTCCTCGGTTCGGCTGGTCATGACCTCCACCGTCTCCCCTGCCCTGTCCATGGCGCCAACTTTATACGGTTCCTTAACTTCACAAGATTGTGAAATCCGCGTACGTTCAAAATCATGACGAAGGCAATCACCGTGGCCGGACTGCACAAGTCGTTCGGGCGGACACACGCGCTGGACGGCCTCGACCTCACCGTCGAGACCGGTGAGGTGCACGGCTTCCTGGGTCCCAACGGCGCCGGGAAGTCGACCACCATCCGCGTCCTGCTGGGGCTGTTGCGCGCCGATTCGGGAGCGGCGCGGCTCCTCGGCAAGGACCCCTGGCACGACGCGGTCGAGCTGCACCGCCGCCTGGCCTATGTGCCCGGCGATGTGGAGCTCTGGCCGGGGCTCACGGGCGGCGAGGCCATCGATCTGCTCGCGCGGCTGCGCGGCGGGGCCGACAAGCGGCGGCGCGACGAGCTGATCGAGCGCTTCGGCCTCGATCCGACGAAGAAGGGCCGGGCCTACTCCAAGGGCAACCGCCAGAAGGTGGCCATCGTCGCGGCCCTGGCCTCGGACGCGGAGCTGCTGCTCCTGGACGAGCCGACCGCCGGACTCGACCCCCTCATGGAGGTCGTCTTCCAGGACGTGATCCTCCAGGCCAAGGAGGCGGGCAGGACCGTGCTGCTCTCCAGCCACGTCCTGGCCCAGGTCGAGAAGCTGGCCGACCGGGTCAGCATCATCCGGCTCGGCAGGACCGTGCAGTCCGGGTCGCTGAGCGAGATGCGGCATCTGACGCGCACGACGATCGAGGCGGAGACCGACCGGCCCGCCGAAGGGCTCGACCGGCTGCCCGGCGTGCACTCCGTGGAGGTCGTGGACGACGGGTCCGGGGGCGGGGGCCGGGTGCGGTTCACCGTGGACGGCGGCCATCTCGACGGCGCCGTGAGCAGGCTCGCCTCCTTCGGCGTACGCAGCCTGATCAGCCACCCGCCGACCCTGGAGGAGCTGATGCTCCGCCACTACGGCGACGAGCTCGCCGCCAACGGCCACGACGGCCGGGGCACTCCCGTGGGCCAGGGCACCGCCGAGGCCCGGCGGAGCGCGCGATGAACACCGCCACCGCCACCAGGACACCGGCGCAGGCCCGGCCCCTCGCGGGCCCCGGAGCGCTGACGGGAACCCGCACCCTGCTCCGGTTCGACCTGCGCAGGGACCGCGTCCGGCTCCCCGTGTGGATCCTCGCCCTGTACCTCGGCACGCTCTCCACCGCGGACAAGTTCACGACGCTGTACGCCGACCCGGAGGCCCGTGCCTCCGTCATGAAGACCATGGGCGGACCGGCCGGACTCGCCATGTCAGGGCCCCGGCACTATCTGGACGACTACACCTTCGGCGCGATGCTGGGCCATCAGATGCTCGGCTTCACGGCCGTCCTGACGGGCCTCATGAGCGTCCTGGTCGTCACCCGCCACACCCGCGACGAGGAGGAGACCAACCGCGCCGAGCTGGTCCGCTCCACCGTCGTGGGCCGTCACGCGCACCTGGCCGCCGCGCTCTGGACCGCGGTGATCGCCAACCTCGCCCTCGCCGCCCTGCTCGCCGTCACGCTCGGGGCCATGGACCTGGCCCCCGGCGGCGCCACCGGCCCGCTGCTCTACGGCCTCGCCCACGCGGCCGTCGGCATCGTCTTCGCCTGCGTCGCCGCGGTCACCACGCAGATCACCGCCCACACCCGGGGCGCGTCCGGCATGGCGCTGGCCGTGATCGGCCTCGCCTACGCCCTGCGGGCCGCCGGTGACGCGGGCGGCGACGACGCGCTCTCCTGGCTCTCCCCGATCGGCTGGGTCCAGCGCACCTACCCGTACGTCGACGACAACGGGTGGCCGCTGCTGCTCTGCCTGGTGTTCGCCGCCCTCTGCGCCGGTGCGGGCTTCGTCCTGTCGACCCGGCGTGACGTGGGCGCGGGGCTCCGCGCCACCCGGCCGGGCAGCCCCGAGGCCTCCGGCGCGCTGCTCCGGCCGCTGGGGTTCGCGCTGCGGCTGCACCGCTCCGTGCTGGCCGGATTCGGCGCCGGGCTGTTCCTGATGGGAGCGATGTACGGGTCGGTCCTCGGCCAGGCCGACGACATGCTGAAGAACATCGACCAGGTCCAGGAGGCGCTCCGCAGGATCGGCGGCGCGACCATGGCCGAGTCGTTCGCCTCGATGATCATGGTGATCCTGGCCGTCGTCGCCTCCGTCCACGTCGTGATGGCGGCCCTGCGGCCCCGCGCCGAGGAGAACGCGGGCCGTGCCGAACCCCTGCTGGCCACAGGCCTGTCCCGCGCCCGCTGGGCGGGCAGCCATCTCGCGGTCGCTCTCGCCGGCGGTACGGCGATGCTGCTGGCGGCCGGACTCGGCATCGGGCTCGCGGGAGCGGCCTCGGCCGGCGACCCGGGGCTCGTGCTCTCCCTGACGGGCGCGGCGCTCGCCTACGCGCCGGCGCTCTGGGTCACCACCGCGGTCGCCGCCGTCCTGTTCGGCTGGCTGCCCAGGGCGGCTCAGGCGGCCTGGGCGGTCCCGGTGTACGCGTTCGTGACCGGCTATCTGGGCCAACTGCTGCGGTTCCCGGACTGGATGAACGGCCTGTCCCCCTTCGGCCATGTCCCGCAGCTGCCCGCGGCGCCCATGGAGTGGACGCCCCTGGTGGTCCTCACCCTGGTCGCCGCCGCCCTGCTGTGGCTCGGCCTGGAGGGCTTCCGGCGCCGGGACCTCCTGACGAAGTAGGGAACCGGCCAGGGGGTACGCACGTCCTGAGGATCATGGAGCAACGTGACGCGGCAGGGTACGGCGGATGTGCGGCGGCGGCGCTCGGGGCGGCGACCGCCCTGTACGTCTGGGGCGCGTCGGGCCGCACCCAGCGGCACCTGGGTGCCGGCTTCGAGGGGCACGGCAGGGACCTCTCCGTCCTGTGGACGGAGCTGCCCCTCATCCTCCTCGCCGGGATCCTGATCCCACCGGCCGTCTGGGTGCTCACCTTCCGTCTGCTGCGCGGGCGCGGCGCCCTGCGGTCCCGGGTCCTGATCGCGGCCGTGTGCACGGCGGGCGTGTTCGCCGCGTCCACATGGGGACTGCACACCTGGGCGAACCCGCACAACCCGGACCACATACGGCTGTCCGGCGCCCTCGTCTCAGATCTCGACCAGTAGCTCCCGCAGCCCCCGGATCACATAGCCAGGATTCCACTCGGGCTCCGCCACCAGCCTCATCCCGGGCGCCCTGCGCAGCAGTTCACCGAACGAGGCGCCGAGTTCGAGTCGAGCGAGCGGCGCGCCCAGGCAGTAGTGGATGCCCGCGCCGAACGAGATGTGCGGGTTGTCCTGCCGGGTCAGGTCCAGCGTCTCCGCGTCGGCGAAGCGCTCCGGGTCCCGGTTGGCCGACGCGAAGAGCAGAGCGACCTGCGCACCGCGCGGGATGACGGTGCCGTCGATCTCGATGTCGTCCAGGACCCACCGGGCGAACATGGGCACCGGGGTGTCGTAGCGCAGGAGTTCCTCGACTGCCGTCGGCAGCATGCCGTGGTCGGCGCGCAGCGAGGCCAGCTGCTCGGGGTGTCTGAAGAGCATCCACCAGCCGTTGACGGTGGCGTTGACCGTCGCCTCGTGGCCCGCGTTGAGCAGCAGCACACAGGTGGAGATGATCTCCTGCTCGCTCAGCCGGTCCTCGTCGTCATGGGCGGCGATGAGCCCGGAGATCAGGTCGGTCCCCGGGTCCGCGCGCCGCGCGGTGATCAGTTCCCGCAGATAGGCGGAGAACTCGACCGACGCCTGCACGGCGGCCCGCGCGGTCTCCTCCGGCGGGTTCAGCTCGAACATCCCGCAGATCGCCGCCGACCAGGGCCGCAGCAGCCCCCGGTCGGCCTCCGGCACACCGAGCATCTCGCCGATGACGGCCACCGGCAGCGGCTCGGCGACCGCGCTCAGCAGGTCGCCGCCGCCCGCGCCGACGAAGTCGTCGACGAGGGCGGCGGCCAGCCGCTCCACGGTCGGGGCGAGCGCCTCGACCCTGCGGGGTGTGAACGCCTTGGCGACGAGCCGCCGGATACGGGTGTGGTCGGGGGCCTCCAGATCGAGGATCCCGTTCCCGTTGAGCGTGTGGAACGGCTCGTGCGCCTCGGGCGGGGCCGCGACCCCGAACTCGTCGTGGCTGAAGCGGTGCAGATACGTCCGCCCGAGCCGCCGGTCGCGCAGCAGACCGGACACGTCGGAGTAGTGCGGGACGAGCCACTGCCGCGTCGGCTCGAAGTAGTGCGCCCGGCCGGTGGCGCGCAGCGCGGCGTAGGCGGGGTACGGGTCGGCCACGAACGCCGGGGACCAGGGGTCGAAGGAGACGTGCATGGGCCGACGCTATCCGGGCGTGACCAGCCGTGCCTCGTAGGCGAACACGGCCGCCTGGGTGCGGTCCCGCAGTCCCAGCTTCACCAGGACGCGGCTGACGTGCGTCTTGATCGTCGATTCGGCGACCACGAGGTGCGAGGCGATCTCCAGGTTCGACAGCCCCTGGGCGATCAGCACGAGCACCTCCGTCTCCCGCTCGGTGAGGTCGCCGATCCTGGCCATGGCGGGCGGCCGGGGCGCCTCGGCGATCCTCGAGAACTCGGTGATCAGCCGCCGGGTCACCGTCGGCGCGAGCAGCGCCTCGCCGGAGGCCACCACCCGCACGCCGTCGGCGAGCTGCCGGGCGGAGGCGTCCTTGAGCAGGAAGCCGGAGGCACCGGCCCGCAGCGCCTGGTACACGTACTCGTCGAGATCGAACGTGGTCAGGACCAGCACCTTGGCGTCGGCGTCGGCCGCGACGATCTCGCGGGTGGCCTCGATGCCGTTGAGTTCCGGCATCCGGATGTCCATCAGCACCACGTCGGGCCGCAGGGCGGCGACCTGTGACACGGCCTGGCGCCCGTCGACGGCCTCGCCGACGACCTCGATGCCGGGCATCGCGTTGAGCAGGACGGAGAAGCCCTCGCGGACCATCATCTGGTCGTCGACGATCAGTACCCGGATGGGCGACTCGCTCATGCGCCCCCACCGTCCTCGGTGCGCTCACGGTCGGCCTGCACGGGAATGAACACGGCGACCTCGTATCCGCCGTCCTCGGTCCCGCCCGCGGTCATCTCCCCGTTCAGCATCGCGATCCGCTCCCGCATCCCCGTGATCCCGTGGCCGGCCCCCGGCGACGGCTTGACCAGCCCCCGCGCGGGGCCGTTGACGACACGTACGCCCAGCCCGCCGAGCACATAGCCGATCTCCACCCGCGCCGAGGCTCCCGGCGCGTGCCGGAGCGTGTTGCTCAGCGCCTCCTGGACGATCCGGTAGGCGGACAGCTCGACGCCCTGCGGAAGCTCCCGCACCGCGCCCGTGACGGTCTTCTCGGTCTGCAGGCCCGTCTCCCGGACGTTGTCCAGCAGCCGGTCGAGCTCGGCGAGGGTGGGCTGCGGGGCGTCCGGCGCCTCGTAGTCCTCCGCCCGTACGACGCCGAGCACCCGGCGCAGCTCGGTGAGGGCGGCCACGGCGTTCTCCCGGATCGTGGCGAACGCCTGCTCCAGCTCGGGCGGCGGGTTCTCCACCCGGTACGGGGCGGCCTCGGCCTGGATGGCGACGACGGACATGTGGTGCGCGACGACGTCGTGCAGCTCCCGGGCGATGGTGGTGCGCTCCTCCAGGAGCGTGCGCCGGTCGCGTTCGACGGCGGTGACGGTGCGCTGCACGGTCACCTCCCGCTCGGCCTCCCGGCGCACCTGCACCATGGCGACGACGAGCAGGGCGAAAGCGGAGGTGACGGCCATCGGCGCGGTGTTGGAGAAGCCGGGGCCGATGTTCCCGAGGAGGCTCCCGACAACGAGAGTGCCCAGCCACATCCAGGCGGCGGTACGCGGCCGGGTCCTCGCCGCGACGACGACCAGCACCCCCAGGTGGCAGATGAAGGCGCTCACCTGCCAGGGCCAGTCGCCACTGCCCACCACGGCCACCACCGGGGTCGACACGAGCGAGACCCAGAACGCGAGGACGGGGCGGATCAGTGTCATCAGCAGCGTGGCGACCGGCAGGAACGCGGTGATGAGGGTGGCGATGCCGAACGGCGAGTAGTCGTTCGCCGTGAAGACACCGTCCAGCAGCGCGATCAGCGCGACCGCGCCGACCACCGCGTGCGGGAACCAGACGGCCCGGGCCCTCACGGCCCTCGGCAGCCGGCGGATCACCGGTCCGTCCGTGCCGAGCGGGCCGAGCGGGCGGTAGGCGAACACGTCGTGGAGGAGGTCCTGCCGCAGGCCGCCTATCGCCCCTGCGGCCAGCCGGAATTCCGGGCTTCTGGTCTTGGTCTCGGTCACGTTGACACGGTAGGTGCCGACCGGGGCCCCGGTCGTCAGCAGTGAAGCGGATTCCCAGCCGTCCATCGCAAGTACTACCAGGCCAGCTGGGCGATCTCCTCGGCCACCACCGCGCAGGCGTCCGCCGACGGGTCGATCAGCGGGAAGTGCCCGACACCGTCCAGCAGGGTCAGCCCCACCATCTCCCCGGCCTTCGCCGCGGCGTCCACGAACGCCTCGGTCACGGCCTGCGGCACGGTGGTGTCCTCCACCCCCTGGACGACGGCCGTCGCGATCCCGGTCGGCAGCAGCAGGGCCGGATCGACGTGCGCGCTGCGCGCCTCGAAGTCGTCGGCGCCGCCGAGCAGCTGGTGCAGCGCACCGGAGCAGACGTCCAGCTCCACCGCGCTCGCGAAGTCCCCGATCGGCGCCAGCGCGACGACCCCGCGCAGCGGCGGTGGAGCGGGCAGCCGCCACGGCGAGCCCTCGGGGAGTACGTGCCGGGCCGCGGCCCACAGGGCGAGCTGCCCGCCGGCCGAGTGCCCGGTGACCACGGTCTTGCGCGGATCGGCGCCGGGGAGCTCCCTGGCGGCCAGCGCCGGCAGGGCGTCCATCGCCGCGGCCACGTCGTCGAAGGTCTCGGGCCACCGCCCGGCGACCGGTCCCTCCCCTCCCTGCCGCGGGATCTCGCCGCCGCGCCGGTACTCGACACTGGCCACGGCAAAGCCGCGCCGCGCCAGGAAGTCCGCGAAGGGCGACACGTGCTGACGGTCGTACGGGGCGCGCCAGGCCCCGCCGTGCAGCAGCACCACGAGCGGGGCGCCCTCACGGCCGTCCCGGGGCGCGAAGAAGTCGATCACCTGGTCGGGGTGGCTTCCGTAGGCCGCGGACCCGTCGGGGGCGACCACCGGATGCGCGAACGCCGACTCGGTCTCGGCGGCGTCCCGATCACGCGCGGCAGAATCCGACATGCTGCTCCAACCGTCCTACGCCTGTGCCCAACTGGACTGACCTGCGGGGACGGTACCAGTACGGCGGACCGCCGCCGTACGGGCCCGGGGAGCGGACGCGTACGGCGGCGGGCGGCTCAGACCCCCAGCACCTCCGCCAGGATCCGCGCCGCGCGCTCCGCGTCCGCGAAGCCCACGTACAGCGGGGTGAAACCGAACCTCAGGATGTCCGGGCGCCGCAGGTCGCCGACCACTCCGCGCTCGACGAGCGCGCGCATCACCGCCTCGGTCTCCCCGGGCACCTCGCAGCGCAGGGAGACCTGGCTGCCGCGCTCCCCGTGCGGGACCGGGGTGACCGGGGTGACCCTGCCCTCGGGGACGTAGGCGGCGACGCACTCAAGGAAGAAGTCCGTCAGGGCGAGGGACTTGGCCCGCACGGCTTCGACCGGTACGCCGTCCCAGACGTCGAGCGACGCCTCCAGCGCCAGCATGGACAGGATGTCGGGGGTGCCGACCCGGCCCCGTACGGAACCGTCCGCCGGGACGTAGCCGGGAGTCATCCCGAACGGGTCCGCGTGCGAGGTCCACCCGGGCAGGGGCGAGTCGAAGGCCGCCTGGTGGCGCTCGGCGACGTACAGGTAGGCGGGCGAACCGGGGCCGCCGTTGAGGTACTTGTACGTGCAGCCGACGGCCAGGTCCACACCGTGGGCGTCGAGGCCGACCGGCAGGGCGCCCGCGCTGTGGCACAGGTCCCAGACGGCGAGCGCGCCCGCGTCGTGGACCGCGGCGGTGAGACCGGGCAGGTCGTGCAGCCTGCCCGTGCGGTAGTCGACGTGGTTCAGGAGGACCGCCGCCGTGCGCGGCCCGAGCGCGTCCGGCACGTCGGACGGGGCGACCGGCACGACGCGGTGGCCCGTCATCCGGGCCGCCGACGAGGCGATGTACCCGTCGGTGGGGAACGTCGTCGCGTCGACGAGGATCTCGTCCCGGCCCTCACCGGCGAGCCGGGTCGCGGCGACGACGGCCTTGAAGACGTTCACGCTGGTGGAGTCGCCCACCACGATCTGCCCCTCGGCGGCGCCGACCAGCGGGGCGATCCGGTCGCCGATCCGCTCGGGCGCCGTCCACCAGCCGCTCTCGTCCCACGAGCGGATGCGCAGCGAGCCCCACTCCCGGGTGAGGACGTCCTGCATGCGCGCGGGGACATGGGCGGGCAGCGCGCCCAGCGAGTTGCCGTCGAGGTAGACGGTGTCGTCGAGGAGGAACAGCTCGCGCAGGGCGGCCAGTCCGTCGGCGGAGTCGAGCGCCTCCGCGCGCTCACGGAAGTCAGACATGGCTACGCGCCGTCCACAGCTCGGGGAACACGCTCTTGGTGGCCCGCTTCTCCAGCCAGGCGACCCCGGCCGATCCGCCGGTCCCGGTCTTCGAGCCCATCGCCCGCCGGGTGGCGGTCAGATGGTCGTTGCGCCAGCGCCACACCAGCTCGCCGACATCGGTGAGCACCTCGCCGAGCCGCACGAGCTCGTCGTTCTGGTCCGGGGCCGCGTATATCTCCGCCCAGACGGCCTCGACCGCGGGGGACGGCTCGTACTTCCGCGAGAGGTCCCGCTCCAGCACCGACTGCGGCACGGCGTACCCGCGCCGGGCGAGCAACGCCAGCGTCTCGTCGTACAGGCCGGGCTCGTACAGCGCCTTCTCCAGCTCGGCGTGGACACGGGGCGCGCCCCGGTGCGGCACGAGCATGGACGCGGACTTGTCGCCCAGCAGGAACTCCATCCGCCGGTACATCGCGGACTGGAAGCCGGACCCCTCGCCGAGCGAGCCCCGGTAGGAGTTGAACTGGGCGGGGGTGAGGCCGGCGAGCGGCTTCCAGGAGGCGTTGAGCGCCTCCAGCTCCCGCAGCGAGCGCTTCAGCGCGTCGCGGGCGACCGGGATGCGGTCCTCGCGCAGGGCGTGCGCCGCCGTCTCCCACTCATGGACGATGACCGTGAACCACAGCTCCATGACCTGGGTGGTGACCAGGAAGACCATCTCGCCGGGATCGTCGGAGCGCAGGTGCTGGAGATGGGTCAGGACGTCCGCCTGGACGTAGTCCTCGTACGGAGTGGTTCCCGCGAAGTCCAGATGCGGAGTGTCCGCACCGGTGGCTTCGGGGTCGGGGTGGATGGCCGACATTTCTGTCTCCTCGACACGAGCTTCCGGGTAGCGGTCCGCCCCTTCCTCTGAGGTGGTGGAGCTCCGGTCCCCTGATCGGCATCCTAACGGCCTTCCCGGGAACGCGTCGGGCCCCGCGGGGCTGCTGCCCGCGGGGCCCGGAAGCCGGGGGGCGTCTCTCAGCCCAGGGTGTCGGCGGCGGTCTGCGAGGAGTCGCGCAGGAAGGTCGAGCAGCGCTCGTACTCCTCCTGCTCACCGATGGCCTGCGCGGCGCGCGCGAGGGCGTGCAGCGCACGCAGGAAGCCGCGGTTCGGCTCGTGCTCGAACGGGACGGGGCCGTGGCCCTTCCAGCCCGCGCGGCGCAGGGCGTCCAGGCCCCGGTGGTAGCCGGTGCGCGCGTACGCGTACGACTCGATGACCCGGCCGCCCTCGTACGCCTCGTCGGCGAGCTGCGCCCAGGCCAGCGAGGAGGTGGGGTACTTCGCCGCGACATCGGCGGGCGCCGTGCCTGCGGCGAGCAGCTCACGCGGCTCCGGGTCGTCGGGCAGATGGGTCGGGGCGGGGCCCCCGAGCAGGTTCTCGTGGATGGACATGGTTCAAGTGTGCCTGGGTCCGGGCTCCGGCTCCAAGGGCGGGGCCGAGACACCGCAGTGCATGGTGCACGCGGGCTGCGGCTCCTCCCTGGCCGCCTCGGGCCCCCGCACGGTCCACCAGGCGATCACCGATCCGGCCACCAGCAGCCCGGCGCACATCGGCATCGCCCGCCGGAACGTCGAGGCGAACTCCCCCGCGTCCCGGTACGCCTCCGGGCCCATCCCGGCCAGCAGTGGCAACGCGGCCACCGCGAGCAGCCCCGCGGCCCGCGCGGCGGCGTTGTTGATGCCGCTGGCCAGCCCGGCCCGGCCGGTGTCCACGGCCGCCAGGACGGTCGCGGTGAGGGGTGCCACCAGGGTGACCATGCCGAGGCCCAGCACCAGCACGGCGGGCAGGACGTCGGCCACGTACGAGGCGTCCGGGCCGACCCGCAGCATCAGGAGCATTCCGGCCGCCGCCAGCAGAGGGCCGACGGTCAGCGGGATACGGGGCCCGATCCGCCGGCCGAGATCGCCTGCGGACGCGGAGAACAGCAGCATCAGCACCGTCGTGGGCAGGAGCGCGGTGCCCGCACCGAGCGCGGAGTAGCCGGCGACCACCTGGAGCTGGATCGCGGACAGGAAGAAGAACCCGCCGAGGGCGGCGTACACGCAGAAGGTGACGATGTTGACGGACGTGAACTGCCGGGACGCGAAGATCGAGGGCGGCACCATGGGCTCGGCCCTGCGCCGCTCCACCTGGACGAACGCCACCCCGAGCACCACGCCGAGGAGCGCCGCGCCGACGACCAGGACGGACGCGCCCTGCTCCGGCACCTCGATCAGCGCATAGGTGACCAGGGCGAGCGCGAGCGCGGCGAGCGCGGCCCCGAGCACGTCGAAGCGGCCATGGGCGCCGGGGTCCCGCGACTCCGGTACGTGGCGCAGGGCCACGGGCACACAGACGGCGGCGAGCGGCAGATTGAGCAGGAACACCCACCGCCAGCCCGGCCCGTCCACCAGCCAGCCCCCGAGGAACGGCCCGACGGCCGCCCCGACCCCGCCGAGCCCGGACCAGAGCCCCACGGCACGGGCCCGGTCGTCGGGGTGGAAGCTCGCCTGGATGATCGCCAGCGAGCCGGGCGTGAGCAGCGCGCCCCCGACCCCCTGGAGGGCCCGCGCGGCGATCAGCACCTCGGCGTTCGGTGCGATCCCGCACAGCAGCGAGGCCACGGCGAACCAGACGACCCCCAGCACGAACACCCGCCGCCGCCCGAACCGGTCGCCGAGCGCGCCCCCGAGCAGGATCAGCCCCGCCAGGGTGAGCATGTAGGCGTTGACGGTCCACTGCAGGGCGGCGAGATCGGTGCCGAGGTCCTGGCCGATGCGGGGAAGGGCCACGTTGATGACGGTGGAGTCGAGCAGGGCCATGCTCGACCCGAGCACGGTGGTCAGGACGACCCACCGCCCGACGGGCGAGGCGACCCTGATCCCGTCCCCGTCCACATCACTCATACGAGCAGCATCACCGCTGCCGCCCGGAGAGGCCATTCACGCCACGCGCATGCCCGCCCGGCGCGCGCGGCGGAGCGGCACCCCGCCGCGCGCCCCGCTACCCCTCCAGTGCCCGCCCCGCGCCCCCGTCCTGCCCCTCCAGTGCCCGTACCAGCGCGGAGACCCCCGCCAGCACCTTGCTCCGCGGGCACCCGACGTTCAGCCGTACGAACCCCGGCGCCCCGTACACCTCGCCCGGCATGATCGCGACCTTCTCCCGCTCGATCAGCACCCGCTGCAGCGCCTCGTCGTCCACCCCCAGGGGACGCAGGTCGATCCACGCCAGATACCCGGCCTGCGGCGGCTCCCACGCCAGCGCGGGGAACGCCCCGTTCAGCCGCTCCGCCACCAGCGCCAGGTTCTCCGCGATGTACGCGCGCACCGCGTCCAGCCACTCCCCGCCCGACCGGTACGCCGCGATGTGCGCGGTCAGCGACAGCACCGCCGGCGAGGCGAGCCCTTCCGCCGTCTCCATGCGGCGCAGATACTCCGCCCGGTCCGCCGGGTCCCCGATGATTCCGTAGGACCCGGTCAGCGCCGGAAAGTTGAAGGACTTCGACGCGGACGTGATGACGGCCCACCGCCCGTCACCGGCCACCCGGACATACGGAACATGCGTGTACCCGTCGTGCACGAAGTCCGCGTGGATCTCGTCGCAGACCACCGCCACCCCGTACCGCCGTGCGAGCGAGGCCATCTCCCGCAGCTCGGCCTCCGTCCACACCCGCCCCGTCGGATTGTGTGGCGAGCAGAGCACCAGCACCTTGGCGTCGTCCCGCGCCAGCTCCCGTTCCAGGGCCGCCGTGTCCCCCAGCGGTACGCCCCGCAGCTCCCGCCCGAGCCCGGTGACCGCCTTGCGGAAACCGTCGTACACAGGGGTGTGGGCGACCACGCCCTCGCCCTCTGCCGTCCACATCTGGAGCAGCTGGGAGAGCTGGCTGAGCACGGACGGCCCGTAGACCACCCGCCCGGTGTCGATCCCGGTGCCGTAGCGCGTCGCGTACCAGTGCCCGATCGCCGAGAGGAAGTCGTCGTGCTGCCACGTGGTGTAGCCGAGGACACCGTGGTCCAGGCGTGCGCGCAGTGCGCTCAGCACCTCGGGCGCGGTCTCGAAGTCCATGTCGGAGATGGTGAACGGCAGCAGCCCGTCCACCCCGAAGCGCTCGGCGACCCCGTCCCACTGGACACACCAGGTCCCCCGGCGGTCGATGACGGTGTCGAAGTCGTAGCGCGCAGACGTGCTCAATGCGGATCCCTCGGGTTCTCGGACATGGAGCGGGCCCGGCCCCCCGAAGGGTGACCGGGCCCGCCCGTACGTCCGTGACGTACTTACTTCAGCTTGGTGCCCGAGGAGCGCAGGTTGGCGCACGCCTCGGTGACACGCACGGCCATGCCCGCCTCGGCGGCCTTGCCCCACGTGCGCGGGTCGTAGGTCTTCTTGTTGCCGACCTCGCCGTCGACCTTCAGGACACCGTCGTAGTTGCGGAACATGTGGTCCGCGACCGGGCGGGTGAAGGCGTACTGGGTGTCGGTGTCGAGGTTCATCTTCACGACACCGTTCTCCAGCGCGGTGGCGATCTCCTCGGCGGTGGAGCCCGAGCCGCCGTGGAAGACGAAGTCGAACGGCTGGCTGCCGGCCGGCTTGCCGTACTTCTCGGAGACGCCCTGCTGGAGGTCCTTGAGGAGCTCGGGACGCAGGACGACGTTGCCCGGCTTGTAGACGCCGTGGACGTTGCCGAAGGACGCTGCCAGCAGGTAGCGGCCCTTCTCGCCCAGACCCAGCGCCTCGGCCGTACGCAGCGCGTCGTCGACGGTCGTGTACAGCTCGTCGTTGATCTCGTGCGTGACGCCGTCCTCCTCGCCACCGGTCGGGGTGATCTCGACCTCGAGGATGATCTTGGCGGCGGCGGCCTTGGCCAGCAGCTCCTGGCCGATGGACAGGTTGTCGGCGAGGGTCTCGGCCGAGCCGTCCCACATGTGCGACTGGAACAGCGGGTTCAGACCCTTGGCGACACGCTCCGCGGACACGTCGAGCAGCGGGCGCACGTAGGCGTCCAGCTTGTCCTTGGGGCAGTGGTCGGTGTGCAGCGCGACCGTGATGTCGTACTTGGCGGCGACGATGTGCGCGAACTCGGCCAGGGCAACGGCGCCCGTCACCATGTCCTTGTTGTGCTGGCCGCCCAGGAATTCGGCACCACCGGTGGAGATCTGGACGATGCCGTCGCTCTCCGCCTCCGCGAAGCCGCGCAGTGCAGCGTGCAGGGTCTGGGTCGACGTCACATTGATGGCCGGGTAGGCGAACTTGCCTGCCTTCGCCCGGTCGAGCATCTCGGCGTAGACCTCGGGGGTTGCGATGGGCATCTGTCCGCTCCTTGGGATGTGCGGGTGTGCAGTGCTTGGTCCCTGACCTGGGGGCGACGTCATCGTCGCCCTTATCTTCCCAGACTCTCGTCCCGGCTCCACGCTGCCCGTCGCAGTAACGCTCCCTGTTTCACGTGAAACAGGGAGCGCCCCGATGAAGCCGCAGGTCAGGCCAGGTCTAGGTCGGCCACGGAGTAGACGTGAACGTACGGCAGACCGGCCTCGGCGATGGCCGGAGCCGCGCCGCGCTCGACGATCACGGCCACGGCGACGACCTCGCCGCCGGCCTCGCGCACCGCCTCGACCGCCGTCAGCGGCGAACCGCCGGTCGTCGAGGTGTCCTCGACGACCAGGCAGCGGCGGCCCTTGACGTCCGTGCCCTCGATGCGGCGCTGCATCCCGTGGGCCTTCTGCGCCTTGCGGACAACGAACGCGTCCAGGCTCGTCCCGCGCGCCGCCGAGGCGTGCAGCATCGACGTGGCCACCGGGTCGGCGCCCAGCGTCAGACCGCCGACGCAGTCGTAGTCCAGCTCGGCGGTGGCGTCGAGCATGACCTGGCCGACCAGCGGCGCGGCCTTGCCGTCCAGCGTGATCCGGCGCAGGTCGATGTACCAGTCGGCTTCCAGACCCGAGGAGAGGGTCACCTTGCCGTGCACCACGGCCTTGTCCTTGATCTGCTGGAGCAGCTCAGCGCGTACGTCAGTCATGTCAACGAGGGTAAGCGCTGCCGCCGGGGCTCAGAGCCGCACCCAGTTCCAGGTCGTCACGATCTCCAGGGGGTCGATCGGGGTGACGAGCCGGGGGTCCGTGTTCAGCCCGTTCGGCGGCCCGGACTGCGGCTCCACGCAGACCGCCTCGGCCTGCTCGTCGTAGATCACCACCCAGGCGTCCCGGCTCTTGACCGTCAGCTCCAGCTGCTCGGGCCAGGTGAGCTTCACGTCGACGCCGTCGGGCATCCCGAAGCAGTCGTCCCAGGGGCCGGGCAGGGGATCGATCCGCCGGCCGGTCGGCAGGTGGTTGTCGCCCCGCTCCTCCTGCCAGGCGGCGTCGAAGGCGATGCCCACGTCCTGCCCGCCGAGGTTCCGCCGGAACCAGGGGTGCCAGCCGGCCTGCGCCGGGAAGGAGTCCCCGTACGTCTCGACACCGAGGCTCAGCGTGAGAGAGTCCTCGGTCAGCTCGAAGGACTGCGTCACCCGGCCCTCGTACGGCCACGGGTCGGCCAGGTCGTAGTAGAAGGCCGCCTCCGCCTTCTCCTGCCGGGCGAGCTTCCAGGCGGTGTCGCGGCCGGTGCCGTGGATGGCGTGCGGCGGGGAGTTCAGCGGCAGCTGGTGCGGCTCGCCGCCGTTGCGGAACAGGCCGTTCTCGGTGCGCCCGCACCACGGCACCATCGGGAAGCTGCCGTACCGCTCGCCCTGGCGCAGCAGTTCGGTGCCTCCGATCCGCAGGCTGCTGATCCGGCAGCCATGGACGGGGTCAACGGTCAACTCGGCATCGCCGGCGGTCAGCCGGACGTTCTTCCCAACATCGCTCACGCCATGACACTACTGGCGCGGGGCGCCTCTCATGGCCTCCGGCGCCGCAGAGCCCTGCCGACCACCACGGCCGAGGCGATCGCGAGGGCGGCGGCAGGGGCGGCCCAGCGCAGGGTGAGGCCTGCGGCACCGGCCTCGGGCGACGGGACGGGGGCGTACCGGCCGCGCGGCGGGGCGTGGTCGACCTCCTCCGTGCTGCGGCCGATCATGGTGCGGCGGGCGTGGGCTGCCTCGGCGGGCGGCTCGTCGGGCACGGTGAACTCCAGCTCCGCGGAAGGGTCGAGCGAGGACGGCGGTACGGGTGCGTCGAACAGGGACTCCTGGTCCGGGGAGGCCGGCCCGCCGGACGCCTCGTGGGACGTCCCGCCGGAGGACGACTCGCCGGAGGACGACGGCTCGGTGGACGGCTGCTCGGCCGAGGGCGGCTCCACGGGCGACTCTCCGGACAGCTCCCCGGGGCCGGAATCGGAGGCCCCCGCCGCCCCGGCGGCACCGGGGGCGGACGGCGGTGCGGAAGCCTCCGGCGCCGACGCCCCGTCCCGTTCCGCCAGGGTCTCCGTCACCAGCTGCTGCGTGAAGCGGTCCAGCAGCCGTTGCGCGGCGCCGAGCGCCGTCTTCGCCTCCAGGTCCACGATGCGGCCGTCGCCGCCCGCCGTCCCGCTGAAGGCGATCGTCGTGCCGCCGTCCGTCTCCGTGAGCACGACGGTCAGGGACAGCTTCGCCGAGCCGGTGCCTCTGGCCTCCACACCCTCCCCGGTCACCGAGAAGGAATCGGGGCCGCCTCCGTCGGAGGGCCGCAGCGTCAGGGCCCCGCGATACGTGATCGTGTGGCCGTCGGCCCGGAATTTCAGCCGGCCGGCCAGCGGACCCGCCGACGCGTCGGCGTCCTGCTGGAGGCCGGGCACACAGCGCGCGACACGGGCGGGATCACCCAGCGTCCGCCGAAGGGACGCGGCCGGAACCGGAACGAACACCTCATGCTCCATACCGCCCGAGCCTACTCAGCCCCGGCCGTCCCGTCAGCGCTTCCACACCCCGCACACCGTGCGTACCGCACCCGCTCACCGGTCCTCCCGGTAGCGCGGGTGCACCAGGGTCGACGGCTCCACCCCCGGCTGCCGCGTCCGCTCCGCGGCGTCCCGCGCCGCCCGCAGCTCCCGGGCGTCCAGGGTCCGCAGCTCGGGCGCCCCGGGGTCGAGGCCGAGCGCGCCGGTCGCGTGCCGCGAGGCCAGCACGAATCCCCAGTCCCGTGGCGCCCCCGAACCGCCCGTGGCCCGGTCCGGACCCGCCGCGAAGCCCGTGAGGCGCCCGTCGACGCGGTACGGCACGGTCGTGAGGCCGCCGGCCCGCACCGAGGCGTCCACCGTCCAGAACACCGCCGGTCTGCCGCTCACCGGCCCCGCGTGCACCACCAGCCGGCCGCCCGGTTCCAGCGCCTCGGCGACCAGCCCGTAGAACTCGGCGGCGTAGAGCTTCGTGCTGGCCGTGATCCCGGGGTCGGGGAGGTCCGCGACCACCACGTCGTACCGGCCGGGGGTGGCCCGCAGCCAGTTGAAGGCGTCCGCCGAGACCGTCGTCAGCCGCCGGTCGTCGAACGCGTGCCCGTTCAGCCGGGAGAGCGCCGGGTCCGTACGGGCCAACCGGGTGACGCCCGGATCGAGCTCGACCACCACCACGGACTCGACGTCCGGATAGCGCAGCACCTCCCTGGCGGCCAGTCCGTCGCCGCCGCCCAGGATCAGCACCCGCCGGTGGGTCCCCCTCATCGCCGGGTGCACGAGCGCCTCGTGGAAGCGGTACTCGTCGCGGGAGCTGACCCGCAGCCGCCCGTCCAGATAGAGGTCGAGGCCGCCGCGCCCCGGCCCGGTGAGGACGACCTCCTGCACCCCCGTCTGCACGGCGACCCGCACCTGCGGCCCGTACACCGCGCGCCGCGCCGCCCGCTCGAAGTCGTCGACCAGGACCGTGGCCGTCGCCAGCAGGGCGATGACGGCGGCGTTGACGGTGATCAGCAGCCAGCGCTCCCGGGTGCCGAGGTCCCGGCGGAACACCCACAGCACCAGCGCCCCGCCCGCCGCCGCGTTGACCGCGCCGGTGAACAGCGCCCCGGTGAGCTGGCCCATCATCGGCAGCAGCAGGAAGGGGAAGGCGAGCCCGCCGACCAGCGCGCCCACGTAGTCGGCGGCGAAGAGGTCCGCGACGGCCCCGCCCGCGTCCTGCCGGTCGACCCGCTGGATCAGCGTCATCAGCAGCGGGATCTCCGCGCCGATCAGGACGCCGATCGCGAGCGAGAAGCCCACCAGGGCGTGGCGGGACTCGCCCAGCCAGGCGAAGGAGGCGTAGAGGACGAGTGCCGAGGTGCCCCCGATCAGCGCGAGCGCCGCCTCGAGCAGCCCGAAGCCGACGGCCGCGCGGCCGCGTAAACGTTTCGCGAGGAGCGAGCCGATGCCCATCGCGAACACCATCACGGAGAGCACCACGGAGGCCTGGGTGACCGAGTCGCCGATCAGATACGAGGCCAGCGCCACCAGTTCCAGCTCGTACACCAGACCGCACGCGGCGCAGATGAACACCGCGGCCAGCACCAGGAACCTTCCGGTCCTCGGCCGCACGGGAAGTCGCGCCGCGCCCCCTCGCAGCGGCATCTGCTGGTCGATCATGAGGCGAACGCTACGTGACGAACCCGTTGCCCCTTGTCACCCACACGGGTGCAAGTGAGGCGCATCGGGCATGCGCCCCGCCCCCTTCGCGCCACCCCGGACCGGCCCGCCCGCCCCGCTCAGGAGACCCCCGCCCGGATACGCGTCCCCACCCGTGTCCGGGTCACGACGAGCTGGCCCTCCTGCGGGTACGCGTGCCAGGTGCGCCAGCGCACCTGGCCCTCCGTCCGCTGCGCCAGCATCGCGGTGAAGGCGTAGGGGCTGCCGGGGAACGTCCCGGCGAGCCCGTGGGGGTGGTCGGTCACCAGTGCGAGCAACTCCTGCGCCCGTCCGGCGAAGGACCCCTCGGAGAGCGTCTCGACGCGCGCCGCGAACTCGTACTCCCAGTCGCCCACACGTTCGGCGACTCCGAGGGGCAGTGGGGTGCTGCTGCCCGGAAGACAGGCGACGGTCTCCGAGCACGACCGCCGCTCCTCCTCCATCAGCACCTGGTGGGAGGCGCCGAGCAGCCGCATCTGCACCTTGGCGCCGTCCAGTTCGAGGTCGAGGACGGCGAGCGCGGGCAGGGGTTCACACCCGAGCGCCCAGGCCAGATCGGCGGCGCGGGTATCGGAATAGGAGGTCTGGAGGGTCGTGAGCATGGATCGGCTCCGCAGGACACACAGGGACACATGGACAGGAGGTGCCCCCGCGCGGCGCACGTCGGGGGCAGGCAAGCCCGATCCGGCCCAACTGGGCTCCGAGGGCTGAATGTTCTCTACATCGATGCAATCACGAAGTACGCGGCACTCACAGCGTTTTTACCCAACTTGCCGTGGTTTCCATCCGTCAGGGGGCAGCACGGTTCACGTGTTCCAGGCGCCTCCAACCAAAAGATGTCCGGCGGGAGTTCACCTCCCGCCGGACACCTCGCGCCCTTCCCCGTCCGCGGCGCACGGCCGGCCGCGCCGGGTCAGTCGCCCCCGCCGCCCCCGCAGCCACCCCCGCCACCGCAGGAGTGCCCGCCGGAGTGCCCACCGCCGTCCGAGTGGCCGCCGCTGTCACCGGACCACCAGCTCCCCGTGTCGGCGGCACCACCACCGCCGCTGTCCCCCGAGCCCCGGCGACCGGAGCGACCCGCGAGCGACCTCTTCCTGCCGCCCGAACCCGAGGCGAGCGCGGCGATCCCGACCACCACGATCACCAGGAACACGATGAAGACGAACAACTCCATCGACCTCACATCCTTCTCTTCCCCCGAAGCGAGGTCCCCGCTTCTCACGTGCCCCTTGGATTCCCGCGCCCCTCCGCGGCGAAAGCAGACTTGAGCAACTCCAGAGCTTCGGCCCAGGATGGCGTCATGACACAGGAACGACCGCTGCTCAACCGCCGCCTCGCCGAGTTCGGGACGACCATCTTCGCGGAGATGTCGGCGCTGGCCGTGCGGACCGGATCGATCAACCTCGGCCAGGGTTTCCCCGACTCCGACGGGCCCGAGGCGATCCGCGAGGCCGCGGTCCGCGCCGTGCGCGCCGGCCACGGCAACCAGTACCCGCCCGGCCCCGGGGTCCCCGAACTGCGCACCGCGATCACGGAGCACCAGCGCCGGCGCTACGGGCTGGAGTACGACCCCGACGCCGAGGTCCTCGTCACCACGGGCGCGACCGAGGCCATCGCCGCCTCCCTGCTGGCACTCCTGGAGCCCGGCGACGAGGTCATCGCCCTGGAGCCCTACTACGACTCGTACGCCGCCTGCATCGCCATGGCGGGCGGCACCCGGGTCCCCGTGACGCTCCGCCCCCACGACGGCGCCTACCGGCTCGATCTCGACGAGCTGCGCGCCGCCGTCACCCCCCGCACCCGGCTCATCCTGCTCAACACCCCGCACAACCCGACCGGCACCGTCCTGACCCGCGACGAGCTCTCCGCGATCGCCGAGCTGGCGTGCGAGCGGGACCTCCTCGTCATCACCGACGAGGTCTACGAGCACCTCGTCTTCGAGGGCGAGCACATCCCCCTCGCGTCCTTCCCCGGCATGCGCGGGCGCACGGTCACGATCAGCAGTGCGGGGAAGACGTTCTCGGTGACGGGCTGGAAGATCGGCTGGATCACCGCGAGCCCCGAACTGGTCGCGGCGGTGCGCTCCGCGAAGCAGTTCCTGACGTACGTCTCCGGGGGCCCCTTCCAGTACGCCGTAGCGGAGGCCCTGCGGCTGCCCGACAGCTACTTCGACGAGCTGCGCGCGGATCTGCGCGCCAAGCGCGACCTGCTGAGCACGGGCCTGGCCGAGGCGGGCTTCGACGTCTACAAGCCGGCGGGCACCTATTTCGTCACCACCGACATCCGCCCGCTGGGGTCCGGCGACGGCTTCGCCTTCTGCCGGGCGCTGCCCGAGCGGTGCGGGGTCGTGGCCATCCCGAACGCCGTCTTCTACGACCACCGCGAGCAGGGCGCGCACTTCGTCCGCTTCGCGTTCTGCAAGCGCACCGACGTGCTCGCCGACGCGGTCACCCGGCTGAAGAGCCTCCAGGCGTCCTGACCCGCGGCACGACGAAGGCCCGGCCCGGGGCGGTGGCCGCATGGACCACGCCCCGGGCCGGGCCTTCGCCCGTGAGCCGGATCAGGCCTCCGTGGACTCCTCGCCCGCGGCCTCGCCCTCGGGCTTCTTGTCCGCCGGCTCCAGGCCCAGGCGCTCCACGAGCCACTTGTCGAACTCGATCGAGGCCCGCACCCAGCTGACCGTCGAGGAGACGAAGTGCTCCAGGCTGACGCCGGTGCCGATGAGCATCTGCGCCTCACCGATCAGCCGCACGGACGCCGCGGCGCCCTCCTCGCCCTCGTGGGAGTGCGTGTAGACCTTGGGCCACAGGGTGCGGCGGTTCCAGTCGTCGATCGCGTCGAGGAGCACGGCGCGCTGGTCCAGGGCGTGGGGGCGGTCGTAGAACGTCCGGACCGAGAAGACCTGCTGCTCGTCCTCGCCGCGGAACATGAAGTACGTGCGGAACTCTTCCCACGGTGCGGCGAGGTCGCCCTCGTCGTCGACGACGTACTTCAGCTCCATCTGCTCGAGAAGCTGCTTGACGAGGTCCTGGTCAGGGACCACGGGGCCCTCGGGTCCTGCCGCCTGCGGTTCGGGCTGTCCCCCGAAGTTGGGGATCGAGGACGGGTCGATAGACATCGCTGGGTACTCCTGTGGATCGCACGTGGTTTCCTGGCTCCGACCCTAGCCGCGATGACGGCCAGTAGTCCTGCCCCCGCTTCTACGCGCTGAGGGGAATCGTCCCGGCGCTCGTTCCCCTGGCACGCGACCAGGAAACCCCGACCAGGACGGCGCACAGCGTTCCGACGAGGCCCGCCCCGCCGATGGTCTGGGCCGAGGACCCGGACAGTTCCGCCGCCAGGCCGCCCGCCGCGACTCCGATGCCCTGCATGGCGGTCAGCCCGGACCTGGCCAGCCCCAGGGCCTGACCGCGCTGGTCGGCCGGGGTGAGCAGGACGAAGGTCGCCCCCGCGGTGATCTGGTACACGGAGCAGATGCCGGAGACCAGCAGCACCACCAGGGCCACGCCCACGCCGGGGCCCGCCCAGTAGACGACCAGCGGAAGGTTCGCGCCCACCGCCAGCGGCCCGAGCAGCCGGCGGCGGCGCTCGGCGTCGAAGCCCGCCCGGCCGAGGAGGGCGGCGCCCAGGACCATGCCCGCGGGGTGCGCGGCGAGCAGGAGCCCCACCGAGGCCGCGCTCCCGCCCGCCTCCTCCGCGAAGGGGGCGGCGAGGCCCTCCGGCAGCACGATGAACCCCGCAAGCCAGCCGAGCGCGACCAGCGAGCGCAGCCGGGGGTCCGACCAGATCAGCGCCGCCGCGCTCCACACCTGGGTGCGCACCCGCTTCGGCTGCTCGTCGGCGCCCTTCTCCACGGGCCTCGCCTTCACGCCCAGCCTGATCAGGAGCGCGGAGATCAGGAAGGTCACCGCGTTCAGCCCGAGCGAGACGTGGCTCCCCAGCCACACGACGAGCACCCCGCCCGCGGCGAAGCCGAGCAGCTGCCCCGTCTGATGGGTGATCATCATCACGCGCTGCCCGCGCTCGTAGAGGCGCTCGCCCAGCACGGCGGGCATCAGGGCCCCCTGCGAGGCCCCGAACGGAGCCTCGGCGAGCTGGGCCAGGACCAGCAGTCCGGCCAGCAGCGGCAGCGGCGTACCGGGCAGGGCCATCAGTCCGACGAGGGCGGCGCGCACCAGGTCGCAGCCGATCATGACCGTGCGCCGGGGGAAGCGGTCGGCGAGACCGGAGAGCAGGACTCCGGAGAGCAGGGCGGGCAGGCTCGTCAGGGCGTACGTCGCCGCGGTCCAGCCCGCCGACTCGGTGCGTTCGAAGACCAGGAGCGACAGCGCGACCCGGGCGAGCTGGTCGCCCAGCACGGACTGAGCGAAAGCAGCCCACAGCGTTCTGAATTCGCTGAGGCGAATCAGACTGTCACTTCTGCAATCCTTCGACTCCGCACTCGTCCCGCCAGGTATCCGCTCCGTCATGCGCGTACCTTACCGGCTTCCGAATTCCGCAGAGCCTCTCCCGCGTAAAGGAAAAGGGCCCGGAGTGTCCCGATATTGCGCGGATCACGATCACGCCGAACTCGGCTGTTCCCGCTCCCGCCGAGGGTGTCGATATGTATCGCCCGGGTACAAATAAGAACGGCCAGGAGCCTTCCCCGTCCGCCAATCAGCCACGGAATGTAAATTTTCGGCTCAATATCGTGGGCGGTTCCACCGTTGATGCGTGCTGGATGCACACATCAATAGGCGCGGTGCCCTCACACAGATGTCCCCGGCCGGGGCGCGAGCCGCCGGCCGGGGACACGGGGAGCGTCCGTACCGCGTCTACAGGGTCTTGGCCGCCGTCGCGGTCCCCACGATCAGACCCTCACCGGCCCGGTCGACCCGGACGGTGTCGCCGTCCTTGACCTCGCCCGCGAGGATCTCCTTCGCGAGCCGGTCGCCGATCGCCGTCTGGATGAGCCTGCGCAGCGGCCGGGCGCCGTACGCCGGGTCGTTGCCCTCCTCGGCGAGCCAGGCCAGGGCCTCGGGCGTGACGTCGAGGCGGATCCTGCGGTCGGCCAGCCGGTCGGCGAGCCGGGCCACCTGGAGCCCCGCGATGTGGGCGAGCTCGTCGCCGGACAGCGCGGAGAAGACCACCAGGTCGTCGAGCCGGTTCAGGAACTCCGGCTTGAAGGAGGCGCGCACGACCTCCAGGACCCGCGCCTTCTTGGTCTCGGCGTCGGTCACCGGGTCGACGAGGTACTGGCTTCCCAGGTTCGACGTGAGGATCAGGATGGTGTTGCGGAAGTCCACCGTCCTGCCCTGCCCGTCGGTGAGCCGGCCGTCGTCGAGCACCTGGAGCAGGATGTCGAAGACCTCGGGATGGGCCTTCTCGACCTCGTCCAGCAGCACGACGCTGTACGGGCGGCGGCGGACGGCCTCGGTGAGCTGTCCGCCCTCCTCGTAGCCGACGTAACCGGGCGGGGCACCGACGAGCCGGGCGACGCTGTGCTTCTCGCTGTACTCGCTCATGTCGATGCGGATCATGGCCCGCTCGTCGTCGAACAGGAAGTCCGCGAGCGCCTTGGCCAGCTCCGTCTTGCCGACCCCGGTGGGGCCGAGGAAGAGGAACGAGCCGGTGGGCCGGTCGGGGTCGGCGATGCCCGCGCGCGTGCGGCGCACGGCGTCCGACACGGACCGCACGGCCTCGCCCTGGCCGATCAGCCGCCTGCCGAGCTCCGACTCCATCCGCAGCAGTTTCTGGGTCTCGCCCTCCAGGAGCCGTCCGGCCGGGATGCCGGTCCAGGCGCCGACGACGTCGGCGATGTCGTCCGGGCCGACCTCCTCCTTGACCATGGTGTCGACGGCGGCCTCCTGCTCGGCCTCGTCCGCCTCGGCCAGCTCGCGCTCCAGACCGGGGATCTCCCCGTAGAGCAGCTTGGACGCGGTGTCGAAGTCACCGTCGCGCTGGGCGCGCTCGGCCTGGCCCCGCAGCTCGTCGAGGCGCTCCTTGAGCTCACCGACGCGGTTCAGGCCCTGCTTCTCCTTCTCCCAGCGGGCGGTGAGACCGCGCAGCTCCTCCTCCTTGTCGGCGAGGTCGCGGCGGATCTTCTCCAGCCGCTGCTTGGAGCCCTGGTCGGTCTCGTTCCTGAGCGCCAGCTCCTCCATGTGCAGCCGGTCGACGGACCGCTGGAGCTCGTCGATCTCCAGGGGCGAGGAGTCGATCTCCATGCGGAGCCGGGAGGCCGCCTCGTCGACGAGGTCGATCGCCTTGTCGGGGAGGAAGCGGGAGGTGATGTAGCGGTCCGAGAGGGTCGCGGCGGCCACCAGCGAGGAGTCGGCGATCTGGACCTTGTGGTGGGCCTCGTAGCGGCCCTTGAGGCCACGCAGGATCGCGATGGTGTCCTCGACGGACGGCTCGGCGACCAGGACCTGCTGGAAGCGGCGCTCCAGGGCGGGGTCCTTCTCGATGCGCTCGCGGTACTCGTCCAGCGTGGTGGCACCGACCATCCGCAGCTCACCGCGGGCGAGCATCGGCTTGAGCATGTTGCCCGCGTCCATCGCGGAGTCGCCCCCGGCGCCCGCGCCGACGACGGTGTGCAGCTCGTCGATGAAGGTGATGATCTGGCCGTCGCTCTCCTTGATCTCGGAGAGGACGGTCTTGAGGCGTTCCTCGAACTCGCCGCGGTACTTCGCGCCGGCGACCATCGCGCCGAGGTCCAGGGAGACGAGCCGCTTGTTGCGCAGGGACTCGGGGACGTCGCCCTTGACGATGCGCTGGGCGAGCCCCTCGACGACGGCCGTCTTGCCGACGCCGGGCTCACCGATGAGCACGGGGTTGTTCTTCGTGCGGCGCGACAGCACCTGCACGACGCGGCGGATCTCCTGGTCACGGCCGATGACCGGGTCGAGCTTGCCCTCGCGCGCGGCCGCCGTGAAGTCGGTGCCGAACTTCTCCAGCGCCTTGTACTGGCCCTCGGGGTCCGGAGTGGTCACCCGGCGCCCTCCCCTGCTCTTCTCGAATGCGTCCAGCAGCCTCTTCGCACTGGCTCCCTGCCCGTCGAGGATCTCACCGGCACGGCCGCCCTTCGCCGCGACGGCGATCAGCAGGTGCTCGGTGGAGATGTAGTCGTCGCCGAGCTCCTTCGCCCGCTGCGCGGCGTCGGAGATGACGGCGAGCAGCTCACGGTTGGGCTGCGGCGGTGCCACGGTCGATCCCGTGACGCTGGGCAGCGAGCCCAGGAGCCGTTCGGTGTCGGCGCGTACGGCCGCCTGGTCGGCCTCGACTGCGGCCAGCAGGTCGGTGATGTTGGCGTTGTCCTCGCCCGCGAGCAGGGCCAGCAGCAGGTGCCCGGGGGTCAGGTCGGGGTGGCCGTCCTTGACGGCCCTGCCGGTGGCCGCGTTGAGGGCGTCGCGGCTCTTGTTGGTCAGCTCGGCGTCCACGGGCGCTGTCTCCTCCTCGTACGGGTGCTTCCTGGGAACTATGACTCCCACAACAGGTACAAACTTGAGTCTATTCCACTCAAGGCTGTACGTGCGCCTCCCCGGGCCTCGATGTCCCGCTGTCTCTAGGCTGACCCCATGCCTGACGTACGCAACCCCGGTCCCGAGTACCTCGCCTTCTGGCGGGAACGCCACGTGTGCACCCTGACCACGCTCCGCCCGGACGGCACCCCGCACGTGGTGCCGGTCGGCGTGACGTACGACCCGGAGACGCGGACCGCCCGGGTCATCACCGACAAGAACAGCAGGAAGGTCGCCCACGTCCTGGCGGCCGGCCCGGACGGGGCACGGGTCGCGGTCTGCCAGATGCAGGGACGCCGCTGGGCCACCCTGGAGGGCCGGGCGGTGGTCCGCGCGGAGCCCGGAGAGGTGGCGGACGCGGTACGCCGCTACGCGGAGCGCTACGAGCGCACACCCCGGCACAACCCGGACCGGGTCGTCATCGAGATCGCCGTCGACAGGGCTCTCGGAAAAGGCTGAACAATTCCGGGCAGCACAACGGCGCCACCGTGTTCAGGTCACGATGGCGCCGTTGTGTGGGGGAAGTGCCGGAACGATATGGAACGACGGGGGAATCGTTCAGGCACTGCGGGGGGTGGCGGAAATGGCTTCTGGTTCGAACAGCTCATGGTCGCGCTGATCGAGATTTACGAAAATCATGCCGTACCTCACGGCACAGCGAACCGGTTGCGGCGCTCCGCGCGGCCGGCGCAGACAGCGATAGGCGCGGATATCGTCGTCCGTTTCCATGACGACGACAATCGGCTCTCCGAACAGGGTGACCATCAACGAATCGCCCTGGCGGGTAAGTGCCGTGAGCAGATCGATGAAATGCCACCCTGAGCGGTACGCCGTGGCCATCTCCCGCCGGAAGGTGCGGTCGTCCGGTGGGGTGGTCATGCCGCGGTGCCGGTCGGGGCGGCCCATCCGATGTCGGTCGGAGAGGACCAGCCGATGTCGGTCGGAGAAGACCAGCCGATGTCGCCCTGGCCGCTCGCGGGAGCGACCCAGCCGATGTCGGACGGCGCGGCTGCCTGCACGCTCCAGCCGATGTCACCCGGCGCAGCAGCCGCCTCGCTGCTCCAGCCGATGTCGCCTGCGCTCGACAGCCCGAAACCCATGGCCGCGACGAACGTGGCGGCAAGCGCCGAGCGAAGCATTCGCTTGTACATAGTCGGCTTCGTCCTCACTTGTGGATTCTTCTCCCCCGCACTGAAGACGATGTCTCACCTGGGCACTCGAACACCACTGCGTCGATGCATCATGTTCCTGCAAGTTCAGGAACCTGGGGGGTGGAGATATGGGCGCAAGAACCACAAAACCGACACATCCTCACGGGATTGCCGAACTATGTGAGGACGGAGCACGCCTTTACGCCATCGCGCTGCGCACCGGACGCATCGCACGCGCCGAAGTGGAGACGGCGCCCTGTCTGATCGAGTTCGCGCTGTTGCACCCCGATCCCGATGCCGCGGACTGGCTCCGCCCCGTCGCACCGTCGGCGGCACTCGCACAACACCTTCATCCCATAGAACGCGAGATTCAGGAACGCCGGCGGCACTCCCTGGCGTTGACCGAATGCTTCGAGCCGTTCATGGACATCAGCGCGCAGGGTCCTTCGGCCACCCACGCGATCACCGTGCTGGAGGGCGTCAACCGGATCAACGCGTCCCTCGACCTCGCGACCGCGGAGTGCCGCTCCGAGGTTCTCACCGTCCAGCCGGGCGGAGGAAGGCCCGAGGACATCCTCAGCCGGTCCCTGGAGCGCGGTCTGTCCGTCGTGGACCGCGGCATCAGGATCCGCACGCTGTACCAGCACACGGCGCGCCACAGCCAGAGCACGCTGGCCTACGCCGAGCGCATGGCCGGCGACCACGTGGAGATACGCACGCTCGAAGAGCTCATCGAGCGTCTGATCGTCTTCGATCGCACCGTCGCCTTCATTCCCGCCCAGGACGACCGCATGGTCGCCCTGGAACTACGTCACCCCGGCCTGGTCGAGTATCTGGCCAAGGTCTTCGAGCAGCTCTGGACCAGGGCCGCCCCCCTGCTCGAAGAGATCAAGTACGAGCCGACCCCCGAGGGGATCAGCGGCGTCCAGCGCTCCATCGCCCAACTCCTCGTCGAGGGCCATGTGGACGACTCCATCGCCCGCCGCCTCGGCATGAACGTCCGCACCTGCCGGGCCCATGTCGCCAAGCTGTCGGCCACCCTGGGCAGTACCAGCCGCGCCCAGCTCGGCTATCTGATCGCACGTTCAGGAATCCTGGACCAGGACTCCTGAACGTGCAGGCCCGAGGCATCCCCCCCAAGGGCCGAGGGCATGCCCCCCATCAGGGGAGAGCGGCGGCCATGCCCACATCGTGCCGGGCGGGCCCCCCTCTCCCGACAGGTCCACACTCCACCGGCGGCGCCGCTCGCACCACCGTCATCTTTTGGCACTGCACAAAGTGAGGGGTCATCAAATGAATACCGATGAGACAATTCCGACGCATTCACACGGCCCCAGGGAACTCTGCGCACCGGCGATCCGGCTGTACGAGGGAGCGCTCCGCGTCGGCCGTGTCTCCCGCACCGCCCTCGCACCGGCCCCCTGTCTGGTCGAGATGGCCCTGGTGCACCCCGACCCGGGCGACGACGCCTGGATGCGCCCCGTACCGCCCTCCGCCGCGCTGGCCCACCTGCTGCAGCCCATCACGCGTGAGATCGACGAGCGGATACGGCTGAGCACCGCCCTGAGCCACGCCCTGGCGCCGCTGGCCTCCGTCGTGGACGAGGACCCCAATCTGGCGATCACGGTGCTCACCGGGCGGCCGCAGATCGTGTCGGCGCTCCAGGAGGCGGCTCTCCACGCCCGGGAGGAGGTGCTGACGGCGCAGCCGGGAGGCAACCGGCTGGAACACAACATGCGGCAGGGGCTGGAGAACGCCCGCTCGGCCATCGCCGGGGGAGCGCGGCTCCGGCACATCTACCAGCACCCGGCGCGCTACAACCCCCGGGTCAAGGACTACATGGCGCAGGTGCCGTCCGACTGCCTCCAGATCCGCACGGTGGAGCAGTCCGTCGAGCGCCTGATCATCTTCGACCGCGCACTCGCGTACATTCCGGCCACCCCCGAACGCAACATCGCCCTGGAGATCCGCCACCCCGCGCTCGTCCGCTATCTCGTCCAGGTCTACGAGGTCCTCTGGGCCCAGGCCACCCCGTTCACGGAGCAGTTGCGGACGACCGCCCCCGGCGCCCAGGTCACCGCCGTCCAGCAGACCGTCGCCCGGCTCCTCAGCGAGGGCCATGTCGACGACGTCGTGGCCCGCAAGCTCGGCATCAGCGTCCGCACCTGCCGCTCCCACATCGCCAAGCTCATGCAGGCCCTCGGCGCCACCAGCCGCACCCATCTCGGCGCCCTCATCGTGCGGTCGGGCATCGTGGACACCCCCGGAACGCGGACAGGGCCCGCCCCGGAGTAGTGGAACCCCGGGGCGGGCCCTGCCGGGCGGACGCCTCAGTCCTTGGGCCTCTTCGGCCGCCAGACGACCAGCGCGCTGGTCTGCTGCACGTCCTGGTACGGCACGAGGTCGCGCCGGTAGGAGGCGTGCACCTGGGCCTCGCGCTGCTGCATGGCGACGGCCGCGCCGTCCACCGCCGCCGAGAGCTCGGCGACGCGCTGCTGGAGCGCGGCGACCTGGTTCTCCAGCTCGATGATGCGCTTGATGCCGGCGAGGTTGATGCCCTCGTCCTGCGACAACTGCTGGACGGTGCGGAGCAGTTCGATGTCCCGCGCCGAATAGCGCCGGCCGCGCCCGGCCGTGCGGTCGGGCGAGACCAGGCCGAGACGGTCGTACTGGCGCAGCGTCTGCGGGTGCAGGCCCGAGAGCTGGGCCGCGATCGAGATCACGTACACCGGTGATTCGTCGGTCAGCTGGTACGGATTGCGTCGACGGCCGTCCATCTCAAGCTCCCTTCGCAGCCTGGAACAGCTCCGCCCGCGG
This sequence comes from Streptomyces sp. CB02058, assembly GCF_001905505.1. Lineage (GTDB taxonomy): Bacteria > Actinomycetota > Actinomycetes > Streptomycetales > Streptomycetaceae > Streptomyces. The sequence continues at coordinate 234,702 of NZ_LIPG01000005.1, forward strand.
GTCCTCCCCCGCGGTCGCCTTCCGGTAGGCCTCCAGCGCGTCCTGAGCGTCCGCGCCGAGGTCCGTGGGGACGGACACCTCCACGGTGACCAGGAGGTCGCCCCGGGTGCCGTCCTTGCGCACGGCGCCCTTCCCCCGGGCCCGCATCGTACGTCCGTTGGGGGTGCCCGCCGGGAGTTTCAGGGTGACCGGGGGCCCGCCGAGCGTGGGCACCTTCACCTCGCCGCCGAGCGCCGCCTCCGGGAAGGTGACGGGCACGGTGACCGTGAGGTTGTCGCCCTTGCGGCCGAAGACCGGGTGGGCGTCGACATGGACGACGACGTAGAGGTCGCCGGCCGGTCCGCCGCGCTCGCCCGGGCTGCCCTTGCCGCGCAGCCTGATCCGCTGGTTGTCCAGGACTCCCGCGGGAATCCTGACCTGCATCGTGCGCGCCGACTTCGCCCGGCCGCTGCCCTTGCAGACCTCGCAGGGGTCCTGGGCGATGAGGCCCCGCCCCTTGCAGTCGACACAGGGATCGGTGAGGGAGAAGCCGCCGCCGGTGCCCCGGGAGACCTGTCCGGTGCCCACGCAGGTCGGGCAGACCCGCGGGGTGCCGTTCTTGTCGCCGGTGCCCGAGCAGGCCTTGCAGGGCGCCTGGCTGGACATCCGCAGCGGGACCGTGGCCCCGTCGACCGCCTCGGTGAAGCTGAGCGTCACCTCGGACTCGATGTCCTGGCCGCGCCGCGGCTGGACCCGTGTGCCGCCGCCACCGCGGTTGAAGAGCCCGCCGAACACGTCGCCCAGGCCACCGCCGCCGCCACCGCCGCCGCCGAAGCCTCCGGCACCGCCCTGGCCGCCCTGGGCGCCACCGAAGAGGTCGCCCAGGTCGAAGTTGAAGTTGCCGCCCGCGCCGCCGGGACCCGCCCGGAAGCCCCCGTTGCCGAAGAGGGCGCGCGCCTCGTCGTACTCCTTGCGCTTCTTGGGGTCGCCGAGGACGTCGTTCGCCTCGGAGATCTCCTTGAAGCGCTCCTCGGCCTTGGCGTCGCCCTTGTTGGCGTCCGGGTGGAACTCGCGGGCGAGCTTCCGGTACGCCTTCTTGACCTCGGCGTCGGTGGCGTCCTTCGGGACGCCGAGGACCTTGTAGTAGTCCTTCTCGACGAAGTCCTTCGTGCTCATCGACGTCCCTCCTTCCGGACGACAGGCCGTGCGGCCGACCCTGTGGCCGGCCGCACGCCCAGTCGGTGTTCACCGCAGTGGTCGGACGTGATGTCAGACCTCTTCGGTGCCACCGCTCTCCTCGTCGTCTGCCTTCTCTTCCTTCACGGCCGAGGGCGTGGCGCCCGGCTGCGGTTCGGCCACGGCCACCCGCGCGGGGCGGATGGTGCGCTCCCCGATGCGGTACCCGGGCTGCAGGATCGCCACGCAGGTCGTCTCGGTGACGTCCGGCGCGTACGAGTGCATCAGGGCCTCGTGGATCGTCGGGTCGAAGGGCTCGCCCTCCTTGCCGAACTGCTGGAGCCCGAGCTTCGCGACGACCGTCTCCAGGGATTCGGCCACCGACTTGAAGCCACCGACGAGCTCACCGTGCTCGCGGGCCCTGCCGACGTCGTCGAGCACCGGGAGGAGCTCGGTCAGGAGACCCGCGACCGCGATCTCCTTGACCGTCACCCGGTCGCGCTCGACGCGGCGGCGGTAGTTCTGGTACTCGGCCTGGAGCCGCTGGAGGTCGCCCGTACGCTCGTTGAGCGCGGTGCGGACCTGGTCCAGCTGAGCTGTCAGGGCCACTGTCTGCTGTGCGTCCCCGGCCGGGGCCGCCGCCTCCTCCTCGGAGGGGGTGGCGGCCTTCGGGTCGGCGTCGTCGGAGTTGGCGCCGGAGGGGACGTCAGGCTTCTCGTCGAAGCCCGGAGTCTCCTCGGTCACGCCGCACCGCCCTTCTGGTCCTTCTCGTCGTCCACGATCTCGGCGTCGACGACGTCGTCGTCGGCGGCCTTGGCCTGACCGTCACCCGGCGCCTCGGCACCCGGCGCCGCGCCCTCGGACGCGTTGGCGTACATCGCCTGGCCCAGCTTCTGGGAGACGGCCGCGACCTTCTCGGTGGCGGTACGGATCTCGGCGGTGTCCTCGCCCTTGAGCTTCTCCTTCAGCTCGGCGAGCGCGGTCTCCACCTCCGTCTTCACGTCACCGGGGACCTTGTCCTCGTTGTCCTTGAGGAACTTCTCCGTCTGGTAGACGAGCTGCTCGCCCTGGTTGCGGGACTCGGCGGCCTCACGACGACGGTGGTCCTCGTCGGCGTACTGCTCGGCCTCTTCGCGCATCCGGTTGACCTCGTCCTTCGGCAGCGAGGAGCCACCGGTGACGGTCATCTTCTGCTCCTTGCCGGTGCCGAGGTCCTTGGCAGCGACGTGCATGATGCCGTTGGCGTCGATGTCGAAGGCGACCTCGATCTGCGGCACACCGCGCGGGGCCGGCGGCAGACCGGTCAGCTCGAACATCCCGAGCTTCTTGTTGTACGCCGCGATCTCGCGCTCGCCCTGGTAGACCTGGATCTGCACGGACGGCTGGTTGTCCTCGGCCGTCGTGAAGATCTCGGAACGCTTGGTCGGGATCGTGGTGTTGCGCTCGATGAGCTTGGTCATGATCCCTCCCTTGGTCTCGATGCCGAGGGACAGCGGGGTCACGTCGAGGAGCAGGACGTCCTTGACCTCACCCTTGAGGACACCGGCCTGGAGCGAGGCGCCGATGGCGACGACCTCGTCCGGGTTCACACCCTTGTTGGCGTCCTGGCCGCCCGTGAGCTCCTTGACGAGCTCGGCGACGGCCGGCATACGGGTCGAGCCACCGACGAGAACGACGTGGTCGATCTCGGAGAGCTGGATGCCCGCGTCCTTGATGACGTTGTGGAACGGGTTCTTGCAGCGGTCCAGGAGGTCCGCGGTCAGCTGCTGGAACTGCGAGCGCGTGAGCTTCTCGTCCAGGTGCAGCGGGCCCTCGGCGGACGCGGTGATGTAGGGCAGGTTGATCGTGGTCTCGGTCGAGGACGAGAGCTCGATCTTCGCCTTCTCCGCGGCCTCGCGGAGACGCTGGAGAGCCATCTTGTCCTTGGACAGGTCCACGCCGTGCCCGTTGGCGAACTGCTTCACCAGGTAGTCGACGACGCGCTGGTCCCAGTCGTCACCACCGAGGTGGTTGTCACCGTTGGTGGCCTTCACCTCGACGACGCCGTCGCCGATCTCCAGGAGGGACACGTCGAAGGTGCCGCCACCGAGGTCGAAGACGAGGATCGTCTGGTCGTCCTTGTCGAGGCCGTACGCCAGCGCGGCGGCGGTCGGCTCGTTGACGATGCGCAGGACGTTCAGGCCCGCGATCTCGCCGGCCTCCTTCGTCGCCTGGCGCTCCGAGTCGTTGAAGTACGCCGGGACGGTGATCACCGCGTCGGTGACCTTCTCGCCCAGGTACGCCTCGGCGTCGCGCTTCAGCTTCTGCAGGATGAAGGCGCTCATCTGCTGCGGGTTGAAGTTCTTGCCGTCGAGCTCGATCTTCCAGTCAGTGCCCATGTGGCGCTTGACCGAACGGATCGTCCTGTCGACGTTCGTGACCGCCTGGCGCTTGGCGACCTCGCCGACGAGCACCTCGCCGTTCTTCGCGAAGGCGACGACGGACGGCGTGGTCCTGGCGCCTTCGGCGTTGGTGATGACGGTGGGCTCGCCGCCTTCGAGAACGCTCACGACGGAGTTAGTCGTGCCCAGGTCGATGCCGACCGCACGTGCCATTTCAATTCCTCCAACTGACTACTTGAGTGGATCTGACTCAAGGATGCATGACACCCACCCCGGAGTCAAAGGACCTGAGCCACTTACGCTCAACTTATGTGCTCGCATGCCGCCCGACCAGGCATTTCCTGGAAACAGAAGGTCCCGGGAAACCCTCGGCGACAACCCCGGCGGGGGCCAGGTCCGCGACAACCCGCGACACCTGCCACGCGGGGCGCGTCACACACACCCCACCCACCTTCGCACCGTGGGATCGTTCTGTCACAAAATGCAGCGAGACGGTCAAACCGTCACCTCACCGACCCGGGCAGGCGCCATGCGGAACGCGAAGCAGACTGCGGCACGAAGGACACGGCATCCCGCCGCGTCCGCGGCGGCCGGTGCGGTCGGCCGGGCCGGCGAGCGGGCCGCATCGGCACTGGCGGCCGTGACCGCGAAGCGGTGCCTGGACCTGGCGCTCGGCTCGGCGCTCCTGCTGCTGGCGGCCCCCGCGCTGATCCTCGCGACCCTGGCGCTCGCCGTCCGGACCCGGGGTGTCGCGGGGGTGCTCAGATGTGAGGCCCGCGTCGGCGCCGGCGGCCACCCCTTCGAGCTGCGTTCGCTGCGCACCCGCCGGCTCAGGCTCGACCTGCTGTCCCGGCTGCCCCACGTCGTACGGGGAGAGCTCTCCCTGGTCGGCCCGGCCCCCCTCACCCCGGACGAGGCCGCCCTCCTGGGGCCCTGGGCGGGGTACTGGCGACACGGTCTGCGGCCCGGCCTGACCGGCCTGGCCCAGGTCCGCGCCCGCTCCGGAATGCCCTGGGACGAACCCGCCCTCCTGGATGCGCACTACACAGAGCATCATGGAACAGGGCTCGACCTGGCGATCCTGGCGCAGTCCGCGGCGATCCCGCTCCGTGCGGCACTGCACCGGCTGCGCCACCCGGGGAAGGCTCACCTGAGCGACACAGATCACCGCCTGCCCGGCTACAGCGTGGCGGAATAAGTGGATAGTGTCAGCACAGACTGATTAAGTTACTGCTTAGTAATCTCTTGTACGCGCTGGATCCCACCCTCGCAGGCCCGAGGAGCCCCCAAATGCAACTCGCCGCGATCATCGTGTCGCTGGTTCTGATCGTGGTCGGCGTGGCACTTTTCGCCCGCGCCCTCCTGCAGATCTACACCTTCATGCGGCTCGGCCAGAACGTGCCCGCGGGCACCCGCACCGATGAACCCGTACAGCGCACCGTCACCGTGGCCAAGGAGTTCCTCGGCCACACCCGGATGAACCGCTGGGGCATCGTCGGTGTCGCGCACTGGTTCGTGGCGGTGGGCTTCTTCTCGCTGCTGCTGACCATCGTCAACGCCGTCGGCCAGCTGTTCCAGGCCGACTGGCTGCTGCCGATCGTCGGCGAGTGGGCGCCCTACAACGTCTTCGTCGAGTTCATCGGCACGATGACGGTGCTCGGCATCGTGGTCCTGATCGTGATCCGCCAGCTCAGCAGGCCGGACCGGCCGGGCCGCAAGTCCCGCTTCGCGGGCTCCAACTTCGGCCAGGCGTACTTCGTCGAGGCCGTCATCCTCATCGTCGGCGTCTGCATCTTCATGCTCCACGCCCTCGAAGGCGCCCAGCACCACGTGGACAGCTACGAGGCGTCGTTCTTCATCTCGTACCCGGTGGTCTCCTGGCTCGAGGGCATGGACATCTCCACGCTCCAGAACCTCACCTACTTCTTCGCCGGTCTGAAGATCGCGACCTCCTTCATCTGGATGATCACGGTCGCCCTGAAGACCGACATGGGCGTCGCCTGGCACCGCTTCCTCGCCTTCCCGAACATCTGGTTCAAGCGGAACGCCGACGGCGCGGTCTCGCTCGGCGCGCTGCTGCCGATGACCTCGGGCGGCAAGGAGATCGACTGGGAGGACCCGGGCGAGGACGACGTCTTCGGCGTCTCCCAGGTCGAGCAGTTCTCCTGGAAGGGCATCCTCGACTTCTCCACCTGCACCGAGTGCGGCCGCTGCCAGTCGCAGTGCCCCGCCTGGAACACCGGGAAGCCGCTCTCCCCCAAGCTCCTGATCATGTCCCTGCGCGACCACGCGCACGCCAAGGCGCCGTATCTGCTGGCCGGCGGCGGCAAGGACATGGAGGGCAACGAGAAGGCCTCCGAGGAGCAGCTCAAGGACGTCCCCGCGGCGGCGCTGGCGGAGGCCGAGCGTCCGCTGATCGGCACCGTCGAGGAGAACGGCGTCATCGACCCGGACGTGCTGTGGTCCTGCACCACCTGCGGTGCGTGCGTGGAGCAGTGCCCGGTCGACATCGAGCACATCGACCACATCGTCGACATGCGCCGCTACCAGGTGATGATCGAGTCCGCGTTCCCGTCCGAGGCGGGCACGATGCTCAAGAACCTGGAGAAGAAGGGCAACCCCTGGGGCCTCGCCAAGAAGCAGCGCCTGGAGTGGCTCAAGGAGCTCGACTTCGAGGTGCCCGTCGTCGGCAAGGACATCGAGGACCTCACCGAGGTCGAGTACCTCTACTGGGTCGGCTGCGCCGGTGCCCTGGAGGACCGCGCCAAGAAGACCACCAAGGCCTTCGCCGAGCTCCTCAACATCGCGGGCGTCAAGTTCGCGATCATGGGCGGCGACGAGAAGTGCACCGGTGACTCCGCCCGCCGCCTCGGCAACGAGCCGCTGTTCCAGCAGCTCGGCCAGGAGAACGTCATGGCGCTGAACATGGCGTTCGGCGAGGAGTACGACGACGACGGCAAGGTCACCGACGAGTCGAAGAAGCCGAGGACGGCCAAGAAGATCGTCGCGACCTGCCCGCACTGCCTCAACACGATCGGCAACGAGTACCCGCAGATCGGCGGCGACTACGAGGTCATCCACCACACCCAGCTGCTCCAGCACCTGGTGGACGAGGGCAAGCTGGTCCCGGTGACCCCGGTCGAGGGCATCATCACGTACCACGACCCGTGCTACCTGGGCCGCCACAACAAGATCTACACGCCCCCGCGCGAGATCATCGCCAGCGTCCCGGGTCTGCGGAACGAGGAGATGCACCGCCACAAGGAGCGCGGCTTCTGCTGCGGTGCCGGTGGTGCCCGGATGTGGATGGAGGAGCGGATCGGCAAGCGCATCAACAACGAGCGCGTCGACGAAGCCCTCTCGCTCAACCCGGACATCGTCTCCACCGCCTGCCCGTTCTGCCTCGTCATGCTGACCGACTCGGTCAACGGCAAGAAGAACGACGGCAAGGCCAAGGAGTCGATCCAGGTGGTCGACGTCTCGCAGCTCCTCCTGGACTCGGTGAAGACCCCCGTCGACCCCGCGGGCGACGCGGAGACCGCGGACCAGCCGGAGCCCGAGCCGGTCAAGTAGTCCACTCCCGCCGCACCGAAGCGGCCGGACCTGCCTCGGGGGCAGGACCGGCCGCTTCGGTGCATACGGGACGTTCCCGGGCCGCTCCGGGAGTACCCCCGGGGGTGGGGCTGTCCCCCCAGGGTCCCCCTAGGGGATGTCACAGCTAGGCCGCAATGGCACCCCTGTTCCCCCGGCTCCCGCCCCATACCCGTACGGACCAGGTACGTTCGATGGGTGGCTGGATTCAGGATCGGACGCGGCCGGGACAACCGCACACCGCAACAACACCCGCAGCAGCAACAGCCGTACGGCGCGCAGGCACCATCGCAGCCGTACGGCGGGCAGTCGTGGCCCCCGGCAGGGGGCAACGGCGGCGCACCGTACGGCGGCCCGCAGGGCGCCTCGTACGGCGGCGGGCACGGCGGCAACGGACACGGGGGTGGGCACGGACACGGAGGCGGGCACGGCGAGCCGGAGTACTTCGGCGACCCGCACCACCAGCCCTCGCAGCACGACCCCTACGCCAACGCCCCGGGGCACACCCAGGCGTTCAGCATCAACGAGGACCCGTACGGCGACGGCAGCACCTACCAGGCCGGCCAGGCCCCCGCGCAGCCGTCGGGGCCCCGCCTGCACTGGAAGCAGCTGCTGAGCGGCATCGTGATGCGGCCGGGCCCGACGTTCTGGCAGATGCGCGACTACCCCGTGTGGGGCACCGCGATCGTCGTCACGTTCGTCTACGGCCTGCTCGCGCTCTTCGGCTTCGACCAGGCGCGCGACGAGGCGATCCACGCGGAGGTCTCCACTGCCGCCCCGTACGTGATCTTCACGGGCATCGGCTTCGTCATCGGCGGCCTGGTCCTCGGCGCGGTCACCCACACCCTGGCCCGCCAGCTCGGCGGCACGGGCTCGTGGCAGCCGACCGTGGGCCTGTCGATGCTGATCATGTCCATCACGGACGCGCCCCGCCTGGTCTTCGCCCTGTTCCTGGGCGGCGAGAACTCCCTGGTCCAGATCCTGGGCTGGATCACCTGGCTGGCCGCCGGAGCGCTGTTCACGTCCATGGTGAGCAAGTCGCACGACCTGCCGTGGCCTAAGGCCCTGGGCGCCTCGGCGATCCAGCTGATCGCGCTGCTCTCGATCATCAAGCTCGGCACGATCTGACCCGACGCAACAGGAGGGGCCCCGGTGCGGTGCACCGGGGCCCCTCCTGTTGTCTCTCTCGCGCCTGTCTCTCGTCGCGCGCGTGCCCAGGGGTTCGAGAGCCTAGGAGTCGAGAATCTGCCCCTCACGGCGCACGACGGGCTTCTCCACGCTCCACGGGAAGTTGATCCATTGATCGGTCTTCTTCCACACGTACTCGCACTTCACGAGCGACTGCGGCTTCTCGTAGATGACCGCGCTGCGCACCTCGGCCACATGGTCGATGCAGAAGTCCCGGACGAGCTTCAGCGTCTTGCCCGTGTCGGCGACGTCGTCGGCGATGAGGACTTTCTTCCGCGTGAAGTCGATGGCGTTCGGAACGGGCGCCAGCATGACCGGCATCTCCAGGGTGGTGCCCACCCCGGTGTAGAACTCGACGTTCACCAGGTGGATGTTCTTGCAGTCCAGGGCGTACGCCAGTCCACCGGCGACGAAGACCCCGCCCCGCGCGATGCTCAGCACGACGTCCGGCTCGTAGCCGTCGTCGGCGACCGCCTGCGCCAGCTCACGCACGGCATGCCCGAAGGCCTCGTACGTCAGGTTCTCCCGCTCTTCACCAGCCATACCGCATCACACCTGTGTCCGATGGAAATTCATGTACGAACGCGAGGCGGTCGGCCCTCGCTGGCCCTGATAACGCGATCCGTAGCGCTCGGATCCGTACGGGAACTCCGACGAAGAGGTCAGCCGGAACATGCACAGCTGCCCGATCTTCATTCCCGGCCAGAGCTTTATCGGCAGCGTCGCCAGATTCGACAGCTCCAGGGTCACGTGCCCCGAGAATCCGGGGTCGATGAAGCCGGCCGTCGAATGCGTCACCAGCCCGAGCCGCCCCAGCGAGCTCTTCCCCTCCAGCCGCGACGCCAGATCGTCGGGCAGCGAGATGACCTCGTACGTCGACGCCAGGACGAACTCGCCCGGGTGAAGGATGAACGCCTCGTCGCCGTCCGGCTCGACCTGACGCGTCAGGTCCACCTGCTCGACGGCGGGGTCGATATGCGGATAGCGGTGGTTCTCGAACACCCGGAAGTAGCGGTCGAGCCGCACATCGATGCTCGAGGGCTGCACCATCGAAGCGTCGAACGGGTCAATGCGAACCCGCCCGGCGTCGATCTCGGCCCGGAGGTCCTTATCTGAGAGAAGCACGCACCGAGGATACGCAGAACGCGCGAGCCGCCCCCAATCGGACCGTCCCGCGCGCGCCTGCCTACAGACCTACGACACCCTCCGACGCCGCTAGCGCTCCTCGAACGCCACGGGAACCGCCTGCCTCAGCCGCGCACAGCGCGGACAGCGGATGAGCCTCCCGGGACCGATCCGCTCGGACCCGAGCTGCTGCATCGGGAACGAAGAGGTAGCGAAAACGTGCCCTTCGGCACAGCGGACGACGGTGCGCTCCATCGACTCCATCAAGTCCCTTCCCCAACCAGCCATGGACGAGACCGCCACATTAGGGGATGAACAGGACGCCACTCCAGGCGGCACTCCGACTGCGTACGCTACGCCCCCAACTCCCGCCACCCACAACCGCGTCCACCCCGCGCAACGTGACACGGGCCCCACGGCGAATACACCGGGGGCCTGCGATGGGGTACAGTGTGCGACGATGCACTGCCGATCATCGGCGCGCTTCGCGGGTGTAGTTTAATGGTAGAACATGAGCTTCCCAAGCTCAGAGCGCGAGTTCGATTCTCGTCACCCGCTCCACATGAAAGCCCCAGGCCAACGGCCCGGGGCTTCTTTGTTTGGTCGGCTTGGATGCGTCCGGTCGGCTTCGGTGGCCTCTCCCTGGATAATCGACGTATGGCATCACAGCCCAGTCTTTCCGATCTCCGCCGTGCCAGGTTCGCCCGGCGAACGCCCGCAGCGCTCTCCGAGCTTGCCGGCGCCGAGCACGGCACGGTGAGCCTGCCGCTTCACCTGGCATGGTCGGGACTGACGACGTTCGACCTCGACCAGCCACGGCTGCGAATGAGCTACTACCGCATCCTGTTGGCCGAGGGCCAGCACGACGACCTGGTCCGGTACCTCAACCGCGGCCTCCTCGTCAGCTTGTGGCCCACACTGCGCACACTGATCAGTCGTGATGTCCGTGAAGTCTGGGAACACTCCTTCGACGAGCTCGCTCACAGCGCCCAGGCTGCTGCGTGAACCTCACCGACCTGCACCGTCGCCTGCTGGCTGATGTTCTCGCCGTAGGCGGTGCCTACCCTCTGGCACTTACCGGCGGCTACGCAGTTCAGGCACACGGCCTGGTCGACCGGCTCAGCCAGGATCTCGACGTAGCGACCGAGAACCCCGATCGTATGGAGGACATTGCTGCTGCCGTGCGCGCCGGCCTGGAACAACACGGGTGGCAGGTCAGCGCTCGGGAAACAGACCCGCTCTCCGCACGCCTGATCGTCACTGATCCCGTCAGTCACGAACAGTGCGAGGTCGACATCCTCAAGGAAGCGCTCTGGCGACCGCCCGTACACACCGAGCACGGATTGGTGCTGTCCCTCGAAGATGTCGTCAGAACAAAAGTTCGCGCACTCTTCGACCGCGGACTCGCCAGGGACCTGATCGACGTGCAGGCTGCCGCGAACCGCTGGAGCCATATCGAACTCGAAGAGCTCGGTCGGCGCCACGCGCGCGACTCCTTCGACCTGAGCGAGCTCCAAGCGCGGTTGATGGGAGCCGACTGGATCGACGACACGGAATTCGCCGCCTACGGACTCGACGAACAAGCGATCACCGGGCTGCGCAAGTGGGCGCAGGCATGGGCCAGCGACATCGGCGAACGGCTTCAAGAGCTGGAGACTCCGCACGAAGACTGATGGCCGCATGGAGGCCGGACGGGCTCAGCGCGGTGCACGCCAGGCCGCTGATTCCCAAGCTCAGAGCGCGAGTTCGATTCTCGTCACCCACTTCACATGAAGGCCCCAGGCCAGCGGCCGGGGGCTTCTTTGTTGCCACAAGCCCGATCAGGTACCCCGCGCCCATTCCGCACCCGACGTGCCCGTTGGCCTCCTCCAGCCGTCGCACCCCCACCGGCATGTATGTCAACTATGATAGTTGCTATATGCTTCAGCATATGGAGACGAAGACGTACACAACCATCGACCTGCGCAAGGGGATGGGCGAGATCCTGGACCGGACCCGGATCGCCGGCGAGGCCGCCGCCATCACCCGCAAGGGAAAGACGGTCGCCTACCTGGTGCCGGCCGAGTGGTTCGAGCAGATGGCCCGCGGGCGCCAGCCACACGAGGGCCGACACGAGGCGGCCTGACCCGCCCCCACAGCAAGGAGCACGGACCATGCCCGCCCACGCACTCAACTTCGATGGGTACGAGGGGGAACCCCTGCGGTTGCCGCCCATGCCCGAACACACGCCTCAAGCACTTCGGTTGGCGATTCAGGAACACACTCCGCACCTGCTCCCGGACTTTGAGGCTCACTGGAAGCGCGTCATCGGCGACGCCTTCAACATCACCCCGGTGCCGGCCTTCATGCGTCTGTGGTGGACGCAGTACGCCATCGCGCGAAATCCCGTCCTCGACGCGCACCTTCGCGACCTCGAAGCCTGCGCCGCCAAGTCCGAGGACCCCGAAGAGTCCCTCCGGCTTCTGGAGGAGTACAGCCGCCTCCGGCACGAAGCCGCTGAGAGGAAGCCCGGAGAGTGATCGACGAACCACTCCGGCCGCCTTGGCAAATGGACTGGACGAAGCAGGCGCAGCACGACTTCCAGAACATGCCTGCCGAAGGCAGTGACCTGATCATGAGTGCCCGTGCGGAACTGATCACCGCCGAAGACCCGTACTTCCGGGGGATCGACGCCGATGCCTCGCTCCCGCACTGGATGACCGTCCGACCGCTGGCCTCCACGAGCCCCGGTGGTCCCCACATCGTCGACCTGGCCGGCGGGCGCGGCTGGCTCATCTACACCTTCATGCGGCGCCACACCGATCCCCAGATCGTCGTCACCGAAGCCTTCTGGGCCTGACGTCTGCGCCACCGGAGCGTCTACAGCACAGGTGGCTCCCGTTCCGTTTTCCGTCACCCGGTCCAGCACAGAACCTCGGACTGACGCCCCACAGTCGACGTGCCCCATCCTTGCCCAGCAGAGCGGACAACAGCGGTCAGATACGGCTCTCAGAGACAGGAGCCCATCCACATACCCGCTGCAAAACCCCAGTCAGACCCCTTCTGGCATCCCAAGAACCGCTGATTCCCAAGCTCGGAGCGCGAGTTCCATTCTCGTCACCCGCTCCATATGAAAGCCCCAGGCCAGCGACCGGGGGCTTCTTTGTTGGCAACTTCGCAGCTGGCGGGGCAGCCGCCGATCGGGCCCGCATCGTTCCCACTGGAGCGTGGCCTGCGGACGAAGCAGGTCGCTGCGGGCGGATGAGCCTTTACCGCATCCTCCTGGCCGAGGGCCGGCACGACGACCTGATTCAGCACCTCGACCAGGACCTTCTCGTCGGCCCGTGGCCCACACCGCGCACACTGGTCGGCCGAGAGGTCCGTGAAGTCCGGGAGAGTACTTTCGACGAGCCGGGCGGCAGCGCGCGAGCCACTGCGTGAACCTCACCGACCTGCATCGCCACTTACTTGCGGACGTACTCGCCGTGGGCGACGCGTACCCCCTCGCGCTCACCGTCGGCTACGCGGTCCAGGCACACGGCCCGGTGGACCGGCTCAGTCAGGACCTCGATGTCGCGACCGAGAACCCAGATCGCATGGAGGACGTTGCCGCGGTCACGTCAATCATCAACAGCAGGCCGAGGGTGTCGCGAATCAGGTGCCGTCGCCTGCCGTTGATCTTCTCGGCGCCGTCAAGGCCCCGGGGACCGGCGCCGACGACCGTGTCGGCCTTGACCGTCCGGCGAGCCGCCCCGGTCCTCCAGCCACCGGGGCACCTGCAGCGACGGCCGGATCCGCTGTCACTCGGCATCCGCCAGATTCGAGTCGTAGGCCGGACCGGTCGGGCCGGTCGGCCGCGTTCCCGAAGCGGCGAGCGAGACAATCGCACGACACGTCGGACGAGTTGAAGTCCACGGGCACCGGCACGTACAACAAGGCCAGCAGGGCTCCTGGCGCACTCGAGCCTCAGCAACTCCGAACTGCGCCAGGGGCCCTGTCTTCATGTACAACGATCGCGGAATCACCCGGCCTGCCAGGCGCTTTCGATCACACCGCACTCAAGATCGAAACGGCAAAGGCCTCTTGCGATCCGTTCCGGATCGGCGACCCGGTGCGAAGGGTGGATGTGGGAGCGGATCGCGGCTCCGCCATCCGGCTGAGGAGCCTGCGGCACCTGCCCGTTGACGCCGACCACCGGCGGTCGTACCGTGCGACGGACAGAGATGTGACCGTCGTTCATAAACGAGGACATGGGGTGGGCTCGTGGGGCAGCGCAGGGTCGTGGTGTCGGGTGGCGGCACGGGGATCGGGCGGGCGGTGGCCGAGGTCTTTGCGGCGGACGGCGACCACGTCGTCCTCATCGGGCGGCGCGAGGGGCCCCTGGAGAAAACCGCCGGAGAGCTCGACGCAGCGCACGGTGCGGGAACGGCGTCCTGGGTCGCCGCCGATCTGAGCGACCCCGGCCAGGCCCGCAGAGCCGTGGAGTTCTGCACCGCGGGCGGCGCGCAGGTCGACGTGGTCGTCGCCAACGCCGGCGGCAACGTCGCACCGGCCCACGACGGCACCCTCGAAGGCGTCGCGGACAGCTTCCGCCGCAACTTCGAGGCCAACGTGCTCACCGCCGTGCTGCTCACCGAAGGATTGCTGCCGCACCTCACCCGGCCCGGCGGCCGGATCATCCAGATGTCGTCCATCGCCGCGCTGCGCGGCCCCGGTTCGTACGGCGGCTCCAAGGCCACCATCAACACCTACACCGTCGACCTGGCGCAGAAGCTCGGCCCGCAGGGCATCACCGTGAACGCGGTCGCCCCAGGCTTCGTAGCCGACACCGAGTTCTTCGGCGACCGGGCCACGCCCGATTTCGTCGCCGCCCGGACCAAGCAGTCGCTGACGGGCCAGGCGGGCCGGCCCTCGGACATCGCCGCTGCGGTGCACTATCTGGCGTCACCTGAAGCGGCGTACATGACGGCGCAGATCGTGCATGTGAACGGGGGAGCCGCACTGGGACGGTGACGGTCCGCTATGGGTGCGCAGGTCACCGGGCAAGCGGCGACAGCGGCGGAGCTCCTCAAGGGCGCCAGACTGCACGGGCACAAGTACGCCATCGACGCCACGGTCGCCGAGGTCGCGCTCCGCCAGCCGAAACCCGTCGCCCTGCTGACCTCCGACAGCGACGACATGGCCAAGCTCTGCGGCAGCCAGGTTCGCATCATCCCTCTCTGACCAGCCGGCCCGCTCGGAGCACGCGTCGCGCTGCCGGCTCTCGTGCCCCATCCGTGCCCAGCGGAGCGGACAACAGCGGTCAGATATGGCTCTCAGAGACCGGAAGCCGCCCCCTGGCCGATCCGAAATCGCAGGTCAGGTCCCCTGCGACAATCCAGGAACCATTGGTTCCCAAGCTCAGAGCGCGAGTTCGATTCTCGTCACCCGCTCCACATGAAAGCCCCAGGCCGGAGGCCCGGGGCTTTCTTTTCGGCCCGGAGCGAGTCCGGATGTCGCCGGCGGGCGGCGGGAGAAGCTCCCCCTCGGTTGCTGTCCGGCGTGCGCTCACCAAGCTGTAGGACCTGGGCAGCAGGGAACGAACCCTACTGGCCGAGTAGGCCGTCGTGGCGCAGCAGTGACGGCGGCCAAGGGCTGGAGGTGCCGCCGGGGAGTCAGGCGGCGATGAGGTCCTGCTCACGGTCCGGCGTTCCGGCCTTGGGCTGCTTGTTCGGCAGTGCGAGCCGGAAGACCTTGTGCCACGCGGAGAACACCTGCTTGGGCAGCGGGCCGGTGACGTACTCCAGCTCGTACTTCTCGAACAGTGCGCGCACCTTCACCGCGACCTCGGCGTACCGGTTGCTCGGCAGGTCCGGGAACAGGTGGTGCTCGATCTGGTGCGACAGGTTGCCGGTCATGAAGTGCATGGCCTTGCTGCCGCTGATGTTCGCCGAGCCCATCATCTGGCGCAGGTACCACTGCCCGCGTGTCTCGCCCGTGATCGACCGGCGCTCGAAGACCTGTACGCCCTCGGGGAAGTGCCCGCACATGATCACCGAGTGGGTCCAGAGGTTGCGGACCAGGTTCGCGGTGAACGTGGCGCCGAGTGTGGTGAGGAACGAGGGGCCCGACAGCAGCGGGTGGATCACGTAGTCCTTGAGCACCTGCTTGCGGATCTTGCGGCCCACGGCCCTGGCCCGCGCGCGGAACTCCGGGTTCTTGCGGCGGCGCTTGGTGAGGTTCTTGCCGAGCTCCAGGTCGTACGCCGCGATGCCGTACTCGAAGAAGCAGGCGTTGAGGAAGTTCCACAGCGGCTGGCCGAGGTGGAAGGGGTGCCACCGCTGGTCCTCGTCGACGCGCATGATGCCGTAGCCGAGGTCGTTGTCCTTGCCGATCACGTTGGTGTACGTGTGGTGCAGCTCGTTGTGCGAGTGCTTCCACTGGTCGGACGGCGAGACGTGATCCCACTCCCAGGTGGTGGAGTGGATCTTCGGGTCGCGCATCCAGTCCCACTGGCCGTGCAGGACGTTGTGGCCGATCTCCATGTTGTCCATGATCTTCGCCACGGACAGCCCGGCGGTGCCGATCAGCCACGCGGGCGGGAAGATCGAGAACAGCAGCACACCCCTGCTGACCAGCTCCAGCTTGCGCTGCGCCGAGATGACCCGGCGGATGTAGGCGGCGTCCTTCTCGCCGCGGTCGGCGATCACCTCGTCGCGGATGGCGTCCAGCTCGCGGCCCAGTTCCTCGATCTGCTCCGCGGTCAGGTGGGCGGTGGGGTCGATGGCGGTCACGGTGCTCCTACCGTTCGATGTCGCAGGGGCCCGCCGCGGCGGACACACAGGTCTGGATGAGGACGCCCGGCTCGGCCTCGGTGATCTCGCCGGTACGCAGGTCACGGACGGCGCCGGCCTTGAGCGGCGTGACGCAGCCGAAGCAGATGCCCATACGGCACCCGGAGGGCATGAGCACGCCGACCTCCTCGCCGATGTCGAGCAACGGAGTGGCACCGTCAGCGTCGATGGTCTTGCCGGTGGCGCTGAACGTGACCTCGCCGCCCTCGCCGGCGACGACGATGCCGGCGCGGAACCGCTCGGTGTGCAGGCGTTCTCGGACGCCCTGTTCGGTCCAGTGCTCTTCGGCGGCGTCGAGGAGACCTGCGGGCCCGCAGGCCCAGGTCTCGCGCTCGGCCCAGTCGGGCACGAGTTCCTGGAGACGGGCGATGTCGAGCTTGCCCTCGGTGTCGGTGTGCACCTCGGTGAGCCGAAGCTTCTTGTCCACGACCAGGCGGTGCAGTTCCTTGCGGAAGATCACGTCCTGAGGCCGTGGCGCGCAGTGGACCATGACGACGTCGTCGAGTTCGGTGGCGCGCAGCATGCCCATCACGGGCGTGATGCCGCTGCCGGCCGTCAGGTAGAGCACCTTGGCGGGCTTGGCCCGCGGCAGGACGAAGTCACCGGTCGCCTGGTCGAGCTGGATCAGCGTGCCCGGTTTCGCTCTGCGGACCAGGTGATTGCTGACCTTGCCGTCCGGGATCGCCTTCACGGTGATCGTGATACGGCCGTCCCGGCAGTTCGTCGGCGAGGTGATGGAGTAGGCACGCCACAGGCGCACCCCGTCGACGTCGACCCCGATCCGCACGTACTGACCGGCTGTGTGGCCGCGCCATGCCCGTCCCGGCCTGATCACCACGGTCGCGGCGTCACTCGTCTCGGGGTGCACGGCCTCGATGCGCCCCCGTAGGTCGGCGCCCGTACGGAGCGGGCTGACCAGGTCGAGGTAGTCCGACGGCAGCAGCGGCGTCGTGACCATCTCCAGCAGTTTCCACGCCCTGCCGCGGAGGGCTGTACTCGTCATGACTCCAGCTTGCTGTGCCTCCAGGCGTAAAGTCCTGACCACAGGACGTAAATCTGGTCGGCTGAATTGTTCGCAGGGAACAAAAAAATGAGCTATGCACTCCGGAGAGCCAGCGAACTGACCCTGGACGAGACGACGGTCACCGCCCTTCGAGCCGCGCTGAAGGCCACCGCCGACGAAGTCGTCCAGGCGATCATCGACGAGGTTCCTCCCTACGCCCGTGCCTTGTCGGGCCGCATGGGCGCCACCATCCGCCGAGCCGTCCGCACCGCCCTGGGGCACTACCTGGACCTTGCGAGCGGGAACGCCACGGGCGGCGACGCCGGGGACGCCGCCTACGAACTGGGCCGCGGCGAGGTGCGCGACGGCCGTTCGATGGACGCCCTGCTCAGCGCCTACCGCGTCGGGGCCCGGGTCGCCTGGCGATGTCTGGCAGCGGGTGCCGTCCCAGCGGGTCTGCCCGCCGCCGAGGTCGCGAAGTTCGCCGAGCTGACCTTCGCCTACATCGACGAGCTCTCCGCCGCGAGCGCCGCGGGCCACGCCGACGAACTGGCCGCCCGGGGCAGAGCCCACGAGCGCCACCTGGAACACCTGGCCCGCGATCTCCTCGCCGGCGCGAGCCCGGACGCGCTGCTGGCCTCCGGCCGACGGGCCAGGTGGCAGCCTCCCGCTTCGCTGACCGCCGTCCTCCTGCCCGCCGCCCAGGCCCGGCCTGCCTACCGGACACTCGACCCGAACACCCTCGTCCTCGACGATCTGCCGGATGACACCGGTGTGCTCCTCGTCCCCGATGCCGACCGATCACGTCTCCTACGGCAGCTGACCGACCGCTCCGCCGTGGTCGGCCCGGCCCGGCCATGGACCCACGCGTCCGCCTCGTACGCACGAGCCCTACGCGCGCGCTCGCTTTCCTCCGAGATTCGCGACACCGAGGACCACCTGCCCGCCCTGGTGCTCAGCGCCGACGCGGACGCGTTCGCAGACCTGCGTGCCCGAGCCCTCGCGCCGTTGCAGACCTTGCCTGCCGCGACCGCACGACGGCTGGAGGAGACGCTGCGGGCGTGGCTGCTGCACCAGGGCAGACGGGACGAGGTCGCGGCGGCGTTGTTCGTCCACCCCCAGACGGTCCGGTACCGGATGTCGCAGCTCCGGGAGCTGTTCCCCGATCTCGCTTCACCACACCGGGTCCTCGAACTGACGCTGGCGGTCGGTCTCCGGGGCCGCTGACGCGTCACCTGTCCACCGCCGCGTCGTGCTCGCGGGAGCGTTGCCCATGGACAAAGCAGCTCGCCGCCGGCTCTTCCTGGAAATCGACGCATGGCATCCCAGCCCGGTCTTCCCGATCTCCGCCGTGCCAGATTCGCCCGCCGCCTGCCTGCAGCGCTCTCCGAACTCGCCGGCCCCCAGCACGGCCCCGTGCATCTGCCGCTCCACCTTGCGTGGTCCGGGCGGACCACCGAGCGCATGCCCGAGGTCCACGCGATCCGCCTGCTCGATACCCTGAACGGTGCCGGGCCGCAGTTACGGAGCCACGACGGCCAGTACTCCACCAGGTGGAACGCGTGAGGAACAGACTGCCCGTGCAGAACGCGGGCGACACGGATGTCCGCCTGCTCGTCGAGCCGTACGGCGAGGACTTCTGGATGAGGCCCGCGGACTCCTTCGAAGTGGTGCCGTTGAGCGACGGCAACGTGCAGTTCTCGGTGGTCGTAGCGGCGGGTCTGATCACGGTGTGGCTCTACGAGGACGGCGACCCTTACAACATGATCCTCGACTACGAGGTGGTCGACGCCGGCGGCAGGAAGCTGGAGTGCGGGCACCAGGAACCGAGCGGTTCCGGCGGCGCCTGAGCCTCGGGCGCTCCGGTCTGCGGGCGCCACGACGTCCCCGCCGCCGAGCCTTTCCGGGAGGAGAGCCGGGGCCGGGGGCAGCGATGGCTGCGGCGATCTCGAGCCTCCCTTCTGACGCGTCGGCTTCCCGTCAGCACCTCCAGAGCCCTGCCGTCCCCCTAGGACAGGTCCTTGCGCATGAGCGTGCACCCGGTCTCGTACCGGCGCAGCGAACCGTCCTGCGCCTCCACGTCCCAGGCGTCCGGCCGGCTGCCGCAGGCCACGTACCCCAGGCGTTCGTACAGCGCCCGGGCGCGTGGATTGCTCTCCTCCACACCGAGTTCCGCACGGCGCAGACCGCGTGACCTGATGCGGTCCTCCGCGGCGCGGATGAGGACGGTACCGAGACCGCACGACTGGAGGGCCGGGAGCACCCCGAGCTGCCACAGCGTTCCGGCACCGGCCGCGACCTGGTAGTCGACACCGCCGATCGCCACCGGCGGACCCGCCGGAGTACAGACCGCCAGGTAGTCCACCTCCCCGGCCGCCGCACGCTCCAACTCACGTGCCACCGAGACCAGATGGGTCGCCGAGCCGGACCATGCGCAGTCCGGCAGGTCAGCGGGCGTCAGATCGCGGACCAGGACACGGACGACGGCCTCGGCAGCCCCGGAGGGCGGAAGACTCATGCCCTCATCCCAGCACTCCGCGGAAGACCCGGACAATTGATTTCGGCGCAGGGCACGGGCCCCGAACTGCGCTGTGACACTACGTACCGGTCAACAACGGTGCACAGTGGGCCCGGATGGCCCCTGGGGAGCTTCGGGGACGGGTACAGCGTCGACGAGGGCGGATGCGGGACGTCATTCGCCGCTGTCCGCCGCGGCCGGACAGCCCTGGCGAGGCCCGCACGAAGCGACGTCCTGGAGCGGTGGCTCCCTGACCACCAGTGGCAGCGGCCAGCTGACGCAGGCCACCAGTGCGCTGCCGTCCTCGGTGAGGAACAGCAGGGTGAACCGTGTCCGATTGTCAGGATCGATCAGCGCTGAGCGCACAGGCCGGCCGTGTTCCCTGATGAGCCGCACCGCTCGCTCCAGCCCGGGAGGTTCGATTCCCTGCCTCCGCAGACGCTGGAGCCGGCGGCTGAAGACTCCGGCATGCGCACCGGTGGGTTGTACCCGCTCCTCCACCGAGTACGGGGCTCCGCTGCGGACGGCGGCCAGAGCTGTCGCGGTCGCCTCGTCGTCACCGGTCAACAGCGCTTCCAGCTCGTGCCGCTCCATGGTCACCCCGTACGGATCGTGCGGTACGGCGGCCAGGTACCGCAACCCCGGTGTGCCCTCCCGCACGTCAGCGTCCCCCCGGGCCCGCCGGCGGACGGTGTGCCCCCGCCAACCTCGCCACCCGCTCCGGCCCGAGGTCGCGCGCCGTCTCCGCACCACCTTGGCCGTCTTCCCTTCCTGGACCGCCCCCGGCCCACCACAGGGCAGCGAACCTGGGGCTCGGTTCCGGCCGTCATCGATCACCGGCGCGCGAGGCCCTGACGAGACCGTGCTCGTAGGCGGTGATGACCAGTTGCACGCGGTCGCGCAGGCCCAGCTTGGTGATGGCCCGGGAGATGTGAGTCTTCGCGGTCAGCGGGCTGATCACGAGTGCGGCGGCGATCTCGTCGTTGGACAGTCCTTCCGCCACCAGCCTGACCACCTCGTTCTCACGCGCCGTCAGTGCGTCCAGGGTGGCGGTGAGCCGGGGGCGGTGTGTGAAGCGTTCGACGACTCGGCGGGTGACGCCCGGTGACAGCAGGGAGTCGCCCGCCGCGACGACCTCGACCGCCCGGCGCAGTTCGGCCGGTTCGACCTCCTTGGTGAGGAAGCCGCTCGCGCCTGCTCGGAGCGCCTCGAAGACGTGCTCGTCGGTGTCGAACGTGGTCAGGATGATCACCCTGGTCGTCGGCAGCTCGGCCAGGATGCGGCGGGTGGCCTGGATGCCGTCCATGCCCGGCATCCTGATGTCCATCAGCACCACGTCCGGCCCCAGCAGGGCGGCCTGCCGTACCGCCTCCTCCCCGGAGGCGGCCTCGCCGACGACGGCCAGGGTCCTGGCGCGGGCGAGCAGGCTGCGGAACCCCGCCCGCACGAGCGCCTGGTCGTCGGCGAGCAGCACGCTGATGGTCATGGCGCCAAGCCTGTCACGTGGTCCGTCAGAGGCAGGACGGCCTGTACCGCGAAGCCGCTGCCGGCGTCGACACGCAGGGTTCCCCCGAGGGCCGTGACGCGCTCGCGCATACCGGTCAGGCCGTGCCCCTCCGTGAGGGCCGCCGTTGAGCGCCCGTCGTCGGTGACCCGCACCGCCAGGGTTCGCGGCCGGGCCTGTATCCGGATGGTGAGGCGCCCCGCGTCGGAGTGGCGCAGGGTGTTGACCACGGCCTCCTGGACGACCCGGTAGGCCGTGAGCGCCTGGGCCGCCGGAACGGCCTCGGGGTCGCCCTCCGAGACGTAGCTCACCTCCAACCCGGCGGCCTCGGCCTGCGCGACCAGTCCGGAGACGGACTCCAAGCCGTGTTGCGGCACGTCGCGGAGCTCACCCACGAACGTCTTCAGGTCGGTCATGGCCTGCTTGCGCACGGCGATCGCGGTGCGCAGGGCGGCGCGCGCCTCCTCGGGCGAATCGTCCAGGGCCTCGACGGCGACGTTCAGGTGGACGCCGACGACGGCCAGCGTATGGGCGACCACGTCGTGAACCTCCCGGGAGATGGTCAGGCGCTGCTCGACGAGCCGGGTCTGTTCCAGTTGCAGGAGACGGGCCTGGTGTTCGGCCCGCCAACGGCCGTACTGGCGCCAGGAACTCGCCGCGGCCGACACCAGGGCCAGCCAGAGCAGCTCGACGCCCCCTCGGGCGAGGACTTCGGAGGCGTCGAGCCCTTGCAGGGCCACGCCGCATGTCAAGGTGAGGGCGCCGACGGCGGCGGCCCGGACCGGGCGGCTGAGCGCGGCGGTGAACAGGGCGACGGTCAGCGGCCAGACGGCGCCGCCCTCGAACAGACCGGCACTTCGGTAGCCGACCAGCGCGGCGGCGGACAGGACGAGCACGAGCACGGGGCGGCGTCTGCGGACCAGCAGCAGGCCGCCCAGGATCACACCGAGGCCGAACGTGCCGTGCCACGTCGGCGGTGCGCCCATCGCGGCGGGACCCGCACCGACACCCACGGCGGTCAGCAGCGCAAGGGCCAGGTCCACCAGCCGGGGGTGCCACCCGGTCTGCGGACGGGGGCTCACTTGACGATGCCTGACGTCATGCGCCCCATCGTGCCCGACGCCGAGGGCCGTGACTGCGCCGAGGTGGCGGCCAGAGCCAGCCAGGCGAGATTCAGGACGAGGAGGATACGTTCGGCCAGACCCAGAGGAGCCGTGTGGGTGAGGGCCGCCCTGTCCACCATCGCCACGGCGAACAGCACGAAGGCCACCGACGACGCCCACGCGAGTACGGTCAGCCCGCGCGCCTTCGAGGCCCACGCCGGATCGCGCCGCCATACGACGGTCAGCCGGACGACAGCGGTCGCCAACGCGAGGAATCCCGCCCAGGCCGCGACTCCGTGCACCCCGTCGGAGACCGAGGGGCTGCTCCAGTTGCCCGGCGGGTCCGCCGGAAAGACAGCGGCGACGAGTACGCATCCCGCCCAGCAGCGCAGCAGCCACCCACCCCATCCATCGCCGGTGACGCGGACGGCCAGGGCCGCCGACCCGGCCGCGACCGCCAGCAGGCCGACGGTCACCAGCCAGCCGTGCGGCAGGTTGACGTACCTGCTGATCGTCTCGGCCAACGGGTCGTACCCCCTGTTGACCGCATCGGACACCGTGAAGGCGAGGACGGCGAGGGCGAAGCCCGCCAGAGAGAATGTCTTGGTCATGGGGCCAGACGGTAGGTCCGGCCTCCCCTCGGGAACATCGTCCCCGGGGCGTCTTTCGCGCCTGCGTCAGCGGAGTACACGGCTACTCCGATCGATGTACGTCGGGCCGACGCCCGACCGGCGGTGCGCTGTTCCCCATCACCGCGGCGGGCAGTCCCTCGGCGGCGCCACCCCGTGCGGAACGCGCACCGGTGTGCGTTCCGCACGGCGGCGGGTCCGGGCGCTGTCAGCTCTTGCAGGCGGTCACGTTGTCGCTGGTGCCGGGCACGGCGGCGGACCGTGTGGCCTGGAAGTTGGACTCGAACGCGTCGAAGACCGCCGGGGTGGTGATGCGGAGCATGGCCTCGTCGTTGTTGCGCAGGGCCGGGCCGCTCCAGTTGTGACTGCCGGTGAACATCACCTTCTGGACGGTGTCCGCGTACATGCCGTCGACCATCCAGTTCTTGGAGTGCACGATCCGGTTGGGCGTCTCGGCGCCGCCGTCGCCGTCGTCGTCGTGCTGGTAGCAGCGGTTCGTGATGCCGGAGACGCCGTGCAGGGCGTTCCAGGTGCCGGAGTCGCTCTCGCTGTAGACCAGATCGATCAGGCATCCCTGGCCCGCCAGCGCGCGCAGCTTGTCCGCGACGGCCTGCCGGGTGATCTTCAGCATCGCGGC
Source organism: Streptomyces sp. CB02058 (assembly GCF_001905505.1). Taxonomy (GTDB): domain Bacteria; phylum Actinomycetota; class Actinomycetes; order Streptomycetales; family Streptomycetaceae; genus Streptomyces. The sequence goes on from NZ_LIPG01000005.1 coordinate 258,348, forward strand.
GTGGACGGTGGTGCGGCGCGCGGTGCCCGCGGAGTCGGTCCAGCGACAGGTGATGTTGTCCATCGCGTTGACCACGGTGTCCGTGGTCGCGTCGCTGCCCGCGCGGGGGAAGAAGTAGTACTTGTAGTCGCCCGCGTTGCCGTACGTGTAGGACCAGGCGGTGCGGTTCTGGGCCGGGAGGCGGGTGAAGTAGTCCACGTATCCGTCGTACAGGGCGGTGTTGCCCGCCACGGTCACCGAACTGTTCCAGTAGCGCTTGTAGTTGGACGGCGTCAGGTTCGAGGTGAGCTGGACGACGACGTTCTTCTGGGCGCCGCCGCCGACGCTGCTCGCGAGCAGGAACTTGTTGTGGTTGATGCCCGTCGTCTCCGTACTGAGACACGAGCGGCCCTTGGCGCACAGGGCCACCCAGGAGGCGGCGGAGGTGCTGGTGCCGAGGCTGCTCTTCAGGAGGTCGTAGGAGGACGGGTACTCCAGGGTGCTCTCGTCGAGGACGACCTTGACGCTGACGCCCCGGGCCTTCGCGGCACCGAGGTCCGCGGCGACCGTCTCGTCCCACAGGTGGTACATCGCGAGCCGCAGGACCGAGCCGCTGTCCGCGTTCGCGATCACGGAGCGGACCTGGGTGAGGATGGCCTGCTGCTCGGCGGTGGTGCCGGCCGGCTTGTTGAACACCGGGGTGGTGGGAACGGTCGCCGCGTCGGCGGTCTGCGCGGGCGCGAGCAGCGCGGCCACGCAGGCGGCGACGGCGAGCAGCACGCCGGCCGCACGCTTGCCCGGCGCGGAGGAACGCGGGGAGGCGGACCACCGGGGCAGTGGCCACGGACGGGTTCTGGCGAGCGTCGATATCATCGTCGGCCTTCCTCTTTCGTCGAGCTTCCCGGCGGTGCTCCGTCCGGACCCGCCGGACCGTCAAACCGGCCCAGCAAAGCACGACTTCGGTAGGAGGACAGCCGGTTCAGGCACCGTGTCGCCGAGGCGTCGTGGCCGGTCGCCGTCGCGACGGGGTGAGCGCCCAGGACGGCCACCCGGCTCCGGCGAAGAGCAGTACGAGGAGCGTGACGCCACCATGACGGCGCCCTGGGTGGTGAAGGGCCTGGCGTGCGGGGTCCACGGAACCGGGTAACGTCTTTGTCATGTGATGTACGAGTGCGAGCGTGACGGACCCAGCGGACGTCCCCTCGACGTCGCCGCACCCGTCCCCCACCGTTGAGTCCGTAGATCACTTCGCATCATTCCGGGAGAACCCATGACCGTGAGCAAGAACATCAACAACCCCGTGGGCATGGGCGGCGGCCAGCGCAAGCGGCTGTCCCGTGCCGAGCGGCAGAACAACGGTCCGCACCGCAATCTCGACCGCAAGGGTGCCGCCGACCTGAAGGCGGAGCTGGTGCGCAAGATGCGCGAGAAGACGGGTGCGGCCGAGGGCGACGGGCAGACCGGCGACGAGACCTCGCAGAGCTGACGTGCCACCGCCGCAGAGCGGCACGCAAGCGGCAGGGCCCGGACCGCGACACGCGGTCCGGGCCCTGACGACTGTCCGGGGGCGCTTCGGTCGGCAGGCTGCCCGAGACCGTGATCTGCGTCCCCGGCTCCGCCCCGCCTGCTCCGTGCTCGTCGGTCAGCGTACGGGGAAGCCGAAGGAGTAGCCCTGCTCCTTGAGCCAGGGCAGCACCTCGCGCAGGGCCTCCAGGGTCTGGGAGCGTTCGCCTCCGGCGTCGTGGAAGAGGATGGTCGGCCCGTTGGAGATCTCGGTCTTGACGGTCTCGACCATGGTGGCCGCGCCGGGGTGCTCGAAGTCCTTGGTGTCGACGTTCCAGCCCAGCGGGCGCATGCCCCGGGACGCGGCGAGCTGCCTGCTGTACGGGGTGAAGGCGCCGCCGGGGGCCCGGTAGTACTGCGGCCGGACGCCGCCCGACGCCTCGGTGATCATGCGTTCGGCGTCCAGGATCTGCTGGGACTGGTACTCCTCGGACTTGGTGTCCATGGTGGTGTCGTGCGAGACCGTGTGGTCGCACAGCCGGTGCCCGTCCGCCACGACCTTCTTGACGAGGTCGGGGTAGGCCTTGGCCTGTGTGCCCACCATGCAGAAGGTGGCCTTCACCCCGTTGTCCTTGAGCAGTTGCAGCACCTGGGGTGTCCAGGCCGGGTCCGGTCCGTCGTCGATCGTGATGTTGACGCCCCGGTCACCTCGGTCCGACGCGTGCGCGATCTCCGCCGACACCTTGGCCGGGGTCTCCGGCGCCGCGGCCTGCGCCTGCGGCTGCCGTCCTCCGGCGGGGTCGGCCTGTGCGGTCCACACGGAGGTGGCCGCGGCCAGCGCCGTCACCCCGAGTCCCGCCGCGAGAAGCTTGCTGTGCCATCCCCTTCCCTTGTGCTTCGCCATGTCCGCCCGCCCCTTGCTGCCTCCGCCGATGCCGTGCCCTCATCAAGTCACACGAACACCGCTGTGAGCAGCCCCTGTTACGGATCGCGGACGAACCCGGGGGAGGCCGGCGACAAACGCGGGAGTTCCGCGACAGAGGGAGGGCGCGAGGGGCCGGGAGACGCGGGCCGGGCGGACGCGGAGGAGCCCGTCAGCATGCTGACGGGCTCCCGCGAGGGCCGAGCTCAACCTGCGATCAGGTCAGATCGTCGGTGTGTCGTCGACGATCTCCTTGTGCGGTTCGACCACGAACTTCCAGCCGTCGCTGGGCTCCAGGAAGCGCACCCGGGTCGGGTAGATGTCCAGGGCGCGGCGGTCGCGGTTCTGGTTGTTCGTGTTCTTCCGCGCCCGGGCCGGCTCCTCGTAGAGGTCGATCTTGACGTCCGGGACCTCGACGGTCTCCTCGCTCCAGCGCTGGACGATTCCCGCGCCGAAGGCATCCCGCGCGGCGGCGTAGAGCGAATCCAGGGATTCCTTGTTGCCGCCGGGAACGAAAAGGGCGAGGTTCAGGAGGACACCGGCACTCTGGAGAACCTCGATCTCTTCTCCCGCCTTGTCGGCGATCCAGATCCCGGGCTCATCGGAATTGTTCGGAAGGACATGAATTTCCTTCCCGAAGACCGTCCTCGCGACGAAGGACCCTCCTTCGAAATTCTTACCCGGCTCGGTGAGAAAAGCCGGGGCGTAGCAGTCGAGAGGGAGGCCGTCCATCTCCGCCGAGACGAAGATGGCGTCCTGGAGGCCCAATTCAGCAACGTCTTCGGCCGTGAGACGTCGAGCCGTGACCTTCTCGGTATTCACGCCATTCCCCTTTTTTCGTGGCGTCCTGTAAATTCATTAGGACTATATCATGGGGGTGTGACACCCCAGCTCCTTTACGCACCTCAACCCCCTCGAAAATACGGTGAACCTTTCGAGCGCTTTTCTGCACGAAACACCGGAACAAACCTGTCGGGGCGAGGATCGAAAAAGACCTCACGGTTCGGTATTCCCGGCAGCACCGGCAGCACCGGCAGCACCGGCAGCGGACGAGCGGTGTGCGGGACCGTTCGTCCGTTCGTGGACGCGCCCGGTCCTGGCTGTTTTCCGCCCTGCCGGGACGGGGGTCGCGCAGAGTGGTTCCCATGACGACGACACCGGCAGGGCTGCTCCGCTCCTTCGCCCGCACCCGCGCCTCCCTCGACGGGGAGGAGGTCACGTACTGGTGGTCGGGCGACGTGTACTCCTGGGCACCCGACGAGCCCTACCAGCGCCTCTTCGGCTTCGAGGGGCTCAATGTCGCCCGCCTCGTCCAGGACACCGAGGCCGGTCCGGACGCGTACCGACTGCTCACCCGCGAAGCCGCGTTCTATCTGGACCCGGTGAGCCGCGAGATCCTGGAGACCTGGCAGGACCTGCCGGTGGTGCACGTCTGGAACGATCCGGCGAACCAGAGGTGGCGTCCGTTCCCGATCCCTGTGACCGAGCTCGGTGGGCAGGTCTGCTTCAGCCTGGAGATCCCGCTGGCGTATCCGTCACCGCTGCCGGTGGCCCGGTACCCGGTGGAGTCGGCCGGGGACACGTACAAGGCCCTGGAGCTGTTCCAGTTCTTCGCCGACCGCGCGGACCTGGCCGGTTCGGCGCCCGGTGTCCCGGCCACCATGTCGTGGACCCGGATGTCCCCCTGGCTCCCGTGGATGGCCCAGGGGCAGCGGCCCGGCGGTCTCACGTTCCACTGCCGGGGCCGCAAGCTCGGCTCGTACGCCGAGGTCCCCGAGCGCACCCGCGCCTACATCGCCGACCGGCACCCGGAGTTCGCCCGGGCGCCGGAGGAGTGGAGCGAGCCGAACGAGACCAGCTGGACGTACTACCGCACGCTCCACCCGCGCCGGTAGCCGCACCGGGCTCCCATGGGCCCGGTGCGGCTGCCTCGTCGGGCGCGGGTTCCGCGGGTCAGTCGCGGCCGAGGACCCGCTTGCTGGAGCCGAGGCGCAGGAAGACCGTTTCACCGGTGGCGTCGGACACTCCGTCGTTGTCCGTCACGGCGTAGACCTGGCCGTCTCCGCCCACGGTCAGGCCCTCCAGCTTCTCCTGGGTCCAGCCGTTCGTCGCCCGCAGGTCGGGCAGCACGTCGTGGGCGAGCGTCTTGGGCAGGACGCGCAGCGGGCCCGAGGGGGCGGCGGACCCGGGGAGGGCGACGGTGTAGATCCGCTTGACCGCGGCCGACGGGCCGTTGAGCTTGTCCCGTTCGATCAGGGCGAGCCTGTCGCCGACCACCGTGATCTCGGAGAGGCCGATCCAGTCGCCCGGGGTGTCGGTGGTGCCGATCCGGTAGCCGTACCAGCTCCAGGTGCCCGCGCGGACGTCGTACCGGCCGAGCCGGACCGTTCCGGCCGGGTCGCCCTTGACCTCTCGTTGCAGCGTGGCCCAGACGACCTCGTGGCCCGTGCGGTCCGTGGTGGCGGTGACTCCCTCGAAACCCTGCTTCGTCAGGCCCGCGGCGATGTCGGCGGGGAGGGTGACGACCTGTCGGGTCACCCCGTCGCGGTCGAGCCGGACCAGCTTGTTGCCGTCGCCCGTCGCGCCCTCGACGGCGAGCCAGAACCCGCCCTGGGGCCGGGCGAAGATGCCTTCGGCGTCGTAGCCGACCGGCCGGCCGTCCGCGTCCTTGACCGTGAGGGCCCGGGTGATGACCGCCGGGGTGCGTGAGGTGTCCAGGGTCATGATGCGGGTGTCGTCGTACGCCGCGTCGGTGACCGTGTACAGCTCGTGCGGCCTGCCGGGGGCCGCGGACAGGGCCCCGAGGGCACCCCAGCCGAGGGGCGCGCCCGTGGAGCCGGGGGCGGAGACGATGCCCGGGGACGCGGCGGCGGGGCCCCGGCCCAGCTCGAACAGGCTCACCGAGGCACGTACGTTGACCGAGGCGTCGTCCTCCTCGCTGGAGACCGCGAGCAGGTTCCGCGACGGGATCGGCAGCAGGCCCTCGGGGCCGTTGGTGGTGGACAGGACCTGGCGGAAGACGGGGGCGGTCGGCCGGGTCAGGTCGTAGACGGCGACGAAGTTGCTGCGTTCCGAGCCGACGAAGGCGTAGCGCACGCCTCGGAAGGTGGCGACCACGACGCCCTCGGGCTCGGTGCCCTTCTTGCCCGCGCGGTCCTCGTTGTGCAGGCCGTGGCGTACGGCGATCCGCTCGAAGCTGTTGCCCGCGTCCCAGGCGACCTTGCCGGTCCGGCTGTCGAAGATGGACCAGCCGCGCGTGCCGCCCTTCCAGTCGCCCTCGTTGGCGGTCGCCAGATAGCGGTCGTCGACCCAGCTGACGGCGTCGGGCTCGCGTGCCACACCGGTGATCGAGCCGGTCTGGTCGATCACTCCGTCCTTGACCGTGTCGATGCCGTGCACCGTGGCCGTACCCGCGCCGAATGCCTTAATGATCCGGCCCGTCGGCAGGTCCACCAGGGCGATGCCGTTGTTCTCCTGGAGGGTCACGGCGAGCTGGTTCCGGCTGTTGACGGAGACGTACTCCGGTTCCGGGTCGGTGGGTTCCGCGATACCGGCGTCGGCCAGCACGGGGAGCGCCGTGCCGTCCGGGCGGGTCAGCGGGACGGACCGGGTGCTCCAGCCCTGGGGCTTGCTCCCCTCGATGTCGACGATGCGGACGAAGCCGGCCGGGGCCTGCGGGAGGTCGCCCTCCTCGCCTCCGGGCGGGGTCGCCTCCTCGTCGCGCTCGTTCTCGATCGCGATGGCGGCGTACCGCTTGTCCTTGGTGACGGTGATGGAGTCCGGCTGGCCGCCCAGGTCGAAGCTGGTGACCCGCTTGCGGTCGCGCAGCGAGATGACGTCGAGGCGTCCGGACGGGGTGGTGTGGCCGGCGCTGGTGTTCACCACCACCAGGACGTGGTCGCCGACCACGGCGACGGAGGTCGGCTCGTCCTCCGCGTCGCCGAGTTCGGCCAGCGACAGCGTGCCGAGCCCGCGCGGCTCTCCGGGCCGGCTGATGTCGAGGAAGCCGATCCGGCGCGCGAGCGCGTCGGTGTAGATCAGGGTCCTGCCGTCCTCGCTCGTCGCGGAGATCTCGGCGACGGTCGCGGCGGACGGGTCCTCGCCGGCCGGCCGGTTCTGGAAGACCGGGTAGGTCGCGGTGCGGTCGAAGGCGAGGGGCCGCCGCGTCTCCTGGTGGGCGCTCGCCGCGCCCGTGACCGCCAGCGTGCCGACGGCGACAGCCACGGCTGTGAGCGCGGCGTAGGTTCTCTTCGGGGGCATCGTTTCTCCGTTGCGCGACAGTGACGGAGCGAGAGCGTCCCACCTGCGGGCGAGCGTGAAGCGGCGTCCGGGTGAACAGCGCGTGTGCGGCCGGGTGGCGGTACGGCGAAGCCCCGGACCGCGTGTGCGCGGCCCGGGGCCTCCCCGTCGTTCGCGGCGGATGTCCAGGGGTGTGCCGGAGCCTGCGAGGTGCTCCGGCGGACGCCCGTCCAGGGGTGGTGCTCGGTGTGTACGGTCCTGCGGTCGGGTCTCCATGGTCGTCCTCGATGGGCGCGCCGCCCACCGTGCGGGGTGTGTGCCTCCACCCTGCGGGGTGTGTGCGTCCACCTTGCGGGGTGTGTGCGTCCACCTTGCGGCGCGGGGATGAGCACCGTCTGAAGAACACCTGTGAATGCGCTGTGGGAACCGGCGGACCGTACGTCCGAGAAGGGCCGGGAACGGCGGGAGCCGGGGCCCGTACGGGGGATCGCCCCGTACGGGCCCCGGCACACGGGTCCCCGGCCGCCGGTGGTGTCACAGGACGCACGGGTCCTGCGGGACTTGTGGGTCTTACGGGACTTACGGGACTTACGGGACGAGCTTGAGGAGCTTGTTCGGGGAGCCGGTTCCGACGCCGGTGAGGACGTTGGACGTCGCGCCGTTCACGAGTGCCGAGGCCACCGTCGCCGGGCTGGCGCCCGGGTGGCTCGTCAGGTAGACCGCCGCGGCGCCCGAGACGTGCGGGGCGGCGAACGAGGTGCCGTTGCCGGTGTAGGTCGCGCTGTCCGACGTGTTCCAGCCCGCGGTGATGGCGGAGCCCGGCGCGAAGATGTCGACGACGGGACCGTAGTTGGAGTACGTGGCCCTGGCGTCGGTCCTCGTCGTGGCGCCGACCGTGATCGCGGTGTCGACCCTGGCCGGTGAGTAGGCGGAGGCCAGGGCGCCCGAGTTGCCCGCCGCGATGGAGTAGGTCACCCCGGACGCGATGGAGCGGCGTACCGCGTTGTCCAGCGTGGTGCTGGCCCCGCCGCCGAGCGAGACGTTGGCGACGGAGTTGGCCACGTGGTTGGCGGTGATCCAGTCGACGCCGGCGATCACTCCGGCGGTGGTGCCGGAGCCGTCGTTGCCGAGGACCCGGACCGCGACGATCTTCGCCTTCTTCGCCACGCCGTAGGTGGTGCCGGCGACGGTCGTGGCGACGTGGGTGCCGTGGCCGGCGCCGTCCTGGGCGGTGGCGTCGTTGTCGACGAAGTCGTAGCCGTACGAGGCCCGGCCGCTGATCTCCTGGTGGGTGATGCGCACGCCGGTGTCGAGGACGTAGACCGTCGCGCCGTTGCCGCCCGTGTCCGGGTAGGTGTACGTGCCGCTCAGCGGGAGGTTGGTCTGGTCGATCCGGTCGAGGCCCCAGGGCGCGCTCGTCTGGGTGGCGGTCGAGTGGACCTTCTGGTCCTGCTCGACCGAGGCGACCGCCGGGTCGGCGGCGAGCCGCCTGGCCTCGGTGCTGCTCAGCGTGGCGGCGTAACCGTTCAGCGCCGACGCGTAGGTGCGCTTGATCGTGCCGCCGTGCTCGGCTATCAGCCGCTTGCCCTCGCTCGCGGACGCCTTGAAGCCGGCCGTCTGCTTGAGCGTGACGATGTAGCTTCCGGGCACCGCCCCTGCCGCCCCGGCGTGCAGGACTCTGCCTTCCGGCTGGGCCGCCTGGGCGGGTAAGGCCGCTCCTGCTCCGACTGCGAGTGCCACGGTCGTCGCGGTCGCGATCGCGGCGGCGATCCGCCGCTTGGTGTTGCGCACTGCTGCCATCGAGAGGTCCTCCTCGAAAGGTGGCGCGCCCCTGGGTCCGGCGCGCCGACGGGTGTGGCGTACGGGGGTTCGTGCGCCGCATCCGACGATGGCCGGGCGCGTTCGGGAGGGGCAAGGATTCCCGGGCAGCTGTCATGACCGCGCCACACTGTTGACTGCGCGTCATCCGGCGTAAACACAAGGCAACACAGGCTTCGCACCTCGTGCACAGGCGCGTACGGTCCCGGGCGACGCGCGGCGGCGGCCCCGGGACCGTGGAACGGCCCGGCCCGCGTCAGGGCCGGCCGGCCCGTCTCACCGTGCCGTGTCCAGCCAGGGCCTGCGTCCGGGGCCCGTCGGGTGGGTGCCCGTGACCCCCATGACGACCGAGTAGAGGCTCGTCTCCGCGGTGAGGAAGAGGCGGTTGCGCTTGGCCCCGCCCCAGGAGATGTTGGCGACCGCCTCGGGGACGACGAGCCGTCCGATCAGCGTGCCGTCCGGGTCGTAGCAGTGCACGCCGTCGTCCATGGCCGCGACCCAGAGCCTGCCGCCGTCGTCGAAGCGGAGGTTGTCGAAGCGGGCGGCCCCGCGCGCCGCCGCCTCCGCGAAGACCTCGCCGTCCGAGAGCGTGCCGTCCTCGCGTACGTCGAAGACGCGGACGACGCCGGCGCGGGTGTCGGAGACGTACAACTGCCGCTCGTCCGGCGAGAAGACCAGCCCGTTCGGCGCGCCGAAGCCGTCGGCGACCAGACGCACCTCGCCGGTGGACGGATCGACGCGGTAGACGTTGTTGGCGCCGATCTCGCTCTCCGCGCGATAGCCCTCGTAGTCGCTGGTGATGCCGAAGTCCGGGTCGGAGAACCAGACCGAGCCGTCCGACTTCACCGTCGCGTCGTTCGGGCTGTTCAGCCGCCTGCCCTCCCACCGCTCGGCCAGCACCGTCACCGTGCCGTCGTGCTCGGTCCGCGTCACCCGGCGGTTGCCCTGCTCGCAGCTGATGAGCCGCCCCTCGCGGTCCAGGGTGTTGCCGTTCGGGTGCCCGGCGGTGCGCCGGAAGACGCTCACGGCGCCGGTCTCCTCGTCCCAGCGCAGCAGCCGGTCGTTCGGGATGTCGCTCCAGACCAGCTGCCGCCAGGCGGGCACGTACACAGGCCCCTCGGCCCAGCGGCAGCCCGTGTACAGGACCTCCAGGCCGTCGTCCCCGTTCATGCACCGCCCCGCGCGGAACCGGTCGTCGAAGCTCTCGTACAGCCCGGGGTGCTCGCTGGTCATGGCCATCCATCCCTTCGGCGGGCGCCGACCGCTTTCGGCCGCCCGCCGAAGGATTGCCCGGCGGCCGGGCGGAGATCAAGAGCCCCTGGGTACGGGGGTGTACGGACCCCGGGCGGGGAAGTAGCGGAACCGTTGTAGACGCCCACCGTCGTTCCCAGGAAGTGCCCTTACCCTTCGCACATGGATCTGGCTGACAGACGCGACACGTCGGCACGCCCCCGCGCCGGGGTGGCTCTCCCGCTGCTCGTCGCGTATCTCGGGGTTCCCGTCGTCCAGGCGGGAGGGAGCGCCGACGACGACGTGGCCCAGGTGGTCATCGCCGCGCCCGGGGAGGCGCTCGGCCCTGTTCCCGGCGCGCTCGTGCTGGTCGCCGGGGCGCGGGGAGCCGCGGCGGTGGCGGCCGTGGGCGCCGCCGGTGCGGCGGGCGCGGTGGCCGTCGCGGTGCGGGTCGGGCCCGAGGGACTGACCGAGGGCGTACGGGCCGCCGCCATGGGGGCCGGGGTCTCCGTGCTCGGTGTACCCGACGGGCTGCGCTGGGACCAGGTCGAGGCCCGGGTGCGCGGGCTGCTGGACAGCGGGGCGACACAGCCGGCGGACCGGTCGGGCGACCTCTTCTCCCTGGCTCAGACGGTCGTCACGCTGACGCACGGCGTCGTCGCCGTCGAGGACAACGCCCACCGGATCGTGGCCTACGCCGGATCGGGTGAGGAGGCCGACGCCTTCCGGCGCGAGTCCATCCTCGGCCGCGCCTGCCCCGAGGCGTTCCTCGCCCTGCTCCGCGAGTGGGGCGTCTACCGGCAGGCCCGCGCCGGGGAAGAGGTGATCGAGGTGCCGGACCGCTCCGACCTCGGGGTGCGGCGGCGGCTGGTCATCGGCATCAACGCGGGCAGCAGGCCGCTGGGCACCATCTGGGTGCAGGAGGGGCGGCGCCCGCTCTCCGACCGCACGGACGAGGTGCTGCGGGGCGCCGCCCGGCTCGCCGTGCCGCAGATGGTCGACCACTACTACAGGGGCGACTCCACCGCCCGGCTCCCCGCACGGGCCGACCTCGCGCACGGCCTGCTCACCGGGCGGTTCAACTCCACCGCGCTCGCCACCCAGCTGGGGATCGCCCCCGCCGCGTCCGCCTCCGTCGTCGCCGTGGACCTGCGCGACCCGGACGACGGGGACACGGCCTGGCACGACGCCCGGCGGGCCGAGGCCGCGCAGATCGTCTCCGTGCACGCCGCCGCCTACCGGACCAACGCCGTCGTCGCCCAGGCCTGCGGGCAGATCTACGCCATCCTGCCCGGCCCCGCGGGGCACACCGACGAGGCGCCGCTGCTCCGCTGGGCCGCCGATCTGGTCGCCACGCTGCGCCGCCACCACAGGACCCCGGTCCAGGCGGCCGTCGCGGGCACCGCGCAGCGGCTCGACGGCATCCCCTCGGTCAAACTCCGCGGCTACCACGCGCTCCAGGTCATGGCCCGTACCCCCGACCGTGCCGTGGACAGCCACAGCAGACTCACCGCGTCGCTCATGGTGCGCGATCTGCTGGAGGTCCTGGAGAGCCACCGCGAGATCCGCCACCCGGGGCTGGAGGCGCTGGTCGCCCACGACGCGGAGAACGGTACGGAGCTGGCGGCCTCCCTGCTCGCGTATCTGAACGGCTTCGGCGACGTGACCCGGGTCGCGAAGTCCCTGAACGTCCACCCCAACACCCTGCGGTACCGGGTGCGCAAGGCATCCGAGCGCACGGGGCTCGACCTGGACGACCCCGAGGACCGGCTCGCGGCCATGCTCCAGCTGCGGCTGCTCGACGGCACGGGGGAGGCGGGGCCCAGCCCCTTCCCGGCGCGCTGACCCCGCGGCCTCCCGCACGCCACGACCGGCACCACCGCGCTGGACGCCTCGACAGTCCGGGCCGCCAGATGTTGTCCGGCAGGACAACCCGGCCGCCCCTTCTCCGCCGCTAGCGTGCCTGCTGACGCAGCTGCCGATCGTGGGGAGGTCGTTGTGCCCGCCGTCCAGCTGCACCACGTGGTGAGCGCGCTCGGCGGTCCGGGCGTGGACCTGCTGACGGCTCCGCGCGGTCTGGAGGCGCCGTTGCGCGACGTCGTGATCGCCGAGCCGTGCGACACCGAACTCCTGGACTGCCAGGGGGATCTGGTGCTCCTGATCGGCGCCCGGGGCCGGGCCGCGCTGCGCGCGCTCATCGCCGCCGGACGGGCCGGCGCGGTCGCGGTCGCCGTCAAGACCGGCGCCGACGACGGCGAGGAGCTGCGCAGGGCCGCCGCGGAGTGCGGGACCGCGCTGCTCGCCGTGGACCCGCGGGCCCGCTGGGAGCAGGTGGAGTCGGCGGCCCGCGCGGTCGTGGACTCCGTCGGCGGGGTGCCCGATCCGGCGGAACTCGGCACGGACGGCGACCTGTTCTCGCTCGCCCAGACCGTGGCGACCCTCACCGGCGGCATCGTGAGCATCGAGGACGCGGCCAACCGCGTCCTGGCGTACAGCCGCTCGGGCGACCAGGTCGACGAGCTGCGCCGGCTCTCGATCCTCGGGCGGGTCTGCCCCGAGGAGTTCCTCGCCGTCCTGCGCGACTGGGGGGTCTACACCCGGCTGCGGGGCGGCGAGGAGATCGTGGCCGTGCGGGAGAGACCCGAGCTGGGCATCCGCAGCCGCCGGGTCGCCGGGATCAGCGCGGGCAGCAGGCTGCTCGGGACGATCTGGGTGCAGGAGGGCCAGGGTCCCCTGGAGGAGCGCACCGACCGGGTGCTGCGCGGTGCCGCCCGGCTGGCGGCGCTCCTCCTCGTACGCGGGCACGGCAGGGCGGGACCGGGCTCCGCCTTGCGCGAGGAGCTGGTGGCGGGGCTGCTGGCCGGACGGCTGACCGCGGGTTCGCCCGCCGGGCAGCTGGGGGTGGCCGCCGACAGCGGGGCCACGGTCATGGGGCTCGACCTGCGGGAACGCGAGGACGCCACCGGGTCCGCCGGGCCCGAGCTGGAGCTGCGCAGGACCCGGGCGGCCGGGATCGTCGCCGTGCACGCCGCCGCCTACCGGCGCAGCGCCGTGGCGGCGCGGCTGGACGGCCGGGTCTACGTCCTGCTGCCGGAGACCCCGCCAGGACCCGGCGCCCAGGAGCCCGCGGCCGGCAGCGGGTCCGGGGCCGCCGGTCCGCAGGCCGGGACCGCGCCGTCCGATCCCGCGGTGCTGGCCTGGGCGGCCGATCTGGTGTCCACGCTGCGCAGTCATCTCGGGACGCCCGTGCAGGGAGCGCTCGCCCGGCCGGTGGCCCGGCTCGCGGACGCCCCGACGGCACGGCGCACCGCCGACACCGTGCTGGACGCGATGGCCGGTGCCCCGGGGCGGGCGGTGGCGACGTACGACGACGTGCGGTCCTCCGTCGCGCTCGGCGCGATCCTCGAACTGCTGGACTCCAGACCCGACGTACGCGATCCCGCGCTCGACGTGCTGATCGAGCGCGACCGCAGACAGCGCACCGAGCTGGCGTCCTCGCTGCTCCTGTACCTCGACGCCTTCGGGGACGTCTCCAAGGTCGCGGAGCGGCTGCACATCCACCCGAACACGCTGCGCCACCGCATCCGGCGCGCGGTCTCCCTCAGCGGCCTCGACCTCGACGACCCGGAGCAGCGGCTGATGGCCATGCTCCAGCTCCGTACGGCGGTCGGACCGACCTCCTGACCGGGCTGCCGGAGCCCTGAAATCCCTTGTGCCGCCCGGGATGGGGGGTTTCCGCGCGCTCAGGTCGCGGCAATGCGTCCCTCGCGTGTCGCGCATTGTCCGGTCGGACAACGTGAGGGCGCCAACGTCGTCCGCGCAGACAGCCTGGATCAAGCCACCGCCCCCATAACGTTCAGTCACCGCGCAGCCCGGACGCCCGTCGGCCGCGGACATGTCTTGGGGAGGAACCATGCGTCACGTTCGCCTGCTCAGAATCGGTGTGCCCGTCATGGCCGGGGCGCTCGCCCTGTCCGCGTGCGGCAGCCGGGACACCGGGGACGGCACCGATGCCGCCGGCGGCTCCACCACCGTCACCATCGGTTTCGACGCCCCGCTCTCGAAGGACCTGGCGGCTGTCGGCCTCGGTATGAAGAACGCCGCCGAGCTGGCCGTGAAGAAGGCCAACAAGGACAAGACCGTCCCGGGCGTCACGTTCGAGCTCCTCGCCAAGGACGACCAGGCGCTGCCGAACATCGGTCAGCAGAACGCCGCCGCGTTCGCCGCCGACGAGAGCGTGATCGGCGTCGTCGGGGCGTACAACTCCTCGGTGTCCGCGGCCATGCAGTCCACCCTGGCCGACGCGAAGCTCGTCCAGGTGTCCGGCGCCAACACCAACCCCACCCTCACCCAGGGCTCCGACTACAAGAAGACGCCGAAGCGGGAGTACGCCAGCTACTTCCGCACCATCACCACGGACGCGGTGGCGGCCCCGGTCATGGCGGAGTACTTCTTCAACGACCTCAAGATCAAGAAGATCGCCACGGTCGACGACAAGAAGACGTACGGCGCCGGCATCGTCGTCAACTTCACCGACGCCTACAAGGAGCTCGGCGGCAAGATCGCCATCCACCAGAGCATCAACCCGGACGAGAGCGACTACGCGGCCGTCGTCAACAGCGTCAAGTCCTCCGGGGCGCAGGGCGTGTTCTACGGCGGCGAGTACCCGCAGGCGGGCCCGCTGAAGAAGCAGCTCGTGGCGGCCGGCTTCGACGGCCCGATGGGTGCGGGTGACGCCGTGAAGGACGACAAGCTCGTCGAGCTCGCGGGCAAGGAGGCGGCGAACGGTACGTACACGACGTCCGACGGCGCCCCCGTGGACACGCTCGACTCGGCGAAGAGCTTCATCGCCGACTACAAGGCGGCCGGCTACTCCGAGCCGTACGGCGTCTTCGGCGCGTACACCTACGACGCGACGACCGCCCTGATCCAGGCGGTCAAGGCGGCGGCCGAGGGCAAGGAAGGGAAGATCGGCGCGGTGAAGGACCTCCGGCCCGACGTCGTCACCGCGATGCAGAAGGTCTCCTTCTCCGGCGCCACCGGCCAGGTCGCCTTCGACGAGTTCGGGGACAGCGTCAACCAGGTGATCAGCGTCAACGCGGTGCAGAACGGCGCCTGGAAGGACGGCGTCGAGGTCGTCACCGTCGAGAAGTAGCGGCGGCGCACGGCGGGCGGGCCGCCTCTTCCCCGGCGGCCCGCCCTCCCGCGCACCCGGCCGTTCCCCCGCGAGGACTCCCCCGGGCCACCCGGCTCCGGCGGCCTGTCCCGGACCCGCCCAGGACGCGGCCCCGCCGCCCCCGCACCCAGCGCCCCAGATCCACCCCGCCCCTAAGGACCCCGGGTGACCCTCACCGAACTCATACAACTCCTGGCCGACGGACTCGTCCTCGGCTCCATGTACGGGCTGATAGCCGTCGGATACACGATGGTCTACGGCATCCTCCAGCTCATCAACTTCGCCCACGGCGAGATCTTCATGCTGGGCGGCTTCGGCGCCCTCTTCGTCTACGCCTGGGTCCCCGGGCTCCAGTCGGTCTCGCTCTGGCTGGCCCTGCCCGTCCTGCTGATCGCCGGGATCATCATCGCGGTGACCGCGGCGGTGGCCGCCGAGCGCTTCGCCTACCGGCCGCTGCGCCGGGCGCCCCGGCTCGCCCCGCTGATCGCGGCGATCGGCCTGTCGCTCTTCCTCCAGCAGGTCGTCTTCAACTTCTTCACGCTGCCGGGCGAGTCCGTCGGTGTCACCGCCCCCGTGGCGTTCCCCCAGCTCCCTGGCAAGCCGCTGGAGATCGGCGGAGTGGCCATCAGCCACGCGGCCGTACTGACCGTCGTCGTCGCCGCGCTGTGCATGACGGCCCTCGCCTGGTTCGTGCGCCGCACCCGTACCGGCCGCGCCATGCAGGCGACCGCCCAGGACCCGGCGACCGCACGGCTGATGGGCATCGACACCGACCGGGTCATCGTCATCGCCTTCGCGATCGGCGCCGTGCTGGCCGCCGTCGCCTGCATCACCCAAGGGCTCCGCCTCGGGCTCATCTCGTACAACATGGGCTTCATCGCCGGTCTGAAGGGCTTCACCGCCGCCGTGCTCGGCGGGATCGGCAACATCCGCGGAGCCATGCTCGGCGGGGTGGTGCTCGGTGTCGCCGAGTCCGCCGCCTCCGGAATCCTCCCGCACATCCCGTCGCTGTCGATGTTCGGCGGGTCCGTCTGGAAGGACGTGTGGGCCTTCGTCATCCTCATCGTCGTGCTGCTGATCAGGCCACAGGGCCTGCTCGGCGAACGCGTCGCGGACAGGGCGTGACCGCGATGACGACGACTCCCGCCTCCGACGCCCGCACCCCCGCGCGTTCCATGAAATCCGTGATGCCCATGAAGCCCATGAACCCGGTGGTGGCCAAGGCCCTCACCGGCACCGGCCTCGCCCTGACCCTCGTCTCGCCGTTCCTGCCGTGGACGTGGACCGCCGCGTTCCCCGGCAACCTGACCCTGGCCGGCTATCCCGGCGGCAGCCAGTTCGTCACGCTGGCCACGGGTCTGCTGACCCTGCTCTTCGCCGTGATGCGCCAGGTCGGGGCCGTCCGGGCCGCCGCGCTCGCCGCGCTGACCAGCACCCTGATCACCGTCGGCGCCATCGCCGTCACCCTGGGCGGCGCCGTCAACGTCGAACCGGGCGGCTGGCTCGCCGCCGCGGCCGTCCTGCTGCTCACCGCCGGGGCCTACGGGCTGCCGCCGGGCGAGGACGCGCCGGTGGCCAGGAAGGCCGCCGTACGGCTGCCGCACGCCGCCGAGGTCGCCCTGATCACCGTGGTGTTCCTGGCCGCGATGTACACGCTGACGTACGGGATCACCACGGGCTCCGCCGAGGAGTTCCTGGCCTTCCTGCCCGCAGCCGGACTCGGTCTGCGCGCCCTGGTGGTCAGCGGCCTCACCGCGCGGATGAGCGAGATCAACTCCCGTCACCGGATCGCCGTCGCGGTCGCCACCCTGGCCGCCGCGCTCGTCTTCCCCTTCACCCAGAGCAACGAGCAGTACACCGCCATCGCGGACAACATCCTCGTGTTCGCCGCCGTGGCGCTGGGGCTGAACATCGTGGTCGGCATGGTCGGACTGCTCGACCTCGGTTACGTCGCCTTCCTCGGCACCGGCGCGTACACCGCCGCCCTGGTCTCCGGGTCCTCGTTCTCCACGATCGGGATCACCCTGCCGTTCTGGGCGGCGGCGCTGCTCGGCATGGCCGTCTCGCTGGTGGCGGGTGTGGTGATCGGAGCGCCGACGCTGCGTCTGCACGGCGACTACCTGGCGATCGTGACGCTCGGCTTCGGCGAGATCTTCCGCATCACCGTCAACAACCTCGACGGCACGTCCGGTCCGCTGCTGACCCGTGGCCCGAACGGCATCAACTCCATCCCGAACCTGAGCGTCCTCGGCTTCGACTTCGGGCAGAGCCACACCGTCCTCGGTGTGACGTTCGGCCGGTTCGCCAACTACTACCTGCTGCTGCTCGCGGTGATCGCCCTGGTGGTCTTCGTCTACGCGCAGGTCGGCAACTCCCGTGTCGGCCGGGCCTGGGTCGCGCTCCGTGAGGACGAGACCGCGGCGACGGCGATGGGCATCGAGGGCTTCCGCTTCAAGCTGCTGGCCTTCGGCCTCGGCGCCTCGCTGGCCGGGCTCGCCGGGGCGGTCATGGCCCATCTCCAGACCAACGCGGTACCGGACAACTACAAGTTCGCCGACACCGCCCCGCCCAACTCGGCGTTCCTGCTGGCGGCCGTCGTCCTCGGCGGCATGGGCACGATCTCGGGTCCGCTGGTCGGGGCCGCGCTGCTCTACCTGATCCCGGCGAAGTTCGAGTTCTTCAGCAAGTACCAGATGATGCTCTTCGGTCTCGCGCTCATCCTCATGATGCGCTACCGCCCGGAGGGCCTGGTGCCCGACCGCAAGCGGCAACTGGAGTTCCACGAGGAAGAAGTGGCGCAAGCCGAGGCACACGAGGCCGCTGTGGAGGCCAGGGCATGACCGAGACCACCGAACACGCCGCGGCGGAGCCCGCGGAAGCGGCCACCGCCGAAGCGATCCTGGACGCCCGGGGTGTGACCATGCGGTTCGGCGGCCTGACCGCCGTCGACGGCGTGGACCTGACCGTCCGCGCGGGCGAGATCGTGGGGCTGATCGGCCCGAACGGCGCCGGCAAGACCACCTTCTTCAACTGTCTGACCGGCCTGTACGTGCCCACCGAGGGCGAGGTGCGGTTCCGGGGCGCGACCCTGCCGCCGCGCCCCGCGAAGGTCACCCGCGCCGGAGTCGCCCGTACCTTCCAGAACATCCGGCTCTTCGCCAACATGACGGTCCGCGAGAACGTCATGGTCGGGCACCACACCCGCAGCCGGGCCGGGCTGCTCTCCGCGATCGGCCACGGCCCGCGCCACCGGCGCACCGAGCGCGAGTCGCGGGCGAAGGCCGACGAACTCCTCGCCTTCACCGGCCTGGACGGCCAGGGCGACTCACTGGCCCGCAACCTCTCCTACGGTGCCCAGCGCCGCCTGGAGATCGCCCGTGCCATGGCGTCCGACCCCGCGCTGCTCCTGCTCGACGAGCCGACGGCGGGCATGAACCCGCAGGAGACCCGCGAGGCCGAGGAACTGGTCCTGGCGATACGGGAGCGGGGCGTGGCGATCCTGGTGATCGAGCACGACATGCGCTTCATCATGAACCTCTGCCACCGGGTCGCGGTCCTCGTCCAGGGCAGCAAGATCATCGAGGGGGCCCCCGCCGTGGTCCAGGCGGACCCGCGCGTCATCGACGCCTATCTGGGCGCCCCGCCGGAACTGGAGGAGGCGCTCGACGGCGACGCCCCGTCCACCCCCGGTGCCACCACCGCGACCGCCGAGGAGGAGACGCCATGAGCGCGCTGCTGGAAGTGAACGAACTGCGCGTCGCCTACGGGAAGGTGGAGGCCGTCAAGGGCATCTCCTTCACCGTGGACGCGGGCCAGGTCGTCACCCTGATCGGCACCAACGGCGCCGGCAAGACGACGACGCTCCAGGCCCTGAGCGGTCAGCTGCTCCCGTCGGCGGGCTCGATCCGCTTCGACGGCCAGGACCTCGCGGGCGTCCCCGCCCACAAGGTGGTCTCGCTGGGCCTGGCCCACTCGCCGGAGGGGCGGCACATCTTCCCCCGGCTGACCGTCGAGGAGAACCTGCTGCTCGGCGCGTACATCCGCAAGGACGACCCGTCGATCGCCGAGGACATCGAGCGCTCGTACGAGCTCTTCCCCCGCCTGCGGGAGCGCCGCTCCCAGCCGGCGGGCACCATGTCCGGCGGTGAGCAGCAGATGCTCGCGATGGCCCGCGCGCTGATGTGCCGGCCGTCGCTGCTGATGCTGGACGAGCCGTCCATGGGGCTGTCGCCGATCATGATGCAGAAGATCATGGCGACCGTGGCCGAGCTCAAGGCGTCCGGCACGACGATCCTCCTCGTCGAGCAGAACGCCCGCGCCGCGCTGGCGCTGGCGGATCACGCGTACGTGATGGAGACCGGCCGCATCGTGCTGTCCGGCACGGGCGCCGAGCTCCTGCACGACGAGAGCGTCCGCAAGGCGTACCTCGGCGAGGACTGACCACGCCCCGTCCCCCGATTCCGCCCCCGCACGTGCACGCCTCCCCGCGTGCGTGCGGGGGCGGAGCCCTGTCGCGGGGCGGATCGGCCGACGCGACCGGGGCTCCGTGCGTGATGATGTGGGCCTGACCGGTGGGTAGTTGGCGGTACGAGCCCGTGGGGGATCTGGTTGTGAACGATGCGGTCGAGCTGGCGGACATGATCGCGCAGCTGCGCGAGGAGCTGAGCCGTGCCCTTGCGGACGGGGAGGGCTCCGGGCTGCGGTTCAAGGCGGAGCGGGTCGAGCTGGAGCTGACGGTCGGGGTGGAGCGGAGCCGGGAGCCGGGGGTGAAGGTCCGGTTCTGGGTGTTCGACGCGAGTGCGGCGGCGAAGCGGTCGTCGACGGTCACCCAGCGGCTCACGCTGACCCTTCAGCCGGTCCTCGCGGACGCGCCGGACCAGATGGCGCTGATCTCCGGAGACGAGCTGCTCGGTGAGGACTGAGACGGCGGCGGGCGGCCTCGATCCGCACCGCATCGCGGAGGTCATCGTCACCACGGCCTCAGGCGGGAGGCGCGGGTCCGGGTACCGGGTCGGCGACACGGCGGTGCTGACCGCGCTGCACGTGGTGGCCGGTGCCGCCGGGGTGAAGGTGCGCTTCGACGCGGACCGGCCGGGGCAGTGGTCGGCGGCGGCGGTCGTCGCCTGGTCGGACGGCGGGACCGATGTGGCGGTGCTGACCTTCGCGCCGCCGCCGGGCACCGGGGCCGTGGGGCCCGCGCTGTTCGGGCGGATCGGCGACGACCGGCATGCCCTCGTCCCAGTGCACGCCGCGGGATTCCCGCTGTGGAAACGGCGGCGCGGGGCCGACGGCCGGCAGTTCCGGGAGCTGCACCAGGCGGACGGGACCGTGGCGGCGCTGTCCAATCTGCGCACCGGCACCCTGGAGATCACCGTGCGGGAGGCCGCCGCAGATCCCGACCCCGAGGTGTCGCCGTGGTCGGGGATGTCGGGCGCCGCCGTGTGGGCGGGGGCCCGCATCGTCGGGGTCGTCGCCGAGCACCACCGCCGTGAGGGCGCGGGCCGGCTGACGGCGGCCCGTATCGACCACGTCCTGGGCCGGGTCGGCGCCCCGCGCGCGGCGGAGCTGGCACGGCTGCTGGCCATCGCCGATCCGGCGGCGCTGCCCTACGCGGGCCCGGCGGGCGGACCGGCCGGTTCCAGGGTCATCGGGCTGCCGGTCACCCACGGGCTGGAGCTGTTCAAGGACCGTGTCGAGGTGCGTGACCGGATCGGCCGTCACCTGGCCGATCCCGCCGTCCGCATGGTCACCGTCACCGGGCGGCGCGGCATGGGCAAGAGCTCCGTCGCGGCCAAGGTCATGGAGCTGCTGGAGCACGGCGAGTGGCCCGGCCAGCTGCGGGCGCCCCTGCCGCGCGGGCTGGTCAATCTCAGCACCCGTACGTCGGGGATCTCGCTGGAGCGCCTCTACTTCGACTGCGCCGAGGTGATCGGCGGCGAGGAGCGGACCCGGCTGCTGGAGGTCTGGGCCACGGACCGGCCCGTCCAGGACAAGATCGGCGAGCTGTTCGCGGCGATGCGCGGCGACCTGTTCGTCATCCTGATGGACAACCTCGACGACCGGCTCACGGACGACGGCCGGCTCGACGACGAGGACGAGCTCGCGGTCTTCCTGGACTGCCTGTTCCGGGCCCGCTCCACCCCCCGGCTGCTGGCCACCTCGCAGATACCCCTGCGGCTCGCGCCCGAGCTGCGCCGCTTCGCGGCCGAGGTCGATCTCGCGGACGGCCTTCCGCCGGTCGAGTCCGTCGCGCTCCTGCGCGAGCTCGACCAGGACGGCAGCATCGGGGTGGGGCAGCTGTCCGACGAGGAGCTGTTGCAGGCCGCGGTCCATGTGCACGGCGTCCCGCGCGCGCTGGAGCTGCTGGTGGGCGTCATGGCGGACGACATGCTGACCCTGCCCACGCTCCAGGAGGTGCTGGAGGACTTCGCTCTGCGCGGCGATGTGGTCGCGGGGCTCGCCCAGGACCGCTACCAGCGGCTCGGCCCCGAGGGCCGCACCGTGCTGAACGTCCTCGCGGTGCTGCGTACGCCGGTGACCCGGGAGGCCGTCGAGTGGATCGTGGCGGGCCTCGAACCGGGCCTGGCCGTCGGCCCCGTGCTCGCGGGGCTGCTGCGGACGCGCATGCTCTCGGTCGACCGGGCCAGCCGGACCCTCGCGCTGCACCCGATGGACGCGGACCTCGCGTACGGGGCGATGGCGCGGGAAGGCTCCCTGGGCCGGAGGGCCGTGGAGCGGCGGGCCGCCGGCTGGTACGCGAGCATCGCGCCGCCCCGGGAGGACTGGCGGACCCTGGACGACATCCGCCCCCACCGGCGCGCCTTCGACCACCTGGTGCGCGCCGGGGACATGAACGAGGCCGCGCTGCTGCTCGGTTCGATCAGCGAGTGGCTGGTCTGGCACGGGTCGGTGCTGGCCGCGATCTCTCTGCACATGACCTTGGAGGGACATGTGACCGACGACCGGGCGCGGCTCGCCCATCTCATCGGCCTCGGACACGCCCGGCTCAGCGGTGGCCCGATGGCCGACGCGGTCGGGCTGTTCACCGAGGCGGCCGGACTGGCCGAGCGGCTGGACGACCGTCCCTCGTGGCAGAACGCCCTGTTCGGCCTGGGCGACACCCACCGTCAGCTGGGCAGCCTCGACGCGGCGGTGGAACCGCTGGCCCGCGCCGGTGAACTGGCGCACGAGCTGGGTGATTCCGAGGCCGAGGTCCACGCCTTCCTGAGCCTCAGCCTGACGCACAGCTACCTCGGCGAGGGGACCGCGGCGCTGGCCGGTGCCGACCGGCTGTACACGCATGCCCGCGCTTCGCGCGACACGCTCACCGAGGCGCGCTCATGGAACGCCCGGTCCATCGCCCTTCTGGTGCTGCGCCGTTGGGAGGACGCGGTGACGGCGGGCGGCGAGGCGGTGCGCGCGTACCGGGAGGCCGACAGTCTGGAGGCGGTCGCCTACGCACTCAACGCCCAGGGGATCGCCCTGATCGCGACCGGGCGGACGGCCGAGGCACTGACCGCGTTGGGCGGCGCGCTCGACGAGGCCTCGAAGATGGAGAACCCTCGGGCGGAGGGCGTCTGCCTCTACAACACCGCCTGGGCCCACTGGACCGAGGCCCGGTACGCAGAGGCGGCCGAGGCGGCCGAGCGTTCGGCCGCCTCGCTCCAGCTCGCCGGGGCGGTGGAGGCCGCCGCCGCGCAGGCGCTCGCCGAGGCGGCCGGGGCACTGGCCCTGACCCCGCCCGGCCCGGCGGCGGCGGCCGACGCGCTGGTCCGGGCCGCCCAGGGCACCGGACGCAACGTCGAGATGGTCCGGCCCGCCTGGCTCGTCGAGGAGGCGGAGCGCCTGCGCGGAGCGTGAGCCGGTCCCCTCAGCGCAGGAGGCGCAGGGGGACGGCGCGGGCCATCGCCTCGGCGCCCGCGTCGTTGGGGTGGAGGTGGTCGCCGCTGTCGTAGCGGGCGAGGAGGCGCTGCGGGTCCGACGGGTCGCGCAGCGCCCTGTCGAAGTCGATCACCGCGTCGTACTCCCCGCCGGTGCGGATCCAGTGGTTGAGGGCCTGGCGGGCGGCCTCGTTCTCCGGGGTGTAGAAGCCGAGGGTGTCGTCCTTGAAGGGGAGGACCGTGCCGCCGTAGGCCTTGAGGCCCCGGTCGTGCGCGCGGGCGATGATCTGGCGGTGGGCGCCGATGAGTTCCGCCGCCGTGACCCGCTCCGACTCCGGGGCGACGGTGCCGGGGTGGCCGAGGTCGTTCACGCCGAGCAGCACGATCAGGTGCTCGGCACCGGGCTGGGAGGCGACGTCGCGGTCGAAGCGGCGCAGGGCGCTCTGGCCGAAGTACGCGGCGAAGTTCTCGGCGTCGGACCCGGCCGGGGGATTGGGGTCGTGGAGAAGGCGGTTGCCGCTGATGCCCTGGTTGAGCACGCCCACCGCGTCCGGTCCCAGGGTGGTGCGCAGCCGGCCGGCGAGACGGTCCGGCCAGCGGTGGTTGGCGCCGGTCTCGGTGACGGAGCCGTCGGTGATGGAGTCGCCGAAGGCGACGACCGCCGAGGAGGACCTGCCGGTGCTCACGCTGACGCCGGTCAGGAAGTACCAGCGGTCGAAGGTCTCGGTCGGCTCGATGTCGGTGTCCCCGGTGACGTTCCCGGCGGCCCTGTAGTTGTGCTGGAGGGCGAACGCGTGGAGCGTCGAGCCCGGGGTGGGTCCGGGCAGATGGATGCTCACCACGAGGTCGGTCCCCGCGGGCACCTTCAGGGCGACCGGGTCGCTGAGGAGCGGGGCCCCCGCGGGCACGCTCACGGAGGTGCGCCCGCCGAAGGTGAGCGGCCGGTCGGTGCGCGGGTCGATGCGCGTGCCCGGTCCGCCGGCCGCGCGGGCGATCCGGGCCTCGCCGATGACCAGGGGCCCGCTGCCGAACTCGTTCGACAGCCGGACGCGGACCCGGTCCCCGCCGATGCTCGTGTGGACGGTCTGGCGGATCGTCTCGTCGTCGAAGGCCGTGGTGTCCGAGGCCGGGGTCTGTGTGGGTGTGGTGGCCCAGGTCCCGGTCCAGGAGGGGGCGCCCGCGCCCCGGGGCGCGGGCTCGGCGGAGACGGCCGGGGCCGCCGCGAGGAGCAGGGCGCCGGTGACCAGGGCCACCAGATGGCGGGCCGCGCGTCGTGCCCGTAAGGCAGTGGGGCGGGCGGGGCCCGTGGAGTGCGGTCTCATGCGGGGTCTCCTGTGCGGGAGGAAGACGGAAGGGTGTCAGGCCGGGCGGGCCTGCCGAGGAACCCTCCCCGGGCGTCACACAGCGCCGATCCCGAATGTTTCGGAACACTCCGCGATCGGGCGAGCAGACGCTAAGGAACCCGCGCCCCCGCGTCAAGACGGCGTCCCCGTGAAATCCCGGGCCGCCGGCCCGCACACGGTGTACAGTTTTTGAGTCCTGTTGTCTCCGATAGAGGTGGACGTTGCGCATCTGAGGTCCGCGATCATCGCGCGGTACGGCCCCTGCCGTAGCCCGTCACGCCGCCGTCGGCTCTCCTGCCGCCCCGTGACCCCGCGTGGATGCGACCTCGGTGCATGGACCGTCCTTCCGTTTCTCCGGAGGACCGCACCCCTTTTTCTCCTCGGCCGGTCGCCGCGTGGTGCTCGCACACGAAGCCCCTGATCACATGCTTACGACCGCGAGGATCACATGTCCCAGCCCACGCCCGCCGCGTCGCTCTCCTGCTCCGCCCTGTCCTTCAGCCACCCGGACGGCACGGAGGTCTTCGACGGGCTCTCCCTGAGCGTCCCCAGGGGCCGCACCGGTCTCGTCGGCACCAACGGCTCCGGAAAGTCCACCCTGCTGCGGCTGCTGGCCGGCCGGCTCCACCCCTCGGCGGGCTCGGTGACCGTCGGCGGTCACCTCGCGTATCTGCCGCAGAACATCACGCTCGACACGGACCTGCGTGTCGAGGACGCCCTCGGCATCACCGAGCGGCGTACGGCGCTGCGCGCGATCGAGGCCGGCGACGTCTCCGAGCAGCACTTCGAGACGGTCGGCGACGACTGGGACGTCGAGGAACGAGCCCTGGCGACCCTGGGCTCGCTCGGCCTCGGCGACGTCGGCCTCGACCGCACCGCCGGGCAGCTGTCCGGCGGCGAGACCGTGCTGCTCCGGCTGGCCGCACTGCTGCTGGAGCGCCCCGACGTGCTGCTGCTCGACGAGCCGACCAACAACCTCGACGTGTTCGCGCGTCGCCGGCTGTACGACGCCGTCGAGTCCTGGCGCTCCGGTGTGCTCCTCGTGGTCAGCCACGACCGTGACCTGCTGGAACGAGTCGACCGCATCGCCGACCTCCGCGCCGGCACGGTGAGCTGGTACGGCGGCGGCTGGTCGGCGTACGAGGAGGCGCTCGCCACCCAGCAGGAGGCGGCCGGGCGCATGGTGCGGGCCGCCGAGTCCGACGTACGCCGCCAGAAGCGCGAGCTGGAGGAGGCACAGATCAAGGTCGCCCGCCGCCAGCGGCACAACAAGAAGATGGACGCCCAGCGGCGCGCGCCGAGGATCGTCGCGGGCGAGCACAAGCGGTCGTCCCAGGAGGCCGCGGGCAAGCTGCGCGGTCTGCACGAGGACCGGCTCCAGGAGGCGCGCGAGCGGCTCGACACGGCGTCCGAGGCGATCCGTGACGACGCGGAGATCCGGGTGAAGCTCCCCCGCACCGCGGTCCCCGCGGGCCGCACGGTCCTGAGCGTGCGGGGGCTCCGGCCCCGCTTCGGCACCCTGCGCGACGGCGAACTCCACGTCCAGGGGCCCGAACGCGTCGCGCTCGTGGGACGCAACGGCGCGGGCAAGACGACGCTGCTGCGCACCCTCACCGGGGAGCTGGAACCGGAGTCGGGGGAGGCCAGGACCTTCGTGCCGCTGCGCTTCCTGCCGCAGCGCCTGGACGTGCTGGACGACTCGCTGAGCGTCGCGGCGAACGTGTCCCGTCTCGCGCCGGGGACCACGGACAACGAGATCCGCTCGCAGCTCGCGCGCTTCCTCTTCAAGGGCGCGCGGGCCGAGCAGGAGGCGGGCACCCTGTCGGGCGGGGAACGTTTCCGTGCCGCCCTCGCGGCGACGATGCTCGCCGCCCCGGCGCCCCAGCTGCTGATGCTGGACGAGCCGACCAACAATCTGGACCTGGCGAGCGTGCGGCAGCTGACGAGCGCACTCGGCTCCTACGAGGGCGCGCTCGTGATCGCCGGCCACGACCTCGCCTTCCTGGAGTCGGTCGGCATCACCCGCTGGGTGCTCGTGGGCGAGGAGCTCACGGAGACGACCGCCGAGGAGGTGCGCGAGCTGCTCGACCCGGGCGCCGCCGGGTGACCGGTGGTGTACTGGAAGGTGCGGGCCGGACCCACGGGCCCGCACCGGCCATCGACCCGGAACCCGTCATGCACCCTTCCAGGACACTCCGCCGCCTCCCCCGGGTCTGCGCGGCCGCGGTCGTCGTCGTCCTGGCCGCCGGAGGTCCGGCGGCGGTCGCGGCGGCCTCCCCGGTCGCCGCGACCACGGCGGCCACGGCGGTCGCGGCGGCCCCCGCCGACAGGACCGACCCGCGGACCGAAACCGCCGAGCTCACCGTCCCGGCGATCGGCATCACCGATCTGCGCGTGGTGCCGTACGAGGGCACGACGGACGACGCTCCGGGCACCCGTGTCCAGGACACGGGTGCCGCGGCCAGCCCGTACGGCGAGAAGGGCGGCGTCGGGCCCGGCGAGACCGGGAACTACCTGGTGACGGCCCACCGGCTCTCCGCCGGAGGTCCGTTCCACGACCTGCCGTCGCTGGAGAAGGGCGACACGGTCCTCGTCACGGAGAACGGCACGGTGTACGAGTACCGGATCACGGAGACCCGGGAGACCTCGTTCCGCTCGGAGCGCTCGCTCGCCGAGCAGCGCGCCGAGGTGCCGGGCGAACCGGGCGGGAAGCCCACCGAGGCCATGATCACCCTCTCCACCTGCGCGACCCCGGAGGACGACGCGGCCGGGAACTTCTGGCGCGACGCCCAGCACAACCCGGAGCACCGCATCGACAAGATCGGCGTACTGGTGTCGTCGCGGCCCGCGTGAACGGGGACGGCCCCCGAAACGACCGGCTCCCAGGCCCCTCTCGGGTGGCCCGTCTCAGGACCCGCCGGGCATGTCGGTGGGCAGCTCCAGCCAGCGCGCCGTCCCCGGCTGAACAACATAGGCGCTGCCGTCCAGCCTGACCCGGACGCCCGGCCGTTCCGAGTCGGGTACGGCGATCCGCAGGCGTTCGGCGCGGAGGCGCAGGTCCACGTCCCAGTGCCGCCGGAAGCGGAGCCGCATCCGGAACTTCGACAGCTGGGGCAGGGTGGCCGGCGCGAGCCACAGGGCGTCGTCGCGGGTCTCCAGGCCGGTCATGCCGCGCTGCACGAAGTCGAGCGTGCCCGCCATCGCCCCCAGGTGGATGCCCTCCTCGGTCGTACCGCCCTGGATGTCGGCGACATCACCGATCAGCGCCTCCTCGCAGTACGCCCAGGCGTCGTCGCGGTGCACCCGGGCCAGCACCCAGGCGTGGACGAGGGAGCTGAGGGTGGAGCCGTGGCTCGTGCGCTTCACGTAGTAGTCGACGGTGGCCCGCCAGGTCTCGTCGTCGAGTTCGTAGCCGAGCCTCCGGAACAGCGCGGCGAGTTCCCTGGGCGAGAAGAGGTAGCCCAGCATCAGCACATCGGCCTGCTTCGACGCCTGGTAGCGGTTGACGGTGTCCCCCTCCGCCTCCAGGATCCGGTCGAGGCGCCGGATGTTCCCGTACCGCTCCCCGTAGCCCTCCCAGTCCAGCTCGGCCAGGTCCCCGTAGCCGGCGAACTGGCTGATGACACCCCGGTGATGGGGCACGTACAGCAGGCGGGAGATCTCGTCCCAGCGGTCCGTCTCGGACGGGTCGAGCCGGATCCGGTCGAGGAGCTGCCGGCAGCGGCTCGCGGGCAGCGCGCGGCACAGCTCGCCGGCCCTCGCCAGCACCCAGGCCGCGGTCACGTTCGTGTACGTGTTGTCGTCGAGCCCCGCGGACTCGGAGTCCGGGTAGGCGTCGTGGTACTCGTCGGGTCCCACGACGCCCTTGATGCGGTAGCGCCCGAGGGACGCGTCCCACGCGGCGCTGTCCGCCCAGAAACGGGCGATCTGGAGCATCATCTCGGCGCCCTTGGAGTAGAGGTACTCCGTGTCGCCGGTCGCCTGGCAGTACTGCCACACGTTGTACGCGACCGCCGAGCCGACATGGTGCTGGAGGCGTGACCGGTCGGGCAGCCAGCGGCCCGAACGCGGGTTGAGGTGGACCTCCTGGGTCTCCTCGCGCCCCTCGTCGGCGCTCTGCCACGGATACATCGCCCCGGCCCTGCCGATCGCCTGCGCGGCGGCCTGGGCGGCGGGGAGCCGCCGGTGGCGGTAGTCGAGCAACCCCCTTGACACCTCGGGTAGATGGAGGTTCAGGAAGGGCAGGACGAACAGCTCGTCCCAGAAGACGTGCCCCCGGTACGCCTCGCCGTGCAGCCCTCGGGCCGGCACGCCGACATCGAGCTCGGCGGTGTGCGGGGAGAGCGTCTGGAGCACATGGAAGAGGTGCAGCCGCAGGATGCGTCCGGGCTCGCCGGGGACCTCCAGCTTGGCCTGCTGCCACAGATCCGCCCAGGCCCGGCGGTGGGTGGTCAGCAGCCGGGCGTACACCGGGGCCTCCTCGACGGCGGACACGGCGGCCCGCAGCGGGCTGCCGATCGCCGGGTCCCTGGAGGTGAAGAGCGCGACCGTCTTGTCGACGACGGCATCGGATTCCGGGGACAGCGGGAGCATCAGCGTCTGGTGGACCGCACGCGGCTCCTGCCGGGGCTCCGCCCGGTGGTCGCCGTTGCGCTCCGGGCCGCAGGAGGCCACCGTGCGGGCGGCCAGCGCGATACCGATGTCGGACTCGACCGTGCGGCAACGCAGCCACACCGCGGATTCCGGCTCCGTGCCGGTCTCCCAGCCGATGAGATGGCGGTCGGCGAGCTCCCGGTAGCGGGCGACACCGGTGTTGCGGATGTCGCCGTCGATCGCGGCCTCCACCTCCAGCTCCCCCGCCCAGCCATGGGCCGTGAACACCGTGTGCAGCGCGGCGAGATGGGGGTCGCCCATGTGTACGAGTCGCTCCTGCGCGACCGTCAGACGGCGGCCGTCGCCGTCCTCGTACACCGAGCGGCGCGTGAGGATTCCGCCGCGCAGGTCGAGGGACTGACGGTGCTCCGCCAGATACGGGTGGTCGGGGGTCAGCCAGGGGCCGGGGCCGGCGCCCTCGGGGTGGATGCGGTAGCGCAGCGGCAGCCAGTTGGGGAGGTTGACCATGTCCTCGTTCTCGACCTGGCGGCCCTGGACGGACGAGGTCAGACGGTTGTAGCAGCCCGCCGCGTAGGTGCCCGGGTAGTGCGACTTCGCCGCCGGTGTCTCGGGCGCGGCTCCCCGGGTGGCGAAGTAGCCGTTGCCGAGGGTGCACAGGGCTTCGCGCAGGCGCTCCTTCTCCGGGTCGTACCCCTCGTACGCCCAGACCCAGCCCCGCGCCATCAGTTCGCCCCGCTGATCAGCAGGTCCCCCGGATCGGACACCACCAGGTCAGCGCCGTGCCGGCGCAGGGCGGCGGCGCCCTCGGAGGTGTCCGAGCGGTCCACACCGACGACCAGACCGAAGCCCCCGCGCCTGCCCGCCTCGACCCCGGCGAGCGCGTCCTCCACGACACCACTGTCCCCCGGCGGGACGCCCAGGCGCCGGGCCGCCTCGATGAACAGGGCGGGATCGGGCTTGCCGGGCAGTTCCAGGCGGCGCGCCTCGTTGCCGTCGACCACGGCCGTGAACAGGTCCAGGAGACCGGCACCGGCCAGCAGTTCGGTCGCGTGCCGGGAGGCGGAGGCGGCGGCGATCGGCACCCGCGCGTCGCGCAGCACGCGCAGGAGACGCACCGTGCCCGGCCAGACGGCGATCGGATGGGTGCGCAGGCTCTCGGTGAACGCCTTGTCCTTGCGCGCGGCGACGGCCCACACGGTCCCGGTTCCCGGCGGGTCGTCGGGGGTGCCCTCGGGGAGGTCGATCCCCCGGGACGCGAGGAAGGCGGAGGCGCCGTCCTTGCGCGCCTTGCCGTCGACGTAACTCCGGTAGTCGTCGGCCTCGTCGAACGGCCGCTGCCCCTCATGGGTGGCGAGACAGGCGTCGAACGCCTCCTTCCAGGCCGAGGCGTGGGCCGTCGCGGAGTCGGTGATCACGCCGTCCGTGTCGAAGACGACGGCGTGCACGGAGAGCAGGACTGCGGCCGGTGACGGTGCGCGTGCCATGACCGGATGGTCCCTTCGTCGAGGCGTTCCCCCGTTCCATGGCACCAGGTTCCGGGCCGGGCCGCTTCCTGTAGCTCCTGCGGTCTTCCGTCGCGCGCTGCCGGGAGGGCCCGTCGGGTACCCCGGGCGGCACGCTGGCGGAGCACGTCCGGAAGCACGTTTCCCGGGCCCAGCAGGGTAAAAAGTCGGAAAAGTTTCTCATTGTCCGATGTTGGATTACCGTAAAGACATGGCCAGTACCGAGCGTCAGACCGACCGGCAGGCGGAGTACGCGTGTCCTGCCTGCAAGAAGCCCGTCGACACCGTCCTCGAGCGGCACAAGACCCTCGGCATCTTCGTCCCCCACTGGGGTCCCGGGTCCTGCCACAACCCCCACTGCCACAGGTACGGGGAGAAGCCCCGGGCCGCCGGGACGACGCGCCACTCCCGTGAGTCCGTCTCCCACGGGTCCGCCTGAGAGCGGGGTCCGCCCGAGAGCTGTCCCGTCCGGCCCGGGCCCGGGTCAGGCCTTCGACCAGGTCTGGTTGGGTCCGCCGGAGCAGGGGAACAGCACGGCCGGGGTGCCGTTGGCGGTGTTCGCCTGATAGATGTCCACGCACTTGGTGGCGATCCTGGCGACCAGGTCCTGGGTGGAGTTGAGGTAGAACTGCTGGGCCGGGTTGCCGCTGCAGTAGGCCACCTGGATCGCGGTGAGATCCTCCGTCGACGCCCAGGCGACGTCCATGCACATCCCCAGGGCGCGTACGGTGCCGTCCGCCCTGAAGTCCCAGCGCTGGGCGGCCGATCCGTCGCACGGCCACAGGGTGAGCTGGGTGCCGTCCTTTCCGGACCCCGCGCTGAGGCACTTGCCCGACTGGGCGCTGACCAGGGCGTTCCCGGGAGGCTTGGGCGCCGTGCCGGCCGACTTGCCGGTGCTCCTGGCCGCTGTCGCCTTCGGTGACGCGGCGGGCTTCTTCTTCACCGTGGCGGGCTCGGTGGACGCCTTCTCGCCGCCGGGGGCGGGTGCGGGCCTGGTGGCGGTCTTCGGCCCCTTGTCCACGGGGCCCGTCGAGGAGGCGGAGGGCGAGGGCGAAGGAGAGGGGGACGCGGCGGTGAAGGCACCGGGCCTGCGGGAGGAGCCGTCCTGGAGCACGGTGCCCGTCGTGGGCGAGGTGACCAGCTGGGCCGCGCCGTCGTCCCGGCCGCCGTCGGAGGCCAGCGCGAAGGGCAGGGCGATCAGCAGGGAACCGACGATCGCGGCGGCGGCCAGCAGCGGCTTCCTGGGCCGTCCCCCGACGGCGGCCTCCCCGTCGGCACCGGGGCCGCCGGGCACGGCGGAGGCCGCCGCTGCCGCCGCTGCCGGGGGCTCGGTGGAGGTCGCCGACACCGCCGCGGCCGGCGACCCCGGGGCGCCCGCCCCGGGGCCGCCGGCCGCACCGGCCGGACCCACCCGACCGGCCTGACCGGCCTGACCCTCAGGGCCCGCCCGACCGGCCGCCTCGGGGGCACCAGCCCGGCTCGCCGCCGCGACCTCGCCGGCCGTACCGCTCCCGCCGGCCGTCGTGGCTCCGCCGGTGGTCCCCGCCTCGCCGGTCGTCGTGGCTCCGCCGGTGGTCCCCGCCTCGCCGGCCGTCGTGGCTGCGGTCGTCGTGGCTTCGCCCGCCGCCGGGGTCGCGGCGGTGGGTTCCTCGGGCGAGGCGGTGGCGGGCGGTGCGGCTGCGGGGACGAGGGCGGTACCGGGTGCGCCGGGGCCCGCGGGCAGCGCGACCGCCTGGCGGACGGAGGGCGGGCCGGGCCGGCCTGACGGGGTCGGCGCTGCGGCCCCGCTGCCTCCGGAAACCGGGGGAACGGACATCGGATCACATCCTCCGTGAGGTGGGGGGTGGGCAGGTGCTCAGGCGAACGACCAGAGATGGTCGTCCTGGGCGGAGCAGCCGTACACGGTGAGGTTGGCGCCCCGGCCGCCCGATCCGCCCAGGCCCGCGACGTCCAGGCAGAGGCCCGCGCTCTTGTGGTTGCGAATCCAGAACGCGCCGTCGGCCCTCTTGTCCAGGTACCACATCTGGTTGTCCCCGGAGCCCGGGTTGCAGTGCCACTCGTAGACGGCGGTCCTGGCGGGCTTGGCCCCGTAGTCCGGCAGATCCAGGCAGTAGTTGTCCTTGCCGTTGCGGACCGTGAACAGGTCCGCGCCGCCGGGGCCCGCACCCTTCTGGTTGACCACCAGGTCCCACAGCTGGTTGTCGCGGCTGGTGCCGTCGCAGGTGAACTGCTCCACGGAGCCGTTGAGTTGGCCCTTGCCGTAGTTCGGCACATCGACGCACAGGCCGGTCATCCGGTTCTTGATGAGGATGCCCGTGACGGTCGAGAACCGCGCACCCGTGGGCAGCGCGCCTCCGGCACGTACGGCGGCGCGGCGGGTGGCGGCCGTGGGTGAGGGCGCCGTCTTCGCGGGCTTCTCCGCCGACTCCTTCCGCGTACCGCTCGCCGGGGCGCGACCGGTGTCCGCGGCGGGACGCGCCGAAGGCGACGGCCCGGCGGACTCCTTCCGTGTACCCGAGGTGGGCGAGGGCGTCGCCGAGGGCGAGGCGGGCACATAACTCCCCGGGGTGCCGCCCGAGCGGCCCGAGTCGTGCGGCAGCACGTCGGACGAGACGGACGCCGCGGTGGGTCGCGTCCGGGTGTCGTCGTCGCTCATCCCCATGAAGAGGAGCGGTACGCCGATGAGCAGGCTCCCGCCGATCGCGGCAGCGGCGAGCAACGGCTTGTTGGGGCGCGGGGACGGCGGGTCGCCGGCGGCCGTGGTCGCCGCGGGCGGCTCCGCGGCACCGCCCGCGCCCGACGCGGCGGCAGTCCCGCCGTCGGGCTCGGCGGTGGAGGCGCCGGGGCCCGGTTCGGGTGCCACGGGGGTGCTGCCCACCGTCCGGGCGCGGCCCGTCGTGCCGGTCCGTGCGGTTTCGCCCGTTGCCGGTTCACCCGCCGCCGGTTCACCCGGCTCAGGCTCACGTGCCGCCGGTTCGCCTGCCGTCGACGCGCTCGGCTCCGGTCCACTCGCGCCCGGTCCGGCCGTCGGTGCACCCGGCTCCGGTTCACTCGCGCCCGGTCCGCCTCCGGTCCTGCCTGCCGCCGGTGTGCGCGGGGCGAGGGCGGGGTTCGGTGCGGCGGGTCCGGAGACCTGGGGGAGCGCCGTGGCGCGGCGCACCGCCGGTTGTGCGGTGCCTTCTTCACTTGCCATGGGTCACTCGCTTCCGTCGCTGTGGGGGAGGCCGACCGGTCCGGCACAGCGGCCGGGCCAGGGGCCCGTGGCCGCCGCGTCGGGGCTCCGGCTCAGCGAGGCGTCCAGTCGCGCGAGCGCGGCCTCGTCCTGCTCGTCGAGCGGTGTCCCGCCGGGGGCGGACTCCCCGGGGATTCCAGGGAGTTCACGCAGGAGAATCAGAGGGGAGGCGGGCGCACCGCCGCCCTGGCGGACAGCCAGGACCCGGAACACCGTGCCCGGCGGGAAGACCACCTCGTCGGTCCGGGTGTTCTCCACCGGCCCGTCGAACAGCTGCCGCACCCGGCGCCCGGTGACCGACCAGATCACGTACCGCGCACCTCCGGGCGGTGGCTCACCGCTGCCGACGGGCAGCGCGCTGACGGGCCCGGCGTCCCTCAGCAGACTGCCCGGCGCCGGGGCCACCCCCGCGCCCGCACCCCGCACGGCCGCGCCCCGGAAGGCGGGCAGGCGACGCAGCCCCGAGGCCACACAGGCGGCGTACGGCAGAAGCCGCCCGTCGCCCGAACCGAGGGCGCGGTGCAGTGCGGCATGGCTCAACGGCCCTTCCGTGCAGCGCAGATAGAGGCTCAGCGCGATCAGGTCGGCCCGGGCTGCCTCCTGCTCCTGGCCGCGCAGCGCGGGCATCCGCGTGAGCATCCGGGCCACGGCGGCCCCGTAACGCTCCCACTCGGCCTCCGCGACCCCCCGGAACGCGACCCGGTCCTCCTCGGTGCTGCTGTACCCGGGCAGGAACGGCGCCGGGGCGAAGTCCCCGGCCCCTCGGACGACGCCGGTCGCCGGGGTCTCGCCCTCGGGTGGAGTCGGTACGGGCCCGGGCACGGAGGAGGTCGCGACGGATCGGGCGGGCGGGGCGGACACGGTCACGGTGGGCTGCCCGGAGGTCGTGGCCGCGGGAACGGGAGGTGCGGGGTCGCCCTCGGGCGCCGTGGAGGAACCCGAGGAGGCCGGGGTGCCCGAGGAGGCCGGGGTGCCCGAAGGTGCTGAGGCGCTCCCAGTCGCAGCGGAACCCGAGCTCGGCTCGGCAGCACCGGCCGGTTCAGGGTCGCCGTGTCCGGGAGCGGCCCCGGTAACCGCCGTACGCGTCGGAGAAGGCCCACCTCCCGTGGTGCCGGCGACGGGAGCACGGCCCGGCGTCCGCCCGGGCGTGGCGGCCGGGGTCTCGGGCGGGCCCACCGGCTCCGGGTCCGGGTCGGGCTCCAGGAGCTGGGCCAGCGGAATCCGGGGACGGGACGCGCCCGGACGCGAGGCGGAAGTCGGCCCGGAAGCCCGGACCGGAGACGGCGAAGCCGAACCAGAACCGGAAGCCGAGGCGGAGGAAGAAGCCGAAGCCGCGACCGAAGCAGCCGCAGGCACGGCCGTGGACGCAGACGCCGTATCAGGATCAGGCGCAGACGCCGGAGCAGGAGCCGGATCAGGAGCGGACGTCGAGGTCGGAACAGGAGCCGAAGCAGCCCCATGCGCCGAACGCGACGCCGCGACCGGAGCGGACGCGGCCCCCGAGGCAGGCGCAACGCCCCGGCCCGGCGCAGCGGACGACGCGGACGCACCTGCCGGGTCGGGCACGCCGCCCCGCGTGGACGTCCCCGCGGCAGGAGCCCTGGGCGCCGTGACCGCCGGAGTACGGGGCGCAGACGCCGCAGACGCCGCCCTCGCCGTCGCGTGCCCCGCCCCGCGCCCGGCCATACGCCCCGGCACCGTCCCCGGCACCGGGAGCTTCCCGAAACGGAGGCTTCGCAGATGGTGCAGGCCGGCCAGGTGACGCAGGGCCTGGCCTCCGTCCACGCAGGTGCCGTGCACCACGAGCCGGGCGCGGGCGCAGACGTCCGCGCCGAGCGCGCCCAGCAGCCGGGACAGTTCCGGCCAGAGCGACGCGTCCAGCGGTTCGCCGGTCCGGCCCACCTCGATCACCGGGCCGTCCGCCGCCACCGGGCGTCCGGCGAGGGGCGCGGGTTCGCCGTCCGGGCCGCCGACCCACAGGCCTGCCCGGGTCACGCCGACCTGCCAGCGGTCGGAGAGCGGCAGCACCCCCTGCTCGCCCGCGCCTCGGCCGGGGACCGGAGAGGTCCAGCGCAGCAGCCGGGGTTCCTTCCCGGGCGGGCACACCACGGCGTCCACATACGGGTGCCAGCGCGGGACCCCCTCGGCGTCGGCGAGGGTCGCGCGCACGGAGTACCGGTCCGTCAGGCCGCCGGCCGGGAGCAGCGGCAGCCCGGTGTGGACGACGACCTCGTGGCCGAGCGACCCGGCGAGCGACCTCCCCGCCTCCAGTACGTCGCTGCGTCCCCCCGGGGCGATCCTGACCCGGGAGCGTGCCGCCGTGGGCAGCGACCCGACGGCCTCGGCCACGTCGGCCGGCAGCACGTCCTCCCCGTCCGGTACGCCGACGAGGACCAGCGGCCCGCTCCGGTCCACCGGTATCGCGTAGCAGAGGTCCCCGAGGCGCGGAGCGATGGCGTCCCTGGGCCGTACCAGCAGCCCGGCGGGTATCTGCTCGACCACGCATCCGCCCGCCGTGCTCCGTACCCCGGCCGCGGGTCCCGGCTGCCACACGGGAGCAGGCTGCCTCGGGCCCAGGGCGACCGGCTCGGCCCCCGGCGAGAAGCGCCACCAGCCGGCCTCCGTACGGGAGCCGGGGCGTACGCCGGGGACGAAGAGCCCGCCGCCCGGCACGACCAGGACGACCGCGTCGGGCGCGATCACCTCCAGCCCCCAGGCGTCGGCGATGCGGCGGGCGGGGGCCTCATGGTCCGGGCCGTCGAGTCCGGCACCGGACATGACCAGCCTGACGGAGGTGACGTCCTCCTCACGGAGCGAGTCGAGCAGCGTGGCCAGCCGTGGCCACAGCGCGTCGGCCATCGACTCGTCGGCCCCGGTCACCACGGTCACCGTGCCGTCGTCGTCGGCAGCCAGGGAGCGGGCGAGATCGCCGATGTCGGCGGTGCTCAGCGCGTCGTCCGACGGCGACCGCAGCAGCACGACGCCGTCGTACTCCTCGACGGCGAAGACCGTCCCGTCAGGGGCGGGCGGCTCGACGGTGTGCCTCGACGCCGCCCTGCGTCTCAGGGACCATCGGCTCACCGCACGGCTCCGGGCTCAGTCATACGGTCCTCACGTGTCGACGCGGCGTTCACCACACCCGCCCCAGACCATCCATCCGGCCCCAACTGGCCGCAGCGAGAGGGCGGTTACTCCGTGAAGAGTGGGTGAACAGCAGTCGACTCACGCCGGAGAGGCGGACACACCGCTCCTGGGAACGCCGGTGCAGGGCACGCTCAGCCCGGCAGCATGATCCCGGGCTCTCCGGTGGCCGGCGCGGTCGCGGGGTCCGGTGTGCCGGTGCCGCCGGGCCGGACGACCGACCAGGCCCCCGCCGCCGAAGGCCCGCCCGCCGCCGCCGGGTCCCGGAGGACGGCGACGGCGTACGGGGAACCCGGGGCGCTGGATCCGGTCAGGAACACCTTGTCCGTGGTCGTCCAGACACCCCGGCCCGTCAGCGCGCCGATCACCGGGCGCGGATCGGTGCCGCCCGCCGTTCCGGCCTCCCGCACGGCCAGAAGCACATCGGTCCGCAGGGGCTTTCCCGCCAGTTCCCTGTCGCGCGAGAGCAGTTCGCCGATCTCGTCGTACGGAACCCGCAGGACGGGGCTGCCGGGCAGCTGCATCACGAGGTGGCCGGAGTCCCCCGGCGCCCAGATGACGTACGGGCCGGGGCTGTCGGGGGTCTTCCACGGCGCGGGCACCACACCGCCCGGCTGGAAGCCGCCGCCGGGCTTGGGCACGGCCGTGACGAGGGCGGCCGTGTTCAGGGGGCCGGGCTTCCGGGGGGTCTGGAACCAGGTGCGGCCCGCCGTGCTGCCGTCAGCGGCGAGCAGCCGGGTCTCCGGAGCGAGGGCGCCCAGCGTCTCCAGGTGGAAGGCCGCCACGGCCGTCGGGTTGTCCAGGTCCCGCCCGGCGGCAGCCGCCCGGGTCACCAGGTCGACGACCTCGCCGCGCCGGGCCGGGTCGGGCCGGTCGAGGTGCAGGAGCCGGGCCCCGGCGGTGTCGGGATCGGGCGTCCGGTGCTCCCAGGCCAGGGCCGCGGCCGTCGCCCAGAACAGCCGGGTCCGCTGGGCGGGTCCCACCTCGGCGCCCGTCGGCAGCCCGAGCACCCGCGCGGCCTCGGCGTCCAGGGCGTCGGGCCCGGCGAAGCCGTCCAGCCGCCGCGCGGCCTCGACGAGCAGGGGCAGCGCGGCGAACGCGCTGAGCGCCACTCCCGTACCGGAGGCCGTGGCGGCGCGCAGAAGCGCGGCACGGTGGTCGTCAGGGGTGAGGGCCGTGCCGGGCAGCGGGCCGCGAAGGGCCCGTACCGTCTGTTCCAGCAGGTCCACGGTGAACGGCGTGGCACCGGCCAGGGCCGGGTCACTCGCCCGCATCGACTCCAGGGCCCCGATACCGGCCAGCAGTTGGGCGTAGGCGGCGTCCTGCTCCACATCCGGGCCGAACACGTTCCGCAGGGCACGCACCAGCCGCAGCGCCGTGTCCCGGACCTCGGGCGGTGCGGGCCCGTCGCCCTGGTGGAGACCCGCTGCGCGTGCCCTGGCGTCGAGCGCGGCGCCGGTGGGCTCGGGCCGGAACTCCAGCCACCGCCCACGCCTGCCCTGGGGGTCGGTGCTGAGGATGCGGACGTGTCCGCCGCCCTGCTGTGCGCTCAGCCGCTGGATTCCGCTCGGCCGGGTGGAGGCGAACACGGTGCGGCCGGTCTCGTTGGCGGTGTACTGGGCGTCGCTGACGGTCGCCAGCGGATCGGCGACGTACGGCGCCCGCGGGGCGTCCCCGTTGACGAAGTCCGCGCCGCCCGGCGTCGCGTGCCAGCAGGCGTCCATCACGATCACATGGTCGCCGGGGAGCTGGGACACACTGGGCCGGCGCTTGAGGAACCCGCCGGTCAGGGGGCCGCGCGCCATGTGGTTCGCGCCGCCCTCCAGCGCCATGTCGGTCATCCCCGGGAAGGCGTGCACGGCGAAGAAGTACGCGGGCCTGCCCGCCCAGGGCACGAGACCGGGGTCCTTGGTCAGGACACCGGTGACCGGGTTCTGGTGCCAGAGCTCCGTCGTCGTCGGCATCTGCCGCATGAGCCCCTCGAAGCGGGCCGCCTCGGCGGGGTGGAAGACGAACCGTCCGATCGGCCTCCCCTGCGAGACCTGGGTGTACGACACGACGTCGCTCTCCCAGTCCTGCGCGTCCTGCCGCGCGTCGGGCCCGGGCAGCTGACCGGGCTCGCTGACGATCCAGACCCCGGCCGTCCCACCCGGGCGGTGCTCGGGGGAGACGACGGTCCGGTCCCCGGGCCCGGTGAACGCGAGACGCCCGCTGGTGGACCACGTCGTGCGGCCGGTCCGGTCGGCGACGGCTCGTGGCAGATCCAGGCCCCGGGCGCCCGCCTCCGGGACCAGGAGGACCACCGGCACGTCCGACGGAAGCCCGGCCAGCACCGGATCCATGGCCAGCAGCTCGGCGAACACCTCGCCCGGCACCCGGTGGGAGGTGCCTTCGGCGTCCAGCACGACGACATGGTCGTGACCGCCCTCGGCAGCCATCACGACGTACGGCGGAGGCCCACCGGGTTCGAACACCGCTCCCCCGTCGGGGCGTTGCAGGGAGGCGTCGAGCTGCGCCGTGTCGAGGCTCCTGACCCGGTCGCCCGTCCAGTTCCGCCCGATGTCGCCGCCTGTCCTGGGCAGGGTGCGGGCGACGGCGAACACCCCTTCGAGCACGAGGCGGAACGCCGCCAGCTCGGCGAGGCTGCGGGCGCCCTCCACGTTCTCGTCGAGCGCCACCCGGAGCAGTTCGCCGCGCCGCGCCCTGGTCACCGGCTCCTGCTCGTCGAGGCCCAGGACGTACCGGGCCACCGCGTCCAGGTCGAACGGGCCGTCGCGCAGCGCCGACCGGGGACCGTTCCCGCGCAGGGTGTCCAGCCGGACGAGGGCTTCCCGGAGCGTGGGATAGAGCGGGTTGCCGTCGATGTCCGGGCCGTAGAGGTCCACCAGGATCCGGTGGTGGTCCGGCTCCGGCTCGGGGGACGGGCTGCCCTCGCCGGACTCCCCGTCCTCCCAGTCCATGATCATGTCGAGGGAGTCCACGCTGCTCGCCGGGGACGAGGGCTCCGGCGAGTCGAGGAGCAGCCGGGTGGGCGCGGAGGTGTCGGGCTCGCCCCGCTGCACCCGCACCAGCCGCTGCTGTTCCGGTGTCAGTCCCAGCCCCTCCACCGGGAGCCGGCTGCCGAGCAGGACGGCCTGCGCGGTCTGCCCGGCCGACAGCGTCACCCCGATCGCGTCCAGCTCGGCGAGCGACACGTATCCCTCCAGGGGGACCACCGGCGGGGCGGGCGGCGGTGCGGAGCCGCCCTCGGGAGGCGGCGCGGCGGACGTCTTGACCTGGTCGGGGACGACCCTCACTCCCAGCCGGTCCGTGAAGAGACCGGCCACCCGCTCCAGCCAGCCCGCCGCGACCGCGGGGTCGAGCCCCGGGCGCACGGACTCGCTCATGTAGCGGCCCGACTTGTCGTTCACCGTCCACCGGCCGCGCTCCGCGTTCCACCGGAACTCCCCGGAGACCCGGCTCGGTCCGGGGACCGTCCGTCCCTTCCCGCCGAAGTCCGCGGCGATCCCCGTGTGACCCAGCCCGTCCAGCTGTGAGCGGAGTTGATCGGCGGTCAGCTCGGGCGTCACGCGCCGCATGCCGGTGAGCAGCGCGTCGAACTGCTCCGGCGTCACGATCGCGCTCGGCTGTTCGCTGCCCAGCAGCACCCGCCCGTCCCCCGTGACGGTGTAGATCCAGACGGCGTCCTTGCTGCCCGTGACCAGCAGGTCGGGATCGACCTCGTCCAGGGGCACCCACAGCGGATTCACGCGTACGTCGCCCGCCGCGTCCCGCTCCTCGTCCTTGACCCGCTTGGGGGCGACCTGTTCGCCGAAGGCGAGGAGGTCGCGGGGTGCCGCGCCGCTGCCGTTGTAGTGGTTGTGACCGTTGTAGTGCACCTCGATGACCCGGGACGCGTCCCGCAGCCCGGCCCGGTTCTCGTCGAACAGCAGGCCGTCCCTCGCCACTTCCACCCGGACCTCGAAGGCATGGGCGAGCAGGGGCAGGAAGATCTCGCCCACCGGGTCGATGTACCGGTCCTCCCAGTGGGCGACGGCATCCAGGACGGTCTGGAGCTCGACGTCGTCCAGGGGCGCCTCACTCGTCGCGTAGAGGGCGGTCAGCTCCCGGCGCAGGCCCGCGTCCGTGCGGTCCACGAGCGTGTCCGCGTCCACTCCGTGGTGGGCGAGCAGGGTGACGAGTGCGGTCCGGTGGAGTGGGCCGATGCGGCCGGCGAGGTCCGGCGCCGCCGACATGCGCAACTGGCCGATGATGTGCGGGTGGAGCCGGCCCCGGCTCGCCCTGACGTAGCCGTCGACGGTGGCGCGCATCCGGGCGGCGACGGCCGCCTCCGGGCCTCCCTCGTACGTGCCGTCGGGTGAGGTGGCGGCAGCGGCGGCCGTCAGACCGGCGCGTACGGTGCGGGGGTCGCCGAGCCAGGCGTACGCGGCGGGGTCCGACTCCGCGAGGCCCGGCAGCCGGTCGCGCAGATAGGCCGGGTCTCCGGCCATGAACGAGAACAGCAGGCACTCGCCGGAACCGGGGACGGTCACGGGCCGCCCCCGGGCGGGGCGCCCCGGTGAGACCGGGCCGGTCTTCTTCGCGGGCGCCTTCCCGTCACCCTCGGGAGCCTCGCCCTCCGGCGCCTTGCCCTTGCCCTTGGGGTCCTTGGGGGCCTCGGTGCCCTTGGGGGCCTTGCCCTCCAGGGTCTTCCCCTCGGCCTCGGAGGACGTCGTCCCCGGAGCCTGGGCGTCCCCCCGTACCGCGAGCTGGTAGTGCCGGTCCGCGAGGCTCAGCACCACCTGGGGACGCGGTCCCGCCGGCCCGCCGAGGAGCATGTCGAGCGTGCCCGTGGTGTCGGTGGGCGCGGGGTGGAAGACGTGGGCGCGGCCCGCCTCGTCGACCACCGTGATGTCCACGCCGAAGGTCCGTGCGGCGAGGGCCGGGAGCAGGTCCGCCGCCCCGTGGTTCCATCCGGCCTCCCCGTCCGCGCCGCCGGGCCGCGTCAGCTGGGCGACGGCCAGCGCCGCGCGGGCCCCGCGGTCCGGTGTGACGGAGTGCGGCATCAGCCCGTCGAGCCCGTCGAACTCACGGCCGCCCGGGGTGTCCGCGCCCAGGGGGCCCGTCCCGCGCAGTCCCGCCGCGGTGACGTCCGCGTCGCTGAACGTGTCCGTGTCGTCCGGCGCGACCAGGTCGAGCAGGTCGGCGTCCGACGGGTCGTCGAGCCGGCTCGCGAGCAGCGGACGGAGCGCGGCGGCTGCCGCGCGCCGGTCCGTGAGGTCGATGCCCCGGTCGGTGAGCAGCTCGGGCGCCGTCCTGCTCAGCCCCTCCACCAGGGCGTGGAGGAAGGCGTCCCCGTCCCTGGGCACGTCGTGGAGGGTGTAGGTGACCTGGTCGGGCGAGGTGAGCCGCGCGCCCTCGCCGGTGCCGGTCCTGGTGTAAACGGGGCGGGGCGGGGGCGACGGCGGTGCGAGGGTGGCCGGGGCCTTCACATGCACGACTGCGGGCGGTTCCGCGCGTCCGCCGAGCCGCTCCCGGCCCTCCGGGGTGGCCGCCTCCTGGTGCCAGCGGGTGAGCTGGTCCGCGCCCGTCCTGACCCGGTGGTACTCGGCCGCCGCCGTCTCAGCCGTCGCCCTCAGCCCGTCCAGCAGGGTCCGGCGGTTGCCGAAGGCCGTGAGGGCGTCGTCCCGTCGTCGGGTGGCCTCCTCGACCCGCCGGCGCGAGGAGGCCACGGCGTTCTCCGCCCTGTCGACCCGCCGGTCGGCCGCTTCGGTGCGGCGACGCACGACGTCCATGCGGCCCTGTTCCGCGGCCAGTTGGTCCCGGGCGGTCCGTTCGGCGGCCTTCAGGGCGGCGCGGGCGTCGTCGATCTGGTCGCGGACGATCTCGGCCCAGCCGTCGTGGGCCGCCTCGCCCGTGTCGGTCTCCTCCAGCGTCTCCAGGGCGGCCCGTGCGTCCCGCACCGCCCGCTGCCCGGTGTCGCGTACGGAGTCGAGCCGGAGCCGGGCCGCCTCGTGCGCGGTCCTGGCGGTCTCGGCGGCGTCGTACGCCTGGTCGAGTCGGCGCCGGTCGGCGGTGGCGGCCTCGAGGACCGGGGTGAGGGCGCTCTCCGCGGCGTCCCGTGCCTCGCGCAGGGCGAGGGCTCCGCGGCGCTTCTTCCAGTAGGCCTTGTCGGCGTCGACCCAGGCCTTGCTCGCGCTGCCGACCGCGTCCCAGGCGGCGGCCACCTGTGCCGGGAAGTTCGTCCCGTCGATCAGCCCGAGCTCCCGGGCGATGTCGTCGCGTACCCACACGACGGCGTAGGCCTCCGAGGCGACCGCCTTGAGCCCCGGCCTGACACTCCCGAACGCGCCGCCGACGAACCGTCCGATGCGGCTGTCCTTGATGCCCCGCTGCACGTCGGCGACGCTGAGCCAGGTGGTGGGCACCGCGAAGAGGAACACCCGGCCCGTCTTGGGCTTGGTGTTGACCGAGGTCAGCTGGTCGGCGGAGGTGGCGAGGGAGTCGCCCGTACCGGCGTACGGTCCGGTGCCCGAGGCGCCGAGCTGGTTGAGCCCGGTCCGGTCGGAGCTGATGAGGACACCGGCCCCGATCGCCGAGTCCTGGACGCTCTCCCGGCCGACGCTCGTCGCGGCGCTCTCGCCCGCCCGGCGGAGCATCTCCATCTTCTTGCCGTCGGCGACGGTGAGCAGCGTGGCCCGGCTGAAGTCGGGTTTGGCGTACAGGTCGAGCTGGGCGCTCTCGTTGCCGACGACGCTCTTCTCGGTGAGCCCGGGGACGCGGTAGCCACCGAGGGTGACGGCCTGGTGGTAGTACGCCGACAGGGCGGCGTTGCTCTCCCCGTCCTCCAGCGCCTGGGCGGAGCCGGTGCCCAGCCGGGTGAGTCCGGTGTCCCTGGCCCGGTAGGGGGCGTCGTCCGCGTAGGTGGAGAAGCCCGCGTCGTAGGAGAGGGCGACCGCGTAGGTGCTGGCCATCCGGATGTCCGCGAGCCCGATGATCCGGCGGACGTCGAAGCCGGTGTCGGGGAAGCGGAAGGGTTTCAGGCTGCCGTCGCCGTGCTTGGTGTACGGCCCGAGCGCGTTCTCCGGGACGCCCGGCCGGGGCGGGGCGAGCGCGGGCAGGGACGGCGGTGGCAGAGGATCGGAGCCGGGGTCGCCGTCCGGGGCCATCAGGCTGAGCGGCACGTGCTCGCGCAGGGTTCCGGCCGGGCCCTCCTCCGTGAGGACCTGCTTGCCCGTGAACCGGTCGCGCGCCGCCACCGCCCGCCCCTTCAGCGAGGTGTCCGCCTCGTCCCGGGCGGGGGCGTCGTCCGCCTCCAGGGTGATCCGGATGCGGTACGGGGTGGCGATCTCCGCGTACGGCTCCGTGGACGCCGCCCGGAACACCGTCAGGGTGGAGGCCGTGCGGCTCGCCCCGGTGGTCTGCCGTCCGGACCCCGTCTCGGTGAAGGTGGGGCCGGACGCCGCGGCCGTACGGTCCCCGGTGTGCACGCCCTCGCCGACGAGATAGCCGACGTCCGCGCCCTTCGAGGACTCCGCCCCCTCCTGCACGGTCTCGATGG
Source organism: Streptomyces sp. CB02058 (assembly GCF_001905505.1). GTDB lineage: Bacteria > Actinomycetota > Actinomycetes > Streptomycetales > Streptomycetaceae > Streptomyces. The sequence continues at coordinate 302,467 of NZ_LIPG01000005.1, forward strand.
CCCGCCGGTTCTCCTCCATCTCCACGCTGTGGTCGAGCATCTCGAAGGACGGTGTGCCCGGCAGGACCTGGACACGGATGCGGACCTGCCGCTTCCCGATCCGGAAGCTGTGCCACCCCCACGCCCCCGTACGGGCGGGCACCGACGAGCCGGTGCCCGCCATCTCCTTGTCCAGGGAGCGCAGTACACGCGAGGACACCAGGGTGCGGACCCGCTCCCGGCCCGCCTCGTCGAGCCCGAGCGCGTGCACCTTCCGGTCGAACGCGGCGAGCACGGCCGTCGGATCGAGCGCGTTGACGGGGTACGTGCCGAAGCTGTTGCCCTGCAACCAGGGCTGCGGTGACCACCGGCGGGCGGTGTAGCGCGGCACGTCGCCCATGCCGTCGTCGATCAGACCGACCAGGTGGGCGCTCTTCTCGGGCACATGGGCGAGCCAGCCGCCCGGCACCGTCGTCATCCGGCCCGCCGCCGCCGCGAGCCAGTCCGGGACGAACGCCCTGCCCGCCGCCCGCGCGCCGATGAGGCTCGCGGCCAGCGCCAGCCAGTGCTCGGCCGTGCCCGTCACGAGCACCTGGTGGCCGAAGCCCTTGCGGTTCATGTCGTGGACGACGGCACGGGTGACGGTCGTGTTCGACTGGTCGGCCGTCGACCAGGGGCTCGCGACCAGGCCGTAGGTGCCCAGCAGCCCCGGCCCCGTCGAGTGGGAACGGGCGTAGGTGAGCTGCCCGCCGGTGAAGAACGTCGACGTCCTGGTCAGCTTCCCCGAGGTCTGGCCCGTACCGCCGAGCACCATCTCCGTGTCCATCGGGACGGAGCCGGTCAGGGCCCGGATGTCGCTCACCGCCGTCAGATGGCGGAACGTCGCCCAGAGGGTGGCGTACGGCCCCTTGCCCATCAGCCCGGCCGCGGTCCAGCCGAGCGGACCCGAGCTCTGGTCGAAGTTCGCCGTCAGGTACTGGGCCTGGAAGGCGCGCAGGACCGACTCCCGGGTCGGGGCGCCCTCCTCGGTGAGCTGCCACGCCCCGCCCGACCCGGCGTCCAGCAGCCCGCCGAGCGCGTCCATGAGGGCAGGGGACGGCACGACGCCGATGGTCAGGAACGGATGGTTCTGGAGGTCCTGGAACAGCCGTGAGCCCCGCCCGTCCGCCGACACCGGGCCCGGGTCCCCGACGACGTCGGTGGCGCGCACCAGGGTCCCGGACCGGGCCGGCTCGCCGAGCGCCAGCGCCCTCGCCCGCTCGGGCCGCAGATGGCGCACCGGCTGCTGCCCGATGCTCAGGAAGGGGTTGGCCCTGCCCCGGGCGTGCGGATCGACGGCGGGCGCGTGGCTGCCGGGGATGCTGATCAGCACCTGCCCCGTCATCGGCCCGCCGCCGATCGTGCCGCCCCCGGGCCGGGAGCCGATCAGCAGGCCGCGGGCCTGGTGGAAGACGAACGGCTGGGTCCCCAGCAGCCCCAGGGTCGCCGTCCCCCGCAGCAGCCCCCGGAACCGCCAGTAGCCTCCCCGGTCCACGGTGAGCGAGAGATCGTAGCGGTACAGGTGGGAGGGCCCGGCGCTCACGGTCATCGGCTCGTACGTGGCGGTCGCGCCGAAGCCGGTCTCCTGGTCGGACTGCCACCCCTTGCGCGCCCCGAGCGTCAGCACGCCCGCGTTGTTCGGGGCGCCGATGTCGTCCGCGCTCGGATCGCGGAAGGCCAACTGCCCCTCGAACCCGAGCTCCTTGATGCGTTTGGCGCTCTTCTGCCCGTCGACGCGCTCGACCCCGACCGTGCTGTAGCGCAGCTTGAAGTCGTCCTGGACACCCTCGAAGCGGCGGTTGGTCAGCTCGGCGTGCAGCCAGATGTAACGGTGCCCCTGGCCCAGCCGGCCCGGCTCGTTGAACCGGATCCTGATGCCGGTCGTCGTCAGCGCCTCCAGGTTCCCCGCCATGCTCCGGTACGACAGGGCGGCCAGCACCTCCAGCGTGTTGGAGAGCGCCGTGCGGTACTCCTCGTCGGTGCGCCACAGCGACGGCGCGGGGCGGGGGAACGGCCCCGGCGACTCCAGCAGGGCCGCGGTCCGCTCGCGCCAGGTCCCGCGCTCACGCGGCGCGAGCTGGTCCAGGCGTGCGACGAGGCGCGGATACTCCGCGGCGAGCCTGGTCAGGACCTCGTCGGTGAAGGTGTCCAGCATGGTCCGCTCGCGCCCCGAGGCATCCGTCACCGCCGACCGCGAACCGTCGGTGAAGGCGAACTCCTCCACCCGGTGCATGCCCAGCGTCGGGGGGCGGTCCACCGTCAGATAGGCGGGCGCGAAGGGCGGCGGCGCGCCCGCCGTCAGCGCCCGCCGCAGCCCGTCGTCCCAGCCCGCGAGCCGCCGCGCCTCCGTACGCGTCATCCGGTCCACGCTCCAGGTGTGGAACCGCCGGGGCGGGGCGGTGCTGCCGCTCCGGTTGACGTAGACCGTCTTGCGTACGAGGTAGAGGCCGGTCAGGTCGCCCTTCACCTGGCCCGCCGACTTGACGGAGCCCGAACCGCCGAGCGCGGCAGTCCGCGACACGGAGAAGAGATAGCGGAACGCGGGTCCGAACTGGAGCCTCAGGTTGAGATTCCCGTCGGCGAGGTCGAAGAAGTTGAAGGCCGGGCCCACGACGCCGTCGATCCCGAACGCCGCCGTCTTCTGCAGGCCGCGCTCGTTGCGGACCGTCGAGGTGTTGATGTCGCGCATCTCGGCGTCGGGCGTCTCCGTGATCAGCGTGGCCCGGCCCGGCACGACATCGACGACGAACACGCCGAGGGGGGTGCGGACCTTGTCGTCGGCGACCAGCGGCACGGTCGTCACCCGGCCCCGTGACAGCGCGGGGCCCTGCCGCTGGAAGCTCAACGAGGAGAAGAAGGCGTCCAGTTCGCGGAAGGCCGTACTGCCCGGCAGCACACCGATCTCCGCCGCCGCCCAGTCCCGCATCCGGGCCACGGGCCCGAACCCCTCGGTCCGCACCAGCCGGTACGTCGACTGCCGGCCCAGCTCCAGGGAGCGCGGGATGCGCCCCGGGCGCACCGTGCCGCTGGTGACGCTGTCCGGCAGCCGCACCGAGAGGCCGTCCCGCATGCTGAAGCCGTGGAACGCGGTGCCCTCCGTGCCCGGCCGCAGGCCGTCCACCGGCCGGCCGTCCGCGTCGGTGAGCCGCAGTTCGTAGTACGCGTGGTCCAGGTAGACCCGCGAGCCGTCCAGGGCGCGTGTCTCGGTCTGGCTGGTGTGCTGGTCGGTCTGCCCGTACGAGACCTTGGCGGCGAAGCCGAACCGCAGCCCCAGCCGTCCGAATCCGCTGAACGCGGCCGTCCCCATGGGGCCGATCGGTCCGCCCAGCGCGATCTGGGTGGTGGACTGCATGGTCTTGCTCTGCCCGGCGGCGGCCACCGAGCGGTGCATCCCGTCCACCTTCACCGGGTTGCCGTAGGCGTCGTCGAACTGCTCCCAGTCGCCGTGGTGCCGCACGACCAGCGACAGTTTGCGCACGCTGCCGTCCTCGGCGGTGTACGGGAACACCCGGCCGTCGCCGGCGAGGGTCTTGGGCTCGTGCCGGAACGCGTACGTCACGTCCGCCATCACGTCACCGGCGTCGCCCGCCAGCACCCGCTCGATCTCCGCCAGGGCCTGCCCGGTGCCGCGCAGGACGACATCGCTGTGCCCGAAGGTCAGGGAACCGGAGAGCAGTTCGCCGATGATGTCGTCGGGCACGCCGTCCAGCAGGGCCTGTACGTCGTCGATGTAGTCGGGCATCCGGGTGCCGTTGCCGAAGTCCACCGGAGCCCGGCGCCCGCCCAGCGGCCGGGGCAGGGCCGGGTCCAGGACCGGGGGCCGCGTCCGGTCGAGGGTGGTGCGGATCCACTCCTTCTGCTTCGGGGGCGGGGTGACCTTGGGCTTGGGCTCGGGCTTCGGCTCGGGTTCGGGCTTCGGCTTGGGTTCGGGCTCGGGCTGAGGTGTGACCTCCGGCTTGGTCTCCGGCTTCGGGAGCGTCCCGGAGACGGTCACCGGCGGCTTCGGGGTGGCCGGCGCCTCCTTCCCCTGCGTGGGAAGCACGGGAGCGTACGGCTCCGCGCCGGGATGCCCGCCGACGGTGCGCGGCCGGACGGGCGGCGGAGGCGCGGCGGCTGTGGTCCCGGCGGGGCCGACGTCCCCGATGTGCGCGGCCAGCAGCTGGAGGTGGCGGCCCCGGAGCCCGCCCTGCGCGAGCCCGTCGGGCGCCGGGCGCCGGTAGTCCCCCAGCAGGCTCCCCTCGACGTCGGGACGGTGCGGCGCGACCGTGTGGCGGGACTCGTCCCGCAGCCCGAGCAGATGGCCGATCTCGTGCGCGTAGTCGACGGGATCGGCGTCGGCCCACCACGCGGACCGGGTCATCTGCTCGTCGCGGGGGATGAACCGGACGTTGAGCCCGCTCGGATGCGGGTCGGCCTCGACCCGCTCCACCGTCACGTGCAGCAGGTCCCCGTTCGGCAGCCGGTGGCCCGGGGCGTTGAACGCCTCACCGACTCCGCCGATCACCTTCTCCCATACGCCGTCCGGGAGTTCGCCGGTGGCGCCCGCACCGACCTTGACGGTCAGATCGGTGACGCTCTCGCCTCCGACCTCGAAGCGGCGTACGTCGAACTTCGACGTCACGGCGAACTGAGTGGTCCGGCCGGGCCGTTGCGGGTCCGGAGCCGCGGAGACGGGATCGACCCAGGTGTGCGCACGCGTCACCGGATCGGTGCCCGAGCGGGCCGCCTCCCAGGCGGGGGAGCCGGGAGCGGCGGCCTCGGGGAGCGGGGAGGACCGTACGGGATCGCCCACCGCCTGCGAGCCGGACCGTTCGGGCTCCGGCTCCCCCGTCGGGGCCTGGCGCTCCTCGTCCAGGTCCTCCGCGGTGTCCAGGTCCCGCACCGGGTCCCGCACGGCATCCGGCGCCCCTTGCTGCTCGCCGACGCCCGCCGGGCGCGCGCCGGGGGCGGACCCGTGCGCGGGCGAGGAGGCGGGCACGCCGGCCGGTACTGATGCCGGTGCGGCGGCCGTCGGCGGTAGCGAGGACTGCGGCGCGGCTGCCGGTCCCGGCGTGACCGGCGCTGCTGTGGGCGTCGAGGTGGCCTCCGCCTCCTCCTCTGTGCCCGGCAGCATCTCCGTGTCCGCGTCCACGGCATCGGGCAGCACCTCTTCCGGCCCCCGCCCGCCTGACGGCACGGGCGACGAAGCGGCCGACGACACGGGCGCCGAACCGGGCGACGGCGACCCCGGGGAGGACGACACGGGGGACGCCGAAGACGAGGACGGCAGCGACGACGGCTGCACCGCACCCGGCGGGCCGGCCGGCGAGGACTGCGGCAGCGGCCCCGACGATGCCGGCAGGACGACCGGCGACGTCTCCGGCAGCCTCACGGGCGGCACCGTGCGCGCCGTCCCGTACGGCCCCGTCGCGGTCGGCTGCCCGACGGACGGGTGCCCGACGGACACCGGCGGCACGACCGTGGACGTGGACGGCGGGTCACCCGTCACCGGCGACGGGGAGTACGGGGGCGGCGACGGCACCGGCGGCGCGGTGTACGGCAGCGGCGATGTGGAGAGCGTCGCCGCCGGCACGAGCGGCGGCGGCGACGGCACCGGCGAGGACGGCCCGCCCGTGGTCACCGTCGGAACGGGCACCCGGGTGGTGTCCGCCGGGCCGTCACCGCTCCTGTCGCCCGGACCGGGCAGCTCGTTGATCCCGCCCGACGGCACCGGGGCGGCGAAGAACTTGTTGTTCAGCCACAGCGCCCCGCCCCCGATCGCGGACTCCGCGTACATGCCGAACACCCCGCTGGTGCCGGAGCCCACGAAGGTCTCCCACTTGAACTCCCACTTCCCGTCGAAGAGTCCGGTGACCAGCACCTCCGCGAGTGTCTCGCTGAGCCCCGAGACGACGAAGACGGCGGGGATGTCGTAGACCTCGTTCAGCCCCTTGGCCAGGAACGGATTCCGCTTCGGGAAGTCGATGTCCAGATGGTCGAAGTAGTCGGCGCCGTTCTTGAACCAGTTCTTGAACTTGTCCGAGAAGTGCCCGAAGGCGCCCTCGAAGAGACCTCCGAGCGCGCCGAACGCCGCCGCCTTGCCGACATCGCCCCAGTCGATGCCCGGCGGCCTGCGGGCCGGCGGGTTGAACGCGATCTGGGCGAGCTTGACCGCCAGCGTCTGGATGGCCTCGGCGAACGCCCCGCTGAGCGCGGGCGCGATATGGGTCATCCGCAGCAGCCGGTCGATGATCATCAGCACGGCCAGCCGGCTGCGGGCCCTGGCCAGCGCCATCTGGGAGATCGAGGTGCCGCCGGTGAAGAACGCCATGGCCGCCAGGAAGGCCAGCTCGATCAGGAGCATGACGATCTCGGCGATGATCTCCCACTTCGACTCCTGGATCTTCATCGAGTAGTCGATCTGGCCGTCCGCCATGTCGTCCAGCTGGTCGACGAGCTCCTGGAGCCGGTTGACCCCGCCGTCGTCCGTCAGCAGGGACAGCCCCTGGACATATCCCCGCGCGACGTCCTCCGGGAGCGCCCGCCCGGCGTTCAGCACCGACTGCTGTACGGCGTCACGCAGTTCGAGGACCCGTTTCCCCAGGTCGAGGTAGAGGGCACGGCTCTCCCACGCCAGGTTCTCCCTGGCCTGCAACGGCATCTCGCCGAGAAGGATCCAGAGCATCTTCCTGACGTCCTCGGGGAAATTGATCTCCTGCACTCAGCGCTTCCCCTGCCCGCCGTCGCCGTGGAGCGCTTCGTCGGTCTTCCTCCGGTGCGCCGCTATCTGTTCCGTGGCGTCGGTCCGGGTGCCCTCGATGTTCTCCAGGTTGGTGAGCGTCGCCGAGACCAGGACGTCCAGCGCCTCGTACAGGCCCTGGGTGATGTCGGTGCAGTACCTGTTGTTCTCCTCGTACTTCGGGCGCACCTCCCGGGCGAAGTCGTCGGTCCAGCCCGGCCAGTCCGTGTAGTCGTTCTCCTGGCGCCGGAAGTCCTGGCCCATCCGCTTCGCCAGCGCCGGCAGGCTCTTCATCTCCTCGATGCTGCGCCGCAGCCCGCCCGGGTCCGCCTCGTACACCCCGCTCATCGCCTGCCCCCTCCTCGTGTGCCCGGCCGTGTGTCGTCGGAGTCGTCGTGGATCTCGTCCCTCAGCCGGTCGCTCGCCGAACGGTCCCGGCCGCTTCCCTCTCCGCCGTAGGCGGGGCCGAGGACCCGGTCCCAGTCGACGTCGAAGCCGCCGAACTCCGGGGCGACGCCGGTGGGCCGGGTCAGCGGCTCGAAGATCTCCCGCACCCGGTACGCCATCTCCGCCCGCGCCTGGTCGGCGGCCTCCAGCACCGAGGCGGCGAGCTGGGCGGCCGGCATGTTCCGGTAGCGGCTGTCCAGGAAGCGCAGCCCCGTCAGCTCGCCCTGCGGGCCGACGGTCACCTCGACCGCGCGGTCGCGCGAGCGCACGGTGAGCGAGGAGTCGCGCAGATCCTCCTCGGCCCGTGCGACAGCGGCCTCCACGGCCTGGAGTTCGGCGATGGCCTTGGCGATGCGCTGCTCCATGGGCTCGCGCGGCTCCCCCGGGTTCATCGGCCGATCACGGCGGGCGCGCCTCCCTCGTCCGTGCCCCAGACGTCTTCCTCCTCCTGGATCCAGGCGTCCCGCGCGCGGTCTCCGCTCTCCGTCTGCGGCCGGGCCGGGGCGCCGCCACCGGCGGGCGGCACGAAGGGCACGCCGCTGGAGGTCGTGGCGTTCCTGGGCAGCGCGATGGGGGCCTCGTCGGGCGCTCTCCCGGACGCCGTCGTGCCCGTACCGCTTCTGGGCCTGCGGTTGCTGACGACCTGACCGCCGTCGATCACACTGCGGATGCGCTCGTTCGTGCCCTGGCCCTGCCCGCCGCCCTGGCCACCCATGGGCATCCCGCCCATCGGCATGCCCCCCATGGGCATGCCCGTCGCCTGGCCGCTCCCGCCGCTGTCGCTGAGCGACGAGCCGGGGAGCGACCCGGTGTTCAGGGGCGTGCCGATCATCGGCGTGGAGGCGGTCGTGTCCGCCGAGGCCGCCGCCCGGTCGAAGGGCGAGGCGTACGGGAGCTCGTCGTAGAGCTCCTCCTCGTAGGAGCCGTAAGGGGAATCGGAGGAGCCGTACGCGTACGAGGCGTCCCCGGTGAGGGGGGCGCCGGGTGTGCCGTTCAGATAGCCGGAGGTCGTCGTGCCGTCCGGCAGGGTGTAGGACGTGGAGCCGGTGCCAGGGTCCAGGACCGAGGTGCTGCCGTCGGGGAACTCGGTGACGATCCGTCCCTCGGAGTCGAGGCGGGTCAGGCTCCCGTCGGGGTTCGGCAGGGTGTCGCCGGTGTTCAGGGGGCCGGTCAGGGAGGTGCCGTCGGGGCGGGTGACCGTCGCCGTGTGCGTGTCCGGGTCGATGACCGTGCTGCTGCCGTCGGGGTAGTCCGTGACGACCCGGCCGTCCGCATCCAGGTGCGTGAGTGCCCCGTCGGGGCCGGGAAGGCCGTCGCCCTGGTAGACGGGGCCGGTGATCGTCGTGGGGGACAGGGACGCCAGATCGTCGCTGCCGAGGGAACCGTTGAGCGAACCGCTGCCGACCACTCCGGGGTCGGCGCCGATCCTGCTGAGCGCCTCCTCCAGCGAACGAGCCTCCGGGGAACCACCGCCCGGCGATCCTCCGCCCAGGATCTGCTGCCGCTGCTCGTCGTAGGCCGCCTGTGCCTGCGCCTGGGCTTCCTCGCGTTCCTTCTCCTGGGCCAGCTGCCGCTGCTCCTGCTCGGCCTGCTGCTTCTCCTGCTCCTTGCGCGCCGCCTCCTGCGCGGCCTCGGCCTCCTTCTCCTTCGCCTCCTGCTTCGCCTCCTGTTCGGCCTGCTTGGCCTCCTGTTCCTTCTCCTTGGCCTCCTGCTTCGCCTCCTGTTCGGCCTGCTTGGCCTCCTGCTTCGCTTCCTGCTCCGCCTGCTTGGCCTCCTGCTCGGCCTCCTTGGCGGCCTGCTTCGCCTCGGCCTCGGCCTGCTGCTCCTCCTGCGCCTTCCTGGCCCGCTCCTGTTCGGCCTTCGCCTGGTTGATCTGGAGCATCTGCATCTGCTCCTGGCGGGCCTGCGCCTCCTCCTGCTTCTTCTCCTGCTCGGCCTGCTTGGCGTCCTGCTCGGCCTGGAGCTTCTCCTGCTGGGCCTTCGCCTCCGTCTCCTTGGCCTCCTGCTTCGCCTCGGCCTCGGCCTGCTTGGCCTCCTGCTCCTTCTCCTTCGCCTCCTGCTTCGCCTCCTGTTCCTTCTCCTTGGCCTCCTGCTTCGCCTCCTGTTCGGCCTGCTTCGCCTCGGCCTCCCTGTCCCGCCGCGCCTGCTCCTCCGCGGCGGCCTTCTCCTTGGCCTCCTGCTCGGCCTTGGCGGCCTTCTCCTTCGCCTCCTGCTCGGCCTTGGCCGCCTTCTCCTTGGCCTCCTGCTCAGCCTTGGCCGCGGCGGCAGCGGCAGCGGCGGCCGCCGCCTGGTCCTTCTGCCACTGGATGAACTCCTCCTGCTGGCGCTTGGCCTCGGCCGCGGCGGCCTCCGCCTCGGCCTTCTCCTTGGCCGCCTGGTCGTCGGCGTACAGGGAGGAGAGGTCGTCGCTTCCCCTCGTCCGGATGGAGCCGAGGTCGAAGTTCTTGGTGCTCCAGCTGCTGTGCACCTTCTCGATGGCGTCGTCGGCGGGCTTCACCAGATTCTCGATCACCGACGCCTGCCAGTTCTCGATGGCCCTTTCCCCGACCTTCTTCCACGTCGAGAGTTCCTTCAGCGGCCCGAATCCATCGGCCTTTCCGAGCCGGGTCGCGTCCTGATCGAAGGTGCCGGTCGTGTGATACGTCGTGTAGTACGAGGGATACATGCCCCCCGTGCTGTTCACCTTGTAGGTGATCTGCCTGATGTTCCGGTGCCACACATGGTCGGCGATCTCCTTGAGCAGATCGTGGAGCCATCGCAGCGGGTTCCCCATATAGAGTTCCCAGTCCATCCACCGGCGGTGCAGCTCGACCACCGCATTGCGGAAGTCCGTCTTCGCCTGGCGTATCTCGCCGCCCTGGAGAGACCCCGTCGTGCCGGCCGGCCGCATGTCCTTCGCATAACCGGAGTACTGCTTCTCCAGCGTGTGCACGAGATTCCAGAAGACGCCCGCCGCCTGCCCGCGCCAGGCCTCGTTCTGCTCCGTCCCGAGCCTGCTCTCCCACTCCTTCACGGCCGCGGCGCGGTCCACGAAGAACTGCGCGGCCCGGTCGAAGGAGGCCGCCGCGGTGTCGAAGGAGGACAGCGTGACGGCCTGGTCGTTCGGGACGTCCAGGCCGTTCCACGCGAAGCCGTGCGTCCCCTGGTCCTTGTACAGCAGCGCTTCCAGCGCCCTGCCGGTGCCGTAGCTGTACTGGGTGAGGTCCTGGGTGCTCCAGGTCGCCTTGTCCCCCGACAGGCCGAGGTGGTTGTCGTACTGGCTCTTGAACTCGCCGCCCTCCACCACGCCCCCGACCGGAGGGCCGTCGTTGCTCTTGTTGCCGAGGAGTGTGAAGCGGGCCTTGTACATCGAGACCTGGTCGCCCGTGGAGGCGTCGTCCTCACCGGTCGCGTAGAAGGGGATGACGAAGTCCGTGTTCTCGATGCGCCAGCCGGAGTTCTCCGTCATCCAGTCGAGGTCCTCGACATCGACGTACGTCACGGAGTTCTGCCGGCTGATCTCCACCTTCATCTGCGGAATTCCCTCATTGCCGACCAGGCTGGTGAAGAGGGTGTCGCGCAGGGGCGCCTTGTATCCGGTGAAGAGCCAGACGGCCTGATGCCAGGAGTCGTTGGCCGAGGTCAGCGGCTTCACATTCTCGTCGGCCATGATCAGTCGTCCTCGCCGTCGCCTCCGCCGAGCACGTCGTCGACGTCGGAGAAGATGTCGAGGAGTTTCTGTCCGTCGATCTTCTCCAGATTCTCCCCCTGCGTCTTGAACAGCTTCTCGATCGTCGTCTCCAGGCTGTCCTCGATGCTCGTGAAGAGGGTCTTCTGCTCGTCGAGGATCGTGGTGACGTCGGTGATCATGTCGACCACCGCCTTGTTGAGGCGCTGCCCGTTGGTGACGCCGTCCTTCGTCATTCCGCCGATCGTCAGCGGCAGCACGGCACCGGCGAGCACACCGTCCGGGTGGTCGCCCTCCGGCAGCAGACTGGAGAGCGCGGGTACGGTCGGCCCGTCGCCCTGGATCTTGCGTATCTCCTCCGAGAACCCCTGGACGTCGCGCCGGAGGAAGTTCTCCAGCCAGACCTTGTCCAGGTTCACGGGCGCGCCCTGCGCCATGCCGTTACCTCCTGGTGCCGTGGGAACAGATCGTGGGGGCGGCCGCCACGGCCGCGCCGGGGGCAGCCGCCCGTCGGGACGGGTCCGGCCGGTCAGCGGCCGACGCGGACGCCCTCCCACAGCTGGGTCAGGGACTTCTCGCTGTACTGGTAGCTGCCCGAGACGTCGGTCAGCAGCGCGGAGTGGCTGGCGAGCAGGCCCTTCATCGCGTCGACCGCCTGGTTCCAGGCCACCTGCTTCTGCGTGTACACCTGGCGGTCCTCGCCCTCCCAGGTGTTCTTGAGTTCCTGGAGTTCGGCGTCCAGGTTCACGAGAATGCTCGCTATCGCCTTGGTCTGCTGGACCATGTCGTCGGCGGCATTCTGCATGTGGGAGTAGTCGACATAGATGTAACCGTCGCTGAAATCACTCATGTCCGTCCTCGTTTCGCGGCGTTACGGGAATGCGGTGGGGGCGTCGCGGTACTGCGGAGGTCAGCCCTTCAGCGCGTCGAAGACCGACTGCGACTGGCTGTACGCCTGGTTGATGGACTCGTTGGCCGAGCCCTGGGTCATGCCCTGGGTCCGGAGCGTCTCGTTGAGCGTGTCGACCATCTCGCGGACGTTGCGCGAGATGATTTCCGCCTGGTCGTCCCACTGCTTCAGCAGGTCCTGGTACGCCTTGCCGTCCGAACCCTTCAGCCCCGAGGCCAGGTTGAACTTCATGTTCTCGACGTCCTGCCGGCTGCGCTGGATACCGGTGAACGCCTGCTCCAGCGCGGTCACACCGTTCTGTGTGGCGCGTGCTTCCGACTGCTGCATGCCCGCCATGGACAGCACCTCCTGGTGATGGCGACGGCTGAGGACGTCGCGTCGAACAAACGTAAACAAGGGGCAGTTGAGGCAGCAATGAATCGCTGGGAATTCCTCGGCCCGTCGCTCTCCATTGGCGACCGCCGCCCCGGGAATTCACTTTCCGTACGCCGCCCATTTCCGGTATCCCGTCATTTCGGCTCGCACCGGGCCGCGGTGGTGACGGCACGTCCCGTCGCCGCCGACTCGGGTGTCAGGTCCGGTCCCGTCGGCAGCATCGCGAGCAGCGGCGCGGGCAGGCCCTCGGCCTGGCCCACGGTGTAGCCGAGCGCCTCGGCCGCCTTCTCGCTGCCCACCCGGTACTTCATGCCGGTGTCGGTCACCAGGTAGACCGTGCCGCCCACCGCACCGCCGCCCGCTCCGAGTGCGTGCACCAGCGCGCCGCCGCCCGGCCGTACGGTGATCCGGCCGACCCGCACACAGGCCGGGGTCAGCCCGTCGGCGGGGGCCTGTGCGGCGGGTCCCAGCGCGCCGCGCGAGGTGAGCACCACGCTGACCCTCGTCCCCGACGCGTCGGCCTGGACCCGGGCGCAGAGCGTCTGCCCGTCCTCCAGGGGCACCGCTTCGGGTGGTGACTCCGGGAGGCCCCCGTCGTCCGCGGTGACCGGTGCCCGGTGTTCCGCGAGGGCGTCCGCCCCCAGGTCGGACGCGGTGGCCGACCGGCCGTCGTACACCTTGCTCCGGGTCTCCGGGTCACCCAGGACCAGGGCGGCGCCGGTGGCCGTGAGCGGTGCGAGGCCGTCCTCGGTGAGCAGGTGGTAGCGGCCGGCCGCGCCGGGGACGGTGATCCGGAAGACCTCGCCGACACGGGTCTCACGGCCGCCGAGCTCCGGCCCCTTCCCTCCCCGGCCCTCGACCTCGGGGGGCTCCAGACCGGGCCCGGAGGGAAGGGCGTTGAGGAACGCCGCCGAGACCCGCAGCCGGGGCGCGGAGGCGTATCCGAGCGCCTCCGCCGCCCCCGACCCGCGGTCCAGCCTGAGCTTGCTGCCGTGCCACACGAGATGGTCGGCGCCGTCGGGCCCGCGCACCAGGAGGGCCTGCCCGGCGGCGAGGCCCTGCCCTCCGCCGGCCGCCCCCACGGCCAGCGTGGTGGCCTCCGATCCTGTCGTGCTCCCCGAACAGACCTGCCACGCACCGGTCTCCAGGTCACCGGCGGCGGGCAGGACGTCGGGGGCGCCCGCGATGCCGACCGGGGTGCCGTGCGGGGTGTTCCGCAGCGAGGCACTGCCGACCTGGGCGGTCTTCATCTCCGCGCCCGCCAGCAGCCGCGCGGAGGCGTAGTTGCGCACGGGGCGCAGCCGCCCGCCCAGGTAGAGGTAGCGGGAGCCGGTGCCCTTGTCGACGACCAGCGTCCCCGCCTCCTTCCAGGAGTCCGTCGTGCCGGGCTTGAGCAGCCCGAACACGAAGGCTCCCGCCGACAGGAGCACGGCGATGACGATGCCCAGGGCGATGCCCCGGTTGGTCCGTCCCTGCGGGCTCTCCGGGGCGTCCGGATCTCCCCGGAGCATCCCGGAGGTGAGGCGCCCCATGACGAACATGTGGGCCTGGACCTGATCGCGTTTGGACTGCACGGTGCTCCCCCGGGCTCAGGCGTTGAGGGCGCGCAGGTCGCCGTAGACCCCGAGCACCCACAGGGTCAGCGGCAGCAGGCTGATCGCGGTCGCCGAGTGCAGCAGCTCCGCGGCCCGCCCCCAGTACGGCACCAGGCGCCTGCCGGGCACGGTCCAGGAGAGGATCGCGGCGAGCGCGGCGACCGCGAGCAGGGTGCCGGTGACCAGCAGCCGGTCCCCCGGCGTCGCCGACCAGGCGCCGGCCGTCGCGAGCAGGAGCGCGCCCCCGGCCGCGGGCACCACGAGCGAGAGCCGCTGCCAGACATGGCCGAGCCCTCGCGCGTGCAGCGCGAGGAGGACGATCAGGACCGACACCATGACGGTCTCGGGCAGCCCCGCATGGCGCACGAGCACCCCCAGACAAGCGGCGCAGACCAGCCCGACGGCCCCGTACAGCGACGTCATCCAGCCGTCGGCGAGGACCGTGCGGGCGGCGACGACGGCGGTGGGGTGGGGCTCGATGCCCTCTTGGAGCTGCTGGGCGTTGGTGGGCAGCGGCGGCATCCGCAGCCCGGACATCCGGAACGACAGCGACGGCACGAAGGCCCCCAGCACCACGGCGGCCAGGACGCACACCGAGGCCGACTCCGCTGCCGAGAGACCGGCGGTGATCATCAGGACGCCGCCGAGCGCGCCGAACGCCGCGACCACGGCCACGCACAGGAACAGCGCGGCGAACGCCGCCACCACCGCCAGGGCGAGCACCGCTCCGCCCGCCCCGGCCGCCGACGCGGCGAGCAGCCGGGGGCCGAGTACGGCCTCGTGGTGCGGGCCGCCGAGATCGCCGCCGGTCAGCAGCCAGCCGGCCAGGGCCAGGTAGGGCCCCACCATGAAGCCGAGCGCGGCGGCGGCCCCCGCGTCGCCCACCGCCCGGCTCGCCGACGCGGCGCCCGCGAGCAGCAGCAGCCCGGCAAGGGCGGCGCACAGCGCGCGCAGCCCGGTGTCCCGCGCGGGGAGCGCCAGCACGACCAGCCCGGTCAGCAGGGCCGCCACGGCCAGGCCGCACAGCAGCCGCCGGCCCGCCGCGGGCCCCCAGCCGTAGGGGCGGCCGTTCATGGTGGTGGATATGCCGTCCACCAGATCGTCGAGGTGGACCTCGGGCAGGGCCTCGGTGCGCGGCCTGAGGTGGACGGTCTCGCCGTCGCGCAGGTCGTAGGAGTCGAGGGTGCGCTCCTCGTCGAGCGGCGGGCCGCCCAGGCGCTGGAGGACCCAGCCACCGTGTTCGATGCCCTCCTCGGCGAGGTCGTCGCCCGCGTATCCGAGGATCGCGGGCAGCAGGTCGGCCACGGGCACGTCGGCGGGCACGGCCAGGTCGATGCTCCGGGCGGGAGCACGGACGGTCAGGCGGCACACTCCGGCCACCTGGGTGTCGGTCATGGGGGCCTCTCTCCCGGGGTGCGGTGGCCGGGCGGCGCGGGGCCCGGCGCGCCCGAACAGGCGTCGCCGCCAAGGGGGTTCGGGGGTACGCCCGACGGATCGTAAGCACGGTTCACCGGCCCGGAGGGGGCCGGGGGCCGACCCTCCGCAAGCGTTCACGGAGCCGCCCCCGAGCGTTGTCCGTCCGTTCACGGGCCCCGGCCCATGCTTTCGTCGAACCCCTGTGTGACCGCTCCGTGCGCAACGATTCCGTACAGAACGATGGAGACCCTCCTTGAGCGTGGTCCTGTTCCGACGGCCGGCCCGCCGGCGCGGCCCGGAGATGCCCGACGGCGAGCTGAGCCTTCAGGAACCGCCCACGCTGCCCGAGGTCGTGCCGGACTCCTCGGCCGTCTGGACCTACCTCCCGATGGCGCTCATGTCCGTGTCGATGATGCTGATGTTCATGCGTCCCGGCATGACCAAGGGCAGCGGCGGCTTCATCTATCTCGCACTGGGCCTGATGGTCCTGTCGACCGGGGCGATGATGGTCGGCCAGGCCATGCGCAGGAGCAGTGAGCGCAAGGAGCGGCTCAAGGGCGAGCGCCGCGACTACCTGCGCTATCTGGGCCAGACCCGGCGCAAGGTCAGGGCGGCCGTCGTCGACCAGCAGCGCGCCCTGGCCTGGCGCCACCCCGAGCCGGCCGCCCTGTGGTCGCTCGCGGGCTCGACCCGGATGTGGGAACGCCGCCCGCAGGACGAGGACTTCGGCGAGGTACGGGTGGCCGTCGGGGAGCAGAAGCTCGGTCTGCGGCTGACGCCGATGGCGACGAGCCCGGTGGAGGACCTGGAGCCGCTCGCCGCGCACGCCCTGCGCAGCTTCATCCGCGCCTACGCCACCGTCCCCGAGCAGCCCATCGCCATCTATCTGCGGGCCTGGGCGCGGGTGCTGTTCCGGGGCGACGAGGAGCACATCCGGTCCGTGGCCCGCGCGATGGTGGCCCAGCTCGTCACCTTCCACGCGCCGGACGACGTCTGGGTGGCCCTGTGCGTCTCCGACGAGCGGCGCCCGGACTGGGAGTGGGCCAAGTGGCTCCCCCACCACATGCACCCCCAGGAGAGCGACGGCGCGGGCCCCGCCCGGATGTCCGGGGCCGCGTTCAACGAGCTGGAGGACCTGCTCGGCGCGGAGTTCCTGGAGCGCCCGCCGTTCGACCCGGACGCGGCGCCCGGCCGCGAGGAGCCGTTCACCGTGATCGTCGTGGACGGCGGGACCGTCCCCTCGGGCCACCGGCTGGACGGAGCGGGACTCCGCAACACCGTCGTCCTCGACCTCTCGGGGGCGCTGACCTGGCGCCCCGGCCGGGTCACCCTGCGCTTCGACGTCACCGCGGACACCTTCGGGCTCGTCAGGACCGACCGCGACCGCAAGGAGCAGACCACGCTGCTCGGGCGCCCCGACGGCTTCGGTACCACCGGCGCCACCGCGCTGGCCAGGCGTCTCGCCCCGTACCGCATGGGCACCGGCCCGGACACGGGCGAGCCGCTCGCGACCAATGTGGAGCTCACCGCCCTGCTGGGCATCGGCGACCTCCACCGCCACGATCCGCCGGCCCTGTGGACGCGGAGCACCGGGCCCGCCCGGCTGCGGGTGCCCATCGCGGTCGGGGCCGACGGCACTCCGGTGGAGCTGGACATCAAGGAGTCCGCGCAGGGCGGTTCGGGCCCGCACGGGATGCTGATCGGGGCGACCGGCTCGGGCAAGAGCGAGCTGCTTCGGACGCTGGTGCTCGCGCTGGCGCTCACCAACTCCTCCGAGGCGCTCAACTTCGTGCTGGTCGACTTCAAGGGCGGCGCCACCTTCCTCGGACTCGACGAGCTGCCCCACACCTCGGCCGTCATCACCAACCTCGCGGGCGAGGCCGCTCTCGTCTCCCGCATGCAGGACGCCCTGCACGGCGAACTGATCCGCCGCCAGGAGCTGTTGCGCAGCGCGGGCAACTACGCGTCGGCGCTGGACTACGAGAAGGCGCGCGCCGCGGGCACCCCGCTCGCGCCGCTGCCCAGCCTCTTCGTCGTGGTCGACGAGTTCAGCGAACTCCTCTCCGCCCACCGTGACTTCATGGAGCTCTTCGTGATGATCGGCCGGCTCGGGCGCAGCCTCGGCGTGCATCTGCTGCTGGCCTCGCAGCGCCTCGACGAGGGACGGATGCACCAGCTGGAGAGCCATCTCTCGTACCGCATCGGGCTGCGGACCTTCTCCGCGATGGAGAGCCGCGGCGTCCTCGGCGTGCCCGACGCCTACCAGCTGCCCCCGCAGCCGGGCAGCGGCTACCTCAAGTCGGGGGTCGAGGCGCTGACCCGCTTCCGCGCCGCCTACGTGTCGGGGCCCTACCGGCAGCGCGCCGGCGGCGCGAACCAGGCCAGGGTCGCCAGCCAGACCGTGCCCTGGACGACCGCCTACGTGGTGCCCCGGCATCTGCCCGCCGTGCCCGATCCGGAACCCGGGACGGACGAGACGGGCGAGACCCTGCTGTCCGTCGCCGTGGACCGGCTGCTGGGCGCGGGACCGCCCGCGCACCAGGTCTGGCTGCCGCCGCTCGGCCTGCCCCCGACGCTGGACCAGATCCTGCCGCCCCTCACACCGGACGGCGCGCTGGGTCTCACGACGGCGGGCTGGGAGGGGCGCGGCACGCTGCGGGTGCCCATCGGCATCATCGACCGGCCCTTCGACCAGCTCCGCGACCTGCTCCAGATCGACCTGGCCGGTTCCGGCGGGCACGTGGCCGTCGCCGGCGGCCCGCAGAGCGGCAAGAGCACCATGGTCCGCACGATCCTGGCGTCACTGGCCCTCACCCACACCCCGGAGGAGGTGCAGTTCTACTGCCTGGACTTCGGCGGGGGCACCCTGGCGTCACTGTCGGGGCTGCCGCACACGAGCGGCGTCGCGGCCCGCCTCGACACCGAACGCGTCGGCCGGACGATCGCCGAGGTCAACACCCTGATGGCGGCCCGCGAGCGCTTCTTCCTGGAGCACGGCATCGACTCCATGGCGACGTTCCGGCGCCGTCGCGCCGCCGGTGAGTTCCCCGGTGAGCGGCACGGTGACGTCTTCCTGGTCATCGACGGCTGGTCGACCGTGCGGCAGGACTACGACCACCACATCAGCACCTTCAACGCCATCGCGGCACGCGGGCTGAACTACGGCATCCACCTGATCGTCACCACCGCCCGCTGGGTGGAGCTCTCCTCGGCCGTGCGCGACCAGGCGGCCACCCATCTGGAGCTGCGGATGGGCGATCCGATGGACTCCGGTATCGACATGCGCAAGGCCGCCACGGTGCCGCGCACCCCGGGGCGCGGCCTGACCCGCGAGGGCAAGCTGCACTATCTGACCGCGCTGCCCCGGATCGACGGGGTGGAGGGCTCCGACGACCTCACCGAGGGGGTGTCGGGTCTCGTCGCCGCCCTCCAGGAGTCCTGGCAGGGCCCCTCCGCGCCTCCGGTACGGATGCTGCCGACCGCCCTCCCGTCATCGGAACTCCCCGCTGCGGAAGGGGACTTCCGCATGGCGCTCGGCCTGGAGCAGGAGGAGCTCTCCACCGTCTGGCACGACTTCAGCGAGAGCCCGCACATGATCGTGGTCGGCGACAGCGAGAGCGGCAAGACGAATCTGCTGCGCCTGACCGCCCAGGCCGTCATGGACCGCTACACCCCGGCCGAGGCCAGGATCATGGTGGTGGACTACCGCCGCGAGCTGGTCGAAGCCGTCCCCGACGCCTACCGGCTCGGCCACGCCGTCTCCATCGACGCGCTCAAGGACCTCGTGGACGGTGCGGCGCGCGCGGTGAGGACCCGGGTACCGGGCCCGGAGATCGCGCCCGCCCGGATGCGGCTCTGCGACTGGTGGACGGGTCCTCGGCTGTTCGTGCTGGTCGACGACTACGACATGCTCGGCACGGGCCCGATGAACGCGCCCTTCGACCCGCTCCTGGACCAGCTGGCGCTCGGCTGGGAGGTCGGGCTGCACCTGGTGGTCGCGCGCTCGGCGGCCGGAGCCGGGCGAGGGCTCAGCGACCATCTGATGCGCCGGCTCCAGGAGGTCAACACCCCTGGCCTGCTGCTGTCGTGCCCGCCGTCGGAGGGCTACGTCTTCGGCAACGTCAAGGGCCGCAACCTCCCGCCGGGCCGGGCCACCCGCATCGCGCGCCGGAAGACGGTACAGATGCAGACGGCCTTGCTGGACCGGCCGGACGGGGCGTAGGACACGAGGCCCGGGGCGGGCCCTCGTAGCGCTTCTAAGCGCCCCCCGCCGGACGCCACCCCCGTGCCCGCCCCCGGGGCAGGACCGCCGCCGCGCCCGCCAGCAGCAGAACGACGCCTCCGCAGATCCCGGCGACGAGCAGCGCGCGGTCCCGGGGCCCCTCGGGCTCCGGCGCGGGCATCCTCGCGCGGGCGGCCTCCGGTGCCGCGCCGGGGGCCCCGGCCAGCACCGCCGTCATCGCCGCGTACGGGTCGAGCCTGGGCGGCGACGCCGGATACGCGGCCCCGGTGAGCTGCCGGGCCGCCTGTGCCGCCGTCATCCCGGGGTGCTGGGCCCGTACGAGCGCCGCCGCTCCCGCCACCTGGGCGGCGGCCAGCGAGGCGCCCGAGCCGAGGTAGTGCCCGGCCCCCTCCGGGCCGTTGCCGACCACCGCGTCACCGGGCGCCGCGAGGTCGGCTCCGCGCACACCGGGGGCGTTCGCGGGCCGGCCGCCGTCCGGGCCGAAGTCGGTCACCGCGACGACCCCCGGGGCCGACGCCGGCCAGTACCAGGGCGCCGCCGGGGCGAAGCCGCCCGGTTCGTCGCGGTCCTCCGCCAGCGCGTCCGGCGCCACGGGCGCGACGACCAGGGCGTCGCGGGCGGCGGCGTACGCGACGGCCTCCGTCAGCTCCTTCTTCCCGGTGGCGAGCGCCTGCCCGACGTAGACGACCTCCGCGCCCTCGTCGGCGGCGGCCCGGATGCCCGCCGCCACCCGGCCCGGCGTGGGCGCACCCCGCTCGTCGGTACCGCGTACGGCCAGGATCGCCGCCCGGGGCGCGACGCCCGCGGGCCCCACCCCGTCGATCCGCGCACCGGCGATGAGCCCGGCGGCGAAGCTGCCGTGCCCCACACAGTCCTCGCCCGCTCCGCCCAGCGCGCGCACCCGCCCGGCGAGCGCCGGAACATCCGCGCCCACCCCGGTGTCCACGACGGCGACGGTCACCCCGTCGCCCTCCTCCAGGGTCCACGCCCGCGCGAGCCCCAGCGCCCCCGCCGACCAGGGCTCCGCCTCGGCCTTCCGGCCGGAGGCGGCGACGCACGGCTCTCCCGGCGCGATACTCCCCCGTACGACGGGAAGTTGGACCGAGTCCGCCGCAACAGCGGTCGTGGGGGCGATCGTTGTCAGTGCGGCGGTGAGCGCGGCAAGGACCGCCGCCGCTCCCGGTCCTGCGGATGCACGGGGGCAGCTGGCTCGTCGCATGGCGTACACGCTAGGCACCCCAGATGACGCGTGAGCGACGCGTACGGCACACGGCCGCCACCGCGAACACCTGGGCGGACACCCGCCGTTCCCCCAGGCTTCACCCAGCGCACACCAGGGCCCTCCCGCCCCGTCCCCCGGCGTCGGGAAGGATCGGACGCGGCGGCGAAACGAGGAGGATCAGGGCGTGTCACGGCAGTTGCTCACGGTGTCACCGGACCGGCCGAACGCGTTCCGGACGATCGGTGAGGCCCTGGCCGCCGCGCGCACCGGAGCGGTGATCCAGATCGCGCCCGGCCGCTACGCCGAGAACCTGACGGTACGCAACAGGGTCACGCTCGTCGCCGACGGGGACCGGGGCAGCGTGGAGATATGCCCCCGCCGGGGCAGCGCCCTCGTCCTGCTCGCCGACGCGGTGATGCTCACCGATCTCACCCTGCGCGGCGGAGCCGACGACCTCCCCGTCGCCGACGCCCCACGCGGCCAGCTCTCCATGGACGGCTGCACGGTCCTGGGGTCGGGGTGGACGGCAGTCCTGGCGAGGGAGACCGGGGCGCTCGCCCTGCGGAGCTGCCGGATCACCAACCCGGCGGGCGCGGGCGTCGTGGACATGTCCCCCACGGGCAGCGTCCTGGCCGACTGCGTCGTGGAGAACCTCGGCACCTCGGGCGTCGTCCTCAGCGAGGAGGCCCGTACGACGGTGCGCGGCTGCCGCATCCGCGACAGCCGGGGAAACGGCGTCCTGGCCAACGGTTCGGCGCAGGGCGTCGTCGAGCACTGCGACATCTCCGGCGCGCAGAAACCGGCCCTGGCCCTGGAAGGCAGCAGCTCCACCCGTGTCCGGAACACCACCGTGCACGACACCGCCATCGGCGTCTACCTCACCAGCGACGCCCGCCCGTCCCTCGACGAGGTGACCGTCCTGGACACCACGGGCCTCGGCATCGCCCTCGCCTCCGGCGCGGACCCCGAACTGCGCCACTGCCGCACCCTGCGCACGGCGGGCGGCGGGCTCGCGGTCACCGAGCGCTCCCGGGGCACCTTCGAGGGCTGCGACTTCGACGCATCGGCCGCTCCCGCCGTCCTCGTACGGGGATCGAGCACGCCGATGCTCACCGCCACCACGGTCCGCGACTGCGCCGCGGGCAAGGACACCCCGGCAGCCGTCGTCCTGGAGGACGACTCCGTGGCGGAGTTCGACGGCCTGGACGTCATGGACCCGGCGGGCACGGGCATCCTGATCCGCTCAGGCGCCCAGCCCCTGCTGCGCCGCGCCAGGGTCACCACGCCCGGCGGCCACGGCATCGAGGTCGTGGACGACGGCCGGGGGCGGCTGGAGTCCTGCGAGGTCCAGGGCTCCGGCGGCGTGGGCATCCGGATCGCCGACGGCGGCCACCCGGAGATCGGCGACACCACCGTGGGCGAGAGCGGAGACGCCGGCATCCTCGTCGGCGCCCAGGGCATCGCCACCGCGCGGGACGGCGACGTACGGGCATCCGCCGCGTTCGGCGCCCTGGTCGAGAAGGGCGGCGAACTCATCGCCCGACGTGTCCACTTCGGCGGCTCCGGCGCCCACGGCGTCCTGCTGGCGGCAGGGGCAAGGGCCTCACTCGACGACTGCCGGATCGACACGAGCCTGGGGGACGGCATCCGCGTCGACACCTCCGAACCGGTCGCCGTCACCGACTGCGCCGTACGGGACAACCGGGGCGCCGGCCTGCGACAGACCGCGGCGGGCGACCGGCTCACCGTCGAGCACCTGATCAGCGCGGACAACGCGCAGCCCGACTCCTGGGGCGACACGGCGGCGGCCCCGACGGGCGACGGCTCCGCACCCGGCCGCAGAACCGCGCCACCACCGCCCGCGGGCCCCCTGGAGGAGCTGGAGTCGCTGATCGGCCTCGCCGACGTGAAACACCAGGTCCGCACCCTCGTCCACCTCAACCAGCTCGCTCAGCGCCGCGCCCGTCTCGGCATGCCCGCTCCGCCCATGAGCCGCCACCTGGTCTTCTCGGGCCCGCCCGGCACCGGAAAGACCACGGTCGCCCGGCTCTACGGCGGCATCCTGACCGATCTCGGCGTGCTGCGCTCGGGCCATCTCGTGGAGGTCTCCCGGGCCGATCTGGTCGCACAGATCATCGGGGGCACCGCCATCAAGACGACGGAGGCGTTCAACGAGGCCCTCGGTGGCGTCCTGTTCATCGACGAGGCGTACACCCTGCTCTCCGACGGCAAGGGCTCCGGTGCCGACTTCGGCAAGGAAGCCGTGGACACCCTGCTCAAGCTCATGGAGGACCACCGCGACGACGTCGTGGTCATCGCCGCCGGCTACACCGGCGAGATGGACTCCTTCCTCACGTCCAACCCCGGCCTGGCCTCCCGCTTCACCCGTACCGTCGAATTCGCCAACTACTCGGTCGAGGAACTCGTCACGATCACCGAGTCCATGTGCGAGACCCACCGCTACGAGCTGGACCCGCGCACGCTCGATGCCCTCGCCGCGCACTACATGTCCATGACCCGTGACGCCTCCTTCGGCAACGGCCGGGCCGCCCGGCGCGTGTTCGAGGAGATGGTCGACCGTCAGGCCTTCCGGCTGAGCAGCATGGCCGAACCCGCCGAGAGCGACCTCTCGATGCTCCTGCCCGAGGACGTCGCTCCGCCCGCAGAACCCGCCGACGGTGCGTCCGACTCCGCCGAACTCCTCTCCCGCCTCGACGCGATGGTCGGTCTGGCCGCCGTCAAACGCGAGGTCAACGACCTGGTGTCCCTCCTGGAGTCCTCCCGCCGCCGCAAGGCCGCCGGACTTCCGACACCCAAGGTCAGCCATCATCTGATCTTCTCCGGTCCTCCCGGTACGGGTAAGACGACCGTCGCCCGCCTCTACGCCGGACTCCTGCACGCGCTGGGGGTACTGCCCCGGGGACAGCTCGTCGAGGTGGCCCGCGCGGACCTCGTGGGCCGGTACGTCGGCCACACCGCGCAGCTCACCAAGGAAGTCTTCGAGAGCGCCCTGGGTGGTGTGCTGTTCATCGACGAGGCCTACACCCTCACTCCCGAGGGGGCGACCTCCGACTTCGGCAGGGAAGCCGTGGAGACACTGCTCAAGCTGATGGAGGACCACCGTGACGACGTCGTCGTCATCGCGGCCGGCTACACCCACGAGATGCGGCGCTTCCTGGACTCCAACCCGGGACTCGCCTCACGCTTCTCGCGTGCGGTGGAATTCGAGAACTACACCACCGACGAACTGGTCGGCATCATGGCCCGGCATGCCTCGGACTCCGGTTACGACTGTCCGGACGACACGCTCAAGGCTCTTCACAGCTATGTGGACGCGCTTCCGCGTGATGCGTCCTTCGGCAACGCGCGTACCTCTCGACAGATCCTCGACGTCATGACCACGCTCCAGGCCCGCAGGCTCTCCGTACTGGACTCTCCCGGACTCGACGCGCTGCGCCGACTGCTTCCCGAGGACGTCCCGGCGCTGCCGGGCGGATGGGTCAGGCGTTCAGACGGAGTCGCTGACCGGGGAAGATGAGGTGGGGTCCACGGTCCAGGACCTCGTTGTTCATCTCGTACAGCGCCTGCCAGCCACCGGGCACGTCGGCCCGCTCCGCGATCACCGAGAGGGTGTCACCGGACTCGACGACATAGGTCTCCTCGTCGGCCAGGTCCTCGGAGTAGTGCGTCGCTCCGCCGCCGTTGCCCGACGAGCCGGTCGACTGCTGCTGGGGCGCGGCCTGCGTGGTGGTGTCCCGGCCGGAACCGCTGGAACCGCCGTAGCTGCTCGATCCGCCGTAGCTGCTCGATCCGCCGGAGCTGTTCGAGCCGCCGGAGCTGTTCGAGCCGTTCGAGCTGCCGGAGCCGTTCGACGAGGAACCGGACGAGGAGCTGGACGAGCCGTTCGCACCGAGGCGTCCACAGGTCGGCCAGGCGGACAGCCCCTGCGAGCGGGCGACGCGTTCACCGACCGCGATCTGCTCGGACCGGGTGGCGAGGTCGGCGCGCGGTGCGTACTGCCCGCCGCCGTAGGCCCGCCAGGTGGAGGGAGCGAACTGCAGTCCGCCGTGGTAGCCGTTGCCGGTGTTGATGTTCCAGCGGCCGTTGCTCTCGCACTCGGCGATGCGGTCCCAGTCCGTACCGGCGACGACGGTCGGCGCGGTGACGGTCGGCGCGGTCGCGGCCCGGGCGGGAACGGCGTGGGCGACGGTCTGCGCGGGGGCCTTGGCCTCGGCGGCCTCGGCGCTGCGGCCGGAGAGGCCGAGCACGCTCAGGAGGACGAGCAGAAGGGCGAGCGCCGATTCGACGGGCCGCTTGGCGAGGGGTGATGCCGGCATGACGGTATTTCCTCCGCTGTGCTCCAGAAGGTGTGCAAGGGCACGAACAGATAAGCCGCCGATATGGTTTTTATTCTGCTGTGACGCGTACGACGTTCGTACATTCACTCCGGTGGAGGACTTCCATGGCACTGTTCGGCAACGCACACACCGTCGATCCGGCATCGGCCCAGCGTGACTACGCACGGCTGCTCGGGCAGGGCGAGCAGGTGCAGGCCGCCTATCTGCTGATACGCGACACGATCCTGTTCACCGACCGCAGGCTCGTCCTCGTCGACAAGCAGGGGATCACGGGCAAGAAGGTGGAGTACCACTCGATCCCGTACCGCAGCATCACGCACTTCTCGGTGGAGACGGCCGGGACGTTCGACCTGGACGCCGAGCTCAGGATCTGGCTGTCGGGCTCGGCCACCCCGATCCAGAAGACGTTCACCAAGGGCGTCGACATCTACGAGGTGCAGGCCGTCCTCACCCAGTACGTCGCGCGCTAGCCTTCGCCCGCATCCGGGCCATCTCGGCGCGGATCACAGGTAGTTGGGCGTACAGCGCTTCACCCGGGCAGTACGTCTGAAACGTGTCGCGGTGGCCCGCGACGGCGTGGAGGTAGACCTCTTCGCCGCGCTTGTAGAGACTCTCGTCGTTCGTGGAGACCATCCGCACGAAGCCCTCCGGGTCGATGTCCCGGCCGAGCTTCCACGCGCCGACCTTCGCGATCCCCTCGATGAGCGCCTTCGGCACCGGAACCCCGGGGTCGAAGGTGCCGAGGGCCGCGATCCCGACGCTGTGCGCGTTGAAGCCGGTCGCGTGGGCACCGCGCACCGAGCGTCCGACGCCTCCGGCCCTGCCCTCGTAGATGGTCCCGCAGCGGTCGACGACGAAGTTGTAGCCGATGTCGTCCCAGCCCTCGCCCCGGACGTGGGCCTCCTCCATCGCCCTGAGCATCCTGGGGGCGTCGGCGCAGTCGTAGCCGTTGGTGTGCCCGGTGTGGTGGACGAAGACGGCCTTCACCGTCCCGGTGTACACCGCGTCCTCCTTGACCAGGCTCTCGTCCGCGTGCCAGGCCGCCCGGCTGACGATGACCGGTTTCGGCGCCGCGGGCGGGGCCGCCGGCTTCGCGGTGGCGGGTGGGGGCGCGGCGAGCCGGACCGGCGCGTCCCGGAGAACCAGGAACGCCAGCGGCACGACCATGGCACCCACGGCTGTTCGGCGAAGCCACATAGGCCCACCATGCGCGCTGACCTGCCGCTTCGCAGGTACGCGAGCCCGATCGGGTGAACGCGGGGAGTGCGACCGCGGCAGTGCCGGGCGCCGGCCGCACGGTCAGGAGACGGCGACCGCCCGGTGCTGCTCGATGATGCGTGCCGCGCGGTGCGGGGAGGTGTCGAGCCGGGCCAGCACACCCGGGACCGCGTTGTTGGGGAGGATGAGCTCGAAGAGGGCGGAGATCTCGGCGACCAGGTCGGGCGGCTCGGCCATGGACTCGGTGACCAGCTGGACGCCGGTCCAGGCCCCGACGAAGAGCCTGGAGGTGGTCTCCGGATCGACGTGCGGAAGGAGCTCGCCGCGCTCCTTGGCCTCGGTGAGTATGTCGGTGCCGAGAGCGATCCAGTCCGGCCAGCGGGTACCGAAGAGCCCGCGCGCCCGAGGGTCGACCGAGAGCCGGATCGAGGCGCTGAGCAGGGGTTCTCTGGGAAGCCGGTAGGCCAGCAGGAGCGCTATGTCCACCCATTCCTGGAGCTTGAAGGTCTGCGGAGTGACCCCGTCCGAGGTCACCGCCTCCTGGAGAACCCCGCGGGCCAGCTCCTCCTTCGACGTGAAGTGGAAGTAGAGGGCGCCCCGCGTGAGACCGGCCCGGTCGAGGATCGCGGCGATGGTGGCGGCGTCGTAACCGTGCTCGTCGAAGACCTCGGCCGCGGCCTCCAGGAAGATTCTGCGCGTGCGGATCGCCCGTTGCTGTCGTGCCAACTCGCGCTCTCCTTGAACGTGGCCTGACGCTTCTTCAAAAAGTACCGGTGAACCGGTATCATATCAGCGCCGGAATGACCATTTTGCGCCATGTTCGGGAGGACCGTGCCCGAGATACCCGTTGTTTCGTGTCCTCCGCATTTCAGGGAGAGACGGAACAGCGTTCCGAAGGAATTCGTCCATCTCGGACGTCCGGAATCGGTTTTCCTCACCGGGTGGCGACATCGCGAGGACGGCGAGTTCTCGCTGTCCGCAATCTGGCCCGCGCCCGCCCCGGGACTGCCCTACGACCCCCGGGTGCTCACCCAGACCATGCGGCAGAGCGGGCTGATCATCGCGCACGCGGCGTACGGCGTTCCCCTCACTCATCAAACCCTTCTGAATTACTTCGACTTCACGGTCGCCCCCGGATTCGTGGTGTCCTCCGCAGGACCTTCCCCGCTCACGGTCCACGTATCCGTCACGGAGCCCAAACAAGGCGGACGGAGGGTCAGTTCGCTCGGCATGGACGTCCGTGTATACCAGGGCGACAGCATGGTGGCCCGCGCCGATTCCGAGTTCGGCTGGATAACGCCGGTTGCGTACAGCCGTGTTCGCGGTGCGCATCTGGACTTCGAGTGGAACAGCTGGCCGCTGCCCGCACCGGTGGACCCGCGCACCGTACGCCGCCCC
Source organism: Streptomyces sp. CB02058 (assembly GCF_001905505.1). Classification (GTDB taxonomy): domain Bacteria; phylum Actinomycetota; class Actinomycetes; order Streptomycetales; family Streptomycetaceae; genus Streptomyces. Next base: position 330,052 of record NZ_LIPG01000005.1, read on the forward strand.
ACCGGCACGGATGTGGTGCTCGCGCCCGGAGCGCGGCCCCGGCACTGGCAGTTGCGCAACGACGTGGCCAACGTCCTGCTGTACGACCACCCGGTCGACCATGTCCCCGGACTCGTGCTGATGGAGGCCGCCCACCAGGCCGCGAACGCCACTCTGTATCCCGCGGTCCTCGACGCGACGAGCGTGACCAGCGCGTTCGAGATGTACACCGAGCTCGACCGGCCCTGCTGGATCGAGGCGGAGGTCCTGCCGGCCGTCCCCGGGGAGGCCTCCGTCCTGGTCACCGCGACCCAGGACGGAGAAACGGTCTTCCGGGGACGGCTCAGCGGTCCCTGCGCCTGACGCCCCCTGGGGTACGGCAGGCTCACCGGCCCCGGCTCACTGGTTGATGAAGCCGCCGTCCACCGGGAGGACCGTGCCCGTGAGGAACGGGCTCCGGTCGCTCAGCAACCAGGCGGCCGCGTTGGCGATCTCCTCCGGTTCGGCCGTACGCCCCTGCGGGGTACGACTGTTGACCATCTCCTCCAGGCCCGGGTTGCGCCCGAACCAGTCGGCCGTGATCTCGCTGCGCGTGGTGCCCGGCGCCACCGCGTTGACCCTGATGCCCTGTTGGGCGTACTCGTCCGCCGCCGCCCTGGTGAGGCCCACGACGGCGTGCTTGGCCGCTATGTAGGGCGCGGCGGCGGGTATGGCCACCAGCCCGCCCACACTGCTGTTGTTCACGACCGCGCCGCCCGAGGGGTTGGTCAGCATGGCCGCGATCTCGTGCCGGAGGCAGTTCCAGACGCCGCGCACATTCGTGTCCATGACGGCGTCGTACACGTCATCGCCCATCAGGTGCAGGGGAGTTCGGTCTCCGCCCAGCCCCGCGTTGTTGAAGGCCCCGTCCAGGCGCCCATAGGTCTCGACCGCGAAGGCGACGGCCCGGGCGGCGTCCTCGGCCACCGTGACATCGCAGACGACATATGAGGCTTGCGCTCCCTTCTGCTGCAATTCGTCCACCAGGGAGGCGAGTCTCTCCTCCCTGCGCGCCGCGAGGACCACGGTCGCGCCTTCCTGGGTGAACACGCGCGCCGCGGACGCGCCGATACCGCTGCTCGCCCCGGTGATCAGGACGACTTTTCCGTTCAGAAGATCGCTCATGGCCGCAGTCTGGCAGTCGGCCCCGGCCACGGCCACGGCCTCACGGGCACCTTCGCCGGCCGCTGCCCCGTCACGTACCCCGCGAATGCGACACACGACGCTACTCATAACAAACCGCTTGTACTGTTTTTATCCGACTTCACGGACGATGCCGACACCTGATTCCGGGACGTCGGCTGCGCCCGGAGAGCCGCGCGGTACCGTGCCGCATGCTCGCTATCCAGTTCGACCACTTCGGTGGTCCCGAAGTCCTCCGCCCCGTTGAACTGGCCGCTCCCGAAGCGGGCCCCGGAGAGGTGCTCCTCACCGTGGAGGCCGCCGGGGTGAACTTCGCGGACACCCATCAGGTGGACGGCTCCTACCTCGCGGCCGACGCCCTGCCGTACGTCCCCGGCAGCGAGGTCGTGGGCCGCACCCCCGACGGCAGGCGGGTGCTGGCCCGGGTCTCGCACGGCTACGCGGAGCAGGTGACCGCCAAGGAGTCCGCCCTCCTGGACATCCCCGAGGAGTTCGACGCCGCCCAGGCGCTGGCGCTGATGATGCAGGGGCTGACCGCCTGGCACCTGCTGCGGTCCGCCGCCCGGCTGCGCACCGGCGAGACGGTCGTCGTCCACTCCGCGGCGGGCGGTGTGGGCAGCCTGGCCGTCCAGCTGGCCAGGGAGTTCGGCGCGGGCCGGGTGCTCGCCCAGGTCTCCACCCCCGCGAAGGAACGGCTCGTCCTGGAGCTCGGGGCCGACGCGGTGGTCAGCTATCCCCTCGCGGAGAAGGCGGACATCGTCCTGGACGCGGTCGGCGGGGAGCTCTTCGACCAGGCGCTGGGTTCGCTCGCCTCCTTCGGCCGGCTCGTGAGCTACGGCAACTCCGCCCGCACGGGCTTCACCCCGGTCGACCCGGCCGCCCTGAACCGTCTCAACGCCTCCGTCACCGGATTCTGGCTGCGCCCCGCCCTCGCGGCTCCCGGCGCCGTCAGCGGGCCCCTCAAGGAGCTCTTCGCCCTGGTCGCGGACGGCCGTCTGAAGCCGGTGACCGGCGCCGCCTATCCGCTCGCCGAGGCCGCGCGGGCCCATGAGGACCTGCTGGCCCGCCGCACGACCGGCAAGGTGATCCTGACCACCTGAGCGGGTCCCGGTCCCGGCGGATCTTTGTAGGGTGACCGGATGCCCTCGCTGACCTCACGCTCCCCGGGACCGGCCACCGACGGGGCCGGGACCCCTGCCCCGTCCCGGCCCGGCCGTGACCCGTACTTCGACAACGCGAAGTACCTGGCCATCGTGCTCGTGGCGATGGGCCACGCCTGGGAACCACTGCCCGGCAGCGGGCGCCTGATCGAGACGGTCTACACCTTCGTCTACACCTTCCACATGCCGGTCTTCATCCTGATCGCCGGCTACTTCTCGCGCGGCTTCGAGCTGCGGCCCGACCGGGTGTGGAAGCTCTTCACCAGCCTGGTCGTGCCCTACGCCGTCTTCGAGACCGCCTACACCCTCTTCGAGCGCCTCACCGGAGCCCCGGACTTCCCGCTGAGCCCGCTCAGCCCGTACTGGCTGCTGTGGTTCCTGCCGGCGCTGTTCCTCTGGCGCCTCACGACCCCGTTCTGGCAGACGGTCCGGTGGCCCGTGGCGGTGTCCCTGGTCGTGGCGGCCATGGGGGCGGTGACCAGCAACATCGGCGGCGACCTCCAGCTACAGCGCGTCCTGCAGTTCCTGCCGTTCTACGTCCTGGGCCTCCAGCTGCGGCCCGAGCACTTCGCCTTCGTGCGCCGTCGTGCCGTGCGCATCGCGTCCGTACCCCTCTGCCTGGTCGCCCTGGCCGCCGCCTACTGGGCGGTGCCGCGCACGACGACCTCGTGGTTCTTCCGCCGGTACGGCGCCGAGCAGCTCGGATCGCCCGCCTGGACCGGCGCCCCCGTGACCCTGCTCCTGTTCGTCTGCGCGGTCGTCCTCAGCGCCTGCTTCCTCGCCTGGGTGCCGGGCCGCAGGCTGTGGATGACGGCCCTCGGCGCGGGCACGATGTACGGCTATCTGCTGCACGGCTTCGTCATCAAGGGCGCGGTCAAGCTGGACCTCTTCCAGGCGGACGTCCTGTCGACCCCGCTGGGCACGGTCCTCGCCACCGTCACCGCCGCGGCCGTGGTCACGGCCCTGTGCAGCCCGCCCGTCCGGCGGGTGTTCCGCTACGTCGTGGAGCCCCGGCTCGACTGGGCCAGGAAGCCGAGGACGGCCTCCTGACGGGCCTCGTCCGGACGCACCGCACCCCCGGGGCCGTCGGCCTCGGGGGTGCGGTGTCCGGCGGGGAGAGCGCTGCTCAGACCTCGCCGGGCGTTCCGAGCAGGGCGGACGCGTTCTCCAGCGGGCTGAGGGTCACCGCGGGCGCGGGCACCTCCGCCGGGCGGCAGGTGAAGCCGAGACGCGTCAGCGCCCTGGTCACCTCTGCGGCGCTGAAGTCACGGCGGTCCTGCCGGGTGATGATCTCGCCGACCTGCTTGACGGGGTAGACGCGGCGGCTGATGACCACCGCGTCACCGGTGACGGGCTCGGGCTTGACGCCCTTCATCGAGTCCTCGACCTCGTTCTTGAACAGGTCGAAGGGGAAACGGGCGATGACACAGCGCATGGTGCCTCAACAGGGTCGAAGAGAGAGCCGGAAGGGTTCGGCCGGAGAACCGGCCGGATGACTACGCGGCCTTGTTGGCCCGGCGCTGCGCCGCAGCGGCACGCGCCTGCGGTGTCGCCGTGTTGGCGTTGGAACGGCGGCCCTGGCCGGGACGCGCGCCGCGCCTGCCGCGGGGGCCCGAACCGCCGCTCTTGCGCTCCGTCACCGGCGCGCTGATGGTGACGGGCACGCCCGAGGGCGCCTGGGCCCCGGTGATGCGGCTGAGCTCGGCCTCGCCGGAGCGGACCTGGGCGACCTGCGGGGTGATGCCCGCGTCGGCCATCAGCCGGGTCATCTCACGACGCTGGTTGGGCAGCACCAGCGTGACGACACTGCCGGACTCCCCGGCGCGTGCCGTACGCCCGCCGCGGTGCAGGTAGTCCTTGTGGTCGCTGGGCGGGTCGACGTTGACGACGAGGTCGAGGTTGTCGACGTGGATGCCGCGCGCCGCGACGTTCGTGGCGACCAGGACCGTCACATGACCGGTCTTGAAGCGGTCCAGGGTGCGGGTGCGCTGCGGCTGCGACTTGCCGCCGTGCAGCGCGGCCGCCCGTACACCGCTGTTCAGCAGGTGGTCGGTGAGCTTGTCCACGGCGTGCTTGGTGTCCAGGAACATGATCACCCGGCCGTCGCGGGCCGCGATCTCGGTGGTCGTGGCGTACTTGTCGGCGCCCTGGACGTAGAGCACGTGGTGCTCCATCGTCGTCACCGCACCGGCCGCGGGGTCCACGGAGTGGACGACCGGGTCGTGCAGGTAGCGGCGGACCAGCAGGTCCACGTTCTTGTCCAGGGTCGCCGAGAACAGCATCCGCTGGCCTTCGGGGTTCACCAGGTCCAGCAGCTTGGTGACCTGGGGCATGAAGCCCATGTCGGCCATCTGGTCGGCCTCGTCGAGGACCGTGATGGCGACCCGGTCGAGCTTGCAGTCGCCGCGCTCGATGAGGTCCGTGAGACGGCCCGGGGTGGCGACCACGACTTCGGCGCCGCCGCGCAGCGCGCTGGCCTGGCGGCCGATCGACATGCCGCCCACGACCGTCGCCATCCGCAGCTTGAGGGACCGGGCGTACGGGGTGAGGGCGTCGGTGACCTGCTGGGCCAGTTCCCGGGTGGGGACGAGGACCAGGGCCAGCGGACGGCGCGCGTCGGCGCGGTTGCCCGCGGTGCGGGCGAGGAGGGCCAGACCGAAGGCGAGCGTCTTGCCCGATCCGGTACGGCCGCGGCCCAGGACGTCCCGTCCGGCCAGCGAGTTCGGCAGGGTGGCCGCCTGGATGGGGAACGGCTGCGTCACACCCTCGGCGCCCAGCGCCGCCAGGAGCGGCGCGGGCATGTCCAGCTCCGCGAAGGACTCGGCGGCGGGGAGGGCCGGGGTGATGGTCACCGGCAGGGCGAACTCACCCGAGACGGCGGAGGAGCGTCGGCCGTAGCCGCCACCGGAGCGCTTCGGTCCGCCGGAGCGGCCCTGCCCGCCGGAGGCCCCGGGCCGGCCGGAGCCCGCCGAGCGGAAACCGTTGGCGGTGCGGCTGCCGTTGGATCCGCCGGAGCGCGTCCGGGAAAATCGGTCGTTCGTGCGAGATGTGCGGTCGCGGTTCAAGGAGAACCCTTCCCTCGAATGGCACGTGTCGAGGGATTCTTTCCGGGCGGCTGCAGCCATGTACGGCGCCAAGAATCGCAAGAACGAGCCGGTGGAATAACGAAAACGAAGCCCGTCCGCCGGATGAACCGGCCGGATTCGGCACTCCATATGACTGCATTCGACGACCGCCCCGACGGCCGCGCACTCCCCGGAATTACTTCACAGGAGCGGCGGCCGTGGTCACGGCCGGGAAAAACACAACGAGCTGGGACCCGCACCCCAAGGTGCGGGCCCCAGCTGCGCCGTACGCCTGAGTGATCAGGCCGGGGTGATGTTCTCCGCCTGCGGGCCCTTCTGGCCCTGCGTGACGTCGAAGTTCACCTTCTGGCCTTCCTGCAGCTCGCGGAAGCCCTGGGCGGCGATGTTCGAGTAGTGGGCGAAGACGTCAGCGCCGCCGCCCTCCTGCTCGATGAAGCCGAAACCCTTTTCCGAGTTGAACCACTTCACGGTGCCAGTAGCCATGTCATATCTCCTTCGGGGCGTTGCCCGTGGACGCACACTGTGCGCGTCCTACGTCGCCGCAAATGATTGCCCCGTCCGGAAGAGACCGGAAATACAAAAGTGCGCCCACCCGAGTGAAAAAGGCGAGAGCACTTGAAGTTTTGGGAACCACAACTGCAACTGAGATCAACAGTAGCACGATTCGGTCACAAGTGAGCTGTACGCCATATCACTCACCCGGCGTTCCGCCGCGCAGGGTATAAACTCTCACCGCTCATTACGCGTATTTCTGTGCCGACGGAAACAGATATGCACCCGCGCACCGGTCAGGAATCGACGCCGCTCCGGCCGGCGGCGGGCCGCCGCAGTTCCTCGTTGAGCCGCAGGGCCTCCTCGAGCTGGTCCTCCAGGATCACGATGCGGCAGGCGGCCTCGATCGGAGTGCCCCCGTCCACCAGCTCGCGGGCGCGTGCGGCGATGCGCAGCTGGTAGCGCGAGTAACGGCGGTGGCCGCCCTCGGAGCGCAGGGGGGTGATCAGGCGGGCTTCACCGATGGCCCGTAGGAATCCCGGCGTGGCACCGATCATCTCCGCGGCTCGCCCCATCGTGTAAGCGGGGTAGTCGTCGTCATCGAGACGGTCCGTGGCATGCGACGGAGATTCCGGGGGCATCTGCACCTCTTCTGCTGTGCACCGGACCACCGATATGGCCTGGCTGCACAAGAAACCCTAGGCGTACGGGTAGGTCATGTCTATCGCCGCCGGAACAGGTTTCCTCCGGCCCCGGCGTCCATGGCGCGCCCCTCGCGCCGGGCGCCCGCCGGAAGAAGCCGTCCGTAGCCGCATGATCACCCCAACAGGGCTGACCGGTGGGTCAGTTGTCGGCAGACCTGGGAACGGTCATACTGCTCCCGGTAGCCCTTCACGCATCCCCCGTCGTGAAGGGCTACTTCACGTGCGCCCCCGGCGCCTCGCGCGGCCTCGCACGCCCCCTGGGCCCTCGGCGCGCACCGCCCCGGCCCGCCACCGACCGTCCGGGTACCGGCGGGCCTCCCGGACCGGCGGCCCCGGCCCCGATTGCGAACCCGTCCCGGAGCCGGTTACGTGGACGAGGGGCGGCTCAGCGACATAACCGGGAGGCACTCGGATGCCCAGGACACCCACGAATTCCAAGGCCGGGCTGCTCCTGAGCCTGGGCGGCAGCGCCGTCGCCGTCGCCCGCACCGTGAAGCAGCTGCGCAGGACCAGGGGCACCCAGGACAAGCTGACCACGGCGAACACCGTGGCGGGACTGCTGCCCCTGATCACGTCCGCCCTGCTCGTCCTGCGCAGGCTGCGCGGACGCTCCAAGCAGCGGGCCTGACGCCGACGCGGGGCAGCGCTGTCCGCCACCCGGCGCGCGGGGCAGCGGGTCCGGTGCCGGCGCTCCGGGCGCCTGGGACCGACGCCCCCGGGACCGGGCTCAGGGGGCGGTGTCGGCCGCGCCCGTCCGTATCCGCCCGTCGAGCCGCTCCAGCACCCGGGCGCGCAGCAGCTCGTACTCCTCGCGGAGCCGCACGATCTCGGCCGGGCGCTCGATCACCACGCCCCCGGAGACGATCTCGTGCGCGGCGAACTGCTCGCGCGTCAGGTCGATCTCCGTCCCCGGGCCCAGCCTGTTCCACCAGTGGTAGTCGACGCGCTCGCCGTCGACCCGCACCTCGCCCCGGATCAGCTCGCCGCCCAGCAGGTCGTTGACCACCAGGGCGGTGACGCCGCACTGGTCCCTGGCCGGATTCCCTGGACTCCACCGCGGCCGGTGCGTGGGCGTGGTGGTGTCCGCGCCCCAGCTGCCGCGGACGGCGGCCTCGATGTCGGTGAGCAGCAGAGGTTCCATGCCGTGCATCGTCGCACCCGCCACTGACAACGCCCCCGCCGGACGGCGGCGTTCAGTAACCCCGGCTCCTGGACACGAGCACCGCGATGTCGTCCTCGGCCGTGTCCGCGAAGCGGTCGACGACCTCCGCGAGCAGGTCCTCGAGCCGTCCGCTCGCCGGGAGCGTGAGCTGCGTGAGCCGGTCGATCGACGCCTCGATGTCCTCACCCCTGCGCTCGACGAGCCCATCGGTGTACATGAAGAGCACCGTCCCCGGACCGCACGGCAGCACGGTCGTCACGTACCCGCCGAAGCCCGTGCCCAGCGGAGGCCCCACCGGCATTCTCGCCACCCGCGCTCCCGGCGCCCCGGGGTCGATGAACGCCGGCGGCGGATGGCCCGCGCTGGCCACCTCGCAGACCCCCTCACGGCGGTCGACCACCGCGACCAGACAGGTCGCCGCCCGGTCGAGGCCCGACTGTTCGACCGCCCGGTCGAGCCGCTCCAGGATGCGGTGCGGCGGCTGGTCGTCCTCGGCCATGATGCGCAGCATCGAGCGGTAGTTGCTCATGGCGACGGCGGCCTCGACCCCGTGGCCCATCACGTCGCCCATCACCTTGAGATGGCGTCCGCCCTGGAGGGGGATGGCGTCGAACCAGTCGCCGCCCACCAACGCCCCCTCGCCCGCGGGCAGGTAGAGCGACGCGATCTCGATGCCCGTGTTGGGCAGGCGGGGCTCGGAGAGCAGGGAGCGCTGGAGTTCCAGGGCTACCCGGTGCTCGTGCGCGTAGCGGTGGGCGTGGTCCACGTCGACGGCGGCGCGCCCCGCGAGGGTGCGGGCGACGACGACGTCCAGTCCTTCGGCGAAGGGCGGTGAGTCCCCGGCCCGCAGCAGGCTGAGCGCCCCCAGCGGACGCCCGCGCGCGGTGAGCGGCACCGCGACGGCCGAGTGCAGGCCGACGGCCCGGTAGGCGGCGACGCGGTCGGGGTTGGGCGCCTCGCGGCCGAGCTGTTCGTCGCCCGCGAAATTCACGATCACCGGGCGGTCCTCGGCCAGGCAGCGGGGCACCGCCGCGTCCTCCTGGTAGTCGATGTCCGTACCCGCCCCGCCGAACCTGGCCAGGGCCTCGGCGAGTTGCGGGACCGCCGCGACGCCGCTCCGCCGCAGTCGCAGCACCCCGGCCGGCGGTTCGCGCCACCCGTGCCCGTCGTGCTGCGGGATCACCTCGACGACCGCCGCGTCCGCCATCGCGGGCACCACGAACTCCGCGAGTTCCTGACAGGTGATCTCCGCGTCGAGCGTCGTACCGATGCTGGAGGCGGCGTTGTCGAGGAGTGCCAGATAGCTCCTGGCCCGGCGCAGCTCCTCGCGCTGGCTCTGGGTGGCGGTGACCTCCTGGCCGATCACGACCAGGCCCCGCACGCGCCCGTTCTCCTCCACACGGTGCAGGCCGACCCGCCAGTACCGGCGTGCGATCAAGGTCTCCACCCAGGTCCGACCGCTGGTGGTGACCTCGCGGGGCTGCCCGTCGGCCAGCACCTGGCGCATGACGTCCGTGTGGAGGTCCATGTCCGGCAGCACCTCGGTGACCGACCTGCCCAGGTGGGCGGCGGCCGGCACTCCGTTGAGCCGTTCGAGTGCCGGATTCACGTAGACGTAGCGCAGCTCCGTGTCGAGGACCGCCACCCCCGCCGGGCTGCTGCCCATCACCGCGGCCAGCATCGACACGTCGAAGGGCGACGGGTCTGCGTGCTCTTCGGCCTGCAACGGAGCCTCCAGAGGGTTGCGCGCCCGGCACGGCCGGGGCACCGGCCCTCATCCGCCGCCGGGCGCCCGGCCCCTCATCGTCTGCCGCCCCGCGCCGCTCCGCATCTCCGCGGCGCGGGCGCTCCGGCGTCCAGTCCGTCCAGCGACAGCGTCCCCTCGGACGCCGCGGCGCCGGGCGGCAGCCCGAAGGCCGCCTCGACCCGCTTCGGCACCGGGGTGAGGCCCAGCAGCCCCGTCACGAGCAGTCCCGCCAGGTGGTGCCAGGCGGGTGCCCGGCGGATCATCGCGTGGTCGCTGCCCGGGATCGTCACCAGGCAGGTACGGGCGCCCGCGCGGCGCGCCCTGGCCGTGAGCGACTGGGAGGCCAGGGGGCTCGTCACCCGGTCCCTGGTGCTGTGCAGCAGGACCACGTCACGCCCCGCCAACTGCGTCACCGGGTCGCCCGGCGGACACCACGGGGCGAGGCCCACCACCGAGCGGACCAGTGGGTGCCCGGCGGCGTGGAGTGCGGCACGGGCGCCCATGGAGTGCCCGAGGAGGACCACGGGGATGTCCCCCGCCTCGCGCCGCAGGTCGTCCAGCACCCGTAAGGCGTCGTGCAGCGGGTCCTTGCGGGCGCCGTTCCAGCCGCGGTGCGTGTAGCGGACGCGCTGCACCCGCACCCCGGAGTCTCCGCGCACCGCGCGGGCCACGACGCGCGAGACGGGCAGCATCCGCAGGCCCGGCAGGTTCATCGCACCCGGCGCCGGCGCCGCCATGCCCGTCTCGTAGCCGCCGTGGAGGATGAGCACCGCTGCCGACGGCGGTCGTTCGGCCACACGTACCTCCCGATCGGAATGCGGAGCCGTTGCCCCGCTCACCCCCATATTCGGTGCCGAAGACCCTACGGATGGGTCGAACGTGTCGATGAGTGGAAAGTGCCGTTCACTGTACGAGGCACGAATTCATCCGTACGCGACCCAAGGAGGCGCCGACATGGCGTCAGGACCCCAGATCGGTTCGCCCGCACCGGACTTCACCCTCCCCGGCGGCGCACTCTCCGACGACACCTTCGACCGGCGCGACTACACGCTCTCCGCCGCGCGCGGCCGGAGTGTCGTGCTCGCCTTCTATCCCGGCGACAACACGGCCGTCTGCACCAAGCAGCTCTGCTCGTACTCCTCGGGCTTCGAGACCTTCGAGGGCCTCGACGCCGAGGTCTGGGGAATCAGTCCACAGGGTGTGGACAGTCATGAGTCCTTCGCCCGGGGGTTCGGCCTGCGCATGCCGCTCCTGGCCGACACGGGGCGCGAGACCGCCCGGGCCTACGGGGTCACCGCGCCCGGCATCGGCGTACGCCGCTCGGTCTTCCTGATCGGTCCGGACGGTGTGCTGCGGTGGAAGCACGTCGCCCTGCTCGGCGCCACGTTCCAGTCGCTCGACACGCTTGCCGAGCAGCTTTCCGGCATCAAAACCCCGTAGAAACTGCCGGACTCCGGCAGTACCCGTCGAGGGCGGCGTATGGGACCATTCAGCCAGTTCGACAGAAACATTTCGGGGGACTGCGAACACCGGGGGAGTGATCGCGTGACCATATTTCTCGGTCTCGGCATTGCGGGAATCGTCCTTCTCGTCCTCTCTCTGATCTTCGACGGCATTCTCGAAGGGCTCCTCGGCGATGCGCTGGGCGGGCTGCTGAACGGTTTCTTCGACGGCCTGCTCTCGCTGCCCGTCATCGCGGGCTTCGTGTCCATGCTCGGCTTCGGCGGCGCGATCGTCCTCGGCACGACGGGCGCCGCCACGCCGGTCGCCCTCGCGGCGGGGGCCGGGGCGGGGATCGTCGCGGCCTGGCTGACCTGGAAGTTCAGCAAGGCCCTGATGCGGGATCAGACCACCGCCACCCCGCGCGGCGAGGACCTCGTCGGCACCTCGGGATCGGTCGTCACACCGATCCCCGCCGACGGTTACGGCGAGGTCCTGCTCCGGCTCGCGGGCCAGACGGTCAAGTTCGCCGCGAAGAGCGCCGTCCCGGTCGAACGCGGCGCCGAGGTCTGGGTCGAGGCCACGCTCTCGACCACCTCGGTCACGGTCCGCCCCGTCGAGCGCTGACCACCACCGAGCCACACGCCTGTCCGAAGTCCGTACAGCCGAGAACACTGCCGTCCCGTCGGGAGGGCAGGGGGGACACCTCTCATGAGTCCAGTAGTGATCGCCGTCATCGGCATCGTCGTCCTTGTCGTGCTCCTGGCCCTCGCCGTGATCACCCGGTACAAGGTCGCGGGCCCCAGCCAGGCCTTCATCATCACGGGCCGCCGCGGCAAGAAGTCCGTCGACCCGGTGACGGGCCGCACCAGCATCGACAACAGCGGCCAGAAGGTCGTCGTCGGCGGCGGCGTCTTCGTCGTGCCCTTCGTCCAGCAGAAGTTCACGCTGGACCTCTCCAGCCGTCACATCCCCGTCGCCGTACGCGGTGCCGTCACCCTGCGCGGGGTGAAGTCCAACCTCGAAGGCGTCGCGATCGTCAAGGTCGGCGGCAGCGAGGACGCCATCCGCGCCGCGGCCCAGCGCTTCCTCCAGCAGCAGAACGGCATCGTCGGCTTCACCCAGGAAGTGCTCTCCGGCGCGCTGCGCGCCATCGTCGGACGCATGTCGGTCGAGGACATCATCCGCGACCGCGCCGCCTTCGCCGGCCAGGTCGCCGAGGAGGCCGAGGCCAGCCTCTCCGGCCAGGGCCTCATCCTGGACGCCTTCCAGATCCAGGACATCACCACCGAGGGCTCCTACCTGGAGGACCTGGGCCGCCCCGAGGCCGCCCGCGCCAAGCAGGAGGCCGACATCGCCGAGGCCATCGCCCGGCGCGCCTCCGAGCAGGCACGGCTGAAGGCGGCCGAGGAGATCGCCATCGCCGAGCGGACGTTCTACCTCAAGCAGGCCGAGATCAAGGCCGAGACCGAAGCCGCCGCCGCCAAGGCCAACGCGGCCGGCCCGCTCGCCGAGGCAGCCCGCCAGCAGGAGGTCCTCGCCGAGCAGGAGAAGGTGGCCCAGCGCCAGGCCGCCCTGACCGACCGTGAGCTCGACACCAAGGTCCGCAAGCCCGCCGACGCCGCCCGCTACCGCGCGGAGCAGGAGGCCGAGGCCCGCCGTATCGCCCAGGTCAAGGAGGCCGAGGCGGACGCGGAGCGCTCCCGACTGACCGGTCAGGGTGAGAAGCTCCACCGCTCGGCCCTCGCCGACGCCGTACGCATCGAGGGCGAGTCCGAGGCCGCCGCCATCGCCGCGAAGGGCTCCGCCGAGGCCGAGGCCATGCAGAAGAAGGCCGACGCCTTCAAGCAGTACGGCGACGCGGCCGTCCTCCAGATGCTGGTCGAGGTGCTCCCGCAGGTCGTCGCCAAGGCGTCCGAGCCGCTGAGCGCCATCGACAAGCTGACGGTCATCTCCACGGACGGCGCCACGCAGTTGTCCCGCACGGTCACGGACAACGTCACCCAGGGCCTGGAACTCCTCAGCTCCACCACGGGCGTCGACCTGGCCGCCCTGCTCCAGAACCTCCAGGCCAAGGCAGGCACGACCGCCCCGGCGGTCCCCGCCCCCTCGGCCAACGGCGAGAAGATCGAGATCAAGGACTGACCCCGCCGCTCCCCCGTCCCCTCTCCCTGTGCCCGGCCGCCATCACCTCACCGGCCGGGCACAGTCACGTCCGGGCGCGCGGGTGCCGCGTCTCCCGTCCCTCCGGCGTCTGCCGTTGCCGCCGCTGCTGCCTCTGCGGCCCGGACGGCGGCGAACTTCTCCCGCCAGGGCGTACGGGCGTACGGATCACCGTCGTCCTCGTAACGCGCCACCTCCGCCTCCGCCTCCGAGGCGAGCTGGGCGGCCCGCTTGCCCTCCCACACCAGCCACGCCGCCTCCCGACGACAGGGCCCGCACAGCGTCTCGCCGTCGTCACCGGGCCCCGGCCGGAAGAGATGCTCGTCCACGTCCCCGCGTCCTGCGCAGGTCACCAACGGGCTTACAGAGAGGACTGGTTCGGGAGAGGGCGGGGGCGTGGGCGTGGGCGCGTACGTGGGCGTGGGCGCCTCGGGCAGCTTCTGTACGAGTCTGTGCCGCAGGAACCCGACGGCCGACCGCACCCCGTCCACCGGCAGGTCGCCGGCCAGCACCCTGCGCATCTCGGCCGCCGTGACACCCCGCCGCAGCCACACCACGGCGAGCTTCACCAGCTTCCGGGCCTCCGCCACCCCCAGGTGCAGCGACCGGTGGACGTGCCGCAGCGACAGCAGCACCCGCTCGGCCTCGGCGTCCTCAGGCTCCGGAGCGGGCAACTCCGCCTCCTGCGGCGCCGGTTCGGTGGGTGGGTGGGAAGAGTTCTTCCCCAGTTCTTCGTCTACCGGTGTGTAGCCACCGACAACCCGGCCCCCCGGCTGTCCGACCGTCGGATTCCGCTCACCCGGAGACACGGCGACCGGCGCCGGGCTCCCGTCGCGGAACCGCCGGGCCTCGTCCGGACCGAGGGCCACATTGGCGAGGAGCTGCTCGGTGGTCCAGAACCCCCGCCCGCCCTGCTGCCGCCACTCGTACAGGTACCCGTGCGCGACCAGCAGCTGCTTGGCCTTCTGATAGGCCCGCCCGGTGATCCCGAGGGCCCGCGCATGCTCGCTGAGGGCCACACCACGGCGCTCGGCGGGAAGCCCCTGCACATAGAGGAGGAGGATCTTCGCGTCACTGCTCAGACGCTGATTGCGGACCAACTCGTTCGCGGCCTTCGTATAGCCGCGAGAGGGCGCGATAGCATGCCAAAGCATCCCGGTGGACTCCTTCGAAGTCACTGGCGGTGAAGGTCCTCGGGCTGTGCTCCTACACACGTCCGGGGACCGCGCCATGTGCGCACGTGCACACAGCGTGATGACGCGATCACGCTACCGCAGGCGAACCCCCGCACCTGACCTACGGCGTGACGTTCACACCTGGGAGTGACCGGGGCATATTCCGGTCGTGGACGACGGCAGGAGCAGCCCATGAGCGTCAACGGCACGACGGCCACGGCACTGGCGGTCCAGCACCAGCCCGGCGGCGGGCTGGGCCGGTGGGCGGAGTGGCTGGCGGAGCGTGGGGTGACGCCCCGCGTGGTCCACGCCTACGAGGGCGAACCCCTCCCGGACCGGCTGGAACACTCGGCCCTCATCGTCCTCGGCGGCGCCTACCTGCCCGACGACGACGTCAACGCGCCCTGGCTGGCGGCGACTCGGAAGCTCGTGCGCCAAGCCCTCGCCGAGGAGACACCGATGTTCGGCATCTGTCTCGGCGGCCAGATGCTCGCCCAGGTCGCCGGGGGCGAGGTGCACGGGAACCACGGGACGCCCGAATTCGGCAGCACCCGGCTCAGCCTGCGCCCCGAGGCCGCCACGGACCCGGTGTTCCAGGACCTGCCCGCGCACCCTGTGGCCATCGAGAACCACGTCGACGCCATCACCGCGCTCCCTGGCGGCGCCCACTGGCTGGTCCACAGCGAACACTGTCCTTACCAGGGCTTCCGCGTCGGTTCCGCGGCATGGGGTGTGCAGTTCCACCCCGAGACGACGGCCGAGCGCATCCTCGGCTGGAACCGCGACCGGCTGGACCGCCACGGCGCCCCCGCTCCGGAGACGCTGCACGCTCGGGCCCTGCGGGACGAACCGGCGGCCATCGGCAGCTGGCGCACAGTCGCCCACCGCTTCGCCGACGTGGTGACCGCGACGGCTGGGCGGGCGGACCTGCGGTAGCGGAGTGCGACCGCATCGGGTCCGGCGTCCCGTACCGGAGGCTAGGGCACGCTCGGCATCGACGCCCTGGCTGTAGTCAGGCGCGCTCGTCATGGGCCCCGCTCCCGTCCGGGTCCACGGTGTGGCTGTTCCGACATCACGCCCGTCCGGTACTGCCCCTGACGCCATCCGTCGCCGGTGGGCCCGTCCCGGCGCTCGACGGGCAAATCCAGGGGCCCGTTAGGGTAATGGGCGGATAAAGAGATGATCAAAAGCGTCGCACTGCCGCCGCGTGCTCCTCCGGAGGAAGTCATGGGAACCCACCGCACATCGCTGCCAGGAGTCGGCGTCCAGTACGACTACACCACCGAGTCGGGGCAGCACATCTCCGTCGTCGTGCATCACGACGGGCGGCGGTTCCTGGGGTTCTACGAGAAGGACGACCCAGATTCGTGCGTGCTCTCCGTGCCGCTGACCACCACCGAG
Organism: Streptomyces sp. CB02058; assembly: GCF_001905505.1. Taxonomy (GTDB): domain Bacteria; phylum Actinomycetota; class Actinomycetes; order Streptomycetales; family Streptomycetaceae; genus Streptomyces. The sequence goes on from NZ_LIPG01000005.1 coordinate 345,743, forward strand.
GCCACCGGGCTCGCGCACCTCATCGACGCCGCGCCGATCGACGCCGTACGGACCGAGGGGATCGACCTGGTCACCGAGCACATCCCGCTCGGGACCCGCTCTCCGTACGGGGGCCGGCTGCTCGGGGACACCCGGGCGCGGACCCGGACCGGGGCTTCCATCGTGGCCGTGCTGCGTACGCACAGTGCGCATCCGTCGCCGGGGCCGGACTTCCGGCTCGCCATCGGGGACACGCTCGTCGTTGTAGGTACGCGTGAGGGCGTCGACGCGCTCTCCGAGATCATTGCGGAGGGCTGATCGTGCACGACACGACCGCACTGCTCGTGGAGCTGGGCTCCGTCATCCTGGGGCTCGGGATCATCGGGCGATTCGCCGGGCGCATAGGCCTCTCGCCGATTCCGCTGTATCTGCTGGCCGGACTCGCGTTCGGTGAGGGCGGGCTGCTGCCGCTCGGTGCCAGCGAGGAGTTCACCGCCATCGGGGCGGAGATCGGCGTCATCCTGCTGCTGCTCCTGCTCGGGCTGGAGTACAGCGCCTCGGAGCTCGTCACCAGTCTCAAGACGCAGTACCCGTCCGGGGCCGTCGACTTCGTGCTGAACGCGACGCCCGGTGCCATCGCCGGTCTGATGCTCGGCTGGGGGCCCGTGGGGGCCGTCGCGCTCGCCGGGGTCACCTGGATCTCGTCCTCCGGCGTGATCGCCAAGGTGATGACCGACATGGGGCGGCTCGGCAATCGGGAGACGCCCGTCATCCTCGGAGTCCTCGTCATCGAGGACCTCGCCATGGCCGTCTATCTGCCGCTGCTCACCGCCATGCTGGCCGGGGTCGGTCTCGCGGGCGGCAGCGTCGCGCTGCTGATCGCGCTCGGGACCGTCGGGTTCGTGCTGTATCTGGCGCTGCGTCACGGGCGGCTCATCAGCCGTGCCGTGTCCTCCGACAACCCGGAGATGCTGCTGCTCGTCGTCCTCGGGCTCACCGTCCTGGTGGCCGGGGTGGCCCAGCAGCTCCAGGTGTCCGCGGCCGTCGGCGCGTTCCTCGTCGGCATCGCGCTCTCCGGTGAGGTCGCCGAGGGTGCGCGCAAGCTGCTGACTCCGCTGCGGGATCTCTTCGCGGCCGTCTTCTTCGTGTTCTTCGGGCTGTCCACCGACCCGGCCGAGATCCCGCCGGTGCTGCTTCCGGCGGCGCTGCTGGCGATCGTCACGGTCTTCACGAAGATCGGCACCGGCTGGTACGCCTCCCGGCGCGCGGGCATCGGGCCGCGGGGCCGCTGGCGCGCGGGCGGGACGCTCGTCGCGCGCGGCGAGTTCTCGATCGTCATCGCCGGTCTGGCCGTGGCGACCGAACCGCGCATCGGGCCGATCGCGACCGCGTACGTGCTGATCCTCGTGATCGCCGGGCCGCTCACCGCCCGGTGGACGGAGCCGGTCGCCTCGAAGCTCCAGGCCGCGCTGGCCGGCCGGCGGAAGAAGCCGGCCCCGGCGGCAGACACTCCGATGCCCTCGCACGACGACCTCACCCCGGAGCACGCCGGGCGCGACTCCGACTGAGCGGGCACCGCGCCGGGCGCACGCGCCCGGCGCGGGCCGGAGCAGCGGTGTCGCCGCGTGGGGACGCGGACCTCAGAGCAGCGGTGTCGCCGCGTGCAGGATGCGGACCAGCGTCACCGTCGCGTTGAGCGACGACACCGCCGAGGCGGCCGTCCCCACGGTCGCGATCAGCGCCGCCAGGCCCAGGTGCGCCGAGGCCAGGGGCCGGAGTCCGGCCGAGGGCTCGGGGTCGAGCAGCGCCGCGACCCTGCGCGGCACGGGTCCGGCCGTCGCGAACGCGGGGAGCACAGCGGGCCCGGACGGGCCGTGCGAGAACAGGGCCGCCCTGCCCACGGCCGTGGCGACCGCCCGCCGGCTTCCTACCGCGTACGCCGCCTCCTCGTCCGCCCAGCGTTCGGTGCTGTACGCCACCGCCGTACGCAGGGGCAGGAGGAACGGGTTGGCGCGCGCCGCCAGTTGCGTCACCAGCAGATAGCGGTGGTGCCCGCCCTTCAGATGCGCGCGCTCGTGGGCGACGAGCGCACGGCGCTCACGGGCGTCGAGGCACTCCATCATCGCCGTGGAGACGACGACCCGGCCGTCCCGGCCGCGCGTCCCCGGCAGTGCGTACGCGAACGGGTCGGCGGACGGCACCAGCGCGAGGTCGCCGTGGTCCTCGGCGGACAGCAGGGCGCGGGCCGCGCGGACCCTGGTCCTGATGTGCCGGAGCAGCGTGCTCCCGCAGGCCGCCAGCACCGCTCCCAGGACGCCGATCGCGACCAGGCCCGACTTCTCCTCGTACGGCACCGCCGCGCGCACCTCGGGGTCCGACCAGCCGTCGGGCAGCGGGTTGCCGGGGAGCTGGGCCGTGCCCACCACCATGAGCAGGGCCAGGCAGAGCGTGCTGCACAGGGCCAGCGTCGTCCCGACCGCGGCCAGCAGCCGGGTGGCGCTCCTGGGGTGCAGATGCTGTTCGGCGAGGCGCGCCATGGGCAGTGCGGTCAGCGGCAGGACCAGGGGGAGGTAGACGAAGACGCCCATCGTGGTGGCTCTCAGCCTTCCGGAGCCGCGGAGGAACCGGGCCGCTCGTCCGGCCCGGCGGTGGACGGCCCGGCGGAGGGGTGCCGCTCGGGCTCCCCGGGTCCTGCCGGATCTCCGGGCCCCGCCGGTCCTCCCGGCCCCGCCGGCTCCTCGGGACCGTCCGTCGCCCGGGAGAGCAGCTCGCGCAGCCTGGCCTCGTCCCCCGGGGTGAGCGCGGAGACGAAGCGGGCCAGGACCGCCTCCCTGTCGCGCTCGCCGTCCAGGACGCGGCGCATCCGCAGCGCCGCGAGGCCCGCCTCGTCGGACGCGGAGGTCCAGACGTAGGAGCGGCCCTGGCGGGTGCGGGTCACGGCGTTCTTCGCGTAGAGACGGGAGAGGATCGTGATGACGGTGGTGTAGGCGAGGTCGCCGTCCAGGTGTTCCTGAACCCAGCCGGCCGTCGCGGGGCCGCCCGCCGACCGCAGCACGGTGAGGACCTGGGACTCCAGCTGTCCCTGGCCGCGCCTGGCCAGCCGTGGGCCGTCCGGTGCGCCGTCGTCGTCCGTTGCTCGTGGCCTGTTCATCCGCCGCATCCTACTGAGTACCCCTGCGCGGGCAGGCCGTCCGTCGTACCGCGGGTATCCGCCCACGCTTCTTCTACACAGCTGTAGAGTTCGAATGGTTCCCGCATCACCCACGCACCGCAACGTATGGAGAGACGACATGGCCCTTTGGGATCGGATCAAGGAATCCGCGTCGACGATGCAGACGCAGCTGGAGGCGAAGAAGAACGACCTGAAGAGCGGGGCGTTCCGGGACGCGAGCATGGCCATGTGCGCCCTGGTCTCCGCGGCCGACGGTTCCATCGACCCGTCCGAGCGGCAGCGCGTCGCCACCCTGATCTCCACCAACGACGTCCTGCAGAACTTCCCGGCGGACGACCTCCAGCGCCGCTTCAACGCCTACGTGGACAAGCTGACCGCGGACTTCGCCTTCGGCAAGGTCAGCGTGCTCCAGGAGATCGCCAAGGCGAAGAAGAAGCCGGCCGAGGCGCGTGCCGTCATCCAGATCGGCATCGTGATCGGTGGCGCCGACGGCGACTTCGACAAGTCGGAGCAGGCCGTCGTGCGGGAGGCGTGCTTCGCGCTCGACCTGCCGCCGCACGAGTTCGACCTCTAGGCCGTCTCTTCCCGAGCGTCCGGCCCGGAATGCCCGGGCCGGACAGCACGCCCCTCAGAGCTCCTTCGCCGGCCAGTCCAGCAGCCGCGCCCCGATCACCGCGGTCTGGAGCGCGTAGCGGTGCATCGGGTCGGAGGGGTCGGAGCCGGTCAGCTGGTGTATCCGGTCCAGCCTGTACGTCAGCGCGCGCACGCTCAGCGACAGCCGACGGGCGGTCTCCGCGGCCACGCAGCCCGCGTCGAAGTACTCGGCGAGCGTCCGCAGCAGCGGTTCCGCGCCGCCCCGTGCCTGCTTGAGCGGGCCGAGCTGGCTGCGCACGAGGTCCGCCATCGCCTGCCTGTCCCTGGTCAGCACCGGATAGACCAGCAGATCGTCGGCGTACAGCACCGGGTCGTCCAGGGCCATCCGCGCCGCCAGGTCGAGGGCGTCGAGCGCCTCGTCGTACGAGTGGACGACGCCGCCGGGGCCACGGTGCGGGCGGCCGACCGCGACCTGCCCCCCGTCCGTCGCGGCGTGCGCCTGCTTCGCGAAGTACCGCAGGACGTCGGGCTGGCTGCCGGGGGCGATGCAGACGAGGCGGCCGTCCTTCGTGGTGAGCAGGATCTTCCGGCCGCTGAAGCGGGTGAGCAGAGCGGCCTCCACACTGCGGGGCACCGCGTCGGACTCGGTGTACGCCTCGGGACCCGCGGCCACCGCGACGGCGTGGGCCCGGGAGAGCCGCAGCCCGAAGCGGGTGGCGCGCTCCGCCAGCCGGCCCAGGTCGCTGCGCCCGTAGAGCAGGTCGTCGATGAACTCCCGCCGCGCCGCCTCCTCCCGCCGCACGGTCAGGCGCTGCGCGCGCTCGAAGCCCTCCGCGAAGGCGTCCACCGCCTGCTCCACCGCGGCCAGCACCGCGTCGGCGCCGGCCGTGCCGGACGCGGAAGCGGAGAGCGGCCACGCGGTGCGGGTGGCCGCGAGGTGGAGATTCACCAGGGCCCGCAGCTGATGCCCGGCCTCCGCGGCCTCCCGGCCGAGCGTGCGCCGCGTCTCCAGTTCGTCCCTGGTCAGCCGGCGGCCGGTCTCCGCCGCCGCGGACAGGATGGGGGCATAGCCCTCCAGGAACCTCTCGGGGATCTCCGGCTCCGCCACGTCTTTCTCCTCCACCCTCATCAGCACGTCATCCCGCCAACGCACGAGGTCCGGTGCCGGTGCCCGGCAGGGCCGATCGTCGAAGTCTGCCGGATTCCGGCAGTGTGCCCGGACGGGGTCCGCTGACAGGATCACTTCAGCAACACACGGGGGAAATCACGGGGGATCACGGGGGAAGGAACCGGTGGCCGCGGGGCCGTTCGCGGTCGCGCGTCGCCGGTGCCCGCCCCTCGTCCCGCCCGGCACAGCCCGGCCCCCGGACCGTACGGCGGCATCACAGGGGGGTGGACCGGATGAGCGAATTCCTTTCCGCGGCGGTCGCTTTCCCCACCGTCGTCTTCGGCGGCGCACTCGTCGTCGTCGTCTGCTTCTGGCTGCTGGTGCTGGCCGGAGCGGCCGGACCCGACTCCTTCGACACCGACCTCGACACCGAGGCGGTCGGCTTCGGCGGGGTCCCGGTCTCCGTGTCGGTGTCCCTGTTCGTCGTCCTCTCCTGGTTCGCCGGTCTCACCGGCTCCGTCCTGGTGCTCCGCAGCGGAGCCACCGGCACCGCGCGGGCCGCACTCCACCTCGCCGTCCTGGCGGGTGCGCTTCTGATCGCCTGGGGGGTGGTCCGCATGCTCCTGCACCGATTCCGCCGGTTCTTCCCCGCGGAACCTCCTCCATCCCGTGCCGACTTCGTGGGTCAGGTCTGCACGATCCGCACGGGCTCCGTCAGCTCCGACTTCGGCCAGGCCGAGGTCGCGGCGGCCGACGGGTCGACCGCGATCGTGCAGGTGAGGCAGGCGCGGAGGCCGTCCGTGCCGGACGAGGTGTTCACCTCCGGCAGCACCGGGCTCCTCTACGCGTACGACGCCGACGGCGAGTTCTTCTGGGTCTCCCCGTACGACGCGGCGCTCGCCCCGCGCCCCCTGCCACGCAAGGCCGTCTGACCCGCTTCCTCCCCTCCGGGCCCTCAGGGGCCCGTGGTTCCGCGTGCCGTCACACGGGCGCGCGCTCCTCTTCGTACGTCCCACCAGCCGCCAAGGACTGTCATGGATGCCATCTCCTGGGGCATCGGCGTGCTCGTCGCCGTTGTCCTGCTCATCACCGTCGCTCTGCTCTTCGTCATCACCCGGCTCTTCCGCAAGGTCGAGCAGGGGAAGGCGCTGATCATCTCCAAGACCAAGAAGGTCGACGTCACCTTCACCGGCGCGGTGGTCCTGCCGGTGCTGCACAAGGCCGAGACCATGGACATCTCGGTGAAGACCATCGAGATCCGCCGGACCGGGCGCGAGGGCCTGATCTGCCAGGACAACATCCGCGCCGACATCCACATCACCTTCTTCGTCCGCGTCAACAAGACCGTCGAGGACGTCATCAAGGTCGCGCAGGCCATCGGCACGGAGCGGGCCAGCGACAAGGCCGCCATCCAGGAGTTCTTCGCCGCGAAGTTCTCCGAGGCACTCAAGACCGTCGGCAAGCAGCTCGACTTCGTCGACCTGTACACCAAGCGCGAGGAGTTCCGGGACCGGATCATCCGGGTCATCGGGACCGACCTGAACGGCTATCACCTCGACGACGCCGCGATCGACTTCCTGGAGCAGACGCCGATGGCGCAGCTCGACGGCGCCAACATCCTGGACGCGCAGGGCATCCGGAAGATCACCGAGCTGACGGCGATCGAGCACGTGCGGACCAACGAGTTCCAGCGCACCGAGCAGAAGGAGATCACCCGGCAGGACGTCGACGCCCGCGAGACCATCCTGGAGCTGGAGCGCAGGCAGGCCGAGGCCGAGATCAAGCAGCGCCGCGAGGTCGAGACGCTGCGGGCCCGAGAGGAGTCGGCCACCGCCCGGGTGCAGGAGGAGGAGCGGCTCGGTTCGCAGAGCGCGTTCATCCGGACCGAGGAGCAGCTCGGCATCCAGCGGGAGAACCAGGCGCGCGAGGTCGCCGTCGCCCAGAAGAACCGTGAGCGGGTCATCGCGGTGGAGAACGAGCGCATCGAGAAGGACCGGCTGCTGGAGGTCATCGGGCGCGAGCGCGAGACCGAGCTGAACCGGATCGCCGCGACGAAGGAGGTCGAGGCGGAGCGCCGCGAGGTCGCGGACGTGATCAGGGAGCGGATCGCGGTGGACCGTACGGTCGCCGAGCAGGAGGAGTCGATCCTGACCCTGCGGTCCGTCGAGGAGTCGGAGCGCACCCGCAGGTCCGTGATCATCGCGGCCGAGGCGGAGGCGCAGGAGAAGCTGGTCAAGGACATCAAGGCGGCGGAGGCCGCCGAGGCCGCGGCCGTCCATCTCGCGGCCGAGCAGCTGACGCTGGCGGACGCCCGGCTGAAGACGGCCGACCTCGACGCCCGGGCCAAGCTGCGGCTCGCCGAGGGCATCCAGGCCGAGTCCGCCGCGGCGGGGCTGGCCGAGATCCAGGTCAGGGATGCCGAGGCCGAGGTCACCGAGAAGGCCGGCCTCGCGGAGGCCCAGGCGACTCAGGCCCGGCTGAGGGCCGAGGCGGAGGGCGCGCGCCTCAAGGCGCTGGCGACCGCCGAGGGCACGCAGGCCCAGGCGTCCGCGGACGCGGCGGTGATCGGCGAGAAGCTGAAGGCCGAGGCCGAGGGGCTCACGCAGAAGGCCGCCGCGATGGCCGCGCTCGACGAGGCGTCGCGCGGGCACGAGGAGTACCGGCTGCGGCTGGCCACGGAGAAGGAGATCCGGCTCGCGGAGTTCGACGTGCAGCGGCAGGTGGCCGAGGCACAGGCCACGGTCCTGGCGACGGGGCTGGAGAACGCGGACATCGACATCGTCGGCGGGGACTCGGTCTTCTTCGACCGGCTGGTCTCGTCGGTGTCGCTGGGGCGGAGCGTGGACACGTTCGTCGACAACTCCAGGACCGCGCGGAAGCTGGCCGGACCGTGGCTGGAGGGCAGTTCCTCCTTCACCGACGATCTGACCCGGGTGCTGGGGTCCGTCTCCTCGGGAGACGTGCAGAACATGACGGTGTCCGCGCTGCTGATGCGGCTGATGCGAGGCACCTCGGGGGCCGCCACCGGGCAGGTGCGGCAGTTGCTGGCCGCCGCCGAGGAGCTCGGACTGGCGGGGCTGACGGTGCCGTCGCCGGGGGGAGACGCGGGCGCGGGGGCTCCCGCGGAGCCGTCGCGCAACGGGGCGACGGTGGCCTGACCGTTCCGGTCCGCCCCCGGGTGCTGCCCGGCCCGGGGGCGGGGCGTTGTCGTGAGTGAGATCTCGTAAGGAGCCGTACGCATGGACCGTGACACCACATTCACCGATGGCGGTGCCTACGACGTGCTCCGTCGGCGGCTCGCGGCGCGGGCCGACGAGCTCGTCCGGCGCGCCGAGGCACTCAACGCGCGACGGACCGAGGAGTTCGGCTCCGACGCTCTGCGGCTGCTGGCCACCGAGCAGGTGCGCACCGGGCACGCCTCACTGGCCCGGGACCTCGTGGCGGTCGGCGACCGGCTGCTGTTCGGCTTCGAGCGCGGCCCCGGGGCCGGAGCGGAGGCCGCGGTCGGTGACGTCCTCGTCCTGCGGGAGGCCGGCCTGGAGGAGGTGGCGGACGACGGGCCGCTGGCCGACGAGGACTTCGTACGGGAGTTCGCGGGCCTGCACCGCTACTTCCGCGACGCCCGGCTGCTGCGTCTGCGGAGGGTCAACGGCCGGCTCATCGCCGTGTTCCGTACCGGGGAGAACACCGAGGACGTCCGTGTCCTGCGCTGGGCCCTCGGACCGGACGGGACGCCCGGGGAGTTCCTGGACGCGCGCGGCGACCGCGACCACGTCTTCCCTCCCTCGCACGACTTCGACTGGACCCCGGCGGGGCGGGACGCCCACCGGCCCGGCCGGCACCCGCACATCTCGGTCGCCGACGGCGCGCTCTTCGTCGACACCCTGGGCGGCACGCTCACCGTCAAGACCGAGGACGACACCGAAACCCCGGACGGGATCCACTCGGAGCCCGTCGACGAGCCGCTCCAGTCGCTGGCGGACGCCGACGTCGAATACGCCGTGGCCGGGCCTCTGGTCCTGCTGCGGGTGCGCCCGTACAAGGAGGAGGCGTGGCGACACCTGGTCTTCAACACCCTGCTCGGACAGGTCGTACGGCTGGACGGGATCGGGCCGTCCTGCCACCGGCTCCCCGAGGACCAGGGGATCGTCTTCCCCGGCGGCTACTACCTCACGACCGGTGCCACCAAGACCTTCGACACGGCCGAGGGGCTCACCGACCCGGTCTTCGAGGGCGCCGTCCGCTCACCGAACGGCGAGGACGTGCTGTACGTCTTCCGCTCCCGTGACGAGAGCCGCACCCTGCTCCTGCCGTACAACCTGATCCGCCAGGAGGTCGCCACCCCGCTGCTCGGCCGGGGCCACGCGCTGCTGGACGACGGCACCCTGATCCTGCTGAAGGGCGGCGAGGACGGGGCCGCCCGGGTGCACCCCCTCCAGCGCTGGCAGACCCCGTACGTCTCCGACACCCACGCCGCCTCACGCCCCACCGGGACGGGTCCGCTCGCCAGGACCGGGAACGCCGATCTGGTGCGCGGGATCTCCGACTGCCTCGCCCTGGCCCACGGCGTGCACGACATGACGCCGACCGCCGCCGTGTACGCCCGGCTCGTCGCCGACTGCGCCCGCGCCGGTGACCGCTACCACTGGCTCGGCGACCCCGACCTGGGCGGGCTCGCCGAGCCCCTGGCGGAGATCGGGGCCACCGCGAGCCAGGTCCTCGCCGAGTTCGAGACGGTGCGGGAGCTGACCCGGCAGGCCGCCGAGGCCCTGGACACAACGGCCGCCCGGCTCACCGACCTCGTCCGGCGCATCCGGGGCGAGGCCCCGCGCTCGGCCTCCGACTGGGTCGACCGGCTCACCGAACTCCAGCGCGTCCACGGGCACATGGTGACGCTCGCCGAGATGCGGTACGCGGACACCGCGCGCATCGCGGAGCTGTCCGCCGAGGCCGGGGACGACCTGGCATCGGCCGCCCGGCGTGCCGTCTCCTTCCTCGCCCGCGAGGACGCGTTCACCGGCTACCACGAGGAGCTCGCCGCCCTCACCGAGACCGCCAGGACACTGACCGCGGTCGCGGACGCCTCGGAGCCGGGCTCCCGGCTGACCCGGATCACCGAGGGCCTGGCGACCGTCACGGACATGGTGACCGGCCTCGACATCGGGGACGCCACCGTCCGTACGTCGATCCTGGAACGGATCGCCGGGGTGCTCGGCGACGCCAACCGGGCCCGCGCCACGCTGGAGGCCCGCCGGCGGGAGCTGCTGTCGCGGGAGGGCAGGGCCGAGTTCGCCGCCGAGTTCGCACTGCTCGGGCAGGCCGTCACGGGAGCGCTGGCCGCGGCGGACTCCCCCGAGTCGTGCGACGAGCAGCTGGCACGGCTGCTGCTCCAGCTGGAGAACCTGGAGTCCCGGTTCGCGGAGTCCGACGACTTCCTCGGCCGCCTGGCCGAGCGCAGGACCGAGGTCCACGAAGCGTTCACGGTCCGCCGGCAGACCCTCCAGGACGCCCGCGCCCGGCGGGCCGAACGGCTCGCCGACTCCGCGGCCCGGGTGCTGGAGACGGTCGCCCGGCGCTCGGCCGCGCTGGCGGACCTGGACGCCGTCCACACCTGCTTCGCGACCGACCCGATGGTCGTGAAGGTGCGGCGCACCGCGGACGAGCTGCGCGCACTGGGGGACCCGGTGCGCGCCGAGGAGCTCGAAGGACGCCTCGGGGCGGCCCGCCAGGAGGCCGTGCGCGCGCTGCGGGACCGCGGTGAGCTCTATGCCGAGGGCGGCGCGGTGCTCAGGCTGGGCCGCCACCGCTTCGCGGTGAACACCCGGCCGTCCGACCTGACCCTGGTGCCGCACGGGGACCGGCTCGCCTTCGCACTGACGGGTACGGACTACCGGGCCCCGGTCACCGACCCGGAGTTCGCCGCGACCCGCCCGTACTGGGACCGCCGGCTGCCCTCGGAGTCACGGGACGTCTACCGCGCGGAACACCTGGCCGCACGCTTGCTGGACGAGCACGGCGCCGAGGCCCTGGCCGGCACACGGGACCTGGCCGCGCTCGTCCGGGACGCGGCGGCGACGGCGTACGACGAGGGGTACCAGCGCGGGGTCCACGACGAGGACGCCACCGCGATCCTGGCCGCCCTGCTGGAACTGCACGGCGGCGCGGGCCTGCTGCGCTTCCCGCCCGCCGTCCGCGCGGCCGCGCAGCTCTTCTGGGCGCACGAGGCGCACGAGGCCCTGCGCACGTCCTGGACGCGCCGGGCCGTGTCGCTGGCACGGGCGCGCGACACCTTCGGCCTCGCCCCGGCGATCGGCGTCCTCCAGCAGGAGTGGGCGGCGGTGATGGGTGCGGGTGACACGGCCGCCGTGTATCTCTTCGAGGAGCTGACGAGCGGCCCCGCCGGATTCGTCACGAGCGCCGGCACCCGGACGTTCCTGGAGAAGTTCCGCCGGGCGACCGGGACTTCGGCGTACGACGACGACCTCGCCGCGCTCCACGACGACCTGGCGGCCGGACGCCAGCTGGTGGAGGGCTGGCTCGGCTCGTACGCCGCGGCGTCCGGCAACGGGGCGGACGCCGGGGACCTGGCGGAGGCCACGGCCGTGGAGCTCTGCCCCGGGCTGGACCGGTACGACTGCGACGCCCCGCTCGGCGTGACCGTGGACGGGCTGCTCGGCGACCACCCCCGTGTCGAGAAGGGGAGGCTGCGCATCCGGCTGGACGAACTGCTGGCCCGTACGGTGGAGTTCAGGGCCCGGGCGGTGCCGGGGTTCCGCGACTACCAGCGGCTGCGCACCGCCCTCGTCGACTCCGAGCGCGCCCGGCTGCGGCTGGACGACCACCGGCCCCGGGTCATGTCCGCGTTCGTCCGCAACCAGCTGCTGGACGAGGTGTACCTGCCCCTGATCGGCGACAGCCTGGCCAAGCAGCTCGGCACCGCCGACGCGGACCGGCGCACCGACTCGCAGGGGCTGCTGCTCCTGGTCTCCCCGCCCGGTTACGGCAAGACGACGCTCGTGGAGTACGTCGCCGACCGGCTCGGCATGGTCCTCGTGAACGTCAGCGGCCCCGGCCTGGGCCATGGCGTGACGTCACTGGACCCGGCGCAGGCCCGCGGGGTGACGGCCCGCCGCGAGGTCGAGAAGATCAACTTCGCGCTGGAGTCGGGCAACAACACCCTGCTGTACCTGGACGACATCCAGCACACCTCGCCCGAGCTCCTCCAGAAGTTCATTCCGCTCTGCGACGCCACCCGCCGCGTCGAGGGGGTGCGGGACGGACAGCCGCACAGCTACGACCTGCGGGGCAAGCGGTTCGCGGTGGTCATGGCGGGCAACCCGTACACCGAGTCGGGAGAACGGTTCAGGATTCCGGACATGCTCGCCAACCGGGCCGACGTATGGGATCTCGGCGAGGTGCTGAGCGGCCGGGAGGACGTCTTCGCGCTGAGCTTCGTGGAGAACGCCCTGACCGCCAACCCGGTCCTCGCCCCGCTCGCGGGCCGCTCCCGCACCGATCTCGCACGGCTCCTGCGCATGGCGTCCGGCCACGGCGCCCCGGCGGCGGCCGACGGGCTGGAGCACCCGTACGCGCCGGCCGAGCTGGACCGGATCGTCTCCGTCCTGCGCCATCTGCTCACCGCCCGGGACACCGTCCTCGCGGTGAACGCGGCGTACATCGCCTCGGCGGCCAGGACGGACTCGACGCGCACCGAGCCGCCCTTCCGGCTCCAGGGCAGCTACCGCAACATGAACAGGATCGCCGAGCGGATCGTGCCCGTCATGAACGACGCCGAGCTCGCCGCCGTCATCGACGACCACTACACGGGCGAGGCCCGGACGCTCACCACGGGCGCCGAGTCGAACCTGCTGAAGCTGGCCGCCCTGCGGGGCACGCTCACCCCGGCACAGGCGGAGCGCCTGTCGGCGGTCAACTCCGCCTATGTGCGCACGCAGGCACTCGGCGGCCCCGACGGCGACCCCGCTTCCCGCGCGGTGGGCGCGCTGGGACTGCTCGCGGACCGGATCGCGTCGGTCGAGGCCGCCATCGAGCGGGCCGCGGGTTCCCGCCGGCCGGACACGGGCCCCGTGCCCCTCACCCGATGATCACCGAACGCCCGACCGAACCGGAGGGATCACGGCATGCTGGGTTCCGTGTCATCACTTCCTCAGCAACCTCAACGCCCCACGATCAGCGGCCACATGGTGGTCTGCGGCGACGACACGCTCGCCCGCCGGCTCGCCGTGGAGCTGCGCTACGTGTACGGGGAGCGGGTCACGCTCCTGCTCCCGCCGGGCCGTGACACCAGCAGGCCGGAGCTGCCGCTGACCCAACGAGCCCGTGCGGGAGCCCTGTTCGGCCGGATGTCGGCGGCGATGAACCGCAACGGCGGGGGCGCCGGCAGCGGGGACGGCGACACGAACGCCGGGGTCGAGGCCGTCCGCATCATGGAGGCGCACGAACCCTCCGACGAGGTGCTGGAGGAGGCGGGCGTCGACCGGGCCGCCGCGCTCGCGCTCGTCTACGACGACGACGAGCTGAACATCCGGGCCGCGCTGACGGCCCGTCGGCTCAACCCGCGTCTGCGCCTGGTCATCCGGCTCTACAACCGCAAGCTCGGCCAGCATCTGGAGACGCTCCTCGACCAGGCCGCGGCCGTCTCCATGCCCGGTCTCGACCCGGCCGCGCTGGACGCCTCCACCACCGTCCTGTCCGACGCCGACACCGCCGCCCCGGCGCTGGCGGCCACCGCGCTGACCGGCAGCAGCAAGGTCATCCAGGCCGAGGGCCTCCTCCTGCGCGCCGTCGAGCGCACCCCGCCCCGGCCGGGCGAGCTCGCCGACCCCGGCCTGTGCACGCTGGCTCTGCTCTCCTCCACCAGCCAGGACCCGGCCGGCACCGAGGGCTCCGACAGCAGCGGCGACGAAGGGCCCCAGCTGCTGCCCGACCTGGCCACGGTCAACGCGGCCACCGGCCGGGGCACGGTCGTTCTGGAGGCCATCAGCCAGGCCGGGCCCGACCGGGCACCCGCCCGGATGGGCGGCAGGGGCGCGCCGCTCGGCCAGGTCTTCTCGCGCCGGCTGCGCTGGTCGGCGCTGGGGGTCGCGGCGGCCGTGGTCGCCCTCGCCGTCGCCTCGGTGATCACCACGGGCGACAGCCCGCCGCACGCGGCCTATCTGACCCTGCTGGATCTGCTCGCGATGGGCGACCCCGCCGTGGAGGACACCGACTCGGCGTCCCGCCAGGTCATCCAGCTGCTCTCCGGCATGGCCGGGCTCCTGCTCCTGCCGCTGCTGGTCGCCGCCGTCCTGGAGGCCTTCGGCTCGCTGCGCACCGCTTCCTCGCTGCGCCGCCCGCCGCGCGGTCTGTCCGGCCATGTGGTCCTGCTGGGCCTCGGCAAGATCGGCACGAGGGTGCTGGTGCGGCTGCGTGAACTGGACATCCCCGTGGTGGTCGTCGAGGAGGACCCGGAGGCGCGCGGCATCCCGCTGGCGCGCAGCCTGCACGTGCCGACGGTCGTCGGCGACGTGACCCAGGAGGGCGTCCTGGAGGCGGCCAAGATCCGCCGCGCCCGCGCGCTGCTCGCGCTCACCAGCGTGGACACGACGAACCTCGAAGCCGCGCTGTACGCCCGCTCGGTCAAGCCCGACCTGCGGGTGGCCCTGCGGCTGTACGACGACGAGTTCGCCACCGCCGTCTACCGCACCCTGCGCACGGCGCACCCCCAGGCCCTGACCCGGTCCCGGTCGGTGTCGCATCTGGCCGCCCCGTCGTTCGCGGTCGCCATGATGGGCCGGCAGATCCTCGGCGCGGTCCCGGTCGAGCGCAAGGTGATGCTGTTCGCCGCGCTGGAGGTGGCCGGGCACCCCCAGCTGGAGGGCCGGACCGTCGACCAGGCTTTCCGGGCAGGTGCCTGGCGCGTTCTGGCCCTGGACGCCACCCCGCCCGCCGACCGCCGCCCGGACCTGGCCGCCGTACCGCCGTACGACCCCCTCGACCCGTCGGGGCAGGGGACGTCGGACCGGCCGTCCGGGCTGGTCTGGGACCTGCACCCGGGCTATGTGCTGCGTCCGGACGACCGGGTCGTGATCGCGGCGACCCGGCGCGGGCTGGCCGAACTGCTGCGCGGACAGCGGTCGATGAGCCGCCGCTGAACCATGGCCGGTCCGCCGGGCCCTGCGGACCGGCCATGGGCACCCTGGGCCGTATCCGGCTAGTGGAACATCCCCATCGCGTCCCGGACCTCGCGGAGGGTCGCCTCGGCCACGGCGTTCGCCCGCTCGTTCCCGGCGCGCAGCACGTCGCGTACGTACCCCATGTCCTGGGCGTACTCCGCCCGCCGGGCCCGGATCGGGGCCATCCGGGCGTTGACGGCCTCCGTCACGGTCCGTTTGAGGCCCGCGGCGCCGCCGTCCCCGATCTCCCCGGCGACCTCGTGGGGGTCACGGCCGAGACAGAGCGCGGCCAGCAGCACCAGGCTGGACACCCCGGGCCGGCTCCCGGGTTCGTAGGTGATGTGCCGGTCGGCGTCGGTGGTCGCGCTCCTGATCAGCCGGGCGGTCTCGTCCGCGCTCGCCCCGAGGGCGATGGCATTGCCCCGGCTCTTGCTCATCTTGGTGGCGTCGGTGCCCAGCAGCAGGGGCGCGGCGGAGAGCAGCGCGTCGGGTTCGGGGAAGACGGCACCGTACCGCTCGTTGAAGCGGCGGGCGATGGTGCGGGTGAGCTCCAGGTGGGGCAGCTGGTCCTGGCCGACGGGCACGAGGTTGCCCTTGCAGAACAGGATGTCGGCGGCCTGGTGCACCGGGTAGGTGTACATGAGTCCGCTGACGGCGGCCTGCCGGGAGTGGGCGATCTCGTCCTTGACGGTGGGGTTGCGGCCGAGTTCGGCCACGGAGACCAGGGAGAGGAACGGCAGCAGCAGCTGGTTGAGAGCGGGGACCGCGCTGTGGTTGAAGACGGTCGCGCGGGCGGGGTCGACACCGATGGCGAGATAGTCCAGGAGCAGCCCCTCCACATGCTCGGTGAGGCGCTCGGCGACATCCCGGTCGGTGAGGACCTGGTAGTCGGCGATGAGCACGAAGACGTCCACGCCGAGGTCCTGGAGGCGCACCCGGTTGTGGAGGGTGCCGAAGTAGTGCCCGAGGTGCAGGGCCCCGGTGGGCCGGTCGCCCGTGAGGACGCGGAAGCGGCCGGGGTCCTCGGCGAGCTGCCGCTCCAGTTCGGCGCTGCGGCGCTGGGCGGGGCCGACGGGCAGGTCGGTGGTCATGGTCACGGGGGCTCTCCTCGGCGGTGGTGTACGCGTGGAGGACGGCCCGTCGTGGGGCACCGGGGCAGCAAAAGGGGCCGTCCGAAGATCGAACGGCCCTGGTTCCGCGCAGATGAAGGTGGCCGCTCCTAGGAGGAGCGCCACCAGTTTCGGCACGGGACGGAGGTCATGGGGGCGAGTGTAACGCGCGCCGGTCCCCGGCGCCCCGCGTCCGGCGCGGTCCGAACCGTGCACGCAGAGGCAACGATCGGTCACGCGATCGCTGTCGGACCGCGTCCCCGTCCACGTAGAACAGGGTGGGCGGCCGCGGTCGCACGGGCCCTTCGAAGCAGGCGGAATAGGTGGAGGGGGCTCTCCGTTGTAGGGTGTGTCCACATAGTTCAACGTTCAACAAACCTCGGCAGTACGCATTAGGAGGCGGGCGCCATGCAGTTCGGGATCTTCACCGTCGGGGATGTCACCACCGACCCCACGACCGGCACGACCCCCAGCGAGAACGAGCGCATCAAGGCGACCCTCGCCATCGCGCTCAAGGCCGAGGAAGTGGGCCTGGACGTCTTCGCGACCGGCGAGCACCACAACCCGCCGTTCGTCCCGTCCTCGCCGACGACCACGCTGGGCTACATCGCCGCCCGCACCGAGAAGCTGATCCTCTCGACCTCCACCACGCTGATCACCACCAACGACCCGGTGAAGATCGCCGAGGACTACGCCACGCTCCAGCACCTCGCCGACGGCCGCGTCGACCTGATGATGGGCCGCGGCAACACCGGACCGGTCTACCCGTGGTTCGGCAAGGACATCCGCCAGGGCATCCCGCTCGCGATCGAGAACTACGCGCTGCTGCACAAGCTGTGGCGCGAGGACGTCGTCGACTGGGAGGGGAAGTTCCGCACCCCGCTGCAGTCCTTCACCGCCACCCCGCGCCCGCTGGACGGCGTGCCCCCGTTCGTCTGGCACGGCTCCATCCGCTCCCCGGAGATCGCCGAGCAGGCCGCGTACTACGGCGACGGCTTCTTCCACAACAACATCTTCTGGCCCATGGAGCACACCAAGAAGATGGTCGACCTCTACCGGCGCCGCTACGCCCACTACGGCCACGGCACCGCCGAACAGGCCATCGTCGGACTCGGCGGCCAGGTCTTCATGCGGAAGAACTCGCAGGACGCGGTGCGGGAGTTCCGCCCGTACTTCGACAACGCGCCGGTCTACGGACACGGGCCCTCGCTGGAGGACTTCACCCAGCAGACCCCGCTGACCGTGGGCTCCCCGCAGGAGGTCATCGAGCGGACCCTCTCCTTCCGCGAGGACGTCGGCGACTACCAGCGCCAGCTGTTCCTCATGGACCACGCGGGCCTGCCGCTGAAGACGGTCCTGGAGCAGCTCGACATCCTCGGTGAGGAAGTCGTCCCCGTCCTGCGCAAGGAGTTCGCCCGGCTGCGCCCGGCCGGAGTGCCGGACGCCCCCGTCCACCCCGCGGTCGCCGCAGCCCGCGCCGCCGCCACCGCAGACCCGAAGGAGCTCTGAGCACCGTGCCCGTCACCGCCCCCCTGAGGATCGTCGCCGTCGCGGCCGGGCTCAGCAGCCCCTCCTCCACCCGGCTGCTGGCCGACCGGCTCGCCGAGGCGGCCCGCGAACGGCTGGCGGCCGACCAGGACCGCCGGGTCGAGGTCGAGGTCGTCGAGCTGCGCGACCTGGCCGTCGACATCGCCAACCACCTGGTCACCGGCTTCCCGCCGGCCGCTCTGAAGAAGGCGATCGACGCGGTGACCGGGGCGGACGGGCTGATCGCCGTGACGCCCGTGTTCACCGCCTCGTACAGCGGACTGTTCAAGTCCTTCTTCGACCTGGTCGAGAACACCGCGCTGACCGGCAAGCCCGTCGTCATCGCGGCGACGGGCGGAACGCCCCGGCACTCGCTGGTCCTGGAGCACGCGATGCGCCCGCTCTTCGCCTATCTGCGAGCCGTCGTCCTCCCGACCTCCGTGTACGCGGCGTCGGAGGACTGGGGCTCGCAGGGCGACGAGTACACCGAGGGCCTGCCGTCCCGCATCCGGCGGGCGGGCGGCGAGCTCGCCTCGGCCGTCACGGGCCGGACCGTCTCCGGGGCCTCCCGGGCCCTCACGCTCGACGACGGCGAGGACGCGGTCGTGCCGTTCGCGCAGCAGCTGGCGGAACTGCGCATCGGCTGACGACGGGCACCGCGACAACCGTCGGACAGGCCATCGCCACCACCTGACGCACGGGACCCGCCGGACCCCGGATGACCGTCTTGACTAGAGTTAGCGGGGAATGCCGGAAAAGTCCTAACGAGCTGGAGGCAGACATGGGCAGGATCGTCGTGGGCGTGGACGGATCGGACTCGTCGGTGAAGGCACTGCGCTGGGCCGTACGCCAGGCCGAGCTGACCGGTGACACCGTCGAGGCGGTCAACAGCTGGGAGTACCCCTCGACCAGCTGGGCGTCCATGATGCCGGGCATGCCCGAGGACTTCGACCCTCAGGCGGTGGCGACCGTGGCCCTCACCGAGGCCTTGGAGGAGGCCCTCGGCGCCGAGGGCGCCGCGGCCGTGGAGAAGGTCGTGGTGATCGGCAACCCCGCCCAGTCCCTGCTGGACCGCTCCAAGGGCGCGAACCTGCTGGTCGTCGGCGCCCGCGGCTACAGCGGTTTCAGGGCGACGCTGCTCGGCTCGGTCAGCCTCCACGTCACCCAGCACGCGACCTGCCCGGTCACGGTCGTACGCGACTGACCTGACGGCGCCCCGCACCGCACCGGCGTGCGGGGCGGCGCGTGGGGCGGCGCGTGGTGTCGGCCCCGGGAGGTGATGTGGGTGATCACCCGGCCCGACAGGTGACGGGGGTGATCACCCGGCCTGGGAGGTGATGTGGGTGATCACCCGGTCGAACTCGTCCGTGGGCGAGAAGTCGACGTACTCGCAGTCCTCCAGCGCCTCGGGCGCGTGTCCGGGCGCCCAGTAGAAGGCCTGGCCCGCCTCGTAGACGTCGTACGCGTCCGGGCCGGCGCCGGTCCGCATCTTCAGCCGGCCCTTGAGCAGATAGCCCCAGTGCGGGCAGGAGCACATGTCGTCGGGGAGGCCCTTGAGCGCCGGGCTCATGTCCGTGCCCTTGGCGAGCCTGGCGAAGGCGACCGTCAGATCACCGCCGATCTCCTTCCTGCGCAGCTCCGCCTCGCCGGTCCGGATCGCGACGGGCGTGTCGTTCCATGTCGTCGCCGTCATGGCTCCTCCAGGGCCTTTCGCCGTCCCCCTTCCAGTCTGGGCCGTGCACTCCGGGGGCGCGACGCCGGCGCGGGCCCGGAGGGCGCGCACGGTCACTTCCGGTTGTAGAGCCGCATCGTCACCGAGCCGAAGACCACCACGAACAGCGCGGACCACCCCAGCGACCAGGCGATGTCCGCCGCCGGCCAGTTCCCGCCCATCAAGTCCCGGACCGCGGCAGCGAGATGGGTGACCGGGCTGTTGTTCACGAACGCCTGGAGCCATCCCGGCATCGTCCTGGGGTCGACGAAGACATTGCTCAGGAACGTCAGCGGGAAGATCACCATCATGCTGACGCCCATCACCGACTTCTCGGAGCGCAGCATCAGCCCGAACATCGTCCAGATCCAGGAGAAGGCGAACGAGAACACCAGCAGCAGCGCGATGCCCGCCAGCACCCCCGGCACGCCGCCGTCCGGCCGGTAGCCGATGACGATGCCGACCGTGAGCATCACGACCGAGGCCAGGAGGTAGCGCACGACGTCGCCGAGCAGATAGCCGACCATCGGGGCGGGACGCCAGACCGGCAGCGTGCGGAAGCGGTCGAACACGCCCTTCGCGATGTCGGTGTTGACCGCGACACCCGTGTACATCGTGATCATCACGACGCTCATCACGAGGATGCCGGGCAGCAGGAACTGGATGTACCCCTCGGTCGAGCCCGCCAGCGCCCCGCCGAAGAGGTACGTGAACATCAGCACCATCATGATCGGGAAGACCGTCACGTCGAAGAGCTGCTCGGGCACGTGCTTGATCTTCAGCATGGCCCGCCACCCGAAGGTGAGGGAGGCCGACAGCGCGCTGGGTCTGCGCGGGCGCTCCTGGCCGACCAGCAGGGAGGCGAGCGTCTCGGCGTCCGGCGCGGCGACTTCGGCGTCGTCGCTCCCGGTCCTCGTGGGCGCGGTGCTCATGCCGCTGCTCCCTTCCTGTCCGTCAGCGCGAGGAAGACCTCGTCGAGGCTGGGCTGGCCGAGGGCGAAGTTGTCCACGTGGATACCGGCCCGGGCCAGTTCGGCCAGCGCACGGGCGGCCTGCTCGGCGGCACCCTTCTCCGTGCCGTGGCCGCCGACGGTGGCCGTCAGCGCCACCGGGTCGTGGTCCAGCTGGACCGTCGCGTCCAGCACCAGGGCCAGCACGCGTTCGGCCTCGGGCCGCTGCGCGGGATCGCGCAGCCGCAGATGAACGGAACCGGCGCCCACGGACGCCTTCAGCTCACCCTTCGTGCCCTCGGCGATCACCCTGCCGTGGTCGATCACCGCGATGCGGGAGGCCAGCTGGTCGGCCTCGTCGAGATACTGCGTGGTCAGCATGACCGTCGTGCCCTGGGCGACCACGGCCCGCACGATGTCCCACACCTGGTTGCGGCTGCGCGGGTCGAGCCCGGTGGTCGGCTCGTCGAGGAAGAGCAGGTCCGGCGTGTTCAGGATGGAGGCGGCGATGTCGATCCTGCGCCGCATGCCGCCCGAGTAGTTCTTCACCTGCCTGCCCGCCGCCTCGCTCAGCCCGAACGCCTCCAGCAGCTGTGCCGCCCTGGCCCTGGCCGCGGGCTTGCCGTGGCCGAGGAGCCGGGCCAGCAGCACGAGGTTCTCCGTACCGGTCAGGTCCTCGTCGACCGAGGCGTACTGCCCGGTGAGGCTGACCCTGCTGCGGACCGCGTCGGCGTCCCGCACCACGTCGTGGCCGAAGACCCGGGCCTGGCCGGCGTCCGGGCGCAGGAGGGTCGCGAGCATCCTCACGGCGGTGGTCTTCCCGGCCCCGTTGGGCCCCAGGACTCCGTAGACGGTGCCCGCGGGTACGGCGAGATCGATGCCGTCCACCGCGCGGTTCTCACCGAAGACCTTCACCAGCCCCGTGGTCTCGATGGCCAGTTCCGTGCTCATGTTCCCTCCTTGCCGACGGTGCCGAGGGCGGACACGGGACACGATGACACGGCCGGACGGGGTGCGGGGGCGTATCGGGCGAATCAGACGGGTACGGCCGCCGGAGCTGGTCCGGCGGCCGTACCCGTCGTCGCGGAGGAGCGCCGGGACCGGTCAGTTCTCGCGGGTGTAGTAGGTGTAGAACATCGTGCAGAACGCCCCCGCGCCGACCACCAGCCCGATCACGCTCGACGTCAGCACGCTGTTGCCGTTCAGGCTGGAGAGGAAGCCGACCGTGCCCCCGGTCAGAAGGCCGAACGCGGCGGCGCGCAGCTCACGCGGCAGGGCCCACCTGACCCGTACGAGCGCGTAGCAGAGCGCGGCGAAGACCACTCCGGAGACGACGCCCAGCCAGATCTGCCCCGCGGTGGTCTCCCCGCCGTCCCGGTTGATGAAGAAGGCCCAGAACCCGACGATCACACCCAGCGTCACGGGCACCGCCCAGGAGAGCGGGCTCGGCCCACGCCGGGCGGGGGTGCGGGCATGCGCACGGCGGCGCGTCGGCATCGTTGCGTGTGTGGCCATGGCGCACAGCTCCTTCCGTCGCCCCCGTCCCTGTGTTCCTCCAGAGCACACCCGGCCGGGTCCCCCGGCAACTCGAACGGCGTACGGCCCGGGGGCGGCCGACCGGCGCAGGGGCTTGTCTTGAGCCTGTGCGGACCTTCCTCTCAGCGGCTCTCCCGGCGGTACTGATCGTCCTGCTCACCCTGCTGGTCCCGGTGGGCGCGCTCTCCGCGTGGGTCGATCTGGAGCTCGACGACACCGACCGGTATCTCGCCGCCGTCTCCCCGCTCGCCTCCGACGAGGACGTCCAGGAGACCGTGGCGACCCTCGTGACGGACGAGGCGATGAAGAACATCGACGTGGGGCCGCTCCAGGAGACCGTCGAGGAGTTCCTGCACGAGGCGGCTCTCTCCTTCACGGCCACCGAGACCTTCCAGCGGGCCTGGGACAGCGCCAACCGCGCGGCGCACGAGGACGTGACCGCCTCGCTGCACGGGGAGGAGGGGCAGGCCGTCACCATCGACCTCGCGCCGGTGATCAAGGACGTCAAGGAGGACCTGACCGGCCGGGGCGTGCCGTTCGCCGACCTCATCCCCGTCCAGGAGACCTCGATCACCGTGCTCTCCGCCGACCGCGCGGACGACCTGCGGTCCTCGTTCGGATGGCTGCGGCTGTGCAGCGTCTGGCCGGCCGTCGGGACGGCCGTGCTGCTCGTCCTGGTGCTGGGCCTCTCCCTCGTACGCGGCGGCCTGCGGGCCTTCCTGACGGCGGCGGCCGTTGCGGGCACCGGGCTGGTGCTCGGCGCGGTCCTGCTGCGGATCGCCGTCGCCGTGGGCCGCGACCGGGTGCTCGACCGGGTCCCGGACACCGACCGGGCGGGCGCCGCGGCGGTGTACGACGCGCTGACCTCCTCCCTGCTGACGACGGTGTGGACCGTGCTCGCGGTGGGGGCGGTGCTGGTGGCCGGTGGCGTGGTGGGACGGGTCGTGGCGTCCCGCCGGGGGTAGGGCCCAGGTGTGAGCAGCATCGCCGCGAGGGCGGCCGCCGGAGCGGGACCGGGGTGGGGGCGGGCCGTCGCCGGAGGATGCGCGGCGCTCGCCCTGTCCGGGGCCACGCTCGTCCTCGGCTTCCGCGCGGCGGACGCCGACGGGCCGACGCCCGTGCCGCAGGCCCTCGCCTTCCTGCCGTGGCTGCTGGTCCCGGGCGGCGCCGCGCTCACGCTCGCCTGGGCGGCCCGGTGGCGTACGGGCATGGTCTGGGCGGTCGTGGTGCTGGCCGCCACCGCCTGGTACGCCCGGCCCTACGGCGACGCCACGACGGGGGCGCGCGGGCCCGTGCTGGCCGAGCTGAGCGTCCTCACCTCCAACGTCGAGTTCGGCGACGCCACCGACGCGCTGATCGGTGCCGTCACCCGGGAGCGGCCCGACGTCGTCTTCGTACAGGAATGCGACCTGCTCTGCGTCGACGCGCTCGCCCGGCGGGTTCCGGCGGCCGGCTACCCGTACCGCGAGGTCGTCCGGCTGGACGGTTCGCTCGGCTCCGCCCTGCTCAGCCGCTTTCCGCTGCGGCCCGCCCCGGCGGTCGAGGGAGTCATGGCGATGCCGGGTTCGGTGGCCACCGTCGCGGGGAAGGACGTCCGGCTCCAGCTCGCGCACCCGCTGCCGCCGGTGCCCGGCCGGGTCGGGGGCTGGCGCACCGAGCTCGGCCGGATCGAGGACTTCGCCGCCGGGGCGAAGGGCGGGCCGGTCCTGCTCGCGGGTGACTTCAACGCCTCGCAGGACCATGCCGCCTTCCGCGCGGTGCTCGACGCGGGCGCCCTGCACGACAGCGCGAGGATCGCGGGCCGGTCCCGTACGCACTCCTGGCCCGCGGACCGGCGCACCCCGCTGCGGACCCAGATCGACCACGTCCTGGTCAGCGACGACTTCTCCGTACGGTCCGCCCGCTTCCTGGACCTGCGCGGCAGCGACCACCGTGCCCTGCTCGTCTCGCTGGCCCTCCACGACGGCTGAGGCAGGGGTGCCCGGCCCGACATGCGCGGGTGCGTGGGCCGGGCGAGAGTGGGATCCGTGAGAGCAGGGGGACGACTGAGAGGTCTGCCGTATGCGAGCCATCGCTGTCAGCGCGTTCCGTGCGGAGCCCTGTCTCGTCGAGATGCCGAAGCCCGACCCCGCGGCGGGCGAGGTGCGGGTGAAGGTCGAGTACGCGGCGCTCAACCCGCGTGACTGGCAGATCGCGGACGGCGCCCTCGACGGTGTCCTGCCCCATGTGTTCCCGCTGGTCCTGGGCACCGACTTCGCGGGCCGGGTGGACATGATCGGCAGCGGCGACAACCGCTTCAGGGTCGGCGACCCGGTCCTCGGCCGGGTGACGGCACCGCCCGTCGGACGCTGCGGGGCGTACGGCGACTACGTGTGCGTCCCCCAGGACTCGCCGATCGCGCTGGTCCCGCGAGACATGCCGCTCCGGACCGCGGCGGCGCTCCCGTCGGCGGGCACGACCGCGGCACAGATCCTGTCGAGCACGGCCGTACGCAGCGGACGGAGCCTGCTGGTCGTCGGGGCGACGGGCGGCGTCGGCAGCTTCCTGACCCAGCTCGCGGCGGCCCGGGGCATCGGCGTCGTCGCCGCCGTGCGGGGCGACGAGGGGCGGCGGATGGGAGCGCTGGGAGCCACGGCGACCGTCGACACGACGGACCCGGAAGCGCTGGAGGCGGCGGTGCGGGAGCTGTATCCGGGCGGGGTGGACGCGCTCGTGGACCTCGTCTCCACGGACGCCGCTTCGTTCGCCTCGTTCGCCGCGCTGCTGGCGGACGGCGGGGTCGCGGTCACCACGAGGGGCGTCGCCGCGCCCGCAGGCGTCGCCTGGGCCGACTTCCGGATCGCTCCGGCGCCGGGGCTGCTCGACGAGCTGACCTCGGCGGTGGCGAGCGGGGAGCTGGAGGTTCCCGTCGACATGGAACTCCCCCTGGAGAAGGCCCCTCAGGCGCTCGCCCAGAACCGCGCGGGCGGGGCGCGCGGAAAGACCGTCTTCGCCCTCTGACCAGGCACTCGGGACACCGGAACAGGAGAAGCCCCATGGCCGATCAGGACATCTTCGAGCGGATCGACGAGCTGGTCTCCGAGGAGCGCGCCCTGCGCGCCCGCTCCACCGCCGCGCTGGGGCTCTCCGCCGACGAGCGGTCACGGCTGCGCGAGGTGGAGGTGCGGCTCGACCAGTGCTGGGACCTGCTGCGGCAGCGGCGGGCACTCGGCGAGTACGGCGAGGACCCCTCGGCGGCGGAGGTGCGGCCCGCCGACGAGGTGGAGGGGTACCAGAGCTAGACGGGACCGGGGCCGCGCCCCTGGAGGCGTTCCATCTCGCGGCGGTCCCGCTTGGTCGGGCGGCCCGCGCCCCGGTCCCTGACCGGGACCTGGATCGCCGTCTCGCGGGGCGGCGGGGGCGGGCTGTTGTCGACGAAGCACTCCACCGCGACCGGCGGGCCCACGCGCTTCCTCACGATCTTGGAGACGACCACGATCCGGTCCCGGCCCGCGTGCCGCAGCCGTACCTCGTCCCCCGCGCGCAGCGACTGGGCGGGCTTGGCCCGCTCGCCGTTGACGCGCACATGCCCCGCGCGGCAGGCGGCAGCCGCCTGCGACCGCGTCTTCGTCAGCCGGACCGCCCAGATCCAGGCATCGACCCGGACGCTTCCCTCCGCCTGCGGTGCCTCACCGGAAACCATGTCTCCGACTCTAACGGCCTCCCCGGGGGAGGCGGTGTCCGGTGAGGCACCGGGTCCGGGTCAGGAACCGAAGTCGCCGATGACCTCGGACATGTTGTAGCTGTACATCTCACGCTTGCACCCGGGACACGAGGTGGTCGGGGCGTGCTCGCCGAGGGAGTAGAGCTGCGGGGCGAAGCCGTCGCCGCGGCCGTGCGCGACGTAGAAGTCCTCCGGACCGATCGAGGACTGCAGCACCTTCGTGTTCCCGACGAGCTGCGGCGTACCGCCCACCGTCTGCGGGGTGGCCTGGAGGAGCCGCCCGGTGGAGGACGCGTTGCTGCGGTGGAAGTACCACTTGCCCTCGTAGCGCGTCACGCCCTGCATCTTGTGCCACAGGTCCTCGCCGTTGAAGGAGACACCGGCCGGCAGCCCGTAGGCGAGGTCGGCACTGGCGGCCGTCCCCGCCGCGCCCTCGACGGCGGCGGTCAGAGCCGTCATCGGGTAGGTGCCGACGCGGCCCGTGCTGTCGCCGCCGTTCTTGTGGTTGCAGTACTCACCGAGGATCAGGTGATCCGTGTCCGTCCGGTCGAGCGAGATGTACGAGGCCTTCGGGCGGCCGGTGGAGTAGCACTCGTTCCCCTTGGTGGTCCCGCCGTTCTTCGCCGTCGTGAACTTCAGCGTGGCGACCTGGGGCATCACGTACCGGTAGCCGTAGGAGTACCAGACGTTGCTCTGACGGCCGACCCGCTTCTTGTCCAGGACATCGCTGACCAGGCCGTCCGGGGTGGGGTCGTTGACGTCGGCGTCGTTGTCCGGGTTGAGGTCCATGATCTTGCGCAGGTCGAAGACGCGCATGCCGTTGGCGGTGTCGGCCACGTACAGGTAGTTGCCGTACCAGACCATGCCGCCGGCGTGTATGCCCTGCTGCGCCGCGCAGGACGCCGTCACGGTGGAGGTGCACTTGCCCTCGCGCGCGTGGAGCGCGTCGAAGGAGATGTGGTCCTTGGAGTTGACGTAGGGCCAGACCAGCAGGACGTGTCGGTACATCTGGGTGGCCTGGTTGAAGAAGCTGACCCGTATGCCCTTCTCGTTGCAGGCGTCGGACACGGACTCCTGGACACAGTTGTCCCGGCCCGAGGTGAGGTCGCTGCGGCCCGGGTTGGCGTCGTCGTAAGCGGCCACGGCGATCGGCTCGGCGTTCGACGAGCCCCAGTCCTCGTCCTCCTGCGCGTCCGAGACGCCGGTGATCGCCTGCGGGATCCACTCCGTGGACGTGGCGTCGTCGTCCTTCCAGCAGATGCGGTGGTTCACGGCGAGGTCCGGGCCGTAGATGCTCTTGCTGCCGCAGTCGCCCTCCCAGCCCGCCGGACGGTTGGCCTGCTCCATGAGCTCGGTGAGGCCCTGCTTGGGCAGCGCGGCGTCCAGATCGGCCACCAGGCCGGTGAGGGAGGACCCCGCCTCCAGCTTGAAGTCGCCGGCACGGCCGGGGACCGGGGCGGGGAGCACCGCGGTGGGGGCCAGGCTGGAGGCGGACCCGTCGGGGCCCGTCAGGTCGTCCTGCTCCCCCTCGGGAGCGTCCTCGAAGCCGTCGTCCGGCATGCCTTCGTGGCCGGGGACGGGGTCGTCGGCCGCCACCTGACGTGGGGCGGCCGGAGCGGCGGTGGCACCCGCCGCGGGGACGAGTGCGGACAGCAGCACTCCTGCTGCCACGGCACAGGTCGCGAGGCGTGTTCTGCGGGATGGTTGTCCCATGTGGGGGGCCCTTCGGTGAGTGCGCCTGGACATCGGCACGGTGCGCCTGATCGGTCATCAGGCGCACCGGCCGGTCACGCTAGCAACGCAACACCGTTCACCGTGGGCACATTTGAACGACTCACATCAGGCAGGCACCGGGTGGGCACATGCCGGACGAGGCGCTCCGCTTCAGACGCCGATGTCGCTGCCGTCCTTGCGCCACACGGCCACCACCGACGGGCGCACGATCCTGCCGGGACCGTCCGGCCAGGTGCTCGCCGGCTTCTCGACGGACGCCCCGTCGACCTCGCCCGGGTGCTGCACGGCGACCAGGACCCGGCGGTCCTGGATCACCGGGCCGCAGGTCTCGGCACCGGTCGGGACCGTCAGGAACTGCTTGAGCTCACCGCGGCGTTCGCCCTGCGTGGCGACCCCGAACAGCCCGTCGTGCGAGCCGAGCTGGTTGCCGTCCGTGGAGATCCACAGGTTGCCGTGGTCGTCGAAGGCCACGTTGTCGGGGCAGGAGATGGGGCTGACCTTCTCCTTGGGGAATCCCGAGAAGTACGTCGCCGGATCCTCCGGGTCCCCGGCGACGAGGAACAGCCGCCAGGCGAACCCGTCCCCCGCCGGGTCGTCCCAGTTCTCCGCGAGCTCCAGGATCTGGCCGTGCTTGTTGGCGTAGCGCGGGTTGGCCTCGTCCGCGCCCGCCTTGCCCGCCTTGCCGCGGTCGGTGTTATTGGTGAGGGCGATGTAGACCCGCCCGGTGCGCGGCGAGGGCTCGACGTCCTCGGGGCGGTCCATCTTCGTGGCGCCGACCTTGTCACCGGCCAGGCGCGTGAAGACGTACACCTCCTCGGCCGTCATGCCGGGGACGTGCGAGGTGTCGCCCGTGGCGAGCGGGATCCAGACGCCGCTGCCGTCGAACTCGCCGTCGGCGGGAAGCCTGCCCGTGCCGTCGAACTCCGCGGCGGGGGAGTCGCCCGTCAGCTTGGCGACGTACAGGGTGCCCTCGTCCAGCAGCGTGAGGTTGTGCTCACGGGCCGCGCGCGAGTTGCCCTTCTTCATCCGCTTGCTGGAGACGAACTTGTAGAAGTAGTCGAACCGTTCGTCGTCGCCCATGTAGACCACGGGGCGCCCGTCCGCGGTCAGCCGGGGCTGCGCCGCCTCGTGCTTGAACCGGCCGAGCGCGGTCCGCTTCCGGGGCGTCGAGTCGGGGTCGTACGGGTCGAGTTCGACGACCCAGCCGAAGCGGTGCGCCTCGTTGGGCTCCTGCGCCAGGTCGAAGCGCTTGTCGAACCGCTCCCACTTGCGCTCCGTGGCGGCCGTGCCGATGCCGTAGCGCTTGTCGGTGTCGCTGGATCCGTTGGCGAAGTACTGGTTGAAGTTCTCCTCGCCGTGCAGCGTGGTGCCCCACGGAGTGGTGCCGCCGGCGCAGTTGTTGAGCGTGCCGAACACCTTGCGGCCGGTGCGGTCGGCGGACGTGCGCAGCAGGGGGCTGCCCGCGGCCGGTCCCGTGAGCCGGAACTCGCTGGTCGCGGTGAGGCGGCGGTTCAGCGGGTGGCGGCTGACCGGGCCGAGCTTTCCGGTGCGGTTCTCCTCCTGGACGACGACCACGGAGAGTCCGTGCGCCGCCCAGGCGATCTCGACCTGCTCACGGGTCGGGTTGGCCGGATCGTAACCCCGGAACATCAGGATCTCGTCCGTGTACTCGTGGTTGGCGACGAGGACCTGGCGGCCTCGCTCACCGGGGAGCGGGAGCAGGGAGAGGAAGTCGTTGTTGTAACCGAACTGGCCCGCCTGCGCCTTCGCGGACTGCTTCTCCGGGTCGAAGGCGGGGGCGCCACGCAGAATCGGTTCACCCCAGCGGATCACGACGTTCTGGCCGTAGCCCTCGGGGATCGTGACCGCGTCGGCCTTGTTGGGCGCGACGGCCTCGAAGCGCAGGCCCCGGGCGCCGGACGCACCCGGCTTCGGCCTGCTGCCGTGGCGGCCTGCGAGCGGCGCGGCCTCGGCACTCTGCGCGGCGGGCCCGGCGAGAGCCGTGGTCCCGGCCGCGGCGGCGACGGTCACCACGGCGGCGGCTCGCATCATCGACCGGCGTGACAGGGCACCGGCGATGATGTCGCCGGCGTACTCGTTGTCGCTGGTGTTCGGAATGTCCTGGAAGCAGGCGTCACCGCAGCGGTAGCGGCAGGTCAGCGCAGAACGCCCGCCCGGGTGCGAGCCGATGAGCGGCAGCAGGTTGCGCACGTTTTTCGTCCCTCCGTCTGTGTGTCGCACGTGACGCTAGGAGGGCATTCACGACACACGTGGGACTGCCGATGAACAGAGGGTGAAGTCCAGGACACCGCTGTCCGCGCGACCCGTACGCACCGCCGTCCGGGCTCGATTGCGACTCGGTTGGAGCTCGGTTGACACAGGGGCGGGCCGCGCCACCGAACGGCCGGATCCGGCCGCTAACCTTACGTATCCGCCCTGGCCAGGGATCAATTCCCGCAGTACGGACATTTATCGCACCCAACTCATGCGAAAGGCCTCGCCCATGGGCATTCGGAGCTTGCTGCGCAAGGTGTTCGGCCGGACGGAGCAGGACGAGCCGACCACGGCCACCGTCCCGCCCCAGGCCGAGCGCACCCAGCCCACGGAGCCGGAGCCGGGGACCGCGACTTCGGCGGCCGAGCCCGCGAAGGCCTCGGTACCGGCACCGGCCTCCCCCGCCTCGGACCGGCCGGCCGACGCCGGGCACGACAGCGGACAGGCGTCGGACCTGGTGGCGGCCGCCTTCGACAAGGCGTCCGCCACGACCGCGCCGACGACGGCGCCCAAGGTCCCGGCCCAGGGGTCGGACCCGGAGGCGCGTCGGGAGGCGAAGCCGGCGGTCTCCGCCGAGGAGCCCGTCGCCGTGGCACCGATCACGATCGACGTCGACCCAGAGCCGGAGGCCGCCGCGGCGGCGCCCGAGCCGGAGGCCGCGGAGACCACGCCCGAGGCGAAGCCGGAGGCGGAGACCGCACCGGACGCCGCTCCCCAGGCGGCGGTCGAGGCCGCACCGGTCGCGGCCGTCGTGGAGGCGCCGGTTGCCGAGGCGCCGGCCGCGGAGGCAACTGCCGTCGAGGAGACGGCTGTTGAGGCTCCGGCTGTTGAGGCTCCGGCTGCGGAAGCCCCGGTCCTGGAGGCGCCTGCGACGGACGAGCCGGCGGCCGAGGCTCCGGCAGCGGATGCACCTGCGGCGGAGGCACCTGTAGCCGAGGCACCTGCCGGGGAGGCACCTGCGGCGGACGAGCCCGCCGAGGAGCCGAAGGCAGAGGCCGTCGTCGCACCCGCCGAGGAGCCGAAGGCAGAGGCCGTCGTCGCACCCGCCGAGGAGCCGGAGGCCGAGGCGGCTCCCGAGCCCGTCGCCGCCGAGGTTCCGGTCGCCGAGCCCGTCGAGGAGCCGGTGATCAGGATCGTCCCCGAGCTGGCCGCCGAGCCCGAGCCCGAGGCCGCCGCGGAGCCGGTCGCCGAGGTCGCAGTCGAGGTCGCAGCCGTCCCTGATCCGGTCGCCGCCGAGCCCGCCCCCGAGGTCGCAGCCGCCGCGGAGCCGGTCGTCGCCGTGCCCGAGATCCCCGCCGAGGTGGTCGCGGTCCCCGCCGCCCCCGCCGGCAAGCCCGCCGTCACGCTCGCCCGGGTGAAGGCCGCCGCGCCCGAGCTCGTCGCGCCGTACAAGGCCGCGCAGGCCGCGCTCAAGGCGCACGGGCTGACCGGGCTGCGGGCCACCGTCTATCTGGTGCTCGACCGGTCCGGGTCCATGCGGCCGTTCTACAAGGACGGCAGCGCCCAGCACCTGGGCGACCGCGCCCTCGCGCTCGCCGCCCACCTGGACGCCGACGCCACCGTGCCCGTCGTGTTCTTCTCGACCGACATCGACGGCACCGGGGCGGTCGACCTCACCGCCCACGAGGGCAGGATCGACGAGCTGCACGCGGGCCTCGGACGTCTGGGCCGCACGAACTACCACCGGGCCGTCGAGGAGATCGTCACCCACTACGAGAAGTCCGGGGCGTCCGGCCCCGCGCTGGTGATCTTCCAGACGGACGGCGCACCGGACGCCAAGGTCGCGGCCAAGCAGGCGCTGGCGGACGCGGCACGGCTGCCGCTGTTCTTCCAGTTCGTCGCGTTCGGCGACGAGGACGCGAAGGGCTTCGACTTCCTGCGCAGGCTCGACGTCGAGAACGCCGGCTTCTTCCACGCGGGCCCCGCCCCCCGCGAGGTGCCCGACGCCGCGTTCTACCGCGAGATCCTCGCCGGACTGCCCGCCTGGGCCGCCGCCCGAGGGGTCCTCACCGAGGGCTGATCCACCGGCAGCCGTACGGTCACGGCGAGCCCGCCCCCCGGGGCGGGCACCGCCGTGGCCGTCCCGCCGTGGGCCAGGGCGATGGAGCGCACGATCGACAGCCCGAGCCCCGAGCCCTGCCCCATCCGGTCCCGGCCCTCGCCGCGCCGGAACGGCTGGAAGAACCCCGCGATGTCCGCCTCGTCCACGACCGGCCCCGTGTTGCGGACCACCAGGGCGCCGTCGGCGGAGAGCGACACCCGCACCGAGCCGCCGGGCACGTTGTAGCGCACCGCGTTGGACAGCAGGTTCGCCACCAGCTGCGCGAGCAGCTGCCGGTTCCCCCGTACGCCGCAGGGCTCGGCGTCCACCGTGATTTCGGGACGGGTCGCCGCCCGCTCCGTCACCGCCGTGGGCCTCGCCGACTCCTCCGCCACCACCTGCGCGAGATCGACCTCCTCGCGCTCGCTCCTCGCCAGCCCCCGTTCGCTGCGCGCCAGCACCAGCAGGCCCTCGATGAGCCGCTCGCTGCGCCGGTTGCTGTCCAGCAGCGTCTGCCGGGTCCTCACGAGGTCCTCCGGCGAGGGATCGTCCAGCCCCACCTGGATCGCGACCCGCTGGGTGGCCAGCGGGGTCCTCAGCTCGTGCGAGGCGTTGGCGATGAACCGCCGCTGGCTGTCGAACGCCTTCTCCAGCCGGGCCAGCAGCGCGTCCAGCGTCTCGCCCAGCTCCTTCAGCTCGTCGTCGGGGCCGCTGGACGCTATCCGCTCGTGCAGGGTGTGCTCGGAGAGCCGCCGCGCCTTCGCCGTCATCGCGTGGACGGGCCGCAGCACCCGCCCCGCGGTCCACCAGCCCACGCCGACCGCGCACCCCGTCATGACGAGCAGCGCCGCAGCCGACCAGTACAGGAGCTCCCGGCTCGCGGCGTCGCTCACGTCGTCGGTCACGTCGTAGACCGTGGGCGGGCCGAGGCGGCCCCGCGCGTGGAGCGGACCGTTGACCGCGAAACCCGGCTGGGCGACGGCGGCCGAGGTGGCGATGGCCCGCGCCTGGGAGTCGGTGCCCGCGCGCGAGGCCAGGTTCACCGTGGTGAGCAGCGCCGTACCGAGGACCAGGAACACCCCGCCGTACACGAGGGCGATC
Organism: Streptomyces sp. CB02058; assembly: GCF_001905505.1. Taxonomy (GTDB): domain Bacteria; phylum Actinomycetota; class Actinomycetes; order Streptomycetales; family Streptomycetaceae; genus Streptomyces. The sequence continues at coordinate 378,456 of NZ_LIPG01000005.1, forward strand.
CGCATCCGGATCGTCGAGTGCCGCACCGGGGGCACTCCGGTCGCGCGCACCAGACGCAGCAGACGGTTCACAGGGCGTACCCGACGCCCTGCACCGTGCGGATCAGCGCGGGCTCGCCCAGCTTGGCCCGCAGCTTGCTCATGCAGACACGGACGGCGCCCGTGAAGGGGTCGGCGTTGGCGTCCCAGGCACGCTCCAGCAGTTCCTCCGCGCTGACCGTGGCCCCGTCGGCCTCCAGCAGCAGCTGGAGCACGGTGAACTCCTTCGGCGACAGGTCCAGGTCCCTCCCGTCCCGGGTGGCTGCCCGCCGCACACTGTCGAGCCGGATGCCGTGCCTCTCCAGCTGCGGCGGCACGGGTCTGGCGCTGCGCCTGCGCAGCGCACGCACGCGGGACACCAGCTCGGGGAACTCGAAGGGCTTGCTCACGTAGTCGTCGGCACCGAGGTCGAGCCCCTCCACCCGGTCCTCCATGGTCCCGGAGGCGGTGAGCATCAGGATCCTGGTGCGGGACCCGGCGGACACCAGCCTGCGGGCCACGTCGTCGCCGTGCACCCGGGGGAGATCACGGTCCAGGACGACGACGTCGTAGTCGTGGAGCCCCAGATAGGCGAGCGCCGCGTCCCCGCTGTAGACGGTGTCGACGGCGAACCCGGCCCGCCGCAGCCCGGTCGCCACCAGCTCCGCCAGAAGCTCCTCGTCCTCGGCGACCAGTACCCGCATCGTGTTCTCTCCTGCCTCGTGCACGCGTGCCCACTCCTCCCAGGATGCGTCTTTGGTACGGGAAAGCATGTTTCGCAAAGCTCTCCGAGCACGAGGCCGCGTTTATCGATGTGAGGGGATCTCCCACGGACCGTTAGGATTTCGACCATGGCGGCCACTGGATCCGAGAAGCAAGGGGGCGACGGCGTGAAGAGTTTCTACGTATCGACCCCCATCTACTACGTCAACGACGCTCCTCACCTGGGCCACGCCTACACGACCGTCGCAGGCGACGTGCTCACCCGCTGGCACCGCCAGCGGGGCGAGAAGGTGTGGTACCTCACCGGCACGGACGAGCACGGTCAGAAGATCATGCGCACGGCCGAGGCGAACAACGTCACGCCCCAGGCCTGGTGCGACAAGCTCGTCGAGGAGGCGTGGAAGCCCCTCTGGGAGCATCTGAACATCGCGAACGACGACTTCATCCGGACGACGGAGAAGCGGCACACGGACCGTGTGCAGGAGTTCGTGCAGGACCTGTACGACAAGGAGCAGATCTACAAGGGCGGGTACGAGGGCCCGTACTGCGTGGGCTGCGAGGAGTACAAGCTGCCCGGCGACCTCATCGAGGCCGAGGACGGCACGAAGCTCTGCCCGATCCACAAGAAGCCGGTGGAGCTCCTCAAGGAGGAGAACTACTTCTTCAAGCTGAGCGAGTACGGCCCGAAGCTGCTGGAGTTCTACGCGGCCAACCCCGGCTTCATCCAGCCCGAGTCGGCCCGTAACGAGGTCGTCAACTTCGTCACCCAGGGCCTCCAGGACCTGTCGATCTCGCGCTCGACCTTCGACTGGGGCGTCCCCGTGCCGTGGGACGAGAAGCACGTCATCTACGTGTGGGTCGACGCGCTGCTCAACTACGCGACTGCGGTCGGCTACGGTGCCAACCAGGAGAAGTTCGACAGCACCTTCCCGGCGAACGTGCACCTGGTCGGCAAGGACATCCTGCGTTTCCACGCGGTGATCTGGCCGGCGATGCTGATGGCGCAGGGCCTGCCGCTCCCCGGCAAGGTCGCGGCGAACGGCTGGCTGATGGTCGGCGGCGAGAAGATGTCCAAGTCGAACCTGACGGGCATCAAGCCGCAGGATCTGACCTCGCACTTCGGCGTGGACGCCTACCGCTGGTACTTCCTGCGGGCCATCGCGTTCGGCAGCGACGGCTCGTTCTCCTGGGAGGACTTCAGCGCCCGCTACACCTCCGAGCTGGCCAACGACTACGGCAACCTCGCCTCGCGCGTCGCGGCCATGGTCGGCAAGTACTTCGGCGGTGCGCTCCCGGAGGCCACGGCCGCCGGTGACGCGGAGCGGGCGGTCCAGGAGGGCCTGGCGAAGGCCGTGGCCACGGCCGACGCGAAGATCGGCGAGGAGCTCGACTTCCAGGCAGGCATCCTGGCGATCTTCGACTTCGTGAAGCAGGTCAACGGCTACATCACGGAGCAGGAGCCCTGGAAGGTCGCCAAGGACACGTCGTCGGAGGGCCAGGCCAGGCTCGCGACCATCCTGTACACGGCGGCCGAGTCGCTGCGCGGTGTCGCGGTCCTGCTGAACTCCGTGATGCCCGACACCTCGCAGAAGCTGTGGGAGTCCCTCGGCGCCGAGGCGTCGCTGGGCGCCCTGGCCGACCAGCGGGTGCAGGACGCGGGCGACTGGGGCAGGCTGCCCGTCGGCGCGACGGTGACGAAGGGCGCGGTGCTGTTCCCGCGTCTGGAGGAGAAGCCCGCGTAAGCGGCGTACGCACGCACGGAGGAGCCCGGACCCCGATCACTTCGGGGCCCGGGCTCCTTCATGTGGTCCTCTGCGCGTCTCACCGGGCGAGCGACGCGGCGTCCCCCATCACGACCACCGGTTCCTTCTCCGGGTCCAGGGTGAGCAACAGCTCCCGCATCCTGTCCTCGGTCACCGAGACACAGGCCTGGGTGGGGCCGCCGTGGTCCACATGGATCCAGATCCCTCCGCCCCTCTCCCCGCCGAGCGGCCGGGTGCGGTCCAGCGGGCTCGTGCCCGGGGCGCGGTTGTAGTTGATCGCGACCACGTAGTCGAAGGAGCCTTCGAGGGGCTCCCCCAGGAAGCCCTCACCGCTCACCGCGAAGCGGGACTCCTCGTCGTAGGGGAGCAGCGCGCCTGGGTCGGGCAGCCGGCCGCCCGCGTCGGTGAGGCCGAAGACCCCGACGGGCGAGCGGAGGTCACCGGCGAGATGGTGGTCCGTCCAGCCCTCCATGCCGTTGTGCGCGGGCCAGGGGCCCGCCCCGGGTCTCCAGCCCCTCGCGGGGTCGTCGCGGCTGTAGAGGACGACCGTGGAGCGGTTGGAGTCGGGGCCCGCGCCCGTCACCACGACGGCCTGCCGTGCGGTGGCCGGGATCTGCGCCCTGGTCTCGGGTCCGAGTGCCGGAATCTCCGCGGGAGGGACGACGGGCTCGACCGTACGGGTGGCCGTCGACTCGGGCCCGCCCGCACCGCGGGGCGTGGAGGCGGTCCGCACGGCACCCGCGGAGCAGCCGATGACCAGGACGAACAGGATGACGAGAAGGACGTACGGGCGACGCAGGACGGACACGGTGCGCAACTCCTCGGTGGCGGGGCTGACGGGCGCTTCAGGTGCCAGTCTTTGCCGGGCCCGGCGGCGCCCAACCTGAACCCGGGGCCATCCGGATGTACCCGGTCCGTGTACCCCGGCTACCGGAACTTCCTCGCGGTCCACCCGTACGCAGGCAAAGGGCCCGGAACCGTGGTGGTTCCGGGCCCTTCACCGGGGGGGCGCATACGGCCGTGTCCGAGGGCTGTCCCTAGAGGTCCGTGCCGTCGTGGGTCTCGTCGGGGTCGACGCCCATCGTGATCGAGCCGGTCACTCCGCGCGCCATCCTCCCCTTGCGGTAGGAGAGTTTCAGCAGCCCGCCCGTCACCCCGCTCTGGTCGTAGATGGTGTCCTCGGTGAGCGTGGTGCGGGTGGTGGTGCTCGTCGAGTACGGCTCCTCCTTCGCGGAGTCGAGCACCGCCGACTCGGCGAAGAAGAACTGCCCGGTGTGGCAGGTGTGCCCGCCCTCGTAGCCGGCGTCGGTCATCTTCCCGCCGACGTGCACCTTGGTGTGGATGTGCACGGCACGGCCCTGGTACCAGCCCGGGAAGACCGTCGTGAACTCCACGTACCCGTGCTTGTCGGTGAGCTGGGTGCCCCGGAGGTAGCGCTCGTCGTCGGTGGGCTCGCTGTGTCCCCCGCCGCCTCCGGTGCCGCCGGACGGAGGCGTCCCGGTGGGGGTCCCGCTCGGCGCGTCCGTGGGTACGCCGGTGGGCGCGTCCGTCGGGGCGCCGCTGGGCGGGGTGCCGCCGCCGGGGCCGCCCTGGCTCATGCTCTCGTAGCCGGAGTAGATCCCCAGCGCGTCGCAGTGCCAGATGTCCACGGCCGCCTTCTTCAGCGGCTTGCAGGTGTCGGAGTCGATCACCTTGAGGCGGAGGGTCAGCGGGATGCCCTCCTTGTCCTCGGTGATGTCCTTCCGGATCTTGTCGGCGTCGATGTAGTACGGGCCCTCGGTGGTCTCCGAGGTCAGCCGGTAGCAGGTCTCGCCCTGTCCGGCGGTCCCACCGGACGCCGTGCTCTTCTCCTCGTCCGCCGAGGCGGTGGCGACGACGCCCGCCCCGACTCCGGCGGCGGCGACGACCGCTCCACCGGCCATGATCACCCTGCGCCGGGTCACGTCCTTCTTGTGTGCGGGTCCCTGATTGTTTGTCATGAACCGGGAGACTAGGCAGCCCGGCTGGCAGGAACATGGGTGCCGGCTGTGCGTTCCTGTGCGCCTGCCGCGACCAGGGCGGCAGGAACGAGAACAGTCCCCCGGCCGGGCGGCCGGGGGACTGTTTCACGTGGAACCGAAGCGGAACCGCTTACTTCGCGCCGGTGTCCCGCGCGACCGAGTCCTTGGCCTCGGCCTTGTCCTTCGCCGCCGCGACGGGCTTGCGAAGCTGGATGTTCAGCTCACGCAGGCGGGTCTCGTCCAGCACGGTCGGGGCACCCATCATCAGGTCCTGGGCGTTGCCGTTGAGCGGGAAGGCGATCGTCTCGCGGATGTTGGGCTCGTCGGCGAGCAGCATCACGATGCGGTCGACGCCCGGGGCGATGCCACCGTGCGGCGGCGCGCCGAGGCGGAAGGCGCGCAGCATGCCCGCGAACTCGTGCTCGACGGTCTCGCGGTCGTAACCGGCGATCTCGAAGGCCTTGAGCATCAGCTCGGGCTCGTGGTTGCGGATGGCGCCGGAGGACAGCTCGATGCCGTTGCAGACGATGTCGTACTGCCAGGCCAGGATGTCCAGCGGGTCCTTCGTCTCCAGGTCCTCCAGGCCGCCCTGGGGCATCGAGAAGGGGTTGTGCGAGAAGTCGATCTTGCCGGTCTCCTCGTCCTTCTCGTACATCGGGAAGTCGACGATCCAGCAGAAGCGGAAGACGCCGTCCTCGAAGTGACCGGCGCGCTTGGCGGCCTCGACGCGGACGACGGACATGATCTTGGAGACCTCGTCGAACTCGCCCGCGCCGAAGAAGACCGCGTGGCCGGGGACGAGGGAGAGACGCTCGGTGAGGCTCTTGACGTCGGCCTCGGTGAGGAACTTGGCGATCGGGCCCGCCAGCGTGCCGTCCTCGCCGACGCGGACCCAGGCGAGACCCTTGGCGCCGTGCTCGACGGCGTACGCGCCGAGGCCGTCGAAGAACTTCCGGGACTGACCGGCGGTGTCCGGCACCGGCAGGGCACGGACGTGCTTGCCGGCGAACGCCTTGAACTCCGAGTCCGCGAAGATGTCGGAGATGTCGACGAGCTCCAGCTTGGCCCGCAGGTCCGGCTTGTCGTTGCCGTACTTCAGCATCGACTCGCGGAACGGGATGCGCGGGAACGGCGAGGTGACCTCGCGGCCGTTGCCGAACTCGGTGAAGAGCTCGGTCATCAGCTTCTCGATCGGCTGGAAGACGTCCTCCTGCTCCACGAACGACATCTCGACGTCGAGCTGGTAGAACTCACCCGGCGAGCGGTCGGCACGGGCGTCCTCGTCACGGAAGCACGGCGCGATCTGGAAGTAGCGGTCGAAGCCCGAGATCATCAGCAGCTGCTTGAACTGCTGCGGCGCCTGGGGGAGGGCGTAGAACTTGCCCGGGTTCAGCCGGGACGGGACCACGAAGTCACGGGCGCCCTCGGGGGAGGTCGCCGTGAGGATCGGGGTCGCCATCTCGTTGAAGCCGAGGGCCACCATCTTGGAGCGGATGGCGGCGATCACGGACGAGCGCAGCATGATGTTGCGGTGCATGCGCTCGCGGCGCAGGTCGAGGAAGCGGTACTCCAGACGCCGCTCCTCGTTGACCCCGTCCTCGGCGTTGATCGTGAAGGGCAGCGGGGCGGCCTCGCCCAGCACCTCGACCTCGGTGACCTCGATCTCGATCTCACCGGTCGGGAGCTCCGGGTTGACGTTGTCGGCGCCGCGCGCGGAGACCTTGCCGTCGATCCGGACGACGGTCTCCTTCGTCAGCTTCGCCAGGGCGTCGTTGCCGGGGGTGCCCGGACGGGCGACGAGCTGCACCAGCCCGTAGTGGTCACGCAGATCGATGAAGAGGATGCCGCCCAGGTCTCGGCGATTGTGCAGCCAGCCGCTCAGCCGGACGTCGGTGCCGACGTCAGAGGCGCGGAGCTCGCCGCAGGTGTGGGACCTGTACCGATGCATCGTCGTTCATCCAGTCTTCGCGGTCGGGGTGGATTGACACCCCAGGCTACCGCCCGTAGGGGCACGACTTCATTGCCATTGACCCCGGGGACCCGTCCGGGACGCGTGTACGGACCCCCGCGGCGGCTGCCGTGCGGTCGCCCCTCGGTGGCGTCACAGGAGAACTTCTTCCTAAAGTGGGGCAATGCGCACCGAGGAGATCCTGGTCGCGATCGGGACCGGAATGTTCAGCTGGGACAGCTCGACAGGCCGGATCACGCTCGACGCCGAGGCGGCCCGGCTGCTCGGACTGCCCGCCGAGCCCGCGACCCGTCCCGGTGCGGAGGTGCGCCCCCGCTTCCACCCGGCCGACTGGAACGAGGTCGACGGCGTGGTGAACTTCGCGATCGCCGAGGGCACGGTGGCCGAGGCGAGGATGCGCATCCTGGACGAGGACGGGAACGTCGTACGGACCGTCCGCAGCCGCTCCAAGCCGGTCGCTGTCGACTCGCCGGGCCGCCATGTGTACGTACTGATGGGCACGCTCCAGGAGGTCGCGGAGCCCCCGGAGGCCACCGCGGCCCACACCCCGCTGACCGGCGACTGGCGCCGCTCGCGCGAGGCGTTCCTGCTGGACGCGGGCCGGGCACTGGCCGAGGCCGGGTCCACCGAGGAGGTGCTGCGGGTCGCGGGGTCGCTCTCCATGCCCGGCTTCTCCCCCGACGGGCTCGCCCTCTTCGGAGTCTCGGGCGACCGGCTGACGGTCATCGGGCACCACGGGCACAACGTCGGCGACGAGAAGCCGTTCACCTTCATGCCGCTGGAGACCGACTATCCGGCCGCCGAGGTCGTGCGGACCGGCGAGGCCATCTACCTCTCGTCCCCGGCGCAGTACCGGAAGCGCTTCCCGACCACCTGGCCGCTCGCCAGGGACTTCGGACGCCGGTCCTGGGCCTTTCTGCCGCTGATCGCCGCAGGGCACACCATGGGCGCCTGGATGGCCGGGTTCCGGCACAGTGTGGCCTTCTCGCCGGACGAGCGCTCGGTCCTGACGACGGTGGCCCGGATGCTGGCGCAGGCACTGGCCCGCGCGGGGGCCGCCGAGACCGAGCGCGAGCTGTCGCTGGGCCTCCAGAAGGCCATGATGCCGTCGCTCGGCCCGGGTGTACCCGGCCTCACGGTGGCGGCGCGCTACATCCCGACAGGCGGCGGGCTCCAGGTCGGCGGCGACTGGTACGACGTGATCCCGCTGCCCAACGGCAGGATCGCCCTGGTCATCGGCGACGTACAGGGCCACGACGTGCGCGCGGCGGGGCTGATGGGCCAGCTGCGGATCGCCCTGCGCGCGTACGCCGCCGAGGGGCACCGCCCGGACGCCGTGCTCTCCCGCGCCTCACGGTTCCTGTCCGGGCTGACCGACACCTACGACCGCGTCGAGGGCGAGGACGCGTCCGACGCGATGCGCTTCGCCACCTGCCTGTACGCGGAGGCGGACCCCGAGACCGGCACCCTCGACGTGGCCCGGGCCGGCCACCCCGACCCGGTGGTGATCAGCGTCGACGGCACCGCGGTGATCCGGCAGACCGCGGGCGGGCTCCCCCTGGGCGTCGAGAAGGACGCCGACTACCCGACGACCCGTGTCGTCCTGGGGGCGGGAGAAACGATCATGCTGTGCACCGACGGGCTCATCGAGACCGGCGGGCACGACATGGCCACCGGCTGGACACGGCTGCGGCCCGTCCTGGAGCAGCCGTCCGAGGATCTGGAGAAGCTCGCGGACGACCTGGTGCAGGCCGTGCACGGCCCCGGCTCGCACCACACGACCGGTCCGCTCGTGGACCGCCGGGAGGACGACATCGCCGTCCTCGTGCTGCGGCGCGAGGGCGTGCGGACCCGCAGGACCCCCAGCCGCCGGTCGGCCATGACCATCGCCCAGGCGGAACCCGAACGCGTCGCGACGGCCCGGCAGCAGCTGCGGGAGCTGCTCCACGACTGGGCGGACCCCGAGCAGATCGACTCGGCCGAGCTGATGGTCTCCGAGATGGCCACGAACGTGCTGGTCCACACGGACGGGGACGCGCTTCTCGTGGCGGAGGTGACCGGGGAACGCGACGAGCGGCGGCTGCGCGTCGAGGTCGCCGACGCCAGTGACGAGCTGCCGCACAAGCGGCGGCCGGGGGAGATGGCGTCCAGCGGCCGTGGGCTGGTGCTGATGGAGATGCTCGCCGACGCGTGGGGGGTGGACCCGCGGGGAGAGGGCAAGTCGATCTGGTTCGAGCTCTACGAGGCGGAGAAGCCCGAGGCCACCGGAGCCGCCGAGGGGTCATGATCCCTCGGGAACGCTCCCGTCGCCGTTCGCCTCGTACCCCTTGCGCAGCTCGCCGATCACCCCGAACGCGGCGGCGCACAGCGGCACCGCGAGCAGCATCCCCAGCAGCCCCGCGACACTCGCTCCCGCGGTCAGCGCGATCATGATCATGGCGGGGTGCATCTGGACCGTACGGCTCTGGATCGCCGGCTGCAGCACATGCCCCTCCAGCACCTGGACGGCGAGGACCACGCCCAGGGCCCAGAGCGCGATCACGATGCCCCGGTCGGCGAGGGCGACCAGCACGGCGACCGCGCCGGAGATGAAGGCGCCGAGATAGGGGATGTAGGCACCGACGAAGACCAGCGCCCCCAGCCCCACCGCTCCCGGCACCCGCAGGATCAGCAGCCCCACGGTGATGCAGATCGCGTCGATCAGGGCGATGAAGGTGGTGCCGCGCATGAAGCCCTCGACGGCCTCGAAGGCCCTGCGCCCCATGGCCTCCACGAGGTCGCCCGTGCCACGCGGGGCGAGCCGGTGGGCCAGGGCGACGGCGCGGTCGGAGTCGCGCAGGAAGAAGAAGGTCAGCAGCAGCGCGAGGACGGCGGTGGTCAGCAGCGAACCGATGAGGCTGATCCCGGTGAGCAGTCCGCCCGCCGCGCTCGCCCCGAACCTCTCGACGAGGCCCTTGGCGTTGTCCGCCAGATCGTCCACATCGGCGACCCCTTCGATGTCGAAGTGGTCGATGACCCACTGCGCGGCGTCCTTGAGCGACTGCACGATCTGGTCGCCGGTGTCGATGAGCGCGGTGACGACGATGTAGCCGGCGCCCCCGCCCACCGCGACGAGAGCGACGCAGGTGAGCCCGGCGGACAGCGACCTGTTCACCTTGTGCGCGGTCAGCCAGCGGTGGACGGGGCCGAGCAGGGCCGTCCCCAGCAGTGCCAGCAGGACCGGGGTGACCGCCGTCTTCAGCGTGACGACCAGCCAGACGGCGACCGCCGCGACACCGGCGACGAGAAGCATGACGCCGCACCAGGCGGCCGTCCGCCGCGCGACGTCGGGCAGGAGGGGCTTCCGGGTAGGCACCCTCCCACCCGATCACGGGGCGGGAGCGGTGTCCCTCCCGCACGGGCGTACGGGTGAAGGACGGCGGCGCCGCACCGGACGGCCCGTCACATCGGACGGTCGCTCAAAACGGCGCACGGAAAATCCGGTTGACGAGACCCGCCCCCGGGCGGCCATCGTCCGCACCTTCATCCAGCTCGGATCCGCATACCGGCGAGGGCGTCGAAGGGCTCCAGCCGGTCCCGTCGGAACCTGTGAAGCGAAGACCGCCGGTCCGAGTCCGACAGCGATCTCGGACTTCGGCCGGGGCAGGAGCAAAAAAGCCACTCGGGACTGTCCCGAGTGGCCTTTTGGTGTCCAGGAGGGGATGCCGCCCTGGGCGGCCCCGGTACGCAGCCGGTGCCGCCGATGTCGGCAGGAAGGCCGTCAGGGGAAGGTGACGCGTGCCAGCCTGCTGTCCAGCCAGTCCCGCAGGTGGGTGGGCTGGGTGATGGTGCCGGGATTGTGGGGCTGGTTGAGGTCGGCGACGATCTCGGTCAGGACGCGGTGCCGTTCCACCTCGTCGGTGACGGGGGTCGCGCGGGCCGGGAGGTCGGCCCGGACACCGTGCTTCAGGTGGAAGGTGAAGTCCGGGTGGGCCAGGAGATTGGCGTACCAGCTCGTCGGGCGGCCCGAGGTGCCGCTGCAGAGGTAGGTCCGGCCGGCGGCCCGGTAGAAGAAGATCTCGATCCGCCGGGGGCGTCCCGTCCGGCGGCCGGTCGTGGTGATGTCGATGATCCGCGCGCGGGTGCCCGCGGCAGGGGTGATCTCGATGGCCGCGCGTACCGCCGCGTCCATGAGGGCTCCTTTCCCAGGTGGTCGGACGGCGGGCGCGGTCAGGCGGCCTCGTGCTTGAGGGCGGGGCCGAGCAGCAGGCCGCCGTCGATGACGAACTCCGAGCCGGTGGCGAAGGACGCCTCGTCGGAGGTGAGGAAGAGCAGGGCCCGGGTGATGTCGGCGGGTTCGCCCAGGCGGGGGATCGCGAACGGCTCGGCGGAGTAGAAGTCGGAGATCGGGGCGTCGCTGCCGGCCGCGGGCTCGGTGATGAACGGGGTGGCGACGACACCGGGGTGGATGGCGTTGACGCGGATGTGGTCGCGGCCCAATTCCAGGGCGGCCGTCTTGGTGAGGCCGCGGACGGCCCACTTGCTCGCCACGTAGGGGGCGTACATCGCGGTGCCTCCGACGCCGGAGGTGGAGGCGATGTTGACGATGACGCCGCCGCCGTTCCGGCGCAGCGAGGGAGCCGCCGCCTTGATGCCGAGGAAGGCGCCGGTGAGGTTGATGTCCAGGATGCGGTCCCAGACCCGGCGGTCGGTGGTCTCGATCGGGGCGGCGGGGTTCTGCACGCCGGCGTTGTTCACGAGGACGGCGAGCGGGCCGAAGTGCTCCTCGGCAGCCTGGACGGCGGCGCCCCAGGAGCTCTCGTCGGTGACGTCGAGGCGGACGTACAGGGCGCGGGCGCCGAGCTCGACGGCGAGCGCCCGGCCCCGGTCCTCGTCGATGTCGGCGATCACGACGTCGGCGCCTTCGGCGTGGTAGGCGCGGACATGACTGGCTCCCTGGCCGCCGGTGCCGCCGGTGACGAGCACGGTGTGGTGGTCGAAGCGTCCCATGGTTTCCTTCCAAACTGGTGAGTCGAGTGACTCGCCTCGCCATTGACCCTACGAGAACCCAGAGAGGTGAGTCAAGTGACTCACCTCGCCTAGGATGGTGTCCATGACCATCGAGCCATCGGCCTACCACCAGCGCGTCGCCGAGCAGAAGCGGGCGGCGATCCTGCGCGCCGCCACCCGCCTCTTCCTGGACTCCGGGTACGACCGGACGTCGCTGGCGAAGATCGCCGAGGCGGCCGGCGTGTCGAAGGCGACTCTGTTCAAGCAGTTCCCGACCAAGGCGGCACTGTTCGACGCGATCGTCACCGCGTCGTGGCAGGCGGGCGACGAGGGCGAGGACGCCCCGCCGCCCGGCGACCTCCGTGCCGGCCTCGCCCTGATCGGCCGGCGCTACGTCGCCCTGCTCACCCGGCCCGACATGGCCGACCTCTTCCGGATCGTCATCGCCGAGCTGCCGCGCTTCCCGGAGCTGGCCGAGTCGCAGTTCCACCGCGGCAAGATGCCCTACTTCGAATCGGTGCGCCGCTACCTGGAGTCGGAGCGGGATGCCGGCACCGTCGTACTGGACGATCCGGAGCTGGCCGCGACCCAGTTCCTCGGCATGGTCTCCAACTACGTGTTCTGGCCCCGGATGCTCCTGCCGCACTGGTCCCCGGACAGCGCTGACGTCGAGCGGGTCGTCGACGAGGCCGCCCTGACGATGGCGGCCAGGTACGCCGCTGCCTGAGGTGCGCACCTCTCCGTCCGTCCCGGCCCCGGGCGAGGACGGGGACGACGCGGGGGGAGAGGCGCGCCGTCCCCGCGCGGGGCTCAGCGGTCGGCGAGGGCCCGGATCTCGGATGCGATCAGACCGGGGTCCTCCTCGGCCATGAAGTGGCCGCAGGAGACGGTGCGGTGGCGGAGGTCGTCGGTCCAGGCACTCCACAGACCCTGGGCGTGGTAGCCGAGGGCAGCGCCCCAGTCCTGCTGGAGGACGGTCACCGGCATGGCCAGCTTGAGGCCCGCGTCCTTGTCGGCGGCGTCGTGATCGACGTCCACGCCGGCCGAAGCGCGGTAGTCGGCGACGATCGAGGGCACGGCCGCGGCGGATGCGGCGAGGTAGTGGGCGCGGACCTCGGCGGGGAGGGCGTCCGGGTCCTTGGTCCAGGCGTCGAGGAAGTAGCCGAAGAACGTGTCGGCGGCCCCCTGGATCATCTCCTCGGGCAGACCCGGGGCCTGCGCCATCAGATAGAGGTGGAAGCCGACCGCGCCGTTCACGCCGCTCAGCGCGTCCCACATGTCGAGGGTCGGCAGGACGTCCAGGAAGAGGGCCCGGGCAACGGCGTCCGGGTGGTCCATCGCGGCACGGAAGGCGACGAGCGCGCCGCGGTCGTGGCCGGCCAGGGTGAAGCGGTCGTGGCCGAGTGCGGCGGCAAGGCGTACGACGTCCCGGGCCATGGTCCGCTTGGAGTACACATCGGGGCCGGTCTCGGCGGGCTTGTCGCTGGCACCGTAACCGCGCAGGTCGGGGCAGATCACCGTGTGGTCGGCGGAGAGTTCTGCGGCGACGTGCCGCCACATCAGGCTGGTCTGCGGGAAGCCGTGCAGCAGGACGACCGGGTCACCCGCGCCGCCGACGGCGGCGTGCAGGGTGACGCCGTCGTCGACGGTCACGCGGTGCTCGGTGAATCCGGGGATGCTCGGGGTTGTCATGGTGACTCCTGGGGTTCATGGCAATGGGATGTTCCGGTCTCCGCCTCGGCGGTCCGGGTCGTCCGGGGACATCACCCAGGTTGTGGGCCCCGGATCAGCGATCGATGAGTGGACACGCGCCACGCCTCGGAGGACAGCGCCGCCCGCGAAAAGGACCTCCCGTGGCCGTGGGGCCCCTGCGCGGCCTTCGCCCCTCGCCAGGAGGTTCTCCGGCGCGTACTCGCCCGGGTCGCCGCGTCCGTGGGGCGCCAGCCGGTTCTGCGTCGTGTCCAGGGGAGGAGACCCGCCGCCGCCGAAGCCGGCTGCGTCGGAGAAGGCACCGGACCGGCCCCCTCCAGGCCATGCCACCCGGCCCGGCGGTGAGGAGTGAGCGCGGTGCCGGCTGTCGCGGGCGACGGCCTCCACCGGACAGGACCGAGCACCTTCGAGCACGCTCCGGGCATTGCTCGGCGGCTGGGTGATCACGCTCCCCGCAGATGATGGATGAGCCCGCCGGAGATCGGCGGAGCCCCCACCATCCTCCGAGGAACCATGCGCATCCTGTTCTCCTGTACCCCGGCGATGGGCCACCTGCTGCCCCTGCTCCCGATGGAGCGGGCCGCCCGCCGGGCCGGCCACACGACCGCCGTGCTGACGCACGGCTCACTCAGCGGGGCGGCCGACGCCGCGCCGTTCCTGCCGGCCGGCCCCACCCTGGAGAAGGCGCTGGCGGAGACGGCCGCCCGTACCGGGCTCGACGCGACCGCCGTCATGACCCCCGAGACCGTCGGGGAGTTCTTCGGCGGCGTGCGTGTCGATCTCGCCCTGCCCGAAGCCCTGCCCCTGGCCACCGACTTCGCCCCCGACCTGATCGTCGCCGAAGCCGCGGACCAGGTCGGACCCGTCCTCGCCGGCGCCCTGGGCGTGCCCTGGGCATCCCACGAGGTCGGGATCCAGATCGCTCCCGAACTCGCCGGCGCCATGCGCGAAGCGGCCCGCACCCGGGCGGCCGCGATCGGCGCGACCTGGTCGGAACCGGTGGCCCGGATCGACCCCTGGCCGGACTTCCTGCAGCTCTCCGGCTGGAGCGCCCCGGACACGCGGGTCGCCGTACGCCCCGAGATCCACACCGCCGAGGACGCTTCCGCCGTCCCGCCGCTACGGCCCTCGGCCCCCGGACGGCGCCGGATCCTGATCTCGCTGGGCACGGTGGTGGACGAACCGGGCCTCGTCGAGGAACTCGTCACAGCCGTCCCCGACGACGTCGACGTCGTGGCCGCGCTCAACCCCCTGTCGTCCCGCCGTCCCCTGGTCGACGACCAGCGTGCGCAACTGACCGGATTCGTCCCCATGAGCCGGCTGCTGGAGGGTGCCGACGCGGTCGTGTGCTCCGGCGGCGCCGGCACCGTCTCCGCGGCGCTCCGCGCAGGGGTGCCCCTGGTCGTCCTCCCGATGGGGCTGGACAAGCCGCTCAACGCGGAACGTGTCCAGGCGTACGGCGCCGGACTCACCGTCTCCACGGCCGCCGAGGCCGCCACGGCGGTGCGCCGGGTGCTGGACGAGGACCGTTTCTCCACGGCGGCCCGTGCCGCCGCCGCCACTCTGGAGGCGCTGCCGACCGCCGGTCAGGTCCTGGACCGGCTGCTGACGACGGTCGCACGGCGCCACTGCGCCATCTGACCCGACCATCGCCCACCCTCGGACGCCACAGCCCCGCAACAGGCCCAGCCGACCGGGCAGCGGGCGCTGCACACCCGTGGAGCCCGCCCCCGGCAGGGTGGGGCAGGACGGGACGAGTGACGCTCACGGCGGCTTTTATGCTGGTGAGCGACGTGAGGGTGGAGAGAAGCGAGGCGCGGAGAACCGATGAGCGCAAACGGCACCCCCCGGCTCGGCGACCGGCTGAGGCAGGCGCGCGACCGGCTCTTCGTCGGCAGGCAAGCCGAGCTGCGACGCTTCACCCGGGCGCTGCACGATGACCAGGCCGACGTCCGCGTGCTCTTCGTGCACGGCCCCGGCGGAGTGGGCAAGTCGGCGCTGCTGCGCGGATACGCCGCCGCGGCGGGCCGGGCAGGCGGGGGCGTCGTCCACGTCGACGGCCGCACCACCCCCGCCGACCCCGACAGTTTCGGGCGGGCGGTACGGCCCGCCACCGACGGGGAGGCGGCGGTGCTCCTCATCGACACCTTCGAGCACTGCGGGCATCTGGAGGACTGGCTGTTCGAGGAGTGCCTGCCCCGGCTGCCCGCCGACACCGTCACCGTGGTCGCCGGACGGCACGCCCCCGATCCGGTCCGGCTCGCCGACCCTGCCTGGGACGGACTGGTCGACGTGATCCCCCTCGGACCACTCGCGGCGGAGGACGGCGAACGCCTGCTCACCGCCCGGGGCGTGCCCGCCCGCCTCCACCGCGAGATCCTCGACTTCACCGGCGGCCACCCCCTGGCCCTGGCGCTGGCCGCGGCCGTGGCCCGGTCCGGCGACACCACCCGGCCCGCCACGTCCGACGCCGTCGACTGGTCACCCGGGCAGGATGTCGTCTCCACCCTGCTGCGCCACCTCGTCGGCGAGCCGCCCAGCGACGCGCACCGCGCGGCACTGGAGGTGTGCGCCCACGCCCATGTCACCACCGAGTCACTGCTGCGGGCGATCCTCGGGGACCAGGGCAGGGACCTCTTCGCCTGGCTGCGGGGCCGGCCCTACGTCGAGACCACCGACTCCGGGGTCTTTCCGCACGACGTGGTGCGGCGGACGCTGGAGGCGGATCTGCGGTGGAGGGACCCCGACGGCTTCGAGGAACTGCACAACGCCCTTCGGAGCCACCTGCTGGAACGGGTGCGTACCGCCGCGCCGCACCGCTTCCTCCAGGCGGTCGGTGAACTCCAGTACCTGTACCGCTCGGACGGGTTCATGGCGGACACGCACGGCTGGCACCCGTACGGCCTGGTGCGGGATCTGCCGTACGACGCCACGCGGGAGGCGGCCGTCCTGGACCTCGTCACCCTGCGGGAGGGCCCCGAATCCGCCCGGATCGCCGCCCACTGGCTGGCGCGGCAGCCGGAGGGCTTCCACCTCCAGACGATGCCGCCCGCCGGAGAACCAGCGTCCTGTTCGGCGTGGCTGCGGATTCCGCCGTACGACGGACAGCACGAGGACCCGGTGGTGGCCGCCGCCTGGGCTCACGTGGGCGAGCACGGACCGCTGCGGGCCGGGGAGCACATCGCGGTCGGGCGCTTCCAGGTCGGCCGGGACGGCTACCAGCGGCCCTCGCCGGTCATGGACCTGGTGCTGTGGCGCATGCTGGGCGAGATCGTCCGCGACGACCGGCTGGCCTGGTCCTTCATCGTCATGCGTGACGACGGCTTCTGGGACCGGCACCTGCTCCACTGCGACATGCGCCCGGTGGAGCCCGCCGTGGACATCGGCGGCACACGCTACCGGCTGTTCGCCCACGACTGGCGCCCCCAGCCGGCAGCCCGCTGGCTGGCCGAGAAGACCGACGCCATGCTCGGCGGCACCCCGGGCCGAGTGGCCCCGCCCGGAGACACCGACGCGCTCGTCCTGGACCGCACCGCCTTCGACCACGCGGTCCGCGCCGCACTGCGGTCCCTCCGCTGGCCCGACGAACTGGCGCTCAACCCGCTGCAGCGCAGCCGGACGGCGCTCGGCCACGACGGCACGCTGTACGACCTCGTCCTCGCCGCGATCCACACCCTGCCGTCGGAACGGGGCGGAGAGAAGGGGTACCGGGCCGCCGTGGCGGCCTTCGTGGAGGGCGCGTCGACCCAGGAGTCCGCGGCGCGGCGGCTCGGGCTCCCTTTCAGCACCTACCGGCGACACCTCGCGACCGCGGTGGAGCGGATCGTCGAGATCATGTGGCGGCAGGAGGTCGACGGGACACCACCGAGCCCGGCACGTCCCTCACCCGGCGCCGGTCCGCGGGCCGGAGGCCAGGGCGCGGCGAACCCGTCGTGAGAGCCGCTGCCGCCGGCCAGGTCACGCGCTGTCGGATCGGTGCTCCGGTACTGCTCGGCTCCGGACGCGAAGAGGCCGGGCCGGTCAGCGCCGGAGGAGTGTCCCGCCACTGACCGACCCGGCTCCGGACGCGAAGAGGCCGGGCCGGTCAGCGACGGAGGAGTGTCCCGCCACTGACCGACCCGGCCAGGTGTCCCGCTCGTCCAGCTGTCCGCCGTCCGGCCGGCGCTGCACCCGTCCGGTCAGCCTCGCGGCCCTTCAGCGGTCTCCCCCGTGGGCCGGGGACCGGCACGGACCCGCTACATCCCGTGGACGGCCGGGACGGTGCCCAGCAGACCCTTCTGGAAGTCCTCGAAGGCCTGCTTGAGCTCGTCCTGGGTGTTCATGACGAACGGCCCGTAGTGCGCCATCGGCTCACGGATCGGACGTCCGCCGAGCAGCACGACCTCCAGGTCCGGGGTGTTCCCGTCCTGCGTCTCGTCGGCGCGGACGGTCAGCGAGGACCCCTTGCCGAAGACCGCGGTCTGGCCGGTGTGGACGGGGCGGCGCTCCTGGCCGACGCTGCCGCGCCCGGCGAGGACGTACGCGAGGCCGTTGAAGTCCTCGCGCCAGGGCAGCGTCACCTCGGCACCCGGCCGGACGGTCGCGTGGACCATGGTGATCGGGGTGTGCGTGATGCCCGGGCCCTCGTGGCCGTCGAGGTCACCGGCGATGACACGGAGCAGCGCGCCGCCGTCCGGGGAGGCGAGGAGCTGGACCTGGCCGCCGCGGATGTCCTGGTAGCGCGGGGCCATCATCTTGTCGGCCGCCGGGAGGTTCACCCAGAGCTGGAGGCCGTGGAAGAGGCCGCCGGACATGACGAGGGCCTCGGGCGGCGTCTCGATGTGGAGGAGGCCGGAGCCCGCCGTCATCCACTGGGTGTCGCCGTTCTCGATGGCGCCGCCACCGCCGTGGCTGTCCTGGTGGATGAAGCTGCCGTCGATGATGTAGGTGACGGTCTCGAAGCCGCGGTGCGGGTGCCAGGGGGTCCCCTTCGGCTCGCCGGCCGCGTACTCCACCTCACCCATCTGGTCCATCATGATGAACGGGTCGAGGTGCCGGTAGTTGATCCCGGCGAAGGCGCGCCGCACCGGGAACCCCTCGCCCTCGAAACCGCTGGGCGCGGTGGTGACGGTCAGCACGGGACGCGCCTGGGCCTCGGCCGGTGCCACGACCTTGGGCAGGGTCAGCGGGTTTTCGACGGTCACTGCGGGCATGGGAGCCACCTCCGGGAGTCTTCTGCGTCCAATTTAGTTGAACGGTGAACATCTTGCAAGGCGGCGTTCATTCCCGCCCGCCTCCGGACAGCACCGAGGGCCCGCACCGGGTCGGTGCGGGCCCTCGAAGAGTCCCCGGTGAGCGGCGGGCGCCGCTCAGCCGCCTGCGCGGCAATGGCGCCTAGCCGTACATGCGGCGCATCGCGAAGTCGACCATCTGCTCCACGGCCTTGGCGTCGAAGACCATCCGGTGATCGCCCTCCATGTCCAGGACGAAGCCGTAGCCGGTCGGCAGCAGGTCGATCACCTCGGCCCCGGTGATCACGAAGTACTTGGACTCCTTGCCCGCATAGCTCCGCAGCTCCTTGAGCGTGGTGAACATGGGGATCACCGGCTGCTGGGTGTTGTGGAGGGCCAGGAATCCGGGGTTGTCGCCGCGCGGGCAGTAGACCTTCGCCGTGGCGAAGATCTGCTGGAAGTCCTCCGCGGACAGCGACCCGGTCGTGAAGGCACGGACCGCGTCGGCCAGGGACGGCGGCGAGGGCTCGGGGTACAACGGCTGCTCGCCGTAGCCGCCGCCCATCTGCTGCTGTGCGCCTGGGTTCTGGTCGTAGCCATACATGCCGCAAAGAGTAATCGGCCACATCTGCGCCTTGAGGGGTTGCGTCTTATTACTGACGGGTAGCATCATCGTAGGGGTCAGGTGATATACCCACGCCAGGCCGTCCGTCGCCCGATCCTCACTCCTCCCCGGGGCGCTGCGCGCCACTGCTATTGATTACGGAGCCTTCCCATGGGGCACTACAAGTCGAATCTCCGCGACATCGAGTTCAACCTCTTCGAGGTCCTCGGGCGCGACAAGCTGTACGGCACGGGTCCGTTCGCGGAGATGGACGTCGACACCGCGAAGAGCATCCTCGACGAGGTCACCCGCCTCGCGGAGAACGAGCTCGCCGACTCGTACGCCGACGCCGACCGCAACCCGCCGGTCTTCGACCCCGAGACGAACACCGCGCCGGTCCCGGACTCCTTCAAGAAGTCCTACCAGGCGTTCATGGACTCCGAGTACTGGCGCCTGGGCCTGCCCGAGGAGATCGGCGGCACGACCTCCCCGCGCTCCCTGATCTGGGGTTACGCGGAGCTTCTGCTCGGCGCCAACCCGGCCGTCTGGATGTACTCCTCCGGCCCCGCGTTCGCCGGCATCCTCTTCGACGAGGGCAACGAGGCGCAGAAGAAGGTCGCCGAGATCGCCGTCGAGAAGCAGTGGGGCTCGACGATGGTGCTGACCGAGCCCGACGCGGGCTCGGACGTGGGCGCCGGCCGCACGAAGGCCGTCGAGCAGGAGGACGGCTCCTGGCACATCGAGGGTGTGAAGCGCTTCATCACCTCGGGCGAGCACGACATGTCCGAGAACATCCTCCACTACGTGCTGGCGCGCCCCGAGGGCGCGGGCCCCGGCACCAAGGGCCTCTCCCTCTTCCTGGTCCCGAAGTTCCACTTCGACTGGACCACCGGCGAGCTCGGTGCGCGCAACGGCGTGTACGCGACGAACGTCGAGCACAAGATGGGCCTCAAGGCGTCCAACACCTGCGAGATGACCTTCGGCGACCAGCACCCCGCCAAGGGCTGGCTGATCGGCGACAAGCACGACGGCATCCGCCAGATGTTCCGCATCATCGAGTTCGCCCGCATGATGGTCGGCACGAAAGCCATCGCGACGCTGTCGACGGGCTACCTCAACGCGCTGGAGTACGCCAAGGAGCGCGTCCAGGGCACCGACCTGTCGCAGTTCATGGACAAGACGGCCCCCAAGGTCACCATCACGCACCACCCCGACGTGCGCCGCTCCCTCATGACGCAGAAGGCGTACGCCGAGGGCATGCGCTCCCTCGTGCTGTACACCGCCTCCGTCCAGGACGCGATCCAGGTCAAGGAGGCCGCGGGCGAGGACGCCAAGGCGCTCAACGGCCTCAACGACCTGCTGCTCCCGATCGTGAAGGGCTACGGCTCCGAGAAGTCCTACGAGCAGCTCGCGCAGTCCCTCCAGACCTTCGGCGGCTCCGGATACCTCCAGGAGTACCCGGTCGAGCAGTACATCCGCGACGCCAAGATCGACACCCTGTACGAGGGCACGACGGCGATCCAGGGCCAGGACTTCTTCTTCCGGAAGATCGTCCGCGACCAGGGTGCCTCGCTCAACACCCTCTCCGAGGAGATCAAGAAGTTCCTCGCGGGTGCCCAGGGCAACGAGGAGCTCTCCGGCGCGCTGGACAACCTCGCCAAGGCCGCCGTGGACCTGGAGGCGATCGTCGGCACGATGATCACCGACCTCACCGCGACCGGCGAGGACGTCAAGAACATCTACAAGGTGGGCCTCAACACCACCCGCCTGCTGATGGCCTCCGGCGACGTCGTCGTGGGCTACCTGCTCCTCAAGGGCGCGACCGTCGCCTCGGAGAAGCTGCGCAACGCCTCCGCGAAGGACGCGGCGTTCTACCAGGGCAAGATCGCCGCCGCGAAGTTCTTCGCGACGAACATCCTGCCGGGCGTCTCCGCCGAGCGCGCGCTCGCCGAGACCGTCGACAACGCGCTGATGGAGCTGGACGAGGCCGCGTTCTAGTCCTTCCGTACGCGTTCCGCACAGTCACAGGTCCGGCCCGTCCCCTCCCAGGGGGCGGGCCGGACCTATGATTCCGGTGACTACCGAGGGGGTTGAGGTCATGGGTACGACGTCGGTGAAGGCCGCGGGCATACGGTGGGCGGCGGCCGGAGCCGCGGTGCTGCTGCTGACGGGCTGCGGCGGTGGCGGTGGCGACGACAAGGCGACGGCCCTGGACAAGGCGCAGGTCACCTCGGTGCTGCCGGACGAAGGAGCACTCCCCGACTGGAAGTTCTCCGAGGATCCGTCTGCCGCCCCCATGAGCGAGGCCGCCCGGAAGAACTTCTGCCCGTCCACGGAGGGCGAGGGCTGCGAGGACTCCTCGTTCTTCGGCTCCGTCTCCTTCCAGCGGGACGACGAGAACGCGCGCGCCCGCTTCTGGATGGTCGCGTACAAGGACGAGAAGGCCGCCGAGGCCGCGTACGACGTGC
This sequence comes from Streptomyces sp. CB02058, assembly GCF_001905505.1. Lineage (GTDB taxonomy): Bacteria > Actinomycetota > Actinomycetes > Streptomycetales > Streptomycetaceae > Streptomyces. The sequence goes on from NZ_LIPG01000005.1 coordinate 399,909, forward strand.
TGTGGAAGAACACGGCGCGCACGGCCGGCAGGGACGAGGCGGACCTGGGCTCCGTGGGCGCTCGGAGCGACGCCGTGGCCGGCCCTGTGGGCTACGACGGAGCGTACGGCGTCACCGGCCAGATCCGGGTGGGCACGGCACTGCTCTGGGTTGCCTCGGACGCCCGGAGCGAGAAGGCTCTCGACAAGGATCTGGTCAAGGACCTCGCGGCCCTCTTCTCCGACCGCGCTCAGCAGGCGCAGAACGGCGACGACCCGTCCGCGAAGCTCTGAGGGCCGTACGGAGGGAAGGGCGTCGGCGACGCTTTCCGGACACGGGCCGTGGGTGGCCGCCGAACACCATGAGGCGTCCCCGCCGACCGTCGTTAAAGTGAAGAACATGAGCTCTCCCCTCCGCTTCGACCGCGGGCACACCGACGATCTGATGACCTTCCTGATGGCATCCCCCTCCCCCTACCACGCGGTGGCCACCGCCGCCGCGCGGCTGGAGAAGGCCGGTTTCCGGCGGGTCGAGGAGACGGACGCGTGGGACGGCTCCACGGGCGGGAAGTACGTGCTGCGCGGCGGGGCGATCGTCGCCTGGTACGTGCCCGAGGGCGCCTCGGCCCACACGCCGTTCCGGATCGTCGGAGCGCACACCGACTCCCCCAACCTGCGGGTCAAGCCGCTGCCCGACACGGGGGCGTACGGCTGGCGCCAGGTCGCCGTCGAGATCTACGGCGGGACGCTCCTCAACACCTGGCTCGACCGGGACCTGGGCCTGGCCGGCCGGATCTCGCTGCGCGACGGCACGCACCGGCTGGTCAACATCGACCGGCCGCTGCTGCGGGTGCCCCAGCTGGCCGTGCACCTGGACCGGTCCGCCAACCCCGAGGGCCTCAAGCTCGACCGCCAGCGGCACATGCAGCCGATCTGGGGACTCGGTGAGGTCGAGGAGGGCGACCTCATCCGCTTCGTCGCCGAGGAGGCGGGCGTCGACCCCGCCGAGGTGACCGGCTGGGACCTCATGCCGCACGCCGTGGAGCCGCCGGCCTACCTCGGCCGCGACCGTGAGCTGCTCGCCGGACCCCGCATGGACAACCTCCTCTCCGTGCACGCCGCCACGGCCGCACTGGCCGCCGTGGCCGGGCAGCCGGACGCGGAGATCCCGTACATCCCGGTGCTCGCCGCCTTCGACCACGAGGAGAACGGCTCCCAGTCCGACACGGGCGCGGACGGCCCGCTGCTCGGCACGGTCCTGGAGCGCTCCGTGTTCGCCCGCGGCGGCTCCTACGAGGACCGCGCCCGCGCCTTCGCGGGGACCGTCTGCCTCTCCTCGGACACCGGCCACGCGGTGCACCCCAACTACGCCGAGAAGCACGACCCGACGCACCACCCGGTGGCCAACGGCGGACCGATCCTCAAGGTCAACGTCAACATGCGGTACGCCACCGACGGCAGCGGCCGGGCCCTGTTCGCGGCGGCCTGCGAGAAGGCGGGCGTGCCCTGGCAGACGTTCGTCTCCAACAACTCGATGCCGTGCGGCACCACGATCGGCCCGATCACCGCGGCCCGGCACGGCATCCTGACCGTCGACGTCGGTGTGGCGATCCTGTCGATGCACAGCGCGCGCGAGCTCTGCGGCGCCGACGACCCGTATCTCCTGGCCAACGCCCTCACCGCGTTCCTGGCGGGCTGAACCGGCAGGCCCCTACCGCCCCGGGGGACATGGTTGCCACCGGGCCGGGTACCCGACCGGTACACCGGCCCGGAGTCACCGGGCCGTCGAGGAGGCGGAAATCATGGGACTCGGAGGATGCATTCTCCTGATCGGTGCGGGCGCGATCCTGGCGTTCGCCACCGACTGGGAGATGGACACCGTGAACGTCGACCTGGTCGGCTGGATCATGATGCTCGTCGGCCTCGTCGGGGTCTTCGTCTACGTCAGCATCGCGCGGCGCCGCCGCATGGTCGTCCCGCCGACCACCACGGTCGTGTCGGAGGACGAGCGCCGCTACCACTGACCGGCCCCGGGGCGGCACCGCCGCCCCGGACCGGCCACGCGGGCTCAGACCTGCTCGTCCATCCCGGCCAGCACCAGCGGCAGCCTGGACGTGCCCCCGGCACCGACGACGACGGGCACGCCCCAGTCCTGCTGGTGCACATGGCAGGCCGGGTACTCGTTCGCCGGGTCGTCGTCGCAGGACGCGGCCATCGCGGACACATGCAGGACGCCCTCGGTGACGCCGTCCGCGAGGACCAGGTCGCGGGTCAGATCCGTACCCTGCCCCGATCCCCCGGCCAGCAGTTCCGGCGGGGTCGAGGAGACCAGCAGCCGGGTCGAGGGGCCGTAGCGTGTGTCCAGCTTCTGCCCGGCGGGGGCCTGGAAGACCACATCCAGCCGCAGCGTGCCGGGCGCGATCTCCGTGGCCGCGCGCTGGGTGCGGTGGGCCTGGTCGGCGACGCGCACCGCCTCCTCGGGGAGCCTCAGCCGGGTCAGCCGGTGCCGCGCGGACTCGACGACGACCAGATCGCCCTCGACCAGCACCGCGTCGCTCGGCTCCCGCAGATCGGTGGCCAGCGTGGTGACCTCACCGCTCTCGGGGTCGTACCTCCGCAGGGCGTGGTTGTAGGTGTCGCTGACGGCGACAGAGCCGTCCGGGAGCGCGGTGACACCCAGCGGGTGCTGGAGGAGCGCCTGGCCGGCGGGGCCGTCACGGTGGCCGAAGTCGAAGAGACCTGTCCCGACCGCGGTGTGGACGGCGCCTTCCAGGTCGACGTAGCGCAGCGCCGAGGTCTCCGAGTCGGCGACCCACAGCCGGTCCCCGGCCGCGGAGAGACCCGAGGGCTGCGCGAACCACGCCTCGGCCCCCGGCCCGTCGACCAGGCCCTCGTTGGTCGTCCCCGCGGCGACGGCCACCGTGCCCCGCTCGGGGTCGTACGTCCACAGCTGGTGCACCCCGGCCATGGCGATCCACAGCCGGTCGCCGAACCACGCGATGTCCCACGGCGACGACAGGTCCACCTCGGTGGCCGGGCCGCTGGTCGCCGAGCCCTGCCACCACTGGCGGCCGGTCCCGGCGAGGGTGGTCGTCACGCCGGTGGCGAGGTCGAGGGCCCTGATCGCGTGGTTGACGGTGTCGGCGACGGCGACACGGCCGTCGGGCAGGAAGGCCAGACCCTGCGGTTCGCTGAACCGGGCCCCGCCGGCACCGCCGTCCGCGAGTCCGCGCTCACCGGTGCCGATGTGGCGGCGCACGGTCTCGCCGTCCGCATCCAGCTCGACCAGACGGTGGCGGGTGGTGTCGGAGACCAGGAAACCGCCGTCCGGGAGGGCGAGGGCCTTGCCGGGGAAGCGCAGATGCGTGGCGACCGGCTCGGGGGCCACGTACGGGCCGTCCCCGCGACGCAGGGTGCCCTTGGCGGCGTGCTCGGCCTCCAGCTCCTCGACCAGCTTCTCGATGGCGTGCGCGTGCCCCTCGCCGGCGTGCTGGGCGACGACATAGCCCTCGGGGTCGACCACGACGAGCGTCGGCCAGGCACGCACGGCGTACTGCTTCCAGGTGGCGAGCTCGGGGTCGTCGAGGACCGGGTGGTGCACCTCGTACCGCTCGACGGCGTCGACCACGGCCTGGTGCTCCGCCTCGTGCACGAACTTGGGCGAGTGGACACCGATGATCACCACGGTGTCGCGGTGCTTCTCCTCCAGCTCACGGAGCTCATCGAGCACATGCAGGCAGTTCACACAGCAGAAGGTCCAGAAATCCAGGATCACGATGCGCCCTCGCAGATCAGCGAGGGTGTACTGCCGGTCACCTGTGTTGAGCCAACCGCCCTTGCCGATCAGTTCGGGGGCGCGGACGCGTGCACGTGCTGTCATGACATAAGTCAACAGCACCCCGGCCTGCACGCATTCCGGTCGGGGGTCGGGGAACCTGTGATCCATGAGACTTCTCGTACGTGAGCGACTGCTCGGCGTCGGCGACGACTACTGGATCGAGGACGCGGACGGGCACAAGCTCTTCCTCGTCGACGGCAAGGCCATGCGGCTCCGCGACACCTTCGAGCTCAAGGACACGAGCGGCCGGGTGCTGGTGGAGATCCGCCAGAAGCTGATCAGCCTGCGCGACACCATGCTCATCGAGCGCGACGGCGAGGAGCTCGCCAAGGTCAAGCGCAAGCGGCTCTCGCTGCTGCGCAACCACTACCGGGTGACGCTGGTGGACGGCACCGAGCTCGACGTCAGCGGCAAAATCCTGGACCGCGAGTTCGCCATCGACTACGACGGTGAGCTGCTCGCCCAGATCTCCCGGCGCTGGCTGACCGTCCGCGACACGTACGGGGTCGACATCGTGCGGGAGGACGCCGACGCGCCGCTGCTGCTCGCGGTGGCCGTGTGCGTGATCGTCCTCGCCGACAAGGAGCACGACAAGGAACGGGGCGAGGACTGAGCGCGGCGAAGACGCCGGATGGCCCTGTTCCACGGTTTCACGTGAAACAGGGCCATCCGGGCACGTACGCGCGTGACGCCGGGCTCAGCGCGGGGCGGCGAGGCCCAGCCGGCGGTCCTTCAGCGCGGGGAACTGCGCACGCGTGGTGGCGGTCCTCGCCGGATCGAACTCCACGGTGAGCACCTCCTCGCCCGCTCCCGCCTCGGCGAGCACCTCGCCCCAGGGATCGACGACGACGCTGTGGCCCGCCTGCTCGACCCCGCCGTGGGTACCGGCGGACCCGACGGCCAGGACGAACGCCTGGTTCTCCACAGCGCGGGCCTGGGCGAGCAGCGTCCAGTGCGAGCGGCGGCGCTCCGGCCAGCCGGCCGAGACCACCAGGGTCTCGGCCCCCGCGTCGACGAGCCCCCGGAACTGCTCGGGGAAGCGGAGGTCGTAGCAGGTGGCGAGGCCGAGGGTGGTCTCCGGCAGGGCGACCGTGACGAGTTCCTCGCCTGCCCCCATCATCACGGCCTCGCCCTTGTCGAAGCCGAAGCGGTGGATCTTGCGGTACGCGGCGACCCGCTCGCCCTGGGGCGAGAACACCAGCGTGGTGTTGTAGAGGGTGCCGTCCTCGGCGCGCTCGACGAAGGAGCCGGCGTGCAGCCAGACACCGGCATCGGCGGCCGCCTTCGCCATGACGTCGTGCGTGGGTCCGTGCAGGGGTTCCGCCTCTTCGGCGAACGCGGTGTAGGCGAAGGCTCCGACAGGCCAGAGCTCGGGAAGGACGACCAGGTCCGCTCCCCGCTGGGCCACGACCAGTGAAGCCGCGCGCTCTCTACGGGAATTGACCGATTCATCCGGGTTTACTGCGATCTGGATGAGGGAGGCGTGCACACTACCACCGTCCTGGCATGAGAGCCGTCAACACGGGCCTACGATCGTCACACGAAAGCACTGCCGGGGTGCCTGCTCGCAGCGTAACTTAGCGAGCGAACCTCCCACGCAGCCCGCAGACAGCACCGTCGGTGCCGGCCGCCCGCCGGTACTCCCTGCTCTCCAGCCCATGCACCGCAGAACCGCACGAGGGGTCCCGTGACCGTCCATCCCAGCCTCCAGACCTATGCCGATGCCTGGACCCACTCCGTCGAGTCGATAGCCGAGCTGGTCGCGCCACTCGCCGAGGGGGAGTGGAACGGCCGGACGCCCTGCCCGGGCTGGTCGATACGCGACATCGTCTCGCACGTCATCGGCATGGAGTGCGAGCAGCTCGGCGATCCCCGCCCGATCCACACGCTTCCGCGCGATCTCTACCACGTGCAGAACGACCACCAGCGCTACATGGAGATGCAGGTCGACGTACGGCGCCACCACACGGCGCCGGAGATGACCTCCGAGCTGGAGTACACGCTCATCCGGCGCAACCGTCAGCTGCGCAACGAGTCGCGCGCCCCCGAGACCATGGTGCGGGCCCCTCTCGGCGCCGAGCAGACGCTGGAACTGGCGCTGCGGATGCGGGCCTTCGACGTCTGGGTGCACGAGCAGGACCTGCGCACCACGCTCGGCCGGCCCGGCAACCTGGACTCGCCCGGCGCCCTGATCGTCCGGGACACGCTGCTGCTCGCCCTGCCGAAGGTGGTCGCCAAGGACGCGGGCGCACCGCCCAATTCGGCCGTGGTCTTCGATGTGCACGGCCCGCTGGAGTTCCTGCGCACCGTCAGGGTCGACGCCGACGGCCGCGGTTCGGTCGACGGCGCGCCGTCGCTGGGCCCCGCGGTGACGCTGGCGATGGACTGGGAGACGTACTACCGGCTGGCGTGCGGCCGGGTCCGGGCGGGGGCCGTGGAGGACCGGATCAAGATCGAGGGCGACCAGGAGCTGGGGGCCGAAATCCTGCGGCACTTCGCCGTCACCCCGTAGCACCGCTCACTGCGACCGGCGGTGCGCCCGTCCTCCGGCGGACCGGAGCGGGCGCACCGCCGGAATGTCTCACACGGGCACGTGGACGGCTTCCACCCGGCTGACGACGTGGTGGTCGCGTTCCCTGTGCGTGGCGCGGGCGTACAGCCGCAGGATCTGTACGACGCCGATCGCCTCCAGGACGAAGATCGAGGCGAACGCGATGCGGTAGTTGTCGCCGGTCGCGTCCAGCAGGACGCCCACCGCGAACAGCGTGGTCATCGAGGCGATGAAACCGCCCATGTTGACGATGCCCGAGGCGGTGCCCTGGCGCTCCGGCGGGTTGGCGGGCCTGCCGAAGTCGAATCCGATCATCGAGGCCGGACCGCAGGCGCCGAGGACCAGGCAGAGGGTCACCAGCAGCCACATCGGCGCGTGGTCGCCGGGACAGAAGATCGCGGACGCCCAGACGAGCGCGGTCATCGCGACCGTGCCGAGCGCGAGCGGTGCGCGCGCCGCGTGGTGCCGGGCGATGATCTGCCCGTAGACGAGCCCCACCACCATGTTCGAGAGCACCACCAGGGTGAGCAGCTCACCCGCGGTGCCCCTGCTGAGCCCCTGCGCCTCCACCAGGAACGGCATGCCCCAGAGCAGCAGGAAGACCATGCCGGGGAACTGCGTGGTGAAGTGCACCCACATGCCGAGCCGGGTGCCCGGCTCCCGCCAGGAGGCGGCGATCTGCTTCCGGACGTACGCCGCTCCGGCGTGCTCGGCGGGGGGCGGTTCGTGGCCCTCGGGGTGGTCCTTGAGGAAGAGCAGCGTCATGACGAGCACCACCACGCCCGCCAGCGAGCTGCCGACGAAGGTCGTGGTCCAGCCGAACCCGTGCAGCGCGCGGGCGATGAAGAGGGTCGAGACGAGGTTGCCGGCCATCCCGAAGAGCGCGGCGACCTGCCCGATCATCGGACCCCGCCGGGCCGGGAACCACCGGGTGCCGAGCCGCAGGACGCTGATGAAGGTCATCGCGTCGCCGCAGCCGAGCAGCGCGCGGGAGGCGAGCGCCATGCCGTACGAGGGCGAGAGCGCGAAGCCGAGCTGTCCGAGCGTGAACAGCACCGCCCCGATGCTGAGGACCCTCTTGGTCCCGAGCCGGTCGACCATCAGGCCGACCGGTATCTGCATGCCCGCGTAGACCAGCAGTTGGAGGATGGAGAACGTCGACAGGGCCGAGGCGTTGACGTCGAAGCGGTCGGCCGCGTCGAGTCCCGCGACACCCAGACTGGTGCGGAAGATGATCGCGACGAAGTAGACGGCGACGCCGATGCCCCAGATCCGGACGGCGCGACGGCCGCCGGGCGGATCGCCGGGCAGGGAGAGGGTGGGAGCCGCTGAGCTCATCGGTCGTCACCCCTGACCAGCACCTTGACCCGGCTGACATGGCGCCGTACGACCTGGGCGGCGCCCTCGGCATCGCCCGCCCTGATGGCGTCCAGCAGTTCACCGTGCTCGGTGATGTTGGCGGCGATCCGGCCGGGATGCGCCTCCATCACGGCGACGCCCATCCGCAGCTGCCGGTCGCGGAGCTGGTCGTAGAGGCGCGAGAGGATCTCGTTGCCCGCGTTCTTCACGATCTCCGCGTGGAAGCAGCGGTCCTTGACCGACACGGCGGCCAGATCCCCCGCCTCGGCGAGCTCCCGCTGCTCCTCCAGGAGCTGTTCGAGCCGGGCGATCAGCCGGGGCGGTGCGGGCACGGCTTTGCGGGCCGCGAACTCCTCGACGAGCAGCCGGGTCTCCACCACGTCCGAGATCTCCTGCGCGGAGACGGCGAGCACCAGGGCGCCCTTCTTCGGGTAGAGCTTGATCAGCCCCTCGACCTCCAGGCGGAGCAGCGCCTCCCGCACCGGGGTCCGGGACACTCCGACGGCCTCGGCCAGGTCACCTTCGGTGAGGAGCGTGCCGCCCTCGTAGCGGCGGTCCAGCACCGCTTCCTTGATGTGGGTGTAGACGCGCTCGGCTGCGGGTGGCGGCTTGGGGTCGGTCTTGCGGGCGAGAGGGGACACGGAAGGTGCTGCAGGCATGCACACAGCATAGATACAAGATGCACGCATGGCAGCACGGTCCACGATGCGGGACACGCAGCCATGCGTTCAGGCCACCCGTTCCGAAATCACCCCTACGCGCACACATCCATCCGGCCGCCTCATGCGTCTCACCATCGAGCGGCACCCTCATGTGGCCGCAATGCAGGCGTATTTGGAGCGTTTGACTTGAAAATCGGTCTTAAGGGCATAAACCGCGCACGTGTTGCCGCCACCGTGAGTCTCACGGCAGGCGCACTCCTCGCGGGCAGCGCGTTCGGCTCCACGGCTCAGGCCGCGACCCTGCCGACTCCCACGATCACCGCCAAGGGCGGCTTCGTGATGAACAACGGCACGGCGAAGTCGCTCTACGGCAAGTCCGCGGACACCCGCCGCTCCACCGGTTCCACGACGAAGATAATGACCGCCAAGGTGGTGCTGGCGCAGAAGAACCTGAACCTGGACGCCAAGGTCACGGTCCAGAAGGCGTACAGCGACTACATCGTCTCGAAGAGCGCCTCGTCGGCCCGGCTCATCGTCGGCGACAAGGTCACCGTCCGCCAGCTGCTCTACGGCCTGATGCTGCCTTCGGGCTGCGACGCCGCGTACGCGCTGGCCGACAAGTTCGGCACGGGCTCCACGCGCGCCGCCCGGGTGAAGTCCTTCATCGGCAAGATGAACGCCGACGCGAAGAGCCTGGGCCTGAAGAACACCCACTTCGACTCCTTCGACGGCATCGGCAGCGGGTCCAACTACTCGACGCCGCGCGACCTGACGAAGATCGCCAGCAGCGCGATGAAGAACTCCACGTTCCGCGCGATCGTGAAGACCAGGTCGACGAAGCAGAAGGTCACGACCAAGAGCGGCGGCTACCGCTACATGTCGTGGTCCAACACCAACGCCATGCTGGGCAGCTACACCGGCATGATCGGTGTGAAGACCGGCTCGGGCCCGACGGCCAAGTACTGCCTGGTCTTCGCAGCGACCCGCAACGGCAAGACGGTCATCGGGACCGTCCTGACCTCGACGTCCGCGACCACCCGGACCGCCGACGCCAAGAAGCTCCTGGACTACGGCTTCAAGAAGTAGCCCCCGACCACGGGGGCATAGGGGCCGGTGGGCCCGCGCGGTCGTCGCGCGGGCCCACGCGTCACACGTTCACCGAACGTTTCTTTGCCATACAGGCGTACATCCATGCCGGCCGCTCATGAGTCTCGTATCGGGGTCTCTCCATGTCCCGGCCCCTCTACGCATTCGCGAACTCGGAGCATTCATTGATATCGAGCCGCAAGACCCGTCCCACGGCAGGCCACAAGGCCCGCAGCAAGCGCCTGCGCAACGCCGTCGTCGCAGCGGTCGTGTCCGGTGGCGTGATGCTGGCGGTCACGCCCCTCATGTCCTCCGCCGAGGCCGCCGTCCCCCTGCCGACGCTCAGCGCCAAGGGCGCGTTCCTGCAGGACAGGGCCACGGGCGCCAAGAAATACGGCAAGAACGCCGACATCAAGCGGCAGATGGCCAGCACCACCAAGGTCATGACCGCCGCCGTGGTGCTCAACACGCCCGGCGTCGATCTGTCGCGCAAGGTGACGATCTCGCAGACCTACCGCGACTACGTCACGGCCCAGGGCGCCAGCACGGCGGACCTGAAGACCGGTGACAAGGCCACGGTCCGTCAGCTGCTCCACGCCCTGATGCTCCCGTCCGGCTGCGACGCGGCCTACGCCCTGGCCGACACCTACGGCGTGGGCACCACCCGGGCGGCCCGGACGAAGCAGTTCATCGGTCAGATGAACGCGAAGGCCGCCTCGCTCGGGATGACGAACACCCGCTTCGACTCGTTCGACGGCATCTCGTCGACCGGGAACAACTACTCGACCCCGCGCGACCTCGCGCAGCTCGCCAGCTACGCGATGCGGGGCTCCACCCTGCGCGGCATCATGAGCACCACCAAGTACGTGGCCCCCGTGACGACCAGCACCGGCGCGCTGCGCACGTACACCTGGTACAACACCAACAAGCTGCTCGGTTCCTACAGCGGCGCCGTCGGCATCAAGACCGGCACCGGCACCGCGGCGGGCCCCTGCCTCATCTTCGCCGCCACACGGGGCGACAAGACGTACGTCGGCGTCATCCTGAACGGCACCGACCGCTACAACGACGCGGCCAAGCTGCTGGACTACGGCTTCGGTTCCGCCACCGCGACGACCATGAAGCTGCGTACGCTGCCCCCGGGCGCACAGCGCGACTGATCCGGCACCGGACACGGACAGCTGGACACGAGCAGAGAGGGGTGCGGCCACCGATCGGTGACCGCACCCCCTTTGTCGCTCTGGCAGGACGTCAGCGAGAGGCTCGCCTCGACGGCCAGGGCTGCGAAGGTGGACACCGTCCCAGGAGTCCCGGCCCGGTCCGGCCCCTAGGGTGTGCGGATGCCTGAGACTTTCGATCTCCGCGTCGAGCTCCCCGCAGCCCTCGCGGGTCCCGCAGCGGCCTGGTGGTTCATCGAACGGTTCGCAGCGCGTCTCGGCGCGCCGGTCGGGCCGGACGACGGGTACCCGGAGTCCGGCCTCGCCGCCGCCGAGCAGCGGCTCGGGCTGCGACTGCCCCAGGCGATGCGGGAGTTGTACGGCAGGTTCGGACGCCGTCACGACCTCCTGCACGGGGCGAGATCGCTCGTGCCCCCCGAGGACTGGGAGACGGAGGACTCCGCTCTGATCTGGCAGGTGGAGAACTTCTGGCAGTACCGGATCGCCGTTCCGCTCGACCGGGTCGCGGAGACCGACCCACCCGTGCTGATCGACGGGAGTTCGCAGGCGTACGACGACTGGGAGCCGTTCTCCGACAGCTTCTCCGCCGCGTGTGTGGAGACGGTGATGTCGCAGACCTCGCTGTGCGGCGACTGGGGCGGGTGGCACCGGGAGGCCCTGCCCACCGACGCCGCGCGCCTGGAGCGGTCCCTCACCCTCATACCGCCCCTGATCTCCCCGGGCGGCCGGGAGAACACGGACCGCTGGTACGCGGGCGCCGATGTCCTGGTGCATGAGGACCGCTCCGACGAGCAGGCGGAGTGGGGGTGGCTGTACGTCCGCGCGCTGACGCGGGAGGCTCTGGACGACGTCCGGAAGGCGCTGCCGGGGCCGTGGACGGAGACGGTGGGCAGCTGAGCGGCCGACCGGCCGGCGGGCGCTCCGGGAGAAGCGCGTGACGCGGAGAGACCCGGGGTACCGCCGTCGGACATCGGTGCGGGTGACCGCCCGTCCCCGGACATGGCGACGGGCCCGCGCACACTTCGCGCGGACCCGTCCTCCTGCGTACGACCGGGGTGGCTAGGCCCAGGTGATCAGGCGCTTCGGCTGCTCCAGGATCGCCGCGACATCCGCGAGGACCTTGGAACCGAGCTCGCCGTCGACCAGCCTGTGGTCGAACGACAGCGCGAGCGTGGTCACCTGGCGGGGCTTCACCTTGCCCTTGTGGACCCAGGGCTGGAGCTTGATGGCCCCGACCGCCAGGATCGCGGACTCTCCCGGGTTGAGGATCGGCGTACCCGTGTCGACGCCGAAGACGCCCACATTGGTGATGGTCACCGTGCCGCCGGCCATCGCGGCCGGGGACGTCCTGCCCTCGCGCGCCGTGGAGACCAGCTCGCCCAGCGCCTCGCCCAGCTCGGGCAGGGTCTTGTCGTGCGCGTCCTTGATGTTCGGCACGATCAGACCGCGCGGAGTGGCGGCGGCGATGCCCAGGTTGACGTAGTGCTTCCGCACGATCTCCTGGTTGGCCTCGTCCCAGGCGGAGTTGATGTCCGGGTTGCGCCTGATCGCGACCAGGAGGGCCTTGGCGATGATGAGGAGCGGGTTGACCCGGACCCCCGCCATGTCCTTGTCCTCCTTGAGGTCGGCCACGAGCTTCATCGTGCGCGTCACGTCGACGGTCACGAACTCCGTGACGTGCGGCGCGGTGAAGGCGCTGCCGACCATGGCCTGCGCGATGGCCTTGCGCACGCCCTTGACCGGGATACGCGTCTCCCGGCCGTCCGCGCCGCTCACCGGCACGGCGGCGGGCTCGGGGACGGCGGCTGCCGCCGCCACGGCCTGCGCGGGCACCTCGGCGGGGGCCGGAGCCGCCGCCGCGTGGACGTCCTCGCGGGTGATGATCCCGCCCTCGCCGGTCGGGGTGACCGTCGCGAGGTCGATGCCCAGATCCTTCGCCAGCTTGCGCACCGGCGGCTTGGCCAGCGGGCGCGCCTCCGGGACGGCCGCGCCGTGGCCGTTGAGCTCGGCCTGGACCGCGGCGGCGGCCGGGCCGGGGATCTCGACGCTCTTGCGGGCACGGCGCTTGGTGGAGGTCTCGGCCACGCCGTAGCCGACCAGAACGGGCTGGCGGCCCTTGGGCGCCTCCGCCTCCGGCTCGGCCTCCGCCACGGGCTCCTGGACGCTCTCCGGAGCCGCGGCCGGGGCGTCACCGCTGCCGGGTGCCACGTCCACCGCGATGATCACCTGGCCGACATCGACGGTCGTGCCCTCGGGGAAGCGCAGCTCGTGCACCACCCCGTCGAAGGGGATCGGCAGCTCCACCGCGGCCTTCGCGGTCTCGACCTCGCAGACCACCTGGCCGTCGGTGACGGTGTCGCCGGGCTGGACGAACCACTTGAGGATCTCCGCCTCGGTCAGTCCCTCGCCAACGTCGGGCATCTTGAACTCGCGGAAACGAGCAGACGTTTCGGTCATCGTCGTCACGACCCTCTCCTCAGAACGCCAGCGAGCGGTCGACGGCGTCGAGCACCCGGTCGAGACCCGGAAGGTACTCGTCCTCGAGCCTGGCCGGCGGGTAGGGGGCGTGATAGCCGCCGACCCTCAGCACCGGTGCTTCGAGATGGTAGAAGCAGCGCTCGGTGATCCGGGCCGCGATCTCGGCCCCGGAGCCGTAGAACACCGGTGCCTCGTGGACCACCACGAGACGGCCCGTCTTCTCGACCGAGGCCTGTACGGCGTCGAAGTCGATCGGCGACATCGACCGCAGGTCCAGGACCTCGATCGACTTGCCCTCCTCCTGCGCCGCGGCGGCCGCCTCCAGGCAGACCTTCACCATCGGGCCGTACGCGACGAGCGTGAGGTCGGAGCCCTCACGGGCCACGACCGCCTTGTGGAGCGGGAGGGGGATGGACTCGGTGTCGAGCTCGCCCTTGTCCCAGTACCGCCGCTTGGGCTCGAAGAAGATGATCGGGTCGTCGGACTGGACGGCCTGCTGCATCATCCAGTAGGCGTCGCTCGCGTTGGACGGCGAGACGACCTTCAGGCCCGCCACGTGCGCGAACAGGGCCTCGGGCGACTCACTGTGGTGCTCGACCGCGCCGATGCCGCCGCCGTACGGGATGCGGATGACGACCGGCATCTTGATCTTGCCGAGCGCACGGGCGTGCATCTTCGCGAGCTGCGTGACGATCTGGTCGTACGCGGGAAAGACGAAGCCGTCGAACTGGATCTCGACGACGGGGCGGTAGCCGCGCAGGGCCAGGCCGATCGCCGTACCGACGATGCCGGACTCGGCGAGCGGGGTGTCGATGACCCGGTCCTCGCCGAAGTCCTTCTGGAGCCCGTCCGTGATGCGGAAGACCCCGCCGAGCTTGCCGACGTCCTCACCCATGATGAGGACCTTGGGGTCGGTCTCGAGAGCCTTGCGGAGCGACTCGTTGAGCGCCTTCGCGATGGACATCTTCTCAGCGGCCATGGCTAGTTGCCCTCCTCGGCGAACGATGCCTGGTAGGCGGCGAACTGGGCGCGCTCCTCGTCGACGAGCGGGTTGCCGTCGGCGTAGGCGTGGTCGAAGATCGCCAGCCGGTCCGGGTCGGGCATGGCCCGTACCGCTTCGCGGACCCGCTTGCCCAGCGCCTCGCTCTCCTCCTCCAGCGCGGCGAAGAACGCCTCGTCGGCGAGGTCCTGCTTCTCCAGGTACGTGCGCAGCCTGAGGATCGGGTCCTTGGCCTCCCAGGCCACCCGCTCCTCGTCCGCCCGGTACTTGGTCGGGTCGTCGGAGGTGGTGTGGGCGCCCATCCGGTAGGTGAACGCCTCGACGAGGGTCGGCCCCTCGCCCCGGCGGGCACGCTCCAGCGCGGACCTGGTGACGGCGAGGCACGCCAGTACGTCGTTGCCGTCGACCCGGACACCGGGGAAGCCGAAGCCCTGCGCGCGCTGGTAGAGCGGCACGCGGGTCTGCTTCTCGGTCGGCTCCGAGATCGCCCACTGGTTGTTCTGGCAGAAGAACACCACGGGGGCGTTGTAGACGGCCGAGAAGGTGAAGGACTCCGCGACGTCTCCCTGGCTGGAGGCGCCGTCACCGAAGTACGCGATCACGGCCGAGTCCGCGCCGTCCTTGGCGACGCCCATGGCGTAGCCGGTGGCGTGCAGGGTCTGCGAGCCGATGACGATCGTGTAGAGGTGGAAGTTGTTCGTGTTCGGGTCCCAGCCGCCGTGGTTCACACCGCGGAACATCCCGAGCAGGTTGGTCGGGTCGACTCCGCGGCACCAGGCGACGCCGTGCTCACGGTAGGTCGGGAAGACGTAGTCGTCGTCGCGCAGCGCCCGGCCGGAGCCGATCTGCGCGGCTTCCTGGCCCAGCAGCGAGGCCCACAGGCCCAGCTCGCCCTGGCGCTGCAGCGCGGTGGCCTCGGCGTCGAATCGGCGGGTCAGGACCATGTCCCGGTAGAGACCGCGGAGCTCGTCCGTGCTCAGGTCGATCTCGTAGTCCGGGTGCTCGACGCGGTCACCCTCCGGCGTCAGCAGCTGCACCAGCTCGGGGCCGGAATTCTCGGCCTTCGCGGGCGTCTTGGCGGCGCTGGTCCGCTTGCTGCTGCGTCGCGGTTTGCGCGCGGCAGTGCTCTCCACGGTCACGTGCGTGCTCCTCCGTCGGTCCGGCCCCCGGGATGGCCGGGAACCAGTGCGGCTCGCCTGTGTCCGGACCCGTGCACGGGGTGGGTGCCGCTCGGCCGGGAACAGGCGTGACAGGTGCCCCGGCGAGCGTCCTGCCACAAGCACGTTACCCAGTGCATCGCATAACTGCGAAACACCTTGTGACCTGCGATTTTGCTTGGATTTCCAAGTAAATCGCAAAATGCGCGAAGTCCCGCTGGTCACAGCACTGGAAACAGCCTGGCAGGCGGCCGGAACAACGGCACGTTATCCCGGCCGACAGCCCCAGGGAAGGGCGGAGGACAAAGGATTGTGTGAGACTGCGAAGGTGCACGAAGAAGGAAAAATCACGGTATTCCTGCTCGATGATCACGAAGTCGTCCGGCGCGGCGTCCACGAGCTGCTCTCCGTGGAGGAGGACATCGAGGTCGTGGGCGAGGCCGGCACGGCCGCGGACGCGCTCGCGCGTATCCCCGCGACCCGGCCCGACGTGGCCGTCCTCGACGTACGCCTGCCGGACGGGAGCGGCGTGGAGGTCTGCCGCGAGGTCCGCTCGAGGGACGAGAACATCAAGTGCCTGATGCTCACCTCGTACGCCGATGACGAGGCCCTCTTCGACGCGATCATGGCCGGGGCCTCGGGTTACGTCCTGAAGGCCATCCGCGGCGACGAGCTGCTCAGCGCCGTACGCGACGTGGCGGCCGGGAAGTCCCTGCTGGACCCCGCGGCCACCGCCCGGGTGCTGGAGCGGCTGCGCGAGGGCAAGGACGGCAAGGGCGACGACCGGCTCGCCGGACTGACCGACCAGGAGCGCAGGATCCTCGACCTGATCGGCGAGGGGCTGACGAACCGGGTGATCGGCGAGCGGCTGCATCTCGCCGAGAAGACCATCAAGAACTACGTGTCGAGTCTGCTGTCCAAGCTGGGCATGGAACGGCGCTCGCAGGCGGCGGCGTACGTGGCGAGGCTCCAGGCCGAGAAGCGCTGAGCGGGCCGGACGCCAGTACTCCGGGGCGCCGGGGCTCCCGGGCGGGGCCGGGTCGGCGGTGGCTCGAGGGGCGGGCGGCAGACCCGTCGTCGGCCGGGCGGGACTTTGGTCCCTGACCGTGGGGGCGGCGGACTCTTACCCCGCTCCTACACCTCCCGGAGAGTGGAGGGCATGCTCTTCTCCCGCTCCTCCGGCACCGGAACCGGAACCGCCCTCGACCTCTCCGACGGCCCCACGGCCACCGGACCCGTCCCCGGCGCCTCCGCCACCTCCGGCTCGGACAGGCTCCTCGCCATGGAGCTGCTCGGCAGCGTCCGTTACGGCCGGCTGGCCATGAGCATGCGCGCCCTGCCGTTCCTGGCGGTGGCCCGGCACCTGGTGATCGAGGACCGTGTCGTCCTGCGGATGCACAGAGGGCTCGGCTTTCACGAGTCCTGCGACGGAAGCGTCATCGCCTACGGGGCGGACAACTTCAACTCCCCGGCGCCCGGCGGCGCGAAGGACCTCTGGTCGGTGCAGTTCACCGGGCCCGCCGAGATCGTCCACCCCGCCTCCGACCAGCGCGAACGCTTCGGAACCGGCCCCGCCGACGTGAACGGGGAGTGCTTCGATCCGGTGTATCTCCGGCTCGACCCGCGCGTCACCCATATGCACACTCAGGCCTTCGACGCAAGTCCGTAAAACCGGCCACTCAGTGTCACCTAACATGTGGCGAGTGCTGCGCTCATCTGTGACCCTCCCACCTGTTCCTCCGGTCGGCGAGGTCCTGCGCCGCTACCCCGACACCGGCGAACCCCTGGCCTGCGAACCCCTCACCAAAGGGCTGCTCAACCATGGTTACCGCGTGTCCACCACCCGTGGTTCGTACTTCCTCAAGCACCACCTCGACAAGCACCACCTCGACGACTCCAGCGGTGACCACGCCACGATCGTCAGGCAGCACCGGGCCACCCAGCAGCTGCACTCGCTCGGTGTGCCCGTGGCCCCGCCCCTCACGGACACGCACGGTCACACGGTCACGGTGATCGACGGGCAGCGCTATGCCCTGCACCGGTGGGTGGACGGCCTCCACCGGGACGGCACCCAGCTGACGACCGCCCAGTCGCGACGGCTCGGGTCGCTCCTCGGCGCCGTACACATGGGTCTGGAGCAGGTCATGGAGGCGGACCCGCCGCCTCCCGCACGGGGGGAGAGCCCCAGCCCGGATCCCGCCGACACGTTCACGCTGATCGACGATCTGCTGGCCGCGGCGCGGGGGATGGGCCCCCGGGACGCCTTCGACGAGCTCGCGGTGCACCGGCTCGTCGAGCGCCGTGCCCTGCTGGAGCAGCACGCGCACCGCCGCCCGCCCACCCCCGGCGGTTCGGCGAGGGGATGGGTGCACGGCGACTTCCATCCGCTGAACCTGCTCTACCGGGGCGCCGACCCCGTCGCGATCGTGGACTGGGACCGGCTCGACGTGCAGCCGCGCGCGGAGGAGGCGGTGCGCGCAGCGGCCATCTTCTTCGTCCGGCCGGACGGGGAACTGGCCCTGGAGAAGGTCCGGGCGTACGCCCGCGCCTACCGGCGCTCGGCCGGCGCGGGCGCGGCCGAGATGGCGGCGGCTGTGCACCGGGTCTGGTGGGAGCGCCTCAACGACTTCTGGATACTGCGCTGGCGCTACCGCTTCCACGACCGCAGGGCCGACCCGCAGTTCCCTGCGGTGTCGGCCCTGGCGGTGTGGTGGACGCGCGAGTACGAGGCGGTCGGCGAAGCCTTCACGGGGTGAGGGCCAGGGCCTCTGCCCGGGACCTCACCGGGTGAGGCCCCGGATCACCCGGCGGTCGTTCCCGCGGTGCCCGCGGCGCCCGCGGCCGCGCCTGCCGCTTCGCCCGCGGTGGCGCCGGTGGACGTCTCGGGATCGGTCGGCTCGTCGGTCGGCTCTCCGGTGGAGCCCTCGTCGCTGCCCTCGCTCGTGCCCTCGGACGTGCCGCCCGTGTCGGGAGCGGGCGCCGTGGTCTGCTCCGTCGGCTCCACCGTCGGCTGCGTCGGGTCGTCCGTCGGAGTGCGGGTCGGCTGCTCGGTGGGCCAGGTCTGACCGCCCGAGGAATCGTCCGGCTCCTCCGTCTCCTCCGTCTCGTCGTCCGTCGGCTCCGCCGAGGAAGGCGTCGGCGAGGGCGAGACCGAGGTGGTGGGCGCGGTCGGGGACTTCTTGCCGCCGTTGTCGTCGTTCGCCGCCTGCACGGCGAACGCCACACCGGCACCGATCGCGATCAGCGCGAGCAGCACGAACAGCCACATCTTGCCGCGCCCGCCGCCGTTGTGATGGCCACCGGCGTACGCCCCGTCGTCGGGGTTCATGGGCGGCAGGATCGGGCCCTGCGAGGTGTCCCCGTGCATCGGGCGCCCCATGGCCGCCGTACCGCCGCCGATGTTCATCGCCGCGGTGCGGTCGGCGCCGTGCGCGTCGACCGGGCCGGTGTTCCACGTGCCGGTGTGCCCGCCCTGGACCTGCAGCATCTGCAGGCTGTACTGGACGAGGCCGCGCATCTCCTCGGCGCTCTGGAACCGGTCGTCCGGGTCCTTCGCGAGGGAGCGCATGACCAGGCCGTCCAGCTCCGGCGGAACGGCCCCGGCCACCTCGGAGGGCGGGACGGGGATGTCCTGGACGTGCTGGTACACGACGGAGAGCGGGGTCTCTCCGGTGAACGGGGGCCGCAGGGCCAGGAGTTCGTAGAGCAGGCAGCCGGTGGCGTACAGGTCGGACCGGTGGTCGACCGCCTTGCCGAGCGCCTGTTCGGGGGAGAGGTACTGGGGCGTACCCATGACCATGCCGGTCTGGGTCATCGTCGACTGGGCGCCGTGGAGCGCACGGGCGATGCCGAAGTCCATGACCTTGACCGCGCCGGAGTGCGTGATGATCACGTTCGCCGGCTTGATGTCACGGTGCACGATGCCGTGCTGGTGGGAGTACGCCAGGGCCTCCAGGACGCCCGAGACGATGATCAGGGCCTGCTCGGGAGGCGGTGCCTCCGCCTCGAGCAGCAGGTCGCGGATGGTGTTGCCCTCGACGAGCTCCATCACGATGTAGGGCACGGTCGCCCCGCCCACGACGTCCTCACCGGAGTCGTACACGGCGACGATCGCGTGGTGGTTGAGCCCCGCGACCGACTGTGCCTCGCGCGTGAACCGGGCCTTGGAGACCGGGTCCTCCGCGAGGTCGGAGCGCAGCAGCTTCACCGCCACCGTGCGCCCCAGACGGACGTCCTCCGCCGCGTAGACCTCGGCCATGCCGCCGCGGCCCAGCCGGTGCGTCATGCGGTACCGGCCGTCTCCGACCACACCCCCGACGCCCCAGGAGTCGGTGCCATCCGAAACTCCGCCGCCGTTTGCTTCGGAATCGGGTGCCATCAGTCCTCGCCGTCGTATCTGTCCGCGCGTCCGCGGGTTCTCACGGTGCCTTGCTGCATTGCCACGTCACGCTACAGCCTCAGTGCGACACACCGGTTTTGAGAGTGACGGGCCATCCAACCGGCTCGCGCGCCGCTCGCGCAAATTCCATGCGCTTCCTGTAACGCTTCCGAGACGCTTCTTGTGCGTAGGGTCACGGAACGGGCACCCGGCTTGACGTGTCGTACCCCTCGGGCAGACTTGGCCCGTAACAGGGATGATCGCGTCCGGCGGGCGCCGAGGGGGATGCAAGTCATGAGCCACGACGGCGCACAGGGGCGCTACGCGGGCGGTTCCGTGGCCGGCGGCCGCTACCAGCTGCGCGACCTGCTCGGCGAGGGCGGGATGGCGTCCGTCTACCTCGCGTACGACACGGCCCTGGACCGGCAGGTCGCCATCAAGACGCTGCACACGGAGCTGGGGCGCGAGCAGTCCTTCCGCGAGCGCTTCCGGCGCGAGGCGCAGGCCGTCGCCAAGCTGCAGCACACCAACATCGTCTCGGTGTTCGACACGGGCGAGGACGAGCTCGGCGGCGCGCTGATGCCGTACATCGTCATGGAGTACGTCGAGGGGCAGCCCCTCGGCTCCGTGCTCCAGTCGGACATCCAGCAGTACGGCGCGATGCCGGCCGACAAGGCGCTCAAGGTGACGGCCGACGTGCTGGCCGCCCTGGAGACCAGCCACGAGATGGGCCTCGTCCACCGCGACATCAAGCCCGGCAACGTGATGATGACCAGGCGCGGAGTCGTCAAGGTCATGGACTTCGGCATCGCCCGCGCCATGCAGTCCGGCGTCACCTCGATGACCCAGACCGGCATGGTCGTCGGCACCCCGCAGTACCTCTCCCCCGAGCAGGCGCTCGGCCGCGGCGTCGACGCGCGCTCCGACCTGTACTCGGTCGGCATCATGCTCTTCCAGCTGCTCACGGGCCGCATCCCGTTCGACGCGGACTCGCCCCTCGCCATCGCGTACGCGCATGTGCAGGAGGAGCCGGTCGCCCCGTCCAGCATCAACCGCTCGATCACTCCCGCGATGGACGCCCTCGTCGCCCGCGCGCTCAAGAAGAACCCGAACGAGCGCTTTCCCAGCGCCGCGGCCATGCAGGACGAAATCGCCCGCGTGCTGAACGCGAGCGGTCCCGCGGGCGCCCCGGTGATCGTCGGCGGCGGCAGCCCGGCCAACAGCGGTTCGGGCGTCGGCTCGGCGGTCTTCCCGCCGGTCGACCAGGGCACTCCCGCCCCGCACAGCGTGCAGACGCCGTACCAGCCGCACCCTCACCAGCAGCCCGGCCCCTACGGCGTCCCGACCCCGGCCCCCACCCCGGGCTACGGCTACCCGCAGGCCCAGCCGTACGGGGCCCAGCCCCTGGCCCACCAGACCCCGCCTCCGTACACGATGTCCCCGCAGACCTCGGGCGGACAGGGCGGTGGCGGCTCGAAGCGGAACATGCCGGTCCTGGTGGGTGCGATCGTCGTCGCCCTGGTGGCCATCGGCGGCCTGGTCGCCTTCCTGAACATGGACGGCGACTCGGAGAACGGCAAGAACGACCCGGGCACCAGCGAGTCCGCCGTCGCCGGCGAGCACAAGCCCCCGGAGCGGAACCGCACGATGGACGAGGAGAAGTGCACGGACGCCACCGAGGACACGGACGACCCGGCCAAGGTCCAGGCGCCCAACTTCGTCTACAAGGACATCATCTCGGCGAAGTCCTGCGCCGCCGCGGCCGGCTGGACGGTCAAGGTCATCGAGGTGGAAGGCAACACCTACGCCGAGGACCAGGTCATCGACCAGTTCCCGACCGCGGGCACGGCCGTGGCCGAGCGGGGCGCCCACTTCGAACTGCGGATCGCGACCGGCGACCCTGCCTGACCGGCACCTCACCGGGCGGTGCCCTTCCTGCCGCCTGAGGGGTCGCGGTCGGTCAGGTCCGAGGGCGCCGGGGTCCAGTGCCTCCGGGTCCGGGGTCGGTGAGGTTTGGCGGTCGGCCGCGTCCGGGGATCGGTGAGGTCCGGGGGTCGGTGAGGTCCGGCGGTCGGCCGCGTCCGGGATGCTGGACAAATCGGGGCATGTGACCCTGATCTCATGCCTCCAGGACTCCCCGCCTCGCGGTCGTCACGGTGTGTGGTCTGCCTGGTGATGACGGCCGGGCTGGCGCTCGGGCCCGTCGCCTGGGCCCAAGGGGACGGCGCCGCCCTCTCCGCCCCTCCGGCGTACATGGCGTCAGCGAAGTCCCCCGGACCGCCCTCTCCCGGCACGAGCACCTCCGTAGGCACGTCCGAGTCCCCTCTGGCCGGCCGGCAGGCGGGCGAGGGCCGGGCGCGGCCGGGGCGGTCGCTGTCACCGCTGGAGCTCGCACAGTCCGAGGCCGCGGCCGACGAGGTGCCTCCCGAGGCGGATCCCCACGAGGTGCCCCCGTTCACGCCTCCGCCGGGCGCCTTCCCCGAGCCGGGCGAGACCGGGCGGCAGCGGCAGGCGCTGGACGAGCCCGTCGTACGGCAGGTCCGGGACGTGTCACTGGGCAGCGGAATCACCCTGGTCGGGCTGGGCCTGGCCTTCCTGGCGTTCCGCATGCGGCGCACCGACTGACCGGGTCTCCCCCCACCGCCCCTCATTCCGCCCGGGACGTGTGCGCTTGCCTGGAACAGCATACTGGGTATACATACTCAGTATGTCGATCCGCCACGGGCTGCTTGCCCTCCTGGAACGGGGGCCTCGGTACGGCTCCCAGCTCCGTACCGAATTCGAGTCCCGCACCGGTTCCACCTGGCCGCTGAACGTCGGCCAGGTCTACACGACGCTCAGCCGCCTCGAACGCGACGGGATGGTCGCCCAGGACGGCGAGGACGACGCGGGCCACGCTCTCTACGCGATCACCGACGACGGCCGCACCGAGCTGCGGAGCTGGTTCGAGACCCCGGTCGACCGCGACAGCCCGCCCCGCGACGAACTGGCGATCAAGCTCGCGATGGCGGTGGGGGCACCCGGGGTGGACATCCGTGCCGTCATCCAGTCCCAGCGGAGCCACACCCTCAAGGCGATGCAGGACTACACCCGGCTCAAGGCCCAGGCCCTCGCCGCCGTACCCGCCGACCGTGACGAGGTCGCCTGGCTGCTCGTGGTGGAGCAGCTGATCTTCCAGGCCGAGGCGGAGGCCCGCTGGCTGGACCACTGCGAGTCCCGCCTCGTCCGCCTCGCGGAGGCCGCGGCGACCGAACCCGCCGCCCGACCCGCCACAGCCACGGGCCGTGGCGCCTCGCGGTCCACCGCCTCGCGCCCTTCCGGCCGCCGCTGACCACCGGCGACGCGGGCCGCTCCGTGCCCGCGGCCTCTTTCCGTACACCGTTCTCAGGGGGGAACAGCTCACCATGTCACCGTCCGTCCCCGCTCCGTCGTCCGCCGGTCCCTCCGTGGACGCTCCCGTCCTGCGGCTGAGGGCCCTCACCCGCACGCACGGCTCCGGCATCGCCGAGGTGCACGCACTGCGCGGCATCGACCTGTCCGTCCGCACCGGTGAGCTCGTCGCCGTGATGGGCCCCTCGGGCTCCGGCAAGTCCACGCTGCTGAGCCTGGCGGGCGGCCTCGACACCGCGACCAGCGGCCAGGTCGTCATCGAGGGCCAGGACCTCTCCACGCTCGGTCCCAAGGGCATGGCACGCCTGCGCCGGCGCAGCGTCGGTTATGTCTTCCAGGACTACAACCTGATCCCCGCCCTCACCGCCGTGGAGAACATCGCCCTGCCGCGCGAACTCGACGGCGTCTCCGTACGCAAGGCGCGCAAGGAGGCCATGGAGTCGCTCGAGGAGATACACCTGGCGGAGGTCGCCGACCGCTTCCCCGACGAGATGTCCGGCGGCCAGCAGCAGCGCGTCGCCATCGCCCGCGCCCTTGTGGGCGACCGGCGCCTCGTGCTCGCCGACGAGCCGACCGGAGCGCTCGACTCGGAGACCGGCGAGCTCGTGCTCGCCCTGCTCCGCAACCGCTGCGACCAGGGCGCTGCCGGGGTGATGGTGACGCACGAGCCCCGGTACGCGGCCTGGGCGGACCGGGTGGTCTTCCTCCGGGACGGTGCGGTCGTGGACGAGACGGTGTCCACCGCCGCCGAGTCGCTGCTCGCCGCTGAAGGTGCCGAGTGAGCGTTCTCACCGGATGGCGCGCCGCGCTCCGGATCGCCCGGCGCGACGCCCTGCGGGCCAAGGGCCGCAGCGCGCTCGTCGTCTCGATGATCGCTCTGCCGGTCCTCGGTGTGACGGCCGCCGATGTGACGTACCGCAGCTCCACACCCACCGTCGCGGAGAACCTGACGGCCCGGATGGGGTCGGCGGACGCCGTGTTCAGTCCGGCGGGCATCGGGGACGTCCCCCTGGAGCAGATGCCCGACGCCAGCACCTGGGACACGCCCGACCGGGCGGCGGTCCCGGCCGAGGACGAGCGCACCCCCGTGGACGTACCGGCCACGTTCCCGAAGGGCTCGCGCCACCTCACCGAGCAGTCAGTTCCCGCCCTGGTCACCACCCGGCACGGGGTCGCCAGCACCGAGATCGTCGAGCTGCGCACCTCCGATCCGGCGCTCCGGGGCAGGATCGAACTGGTCGACGGGGCGTACCCGCACGGTGAGGGCGAGGTCGTCGCGACCGAGCACTTCCTGAAGTCCGCGGGACTCGAGGTGGGCTCCCGCACGACGCTGCGCGGCCCCGAGCAGACGTACACGATCACCGGCAGCGTCGAGCTGCCCGGGGACCTGGACAGGAGTGCGCTGTACGCCGATCCGGGCGCGGTACTCGCCCCGTGGAAGGCCGCGGCCGACCGTGACGAGAAGGTCGTCCCTCCCTACCCCGGCGACATGATCTGGCTCGTCCGGAGCCCCGCCGGTGCCGGCATCTCCTGGCCCGACGTGCTCCGGGCCAACGAGAAGGGCGTCCTGGTGCTCTCCCGCCAGGTCGCTCTCGACCCGCCGCCGGACTCCGAGGTCCCGCTGCTCGCGCACCAGGACATGTCCCTGCGTGAGGACTCGGCGGGGTTGAGCGCGGGGGTGGTGACCGTCGTCGCCATGGCCGTCCTGGAGATCGTCCTGCTGGCCGGTCCCGCGTTCGCGGTCGGCGCGCGCCGCTCGCGCAGGCAGCTCGGCCTCGTCGGCACCTGTGGCGGCGACAGGAGCCAGGTACGGGCCGTCGTGCTGTCGGGGGGCCTGGTCCTCGGCACTGTCGGAGCCGTGACCGGTGTCGTCGCGGGCATCGGCCTCACCGTCCTGTTCCGTCCGATGATCGAGGGGTGGACCGGCAGCCGCTTCGGGACGCTCGACATCCGCCCCCGGGAACTGCTGGGCATCGCCGTCATCGGCCTCGTCACCGGCGTCCTGGCCGCTCTGGCACCGGCGATCGTGGCCGGCCGGCAGTCGGTGCTCGAATCGCTCACGGGCCGCCGTGGCACCCGCCGGAGCTCGCGCGTCCTGCCCGTCGTGGGCTGCGTGGCCCTCACGGGCGGCGTGGCGGTCGCCGTGTTCGGCGGCACCAACGGTGACACGGCGCTGATCGCCGGTGGCTCCATCGTCGCCGAGCTCGGGGTGCTCGCCTGCATCCCCGTGATCATCGGCTTCCTCGGACGGCTGGGTGCCCGGCTGCCGCTCTCCCCGCGCATGGCACTGCGCGACGCCGCACGGAACCGAGGGCGTACGGCGCCCGCGGTCGCCGCCGTCATGGCGGCCGTGGCGGGCACCATCGCCATCTCCACGTACACGGCCAGCGTCGAGGCCGAGCACGTCTACGACCATCTGCAGCCGCTCACTCCGGGCACGGTGGCCCTCGTGACCTCCGAGCCGGCCGGCGTCGACCAGCTCCCCCTCGCCAGGGTCGCCGCGGAACGGAATCTCGCCGTCACGGGCGGTCGCGCGGACATCGGGCGGGTCTGGGCGGGATCCGACTGCGCGGTCTACTACGAGGAGGAGAACGGCTGCGGCACCCTCGAACTGGTCAAGCCCACCGGCAAGGGCCACAGCTGCCCGCTCCAGGGGGCGGGTGCCGGAAAGCTCGCCGAGAGCCTCTCCGCCGAGGAGCACAAGAAGCTGATGCACTCCCCCGCCTGCGTCGACGAGTACGTGACCGCCCAGGCACTCACCACCGGTGACAGCAACATCGCCGTGGGGGATGCCGCACTCCTCAGGTCGTACGTGAAGCTCGACGACCCGGCGGCGGCCGAGGCCCTGGAGGCCGGAACTCCCGTCCTGCTCAACTCCGCGTACGCGAAGGACGGCGAGGTCACGCTCAAGGCCGTGCACACGTACAACGAGCGCGACAAGGAGAACCGCGCGCTCCATCCGGGCGCTGCCGAGACCACCACCGACCGGCTGAAGGTCTACGTCGCGCCCGCGGAGTACGCGTCCACGCCCGGGATCCGCATGATCCTGCCGCAGCGGACGGCGGACCGGCTCGGACTCCGCACCGCGCCGTACGGGACGGTCTACACCGTCGCGCACACGCCGACGGATGCCGAGCAGCAGGCGGTGTCTGCCGCGTTCACCCAGGCGGGGAACGGGGTCTACCTCCAGGCGGAGAGCCCGGCCGAGCGGCGCGACGAGGAGGTGATCCTGCTGATCCTCGCCCTGTTCGCGGGTGTCGTCACCCTGGGCGCCGCGGCCATCACCACCGGTCTCGCCAAGGCCGACGCGGAGGCCGACCTCACCACGCTCAGCGCGGTGGGGGCACCTCCCGGGGTGCGGCGCTCGCTCTCCGGGTTCCAGTGCCTGGTCGTCGCGCTCACCGGCGTGCTGCTCGGCACGGCAACCGGGATCGTGCCCGCGGTGGCCCTGCGCCTGGTCGACCTGCGTGAGGCCATGGCCTCCATGCGGGAGCAGCCCATGGACTCCGCGTACACGCCGATCATGCTGCCGTGGGGAACCATCGGGCTGCTGGCTCTGGTCGTACCGGTGATGGCCGGGCTGCTGGCCGCCGCGTTCGCCGGGTCCCGGTCGGCGCTGACGCGGCGGGCCGGGTGACGGACGCCGGCCCGGCCCTGAGGCGGCGCGCCGGGTGACGGATGCCCGCCACCGACCGGTCCATGGCGCCGTCCGGCGCGCTCGGTGCCCCCGGAAACGGGTGATCAACCCTTTCCGGGGGCACACCATGGAGTGAGGCCGGTGTGCGAGACAATGGCGTCATGGAGATGCCGAGGAATGAACGGTCGCAGGAGCACCCCCAAGTCCTCGTAGTGGGGCAGGACGGAATGGCCATCGGCGGCGGTGGCGGTGACGACGAGTCGCGCGAGGTCCCGGTGACGGAAATGGTCGAGCAGCCCGCGAAGGTCATGCGGATCGGCAGCATGATCAAGCAGCTTCTGGAGGAGGTCAGGGCGGCTCCTCTCGACGAGGCGAGCCGGGTCAGGCTGAAGGAGATCCACGCGAGCTCGGTCAAGGAGCTGGAGGACGGCCTGGCGCCGGAGCTCGTGGAGGAGCTGGAGCGGCTGTCCCTGCCCTTCACCGAGGAATCCGTTCCCTCCGAGGCCGAGTTGCGGATCGCGCAGGCTCAGCTGGTCGGCTGGCTCGAAGGACTCTTCCACGGCATTCAGACGGCACTCTTCGCCCAGCAGATGGCGGCCCGTGCACAGCTGGAGCAGATGCGCCGCGCCCTGCCTCCTGGCGTCGGCCATGAGGACGAGGAAGGCGCCGTCGATCCGCACGGACCGGCGCGCTCCGGCCCGTATCTGTAGGACCGAGCCGGCCTGCGCCCCTCCGTGGGTCCGAGCCGACCTGGGACGTCCACCGCAGTCACACCACGGGGCCCGGCACACATCGCGTGTGCCGGGCCCCGGTGTCCTTGAGGCCCGGTGTCCTTGAGGCGCCGTGTCCGCGGTGGTGGCGTCGGGCCTGGTGCGGTCCGGCCGGGGCTTTGTGCGACCCGGCCGGGCCTCAGGCCTTCGGCGCGATGAGGAGGATCTTGCCGATGTGGCTGCTGGACTCCATCACCCGGTGGGCCTCCGACGCCTCCGCCATCGGCATCGTGCGGTCCACGATCGGCCGGACGACGCCCTCGGCGATCAGCGGCCAGACGTGCTCACGCACCGCCGCGATGATCGCGGCCTTCTCCGCGAGCGGGCGGGCGCGCAGCGAGGTGGCCGTGACCGCGGCCCGCTTGCTCAGCAGGGCGCTCAGATTCAGCTCGCCCTTCGCCCCGCCCTGGAGACCGATGATCGCCAGACGGCCGTTCACGGCCAGCGCCCGCACGTTCCGGTCCAGATACTTCGCCCCGACGATGTCGAGGATGACGTCCGCCCCGGCGCCGTCCGTCGCCTGGCGCAGCTCCTCGACGAAGTCCTGCTCGCGGTAGTCGATGAGGATGTCGGCTCCGAGCTCCTGACAGCGCGCCAGCTTCTCGGGGCCGCCCGCCGTCACGGCGACGCGCGCGCCGACGGCCTTGGCCAGCTGAATCGCCATCGTGCCGATCCCGCTGGAACCGCCGTGGATCAGCACGGTCTCGCCAGGGCGCAGATGGGCGACCATGAAGACGTTCGACCAGACCGTCGCGGCCACCTCGGGCAGTGCGGCGGCGTCCGGCAGGTCCACTCCGTCGGGCACGGGGAGCAGCTGCCCGGCCGGCACGGCGACCTTCTCCGCGTATCCGCCACCCGCGAGCAGTCCGCACACCTCGTCGCCCACGGACCACCCGGTCACCCCCGGACCGAGCGCGGCGATCCGGCCCGCGCACTCCAGCCCCGGGTAGGGGGAGGCGCCGGCCGGAGGGTTGTAGAAGCCCTGCCGCTGAAGGACGTCGGCACGGTTGACCGCGCTGGACACGACCTCGACGAGGACTTCGCCCTCGCCTGGTACGGGATCGGGGACCTCGGCCCATACGAGCGCTTCGGGGCCGCCTGGTTCGGGGATCGTGATCGCATACATGGCGGCGAGGCTACTCCGTGCGGGCTCCCGGAAGAGGACTGACCTGCCTGCGCCGCGTACCGCCTGAACCTATGGGCGCTGGTTGGGATGCTGATGAGGAGGCAGCGGAGACGTATGCAGCGGTGAGGCACGCACGATCGTGATCACCCGGTCCGTCAGCTGCAAGGGGCTGGCCGCCGGATCGTCGTAACCGAGCAGCCGGTGACCGCGCAGAACACTGACCACCAGGTCGTCGGTCTCCCGGACGTTCTTGCCCACCTCGGCCTTTATCACCGGCCGTTCGACGAGGTCGAGCCCGCTGCCCTGCTGGATGAGGTCCTCCATCACCGTACCCGCGCTGGGGCTGAGGACGGAGAGGCCCAGCAGACGCCCGGCCGCGCTCGCGCTGGTGATCACGGCGTCGGCGCCGGACTGCCGCAGCAGAGGCGCGTTCTCCTCCTCGCGTACCGCTGCCACGATCTTCGCGCCTCGGTTGAGCTGACGCGCGGTCAGGGCGACCAGCACGGCGGTGTCGTCGCGCTGGGTGGCGATGATGATCTGACGGGCCTTCTGGACCTCGGCCCTCAACAGCACATCACTGCGCGTCGCATCGCCCAGTACACCCACGAAGCCTTCGGCGTTGGCCGCCTCGATCACCTTGCCCGCCGGGTCGACGATGACGATCTGTTCCTTCTTCAGACCGGTGGCACAGAGCGTCTGGATCGCCGAACGGCCCTTCGTGCCGAAGCCGACGACAACGGTGTGTTCACGCAAGTTGGTTCTCCAACGGTTCAGCCGGAAGTCCTCACGAGTCCGTTCCGTAAGGACTTCGAGGGTGGTGCCGACCAGGATGATCAGGAAGAGCACACGCAGCGGCGTCACCAGCACCACGTTGACGAGCCGCGCCGGGTCGCTGTACGGGACGATGTCGCCGTAACCCGTCGTCGACAGCGTCACGGTCGCGTAGTAGACGGCGTCGAGGAAGTCGACCTTTCCGTCGGCGTTGTCGTGGTACCCGCCCCGGTCGGCCCAGACGATGAAGACCGTCGTGGCCAGGACAGTGAGAGCCATCGCCAGCCGCTTGGCCACCTGCCGCAGCGGTCTGTCGACGACCCTGCGAGGCAGCAGCACCCGCGTGGGAACGACATGTTCGTCCGCACGCCTGGCCATCGCATCGTGGCCGGGAAGTTTCACGTGAAACACCCTTCCGTCCACGGCGTCGCCGAGGCCCACGGTAGATCGAGGATCTCCACCTCGGTGCCGGACCGTACCCCGCCGGGCGGCACCACGGCCAGCCCGTCAGCGGCAGCGATCCCGCGGAGCATGGCAGGCCCGTTGTAATGCAAGGGCACGACCCTGTCGTCACGGTGGACCACAGGGACGAGTCGGGTGTCGTGCGGGTGTCCGTGCACCTCGTCGTCGACGGGCGCACGATACGGATCCTGGGCGGACCGGCCCGCGATCCCCCGGAGCAGGGGCTCCGCCAACGTGAGCAGCCCGGACACCGCGGCGAGCGGGTTGCCGGGCAGTCCCACCAGGCAGGGGCCGCCCTCGGCGAGCCTTGCGAGAAGCATCGGGTGACCGGGGCGCACGGCCACTCCGTCCACCAGTAGTTCGGCCCCGATCTCGGCCAGGACCGGGTGGACATGGTCGACCGGTCCGGCGGCGGTCCCGCCCGTGGTGAGGATCAGGTCGGCGTCGGAGGAGGTGAGGGCGCGGCGGAGAGCGCCTGCATCGTCACCGAGGCGCTGGGGCTCGGCGACGTCCGCGCCGAGGGCGCGGAGCCAGGGCCCCAGCATGGGGCCGAGCGCGTCCCGGATCAGCCCTTCGCTCGGCAGGCCTGCGGTGAGCAGCTCATCACCGAGTACGAAGATGTCCACGCGCGGACGGGGTACGGCGACAAGGGCGTCGTACCCGGCGGCGGCTGCCAGACCGAGGACAGGCGGGGTCACCACCGTCCCCACCGGCAGGAGCTCGTCGCCGGAACGGCATTCCTGGCCCCGGGGCCGGATGTCCTGCCCCGGTACGACGTCGCGCGTCGCGTGCAGCAGTCCTTTGGCCTCGTCGAATCGCGCGTGCTCGCTACGGATCACGGCGGTCGCGTCCGCCGGAATGCGTGCGCCTGTGGCGATCCGCAGCGCTTCCCCGTCCGGGAGCGGTTCGGTGGCCGCGCGACCGGCGAGCAGCCCTTCGACTTCCCTCACGGTCCAGGGACCCGGCCCCGCGACGACCCAGCCGTCCATGGCCGAGGTGTCGAAGGACGGCAGATCGGTGAGCGCGACAACCGCCTCGGCCAGGACATGCCCGAGGGCCCGGTCCAGGGGGAGCCGGTGCGCGGCCAGGGGGGCAGCACGGCCGAGACGCTCCGCGAGAGCTCGCGCGCGGTCCCAGGGAGTGGCCTCGGACCGGTGGGCGTGCGCGGATCGGGTCGGATGGTTGACGGGCGCGGATCGGTGGGCGGCCGCGGACGGCAACTCCTGGTGAGCCGACGAGGCCGTACCGGCGCCGGGGGCGCCTGCGGACGGGAGGCCCGGGACGCCGGGGGCACCTGCGGGCGGGAGGCCCGGGACGCCGGAGGACGGTGTGTCGGCGGAAAGGGCGCCGGACGCCGGGCCGCTTCGGTTCGGGGTGCCGGCGGACGGGGCACCGGTTGCCGAGCTGCTTCGGTTCGGGACGCCGGAGGACGCGGCGTCTCGGTTCGGGGTACCGGGGGCCGGGCCGGCTCCGGTGGAGGCGGCCGAACCAACCGGGGGCCCCGAGGCGGCCGAGGCGAGCGGGGCATGCGAGGCGCTCGGGACCCGCCCCAGGTGCATGCCCGGTTCCGAGGATGTCGGCGAAGGCCCCGGCCCCACGTCGCCGGGACGTTCCACCGGCCCCACGTCGCCGGGACGTTCCCCCGGTCCCGCGTGGCCGGGACGGTCCGGGGCCGGACGGGCCGCACGTGGCTGACGCCCGACCAGCGCCAGCGCCTGCTGGACCGCCCGCTCCTCCTCTGCCGCACGTTCGGCCTCGGCAGCCCTGGCCGCTTCCGCCGCCCTGGCAGCCTCCGCCGCCCGGGCCTCGCCGCCGTGCCCCGTCATGGCGTGCCGGGCCCGTTTTCCGCGCCCGTCTCCTCCTCCCACCGGAGCGCAAGGGCGGTGGCCTTGCGGGATGCCTCCGCCACCGCTTCGGCTGCGGCCTCCGGGCTCTTGCCGCTGCTCGCCAACCCCGCCGCGTACCCCACCAGGAAGGTGGTCAGCGGGGCGGCGGGCCGGGCGACGCCGTGGGCGGCATCACGGGCCAGATCGAGCAGGACGCCGGTGTCGACGTCGAGTTCGATGCCCAGTTCGGTCTTGACTGTGGTGATCCATTCGTCCAGCACGGTCCCATGCTCCCTGATCCTCGCCCTGGCGGCACCAATGTCTTCCCAGGTGTCGCAGTCGAACGAAGCCAGCGGACCGGCCTCCACCCGCGCCAGGTCCAGCTCGGCCGTGAGCAGTCGCAGCGGGAGTCCGGCCAGGCCGCCGTGCTCGGTGGCGAGAAGGGCGAGCTCACGGCGCAGCGGCTCGGCCCGGTAGACCGCGACCAACGGCTGGTCCCGGCCGTCCGGGTCCGTGCACAGGGCGCCTTCACGGCCCGGTGTTCCCGCGGCTTCCAGCAACGAGCGGACGGTCGGCTCCCCCAGGAACGGCAGATCCGCGGACAGCACCAGAACGCTGTCCTCGGACGAGTGCCGGACCCCCGCACCGAGCGCGGCCAACGGACCGCCGCCTTCCGGCACTTCCCGTGTCCAGGTGACCGGACGCGTGGTGGGCCTGCGCCCGCCCACCACGACGGTGGACGAGGCGTCGGCACATACGGCGAGCACCCGGTCGAGCAGCGCGCGGCCGCCCACACGGAGCCCCGGCTTGTCGGCTCCCCCGAGGCGCTTCGCGGCCCCGCCGGCAAGAACGATGGCGTCATAGGCGGTCATGCCCCGAGTATGCGGGCCGCCCGTTCACGACGGCCCCCTCGGGACCGAACTCACAGAAGCCACCGGGCCGAGGCCGCCCCGGCACTCACAGCAGCCCACCGGGCCGGGGCGCCCCCGGCCCGTCGCCGCGACAGAAGTCCTTCGCTACAGGGTGCGCAACAGCACGGCGGGCTGTTCCACGCAGTCGGCGACGTAGCGCAGGAAGCCACCCGCGGTGCCGCCGTCACAGACCCGGTGATCGAAGGTCAGCGAGAGCTGCACGACCTGGCGGACCGCCAGCTCACCTCCGTGCACCCAGGGCTTGGGCACGATCCGCCCCACCCCGAGCATCGCGGCTTCCGGGTGGTTGATGATCGGGGTCGAGCCGTCGACACCGAACACACCGTAGTTGTTGAGCGTGAACGTCCCTCCGGTCAGCTGCGCAGGCGTCAGCCTCCCGTCCCGGGCCGCCTCGGTCAGCAGGGCGATCTCCGCGCCGATCGACTCGGCGTTCCTCGTATGCGCGTCCCGCACGACCGGGACGACCAGCCCTCGGTCCGTCTGGGCGGCGAAGCCCAGATGCACCCCGGACAACCGCACGATCTCCCGCGCCTCGGAGTCGACCCGCGAGTTGAGCTCGGGGAACCGGGCCAGCGCCGCCGTGCAGATGCGGGCCAGCAGGGCGAGCACCGACACCTTCGGCCCTGCGGCCGAACCGTCGGCGCCGTTCATCGCGGCCCGCGCCGCCATCAGCTCGGTGGCATCGGCGTCGACCCAGCACGTGGCCTCGGGAATCTCCCGTCGGCTGCGCGCCAGCTTCTCGGCGACAGCCCCCCGCACCCCGCGCAGCGGGATGCGCTCGTCCGCCGTGTCCGGCACCTGCCGGGCCCCTGCCGCGGCGTCGGTGCGCTCCTCCTCCGTGACCCTGATCGCGGACTCCACGTCCGTACGCAGGATGAGCCCGTCCCGCCCCGTGCCCGCGATCTGCTGGAGATCGAGGCCGTGCCGACGCGCCAGCTTCCGTACCAGTGGGGAGATGACGGCCACGGGACCCGGCGCCCGCACCGCACCGGGAGCCGGAACGGCGACCGGAGCCGTGGCGGGGGACTGCGTCGAGGCAGGCCTGACCCGCCGGCGCCGCACGGCCGGTGCACCTGTTCCATAGCCGACCAGCACATTGCCGGACGCCTCGCTCTCGTCACCCGCGCCCGAGCCGGAGCCCGATCCGGTGCCCGGGTCCGAGCCGGAGCCCGCGCCCGAGCCGGTGCCCGGGTCCGAGCCGGAGCGAGCGCCGCCCGAGGGCTCTCGGGAAGCCGTGTGCCCCGACGCCGGCTTCCCCGGACCGGCCGACCCCGACCCGGTCGATTCCGAGCCCACCGCCACCGTCAGCAGCGGTGCCCCGACCGGCAGTTCCGCGCCCTCTTCACCGAATCTGGCCGTCACCACGCCCCCGTACGGGCATGGCACCTCCACCATGGCCTTGGCCGTCTCGACCTCGACGACCGGCTGGTCGATGGCGACGACGTCGCCGACCTCCACCAGCCAGCGCACGATCTCGGCCTCGGTCAGTCCCTCGCCCAGGTCGGGCAGCTTGAATTCGAGCACCTGCGCCATCAGCTCTCGGCCTCCCACTGAAGACGGGCGACCGCGTCGAGCACCCGGTCCACACCCGGCAGATGGTGCCGCTCCTGCATCGGCGGCGGATAGGGGATGTCGAACCCGGCGACGCGCAGGACCGGCGCCTCCAGATGATGGAAGCACCGCTCGGTGACCCTCGCCGCGATCTCGCCGCCCGGACCTCCGAAGCCGGACGACTCATGGACGACCACCGCGCGTCCCGTCCGCCGGACGGACGCGGCGACGGTCTCGTCGTCGAAGGGCACCAGCGACCGCAGATCGACCACCTCGAGGTCCCAGCCCTCGGCGGTCGCCGCCTCCGCGGCTTCCAGACAGACCGGGAGAGAAGGGCCGTAGGTGATCAGGGTCGCGCTGCGCCCGGGGCGCCGGACGACGGCCCGCCCGATCGGCTCGACCGCGGCCGGCGCGTCCGGCGACCAGGCCGCCTTCGACCAGTAGAGCCTCTTCGGCTCCAGGAAGACCACCGGATCGTCGGAGGCGATCGACTCCCTCAGCAGCCCGTAGGCGTCCTCGACGGTGGCCGGCATGACGACGTGCAGGCCGGGCGTCGCCATGTAGTACGCCTCGGAGGAGTCGCTGTGGTGCTCGACCCCGCCGATCCCGCCGCCGTACGGCACCCGCACCGTGATCGGCAGCGGCATGGCGCCGCCCGTCCGGTTGCGCATCTTGGCGACATGGCTGACCAGCTGTTCGAACGCCGGATACGCGAAGGCGTCGAACTGCATCTCCACCACCGGCCGCAGCCCGTACATCGCCATGCCCACGGCCGCGCCCAGGATTCCCGCCTCGGCCAGGGGAGTGTCCGTGCAGCGCTCGTCGCCGAACTCCTTCGCCAGGCCGTCGGTGACCCGGAAGACCCCGCCGAGGGTTCCTACGTCCTCACCGAGGACGTGCACCGCAGGGTCCTCCGCCATGGCGTCGCGCATCGCCCGCCCGAGGGCCTGCGCCATCGTGGCCGGTTTCGCCCGGCCGGTCTGCTCGCCCGCCGTCGCCGCAACGGTGGTCATCGCCCGCCCTCCGCGCCGCTCTCGTCGTGTGTGCCGTGCTCGGCGTCCAGCTCGGCGCGCAGCCGCGCGGCCTGCTCACGCAGCTGCCCGGTCTGCTCCCCGTAGACATGGGTGAACAGATCCATCGGGTCGAGCACCGGATCTGCGTTCATCTGCTCGCGCAGGCCCGCGGCCATCCGCTCCGCCGCCTCCCGCACTCTCTCGATGCCGTCCTCGTCCAGCAGCCCGCGCCCGGTCAGCTCTCGTTCGAGAAGCACGATCGGGTCGTGCGCGCGCCACGCCTCCACCTCGCTGTCGCCGCGGTACCGGGTGGCGTCGTCGGCGTTCGTATGGGCGTCCATGCGATACGTGACCGCCTCGACCAGCGTCGGCCCCTGACCCCGCCTGGCCCGTGCCACCGCTTCTCCCAGGACCTGGTGCATCGCGGCGGCGTCATTGCCGTCGACCAGCCGACCAGGCATCCCGTAACCCACGGCCTTGTGGGCGAGGGAGGGCGCCGCCGTCTGCTTGGCCAGGGGTACGGAGATCGCGAAGCCGTTGTTCTGCACGAGGAAGACGACCGGGGCCTTCCACACGGCCGCGAAATTCAGGGCCTCGTGGAAATCGCCCTCGCTCGTCCCGCCGTCGCCGACCATCGCGAGCGCCACCACGTCGTCGCCCTTCAGCCGCGCCGCGTGGGCCAGCCCCACGGCGTGCGGCAGCTGGGTGGCCAGCGGGGTGCAGAGCGGGGCGATGCGGTGCTCACGCGGGTCGTAACCGGTGTGCCGGTCCCCGCGCAGCAGGGTCAGCGCCTCGACCGGGTCCAGGCCGCGGGCCACCGCCGCGAGGGTGTCCCTGTAGCTCGGGAAGAGCCAGTCACGCTCCTCCAGCACCATGGCGGCCGCGATCTCGCAGGCCTCCTGGCCGGTGCTCGACGGATACACCGCGAGCCTGCCCTGCTTGGTGAGTGCGGTGGCCTGCGCGTTGTACCTGCGGCCGCGCACCAGCTCGGCATGGAGCCGCAGCAGCAGCTCGGGATCGGCGCCGGCCGCGGCGTCCGTACCGAGCACTCGGTACGGCTCGGGGTCCGGGAGCAGCGGCGCGGGGTCGGTGAGCGGCTTCCAGGCCGGGGGCGGCGTGGGCCGGTAGGCGGCTGCGCCGGGCAGCTCTTGGACCGTCATGACAAGCACCTCCTGGCATCGGGATAGATCGAGGGGTGTCGAAATCTGTGTGGATGTCCGGGCGTGAGCGGGCACCGGTGTGGTGTGCCTCACCTACCGATTGTTCGGTCGCGAGCGCAATTTGGCTACAGGCACCTTCAGCCTGTGGACAAACGGTTCTCCACAGCCTGGGATAGAGGCAGGTCGTCCACAACAGGGAGGCGCGGGCAGATGGCAGCTGAACAAATGGCCGACCGGGGCGGGGACCCCGGCCGCACCCCGCCCGCCCGCCCGCTGGACTCCACCGACCGCGCCATCCTGCGCATCCTCCAGACGGACGGCCGCGCCTCGATACGGTCCGTCGCCGAACGGGTCCATGTGTCACGGGCCAACGCGTACGCCCGGATCAACCGGCTCGTCGAGGACGGCGTCATCCGCGGCTTCAGCGCCCGCGTGAACCACGAGCGCGCGGGAGAGGCGGCCTCCGCCTACATCACCCTGAAAATCGTCCAGAACTCCTGGCGCACCGTGCGCGAGGAGCTCCAGGCCCTGCCGGGAGCCACCCACATCGCGCTGGTCAGCGGTGACTTCGACGTACTGCTCCTCGTGCACACCCCCGACAACCAGGCGCTGCGCGAGCTGGTCCTGACCCGGATCCAGGCCATACCGGAGGTGCTCTCCACCCGCACCCTGCTGGTGTTCGAGGAAACCGATCTCGGCCCTCGCCCGGACCGCCCGGCCGAGCTCGCCTAGGGCCTCCGGATCAGCCGGCCCGCATCCCCTCGAAGGCGAGCTGGACGACCGTGTCCGCCAGCTGATCGGCCTCCGGCGACCCGTCCGGCTGCGGGCGGTACCACTCGACCAGCGAATTCACCATGCCGAAGAGCAGCCGGGTGGCCAGCCGTATGTCCACGTCGGCGCGCAGGTCCCCCTCCGCCACGGCGGCCTTGAGCAGGTCGGACACCCGCTGGTCGAACTCACGCCGCCGCTCCAGCGCCCAGCGCTCCGTCTTCGTGTTGCCGCGCACGCGCAGAAGCAGCGTGACGTACGGAAGCTCCTCCATCAGCACCTCGACCGTGCGGCGCGTGACGTACTCGACCCGGGCGATCGCCCGTCCCTGTATCGCCCCCGTCTCGTCGAGGATGCCGAACAGTCCCTCGATCGCCCGGCTCACGGCACGCTCGAGCAGCTCCTCCTTGCCCGCCACATGGTGGTAGATGGAGGACTTGGAAATGCCCGCCGCCTTGGAGAGATGCTCCATGGAGGTGCCGTCGTAGCCGCGCTCGTTGAAGACACGGACGGCAACGGTGAGCAGTGTCTCCGGGGTGTACGTGTCCCGCTTGGCCGTGGTCATGACCGCGATCCTCCCCCATGAGTTGTCCACAGGTTCTTTGGGGCCCCTTGTCCCGACCGATCGTTCGGTTACTCTAACTCCGTCCGCACATCCCTGCCCGGCTCAACGAGGAGTTGGTCCGTCATGGCCGCCGAGCTTTCCGCCGAGAAGCTGTCTCAGACCCACCGCACGACGCTCGACCAGGCCCTCGACGCGATCCGCACGCGCGCCTACTGGTCCCCGCACCCCGAGCACCCGAAGGCCTACGGCGAGGGCGGCCTGCCCGGCAGCCTCGGTGCGGCGGAGGGCAAGGCCGCCTTCGACGCCGTGCTCGGCACCCGGCTGGATCTCGGTCAGCCCGGCACCGACGGCTGGACCGGCGGCGAGGTCTCGCCGTACGGGCCGGAGCTCGGCGTCGAGTATCCCCACGCCGACCCGGACGTCCTGCTCCCCGCGATGAGTGCGGGCATGGGCTCCTGGCGTGCGGCGGGGCCGGAGACGAGGGCCCTGGTCTGTCTGGAGATCCTCGCCCGGATCAGCGCCCGTACGCACGAGCTGGCCCACGCGGTGATGCACACGAGCGGGCAGGCGTTCGTGATGGCGTTCCAGGCGGGCGGCCCGCACGCCCAGGACCGCGGCCTGGAAGCGGTGGCGTACGCGTA
Organism: Streptomyces sp. CB02058; assembly: GCF_001905505.1. Classification (GTDB taxonomy): domain Bacteria; phylum Actinomycetota; class Actinomycetes; order Streptomycetales; family Streptomycetaceae; genus Streptomyces. The sequence goes on from NZ_LIPG01000005.1 coordinate 438,186, forward strand.
CGAGGAGCAGACGCGCACACCTCGTACCGCCGACTGGTCCAAGCCCCAGGGCAAGCGCGATCCGCTCCAGCTGCACAAGTCGTACACGGCGGCCGGGCGCGGCATCTCGCTGCTGATCGGCTGCAACACCTTCCCCACGTGGAACGGCTATCCGGGGCTCTTCGCCTCCCTGGCCACCGGCAACCCGGTCCTGGTCAAGCCGCACCCGCGGGCGATCCTGCCGCTGGCTCTCACCGTTCAGCTGGCGCGCGAGGTGCTGGCCGAGGCGGGCTTCGACCCGAATCTGATCGCGCTCGCGGCCGAGCGGCCCGGCGAGGGCATCGCCAAGACCCTCGCGGTGCGGCCCGAGATCAAGATCATCGACTACACCGGCTCCACCGCCTTCGGCGACTGGCTGGAGGCCAACGCCCGCCAGGCCCAGGTCTACACGGAGAAGGCCGGCGTCAACACGATCGTCCTCGACTCCACCGACGACTACCGGGGCATGCTCTCCAACCTGGCCTTCTCACTCTCCCTCTACAGCGGCCAGATGTGCACCACCCCGCAGAATCTTCTGATCCCGCGTGACGGCATCACGACCGACGCGGGCCCCAGGTCCTACGAGGAGGTGGCGGCCGACATCGCCGACGCGGTGAACGGGCTGCTCGGGGACGACGCCCGGGCCAACGGACTGCTCGGCGCCCTGGTGAACCCTGATGTGAAGGCCCGTCTGGAAGGAGCCGCGGCCCTGGGAGACGTCGCCCTCGCCTCACGTCCGGTGACCAACCCCGACTTCCCCGACGCCGTCGTTCGTACGCCTCTCCTCGTCAAGCTGGACGGCGCCAAGCCCGACGAGGGGGCGGCCTACCTCTCGGAGTGCTTCGGCCCGGTCGCGTTCGCGGTCGCCGTCGACTCGACCGCCGATGCCCTGGACCTGCTCCGCCGCACGATCCGGGAGAAGGGCGCGATGACCGTCGGCGCGTACACCACCTCACCCGATGTGGAGCGCGCGGTGGAGGACGTCTGCTTCGACGAATCGGCTCAGCTCTCGCTGAATCTCACCGGCGGCGTGTACGTCAACCAGACGGCGGCCTTCTCCGACTTCCACGGCTCGGGCGGCAACCCCGCGGCCAACGCGGCACTCTGCGACGGGGCCTTCGTGTCCAACCGCTTCCGTGTGGTGGAGGTGCGGCGCCAGGCCTGAGCAGGGATCCGGGCGGTGACCCGCCACGGCGCCCGGTGGAGCGGGATCCGCTCCACCGGGCACGGGTCCCCCGTCATCCGCCCCGGGGATCCGGGATGTCCGCGTACCGCTGCACCCAGGCGTGCATGGCGATGGCGGCTGCCGCACCCGCGTTGATCGACCGCGTCGAGCCGAACTGCGCGATCGAGCAGACCATCGACGCGTGCTCACGGGCCTCCTCCGTCAGTCCGGGGCCCTCCTGCCCGAACAGCAGGACGCAGCGGCGCGGCAGCTCCGTGCGCTCCAGCGGAACGGCGCCCGGAAGGTTGTCGATACCGATGATCGGCAGCCCCTCGGCTTCCGCCCAGGCCGTCAGGTCCGCCGTGTCGGGGTGGTGCCGGACATGCTGGTAGCGGTCGGTGACCATGGCCCCCCGCCGGTTCCAGCGGCGCCGCCCGACGATGTGGATCTCCTTGGCGAGGAAGGCGTTGGCCGTCCGCACCACCGAGCCGATGTTGAAGTCGTGGCCCCAGTTCTCCACCGCCACATGGAAGTCGTGGCGCCGGAGATCGAGGTCGGCGACGATGGCCTCGCGCGTCCAGTAGCGGTAGGCGTCGCCCACATTGCGCCGGTCGCCCCCGGCGAGGAGCTCGGGGTCGTAGCGCTCGCCTTCGGGCCAGGGCAGCGGGTGCGGCCCGACGCCGATCGGTTCGCCGTACCCCTCGTCGTACTGGACGGGTTCCGCGGACGGATCGGGCACCGCTGCCGCCGGGGGCTCTTCTGTACTGCCGGTCTCGCTGGTCACCCGACGAGCGTATGGCCACCGCCACCGTCGCCGCGCGGGGCCTCCTCCTCGTCCGACCCCGCCCGCTGTCCGGGTACCCGCGGCCTGTCTGCCACCCGCCGGAACAGGCGTTGCCGGGCGAGCGTCGTCCTGCGTCCCAGCCACACCAGGAAAACCGTCGGCAGGAAGACGGCGTCCGCGGCGATCATCGCCATCGAGAAGAAGGGCAGCCCCAGCAGGACGGCGATCCCGAGGTGCTCACCGATCATGAGGACGAGCAGGACGTTCTTGACCCGCCGGTTGAACAGCGTGAAGGGGAAGGCGACCTGCACGATGACCGTGGCGTACGTCAGCACCATGACCGCGAGGGCGCTGGAGGCGACGAGGCCGGACAGCCCGGGCCACGGCGTGAAGTAGTCCAGCTTGAGCGGGTAGTAGAGCGCGGTGCCGTCCTGCCAGCGGGAGCCCTGGATCTTGTACCAGCCGGCGGTCGCGTAGATGAGACAGACCTCGGCCATGATCACGAGGAGCGCGGCGTTGTGGGCGAGGTTGGCCACGACGTCGAGGAGGGCGAGCGGCTCGCGGTCCGGGGCGTAGCGGTTCAGCGCCCACCAGGCACCGTTCCCCAGCCACAGCGCCCACAGCAGGGACGGAAGCCACCATGTGCCGCCGAGGCCGCCCATCAGCGTGGCCGGAAGCAGGACGGACCCCAGCACAACCCAGAGGACCGGGCCCGCGACGTCACGGGCCGGCGACCCGCCCTCCGCGAACCGCAGGGCGTCGCGGCGCGCACGGCGCGCGTCCAGGGACCAGACCCGCGCGCAGCGCGTCAGCATCAGATAGACGGCCATCAGATGGATGACGTTGTCGCCGCCGTCGCCCATGAAGATGCTGCGGTTCTGCAGGGAGAGCACCCCCGCCATGAACAGCACGGAGGTGGCGCGGGTGCGCCAGCCGACCATCAGCAGCGCGGCCGAGACCAGCGTCAGCGCGTACACGCACTCGAACCAGAAAGCGCCGTCCGACCACATCAGGGCGGTGAAGGAGTCGTTGTTGCTGATGAGACGGCGCGCCATGTCCCAGCGCCACGGGCCGTCGGGGCCGTAGAGCTCGTGCCGGTGCGGCAGCTCGCGCAGGAGGAACAGCAGATACGTGGCAGCGACACCGATCCGGACGACGGCGCTCTGATGGGTGCCGAGGGGCGATGCGGTGACGCGCTGGATGGCGCCGGCGAGCGAACGCTCGACCGGCCGTCCCCCGTGCCGGAACTGCGCGGGTGTGCTCACTTCTCCGCCTCCCCGCCCGGTGACTCCGAGGACCCGTCCGCTCCGGCCGTCTCCGGAAGATCGGACGGGGTGATGGTCCACCACGGCAGGACCCGGTAGTCCGGCCGGGTGCTGATCTTCTCGTCGCTCCACGGGGGAGCACCGACCGACCGTGTGGCGGACCGCACCTGAATGCGCTGGACCGTGCCGCCGTAGTCACGTTCGGCGAGGCGCAGCATGACGATGCGGCGGATGTACGTCTCGGAGAGCTCCCCGCGCAGGCCGTTGGGACGGTTCTCGCTGTCGTGGGACCCGGTGTAGAAGTCCCAGGCACGCCGCAGTTCGTTCTGGTCGACGTGGCTGGGGAGGAGGTTGCCCCGTATCTCGTCGCCGTCCTGCCGCGAGAGGTTGATCCAGCGCGTGGTGTCGCGGCCGTCGGCGCCGAAGACCTCGGCCCGTACCTGCACGGAGATGTTCTGCTGGAGCGGATTGGGAGCGAAGAGCTTCCAGTTCTGCTCGAACTCGGGGTAGACCCAGTCGTCCACCACCTCGCCGTGCTGCTTCGTCAGCGTGTTGGACGGCGCGACGTGCAGAAAGATCATGGCCAGATGTCCACAGGCCACCAGCCCTATGACGGACAGCGCGAGCGCGGCGACGACCTGGTACGGGAGCGAGAGCGCGGCTATTCCGCCGCCCGGACGCGGTCCGGGAGGACCGGTCACTTCGGCGGCAGGCGGGGGCGGCGCCGCCGCGGTGAACGGCTCCTGCGAGTACGACCCGTCCGGTATCCCCGCAGGTACGGCGTCCTCGTCCTGACCGGCGGGCGGGCGGCTCGTCAGGTCGGGCCAGGCGCGTTTCTTCTCGTTCCCGGTGCGCCCACCGCGGTCCGCATCCATCCCGCCCCGATCGCCGTCGATCACCGCTCAGTTATCCACAGGGTTGACACCCTACGGGCCTCCGACCCACCATTGAAGTCAAGGAACCGAACGATCGGTCGGTAGGGAGCCCGGGATGGCGGCAGTGACTGCGGACCAGACGACGCAGAGGACGGCAGGCACGGCGGATTCGGTGGACGCGGCGCGTACGGCGGCCTTCGACGCCGCGGTGGCGGCCGACGACCGGATCGAGCCCCGGGACTGGATGCCCGACGCGTACCGGGCCACGCTGATCCGCCAGATGGCCCAGCACGCCCATTCCGAGATCATCGGCATGCAGCCCGAAGCCAACTGGATCACACGGGCACCCTCGCTGCGCCGCAAGGCGATCCTGATGGCGAAGGTCCAGGACGAGGCGGGACACGGGCTGTATCTGTACAGCGCGGCGGAGACGCTGGGGACCAGCCGCGAGGAGATGCTCGACAAACTGCACGCGGGCCGGCAGCGCTATTCCTCGATCTTCAACTACCCGACCCTGACCTGGGCGGACGTCGGCGCGATCGGCTGGCTGGTGGACGGCGCCGCGATCACCAACCAGGTGCCGCTCTGCCGCTGCTCCTACGGCCCGTACGCCCGGGCGATGGTCCGTATCTGCAAGGAGGAGTCCTTCCACCAGCGCCAGGGATATGAGCTGCTGCTCGCCCTCAGCCGGGGCACGCCCGCCCAGAACGAGATGGCGCAGGACGCGGTGAACCGCTGGTGGTGGCCCTCCCTGATGATGTTCGGCCCGCCCGACGACGCCTCGGCCCATTCGGCGCAGTCGATGGCCTGGAAGATCAAGCGGCACTCCAACGACGAGCTGCGCCGGCGCTTCGTCGACATCTGTGTTCCGCAGGCGGAGGCCCTCGGACTCACCCTTCCCGACCCCGACATCCGGTGGAACGAGGAGCTGGGGCAGCACGACTACGGGGCGATCGACTGGACGGAGTTCCAGGAGGTCCTCAAGGGCAACGGCCCCTGCAACGAACAGCGGCTCGACCAGCGGCGCACGGCCCACGAGGAGGGCGCCTGGGTCCGCGAGGCGGCAGCCGCGTACGCGGACAAGCACGCGGCACGGACCGGAACAGCCGGAACGACCGCCCAGCCAGTGGAGGCCACCGCATGAGCAGCTCGACCGACTGGCCTCTGTGGGAGGTGTTCGTGCGGTCACGGCGCGGACTGTCCCACACCCACGCGGGCAGCCTGCACGCGCCGGACGCCGAGATGGCCCTGCGCAACGCACGCGATCTGTACACACGACGCTCCGAAGGCGTCTCCATCTGGGTGGTCCCCTCGACGGAGATCACTGCCTCCTCACCGGACGAGAAGGACTCGTTCTTCGAGCCCGCCGGGGACAAGCCCTACCGCCATCCCACGTTCTACGAGATCCCGGAAGGGGTGAAGCACCTGTGACCGCGGCCCTCGCCCTCGGTGACGACGCCCTGGTGCTCTCGCACCGTCTGGGGGAGTGGGCCGGCCACGCCCCCGTCCTGGAGGAGGAGGTGGCACTGGCGAACATCGCCCTGGACCTGCTGGGGCAGGCCCGGATGCTGCTCTCGTTCGTGGGCGACGAGGACCAGCTGGCCTACCTCCGCGAGGAGCGCGCCTTCCGCAACGTCCAGCTGGTGGAGCAGCCGAACGGCGACTTCGCCCACACCATCGCCCGCCAGCTCTACTTCTCCGTGCACCAGCACCTGCTGTACGAGCAGCTGGCCGCCGGTGAGAGCGAGTTCGCGGACCTCGCGGCGAAGGCCGTCAAGGAAGTCGCCTACCACCGCGACCACGCGGAGCAGTGGGTCCTGCGCCTCGGCGACGGTACCGCGGAGAGCCACGAGCGCATGCAGCGGGCGCTGGACGCTCTGTGGCGGTTCACCGGCGAGCTGTCCGAGCCCGTCGAAGGCCTCGACGTCGATCAGCAGTCTCTGCGCGACAGCTGGCTGACCGCGGTGGCCTCCGTGGTGGAGCGCGCCACCCTCACCCTTCCGTCGGGCCCGCAGTCAGGTGCCTGGACGGCTGGAGCAGGCAGGCAGGGCGTGCACACGGAGCCGTTCGGCCGCATGCTCGCCGAGATGCAGCACCTGCACCGCAGCCACCCGGGGGCGTCATGGTGACCGAGACCCCTCTCGAAGCGGAACTCCACCGGCTGGCGGGCTCCGTGCCCGATCCCGAACTCCCGGTGCTCACCCTGGAGGAGCTCGGCGTGCTCCGCGGTGTGCGGGCGGACGGGCCGGACAAGGTCACCGTGCGGCTCACCCCGACCTACACCGGCTGTCCTGCCATCGAGACCATGTCCACCGACATCCAGCGTGTCCTGCACGACCACGGCGTCGCGGAGGTCTCCGTGGTCACGGTGCTCGCCCCGGCCTGGTCGACGGACGACATCAGTGACGAAGGCCGCCGCAAACTCGCGGAGTTCGGCATAGCGCCGCCACGGCCCGGCCGAGTGGCGGGCGGGCCGGTGCCGCTGATCCTGTCGGTGCGCTGCCCGCACTGCGGCTCCACGGACACGGAGTTGCTGAGCCGGTTCTCCTCCACGGCGTGCAAGGCGCTGCGCCGATGCGTGGCGTGCCGCGAACCGTTCGACCACTTCAAGGAGTTGTAGATGTTCCATCCGCTCCGGGTCAGCGCGATCGAACGGATCACGGACGACGCGGTGGCCGTCACCTTCGCCGTGCCGGCCGAGCTGCGCGAGACCTTCCGCCACAGGCCCGGCCAGCACCTGAATGTGCGCTACTGGATCGACGGCGAGGAGATCCGCCGGTCGTACTCGATCTGCGCACCGGCCACCGAGGAGCCGGCCGAGCCCACGCTCCGGGTGGGCATCCGCAGGGTCGACGGGGGCGCGTTCTCCACCTTTGCGCTCAAGGAGCTGGCCGTCGGTGACCAGGTGGAGGCGATGCCCCCGATGGGGCGTTTCATCCTCGACCCGCGCCCAGGACACTTCGCGGCGATCGTCGGCGGCAGCGGCATCACACCGGTGCTGTCGATCGCCTCGACACTTCTGGCACGGCAGCCGGGGGCGCGCTTCTGCCTGATCCGCAGCGACCGTACGGCGGCGTCGACGATGTTCCTCGACGAGGTGGCCGAGCTCAAGGACCGCTATCCGGACCGCTTCCAGCTGGTGACCGCGCTGTCCCGGGAGGAGCAGGCGGCCGGGCTTCCCTCCGGCCGGCTGGACCGTGAGCGGCTCACCGGACTGCTGCCCGCGCTGCTGCCGGTGTCCGACGTGGACGGCTGGTTCCTGTGCGGGCCGCTCGGCCTGGTCGAGGGAGCCGAAGGCGCGCTGCGCGCACTCGGCGCCGACCGCTCGCGCATCCACCAGGAGATCTTCCACGTCGCCGACGAGGGGACGGCCCGGACCACGGCCGCCCGGGTGGAGGAGCCGGCGGAAAGCACGCTCACGGCGACCCTGGACGGCCGGTCGGGCAGCTGGCCGGTCCAGGGCGGTGAATCACTGCTGGACACGGTGCTGCGGAGCCGCTCGGACGCTCCCTACGCCTGCAAGGGGGGAGTGTGCGGGACCTGCCGGGCGTTCCTGGTTTCCGGCGAGGTGCGTATGGACCGCAACTTCGCTCTGGAACCGGAGGAGACCGGGGCCGGCTTCGTGCTCGCCTGCCAGTCGCATCCGGTCACTCCCGAAGTGGAGATCGACTTCGACCGCTGAGACACGCACCGACATTCCCCCCGGACCCTCCCGGGCACGCGGGTACTCCACGTCGGGCTGCGCCCCTCCGCGCACACCGGCAGCGGCCGACGGATCGCCCCCGCAGGATCGCGGAACGCCGGGAGCCAGGTGCCGGGAGCCGTGTTGCCCGGGAGCAGCCTGGATGAGGAAACCCGGCCTGAATCCGGAAGTGCGGGGCCCTCGGAGCAGGCCGGAGAAACCGGAGAGGAAGCAGGCCTGAGCATCCGTGCCGGTTTCCCAGGGCGCGGGTGCTCAGGCCGAAGCCGAAGCCGGGGGCGGCGAGTGCCCCGCCCAGCCAGGGGCGCGGACGCCAGGCCGAGGCAATGGGCGCAGGTGCCAGGCAGACAGGCAGACAGGCAGACAGGCAGAAGTAACGGGTGCGCGGCTGCCGGGCGGATCGGTCCGTCAGAGGACGAAGGCCGAGCTCCCGCTGTCCGTGACCATCGGGCGTCCGGCGCCGTCCCAGGCGAGCATGCCGCCGTCGATGTTCACGGCGTCAATGCCGTGCTGCACGAGGTACTGCGTGACCTGGGCAGACCGGCCCCCGACCCGGCACATCACATGCACACGCCGCCCGTCGTCGGCCGCCTCGGTCAGCTCACCGAAGCGGCTCACGAAGTCGCTCATGGGAATGTGCAGCGCGCCCTCGACGTGACCGGCCGCCCACTCGTCGGCCTCCCGGACGTCCAGCACGAAACCGTCGGACGGAACCGCCGCGACGTCCACCGAGGGCAGCGGAGCGAAATTCATGGGTCATGCCTTCTCTCGTACGTACGCGCCAAGGGTCTTCCGAAACGCTACTGCACCAGGCTCGCCAGCTCGTTCTCACGCTGGGCCACATCGGCCAGAAGCTTCTCGCCGATGTCGTCGAGCAGCCGGTCGGGGTCGTCCGGCGCCATCCTCAGCATCGAGCCGATCGCGCTCTCCTCCAGCTCCTGCGCCAGGACGGTGAGCAGTTCCTTGCGACGGCTCAGCCACTCCAGCCGTGCGTAGAGCTCGTCGCTCTCGCTCAGCCGTAGTTCCGGCGCCACCGGGCCCGCGGCCCACTCGGCAGCCAGCTCCTTGAGCAGCGCCACGTCGCCACGTCCGTAGGCGGCGTTCACACGGGCGATGAACTCGTCCCGGCGGGTCCGCTCCTTCTCGTCCGGCGCGAGATCCGGATGTGCCTGGCGGGCCAGCTCCCGGTAGAGCTTGCGCGCCTCCTCGCTCGGCCTGACCCTCTTCGGCGGCCGGACAGGCTGCTCGGTGAGCATCGCCGAGGCCTCCGGCGAGAGCCCGTCGGAGTCCATCCAGTCGTGGAAGAGCTCGTCGACGCCGGGCATCGGCATGACGATCGCCCGCGCCTCCTGCGCCTTGCGCAGATCCTCCGGATCGCCGGTCTTCGCGGCCCGTGCCTCCGCGATCTGGGCATCCAGCTCGTCGAGTCGCGCGTACATCGGGCCGAGCTTCTGGTGGTGCAGCCGGGAGAAGTTCTCCACCTCGACCCGGAAGGTCTCCACCGCGATCTCGAATTCGATCAGCGCCTGCTCGGCCACCCGCACGGCCTTCGCGAGCCGCTCCTCGGGCCTGGGCTTGGCGGACTCACCCGCCGCCGCACCACCAGGCGTGTCACTGGAAGTCGTGTCACCGGAAGTACCGCCCTCCGCGCCACCGACGGCGGGGCTGGCATCGCCCGTGACGGCGCCGGGCTGCGGCACATCGTCCGGAGCCGTCCGCAGGTCGTCCCGGGACGTCTCCCGGGCGTGCTGCGGCTCTTCCTGCCGGTCCTGGTCCTGCCGGTCTTCGTCGTTCCGGGTGGTCGGCACCCCGGCGGCTTCGTGGGTCACCCGTCCAGCGTATGGCCATGCCCAGAGGCATGAAGACACACGGTGCCCCCAAGACCCGCTCAGACTCCGAGCTCGGCGGCTATTCGCCCGGCCCGGACCGCCTTGAGGAGCTCGGCGTGGTCCGCTTCCGTCCTGTCCGCGTACGTCACGGCGAAATCGGCCACCGCCGCGTCCAGCTCGGTGTTCTTCCCGCAGTAGCCGGCGAGCAGCCTGGGGTCGGCACTGTGCGCGTGGGCCCTGGCCAGCAGCGCGCCGGTCATCCGCCCGTAGTCGTCCACCTGGTCCGCGGCGAGGGCGGCCGGATCCACGCTGCCCTTGCGGTTCCTGAACTGGCGCACCTGGTACGGCCTGCCGTCGACCTCGGCCCAGCCGAGCAGTATGTCGCTGACGACCTGCATCCGCTTCTGCCCGAGCACCACCCTGCGCCCTTCGTGCACCACGTCGGGCACCTCGAAGCCCGCCTGCGGGAGATACGGGGCCAGCGCGGAGGGGCGGGCCTCCTTCACCTGGAGGACCAGCGGCTCACCGCGATGGTCGAGCAGCAGCACCACGTACGACCGGGTCCCCACGCTGCCCGTGCCGACCACCCGGAACGCCACATCGTGTATCGCGTAGCGGGCAAGCAGCGGGACCCTGTCCTCCGAGACCGTCCCGAGGTACCCCTCGAGCCCGGCCGCGACCGCCGCGGCCTCCGCGTCCGGCACCCTGCGCAGCACGGGCGGTGCGTCGACGAAGCGGCGGCCACCGTCCTCGCAGTCCTCGGTGGACCTGGCGGCGAAACGGGCGCTCGTGTTGTTGCGTGCCTTGGCGGAGACCCGCTCCAGCGTCCCCAGCAGGTCCCGCGCATCCGTGTGGGAGACGAGCTCCTCGTCGGCGATGGCGTTCCACGCGTCGAGTGCGGGCAGACCGGCCAGCAGACGCATCGTGCGCCGATACGCGCCGACCGTGTCGTACGCGCCCTGCCGGCAGGTGTCCTCGTCCGCTCCCGCGACGCGTCCCGCGAGGACCAACGAGGTGGCGAGCCGCTTCAGATCCCACTCCCAGGGGCCGAAGACGGTCTCGTCGAAGTCGTTGAGATCGATGACCAGGCTGCCGCGCGCATCGCCGTACAGACCGAAATTGGCCGCGTGCGCGTCGCCGCAGAGCTGGGCGCCTATGCCGGTGACCGGCGTGCCCGTCAGGTCATGTGCCATGAGTCCGGCCGAACCGCGCAGAAAGGCGAAGGGCGTCGCGGCCATCCGCCCCACCCTTATGGGCGTCAGGCCCGGGACCCGGCCCCGGTTCGACTCCTCCACCGCCCGCACCGCGTCCGGCCTGTCCGCGGGCAGGGCGAGTGAACTGTGCGAGGACCTGGGGACCTTGAGCCTCAACGCCTTACCGGCCTCCTTCGGAGACACCGCAGCGGGCCCGAGCGTCCGCACCCCCGCCGGAACGCGGGGCGCGAAGCCGGGAACCACCGGAATGCGCCCGTCTCCCGCCGTCCGCTGCGCCGGCACCGTCGCCTCGACTTCGCCCATGGAGCGTCGCCTCCCCCGCCCTCGTGCCGGCCGTTCCGTCCGACCAACATCAACTGCGGACGACCGTACAACTGTCCCGCCAGAGCCGTCTGCCCCTGTGGACAACTCCGGCGGTCGGCCTGTGGACAACCTCTGAACCAGCAGAGCCCTCAGGCCGGCCCGCACCACCCGGGCCGGCCACACCGCGGGACCACGCCCCACAGCCAGGGCTGTCCGTGCGCCCGTCACACCCCGACCGCTTCCTCCATCTCCTCCTCGGCGCCGGCGGCCGACCGGGCGGCGGCCTCCACCGCGTGCGCCCGCGCAGCGGCCTCGCGGCGCCTCCTCGCCTCGGCCAGGCCCGCCACCCCCACGACGACCAGTCCGGCCACGAACCACAGGGCCAGCACCAGCACATGGCCGCCCAGCGCGTAGCCGCCGAAGTACACGTGGCTGCGCACTCCTTCGACGAAGCCCGCACCGTTCCAGAAGGCGTGCAGCGACCCGAAGAAGCCGGGCTGGAGCTCGGGCCGGAAGATGCCGCCGGAACTCGTGAAGTTGAGCATCACGAAGAGGAACATCACTCCGAGCGTCGTCCACCGCTTGAGGAAGGTGTGCAGCCCGACGCCGATGAGCAGGATTCCCGCCGAGTACAGCCATGCCATCGCCCAGAGCCCGCCGAGTCCGTGGTCCACCAGGCCGAACACCGGCCCCGCGAAGGCCACACCGATCAGGCTCACCACGAGCGAGGTGCCGAGGGCCAGAGCCGCCCTGATCCGCAGAGCCAGCACCGCGCCCGCGCCGCCGATCACGGCGACCGAGGCGTACGAACCGATGCTGACCGCCACCAGCAGGAAGAAGATGCCCTGCCCCGTCGGATCGCCGTCCGCCGTGGGCGCGACGTCCGTGACCCGGAGAGGCTCTCCCTGTCCGGCCGCGACCTCGGTGAACACCTTCTGGACCACGGTGGCCGTGGTGTCCGACGACGCGCCCGCCACGATCAGCTCGGGGCTGCCGCCCGGCACGTAGGCGCCGTAACTCTGCTGCGTCCTCAGGTGGTCCACCGCACCGGCACGGTCGGCCACGGTACGCACGCTCAACCCACCGTCGCCCTTGTCCTGCAAGGTCTGCGCGAGCACCTGGGCACTCGCCCCCGAGCCGACCACGTCCACCCTCAGTTCGTGCGGCTCCGGGGCGTGGAAGGCCCCCAGGTAGGCGAGCCCCATGCCGATGCACATCAGCAGCGGCGTGACGAGGTGACTGAGAACATGACGCAGCGCACCGGCGGTCGAGCCGGAGGCGGCACTCGGTCCTGCGGACATTTCGACGACTCCTCCAATGGTTGGCTTTTACAACTCCTACACTTGTTGTAGCATACAACTAAAGTCCGGGAAGGTGATTCACATGGCAGACGCCCCCCAGGAGCGCGAGGAATCGCTGGATGTCATCCAGCGCGAGCTGACGGCCTTCGCACGCCGCGCTCGCGCCGCAGCGGCGCGGCTCCACCCGGATCTGCCGCTGGTCTCGTACACGCTGCTCGCCCACATCGAACACCAGCACGGATGCCGCGCGACCGATCTGGCGGCGCACTACATGCTGGACAAGTCCACGGTCAGCCGGCAGGTGGCCGCCCTGGAGAAGCTCGGCCTGGTCGAACGCCACCCGGACCCGGACGACCAGCGCATCCAGGTGCTGCACCCCACGGCCGCCGGGACCGAGGCTCTCGCCTCGACCCACGCCAGCCGCCGGGCCGCCTATCGGGACCGCCTCGGCGCATGGTCGTCGGACGACCTCGCGCAGTTCGCGGAGTACCTGCTGCGCTACAACTCGACGGGCGAGGACACCACCGCCCGCTAGACACCCGCCCGCGCGACCGCGGGCCGGCTGCGGTCAGCAGCCCCCGGACTCCCCGAGATACACGTTCGCCCACTTACCCAGCTCGTCCAGCGCGGGCCCCATGGCGGTACCGGCCTCCGTGAGGCGGTAGGAAACCCGCAGCGGGGGCCCTTCGTCCACCTCGCGCACCACGAGACCTGCCGCCCCCAGCTCGGTGAGCCGGTCCGAGAGCATGCGCTCGCTGATACCCGGAACCGCTCGGCGCAGTTCCGCGAAGTGCACGGGCTGCCGCATCAGCACCGAGACGATCGGACCGGTCCAGCGCTTCCCGAACAGCTCGAAGACGCGGGTGATCCCCACATCGACCTGCCGACAGGACTGCTCGCTGTGTTCCGCCATGCCCCCAGAGTACTGCGCCACCGTGCGGGACTTATTAAAAGTAAGGGACTGTGTTAATAATAGGTACGTACTGAAATTCAGGGCTGGTCCTGCCGTGCACGTCACCTCCCCATGACATACGCGCAGATCTGCCCGCCCGAGCCCCCCGGAGACCCCCATGACCACGCTCCTCCACCTCGACTCCGCCGTCTTTCCCCAGGGCTCCACGTCCCGCGATGTCACCGCAGCGTTCGTCACGGCCTGGCGCGAGCAGCACCCTGAGGGCCGTGTCGTGTACCGCGACCTCGCCGCGGAACCCCTTCCCCACCTGAACGCCTCATCCGCGGCCGCCGGCGCCGAGGACGCACTGCGCGGGGAGCTGGCCGCCGAGCTGGCCGACGCGGACGCCGTGCTCATCGGCGCACCGATGTACAACTTCTCGATCCCGTCCACCCTCAAGGCCTGGCTGGACCAGGTGATCATCGTCGGCCACAACTCCGGCCCCGACGGCCCTGTCGCCGGCAAGCCCGTCACGATCGTGGCGAGCCGAGGCGGTTCGTACGCCCCCGGAACCCCCCGGGAGGACTTCGAGTTCGTCCAGAACTACCTGGAGAAGGTGCTCACGGGCATGCTGGGCGCGGAGGTCGATTTCATCGTCCCGGAGCTGACGCTGGCCCATTCACAGCCCTCGATGGCCGAACTCATCCCGCTCGCCGACGCGTCCCGCGCCCAGGCGTTCACCGACGCCACAGAGAAGGCCAAGGCCCTGGCGGCCCGCTTCGCGGCCTGAAGGCCGGAGACACGCACCCGGATGTCCCGCCGGGCGCCCCACAAGGCGCCCGGTCACCAAACACCCTGATTGGTACGCATCCGACGTTTCACGTGAAACAGAAGCCACCCTCGCCCAGCAGCGGCGGGACGGCCTCCCGAGATTCACAGCCACTCACAGGACCATCGGGCCCGCACAACGAAGAACCCCCGCACCGGATCTCTCCGGTGCGGGGGTTCTGTCGAACCAACCCGACAATCGCAAGCGACTGCCTGTTGTGCGCGAGGGGGGATTTGAACCCCCACGTCCCTAAGGACACTGGCACCTGAAGCCAGCGCGTCTGCCGTTCCGCCACTCGCGCATGAGTGGTGTTTTCAGACTCTCTCACCGTGTGGTGCGAGCGCCTGGCGACATCCGGAAGATTAGCACGCTGGACAGGGTGGATTCACATCCGTTGTTTCGCGGGACCCACGAGGGGAACCGGGAACGCGGGAAGCCCGGCCCCACTCCTCCTGAGTGCACCCGGAGTGCGGGACACTGTCAGGAGGCCACCTCTACGATCCGTGTGAGGGGTGACACTCATCCACAGTGCAGACAAGGGGAACCAGCCGATTTCCCGACGCGTGGATACGATCAGTAAGCAGTACAGGGATGACGACACCGGAGGAGGTGCCCCATGGGAGTCATGAAGCGTTTCGAGCAGCGTCTCGAAGGTCTGGTCAACGGCACCTTCGCCAAAGTCTTCAAGTCCGAGGTGCAGCCGGTCGAGATCGCGGGCGCCCTCCAGCGCGAGTGCGACAACAACGCGACGATCTGGAACCGCGAGCGGACCGTGGTGCCGAACGACTTCATCGTCGAACTCAGCACCCCCGACTACGAGCGCCTCAGCCCGTACTCCGGACAGCTCGGTGACGAGCTGGCCGGTCTCGTGCGCGACTACGCCAAGCAGCAGCGGTACACCTTCATGGGGCCGATCAAGGTCCACCTGGAGAAGGCCGACGACCTCGACACGGGTCTCTACCGCGTACGCAGCCGGACCTTGGCGTCGAGTTCGTCACAGCAGCAGGGCCCGCAGGGCGGCCCTGCTCCCCACGCCCAGCCGAACCGGCCCGCCCCGCAGGGACAGGGCGGTTACGGCTACCCGCCGTCCTCCGCTCCGCCCATGCCCGCGGCTCCGCCGCCCGGCTCGGGGCGTCCGGGAGGACCTTCCAGCGACTGGCGCCAGCCCGCCGCCTCCGGCGCCATGCCGGACGCCCAGGTACGGCGCTGGATCGAGATCAACGGCACCCGCCATCAGATCTCCCGCCCGACGTTGGTGATGGGACGAAGCACCGACGCCGACGTGCGGATCGACGACCCCGGCGTCTCGCGCCGGCACTGTGAGATCCGGACCGGAACGCCCTCGACGATCCAGGATCTCGGGTCCACCAACGGCATCGTGGTGGACGGGCAGCACACCACCCGCGCTACGCTCCGCGACGGCTCGCGGATCGTCGTGGGCAGCACCACCATCGTTTACCGGCAAGCCGAAGGGTGAAGCGGGGGCAATGTCAGAGCTGACCCTGACGGTCATGCGGCTAGGTTTCCTGGCTGTTCTGTGGCTATTCGTAATCGTGGCCGTCCAGGTCATTCGCAGCGACCTGTTCGGTACGCGCGTCACGCAGCGCGGCTCACGCCGCACTGCCGGTGACGCCCGCCCGCAGCAAGGTCGCCAACAGCAGGCGGCGCCGCCTCAGCAGCGCCAGCAGTCCGGGCGCCAGCGCCGCGGAGCACCCACCAAGCTGGTCGTCTCCGAGGGCTCGCTCACCGGCACCACCGTCACGCTCCAGGGCCAGACCATCACCCTGGGCCGGGCGCACGATTCAACGATCGTGCTGGATGACGACTACGCCTCCAGCAGGCATGCCAGGATCTACCCGGACCGTGACGGCCAGTGGATCGTCGAGGATCTCGGGTCCACCAACGGCACCTATCTCGACCGGACCCGGCTCACCACCCCGACACCTGTTCCGCTGGGCGCGCCGATCCGCATCGGCAAGACCGTCATCGAGCTGCGGAAGTAGTACGACAATGAGCGAGCGGAGCGAGCGAGCCGCGGCGGTCCTGACGAAGGACCCTGCCGGGCTCCCGACCGGAGGGTGGGCAGTGTGGCTCGAGACCGGCTGTACCCCGAACCGACGGGTGAGGTGCGCATGAGCTTGTCCCTGCGCTTCGCCGCCGGATCGCACAAGGGCATGATCCGGGAAGGCAATGAGGACTCCGGTTACGCCGGCCCCCGCCTTCTCGCCATCGCCGACGGCATGGGCGGCCAGGCGGCCGGAGAGGTCGCCAGCTCCGAGGTGATCTCCACCCTCGTCCAGCTCGACGACGACGTCCCGGGCTCGGACATCCTCACCTCGCTCGGCACCGCGGTCCAGCGGGCCAACGACCAGCTGCGCGTCATGGTCGAGGAGGACCCCCAGCTGGAGGGCATGGGCACGACGCTCACCGCTCTGCTCTGGACCGGTCAGCGCCTCGGCCTCGTACACGTCGGCGACTCCCGGGCCTACCTCCTGCGTGACGGCGTCCTGACGCAGATCACCCAGGACCACACCTGGGTCCAGCGCCTCGTGGACGAGGGCAGGATCACCGAGGAAGAGGCCACCACCCACCCGCAGCGCTCCCTGCTGATGCGGGCCCTGGGCAGTGGTGACCACGTCGAGCCCGACCTCTCCATCCGCGAGGTCCGCGCCGGCGACCGGTATCTGATCTGCTCCGACGGCCTCTCCGGCGTCGTCTCGCACCAGACCATGGAAGAGACCCTGGCCAGCTACCAGGGCCCGCAGGAGACCATCCAGGATCTCATCCAGCTCGCCCTGCGCGGCGGCGGTCCCGACAACATCACCTGCATCGTCGCCGACGTCCTGGACGTCGACAGCAACGACACCCTGGCCGGGCAGCTCAACGACACCCCGGTCATCGTCGGCGCGGTCGCCGAGAACCAGGCCGCCCAGGCGAACGACGGCCGGGCCATGGAGACACCCGCGGGACGCGCGGCCGGACTCGGCCGTCCCGTGCCGCCCCCGGCCGGAGGCTTCGGCCCTCCCGGCAGCGGCGACGACATGGGCTACGGCTCGGGTCCGGACGGCGCCTTCAACTCGTACACCGACGACGACTTCGTGAAGCCGCGCAAGGGACGCAGGTGGGTGAAGCGTTCGTTCTACATCGTGCTGGCGCTCGCCGTGATCGGCGGCGGCGTCTACGGCGGCTACCGCTGGACCCAGACGCAGTTCTACGTGGGCGCGAAGGACGACAAGGTCGCGCTGTTCCGCGGCATCAGCCAGGACCTCGCCTGGGTGTCTCTCTCGAAGGTCGAGGAGAACACCGAGATCGAACTCAAGTACCTCCCGTCTTACCAGCGCGGGAAGGTCGAGGCGACCATCGCCGAGGGCAACATCACCGAGGCGCGCAAGAAGATCGACGAGCTCGAGGCACAGGCCTCCGCCTGCAAGAAGGACGCGCAGCGCCGCGCGGCCGAGGCGGACACCAACGCCGCCAAGGACCAGGACGAGAAGGCCGACAGCACTTCCGCCAAGTCCCCCGCCGAGGGGACCAAGACGAACGCGACTCCCACTCCCGGCCCCAGCCTCTCGGAGGAAGAGAAGAAGCTGGCCCTGCAGTGCGGTAAGCAGTAAGCCGTAGGGGGCCTTCAGCACATGAGCGTTGTCACCAACACGACCACCATCGGCGCGATCGACGCGCCGAGCCGTCGCAACACCGAGCTGGTACTGGTCGCCTTCGCCGTTCTCATCTCGGTGTTCGCGTACGCCAACGTGGGACTCGCCATCAACGGCGAGCTGCCCTCGGGCATGCTCGGTTACGGGCTCGGCCTCGCCCTGCTCGGCGGCGTCGCGCACATCGCGGTCCGCAGATTCGCGCCGTACGCGGATCCGCTGCTGCTCCCGCTGGCGACGCTGCTGAACGGCCTCGGTCTGGCCGTCATCTGGCGGCTGGACCAGTCCGAGCGTTTCCAGGCGACCGACAACTTCGTCGCCGCCGCCTCCAAGCAGCTGCTGTTCTCCGCGGCGGGCGTGGCCCTGATGGTCGTGGTCCTCCTGCTCCTCAAGGACCACCGCATCCTGCAGCGCTACACCTACATCTCCATGCTGGTCGCGCTGTTCCTGCTGATCCTCCCGATGTTCTTCCCCGCGGTGAACGGCGCCAAGATCTGGATCAAGATCCCCGGCGTCGGCACGATCCAGCCGGGAGAGTTCGCCAAGATCATCATCGCGGTGTTCTTCGCCGGTTACCTCATGGTCAAGCGCGACGCCCTGGCCCTGGCCAGCCGCCGCTTCATGGGGCTCTACCTGCCACGCGGCCGTGACCTCGGGCCGATCCTCATGGTGTGGGCCTTCTCGATCCTCATCCTGGTCTTCGAGACCGACCTCGGCTCCTCGCTGCTGTTCTTCGGCATGTTCGTCGTCATGCTGTACGTCGCCACCGAGCGCACCAGCTGGATCGTCTTCGGCCTGCTGATGTCCGCGGCGGGCGCCGTCGGCGTGGCCATGTTCGAGCCGCACGTCCAGCAGCGCGTCACCGCCTGGCTCGACCCCTTCGCCGGATGGGGCGAGCTGGCGGCCAGCGAGCAGATGGCCAAGTCCCTGATGGCCTTCGGCTCGGGCGGCACCCTCGGCACCGGTCTCGGCCAGGGCAACTCCGACCTCATCGGCTTCGCCGCCAACTCCGACTTCATCCTCGCCACCGTCGGCGAGGAGCTCGGCCTGGCGGGAATGATGGCGGTCCTGCTCGCCTACGGCCTGATCGTCGAGCGCGGCGTCCGCACGGCACTCGCCGCGCGCGACCCCTTCGGCAAGCTCCTGGCGATCGGGCTCTCCGGCTCCTTCGCCATCCAGGTCTTCGTCGTCGCCGGCGGTGTCATGGGCCTCATCCCGCTGACCGGTATGACCATGCCGTTCCTCGCGGCCGGTGGTTCGTCCGTCATCGCGAACTGGGCCCTGATCGGCATCCTGATCAGAATCAGCGACACCGCCCGCCGTCCCGCCCCGGCCCCCGCACCGTCCCCGGACGCCGAAATGACCCAGGTGGTCCGACCGTGAACAAGCCGCTCCGCAGGATCGCCATCTTCTGCGGGATCCTGGTCCTGGCCCTGCTGATCCGCACCAACTACATCCAGTACGTCCGTGCCGACGAGCTCAACTCGAACGAGCACAACCGTCGCGTCCAGATCGAGCGCTACGCCCATGAGCGCGGCAACATCATCGTCGACGGGGAGCCCGTCACGGGCTCCGTGGAGACCACGGACAGCGACTTCAAGTACAAGCGCGTCTGGAAGAACGGCCCCATGTGGGCGCCCGTCACCGGCTACTCCTCGCAGGCCTTCGACTCCTCGCAGCTGGAGAGCATCGAGGACGGCATCCTCACCGGCAACAGCGACCAGCTGTTCTTCGACCGCACCCTGTCGATGTTCACCGGCGAGAAGAAGACCGGCGGGAACATCGTCACCACCCTCGACGGCAAAGCCCAGAAGGCCGCCTTCGAGGGCCTCGGCGACAAGAAGGGCGCCGTCGCCGCGCTCGACCCGCAGACCGGCGCCATCCTGGCGCTGGCCAGCACCCCTTCGTACGACCCCTCGGTCTTCGCGGGCAACTCCATGAAGGACTCCGACGCGCGGCAGAAGCTCCTGGACGACAAGGACAAGCCGATGCTGAACCGGGCCCTGCGGGAGACCTACCCGCCCGGCTCGACGTTCAAGGTCGTCACGGCCGCGGCGGCCCTGGAGAACGGCCTCTACACCGACATCGACGCGAAGACGGACTCCCCGCTGCCCTGGCGGCTCCCGCAGTCGACCAACCTGCTGCAGAACGAGGGCAGCATCCCCTGCAAGGACGCCTCGCTCCGGGAGGCCCTGCGCTGGTCGTGCAACACGGTCTTCGGCAAGATGAGCGACGACCTCGGCAACAAGAAGATGATCGAGCAGGCCGGCAAGTTCGGCTTCAACGAGGAAGTCTTCACTCCGGTCCGGGCCGACGCCAGCGTCTACCCGGAGGACAACCGCCCGCAGAACGCCATGGCGGGCATCGGCCAGGCATCCAACCGCGCCACTCCGCTCCAGATGGCCATGGTGGCCTCCGCGATCGCCAACGACGGCAAGCTGATGCAGCCCTACATGGTCGCCGAGCGCCAGGCACCGAACCTGGACGTCATCTACACGCACGAGAAGGAGCAGCTGAGCCAGCCGCTCTCGGCGGAGAACGCCCAGAAGGTGCAGCAGATGATGGAGACCGTGGTCAAGGACGGCACGGGAACCAACGCGCAGATCGACGGCGTCACCGTGGGTGGCAAGACCGGCACCGCGCAGCACGGCCTCAACAACAGCGAGAAGCCGTACGCGTGGTTCATCTCGTACGCCAAGACCGACAGCGGCTCCCCGGTCGCCGTCGCCGTGGTGGTCGAGGACGGCAACGCCAACCGGGACGACATCTCCGGTGGCGGCCTCGCAGCACCGATCGCCAAGAGTGTGATGAAGGCGGTACTCGACGGAAAGAAGTGACAACCGTCACAACTTCTGTCCACACCAGCACATTGGGATACCGGTCGGATATCAGCTGAAGGGTGCGGGCCGATCACGCCGGGCGTGCCCGGTAGCGTATGCCCGAACAGCGCACCGCCGGACCACACACGGGTGCGGTCGGGACTGACGGAGAGGGCTGGATCAGTTATGGAAGAGCCGCGTCGCCTCGGCGGCCGGTACGAGCTGGGCTCGGTGCTCGGCCGTGGTGGCATGGCCGAGGTCTACCTCGCGCACGACACCCGGCTCGGCCGCACCGTCGCTGTGAAGACACTGCGGGCCGATCTCGCCCGCGATCCGTCCTTCCAGGCACGGTTCCGCCGTGAGGCCCAGTCGGCCGCCTCGCTCAACCACCCCGCGATCGTCGCCGTCTACGACACCGGCGAGGACTACGTCGACGGGGTCTCCATCCCGTACATCGTGATGGAGTACGTCGACGGCTCGACCCTCAGAGAGCTTCTGCACTCCGGCCGCAAGCTCCTGCCCGAGCGGACCCTCGAAATGACGGTCGGGATCCTCCAGGCTCTGGAGTACTCCCACCGCGCGCAGATCGTCCACCGCGACATCAAGCCGGCGAACGTCATGCTGACGCGCACCGGCCAGGTCAAGGTCATGGACTTCGGCATCGCCCGCGCCATGGGTGACTCCGGCATGACGATGACCCAGACCGCGGCCGTCATCGGCACCGCCCAGTACCTCTCCCCAGAGCAGGCCAAGGGCGAGCAGGTCGACGCACGCTCCGACCTGTACTCCACCGGCTGCCTGCTCTACGAGCTGCTGGCCGTCCGGCCGCCGTTCGTCGGTGACTCCCCCGTCGCGGTCGCGTACCAGCACGTGCGCGAGGAGCCTCAGCCTCCCAGCAACTTCGACTCCGAGATCACGCCCGAGATGGACGCGATCGTGCTGAAGGCGCTGACCAAGGACCCCGACTACCGCTACCAGTCGGCCGACGAGATGCGCGCGGACATCGAGGCCTGCCTCGACGGCCAGCCGGTCGCGGCCACGGCGGCGATGGGTGCCGTGGGCTACGGCGGTTACGACGGCTACAACAACGACCAGCCCACCACGGCTCTGCGTGCGACGGACCCGGGCGGCGCCCAGACGTCCATGCTGCCCCCGGTCAACCCCGACGACGGCGGCTACGGCTACGACGACCGCCCGGACCGCCGGCGCCAGAAGAAGAGCAACACCTCGACGATCCTCCTGGTCGTCGCCGGCATCCTGGTGCTGATCGGCGCGATCCTCATCGGCCGTTCGGTGTTCAGCTCCACGGACGGTGACACCGGCAAGGTCGACGTGCCGAACATGGTCGGCTCCACGGTCGACGAGGCGCAGAAACTCGCGGACAACTCCGAGATCGTCCTCAAGGTCGGCGGCAGGGAGCCCTGCGAGGCCCAGGAGAAGGACGCGATCTGCAGCCAGACCCCTTCCGCGGACGAGCAGATGGAGACCGGCGAGACCGTGACGGTCGTCGTCTCCACCGGCGCCCCCAAGGTCGAGGTCCCGGACGTCCTGGAGAAGTCCGAGGACAGTGCCCGCAAGGCGCTGGAGGACAAGGGCTTCACGGTGAACGTGAAGACGGCCGAGTCCGACAAGACCCCGGACACCGTCATCGCGCAGGACCCCGAGGGTGGCTCGGAGGTCGAGAAGGACAGCGAGATCACGATCACGGTGGCCAAGGAGAAGCTCCTCGACCTGCCGGCGCTGACCCGGACCTACGCCGAGGCGGAAGCCCAGCTGCGGGCCATCGGATTCACCAACATCTCGCGGCAGGACGTCGACTCGGATCAGCCGAAGGACATGGTCGTCGGCCAGACGCCGGAAGGCCCGAGCAAGCAGGCCAAGGACGCCCAGATCGTCCTGAAGGTCTCCAAGGGCCCCGCCCAGCCGGAGCAGGTCACCATCCCCGCCGACATCCTGACCAAGCGCTATCAGGACGTGAAGGGGCAGCTCGAAGGGCTGGGTCTGGTGGTCGCACTGGCTCCCAACTCGGTCGACAAGCCCGGTGCCAGGGTGATGGGCAGCGACCCGGCCCCCAACAGCCAGGTGGCCAAGGGGAGCACGGTGACCCTGACGACCATCGAAGGCGGCGGGGGCGGCATCTTCGGCTGACGCCCAGCCGTACGCACGGACAAGCACAGGGCCCCGGTCACCGTTGAAGTGACCGGGGCCCTGTGCTTGTCCGTGCGTCTGCGGTTCCGCGGGCTTCGTGGTCAGCGCGGTTCCGCGGGCTTCGTGGTCAGCGCGGTTCCGCGGGCTTCGTGGTCAGCGCAGCTCCGCGGGCTTCGTGCGGTCCCTGTCCACCTTCTCCGTGCGCACCAGCTCGCCCCACACGATGTAGCGGTACTTCGACGTGTACACGGGCGTGCAGGTGGTCAGCGTGATGTAGCGGCCGGGCTTCTTCACGCCCGACCCCTTGGGCACCGGGGCGATCGCGTCGACGTTGAACTTCGACGTCTCCGGCAGCTCCGCGTAGACCTTGTAGATGTACCAGGTGTCCTTGGTCTCGAAGACGACCGCGTCACCCTTCTTCAGCTTGTCGATGTTGTGGAACTTGGCGCCGTGGCCGTCCCGGTGCGCGGCGAGCGCGAAGTTGCCCTGCTCGTCCGAGGGGAGGGCCGACTTCACGGGGTCGGTGTAGTAGCCGGCGATGCCGTTGTTGAGGGTGGCGGTGTCGGTGCCCTTCTTGACCAGCACCTCGCCGTTCTTCATGGCCGGGACATGGAGGAACCCGATGCCGTCCCTGGTGTCCAGCGCACCCGGCCCGCCGGCCCAGCGGTCGCGGACGGTGTTGCCCTGCTTGTCGGCGGCACGGTCCGCGAGGACGTTGGTCCACCACAGCGAGTAGACGACGAAGAGGCCCAGCACCAGACCGGCCGTGATCAGCAGCTCACCGAAGAGACTCACCGCCGTCGCGACGGGATGGCGCTTCTTGTACCTCACCGGCGGTGCCGGCTCGTCGACGCGCTCTTCGTGCTCGGTCCTCGCTGCCACCGCACCCGTCCCTGTCGTGATGATGTTCAGCCGACGAGCGCGTCGGGCTTCCCCTTGCTCCGCGGCCGTTCGTCGACCATTTTGCCCCACACGATCATTCGGTACGTACTCGTGAATTCCGGCGTGCAGGTCGTCAGCGTGATGTACCTGCCCGGGCCGGTGAAACCGGACCCCGGCGGCACCTCGTCGATCACGGCCACGTTGGACGGCGACGTCTGCGGAAGGATGCTCGTCATCTCGTACGTGTAGTAGGCGTCCTGCGTCTCGACCACGATCGGATCGCCCGGCTTCAGCTTGTTGATGTAGCGGAAGGGTTCGCCGTGAGTGTTGCGGTGGCCCGCCACCGCGAAGTTGCCCTTCTCGGCCGAAGGCATCGCGGTCTTCAGCGTGCCCTCGCTGTAGTGACCGATCATGCCGCGGTCGAGCACCTTCTCCTTGCTGATGCCCTCGGCGATGGGCGCGACCACGTCCAGCTTCGGGATGTGCATGATGGCGAATCCCTGACCGGGCTCGAAGGCACCGGGGGAGCGCTCGCCGCTCGCCCAGTCGTCCTGGATCTTGTTCGTCTCGCGGCCTGCGATCTGATCAGCGCGGACGTTGGTCCACCAGAGCTGATACGTCACGAAGAGCAGCATCAGCACGCCGAAGGTGATGAAGACCTCGCCGACGACCCGGCTGGCCACGACGGCGGGGCTGTCCTTGGCGGCGCGTGCCGCCCGTCTGGCCTCCAGACGCGACATCGGGACCGCGGGCTCAGCGGCCTCCGCCTCGGCGGCACGCTGCGGTTCGGGCCGCCGTCTGCCGCGCCCCTTGGCCGCCCGTCTGCGCTCGGCCCTACCGCCCGTCGGCAGGTGCTCGGCAGGGGGCGGGGGGACGTCGGCCGGGGTGTGCCGCGAGGCGTCCCGTGTGTCGGACGTCCGCAGGGCGATCGTCTCGTCGTGCCGGAGCGCACGGGCGCCGGGCACCGCAAGGCCGTCGGCGGGGCCGGGCGCTCCTGGCCCTCCCGGACCGGCCACGGGCAGCACCGCCGTGACGTCGGGCACCGCGGCCGGTGCTTCGGCTATCAGCCCACCGGGTTCACGCATGGCGTCGGGTTCACGCGTCACCGGCCCGGGTCCACGCGTCACCGCTGTGGGATCGGGCATCGCCGTAGCGGGTCCGGGCATCGCCGCGGTCCCCTGGACGGTGCCCGCCCGGGGGGCCGCATGGGCCGCCTCCGGCCCCTGCTGCCCGTACCAGTCCCGCTGATACCCCTCCGGGTCGTACCACTCGCCCGGGGGCTCCACGGCCCCCTGAGCCGCCGCCTGGGGCATCGGCACCGCCCCGACGTCGGGCCGGGCGGTCTCCTCCCGGAACCAGGGTGACGCGTGCTGCCCCGGAAGCGGATCGTTCAGCGGGTCCGCTAGCTGGTCCACCGCCGCCTCGAACGTGCCGTCGGGCTCGTACGCACCCTGCGCGTACGGGCCTTCCTGCCCGGCGCCGGGGCGGAGCGAGGTCACGCCGCGGCCTTGCCCACCACCGGGGCCAGCCCCGTCGATCTCCCGACTGCGCCCACGTCACCGCAGCCCTCCAGCCAGTTGGCGAGCATCAGATGACCGTGTTCCGTGAGCACGGACTCGGGGTGGAACTGCACGCCCTCGACGGCATGTTCACGATGGCGCAGCCCCATGATGATGCCGTCGGCGGTGCGCGCCGTGACCTCGAGCTCGGGCGGGACCGTCGCCGGTTCGGCGGCGAGCGAGTGATAGCGGGTCGCCGTGAACGGGGACGGCAGGCCGGCGAACACCCCCTTGCCCTCGTGCAGGACGGGCGAGGTCTTGCCGTGCAGCAGCTCGGGCGCCCGGTCCACCACACCGCCGTACGCGACGGCCATCGACTGCATGCCCAGGCAGACTCCGAAGACCGGCACGCCACTGCGCGCGCAGTGGTGCACCATCTCGATGCAGACACCGGCCAGTTCGGGTGTGCCGGGTCCGGGGGACAGCAGGACTCCGTCGAAGCCGTCGTCGGCGTGTGCCGTGGTCACCTCGTCGTTGCGCACCACTTCGCACTCGGCACCGAGCTGGTAGAGGTACTGGACGAGGTTGAAGACGAAGCTGTCGTAGTTGTCGACGACGAGAATGCGTGCGCTCACTGACCGGACCCCGCTCCGCTGGTGCTTTCGCCGTCCACCGTCACATCACCGAACGGGAGCAAGGGCTCCGCCCAGGGGAAGACGTACTGGAAGAGCGCGTAGACAACGGCCAGGACGAGCACGAGCGAGATGAAGCCCCGCACCCATGCGTTGCCCGGCAGATGCCGCCAGATCCAGCCGTACATGCTGTTGCCTCCATTCGGTACGGCACCAGACTAAACGGCCGGGGCACGGGCGTGGGTCAGCTGTGGAAAGCCGCCGGTACGGCGTCCGTCACAGCGTGGCGCGGCGCGTGCCGGCCCGTGGGTCCGGGCGTCCCGCCGCTATTCCACAGGCTGTGCGTAATGGAGGTCGACCGTGCCCGAGTAGCCGGGAAGCGTCACCTTGTCGTCCTCCTCGACCTTCCAGCCCAGCCCGTACGCCTTCACGTACAGCTGGTAGTTCTGGATCGCCGTGGAGTCGTTGAGCGCCTGCCTGAGCTTCTCCCGGTCACCGACGGCGGTGACCTTGTAGGGAGGGGAGTACACCCGGCCCTGCAGGATCAGGGTGTTGCCGACGCAGCGCACCGCGCTGGTGGAGATCAGGCGCTGGTCCATCACCTTGATCCCCTTCGCTCCGCCCTCCCAGAGGGCGTTGACGACGGCCTGCAGGTCCTGCTGGTGGATGACGAGGTCGTTGGGCTGCGGCTCGGGGTATCCGGGGTTCGCGGTCGCGTTCGGCGGGGCGTCGTTCAGCGTGACGGCGAGCGCCTCACCGGTGACCGGTGTCGTGCCCGCGGCCTTCTCCAGCGCGTCGAGCTCGGCGTCCTCGGCACGGGTGCTCCCGTCGTCGCGCCGGGCGAGGGAGTCGATGTCCGCCCGCACGGACGCGGTCGATTCGTCCAGCTCCGCGTTCTTCTCGCTGCGCTGCTGAATGAGATCGGAGAGCTTCAGCAGGGAGGAGTCCGTACGGATATCGGTCCCCTTGGCCGTATTGGCGCTGGTGACGAAGATCAGTCCGGCCAGAGCGAAAACGGCAGCGGTGAGGCCCTGGACCGGCCACCGGGACATGCGCCGGGCCGGACCTCGAGGAGATTCGGCAGAATTGCTCAACGTACCCTTATCTCCTTAGGCGCCACGGAAGCACTACGCTAACGGACGCCCCGGGGAGGCAGCATTCCCCCTCGCGCCCCGGCGCAAGCCACAGATCCCTGCGCGGTCACGCAGCGCATCGACAGGAGAGTCCCTCGTGCCGAAGTCACGTATCCGCAAGAAGGCAGACTTCACGCCTCCGCCCGCCAAGCAGGCGACGAGCATAAAGCTGACCAACCGCAGTTGGGTGGCGCCGGTGATGCTGGCGCTCTTCCTGATCGGTCTGGCCTGGATCGTGGTCTTCTACGTCACCGAGGGCGATCTGCCGATCAGCGCACTGGGCAACTGGAACATCGTGGTCGGCTTCGGGTTCATCGCCGGTGGCTTCGGCGTCTCCACACAGTGGAAGTAGCTCTGCCCCGAGTTACCCACAAGGTTATCCACAGGTAGGGGAAAAGGTCAGACGATCTGTGGATAACTTCCCTCGAGGTTGACACCGGTGTGACTACACACTTACGCATCGCGAGAGGGTACGCCCCTTGTCCTGACTGGGAAAACCCGGTTCAGCGACAAGGGGCACACCTGTTCCCCACGTCATGCACAAGATCCGGCACGCTCTGTGGACAACCACACCTCTGGAGCAACGGATTCCGCTCAGGTGAGCGCAGCGGTCCTGGCGAGGACGATCCCCACGACCGCCAGCAGAACCAGCGCGCACGCGCCGTACTGCACGAGATTCCGGCGCTCGCGCGGGGCGTGGACCATGGCGATGGCGATCAGCGCGCCGGCGACCAGCCCGCCCACATGAGCCTGCCAGGCGATCCCGCCCCAGGTGAAGGTGAAGACCAGGTTCACCACGAGCAGCACGATCACCGGCCGCATGTCGTAGTTCATCCGGCGCATCAGCACGGCCGTGGCTCCCATCAGACCGAACACCGCACCGGAAGCACCGAGGGACCCCTGCGCGGGGTCGGAGGTCAGATAGGTGAGCGCGCTGCCCGCGAGGCCCGAGAGCAGATAGAGGGCGAGATAGCGGGCGCGGCCCAGGGCGGCTTCCAGCGGTCCGCCGAGCCACCACAGCCCCATCATGTTGAAGGCGATGTGCAGCACCTCCTGGTGCAGGAACACCGACGTCAGCAGCCGGTACCACTGGCCCTCGGCCACCCCTTCGATGCCGACCGACGGATCGCCGGAGTAGGCGCGGCCGAACAGCAGCAGATCGTCGACCAGCGGGCGTCCCGCCGCCAGCACGGCGATGAAGACGGCGATGTTGATGCCGAGCAGGATCTTGGTGACCAGCCTCGGGTCGGCCGCGACGCTGCCGCCCGCGAGGGTCCGCGGCCGGCTCGCCGCGGGGTGGTGGCCCGTGCCCGTCGCCTCGCGGACGCACTCCGGGCACTGGAAGCCGACGGAGGCCCCGATCATGCAGTCCGTGCAGATCGGCCGCTCGCACCGGGTGCAGCTGATCCCCGTCTCCCTGTCCGGATGGCGATAACAGGTGGGAGGACCGCCCGCAGCCGCGGACCCGTCCTGGTCTTCCGGCGGCTGGTGCTTCTCCATCGGTCACGGCCCCTTCGGTCCTCGTCCGTGGAGGCGGCACACATGCGGCCGCCCCGCTCGCCCGTTATGTAACAGTACGGACGAGCAGGGCGGTTGGTTCCCCGCGCGGGGGTGCGGCCTGTCGGGTCAGCGGCCCCGCAGGCCGGCCGAGCCGACGGGTCAGCGGGTCTCGATGACGACCGACTCGATCACCACGTCCTGGAGCGGACGGTCGGTGCGCGGGTTGGTCGGAGCCGCGGCGATGGCGTCCACGACCTTCCTGCCCGCCTCACCGGTGACCTCACCGAAGATCGTGTGCTTGCCGGTCAGCCAGGCGGTGGGCGAGACCGTCACGAAGAACTGGGAGCCGTTGGTGCCCGGGCCCGCGTTGGCCATGGCCAGCAGGTAGGGCTTGGTGAAAGCGAGGTCCGGGTGGAACTCGTCGCCGAACTCGTATCCGGGACCGCCCGTGCCGTTGCCCAGCGGGTCGCCGCCCTGGATCATGAAACCGCTGATGACGCGGTGGAAGACAGTTCCGTCGTACAGCTTGTCCGTGGACTTCTTGCCGGTCGCGGGGTTCGTCCACTCGCGCTCGCCCTGGGCGAGCTCGATGAAGTTCCTGACCGTCTTGGGCGCGTGGTTCGGCAGAAGCCGGATCTCGATGTCGCCCTGGTTGGTCTTCAAAGTGGCGTAAAGCTGCTCGGCCACGATCTGCCTTCCGTAAGTCTTCGCTGATGACCTCCGATCCTCGCACGGGGGCGCTCCTCAACAGCCCGGTCATCGCCCTGGGACATGCCGCACTCACCTCGTTGCCCGGTTTCCCGCACCTTTTCCACACGTCCTGCGGGACAGATGCGCCCAAGTGCCGGACGACACGGAGCGCCCCGGCGCGAACCGTGGCATCGTCAGCGGCACGCTCCCCTTGCACCACATTGCCCGAGAATGACGCTCGTGACCCGGATGCCCGTCCCGCATGGCGCTCGATGGCTCAGCGGGCATGATTTCGAAATGGGTGGATAGGCGGAGTACCTACCCGCCACCAAGGAGGAGGATCCCGTGACCCGCATCGACAGCGTGCGCGCCGCAACCTACTCGGCGAAGGACAGCGCGCAGCACGCCGCGGAAGTGGTGGCGCCTTACGCCGACACGGCCAAGGAACAGGCCGCGCACTACGCGCAGGAGGCTCGCGCACTGCTCGCGCCCAAGGTGTCGAAGGCAGCCGCGCAGGCCCGTGTCCAGTACAGCGCGCATCTCGCGCCCCGCATCGAACAGGCTCGTACCCATGTGCCGCCCAAGGTCGACGAGGCCGCACACAAGGCCGCCGTCCGGACGCGCAGC
Source organism: Streptomyces sp. CB02058 (assembly GCF_001905505.1). Lineage (GTDB taxonomy): Bacteria > Actinomycetota > Actinomycetes > Streptomycetales > Streptomycetaceae > Streptomyces. The sequence continues at coordinate 467,944 of NZ_LIPG01000005.1, forward strand.
GCCGCGCGGACCGCGGCGGACTACACCGTGCCGCGCGTGGAGTACGCGGTGGCGGCCAGCCGCCCGATGGCCGAGGAGGCCACCGCGCGCAGCACGGCCGCGCTCGCCGCGCTCCGAGGCCAGGTGACGGCCAAGGAGATCCAGAAGATCGTCAGGAAGCACGAGCGGCGGGCCAAGGCAGGCAAGTTGGCCAAGGGCTTCCTCGTGCTGGGCGCCCTGGCGGGCGGAGCCTTCGCCGCGTGGAAGTGGTGGGACAAGCAGGCCAACCCGGACTGGCTGGTCGAGCCGCCCGCCCCCACCGAGGTGGGCGACGACCGCGCCCCACTGACCTCGGTCGACGGCAGCGGCCAGCCGCTGCTCGACCCGGAGGTCCGTGCCAAGCAGGACGAAGCGGAAGCCGGACCTGACGCGGCGGACGGCACCGACCGCGACGACAAGCACTGACCCGGACCACCGGGAACGACGCCCATGAGGGGCGCCGGAAGGCCTCAGGGCCTTCCGGCGCCCCTCATGCCGTGCCGCGCAGCGCCCCTCTGCCGCGCCGCACGTAAAGAGCCCTCATCCGGGCCGGCATGGCTCGAGGAGCGCCGCACAAGCCCACCAAGACGTGCCGCTCGGCCCGCTAGCGGGCCCGGAGTCCATGAGGGTCCCGGCGACGACCGTTTCACGTGAAACAGGGACTCCTGCTGTTTCACGTGAAACGGGGGAAGCCTGTCCAGGTACCGGGCCGGCACCCGAAGCGGCGGGCGACGCCAACGGCAGCAAGGGGGGACTCCGGGCCCGCCCATCCGGCCCATACCTCTCCCTGAGCCGCGCCGGGAAACCTCCCCCGAACACAAGAACGCCCCTGACCTGCTGAAACACAGGTCAGGGGCGTTCTGCTGTGGAGCCTAGGAGATTCGAACTCCTGACATCTGCCTTGCAAAGGCAGCGCTCTACCAACTGAGCTAAGGCCCCGAAAACGGGCACCACAGGACGCATCCCTGCGGCGATGTCCGTCGCAGAACAGAGTACCGGGTGACCCCCTGAAACCTGCAAAAGGATTGGGACTCCCCGTCGACAACGGCTCTCCGTAAGATGCACGACGAGGTTCGCAGCAGCGAAGCCGCAGCGAAGGGGAGACGCAATGGACGCAGCGCAGCAAGAGGCCACGGCTAGAGCCCGGGAGCTCCAGCGCAGCTGGTACGGGGAGCCGTTGGGGGCGCTCTTCCGCAGGCTGATCGATGACCTCGGCCTCAACCAGGCACGCCTCGCCGCGGTGCTCGGGCTGTCCGCGCCCATGCTCTCCCAGCTGATGAGCGGCCAGCGGGCCAAGATCGGTAATCCGGCGGTCGTCCAGCGGGTCCAGGCCCTCCAGGAGCTCGCCAGCCAGGTCGCGGACGGCAGCGTCAGCGCGGGAGAGGCCACCGACCGGATGGAAGAGATCAAGAAGTCCCAGGGCGGTTCGGTCCTGACCACCACCGGGCAGACCGCCACCACCGGCGGGGCCCCCACCGTGCGGCGCGTGGTCCGCGAGATCCAGTCGCTCCTCCGCTCGGTCGCCGCGGCCGGCGACATCATCGATGCCGCCGACTCCCTCGCCCCGGCCCACCCCGAGCTGGCAGAGTTCCTCAGGGTGTACGGAGCGGGGCGCACCGCCGACGCGGTCGCGCACTACGAAGGCCACCAGAGCTAGGGGCTTTCGTCCGGATCAGGCCGGGCCAGAGAGCGGGGTCCGGTGCCGTGCGGCGCAGGCGGAGGAGGGAGCCATGGCTGGGCCATGGCGACCGATGACGACGCCGCGGGGTGCGGTGCCGGGGCACGCGAACCCGGCACGATCCGGACGGGAGGCACTGAGGCACGACCCAGTCCCGGGAACCGCCCCGGGCGGCAGAGCCGTGGCAGTATCCCGACAGCCGGGGCACGGACCGATACGGGAACGGGAGCGGGCGCAGCGCAATGGGTGAGGTCTTCGCTGGTCGGTACGAGCTGGTGGATCCGATCGGACGTGGTGGGGTCGGCGCCGTCTGGCGCGCATGGGACCACAGACGCCGCAGGTATGTGGCGGCCAAGGTCCTCCAGCAGAGCGACGCGCACACACTGCTGCGCTTCGTCCGTGAACAGGCGCTGCGTATCGAGCATCCGCATGTCCTCGCCCCGGCCAGCTGGGCGGCCGACGACGACAAGGTCCTGTTCACGATGGATCTGGTCAGCGGCGGATCGCTGGCCCATGTCATCGGCGACTACGGGCCTCTCCCCCCGCGTTTCGTCTGCCTTCTGCTCGACCAGCTGCTCTCCGGGCTGTCCACGGTGCATGCCGAGGGGGTCGTGCACCGGGACATCAAGCCGGCCAACATCCTGATGGAGGCCACCGGTACGGGACGGCCGCATCTGCGGCTCTCCGATTTCGGTATCTCGATGCGCAAGGGCGAGCCCCGGCTGACGGAGACCAACTACGTCGTCGGAACGCCCGGTTACTTCGCACCCGAGCAAATGATGGGTGCGGAGCCGGATTTCCCGGCGGACCTGTTCGCCGTGGGTCTCGTCGCCCTCTATCTGCTCCAGGGTCAGAAGCCCGACTCCCAGGCGCTGATCGAGTACTTCGCGGCACACGGCACCCCCGGCGCCCCTCAGGGTGTGCCGGAGCCCTTGTGGCAGGTTCTCGCGGGACTGCTGCAGCCGGACCCGCACGCCCGTTTCCGTACGGCGACAGGCGCGCGCAAGGCCCTGGCCGAGGCGGTCGAAATGCTGCCGGAGCCCTCTGCGGACGACGAGCCGGTGGAGGTGTTCGATCAGATCGGCCCCCTGCCCGCCGGATTCGGCCCCGAAGGCCCTCGAGCACCCCAGACCCCCGGAGGCCCGGAGGGGCCCGTGAGCGGCCCTCAGACGCCCGTACAGGCCGTCGGTGGCATCTCGCTGCCCCACCCGTCGCCCCAACCGCCACAGCAGCCCCAGGGAGCGGGACAGCAGCCGTACGCGCCGTACCCGGCAATGTCCGAGACGGGCAGCTTCCACCTCGCCCCGCCCCCGCAGCAGTCGGCTCCCGTGCCGCAGGCGGCTCAGGGAGCGCAGCCGCAGCCGTCCCCCTACGCCGACGGCACCCCGCCGGACTTCGCGCAGGCCGCCACGACCTCCGTGCCGTACGGGGCGGCGCCGCCCACCCGCGCCTATACCGCCCAGCACCCGCTGGCCCCCGGGACCACGGCTCCTCCCGTGCCCGCCCCGCAGCCGGCCCCCGTAAAACGGCCGGGACCACCCCCGAAGGTGGCGATCCCGGTCCTGCTGGTGGCTCTGATCTGCTTCGCGGTGGGAATCTGGGCGCTCACCCAGACCTGACCCGCTACCAGGCTTGGGGCGGCGGCCCCCCGAGCGGCTGCTGCCCGCCCGCGCCCGGCGGCACGGCGGCAGCCTGGCGCCTGGCGAGCAGCGTCCACACCCCGAGTCCGAGCACCAGCACGGCACCCGTTCCGATCCCGGCCGCGGCCACCATCTTCATCGTGTCGCTCTCACCGGCCTCGGGCGCGCTCTGCCCGCTCTTGGCCATGTCCCTGTCGTCATCGGTGACACCGAAGATCCCCGCGTCCCCCTGATAGGGAGACGGCTCGCTGTCGTTAACGACGTTGATCTTGAGCGTCAGTCCGATGGGGTCGGTCCCGTAGTGCTCGGCGACCTCGGGGGAGAGCGTCACCGAAAGGTAGTACCAGCCGGCGAAGCGCATCGCGCTGACGTCCGAGGCGATGTCGTTGCGGTTCTCGTAGGCCACCGGGGGCAGCGGGTCCAGCGCCACCGAGTTCGGCGCCCCGGAGTACGACAGCGTCGCGTCCTCCACATGACCACGCATGGGGTTGTCCAGAGACACCGCCAGGACGTTGCCGAGGTACTCGGTCGACTTTCCGCTGTTGCTCAGCGCGGCCGTGGCGAAGATCTGCTGGCCCCAGTCCACGGGCACCCGGTAGAAGCGCGTCTGTCCGGGTGCGACGGCGTCCACCCATTCACCGGACTCCAGGCTGGTCGCGTCGTAGTAGCTGGTGCCTCCGGCCCGCTTCTGCTTCCCCGGGGCCGGTGCGGGTGAGGCGGAGGACCAGTCCTCCGGCGCCTCGGTCGGCGGCGTCTCGCCGTCCTTCAGCGCGGGCTCGGTCTCGAAGCGCAGCTCCAGGTCCCATGCTTCGGGGGACGACGTCGCCTTGCTCTCCCGCTCGACGAGGACGTTGTACGTGCCGCCCGCCTGACAGATCGTGCTGTCCTTCTTCACGGTCCGATGGGCGTACGCGGTGATCGGGCGCGGGAACTCCGCCGACGCGAAGTCCGCGTCCTCGGAACTGCAACGGTTGTCGTCGAGGTCCCTGAGGCTGATCGTGATGCCGTCCCCGTAGGCGACCTTTCCGCCGATCCTCGGGACGGCCACCGCGGAGACGTACGCATTCGTGATGTCGTCCAGCTCCAGGCGGTAATAGAGCTTCTGGCTCCCCTTAATGGAGCTCTTGTAGACCGCCCCGGGCTTCAGCTCCTCCGCGTCGGCGTTCGTCTCCGCGCCCCGGACCGATGTCGCCGCGGGATCGAAGGTGTACGCCGCGGGGCCGTCGGCCGCGTGCGCCTGACCCGGCAGCGCCGCCACCGCGCACATCGCCGCGAGCGACGCGAGCATCACCCGGCCCCTGTTGCGCTGCCTGTTCACGCGCTTCCCCTCGTCGTCTGCGTGCCTGCTCTGCGCCGCCTGCCCACGAGCACGAGCCCGGCGGCCAGTACGGCCGCGGCGCCCGCGCCGGCGGCGGTCGCGATGCCGGTCCATCCTGCACCGGCCGTACCACCGGTGTCTGCCGCCACCGCCGATTTGCCGTCGTGGCCCGTACGCAGGGCCGCGGGCTTCCCGCTGTACGGCGCCGTCGCACGGACCTCGCCTCCGCCGTCGACCGGGAGCCGGCCGGCGTGAACAGCCGCGTCCCACCGTACGAATGGAGGAAGGAACCACCCTCCACCGTGGGCTCGTTGACGTGACTCCGTTGCCCAGCGGCACCTCCACGCCGTACACGATCCACAAGGGCCAACGGGCGCCGTCCGACACCTTCTTGCTCTGCCGTTCGACGACGAGCCGGCAGTAGCCCGGCTCGACGCAACGGCGGCTGGCGTTCTCGGACCTGATCCGGGACACGGCCGAGGCCAGCGGGGTCGATCCGGTCGCCATTCAACCGGTAGCCGTCCACGGAGAGTTGTGCGGAGCGCTGGTGCTGCTGAGCGAGGGCGTCGGCGTCCGGGGCGTGGTCGCAGCGCCCATTGCCCGCCCTCCGACGCATGCAGGCTGTTCGCGGACCGCGCCCCCGACAGTGGAAGCCCAGCAGGCCGGCCGGGTGTCCGTCGGGCAGCGCGTGGACGACGGCTCCCACCGCCGCACGGGCGCTCGCCGTACAGGTCCGCCACCGAAGCCGTCGCGGGCAGCACCGCCGCCACCAGGGCGAACAGTGCGCCGCCCACCATCGCCGCCGTCACCGGCGTACGGCGTCGTCGCCCCGCCCTCGTCTGCGATCCCACCGCATCCCCCTCGGCCACCCACATCAGACGCTTTGCTCAAGCAACCTAATGATTTGCTTGGGTGAACTCAAGAGTGCGGGCGCCACAGTCACGCAACACGGACCCCGGGCAGCACAAAGCCCCGGCCGCTCGGCGACCGGGGCTTCTAGCAGACTGTTCCGTCTCACACACCCGAACCTGCGGGCACGGAGTCGGTCGCCTCCGTCCACAGATCCTGCTCGGCGCGATCCGCCTGGATCTGGCGGTACACGAGGAGCCCGCCGATGGCGGCCAGTGCGACCAGGAGAAGCTTCTTCACCGCGCGACCTCGTCTTTCCTTGACGTAAGGGACTTCTGCCGCCCGACTATACACACCGGCCGATACCGTTCGGTGACCTCCCCGGAACCCGGCCGCCACCCCTTCCGGACACCCGTCAGGACCTCCCATGACCCCCCGGAAGCAGCTTTTCGGGCCGGTTGAACCATACGAGTGGTGTTCATCAGAAGATCGGCGCACCGGGGGCGTCGGTCCCGGATTCCACGGCCCGGATCCACATCATCGGAAAGGTAAGCAAACCGGACCACCTGAAAGCGAGGGGCCATGAGCACCTTCAGGGTCAAGAGCATCTGGACCGCCTTCATCACCGCCTTCTTCGCACTTCTCGCCTCGCTGGGCCTCGCCACCGCCCAGGCCACGGCCGCCGAGCCCACGACCACGAGCCAGGAGCACACGGGTGCGACCGCGGCAACCGCGACCACCCCGTCGGTGCGATGGACCCTTCCGCGTGACAGGGCGCTGCCACCCACGATGAAGCAGCGCATCCGCGCCGAGGCGCACGGATCCTCCCCGGCCACCCGGCAGCTGTCCCCGGACGCCACCGACGCGGTGCACGCGACGAACAGCACCCGCTCCACCCACGGCGCCACACCTGCCGGGGACTCGTCCCCGCTGCCCCCCTGAGCGCCCAGCGCACACGCCCAGGCCCCTGGTCCGGTCCACGCCGGCGGGGGCCTTTTCCGTGCGCCGGTACGCGCCCCTTCAACGGGTGCGCCGCCCGAGCCTCTGCCACCGCACCGGAGCCCTCCCATCGGCGCCCCAGCGGCGCCCCGGGCGGCGTCCCCGGCACGCGGCCCACGGCCCTCCGGTGCCGCAACCAGACGAGCGCACAGGCCGGAACTCTCTCCACGCCCCGAAGCGCCCACGAGCCGGAACTCTCTCCACACCCCGGCGCACCCACGAGCCGGAACCTGACCGGCATCCCCGGGCCGGCATCCCCGGGCCGGAACCGGCCACGTCCCCGTACACGCAAGAACCCCCCACCGTGATCGGTGAGGGGTTCTTCTTGCTGGTGGGGCTAACAGGATTTGAACCTGTGGCCTCATCCTTATCAGGGATGCGCTCTAACCAACTGAGCTATAGCCCCGCCGCGCTGCTGCGCTGACTTCTGAAGATTAGCGCACGTCGGGGCCAGTCCCAAAATCGATACCCGGCGGCCTACTCGTCCTCGGCGAGAGTGAGCTCCACGCCACCCACGAAGCCGGCCGACAGGTTGTAGATGAACGCGCCCAGCGTCGCCAGCGCGGTGGCCAGCACCACGTCGATCACCGCGATGACCGAGGTGAAGATGAGGACGCGCGGCAGCGAGAGGAACGACTGCAGATCGAAGCCGTTGCTCTCGTTCGAACCGGTGGCCTCGCTGATCGTGCCGCCCACGGTGGAGAAGACGCCCATCGCGTCCATCACCATCCACAGGACCGCTGCGGCGACCACCGTGCAGATGCCCAGGGCGATGGAGAGCAGGAAGCTGACCTTCATCACCGACCACGGGTCGGCCTTGGCCACCCGCAGACGCGCCTTCCGGGTGCGCGGAGTGGTCCGTGCCCCCGTCCGGGGCAGCCGGGTCCCCTGTACGCCGCCCACGCCCTGTGCTCCGCCCTGTGTGCCGCCACCCTGCGTACCGCCCGCGGGGGACGGGTACGCCTGCGGCGGGTGGTAGGGCCCCGCCTGGCCCGGTGCGGGCTCCCGCTCACCGGGCAGAGGCCCGGTCGCATAACCCTCGTACTGCGGCTGAGGTCCCCGAGTGTCCGTCACAGTGCCCCCTTGGGAGTCCGTGGC
>NZ_LIPG01000005.1:475620-731529 GCF_001905505.1 Streptomyces sp. CB02058
CCGTGGCTCCACTCACGCTCTACTCCTCGTGCTCCCCGGCCGAAGGCGCCGTGCCCTCGACTGTGCCCTCGACCACGCTCTCGGCATGGGCCTCGACCGTGGCGCCTTCGGCCTCATCGGTCCCGTCGACCTCTTCGGCCTCACGACCGGCCTCGGCGTTGCGCGCGATACCGACGACGGCATCGCGCTTGCCCAGATTGATCAGTTGGACGCCCATGGTGTCACGGCCCGTCTCCCTGACTTCATTGACTCGCGTACGGATCACACCACCGCCGAGCGTGATGGCGAGGATCTCGTCCGCTTCCTCCACCACCAGCGCGCCGACGAGCGACCCGCGGTCCTCGACGATCTTGGCCGCCTTGATGCCCAGACCGCCACGGCCCTGGACGCGGTACTCGTCGACCGCGGTCCGCTTCGCGTACCCGCCGTCGGTGGCAGTGAACACGAACGTACCGGGCCGGACAACATTCATCGAGAGCAGTTCGTCGCCCTCGCGGAAACTCATGCCCTTCACGCCCGACGTCGCGCGGCCCATCGGGCGCAGCGCGTCGTCCGTCGCCGTGAACCTGATCGACTGGGCCTTCCTGCTGATGAGCAGCAGGTCGTCCTCGGCCGACACCAACTCGGCGCCGATCAGCTCGTCGTCCGCGCCGCTCTCGGTCTCCCGGAGGTTGATCGCGATGACGCCACCGGAACGCGGCGAGTCGTAGTCCTTGAGCGAGGTCTTCTTCACCAGACCGCCCTTGGTCGCCAGGACCAGGTAGGGCGCCGCCTCGTAGTCGCGGATCGCGAGGATCTGGGCGATCTGCTCGTCCGGCTGGAAGGCGAGGAGGTTCGCGACGTGCTGGCCACGCGCGTCCCGGCCGGCGTCCGGCAGTTCGTACGCCTTGGCCCGGTAGACCCGGCCCTTGTTCGTGAAGAACAGCAGCCAGTGGTGCGTCGTCGACACGAAGAAGTGGTCGACGATGTCGTCTTCCTTGAGCTTCGTGCCCCGGACGCCCTTGCCGCCGCGCTTCTGCGAGCGGTAGTCGTCCGTCTTGGTGCGCTTGACGTAGCCGCCGCGGGAGATCGTGACGACGATGTCCTCCTCGGCGATGAGGTCCTCGATGGACATGTCACCGTCGAAGGGCACCAGCTTCGAGCGCCGGTCGTCGCCGAACTTGTCGACGATCGCCGCCAGTTCCTCGCTGACGATCTGCCGCTGCCGCGCCGGCGACGCGAGGATCTCGTTGTACTCGTTGATCTTCGCCTGGAGTTCGTCGTGCTCGGCGGTGATCTTCTGGTGCTCCAGCGCGGCCAGACGGCGCAGCTGCATCTCCAGGATCGCGTTCGCCTGGATCTCGTCGATCTCCAGCAGGCCCATCAGGCCCTCGCGCGCGATCTCCACCGTGTTGCTGCGACGGATGAGGGCGATGACCTCTTCGATCGCGTCCAGCGCCTTGAGCAGGCCGCGCAGGATGTGCGCCCGCTCCTCGGCCTTGCGCAGGCGGAACCTCGTACGCCGGACGATGACCTCGATCTGGTGCGTCACCCAGTGGCGGATGAACGCGTCGATCGACAGCGTGCGCGGCACCCCGTCGACGAGCGCCAGCATGTTCGCGCCGAAGTTCGTCTGCAGGTCGGTGTGCTTGTAGAGGTTGTTGAGCACGACCTTGGCGACCGCGTCACGCTTCAGCACGACGACCAGGCGCTGGCCCGTGCGCGAGGACGTCTCGTCGCGGACGTCAGCGATGCCGCCGACCTTGCCGTCCTTCACCAGGTCGGCGATCTTCTGCGCGAGGTTGTCGGGGTTGGTCTGGAACGGAAGCTCCGTGACGACCAGGCACTGCCTGTTCTGGATCTCCTCCACCGCGACGACCGCGCGCATGGTGATCGAGCCACGGCCGGTGCGGTACGCCTCCTCGATGCCCTTGCGGCCCACGACCAGCGCGCCGGTCGGGAAGTCCGGGCCCTTGATCCGCTCGATCAGGGCGTCCAGGAGCTCCTCGTGCGAGGCCTCCGGGTTCTCCAGGTACCACTGGGCACCGGCGGCGACCTCACGCAGGTTGTGCGGCGGGATGTTGGTCGCCATACCGACCGCGATGCCGGCGGAACCGTTCACCAGGAGGTTCGGGATGCGCGCCGGCAGGACCGTCGGCTCCTGGTTGCGGCCGTCGTAGTTGTCCTGGAAGTCGACGGTCTCCTCGTCGATGTCCCGGACCATCTCCATGGACAGCGGCATCATCTTGCACTCGGTGTACCGCATGGCGGCGGCCGGGTCGTTGCCCGGGGAACCGAAGTTGCCGTTGGAGTCCACCAGCGGCATGCGCAGCGACCACGGCTGCGCGAGGCGCACCAGGGCGTCATAGATGGAGGAGTCGCCGTGCGGGTGGTACGTGCCCATGACGTCGCCGACGACGCGGGCGCACTTGTAGAAGCCCTTCTCGGGCCGGTAGCCGCCGTCGTACATCGCGTACAGCACGCGGCGGTGGACGGGCTTCAGACCGTCCCTCACGTCGGGCAGGGCACGCGACACGATGACGGACATCGCGTAGTCGAGGTAGGAGCGCTGCATCTCCGTCTCGAGCCCGACGGGCTCGACACGCATGCCCACGCCCGGGACGATGGGCTCCTCTTCGGGCATCACAGGGGTGTTCTCGTCGGCCATTGCTGGTCAAAGTCCTTTCGCGCTACGGCTTGCTTGTACGGCCGACTCAGATGTCGAGGAAGCGGACGTCCTTGGCGTTGCGCTGGATGAACGAGCGCCGTGCCTCGACGTCCTCGCCCATCAGCACCGAGAACAGGTCGTCGGCCTGCGCGGCGTCGTCCAGCGTGACCTGGCCGAGCACACGGTGGTCGACGTCCATCGTGGTGACGCGCAGCTCCTCGGCGTTCATCTCACCGAGCCCCTTGAAGCGCTGGATCGAGTCTTCCTTGATGCGCTTGCCGTTCTGCTTGCCCAGGGCCACCAGGGCGTCGCGCTCGCGGTCCGAGTACGCGTACTCGAAGTCGTCGCGGCCCCACTTGATCTTGTAGAGCGGCGGGCGCGAGAGGTAGACGTGCCCGGACTCGACCAGCGGCCGCATGAAGCGGAACAGGAAGGTCAGCAGCAGGGTGTTGATGTGCTGGCCGTCGACGTCGGCGTCCGCCATCAGAATGATCTTGTGATAGCGGAGCTTCTCGATGTCGAAGTCCTCGTGGACCCCGGTGCCGAAGGCCGAGATCAGCGCCTGGACCTCGGTGTTCTGCAGGATCTTGTCGATGCGGGCCTTCTCGACGTTCAGGATCTTGCCCCGGATCGGCAGGATGGCCTGGTACATCGGGTTACGGCCGGACTTCGCCGAACCACCGGCGGAGTCACCCTCGACGATGAAGATCTCGCACTTCGTCGGGTCGTTGGACTGGCAGTCGCTCAGCTTGCCCGGCAGCGAGGCGCTCTCCAGGAGCCCCTTGCGCCGGGTGAGGTCACGCGCCTTGCGCGCCGCGACACGGGCCGTGGAGGCCGCGATGCCCTTGCGGATGATGTCGGCGGCCTCGTTGGGGTTCCGGTCGAACCAGTCCGTCAGCTGCTCGTGGACCACCTTCTGGACGAAGGTCTTGGCCTCGGTGTTGCCCAGCTTGGTCTTCGTCTGGCCCTCGAACTGCGGCTCGCCCAGCTTCACCGAGATGATCGCCGTCAGACCCTCGCGGACGTCCTCACCGGTGAGGTTGTCGTCCTTCTCGCGCAGCAGCTTCTTGTCGCGCGCGTAGCGGTTGACCAGCGAGGTCAGCGCCGCGCGGAAGCCCTCCTCGTGAGTACCGCCCTCGTGCGTGTGGATCGCGTTGGCGAAGGAGTAGACGCCCTCGCTGTACTGCGTGTTCCACTGCATGGCGATCTCGACCGAGAGGAGGCGCTCCTTGTCCTCGGCCTCGATGTCGATCACCGACTGGTGAATCAGCTCGCCCTTGCGGGAGTTGAGGTACTTGACGAAGTCGACGATGCCGTTCTCGTAGTGGTACGTGACCGTGCGGGTCGACTCCTCGTCCGGTACGTCCACCACCTCGGCGCTGTCCGCGCCCGCCGTGGCCTTCGCCGCCTCGCGCTCGTCGGTGAGCTTGAGGGTGAGTCCCTTGTTGAGGAACGCCATCTCCTGGAAGCGGCGCGAGAGGGTCTCGAAGGAGTAGTCGGTGGTCTCGAAGACATCGCCGTCGGCCCAGAAGGTGACGGTCGTACCCGTCTCCTCGGTGGCCTCGTGACGGGCCAGCGGGGCCGTCGGGACACCGAGCTTGTAGTCCTGGGTCCAGCGGTGACCGTCCGTCTTGACCTCGACGGCCACCCGCGTGGACAGAGCGTTGACGACGGACACACCGACGCCGTGCAGACCACCGGAGACGGCGTAACCGCCACCGCCGAACTTTCCGCCCGCGTGCAGGACGGTGAGCACGACCTCGACGGCCGGCTTGCCCTCGGACGGCACGATGCCGACCGGGATACCGCGGCCGTTGTCGACCACGCGCACCCCGCCGTCGGCGAGGATCGTGACGTCGATGGTGTCCGCGTGCCCGGCCATCGCCTCGTCGACCGAGTTGTCGACAACCTCTTGCACGAGGTGGTGGAGACCGCGCTCACCGGTGGACCCGATGTACATGCCGGGTCGCTTGCGGACCGCGTCCAGGCCTTCGAGCACGGTGATCGCGCTCGCGTCGTACGAGGCGGTCACCTCGCCGTGCTCACCGGCTGTGGACGGAATGTTCTCGTTGGGGTTGCCGGAATCGGCCACGAAGCGCCCTTTCTGGCACAGCACAGGCCGTTCTCCGGCAGGCGGGAGCGGCTGCGTCGTTCGGCTTGTATCGACGACTCCCGCGAGGAAGCGGGATTGTCCACCAGTCTACCGGTAGCGCCGACATGAATGGGGGTTTGCTGGCGCCTGAGTACGCATGTGCCGCCCTGAATGAGCGGCTGACGACTCCCCATATTCAGGAAGGGGCCCTGAGAGGCTCACGAGGGCATTGCGCGCTTCGGGCTGTCAACCTCCCGCTACGGTGAGGGACGCCTCAGGTTTCCCGTACGCCACAAAGACAGACAAAGCCGTACAGACCGGAAACACCGAGTCCTCAGCAAAACGGGACAGACACGGATGGGCTTGCTGCCGGGCCCGGGAGGCGGATCCGGGAAAAGGCCTGCTCAGCCGTAGGTGTCTCCGGGGCCCTTGCTTCCGGGAGTCCGAAGAGGGCCGAATCTGCGCTGTGGTCCGCCCGGACCCAGCACCTTGATCATCCGGACCGTTCCGTGGCCGAGGTCCGTGTTGAGCCGGGCCACCAGCTGCGGGGCCAGCAGCCGCAGCTGCGTCGCCCACGCCGTCGAGTCGCACTGCACCGTCAGAACCCGCTCGGCCGGATCCTCGTCGTACCGCACGGGCACGCAGTGATTGGCCAGATCGTCCCCCACGATCTGTGGCCACCGGCCCATCACTCCGCCGACCGCGGCGGGGGTCTCCCAGCCGCGCTCGGTGATCAGCCTGTTGATCGCCGACCCCAGGGCCAGCGGATCGCGGCCGTCGGAGCGCGCACCGGAACGCAGCCCGCCACCGCGCCTGGCCTGCTTCTTCTGCTGGGCTGCCGCGCCTCTGGCACGGGCCTGCTCCTTCGCCGCCCGCAACGCCACCCGTGCCAGGTCGACCCCGGACACCTCCGGCTGCTTCGCCGGGACGGGTCCGGACCCGTCCTGCTCGCGCTTCTCGCCCTGATCGCTCACAACCGCTCCACCGATCCGGCGGACACCGTGTACCGGGCGCCCGTCAGAACCCCCGGGACGTCGTCGTCCACGGCGGCCGTCACCAGCACCTGCTCGCCGGGGGCCACCAGCTCGGCCAGCCGCTCACGGCGGCGCGCGTCCAGCTCGGCGAAGACGTCGTCGAGCACCAGCACCGGCTCGTTGCCCTCGGTGCGCAGCAGGTCGTACGAGGCCAGCCGCAGCGCGAGCGCGTAGGACCAGGACTCGCCGTGGCTGGCGTACCCCTTCGCCGGCATCCCGCGCAGGCCCAGCACCAGGTCGTCGCGGTGCGGGCCGACCAGCGTCACCCCACGCTCGATCTCCTGCTTGCGGGCCTCGGCCAGCGCGGCCATCACCTGCTCGTACAGCTCCTCGCGGGTGCGTGCGGGATCCACGTCGGCCCCGACCGAGCTGCGGTACTCCAGGGTCACGGGTCCACCGCCCGGGGCGACATCGGCGTACGCCTTGTCCGCGAGCGGCTGGAGGGTGGCGATCAGATCCAGCCGCTGTGCCAGCAACTCCGCCCCCACCTGGCCGAGATGCTGGTCCCACACGTCCAGGGTGGACAGGTCCAGCGACCGGCCGCCGTGCCTGCGGGCCATGGCGGCGGACTTCAGCAGGGTGTTGCGCTGCTTCAGCACCCGCTCGTAGTCGGAGCGGACGCCCGCCATGCGAGGGGAGCGCGCGGTGATCAGCTCGTCGAGGAAGCGCCGGCGCTCGCCCGGATCGCCCTTCACCAGGGCCAGGTCCTCGGGGGCGAAGAGCACCGTCCGCACGATCCCCAGGACGTCACGCGGTCTGACCTGCGAGGACCTGTTGATACGCGCCCGATTGGCGCGGCCGGGGTTGAGCTCCAGCTCGATCAGCTGTGACCGCTCGCCCTGGGTGACCGCGGCACGGACCACGGCGCGCTCGGCGCCCATCCGCACCAGCGGGGCGTCCGACGACACCCGGTGGCTGCCGAGCGTCGCGAGATAGCCGACCGCCTCGACGAGATTGGTCTTGCCCTGGCCGTTGGCCCCCACGAACACGGTGACGCCCGGGTCGAGAGGAACCTCGACCCGGGCGTACGAGCGGAAGTCGGCCAGCGAAAGATGCGTGACGTGCATGATCGCCGACCCTTCGACTGCTTGCTCTGCTGTGTGCTGCTGTGCCGCGGGCCGTCCTCCGGCTCACGGCTGCTTCTTGCTCGCCGCTACTTCTTGTTCTCGACGGCGTGGCCACCGAACTGGTTGCGCAGCGCGGCGATCATCTTCATCTGCGGCGAGTCGTCCTGCCGCGAGGCGAAGCGCGCGAAGAGGGACGCGGTGATCGCGGGCAGCGGCACCGCGTTGTCGATGGCGGCCTCGACCGTCCACCGGCCCTCGCCGGAGTCCGCGGCGAAGCCACGGAGCTGGTCGAGGTGCTCGTCGTCGTCGAGCGCGTTGACCGCCAGGTCGAGCAGCCAGGAACGGATGACCGTGCCCTCCTGCCAGGAGCGGAAGACCTCGCGCACGTCGGTGACGGAGTCGACCTTCTCCAGGAGCTCCCAGCCCTCGGCGTAGGCCTGCATCATGGCGTACTCGATGCCGTTGTGGACCATCTTGGCGAAGTGGCCGGCGCCGACCTTGCCCGCGTGGACGGAACCGAACTCACCCTCGGGCTTGAGCGCGTCGAAGACCGGCTGGACCTTCTCGACGTTCGCGGCGTCGCCGCCGTACATCAGGGCGTAGCCGTTCTCCAGGCCCCAGACACCGCCGGAGACGCCGCAGTCGACGAAGCCGATGCCCTTGATGCCCAGCTCGACCGCGTGCTTCTCGTCGTCGGTCCAGCGGGAGTTCCCACCGTCGACGACGACGTCGCCCGGGGAGAGCAGCTCGGCCAGCTCGTCGATGGTGGACTGGGTCGCGGCGCCGGCCGGGACCATCACCCACACGACGCGCGGGCCCTTGAGCTTGCCCACAAGCTCTTCCAGGCTGTGGACATCGGCGACGTCCGGGTTGCGGTCGTAACCGATGACCGTGTGGCCTGCGCGGCGGATGCGCTCGCGCATGTTGCCGCCCATCTTGCCGAGGCCGACGAGACCGAGCTCCATCAGAGATTCCTTTAGCGTTGTGCCGATTCGTACCTGGGACCGAGCCTACGCCCGGCCGGTACCGCACGGCGGGGTGCAGCACGGCGGGCTCGCTCGGCGCTGAGCCTGTCCACCGGAAGCTGCCATGACAGGAACGACCGCCGGGTCAGCCCGAGAGGCGGACCGGCATGATCAGGTACTTGTACGCGTCGTTCGCCTCGGCGTCGACGGCGGGACGGCCGCTGAGCAGGGCCGGCTTCGTCGACGTCGTGAAGGAGAGCTGGGCGACGGGGGAGTCGATCGCGCTGAGACCGTCCAGCAGGAAGGTCGGGTTGAAGGCGATCGAGATGTCGTCGCCCTCCAGCACGGCGTCGACACGCTCCACAGCCTGTGCGTCGTCGCTGGAACCGGCTTCCAGGATCAGAACGCCCTGCTCGAAGCTGAGCCGCACCGGGGTGTTGCGCTCGGCGACGAGGGCGACACGCTTGACGGCCTCGACGAACGGGGCGGTCTCGATCACCGCGACCGAGTTGAACTCGGTCGGGAAGAGCGTGCGGTACTTCGGGAGGTCGCCCTCGAGCAGCCGGGTGGTCGTGCGGCGGCCCGCGCCCTCGAAGCCGATGAGCCCCTCACCCGCACCCGAACCGGACAGGGCGAGCGTCACCGTGTCACCGCTGGTGAGCGCCTTGGCGGTGTCCAGGAGCGTCTTGGCGGGCACCAGGGCCACGGCCGACGCGTCCGGGTTCTCCGGCTTCCACAGGAACTCGCGGACCGCGAAGCGGTAGCGGTCGGTCGACGCGAGGGTGACGGTGTCGCCCTCGATCTCGATCCGGACGCCGGTCAGGACGGGCAGGGTGTCGTCACGCCCTGCCGCGATGGCGACCTGGGCGGCAGCCGAGGCGAAGACCTCACCGGGGACGGTGCCCGTGGCCGTCGGCATCTGCGGCAGGGCCGGGTACTCCTCCACAGGCAGTGTGTGGAGGGTGAACCGCGAGGAGCCGCAGACCACCGTGGCCCGCACACCGTCGGTGGAGATCTCCACCGGGCGGTTCGGCAGGGCGCGGCAGATGTCGGCGAGGAGCCGGCCGGAGACGAGCACCGTGCCGTCCTCCTCGATCTCGGCGTCCACCGAGACCTTGGCCGAGACCTCGTAGTCGAAGCTCGAGAAGCTGAGGGCTCCGTCCTCAGCCTTCAGGAGAAGGCCCGCGAGAACGGGCGCCGGCGGACGGGCCGGGAGGCTGCGGGCCACCCAGGCCACCGCCTCCGCGAGTACATCGCGCTCCACCCGGATCTTCACCGGAACCGCCTCCTGCTGTTGCTCGCTCGCCCTGCTGGCCTTCGTCGTCTGATCGGGGCTCCCTGCCGAAGGGCTGGGGAGGCCGCCGGGGACCAGTCTGACGTACGGCACTGACACTCGTTGCTGCTCGGGGTCAAGTCGAGCCAAGAGGTTCGCCGCGCTCGCTCCTCGAGTTGTGCACAGGCCCCACTTCGAAGCTGATTCCTGGCTAACTCTGAGTGGTAGTAGTAGTAGGCCCTGTGGAAACCGTGGATAACGTCATCTGCGCAGGTCAGAGCCGGTTTTTTGTCCACCGACCCTGTGGGTGGCACCGGTGGACAACCAGGTGCTTCTGTGGACACGCGAAAGTTCTGCACACCCGATGCACAGGGCCGGGTGACTTCTCCCCAGGGCTGTCCCCAGCTTTACCCACGTTCCCCACAGCTCAACCGAGGCCCCTGGTGTGACGCCTTTCACTCTCGGCAGTGAAAGGCGGTGTCGCGTTGCCGAACAGTGGACAGGGGTGTGGAGAAGCTGGGGACAACGGCCCACAGCCTGTGGGCTGCCGGTGGACAACATCGATGAGGCCCTGTGGACGGAAATTCTGTCCACAGGCTGTGGATCATTGTTGACCACAAATCCCCAGGCATCTGACCTGCCCTGATGGAGTATCGACAGCCGGTCCTGTGGAAGCAATCTGGACAACTTCACAGTCCCCAGGCTGTGGACGCGAGATTCCTCGATCATCTGTGGAGAGAGGCCCTTCCGGGGGCCGTATTCGAACATTGGCCGCCGACTCGGCCTGCCCACAGGTCCTCGCCCGGGGCCGGAGGAGGCGTGCCGAGCGGTCTCGGGGACCATTCCCCGCCTGACACCCGGCCACTCCTGGAGCCGTCCTGTGGAACTCGGCGGAGCCTCCTGGGGAACTCCGCCGAGCCTTCCGGGGAGTGCCCCTGACGGCAGAGGGCGCCCCAGGAGGACGTCGTACGGTCCTCTCGGGGCGCCCTCAGGAGCGCGCTGCGGCGGGTCTGGCCGTCGCCTTCGGCCTCAGCCGTTCTTGATGCGGTTGGTGAGCTCGGTGACCTGGTTGTAGATGGAGCGGCGCTCCGCCATCAGCGCGCGGATCTTCCGGTCGGCGTGCATCACCGTGGTGTGGTCGCGCCCTCCGAACTGTGCCCCGATCTTGGGCAGGGAGAGATCCGTCAGCTCGCGGCACAGATACATGGCGATCTGGCGCGCCGTCACCAGGACACGGCTGCGCGAGGATCCGCAGAGGTCCTCCACCGTCAGCCCGAAATAGTCCGCGGTGGCCGCCATGATGGCCGGCGCCGTGATCTCGGGGGCGGAGTCCTCGCCGCCGGGGATCAGGTCCTTGAGCACGATCTCGGTCAGGCCGAGGTCCACCGGCTGCCGGTTGAGGCTCGCGAAGGCGGTCACGCGGATGAGTGCGCCCTCCAGCTCACGGATGTTGCGCGAGATGCGGGAGGCGATGAACTCGAGGACCTCGGGCGGGGCGTTGAGCTGCTCCTGCACGGCCTTCTTGCGGAGGATCGCGATACGCGTCTCCAGCTCCGGAGGCTGCACATCGGTGGTGAGGCCCCACTCGAACCGGTTGCGCAGCCGGTCCTCCAGGGTCACCAGCTGCTTGGGCGGGCGGTCGGAGGACAGAACGATCTGCTTGTTGGCGTTGTGCAGCGTGTTGAAGGTGTGGAAGAACTCCTCCTGCGTCGACTCCTTGCTCGCCAGGAACTGGATGTCGTCGACCAGGAGGATGTCCACGTCGCGGTAGCGCTTGCGGAAGGTGTCGCCCTTGCCGTCGCGGATCGAGTTGATGAACTCGTTGGTGAACTCCTCGGAGCTCACGTACCGCACCCGGGTGCCCGGGTAGAGGCTGCGCGCGTAGTGGCCGATGGCGTGCAGCAGGTGGGTCTTCCCGAGCCCCGACTCCCCGTAGATGAACAGGGGGTTGTAGGCCTTGGCGGGGGCTTCGGCGACGGCCACCGCGGCCGCGTGGGCGAACCGGTTGGACGCGCCGATGACGAAGGTGTCGAAGAGGTACTTCGGGTTCAGCCGGGCGTGCGGCTCACCCGTGCCGGGCGGTGGCGCGGACTGCGTGCCCATGGGGCCGCCGCCGGCTCGCGAGGGCCCGGGGCCGGGCTGGCGGTGCTGCGGCTGCTGCTCCTGCAGATCGTGCCGGTCGCGGCCGTCACGCTGCTGTTCGTAGCCCTGGTGCTCGGGTGGCTGCGGACGGTAGTCGTGCTGCGGCTGCTGGGGGCGCGGGCTCGCGTACGGGTCGCGGTCCTGGTAGCCGCCGTGCCGCGGCTGCCACGAGAGGTCCTCCTGTGCGCGGGGCCAGGCGCCGGGCTCGGGGCGGTGCTGCTGGTAGTCCGGGTAGGCCGGGCGGGCCGTCGGCATGCCGTCGTCGGAGGGCCTGGGGCCGTAGCTGTCGTACCCGTCGTTGCGCGGGGGCTCGTCGTGCTGCGGCCCTTGGTAGCGATGGGACTGCTGGCCCTGGTGGGGCTGGTGCGACGAGTGCATGGGCGGTGCCGGCGGGGCGGGGGGCTCGCCGGCGGAGTCGTCGACGGTGATCGCGATCCGGATCGGACGCCCGCACTCGCGGGTGAGCGTCTCGCTGATGAGCGGGGCGAGCCGGCCCTCCAGGACGCGCTTGCCCCACTCGTTGGGCACGGCGAGCAGCGCGGTGTCGGCGACGAGCGCCAGAGGCTGGCAGCGCTCGATCCACTGCTTGTCCTTCGGCTCGATGCCCTGCTGGCCCTCTCCGAGGAGTTGTTCCAGCACTCGTGGCCACACTGCGGCAAGATCGGCAGGTACGTCAGCCACAAGGCACGCTCTCTCGCATGTCCCACGAATGTGTGCTTCTCGGGACGGGATGGGTCGGGTCGGGTGAGGCCCGGCAGGGGGGAAGGAAAAGAACCGGAGTTCAGCCACGGTAGTCAGCCCGACCCGCACGGTTCAAGTTGTTGTCCACAGGCTGTGTACAGCACGGGGTGCCGAGGAGCTGGTTTGACCGAATGGCGCAGCCGCGCGTACCGTGACCAGGTCGAGTTGTCGATGGCTGCTGCCGCCTGCCTCCGATGGGCAAACATCACGATCTGTGATTGTGAAGCGGTGCACTAAGGCGTTTACGCGAGTTCCTCGTGGGCGCACGGTGACAGCCAGGCGATGTCCCGCCAACACACGAATCATTTCTGGAGCCCCCGAGTGAGCAAGCGCACCTTCCAGCCGAACAATCGTCGTCGCGCCAAGACCCACGGCTTCCGGCTGCGTATGCGTACCCGTGCCGGCCGCGCGATTCTCGCGAACCGCCGTGGCAAGGGTCGCGCAAACCTGTCCGCCTGATCGCGGCCAGGTCATGACGTGCTGCCTACCGAGAATCGGCTGAGGCGGCGCGAGGACTTCGCAGCCGCTGTACGCCGGGGACGTCGGGCCGGACGCCCGCTACTCGTCGTACATCTACGCAGCGGTGTTACGGACCCGCACGTGACAGGGGAGAGTGCTCCCCCGCCGCGTGCGGGTTTCGTTGTCAGCAAAGCAGTGGGTGGCGCGGTCGTCCGGACCGCGGTGAAGCGCAGGCTTCGCCATCTGGTGCGCGAACGGCTGGCTCAGCTGCCCCCCGGTAGCCTTGTTGTCGTACGAGCGCTGCCCGGATCGGGCGACGCCGACCATGCACAGCTGGCCCGAGACCTGGATGCCGCACTTCAGCGGCTACTGGGAGGGGGCGCGCGATGAAGTACCCGCTGCTGGCTCTCATCAAGCTGTATCAGTGGACGATCAGCCCGCTCCTCGGGCCTGTCTGCCGTTACTACCCGTCGTGTTCCCACTATGGATATACGGCGATCGACCGGCACGGTGCGATCAAGGGAACTGCGCTGACCGCATGGCGCATCCTGCGATGCAATCCGTGGTCACCCGGCGGCGTGGATCACGTACCGCCACGCAAACGTCCGCGTTGGCACGAACTGCTGCGCAGCTATGTGCGTGGTGGCAAGGGCGGGGACTCCGCCGCCGATGTGCCTTCCGGGGGGTCGGTCTCCGAACCCCTGAGCCCGGCCAAAGAGACCTCGCCCAATGCTCAAGGAGCCTGATTAGTGGACACGATTGCCAGTCTGTTCAGCTTTATCACCACACCTGTCTCGTGGGTCATTGTCCAGTTCCACAAGCTGTACGGAGCCCTCTTCGGCGATGACACGGGCTGGGCCTGGGGCCTGTCCATCGTGTCCCTGGTGGTCCTGATCCGGATCTGCCTGATCCCGCTCTTCGTGAAGCAGATCAAGTCGACCCGGAACATGCAGGTGCTCCAGCCGAAGATGAAGGCGATCCAGGAGCGCTACAAGAACGACAAGCAGCGTCAGTCCGAAGAGATGATGAAGCTGTACAAGGAGACGGGTACCAACCCGCTCTCCTCGTGCCTTCCGATCCTGGCGCAGTCCCCGTTCTTCTTCGCCCTGTATCACGTGCTCTCGGCCATCGCCTCGGGCAAGACGATCGGCGTGATCGACCAGCCGCTGCTCGACAGCGCGCGTCAGGCGCACATCTTCGGTGCTCCGCTGGCTGCGAAGTTCATGGACAGCGAAGAGAAGGTCTCGGCGCTCGGCGCCTCGCTGACCGATGTCCGTGTCGTGACCGCGGTCATGATCGTGATGATGTCGGCCTCGCAGTTCTTCACCCAGCGCCAGCTGATGACGAAGAACGTCGACCTGACGGTGAAGACCCCGTACATGCAGCAGCAGAAGATGCTGATGTACATCTTCCCCGTGATCTTCGCCGTCATGGGTATCAACTTCCCCGTCGGTGTCCTCGTGTACTGGCTGACCACCAACGTCTGGACCATGGGTCAGCAGATGTACGTGATCAACCAGAACCCGACCCCGGGCAGCAAGGCGCAGGACCAGTACCTCGGCCGGCTGCTGAAGAGCGTGACCTCTCACGGTCAGGTGCGGGGCAGGACCCGGCGCAACACCGTGAAGCGGATCGTCGCCAAGGGGACCGACCGCAACGACATCGAGCGCAAGTTCATCACCGGTCTGAGCAAGCTGGGTCTCGCGGCCCAGGAGGACGGGACGGTGGCGAAGAGCGAAGCAGCCGTCCTCGAGGCAGAGGGCGGCGCCGCACCCAAGCGCCACCAGCCCAAGCGCCAGACCAAGGCGAAGCGTCAGACTGCTGCCACGCATCCCGGCGCGGCGAAGGACTCCGAGTCCACCGACTCGGGATCCAAGACCTCGCTGGAGAAGCAGGACGCATCGCAGGACAAGCCGAAGACGGCGGACAAGCCCGCCGCGTCCGGCTCCTCACGCCAAGCCAAGTCCGGACAGCGCAAGGGTCCGCAGCGGCCCAAGCACCCGTCCAAGAAGTAAGAAGGAGTCCATCCGTGACGGAAGGCACCACCACCACGGCCGCTGAGGGCAGCGACACCCTGACCCGCCTCGAGCAGGAGGGGGAGATCGCGGCCGATTACCTCGAAGGCCTGCTCGACATCGCCGACCTCGACGGCGACATCGACATGGATGTGGAGGCGGACCGGGCCGCGGTCTCGATCATCAGCGAATCGGCGCGTGACCTGCAGAAGCTTGTGGGCCGTGACGGAGAGGTGCTGGAGGCTCTCCAGGAGCTGACGCGCCTGGCCGTGCACCGTGAGACCGGTGACCGCAGCCGCCTGATGCTGGACATCGCGGGCTTTCGGGCCAAGAAGCGTGAGGTCCTCGCCGCGCTGGGTGCCAAGGCCGCGGACGAGGTCAAGAGCTCTGGTGAGCCGGTGAAGCTGGAGCCGATGACGCCGTTCGAGCGCAAGGTCGTGCACGACGCGGTCGCGGCAGCAGGGCTCCGCAGCGAGTCCGAGGGCGAGGAGCCGCAGCGCTTCGTCGTCGTTCTGCCGGCCTGACCGGATCCTTGTACTGTCGGCCCCGTCTGTTCGCAGGCGGGGCCGATCTTTGTCAGCCTGATAGTCAGCCACCCACAGTGCGCTAGTGCGGTACGGAAGGACGGTTTCCCGTGACGGAGGCAGCAGCCGAGCTCCCTCAGGCGCCCAAGGAGGCGCAGGCGGTATTCGGTGAGTTCTTTCCAGAGGCTGTCAGGTACGCGGAGCTGCTGGCGGACGCGGGGGTCAAGCGGGGACTGATCGGTCCACGCGAGGTGCCGCGGCTCTGGGAGCGCCACCTGCTGAACTGCGCGGTCCTCTCCGAGGTGGTTCCCGAAGGCGTCACGGTGTGCGATGTGGGTTCGGGGGCCGGCCTTCCCGGCATCCCGCTGGCGCTGGTGCGCCCCGACCTCAAGATCACGCTGCTCGAGCCGCTGTTGCGCCGTACGAACTTCCTCCAGGAGGTCGTCGAGCTCCTGGGCCTGGACCATGTGACGGTCGTCCGCGGTCGGGCCGAAGAGGTGCTCGGGACGCTGCAGCCCGTACATGTGGTGACGGCCAGGGCCGTGGCGCCGCTCGACCGGCTCGCGGGATGGGGTGTGCCCCTGCTCCGTCCCTACGGGGAGATGCTGGCGCTCAAGGGAGGAACCGCCGAGGAGGAGATTCAGGGGGCGCGTGCCGCTCTGAGCAAGCTCGGCGTGGTGGAGACAGAGGTGCTGCACGTGGGCGAGGGGTTGGTCGACCCCGCTTCCACGGTCGTGCGCGTGGTGGTCGGGGAGAGCCCGGGTGGTGTGAGGTTCGCCGCAAAGAGGGCCAAGGCCGCCAGGGTGGGCCGGACGCGCCGACGCCGTTGAGTGTCCGGTGACCCTTGAACAAAGGGGTCGCTTTCATCACTTTCCGCCCTGGTGAGGCGCTTTTGCACTGATGCTCCATGCAAGCAGCGATATGTGCTGCCTGCGGAGTGTCGGGAGCGTGCCGCTGTGCCGCAGAGGCATCGTGTTTCACGTGAAACGTCGCTCTCTGCTGCAGGGAATCATCGGCCGCGGTCGTGCGGCTGCCGCGCCGCGCGACCGCAAGCCCGTACGGGCTACGAAGTTGTCCACAGAACCGGATTCATCCACAGAACAGTCGGCCTCGCTGGTTCACGACCCCGAAAGCATGGCAGGCTCAGTTCATTGCGAGCCTGAAGTCGAGGAGAGTGAATCCTTGCGGTCCGATGCCAACATCGCGGGACCGATGACCGATCCGGTCCCCGGTCCCCGTACCGAGTCCCTGGGGGACGGTGTTTCACGTGAAACACCGCCACCGATGGACGACACACCCATTGGTCGTGCGGCTCAGCTGGCGGTCGAGGCCCTCGGCCGCGCCGGCGAAGGGCTGCCGCGACCAGACCGGACGCGCGTCATGGTTGTCGCCAACCAGAAGGGCGGTGTCGGCAAGACGACCTCGACGGTCAACCTTGCCGCTTCGCTCGCACTGCACGGCGCGCGCGTTCTGGTCGTGGACCTCGACCCGCAGGGGAACGCCTCCACGGCACTGGGGATCGACCATCACGCAGAGGTTCCCTCCATCTATGACGTTCTCGTGGAGAGCATGCCTCTCTCCGAGGTGGTTCAGCCCGTCCCCGATGTCGAAGGTCTCTTCTGTGCACCGGCCACCATCGATCTCGCCGGTGCGGAGATCGAGCTGGTGTCGCTGGTGGCGCGAGAGAGCCGGCTTCAGCGGGCGATCCAGGCGTATGACCAGCCGCTGGACTACATCCTCATCGACTGCCCGCCGTCGCTCGGCCTGCTGACGGTCAACGCTCTGGTTGCCGGAGCCGAGGTGCTCATCCCGATCCAGTGCGAGTACTACGCCCTGGAGGGCCTCGGGCAGCTGCTGCGCAACGTCGACCTGGTCCGTGGGCACCTGAACCCGGATCTTCACGTCTCGACGATCCTGCTCACCATGTACGACGGCAGGACCAGGCTCGCTTCTCAGGTCGCCGAGGAGGTGCGCACCCACTTCGGCAAGGAGGTGCTGCGGACCAGCATTCCGCGATCCGTACGTATCTCGGAGGCACCGAGTTACGGCCAGACGGTCCTGACGTACGATCCGGGCTCCAGCGGGTCCCTCTCCTACCTGGAAGCGGCCCGTGAGATCGCCCTGAGGGGTGTAGGAGTGCATTACGAAGCCCAGCACGCCCCTGCGGGCGAGCCTGCCCACACGGGCGTCCAGAACAGTCAGCAGAGCAACTCGGAGGGCATGCAGTGAGTGAGCGTCGTAGAGGGCTGGGGCGTGGACTCGGTGCACTGATCCCCGCAGCTCCCCAGGAGAAGCAGGTCCCCGGTCCCGGAGCCGGTACGAACACGAGCGCCTCGCCCGTGCTGGCCGCCGAGCGAGGAGTGGCCGCCGCGAAGCTGGCAGGGCTCTCCTCAGGACCGGTGGTGCCGGAGCCGAGCTCTCCCGTCGGTGAGTCGGAGTCCGCCACGGAGCAGACCGACTCCGCCGGCGCGTATTTCGCCGAGCTTCCCCTTGCATCCATCACGCCCAACCCCAGGCAGCCCCGTGAGGTCTTCGACGAGGACGCTCTGGCCGAGCTGGTCACCTCCATCAAGGAGGTCGGTCTCCTCCAGCCCGTCGTCGTCCGCAAGGTCGCCGAGGACCGCTACGAGCTCATCATGGGTGAGCGTCGCTGGAGGGCCTGTGGCGAGGCCGGTCTGGAGCGCATCCCCGCGATCGTCCGTGCGACGGACGACGAGAAGCTTCTCCTGGACGCTCTCCTGGAGAACCTGCACCGGGCCCAGCTGAACCCCCTGGAGGAGGCGGCTGCGTACGACCAGCTGCTGAAGGACTTCAAGTGCACGCATGATCAGCTGGCGGACCGGATCGGCCGGTCGCGTCCCCAGGTGTCGAACACGCTCCGACTGCTCAGGCTCTCCGCGCCGGTGCAGCGGCGGGTGGCGGCCGGCGTTCTCTCAGCCGGTCATGCACGGGCGCTGCTGTCCGTGGACGATTCCGAGGAGCAGGACCGGCTGGCTCACCGCATCGTGGCCGAGGGGCTGTCGGTGCGCGCGGTCGAGGAGATCGTGAATCTTCTCGGCTCCGAGCCCGCAAGCTCCGCGAAGCCTCGGGGCCCCAGGGCCGGAGGGCGTGTCTCGCCCGCCCTGACCGACCTCGCCTCGCGCCTCTCGGACCGCTTCGAGACGCGGGTGAAGGTCGACCTGGGGCAGAAGAAGGGCAAGATCGTCGTCGAGTTCGCCTCGATGGAGGATCTGGACCGCATTCTCGGCAGCCTCGCTCCGGGCGAGGGACGCGTGCTGGAGCGGAGCATCGAAGAGGAGCAGGCCGAGGGCGACGACGCCTGAGTCTGCGGCAGAGCAAAGGGCGGGCCTGATTCCGGAAGTTCTCCGGAACCAGGCCCGCCCTTTGCTCTCTCTCGGTATCCGCATCACCTCTGGGTGGATACGATGCGTTCTGGTATGGCGTATCCATCACCGTGATCCACCTCAGAGGAGGCGGCGGCCGTGCGATCAGTGAATCGCAGCCACCTGGTGTCAGTCGGGTTGGGGCTTGGAGCTGTCGGGGGGTTCGTCGGCAGCCTGTTCCGAGAACGGAGTGCGCTCGCAGCCGCACGTGATGCGGCGGGCGAAGGAAGTGAGGAACCGCCTTCATGGGGCGTCGGCTCGTACCGCTCACACTGGACAACCTTCCGGATCTCCCCAGGCGCTGCCGCTCGTGTGTCTTCTGGGAGCTTGATCCGGTCAGCGGGGAAGCTGCGGTAAAGGCGGGCAGGCCCGAGCTCGAGAAGGAAGCCTGGATCTCGGCCGTGCTGCTGGAGTGGGGTTCCTGTGGACGGGTCGTCTACGTGGACGATGTCGCGGCGGGCTTCGTGCTCTACGCGCCGCCCGCCTATGTTCCGCGGGCCACGGCGTTCCCCACCAGTCCTGTCTCCCCCGATGCCGTGCAGCTGATGACGGCGATGATCACACCAGGTTTCCAGGGGCAGGGGCTGGGGCGTGTGATGGTGCAGACGGTCGCCAAGGACCTGCTGCGGCGGGGCTTCAAGGCAATCGAGGCTTTCGGCGACGCGCGGTGGAAGGAACCGGCGTGCGTGCTGCCGGCGGATCACCTGCTCGCGGTCGGCTTCAAGACGGTGCGCCCACACCCCGTGCATCCGCGGCTTCGACTCGAGCTGCGTACGACGCTCTCCTGGAAGGAGGACGTCGAGCTGGCACTGGACCGGTTGCTCGGCGTCGTACAGAAGGAACCGGTGCTGCGACCTCTCTGATCTGTCTCACGAGAACATGCAGAACGGGCCCACCCCGAAGGGTGGGCCCGTTTCACGTGAAACAGCGTGCCGCTGTTACTCGCCGATGAAGCTCTCGAGGTCGCGAATGATCGCGGCCTTCGGCTTGGCACCGACGATCGTCTTGGCGACCTCGCCGCCCTGGTACACGTTGAGCGTCGGGATCGACATCACGCCGTACTTGGCTGCGGTGGCCGGGTTCTCGTCGATGTTGAGCTTGACGATCTCGATCTGGTCGCCGTATTCAGCCGCGATGGCCTCCAGCGAAGGCGCGATCTGGCGGCACGGACCGCACCAAGCGGCCCAGAAGTCCACCAGGACGGGCTTGTCGTTCTTCAGGACGTCCTCATCGAAGGAGTCGTCAGTCACGTTCTTCAGGGCGCCGGCCACGGCGGCCTCCTTAACTTCGCGGGGTGTGGGGTCTAGGGGGTGGCAGTCAGACTGCCGGGGTCTTCTCCGGCTCGGCAAGCTGCTCGTCGGAGAGCGCGGCCAGGAAGCGCTCGGCGTCGAGTGCTGCCGAGCAGCCGGTACCGGCCGCGGTGATCGCCTGACGGTAGGTGTGGTCGACCACGTCGCCGGCGCCGAAGACACCCTTCAGGTTGGTGCGCGTCGAGGGAGCCGCGACCTTGAGGTAGCCCTCGTCGTCGAGGTCGAGCTGGCCCTTGAAGAGCTCCGTGCGGGGGTCGTGGCCGACGGCGATGAACAGGCCGGTCACCGGAAGCTCGGAGGTCTCGCCGGTCTTGGTGTTGCGCAGGGTGAGGCTGGAGAGCTTCTGGTCCCCGTGGACCGTGGCGACCTCGCTGTCCCAGGCGAACTTGATCTTCGGGTCGGCGAAGGCGCGCTCCTGCATGGCCTTGGAGGCACGCAGGGAGTCACGACGGTGGACGATGGTGACGGACTTGGCGAACCGGGAGAGGAAGGTCGCCTCCTCCATCGCGGTGTCGCCGCCGCCGACCACGGCGATGTCCTGGTCCTTGAAGAAGAAGCCGTCGCAGGTGGCGCACCAGGAGACGCCGCGTCCGGAGAGCGCGTCCTCGTTCGGCAGGCCGAGCTTGCGGTGCTGGGAGCCCGTGGTGACGATGACGGCCTTGGCGCGGTGAACTGTGCCCGCGGTGTCCGTGACCGTCTTGACGTCGCCGGAGAGGTCGACGGAGACCACGTCGTCGGGGATCAGCTCGGCGCCGAAGCGCTCGGCCTGGGCACGCATGTTGTCCATGAGCTCGGGGCCCATGATCCCGTCCTGGAACCCCGGGAAGTTCTCCACGTCGGTGGTGTTCATCAGTGCACCGCCGGCGGTGACGGCACCCTCGAACACCAGCGGCTTCAGCGACGCGCGAGCGGTGTACAGGGCGGCGGTGTAACCAGCCGGCCCGGAGCCGATGATGATCACATTACGGACGTCGCTCACGGGTTCTTCCTCGTCTCTGCAGACTGCCTACTGCCATCTGGGGTCGGTTCCACGACTCTCACCCCACCCAACGGATCCTACGGGGCATGCATTCCCGAAGTCCCGGACCGGCTGTTGGCGCGGTCCTCAGGGGCGTGTGTAGGACTCCGTGAGCAGCAGCCGGCCCTTGGTCGCGGGGGCGGAGTCCACGCACGCGGCGTCGACCACGTAGGCCTGTACACGGCTGGAGTCGGTCGCGTGAGGCAGTACGACGAGGAAGGCGTCCGTGCCCTGGTACCTGCCCTCTTCGACGGCCAGCGCCGGGGCTTCCCGGCCGGTGCCCTGCTGGACACACGGCGGGACAACCACGACGGGGGTAAGAAGAGGAGTGCGGGTGGACGCGGCGTCGGGGGACATGCCCTGGGGGGACGACTTGGTGTCCGCGGAGGGCTCGTCCGGGACACCAGGGGTCTCGGATGCCGTCGTTCCGCGCAGGAGCGAATGGACCTGGCCTTCGAGCGTGCGTTCCGAGAAATCTGCCACGCTCTTCTCGGCCGCGCTGGACCCCTGATCGGCCGACGTACCGGTCGAGTCCTGGACCGTCTGCAACAGAAGGACGCTCATGCCGACGGCAGCCGCACCGAACGCGGTCCCCAGGAACACTGTGCGGCGACGGCGCCTGGCCGGGTTCCTGCCGGGGCCGGTGGAGCCCCGAGGGCGCCCCGCAGGCCTGGGCGCGACGGTTCCCTCTGCCGCGAGCTCCTGTGTTTCACGTGAAACATGAACCACCGAGGTCGGCACATCGGGAGCGGGGGCCGTGTCCGGCGCAACGGCCGCTTCCGCTGCCAGGGCGGCGTCAATGCGCTCGGCGACGTCGTCGGGCATGGGCTCATGGGCGGTCATGGACCCGAGCAGTGAGCGGATCTCTTCCAGCGAGGCGTGGATCTCGGCGCACTGCTCACAGGTGTCGAGGTGGCGGCGGAGCGCCGTCTCGCGGGACGGCGGGAGGAGGCCTTCGGTGAGGTCGGAGATCTCCTCGACTTCCGGGTGCTGAGCCGTGTCGGCTGTGGATGTCATGCGAGCCCACCTCCACCCTTCACAGCCGCAGGATTGCCGTCGCCTGCATCTCTTGGTCCTGACGCCGGTGGGACGGATGTCCCCCGTGTGCGGTTCCTTTCCATGGTGCCGTCCCCGCTGTCCCCTCTGTTGCTGCGCAGATGAGTCAGCAGAGGAAGCAGTCTGGCCCGTCCTCGCGCGCAGCGGCTTTTCACCGTCCCTGTGGGGACGTCGAGGATGCGGGCCGCCTCGGCGACGGGATACGCCTGCATGTCCACCAGGATGAGGGCAGCACGCTGCTCGGCGGGCAGAGTGGCGAGGGCCGCGAGGAGTTCGCGGTGCAGGTCCTGTCGTTCGGCCGGTGCCTCGGCGGACTCGTGCGGCTCCAGGAGCTGATCGAGCCGCTCGGCGTCGTCCACCGGCGCGGTCTTGCGCGAGGCTGCTTTGCGGGCACGGTCCAGGCAGGCGTTGACGGTGATCCTGTGCAGCCAGGTGGTGACGGCGGACTGGCCCCGGAAGGTGTGCGCCGCGCGGAACGCGGAGACGAGGGCATCCTGCACGGCGTCGGCGGCCTCCTCGCGGTCCCCGAGCGTGCGGATCGCCACGGCCCAGAGGCGGTCACGGTGCCGCCGAACGAGCTCACCGAACGCGTCCGGTTCGCCTGCGACGTGCTGGGCCAGAAGATCCTGGTCGCTGATGTCGGCGAATCTGGCGTCGTTCAACGGTGAGCCCCCTCCCCTGGTGCCGTCAGCTGGTGACCTTGATATCCGAGATCTTGCCCCGGTAGTTCCCGTCGTCACTCGACGGCAACTTGGTGAGCCAGACCAGAAGGTATCGCGCCTTCACCTGCTTGTCGGGCTTGAGGGAGACTTTTGTTCCGGATCCCTGCGCGACCTTGGTGAAGCCGTCGGGCATGTGCGGGACGGACGAGTCCTCGGTGGTCCTCAGCTCGACGGACGTGTTGCCGCCGAGGAAGGACACGTCGACCTTGCCGACCTCCTGGACCTCGCCGAGGTCGAGAACGACACCGACGCCTTCCTTGAGCCTGCCGAAGTCGGCGCTGAAGTAGCCGTCGGTGTTCCAGTAGGAGCTTGCGTCCCCGTCGTAGACGTTCTTTATCGAGGCGGGCTTCTCGGATCCGTCGGCGCCCAGCGGATCGTAGTCCTGGGCCCCCACGATGGTGAGGGGCTTGCTGGGAGCGACGGCGTTGTTGTCGTCACCGCCGTCCTCGTCACCGGTGGTCTGTGTGGGGGTCGGCTCTCCCGAGTCGTTGCCCCGGTCGAGGACGGTTTCCGCCAGCTGCCAGCTGCCGAGGCCCAGAGCGGCGATGAGCAGGGCGGAGACCGCCCACTTGAGTGCCTTGCCGGTGCGGCTCTGCAGAGGAGGCGGAGGAACCGCGATCACCGGCTGCGTGGTGGACGGGGGCCGCGCCGACGGGCGCCCGTAGGTGCCCTGCTGGTACGTCGTGCGCTGGTACTCGGGCGGGGCGGTGAAAGCGGGCTCAGGGGGGAGGATGCGCGGCATGGCCGCGACCGCCTTGGCCAGTTCGTCAGGGGTGGTGCACGGCTGTTCCTGCCGCGAAGCGGTGGCGCCGTCGTTGGCGAGCGCGCGCATCGCCAGTTCGGACAGGCCGCGGTGGACGCCGGCCCGTACCTGGTCCGGCGGGATCAGGCCCAGGTCCTTGGGGAGCCCGGAGAGGCCGTACGCGTCGCTCTCGTAGGGCCAGCGCCGTGTGAGGGCGGCGTAGAGGAGCGCGCCGATGGCCTCGGTGTCCGTACGGAGCGGCTGGTCGGCGGTGATGCCACGCAGTGCGGCGTTCACTGCCAGGCCGCGGATGCGGTACTGCCCGGTCGAGCTGCGCAGTACGGCGCCGGGAGTGAGGCGCAGGTGTGCGAGCCCCTCCCGGTGGGCCGCGGCCATGGCCTGGGAGATCTGGCTCACGAGCTGGTAGGCGTCATGGGCTTCCAGGGGCCCGGCGGCGAGCAGCGCCGTGAGCTCGGTGGCGTCGGGGAGCCATTCATGGACGACGTAGACGAGGTCGTCCTCCTCCACGGCGTCCAGGACCTGGACGAAGCGTGGATCACCGAGCAGCGCGGAGGAGCGGGCCGCGGCCAGCACCGAGCGGGCGCGCGGATGGTCGGCGGGGAGCAGATGGACCCCCACCGCGCGGCGCAGCTTCTCGTCGACGGCGCGCCAGCTGCTGAATCCGTCCAGCCGGGTGACGCACTCCTCGAGGCGGTAGCGTCTGGCCAGTTTGTGCCCGCTGTGCAGATCGGGCGACGCCGGAACGGCGGCCGAGCCGTCCCGCCCGCTCTCCGCCGTGTCCTTCGAGCTCGCGCCCTTGTCGTCCTGGGTTTGCGCCGTCCCGTCGGTCGTGGCCGCGTCCGCCTTGGCGGTCAGCGGCTCGTCGCCGCTGTTGTCGGCCACGTCGACAGCAGCCGTGCTACGTTCCGCCACCGTCGTTCCTGCCTCCCCATCCGTTGCGCGATGCCAGCCAGCTCTGCACAGTCACGCCAATTGTGCCCACACTCCGGCGCTATGCACGACACGCGGTGTCCGGCGATGGTTGTGCTGCTCGGAGCCTGTTCAGCGTCCGAGTCGTCCCCGGACCATGCCGACCATGCCGTTGAGCTCCTCGATCCGCATCTTCTTCGCCGCGACGAAGAAGACACCCAGCAGTACGACACTGCCGCAGACCAGGGCCACGACCGAGCCGCCCGCTCCCTCTCCGAGCACACGGAGAAGAGCGAATCCGATGCCGCCACCGATGACTGCCGCGGGGATCGCCGCCAGGCAGAGGCGCGCGTAGGTACGCACCACGCGGGCGCCGTCGAGGTCGCCGCCGAGCCGGTTGCTCAGCCTGCGCCATGCGATGCCGACGCCGACCGCGTAGGCCAGCCCGTAGGAGGCCGCCATACCCACGACTGCCCACTGGGCCGGAAGAATCACGTAGCAGAGGGCGGAGGCCGCCGCGTTGACCGCTGCGACGATGACCGTGTTGTAGAAGGGCGTGCGGGTGTCCTCGTACGCGTAGAAGCCACGCAGCACGACGTACTGCACGGAGTACGGGATGAGGCCGAGTCCGAACGCCATCAGGATGAAGCCCATGGAGCGTGCCGCCTCGGTGCCGCTGGAGGCATAGAGCAGCGTGCACATCGGCAGTCCGAGCGCCAGGAACGTGAAGGCGACCGGCACGATCGCCACGGCGGAGTTCCGCAGCCCCTGCGAGATGTCGTCGCGCACCGCACCGGGGTCGTTGTCGTGGGCGGCGCGGGAGATACGGGGCAGCAGGGCCGCCATGACCGAGACGGTGATGATCGCCTGCGGCATGCCCCAGATCAGCTGGGCGTTGGAGTAGGCGAGGAAACCGGTTCCGTCCTTGCCCGAGAGCTTTCCGGCCGAGGTCGCCAGCTGCGTGACGACGATGACGCCGGCCTGGTTGGCGAGGACGAACAGGACCGTCCACTTCGCCAGCCTGATCGTCTTTCCGAGCCCGTGGCCCTTCCAGTCGAAGCGGGGGCGGAAGCGGAACCCTGCTTCACGGAGATACGGGACCATCGCCAGCGCCTGGACGATCAGACCGAGGAGTGTGCCGATACCCAGCAGCCGGACGCCCTCCGGCGGGATCGTCTCCACACCCATCCGGGACTCGGCCGAGGTGCCGTAGACCCAGATGAACAGTCCAAAGGTGAAGATCATGACGATGTTGTTGAGGACCGGGGTCCACATCATCGCGCCGAATCGTCCGCGGGCGTTGAGGATCTGGCCCATGACGACATGGACGCCCATGAAGAAGATGGTCGGCAGGCAGTAGCGGGCGAAGGCGACGGCGACGCTGTTCGACGCGGCATCGTTCGCGATGGTCGGCGACATCATGTGGATCAGCCACGGCGCCGCGAACACGGCGATCGCGACGATCACACCGAGCGCGACCATGACGAGGGTCAGCAGACGGTTGGCATACGCCTCGCCACCGTCCTCGTCGTCCTTCATGGACCGGACGAGCTGAGGGACGAAGACCGAGTTCAGCCCGCCGCCCACGGTGAGGATGTAGATCATCGTGGGCAGGGTGTACGCGATGGTGAAGCTGTCGCCGAGCAGTGCGGCGCCCAGCGCGGCCGTGATCACGAGACTGCGGACGAAGCCGGTGAGCCGGGACACCAGGGTGCCGGCCGCCATCAGCGCACTGGACTTCAGTATTCCGGCGCCACGGCCACCGGACTTGGGCGGCACGGGCGCCGGAGCCGCTTCCGGCTCGGCAGGGGGACCGGGCGGCCTGCCGGAGCCTTCCTGGTCGCGGAAGAGGTGGGCGAAGGCGTCCTGGTCGTCACGGTCGTCGGACGCCTGGGTGACCAGGTCGTCGACTCCCACGTACTGGGTGGTGGCGGCGTTGTCCCCGTAGGGAAGGTGCCGGGAAGGGCCTGCGGGCTCCGGTGGAGGCGTCTGTGCCCAGATCCGGGGGTCCGGGGCGTGCTGGGCGGCGGGAGGCTGCTGGTAGAGCGCCTGTGGCTCCTGGTAGGTGCCCGGAGGCGGCGGGGGGTGCGAGGCGCGGTCGTAGAGCGCTTCGGCGACCGGGTCCTGGGCGGCGAGGTCCTGGGCACGGTACGGATCGTGGTCGTACGCGTGCTGGAAGTACGGGTCGGGTGTCTCCCCGTGCTCGCCACCGCCAGGTGGCACCGGCGGACCGCTGGAAGACCCAGCTCCGCCCGCGCCTTGGCCGCGGTCACCGTCGTACGGCGCGTTCATCGAAACCCCACCTCATTGTCCCCGGCCGACCGGCCCCGACAGACATCGCTCAACGGTCCACTTTCTCACCCGGGCCCGACGTGTTCCCGCTTTCCGGACCGGTGTCCGGCGTCGGGTCACTCGGCTGCTCGGGTTCACCGCCGTCGTTCTCCTCCGCCCCGCCGGCGACGGTGCGCTTGCGGTGGGTGTACATCCTGATGCCCGCCAGGACCAGCAGCAGCAGCCCGCCGGCGATCACCAGGAGCACGGTCGGCGTCACTTCCGAGACCTTCACCGTGAAGGTCATCTCCTCGCCGTACGGCACGCCGTCCGCGGTGAAGAGCCGCGCCGTGACCTGCGCCTGCCCGTTGGCATTGGCGGAGGCGTCGAACTTCACGGACTGGCTGTGCCCGCCCCCGATCTCGATCGGCTTCTCCGCGACGGCTCCGCCGTCGTTGAGCTTGAGGCGCGTGGCGTTGCCCGAGGTCAGCCGGAGCACCAGGTGGTCGACACCCTGGACGAGCTTGTTCTGCACCGTCACGGGGATCGTCGCGCTGCGCCCGGACAGGGTCACGTCCGACTTCGGGACCAGCTGCACTTCGTTGGTGAGGCCCTGGAGATAGGTGCGGACCGCGTCGCGATACTGCTGAGCCTCCAGCGCTCTGCCGCGCCACGAGGTCGACATGGAGCGGTTGACCGCGTTCCCGAAGGGGGTCACCACCCGGTCGGGCTGGGTGAGGATGACCTGGAAGCTCTCGAGCGAGTCCTGGGTCGTCCGGATGTCCTGGAAGGCCTGGGTGGGCAGCTCCTGGCTGCGGAGCTTCTTCGGGTACTGGGAAGCCCTGGGGACCTTGGTGGTGGCCCGTGAGTCCGGCTTCTGGTCGGCCGCCGCGATCAGGTCGAGGGGCTGGGTCCAGCGTTCCGAGGTGAGTGCCTGGAGGGCGCGCGCCATGGACTGTGCCTGGGCGGCCGTGGGCGCACGCTGCGGCGCCACGACGATGCTGCGCTCCTTGTCGGCGTCCTGCTCCGTCAGCGCCAGGGTCTGGGCGAGGAACTTCTGGACGGCGAGCGTGGATGCGCCGGCCTTCGCCAGATCGCCAGTGAACGCCGTGGAGAGCCTGTAGTCGGAGACGACCGCGGTGGTGCCACCGCCGATCGGCCGGGCAGCGGTCGGTGTGTAGAGCAGTCCGGCGGTCTCTTCGAGGCTGTCGCTGCGGGCGATCACCTTGTGCGCGCCGGCCGAGGTGGCGACGTCGACGACGGAGGGATCGATCGCCCCGTCCACCGGCCAGGCGAAGTCGGTGGACGGCTTCACGTGCAGCACGGTCTCCACCGTCGTGCTCGCCACCTCGGTGGCCGTCTGGAGGTGGCTCAGGGTTCCCGAGACGTTCTTGCCCCGGTGGGCGATCGAGGCCAGGTCCGGGTCGGCGAACGGCAGAGCCACCACCTTCCCGTCCTTGACGGCCGCCTCCAGAGCCGTGAGCCACTTCTTGGCGACGGCCTGGTTCGTCCCGGCGACGGTGGTGTCACCGATCCGGACGCGGTAGTTCCTCGTCATCGCGTCGACCGAGGCCAGCAGATCCGGGTCGATCACCCAGGTCACGGGGAGCTGACGGCCCAGCGACACCATCTGCTCCAGCCGGCCACCGGGAGCGAGTTCCATGGCGAGATCGTCGTCGGCGAAGACGGGGGTCTGCTGTTCGTCGGACCCCGTCTCGGCGGTGACATGCGCCGAGGCGATCAGCGGCCAGAGGAACGTCAGCTTGGTCCTGCTCTCGGAGTCCTCGGGCTGCCAGGGCAGGAAGGTCCGCTGGATGCCCAGCACCTGGTCGTAGGTGTAGTCGGTCGTCCTGCCGGTGATGGAGACCCCGAGCTGGTACACGCCCGCGTCGTCCAGTCCCAGCTTGTTCACCGGCACGGTGAGCGTGAAGTCCTGGCTGACGCCCGAGGTGAGCTTGTCGATCTTCACCGAGTACGAGCCGCCGAGCTTGGCCGGGTCGCTCCCGGGCTGGTACCCGGTGCGTTTGGCGGCCTCGTCGATCGCGGTCCTGCCGGACAGCCGGGGCCCGACGCGCAGGTCGACCTCGGCGTCCGTGATCGTCTTCTTGCCCTTGTTGGTCACGGTGCCTGAGACGCTGAGGGTGTCGCCTTCGACGGGCGCGCTGGGTGAGAGCGTGTCCAGGGACACAGCCACGGTGCGTGAGCCGGTGGGGGCCTTGGCCACCCCCTCGGCCTGCGCGGAAGGGGCCGCGGGACCGGCCAGGAGGCCGGCGACCAGCGGCGCCCCGACGATCAAGGAGGCTGTGCGCCGGAGCCACCGGCGGGCAGGGGAGGGATTCATCCCCTGAAAGTCTGCCGCCTCGGCCACGCGTATCCGTCCCTCGTCGTCGTCAGCTGGTATCGGTCTTGCCGGTCTCTGCGTCCCCGCATGGTAACGATGCGCCCGAGGGCTGAGTGCCGGGGACCGTGCCACATGATCGGGAGAGTCTCGCAGGGCCGCAAGAATCGATGACGCCCGGGCCGGTCGGTGCACGTACCCTTTTCTGTTGTGCCGAACGCCAACGAAGACAGCCCCCGTGAACTGAGTCAGGTGCAGCACCGCGCAGTCAGCGAACTGCTGCGGGTGTCCCCCGTCGCCGACGACCTCGCCCGCCGATTCCAGGAGGCCGGGTTCGGTCTCGCCCTGGTCGGAGGATCGGTCCGCGATGCGCTGCTCGGCAGGCTCGGAAACGACCTCGACTTCACGACCGACGCGCGCCCCGAGGACGTACTGAAGATCGTTCGGCCCTGGGCCGACTCGGTCTGGGAGGTCGGCATCGCGTTCGGCACGGTCGGCTCGCAGAAGGACGGCTACCAGATCGAGGTCACGACCTACCGGTCGGAGGCGTACGACAGGACCTCGCGCAAGCCGGAGGTCTCCTACGGCGACTCGATCGAGGAAGACCTCGTGCGCCGCGACTTCACGGTCAATGCCATG
The DNA here is from genome assembly GCF_001905505.1 of Streptomyces sp. CB02058. GTDB lineage: Bacteria > Actinomycetota > Actinomycetes > Streptomycetales > Streptomycetaceae > Streptomyces. The sequence continues at coordinate 504,989 of NZ_LIPG01000005.1, forward strand.
GCCGTCGCGCTGCCGCAGAAGGAGTTCATCGACCCGTACGGCGGCCTCGACGACCTGGCGCAGCGTGTCCTGCGCACTCCCGGCACCCCTGAGGAGTCCTTCTCCGACGACCCGCTGCGCATGCTGCGCGCGGCTCGCTTCGCCGCGCAGCTGGACTTCGATGTCGCCCCGGATGTCGTCACGGCGATGACGGACATGGCGGGGCGTATCGAGATCGTCTCGGCCGAGCGTGTTCGTGAGGAGCTCAACAAGCTGCTGCTCTCCGCGCACCCCCGCAAGGGGCTGGGGCTGCTCGTGGACACGGGGCTGGCCGGCCAGGTGCTGCCCGAGCTCCCCGCGCTGCGCCTGGAAAGTGATGAGCATCACCGCCACAAGGACGTCTATGAGCACTCCCTGACGGTTCTGGAGCAGGCCATCGACCTGGAGCAGGACGGCCCGGACCTCGTCCTGCGCCTCGCGGCCCTGCTCCACGACATCGGGAAGCCGAGGACGCGCCGCTTCGAGAAGGACGGACGCGTCTCGTTCCATCACCACGAAGTGGTCGGGGCGAAGATGGCCAAGAAGCGGATGACCGAGCTCAAGTACTCCAACGACATGGTCAAGGACGTCTCGAAGCTGGTGGAGCTGCATCTGCGCTTCCACGGATACGGCGACGGCGAATGGACCGACTCCGCGGTGCGCCGGTACGTACGGGACGCGGGACCGCTGCTGGACCGGCTGCACAAGCTGACGCGCTCGGACTGCACGACACGGAACAAGCGCAAGGCGAACGCCCTGTCGCGCACCTATGACGGTCTCGAGGAGCGCATCGCGCAGTTGCAGGAGCAGGAGGAGCTGGACGCGATCCGGCCGGACCTGGACGGCAACGAGATCATGCAGATCCTCGGCGTCGGTCCTGGGCCCCTGATCGGCAAGGCCTACTCCTTCCTGCTGGAGCAGCGCCTGGAGAACGGGCCCATGAACCGCGATGCGGCGGTCGCCGCTCTCAAGGAGTGGTGGGCCGCGCAGGACTGAGAGCGCGGCGGCCCGTCATGTTTCACGTGAAACATGACCGACCGCGAGGGCGAGGGGTGGTGTTTCACGTGAAACACCACCCCTCGCTCATTCCCTGCCCTCGGCGCGCTGGAGCGCCCTCCCTGCCCGCCGCCTGCGAAGCATCGCCACCGAGATGAGCGCGTAGAGCACGGCCACGACGAGGACGACGAGCGCGGAACGCCCGTCGGGGGGCAGCACCAGGGCGGACATCGCTGCGGCCGCGACGAAGGCGACGTTGAACAGCACGTCGTAGAGCGAGAACACCCGGCCGCGGTAGGCATCGTCCACGGAGGTCTGCACCTCGGTGTCGGTCGCGATCTTCGCGCCCTGGGTGACGAGCCCGAGCACGAACGCTGCCGCCAGCATCGGTACGGGGGCGAAGGGCAGTCCCAGTGCCGGTACCAGAACGGCGGCTGATCCGGCACAGCACGCCATCCAGCCGTAGCGGCCGAAGCGCCCCACGGCCCAGGGTGTGATCAGGGCGGCCACGAAGAACCCGGCGGCGGAGGTGCCGAGCGCCAGGCCGAGCAGAGCCAGGCCGTCGGACTCACCGTCCGACCAGGCGTAGCGGCACAGCATCAGCAGCATGACGGTGAGCGCTCCGTAGCAGAAGCGGAACACCGTCATGGCGGCCAGCGCGTGCGCCGCGTCCCGCCGCTCGGCCAGATGGCGCAACCCCGCGACCAGCCCTCGCGCGGTGGTGGTCAGTGCCTCGCGCAGGCGCACATGGTGCTCGTCCTCGTCGGGCCCCAGGAGCCTGCGCGGCAGGGTCAGGGAGGCGAGCGCCGAGAGGAGGTAGAGGGCTGCCCCCAGCAGGACCACGGCGGCGTCGGACCCGTCGGTCAGCAGCCGGATGCCGAGGGCCAGCCCGCCGCCTGCGGTGGCCGCCAGCGTTCCCGCCGTCGGCGAGATGGAGTTGGCGAGGACGAGCCGTTCGGTGTCGACGACCCGTGGAAGGGCAGCCGACAGCCCGGCCAGCACGAAGCGGTTGACGGCGGTGACGCAGAGGGCAGAGGCGTAGAAGAGCCAGTCCGGGACGGAGCTCAGGAGCAGCAGGGCCGTGCAGCAGGCCAGGGCCGCCCGCAGGAGGTTTCCGTAGAGGAAGACCTGGCGGCGCTGCCAGCGGTCGAGGAGGACTCCGGCGAACGGGCCGATCAGTGAGTACGGGAGCAGCAGCACGGCCATGGCCGAGGCGATGGCCCCCGGCGTCGTCTGGTTCTCCGGGGAGAAGACGACATACGTGGCGAGCGCGACCTGGTAGACCCCGTCGGCCGACTGGGAGAGAAGTCGTACGGCGAGCAGGCGACGGAAGTTCCGAAGGCGCAGGAGTACGCCCAGATCACGCACGACAGGCATGTGGGCAAGGGTCACACATGTGAGGGGTCCCGGGGCGGATTGCCCCGGGACCCCTCACAGCGAGAAGCGGTGTCCGACCGGATCAGCGCTCGACGTCGCCGGCGATGAACTTCTCGACGTTCTCACGGGCCTCGTCGTCGAAGTACTGAACCGGCGGGGACTTCATGAAGTACGAGGAGGCGGAGAGGATCGGGCCGCCGATGCCGCGGTCCTTGGCGATCTTCGCGGCGCGCACGGCGTCGATGATGACACCGGCGGAGTTCGGGGAGTCCCAGACCTCGAGCTTGTACTCCAGGTTCAGCGGAACGTCACCGAAGGCGCGGCCCTCGAGGCGCACGTACGCCCACTTGCGGTCGTCCAGCCAGGCCACGTAGTCCGAGGGGCCGATGTGGACGTTGTCCGCACCGAGCTCACGGTCACGGATCTGCGAGGTGACGGCCTGCGTCTTCGAGATCTTCTTGGACTCGAGGCGCTCACGCTCGAGCATGTTCTTGAAGTCCATGTTGCCGCCGACGTTCAGCTGCATCGTGCGGTCGAGGATGACACCCCGGTCCTCGAAGAGCTTCGCCATCACACGGTGCGTGATGGTGGCGCCGACCTGGGACTTGATGTCGTCGCCGACGATCGGGACACCGGCCTCGGTGAACTTGTCCGCCCACTCCTTGGTGCCGGCGATGAAGACCGGGAGGGCGTTGACGAACGCGACCTTGGCGTCGATGGCGCACTGCGCGTAGAACTTCGCAGCCACCTCGGAACCGACGGGCAGGTAGCAGACGAGGACGTCGACCTGCTTGTCCTTGAGGACCTGGACGATGTCGACGGGGGCCTCGGCGGACTCCTCGATCGTCTCGCGGTAGTACTTGCCCAGGCCGTCGTGGGTGTGGCCGCGCTGAACGGTCACGCCCGTGTTCGGCACGTCGGCGATCTTGATGGTGTTGTTCTCGCTGGCGCCGATGGCGTCGGCGAGGTCGAGGCCGACCTTCTTCGCGTCGACGTCGAAGGCGGCGACGAACTCGACGTCGCTCACGTGGTAATCGCCGAACTGGACGTGCATCAGACCGGGCACCTTGCCGGCCGGATCGGCGTCCTTGTAGTACTCGACGCCCTGCACCAGTGAGGCGGCGCAGTTGCCCACGCCGACGATGGCTACGCGAACCGAACCCATGCCGATTGCTCCCTGTGTGTTCTCGGTGTTCCCCGACGGCACCTTGCGGCTCCGTGGGGATTTCACTTGGTGTCGTCGGACGGATCCGGCCGGGTGTTGTCCCGGTGCCGGGGCAGGCCGCCCGTCGCTCCTGTTGTGTCCTGTTGAGGGGAGCTCTCGGGCGAGGATCGTCGCTGATCCCGTCCCGAACGCTCGCTCTCGATGAGCTCGTTCAGCCAGCGCACTTCGCGCTCCACGGACTCCATGCCGTGTCGCTGCAGCTCAAGCGTGTAGTCGTCGAGTCGTTCACGGGTGCGGGCGAGAGAGGCGCGCATCTTCTCGAGGCGCTCCTCCAGCCTGCTGCGGCGCCCTTCGAGCACGCGCATCCGCACCTCGCGCTCCGTCTGCCCGAAGAAGGCGAAGCGAGCGGCGAAGTGCTCGTCCTCCCAGGCGTCGGGGCCGGTGTGCGAGAGCAGCTCCTCGAAGTGCTCCTTACCTTCAGCCGTCAACCGGTAGACGATCTTGGCGCGACGCCCGGCCAGCGAGGACGCGGGGGCGACCCCGCGGCTCGTCGCCGGCGGCGACGCCGGAACGCTCCCCGGCTCCTCGATCAACCAGCCGCTGGCGACCAGCGTCTTGAGGCAGGGGTAGAGGGTGCCGTAACTGAAGGCGCGGAAGATCCCCAGGGATGTGTTGAGGCGCTTGCGCAGCTCGTATCCGTGCATCGGGGACTCGCGGAGCAGGCCGAGTACGGCGAATTCGAGGATGCCGGAGCGTCTGCTCACCTTCGCCTCCTCCTTCGCCTCGTGCTTCCGCGGGGCCGGTGGGCCCACCTTATGCCGTGCTGATGTATCGACTCGATACATCAGCACGATAGATCGGCCCGTGATGTTCGACAAGGGGGCGGTTCGTGAGCGGCGTCACATCAAAGGATTCATAGGGAGTGACTTGCGTTATTTGGGGTGAAGTTCGGTCCCCGGAGGTTTTTGACCGTGCGTAGTCTGTGCGGCATGCAGACCACCGGGAACCGTGAGACGCCGCCGAGCGTCAGTTATCGCGGACTGCCGGATGTACTGCGGGTGAGCCTTCCGCAGGGCTTGTCCGTAATTCGGGGGGACCGGATCTCAACTGCCGCTTCCAGGCGCTCTCGCCTGCCCGAGGAGTAGTCGTTCGATGAGCGAGCACCGTCGCAAAGCGCCGCAACCGCAAGGTGGCGGGCGCGCAGCGGCCAGACGAGCCGCCCAACAGCCTGCTGGACGTCGCACCGATGCGTCACGCAGAGCAACACAATCATCACCTTCCGGCGCATACGGCGATGAGCCGACGTACGGAGGCCGTGCCGAGGCCCGCCGCGCCGCACAGCGCGGTGGAGGCGGAGGCGGAGGAAGGCGGCGGGGAGGCGGCGACGGCGCAGGCCAGGAAGGCCGCGGCCGGGGCCGCGGGGACTCCGGCAAGAAGCGCATCATCGACTACCCGCGGGCCGGTAAGTACGGCGCCCGCCGGTGGGTGCCCTCGTGGAAGCTGGTCTCCGGCCTCTGCCTGGGCTTCCTGGGTCTCATGATGGGTGCGGCCGGCATCGCGTACGCGCTGGTGGTGCCGCCGGAGATCAACGACCTCGCCAAGGCCCAGAACAACGTCTACTACTGGGCCGACGACACGGAGATGGTCGCCACGGGCGGGTCCGTCAACCGCCAGGAGATCGAGTACGCCCAGATCCCGGTGGCGATGCGGAACGCCGTCATCTCCGCCGAGAACAAGTCGTTCGAGACCGACCGGGGCATCGACCCGATGGGTATCGCGCGCGCGGTCTGGAACATGGCCAAGGGCGGTGAGACCCAGGGCGGTTCGACGATCACCCAGCAGTACGTGAAGAACTCCCGCCTGACCCAGGACCAGACCCTGAGCCGGAAGGTCAAGGAGCTCTTCATCACGCTCAAGGTCGGCGAGACCGTGGGCAAGAACGAGGTCATGGCCGGGTACCTCAACGTCTCCTACTACGGACGCGGCGCTTCCGGACTTCAGGCCGCGGCGCGTACGTACTACGGCAAGGACGCCCAGGACCTGAACGCGAGCGAGTGCGCCTTCCTGGCGACGCTGCTCAAGGGCGCGAGCTACTACGACCCCGCGGGTGCTCCCGATGTCGACCCGGTGCAGGCCACGGCCAAGAAGAACACCGAGCGGGCGAAGGCGCGCTGGAAGTGGATCCTCGACGAGGAGGTCAAGGACGGCCGGCTGAGCGCCGCGGAGCGCGCCAAGTTCAAGACCTTCCCGATGCCCGATGCCAAGAGGACGGACGCCAAGCTCGGCGGCCAGACCGGTTACCTGGTCGATCTCGCCACGAAGTACTTCCTGGCGCACAACGACCAGAACATCACAGAGAAGGAACTGGCCCTCGGCGGCTACGAGATCCACACGACCTTCGACAAGAACAAGGTCAAGCAGCTCCAGAAGTCGGTCGAGAAGGTCTACAAGGCCAAGATCGACGAGAAGGAGCGCCCCGACCTGGACTCGCACGTCGAGTTCGGCGGCGCGTCGGTGGACACCGCGACGGGCGCGATCGTCGCCACGTACGGCGGCCAGGACGCGACGCAGCACTACACCAACAACGCCGACGCGACCGGCGCGCAGGTCGGTTCGACGTTCAAGCCGTTCGTACTGGCGGCCGCCATGCAGTACGGGAAGCGCGACCCCGAAGGTACCGCTGAGCAGAGCGAGTCGGAGCGCACCCTCGTCTCGCCGAAGAGCGTCTACAACGGCGACAACAAGCTCCAGATCAAGACGTACAACGGTGAGGTCTGGCGCGACAAGGACCAGAACGACTGGCTCCAGACCAACGACGGCCAGCACGACTACGGACCGATCACCCTGCGCTACGCCATGCAGGAGTCCGCGAACTCCCCGTACGTCCAGCTCGGCATGGACGTCGGCACCGACAAGGTGAAGGAGGCCGCGCTCGCCGCGGGCCTGCGCGACGACCAGTACCTGGCAGACTCGAACTATCCCTCCTTCTCCATCGGTACCTCCTCGCCGAGTGCCATCCGGATGGCGGGCGCGTACGCCACCTTCGCCACGAGCGGCAAGCAGCGTGAGCCCTTCTCGGTCTCGGAGGTGAAGCACCTGGGTGAGGTCATCTATCAGCACAAGACGGAGACCAAGGCGGCGTTCTCGAGCGCCATCGCGGACAACGTCACCGACGTGCTGAAGAACGTCGTCGAGAACGGGACCGGCACGCCGGCCAAGCTCGAAGGGCGTGACGTGGCCGGCAAGACCGGTACCACCGACGGAAACAAGTCGGCCTGGTTCGTCGGCTACACGCCGCAGCTGTCCACGGCCGTCAGCATGTTCCGGCTGGACGACGACGAGACCAAGAAGAACCGTGAGTTCCTGGAGATGTTCGGGACGGGTGGCGAGGAGAAGATCCACGGTGCCTCGTTCCCCGCGCAGATCTGGCACGACTACATGGCCGACGCGGTGAAGGGCACGAAGGTCAAGGCCTTCCCCAAGCCCGAACCCCTCGGCGAAACGGTCTACGGAGGCGGCGCGGCCAGCCCCAGCCCGACTCCCAGTCCGACGCCTTCGCCGTCGGAGTCCAGCGAGATGCCCACGACCCCGCCGCCCTCCCCGACCTCCCCGACCCCTTCGCCGAGCGAGACGTGCGCGCCGCTCGACTGGGAGTGCAGGAACAACGGCGGGACCAGTGAGGGGTCCACGGAAGGGAACACCGAGGGGTCCACGGAAGGAACCACGGAGGGGACTACTGAAGGGACCGCCGAGGGGACGACCGAGGGGACGACGCAAGGCAGTACGACGAACGGCAACGCCAACGGCAACGGCGGTGGCGGGATCTTCGGAGGCGGCGGGTAGCGACCCGGAGGGCGGTGGCTGAGGCCACCGCGCTCCGGAGCCCGCGCAGACGGGCCGGACACGCACGACGAGGGCCGTCGGCACCTGCCAGGTGCCGACGGCCCTCTCGTGTGTCCGTACGTGGCCCACGCCCGCACACAGCGCCGTACGGCAGGATGTGCGGCATGCCAAGCGCAGAAGACACGAGCGTGCACCAGGAGCCGTCCGTCGTACCGCCCACGCGACAGGACGAGATCGCCGCAGCGGGCAGCGAGCTGTTCGGCGGGCCCGCGGGCCGCTGGGCGCGGTTCGGATCGGGGCCGCTCACGCCGGTGCGCGTCATCGTGCTCGTGGCGATCGGGATGTTCGCACTCGGCATGGTGCAGAAGATCCCCTGCTACGACTGGGCGTGGTTCCGCGGAACCAGTTCGCAGTACACGCACGCGTGCTACTCCGACATCCCCCACCTCTTCGCCGGGCGCGGCTTCGCCGACGGGCTCGTGCCGTACTTCGACCGGCTCAGCGGCGACATGGCGTATCTGGAGTACCCGGTACTGACCGGCCTGTTCATGCAGGTCGCGTCCTGGCTCACACTGACGCCCTCGTCGGACTCCATCCAGCAGCGCGAGCAGATGTACTGGATGGTCAACGCCGGCATGCTCATGGTCTGCGCGGTGATCCTCGCCCTGTGCGTCGCCCGCACCCACAGGCGCCGGCCCTGGGACGGTCTGCTGGTCGCTCTGGCCCCGGCGCTGGCGCTCACCGCGACGATCAACTGGGACCTGCTCGCCGTCGCGCTGACGGCTGCGGCGATGCTCATGTGGTCCCGGGGCAGGGCGCTCGCCTTCGGCGTCCTCATCGGCCTGGCGACCGCCGCGAAGCTGTATCCCGTCCTGCTCCTGGGCCCCCTGCTTGTGCTGTGCATGCGGGCCGGGAAATGGCGGGCGTACGGGGTGGCGCTCTTCGGCGCCGCGGCGTCCTGGCTGCTGGTGAACCTCCCGGTCATGCTGTACGCCCCCGAGGGGTGGAAGAAGTTCTACACGTTCAGCCAGGAGAGGCAGATCGACTACGGATCGTTCTGGCTGATCATCACCCAGCGCACCGGCCGGCCCATCGACGTCGACACGGTGAACACGGCGTCGGTGCTGCTGATGATCGTGCTCTGCGCGGGCATCGCGGGGCTGGCCCTGTCCGCCAGGAACCGGCCGCGCTTCGCCCAGCTCGCGTTCCTGGTGGTGGCCGCCTTCATCCTGACGAACAAGGTCTACTCACCGCAGTACGTGCTCTGGCTGATCCCGCTGGCCGCGCTGGCCAGGCCCCGCTGGCGGGACTTCCTCGTCTGGCAGGCCTGCGAGGTCATGTACTTCCTGGGGATCTGGTTCTACCTCGCGTACACGACCAGCGGCGACAAGCACCAGGGACTGCCGCAGGAGGGCTACCAGGTCGCGATCATCCTGCATCTGCTGGGAACGCTGTACCTGTGCGCCGTGATCGTCCGGGACATCCTGATGCCGGAGCGGGACCCCGTGCGGCGCGACGGGTCCGACGATCCGTCGGGCGGAGTGCTCGACGGGGCGCCGGACCGCGTGGCCCTGGGGCAGACGCATCCGCAGCCGCCCCCACATGCCGAACCCGCGGTCGAGGGACCGCGGGTGGAGTGGGGCAGGGCGGGCGGAGCCGCCTCCTCGGGCTGAGGGGGCGGGCCGGGTCTACCGGTCGACGAGGCGGTCGAACTGGGTGGTGGTGTGGCGCAGATGGGCCACCAGTTCGTCGCCGACCTTCGGCTCCTGCGCGTCGGACGGCACGAAGAGGATCGACACCTGCATGTGCGGAGGCTCGGCGAACCAGCGCTGCTTGCCCGCCCAGACGAACGGTGACAGGTTGCGGTTGACCGTGGCCAGTCCGGCGCGCGCGACGCCCTTGGCGCGGGGCATCACGCCGTGCAGGGCCTTCGGCGCCTCCAGGCCGACGCCGTGGGAGGTGCCGCCGGCGACGACGACCAGCCAGCCGTCCGACGCGGCCTTCTGCTGTCGGTAGCCGAACCGGTCGCCCTTGACGACACGCGTGACGTCGAGCACCGCGCCGCGGTACTCGGTCGCCTCGTGGTCGCCGAGCCAGAGCCGCGTGCCGATGCGCGCGCGGAAGCGGGTCTGCGGAAACTGCTGCTGGAGCCGCGCCAGCTCCTCCGCCCGCAGGTGGCTGACGAACATCGTGTGCAGGGGCAGCCGGGCCGCGCGCAGCCGGTCCATCCAGGCGATGACCTCCTCGACGGCGTCCGAACCGTCGGTGCGGTCGAGCGGCAGGTGCAGCGCGAAGCCTTCGAGGCGTACGTCCTCTATGGCCGCGTGCAGCTGCCCCAGCTCCTCCTCCTTCACGCCGTGGCGCTTCATCGAGCTCATGCACTCGATGACCACCCGCGCGCCCACCAGGGCGTGCACCCCGTCGACGGAGGAGACGGAACGGATGACGCGGTCGGGCAGCGGCACCGGCTCCTCACCCCTGCGGAAGGGCGTGAGCACCAGCAGGTCGCCGCTGAACCAGTCCTTGATGCGGGCGGCCTCGTAGGTGGTCCCGACGGCCAGGGTGTCGGATCCGAAGCGGATCGCCTCGTCGGCCAGCCGCTCGTGCCCGAAGCCGTATCCGTTGCCCTTGCAGACGGGTACGAGACCGGGGAACTGGTCCAGGACGGACTTCTGGTGCGCCCGCCAGCGCGCGGTGTCGACGTAGAGGGAGAGCGCCATGGCCGGCCCGGAACCTTTCTGGTGGCTGCGGTGCAGAGGAGAGGGAGGGAGGAGCGGATGGATGGAGGTGTGGACGCGGTCAGCGTCGCGACATGTACATGTCTAGTGCCTTGTGGAGCAGCTTGTTGAGGGGGAAGTCCCATTCGCCGACGTACTCGACGGCCTCGCCGCCCGTGCCGACCTTGAACTGGATCAGGCCGAAGAGATGGTCGGTCTCGTCCAGCGAATCGCTGATCCCGCGCAGGTCGTAGACGGTCGCGCCCATCGCGTACGAGTCGCGGAGCATGCGCCACTGCATGGCGTTGGAGGGACGGACCTCGCGTCCGATGTTGTCCGAAGCGCCGTAGGAATACCAGACGTGCCCCCCGACGACGAGCATCGTGGCAGCCGACAGGTTCACGCCGTTGTGCCGCGCGAAGTACAGCCGCATGCGGTTGGGGTCCTCGGAGTTGAGCACCGTCCACATGCGCTGGAAGTACGAGAGCGGGCGCGGCCGGAAGTGGTCGCGTACGGCGGTGATCTCGTACAGGCGCTGCCATTCGGCGAGGTCCTCGTAGCCGCCCTGGACGACCTCGACACCGGCCTTGTCGGCCTTCTTGATGTTGCGGCGCCAGAGCTGGTTGAAGCCCTTGAGGACGTCCTCGAGCGAGCGGTTGGCCAGCGGCACCTGGAAGACGTAGCGGGGCTGTACGTCGCCGAAGCCGGCGCCGCCGTCCTCGCCCTGCTGCCAGCCCATCTTCCGCAGCCGGTCCGAGACCTCGAAGGCACGCGGCTCGATGTGGCTGGCCTCCACGTCACGCAGGCGCTTCACGTCGGGATCCTGGATGCCCGACTTGATGGCGGCCGAGTCCCAGCGGCGGATGACCACGGGCGGGCCCATCTTCACCGAGAAGGCGCCCTGCTGCTTCAGGTGGGCGAGCATCGGCTGGAGCCAGTCGTCCAGATTCGGGGCGTACCAGTTGATGACCGGGCCCTCGGGGAGATAGGCGAGGTAGCGCTTGATCTTGGGGAGCTGGCGGTAGAGCACCAGGCCCGCGCCGACCATCTCGCCGTTCTTGTCGAACCAGCCCAGGTTCTCCGAGCGCCACTCCGTTTTCACGTCAGCCCACGCCGGGACCTGGCAGTGACTGGCCGAGGGCAGATTCTGGATGTAGGCCAGATGCTGCTCTCGGCTGATGGTCCTCAGGGTCAGGCTCATGCGGGGCGCTCCTCGGCAGGTGTGTCCCCATCGGTCAGGGGCTCCGGCTCTCGCGCCGAAGCCTACTGTGACCGAGGCGCGCCCGGTCTGGCCCGTCTGGACCGGACCGGGCGCCATCCGTGAGGGATTGCCCGTCCGAGCACCTCGTGGGGCCGTCGATGCCGTCGGCCGCCGCTCTGCCGGTCAGGTGATCACGCCGCCGAAGAGGCCGCCGTGTGCCATGCCGAGGTAGAAGCCGACGGCGGATGCGCCGATCCCCATGATCAGACCGAAACGTTCCCAGGTGGTCCGGGAGATGTACTGCCCGTACGCGCCGGTCAGGATGCCGATCAGCCCGGCCCACGAGCTGACCAGGTGCAGGCTGTGGAACATCGCGGTGACGAACGCGAGGACTCCGAGGACCCCGGTCACCACCATCAGCGCTTCCTGGAGCGGATGGGGCTTGCCGTCCGTGGCGAAGAGGGACCCGGTGGCCGGACGGGCTCCGGAAACCCGGCGGGGAACAGGCCTGCTGCCGGCAGGCCGGATGGTCTGTGCCATGGAGCACCTCCTGGCGGGAAGGGCGGTGCAATGTAGTGCCTCTCACACCGCATCTGTCTCGATTGTGCGCCCTGAACACCGGATTTCAACCGGAAGCCTGTCTGCGGGTACTCTGTACGGTCTGCACCGGTGTCTGCCCTGAGCCAGCACTGCGGCCCCCCTCGACTCTCGAAGACGGGCGTTGTCAGTGGCGGCTGTTTTACTCGGAGACACTGATGCTCACGCATCACGACCCTCCTGCCACGGAACGACCGTGGCCGCTGAGTCCAAAGGAGGTGGGTTCCACATGCGTCACTACGAGGTGATGGTCATCCTCGACCCCGATCTCGAGGAGCGAGCAGTCTCCCCGCTGATCGAGAACTTCCTCTCCGTCGTCCGTGAGGGCAACGGAAAGGTCGAGAAGGTCGACACCTGGGGCCGTCGTCGTCTCTCTTACGAGATCAAGAAGAAGCCTGAGGGCATCTACTCGGTCATCGACCTGCAGGCCGAGCCTGCGGTCGTCAAGGAGCTCGACCGACAGATGAACCTGAACGAGTCGGTCCTCCGGACCAAGGTCCTCCGTCCCGAGACCCACTGAGCATCTAGCTCAGCGGTCATCGGGTTCGAGTAGCAAGCAGCCAGAAGCAATCCCCGCCGAGAGGTTCACCCATGGCAGGCGAGACCGTCATCACGGTCGTCGGCAATCTCGTCGACGACCCCGAGCTGCGCTTCACCCCGTCCGGTGCGGCGGTCGCGAAGTTCCGTGTCGCGTCCACTCCCCGCATCTTCGACCGGCAGACCAATGAGTGGAAGGACGGCGAAGGCCTGTTCCTCACCTGCTCGGTCTGGCGTCAGGCGGCGGAGAACGTCGCGGAGTCGCTCCAGCGAGGCATGCGCGTCGTCGTGCAGGGCCGGCTGAAGCAGCGGTCCTACGAGGACCGTGAGGGCGTCAAGCGCACGGTCTACGAGCTGGACGTCGAGGAAGTCGGCCCCAGCCTGAAGAACGCCACGGCCAAGGTCACCAAGACCACCGGTCGCGGTGGTCAGGGCGGCGGCCAGGGTGGATACGGCGGCGGCCAGCAGGGCGGCGGCAACTGGGGCGGCGGTCCCGGTGGCGGCGGCCAGCAGGGCGGCGGCGGTGCTCCCGCCGACGACCCGTGGGCCACCAGCGCTCCGGCCGGCGGCCAGGGCGGGGGCCAGCAGGGCGGCGGGGGCGGCTGGGGCGGAAGCTCCGGCGGTTCCGGCGGTTCCGGCGGCGGCTACTCGGACGAGCCTCCCTTCTAGGGCTGCTCGTACCCCACTTCTTGATCACACAGGAGAAACACCATGGCGAAGCCGCCTGTGCGCAAGCCTAAGAAGAAGGTCTGCGCTTTCTGCAAGGACAAGACCCAGTACGTGGACTACAAGGACACGAACATGCTGCGGAAGTTCATTTCCGACCGCGGCAAGATCCGTGCCCGCCGCGTCACCGGCAACTGCACGCAGCACCAGCGTGACGTCGCCACGGCTGTCAAGAACAGCCGTGAGATGGCGCTGCTGCCCTACACGTCCACCGCGCGATAAGGGAAGGGTGACCGAATCATGAAGATCATCCTCACCCACGAGGTCACTGGCCTCGGTGCCGCCGGCGACGTCGTGGACGTCAAGGACGGGTACGCCCGCAACTACCTGGTTCCGCGTGGCTTCGCCATTCGCTGGACCAAGGGTGGCGAGAAGGACGTGGCGCAGATCCGCCGCGCCCGCAAGATCCACGAGATCGCGACGATCGAGCAGGCCAACGAGATCAAGGCCAAGCTCGAGGCCGTGAAGGTCCGTCTGGCTGTTCGCTCCGGCGACGCCGGCCGCCTCTTCGGCTCCGTCACCCCGGCCGACATCGCCTCGGCGATCAAGTCCGCCGGTGGTCCGGACGTCGACAAGCGTCGCGTCGAGCTCGGCTCGCCGATCAAGACGCTCGGCGGACACCAGGTGTCCGTCCGTCTGCACCCCGAGGTTGCCGCGAAGCTCGGTATCGAGGTCGTTGCTGCCTAAGGGCACAGCTCAGCAGAGCTAGGTGAAGGGCCGCACCCACTGGGTGCGGCCCTTCGTCGTTCCTGCCTGTCGTCGCTCCGGCACGTGTTCTGTGTCGGTGTCGCGCGACTCCGGCGTTCTGTCGCTCGGTCGTTCTGTCGTTCCCTCGTTCTGGCGCTCCCTCGTTCCCGGGTGCGGCCACGTTTCACGTGAAACGGGGCGGGAGACCGGCGGCCGTCCGACCCGGGGTGGATCGGCGGAGAGCGGTACTTTCAGCGCGTGGCTCCGGTCACGATCCAGCGGCCTGAGCGCATACGCATCCAGAGCGTCAGGAGCCGGACCGCCATCATCAGGGCCATCGCCCACCAGAGAGCGGTGAGACCCCCGCCGAGGCTGGGGACGAGCAGGGCGACCGGAGCGAAGACGGCCAGGGTCAGGATCATTGCCCAGGCGAGATAGCGGCCGTCCCCGGCCCCCATCAGTACTCCGTCCAGGACGAAGACCACTCCGGCGATCGGCTGGGAGAGCGCGACGACGAGCAGGGCGGGCAGCAGGGTGTCCTGCACGGAGGCGTCGCTGGTGAACAGCGGGATGAACAGAGGCCGGGCGAGCACGATCACCAGCCCCAGCACCACTCCTGACGCGATGCCCCACTGGACCATGCGCCGGCATGCCTCGCGGGCTCCCTTGGTGTCGTTCGCCCCGAGATAGCGGCCGATGATGGCCTGTCCCGCGATGGCGATGGCGTCCAGGGCGAAGGCCGCCAGGCTCCAGAGCGACAGGATGATCTGGTGGGCGGCGATGTCCGTGTCGCCGAGTCGCGCGGCGACAGCGGTGGCGATCATCAGGACCGCCCGCAGGGAGAGGGTGCGGACGAGCAGCGGAACGCCTGCCTGGGCGCTGGCCCGGATTCCGGAGGCGTCGGGGCGCAGTGAGGCTCCGTGCCGACGGGCCCCGCGCACCACCACGACCACGTAGGCGAGTGCCATGCCGACCTGGGCGATGACCGTGCCCCAGGCCGATCCGGCGATACCGAGCCCGGCGCCGTAGACGAGTGCTGCGTTGAGGGCGCCGTTGGCCGCGAAGCCACCGATGGCGACGTACAACGGAGTGCGGGTGTCCTGAAGTCCGCGTAGTACGCCCGTCGCCGCGAGCACCACGAGCATCGCGGGGATGCCGAGGCTGGAGATCCGCAGATAGGTGATGGCGTACGGGGCCGCTGTGTCGGATGCTCCGAAGATCTCGACCAGCCATGGGGCCAGGGGGAGCGTGGCGGCGACGACGGCGGCGCCGATCAGCAGGGCGAGCCAGATGCCGTCCATGCCCTGGCGGATGGCGGAGGCCAGATCGCCCGCGCCGACCCGGCGGGCGACGGCGGCCGTGGTGGCGTACGCGAGGAAGACGAAGATGCTCACCGCAGTGGTCAGCAGGGCCGCGGCGACTCCCAGTCCCGCCAGTTGGGGGGTGCCGAGGTGGCCGATGATCGCGCTGTCGACGATGACGAAAAGCGGCTCGGCGACGAGCGCGCCGAAGGCCGGGACCGCGAGTGCGATGATCTCGCGGTCGTGCCGGCGGCGGGAGGGCGGCTGCGCCGTGGAGGCCTTGGTCATGGGGGTCAATCTAATCTTCCACAGGTAAGAGATGCAATGCGCTTGGGGTCCTTACTTGATGCCGGGTTTCGGGTTCGGCCGCTGGTCGGTTCCGGTGATCTTGAGCTGGAGGCAAAAGTTTTTCTCCCCCACAGCCAGTGGATGGAGAAACCCCAGGTCAGGAGCGACCTGGATGTTCCCGTATGAGTTTGTCCACAGTGCTGTCCCCCGGTCCGTGCACAGGATCGGATGGGTTCTCCACAGCATCTGGTCCGTCGTCCACATGCCCTGTGGATAACCAGATTGGCTGACGGTGCGGACCGGCCTACCGTGGTGCGGCGCCCGCACTCCGTTCCGGCTTGGAAGCCAGCAGAACTTGACGCGCCGGAACCGGAGTCGGGCGTCTTGTTTGTCGGTGCCGTGCCGTAAGAAAGAGTGGCACGGCTAGGTCCGCGAAGCGGACGGGAGGAGGTGGCCCGGTGAGCATTCCCGAGCCTTTGGACGATCCCTGGGCCGACGTCGGTCCCAGTGACCGTCTGCCTGTTTCCCGTCAGCGCCGCGGAGAGGGCAAGGGGCGCGAGGAGCAGCACGAGCGGGGCCGCGAGGGCGGCTGGGACGGCGGCTCGTCCGGCTTCGAGCGGGTGCCTCCGCAGGATCTCGATGCCGAGCAGTCCGTCCTCGGCGGCATGCTGCTCTCCAAGGACGCCATCGCGGACGTCGTGGAGATCATCAAGGGGCACGACTTCTACCGTCCGGCGCACGAGACGGTCTACACGGCGATCCTCGACCTCTATGCCAAGGGCGAGCCCGCCGACCCGATCACCGTCGCGGCCGAGCTGGTCAAGCGCGGGGAGATCACCAAGGTCGGCGGTGCGCCGTATCTGCACACCCTGGTCCAGTCGGTGCCGACCGCGGCCAACGCTTCGTACTACGCGGAGATCGTCCATGAGCGGGCTGTGCTCCGGCGTCTCGTCGAAGCCGGCACCAAGATCACCCAGATGGGATACGCCGCCGACGGCGACGTCGACGAGATCGTGAACTCGGCGCAGGCCGAGATCTACGCCGTCACGGAGCAGCGCACCAGCGAGGACTATCTTCCGCTGGGCGACATCATGGAGGGCGCCCTCGACGAGATCGAGGCCATCGGGTCGCGCAGCGGCGAGATGACCGGCGTGCCCACCGGCTTCACCGACCTCGATGCCCTCACGAACGGCCTGCACCCCGGCCAGATGATCGTCATCGCGGCCCGCCCCGCCATGGGTAAGTCCACCCTGGCGCTGGACTTCGCCCGCGCCTGCTCGATCAAGAGCAACCTGCCGAGCGTGATCTTCTCCCTGGAAATGGGGCGCAACGAGATCGCGATGCGTCTTCTGTCCGCCGAGGCCCGGGTGGCCCTCCACCACATGCGCTCCGGCACGATGACAGACGAGGACTGGACGAGGCTGGCCCGGCGTATGCCGGACGTGTCCGCGGCTCCGCTCTACATCGACGACTCGCCGAACCTCTCCATGATGGAGATCCGCGCGAAGTGCCGTCGCCTCAAGCAGCGCAACGAACTCAAGCTGGTGGTCATCGACTACCTCCAGCTGATGCAGTCCGGCGGCGCCAAGCGGGCGGAGAGCCGCCAGCAGGAGGTCTCGGACATGTCCCGAAACCTCAAGCTCCTGGCCAAGGAGCTGGAGCTTCCCGTCATCGCCCTCTCCCAGCTGAACCGTGGTCCCGAGCAGCGCACGGACAAGAAGCCGATGGTCTCCGACCTGCGTGAGTCTGGCTCCATCGAGCAGGACGCCGACATGGTGATCCTGCTGCACCGCGAGGACGCGTACGAGAAGGAGTCCCCCCGAGCGGGGGAGGCCGACCTGATCGTGGCCAAGCACCGTAACGGCCCCACGGCGACGATCACCGTGGCGTTCCAGGGCCACTACTCGCGCTTCGTGGACATGGCCCAGACCTGATCGCGCTGGTTGCGGGGTCTCAGATTTCGCAGCAACACCTGGACATGTCAGCTGCCTTCCAGGCACTCTTCCGCAACTGGATGGGGCGGTTGCTCGGGCTGAACCGCTCCGAACTCGTTGCTCAGCAGTTGCTCCGGCCCGAGAACCCGGCGTGCTGAACCAGGAAGAGCTGCGGAACGGTGAGAGTGCCCGGCCACGCGCACCTCGTGCCTAGACGCGCGGACTGTCGCGGAGACACGAAACGCGTTCGTCAGGGGATGAACTCCCGGGTCATGCTTGAGCATGACCTCATCCGAACCCCTGCTCCCCACCACTCGCCGCGCCCTGCTCCACCGCGTCGCCACGGCGCAGGCCGAAGGCCGGACCCCCTCCCTGGTCGCCGCCGTTCAGAGGGACGGACAGATCGCCTGGAGTGGTGCGCGGAGCTGTGTGGAGGGCCACGAGCCCGATGGTGATACGCAGTTCAGGATCGGCTCCATCACCAAGACGTTCACTGCGGTGCTGGTAATGCGCCTGCGTGACGAGGGGCTTATCGATCTGGACGACCCCCTGGAGAAGCACCTGCCCGGCACGGGCGCCGGGCACGTCACCGTCTTCCAACTGCTCGGCCACAGCTCCGGCCTGGCGGCCGAGACACCCGCGCCCTGGTGGGAGCGGACGCCGGGGACCACACGCCCGGAGCTCGCCGATGTGCTCGGTGAGGGGCCGCTGATCCACCGGTCCGGTCACGGGCACCACTACTCGAACCCGGGCTACACACTGCTCGGCTCACTCGTGGAGAAGCTGCGGGGCGACACGTGGGACGAGGTGCTGCGCCGGGAGATCCTGGAGCCGCTGGGGATGGGCCGCACGACTTCGCAGGCGGTCGCGCCGCATGCCGGAGGCTGGGCGGTCCATCCGTGGGCCGATGTCATGCTGCCCGAGCCGGCGGAGGATCTCGGGCTGATGGCGCCTGCGGGGCAGCTCTGGTCGACCACCACCGATCTGCTCAGGTTCGCCGCCTTCCTGGCGCGGGGTGACGAACGCGTGCTCAGGGCCTCCTCGGTCGAGGAGATGCGTGCCCCCGCAGCTCCGCCCGAGGCCGGTGACTGGGCCGGAGCGTACGGCCTCGGCCTCCAGGTCGTGCGGCGCAAGAGCCGGACACTCCTCGGCCACTCGGGTTCGCTGCCCGGCTTCCTGGCCGCGCTGTGGTTCAGCGTCGAGGACGACGTGGCAGCCGTGGTGCTCTCCAACGCCACCTCGGGGCCGCTGACGGGGGCGGTGGCCGGTGACCTGCTGGAGATCGTGGCCGAGGCCGAGCCGAGGATCCCGGAGCCCTGGCGGCCCCTGCCCCAGTTCGACGAAGAGCTGCTGGCGCTGACCGGGCCCTGGTACTGGGGCACCTACGTGTACGGGCTGAGGCTGCTCCCGGACCGTGGCATCGAGCTTCTGCCACTGCGGGGCGCCGGGCGCGCGGCCCGCTTCGAGGCGTGTCCGGACGGGACGTGGAAGGGCCTCAACGGGTACTACGCGGGGGAGACCCTCCGCGCTGTGCGTGCCGAGGACGGCACGGTGGACCACCTCGACCTGGGGTCCTTCGTCTTCACCCGGGAGCCGTACGACCCGACTGCCGCCGTTCCGGGTGGGGTGGACGACGAGGGCTGGCGGGGGCTCTCCGTCTGAGCACGGTGGTCCGGCGTTTCACGTGAAACGCCGGACCGGCCGGAGCGCGTGCTGCGCTGCTCCGTGGCGGACGTTTCAGGCGGTCAGCTCGCGCTCCAGGGGCGTACGGAAGCGTGGAGTGATCCTCACGTCGCCCAGCCATGCCGAGAGCCGGGAGGCCTCCGCCTCGATGAGATGTGAGGCATCCCGGCCGACGTCGGACAGCAGCCGCCACACCGGCTCACCGTCCGGGCGCTGAGCCCATCCGCCCACGATCTCGCCGTCCACCCACACCGTGGGGCCGATGTTGCCGGCGCGGTCGAAGAGCGAGGCGCGGTGAGCTGCGGACAGGTGGAAGCCGCGGTCCGCCCAGCCCATCGCGCTGGGGTCGAGACCGGGCAGCAGGGCCGCCCAGGGCTCCGGACGAGGTTCGGCGTCGAGGTCCCCGGGCGCCACCCAGCCGACGGCTCCGCTGTCGAGCAGGACCTCCTCGGCGCCGGCGGTGGCCAGAGCGGAGCGCGTCTGGCGGACGCCCCAGCCGGTCCACCACTTCAGGTCCGCTTCCGTCGCGGGACCGTAGGAGCGGAGCCAGCGGGCCGCGAGCTCTGCCCGCGCTCCGGCGGGTTCCGCAGCGGGCCAGGGCTCGGACGCCGTCCAGCGGAACTGGCTGGAGGTCCAGGAACCGCGGGGCCGGTCCCGCCGGATGCGCCCCTCGGCGGCCAGCACACGGATCACCCGGGTGGCGACTCCCTGCACCGTCTCCTGCTTCGTGCCGGGGAAGACGGTGATCTTCGTACGGAGGGCGGGTACGGCGGCGGACAGCTCACTTCCCGTGGCCTGCCCCCGGTCGCCCAGGGCGGCGAGGGTCTCCCGCTCGGTATCGGCGAGCCACCGCTCGTCCAGCCCTTCGCCGTCCTCGCGCAGGTGCTTGAGGAGCCTGCGGCGCTCGTCGGCCGCCACGGTCCGGGCGTTGGCCGCGTCGACCAGGGGCGCGACCTCCGTGGACACCGTGAACAGGGTGTTCCGCATCGAGAGCAGCCGCACCAGCGATACGTCCGCGTAGAGCGCTCGCTCCACGGCTCCGGCATCGGGGTCGCGCAGCCGCGCGCAGGCGGAGAGGTACACCGTGGCGGCGTCGGTCGCGTGCAGCGCCACCAGTGCGTCGGCCACCTCTACGGCGGAGGTGGCCCGTGCGGACGGAGCGAGCAGATGCCGTCGGCCGAGCCTCGCTCTGCGCTGTTCGTCGTCGATGCGATGCACGCGGTCCCTCCTGAAAGCGCTGAACATCCCGGAGCGCTGAACGTCCCGGAGCTGCCTGGACCTGGAGCCGGGCTCAGAGAGCGAGTTTGAAGCCCACATGGCTCGCGGTGAACCCGAGCCGCTCGTAGAAGCGGTGGGCGTCGGTACGGGTGGCGTCCGACGTCAGCTGAACCAGCTGGCAGTCCTGGCGCCGGGACTCGTCGACCGCCCACTGGATCAGCTGGGTGCCGAGGCCGCCGCCACGCTCATCGGCGTGGACACGGACGCCCTCGATGACCGAGCGGGTCGCACCGCGCCGGGACAGCCCGGGCACGATCGTGAGCTGGAGGGTGCCGACGACGCGCTCCTCGCGCACCGCCACGACCAGGTGCTGGTTCGGGTCGTCCGCGAGCCGACGGAACGCCGTGCGGTACGGGCTGAGGTCGTCCGGAGACTCACGCTGCGCGCCGAGCGGGTCGTCGGCGAGCATGGCGACGATGGCCGGGATGTCGTCGGGTGCAGCGGGGCGTATGTCGAGATCGCTCATGATCGGCAGACTACGCAACCCGCCGGGTCAGGCGGGGACCTTCAGGGCCTCGACCGTCCGGACGAGCGGAGCCAGCTCCGGATTCTCCGCGGCCTCGTCGAGAGCGGCCCGCAGCGCGGTGTCGTTGGTGGGCCTGGCCTCGCCCAGCAGCGTGAGGCCCGCTTCCGTGACGTCCGTGTAGATGCCCCGCCGGTCCGTGTCGCACAGGTACCGGGTGAGCAGGCCCCGGTCCTCGAGCCGGGTGACCAGCCGGGTGGTGGCGCTCTGGCTCAGCACCACGGCGTCCGCCACCTGCTTCATCTGGAGGTGCCCGCCCGTGCCGCTGTGCTGGCGGCTCAGGACGTCGAGCAGCGAGAACTCACGCGCGCTGAGGCCGTGGTTGGACTGCAGCGCCCGCTCGATGCGGGCCTCGATCTTCCCGTGGAGCAGAGAGAGGGCGCACCAGCTCTGGGCGAGGGCCGTCAGTGCGGGATCGGTCGCTGTCATGTGTCTCTCCTCCGTGCGGGAGCTGCCTGCCTCCAGGATAGGGCACGTACGCAATAGCCCGCGCTTGCAATTAACAAGCGTCTGCAATTATTGTGGACGCTTGTAAGGCGCAGACGCAATCTATAGAAAAGGTGAACCCATGCCGCTCGCGCTCCTCGCCCTCGCCATAGGGGCATTCGGTATCGGAACCACCGAGTTCGTGATCATGGGGCTGCTCCCCGATGTGGCGGCGGACTTCCAGGTCTCGATCCCGACCGCGGGATTCCTTGTCACGGGCTATGCGCTCGGGGTGGTGCTCGGCGCTCCACTGATGACCTTCCTCGGTACCCGGGTGACCCGGAAGCGCATGCTGATGCTCCTGATGGGGCTCTTCATCGTGGGCAACGTGGTCTCCGCGATCGCCCCCGTCTTCGGCGTGATGCTCGCCGGCCGAGTCATTGCCTCGCTCGCCCACGGAGCCTTCTTCGGCATCGGATCGGTGGTGGCAGCAGATCTGGTCGCCCCGGAGAAGAAGGCCGGTGCCATCGCCATGATGTTCACCGGGCTCACCGTGGCCAATGTCGTCGGTGTCCCGCTGGGGACGTTCATCGGTCAGAGCGTCGGGTGGCGCATCACGTTCCTCGTGGTCGCCGCGCTCGGTGTCCTGGGCCTCCTCGGTGTGGCCAAGCTGATCCCCGAGCAGCCGAAGGCCGAGGGCGTACGGATCCGCCATGAGCTGGCAGCGTTCCGCAATGTGCAGGTACTGCTCGCCATGGCGATGACCGTCCTGGGCTTCGGCGGCGTCTTCGCGGCGATCACCTACATCACTCCGATGATGACGGAGACCGCCGGTTACGCGACCTCGGCCGTGACCTGGCTGCTCGTCCTCTTCGGGCTCGGCATGGTCGGCGGGAATCTGCTCGGCGGAAAGTTCGCCGACCGCCACCTGATGCCGATGCTGTACGTGTCGCTCGGTGCGCTCGCCACGGTTCTTGCCCTCTTCACCCTGACCGCGCACAACAAGATCGCCGCGGCGATCACCATCGTTCTCATCGGCGGTCTGGGCTTCGCGACCGTACCGCCGCTGCAGAAGCGGGTCCTCGACCAGGCGGCCGGTGCGCCCACGCTGGCCTCGGCCGTCAACATCGGGGCCTTCAACCTCGGAAACGCGCTCTCGGCGTGGCTCGGCGGCATCGTCATCGCGGCCGGGCTCGGATACACGGCGCCCAACTGGGTCGGCGCCGCCCTCGCCGCCTCGGCGCTGCTTCTGGCGCTGCTCTCCGGCGGGCTGGAGCGCCGTACGGTCACCCGAGGCCGACTGGTTGCCGCGCACTCTCCCGAGCCTGCCGCAGACGTCGCCCCCGCCGAGTCGGCCCCCATGGCTTCAGCACCGATATCGCGGTGACGAAGAGGTACGTGGCCGTGGCCACCGAGGGCGCGATGACGAGGTCGATGTCGGCGGCGCCCCTGGCCGCGGCCTCGTCGATGCCCGGGCGGAGCGAGAAGACCGACAGCCCCGCCGTGGTCAGCGTCAGCCAGAACTTCGTCCAGACCCATCGGTGCCTGGCCAGGCCCCACGGGGTGCCCAGTGCCAGCACCAGGCCGCTGAGAAGGGAGCCCAGAGCGACCGGCACCACGAGCCAGTCGCCGAAGACCTTCATGGCGCGCGTGGCTGCCTGAGCCGTCGTGGCGTCCTCGGTGAGGAACGCGGTGAGGCCGAGAGCCAGCAGCCCCAGGGTGAGGCCCAGCCAGCTCACGGACACCGCTACGTGGGCGACGAGAACGCCGCGCCGGACAGGGCGCTTGAGTGGTTTCACGTGAAACACGGTGTCAAGCGCAGAGCGAGCGGTCGTCTGACAGCGGGAGTATCCGCGTCTACTTGCCTCGGCGTACGCGACGCGCGGGGGCCGACCCCTCGGGCTCGCCCGCCCGGACCGCCCACAGGGCCAGGTCTCAGCCCAGGTCGGGTGCGTGCATGGCTCGCACGCCCTCGATATTGCCGTCCAGATAGTGCCGCAGGGACAGGGGCACGAGGTGGACGGCTGCGATGCCGACGCGGCTGAAGGGCACGCGTACGACCTCGTACTCCCCGCAAGGCTCGTCGATCTCCGGGCCGTGCCGGCGCGACAGATCCATCGAGGCCAGTCGGCAGACGAAGAAGTGCTGCACCTTCACGCCTTTGACGCCGCCGCCCGCGATGTGTTCGACGGTGTCGACGAAACAGGGCACGACATCGACGACCTTGGCGCCGAGCTCCTCGTCGACCTCACGGTGCAGTGCGTCGACCACGGTGGCGTCCTCCGGCTCGACCCCGCCACCAGGCGTGAGCCAGTACGGGTCGACCCCGGGCTTGGTGCGTTTGATCAGGATGAGGTCATCGCCGTCGAGCAGGACGGCGCGTGCTGTGCGCTTGACCACGGGACGTTCGGTCATGGCAAGAGAGTGGCCCAGGAAACCCCGTCTGAAACTCCCGTCGGCCGACCGGTCACCAGTCCACGGCAGCACGCACCAGCCACTCGTGCGCCCGCGCAATGTGGGGAAGGCCGAGTGTGCCGGTCCGTGCGATGAGGAAGTACGTGCGCAGCGGGGGTACCGGAGGGTCGAGCAGGGCCACGACCTCTCCCCGCTCCAGCGCGTTCTCGCAGAGATAGCGCGGCAGCACGGCGAGGCCGGCGCCCGCTGCGGTGCTCTCCAGAACCGCGCGGAGATCCGGTGCGATCACCGCGGCGGAGGCGGCGGGACGGCTGTCGAACACAGCGGCCCAGTAGCGGGAGATCAGAGGGAGGCTCTCGTGCACCTCGACCACCGGCAGCTGCTCCAGGAGCACGGAGCCCTTGTGCCGCAGTGTCCCGGGTCCCAGGCGCCCGGCCCAGCGCGGTGCCGCGACGAGCACGTGTTCCTCGTCGCAGAGTGTGGTCGACGTCAGAAGACCACCGCGCGGACGGGCCGTCGTGATGGCCAGATCATGATGTCCGGCGGCCAGGCCCTCCAGTGTCTCCTCGGTGTTCGCGAGGAAGGTGCTGCGCAGCGCGAGGCCCTGGGAGACGAGCGGGGTCAGGGCGGGGAGGGCGCGCAGGGAGGTGAACTCCGGAGGCCCGGCCAGATGAAGGGTCCGTACCCCCGACTCCTCGTCGAGACCGGCCTCGACGATGTCGACCAGCGCGTCCAGATGAGGCGCGGCCCGGTGCGCGAGCTCGTCGCCGACGGTGGTCGGGGTCACCCCACGGGCCCTGCGCAGGAAGAGGGGGCGCCCCAGCTGCCGTTCCAGCGTGCGTATCTGCGAGGTGACGGCGGGCTGGGACAGCCCGAGCAGCGCGGCAGCCCGGGTGAACGAACCGGCCCGGTGCACTGTGACGAACGTGCGCAGCAGGGCCAGGTCCATGGTCCGCCCTCTCCGCCCTCCGGCACTCTCCGACGCTGCGCCGTCCCGCACCGTCCCTAGCGAACGCCCCAACTATAAATATGTCGATAGGCTGCTGTCGCTACTGTGATTGGACACTGACGCAGAGTCAATTAGCCTTGTCGAGGCGGTTCTAGGCGCAGGAACCGGGGTGGTTCGAGCCACGAGGGGGGAGGCTCGGACCACCCGTCCCGGGCAGGGCCGGGTCGGTCGACGGGGATGCCCGTCCCGTCCCCGGCCCTGCCAGGACCGGGGACGGAACCGGTACCGGCACCGGACCCAGGGAGAGCACCGGACCAGGGAAAAGCACCTGGGAACGGCACCGGACCCGGAAGCGGCGGCCTGGTCAGGGGGAGAGGCGGCGGCTTCAGCGCGCGGCCTCGTCCAGTGCGCGGGCCACGTCCGCGAGCAGATCCTCAGGGTCTTCGGCGCCGACCGAGAAGCGGATGAAGCCCTCGGGCACGGCGTCCCCGCCCCAGCGCGCCCGGCGCTCGGCAGTGGAGCGCAGCCCGCCGAAGCTGGTCGCGTCGTCGACCAGCCGAAGCCCGGCGAGGAAACGCTCCGCTGTGGCTTCGTCCGCCAGCACGAAGGAGACCACGGAGCCGAAGCGCCGCATCTGCCGGACTGCCGTCGGATACGAGGCATCACCGGGCAGCCCCGGGTAGCGCAGCGCAGCCACGTCCGTACGCCCGGACAGCGCCTCGGCCAGGGCGAGCGCGGTCGTGCACTGCCGGTCGATCCGCAGCTGCAGCGTGGCCAGCGAACGGTGTGCGAGCCAGGCCTCCATCGGGCCGGGGATCGCCCCGACGACCTTGCGCCAGCGGCGTACCCCCGCGGTGAGCTCCGGATCCCGGCAGGTCACATGGCCGAGCAGGATGTCTCCGTGCCCGGTCATGCCCTTGGTGTCGCTGGCCACCGAGAAGTCCGCTCCCAGTTCGAGGGGTCGCTGCCCCAGGGGGGTGGCCAGGGTGTTGTCGACCGCGACCAGCGCACCTGCCGCGTGCGCGGCCTCCACGAGCGCGCGCACGTCACAGACGTCGAGCCCGGGGTTGGAGGGCGTCTCGATCCACAGCAGCTTCGCCCCGGCCAGAAGCTCCAGCTGGGCATTGCCGCCGGTCGGTGCCGTGCGCACCTCGACGCCGTACGCCTCCAGCTGTTCCCGTACGAGGGGGAGCGCCTGGTAGCCGTCGTCCGGCAGGACCACGACGTCGCCCATGCGCGTCCGGGAGAGGAGCACGGCCGATACGGCCGCCATCCCGGAGGCGAAGACCGTGGTCCCGACCTGCTCCCCCGGGGCCTCCAGCTCGCCGATGGCCCGTTCCAGGTGGGTCCAGGTCGGGTTCGTCTCGCGACCGTAGGTATAGGGGCCGACGGGCTCGCCGGACAGATGGAAGTGCGCGGCGAAGACGGGACCCGGGAGCGTGGGTTCGTACTGCTCCGGTTCGGGAAGGCCGGCTCTGACCGCTCGTGTTCCGTCGCCCGTGGTGCTCATCGTTCTCTCCTTGTCTCTCCCCGGCGTGCACCGGAATCCCTCCCTGGTGTCCACCGGACCGTCCGGACCGCGCCGACAGGTGCCGGGTCAGTCCTCGTCGGGGAGCACGACGTTGAGGGCCCAGGACACGACCGAGATGATCAGGCCGCCCAGGACCGCGGTCCAGAAGCCGTCGACATGGAAGTTCAGATTCACGAGGTCTGCGAGCCAGGAGGTCAGCAGCAGCATGAGCGCGTTGACCACCAGCGTGATCAGCCCGAGCGTCAGGATGAACAGGGGCAGGGTGAGCAGCTTCACGAACGGCTTGACGACGAAGTTCACCAGGCCGAACAGCAGCGCCACCAGTATCAGCGTGAGCACCTTGCGCCCGGTGTTGTCACCGGTGAGCGTGATGTCCTGGAGCAGCCAGATGGCCACGGCCAGCGCACCCGCGTTGGCGATCGTCTTGACTACGAAATTCTTCATGTGTCTGATCGTGGCAGACATGATCGGTGGTGGACACCGGCAGGACAGCCGAGCACGGGCGCGAGGGGCGGACGGACGATGAAGGCATTCAGACTCGACGAGCTGGAGGCGGAACGCGCC
Source organism: Streptomyces sp. CB02058 (assembly GCF_001905505.1). Taxonomy (GTDB): domain Bacteria; phylum Actinomycetota; class Actinomycetes; order Streptomycetales; family Streptomycetaceae; genus Streptomyces. The sequence goes on from NZ_LIPG01000005.1 coordinate 531,745, forward strand.
GCCAACGAGGGCGCTTATCTGCAGTTCGTCAGGGAACGCAACATGTCCGTCGGCCTGTACGCCCTGGACGCCGGCGAGCTCGACCCCCAGCAGCCGCACAAGCAGGACGAGGTGTACTTCGTCGTGAGCGGCCGTGCCTCGATCACGGTCGGCATGGAGACCACACAGGTGGGGCGGGGGAGCGTCGTCTACGTGCCCGCCGGGACCGCGCACAAGTTCCACCACATCACCGAGGACCTCAGGGTGATGGTGGTCTTCTCCCCGCCGGAGGGCTGAGCGCCACGGGCTTCCCCTCAGGGGCCGGGGCTCCCCGGCCCCCGTGTTCCCTAGGGGACCGCTCAGGGGACTTCAAGGGCTCCCGGAGCCCCGCCGGCCTCCCCGGCGCCTCTAGCATCGAGGCAGCAGGTACTCACAGAGACGAGGTAGCGGCGATGGCTGTGCGGGAGATTTTCGCGGGAATGCCCTGGTGGGTGAAGTGGGTCGCGGTGCCCCTGATCGCGATCGTCGTGTTCGGCGGTCTGATCGCCAGCGTGGTCGGGTTCGTCATCGGGCTGCTGTTCAAGGTCCTGGTCTTCGTCGTCCTGGTGGGCGGTCTGATCTTCGTCGTACGGAAGTTCATGTCCTCGTCCGAGCGCAGCGACTGGTAGGAACGGCAGGCGTACGCCGGATCGTGTGATGGCGTGACGGGCAGGTGTCCGGCCGCGGATTCGGCCGTTAGCCCAGCTGAGCTAAGTCCGGGATGAAACCTCACTCGTGACTGAACGTGCCGATACAGTTGCGTACCGCTGCCGCCAGCTGGGAAATGACGGTCCGTCACCATCCTGCCCAGTGGTTTGTGCGACTGTCCGGTCTCCGGACCCCAGGCTCGCGGCGGGCCCGTGGGGGCGGCCCCCGCGGGAGGGCTGACAGCCCGTCACCATGCCTGGGGGTGACCTGTGACCACGGCATCGAGTACCGCTGTCCCGACGTTGATCGGTTCCGTTCAGCGGGCGTTGAGACTTATGGAGGCTGTGGGCACCCATCGGGACGGGGCGCCGGCGAAGCAGCTCGCCCGAGAGGCGGGCCTTCCGCTCCCCACCGCCTATCACTTGCTGCGCACCCTGACCCATGAGGGCTATCTCCGCAGGGAGAACGGCGTCTTCCTCTTCGGCGCCGCTGCCGAGCGGCTGGGCGGCGGTCCCGCGACTCCGCGTCCCGGTGTGATCGTCGACTCGCTCGCGCACTGGGCGGACGTCATCGGTGCCCCGGTGTACTGCGCCCTGTACCGCGAGGGCGAGATCGAGATGGTCGCGGTGGCCGACACCCCCTCGTGCCCCGCGGTGCGTGAGTGGGTCTCGTTCCGTGAGACGGGCCATGCGCACGCTCTCGGGCAGTGCCTCCTGGGCCAGCTCGACGAGCGCGCGCGGGAGGATCATCTGGACCGGCATCCCGTCCGGCAGCTGACGCGTTACTCCGTAAGGGACCGTCAGACGTTTCTGGACCGGTTGCGATCAATGAAACGTACGGAACCTGTCATTGAACGACAGGAGTACGCCATCGGAACGGTCTGCGCTGCCATTCCGATCACTGTCGGTTCCGCCGTGGCGGCGATGGCTGTTTCTCTCCCCTTGAACCAAGAAGAACGGTTGCTCGCTGCAGTCGAACAACTACGCTGCGAAGTGACCACCCTCTTGCGCTCGTTCGTGTTCTCTATCAGTATCTGAAAAATCACTCCTTGTGATCTGCTATCGCTTGCACCACGATGGCGTCAATAGGGCCATGGGGGATCATTCCTGGCCAGTTTCATCTACTGCGGGGTTGAACGATGCGCGAGTCGGTTCAAGCAGAGGTCATGATGAGCTTCCTCGTCTCCGAGGAGCTCTCGTTCCGTATTCCTGTGGAGCTCCGGTACGAGGTCAGTGATCCGTACGCGATCCGGATGACCTTCCACCTCCCCGGTGACGCCCCCGTCACCTGGGCTTTCGGCCGCGAGCTGCTGCTCGACGGCCTCAACAGCCCCAGTGGTGACGGTGATGTGCACATCGGCCCGACCGAGCCCGAAGGGCTCTCCGATGTACACATCCGCCTTCAGGTAGGCGCCGACCGCGCGCTCTTCCGGGCCGGCACGGCGCCTCTTGTGGCATTTCTCGACCGGACGGACAAGCTGGTGCCACTGGGGCAGGAGCACACGCTGGGTGACTTCGACGGCAATCTCGAAGAGGCGCTCGGCCGCATCCTGGCCAAGGAACAGAACGCCGGCTGACCGGGAAGGTCCGGCTGAACATCGAACACCGGTGGTCCGGGGCCATGAGTCCGGCGTCCTGGCTCACGCCTTGCGACGTCGGCCCCTCCCGGTCCGTGCGGGTGCAGGAGCTCCGGCTTCCGCGCCGAGCCCCGTACGGTCCGCGGAGACCACCAGGGCCGCGAGCACCGTCGTCACCGGCACCGAGGCGACCAGCCCGATGGATCCGACCAGCGTCCGGACGATCTCCTCCGCGACCAGCTCGCTGTTGGCCACCGTGCCCACGCTGCTCTGGGCGATGGAGAAGAGCAGCAGCAGGGGCAGCGCGGCGCCCGCGTAGGCGAGTACGAGGGTGTTGACCACCGAGGCGATGTGGTCGCGCCCGATCCTGATACCTGCCCGGTAGAGCCGTCGTACACCCATCGTCGGGTCCGCCTGGTGGAGTTCCCAGACCGCTGACGTCTGGGTGACGGTCACGTCGTCGAGAACACCGAGCGAACCGATGATCACACCGGCCAGCAGCAGGCCGCTCATGTCGATCTCCGGGTACAGGCCATGGATGAGGCCGGTGTTGTCGTCCGTGTTGCCGGTCAGGCCGGCCCAGCCGATGAACAGGGAGCCCAACAGCCCGATCAGCAGCAGTGAGATGAGGGTGCCGATCACGGCCACGGAGGTGCGCGCCGTCAGTCCGTGGCAGGTGTAGAGGGCGATCAGCATGATGGCGCTCGACCCGATCACCGCGACCACCAGTGGATTCGACCCCTGCAGGATCGCGGGCAGGATGAACAGGGTCAGCACGCCGAACGAGACGGCGAGCGCGATCAGCGCCATCAGCCCTCGCATCCTGCCGACCACGACGACCGCGAGGGCGAAGATCCCGGCCAGCAGAGCCATCGGGACCGAGCGGTCCACGTCCGTCACCGAGTACTGCAGGTCGCGGGGGGCGTCGGGCGCGTACGCCACGACCACCTTCTGTCCCTCGCGCAGTTGCCGGGGGGCATCCGGCTGGATGACCTCGACGAACGTACGGCCCTTGTCGTCACCGGTCGTCACCTCGACCGTGGCCTTCTTGCACTCCCCGGACTGCTCGTTGACCGCCTCCTGCCCCGAGGCCATGGACGTGTCGCCGGTCGCCGGCACCTGGGAGGCGTTGACGTCCGCGCAGTCGACCGACACGACCTTCGTCACCCGCCCGTCCTGGGTCTGCCGGTCGAAGCCGACCCCCGTGCGCTCGTGGGCGGGTGCGCCGCCCGGCCAGAACGCCACGAGGCCGACGAGCACCGCCGTGGCGAAGGGGATCACCACGGCGGCGATGACCTTGCGCAGGTGCTTGGACACCGGCGCGGCGGGACCGTGGGTGTGCGAGTGGGCGTGCACATGGCTCTGCGAACTTCCTGTCGCGGGGCCGTGTGGTTCGGGGGCGCTTCCGGGAGACGTCACCGGGCGATCATCCCAAGAACGGGGGAGGCCCTCTGGTCAGCACGCTGGACCGGAGGTTAGCGTGGAGGCACATTTGCACACGCGGGAGCTCGGAGCACCGGGCTGAGAGGGCGCTGACCTCCGTATATCCATACGGGACACGCTGCGCCGACCGCCGAACCTGTTACCGGGTAATGCCGGCGTAGGGAGTAGGTCTCATGACCACAGCGGACGCACGCACGCCTGCCTCGGAGCGAATTGCGCAGAATGCGCAGGATGTTCCGAAGAGCGACGAGGCCGGGAAGTCCATCGGCTGGCACAAGGGATACGTCCAGGGCTCGCGCCCGGACCTCCGGGTGCCGGTCCGTCAGGTGCACCTCACCAACGGCAAGGACGTGACGCTGTACGACACGTCCGGGCCGTACACCGATCCTGCCACCGACACGGATGTACGGCGCGGACTCGCGCCCCTCCGGGAGAACTGGATCATCGCCCGCGGGGACACCGAGGAGTACGCGGGCCGCCCCGCGCGCCCCGAGGACGACGGGCTCAGGCACACGTCCCCGCGCGGTGGCCTGCGCAACCTCGACGCGGTCTTCCCCGGCCGCCCCCGTCAGCCCCGCCGCAGCCGCGACGGACAGCCGGTCACGCAGCTCGCGTACGCCCGCCGGGGGGAGATCACCCCGGAGATGGAGTACGTGGCGATCCGGGAGAACGTCGGACCGGAGGTCGTGCGCGAGGAGATCGCGGCGGGCCGGGCCGTCCTTCCGGCCAACGTCAACCACCCGGAGATCGAGCCGATGATCATCGGCAAGCGGTTCCTGGTGAAGGTCAACGCCAACATCGGCAACTCCGCGGTCACTTCCTCCATCGAGGAGGAGGTGGACAAGATGACCTGGGCCACCCAGTGGGGTGCCGACACGGTCATGGACCTCTCCACCGGCCGCAACATCCACACGACCCGTGAGTGGGTCCTGCGCAACTCCCCCGTCCCGATCGGCACGGTGCCCCTCTACCAGGCCCTGGAAAAGGTCGACGGCCGGGCCGAGGAGCTGACCTGGGAGATCTACAAGGACACGGTTATCGAACAGGCCGAGCAGGGTGTCGACTACATGACGGTGCACGCCGGAGTCCGGCTGCCGTACGTACCGCTGACGGCCCGGCGCAAGACCGGCATCGTCTCCCGCGGAGGGTCGATCATGGCGGCCTGGTGCCTCGCGCACCACAAGGAGTCGTTCCTGTACGAGCACTTCGAGGAGCTCTGCGAGATCCTCGCGGCCTACGACGTGACGTACTCGCTCGGCGACGGGCTGCGTCCGGGCTCCATCGCCGACGCCAACGACGAGGCGCAGTTCGCCGAACTCCGTACCCTCGGCGAACTGAACACCGTCGCCAAGAGGTTCGGCGTCCAGACGATGATCGAGGGCCCGGGGCATGTCCCGATGCACAAGATCAAGGAGAACATCGATCGCCAGCAGGAGATCTGCGAAGAGGCGCCGTTCTACACGCTGGGCCCGCTGACCACCGACGTCGCTCCCGCCTACGACCACATCACCTCGGGCATCGGTGCGGCGATGATCGCCTGGTGGGGGACGGCGATGCTCTGCTACGTCACGCCCAAGGAGCACCTGGGGCTGCCGAACCGCGACGACGTGAAGACGGGCGTTATCACGTACAAGATCGCGGCGCACGCGGCGGACCTCGCCAAGGGGCATCCGGGGGCGCAGGAGTGGGACGACGCGCTGTCGGACGCGCGGTTCGAATTCCGCTGGGAGGACCAGTTCAACCTGGCGCTCGACCCGGACACGGCACGGGAGTTCCACGACGAGACCCTGCCGGCGGAGCCCGCGAAGACGGCGCACTTCTGCTCGATGTGCGGCCCGAAGTTCTGCTCGATGAAGATCTCCCACGACATCCGGCGGGAACACGGGGACGAACGGGCCGACATCGAGGCGGGGATGGCCGAGAAGTCCAGGGAGTTCGCGGCGGCGGGCAACAGGGTCTACCTGCCGATCGCGGAGACGGGGGGCAGGTCGGCCGGCTGACCCGGCCGCCTCGCCGGCGGGCCCACCAGGTCACCTGCCCCGGCCGCCTCGGCGGAGGTGGGCCCGCCGCGTCACCGGTCCCGGTTTCTCCTCGGCGGAGGCGGGGGGCGCGACGCGGTGTCGTGGGAAGCCCTGCGCCGCGCCTGCCGGTCACTCCGGCTGGTGCTCGGGCCCGCCGAAGTCCGGGCTGGTGAAGTCCGGACTCGTGAAGGTGGGGCGCGGTCCTGCCGAGGGGCCGTCCTGGGGCCCGGTGAAGTCCGGTCTGCTGTAGCCGACCTTCGGGATGCGATGGGCCGACCTGCGCGGCGTCCTCGCGGCAGGGCCCGCGGTCGGGTCGGCGAGCGCGTCCCGCAGGAAGGGCAGGATGCCGCGCTCCAGCAGGGCGTGGCGCCAGGCCTCCCTGGCGCGGGCCACGTCCTCCGGCAGCTCCTCCTCCTCGTCCATGGCGGGCAGCGCGGTGGCGCCGTTGCGCAGCGCGGTGAGGAGGAGCCCCACCGCCGCCACGAGGATGGCGGCGGCGGCGACGGCGGCGAAGAACCATCCGGCGGTGACCATGGTCCCGGCGAAGGCGGGTTCCGGGCTGAGCGCCTTGAGGACGTAACCGACCAGCAGGAATATCAGGGCGGCGGCTCCGGCGAGGACGGGAGCCAGCACGGTGATCACCGCCAGGGTGCCTGCGCCCGTGGGATCCGGTTCGTGCGTGGCGGGTTCGAGGACGGAGTCGTGGGCCGCCGGATCGTCCGGTCCGCGCAGTTCGCCGCGGACCTTGACGTAGTGCTCGTACTCGGTGGCGGCGGCAGCGGTTATCAGGGGCGTGGCGTCCAGCGCCATCGTCCGCAGCTGTTCCGCGTTGAGCCGGTCGCCGACTCCGTCCAGATCCGGTCGTTCGTGAGCATGACGCAGCGCGTCGGCAAGGATCCGCTCGTATTCGGGGCGGTCCTCGGCCAGCAGGTGCGGAGCGCTTTTCATGTGCATCCCCCGATGCTCCGTAAGGCCTGATCGACCGCGTGGGGCCGGGCAATCGGGCGGAAACGGAGGAGAGCCTGCTACTGATACGCCGATGGTAGAGCGCCTACGGCACGGGGTGACAGGGGGTTTCCGGAAATAGGCCCAGCCGCCGACGGAGTCGGGTCGTGATGCGTCTTCCCGCGTACTCCTCAGTCATGCAGGGGAAGTTGGACCACCAACAGCTTTCCGGCCATGGTCACTCCGCCGTCCATGGCGATGGCCAGCCCGTCCGCGTAGACGTGCGGGCCGTCCACCACGGGGCGTGCCGTGTCCTCGCCGTCCTCCGAGCCGACCTCGCCCAGCAGGTACGGAATGGGGCTGTGGCCATGGACGACGCGCTGTCCGCCGTACGTCGACATCAGCTCGCGCACGGCCTGCGCGCCGCCCTCGTCGCGGAAGGCGAACCGCTTGGTGAGCTTGCGGAAGAGATCCCAGCACTCGTCGGCGTCGTTCCGCGTGAGAATGGCGTGCACCGTGTCGTTGACGTCCTCGATGGTGGACCCGTAGTCGAGGTAGGCCGTCGTGTCGGAGTGCATCAGTAGATGCCCGTCCTCCTCGACGACCGCGTCGAGCCGGGACATCCACTGGAGATGGACGTCCTGGAGCCGCTCCATGTCGGTCTTCTGGCCGCCGTTGAGGAGCCAGGCGGCCTGGAAGGTCGCGGTGCCCGCGCCGGAGTTCACCGGGGTGTCGCCGAACCGCTTCGCGCCGAGCAGCAGCAGCTCGTGGTTGCCCATGAGGGCCTTGCAGTACCCGCCCGCCGCCGCGGCCTCGGCGGAGAGGCGCATGACGAGATCGATGACGCCGATGCCGTCCGGGCCCCGGTCGGTGAAGTCGCCGAGGAACCAGAGCCTGGCGTTGCCGGCCGCCCATCCGCCGTCGGCGTCGATGAGGCCCTGCGCGCCGAGAGCCGCCAGTAGCTCGTCCAGATAACCGTGGACGTCACCGACGACGTACAGCGGACCGCGGCCCCGGGCGTCGGCGGGCCGGGGCTCGGGGACGGTCCGCACCTGGACGGTGTCACCGCGGTTGATCACGGGCAGATCGCGCTCGGTGGGGGTGTACCCCTCCGGCGGCTCGTCGCCCACCGCTGCGTTGCCGGGGTGCGGCAAGGGCGGGGGCATCGGCACCTGCGCATACGGCGGTACGCGGAAGTCACGCAACGTCGCTGTCCGCACTACGGGTTCCTGACCGGCCCCCTGAGTCATCGACCCCTCCACCACCGTCGCGCCTCCGTACACCTGACGGGCCCTGCCTGGTAGAGGTGGTCCGCGGTGTCGTGCGCCCATCATAGGAATGCGGATCGTGCTGTGTGACGCACCAGGGGTGGTGAATCCTGAGCCACAGCTGGTTCACCGACCTTTTGGTCCGGATTGATCCGATCAGTCCCCGGCAGGTGAGCGGGGTGCGCTGACCGTGGTGCGCGGCGGACGCCGTTGCGAGGACGTCCGGACGATGAGCTCCGTCGGTATCACCTGCTCCACCGGACCGTCGTGCTCGACCCCTTCGATGGCGTCGATGAGGAGCTGGACGACTGCTGTGCCGATTCTGCGCGGCTTCAGCGAGAGCGTGGTGATCGGGGGCTCGGTCGACGCGTAGACGGTGGACTCGCTGCAGCAGACCAGCAGGAGGTCGTCGGGGACCCGCAGGCCGTAGCGGCGTGCGGCGGCGAGCAGATCGGTCCCGTTGGGGTCGAAGAGCCCGTAGACGGCGTCGGGGCGGTCGGGGCGGGCGAGGAGGCGGTCGGCGGCGACGGCGCCGGCGCAGGGGTCGTGGGCGGGATAGGACTCGTAGACCGGATCCTGGCCCACCCGCTCGCACCAGTGGAGGTAGGCGGTGGTGGAGAGACGGGTGTACGTGTCGGTGGTGGTGCCCGTCAGCAGCCCGATGCGGCGTGCTCCCGCGGCGGCCAGGTGGTCCAGGAGATCGAGGACGGCCGCGCGGTGGTCGTTGTCGACCCAGGCCGTGACCGGAAGTGTTCCTGCCGGGCGCCCGTCGGAGACGACGGGAAGGCCCTGGCGCACGAGTTCGGTGACCACGGGGTCCTGGTCGGAGGGGTCGATCACGACCGTTCCGTCGAGGGCGACGTTGGACCAGACGTCGTGGCGGGACGTGGCGGGCAGGATCACGAGGGCGTAGCCACGGGCGAGGGCGGCCGATGTGGCCGCTCTCGCCATCTCCGCGAAGTACGCGAACTCCGTGAAGGTGAAAGGTTCATCCCCGTAGGTGGTCACGGTCAGACCGATGAGGCCCGACTTGCCGGTGCGGAGGGTTCGGGCCGCGGCGGACGGGCGGTAGCCCAGTCGTTCGGCGACCTCGCGGACATGGCGGCGGGTGGCGTCCGGGAGCCTGCCCTTGCCGTTGAGGGCGTCGGACACGGTCGTGATGGAGACTCCGGCCGCCGCGGCCACATCCCGGATGCCCGCCCGTCCTTGTCGGCCGCTGCGCCGGGGCGTCTCTGTCCGGCTCACCTGGTGCTTCCCTGCTGCTGTCATAGCGAGCCGATAGTAGGGCTCCGATGCCTGGTTGGGCCGGTCGCATATGCACGCGTTGACAGGCACGTTTCTGCATGATCAGAAAGGTGTAAATACCTTGCTAAGCAAGGGTGTTGGGGGCCTGTGGGTCGATGTGTCATGCATCGACGCGCATGGACCTGCTGAATGGCTCATGTCTCGAAGAGGTCTCAACTCACCTGTTCGGGGGATGCGCGCCACGGAGTGAGCGACCGGCGCGCGGCGGGATGCCCGGCACTCCCCCTCCCGAAGGGTGCCGGAGCCGTGCATGCCCGGCGTTTCCCGCCGGGGCGGAGGATTCCCGGCTTCGGGCCATTCGCAGGCGCGCCCAATCCTCATAAGGTGAGCAGTATTGATGTGTACGGACGGTCGAGGAGGACCTGCGGTGAGCGAGACGAGCCCCAAGCTGCGCGCCGAGCTGGACGGCGTCCCTGCGTATGTGCCGGGCAAGCCGGCGGGCGCCGAGGGAGCGGTTGCCTTCAAGCTGTCCTCCAACGAGAACCCGTATCCCCCGCTGCCCGGTGTCATGGAGTCGGCGCTCGCCGCTGCCGCCTCCTTCAACAGGTATCCGGACATGGCGTGCACCGGCCTGATGAACGAGCTGGCCGACCGTTTCGGTGTGCCCGTCACGCATCTGGCCACCGGCACCGGCTCGGTCGGTGTCGCCCAGCAGCTGCTCCAGGCCACCTCGGGTCCGGGCGACGAGGTCATCTACGCCTGGCGCTCGTTCGAGGCGTACCCGATCATCACCCAGGTCAGTGGGGCGACATCCGTCAAGGTGCCGCTGACCGGCGGTGAGGTGCACGACCTCGACGCCATGGCCGGAGCGGTCACCGACCGGACGCGGCTGATCTTCGTCTGCAACCCGAACAACCCGACCGGCACCGTGGTGCGCCGGGCGGAGCTGGAGCGGTTCCTGGACCGGGTGCCCTCCGACGTGCTGGTGGTGCTCGACGAGGCGTACAAGGAGTTCATCCGGGACCCGGACGTGCCGGACGGCATCGAGATCTACCGGGAGCGGCCCAATGTCGCCGTGCTCCGCACCTTCTCCAAGGCCTACGGTCTCGCGGGCCTGCGGGTCGGCTTCGCGGTGGCGCACGAGCCCGTGGCGGCGGCGCTGCGCAAGACGGCCGTCCCCTTCGGCGTCAGCCAGGTCGCCCAGGACGCCGCCGTCGCGTCCCTGCGCGCCGAGGACGAACTGCTGGGACGCGTCGGCGCGCTGGTCGGCGAGCGTGCCCGGGTGTACGAGGGCCTCGTGCGGCAGGGCTGGACCGTCCCGGAGTCCCAGGCGAACTTCGTCTGGCTGAGGCTCGGGGACCGTACGCTCGATTTCGCCGGGGTCTGCGAGCGGGCCGGTGTGGTCGTGCGGCCGTTCGCCGGTGAGGGTGTGCGGGTCACGATCGGGGAGTCCGAGGCAAACGACGTGTTCCTGAAGGTGGCGGAGGCGTACCGACAGGAGCTGTGACGGCGCGCCCCCTGACGCTGCTGCGGGTGCGCCCCGCGCCGACTCCGGTGGCGGTGTTTCTTCGCGATCTTCGGCGGCCACGGCGGGCGCGGCCTCCGGCGGCCCTGCCCGGCGCCCCGTGATCTCCAGCGGCCCCGGACCTCGCTCCATGAGGCCCGGGGCCGCTGTCGTGCCGGAAGCGGGTGTCGCTCCGGTGGCCACTGCGGCGCAGTTCCGTGCGCGCCGGGCCGTGTCCGTTTTCGGGCGGCTCGGCGGGGTCGGCCGGAAACCACCCCCCCGCTCGACGGGCTCGAGCATGTGTGCGCCATAATGCTTGTGAATGTGAACGCGTTCACAAGCTAGTCCCGTTTCTCCCGTGATCGGGTGGATTGATGGGGCGAGCTGTGGCGGTGATCACGGCGACGTAAGGAGAAGCGGCGTGGACCTGGCTCTGGCACCAGAGACTCTGGCGCGTTGGCAGTTCGGCATCACCACCGTCTACCACTTCCTGTTCGTCCCTCTGACGATCTCGCTCGCGGCGCTCACCGCCGGCCTGCAGACCGCGTGGGTGCGGACGGACAACGAGAAGTACCTCAGGGCCACCAAGTTCTGGGGCAAGCTCTTTCTGATCAACATCGCCATGGGTGTGGTCACCGGCATCGTGCAGGAGTTCCAGTTCGGCATGAACTGGTCCGACTACTCGCGGTTCGTGGGTGATGTCTTCGGCGCTCCGCTCGCCTTCGAGGCGCTGATCGCGTTCTTCTTCGAGTCCACCTTCATCGGCCTGTGGATCTTCGGCTGGGACAAGCTGCCGAAGAAGATCCACCTCGCCTGCATCTGGATGGTGTCCATCGGCACGATCCTCTCGACGTTCTTCATCCTGGCGGCCAACTCCTGGATGCAGCACCCGGTCGGCTACCGGATCAACGAGGAACGCGGCCGTGCCGAGCTCACCGACTTCTGGAAGGTGCTCACCCAGGACACCGCGCTCACCCAGTTCTTCCACACGATCACGGCGGCCTTCCTCGTCGGCGGCGCGTTCATGGTCGGCATCTCCGCCTTCCACCTGGCCCGCAAGAAGCACATCCGGGTGATGCGCACCTCGCTGAGGGTCGGACTGGTCACGGTCGTGGCGGCGGGCATGCTCACCGCCGTCAGCGGAGACACGCTCGGCAAGGTGATGTTCAAGCAGCAGCCGATGAAGATGGCCGCGGCGGAGGCCCTGTGGGAGGGCGAGGAGGGCGCACCGTTCTCGCTCTTCGCGGTCGGCGATGTCGCCGAGGGACACAACGACGTGGAGGTCTCCATCCCCGGCGTGCTGTCCTTCCTCGCGGACAACACCTTCACCTCGTACGTCCCAGGCATCAACGACATCAACGAGCAGCTGCAGGAGACCTACGGCCCGGGTGACTACCGGCCCAACATCCCGGTCGCCTTCTGGAGCTTCCGCTGGATGATCGGCTTCGGCATGGCGTCCTTCGGGCTCGGACTGTTGGGGCTGTGGCTCACACGTCGGAAGTTCCTGCTGCCACCGGCGCTGCGCACCGGGGAGGACGAGGTGCCGAATCTGGTCCTGTTCAGGAACAAGGCGCTGAGCCCGAAGCTCGCCAGGATCTACTGGTTCACCGCCCTCTGGACCATGCTCTTCCCCTTGATCGCCAACTCCTGGGGCTGGATCTTCACCGAGATGGGGCGTCAGCCCTGGGTGGTCTACGGGGTGCTCCAGACCCGTGACGGCGTCTCTCCCGGGGTCTCGCAGGGGGAGATCCTCACCTCCATGATCGGCTTCACGGCGCTCTACGCGGTGCTCGCCGTCATCGAGGTCAAGCTGCTCCTGAAGTACATCAAGGCCGGTCCACCCGAGCTCACCGAGGCCGACCTCAACCCGCCCACCCGGATCGGCGGTCATGACGAGGACGCCGACCGGCCGATGGCCTTCTCCTACTGAGAGCAAGCGGAGCTGAGAGATGGAACTCCACGACGTCTGGTTCGTGCTCATCGCCGTTCTCTGGACCGGCTACTTCTTCCTGGAGGGATTCGACTTCGGCATCGGGGTCCTCACCAAGCTGCTGGCCAGGAACCGCAAGGAACGCCGTGTCCTGATCAACACGATCGGGCCGGTCTGGGACGGCAACGAGGTATGGCTCCTCAGCGCGGGAGGCGCGACCTTCGCCGCCTTCCCGGAGTGGTACGCCACCCTGTTCTCCGGCTTCTATCTGCCCCTGCTGATCATCCTGATCTGCCTGATCGTGCGCGGGGTGGCGTTCGAGTACCGGGCGAAGCGGCCCGAGGAGCGCTGGCAGACCAACTGGGAACACGCGATCTTCTGGACCTCGCTGATCCCGGCCGTTCTCTGGGGTGTGGCCTTCGGGAACATCGTCCGCGGGGTGAAGATCGACGCCGACATGGAGTACGTCGGCAACCTCTGGGACCTGCTCAACACGTACGCGCTTCTGGGCGGGCTGGTCACGCTGTTCCTCTTCACCTTCCACGGGGCGGTGTTCGCCGCGCTCAAGACGGTCGGGGACATCAGGGAGCGGGCGCGTGCGCTGGCCTTCAAGCTGGGCCTGGCCACCGCTGTACTCGCGCTGGTCTTCCTCCTCTGGACCCAGGCCGACAACGGCAACGGCTGGAGCCTTATCGCGATGGCCGTCGCCGTGGTGACGCTGGTCCTGGCCATCGGAGCGATCTCGGCGGGACGCGAAGGCTGGTCCTTCGCCTTCTCGGGCCTGACCATCACCGCGGCCGTGGCGATGCTCTTCCTGACGCTCTTCCCGAACGTCATGCCGTCCTCGCTGAACGACGCCTGGAACCTGACGGTCACCAACGCCTCGTCGAGCCCCTACACCCTCAAGATCATGACCTGGTGCGCGGGCATCGCCACTCCGGTGGTGCTGCTCTACCAGGGCTGGACGTACTGGGTGTTCCGCAAGCGCATCGGTACGCAGCACATCGCCGACGCGCACTGAACCGACGCGCACTGAACCGACGTGTACGAAGCCGACGTGTACGAAACCGAGGTGCACAGAAGCCGAGGTGCACTGAACCCGACGGCGCGCGCCGCATGTGTCGGCGCGCGCCCGACACCAGCCGGCACGCGACGCATGTCGTCGCCCCGGACCTGAGCTCACAGGGGAGCTGTTTCACGTGAAACCGATCGACCCGCGCCTGCTCCGGTACGCCCGCGCCACCCGCTTCTTCCTGGCGGCCGTGGTCGCGCTCGGGCTGGTCGGTGCCGCTCTGGTCATCGCTCAGGCCATGCTCATCGCCGAGGTGGTGGTGGGCGGCTTCGAGCAGGGGCTGACCGCTTCCGGACTGCGCACCCCGCTGCTCCTGCTCGCCGCGGTCGCGCTGGGCCGGGCCTTCGTGGCCTGGCTGACGGAACTGGCCGCCCATCGGGCGAGTTCCGCCGTCAAGTCCGAGCTGCGCGGCCGGCTCATGGAGCGGGCCGCCGCGCTGGGTCCGGACTGGCTGAGCGGGCAGCGCACCGGGTCGCTCGTCGCGCTGGCAACCCGGGGGGTCGACGCACTCGACGACTACTTCTCCCGCTATCTCCCTCAGCTCGGCCTCGCGGTCGTCGTACCGGTGGCGGTTCTGGCCAGGATCGTCACCGAGGACTGGGTGTCGGCGGCGATCATCGTGGTGACCCTGCCGCTGATCCCGCTTTTCATGATCCTGATCGGATGGGCCACCCAGTCCCGGATGGACCGTCAGTGGCGGCTGCTCTCGCGGCTCTCCGGGCACTTTCTCGACGTGGTCGCGGGACTGCCGACCCTGAAGGTCTTCGGGCGGGCCAAGGCACAGGCCGAATCGATCCGCACGATCACCTCGCAGTACCGCGCGGCCACGCTGAAGACGCTCCGGATCGCCTTCCTCTCGTCCTTCGCCCTCGAACTGCTTGCGACGCTCTCCGTGGCGCTGGTCGCGGTGACCATCGGGATGAGGCTCGTCCACGGAGAACTCGACCTCTACACGGGGCTGGTCGTTCTCATCCTGGCGCCGGAGGCCTACCTGCCCATCCGCCAGGTCGGCGCGCAGTACCACGCCGCCGCGGAAGGGCTCTCGGCCGCGGAGGAGATCTTCGCGGTACTGGAGACCGAGCCCGCCGCCGGTGGCACCGAGGACGTGCCGCGGTCGCTTCGTCTGGAGCTGGACGGAGTGACGGTCCGGCATCAGGGGCGTACGGAACCCTCGCTCGACGACGCGTCCCTCGTCGTCGAGCCGGGGGAGACCGTCGCCCTCGTCGGCCCCAGCGGGGCCGGCAAGTCGACGCTCCTGAGCGTGGTGCTGGGGTTCACGGTGCCCGACGAGGGCCGGGTGAGTATCGGCGGGACCCGTCTCGCCGACCTCTCCCCCGAGCGCTGGCGCGAGCAGATCGCGTGGGTGCCCCAGCGTCCGTATCTCTTCGCCGGGACGATCGCGGAGAACGTACGGCTGGCTCGCCCGGACGCCGGCGACGAAGAGGTCATGGCGGCCCTGCGGGAGGCGGGGGCCCACGACTTCGTCGCGGCGTTGCCGGACGGAGTCCTGACGCCGCTGGGTGAGGACGGCGCCGGACTCTCCGCAGGCCAGCGTCAGCGGCTCGCACTGGCCCGGGCGTTCCTCGCCGACCGGCCGCTGCTGCTGCTCGACGAGCCGACGGCGAGCCTGGACGGCGAGACGGAGGCAGGCATCGTCGACGCGGTGCGGAGGCTGGCGGCGGGACGCACCGTGCTGCTGGTCGTGCACCGGCCCGCGCTCCTCTCGGTGGCGGACCGGGTGGTGGAGATCGGGCCCCGGCCGCCGGTGAGCGCCTCCCCCGGAGCCTCGCCTGCTGCCCGGGTGCCCGCGCCGTCCGGCGTTTCACCGGCGGCGGACCGTTCCGACGCACGCGAGCTGATCGGCGCGGGGGAGCCCGGGCTGCTGAAGGACACCGCTCCGAGGGCCGGCGGCCGGGTGCTCGCGCGGGTCCGGGAGGCCGCGGGATCGCAGCACGGGAAGCTGGGCCTGGCGCTCTTGCTGGGCAGCCTCGCCGTCGGGTCGTCCGTCGGGCTCATGGCCGTGTCCGGATGGCTGATCTCGCGCGCGTCCGAGCAGCCGCCAGTGATGTATCTGATGGTCGCCGTCACCGCGACCAGGGCCTTCGGCATCGGCCGGGCCGTCTTCCGGTACGCCGAGCGTCTGGTGTCCCATGACGCGGTGCTCAGGATGCTCGCCGAGCTGAGGGTCTCCGTGTACCGGGGGCTGGAGCGCATCGCGCCCGCCGGACTCCGGACCACGCGACGAGGCGATCTGCTGTCCCGGCTGGTCTCCGACGTGGACGCCCTTCAGGACTACTGGCTGCGCTGGCTGCTGCCCGCCGGGACCGCGCTCGCGGTCGGGGCCGGGTCGGTGGCGTTCCTCGGCTGGCTGCTCCCCGGGGCGGGCGCGGTCCTGGCGGCCGGACTTCTGCTCGCCGGTGTGGGCGTGCCCTGGCTGAGCGGGGTCTGCGCCAAGCATGCCGAGCGCCGGCTGGCGCCCGCCCGGGCCGAGTTGTCCGTCCGGGTCGCCGATCTCCTCGGCGGGACGGCCGAGCTGACCGTCGCGGGCGCCCTGGGCGACCGCAAGGAGCAGGTGCGCGGTGCGGACACCGTCCTCACGCGGATCGCCTCGCGCGCGGCGACCGCGACCGCGCTCGGCGGCGGACTCTCCGCCCTGATCTGCGGGCTCACCGTGGTGGCCGCGGCGGTCGTCGCACTGCCCGCCGCGTTCGACGGACGGCTGGAAGGCGTGGAGCTCGCCGTCGTCGTCCTCACGCCGCTCGCCGCCTTCGAAGCGGTGACAGGACTGCCGCTCGCGGTGCAGTACCGCCAGCGGGTCCGGCGCAGCGCGGAGCGGGTCTTCGAGGTGCTGGACGCCCCCGTGCCGGTCGAGGAACCGGCCGAGCCCGCCGAGGCACCCGCCTCGCCCTTCCCGCTCGACGTACGAGGACTGTCGGCCCGGTACGAGGGCGCGGAGCACGACGCCCTGCACTCCGTCGATCTGACCCTGCTCCCCGGCAAGCGGGTGGCGGTCGTGGGACCGTCCGGCTCGGGCAAGACCACGCTCGCACAGGTCCTGCTGCGATTCCTGGACGCCCGGGAGGGGACGTACCGCCTCGGTGGTGTCGAGGCCTCCGCCCTGGACGGGGACACGGTCCGGAGCTTCGTCGGGCTGTGCGCCCAGGACGCACACGTCTTCGACAGCTCCATCCGCGAGAACCTGCGGCTCGCCCGCACCGGTGCGACGGACGGTCAGCTCCGGGACGCTCTGGCCGGGGCCAGGCTGCTGGACTGGGCCGACTCGCTGCCGGACGGACTGGACACGCTGGTGGGCGAGCACGGCGCCCGGCTCTCGGGCGGACAGCGGCAGCGGCTGGCGCTGGCCCGTGCGCTCCTCGCCGACTTCCCCGTGCTCGTACTCGACGAGCCCGCGGAGCACCTCGACCTGGCGACGGCGGACGCGCTGACCACGGATCTGCTGGCCGCCACCGAGGGACGTACGACGGTGCTGATCACGCACCGGCTGGCCGGGCTCGACGCAGTGGACGAGGTCCTCGTGCTGGACGGCGGCCGAGTGGTCCAGCAAGGGCCCTACGCCGATCTGGCCGCGCAGGACGGGCCGTTGCGCCGGATGCTGGCCCGCGAGCAGGAGCCGGTCGGCACGGCGCCGGACCGGCGGGCGCGGGTGGAGGCGGTGCCCGTCCGCGCCTGAGGACAGCGGGCGGACGGTGTTCCGACTTTCCGGACCATTCATCGCTTATTAGGCTCGGGTCATGCCGGAGCAGGAGCCGCAGGACTCGCCCGAAGCAGCACGGCCGCCCGCCGCGAGCCTGCGGGGGCTCTCCCCCGCGCTGACCGCCCGTGTCCCCGCGCTGCTGGAGGCCACCAAGTCCGTCGGCACAGGGCTCGATCTCCACTCCACCCTGGAGCGCATCTGCGAGACGGCGGCCGAGCTCGCCCGTGCTCGCTACGCGGCGATCGGAGTCGTCGACAAGCCCGGTGAGAGCCTCCGCGACTTCGTTACTCATGGCGTTCCCGAAGGGACCGCCGAGGCCGTCGGCCGCCCGCCCGACGGACACACCGGGCTGCTGGGCGCCCTGATCGAGGAGGGCGTCTCCATCCGGCTGGAGGATCTGGAGGCCGACCCGCGCTTCTCCGGTTTCCCGCCCGGCCATCCGAGGATGCGGACCTTCCTCGGCGTTCCCATCCGGGTCCAGGGCAAGATCTTCGGCAATCTCTATGTGATGGAGAAGCAGGGCGGCGAGGCGTTCGGCGACGCCGAAACGCAGTTGCTGCGGGTGCTCGCCACGGAGGCGGGGATCGCCATCGGCCACGCGCGGACGTACGAGGCCGCCAGGCAGCGCGAGCGGTGGATCAACGGCTCGGTCGCCGTCACCACCGCTCTCCTCTCGGGTGGGGACGCGGACGAGGCACTGGCCGTCGTCGCGGAGCAGGCGATGCGCCTCGCCGACGCCGAGGCGGGAATCGTGCTGCTGCCCGCCGAGGAAGGGGGCCTGGAGATCGTCGCCGTCGCGGGCGACAAGCCGTCCGCGTCCCTCGGGGTGATCATTCCGCCGCAGAGCCCCGTGGTTGCCGCGCTCCTCAGGGGCGAGGAGGTCGTCCTCGACGACCCGGCCACCGACCCCCGGATGATCACCAGGCTGGCCAATCGGTTCGGCCCGCACATTCTGCTCCCCCTGCGCAGCGGTGGCCGGGTGCTCGGGGCGCTCGCCATTCCGCGGCGTCGGGGAGGACGGTCGTTCACCCGGACGGAGCGGCTCCTGGCCACCCACTTCGCGGCGCAGGCGGCGCTCGCGCTGAAGATGGCCGAGGCCCAGCGGGACCGGGAGCGACTCGCCGTCTACGAGGACCGGGACCGGATCGCCCGAGACCTCCATGACCTCGTCATCCAGCGCCTGTTCGCCACCGGGATCATGCTGGAGGGGGCGCAGCGGCGCTCGCCCGTACCCGAGGTCCGGGAGGGCGTCGGACGGGCCGTCGACGAACTGGACGTGACCATCCAGGAGATCCGCACCGCCATCTTCGCGCTGCAGCAGGAGCCCGCGGAGGCGCCGGCCGGGTTCAGGACGCGGGTACTGCGGGAGATCAACATGGCGGCCGTGCCCCTGGGGTTCATGCCATCGCACCGATTCCTCGGTCCCATCGACTCGCTCGTGGGCGAGCTCGCGGGCAAGAATCTCATCGCGGCCCTGCGGGAGGCGCTGTCCAACACCTTCCGGCACGCGCAGGCCTCACGCGTCGACGTGGGGGTGGACGCCACCGCCGTGATGCCGGACGGGCGGGAGGCGGTACGGCTCACGGTCGCGGACGACGGGGTGGGCATCCCGGAAGGGGGGCGGCGCAGCGGTCTGCGGAACCTCGCCAGGCGCGCGGAATCCCTGGGCGGATCGAGCTGGTTCGGGCCGGGGACGGGGGAGGACGGCGGCGGTACGACGGTGACTTGGCAGGTCCCGCTCTGACCGCGCGGGGAGTCTGCCGTGTGTCGGGGAGCGCTGCCGTGCGTGTCCCTGGGCCGTCGGCCTCGGCATGTGACCTCAGCCGCCCGTGGCCTCAGCGCGCGGTCAGGATCCGTTCGATGACAACCGCGACGCCGTCCTCGTTGTTCGTGAGCGTCACCCCGGACGCGGCGGCGCGGGCGGCCGGATGCGCGTTGCCCATGGCGAAGGAGGCGCCCGCCCAGCTCAGCATCTCCACGTCGTTGGGCATGTCCCCGAACGCCACGACCTCGTCCGCGGAGATGCCGCGCTCCGCGCAGCACGCGGCGAGCGTGCGGGCCTTGGAGACTCCGAGGCCGCTGATCTCCAGGAGCGCGGTGGGGCTGGACCGGGTGAAGGACGCGCGGTCCCCGGCGCTCTCGCGGGCCAGCGTGAGGAAGGCGTCCGGAGCCAGTTCGGGGTGGTGGGCGAGGACCTTCAGGACCGGGGCAGCGGTGCCGGGGACCTCCTCGTACAGCAGCTTTTCGGCCAAGGCGACCGTTGCACCCGGGTCCATGTGGAACGGGGGGTAGGCCGGCTCGTAGTGGATGCCGGTGGCCAGCTCGACGGCGAACGACACACCGGGGGCGGCCTCCCGCAGGACGCCCACGACGTCCAGGGCGACGTCGCGGTCCAGCGGGTCGACCTTGATGAGCCGACCGTCGTGGAGGTCGGCGACCGCAGCCCCGTTCGCACAGATCGCCATGCCGTGGCCCTGGACGTGGGCACTGACGACGTCCATCCAGCGGGCCGGCCTGCCGGTGACGAAGAAGACCTCGATCCCCGCCTCCTCGGCTGCCGCGAGGGCGGCGGTCGTACGGTCCGACAGGGTCTTGTCGTCGCGCAGCAGGGTGCCGTCCAGATCGGTGGCGATCAGACGTGTCACGGCAGGCAGAGGCGAGTCGGAAGCTGAGGTCACCCGCCCATTCTCCCGTACGGAGTCGCACGGGCGTGCAGAGGGTCGCACATCTGAGAACCCGAGCCTCTGAACTGCGGAACATGACTCAGGCATATGCCGAGGGCGCGCGAAGGCGTGCTTACCGGGGCAGAAGCGGCCGACGGCCCCTGCCGAGGCGGCCGGCCGCCCGGGCCGGGACGGTCGTCGCCCTGCCCGGACAGCCGCCCATGAGGCGGACCGGAGGGGTCAGCCGAGCTGGGACGTGCCCTCGGTGGCGATCCGCTCGAACAGCTCGGTGTCCGCCGCGAAGTCGGAGTCGGGCACCGGCCAGTGCACGACGATCTCGGTGAAGCCGAGCTCGAAGTGCCTGCCCGCGAAGTCGACGAACGCCTCGAAGGACTGGAGCGGACGGTCCGGGGTGAAACCGGTGAGCAGGATCTTGTCCAGCTCCGCGACGTCCCGTCCGGTCTCCTCACAGGCCGCGCCGAGCCGGCTGATCTGGTCCCGGATGGCGGCCACGGACTGCTCCGGGGTACCGGCCTCGAAGAGCTTCGGGTCGCCCGTGGTAACCCACGCCTGGCCGTGCCGAGCGGCGAGTTTCAGCCCGCGCGGCCCGGTGGCGGCGATCGCGAAGGGCAGCCGGGGCCGCTGCACACAACCGGGAATGTTCCGGGCCTCGTTCGCGGCGTAGAACGTGCCCTCTTGTGTCACCGAAGGCTCCCGGAGCAGCCGGTCGAGCATCGGGACGAACTCGTCGAAGTGGTCGGCGCGTTCCCGCGGAGTCCACGGCTCCTCACCGACCGGGCGCAGCGTCGTGGCGTCGAAACCGTTGCCGCCGGCGCCGATCCCGAGGGTGATCCGGCCGTCGGACACGTCGTCCAGCGTGATGAGGTCCTTGGCGAGCGTCACCGGGTGCCGGAAGTTGGGCGAGGTCACGAGGGTGCCCAGGCGGAGCCGCTCGGTGGCCGCGGCGGCGGCCGTCAGGGTCGGGACCGCCCCGAACCACGGGCGGTCACGGAAGGTCCGCCACGCCAGGTGGTCATAGGTGTACGCGGCGTGGAAGCCCAGCTCCTCGGCGCGCGCCCAGCGGGCTCGGCCGCCGTCGTTCCAGCGGTGGATGGGCAGAATCACGGTGCTCAGTCGGCGGGAGGAGGTCATGGCGACGACTCTACGGTGAGGGCCGAAAGGACTCGTGGGGCGCCAGGGGTGTCGGGTCCGGGGAGGAACGCTGCCCGGGACGGGTGGCAGTGGTTGCCGGGGCGGGAGGCCGGGGCGACGCTGGAGAGGAACCGTGCCGGACCTGCCCGCGCGTGTGTGCACGGCGCCGGTGGTGGTTCACGGGAAGGAACGGTCGCCATGAGGATGATGCTCACCGCGCAGATGGACACCGAGACGGCGAACCAGGCCGTGTCCGACGGAACCATGCCGAAGGTCATCGAGGAGGTCGTCGAGCATCTCAAGCCCGAGGCGTCGTACTTCACCGTCCAGAACGGTCGGCGGACCTGTCTGATGGTGTTCGACATGCAGGACTCCGCCCAGATGCCTCCGCTGCTGGAGCCCTTGTTCCATGTGAACTCCAAGATCAGCCTGCAGCCGGTGATGAACCTCGAAGACCTGAGGACCGGCCTCGGCGGCATGAAGCGCTGATGCCCCACAGGATCGTTCGGAGCAGGACGGCCGGAGCGGCCGGAGCGGCCAGGCGCGTCAGGGCAGGCGCAGGAAGGCCGGGGGCACGGTGTCGGTGAGCCACACCCCGTTGGCGCTCACATGGAAGAGATGGCCCGCCCTGTGCATGGCCTCGGCTTCCACGGTGAGGACGACCGGTACGCCCCGCCGGGCGCCGACACGGGTCGCGGTCGCGCGGTCGGGCGAGAGGTGGACGTGGTGACGGTCCATGGGCCGCAGCCCTTCGGCGCGGATGGTCTCGAGCGCCCGGGCCACGGTGCCGTGGTAGAGGTACGGCGGCGGCAAGGCCGCAGGCAGGCCGAGGTCCACGGTGACGGAGTGGCCCTGGCTCGCGCGGATGCGGCCGCCCTCGACGGCGAAGCGTTTCTTGTCGTTGGCGGCGACGACGTGGTCGAGTTCCTCCGGGGTGATGGTGAAGCCGTTCCGGGCGCAGGCCCGCAGCAGCTCGTCCACGTCCACCCAGCCTTGGGGATCGAGCGTGATCCCGAGCCGGTCCGGCTGATGCCGCAGATGCTTCGACAGGTATTTGGACACCTTGACGGTGCGTCTTTCGTCCATCCCGTCAGAGTCCCGCGCCGCGCCTCCCGGCGCACCCGGATTTCACTCCACGTTCTCGGCATTCATGTGCGCTCCGAGGTTTGATCCACAGCCAACTCACTTTATCCACAGGTCTTTTGACGTTTCTGTGGACAAGTGCTGTGCAGTTTAAGTCATTTGGCTAACTTTGCTATCTTCAGGGCGATATGGGGGAATTGTGACGACATGATCCGCTCAATGCCCCTGTGCGGCACGCCAGATCGCCAAGTCGACGGTATCTGTACGGGAGTTGACGGACAGCCCGAACAGAGCGGTTGAAGCGCGCTCCTCCCGAGGCGTGTTGCAGCCCTGCACCACCGAACAGCCGCCTCACATCACAGCGGTGGCTTCAGCCGGGCCACCCCGCGGAGTACGCGCGGGCTGAACCGCGACAGCAGACGCACCCCCCGGGCCTCGGGTGTCACCGGCACAACTGCCCTGTTGTGCACCACGGCTTCGAGGATGGCGCGGGCCACCTTCTCCGCAGGGTAGTTGCGGCGTGCGTAGAGCTTCGCCGTCCGTTCGCGGAGTCGCGCCTCCTCGGTCTCGTCGGCCCCGGCGAAGTGTGCGGTGGCGGTGATGCCGGTGTTGACGAAGCCCGGGCAGATCGCGCTGACGCCGATCGACTTCCCGGCCAGTTCGGCGCGGAGGCACTCGCTGAGCATCAGCACCGCGGCCTTGGAGGTGCTGTACGCGGGCAGGGCGAGTGACGGCTGATACGCCGCAGCCGAGGCGACGTTGACGATATGGCCGCCCTGGCCTCGGGCGGCCATGCGGCTGCCGAAGGCCCGGCAGCCGTGGATGACTCCCCACAGGTTGACGTCGAGCACCTTCCGCCAGTCCTCGGCGGTCGTGTCGAAGAAGGAGCCCGACAGTCCGATGCCCGCGTTGTTCACCAGGACGTCGACGACTCCGTACTCCGCGGCGACCTTCTCGGCGAGGCGCTCCATCGCCTTCTCGTCGCCGACATCGGCCACTTCGGCCCATGCGTCCGTCGCTCCGGCGGCCAGCGCCGACTCGGCGGTACGTGCCGCGCCCTCCGCGTCCAGGTCGACGACCACCACGCGCGCACCCGCCGCGGCGAACGACAGAGCGGTGGCCCGCCCGATTCCCGAAGCCGCTCCCGTCACCAGCACCAACTGCCCGCCAAAGCGCTCGGCATGGGGACCGGGCGCCTTCCCGGTCTCCGCGGCGGAACGGGAGGTTTCGCCCTGGCCGGTCTCCTCCGCGAGGACGAAGTCACTGATCCAGGACGCCAGCTGATCGGGCCTGGTACGTGGAATCCAGTGCTTGGCCGGAAGCGACCGGCGGACCAATCTGGGTGCCCACCGGTCCAGTTCGTCGTAGAGCACCGGCGAGAGAAAGGCGTCGCCGGTCGGAGTGATCAGCTGGACCGGCACATGGGCGTACGCGTCCGGGCGTGGCCGGCGCATGCGGGAGCGGATGTTGTCGCGGTACAGCCAGGCGCCGTTGGCCGCGTCCTGAGGGAGCGAGGCCGTCGGATACCCGTCGGCGGGCACCTTCTCCATCCGGCGCAGGATGCGCGGCCACTGCCGGCCGAGCGTGCCGCGCCAGGCCAGCTCCGGCAGGACCGGTGTGTGCAGGGCGTAGATGTACCAGGACTTGGCGCCCTGCCCGAGCAACTGGCCCACGCGGCGGGGGTTCGGGTGTGCCGTGCGCTTCTTGACCCAGTGCCCGAGGTGGTCCAGGGACGGGCCGGACATCGAGGTGAACGACGCGATCCGGCCCTTGGTCCGCTCTACCGTCGCGAACTCCCACGCCTGGACGGAGCCCCAGTCGTGGCCGACCAGGTGCACCGGGGCGTCCGGGCTCACGGCGTCCACGACGGCGAGGAAGTCGTCGGTCAGCTTCTCCAGGGTGAAGCCCCCGCGCAGCGGCTTCGGGGTCGTCGAGCGACCGTGTCCCCGCACGTCGTAGAGCACCACGTGGAACCGGTCCGCCAGGCGTCCCGCGACCTCGGACCAGACCTCCTTGCTGTCCGGATAGCCGTGCACCAGCACGACCGTCGGCTGTGCCGGGTCGCCCAACTCGGCCACGCACAGCTCGATTCCGCCCGTACTCACCCAGCGCTCGCGCGCGCCTCGCAGATCCACGCCGCCTCCTCGTCCAGTGCCGGCGTTGCGGTACGCGTCCGTAACGTGACACCGACGAATGTGGCAACCGGCGGGCGGCCGCGTCAAGGGATGCCCCGAACCTGTGGACAACGGAACGGGGGCCTGTTCCACCGGTCTGTGGACATGTCCGGCCCTGTCCCTGTGGACATCGCACCTCGGCGTCCTGTGGGCGGACCGCGGCCCCGTATCCCCCTCCATGGGGTCCCCCTACGGGTCCGTACGCCTGGAGTCGGACGCGGATACAACCGTCTGGTCTGACGACTCCTGTGGCGCGCACCACTACCGTCGAGTACGTGACTGTGATCGCAATCGAAAGCCTGAGCAAGCGGTTCCCGAGGGTGACCGCTCTTGACCGGCTCTCCTTGGACATCGGACCGGGCGTGACCGGTCTGGTGGGTTCCAACGGGGCCGGCAAGTCCACGTTGATCAAGATCCTTCTGGGTCTGTCCCCCGCCACCGAAGGCCGGGCCGCGGTGCTCGGGCTGGACGTCGCCACCGAGGGCGCCGCGATCCGGGAACGGGTCGGATACATGCCCGAGCACGACTGTCTGCCCCCTGACGTGTCGGCGACGGAGTTCGTCGTCCACATGGCGCGGATGTCGGGGCTGCCGCCCACCGCTGCGCGCGAGCGCACCGCGGACACGCTGCGCCATGTCGGTCTGTACGAGGAGCGCTACCGTCCCATCGGCGGCTACTCGACCGGTATGAAGCAGCGGGTGAAGCTGGCCCAGGCTCTGGTCCACGACCCCAAGCTGGTCCTCCTCGACGAGCCGACCAACGGCCTGGACCCCGTCGGGCGCGACGAGATGCTCGGTCTGATCCGGCGCATCCACACCGACTTCGGCATCTCGGTGCTGGTCACCTCGCACCTCCTGGGGGAGCTGGAGCGGACCTGCGACCACGTCGTCGTGATCGACGGCGGGGCGCTTCTGCGGTCCAGCTCGACCAGCGACTTCACCCGCACCACCACGACACTGGCGGTCGAGGTCACCGACAGCGACGCGCACCCCGACGGCACGGGCGCCCTGCGGGAGGTCCTCACCGGCGCCGGGATCAAGCTCGTCGGCCACGACGGACTCGACGCGGAGGGGCTGCCGGGAGCCGGCCACATCCTCCTCGTGGAGGCGACGGGCGAGGAGACCTACGACCTGGTCCGCGACAGCGTCGCGGAACTCGGCCTCGGGCTCGTCCGGATGGAACAGCGACGCCACCGCATCGCCGAGGTCTTCCGTACCGAAGAGGCACCCGTCGCGGCCATGGCCGCGACGGCGGGCGCCGTCCAGCAGAAGGGGAGCGGTCGCGATGAGCACTGAGACCGGGACCGCGGCCGGGAGCGACACCTCCCGGATCCACAACATCGGATACCGCGCCTACGACGGCGCCCGGCTGGGCCGGGCCTACGCCCGCCGGTCGCTCTACTCGCAGTCCCTGCGGGGCTCGTTCGGACTGGGCAGGTCCGCGAAGTCCAAGGTGCTGCCGATGCTGCTGTGCGGGGTGATGTGCCTGGTGGCGCTGATCCTCGTCGCTGTCGCCATCGCGACGCCGAACATGACGAAACTGCCCATCAAGTACACGGACTTCGCGATCTACCTGCAGGCCGTGATCGGACTGTTCATCGCCTCCCAGGCGCCGCAGTCCGTGTCCCGGGACCTCCGCTTCAAGAGCGTGCCGCTGTACTTCTCGCGGCCCATCGAGCGCGTCGACTACGTGCTCGCGAAGTACGCGGCGATGGCATCGGCGCTGCTCATCCTCACCGGACTGCCCCTCGTCATCCTCTACGTGGGCGCGCTGCTGGCCAAGTTCGACTTCGCCGACCAGACCAAGGGCTTCGGGCAGGGGATGGTCTCGGTGGCGCTGCTCTCCGTACTGTTCGCCGGGCTCGGACTGGTCGTCGCCGCGCTGACCCCGCGCCGGGGATTCGGGGTCGCCGCCGTGATCGCCGTACTGACCATCACCTACGGCGCCGTCTCCACCGTCCAGGCGATCGCCTGGCAGACGGACTCGCCCGGCGCCATCACCTGGCTGGGGCTGTTCTCCCCCATCACGCTGATCGACGGAGTGCAGACCGCGTTCCTCGGTGCCGTCTCCGCGTTCCCCGGCGGTGACGGGCCGGGAGCCGGAGCGGGCGTCGTCTATCTGCTCGTTGTCCTCGCGCTCGTCGCCGGCTCGTACGCCGTACTGATGCGCCGCTACCGGAGGGTCGGCCTGTGACCACCATCGAGATCGACCACACCTCCCGCTGGTTCGGCAATGTGGTCGCCGTCAACGACGTGAGCATGACCGTGGGTCCCGGGGTCACGGGACTGCTCGGCCCCAACGGAGCCGGGAAGTCGACGCTGATCAACATGATGGCCGGCTTCCTCGAACCGTCGACCGGCACGGTGACGCTCGACGGCAGCCGGATCTGGCGCAACGAGGCGGTCTACAAGGCGATCGGGATCGTGCCGGAGCGGGAGGGCATGTACGACTTCCTCACCGGACGCGAGTTCGTCGTCGCCAACGCGGAGCTGCACGGCCTGGGCGACGCGGCGGCGGCGAAGGCGCTGGCCACGGTCGAGATGGAGCACGCGCAGGACCGCAAGATCTCGACGTACAGCAAGGGCATGCGCCAGCGCGTGAAGATGGCGTCCGCGCTGGTCCACGAGCCCTCGGTGCTGCTGCTCGACGAGCCGTTCAACGGGATGGACCCGCGCCAGCGCATGCAGCTGATGGATCTGCTGCGCCGCATGGGCGCGGAGGGCCGCACGGTGCTCTTCTCCTCGCACATCCTCGAGGAGGTCGAGCAGCTCGCCTCGCACATCGAGGTGATCGTGGCGGGCCGTCATGCCGCGTCCGGCGACTTCCGGAAGATCCGGCGGCTGATGACGAACCGGCCGCACCGCTATCTCGTGCGCTCCAGTGACGACCGGGCCCTGGCGGCGGCGCTCATCGCCGACCCGTCGACGGCGGGCATCGAGGTCGACGTGACGGAACAGGCCCTGCGCATCCAGGCGGTCGACTTCGGGCGCTTCACCACGCTGCTGCCGAGGGTGGCACGCGAACACGGCATCCGGCTGCTGACCGTCTCCCCGTCCGACGAGTCCCTCGAATCGGTCTTTTCCTATCTCGTAGCGGCCTGAGTAGTGGCCTGAAAGGAGCTGTGAAGCGTCATGTACGACCCCACAGTCGCCCGGCTCACCTACCGGGCCCTGCTCGGCCGGCGCCGGGCCGCCATCCTGTTCGTCCTGCCCGTCCTCCTGGTGGCCATCTCGGTGGCGGTACGGGCGTTCGCCGGAGCCGATGACGGCGTCGCCTCCGGTGTGCTGGGCGGATTCGCCCTCGCCACGATGGTGCCGCTGATCGGTGTCATCGCCGGGACCGGCGCCATCGGGCCGGAGATCGACGACGGTTCGATCGTCTATCTGCTGGCCAAGCCGGTGAAGCGCCCCACGATCATCTTCACCAAGCTGATCGTCGCCGTCGCCGTCACGATGCTCTTCTCGGCACTGCCGACGTTCGTCGCGGGGCTGATCCTCAACGGCAACGGCGGACAGATCGCCGTGGCCTACACGATCGCGGCGCTGGTCGCCTCGATCGCGTACAGCGCGCTGTTCCTGCTGCTCGGAACCGTCAGCCGGCACGCGGTGGTCTTCGGCCTGGTGTACGCGCTGGTGTGGGAGGCGCTCTTCGGCAGCCTGGTGCCGGGGGCCAGGACGCTCAGCGTGCAGCAGTGGTCCCTCTCGGTCGCCGAGAAGGTCGCGGGGGACGGTCTGGTCACCGCGGACGTGGGCCTGCCGCTCGCCACGGTCCTTCTGGTCGGGGTCACGGTGGTCGCCACCTGGTACGCGGGCCAGAAGCTGAGGGGGCTGAAGCTCGCCGGGGAGGAGTGAGACCGGCCTTTGTGGGACCGGCCCGTTTGGAAGCGGTCCTCGGGACCGCCCTCGCGGAGCACGCCCTTGCGCAACCCCCGTCCGCCGGACGGGGGTTGTTCCGTGTGGCGGTGTATCCGCGTGACTGTACGGTTGTCGGCTCGTTGTGCCGGGTGCGTGGAGGCAACTGGAATCCGTGGCGTCGAGCTTTCGTGAATCAGGGGAATGCCGGCAACGGTGAGGCGATGCCCGCCCGGCCGGCCATCGAGTGAGTGGCAACCGTGAGCGTCCTCCGCCCTCGCAGCCCGGGGACAGGGCTCCCCTTGCCGTTCCCACGCACGAGAGGCACACCCATGCCCACGGAAGTCGCCCTGCTCGAATCCCAGGCCCTCCGGGTCGAGCAGATGGGGCGCGTCGAAGTGCTCGACAAGGTGAAGAGCCTTGTCATGCTCCCCGACGGAATTCACCTTCGCACAGAGGAGGTGGCTCGGTACTTCGAAGTATCCACAGCTTCTGTCAGGAGGCTCACCGACCGGCATCAGGACGAACTGGTCAGCAATGGAATGAGGGTGCTGCGAGGCGCTGAACTGCGGTCCTTCCATAGCGACACGATGTCGCTGCGGAAGGGGGAGGAGGCGAAAAGTTATCCACAGGCAGCCACTCAACTCCGCCTCTACACGCGCAGGACCGTGCTCAACATCGCCCTGCTTCTTCGCGACAGCGATATCGCGCGCAGCGTCCGGACCCACCTGCTCGACGCCGAGGAGGACCTCAGGGCCTCCTACGTATCGCTCGACCGGCGCGTCACGCGTATCGAGGGCTGTCTCGCCGATGTGGGAAGCGCGCTCCAGGAGCTCGGGCCCGTGCTCGGCCGGATGTCGCAGCGCTTCGACTCCCTGGACCGGAAGCTGGACGTCACCCACCAGCTCATCGGTGCCGTCAGTGTCCGGCTCACCGACGTCTCGCAGGACGTCATCCGGCTCGACGCCCGCATGGACGATCTGGCTCGCCGGCTGAGAGACCTGAGCCGCCGCACGAGCGGCTGACGGCCCGGGTCCGGGGGCCACCGCGTAAATGGGTGGTCCTCGGACGCGGTCCTCGGGCAGAGTGGGGTGAACGGCGCGGAGACGAACACGCCGTTCACCAGGACCGGGAGAGGAGCGCGGCGATGACCAGGAGTCCGAGTCCGTCGCGTTCCCGACAGGGTGGTCCGCAGCCGGCACCGCGGTAGCTTCATCAGCTGCCCGCGCAGTTGCCCGCAGGACCCCGGGTGGCCCTCACCGCACATCGCGCGGGCCACCTCCCGGAGGATTGGCCGAGTGGTAAGGCAGCGGCTTGCTAAGCCGTCGTCGGGGCGCGAACCCCGCGCGCGTTCGATCCGCGCATCCTCCGCCGCAGCCCGAAGAGCCGACCGGAACCGGCCCGAAGAACCGGCCCGAAGTGCCCGCCAGGCCGCCGACAAGCGACGAGCGCAGCCCGGCCCTACGAGCGCCGGGCCGTCCTCAGCAGCTCCTCCAGCACCACAGCGATGCCGTCGTGCTCGTTCGACGCGGTGATCTCGTGCGCCACGGCCTTCAGTTCGTCGTGCGCGTTGGCCATCGCCACGCCGTGCTGCGCCCAGCCGAACATGGGGATGTCGTTCGGCATGTCGCCGAACGCCAGTGTGTCCGCCGCCTTGAGCCCCAGGCGGCGGGCGGCCAGGGAGAGGCCGGTCGCCTTGCTGAGCCCCAGCGGCAGGATCTCCACGACACCCGGGCCGGCCATGACCACGTTCACCAGGCTGCCGACGGCCTGCCGCGCCGCCCCGGCGAGGGCGTCGTCGTCCAGCTCCGGGTGCTGGATGTAGACCTTGTTCAGCGGAGCGGTCCACATCTCGGCGGGGTCGTCCATGGAGTGCGTGGGAAGCGGCCCCTCCTGCACTTGGTAGCCGGGGCCGACGAGCACCTCGCCCTCCAGCCCGTCCCGGCTCGCCGCCAGCGCGAGCGGGCCGACCTCCGCCTCGATCTTGGACAGCGCGAGCCCGGCGAGCTGCCGGTCCAGGGTCAGGGAGGTCAGCAGCTTGTGCTCGCCCGCGTGGTAGACCTGCGCGCCCTGGCCGCACACGGCCAGGCCCTCGTAACCCAGGTCGTCCAGGATGTGCCGGGTCCAGGGCACCGCTCGTCCGGTCACGACGATGTGCGCGGCGCCGGCCTCGGTGGCCGCGGTCAACGCCTCACGGGTGCGCTCGGAAACCGTGTGGTCGTCACGGAGCAGGGTGCCGTCGAGGTCCGTGGCGACGAGCTTGTACGGGAAGGTCACTT
This sequence comes from Streptomyces sp. CB02058, assembly GCF_001905505.1. Lineage (GTDB taxonomy): Bacteria > Actinomycetota > Actinomycetes > Streptomycetales > Streptomycetaceae > Streptomyces. Next base: position 562,332 of record NZ_LIPG01000005.1, read on the forward strand.
GGAGACCGGTTCCAGGACCTCGCGGCCGCCCAGGTACGGACGGAGCATCTCCGGCACACGCACCGAGCCGTCGGGCAGCTGGTGGTTCTCCAGGATCGCCACGATCGTGCGGGGTACGGCGCAGAGCGTGCCGTTCAGCGTGGCCAGCGGCTGGACCTTCTTGCCGTCCCGCATACGGACGGAGAGCCGGCGCGCCTGGAAGCCGTCGCAGTTCGACGCGGAGGTCAGCTCGCGGTACTTGCCCTGGGTCGGGATCCACGCCTCGCAGTCGAACTTCCGCGAGGCCGAAGCGCCCAGGTCACCGGTGGCGACGTCGATCACCTGGAACGGCAGCTCCAGGCCCGTGAGCCACTGCTTCTCCCAGTCGAGGAGCCTGCGGTGCTCGGCCTCGGCGTCCGCCGGGTCGACGTACGAGAACATCTCGACCTTGTCGAACTGGTGCACACGGAAGATGCCCCGGGTGTCCTTGCCGTACGTGCCCGCCTCGCGGCGGAAGCAGGGCGAGAATCCGGCGTACCGAAGGGGCAGCTTGTCGGCGTCGATGATCTCGTCCATGTGGTACGCCGCGAGGGGGACCTCCGACGTGCCGACCAGGTAGTAGTCGTCCTTCTCCAGGTGGTACACGTTCTCCGCGGCCTGGCCGAGGAAGCCCGTGCCCTCCATGGCGCGCGGGCGGACCAGCGCGGGGGTCAGCATGGGGATGAAACCGGCCTCGGTGGCCTGCGCGATCGCCGCGTTGACCAGGGCGAGCTCCAGCAGGGCGCCGATGCCCGTCAGGTAGTAGAAGCGCGATCCGGAGACCTTGGCGCCGCGCTCCATGTCGATGGCGCCCAGCGCCTCGCCGAGCTCCAGGTGGTCCTTGGGCTCGAAGCCCTCGGCGCCGAAGTCACGGATGGTGCCGTGCGTCTCCAGGACGACGAAGTCCTCCTCGCCGCCGACCGGGACGTCCTCGTGGACGACGTTGCCGAGGAGCAGGAGCAGGCGCTTGGCCTCGGCGTCGGCCTCGTCCTGGGCGGCGTCGGCGGCCTTGACCTCGGCCTTCAGCTGATCGGCCTTCTTGAGGAGCTCGGCGCGCTCCTCGGGGGTGGCCTTGGGGATCAGCTTCCCGAGCGACTTCTGCTCGGAGCGGAGTTCGTCGAAGCGGACGCCGGACGACCTGCGCAGCTCGTCGGCGGAGAGCAGGGCGTCGACGAGCGCGACGTCCTCTCCACGGGCGCGCTGGGAGGCGCGAACACGGTCGGGGTCCTCACGGAGCAGGCGAAGGTCAATCACCCCTCAAGGCTACCGGTGCGGCCGTCCGCTGCTCGAACCGATATCGACGAGCGTGGCGCTTTGCCCGAATTGCCGGAATCAATAATCCTGGGGGGAATCATGGCCGGGGCGGGCGGCGGCGATCGTCAATAAAAGGGTCGCATCGCCCCGAAAAGGGAACAAGCGCATCCACGGTTTGACGGGTTGAGTGCATCACCGGTGCGCGCGCGGGGAGTTGAGGGTCCCGGCTGGAGCGTGTTGTCCACAGGTGTTGCGTGATCCAATTAGTTATCCACAGGCTGTGAAGAAGATCTGTGGATGCCGGAAGGGATCGTTCCGAAACCGGCGCTATGGGGCATGGGGTCGCTACTCAAACCTCCCCCACGCACTCATTCGGGTGGGTATTCCTCGTTTCAAAGAGTTGATCTACGGAATTGGAGTGACACGGGGGGAGCTGTGGCGTCCTGGGGGATCCGGGTCACCTGGGCGATTTGTCGACCATGTCTTGTTGCGGTGTCGACTTGTCCCCAGGGGGAGTCACTGCCCTGTGGATAACTCTGTGTGAAACGGCAATCCGACGATAGGACCGGCTTTCCGGTCCGGTGGATACGCCCCTGGAAGCCCTCCGGCCCCTGGCCCAGCCTTTGGCGCAGTGCGTCACCCCCTGGCCCCCCGGGGCTCAGCCTTCGCCTCGGTGCGTCAGATCCGTCCGTCCTGGCTCCGGGCCAGCCAGTCGGACGCCTCCGAGAAGTCCCTGTCCGACGTCCCGGTCCGCAGCGCCCTCACCTCGTCGGGTGTCACCCCGGCACGCGGGTACGAACCCAGGAAGCGCACCTTCGGGCAGATCCGCTTCAGCCCCATCAGAGCCTCGCCGACCCGGCGGTCCGCGATGTGTCCTTCGGCGTCCACGGCGAAGCAGTAGTTCCCGATGCCCTCGCCGGTGGGCCGGGACTGGATCAGCATGAGGTTGACCCCGCGTACGGAGAACTCCTGGAGCAGTTCGAGGAGGGCGCCCGGGTGGTCGTCCCCGAGCCAGATGACCACGGAGGTCTTGTCGGCCCCGGTGGGCGCGGACGGCCTGGCCGGGCGCCCCACCAGGACGAAGCGGGTCTGGGCGTTCTCCGCGTCGTGGATCTCCGTCACCAGCGGTTCCAGCCCGTAGGTCGCCGCGGCGAACTCACCGGCGAAGGCGGCGTCGTAGCGCCCCTCCTGGACCAGCCGGGCACCGTCCGCGTTCGAGGCCGCCGACTCCCACAGGGCGTTGGGCAGATGGGCCGTCATCCAGTTCCGCACCTGGGGCTGCGCGGCGGGGTGCGCGGTGACGGTCTTGATGTCCGCCAGCTTCGTGCCGGGGCGGACCAGCAGGGCGAAGGTGATGGAGAGCAGCACCTCGCGGTAGATCATCAGCGGTTCGCCGGTGGTCAGCTCGTCGAGAGTCGCGCTGATCCCGCCCTCGACCGAGTTCTCGATGGGGACGAGCGCAGCCGCCGCCTCCCCGTTGCGCACCGCGTCCAGCGCGGCCGGCACCGAGACCATCGGGACGAGCTCGCGGGTGGCGGCTTCCGGGAGGGTGCGGAGGGCCACCTCGGTGAAGGTGCCTTCAGGGCCGAGATAGGCGTAACGCGTGGCTGACATACGGTCACCCTAAAGGCCCGCAGCAGTCCGGCCGCACGTCTCGCACCACCCGCACGCGCCGTCGCACGCCCGCCCGTGCGGAGCACACGTCTCTCTCCGTCGGAGCACGCCCGCCCGTGCGTGCCTCACGCTTCCAGCAGGCGCTGCCCCACGTACTCCCCGGCTGCGGCGCCCCCCGGCACGGCGAAGAGACCGCTCGCCTCGTGCCGGATGAACGGGGAGAGCGCGTCCCCCCGGTCGAGTTTGCGCTGGACGGGGATGAAGCCCTTGAACGGATCGGCCTGCCAGCAGATGAAGAGCAGCCCGGCGTCCGGGGTGCCGTCGTCCGAGAGGCCGTCGTGGTACGAGAACGGGCGGCGCAGCATCGCGGCGCCGCCGTTCTTCTCGGGGGAGGAGATCCGGGCGTGGGCGTTTGCGGCGATCAGCAGCTTTCCGTCCGGTCCGGCCTTGTCCAGGTTCATCGCCGTCGTCTCCGAGCCACCGCTCAGCGGCGCCCCGTCTGCCTTCCGCCGCCCGATGATCTGTTCCTGGCGCTTGACCGTGAGCTCTTCCCAGTCGTCCAGGAGCATGCGGATCCGGCGTACGACGGCGTACGAACCACCCGCCATCCAGGAGTCCGCCGACGAGCCGCCGGACGGCACGAAGATCCGCTCGTCGAAGTCGCTCTCGGCCGGCTTCGGGTTGTTGGTGCCGTCGACCTGGCCCATCAGATTGCGTGCGGTCATCGGCCGGTCCGTGGCGCCCGGGGTGCGGTTGAAGCCGTTCATCTGCCAGCGCACCCGGGCGGCCGAGCCGGCCTCCTTCTGGAGGGCGCGCAGCGCGTGGAAGGCGACGAGCGCGTCGTCCGCGCCGATCTGTACCCAGAGGTCGCCGTCGGAGCGCTTGGCGTCGAGCTGGTCGGAGGAGAAGGCCGGCAGCGGGTCGAGGGCGGCCGGCCGGCGGTCGGTCAGGCCGGTGCGCGTGAAGAAGGTGCGTCCGAACCCGAAGGTGACGGTCAGGGAGGACGGCCCGGCGTCCAGGGCCACCCCGGTGTCGTGCCCCCTGCCGCTCTCCGCCTGCTCACCGGCCATCAGCGCTGCCGCCACGGCCGACCAGCGGCGCATCAGGGCGGCGGCCTCCTTGCGCCCCGCACCGGCCGCCAGGTCGAAGGCGACCAGGTGCCCGCGGGCCTGAAGCGGAGTGGTGATCCCCGCTTGATGTTTCCCGTGAAACATCGCCTCGGTCGAGCCGACCGTGGTCAGAGCGGCCGGCTCGGCGTCGCGGGTCGCGGCGTAGCCGCCCGCGCCGCCCGCCGCGCCCAGGACGAGTCCCGCCGCACCGGCCGCTCCCGCGGTGCCGATCAGCCGCCGCCGGGAGACGGCCCCGGTCCCGCCGCCGTCCGGACCGGAGCCGCCGCGACGGGCGGCGTCCGCGGTGCCGTGCCCCGTGGGGGCGTCCTTCTTCTTGCTCACCCTGCTCAGCCGATCTTCACGTTCTTGTTGATGGTTGTCTGGTCGATGTCCGACGTCCGCACCGTGACCGCGACCTTCCAGTCGCCAGCCATCGGGATCTGCACGTTGCTCGCCGTCCAGTGCCCCGCGGTGAGGCGGTCCGGGACGACCGGCAGCGGTCCGATGTCCTTGGACTCCAGGGTGAAGGCGAGTTTCACCTCGGGTACGTCCAGCGGGCTGTTGTCGGGCCCGTCGACCCAGAGGTGCACGCTGTTGGAGCCGGTTCCGCCGGGCGTGATGTCCAGGCGCACCGTCCCCTTGCCGTTCTGGCCGGCGGTGTCGAAGGGAATGGTCAGGTTCACCTGCCCGCCGGTCACGGGCGCGGTCGTCGCCGTGGTGCCGGCGCGGGCCGCCTCCTCCTCGGTGCGGCCGGGTTCGGTGGACGTCAGGATCGTCGTGACGGCGAGGAGCACCACGGCGATGCCCGTCTCCACCAGCACCGAACGCCGCAGCCCCGCACGGTCCGGATCGGCGTCGCGGGCGCGCTTCTCCTTCGTCGCCGTCAGGACGGCGCGCTGCCGGGCGAGCTGGGCGGCCCGCTCCGGAGCGACCTCCTCGGCGGGTGTCTCCTCCTCGGCCGGGTCGTCCGCCACGTCCTGCGGAACGTCCGCCGCGACCGGCTCCCCCGCCCCGGCGCGCTCGGTCAGACGTGCCGTCCACCGCCGGGATATCCATGCCACCCCGACGAGTACGGCGACGAGCGCCACCTTGAGGAGCAGCAGTTGCCCGTACCGGGTGCCCGTCAGCGCGGACCACGAGCCGACCTGCCGCCAGGACTGGTAGAGCCCGGTCGCCGTGAGGACGAGCACACTGGCGAACGCCAGGCGTGAGAACCGCCGTACGGCGTCGCCGGTGATGTCGGGCGTCCGGTACAGCGCGACCAGCAGCGCGGCGAGTCCGCCCAGCCAGCTCGCGACGGCGAGCAGGTGGAGCACGTCGACGGGCATCGCGATACCCGGCTGGATACCCGTGGACGCGTGCTCGGCCAGCGCCCACGTGCCGGCGATCCCGGCGGCGATGACCGCACCGCCGATGGCGAGGCCGAAGGTGAGGTCCTGCTTCTCCCTCTGGTCCTCGCGCTTGGCGTACGCCCCGAAGAGGACGGCGATGAAGAGCGCGGAGGCTCCCAGGAGCAGCAGCCGGGAGACCAGTGCCGCTCCCGGCTTGGTGTCGAGCACGGTCTGCAGGCCGTCGAGGTCGAAGGCGTCCGCGAGCTTGCCGGAGCCGGTGTACGGGTTGCGCAGGAGCAGCATGGCCAGCGTCGCCGCCGTGAGCGTGACCCAGCCGCGCACGACGAGACGCTGGAGCGGCCGTGCGCCCGCCCCTCGCTGCCAGCAGGCGAGCACGAAGGCGGAACCGCCCGCGAGCAGGATGAATCCGGCGTACGCGGCGTAGCGCGCGATGTCGTAGAGGGCCCCGACGAGACCGCCGCCCGCCTCGCCGGAGGGGAGCGACACCGTCGTCTCCGAGGGCGCTCCGACCGAGAAGGTGAAGGCGCCGGCGATCGGATGGCTGTCCGCGGAGACGGCCTGCCAGGCGACGGTGTACGTGCCGTCGGGCAGCCCGCTGTGGAGCTGGACTCCGTACCGCACGGCGCCGCCGCTCGTGAGGTCACGGGGAGCGCCGGCGTCGGCACGCTTCCCGCTCGGGTCGAGGACCCGGATCGAGTCGTCGCCCATGGCGATCTGTTCGGAGAAGGTGAGGGCGATCTCCTCGGGTGCGGTGGCGACCACCGCCCCGTCCTGCGGGTCGCTCCCGGTGAGCGCGGCGTGCGCGGACGCGGGGCTCGCGCCCGCCAGCACCATGCCGAACAGCAGGCTGATCAGCGCGGCGAGGAGCGCGACCGCGGCGAGCGGCCGTCGTATCGGGGAGGGCCCGAAGTGCGGGGCGGTGGCTGTCATGGGTGTCAGTACCTCACTGCTTCTTCGGGTTGTAGGTGGTCTCCTTCACGGGAATGTCGACCGTGATGGGGTCGGCCTTCTCGAAGTGCAGCTCCACGGAGACCGTCTCTCCCTGCTTGGGCTGCTTCTTGAGGTCGCTGAACATGATGTGGCTGCCGCCGCGTTCCAGGTCGAGCTCACCACCGGCCGGCACCTCGAAGGAGGAGACCATCCGCATGGTCTGGTTCCGCGTCTCGTGGATGGAGACGTGGTCCGAGAGCGCGCTGGTCACCGAGGTGAGCCGGTCGGTGGCTCCGCCGCTGTTCTTCACGAGGAGGAAACCGGCCGCCATGTCGCTGACGGGCTGCGGCATGAACGCCCCGGTCACCTCCAGCCGCGGTGAGCTGTCCGAGGAACACGCCGTCAGCGCCAGCCCGGTGGTGAGGGCCAGGACGCCGGCGACGGCGGTACGGCGGTTCACGGGGTCTCCCCCTCGACGAGCTTGGGGAGGTCCTTGGTGTAGTCCTCCGCCGTGGTGTCCTCGCTGTAGAGCACGTACCCCTTGTCGGTCTTCGGGGAGAACGCGATGACCTGGGCGCCGTGCATCGAGACGATCGTGCCGTCCTTCTCCTTCTTCGGAGCGTCGATGCCGATGCCGATCTGCCGTGCTCCCGCCTGGATGGTCGGGAAGTCGCCGGTGAGGCCGGTGAAGTCGGGGTCCTGCGCCTTCAGCCAGCTGCCCAGTGACGCGGGGGTGTCCCGCTCGGGGTCCGTGGTGACGAAGACGACCTGGAGCTTCTCCTGGTCGGCCGCGGGCAGGGCCCGCTTGGCGATGGCGATGTTGCTCATGGTCAGCGGGCACACGTCGGGGCAGTTGGTGTAGCCGAAGTAGATGAGTACCGGCTTGCCCTTGGTCTGCTCGCGCAGGTCGTACTTCTTGCCGTGGGTGTCGGTGAGGACGAGGTCCGGCTTGGTGAACGGCTGGTCGAGCACGGTCGCGGGCTTGGAATCGGTCTCGGTGGAGACCTCGGCGACGGAGGTGTCCGCCGAGTCGCCGCCGCTGCCGCAGGCCGACAGGGTCAGTGCGGCCACGGCGGCGAGCGCCGCGGCCAGCACCTTCTTCTTGCTGTGCATGGAGAACTGGTTCCTGGTCTGTGTGGCGGTGGGTGGGGTCAGGCGGCGCGCCGGCGGCCGGCGAGCACGCCGAAGGCGACGCCGGCGACACCGATGACGATGCCGACGATGCCCAGGACGCGGGCGGTGCTGTCGCTCGTGGAGGAGGCCGTGTCGTCCGAGGACGCCTTCGTCTCCTTCGCCGTCGCGGCCTCACCGCTCTTGTCGTCGGCGGCGGCGCCGTGGGCGTCAGCCGTCGCGGCGGTCAGGGCGAGGACGGGCGCGGGGCTCTCGGGCTCCTCCCCGCCCTCGGGGGTCTCCTCGATCCAGCGCACGACTTCCTTGTTGCTGTACGTCTGGAGCGCCTTGAAGACCAGCTGGTCGGTGTCCTCGGGAAGCTGCCCGAGGGAGAGCGGGAACTGCTCGAAGAAGCCGGGCTCGATGCCGCTGCCGTCAGCGGTCCAGGTGACCTTGGAGACGGCTTCGTTGATCTTCTTGCCGTGCACGTCGAGCGGCTCGGCCAGCTTGCTCTTGGTGACGGCGATCTTCCAGCCGGGCACCGGCTGCGCGCTGACGGAGGCCAGCGGGTGGTCCGTCGGGAAGCTGACCTCGAGCTTGACGGTGGAGGCGTTGTCACGCTCGTTGGGGACCTTGAAGTTGACGGTGGCGTAGCCGCCCTGGGCGGCCTCGCCCTGGGGCTGCACGCTGACGTGCGCGGACGCCGGGCCCGCGAGCAGGAGGACGGTGGACGCGGCGACGCCGGCGGCGATGGCGATGCGGGAAACGTTCATGGCAGGGATCACTCCACAGGACACGAGGAAAAGGTGGTCCGGCGCGCGGACGCGCGACGGCATCACGACCACCTCCTCACCGGAGTCCCCGGCAGAGGGGCCGCGTCAGGCTGCGCGTACGTATACGGGCGGCGGCCCGCGCCTGATCACCATGTGCTGAAGAGGGTCCCCGCAGGCGGGCGCCGGAGCGTCCGCGGCGGTACGGGGACGGAGCGGCCCGGTCGTGGACCGCCCCGGAAGTCCCGCACGCAGCACGCGTACGAGTGCCATGGCCGCCCGCAGTGCCCGGAGCCTGGCTCCGGCCGCGAGCTCCCGTCCGCCCTGGGCCGAGAGCCTGGCGAGCCGGAAGAGCGCGATCTCACCGCGGCGCAGCAGCCAGCCGGTGGCGAGGGCGGCGAGCAGGTGCCCCAGGAACATCCCCAGGCTGGGCAGGCAGGCCAGCAGGGTGGCCGGCGCCATGGGGTCGGCCGCGGAGGCCAGATGGGTGTGGCCCTGGGCGACCGTCCCCGGGTCGATGCCCGCGGCGGTCACGATGCGATGGGCGTCACCGGTGCTCAACTGCCCGGGCCGCTCTCCGCATACGAGCCCGGCGGCGAACCGGACCAGCGACTCGTCCCCACCGGGCGCCGCGGAAGCGGCCGTGTGCCGTCCGAGCCCGAAGAGGACGTGCAGGGCGACCTGTCCGGCCGCGAGCGCGGCGGTGATCGAGAGCAGGGTCCGCTCACGTCCCGCGAGCGCCGCCGCGACGGCGAAGACGCCGAGGAAACCGGCGAGCAGGGTCCACCCGGAGACCCCCATGCCCCCGGCGAGACCGTGTCCCGCGGCGGCGAGCACGACGCAGACCGCGGTGAACACCGCGGTCCTCAGGAGCCGCATACCGGCTCCGGCGCGTGCGAGAGGCATAGACATGGCCGGGTCATCATCCCACTGGGCACCCCGTCCCCGTACGGCAGGTCCGGAAGGTCGGCATCCGTCCCCATCGGGGAGTGATCGGACGGTGTTGCGCCTGTTCATGGGCGCCCCGCGCGCCTGTTCCCACCGGACATACACCGGCGAACGGAATATTCGCATCCGCCGAATGAGCGCTGTCACAGCGGATAGGCGCTTACGAAGCGCCCAACAAGGCAATACGTAACGGTATGTCGAGCCGCAGCCAGGAGGCTGGAGCATGAGCATGTGGTGGTCACTCCATTTGCGGCGCGAAGCTGCGAGCGTCCCGCTCGCCCGTCGTTTTCTGCTCGGCACCATGGAGACCGCGGGGGTGGATCCGGACATCTCCTACGACCTCTCGGTCGCGCTCAGCGAAGCCTGTGCGAACGCCGTCGAACACGGCGGCGACCGACAGGACGCGGGTGGGGCCGGATCCGTCGGCCCCGGACTCCCCGGCGACGAGCAGCCCGGACACGCCTGCGGGCAGTACCGGGTCACCGCTTATCTGGACGGCGAGAAATGCCGCATCGAAGTCGCCGACTCGGGGCCCGGTTTCCCCGCCCGGCGCACGCTTCGCACCGCCGCACAGCCGTCCGCCGGGCATCCGGCGGATCCGCAGCCGTCCGCCGCCCAGCCGGCGGACGACGCGTCGCACGCGCGCATGGCGCCGCGCCCTCACCCTCCGGCCTCGGCCGAGAGCGGCCGGGGACTCTGCCTGATCGAGGAGCTCGCCGATCACGTCCACTTCGGCAACCGTCCGGGGCACGGCGCGGTGGTGAGCTTCGACAAGGTCCTGAAATGGCGTGAGGGCGCGCTGCTCATGGTGTCCTGAGCGGCGCGCCCTCCGGCGCTCGTGGCGCGGTCGCCCGCGCCGGCGTCGTCAGCCCTTGAGGCCGGCCATCCATGCCTCGACCTCGTCGGCACGGCGCGGCAGCGCGGCCGAGAGGTTCCTGTTGCCGTCCGCGGTGACGAGGATGTCGTCCTCGATCCGGACGCCGATGCCCCGGTACTCCTCGGGCACGGTCAGGTCGTCGGCCTGGAAGTACAGACCGGGCTCGACGGTGAGGCAGACCCCGGGCTCCAGGATGCCGTCGACGTACGCCTCGGTGCGCGCGACGGCGCAGTCGTGGACGTCCATGCCGAGCATGTGGCCGGTGCCGTGCAGCGTCCAGCGGCGCTGGAGGCCCAGCTCCAGGACCTTCTCCACGGTCAGGTCGCCCAGCAGGCCCCACTCGACCAGCTTCTCGGCGAGGACCCGCTGCGCGGCGTCGTGGAAGTCGCGGAAGGCGGCGCCGGGCTTCACGGCCGCGATGCCCGCCTCCTGGGCCTCGTACACCGCGTCGTAGATCTTGCGCTGGAGCGGTGTGAACGTGCCGTTGATGGGAAGCGTGCGGGTCACGTCGGCGGTGTAGAGCTCGTTGGTCTCCACGCCCGCGTCGAGCAGCAGGAGCTCGCCGGCGCGGACCGCGCCGTCGTTGCGGACCCAGTGCAGCGTGGTCGCGTGCGGGCCGGCGGCGCAGATCGAGCCGTAGCCGATGTCGTTGCCGTCGACGCGGGCGCGCAGGAAGAAGGTGCCCTCGATGTAGCGCTCGCTCGTGGCCTCGGCCTTGTCGAGGACCTTCACGACGTCCTCGAAGCCGCGCGCCGTGGCGTCGCAGGCCTTCTGCAGCTCGGCGATCTCGAAGGCGTCCTTGACCAGACGGGCCTCGGAGAGGAAGACGCGCAGCTCCTCGTCGCGCTCCGCGGTGACCTTGTCGGTCAGGGAGGCCTCGATGCCGGCGTCGTGGCCGCGGACGTTGCGCACCGGTCCGGTGGCCTCCGCCAGCGCGGCGGGGAGTTCACGGACGTCCTTCGCCGGGATGCCCAGCAACTGCTCGGCCTCGGTGAGGGAGTGGCGGCGGCCGACCCAGAGCTCGCCCTGACCGTCGAGCCAGAACTCGCCGTTCTCGCGGTCGGAGCGGGGCAGCAGATAGACCGTCGCCTCGTGCCCGTCACCGGCCGGCTCCAGCACCAGGACGCCGTCCTGGGTCAGGTCGCCGGTGAGGTAGGCGTATTCGGTGGAGGCGCGGAAGGCGTACTCGGTGTCGTTGGAGCGGGTCTTCAGGTTGCCCGCGGGCACGACGAGCCGCTCGCCGGGGAAGCGCGCGGAGAGCGCGGCGCGGCGGGCGGCGGTGTGCGAGGCCTGGGCGATCGGCTCCAGGCCGTGCAGCTCGGTGTCGGCCCAGCCGGACTTCATGTTCTCGGCGAGCTCATCGGAAATGCCCGGGTACAGGCCGTTCTTCCGCTGCTTGATCGGCTCTGCTTCGGCTTCTTCCGGGGTCTCCGGGATGAGCGCGTCAGACACGTTTGTCCTCCTTGTACGACACTGGGCCCCCTCCATCGTACGGGCGTACGGAAGGGGGCCCAGGGCCGGAAGACCTCTTACAGCTCCGGCACGGCCTCAGTCGAAGCGCGCGGCCAGGACGACGACGTCCTCGCTGCCGTCGCTCAGGCCGTGGCCACCGGGCAGGACGGTGTTCAGGATGTGGTCGGCGACGGCCCCGGGATCCTGGCGCATTGCCTTCGGCACTCCGGCGGCAGCCGCGTGCAGCCGTGCGAACGCCCGGTCCATGGAGTCGCCGGTGCGGCGCAGCAGCCCGTCGGTGTAGAGCAGCACCGTTTCTCCTGCCCGGGGCGTGAACTCCACGCTCGGTGCCTCCCAGCAGGACAGCATGCCCAGCGGAGCGGAGAGCGTGGTCTCCACGAACTCGGTGCGCCGGTCGCCGATCACCAGAGGCGGGGTGTGGCCGGCCCCGGCGAACAGGATCGTGCGCCGGTCGGGCTCGCAGTACGCGTAGAGGGCGGTCGCCGCGCGGGAGGGCTCGGTCAGCCGGAGCAGCAGTTCGAGGTCGGAGAGTACGGCGACGGGGTCCTCGCCCTCCATCACGGCGTAGGCCCGCAGCCCGGCGCGGAGCCTGCCCATGGCGGCCAGGGCCGTCGGCCGGGAGCCGCCGACCGAGCCGACGGCCAGGCCCAGCGCGTTGTCCGGGAGGGGCAGCGCGTCGTACCAGTCGCCGCCGCCCCCGGGCGCGGCCCGACGGCGGGCGGCCAGCCGCACTCCGGGAATCCTGGGGAGCCTGCTGGGGAAGAACTCCTCGGCGATGACGGCGGCATCCGCCCTCGCGCGTTCCAGTTCGAGCAGGCGGGCCAGGTGTTCCGCGGCGTAGCGGCCGTACACCCCGACGAGATGGCGCTGGCGCTCCAGTGGTTCCGCCGGTTCGTCGTACAGCCAGACGGCCACGCCGAGGCGCCCGGCCGTCCCGGTGGAGAGGGGCAGCGCGTAACTGGCGGCGTATCCGATCCGGGCGGCCACCTCGCGGGCGCGGGGGTCGAGAGCGGTGTCGCCGAGGATGTCGGGGCTGGCCAGTGGGGCGCCGGTGTCCGGGTGGCCGTCGAGGAAGAGGCCGTACGGGGTGGCGCGGCGCGGGACCGTCTCGATGTGCCCGAGCTCGGCGTGGCTGAGGGCGAGACCGATCGTGCGGGACGGCCCGCCGCCGTCGGCGGGTTCGAGGACGAGGAACCCGCGGCCGGCCCCGACGAGGGCGGCTCCGGCACTCAGGAGTTCATGGAGGGCGCCGTCCAGAGTGCTCGTTCCGGCCAGACGCTCGGTGAGTTCGTGCAGCGTGGTCAGGTCGGAGACCCAGCCCGCCAGCCGGTCCTGGATGAAGGCTCCGGGCGCGGAGAGCGCACCCTCCGGAGGCACGGCAGTGTGCGTTGAAACGGGAACCATGGGATCGATTCCAGCCACTTTCGGAAGATGCGGGGCGCTCATGGCAGTCGGCTTTCCGACCGGTGCTTTGTGTCGAATAGCATCGCAAACCCCCATGTCGTGCTGCGCCGATCTCGGTGCAACCACATGTACACGCCCCCACATGTACACGTACAAGTAACGCGATGTCCAGCATTGTCCTTACGATATTTATGGTGTCCGTGGCAGTGTTAACTTGGCCAAAAAATGCACCCCCGGGCGGCTATTTGCGGTCGACTGGGTGTGCTCGACAGGGGGCACCCTCGGGGTGAAATGCCGGAGGGAGCGTCATCCCGGGCATGCTGGGTACGTAATCACTGGACGGCACAGAGGCAGTTGTGACCGCCCAGGAACCCGACAGCGCGCCCGAACGTCCTCAACGATGACGGCCGCCCGCCCGCCCCCGAGTGGCGGGGATGCACAAGGGACGGCACGCGCGATGCGCACGCCGACCGCGCGATGTATTGACTGGACTCGGCTCGGTTCAACTCTGTTCGACTCGGCTCAGCTCCATTCTGTTCGGTTCCACTCTGCTCCGCTCGGCTCACGCTCGGCACCGACTACTCGTCCGTACCGCAAACCCGATGAGCAAGCACGCACAGCGAAGAGACGCACACGTGGTGTAACGAACACGTGGTGTGATGTGGACCTCGGCGTTCAACGGAAAGGAACGAGCGCTCATGCGCGAGATCCTCGGAAGGCGACGCAGGCACCGGCCCCGGCGCAAGGCAAGCTCCGCCCGGCTCGACGCGGCGCTGACCTGCGCCACCGCCTGGAAATGGCCCGTGCTCCCCGGAGCGGGGCTGGCGACGACAGGTGTACGCGGCGAACGCGGCCGTGACTGCGCCTGTCCCGACCCCGAGTGCGCCGTACCCGGCGCACACCCCTTCGATCCCGGTCTCCTCGCGGCGACCACCGACGCCCGCATGGTGCGCTGGTGGTGGACCAACCGGCCCACCGCCCCCGTCGTCCTGGCGACCGGCGGCCGGGCGCCGTGCGCGCTGAGCCTGCCCGCCGTGGCGGGTGCCCGAGCGCTGGCCGCGCTCGACGGAATGGGACTGCGGCTCGGCCCCGTGGTGGCGACGCCCACCAGATGGTCGCTGCTGGTCGCCCCGTACACCCTGGAGCGGCTCGGTGAGCTGCTCCACGCGAAGGACTGGGTGCCCAGCTCCCTGCGGTTCCACGGGGAGGGCGGCTATCTCGTGCTGCCCCCGTCCGAGATCGGTACGGGGCAGGTGCGCTGGGAGCGCGCGCCCGAGGCCGGCGAGGCCGCGCCGTGGCTTCCCGATGTGGAATCCGTCCTGGACGCGCTCGTCGAGGCGAGCAACAGCGCCCCGGACGGCGGCAGCCGGCTCGCGTACTGAGGCGAGCGGCTCGCGTACGGGGTGGCGGTCGGCTCACGTACAAAAGGCGGTCGGCTCGGGCGCCGAGTGGCCGTGGGGCCGGGCGCCGAAGCGCGGCAGGCGCGAAGACGCGGGAACAACGGGCGGCTCACTCGCAAGGGTGTGGGGCCGCCCGAGTTCCGCGCGGACGCGTGAGCGCGTGATGCATCAACAGGCGGAAGTTCGAATGCGTGAGCGGTCGGGAGAGCGCCACAATTGCCCGAGAGGCAAAAGCCGCTGACGTCGCATCTTCTGACGACCTTTCCGCAGATTGCGGAAATGGTGCGCGTGGTGATGCCGGCGTGAATGTTTTCCGAGGTGCCGGTGGCGCATTCCCGGACGCGGTCCGCGGACCGGATTTCTGTCCGAAAGCGAACGGCCCCGCACCGTTGATGGCCGGGGGCGCGTGCGACTCCGCACGGACCGGCAGGTAGGGCGCTCACAGGGGCCGGCCATGGAGTGAGCCCCTGGCAGGGCGGGTGCGGGAGACCGGAGCGGGGACGGGGCCTGGTGGTCGCCGCAGGTCCCCGATCCTCTGCGCGCTCCGGCGTGCGCCCCGGCAGGCCGTGCTCCGGAAACGAGGACGCCCGGCCGCTGGCGACGGGGGATGCACCAGCGACCGGGCTTCCAGAACCGTAACAAGAGATCTGCCGTGAGCAAATTCGATCTCGCCTATTCGGACAGGTATTTACCGGCGAGTACGGGCGCTGTGACGGGAGTCACCACAACGCCCGGGATCTCGTCACTGTCAGCTGAGCGTCACTTGGCGGTTGGTGAGCCCTCCGCGCGCACGGCGCTCCTCGCCCGTGAGGGGGGCGTCCGTCGCCAGGGCCTGAGCGAGCCGCTCGGCGAACTCCGCCGCGGGCTTCTCACACTCCTCGGCGCCCATCCCGCTCGGCAGGTCCCAGACCGGGACCATCAGCCCGTGGGCACGGAACGAGCCCACCAGACGGGTGCCCTCGCCGAGCGAGGAGGTTCCCGCCGCGTGCAGCCGGGCCAGGGCGTCGAGGAGCTGCTCCTCGGGGTGCGGCATGACCCAGCGCAGGTGGTTCTTCTCGGGCGTCTCGCACCAGTAGGCGGCGTCCACGCCGGAGAGCAGGGTGGTGGGGATGGCCGCCGCGTTGGCGCGCTCCAGGGAGGCGGACACCTCCGGCGTCGCGTTCTCCGCGTCCGGGACCCAGAACTCGAAACCGGAGTGCACGACCGGCTCGAACGCCCCCTCGGGGTCGAGCAGATCCTGCAGCCGCGGGCCGTCGGCGGGTACCCGGCGGGCGGCGACGGGCGAACCGGGCTCCGCCTCCAGGGCGCGCTGAAGGGTGTCCGCGAGGTCGCGGCTGAGGTCGCCCGACGAGGTGTCGTTCTGCAGGGCGAGCAGGACGGAGCCGTCGTCACGGCGCAGCGCGGGCCACGCCATCGGAAGTACGGTCGCGAGGGCCACGGACGGAACGCCGTCGGGAAGGCCGCCCTTGAGCGTCAGCTCGACGGTGGCGGCGGGGACCAGCTCGCGCAGGGCGATCCAGTCGCACTCGCCGGGGAGTCCCTCGAAGGGACGCTGGACCAGCTCGGTCACGGCCTGGGCCGCGGCGCGCCCGTGGCACGCCTTGTAGCGGCGGCCCGAACCGCACGGACAGGGCTCACGAGCCCCTACGACCGGGATTTCACCATCCTTGAGCTGCGGCTTCCCGGCCTTGGTCTGAGGGCGCTTCTTGGCCATGGTGGGCGATCTCCCGATTGCGAAAGTGCGGTCTCGGGCGCGAGCCTAGCCGCCCCCGTCGCCGCCGGGGCACACGCGCCGTGACGGCACGTGACCCGCCCCGCCGCCGCGCGCCCGTTTCGCTCTCAGCCCGCGTCGTCGAAGGCGTCGAGCGCGTCCAGCGCCTCGGCGAGGTCCAGCCCGTCCAGCGAGCCGAATCCGATCGGTCCGCCCAGTCCCTCCAGCCCGCCCCGCTCGCGCTGCGCGGGCACCGGGCGTCCCGGCGCTGCGGAGGGAAAGCCCGGGCTTTTGTGGTCCGTGGAGACCAGGGCCCAGACGGTGACCTCGCCCGCGGTGTCGTCGCGCACGCCCCACTCCTGGGCCAGCGCGCTGATGATGTTGAGACCGCGCCCGCCACGCGCGGTCACCGACGGTGTGGCCGGAACCGGCCTGGTCGGTCCTCCGCCGTCCGTGACCTCGACGGTCAGGTCGCCTCTTCTGTCCACGCGCCACGCGGCGCGGACGTCGCCGTCACCCATGTCCGAGTGCTGCCCCAGCGGTCTGCCGTGCCGGCAGGCATTGCTGAGGAGCTCGGAAAGGATCAGTACAGCGTCGTCGACCACGGCGTCCGACACCCCGTTGCTGCGCAGCTGCTCACGCATACAGTGCCGTGCCCGCCCCACGCCCGCAGGGCCATGGGGTACGGCCATGCTCGACGACGTGGGCACTTCCTGTGCCACCACAAACGCCACCCCCGAGACCTCCTTTGCCCCACGCCAGGGATTGGATGCCCCCCTGGGCTGCGCCGGAAACCGGCCAAAGCCCTGTCAGTGATGCACTCGTAACGATCGATTGCGGAGCGAATGCGCCGGTGCACCCCCGGTAACTGATGTTAAGAACGGCCAAGTTGTGACAGCACCTGTTTGGGGCGGTTGGTGATGATTGCTTCCACTCCGAGGCGTGCGCAGAGTTCCACGTCCTCCGGCTCGTTCACCGTCCACACGTGCACGCGGTGGCCCGCGCGGTGCAGGCGCTCGATGTACGCGGGGTGATTGCGTACGATCCGCATCCCCGGGCCGGCGATCCGCGCCCCGGCGGGAAGCCGCCCGTCGCGCAGCCGCGGTGACACGAACTGCATCAGGAAGACCGTGGGCAGATTCGGGGCGGCGGCCCTGACGCGGTACAGGGAGCGCGCGGAGAAGCTCATGACGCGTACCGGCGAGGGCTCACCGGCCGGCGGATCGTCCAGGCCGAACCGCTTGAGCAGGTCGAGCAGCCGCTCCTCGACCTGGCCGGCCCAGCGGGTGGGGTGCTTGGTCTCGATGGCCAGCTGGAGCGGCCGGCCGGTGGCCCGTACGTCGTGGGCAAGCTCCAGGAGGCGTTCCAGCGTGAGTACGGAGGTGAGCTCACCCGGGACCGGGTCCCAGTCCGGCGACTCCTCGTGGTCCTTCCAGGAGCCGAAGTCGAGGGCGGCGAGATCGGCCAGCTCCAGGGCGGAGACGGCGCCGCGGCCGTTCGACGTGCGGTTCACCCTGCGGTCGTGCACACAGACGAGCTGTCCGTCGGCGGTGAGGCGTACATCGCACTCCAGGGCGTCCGCCCCGTCCTCGATGGCCTTCCGGTACGCGGCCAGGGTGTGCTCGGGGGCGTCGTCCGACGCCCCGCGGTGGGCGATGACCTGGATGGCAGGCTGTTCGGAGGGTAGGCGAGCGTGGGTCACTGCGACATGGTGTCACCGCGACGCGTCGGGCGCCGACACCTTGTTGCACAGGACCGTTTTGCCTGATGTAAAGATTGGTGTGCGGATGCACAGGTCCTGCTTACAGTGGCCTGACGTGCTGTGGGAAAAGCTGACCGCAGACACGTGCACAGCGGATCTCTTGCCGAATGCCGAGTGGAACCGAGGAGTAAAGAGCTGTGAGCACCGAGAACGAGGGCAACGAGAACAACGCGGTTCCGTCCGTACCGTCTGTTCCGACCGCGCCTCCCGTGCCGGCCGCCGCTCCCGAGGGCACCCCGCAGGGCAGCCCGCCCGCCCCGGAAACCCCTCCGGCCGCCCACACGGACGCACCGACGGCCCAGGTTCCGGCGTACCAGGAGCACGCGGGGCACGCCCACGACGAGCACCCGTACGCCCCGCCGGCTCCGGAGCAGCCCCCGGCCGCCTCGGCCGGCTGGCCGCCGCCCCCGCCGGCCATTCCCTCGTACGCCGACGGCGGCAGCCCCCCGGCCTGGGGAGCCCCCGCGCACGCGGAACCCGAGCACCCCCGCAAGCGCCGCGCCGGCGGACTGATCGCCGCCGTGGCCGTGGCCGCACTGGTCGCGGGCGGAGTCGGCGGAGCCCTCGGCTACTGGGCCGCCGACAGCAACGACGGCAGCTCCTCGGGGTCGACCACGGTCTCGGCCTCCAACAGCCCCAAGGACTTCAAGCGCGAGGCGGGCACCGTCGCGGGCGTCGCGGCGGGCGCGCTGCCCAGCGTGGTCACCATCGACGCGCAGTCCGGCGACGGCGAGGGCGGCACGGGCACCGGCTTCGTGTACGACAAGGAGGGCCACATCCTCACGAACAACCACGTGGTGGCCTCCGCGGCGGACAGCGGCCAGCTGACCGCGACGTTCTCCAACGGCAAGAAGTACGACGCCGAGGTGGTCGGCCGGGCCCAGGGCTACGACGTGGCCGTGCTGAAGCTCAAGAACGCCCCGGACGGACTGACCCCGCTGGCCCTGGGCGACTCGGACAAGGTCGCGGTGGGCGACTCCACCATCGCGATCGGCGCGCCGTTCGGCCTCTCCAACACGGTCACCACCGGCATCATCAGCGCGAAGGACCGCCCGGTGGCCTCCGGGGACGGTTCCAGCAACAACAACTCGTACATGAGCGCCCTCCAGACCGACGCCTCGATCAACCCGGGCAACTCCGGCGGCCCGCTGCTGGACGCGGGCGGCGCGGTCATCGGCATCAACTCGGCCATCCAGTCCACCAGCGGCAGCGGCGCCGGCCAGTCCCAGGCCGGCTCCATCGGCCTCGGCTTCGCCATCCCGGTCAACCAGGCGAAGAACGTCGCGGAGCAGCTGATCAAGACGGGCCAGCCGGTCTACCCGGTGATCGGCGCGACGGTGACGATGGAGGAGAAGACCGGCGGCGCGGTCATCTCGGACGAGGGCGCGGGCGGCACCCCGGCCGTCACTCCGGACGGCCCGGCGGCGAAGGCGGGGCTCAAGGCCGGCGACGTGATCACCAAGTTCAACGACACGGCGGTCGAGAGCGGACCGACCCTGATCGGCGAGATCTGGACCCACAAGCCGGGCGACAAGGTCACGATCACCTACGAGCGGGACGGCAGGACGGCGACGGCCGAACTCACCCTGGGCGAGCGCAAGGGCGACAGCTGACCGGCTAGGCTGTTCCACGCATCACGCGGGCCGGGCTGCACCGGACAGGGCGGGGATGCGGGGTGGGTTGCCCGAGCGGCCTAAGGGAACGGTCTTGAAAACCGTCGTGGCGCGAGTCACCGTGGGTTCAAATCCCACACCCACCGCAGTGCGAGAAGGCCCCTGACCGGTACCTCTGGTCAGGGGCCTTCTCGTTGTCCTGTCCGTCAACGCACGTAGTTCCCCGTTCCCCGCAGTCGGCGGGGCCGGGGCGCGGCCCGCGAACAGGGCGTCCCGGTGGAGCCGGGAGAGTGGCCCGCTCGGTCAGGGCGTTCGGCGTGGTGCGGTCAGGCGGGCGGCGGAGGCGATGGCGGCGCGTGCCTCCTGTTCCGTGAGCCCCGTGCTGAGCGCCGCGTCGGTGAGGGCGTCCGCGAGGTCGTCGCCGAAGCCGTGTTCGTACGCGCGACAGGCCGCCCAGAACAGCCGGGTGTTGCGCTGGCCTTCATGTGCCGCCCGTACGAACTGGACCAGCCCTTCGCCCTGCCGCGCGGGGGCGGCCCGGCCGGAGGACCGGTGGGGGCGCGGTGGGGGCGTGAGCAGGCGCAGGAGGGCGCGGGGGCAGGGTGCGGGAGTCAGATGCGCCGTGCCGGGGGCGAGCCGGTAGCGGCCGTGGGTGGTGACCGAGCCGGGGCCGACCAGGTAACCGCCGGCCCCGCGGACGTCGATGCCGGGAGCCAGTCGGCTGGCGGAGTTGGGCACCGGGACGCCGGAGGGCCCCGTCAGCCAGAGGTGCCGGCCGCCGCTCGGGGTGAGCACGGTGACGGTGGCCGGGATGGTGAACAGGTGCTGGAGGGCCAGGTGCTGGAGGGCGGCGACGGAGTCGTTGCCGTGCGTGGTGTCGATGTCCAGATCGATGCCGATG
Organism: Streptomyces sp. CB02058; assembly: GCF_001905505.1. Lineage (GTDB taxonomy): Bacteria > Actinomycetota > Actinomycetes > Streptomycetales > Streptomycetaceae > Streptomyces. The sequence continues at coordinate 582,578 of NZ_LIPG01000005.1, forward strand.
AGGCGGTGCGGCGCGCGCCCGCAGGCGATGCCGTACCCGGTCGCCCTGGGGGCGGCGGCGAAGAGTGCCCGGATCGCGGCGGGGTCGGTGGTCGCGTCGTGGACACCGTGGCCGGGGAGTCCGCAGGCGCCCCGGCACTGCACGGGAGGGTCCTCGTCGTGGTGGGGGGAGCGCAGGGCGGGGAGCTTGGTGGCGGACAGCGGGAAGACGGGGAGCCCGCGCTCGGCGGCGGAGAGCGCGTGCGCCAGGGCCAGGGTGGCGGTCTGCCGGTCGATGATGGCCATGCCCATAGTTTCGTACATGCGTTCGAAGAAAGGAAGGGGATTCCTGGGGTCCTCCTGGCGGTTCCGGCGCCCTCGCGGCTGGAACGGGGTGGCGCCTCGGCCGGAATCGGGCGGCTCCTCGGCCGGAGCCTGAGGGCTCCTTGCCCGGCGGTCCCGGGTGGTTCCTGGTGGATCGCTTCCGCGGGCCCGAGGGGTTTATCGGGTGGTCCTCATACCTACGGGGGAATCGCGGATCACGGGCGATTCGGCGGGGATGCGCTGGGCAGTTCTGCTTCCGCGACGTCGTGACCAGCACCGAGGCGGTCGGCCAACTGCTTCGGAACCAGCCGTATCAAGCCGCATTCAGGTTCCTGGAGGAAATTGACATGGCAAGTACCCGTACCGCTCGCACCCTTGCTGCCGTTGCCGCCCTGCCTCTCACCGTCGCCCTCTTCGGAGGTATCGCGGTGGCGGACAACGGTTCGTTCGCCAGCGACGGATCGAACGCGGCGGTGGCGACCATCGGGTCCGGCGGTGTCGGTGGGAACAACTCCGGCAATTCATCCACGTCGCAGCAGCAGGCCGTCGGCTTCGGTGCGTCGAACCACAGCAATTCGGCCCAGGTGAACGGCTCGGCTTTCACGGTGATCGACCAGTCGACCCGCATCTACTCGGTGACCTTCTCGCCGCTCTGGTGACCTGAGGGGGGTTGGCCCGTGCGCCGGCGGAAGTCCCGTCGCCGGCGCACGGGCCGCTTCCGTACACGGAGGTGGACGGCCCCGGGTCCCGAACGGAGGGCTTTCGTGCGGAGGGCTTTCGCGCGGAGGAGCGCAATCCGGGGCGAGCGATCCTGGGGCGGGTGACCCGGGGTGAGTGATCCGGGGGCGAGTGCCCCGGGGTGAGCGGCCCGCGAACTTCCGTACGGACGCGAGTAGTCCCAGGGGATGACGGCGGCGGCTCCGGGGCCCGACCCAGGAGGTGGGACGGGGTGCCCGGAGGCGCGGACCCTGAGGCCCGGGGCCGGGGACCCTGAAGGAGGGTGTGCCGCCCCTCCACCTTCAGGAGGTGAGGACCGCCCCACCCCTACACCCTGAGGCGGACGCGGCTTCGGGACCTGGGGCCGATCCCCTCGTCCGTGTCCGCTCCTAGCGTGGAGCCATGACCACGCCAGTCTGCACCGGCGCCTCCAGGGCGGCCGCTGCTGCCACCGGACACCGCCGCTATCCGTCGTTCTCGTCGTACGTACGGGCGCGGGGGCCCGTGCTGCTGCGTACCGCCCGCTCCCTCACCGCGAATCCGAGCGATGCCGAGGATCTGCTGCAGACCGCTCTCACCAAGACGTACGTCGCCTGGGAGCGGATCGAGGACCACCGGGCCCTCGACGGATACGTCCGCCGCGCCCTGGTGAACACCCGCACCTCCCAGTGGCGCAAGCGCAAGGTCGACGAGTTCGCCTGCGAGGAGCTGCCGGAGAGGGAGGCCGCGCCGGCGCCCGACCCCGCCGAGCAGCAGACGCTGCACGACGCGATGTGGCGGGCCGTGCTCAAGCTCCCCGACCGCCAGCGCGCCATGGTCGTCCTCAGGTATTACGAGGACCTCAGCGAGGCGCAGACGGCCGAGGTGCTGGGGGTCTCCGTCGGTACGGTGAAGAGCGCCGTGTCGCGGGCGCTCGGGAAGCTCCGCGAGGACCCGGAGCTCAGCCCGGTCCGCTGAGACGCGCAGGACGCCCACGCCCGATGAGGACCGTTCCGAGCCCTCCGCAGCCCTTCGCAGCCCTTCGAAGGCCGCTCCGAAGCCCGGTTTCTGGCGGCCGACGCTGATTCGTACTCCCGGAAGTAGTGACATACCGCGTGGTATGTGAGCAGAATCAGCGCACCCTTACTGCCACGTAGCGCCCACCGGGAGGACGCCGTGCTGAGCACCATGCAGGACGTACCGCTGACTGTGACCCGCATCCTGAACCATGGGATGACCATCCACGGGAAGTCGCAGGTGACGACCTGGACCGGCGAACCGGAGCCGCACCGGCGAACCTTCGCGGAGATCGGCAGGCGTGCCGCGCAACTCGCGCACGCCCTGCACGACGAGCTGGGTATCGACGGCGACCAGCGTGTCGCGACCCTCATGTGGAACAACGCTGAGCACGTCGAGGCGTATCTGGCGATCCCCTCCATGGGCGCCGTGCTGCACACGCTCAATCTGCGGCTCCCCGCCGAGCAGCTGATCTGGATCGTCGCCCACGCCGACGACAAGGTCGTCCTCGTCAACGGTTCGCTGCTGCCGCTGCTCGCGCCGCTGCTCCCCCACCTCCCCTCCATCGAGCACGTGGTGGTGGCCGGCCCCGGCGACCGCTCCGCGCTCGAAGGCGTCACGCCCCGGGTGCACGAGTACGAGGAGCTGATCGCGGGCCGCCCCACCTCCTACGACTGGCCCGAGCTGGACGAACGCCAGGCAGCCGCCATGTGCTACACCTCCGGGACCACGGGCGACCCCAAGGGCGTCGTCTACTCCCACCGCTCGATCTATCTGCACTCCATGCAGGTCAACATGGCCGAGTCGATGGCGCTGACCGACAAGGACACGACGCTGGTCGTCGTGCCCCAGTTCCATGTGAACGCCTGGGGGCTGCCCCACGCGACGTTCATGACGGGCATCAACATGCTGATGCCCGACCGCTTCCTCCAGCCCGCCCCGCTCGCCGACATGATCGAGCGGGAGCGCCCGACCCACGCGGCCGCCGTCCCCACCATCTGGCAGGGGCTGCTCGCCGAGGTCACCGCCAAGCCGCGCGACCTCTCCTCCATGGCCAACGTGACCATCGGCGGCGCCGCGTGTCCGCCCTCCCTGATGGAGGCGTACGACAAGCTGGGCGTCCGCCTCTGCCACGCCTGGGGCATGACGGAGACCTCGCCGCTCGGCACGATGTCCAACCCGCCCGCCGGGCTGACCGCCGAGGAGGAGTGGCCCTACCGCATCACCCAGGGCCGCTTCCCGGCCGGTGTCGAGGCGCGGCTGGCCGGACCCGGGGGCGAACACCTGCCGTGGGACGGCGAGTCCGCGGGTGAGCTGGAGGTCCGGGGCCCCTGGATCGCCGCCGCGTACTACGGCGGTGCGGACGGCGGGGAGCTGCGCCCCGAGGACAAGTTCAGCGAGGACGGCTGGCTGAAGACCGGCGACGTCGGTGTCATCAGCCCCGACGGCTTCCTCACGCTCACCGACCGGGCCAAGGACGTCATCAAGTCCGGCGGCGAGTGGATCTCCAGCGTCGACCTGGAGAACGCGATCATGGCGCACCCCGATGTGGCCGAGGCCGCGGTCGTGGCCGTCCCCGACGAGAAGTGGGGCGAGCGCCCCCTCGCGACCGTCGTGCTCAAGGAGGGTGCCACCGCCGACTACGGCGCGCTGAAGACCTTCCTCGCCCAGTCCGTCGCCAAGTGGCAGCTGCCCGAGCGCTGGACGATCGTCCCCGCCGTGCCGAAGACGAGCGTGGGCAAGTTCGACAAGAAGGTGATCCGCAAGCAGTACGCCGACGGCGAGCTCGACGTCACCCAGCTCTGAGCCGGGCGCCCCTGGGCGCCGCACACGACGAGGGCGGTACGGGGTCTTCCCGTACCGCCCTCGTCGTACGCGTCCGGTGACGTCCGCCGTCAGTTCGTCCCTATCTTCGCCAGGAGATCCACGATCCGGGACTGCACCTCGTCGCTCGTCGAGCGCTCGGCGAGGAAGAGCACCGTCTCGCCCGAAGCGAGCCTGGGAAGGTCCGCCTCCTCCATCCCGGCCGAGGTGTAGACGACCAGCGGAGTGTGGTTCAGCGCGCCGTTCGCGCGCAGCCAGTCGATGATCCCGGCGCGGCGGCGGCGCACCTGCATCAGGTCCATCACGACCAGGTTCGGCCGCATCCGGGTCGCGAGATCGACGGCCTCGGTGTCGCCGGAAGCCCGCGCGACCTGCATGCCGCGCCGCTCCAGCGTCTCGGTGAGGGCCAGCGCGATCTCCTCGTGCTCCTCGATCACGAGGACCCGCGGCGGGTGCTGGTCGCTGTCGCGCGGGGCGAGCGCCTTGAGCAGCACGGCCGGGTCGGCGCCGTACGCCGCTTCCCGGGTCGCCTGCCCGAGACCCGCCGTCACGAGCACCGGGACCTCGGCCGCCACCGCGGCCTGACGCAGCGACTGCAGCGCCGTACGGGTGATCGGCCCGGTCAGCGGGTCCACGAACAGGGCGGCGGGGAAGGCCGCGATCTGGGCGTCGACCTCCTCGCGCGAGTGCACGATCACGGGACGGTAGCCGCGGTCGCTCAGCGCCTGCTGGGTGGAGACGTCGGGGGCGGGCCAGACGAGCAGCCTGCGCGGGTTGTCCAGGGGCTCCGGGGGCAGTTCGTCGTCGACGGGCTGCGGCTGCGGACGGTTGGCGACCTCGACGGCGCCACCGGGCCCGTCCAGCGGCTCCGGGCCCTCCGCGCCCTCGTCGGGCGCCCCTATGGCGTACGCGCGCCCCTCGGACGCGGGAGCGGACATCAGCCGGCCCGAGCCGGAGCCCTGCACGGTGCTCCCCTGGGTGCCACCGGGCTGCGGCGGGACAGGGGCCGTGACGGGCTGCGGCGGTACGGGAGCCGTCGCGGCAGGGGTCTGACGCTCGGCCTCAGGCGGGGCGGCGAGCTTACGGCGCCGCCCGGCACCCCCGAGCGTCTGGTTCTGCTGATGCGCGAGGTGCTGCGCGAAGGGCACGCCCTGCCCCAGCGTCCGGACGCTGAAGGCGCGGCCCTGGGTCGAGTCCGAGGACGCGGGCATCGGCGCCTCGGCAGGCAGCGGCTGGCGCCGCGCGTCCGGTGCGGGGGCGTGCGCGTCGGCGTCGGCCGGGTGTGCGTCCGGCGTCGGTACGGGACCGGAAGGGCCGGCGGGGGCGGCGGTGCCCGTGGTGTGCGTGGTGCTGCCGGGGCCCGCCCAGGACTCGTCCGGAGCCACGTCGTCCTCGTGCACCAGTGCGGCCAGCCCTTGCCCCGACGTGCCCGACTGCGCCCAGTCGGGCTGCGGGGGAACGGCGGGCAGCGGCTGCCCGGGCACGGGGTGCCCCGGTCCGAGCTGCGGCTCCGGCGCGTCGGCGGGCCGCCCCCTGCGGCGGCCGGAGGGCACGGGGTGCGGCTGCGGCGGGGTGTGGTCCGCGTCCGGCGCGGTCCGCACGGCGTCGTGACGCTCGGGCAGCGAACCGTCTTCGGCCGCGTGGTGCCGGGGACCGCCCTCGGCCGCGAGGTGCTGAGGGCCCGTCGGGATCTGCTGAGGACTCGCCGGGACGTGCGGGGGGCCCGCATCGGTCGGCTGCGGGCCCGGTGCGGCCTGCTGGGGGTCCGGTGCGACCGGCTGGTCGGGGACCGGGACCGGGACCGGAGGCGTGACGGGGGCCGGGGCCACGACGGGCGAGCCCGGGGCCACCGGCGGAATCCGGTCGGCGGCGGCGGGCGGCAGCGCGAACGCCGTACGGGGCCCGGTGTTCTCCGCCGCCGCGGCGCGTTCCTGCGCCGCGGCCAGGGCCCGGCGGGCGCGCCGGCCGCTGGGCTGCTGTGCCGGCTCCTCCTGCCTCGGGTGCTCCGCCTGGGCCTCGGACGAGGCGAGCGCGGGCAGCGCGGGCTGGCCGCCGCCCTGACGCCCGGTCCGCGCGGCGTTCTGCGGCACGCCCTGGGGCGGCACCGTCTGCCCGCGCTGCGGACGGCCGCCGCCCTGCGCGCCCTCGGCCGCCGTGACGACCGAACCCTCGGAGGGGGCCTGGCCCGCCGCGGGAAGTGCCAGGGCCTGCCGGGGCTGGTCGGCCGCGGGGCCCGTCTCGGCGGGGCTGGGCCTGCCGCGCCTGCGGCCCGAACCCTCGCCGCGCTGAGGCGGGGTCAGCGCCGGCTCGCGCTCCTCCTGCTGCTGTTCCTGGGGGGCCGGGGTCTCCTTGCGAGCCCTGCGACGCCCGGTCGGCTCGGCCGCCGCTGTGTCCCCTGACGCGGAGGCCGGGTCCAGGGGGCTGTCCAGGAACGCGTCCGTCGACGCCCTGCGCGCCCTGCGCCGGCCGCCGCCCGCGGGCTGGGGCGCGGCCTCCGGCGCGACGGGCTCATCGGCAACCGGCGCGGCGGCCGGCTCGGCCACCGTCTCCGGTGCGGGCGCGGGTACGGCCTCCGGCGTGGGCACCGGCGCGATCGTCCCGGAACCCGTACCGATCGGCACCTCCAGGACGTACGCGCTGCCGCTCATGCCCGGCATCTCGTGCGTCTGGAGCACCCCGCCGTGCGCCCGTACGATCCCGCGCACGATCGGCACATGCACCGGGTCACCCCCGGCGAACGGCCCACGCACCTCGATGCGCACGACGTCACCACGCTGCGCCGCTGCCACCACGACCGTCGAGTCGACGTAACCGCCGCCCGGCACCAGCCGGGCCTTGCCGGTCGAGTCGACACCGGCGACGTCGGCGACGAGATGGGCGAGCGCCGTGATCAGCCGTCCCGCGTCGACCTCGGCCTCGATCGGCGGCGCGTGCACCGCGAACTGGGCGCGGCCGGGACCGATCAGCTCGACCGCGCCGTCGATACCGGCGGTCACCACCGAGTCGAGCAGCACCGGGTGCTTGACGAGCTCCTCGCTCCCGCTGTCCAGGCGCTGGTAGCTGAGTACGTTGTCGACGAGCGTCGTCATACGCGCGTAGCCCGCGGCGAGGTGGTGCAGGATCTGGTTGGCCTCGGGCCACAGCTGTCCGGCCGGGTCGGCCGCGAGGGTCGAGAGTTCGCCGCGCAGCTCCTCCAGCGGCCCGCGCAGGGACTCGCCGAGCACGGCGGTCAGCTGGGTGTGCCGCTCGCCGAGATCGGCGAGGCGCTCCGTCTTCTCCTCCAGCTCGGAGGCGTACCGCTCGGTGCGGTCGGCCGTCTCGGCCGCGTGCTTCTCGGTGAGCCGGGTGACCTCTGCGCCGTGGGCCTCGGTGAGCTCGGCGATCTCCGCCGCGTGGCGTTCGGTCAGCCGGGAGACCTCGCCGGTGTGCTGCTCGGTCAGTTCCTCGTAGGGCCTGCGGTCCGTGAACGTCATGACGGCGCCGACCAGCTGGTCCCCGTCGCGCACCGGCGCGGTCGTCAGGTCGACCGGTACCTGGGCACCGCTCTTGGACCAGAGCACCTGTCCCCGCACCCGGTGCTTGCGGCCGGACTTCAGGGTGTCGGCGAGCGGGGACTCCTCGTACGGGAACGGCTCGCCCTCCGCACGCGAGTGCAGGATCAGCGGGTGGAGCTCCTTGCCGCCGAGGTCGCTGGCCCGGAAGCCGAGGATCTGGGCGGCGGCGGGGTTCACCAGGACGACCCGGCCGTCCGTGTCCGTGCCGACGACGCCCTCGGAGGCGGCCCGCAGGATCATCTCGGTCTGCCGCTGCGAACGGGCCAGCTCGGCCTCGGTGTCGACGGTGCCGGAGAGATCCCGTACGACGAGCATGAGCAGCTCGTCGCCGGTGTAGCTGGAGTGGATGTCGTTGTACCCGGCCTGGCCGCTGTCCAGGGCCGCGCTGGTGACCTCGACGGGATACTCGGTGCCGTCGGTACGGCGCGCGATCATCCGCGTCGGCTTGGTCCTGCCCTGCTCGTCCGCAGCGTCCGGCCTGCGCATCGATCCCGGGATCAGCCTGGAGTCGAACTCCGGGAGCAGATCCAGCAGCCCGCGGCCCACGAGCGCGGTGCCCGGGGTCTCGAACATTTCGAGGGCGATGGTGTTGGCGTTGACGACCGTGCCGTTGCAGTTGACGAGCAGGAGCCCGTCCGGAAGGGCGTCGAGTATGGCTGCGAGGCGAGCAGCGCCTCGGGATGGCCTGCTGCTCACGAGACGCTTCCTCCCTGAATACCCACCTTGCCGACAGCGGGCCCCATCCTGCCCCTCGGGCCTCAGGCTGTCACTGGAGGAGTCTAAAGGCAGGGAGCGCATGTCGGGCGGCGGATGAGGGGGAGCTCTCACCAAGGTTCTGTGCACACGGTGTACGCCGGTGGTCCGTGCCGTGACCGCGAGCGCCCCCTGTGACGTGGGCCGATACGTTCCGGCGTATGCCTGGACATGCCCGAACTGCGCCTGGAACCCGGCAGGTACGTACCTGGGGCGACTCCGCGCACGCCCCCGTACGCGCCGTCCGGGCCGGACCGAAGTCCCGGCGCACGCCCCGCCGAACCGGCTACACGGCGGAGCCGGGCCGGCCCGGCTCCTCACCCAGGCCGGACCGCCGGGACCGGCTACCGGGCGGAGAGGCGGACCGGCCACCTCGCGGAGGGGAGCACCGGCTACCTCGCGGAGGGGAGCACCGGCTACCTCGCGGAGGGGAGCACCGGCACGAGGTTGTTCCAGCGCGAGATCTCGCAGCCGTTGGCCCGGCTGAACCGCGCATCGACGTTCTCCCCCTGCCAGGTGCCCTGGACCCGGGCGGCGGCCGGTCCGCCGGCCTGCTGGGTGCACATGGCGTTGCGGTCGGTCGCCACGAAGGGGTTGTCGCCCGACTCCGCGGCCTCGTCCAGCAGGTCGCAGGCGCGCTGCGCGGCCGGGTGGCTGCCGCCCGCCGGTCCGCACTCCAGCTCGAAGACGCCGTCGGCCGCCGGGTTGCCCGACTCCGAGACCGTCACGGTGAGCTTGGTCCGCGTGTCCTGCGCCGTCGGCCAGTCCCCCTGGAGCAGGGGAAGAGGAGGCAGCGGCACGAGGGGGGACGCGGCCGTGGCGGCGGGCGCGACGGCGGACAGCGCGGCGAGGGACGCGACGGCGGTGAAGGTGAGACGACGCAGCATGCGGGGCTCCTGATGTTCTGGCGCGCCCTGGGGCACGCCGGTCTGCTCCGGCAGGCGTCGGGGAGAGCACGCGCGCCGGGCACACGGGGGGGACGGACCGAGGGCGGAGCCCTCTCCTTCTCTAACGCTCCTTGCGCCCGCACGTTGCGCAACTCATGGAGGGCCGACCGGAACGCCGGACCACTCGCCGCAGGGCGCTTTGCCTCGCCGCCCACCTGCCTAGTACCGTGGGCGGCGATTGGTGACAGCACGCTCGACTGTGTCATCATCTGCACGCACCACTCGCGCTCGCGCGGGGTGTGCTGGAGGCGTCGCCTAGTCCGGTCTATGGCGCCGCACTGCTAATGCGGTTTGGGTCTTAAAGCCCATCGAGGGTTCAAATCCCTCCGCCTCCGCAAGATCCCGAAGCCCCGTGCCCCTGGCACGGGGCTTCGGTCGTCCCAGGGGCGGGAAACCCAGCCCCTGAGGCGTGTTTTCGCAGCTCAGGGCCCGTATGGCTAATGGATTTCGCGTCACGGCGCAGGTCATGTAATGTTGTTCTCGCAACGCCGACCGGGGAGAAAAACCCGGGGGGCGGGACCGAGGCCCAGGCCGAGGAACAAGCACTCGTAGCTTAACGGATAGAGCATCTGACTACGGATCAGAAGGTTGCAGGTTCGAATCCTGCCGAGTGCACAGCAGGCCAGAGGCCCTCAGGAGAAATCCTGAGGGCCTCTCGCGTTGTCCGTACAGCAGCGACGTACAGCAGCGACGTACAGCAGCGACGTACAGCGCCGTGTCGGTCGGTACCGCCCATCCCGTCGGGCGGCTCGCCGAGCGAGGCGTCGAAGGTGCTCAGGGGCGGCTCAGCGACGCACGCATGGCAGCCATGAGCTTCTGGCGCGCCTCCCGGAAGTCGCGCCGGGCCTGTGCGCACTCAGGATCGTCGCGCAGATGTCCGGCGACCACCGTGTCCCGGTAGAGGAGCAGTTGGTAGGCGGTGTCCCTGGCGGACCGGGCCACCTCCGGCGTGGCCAGCAGCTCCAGTTGGTACTGCTTCGCGTGCACGCCGTGGGCCAGGGTGCTGGCGCGGGCGAGCTCGGCCCGCTCGTCCGGAGACAGGTGCCCCGAGCGGCTGGCATCGCTTATCGCATCGCGCGCCTCGGTCAGGGCCTCCAAGAACAGGGCGGACACCGTGCGCAGGGTCTCCCGGTCGCGCTCGCCCGTGTCCCGTCGCCAACGTACGCGGTCCGTGGCGAGCGTGCTGCCCACTCCGATGACCGCACCCACCACTGTGGCAACCAACGCTGTCCATTGCATGGCCCGGAGACTATGAGTCCGCCGTGTCCGGTGACCAGGGGCTCGTGGCCGGCGTCGAGAGGTTCGGCTCGATCACGGCCACTCGCTGTCGCATTCGGCGATACGGATCGGATGGCCGGGTGTCCGGAGACCGTGAGGCCGGGTGCCTAGAGACCGTCCAGCACGTTGCCGATCAGGTCCACGACCCGGTACTTCACCTGGTGCCATCGGTTGCAGTACCGCTTCGGGCGCCACCAACGGCCCTGCTTGATCGGCCGCTTGCACCACTTGCACGGCTTCAGTCGCAGTTTGACGTCCAGTCCCCCCATGCCGCGACCTTAGCGGCCGTCCGTACGGGGCAGGCCACGGGCCGAGCCCGGCCGCTCCTGGGGGTTCACCGGGCCCCGGCCCGCGGGGAAGCCCATCCGACGACGGCAGGGGCCGAGTTGCCTGCCCTCATGGGCGGCGGCCCGCCCGGTCAGGCCGACTCGGGGACGGGCGTGGTCGTCCCGGCCGGTTCCCGCAGGATGCGGCGGGGCCGGGTCGGCATGCCCAGCATCGGGTTGGCGACGCCCCAGGCCGCGCCCTTGCAGACCAGTTCCTTGTAGGCGGCGGCGAGCCGGCCGGTCAGGGCTGCCCGGACGGCGCGGTCGTCGGCGGTGACGTACTGGATCAGGCCCTCCTTGCGGCCCAGCGAGATGCACTGGTTGAAGTAGCGGGGCGCCGTGGTGGGGGTCTTCCCCGCGGTCAGGCGTGCCGCGAGGGCGTCGGCGGCCTGCCAGGCGCCGGGGACGCCCGAGGCGCACGACATCCGCAGGGGCTTGTCGCCGGGGCCCATGGCCAGGGCCGCGTCGCCGATGGCGTACACGTCCGGGTGCGAGACCGAGCGCATCGTCGCGTCGACCACGATCTGGCCCGTCCCGGAGACCTCCAGGGTGGTGGCCTCCGCGATCGGGTGGACGGCGAAGCCTGTGGTCCACAGGGTGACCGCGGCCGGGAGCGATGTGCCGTCGGCGGTGGTGACGTGGTCGGGCCCGACGCTGGTGACCGCGGTGTGCTCGTGCGCGGTGATGCCGAGCTTGCCGAAGACCTTCCGCACGTGCGCGCGGCCCTTGGGCGAGAGCCAGTCGCCGAGTCCGCCCCGGGCGGCGAGGGCGACGTCGAGGTCCGGGCGGGCCTCGGCGATCTCGGTCGCGGCCTCCAGGCCGGTGAGGCCGCCGCCGACGACGAGCACGGTCTGTCCGGCGTCCAGTCCGGCCAGGCGCTCGCGCAGCCGGAGTGCTCCGGGGCGGCCGGCGATCTCGTGGGCGTGCTCCTCGGTGCCGGGGACGCCCTGTGCGTTCCAGCCGCTGCCGAGGGCGTACACGAGGCTGTCGTACTCCAGCACCTCGGCGCCGTCCGCGCCGTCGACGGCGACCGTCCTGCGGTCGGCGTCGATGCCGGTGACCTTCGCGAGCTTCAGTTCGACGCCGGTGCCCGCGAACATCTCGCTGAAGGGCCGGGGCACGAGGTCCTGGCCGACCGCCAGCTGGTGCATCCTGACCCGCTCGACGAAGTCGGGCTCGGCGTTGACGAGGGTGATGGAGACGTCGTCGCCGTGCAGCCGCCTGGCGAGGCGGCCGGCGGCGATGGCTCCGGTGTATCCGGCTCCGAGGACGATGATGCGGTGTGGCATGTCCCTGCTCCTGTCTCGCGCGGTTGTGCCCCTTGAACCGGGCAGCCCGCCGTTTCCTGACAGGAACGGGATGTGAAGCACGTCACATCGTCGTCAGAAGGCGCTGAGCAGGGGTTCTCCGTGGTCCGACGCCGCCCACAGCCTGGTCGCGCGTTCGAGCTTGTCGGGATTGGCCTGGCTGCGGAACGCGGAGATGCCGTCGGCGGTGACCTCCAGGCAGAGGATGCCGATGACCCTGCCGTCGACGACGGCCACCACGGCGGGGGCACCGTTGGCGGTCGTGGCGTACATCTCGGCGGGGCCGCCGATGAGGGCGCGCTTGGCCTTGCTCGGCTTGAACAGGCCGCGCATGAACGTGGCGACCGCGAGTGCGCCCTCGAACGCCTTGGTACGGGCCGGGACCTTCCCGCCACCGTCGCCGATCGCGACGGCGTCCGCGGTGAGCAGCTGTACGAGCGGCTCGGTCCGGCCGCTGGTGGCCGCCGCGAGGAACTCCTCGACGATCCGCCGGGCGGCGGCCTCGTCGATCTCCGTACGGGCCTTCCCCTCGGTGACGTGCTTCTTGGCGCGGTGGAGGATCTGCTGGCTGGAGGCCTCGGTGATGTCGAGGATCTCCGCGATCTGGCGGTGCGGGTAGTCGAAGGCCTCCCGCAGCACGTACACCACCCGCTCGTTGGGGGAGAGCCGTTCCATGAGGGTGAGGACCGCGTACGAGACGGATTCGCGCTGCTCGGCGGTGTCGGCGGGGCCGAGCATCGGGTCGCCCTCGAGCAGCGGCTCGGGCAGCCACTGGCCCACATAGCTCTCGCGCCGGGCGCGGGCCGAGGTGAGCTGGTTGAGGCAGAGGTTCGTGAGGACCTTCGTCAGCCAGGCCTCGGGGACCTCGATGCGGTCGATGTCGGCGGCCTGCCAGCGCAGGAACGTGTCCTGCACGGCGTCCTCGGCGTCGCTCGCGGAGCCGAGGAGGCGGTAGGCGATGGCTTCCAGGCGGGGCATGGATGCCTTGAACCGGTCCATGTCGTTCATGGTCAGAGCCATGGCCCGGATCCTAGCTCCCGCCGTGGGCCCATGGACCTGGTTGCGAGCCCCGTGCCGCCCCCGTCACCGCCGCTTCAGGGCGGCGACGCCGACGGAGACGCCGGTGGTCGTGACGAGGCTCGCCGTCATGAGCATGATTACGCCGACGGCGAAGAGGCCGCTGGCGTCGTCCGACCAGTCGTAGAAGGAGGCGAAGCCCAGGCCGGCCGTGATGCCCAGCACCGAACCCGCGATGTTCTGCCGGGACGCCGCCCAGTACAGCGGGACCAGCAGGGTCAGCACGAGTCCGATCACCTGCCAGGCCTCGTACGGACCCGTGGTGGAACCGTCGGGGTGGATGTCGCGGTGCTGGTCCCAGCCCAGCCAGACGGCCCACAGCGCGAGCGTCGTGAGGGCGGTCACCAGGATCGCCCACGGCTGCTGGGCGGCGTTTCGAAGTCGTGTTCGCATGGGTCGAGCATTCCGGTCCGCCGCGCGGCGGACCGGAGCGCATGTACTCGACCGCGTCTGAGTACTTCAGGCAGGAACCGTCGCGCGGCAGCGCTCCCGGAACGGTCAGCGTGCGTACGAGCCGAGGCCGACCAGGCAGTACACGTATTCGTTGAGGGTCGCGCCGTTCAGGGTGTAGCGGTACGAGAACGCGTACTGCGTGCGGGAGTTGGCGTTGCAGCTGCTCAGGTCCGAGGTGCCCGGGAGCGTCTGGATCACCTGGTAGTGGGCGTCGGAGGCCGAGCAGGAGACCTCGTCGACGCCGCTGACCTCCTGCGCGGTCGTGGAGTCGGGCAGGGTGCCGTTGAGGCAGGTCCCGGACACGTAGGGGTCGGGCTCCTCGGCCCCGGTGCCGTACGGGTCCTCGGTGTACGGGTCCTCCGTCTCCTCCGCGTCGTCGGTCTCCTCGGCGGAGGGCTCCTCGGTGTACGGGTCCGCGGTGGAGGGGTCCTCCGTGTACGGGTCCTCCGCGTACGGGTCTTCGCTGAACGGGTTGCCGGACGCGTAGACGGACGAGCCCGACGACGGGGTGGCCACGTCGCTGCTCGCGTCGTCGACCCCGTTGAGCAGCACCACCGCGACCACGAGGGCGGCGGCGACGCCGAGCACGGCCAGCCATCTGACGGCGTTCGACGGCCCGGAGACCTGGATGCGCAGGATCAGCTCCCGGCCGTCGACCTGGGCCCGGACGAGATCGCCGTCCGTCGTCGGAGGGATGCGGATACGGGCGTCGCCGGTCGGCAGGGGGACGGTGACGACGGCGCCGTCGGCCGCCTGCCTCGGCGTGAGCGACAGGGTGATCTCCGGTAAGGACACGGGGTCAGTGTGGACCGGTGGGGCGCTGAATTGGATGCCTTTTCTAGAATTTCACTCTAGAAATACTGGGGTTCTACGCTGGCCGGGATACAGCGCGATCACGGACCGCCGCCCATCCGCGCGAGCGGCGGGCCCCGCCGCTGACATCCGCGGAGGAGAGCGACATGGGTGGCTGGAGGTGCGCCGGGCTGAGCTGGCCGCAGGACGGTCCCGTGCTGAGGTGGGCGCGGAGCGAGGGCGCCGGGCGGGGACGGGTGAGCGAGCTGGCGTACGGGAAGGAGCTCGGGTTCCGCGCCGAGGGGGAACGGCACTGCGTGGGGGCGCGCGGCAACGTGTGTCCGGTGGGGGCCGTGGTGCCGGTGCGGAGCACGGGGGCGCGGTGCGCTGAGTGCGCGCGGCTGGACCGGGCGCACTCGGTGGCCGCCGACACGATCGCCGACGACCCGCGCACGTACCGCGTCTATCTGGCCTGGTTCGGGCCGGGGATGGTCAAGGTCGGGATCACCGGCGAGGCCCGGGACGCGGCGCGGCTGCGGGAGCAGGGGGCCGTGGTGTTCAGCTGGCTGGGGCGCGGTCCGCTGATGGCCGCGCGGCGCACGGAGGAGCTGCTGCGCTCGGTGCTCGGGGTGCCCGACCGCATCCCGTACGCGCGCAAGAGGGCGGTGCGGGGGGAGCTGCCCGGGGCGCGGGAGAGGGCCGCCGAGATCGAGGGGCTGTACGGGCGGGCCGCGGCCCTGGAGGGGACGGGGTGGCCGGAGGCGCTGGAGCGGCTGCCCTTCCACGCGGTCGACCACGCCGGGGTGTTCGGGCTCGACGGCGCGCGTCCGGTGGCGCGGGTGGTGACCGGGCTGGCCGACACGGGTGTGGTGTCCGGGCGGCTGGTGGCGGCGGCCGGGCCCGATCTGCACCTGGAGACGGCGGACGGCGAGGTCGTCGTGCTGGACACCCGGCTCATCACCGGCTGGGACCTGGTGGCCGCCGGGGCGCGGGAGGGGATCAGCGTGCCGGTCGCGGCCGTGGGGGCCGGTGGCGTGCAGGACGGGCTGTTCTGAGATCGTCGCCCGGATCGCCGGGAGCGTTCCCGGACCACGAGGCAGGAGGGGTGGATGAGCGGCGACGACCGCGACCGCGACGATGTCGTGCGGTTCTGGAAGGGGCTCGGGCTGCCCGGGATCATCGACGTGCACACGCACTTCATGCCGGAGCGGGTGCTGAGCAAGGTGTGGGCGTACTTCGACTCGGTGGGCCCGCTGACCGGTATGGAGTGGCCGATCGCGTACCGGAAGGACGAGGACGACCGGCTCGCCCTGCTGCGCTCGTTCGGCGTGCTCCGGTTCACCTCGATGATCTATCCGCACAAGCCCGGCATGGCGGCGTGGCTGAACGGCTGGGCGGCCGGGTTCGCGGACCGGGTGCCGGACTGTCTGCACACCGCGACCTTCTTCCCGGAGGAGGGCGCGGAGGCGTATGTGCGCGAGGCGGTCGAGGCGGGGGCGCGCGTCTTCAAATCGCACCTCCAGGTGGGGGCGTACGACCCGAACGATCCGCTTCTTGACCCCGTGTGGGGGCTGCTGGCCGAGGCCGGGGTCCCCGTGGTGACGCACTGCGGTTCCGGGCCGGCGCCCGGCGCCCACACGGGGCCGGAGCCGATCGCCCGGCTGCTGGCCCGGCATCCCGGGCTGCGGCTCGTGGTGGCGCACATGGGGATGCCGGAGTACCCGGAGTTCCTGGCGCTGGCGGAGGCGTACCCCGGCGTGCGCCTCGACACGACCATGGCGTTCACGGACTTCTCCGAGGGCTTCACGCCGTTCCCGGCCGGTGAGCGCGGGCGGCTGGCGGATCTGGGGGACCGGATCCTCCTCGGCACGGACTTCCCGAACATTCCGTACCCGTACGTCCACCAGCTGCACGCCCTGGAGCGGCTGGGACTGGGCGACGCGTGGCTGCGGGCGGTCTGCCACGGGAACGCGAGCGAGCTGTTCCGGCTGGGGTGAGAGGGGGGAGAGGGGCGCGTCAGGCGTTTCTCAGGAAATTCACAGGTGGGGGAAAGGCCTCTCTCACGGCCGTCTCACAGGGTTGAGCCATGACGATGACCTCGCCCCAGGGGCGCACCGAACTGCTCAGGCCGGACCGCAACCCCGTGCGCGTCCTGGTCGTGGACGACGAGGCTCCGCTCGCCGAGCTGCTCTCCATGGCCCTGCGGTACGAGGGGTGGGAGGTGCGCAGCGCCGGTGACGGTGCCGGCGCCGTGCGGACGGCGCGCGACTTCCGCCCCGACGCGGTGGTCCTCGACGTGATGCTCCCCGACATGGACGGACTCGCCGTGCTCGGCAGGCTGCGGCGCGAGCTCTCCGACGTGCCCGTGCTGTTCCTGACCGCCCGGGACTCCGTGGAGGACCGGATCGCCGGGCTCACGGCGGGCGGCGACGACTACGTCACCAAGCCGTTCAGCCTGGAGGAGGTCGTGGCACGGCTGCGCGGGCTGATCCGCCGCTCCGGCACGGCCGCGGTGCGCAGCGAGTCGACGCTGGTCGTCGGCGACCTGGTGCTCGACGAGGACAGCCACGAGGTGAGCAGGGGCGACGACTCGATCCACCTCACGGCGACCGAATTCGAGCTGCTGCGCTTCCTGATGCGCAACCCGCGCCGGGTGCTGAGCAAGGCGCAGATACTCGACCGGGTCTGGAACTACGACTTCGGCGGCCAGGCCAACGTCGTCGAGCTGTACATCTCCTACCTGCGCAAGAAGATCGACGCGGGGCGCACACCGATGATCCACACCCGGCGCGGGGCGGGATACCTCATCAAGCCCGGGGAGTAGCCCTGTGAGCAGGAGGAGGAACGGCGCGGGACGCCCCTGGACGCTGCGGACCCGGCTCGTCGTGTACGCGGTGACGCTCATCGCGGTCGTCGCGGCCGTGATCGGCTCGGTGACCGCCATCGCCTTCCACGAGTACATGTACGGGAAGCTGGACAACCAGCTCCACGACATCGCCAGGGTGGCCCAGCAGCCCCCGCCGGGCAGCGCCAAGATGGCTCCGGGCGGCGGCCCCGCGAGCGACGAGGAGCCGTTGGCCTTCATCGGCAGGGGCACGCCCGACACGTTCGGTGCCGTGGTCTCCGGCGGTTCCGTCACCTCCTCCAAGGTGATCAAGGGCCCGGACGCCCGGGAGAGCGCCGAGGAGCTGACCGGGTCGCAGCGGGATGCCCTCGAAGCAGCCGATGTGGCTCCGGACGGCGAGGCCCATGACGTCGAGCTGCCCGGGCTGGGCGGCTACCGCGTGGAGGCGATCTCTGCCGCCGACGGCACGACGTTCCTCGTCGGCATCCCCACCGCCGAGGTGACCGGGGCCGTCAACACCCTGATCCTCGTGGAGGTCTGTGTCACCGGGGCCGGGCTCATCGCCGCCGGGATCGCCGGCGCCGCGATGGTCGGTGTCGCCCTGCGCCCGCTGCGCAGGGTGGCGGCCACCGCGACCCGGGTCTCCGAACTCCCCCTGCACAGCGGTGAGGTCGCCCTCTTCGAGCGGGTCCCGGACACCGAGGCCGATCCGCGCACGGAGGTCGGCCAGGTCGGCGCGGCCCTCAACAGGATGCTGGGCCATGTCGGTTCGGCCCTGGACGCGCGGCAGAAGAGCGAGATGCGGGTCCGGCAGTTCGTCGCGGACGCCAGCCATGAGCTGCGCACGCCACTGGCCTCGATCCGTGGATACGCCGAACTGACCCGGCGCGGGCGGGAGAACGCCGGTCCCGACACCCGGCACGCCCTGGGACGCATCGAGTCCGAGGCGGAGCGGATGACGGGCATGGTCGAGGACCTGCTGCTCCTGGCCGGGCTCGACGCCGGACGGCCGCTCTCGTACGAGAGCACCGATCTCTCGCCCCTGGTCATCGACGCGGTGAGCGACGCCCGGGTCGCGGACCGCGCCTGTGACGGCGTGTCCGGGGCCACCCACCACTGGCGGCTCGAACTGCCCGATGTGCCCACGACGGTCCGCGCGGACGCCACCAGGATCCAGCAGGTGCTGGTCAACCTCCTGGCGAACGCCCGTACCCACACACCGCCCGGGACCACCGTCACGGTCCGGCTGCGCCAGGCGCGCCGGGAGGTGCCCTGGGTGACCCTGGAGGTCCAGGACAACGGGCCGGGCATCCCGGCCGAGCTTCAGCCGCGCGTCTTCGAGCGGTTCGCCCGCGGCGACGCCTCGCGCTCCCGGCACGCCGGATCGACGGGGCTCGGCCTCGCCATCGTGCAGGCCGTCGTCACCGCCCACGGGGGACAGGCCGAGGTGCGTTCGGTTCCCGGCAACACGGTGTTCGCCGTCCATCTGCCCGCGGACGCGGTGTACGAGGGCGAGGCCGTGGCAGCGCCGGCGGGCAGCCCTGCCGACGCCTCCGGAACCTGGGGAAATGATGCCCAAGACACCCCTGTGAGCTGGGGAAACACCCTCGGGGGCGCCCCCGCCGCGCACTCACAGGCGGACCACAGGCTCAGCACACGGATGTGACAGCGGGGTTGGCGAGTGTCTGTGTCATGCGAACCGACACTCCTTGGAGCACCCTGCCGGCCCGGGAACATCTCCTGGCCGCAGCGGTCGGCGCTGCCGGCGCTCCCGTACTCGACGTGGTGGTCCCCGTCTACAACGAGGAGAAGGACCTCGAAACGTGTGTACTGCGCCTGCACGACCACCTGGCGCGAACGTTCCCCTACGGCTTCCGGATCACCGTCGCGGACAACGCGAGCACCGACCGGACGCCCCAGGTGGCGGCCCGCCTCGCGGCTCTGATCCCCGAGGTGCGGTCGTACCGGCTGGAGGAGAAGGGCCGGGGGCGGGCCCTGCGGACCGTCTGGTCCCATTCGGACTCCCCGGTCCTCGCCTACATGGACGTCGACCTCTCGACCGACCTCAACGCGCTTCTGCCGCTGGTCGCCCCGCTGATCTCGGGCCACTCGGACCTGGCCATCGGCTCGCGCCTGGCCCGCAGTTCGCGGGTGGTGCGGGGGTCGAAGCGGGAGTTCATCTCGCGGGCCTACAACCTCATCCTGCGCTCCTCGCTGTCCGCCCGGTTCAGCGACGCCCAGTGCGGCTTCAAGGCCATACGGCGCGAGGTCGCGCAGCGCCTGCTGCCCATGGTCGAGGACACCGGCTGGTTCTTCGACACCGAGATGCTGGTGCTCGCCGAGCGTGCCGGACTGCGCATCCACGAGGTGCCGGTCGACTGGGTCGACGACCCCGACTCCACCGTGCACATCGTGAAGACCGCGACCGACGACCTCAAGGGCGTCTGGCGGGTGGGCAGGGCCCTGGCCACCGGGGCGCTGCCGCTCGACCGGCTGGCGCGGCCCTTCGGGGACGACCCGCGCGACCGGGCCGTGCCCGGGGTGCCGCGCGGACTCGCCAGGCAGCTGGTCGGCTTCTGCGTCGTGGGCGTGCTCTCGACCCTGGTCTACCTCGCCCTGTACTCCCTCTTCCGGCTCGGAGCCGGCCCGCAGACCGCCAACGGCGCGGCCCTCCTGGTCTCCGCCGTCGCCAACACGGCGGCGAACCGGAGGCTCACCTTCGGGGTACGCGGCCGGGGCGGCGCGGTGCGTCACCAGGCCCAGGGACTCGTCGTCTTCGCGATCGGGCTGGCCCTCACCAGCGGCTCGCTCGCCGCGCTGGGCACGGCGTCCGGAGCGGCTTCGCACAGCACCGAGCTCGCCGTGCTGATCGCGGCCAACCTCGCGGCGACGGTGCTGCGGTTCCTGCTCTTCCGCGCCTGGGTCTTCCCCGACCGGCGCTCCGACCACCGGGACGCCCGCAAGGGTTCCGCACACGAACTGAGGAACGTCCGATGACCGCCGCAACGCACTCCGACCATCTCCAGGTCCCGCCCCCGGCGCCGCCCGCGCACGCCGCGGGCCGCCGGGAGCCGCTGCCGCGGCGTGTCCTGAGGGGCAGGCCAGAGGACCCGCGGTGGGTGCGGCCCGCCTTCCTCGGCATGCTGCTGGTCATCGCGCTCGCGTACCTGTGGAACCTGAGCGCCTCCGGTTACGCCAACTCCTTCTACTCCGCGGCCGTTCAGGCAGGCAGCCAGAGCTGGAAGGCCTTCTTCTTCGGCTCGCTGGACTCCGCGAACGCGATCACCGTCGACAAGCCCCCGGCCACGCTCTGGCCGATGGCCCTGTCGGTGCGGATGTTCGGCCTGAGCTCCTGGGCGATCCTCGCGCCCCAGGTGCTCATGGGCGTCGCGACGGCGGGCGTCCTCCACGCGTCCGTGCGCCGCCGCTTCAGCGCCGCCGCCGGTCTGATCACGATGGCGGTCTTCGCGCTGACCCCGGTCGCCGCGCTGATGTTCCGCTTCAACAACCCGGACGCGCTGCTCGCGCTCCTGATGACCGTCACCGTCTACTGCGTGCTGCGCGCCCTGGAGGGCGGCCGTACGAAGTGGCTGGTCTGGGCGGGTGTCGCGGTGGGCCTCGCGTTCCTCTCGAAGACCCTCCAGGCGTTCCTGATCCTGCCGCCGCTGGCGGTGCTGTACGCGGTGTTCGCGCCGGTCTCCGTGCGGAAGAGGTTCGGCCAGATCGGCCTGGCCGCGCTGGCGATGATCGTCTCCGGTGGCTGGTGGGTCGCGATCGTCGAGCTGTGGCCCGCCTCCTCGCGGCCGTACATCGGGGGCTCGCAGAACAACTCCTTCCTGGAACTCACCTTCGGTTACAACGGACTCGGCCGGATCAACGGCGAGGAGACCGGTAGCGTCGGCGGAGGCGGAGGCGGCGGCCAGGGCGGCGGCTGGGGTGAGACCGGCATCGGCCGGATGTTCAACTCCGAGATCGGCAGCCAGATCTCGTGGCTGCTGCCCGCCGCGCTGATCCTGCTGGTCGCCGGAGTCTGGCTGACCCGGCGGGCGAAGCGGACCGACACGGCCCGCGCGGCGTTCCTCGCCTGGGGCGGGTCTCTGCTGATGACGGCGCTCGTCTTCAGCTTCATGGCCGGCATCTTCCACCAGTACTACACGGTGGCGCTGGCCCCCTACATCGCGGCGCTGGTCGGCATGGGTGCCACGGTCCTGTGGGAGGAGCGGGCCACGTGGTGGGCGGGCGCCGCGCTCGGCGCGACCGTCGCGGTGACGGCCGTCTGGTCGTACGTCCTGCTGGGGCGCACGCCGGACTACTTCCCCTGGCTGCGCTGGGCCGTCCTGATCGGCGGTCTGGTGGCCGCGGTGGGGCTGCTGCTCGCCGCACGGCTGGGGCGTGCGCTGGCGCTCGGAGTGCTGGGGCTGGGCCTCGCGGCGTCGCTGGCCGGGCCGACGGCGTACACGATCAGCACACTGAACACCGGGCACCAGGGGTCGATCGTCACGGCGGGGCCGTCGAGCGGGGGCATGGGTGGTCCCGGCGGCGGCGGCGGTGGCGGTAACGGCGGTGGCCCCGGCGGCGGCATGCAGCCTCCCGGCCAGGGCACGCAGCAGGGCGGCGGCCAGGCGCCGGGCAACGCGCAGGGCAACTCCCAGGGCGGTGGCTTCCCCGGCGGCGGGACGCCCGGCCAGGGCCAGGCTCCCGGCGGCGGTCAGGGCCGGGCCCCGGGCGCCAAGCAGGGCGGTACGCCCGGCGGCGGCATGGGCGAAGGCGGCATGGGTGGCGGAGGCATGGGCGGTCTGCTCAACGGCGCCTCCGTCGACTCCGAGGCCAAGACCCTGCTCAAGCAGAACGCCGACGCCTACACCTGGGCCGCGGCGGCCATCGGTTCCCAGAACGCCGCGAGTTACCAGCTGGCCACCGGTGACCCGGTGATGGCGATCGGCGGATTCAACGGGAGCGACCCGTCCCCGACGCTCGCGCAGTTCAAGAAGTACGTGGAGGAGGGGAAGATCCACTACTTCATCTCCGGCGGGATGGGCGGCGGGATGGGCGGCGAGGGCACCTCGTCCCAGATCTCCTCGTGGGTGGAGGAGAACTTCAAGGAGGTCACGGTCGGAAGCGCGACCTTCTACGACCTCACCCAGCCGACGAGCGCCGCGTAGGGAGCGGATGTCGCCCACGGCGACGGGAGGGCGGTGGCCCGGGGCGAACCCCGGGCCACCGCCCTCTGCCGTGCCCGGCGCCGCCCCCAAAGGTGTTGTACGGCGTACAGGAGGTGCCATACGGTGTACGGCAACAGTCCCATACACCGTACAAGTGCACCGGAACCAGGAGCCCGCATGACGGCGACCGCCGCCGAGCAGAAGGACCTCGCCCCCGGGGGCGGCCATGCGCAGCGCTGGCTGATCCTCGGAGTCATCTGTCTCGCCCAGCTCACCGTGCTGCTCGACAACACGGTCCTGAACGTCGCGATCCCCTCGCTCACCGCCGAACTCGACGCGTCCACCGCCGATGTGCAGTGGATGATCAACGCGTACTCCCTCGTCCAGGCTGGCCTGCTGCTCACCGCGGGCAGCGCGTCGGACCGCTACGGCCGCAAGAAGATGCTGGTCGCCGGCCTCGTGGTGTTCGGCGTCGGATCACTCGCGGCCGGACTCTCGCAGTCCTCGGGGCAGCTGATCGCCGCCCGCGCGGGCATGGGGGTCGGAGGCGCGCTGCTGATCACGACCACGCTGTCCGTGGTGGTCCAGATCTTCGACGACACCGAGCGCGTGAAGGCGATCGGGATCTGGTCGACCGTCAACTCCCTGGGCTTCGCCGCCGGTCCGCTGCTCGGCGGGGCGATGCTCGACCACTTCTGGTGGGGCGCGATCTTCCTGATCAACATCCCGGTCGCGGTCGTCGGCCTGATCGCCGTCGTCCGGCTCGTCCCGGAGTCCAGGAACCCCAGCGGGGACCGCCCCGACCTGTTCGGGGCGCTGCTCTCCACCATCGGCATGGCCGCCGTGGTGTACGCGATCATCTCCGGCCCGGAACACGGCTGGGGCTCCGGCCAGGTCCTGCTGACCGCCTTCGCGGGGGTCGCGGTGCTCACCGGGTTCGTCCTGTGGGAGCTGCACGTTCCCCACCCGATGCTGGACATGCACTTCTTCCGCAACCAGCGGTTCACCGGCGCGGTCGCGGGTGCGATCCTCGTCGCCTTCGGGATGACCGGTTCACTCTTCCTGCTCACCCAGCACCTGCAGTTCGTGCTCGGCTACGAGCCGTTGGAGGCCGGTCTGCGCACCGCGCCGCTCGCCCTGACCGTCGTCGCGCTCAACCTCACGGGAATCGGCGCCCGGATCGTCGGGAGGACGGGCACGCCCGCCACCATCGCCACCGGGATGAGCCTGCTGGCCGCGGGGCTCGCCGCGATCGCGCTGCTGGGCGGCCGGGGATACGGCGGCATGCTGCTCGGCCTGGTCGTCATGGGGGCGGGTGTCGCGCTCGCCATGCCCGCGATGGCCAACGCGATCATGAGCGCCATCCCCCGGGAGAAGGCGGGAGTGGGCGCCGGGGTGAACGGCACGCTCGCCGAGTTCGGCAACGGGCTCGGGGTCGCCGTCCTCGGCGCCGTACTCAACTCGCGGTTCGCCGCGCTCGTACCGGGTGCCGTCGGCACCGCCTCGCTGCCGGCCGTGCTCGGTGCGGCGGACGGTCCGGCCGACCGGGAGCGGATCACGGACGCCTTCGCCTCCGGTCTGGAGGCCAGCCAACTGGTCGGCGCGGTCGCCGTCCTGGCGGGCGGGCTGCTGGCGGCCGCCCTGCTGAGGAGGGCGGAGCGCGCCGAGGCGGATCAGGAGCCCGGGGTGCGGGCATAGCATCGGACGGGGGGCGCGGATACGCGAGGAGTGCCACCGCAAGACGAGGAGCGTGTGTCATGGGGTCCGGGGCAGACCGTGTGAGGAACCCTGCGCGGGTCAGTGTGTGGCTGGACCGGCGGACTCCCTCGCGCACCCGGAGGACGGACCAGCCGGCCGGCCTCGACCGCGACAGGATCACGGCGGCGAGCGTGCGGCTGCTGGACGCCGACGGCCTGGCGAAGTTCTCCATGCGCCGCCTCGCCGCCGAGCTGGATGTCACGGCGATGTCCCTCTACTGGTACGTCGACACCAAGGACGACCTGCTGGAACTCGCCCTGGACACCGTCTTCGGCGAGATCCCGGCCGCACCCGAGGGCGGCGACTGGCAGGACCGGCTGCGCGAACTGGCCACCGACTACCGGAGGATGCTGGTCGGCCATCCCTGGGTGTCGGCACTCATCGGCAGCTTCCTGAACATCGGGCCGCACTCCATGCTGTTCTCGTACGCCGTCCAGGACGTCATCCGGGCCACGGGCCTGCCCCTGGAGCGGCAGACGGGGGCGATGGCCGCCGTCTTCCAGTTCGTCTACGGATTCGGCAGCACCGAGGGCCACTTCGTGCAGCGCACCGTGGAGGCGGGGCTCACCCAGGACGAGTACTTCGAGCGGGCGATGGGCACGATCCGCGCGCACCCTGAGCTCAACCAGGTCATGCGGCCTTCGGAGGACCTGATGGACGCGCGGGGCGGCGACACGGTCGAGGAGATGCGCGAGCGGGACTTCGTCTACGCGCTGGACCTGCTGATCGCCGGCATCGAGGCCACCCGCGCGACGGCGACGGCCGAGCGGCGCGCGTAGCGGGCCTGACCGGGCGCGCGTGGTGGATCTGACCGGTGCGTGTTCCGGCGCCCCGGACGGGCCCGGAGTCCCGGCGGGTCCGGATCAGTAGCCGCGGCGGGTGTCCACGGCCAGTGCGGGCGTCCGGCCCCCGGCCAGGTCCGCCCAGCAGGCCGCGAAGTCCGCGACGACGTCCTCCTCGGCCGTGATGCCCGCCGAGTGCGAGGTGATCACCGTGCGCGGCAGCCGCCATGCGGGGTTCTCCGGGCCCGCCGGTTCGTCGGGCAGCACGTCGAGGACGGCCCCGCGCACCGTGCCGTCGTGCAGCGCGGCCTCCAGCGCGGCCATGTCCACGGTCGCGCCCCGGCCGACGTTGACGAACGCGGCGCCGCGCATCGCGCTGAACCGGGCGGTGTCGAAGTAGCGCTCGGTGGCCCCGGTCAGCGGCAGGGTGGACACCACCCACCGGGCGTCCGCCAGCGCCGCCGCCTCCTCGTCCGAACCGGCCCGGACCACCCGGTCGAAGCCGGGCGGCACCGCACGGGGCGTGCGGCACACGCCCACCGTGCGCACGGCGCACGCCCGCAGGAGGCCCGCGACGGCGGAACCGATGCGCCCGGTGCCGTGGACCACGGCGGTGCGTCCTGCGACGAGTTCGGAGGGGAGGCGGCGCCACTCGGCCCGCGCGTGCTGGGCGGTGTGCTCGGGGACGGACTGGCACTCGGCGAGCACCCAGGCCAGTACGTACTGGGCGATCCGCTCACCCATCCGCCCCACCGTCCGCGTCAGCAGGGCCCCCTCGGGCCAGGGCCCGGCGGCGAGCAGCGCGTCCGTACCGGCGTTGACGCTGTGGAACCACAGCAGCCCGGGGGTCCGCAGCGCTTCTGGCAGCGCGTCGCCCACGTACACGAACGGTCCGTCGGGCGCGCTCGCGTACGCGGGTTCCGCGGGCCGGTCCGTGATCCTTTCCAGCTCGCGGACCACGGCCGGGCCCACGGAGGGGGAGACGAGCAGACGGGCCCGCGCCGGCGGGGCGGGGTGGGGCGGGAGCACGGGGACGGTCAGCCGCCGTCCGAGAGACGGGCGGGGAAGCCGCCGGTGGCGACGGGGCTCCAGCGCTCCGGGGTGATCCGGATGATGGACTTGCCCTGCTTGACCATCGCCGCCCGGTACTCGTCCCAGTCGGGGTGCTCGCCGGAGATGGTGCGGAAGTACTCCACGAGGGGCTCGACCGAATCCGGTGCGTCGATCACCTCGGCCGAGCCGTCGATCTGGACCCAGGGTCCGTTCCACTCGTCCGACAGGACGATGACGCTCACCCGCTCGTCCCGCTTGGCGTTGCGGGTCTTGGCCCGTTCGGGGTAGGTCGAGACGACGATCCTGCCCGCGTCGTCGACGCCGCAGGTGAGCGGGGAGCCCTGGGGGCGGCCGTCGGACCGGGTGGTCAGCAGGATCGCCCGGTGCCTGGGCCGCACGAAGTCCAGGAGTTCCCCGAGCTCCACGGCGGTGTTGGTCGCGATGTTGGGTGCCATACGGCCAACCCTAGGGCCTGTCAGAGCCCTCAGGCCTGGACGGAGTCGCCCTGCACGGCCTGGATGTCGAGCTCCACGCGCAGGGTCGTGCCGATCGCGGAGATGCCGGCCTGCACGACCTGGTTGTAGTTCATCGCGAAGTCGTCGCGGCGCAGCTCCGCCGTGGCGTGGAAGGCCGCACGGACCCCGCCCCACGGGTCGGGCCCCGTGCCCAGGTAGCTGAGGTCGAGGTCGACCTCGCGGGAGACGCCGTGCATCGTGAGCAGGCCGTGCACCGTCCAGCGGTCGGGGCCCGCCGGGGTCAGCGCCCGGGACCGGTAGGTGATCTCCGGGTACACCTCCACGTCCAGGAAGTCCGCCGAGCGCAGGTGCTTGTCCCGCATGCCGTTGCCGGTGTCGATGCTGCTGGAGGCGATGAAGGCCTCCACCCGGGAGTTCTGGACGTCCTCGGCGATCTCGATCCGGCCGCCGAAGTCGGTGAACCTGCCGTGCACGCTGGAGATCCCCAGGTGCTGTGCGACGGCGGCCACCGAGGAGTGCACCGGGTCGAGCGACCAGGTGCCGGGGGGCGGGAGTTCCACTCCGCCCTGGCGGGTGAGCACCACGGTGCCGGCCTCGACCCGGCCGCTGGCCGTGACGAGCGCGGTGGACGCGGCGGGTGCGTAACCGACCGCCGTGACGATCACCGTGTAGGCGCCGGCCTGGAGAAGATCGTCGGTGCGGACCGCCCCGTTCTCGTCGGCGTCGGCCCGGAGCACCTGGGTGCCCGTCATGTCGGTCACGGTCACGACCGCGTGCTGGACCGCCCAGCCGTCCCGCGTACGTACCTGTGCGCGAAGTCCCATCCCGTGTTCTCTCCTTGCTCAATCACTCATGAAGCGTGACTCAATGAGTCGGGCCCCGGGCGGGATCGGCAGGCCGTCCCCTGCCTGCCGTTCCCGCCACGGGGCCCATTTCCGCCGGCGGCCACAGCCTCTCCGCTCGAAGTGCTGTACCGCCAGGGGTCTTTGTGAATCTTCCGGTGGGTTCTTACTCGCCCGGGTGGGCGAGCTCGATGTCGTGACCGTCGACGCCGCCGCCGGTCACGGTCAGCGCGCCGGCCACCGGCGGGTAGCCGGTAGCGATCACGGAGTACTCACCGGCGTCCAGGTCGGTGAAGGCGTACGCCCCGTCCTCCCCGGTCGTCGAGGTGGCGACCACGTTGCCCGCCGCGTCGATCAGCGTGACGCGGGCGTCGTTCAGCGGTGCCCGGCCGGAGCCGGCCCTCACGACACCCCGCACCAGCGCACCGGAGCGCAGGGCCACGTCGACCCGGGTGACACCCTGGCCGCCGACCTCCACCGGCAGGGCCAGCGGACGGAAGCCCGCGGCCGTGACGGCGACGGTCACCGAGCCGGGGATGAGCTCACCGAAGGTGAACTCGCCCGCGTCGTTCGACACGCCCGTGGCCAGTACGTCGCCGCGCACATCGGTCACGACGACCATGGCGCCCTGGACGGGGGTGCCGCCCTCGGCGTTCCGTACGGTCCCGGAGAGACCGCTCGTACCGGCGAGCAGGATGTCGTAGGCCAGCGGCTCCTCGCCGACGACCACGGTGGACGCCTGCGGCTGGTAGCCGTCTGCGGAGGCGATCAGGACGTAGCTGCCGGAGCCCGGCGCGTCCAGGACGTAGCCGCCGTCGGCCTGGGCGACGGAGCGCCCAAGCTGCCGGCCGCCCAGCGAGATCAGTGTGACGGCGGCACGGGCGACGGGTGCGCCCTCGGCGCCCCGCACGACACCGCGGACGGGGGTTCCCTGAATGCTCGGCTCCGTCATGACGGCCGTCCGCTCCAGGGTGTCGACCGCGGTGACCCCGGCCGTCGCCTCGGCGACGGGCGCCG
Organism: Streptomyces sp. CB02058; assembly: GCF_001905505.1. Classification (GTDB taxonomy): domain Bacteria; phylum Actinomycetota; class Actinomycetes; order Streptomycetales; family Streptomycetaceae; genus Streptomyces. Next base: position 610,839 of record NZ_LIPG01000005.1, read on the forward strand.
TGCCGGTGGTGGCCTCGACGGCCTCCGTGGCGGCCGAGGCCTCGGGGGTGTCGTTGCCCGCCCTGGTCTTCAGCGCGACCTCCTTGATGAACAGCGTCAGGAGGAAGGCGACCAGTGCGGCGGGCGCGGCGTACAGGAAGACGTCGGCGACACCGTGGCCGTAGGCGACCTCCATGACCGTACGGAACGGCGCGGGCAGCGTGTCCAGGTCGGGGATGCCCCCGCCGCCGGTACCGCCGTGGCCGAAGGCAGCGCCCTCGGGGCCGAGGTCGGCGAGGCCTTCCTTGACGTAGTGGGTGACACGGTTGCCCAGGACGGCGCCCAGCGCCGAGACGCCGATCGCACCACCGAGGGAACGGAAGAACGTCACGACGGAGCTGGCCGCGCCCAGGTCGGCGGGAGCCACCTGGTTCTGCGTGGCGAGCACCAGGTTCTGCATCATCATGCCGATGCCGAGACCCATGACGAGCATGAAGACCGCGATCTGCCAGTACTCGGTGTCGTACCGGATGGTGCCCAGCAGCCCGAGGCCGGCGGTGAGCAGGAAGCCACCGCTGACCAGCCAGGCCTTCCAGCGGCCCGTCTTGGTGATGATCTGGCCGGAGATCGTCGAGGAGAGGAAGAGCCCGGCGATCATCGGGATGGTCATGACGCCGGACATCGTCGGCGACTTGTCCCGCGCCAGCTGGAAGTACTGGCTGAAGAAGACGGTGCCCGCGAACATTCCGATACCGACGAACAGCGAGGCCACGGAGGCCAGCGTGATGGTGCGGTTGCGGAAGAGGCGCAGCGGGATGATCGGCTCGCGGGCCTTGGACTCGATGAAGAGGAACAGCGCGACGAGGACGACGGTGCCGCCCAGCATCGTCCAGGTCTGCCAGGAGATCCAGTCGTACTTGTCACCCGCGAAGGTCACCCAGAGCAGCAGCAGCGAGACCGCCGCGCTGATGAAGAACGCGCCGGACCAGTCGATCTTGACGCCCTCGCGCTTGATCACGGGGAGCTTCAGGGTCTTCTGGAGCACGATCAGGGCGATGACCGCGAACGGCACACCCACGTAGAAGCACCAGCGCCAGCCCATCCAGCTGGTGTCGGTGATGACACCGCCGAGCAGCGGGCCGCCCACGGTGGCGACGGCGAAGACCGCGCCGAGGTAGCCGCTGTAGCGTCCGCGCTCGCGCGGGGAGATCATCGCGGCCATCACGATCTGGGCGAGGGCGGAGAGACCGCCGACGCCGATGCCCTGCACCACACGGCAGACGATGAGCATGCCGCTGCTGGTCGAGAGACCGGCGACTATGGAGCCGGCCACATAGATGATCAGGGCGATCTGGACCAGCAGCTTCTTGCTGAAGAGGTCCGCGAGCTTGCCCCAGAGCGGGGTGGTGGCGGTCATGGCCAGCAGCGAGGCCGTGACGACCCAGGTGTAGGCGCTCTGGCCGCCGCCGAGGTCGGAAATGATCTCGGGCAGGGCGTTGGAGACGACCGTCGACGACAGGATCGCGACGAACATGCCGAGCAGCAGCCCGGTCAGCGCTTCCATGATCTGCCGGTGTGTCATCGGCGTGCCAGAGGGGGCTTCCGCAGCCCCGTGCTTGGCGTGGCCGCCCCGCACACCGGATGGTGTGGTCGTAGCCATTACATTCCTTGTCTTTGCTTCTGTTACAGGGGTGTACGGGTGTGCGAATCGTCCGAGAGCCCCGAGCGGCAGTCGCCGCTGTGCCTTCCGGGGGTACACCCTCCGGCGCCGCGGCAGGAGAAGCTGTCGCGCAGGCGGGACAACAACGTGTTGAGCTGTCCGACTTCTTCGTCGGACCAGTCGTCGAGGTTGTGGGCGAACATTTCGGTCGTCCGCCGGTTCAGTTCGGCGAGCACTTCCTCTCCGGCGGGGGTCAGCCGCAGGATGCGGGACCGCTTGTCCGCCGGGTCCGGAGAGCGCTCGATCCAGCCGTTCTCCGCCGTGTGAGCCACATGACGGCTGGTCACCGACATGTTCACGGCCAGGAGTTCGGCAAGCCGGGTGATCCGCATCTCGCCGTACTTGGCCAGCAGCGTCAGCACGGTGGCCGAGCCACCGGGACACTCGGCGGGCAGGATGCGGAGGAGGCCCCGTTTGACGGCTCCGACGGCGCTGAGCTGCCGGGCCAGTTCTTCGTACTGGCTCCGTGCTGCCACTGGCCCTCCAGACATCTCACGAGGTCATCTTGTTGCTTAGGGCAACGATAGAAGCGGTTGGTTGCCGCAGGCAAACGAAAAGGGCCTTGCAGAAGTAAAGGAACGCAAAAGCCTGTGTAGGCCCCGGGTCAAGGCCCCAGCGCACAGCGGGTGGCCGGCGCCGGATGTGTTCCTCGTCACGGGCCGAGGGGGTGGGGCGGGCGCGCGGAGGGCCCGTGGAGGCGGTGCGGAGCGCTCCGGCGGAGGGGTGAAGACGGCGTGTACGCCGACGAGGGGCATCGCCCCTTCGCGGCCCGGGGGTTGGGCGGACGTGCCGAGTTCGCTAGGGTCCTGGACCATGGCATACAACCCCCACGCCCCGCAGCCGGGCCCCGAGGGCACTCACGACCCGGCGGGCAGCACGCAGATGTTCCGCGCGTTTGTCGACGAGGGCGAGCCGCAGCGCGGGCCGCAGCCCGCCGCGACCTCGTCAGGCTCGAAGACCGGGGTGATCGTGGCCGTCGTGGCGGTCATCGTCGTCCTCGGTGCGGTCGCCTGGCTCGCGCTCGGCTGACCGGCCCCCGTCCCCTTCATGGCGGGCCTGCCGCCCCTCCGCGGGGCCCGGGGCCTGCCGGGCGTCCACCTGAGGGTGCACGCCCCCTTCACAGACGCTCCCGCGCCGCCCGTCGGCTCCGGGAGCGTCTGCGTTCCCCGCGCCGGGCCCGGACGCGGCGAGGCCGCCGGGGCGGGCGGTCTCGGTGCCCCGGCAGCCGGTGAGCCGTGGTGTGCGGCCACGCGCGGGCTCGGGCGCGCGGAGCCGGGCCGACCCGATCGCTGCCGGACGGGCCCGGGTGGGGCCGGCCGGACGATCGGGTCGTCGGTCGGACGGGTGGATCGGTCGCCCTGGCGTCCGGACGGGGCCGGACGGGCGGCTCAGTCGGCGATGAGGCCTTCCCTGAGCTGGGTGAGCGTCCGGGTCAGCAGCCGGGAGACGTGCATCTGAGAGATGCCGACCTCTTCGCCGATCTGCGACTGCGTCATGTTGGCGAAGAAGCGCAGCATGATGATCTGCCGCTCGCGCGGGGCGAGCTTGGCCAGCAGCGGCTTCAGGGACTCGCGGTACTCGACGCCTTCCAGCGCCGCGTCCTCGTACCCCAGGCGGTCCGCCAGCGAGCCCTCGCCGCCGTCGTCCTCGGGGGACGGGGAGTCCAGCGAGGAGGCGGTGTAGGCGTTACCCACGGCCAGGCCGTCGACGACGTCCTCCTCGGAGACCCCGAGCGCCTTGGCCAGCTCCGGCACCGTCGGCGAACGGTCGAGCTTCTGGGCGAGCTCGTCGCTGGTCTTGGTGAGGGCGAGCCGCAGTTCCTGGAGCCGGCGCGGCACCCGCACCGACCACGAGGTGTCGCGGAAGAAGCGCTTGATCTCCCCCACGACGGTCGGCATCGCGAACGTGGGGAATTCCACGCCGCGTTCGCAGTCGAATCGGTCGATCGCCTTGATCAGGCCGATCGTTCCGACCTGGACGATGTCCTCCATCGGTTCGTTACGGCTCCGGAACCGCGCCGCCGCGTACCGCACGAGCGGGAGGTTGAGCTCGATGAGCGTGTCCCGCACATAGGCCCGCTCCGGGCTGTCCGTTCCGTCGGGGCCCGAGGCGGGACCCAGCGCGGCTAGCCGCAGGAACAGGGAGCGGGACAGGGTGCGGGTGTCGATGGCTTCCGGCGAGCTGGTGAGCACGGCAGGTGCCGGCACGCTCTTCGTGAGCGTGAGCACCTTCGAGCTGCCCTGTTCTGCGGACATGCCACCCCCTTGAGGTCGCGGACGGTCGCGGTGGCCACGACCATCGGAGGAACGCAGCCTCCACCTGAATACCGGAGGTGGGGCTGCGGCAAACGCGGTTCCAGCAGAATGTCACATGTCGGCAACACGCTGTAGTGACTTGTCGACAAGTCAGCGCCGAAACTGCGCAGGAAACAGGGGGTGTGCGGCTTTTACGCCCCCGGAACAGGCCCGTTCGGGGTCTACCCGTTCTGGTTACGCCTCGATCCTGTTTGCGGACCTCAGTCGGGCGAAACTTCTGGCCAGAAGCCTTGACACGTGCATCTGGGAGACACCGAGTTCGGCACTGATCTGAGACTGGGTCAGGTTGTTGTAGTAGCGCAGCAGCAGGATGCGCTGTTCGCGCTCGGGCAGCTGGACGAGCAGATGCCGTACGAGGTCGCGGTGTTCGACCCCGGCGAGCGCCGGGTCCTCGTAGCCGAGCCGGTCCAGCAGACCGGGCAGCCCGTCACCTTCCTGGGCCGCCTCCAGCGAGGTCGCGTGGTAGGAGCGGCCCGCCTCGATGCAGGCGAGCACCTCGTCCTCGGAGATCTTCAGCCGCTCGGCGATCTCGGCGGTGGTCGGCGAGCGCCCGTGGGCGGTCGTCAGGTCCTCCGTCGCGCCGGTGACCTGGACCCAGAGCTCGTGCAGCCGGCGCGGCACGTGCACCGTCCGCACGTTGTCCCGGAAGTAGCGCTTGATCTCGCCGACCACGGTGGGCATGGCGAAGGTGGGGAACTGGACGCCGCGTTCCGGGTCGAAGCGGTCGATGGCGTTGATCAGGCCGATGGTGCCGACCTGGACGACGTCCTCCATCGGCTCGTTGCGGCTGCGGAAGCGGGCCGCGGCGTACCGCACGAGCGGCAGGTTCGCCTCGATCAGGGCCGTGCGCACCCTGTGGTGCTCCGGGGTCCCCGGTTCGAGGTCCTTGAGCCGCCCGAAGAGCACCTGGGTGAGGGCCCGGGTGTCCGCGCCCCGCGTCCTGGCGGGCGTGGTGGGGTCGGGCGTCTCGGTCTGGATGTCGTCCGTCTGGACGTTCTGGGGCGGGACTTGAGGCGCTGTACTGGCCGGCACGGTGTCGCCACCCCTTTGCGGTCAACTACGGTCAACTCATCCGTCAAAAGCGGTCATAGCATCACAAGACATGTCCACTGTGTGCAAGCACCGCATAGAGTCGTGTTGGGCATGTTTTGGTTTAAACATGCCGAAAAGCCCCTCTCCTGAAAGGGAGGGGCCTGCGGGACCGGATGTCCGAAAAAATCAGAAGGGGTAGTCGGCGATCACCCAAGTGGCGAACGCGCGCCACTGCCCGGCCGCCGCCTGGTGCTCCGGGTGCTCGACGTACCGCTTGAGCGCGTCCTCGTCGGCGACCGCGGAGTTGATGGCGAAGTCGTAGGCGATCGGCCGGTCGGTGATGTTCCAGGCGCACTCCCAGAACTCCAGCTCGGGGATCTTCCCGCCGAGCTCCCTGAACGCCTTCTCGCCCGCGACGACCCGCGGATCGTCCCGCTCGACGCCGTCGTTCAGCTTGAACAGGACCAGGTGGCGGATCATGGGGTTCTCCTACTTCACGAGCTCGGACATGAAGTCTCCGACGCCCTCGGCTGCGCTCGAAATACCTTCGAAGCCTACTTGGACGAGGTCGGCCGCCCGCTCGGGAGACGTGATGATCGTGTACAGCACGAAGACCACAACCATGTAGAGCGCGATCTTCTTCGCTTGCGCCACGGCCTCTTCTCTCCCTCTCGATCACCTGTGCAGTCGGGTGATTCTAGCCGCACGTATGGCCGTATCCGCTGGCTGTTTCCGATCACTGATGTGGCTTTTAGGGTCGAAGGGCCCGTCGATTCAGGCCCTTTGCCCGGCGGTGCGGCTTACGTCGAGGAGGAGGATGGGCAGTGAGCCCGCAGCACCGACAGGAATGCGCGGGCAGAGGAACGGGACCTCCACGAGGTCCGCACCGCGCGACTTCCCCCTGACCGCGGCGAGGACCCTCCGGTCACCGTTCTCACCGGGGGAAGCGGCTTGTCCCCCCGATGCCGCTTCCCCCGACCTGACGCCCGAAGGGCCCGGCGCACACGCCGGGCCCTTCGTCGTCGTACGTCCGGGTGCGGGTCAGTCCTTCCGGAGGCCGACCCCGCCGGGGGCGGTGTCCTGGACGCCGGAGTCGTCACCGGTCCGGGGCGACGGCACGACGACGGCGTCGGCCACGGCGGCCTCCTCGGCCGCGAGCCGCTCCATGCCGCTCGTCGTCTTGAGGGGCTTCTCCTTGACGAAGAGGACCGTGAGCAGGGCGAGGAAGGCGAACGGCGTGGCGATGAGGAACAGGTCGCCGGTCGCGACGCCGTACGCGTGCTCGACGATGTTCTTCAGCGGCTCGGGCAGCGTGGTCATGTCGGGCACCGCACTGCTGTGGCCGCCGCCGGTCACCGGGAGCCCGCTCTCCGCGAGCCCCTTGGTCATCTCGCTGGCCACCCGGTTGGCGAGGATCGCGCCGAGGACGCTCGTGCCGATGGTGCCCCCGAGGCTGCGGAAGAACGACAGCACGGAGGTCGCGGCGCCCAGCTCGTGCGCGGGCACGTCGTTCTGCGCGGCGAGCACGAGGTTCTGCATCAGCATGCCGACGCCGATGCCCATCAGCGCCATGTAGATGCTGAGCAGACCGAAGTGGGTGTCGGCGTCGATGGTCGACAGCAGGCCGAGGCCCGCCATCATCACGACGGCGCCTGCGACGAGGTAGGCCTTCCACTTGCCGGTCGCGGAGATGATCTGCCCGGCGACCGTCGAGGACACCAGCAGACCGCCGATCATCGGGAGGCTCATGAGCCCCGCGACGGTCGGGGTCTTGCCCAGCGAGATCTGGAAGTACTGGGACAGGAAGACGGTTCCGGCGAACATCGCGATACCGACGAAGAAGCTCGCCAGGGTCGTGAGCGTGACGGTGCGGTTGCGGAAGATGTCCAGCGGGATGATCGGCTCGGCGGCCCGGGACTCGACGAAGACCGCCGCGGTGAGCAGCACGACGCCGGTGGCCACCAGTGCGGCCGTCTGCCAGGACGCCCAGTCGAAGCTGTTGCCGGCGAGCGAGGTCCAGATCAGCAGCGCGCAGACGCCGGCCACGATCAGGAAGGCGCCCAGCCAGTCGATCCTGACCTCACGGCGCACGGTCGGCAGCTTCAGGGTGCGCTGGAGCAGCACGATCCCGGCCAGTGCGAACGGCACGCCGATGAAGAAGCACCAGCGCCAGCCGAGCCACGAGGTGTCCACGAGGACGCCGCCGATCAGCGGACCGGCGACGGTTCCGACGGCGAAGACGGCGCCGAAGATTCCCGCGTACTTGCCGAGGCGGCGCGGCGGGATGATCGCGGCCATCACGATCTGGGCCAGCGCCGTCAGACCACCGGCGCCGATGCCCTGGATGACACGGCTGACGATGAGGGTGACGACGTCCTGGGAGAAGCCGGCCACCAGCGAACCGACCACGAACAGGGCGAGCGAGAGCTGGAGCAGCAGCTTCTGGTTGAAGAGGTCGGCGAGCTTGCCCCAGAGCGGCACGGTGGCCGTCATGGCGAGCAGCTCGGAGGTCACGACCCAGGTGTACGAGGACTGGCTCGCACCGAGGTCGGCGATGATCCGCGGCAGGGCGTTGGCGACGACCGTACCCGCGAGGATGGCGACGAACATGCCCGCCATCAGGCCGGACATCGCCTGGAGTATCTGCCGGTTGGTCATGGAGGTGGGCGCCTGTCCGGGCGCCTCGGTTGCGGTCACGGAGTCCTTCTTCGGTGCGTGATCAGAACAGGGGTAGGGGGTGGGGGAAGAGGCCGGCGGTGGGGGCCGGCTTACTCCGTCGGCCGCGGGAGGCCGCGTGCCAGGTGGACGAAGGCCTCCTGGAAGGCGTCCGCGAGCACGGTGTCCTCGGGGTGGTCGCAGCCGTGCTCGAAGGCGACCCGCAGGGCGGTGTGGCTGACGGCGGCGAGGAGCCGGGGGTAGATACCCGTGTCCCCGGTGCCTTCCGCGCCGGCGGGCCGGGTGGCGTCGAGCCACTCGGTGAGGGTGGCCGCCAGGGCCCGTTCGTCCGCCACATGGGCGTTGAGGCCGCGCTGGATGAGATGAGGCGACCGCTGCAGCACCTTGGACTGCAGGGCCCACAGCTCCTGGCGGTCCTCGAAGCCGTCCAGTTCGGCGACGAACGCCTCCCGGACGGCGTCGAGCGGTGTCCGGTCGGCGGGGGCGCGGCGCACGGACTCCCTGATCCGCTCGCCGATCTCACCGTCGATCAGGACGAACGCGTCGTCGTGGCTCGGGAAGTAGTTGAAGAACGTCCTGGGTGAGACACCGGCCGCCTCGCTGATGGCCTCGACCGTGACGTTCTCCACCCCGTGCTCGGCGGCGAGACGCACGGCCGCTTCCGCGATGGCGTTGCGCGTGGCCTGCTTCTTGCGTTCCCGCAGCCCGGGTACGGAGGTCGTCGTCTTCGGCACAACGTGCATGGTAGGCAAAGATGCACGGCCTGCAAAATTATTTCGGAGGGGCGCGACGGCCGCCCGGAGGCCGTGCCGCGCGCACCGGGACCCCCGTCCGTCCGCCATCCGTCTGCGGCAACGTGCCGGCAGCGGAACTGAGGCGGAACGCAGAGAAGGGACCGACCCAAGCGGGTCGGTCCCTTCATCCATCTGCGGTAGCGGAGGGATTTGAACCCTCGGTGAGTTTCCCCACACTCGCTTTCGAGGCGAGCTCCTTCGGCCGCTCGGACACGCTACCGAGAGAGAGCTTAGACCATGCCGGGCCCTGGTTCGAAATCCGTTACGCGGCGACCCGCCCGAGCGCCCGTCGTGCGGGGTCAGCGGTCCCGGAAGAACGAGGTCAACAGGCCCGCGCAGACGTCCTCCAGGACGCCGTGGATCACCTCGGGGCGGTGGTTGAGCCTGCGGTCGCGTACGACGTCCCAGAGTGAACCGGCGGCTCCGGCCTTCTCGTCCCGCGCCCCATAGACCACCCGGCCGATCCGGGACTGGACGAGTGCGCCCGCGCACATCGTGCAGGGCTCCAGGGTGACGACCAGCGTGCAGCCGGTCAGCCGCCAGCTGCCCAGGGCGGCGGCGGCGCGGCGCAGGGCGAGCACCTCGGCGTGCGCCGTGGGGTCGCCGGTCGCCTCGCGCTCGTTGTGCCCGGCGGCGAGCAGGGCGCCGTCCGGGCCGAGGACGACGGCGCCGACCGGCACATCGCCGGCCGGCGCCGCCTGCGCGGCCTCGTCCAGAGCTTGGCGCATGGCTGCCTGCCACGGGTCCCGTACGGGATCGGGGGGAGGCGGTGAGGAGGGGGTGGGTGGTGGAGCGTTCACCCGCGGACCCTAACGGACGGCCTCCAGGACCTCGGACGCTCCCAGCGCGTCCGCGATCTCCACCAGCGCGTCGGTGCGCAGGGTCAGCAGATCCTTCTCGGACACCCCGAGGTCGGCCAGCACCCCGAGATCGCCCAGCGGCCCCGCCGGTACGGCGTCGGGGTCGTCCTCCAGATCGGTTTCGGTGACAGCGGCGCCGGACGGGCCTCCGGCGCTGTCGTCCTCGTCCGGCTCGCCGTCCTCCGTACCGTCGAGGTCCACGAGCTCCTCGAGTGCGGCGATCTCGTCCTCGGCCCCCGGTTCTCGGCCGAGCAGTTCATCGGTGAGCAGGATCTCCCCGTACGAGGAGCGGGCGGCGGCGGACGCGTCCGAGATGTAGATACGGGGGTCCTCCTCTCCGTCCACCCGGACGACGCCGAACCAGGCGTCCTCCTGCTCGATGTAGACGAGGACCGTGTCCTCGTCCACCGAGGCCTCACGGGCCAGATCCGTCAGGTCGGACAGGGTTTCCACATCGTCGAGCTCTGTATCGCTCGCTTCCCACCCGTCTTCGGTGCGCGCGAGCAGTGCGGCGAAGTACACCGTGACTCTCCCACTGGTCATAGGTGAATCGGTCCGACGGGAGGGCAGACGGTCATCCGGCTGCTCTGGGCCCCGCCCAATCGGCATCGTGGCAGAAACGAGCGCGATGCGAGACCTCTTCGACCGTTGCGTCGGCCATCAGTTCCTGGAGCGTCCGCCGGTGGAAGGTATCCGCCGGCGTCCTCGGGAGGGGTTCCCGCGCGTCCTCGGACGCCCGTCACCAGCGGAACGTACGCATCCGCATCTGTTGGCGCATACGGGCCGCGCGGGCGCGGCGCGGCTGAACCCGGTCGCGGAGCTGCTTCGCCTCGTGGAGCTCGCGGAGGAACTGGGCGCGTCGTCTCCGGCGGGCCGCGTCACTCTCCTGCGCGTCCGTCACGTTCTCCTGCGCGTCGGGCAGGTCGCGCGCGTCGCGTCCGGCCTGCCGCTCTCTTCGCTGCTCCCCGTCGGGCAATCGACACACCACCCCAAACCTGGGTCCGTATGCCCCCACCTTCCCCCCGAACAGGTGCTTGATGCCAGTGCGGACCTGCGAGAGGCCGCTCCGTGGCCCGGCTACTGTGGAAGGCATGCGGATCCACGTCGTCGACCACCCGCTGGTGGCGCACAAACTCACCACGCTGCGCGACAAGCGCACCGACTCCCCGACCTTCCGGCGGCTCGCCGACGAACTGGTCACCCTTCTCGCCTACGAGGCCACCAGGGATGTGCGGACCGAGCAGGTCGACATCGAGACCCCGGTGACGCCCACGACCGGTGTGAAGCTGTCCCACCCGCGTCCCCTGGTCGTGCCGATCCTGCGTGCGGGTCTCGGCATGCTGGACGGCATGGTGCGGCTGCTCCCGACCGCCGAGGTCGGCTTCCTGGGCATGATCCGCAACGAGGAGACGCTCCAGGCGGAGACGTACGCGACGCGGATGCCCGAGGACCTCTCCGGTCGTCAGGTCTACGTCCTGGACCCGATGCTGGCCACCGGAGGCACACTCGTCGCGGCCATCCGGGAGCTGATCAAGCGCGGCGCGGACGACGTCACCGCGGTCGTGCTGCTCGCGGCGCCCGAGGGCGTCGAGGTGATGGAGCGCGAGCTCGCCGGCACGCCTGTGACGGTCGTCACCGCCTCGGTCGACGAGCGGCTCAACGAGAACGGCTACATCGTGCCGGGGCTCGGTGACGCGGGCGACCGGATGTACGGCACCGTCGACTGACCCGGACCGTCCCGCCCGGTGCCGCGGCGGCCGGAGTTCCGGTGTCCCGGAGCGTCAGCAGGTCGACGGCGCCGGGGACGGCTTCGTCAGGGCGGTGAGCGCCGTCGCCGCGGCGGCGGGAGTGCTGAACGCCTTGAACTTCGTACCGATGATCAGATCGACGTCCGCCGTGCTGCGGGTGTCGGTCTTCGTCGCGGCGCCGGGCAGCTGGGTGCCGAGCACCGGGAACGAGCCGTTCATGGCCGTCGGGCCGCCGAGCAGTATGCCGGTGCCGGGGACCTTCTTGTCGTACGCGGCGGGGGCGTTGTCCACCTTGCCGATGGCGAAGCCGCGCTTCTTCAGCTCGTCCGCGGCGGCCTTGGCCAGCCCGCTGCGGGGCGTCGCGTTGTAGATGTTGACCTTGATCGCCGCGGGCTTCGGGAGCGCCTTCACGGGCGTCGAGGCGGTCGGCGAGGGGCAGGTCTTCGGGCGGGCCGCCGCGTTGGCCGTCCCGTCCCCGCCGGTGAACACGTCGATGAGCTGGAGCGTGCCCCAACCGGCCAGTCCCAGGGCCACCACGGCGGCGCCCGCCGAGAGGACCAGCTTGCGGCGATTCCGGGGGCGGCGCATGCGCGGGTAGGTGTTGCCCGTGATGCGGTACTTTCCGCCCATGCCGGGAGGAGTCAGCATGCTCATGGGCGCAGCGTAGTGCGACCTGGTGGCGATGCCTACTAAACGATCAACCTATGGCACCCATCCGAGCATAAAAGCACTCGAAAGGCCCGAAATGCTCCACGGGTGGGAGTGGCGGGTTCAGCCCAGCTCCAGCACGCGCGCGTGCAGCACCTGACGCTGCTGCAGGGCGGCGCGCACGGCGCGGTGCAGTCCGTCCTCGAGGTACAGATCGCCCTGCCACTTCACGACGTGGGCGAACAGGTCGCCGTAGAACGTCGAGTCCTCGGCGAGGAGGGTCTCGAGGTCCAGCTGGCCCTTGGTGGTCACCAGCTGGTCGAGGCGGACCGGACGCGGCGCGACATCCGCCCACTGTCGGGTGCTTTCCCGGCCGTGGTCGGGATATGGCCGCCCATTTCCGATGCGCTTGAAGATCACACGGAAAGCCTACCGGGCAAGGGCCCCCGGGCGCAGCCAGGGAACCGGACCGTAATGCCGGGCAAAGCTGGAGCAAACGCATGAAAACATCGCGTGCCTCCGTCACCTTTCCGACGGCTCCGGCGGGCGGTTCCGGCGGCGTCGGCCGTCGTCCCGGGGCGCCCGGTGGGTCGCTCCGCGGGCGGTGGGCGTGGCCCACGGCCCGCGGAGCGCGGCATCATCCGAACGAGAGAGCCCGGAGTCGTGCCGGACCCTGGGGCGGGGCGGACTCGCCCTAGCTCGTCAGGCCGTGCGCGTGGCCCTCGCGCAGGGTGCCCTCGGTGCGGGGCTCGTCGGACGCGGCGGCCGGGGCCGGGCGGGTCAGGGAGCTCAGGTCGTAGGCGTAGGTGCCCACGGCGTTGGCGATCACATCGATGTTGGTGTCGAAGTGCGCCATGTCCACGTTGTCCAGGTCGTCGCAGGCCGCGTGGTAGCAGGGGTCGTAGGCGACACCCGCCGTGCCGCCGTACGTCTTCGCCTCGGCGGCCGTCTTGATGCCCTCGGCGCCCGTGTCCGTACCGCCCGACGGGATGCCGACCTCGATGAACGGCCCGTAGTCGGAGCGCCCGGTGAAGTCGGCGCCGGAGTGCGGCTGGGACCTGCTGTCCAGGAACGCGTTGATGTCGTTCTCCAGCTGCGCGGAGCCCTCGGGGCCCGGTCCCTCGCCGACACCGTCGGAGTTGTCGCCGTCGAAGACGAACTGCACCCCGTTCGGGGAGGCGATCATGTCGAAGTTGAGGTAGAGCGCGATGTTCTCGCGCTGCGCCTCGGAGAGCTTCGTGACGTACGCCTCCGAGCCCAGCAGCCCGTTCTCCTCCGCCGACCACCAGGCGAAGCGGACCTTGTTGGCGGGGGTGCGGTGGGACTTGGCCAGTTCCAGGGCGACTTCGAGGAGCCCGGCCGAGCCGGACGCGTTGTCGTTGATGCCGGGGCCGTCGGTGACCGAGTCGAGGTGCGCGCCGAGCATGACCGTCTTCGACGCGTTCCCGCCGCGGGTCTCGGCGACGACGTTGCGGGTGGTGCGCTCCTCCTGGAGCTCGCGGATCTCGAAGGAGACCTTCACCTCGCCCCCGGCCAGGTCCGCGACGAGCTTCTTCCCCTCGTCCTGGGTGAGACCGCCGGTGGGGATCTTCCCGGCGTCCGCGCCGCCCAGCGTCCCGGAGAGGACTCCTTCGGTGTTGTTGTAGATCACCGCGCCCACGGCTCCCGCCGCCCCCGCCGCCGCCTGCTTCTCGGCGAACGAGCAGCCGCCCCGCTTGATCAGGGCGATCCTGCCGGTGAAGTCGGCGGCCGCGTAGTCCGCCGCCTCGCAGCCGGTGGTGTCGTCCGTGGGGACGGCGGTGAGGGCCGCCGTGATGCCGCCCTCCGGGGTGGACGGGGTGTACGTCATCGCCCTGATGTCGACGTCGCGCGGCGTGGGGGAGACCACGGCGAGCTTCTCGGCGAGCGTCTCGGTGTAGACGAATGCGAACGACTGGTAGGCGACGCGGTAGCCGGCCTTCTTCAGCAGCTGGTGGACATAGGCGGCGGAGGCGTCGTGCCCGAGTGAGCCGGCCGCGCGGTGGCCCTCCGCCGAGTCGGCTATCGCCTGGAACCGCTCCAGGTGGCGGTAGGCGTCCTTCGCGGAGGAGCGTTCGACCAGCTTCCGCGAGAGCTTGGCGGCGTCCTTGGCCGGGTCGTGCGACGCGTGCCCCTGGTGGGGGGACGCGCCGAGGAGGAGCGGTGCGGCCAGGGCGGTGGCGGCCACAACAGCCATGGCTCTGCGACGAGTTGCGTGCACAGGAGTCCTTCCGGTGTGAACGGATGTGGGGGAAAGCTAGCGATCCGGCTGCCGTCTGTGAACAGTGCGAGGCGTTTCCCGATCAGGTTCCTGGCCCGTTCCCGATCAGATGCCTGCTGTCCGCCGCTCGGGTGCCCGGCTGCCGCCCTTCGGGTTCCGGAGCGGCCACCCGGTCATGTGGATCTGGCTGCCGCCCTGGCGGCGGCCTTCGCCTGCTGCTTGTACGCCCGTACCTCGGAGAGTGACTCCGGTCCGGTGATGTCGGCCACCGACCGGTGCGAGCCCTCCTCCCCGTACGCCCCGGCGGCCTCCCGCCAGCCCGTCGGCCGTACGTCGAACTGCTTGCCCAGCAGGGCCAGGAAGATCTGCGCCTTCTGCGTGCCGAACCCGGGCAGAGCGTTGAGCCGTTTCAGCAGCTCGGCGCCGGTGGCGGCGTCCGCCCAGACCGCTTCGGCCCGCCCGTCGTACTCGGCCACCAGGTACTGGCACAGCTGCTGGACCCGCTTGGCCATGGAGCCCGGATAGCGGTGCAGGGCGGGTTTCCCGGTGAACAGTTCGGTGAACGCCTCCGGGTCGTACTCGGCGATCCTGTGGGCGTCCAGGTCGTCCGACCCCATGCGCTGCGCCAGCGTGAGCGGGCCGGTGAACGCCCACTCCATCGGCACCTGCTGGTCCAGCAGCATGCCGACGAGGGCGGCCAGCGGACTGCGGCCGAGCAGTTCGTCCGCCTCGGGCTGCTGGGCGATCCTCACGGTGCGGGCCTTGCCGTCGTCGCTCTTGGTCATGTCTTCGATGATCGCGAGAGTCATGGGGATCGGCGACTCGTGTTCCCCGGGTGACCGGGACGACCCACAGGGACCGGAGCCCGGGGGCGGCGGCCCGTCCCACCGGTTCCGGGGACCCCGGGTCCGCGACTCCTCCCACCGGAACGAGAACCGGGAGTCCGGCGTCCGGGTGTCAGGCCCCGCCGTCGTCGGGCGCCGGCAGCAGCCTGGCCGCACGCATCCGCAGGTGGTGCGCCTCGGGCGGGCTGAGCGCGGCCCGCGGGCCGCCTCGTGCTCGTCGGCCCTCTCCAGCAGATGGGCCCGCACGGCGCCCGGCCTGTGGTGGCCCGCGAGCCGGTCCTCCAGGGCCTCCACGGCCGCCAGACCGGCCCGGGGCCCCGCACCATGGCGAGGGCCACGGCTCTGCTCAGCTCCGCCATCGGCGCGGGGGCGCGGTGCACGAGGAGGTCGTACAGGGCGAGGTGGCGCGGCAGGTCCTCGATTCGGGTCTCACCACGGTTCACCTGTCGCCTCTCGTCCGGCTCCCTCAGGCGGCGGGGTCCGCGGGTCAGCAGCCGGCGCCGTCCATGATCGGCCGGATCACCACCGGGTAGACGGGCGCACCCTCGGGCTGCGGACACAGCGCGATGCGTGCGGCGATCTCGGTGACCCTCTCCAGACTCTCGCAGTCGAGCACCCAGTACCCGGCGAGTTGCTCCTTCGTCTCGCCGTACGGTCCGTCCGTGACCACCGGGCGGCCGTCGTCGCCGGGCAGCACAGAGCGGGTCCTTGCGGGCTCGGCCAGTCCGTTGCCTTCCACGATCTCGCCGGACTCCGCCAGATCGTTGTTGACCTCTTCCATGAAGGCGAACATCGCCTTCATGTCCTTCTCGCTCCACGCCGGGCTCTCCGCCGACGGCTTGCCCGCCATGGCTTCGTAGTCGGCCTGAGAGCCCTGAATCATGACCAGGTACTTCATGGTGTCGCTCCTCCGTCTCCTGCCGCCGCCCCGTGCGGGCGGCTTTCACAGGGGACGTCGGGGCCGGCGGCCCGTTCTCGACACCACGCGGGAAATTTCTCGGAATCACTCCGCCGCGCAGGCGGAAGCACGCCCCCCGTAGAGTTCGGCTGCGTCGTCCCACCAACCCCGAGGTACCGTCCGTGTCCCCCGCAGCACCCCAGTCCGCCGTCCCGGCGACCCCGTCCGCAGTGAGCGTCGTGGGGATCGGTGCCGACGGCTGGACCGGGCTTTCCGGGGCGGCGCGCGCGGTGCTCCTGGACGCCGAGGTGCTGATCGGCGGTGAGCGCCAGCTCGGGCTGCTCCCGCCGGAGTGCGCCGGCCGGCGCGTGTCCTGGCCGTCACCCCTGCGGCCGGCCGTGCGCGGTCTCCTCGCCGAGCACGGGGGGCGCAGGACCGCCGTGCTGGCCAGCGGAGACCCCATGTTCTACGGCATCGGACGGGCGCTCACCGAGGAGCTGGGCGCGGGGATGCTCCGCATCCTGCCGCACCCGTCCTCGGTGTCGTACGCCTGCGCCCGGCTCGGCTGGCCGGTGGAGGACACGGAGACGGTCACGCTCGTCGGCCGGCCGGCGGCCCGGCTGGCCGCCGCGCTGCACGAAGGGCGCCGGCTGCTGGTCCTTTCCGCGGACGCGTTCACGCCCGCCGCCGTGGCCGCCCTGCTGCGGGAACACGGCTTCGGACCCAGCCGGATGCGGGTGCTCGAACAGCTCGGCGGCACCGCCGAGGACTGCTCGGAGGGCACGGCGGACACCTGGGAGCATCCGCCGGGCGACCCCCTCAACGTCATCGCGGTCGACTGCCGGAGCACCCCGGAGGCCCTGCGCCTGGGAGCCGTGCCCGGGCTGCCCGACGAGGCGTACGAGCACGACGGGCAGCTCACCAAGCGCCATGTACGGGCGGCGACGCTCGGCGTTCTCGCGCCCGCTCCGGGTGAGTTGCTGTGGGACATCGGCGGGGGTTCCGGATCGATCGCGGCGGAGTGGATGCGGACCCATCCGTCCTGCCGTGCGGTCACCGTGGAGCGCGACCCGGTGCGGGCGCTGCGCATCACCCGCAACGCCGACCGGCTCGGCGTCCCCGGACTGCGTGTGGTCACCGGCCGGGCGCCGGACGCGCTGTCCGGACTGCCCGTGCCCGACGCCGTGTTCATCGGCGGCGGGCTCACGGCGCCCGGTCTGCTCGAAGCCTGCTGGGACGCGCTTCCGGCAGGCGGCAGGCTGGTCGCCAACACGGTCACGCTGGAGTCGGAGGCGCTGCTCGCCGAGTGGTACCGGCGGCTCGGCGGCGACCTGGTCCGACTCGCGGTCGCCCACGCGGTGCCGGTCGGGGGATTCACGGGCTGGCGCCAGGCGATGCCCGTCACGCAGTGGTCCGTACGGAAACCCGCCCCGGAGCCGCCGGCTGCCGCGCCCGCTTCCGTGCCGCCCGACGCCTCGCAGGTTTCCGTGCCGCCGGTCCCGCAGGCTTCCGTACCGCCCGACGCCTCATCGGCTTCCGAACCCTCGCACGCTCCAGGAGACGACAGATGACCGTGTACTTCATCGGCGCGGGCCCCGGTGCCGCCGACCTGATCACGGTGCGCGGTGCCCGCGTCCTCGCCGCCAGCCCGGTCTGCCTGTACGCGGGCAGCCTGGTGCCGCGCGAACTGCTCGCCGAATGCCCGCCGGAGGCCCGGCTGGTGGACACGGCCCAGCTCGACATCGACCAGATCACCGCCGAGCTGGTGCGCGCCCACGAGGAGGGACATGACGTCGCCCGGCTGCACTCCGGCGACCCGTCGGTCTTCAGCGCGGTGAACGAGCAGATGCGGCGGCTCGACGAGGCGGGCGTGCCGTACGAAGTGGTGCCCGGCGTACCCGCGTTCGCCGCCGCAGCGGCGGCGCTCAAGCGGGAGCTGACCGTGCCCACGGTCGGCCAGACCGTGATCCTCACCCGCATCGCCCAGCGGGCCACGGCGATGCCCGAGGGCGAGGACCTGGCCACGCTCGGCCGCAGCGGCGCGCTGATCGTGCTGCACCTCGCGGCGCGGTACGTGGACCGGGTGGTCGAGGAGCTGCTGCCGCACTACGGCGCGGACTGCCCCGCTGCCGTGGTGGCGATGGCCTCGCGCCCCGACGAGATCGTCCTGCGCGGAACCCTGGACGACATCGCGGAGCAGGTGAAGTCGGCAGGGGTGATCCGGACAGCGGTGATCATGGTCGGCCGGACGCTGGGCGCGGAGCAGTTCCGCGACAGCCACCTGTACTCCCCGGCCCGGGACCGCCACAGCTGCTGACGGGGCGGGCGGCCTGAGTCTGCCTCGGTGCCTCGGTGCCCAGGGCCTCAGCGGGTCAGCGCACCTCGCTGCGCCCCACGACCGTCCCCGCCCGGTCGATGCAGATCACGTCCACCGCCACCGGTGAGCCCCGCAGCACCGACAGCGCCTGGTCCCGTGCAGCAACGGCCACCAGGTCGCCCAGCGGCACACCGGCCGCCCTGCACAACTGCAGTGCCGCCAGACCGGTGTTTGCGGCCTCGATCTCCGCGGCCAGTGCCTCACTCGCGCCGCCCTGGAGCGCCAGCTTCGCCAGGAACGGCTTGTCGACCTGGGAGCGGCCCGAGTGCAGGTCCAGATGCCCGGCGGCGAGCTTGGACAGCTTGGCGAAACCGCCGCAGATGGTCAGCCGCTCCACCGGATGCCGGCGTACGTACTTCAGCACCGCGCCCGCGAAGTCGCCCATGTCGAGCAGTGCGATCTCCGGCAGACCGTACTCGGCCACCACCGTCTTCTCCGAGGTCGATCCCGTGCACCCCGCGACATGCCGGTGACCGGCGGCCCGGGCCACGTCCACGCCCCGGCGGATCGAGTCGATCCAGGCCGAGCAGGAGTACGGCACCACGATGCCCGTCGTACCCAGGATCGAGATCCCGCCGAGGATGCCCAGGCGAATGTTCCACGTGAAACGTGCGATCTCCTCGCCGTCGTCCACCGAGACCGTGATCTCGACGTCGCCCGTGCCGCCGTGCTCCTCCGCCACCCGGGCGACATGTTCACGCATCATCTGGCGGGGGACGGGGTTGATCGCGGGCTCCCCGACCTCCAGCGGCAGACCGGGCAGGGTCACCGTCCCCACTCCCGGACCGGCCCGGAACACCACCCCGGACCCGGCGGGCAGCAGCCGTACGGTGGACCGCACCAGTGCGCCGTGCGTGACATCGGGGTCGTCTCCCGCGTCCTTGACCACCCCCGCCGTGGCCTGCCCGTCGGCGAGCTCCTCCACCGCGAGAGCGAAGGCGGGGGTCTGGCCCCGGGGCAGGGTGATGGTCACCGGATCGGGAAACTCGCCGGTCAGCAGGGCCGTGTACGCGGCCGTGGTCGCCGCCGTCGCACAGGCACCGGTCGTCCATCCCGGACGCAGACCGGTGTGCTTGAGTTGGGCGGTGCGCCCGCCCTGCGCCTCACTGCTCATGGATGGACCGATCGATGCCCTTGCACATACTCGTCCTCGGCGGCACGACGGAGGCCCGTCGGCTCGCCGAGTCCCTGGTGGCCATGGACGGGATCAAGGTCACCAGCTCACTCGCGGGCCGTGTCGCCCAGCCGAAGCTCCCGCCGGGCGAGGTACGTGTCGGCGGCTTCGGCGGTGCCGAAGGCATGGCCGAGTGGCTCCGCGCACACCATGTGGATGCGGTCATCGACGCCACCCATCCCTTCGCCGGAACGATCAGTTTCAACGCGGCCTCGGCTGCCGCCGCTGTCCATGTTCCCCTGCTGGCTCTGCGGCGGCCCGGCTGGGTGCCCGTCGAGGGTGACCGGTGGCATGTCGCCGAGTCTCTCGCGGGGGCGGCGGAACTGCTGCCGGAGCTGGGCCGACGCGTCTTCCTCACCACCGGCCGGATGGGGCTGGCGGCGTTCGCCCCGCTGGACTCGCTCTGGTTCCTGATGCGCTCGGTGGACGCCCCCGAGGCCCCGTGTCCGGCGCGGATGGAGGTCCTGCTCGACCGGGGGCCGTTCTCCCTGGAGGGCGAGCGCGAGCTGATACGGCGGCATCGCGTCGATGTCCTCGTCACGAAGGACAGCGGTGGTGACGCGACGGCTCCCAAGCTCACCGCGGCCCGCGAGGCGGGCATTCCGGTGGTCGTGGTCCGGCGCCCACCCGTCCCGCCGGGTGTGCGGGTGGCGGGGACGCCGGAGGAGGCGATCACCCTGCTGGGCGCCCTCCTCCCGTGACGTGGTGCCTCCTCCTGTGACGTGGTGCCGAGGCCCTCGGGCCCGGCCCGTCGCCGAGCTCAGGCTTTTCCGGGGCCGTTCCTGACCGGTTGTCAGTGGTCGTGATTAACGTGGATCACCTACCCACCCACCGGCGTCGCGCATGGAGCGTGATACCAGGTCAGGAGCCGTTCATGCTTGCCACCTTCGCGGATTTCTCCGCCGTACCGGCCCATGTCTCCAACTGCGCGACGAGGTACGAGCAGTGCCGTGCCGCCTCCTCGCATCTGGTGATGGGCGCGGGCGCGTGGGTGGCCCTGGACTTCGAGGTGGACGGCGCGGAGACGATCGTCGAGGCCACGCTCAATGTGACCGCGCTGGCGTCCAAGCTGGGCCGCTCCCCCGGCCACGCGCCGGTCGATCTGGTGGTCAACGGCAAGGTGCTGGTGAGCGGCCTCACCGTGCCGGGCGGTGGAGATCTTCCCCAGGACAACGTGTTCGCCGTGCCGGGCGGGTTCCTGCTGCCGGGCACCAACACCCTGGAGATACGGATGGCGGGCGACGCGCGCAGTAATCTCTGGCTCTACCGCGTCACGCTCGACTCCGTCTACGAGCGCGGCCGTTCGGAGCGGGCGCTGGCTGCCCTTGCGGCCCGAGACACGGTCTTCGCCTACGCCACCGAGCGCCGCGCGCCCTTCACGTCGTCGTGGGAGCCGGGCCCGCGGCTGCTGTTCCACGTCGACCGGGGCGAGGAGTCGCTGCCGGCACAGCTGGGGTGGCGTGGTGCGGACGGCGCGGAGTCGGCGATCAGCTTCCAGTCGAACATGTCCGACTTCCACGGGCACCACCGTGCCGCCGACGGCTCACTCGCAGAGTTCCGCGGCAGGATCACCGGCCGCTGGGCCTTCCCCGAGGGGATCGAGGAGGCGCAGGTGTACAGGTTCCGCACGGAGGAGGGCTGGGGCGGCGGATGGCACGGCTCCGGCGAGCTGCGGCTCCTGGTGGACGACGGCTCGGGCCCCGTGGAGCGGGTGACCTGGCGAGACCAGCGGGGTAATTCCGGTGTGGCCGGGCTGCGTATCGCCCCTGGTGACGCGGAGGCCGCGCCGGACGTCACCGGGGCCGCGAGCGTGCTCGATGTGAGCGACGAGTTCAAGGCCGCGGGGGAGATCGCGGACAACCTGCTCTATGCCTCGGGGTCGAAGTGGCTCGCGGGCGTCCGCCAGGCCTGGGTGGAGTTCGGCTTCGACGCCCCCGTCGTCCTCACCTCGTACACCCTGGCCTCGGCCAACGACTTCCCGGACCGCGACCCCGAGGACTGGTTCCTCTACGGCTCCTCGGACGGCGACAGCTGGACCCAGCTCGACGCCCGGACGGGGGAGGACTTCGCGCGGCGCTTCCAGGCCAGGACGTTCCGGGTCACCGGCGACGCTGCTCCCTTCACCCGCTACCGCCTGGACATCATGGGCAACGGGGGCGCGGACGAGATACAGCTCTCCGGAGTGCGGTTCGCCGGTATCGCGCCCGCGGACTTCAGCGGCTACTACCAGCGGTACAACGAGGGCCCCATCGGCTACCGGGGAACGGCGCTGAACGCGCCGCGCATACCGGCCCCGGCGGCAGGGGGCGTCGACGAGGCCGATCGCGGGAGCGGTCTCGGGGCTGATCAGGGGACCGGGGCCGAGACCGGACTCGCGACCGAGGCCGGACAGGCGGCCCGGCTCGCGGCCGAGCTCGACCAAGCGGCCCGCAGCCTGGCCGAGGCCGCGCGGTCGATGGACAAGATGGCCACCTGGGTCCGGGACCGCTGACCTGGCCGTCACGCTGTCGGCAGGTCGGCAGGTCGGCAGGTCGGCAGGTCGGCAGGTCGGCAGGTCGGGCCGCCAGGCCGCCGGCCGGTGACCGTCCCGGCCGGTGACCGTCCCGGCCGGTGACCGTCCCGGCCGGTGACCGTCCCGGCCGGTGACCGTCCCGGCCGGTGACCGTCCCGGCCGGTCATCGTCCCGAACCGGTCACGCCCCCACCCGTCACGACCCGGACCGGTCACGCCTTCCGCCCGGTCACAGCCCGCTCGCCGCGACCGCCCCGTCCGGTGTCACTCATGCCTCCGGGTAGCGGCGCGGCGTCCAGACGATCTGCCGGCCGTCACCCCTGTCCACCCAACGGGTCTGCGAGGAGCCCACGATGAGGATCGTCCGCATGTCCACCTCCATCGGGTCCAGATCGGCGAGCCGCACCGTCCGTACGCTCTCCGACGGCCCTCCGACATCACGGCCGAGCACGACGGGCGTGTCCGGCGAGCGGTGCTCCAGCAGCAGGTCGCGGGCCTTGCCGACCTGCCAGGTCCGGCTGCGGGAGCCGGGGTTGTACAGCGCCATCACCAGGTCGGCCGTGGCCGCCGCGCGCAGCCGCTCGGCGATGACCTCCCACGGCTTGAGCCGGTCGGACAGCGAGATGGTGGCGTAGTCATGGCCCAGCGGCGCACCCGCCCGGGCCGCTGCGGCGTTGGCCGCGGTCACCCCGGGCAGCACCCGGACAGGGATGTCCGTGTACGGCTCCTGCGAGGCCACTTCGAGGACGGCCGTCGCCATGGCGAAGACCCCGGGGTCGCCACCGGACACCACGGCCACGCGGTGACCGCGGCGGGCCAGGTCCAGCGCGAATTCGGCGCGTTCCGACTCGACCTTGTTGTCGGAGCCGTGGCGCTGCTGGCCCGGCCGGACCGGCACCCGGTCCAGATACGTCGTGTAGCCGACCAGATCGTCGGCGGCGGCCAGCGCCCCCCGGGTCTCGGGCGTCAGCCAGAGCGGCCCGGCCGGCCCGGTGCCGACCACGACGACCTCACCGGTCTCCTGGCCGGGCGCGGGGCGGGGCGCGTCGATCCTGCTGGGCAGGACGGCCACCGCGAAGTACGGCACGGAGTCCGCGTCGGTGTCCGCGAGATCCCCGGTCCGCTCCCCGGCCATGGTCGCGCGCTCGACGTACCGCGCCTCGGACAGCCGCCCGGACGCCTCGAACGCGCGGCGCACAGCGGGGAAGGTGCGGCCCAGCTTCATCACCACAGCGGAGTCCGTGGCGGCGAGACGTGCCGTCAGCTCCTCCTCCGGCAGGGTGCCGGGGAGGATCGTCAGCACCTCCTCGGCCTCGACGAGCGGGGTGCCGAGCCGGGCGGCGGCGGCGCTGACGGAGGTGACACCGGGGATGACCTCGGTGACGTAACGGTCCGCGAGGCGCTTGTGCATGTGCTGGTACGAGCCGTAGAAGAGCGGGTCGCCCTCGGCGAGCACGGCGACGGTGCGCCCGGCGTCGAGGTGGGCCGCGAGACGGGCGGCGGCCTCGGTGTAGAAGTCGTCCAACGCGCCCCGGTAGCCGCCGGGGTGGTCCGTGGTCTCCGTGGTGACCGGGTAGACCAGCGCCTCCTCGATGTGGTCGGCGCGGAGGTACTGCGCGGCGATCGAGCGGGCGATGGAGCGGCCGTGCCGGGCGGAATGGTAGGCGACGACATCGGCCTCGCCGATGATCTGCACCGCGCGCACGGTCATCAGGGCCGGGTCGCCCGGGCCGAGCCCGACCCCGTACAGCCGCCCCGCGTTCGCGGCCGGCCCGGGGTTCCCGGTGTGCTGCTGCTCGGGCACGCTCACTCCTCCTCGCTGGCGATCGCGTTGAGGGCCGCGGCCGCGATGGCGCTGCCACCGCGCCGGCCCCGCACCACCAGGTGCTCCAGCCCCGACGGATGCGCGGCCAGCGCCTCCTTGGACTCGGCGGCGCCGATGAATCCGACGGGCACACCGATGACGGCGGCGGGGCGCGGGGCACCCTCCTCGATCATCTCCAACAGCCGGAAGAGCGCGGTGGGCGCGTTGCCGACGGCGACGACCGCACCCTCCATCCGGTCCCGCCACAGCTCCAGGGCAGCGGCGCTGCGGGTGGTGCCGAGCTTCGCCGCCAGTTCGGGCACGCCGGGGTCGGACAGGGTGCAGACCACGTCGTTGTTCGCGGGCAGGCGCTTGCGGGTGACCCCGCTGGCGACCATGGCCACGTCGCACAGGATGGGCGCACCGGACCGCAGGGCCGCGCGGGCGTCGGCCACGGCGTTCGGCGAGAAGGCGAGATCGCGTACGAGGTCGACCATGCCGCAGGCGTGGATCATGCGGACCGCGACCTGGCTCACGTCGGCGGGCAGCCCTGCCAGATCCGCCTCCGCACGGATGGTGGCGAAGGACTGGCGGTAGATCGCCGGTCCGTCCTTCTCGTACTGGTGCACAGTGCTGTCGCCTTCTTCATCGAATGTCGGACATGGAACGGATCGAAAAAACTGAACAGGGGGTCGATACGGGTGGTCAGGTGCGCGTGCCCCGGGCGGCGGCCACCGTCGCGGCGAGCGCGGCCGGGTCGTCCAGGACCGTCGTCGCCCCGGTGCTCCGATCTCCCCGTACATGGGAGATCCGGTGCCCGCCGGGAGTGGCGACCACGTCGATCCACTCCCCGTGCGGATGGCCGCACCGGCGTTCGCACCCGGACCAGTACACAGGGAGCAGTCCGACGGGGCCGACGGCGGCCCCCGCGTCGGCCCGCACGTCGGACAACGACTTCGCGCAGCCGGGCTGTCCGACGCAGGCCCCGACACCGGACCACGGGGAGCCGGGGCCGGTGATCAGGCCGGCTTCGGACAGTTCCCGCAGCAGCCCGTCCGCGCGGTGGGGCGCGATGCCGGTGACGACCGCTCCGCGCCAGGGGGTGAGCCGCAGCTCCCCGGCGCCGGACAGCAGCCGCCACTGCTCCGGGGCCGGCCGCCCCAGCGGCACACCGACCGACAGCGCGGCCTCGCCGCCGCCGTCCCGGATACGGCCGTGAGCCGGGGGCAGGGCTTCGAGGGGGCGCGGACGGACCTCCGGTACGCAGGTGATCCCGGCCCGCGTCAGCCGGCGTACGACCTCGTCGGGCAGCGCCGCCCCGGCGTCGTCCGGCAGGTCCTTCACCCGCCAGGCGCCGGTCTCGCGCGCGGTGTCCAGGAAGGCTTCCGCGGCGAGGAGCGCCGCGCGGGGGCCGTCGGTGGCGGGGACACGGAGCACGGCGTCACCGTGCCCGACGCGCAGCAGGCCGCCGCCGTCGGGGAGGCCCAGAAGTGTGAGGTCGGCCCCGAGGGCGTCCACGTCGCCGCGGCCGTCGTCGAGGGCGAACAGAAAGCGTCCGGAGAGCGCTGTCGCGCCCTCGCTCGCGCACAGCAGGCGGTCGAGTCCGGTCAGCCAGGGTCTGACATCGGTGGCCCCGAGGCCGTCGAGCCCGGAGAGCGGGGACGCGACCACGTTGCGCACCCGTTCATGGCGTGCGGAGGGCAGCAGTCCGGCCTCTTCCAGGGCCCCGGCCAGCTCCGCGCCGCAGTCCGGGGCGAGCCCCCGCAGCTGCACGTTCCCACGGGAGGTGAGATGCAACTCACCGTCACCGAAACGCTCGGCGGCCTGCCCGAGAACCATCGCCTGACGGGGCGTCAGAACCCCGCCGGGTATGCGTATCCGCGCCAGCGCACCGTCGTCCGCCCGGTGCAGCCGCAGTGCGCCGGGGCAGGCGTCACCGCTGCTCCGGGCGCACGCACCGCCCGGAGACCGGGACGGAAGGGGGGAGGCGGACATGGCGGCGAGCATACCCACCGTGACCGTGGCAGGCCCCTACGGTCACTGTGACCTACGGGACACCCGGCCCGCCTCCTGCCGGGCCGGGGGCCGTCTGGTCAGGACCCCCCACCCCCGGCCTACTATGCCTAGCGGCGGTCCGTTCGGCCCGCCATCGCCAGACGGCGACATGGGAGGAAGCCCGGTGAGATTCCGGCGCGGTCCCGCCACTGTGAGCCCGGCCCCGGCCGGGTGAGTCAGGAACTCCTGCCGTCCGACACCGCCCGGGGCGTGGACACCCCGAGGAAGGCCTGACGCCGCATGATCCTGCTCCTGTCGACGTCCGACACCGACCTGCTCAGCGCCCGCGCCTCCCAGGGTCCGGTCAGCTACCGCTACGCCAACCCCTCCCGGCTGCCGCTCGACGACCTCCCGCAGCTGCTGGACGGCACGGACCTCGTCGTCGTACGCCTCCTCGGTGGCGTCCGCGCCTGGCAGGACGGGCTCGACCAGGTGCTGGCAACCGGCCGCCCCGTCGTCGTGCTCACCGGTGAACAGGCCCCCGACGCCCAGCTGATGGCCGCCTCCACCGTGCCCATCGGCATCGCAGCCGAGGCGCACGCCTACCTCGCGCACGGCGGTCCGGCCAACCTGGAGCAGCTCGCCCGCTTCCTCTCCGACACCGTGCTCCTCACCGGCCACGGCTTCGAACCGCCCGCCCCGGCCCCCGCGTGGGGCCCGCTGGAGCGGACCGCCCGGGACGTCACGGGCCCGACCGTGGCCGTGCTCTACTACCGCGCCCACCACATGAGCGGGAACACCGCGTTCGTCGAGGCGCTCTGCACCGCCGTGGAGGACGCGGGCGCCCGCCCCCTCCCGCTGTACGTCGCCTCGCTCCGCACGCCCGAACCCGAGCTCATCGACGAACTCCGCGCCGCCGACGCCATCGTGACCACCGTTCTCGCGGCGGGCGGCACCAAGCCCGCCACCGCCTCGGCCGGCGGCGACGACGAGTCCTGGGACGCGGGCGCCCTCACCGGCCTGGACGTGCCCGTCCTCCAGGCGCTCTGCCTCACCAGCCCGCGCGCCGCCTGGGAGGAGAACGACGAGGGCGTCTCCCCGCTGGACGCGGCCACGCAGATCGCCGTGCCCGAGTTCGACGGCCGGCTGATCACCGTGCCGTTCTCCTTCAAGGAGATCGACGAGGACGGCCTCCCCGCCTACGTCGCCGACCCCGAGCGCGCCGCCCGGGTCGCCGGGATCGCCGTACGGCACGCCCGGCTCCGCCACATCCCGGCCGCCGAGAAGCGGATCGCGCTCGTCCTGTCGGCGTACCCGACCAAGCACTCCCGCATCGGCAACGCGGTCGGCCTCGACACCCCCGCGAGCGCCGTCGCCCTGCTGCGCAGGCTGCGTGCGGAGGGCTACGACTTCGGCCCGGAGGAGGAGATCCCGGGCCTGGTGTCCGGCGACGGCGACGAGCTGATCTACGCGCTCATCGAGGCGGGCGGCCACGACCAGGAGTGGCTGACCGAGGAGCAGCTGGCCCGCAACCCGGTCCGCATCCCCGCCGCCGACTACCGCCGCTGGTTCGCCACCCTGCCCGCCGAACTCCGGGCGTCCGTCGAGGAGCACTGGGGCCCGGCGCCCGGCGAGATGTTCGTCGACCGGTCCCGCAACCCGGAGGGCGACATCGTGCTCGCCGCCCTGCGGCGCGGCAATCTGCTGATCCTCATCCAGCCGCCGCGCGGCTTCGGCGAGAACCCGATCGCGATCTACCACGACCCCGATCTGCCGCCCTCGCACCACTACCTGGCCGCCTACCGCTGGATCGCCGCCTCCGCCGACGACAACGGCTTCGGCGCGGACGCGATGATCCACCTCGGCAAGCACGGCAACCTGGAGTGGCTGCCGGGCAAGAACGCCGGTCTCTCCGCCGCCTGCGGCCCCGACGCCGCGCTGGGCGATCTGCCGCTGGTCTACCCGTTCCTCGTCAACGACCCGGGTGAGGGCACCCAGGCCAAGCGCCGGGTGCACGCCACGCTCGTCGACCACCTCGTGCCGCCGATGGCGCGGGCCGACAGCTACGGCGACATCGCCCGCCTCGAACAGCTCCTGGACGAGCACGCCCAGATCGCCGCGATGGATCCGGCCAAGCTCCCTGCCGTCCGCGCCCAGATCTGGACCCTGATCCAGGCCGCGAAGCTGGACCACGACCTGGGCCTGGAGGACCGGCCGGAGGACGAGGGCTTCGACGAGTTCATCATGCATCTCGACGGCTGGCTCTGTGAGATCAAGGACGTCCAGATCCGCGACGGCCTGCACGTCCTGGGCGGCGCCCCGGCCGGGAAGGACCGCGTCAACCTGGTCCTCGCCGTCCTGCGCGCCCGCCAGATCTGGGGCGGCACCTCCTCGCTGCCGGGCCTGCGCGAGGCGCTCGGCCTGGACGAGTCGGCGGCCACCCGCACCGCGGCCGACGAGACCGAGGAGAAGGCCCGGGCCCTGGTCCAGGCGATGGAGGACGCGGACTGGGATCCGGCGGCCGTCGCCGCTGTCGCCGAGGGACACCCGCGGGCCGTCGCCGACATCCTCGCCTTCGCCGCCACCGAGGTCGTGCCCCGCCTCGCCGCGACGACCGACGAGCTCGCCCACACCGTCCACGCGCTGAACGGCGGCTTCGTCCCGGCGGGCCCCTCCGGTTCCCCGCTGCGCGGCCTGGTCAACGTCCTGCCGACCGGCCGCAACTTCTACTCCGTCGACCCGAAGGCCGTGCCGTCCCGTCTGGCCTGGGAGACCGGTCAGGCCCTCGCCGACTCGCTCCTGGAGCGCTACCGCGCGGACAACGGCGAGTGGCCCACCTCGGTCGGCCTCTCCCTGTGGGGCACCAGCGCCATGCGCACCGCGGGCGACGACATCGCCGAGGCGTTCGCCCTGCTCGGTGTGCGCCCCGTCTGGGACGACGCCTCGCGCCGGGTCACAGGCCTGGAAGCGATCCCGTACGAGGAGCTGGGCCGCCCCCGTATCGACGTCACGCTGCGCATCTCCGGCTTCTTCCGCGACGCGTTCCCGCACACCATCGGCCTGCTCGACGACGCCGTACGCCTCGCCGCCTCCCTCGACGAGCCCGCCGAGCGGAACTTCGTACGCGCCCACACCCAGGCCGACCTGGCCGAACACGGCGACGAGCGGCGCGCCACGACCCGTATCTTCGGCTCCAGGCCCGGTACGTACGGCGCCGGGCTGCTCCAGCTCATCGACTCCCGCGACTGGCGTACGGACGCCGACCTCGCCGAGGTGTACACGGTGTGGGGCGGTTACGCCTACGGCCGCGAGCTGGACGGGCGCCCGGCCAGGGACGAGATGGAGACCGCGTACAAGCGGATCGCGGTGGCGGCGAAGAACACCGACACCCGCGAGCACGACATCGCGGACTCGGACGACTACTTCCAGTACCACGGGGGCATGGTCGCGACCGTACGCGCGCTGAAGGGCACCGCCCCCGAGGCGTACATCGGCGACTCGACCCGGCCGGAGACCGTCCGTACGCGCACGCTGGTCGAGGAGACCTCGCGGGTCTTCCGTGCCCGGGTGGTCAACCCGAAGTGGATCGAGGCGATGCGCCGCCACGGGTACAAGGGCGCCTTCGAGCTCGCCGCAACGGTCGATTACCTGTTCGGTTACGACGCGACGACGGGTGTGGTCGCGGACTGGATGTACGACAAGCTGACCGAGACGTACGTCCTGGACCCGACGAACCGCGAATTCCTCCAGCAGGCCAATCCCTGGGCCCTCCACGGCATCGCGGAACGCCTCCTGGAAGCCGAGTCCAGGGGCATGTGGGCCGAGCCCGACCCGGCGGTGCTCGACGCGCTGCGCAAGGTCTTCCTGGAGACCGAGGGCGACCTCGAGGGCGAGGACTGAGGGGCTCTGCGTTGCTGCCTTCCCGTCCCAGGTCCAGTCTGGGGGAATGGGTGATCAGCCGAGCCCCGAGCTCCTCGCGTCCGTGCAGCGGGCGTTTCGCCTGATGGAGGCCGCTGAGGCCCACACGAACGGAGCCCCGGCGGGCCAGCTGGCGCGCGAGGCGGGCCTGGAACCGGACACCGCGCACCACGTCCTGCGCACGCTGGCCCGGGACGGATACCTGAGGAAGCTGGACGACGGCGGGTATGTCGTCGGTGACCTGCTGGGCCAGCTGCGGAAGGGGAACCCCGGGGAGGGGCGGCTCGCCGGGGTCCGGCCCGCCCTGGCCCAGCTGCGGGACGAGGTGTCGGCCGCCGCGTATCTCACCTTCTACGAGGACGGCGAGATCCGTGTCGCCGAGATCGTCGACGGTCCGCAGACGCCCCGGGTCGACCTCTGGGTGGGTTTCGAGGACGCCGGCCATGCCACCGCCCTCGGGAAGTGCGTGCTGCGCGAGCTGGACGAGGAGGCGCGCGGCGAGTACCTCTCCCGGCACTTCCTCGTCGACCTCACCCCCCGCACGATCACCCACCGCGAGGAGCTGGTCCGGCAGCTGGACACGCTGCCGACGCCGTCCGTGATGGACCGCGAGGAGTACGCCCTCGGCACGGTCTGCATCGCGGTGCCCGTGTACAGCGGGGACACGCTCGGCTCGCTCGGCATCTCCTTCCGGGCCGACAGGATGTACCGGACCTCCCAGGTCCTGGACATGCTGCTCTCCTCGGCGGGCCGGGTGTCCCGGGCCCTGTCGCTCACGCGCTGACGACCGAGAGCCCTCTCGCTCACGCGCGATGACGGCCGCGAGCCCTGTCGCTCACGCGCTGACGGGACCGCGGGTTCCGTCGCTCACGCGCCGACGGCCGCGGACCCGAAGCCTCCGCATACCGGCCGGTGTGGCATTCGTCACAGCAAAGCCATCGGTGCCGAAAGCAACTGCACCCTTTCGTCATTTCTGTCTCCACGGGCGGTCCGGCACCGGCCGGCACAGGTGAAGAATTCGTGTCCCTAGATAGGTGCCCCGGCCATACGATCACCTCGAGTCGCATCTGCGTGTCCCATTCCGCTGCGACCCCTTCTTCTCTTTTTCGTACCCCGAAGGGCTCTTGTGAAGATTCGCCGGATTCTCGCCACAGCTGTCGCCGCCGCGGTGACCACGCCCGTTCTCCTGCTCTCGGTCACCCCCGCCGTCGCCGAGACCAAGCCGGCCGCGCAGTCGCAGGACAAGCCGTCCGTCGCCGAGCTGGAGCTGGCCGCAGCCGCGGCCCAGACGGCGTACGACGACGCCGTGGCGGCCGAGAGCGCCGCCTACGCGGCCCTGGAGACGACACTGTCCGACACCACTCCGCTGGCCCTGGCCGCCGCTGCGGCCCACGCCGTCGCGGTGGACGCCGCCGCCGCCAAGACCGCCGCCGACCAGGCGGTCGTCGACGCCCAGGCGGCGCTCGACGCCCTCACCGACACGGCGACCGACGAGGAGAGGACCGCCGCGGAGACGGCCCTCACCGACGCGCAGGCCGCGGCCACCGCCGCGGCCGAGGCCAAGACCGACGCCGACGCCAAGGACGTCGAGGCCCAGGACGCGCGCGACGACGAGCGGGTCGCGGCGGCCCGGACGTACGAACAGGCGAAGAAGGCCACCGCGGCCGCGCTCGCCGACAAGAAGGCCGCCGACGAGGCGCTGGCCCAGGCCAAGGAGGAAGAGGCCGAGGAGGGCGGCGAGGAGGGCGAGGACTGCGTCCCCGAGAGCAAGCTCACCACCGTCGTGACGGGCCTTCCGTCCACCGTCGTCGCCGGCACGAAGGTCAACTTCAAGCTGCGGGTGACCAACGGCACCGACAAGAAGATGGACGAGGTCTTCCCGTTCGCCTACGTCCACGCGACCGACACGAGCGGCCTCAAGGACATCGACGACCTGGTGCACCTCCAGTGGTCCTCCGCCTCCAACTCGGGGTGGCAGAACGTCGACAACGAGCACTACATGGACGCCATCAGCCCGCTGAAGGCCGGCGCCCACGCCGACATCAAGATGCGCCTCACGATCGACGCCAAGGCCCCCGCGGGCAACGGTGTCACCTTCGTCGCGGGTGACTACTGGAACGAGGACGGCAGCTGCGGCGGAAGCCCCGACCTCGAGGGCTACGAGTTCATGATCGCCGCCGCGGGCACCGACCCGGGCGACGTCGACGACGCGAAGCCCGGCACGACCGAGCCGAACACGGACCTCAAGACGCAGACCGGCACGTCGGCCGACCCGGTGAACGGCACCCTCGCCTCGACGGGCTCGTCCTCCGCGACGTCGCAGCTCGCCCTCGCGAGCGGCGCGGCCCTGGCGATCGGCGCGGGCGCGGTCTTCGTCGTGCGCCGCCGCAAGGCCGGTACCCACGCCTGAGGCATGCGTGACGTGTGAGGCCCCGCCTCACGCCGGAGGGCCCGACACCGCACCGGTGCCGGGCCCTCCGCGCTGAGCGCGGACGGGGCGGGCCCGCTGCTGGGCCCTGCGTGCTGAGCGTGGGCGGGGCGGGCCCGGACCGGTCAGGAATCGAGAAGCGTGTCCGGGCGGCCGCGCATAGCTTCGTCGTATGGCTTCCATCGCATCCGTCACCCTCGAGGTGGCCGACCCCACCGCCGCCGAGCACTTCTACACCGCCGCCTTCGGGCTGGGCCCCGAGCTGCGCGTACGCGCCTCGGAGGCGCCGACGACCGGCTTCCGCGGCTTCACCCTGTCGCTCACGGTGTCCGGCCCCGCCACCGTCGACGGCTTCATCGCCTCCGCCCTCGACGCCGGTGCCACACCGGTGAAGCCCGCCACGAAGTCGTTCTGGGGCTACGGCGGCGTCGTACGCGCCCCGGACGGCGCCCTCTGGAAGATCGCCACCTCGGCCAAGCGGGACAAGAGCCCGGCCACCCGTGAGATCGACCAGTTCGTGCTGCTGCTGGGAGTCGACGACGTACTCGCGAGCAAGAAGTTCTACGTCGAGCACGGCCTCACCGTGGGCAAGAGCTTCGGCCGCAAGTACGTCGACTTCGACACGGAGTCGAGCCCCGTCAAGCTGGGCCTCTACGGCCGTCCCGCCCTCGCCAAGGACGCCGGCGTGGACCCCGAGGGCACTGGATCGCACCGGCTAGTGATCGCGGGCGGCAGCGGGCCCTTCACCGACCCGGACGGCTTCGCCTGGGAGGCGGACGAGCGGTGAATCCTGCTGCGCGGGCCCGCCGGGGCATGGCACGATCGCGCGGGTGACGAGCAGACCCGCCGAGACCCAGCAGCTGCGCGACCTGGCCCGGCTGCGCCGTGTGCGCGACAGGATCGACCGGGAGTACGCCCAGCCGCTGGACGTCGAGGCGCTCGCCCGCGGCGTGAACATGTCGGCGGGCCACCTGAGCCGCCAGTTCCGGCTCGCGTACGGCGAATCGCCGTACAGCTATCTGATGACGCGGCGGATCGAACGGGCGATGGCGCTGCTGCGCCGCGGGGACCTCAGCGTCACCGACGTCTGCTTCGAGGTCGGCTGCTCCTCGCTCGGCACCTTCAGCACGCGCTTCACGGAACTCGTCGGAATGCCGCCCAGCACCTACCGCCGCCAAGCGGAGAGCGGGGCGGCGGGGGTGCCGGCGTGCGTGGCGAAACAGGTCACCAGACCGGTCAGGAATCGAGAAGCCCGCACCCCCGAGCCGCCGCTAGCGTGAATGCCATGGACATCACCATTCACACCAGCGTCCTCCCGCACGACGACCCGGACGCCGCCCTGGCCTTCTACCGCGACACCCTCGGTTTCGAGGTCCGCAAGGACGTCGGGAACGGCGCGATGCGGTGGATCACGGTCGGCCCGGCCGGACAGCCCGACACATCCATCCTGCTGGCCCCGCCGGCCGTCGACCCCGGTGTCACCGAGGCCGAGCGCCGCACGGTCACCGAGATGATGGCCAAGGGGACGTACGGCTGGATCCTCCTGGCCACCAAGGACCTCGACGCCACCTTCGAGAAGGTGCAGGCGGGCGACGCCGAGGTCGTCCAGGAGCCCACCGAACAGCCCTACGGCATCCGCGACTGCGCGTTCCGCGACCCCGCGGGCAACCTGATCCGCATCCAGGAAGTGAGCTGAGCGGCCCGCGCCCGCCCGCCGTGTCGCGGCGGGCGGGAGGGGCTGCCGACGGCTGACCTCAGCTGCCGTCGGTCCCGGTCCCGGTCCCGGTCCCGGTCCCGGTCCCGGTCGCGGTCCCGGTCCCGGAGGCCGGGGTGGACCGCTCGATCAGGCCGTTGACCGTCTGGTCGCCGTGCGCGTCCATGGGCGTGGAGTAGTCGCCGACCGCCCAGAACGCTCCGGAGTCCCCGGCCGGGGCCAGATCGTAGAAGGAGTACGACGGCCACCGGGTGTCGCCGTCGGGTGCCGTCGCCCCCGCCTCCTTGGTCCAGGTGGTGCCGTCGAAGTGCCAGAACACCGGGTCCGCGTAAGCGGGTTCGGCCTGGTCGTTGCCCGTGACCCACAGGCCGCCGTGGCCGTCCGGCGCGATGGCGTGGACGTAGAAGGTGGCGAGTGCCCCGGTGATGTCCTCCCAGACGGCACCGTCCCAGCGCGCGACCCCGGGGACGGGCGCGGTGGCGTCGGGGTCCTCGGCCCACCCGGCGACGTAGACGCTGTCCGGGGACCCGGCGGCTGTCTCGGCGGTGTCCGTACCGGTACGCAGGGGAGGCGCGCCCATCAGCGTCCAGGTGGTGCCGTCCCAGTGGTACGTCACCGGGTGACCGCCCTTCACCGGGTATCGCATCCCGGTGGCGTAGGCGTCGTCCGCCGAGAGCGCGTCGATGTCCCGGATGTCGACACCGGCGGGCAGCCCGAAGGTCGTCCACGCGCCGTCGGCGTAGGTGTAGAGGGCGTTGCCGCCCTTGAAGAGCCGCCCGGGCTCGGCGTCGATCGGCACCTCGGGCCAGTCCTGGTCGGCCGCGCCGGCCGCCTGGACGGTGTTCCACCGCGTGCCGTCGAAGTGCACGAGTGCCTGGTCCCTGCCGACGGTCCCGTAGGCCCAGACATCGTCCGCGGCCACGGCACTGACCGCCGACCACTGCCAGACGGCGGGAAGCCCCGGAGCGGTGTCCTCGCTCCAGCTCACCCCGTCCCAGCGCATGATGACGCCCCCGCCGCCCTTGCGGCCGACCGCCCACGCGAGGTCCTCGCCGACGGAGGAGACGGACATCAGGGACCCGGCAGGACTGTCGCCTGAGAGGGCGACCTCCCAGCCGGAGGCTTCGGCCGCACCGGCTCCTCCGGCGGTGAGCAGGGTTGATGCCAGAGCCAATGGGACGGCCGTGGTGCGCAGGAGGTGCCGTACGAGCATCGGTGAGCGTTCCTTCGCGGTCGGGAGGACGTGTCGGGGATCCGGCACGGGCGCACGCCCGCTCCGGCCAGGGGACCAGACCTGCGGGCCGTGCCGATGGTTGTAAAGGGCAGGGAAAATCGCCTGGGTGAGGGTGCGTCAGCACCGTCTGTCGGCACCGGGCGTTGCCGCCGAAGACGGGACCGGCCGGGGCACGGCGGCGTACGGACGCTGAAGCCGCCGATCGCTTTGAGGCGGCGAGCGACGGTTTGATCACAACCAGATGACGTTATCCCTTGTAAGGCTCAACTAAGCACACAGAACCTTCACTTGATGTCATGCTGCTCCGGCTGAAACCAGAACCAGCAGATGGAGCACGTCACATGGCCGAAACTCAGCCCAACACCGCGTCCGGCGAGGGGACTTCCGCCTCGGCCGGAGGTGTCGTCGCGACCGGCGACGCCGGCGCCGTCCAGTTGTCAGGGGCGGCCATGAAGCGCCGCGGTCCCGTCGCCGTGTGGCTCGGCCTGACGATCATCACGCTCGGGATCTACCAGCTGGTCTGGTACTTCAAGATCCACAACGAGCTCCAGGAGTTCGACCGTCGCCGGCCCCTGAGCCCCGGCGGCAGCGTGCTGGTCCTGCTCTTCCTGGGCTGGACCGTGATCGCTCCGCTGATTTCCTTCAAGAACACCGGCAAGGCGATAGCGAACGCCCAGCGCGCGGCCGGCCTGCCGGTGACGTGCAGCCCCGCCGCGAGCATGTGGCTGATGTTCGTCTTCGGCCTGAACGTCTGGTACATGCAGCGCCAGCTCAACCTGGTCGTCGACGCCTACCCGGGCGCCGAGCCGGGCACGCAGGTCACTCTCGCTGCCTGAACCAGCTGCCGGGCCACGCGTTTGCTCCCCGGCCACGGGCGACCGAGCCGCCGATGCCGAAGGCGCCCACCGCACGCGGTGGGCGCCTTCGGCGTGTCATCGTCCTGGCCCGGACGACTCGAAACCGGGGCGGGGCCCCGATGGAACGCGGAGGCCCATGAGGTTCGCCGGCCCTCCTGGACGCGATGGCCGTACGCCGGTGAACGATGTACGCCGGTGAACGCCACCGGAAGCGCAGCCGTGGAAGGGCGTCCCGCGAGGCGTGGTCGTGACCTGCGTTTCGCGTTCGCCGCCGTATGGGCGGCCCTCCTGTTCGCGACCGCCGGGTCGCTGGGCGCGCTCACCGGCACGCTGCTGGTGATCTACCCGCTGTTCGACGTGGCCTGCGCGGTGGTGGACATCAGGTCCGCCCACAGGAACGGCCGGCCGGCGCGCGGCCTCTACGTGAACGTCGCGCTCAGCGCCCTCACCGCCGCCGGCCTCGCCGTCGCGGCCCACCTCCGGCATCCCGGCCGTACTGCGGATCTGGGGCGCCTGGGCCGTCACGGCGGGCATCGTCCAGCTCGTCGTCGGCGCATCCCGGCGCCAACTCGGCGGCCAGTGGGCCATGATCGCCAGCGGCGCCATCTCCGACCTCGCCGGTGTCTCGTTCTTCGCCCAGGCGGGCCAGGGTGGCGCCTCCCTGAGCAACCTGGTCGGCTACGCCTTCCTCGGAGGCGTCTTCTTCCTCGTCTCCGCACTCCGCCTGGGACGCACCCGCGAGGCATGACCCCCGGCCCGCCCGTCCGTCATGAGCCCGCCCGCCACGAGCCTCCGGTTCGCCGCGGACCGGGCTCGTGGCTCCGGGGTCTCCCGTCGCTCCGGCGTATGGCCCGGTGCGAGAACGGGCGAGGGATGCGAGAGCCGAACCCGTGAGGGGCTGCCCCCTGACCTGGTGGCATGGAGGAGAGCACATGGACGGTCCGGGCCTCGGAGCTCTTGCTCAGAGGTCGTCCACGTCGACCAGCCTGTCCTGGATGGCACGGGCGACGAGACTGGCCTTGGTCCGCGCGGGGCGGCCGACGTTCGCGTACTTGATCCGTACCCGGTCCAGATACGAGTTGACCGTCCGTACGGAGATGCCGAGGCGCTGCGCGACCAGCTCCTTCGACTCCGACTGGAACCACTCGATGAGCACGTTCTCCTCGCGACCGGAGAGCTGGGGCCGGTCGGCGCGGGCGTTCGTTCCCAGCGCGCCGGCCAGCGCGGGCGGCATGTAGGGCCGCTCATCGGCTGCCGCCAGTGTCGCCTCGACCAGGTGGTCCTTGCCCTCGCTCTTGGTCAGAAAGGTCGCGGCTCCCAGATCCAGGCAGCTGAGCGCGGTCTTCTCGTCGTCCCGCATCGTATAGACGACCACCTGCCGCCCGGCGTCGACGAGTCTTCGGAGATCGCCGAACGCGGAGCCGCCCTGGCCCAGTTGCAGATCCAGGATGACGACGTCGGCCGTGTCGCCCGGCGCGGTCCAGGCTTCCCGTACGGAGCCGCCTGCCGCGACCACGGTGATGGGCCGCGGCGATGCGCCGAACCACATCTCCACACCCGAGAGGATGGCGGGATGGTCGTCGATGACGACCACGCTGACCGGCGCGTCGGTATTCATGTCAGGTCAACTCCCGATGACGCCGATCTGCTCCAGCTCGCCTCGGCCCACACACTTTCGCCGTACGTGGTTCGCGTGACGGACACGTTCGGGTCCGTCACGCGGCCGTGCGACGGGGCAACCGCTGTCGTGGTGCGGCCGTGTGACGCACCAACCGCTTCCGTGGTGCGGCCGTCGGCACAGTCCACACCCACCACGCTCACACGGACGATGCCGGCGGTCCACACGACGGTGACCCGCGCCGTCGAGCGAGTACGGCCCAGAGTCACCGCCACCGGGTCGATCAGCTCCCTGCGTACCTCCACGGGTACCTCACCCGGCCGGCCGCGTACGGCCAGGCTCACCCTCACCCCCTGGCGCTCGGCCACCTCGACGCAGGCCCGCAACTCGTTCAGCAGCGGGTCGGCGACGGCATCGCCTTCGGCGAACAGGCGGCGCATACGGGCGGCCTCCACGCCGCACCTCAGCCTGACCTCCTCGTCGTGCGGACTCAGTGCACCGTGGCCGAGGCCCACGAGCAGCGGAACCGTCGTCGCCGTCAGCGCGCGGTAGCGCTCCTTGTGATCACTCTGCAGATGCTCGTGGATGCGCTTTTGGGTACGCAGCTCCTCCTCCCGGGAGGCCGCCGAGCCCGCTGCCGGCGCCGTGCCGTGGAGCAGGTGCGTCATCAGTACACCGACGGAGAGCTGGAGACCGCAGCTGCCGATCGTGGAGACCCCCAGGCCTGCCAGCTCGGCGGCGGTCGGCGTCCCGGACAAGGCCACAGCTGTCGCGTTGAGTGCTATGTGCGCCCCGAGGAACGCAGCGAAGACCGTGACCCGTAGGTCTGCCAGCAGGAACAGGGCATGCCAGCCGACCACTCCGAACGCCCAGTCCGCCGCACCCGTGGACTGCTCCGGCGGGAGTGTGAACGCGCACACCGCCGAAACGGCCAGCACCGAGCTCAGGCTCCAGCCGCGCACACTCGGCGGTATCTGCCTGCCACGCAGCAGGTAGGCCCCGCCGTTCACCGCGACGGCGGCGAGGCAGACGAAGGCGGCTGTCTGTGCCCACGCGGGGTGGTACACGTCCTGGTGGACCACGAGCCGGCGCAGCGAGATGGTGAACTGCCACACCAGGCTGATCAGCAGCGCCACCAGCTGGGCCCCGTAGAGGAGCTGCCCGCGGATGAAGCGGACGACAGCCAGGTGCTGCGTCTGGGCGCGGAGCGGGCGCGGTACGCCGGCCGCCTGCTCCTCCTCCCCTGTCAGTGCCGCCGGGGCCCGGCCGTGCCAGCGCCACTGCACTCGGGTTCCGGTGCCCGGACGCGAGGTGACGGAAGCTGAGCCTCCGACCGCGTGCATCCTGCCGATGATGGAACCGGATATGCCCCGGCGCCGTGCGGGAACGGAGTCCGGGTCGAAGCCTCCTCCCGCGTCGGACAGTTCGACGACGGCACCGTCCTCCTCCGCCCACGCCCTGAGTTCCGCTTCTCGCACCCCTGAATGGCGCGCAACGTTGGTGACGGCCTCCCGGACCCCGTTGAACATCGCGAGCCCGGGGCCGGACGGAATCGTGAGCGGGCCGTCGATGTGCGTCGTGAGCCGCACCCTGGCCTGACCCTCGCCCTCGGGCACGCAGCGGAGAAGCGCCGCGAGGTCGACGCTCCCTGTCTCGAAGCCGGGCATGGCGGACACGGCGTCCAGATCCTGTCTGGCACGCGGTGGCAGCCACGACCAGTCCCGGCCATTCCCCTGGGAGACCATCAGCAGCGTCGCGCTCGCCGTGTCGTGAAGGGTCGCGAGGTACTCGCGTTCGGTCGCCCACCGTGCGGCGGCGACGTCGGCCTCCCGGTGCAGGGCTGCCGTGGCCGAGGCCGACCGGTCGGCGGCCCTGGCCCGCGCCCTGACGATGAGGTAGCCGGCCCTCGCGAGGCCCACCTGGATCAGCATGCGTACCAGGGGGATCACGTCGAAGCTGTGCGCGGGTGAAGAGAGGATGTCCCCCAGCGCGCAGGCGGCAGCTCCCACCACGGCCAGGGCGGCGCCGGCCACGGGGCGCGTCGCCCACTCGAACTGGATAGCGATGACGCTGATGCCGACGATCACCTCCACCATGGCGTCCGCGCTCTCGCTGCCGAGCGCCGGCTGGGACAGCCCCGTCAACATCAGAACGGCCGCGTCCAACGCCCAGAGCAGGGCGAACGGGAGCGGGCGCCTCAGCGCGCGGAGGCGTACACCGCAGGCGAGAACAGCGGGCGCCAGCAGAGCCGTCGCCAGGGGAATCTCCGCGCTGTCCGCGGAGACGAGGCCCAGGGCGCTGCACAGACAGACCACGGCGGACCTGAGCCATACGCCGTACCGCTCGACGGTCAGGGTCAACAGGCGCTCGCTGTTGCCCCCGTGCCCCCCGCGCCGCATGAGGCCGAGAGTAGTGGACCGGCGAGCACGGCGGAATGGTATGTGGGGCGAACGACCGGCACACCCAGTGGCCTTGACGGGCTACCGTGCGCGTCTGAAGAGCGCACTCAGACACGGGGAATTCCATGCCGAGAATTGAGGCTCTGTACTGCACCCAGCGGGGCGCCGCAGGCTTCCCGAAGACGAAGAGGCCCCCCATCGGGGACGTCGTCACGCTCGGCACCCCGCACGCCGGAAGCACGAGGAGCAGGGTGGCGCTCTGCGGAAATCCCCAACAGGGCAAGGACATGATCCCGGGCAGAGAGTTCCTCAAGAACCTCCCTGGCACTCAACGACGTGATCTCCACCCAGTGAAAAGGGAGTTGCGATCGTCGCGTCAAGCACGACCGCACCGTCATCACCACGAACAAGCG
The DNA here is from genome assembly GCF_001905505.1 of Streptomyces sp. CB02058. Lineage (GTDB taxonomy): Bacteria > Actinomycetota > Actinomycetes > Streptomycetales > Streptomycetaceae > Streptomyces. The sequence continues at coordinate 651,035 of NZ_LIPG01000005.1, forward strand.
AGGAAGAATGCGGAACACAGCGCGTAGCAAGAGGCTTGGGGCCGCAGCGGCACTGGGTGCACTGACGGTGCTTCTCGTCAGCGGATGCTCCTTCAGCATCGGCGACGCGGAGAAGAAGGACCCGACGACGGCCGGCACGGACGCGCCCGCCGAGGAGAGCCCGGCCGCCGAGGCGCCGGCGGAGGAGTCGACACCGCCCGCCGGCGACCCCACGGCGCCCGAGAACACGGGCGTCAACGAGGGCGGAGCAGTCCACAAGGCACGGGTCGCGCAGACGATCTCCGACAAGCTCGCCGCGGACACCGGCAAGCGTCCCGACAAGGTCACCTGCCCCGAGCACCTGCCGGCCCGGGTCGGCGCCACGATCCGCTGCGAACTCAACGCCGGCAGCGACACGCTCGGCATCACGGTCACGGCCACCGCGGTCAACGGCAAGCAGGTCAACTACAACTTCAAGGTCGACGAAAGCACCCAGTGATCACGACGACCCGGAAGCCGATGAACAGGTGAGGGGCGGCCCCTCCGGTTCGCCGGGGCCGAACCTGAGGTGTCCCTCGTCCCGGATCCCCCTGGACCGCGTCGTGGTCACGCCGGTGACGAGGGCGTCGGAGATACACCGGCGGTCTGCCTTAGGCACCTGGGATTCATAACCGCACCACCTGAGCCCGAGCAGCGTGCACGTTGCCCGGCCGACGCCGTGCGGTAAAACATCCGGCCCATCACGCCCCTGTGGGTCGCGAAGGGCCGCACCGCCTCCCTGATCGACCGGGAACCCCGGCCCGCGTGGACACATGCGGTCGAAGATCGTCGGCAACGTCGAAGGCCCCCGCAGCGAGCTGCGGGGGCCTTCGACGTATTGCCCGGTGAGAGCAATGGCGGAGGATACGAGATTCGAACTCGTGAGGGGTTGCCCCCAACACGCTTTCCAAGCGTGCGCCCTAGGCCACTAGGCGAATCCTCCGCCGCAAACAATACAAGACGTTGGAGGGTGCTCGCGAACACGTTCCCCGTAGATCGTTCCGGACCGTCCTCCCGGAGGGCCGGAGCGGGGGTGAGGGTGGACGGCGGGGGGCTGGGATCGGTTAAGGTGGGCGTCAGCCCCTCACGTGGCGCTATCTGACTGAACTCCCCCAGGGCCGGAAGGCAGCAAGGGTAGGTTGGCTCTGGCGGGTGCGTGGGGGGCCCTTGCGTGTCCGGGGTGTGGTTTCCCACCGGGCGCTCGCTCCCGGGGCGGGACCGGTTGTCGGTCCGCCCCGATAACCTCGTATGTGTGTCGTCCCTTGCGCTGTACCGCCGCTATCGCCCCGAGTCCTTCGCCGAGGTCATCGGTCAGGAGCATGTCACTGACCCGCTGCAGCAGGCCCTGCGGAACAACCGGGTCAATCACGCGTACCTGTTCAGCGGGCCGCGCGGCTGCGGGAAGACGACCAGTGCGCGCATCCTCGCGCGCTGTCTGAACTGCGAGCAGGGGCCCACGCCGACCCCGTGCGGGGAGTGCCAGTCCTGCCGTGACCTGGCGCGCAACGGGCCGGGTTCGATCGACGTCATCGAGATCGACGCCGCGTCGCACGGTGGTGTGGACGATGCCCGTGACCTGCGGGAGAAGGCCTTCTTCGGGCCCGCTTCCAGCCGGTACAAGATCTACATCATCGACGAGGCGCACATGGTCACCCCGGCAGGGTTCAACGCCCTGCTGAAGGTGGTCGAGGAGCCGCCGGAGCATCTGAAGTTCATCTTCGCGACCACCGAGCCCGAGAAGGTCATCGGGACGATCCGCTCGCGTACGCACCACTACCCCTTCCGGTTGGTCCCGCCCGGGACGCTGCGCGGCTATCTCGCGGAGGTGTGCGGCAAGGAGAACAGCTTCGTCGAGGACGGGGTGCTGCCGCTCGTGGTGCGGGCCGGTGCGGGATCCGTGCGTGACTCGATGTCCGTCATGGACCAGCTGCTCGCCGGAGCGGGCGACGACGGTGTGACATACGCCATGGCGACCTCGCTCCTCGGATATACGGACGGGTCCCTGCTGGACTCGATCGTGGACGCCTTCGCGGCTGGCGACGGGGCGGCGGCCTTCGAGGTCGTGGACCGGGTGATCGAGGGCGGGAACGACCCGCGGCGCTTCGTCGCCGACCTGCTGGAGCGGCTGCGTGACCTGGTGATCCTGGCCGCGGTGCCGGATGCCGGGGAGAAGGGGCTCATCGACGCGCCCGCCGATGTGGTGGAGCGGATGCAGGCCCAGGCGTCCGTGTTCGGCGCCGCGGAGCTCAGCCGTGCCGCCGATCTGGTCAACGAGGGCCTCACCGAGATGCGCGGGGCCACTTCGCCGCGGCTCCAGGTGGAGCTGATCTGCGCCCGGGTGCTGCTGCCCGCCGCGTTCGACGACGAGCGTTCGCTCCAGGCCCGGCTCGACCGGCTGGAGCGCGGCGCGTCCTTCGCCACGGCCGGGCCGGGCCCCGCCATGGGGTACGTGCCGGGGCCGGAGGCCCATGGCCCCTCCGCCGGGCTGCCCGGCACCGGCCCCGTGGGAGGGCCCGGCGGAGGTCCCGCAGCGGCCCGTGCCGCGGCCCGGGGCGAGGCGGCCCCGGTGGCGGCCCCCGTCGAGGACGTACCCAGGGCGCCCATGGCCGCCGAGCCCGCCGCGCCGCAGGAGGCGTCACCCGCCCCCCAGCCGGCCGCCCCCCAGCAGCCCGCCGGGCAGCGTCCCGGGGCGTGGCCCGCGGCGGCCGGAGCCGGCAGTGGCGCGGCCGAGCCCGCGCGGCGGCCCGGTGGCTGGCCGACCGCTTCCGCGCCCGGCAGCGGCCCGACGGCCGCACCGCAGGCACAGGCGCCCGCGCCTCCCCCCGTCCAGGCCGCCCCGGCCCCCGCCGCGCAGGCGCCCGCGCCGGGCGGGCCGGGCATGGCCCAGGGCGCGGCCCAGGTGCGGAACATGTGGCCGGACATCCTGGAGGCCGTGAAGAACCGCCGCCGGTTCACCTGGATCCTGCTCAGCCAGAACGCCCAGGTCACAGGCTTCGACGGCAGCACACTCCAGCTCGGTTTCCTCAACGCCGGAGCCCGCGACACCTTCTCCAGCAGCGGCAGCGAGGAAGTGCTGAAGCAGGCGCTCGCCGAGCAGTTCAACGCCACCTGGCGGGTGGACGCGGTCGTCGACCCGTCCGGCGGCGGCGGAACGCCCCCGCAGACCGGTGGCGGCGGCGGAGGCAGGCCCCCGGCCGCTCCCTACCAGCCCCCGCCCGCCCCGCCGGCTCCGTCGTACGAGCCCCGGCCCGCCCCGGCCCCGCAGGCTCCGCCGCCCGGCGGGCAGTCCTCGCCCCAGCAGGGCGGGCAGCCCGAGCAGTCCTCGTACGACAGGGTGGCGGCCCCGGAACCGCCTCGTTCGGTCGCGCCCGAGGACGACACCGCCGAGGCGGACGATCCCGACCTGGTCGACTCCGCGCTCTCCGGGCACGACCTGATCGTCCGCGAGCTGGGCGCCACGGTGGTCGAGGAGTTCACCAACGAGTGACGGGCGGCGAGTGGCGTTCCACGAAGGGACGGTGGCGCGTCCCTTTCCGCGCGTGGGTCGCGACGAGTCCCTGACCATCAGAGGTCCCCGACCACCAGGGGTCCCGACCACCAGGGGAGAGCCCCGGCCCGTCCCCCGAGCTGTCCACGGACCGGCGCCCGTCGAGGCCCGAGGCCCCCGGCGGCTAGGCTGCACCCCGTGAAGGTCCTCGTCATCGGCGGCGGCGCCCGCGAACACGCCCTGTGCCGCTCTCTCTCCCTCGACCCCGATGTCACCTCTCTGTACTGCGCCCCCGGCAACGCCGGAATCGCGGAGGTGGCCGAACTGCACCCGGTCGACGCACTCGACGGTGACGCCGTCGCGCGCCTCGCCACCGAGCTGGGCGCCGAGCTGGTGGTCGTCGGCCCGGAGGCACCGCTTGTCGCCGGTGTCGCCGACGCCGTGCGCGCCGTCGGCATCCCCTGCTTCGGCCCCTCCCGTGAGGCCGCCCAGCTGGAGGGCTCCAAGGCGTTCGCCAAGGACGTCATGGCCGGTGCCAACGTCCCGACCGCCCGCAGCTACGTCTGCACGACGCCCGCCGAGATCGACGAGGCACTCGACGCCTTCGGCGCTCCGTACGTCGTCAAGGACGACGGCCTCGCGGCCGGCAAGGGCGTCGTCGTCACGGACGACGTCGAAGCCGCCCGCGCCCACGCCCTGGCCTGCGACCGTGTGGTCATCGAGGAGTTCCTCGACGGCCCCGAGGTGAGCCTCTTCGCGATCACCGACGGCACCACGGTGCTGCCCCTCCAGCCCGCCCAGGACTTCAAGCGCGCCCTGGACGGCGACGAGGGTCCGAACACCGGCGGCATGGGCGCGTACTCCCCGCTGCCGTGGGCCGACCCGAAGCTGGTCGACGAGGTCATGCAGACCGTCCTGCAGCCGACCGTGGACGAGCTCCGCCGGCGGGGTACGCCGTTCTCCGGGCTGCTCTACGCGGGCCTCGCGATCACCTCGCGCGGTGTACGGGTCATCGAGTTCAACGCCCGCTTCGGCGACCCGGAGACGCAGGTCGTCCTGGCCCGGCTCAAGACCCCGCTGGCCGGGGTCCTGCTCGGTGCGGCCAACGGCACCCTGGACGTCGTGCCCGCGCTGAACTGGCGCGACGACGCCGCGGTCACCGTGGTCATCGCCTCGCACAACTACCCGGACACGCCCCGGACGGGAGACCCGATCGAGGGCCTCGCGGATGTGGCGGCCAAGGATGAACCCCACGCGTTCGTCCTGCACGCCGGCACCCGGCAGGACGGCGACACCGTCGTCAGCGCCGGAGGCCGTGTGCTCTCGGTCACGGCGACCGGCAAGAACCTCGCGCAGGCCCGGGACCGGGCCTACACGGCGCTCGGCCGGATCCGGCTCGACGGTTCCCAGCACCGTACGGACATCGCGCGCAAGGCCGCCGAGGAGGCCTGACGCCTCCCGCAGCCCCGTCGGCCCGTGCCCGGCGCTCCCTCCGGAGGCGCCGGGCACAGGCGTGTCCGGAGGCCCCGCGAAGGGCCCGGGGGTGCGGTCCCGTATCACCGGAGCACAGTTCACCGGCGCGTCAGCAGCTTTGCCCAAAGCCATTCCATCGGGTGACGACTCGGCCATCCGGATGACGCCCGCCGGGGCCCCAACTAGGGTGCGGCGCAAGCGTTCCGGCACTTGGCCCACCGGCATTGCGATGTCGGTGCCGGGTGCCACAGTGGGGGAGTGACCAACACCGTCGCGGGGGCAGAGGGGGTGACGTCCAGCCGTGTCCGGTACCGGTTCGGTTGAGGAGCTGGGTGCGCACGCAGCGCGGGCCAGGGCCATGGCTCTGCTGCGCATCCGCAGCAGAGCCACCGCGCTGGCGATCCTGCCGGCGGGCGCGGCCGTCGTGCTGCTCGTCGCCCAGGCACAGGGGCGCATCGGCGGGGGCGTGTGGTCGACGGTGAGCTGGGCTGTCACGGTCTGCGCCGTGGTGGTCCTGCTGATCGGCGCGGGGGTGGCCGTCGCGGTGGCGCGGGCCAGGCCCGCAGTCAGTCCGACCGTGCCCCTCACGGAGGCGGCGGCCCCCGATCTCTACCGGCTGGTCCGCGACCTCGCCGACCGGCTCGACGTCCCGGCGCCCTCCGCCATAGCGCTGACCCCGGACTGCGACAGCTGGCTGGAGGACCGTACGCACCCCGCGACCCAGCCGAAGGCCAAGGATCTGGCCCGGGAGCTGACCGGTGCCGGGCGCGGCCGTCGTGTCCCGGCAGCCCCGGTGCTCGTCATCGGCTCCCCCTTCCTGTGGTGGATGCGGGTCGCCGAGCTGCGGGCGGTGCTCGCCCCGGTCGTCGCGGGCACCGGCCCCTCCGCGCACCCCGACATAGCCGCCGCCCGCCGCTTCGTCCGCGGTCTGGACGCCGCCGTCGCCGACGCCGACCAGCCGGGCCGGGGGCGCGTACGCGGGATTCCCGCGGCCTTCGTGGGGTGGGTCGCCCGGCTGATGCTGCGCGGGTGTCGCGGTCACGCCGCCGAGATGGAGCGCTGCGTCGCCGCCGCGGCCTCGGGGCGCGCCCAGGGTGTGGACTACGGGCTGCGCATCGTCGCCCAGGAACAGGTCGGCCTGGCGTACGCCGGCTGGGACCGGCTGCTGACCCGGGTCGCCCTGCCCGCCTGGCGGATGGGCCGCTGGCCCTCCCGGCTCGACGCGGGCGTCGTCTCCGCGCTCACCGAGCTCTCCCGGCGCGACCGGCTGGCCGACGGCTTCACCTCCCGGCTGGGGGAGCGCCCCGCCTGCGATCTGATCGAGGAGCCCGGCGCGGCCGACGAGGCGGCCTCGCTGCTCGCCGCGCGGCTCTTCCACGGCGGTCCGGCCGAGGCGGGCCCCGGCTGGTCCCCGGTGGACTGGCAGCAGTATCCGGAAGAGGTCGTGGACCGGAAGTGGCGTACGGAGGCCGCCCGCCTGCACCGCGTGCTCGACGCCCTGGGGGTGGCCGCGAGCGTCTCCGTGGGCGGGCCCGCCCAGGGTGCCGACGGCTCCGCCGTGCCCACGCTGGCACGGGTCATAGACCACCTCGCCGCACCGGGCGCCAACAGTGAGGCGCTCGCGGCCGGGATCGGCGCGGCCGTCGCCCGCGACGAGGCGAGCGAGGCGCCGCGTCCACGGACCGGCGGCTCCGACGGCTCCCCGGCGGCGACTCCGCCCGCCGCCGGCGACCCCCTCGACCTCTGGGGCCCCGTCCCGCTTCCGCTCTTCCCCCTCCAGCCGCCGCGCACGGGCACCGAGCTGCTCGCCGACCATGTGGTGGCGATGGTCTGCTGTGCGGCCGTGGACACGGCCGGAGCCGCCCCGGGCCTCGACTGGCTCGACGGCCCCGCCCTGCTGGTCGACGGCGGACGCAGGTCGGACCTGGGCGCCCCCGTGCTCAGCCTCGTCGAGGACGGCGACGCGGAGCCGCTGCGGACCTGGCTCACCGCGGTGGGCGTGCGCACGGACAAACCCGTACGCCTGGGGTGACGGCGGACGAGCGCCAGTTGCACGACCGTACGTCCATACAGGCGGCGAAATGTCCCGGATGTGCGCCTGATACCCGGAAGATTTCGCTCCGCTCACGCCAATTCGCGACGAACGGTGACGGAGTGCGTGCGTTATGTGATGTGCTGTGAAGAGGCGCCGGCATCCGACGCCCTACAGCTGTCGGGGACGAGGGAGGGGAGCGGGATGGGGGCGGATCAGATCCGGCGATGGGAATCCGGTGCCCTCGCGCACGCCGTGAGCGACCCCTTCGGGCAGGGCCCGCTGCCCTGGCTGCGCGGCAGCGAGAACTACTTCGACGACACCGGCCAGGTCGTCCCCTGGTACGCCGCTCCGGAGCTGGGCCGCAGCGGAACGGGCGGCGGCACGCGCACCGCCGACGACGTGCACCAGCAGATCAAGGGCTTCGCCTCGCCCGGCGCCGCGGCCCCCGGCGAGGCCATCGACTTCCACATCACCGTGGACCCGCCCCAGCAGTTCTCCGTGGACGTCTACCGCATCGGGCACTACGGGGGCGACGGCGCCGCGAAGATCACCACCAGCCCGCGTCTCTCCGGCATCGTCCAGCCGCCGCCGCTGACCGCCGAGCGGACGGTCTCCTGCCACCACTGGTGGCTCTCCTGGCGCTTGCAGATCCCCAGCTACTGGTCGGTCGGAGCGTATGTGGCCGTCCTCACCACCGCCGACGGATACCGCTCGCACGTCCCCTTCACGGTGCGCGACGACCACCCGGCGGACCTGCTGCTCCTGCTCCCGGACATCACCTGGCAGGCGTACAACCTCTACCCGGAGGACGGCCGTACGGGGGCCAGCCTCTACCACGCCTGGGACGAGCAGGGCCGGCTGCTGGGCGAGGAGGACGCCGCCGCCACCATCTCCTTCGACCGTCCCTACGCCGGCGCCGGCCTCCCCCTCCACGTCGGCCACGCCTACGACTTCATCCGCTGGGCCGAGCGCTACGGCTACGACCTCGCGTACGCCGACGCCCGCGATCTGCACGCCGGCCGCGTCGACCCGAGCCGCTACAGGGGCCTGGTCTTCCCCGGCCACGACGAGTACTGGTCGGTGCCCATGCGCCGCACCGCCGAGCTCGCCCGGGACACCGGCACCTCGCTGGTCTTCCTCTCGGCCAACACCATGTACTGGCAGGTCGGGCTCGGCCCGTCGCCCTCGGGCGTCCCCGACCGTCTGCTCACCTGCCGCAAGCGCCGGGGCCCCGGGAAGCCGGCCCTGTGGCGCGAGATCGACCGGGCCGAACAGCAGCTGCTGGGCATCCAGTACGCCGGGCGGGTCCCCGAGCCCCATCCTCTGGTCGTGCGGAACGCCGGGCACTGGCTCTGGGAGGCCACCGGAGCCGGTGAGGGCGACGAGATCGACGGCCTGGTCGCCGGCGAGGCCGACCGCTACTTCCCGCGCACGACGCTGCCCGAGCACGAGAACCGCATGCTGCTCGCGCACTCCCCGTACGCCGACGGCGACGGGGCCACCCGGCACCAGGAGACCTCCCTCTACCGCGCCCCGTCGGGCGCGCTCGTCTTCGCCTCGGGCACCTTCGCCTGGTCCCCGGCGCTGGACCGGCCCGGCCATGTCGACGCCCGGATCCAGCGGGCCACGGCCAACCTGCTCGACCGGATCTGCAAGCGGGACTGACGGGGCCTCGCCCGGATCGCGCACGGGCGAGCCTCCGGGGCCCGGGACCGGCGAGCGGCAGTCGAGAGACCACGCCTCCGGATCGCGAGCGGGCCGGGACCGGCAAGCGGAACCAGGAGGCGTACGGGCGGCTCGCCGTCCGTGAGGGTTCCCGGGCCCGCCCACCCCTGTCCACCTGGCGACCCCTGTCGGCGCGGCCTCTTCGCATGCGGGACAATCGGAACGACTCCTGGATCAACCTACGCGGAGGCAGCGTGTCCGGTTTCGTAGAAAAGCCCGAGCCTGTGCAGGTGCCGGGGCTCACCCATCTGCACACCGGCAAGGTGCGCGACCTGTACAGGAACGAGGCGGGCGACCTCGTGATGGTCGCCAGCGACCGCATCTCCGCGTACGACTGGGTCCTGCCCACCGAGATCCCGGACAAGGGCCGCGTGCTCACCCAGCTGTCGCTGTGGTGGTTCGACCAGCTCGCCGATCTCGTCCCCAACCACGTGCTGTCGACGGACCTTCCGGCCGGTGCGCCCGCCGACTGGGCGGGCCGTACCCTGATCTGCCGTTCGCTGCGGATGGTCCAGGTCGAGTGCGTGGCGCGCGGCTATCTGACCGGCTCCGGCCTGATCGAGTACGACGCGAGCCGCACGGTCTGCGGCCTCGGTCTCCCCGAGGGCCTCGTCGACGGTTCCGAGCTCCCTGCGCCGATCTTCACCCCGGCCACCAAGGCCGCGGTCGGCGATCACGACGAGAACGTGTCGTACGAGGAGGTCGCCCGCGAGGTCGGCCCCGAGACCGCTGCCCTGCTGCGCCGGACGACGCTGGACGTCTACGCCCGGGCCCGGGACATCGCCCGTGAGCGCGGGATCATCCTGGCCGACACGAAGTTCGAGTTCGGCTTCGCACCCACCGCCGACGGCGGCGAGGAGCTGATCATCGCGGACGAGGTGCTGACCCCGGACTCCTCGCGCTTCTGGCCGGCCGAGACCTGGGAGCCGGGCAGGCAGCAGCCCTCGTACGACAAGCAGTTCGTGCGTGACTGGCTGACCTCGCCGGCCTCCGGCTGGGACCGCCACAGCGAGCAGCCGCCCCCGGCGCTCCCGCAGGAGATCGTCGACGCGACCCGGGCCAAGTACCTGGACGCGTACGAGCTTCTGACCGGCACCAGCTGGCCGGCCCAGGGCGTGTGACGGCGGAAGGCCCCGGTCCTGGGGACCGGGGCCTTCCTGAGTGGAGCGAACGACGAGGTTCGAACTCGCGACCTCAACCTTGGCAAGGTTGCGCTCTACCAGCTGAGCTACGTTCGCACTGCGCCGAAGCGCGATGCCTACTATACCCAACCTCTCTCCCGTGCGAGACGCACTGCCGCATGACGGTTCTCCGCACCGAGTTTGGAGACCGCGGCCGACAGGTAGTTGCGCACCGTGCCCTGGGACAGGGAGGCGCGCTCGGCGATCTCGGCCACGGGCGCCCCGTCCGCCGCCAGCTCCAGCACCTCGGCCTCCCGGGCGGTCAGCGGGGAGTCCCCGGCGGAGATGGCGTCGGCGGCCAACTCCGGGTCCACATAGCGGTTTCCCGCATGCACGGCGCGGATGATCTCGGCGAGCCGCCGGGCGCTGAGTGTCTTCGGCACGAACGCCCGGACGCCCGCTTCGAGGGCCCGCTTCAGATGGCCGGGCCTGCCGTGACTCGTCACGATCATGGTCCGGCAGCCGGGCAGTCCGGTCCGCAGCGATGTGGCGACCTTCACACCGTCCGCCCCGGGCATCTCCAGGTCGAGGACCGCCACATCGGGCCGGTGCGCCAGCGCCATCGCGAGTGCCTCGGGCCCGGTCGCGGCCTCGGCGACCAGCACGATGTCGTCCTCCAGTGCGAGCAGCGCGGCCAGTGCGCCGCGGATCAGGTGCTCGTCGTCGGCGAGGAGGACCCGCACGGGGCCCCGTCCGGTGGTCATGCGGTGCCGTCCTCACGGCCGGCGGGACGAGCGGGGGAGCGGTCACGGTCCGGCAGCGGCACCCGTGCCGTGAGCCGGAAGCGGTCCGATCCGGGGACCGGGCCCGCCTCGAGCGTGCCGTCGTGCGCGGCCAGCCGCTCCCGCAGACCGGCCAGCCCCGTTCCGGGCGCCGGGCGGCGACCGGCGTTCCCGCCCGCGGGCCCGGCCGGTTCGGGCACACCGTCGTTCTGCACCATCAGAACCACCTCCTGGGTTCCCCCGGGCAGCTCCGCCGTCGAGAGGCGGATGGCACAGCTCCGGGGATCGCCGTGCCGCAGTACGTTCGTCGTCGCTTCCCGCACCACCCATCCCAGGGCGGACTGGACGTCTCCGGGGAGCGCTGTGCTCAGGTCGTCGCCGACGCCGTGGACCGTGCAGTCGATCCCGGCGGCCTTCAACACGCCCAGCGCGCCTTCCAGTTCGGTGCGCAGGCCGGCCTCCCGGTAGCCGCGCACGATGTCGCGGATCTCGCGCTGGGACTCCTGCGCGATCCGCTGGACCTCGGCCATCTGCGACACGGCCTCGGGCCTTCCGCGCTCGGCGAGCTGGACGGCGAGTTCGCTCTTCAGGGCCATCACCGCGAGGTTGCGCCCCATCACGTCGTGCATGTCCCGCCCGAACCGCAGCCGTTCCTCCGCGACCGCGACGCGGGTCTCCAGTTCGCGGGCGGCGTCCAACTGCCGTACGACACCGGCCAGCCAGGCCGAGAAGACGTACGTGGCGACGAACAGCGCTCCCGCGGCGGAGACGCCGGTGAAGTTCAGCCAGGTCTGCCGCCATCCCATGCCCAGCGCCGCCGTGAAGACGGAGGTGCCGGTGGCCGCGCCGAGCACCAGCCACACCCGTGCGCCCGTGGTCGGCAGACCGAGGGAGAGCGAGCCCAGGCCGAAGGCGGCGAATCCCATCAGCAGGACGCCGAAGTCGTCCGTCTCGGAGATCGCCCCGGTGTCGAGGAGCAGGACACACGCCAGGAGGCAGGCGCCCGTCAGGGCGGCGGCGGCCGCGGTCAGGCGGACCGGGTTCTCCCGGTGTCCCAGCCGCAGGTCGAGTCCCCTGGAGGACATCACGGCGCACATGGCGGAGTGGGCGAGGAGCAGCAGGAACAGCCAGACGTCGGAAGGCCGCCGGTCGCCGAAGAGAAGGGGCACGGCCAGCCCCCCGAACTCGATGCCCGCCATCATCTGGAAGGTGGCGCGCGTGTAGAGCTCGACCTTCGCCGTGTCGGTCTTCGTGGCCCGCCCGGCCCGAAACGCCTTCGGCCGGGCCCATCGCCGTATCTCCCCCGGCCGCCGGCCCGTCGTCACCTCTGCCATGTCCCCAGCCTCCCCTTGCGCCGTTCGTACCCCCTGCGGTGACTCCGCCGGACCGCCGCCCGCTCGCGGTACGGGGGCGTGGCCCAGCGCGGACCGTACCGCCATCGGGGCGGGCCGGTCCTTCAGCGGCTCGGACGCGGGGGTCCTTCCGGCTCCGTCCGTGCCGGGCGGGGCGAAGAGCTCACCCGGTGCCGCGGAGCACGAGATCCCGCTCACTGCCTCGTGGCCGCCCGCGCGACGCCGTCGTACCGCGTCGACGACGAGGGCGGCGCGGGTTTCCGGGAGGGGAATGCCGTCGCTGGTCATGTCTCCAGACTTCCGTCGGAGCACGGCCGGGGGCAGTGCGCGCCGTCATCACTGCTCATGACAAACGTCATGGGAATCAGCGGAAACGCCAAAAGCCCCGGTCGAAAATCGACCGGGGCCTTTGAATCAAGAGCGGACGACCAGGTTCGAACTGGCGACCTCAACCTTGGCAAGGTTGCGCTCTACCAACTGAGCTACGTCCGCATTGCTGCCACTCGGCTTTCACCGGTGGAGCGCTCACTACTCTACCTGATCCACTGAGTGGATCGGTAAGGCAGTGCAGAGCGGGTGACAGGAATTGCACACTGCGCCTTCCCCCTGGAAGGGGGATGTTCTACTACTGAACTACACCCGCACGCTGCGTCGGACCCGGCTTTTCGGCCTTGCCCTTCGGCGTGCTCCAGACTCTAGCCGACCAGCGGGGGTGTTGTGCAAGTCGGCTCCCCGGGGCGTCGCCCCGGGGGTCCCGTCCACGGGAAACCGGAAGAGAACATTCCGGGCGTCACCTTCAACTGGCGGCCTGGAACGCCTCGTAGACCTTCTTGGGGATCCGGCCGCGGGCCGGCACCTCCATCCGGTGCGAGCGGGCCCACGCGCGCACGGCCGCGGGGTCGGGCGCGAGCGAGGTGTGGTGGTACGACACCGGCGCCTTGCCGCGCTTGCCGGTATTTGTCTGCTTTCGGCCGGCCGCCACGTACGGAGCCAGTGTCTTGCGCAGTTTCTTTGCGTTGGCGGGATTGAGGTCGATCTCGTACGACTTCCCGTCCAGGGCGAAGGTGACCGTTTCCGCCGCTTCTCCCCCGTCGATGTCGTCGGAGAGCGTCACCACTACACGCTGAGCCACGGATATCGGTCCTTTCCTGCGGCACCGTCGCGTCTGACATGCGCTGATGCCGGCCTTCCGGCGGCTGGGCGGATACGGATCGACGGGTGTCGACTGTTCCGGGGCAATCGTGCTTTCCCCGGTATTCATTTGTACAGCGGCGGGAGGCGCATTGTGAAGCCCGCTCAATTACATCCGCGTGTTGCCTCCGTGTGCCTGCGTGCAATCCGGGTGAAGATTTTTTTCCTGGGCTTTCCCTGTGTGTTGTCCGGGTCCGTTATCACGGCGTGATCGGAGGTGCTCGATATCTACCCGCGTAGAATTTCTGGCCAGGTACGCTGAGTGGACCCGCGGGGATCTGGGGAACCCCTCGGAGACACAGCCGCACCACACCACCGGGAGTGCCAGTGGCACGCGTCGTAGTCGACGTCATGCTCAAGCCGGAGATCCTCGACCCGCAGGGACAGGCTGTGCAGCGCGCACTGCCCCGTCTCGGCTTCGACGGAATCGCGGACGTTCGTCAGGGAAAGCGTTTCGAGCTCGAGGTCGAGGGGCCGGTCGACGATGCCGCCCTCGCCCGTATTAACGAGATGGCGGAGACCTTCCTCGCCAACACAGTCATCGAGGACTTCACCGTCAAGGTGGAGGAGGAGAAGTGACCACCCGTATCGGAGTCGTCACTTTTCCCGGCACGCTCGACGACCAGGACAGCCTCCGGGCCGTGCGGATCGCGGGTGCCGAACCCGTATCCCTCTGGCACCGCGACAAGGACCTCCACCAGGTCGACGCGGTGATCCTGGCGGGCGGATTCAGTTACGGCGACTATCTGCGCGCCGGCGCCATCTCGCGTTTCTCGCCGGTGATGGAGACCGTCATCGCGCAGGCGAAGGCCGGCATGCCGGTCCTCGGTATCTGCAACGGTTTCCAGATCCTGACCGAGGCACACCTGCTGCCCGGCGCGATGCTGCGCAACAACCACCTCCACTTCATCTGCCGCGACCAGAAGCTGCGGGTGGAGAACGCGGAGACGGCCTGGACCTCGGACTACACGGCGGGCCAGGAGATCTCCGTACCGCTGAAGAACGTGGACGGCCGGTACACCGCCGACGAGCGCACGCTCGACGAGCTGGAGGCCGAGGGCCGCGTCGCGTTCCGCTACGCCGACGTCAACCCGAACGGCTCGCTGCGCGACATCGCCGGCATCACGAACGCCGCGGGCAACGTCGTCGGTCTGATGCCGCACCCGGAGCACGCCGTCGAGCCGCTGATCGGCACCGGTCGCACCGACGGCCTGGGTTTCTTCACCTCGATCATCAAGAAGCTGGTCAACGCATGAGCCTGGACACGGTCAAGCACGCGGCCGAAACCCCGGACGCCGGACAGCCCTGGAAGGAGCTCGGCCTCAAGGAGGACGAGTACGCCCGGATCCGCGAGATCCTGGGCCGCCGTCCCACCGGCGCCGAGCTCGCCATGTACTCCGTGATGTGGTCCGAGCACTGCTCCTACAAGAGCAGCAAGGTCCACCTCAAGCAGTTCGGCGAGAAGGTCCCCGAGAACGACGCCATGCTCGTCGGGATCGGCGAGAACGCCGGTGTCGTCGACGTCGGCCAGGGGTACGCGGTCACCTTCAAGGTCGAGTCGCACAACCACCCCTCGTACATCGAGCCCTACCAGGGCGCGGCCACCGGCGTCGGCGGCATCGTCCGCGACATCCTCGCCATGGGTGCCCGCCCGATCGCGGTCGTCGACCCGCTGCGCTTCGGTGCGGCCGACCACCCCGACACCCGCCGGGTGCTGCCGGGCATCGTCGCCGGCATCGGCGGCTACGGGAACTGCCTCGGCCTGCCGAACATCGGCGGCGAGGTCGTCTTCGACGCCTGCTACCAGGGCAACCCGCTGGTCAACGCCGGCTGCATCGGTGTGATGAAGCACGAGGACATCCACCTGGCCCAGGCCTCCGGGCCCGGCAACAAGGTGATCCTCTACGGCGCCCGCACCGGCGGCGACGGCATCGGCGGCGTCTCCGTGCTGGCCTCGGAGACCTTCGACGACACCAAGCCCACCAAGCGCCCCGCCGTGCAGGTCGGCGACCCGTTCCAGGAGAAGCTCCTCATCGAGTGCACCCTGGAGATCTTCAAGGAGAAGCTCGTCGCGGGCATCCAGGACCTCGGCGGCGCCGGGCTCTCCTGTGCCACCTCCGAGCTGGCCTCCGCGGGCTCCGGCGGTATGCGCGTCGAGCTGGACACCGTGCCGCTGCGCGACTCCTCCCTCTCGCCCGAGGAAATCCTCATGAGCGAGTCGCAGGAGCGCATGTGCGCGATCGTCGAGCCGCAGCACGTGGACCGCTTCATGGAGATCTGCGAGAAGTGGGACGTCATCGCCACGGTCATCGGTGAGGTGACCGAGGGCTCGCAGCTGGAGATCTTCTGGCACGGCGAGCGGATCGTGGACGTGCCGCCGCGGTCCGTGGCCCACGAGGGCCCGACGTACCACCGGCCGTTCGCACGCCCCTCCTGGCAGGACGCCCTCCAGGCCGACGACGCCGGCAAGCTGGCCCGTCCGGCGAACGGCGCGGAGCTGCGCGAGCAGGTCCTCAAGCTGGTCGGCTCCCCGAACCAGGCCTCCAAGTCCTGGATCACCGACCAGTACGACCGCTTCGTGCAGGGCAACACCGTGCTCGCGATGCCCGAGGACGCCGGCATGGTCCGGATCGACGAGCAGTCGAACCTGGGCGTGGCCATGGCGACCGACGGCAACGGCCGGTACGCCAAGCTCGACCCGTACACGGGCGCCCAGCTCGCGCTGGCCGAGTCGTACCGCAACGTCGCCGCTTCCGGCGCCAAGCCGCTCGCGATCTCGGACTGCCTGAACTTCGGTTCGCCCGAGGACCCGGACGTCATGTGGCAGTTCGCCGAGGCCACGCGTGGTCTCGCGGACGGCTGCCTGGAGCTGGGCACCCCGGTCACCGGCGGCAACGTCTCGCTGTACAACCAGACCGGGGAGACGGCGATCCACCCGACGCCGGTCGTCGCGGTGCTCGGTGTGATCGACGACGTCACCCGGCGCACGCCGGTCGCCTTCGCCCAAGAGGGCCAGCTGCTCTACCTCCTGGGCGACACCGCCGAGGAGTTCGGCGGCTCGGCGTGGTCCGAGGTCGTCCACCAGCACCTGGGCGGTATGCCGCCGAAGGTCGACCTGGGCCGCGAGAAGCTGCTCGCCGAGATCCTCATCTCGGCCTCCCGCGACGGCATGATCGACGCGGCGCACGACCTCTCCGACGGCGGTCTGATCCAGGCGGTCACCGAGTCCTGCCTGCGGGGCGGGAAGGGTGCCCGGCTGGTGGTCCCGGACGGTCTGGACGCGTTCACCTTCCTGTTCTCGGAGTCGGCCGGCCGTGCGGTCGTCTCGATTCCGCGCAGCGAGGAGCTCCGCTTCAACGACATGTGCGGCGCGCGGGGTCTGCCCGTCGCCCGCATCGGTGTCGTGGACGGCGAGGAGATCGAGATCCAGGGCGAGTTCAGCATTCCGCTGAGCGAGCTGCGCACGGCGCACGAGGGGACCCTGGAGGGTCTGTTCGCCTGAGTCACCCGCCGCTTGTGGCGAGCCCCCGTCCGGTCGAACCGGACGGGGGCTTCGCGATTCCGGCCCCCGACTTCCCTTCGAGGAGGCTGTCGGTACCGGCTGATAGCTTGAGGAACGTTGCGCAGGGGGCGCACGGGGGGACGGGCATGGACGATTCACGCGGTGCGCAACCGGAGGGCGAGCCCCGGCCGTTGCCCGAGCGCGGGCGCGGGCGCGACGTGGTGAACAAGCTGCTGTGCGTGCTCGCCGTGGTCGGCATCGGGCTGAGCATCTGGGCCTTCGTGCAGGAGTTCATCGACCTCCGCGACAGGGACGAGAGCCGTGGGCGCATCACCGAGGCGTGCGGTGGTCTCATCGATCCCGACCCCGTCCTCGGGCTGAACGGCGGCGGGATCGACCGGGTCAAGATCTCCGACGAGTACGAGACCGATCTCGCCGAGCGGTCCAGCGGCTGCCTGGTCTACAGGGTCGGAGAGCCGGGAACGACCTACGGGCACTTCTCGATGGCCGTCCTGCGGCGCTCGGCGGAGCCGGAAGCCGACGAGACCGAGGCGGACCGGACGGAGATCGACGAGACGAGCGACGAGCCGTTCCGCCGGCCGTACGGCGACGAGGACAGGACCACCGGGCCCGTCCTGAACCACGCCCTCCCGCATCCGCTGGGCGACGGCAGGCTGGGCGAGTACGACGAGTACAAGGTGACGGCGCGGGCGCTCTGCGAGAAGGGCGGAGCCCTCTCCTCCATAGAGGTGTCGGCTGTCGCCCAGTACGACGAGCGCGTCACCCCCGAGGACCGGCGCACGCTCGCCGTTCTCGCCCGCCAAGGGGCGGACCGGGCCGCAGGGCGGACGGGATGCCGGGCCGAGCTCCCGGAGCTGCCCGCCACACTCGCCGCGCCCGCGACGGAGTTCGGAGCCCCGGCGAGCACGGGCGGCACCTGCGCCTGGTACCAGCGCTTCCTCGCCACCGAGGAGCGCGGGCAGCTCCCCGACAGGGCGCTGGCCGCCCCGGCGGGGAAGGCGAGCGACCACGACGCCTGTCTGCTGACGGTGGGGGAGAAGGAGACCCGCAGGATCTATCCGGGCTTCGTGAAGACCTCGGACTATCCGCAGTCGCTGGACAACGTGCTGACGTACTTCCCCTGGTGGGTGAAGACCGAGACCTATGTCGGCGACGGGACGCGAGGGCTGCGCACCGCGCACTTCAAGCAGCCGACCGAGCTCACCCCGGGCACGGCGGGCACCGACTCCGGGCAGATCTGGTGGGCCTCCTCGGTCTGCTCCGGCCGGCCGGCCCTGCACGTGATGTGGGTGTCCTATCCGTACGACCGGATAGCCGCCGACCGGCTGCGGACGCTCTTCAGGGCGTACGTCGACGACGCGACGGAGCGACGGGGCTGCACCGGCACCGTCCACCCCGACGCGGCGGACTTCCCCAAGAGGTGAACGGGCGGCGGGCCGGTGGCCGGTGGCCCGCCCGGAGCGCGGGGGCACTGTCACAGGCGCCGGTTAGTCTCGCCCTCATGCCACCGGCCAAGAAGCGCCCTCGCGCCTACGACCTCGCCCGGACACGGACCGCCGTCCTGGCCCAGTTCGCCCACGTACGGGAAGCCGTCCGGTCCCTGACGCCCGAGCAGCTCGCCCTGCCGGGGCTGGGGGAGTGGACGGTGCGGGAGCTCGCGGCGCATCTGACCATGGCCCTGGGCCGGGTGAGCGGGGCCGTGGAGCTCCCGGTGCCGGCCGGGGGGCCCAAGCCGGAGACCGCGCTGCTGGAGTGGCCGTTCTCCACCGCCCGGAGGGCCGCGGGAATCGCCGACTCCACCCGGCAACTCGCCGCGGAGCGGCCCGACCTGGACGCGCTCTACGAGGAGACGGAGGCACGGTTCAGGGAGCTGGTGCCCGCCGGTTTCGACGACCGGCTGGTGACGGCCGGGGCGGGGACGATGCGGCTGGGCGACTTCCTGGTCACCCGCACCGTCGAGCTCGTCGTCCACACCGACGACCTCCACCGGGCGACAGGCCTCGACATCCCGTACGACCGCCAGGCGCTCGCCGCCTGCACCCGGCTGCTCGCCGACGCGCTGGCGGACAAGGCGCCCGGCGGCTCCGTCGAGGTGCGCGTCCCGCCCTTCGCCGTCGTCCAGTGCATCGGCGGCCCCAAGCACACCCGGGGCACACCGCCCAACGTCGTGGAGACGGACCCGCTCACCTGGATCCGGCTCGCGACCGGTCGTGCGCGGTGGACGGAGGCGGTCGAAGCGGCGCAGGTCAGCGCGAGTGGTGAGCGGGCCGACCTCGCCCCGTTGCTGCCGCTGTTGGGCTGAGGGGGAACCGGATCGACCGGTCGATCCGTCCCAGGGCCATGCGCAAACAACGTATGGCTGTCAGCGTCCTGGCCCTTCTCACTCTTGCCGCCTGCGGCACGGAGTCGGGCTCCGGAGCGGGATCCGGAGACTCCGAGTCCGGCGACGGCAGCGGCACCGTACGGACCGAACTGCCCCTGACGGGTGTCCACTGGAACGTCTCGTCCCTGACCGTCGGCGGCAGGAAGACCGCTGCTCCGGAGGGCGCCCACGTCGAGATCGGATCCGAGGGGAAGGCGACCGGCAATCTGGGCTGCAACCGCTTCTCCGCCGATGTGCGTGTCGACGGCACCGCCGTGACCGTTGGGCGGAGCACGACCACGGGCATGGCGTGCGAGAAGGAGGTCCAGCGGTTCGAGACGGCGCTGGGCGGCGTGCTCGGCGGGAAGCTGGAGGCCGCGGTGGCCGGCAGTGGGGACGCGAAGACACTGACCCTGACCACGGCGGAGGGCGACTCCATCGCCCTGACGTCCGAGCCCCCGGCCCCGCTCGCCGGTACCGCGTGGAAGGTCACCGGGCTGGTCTCCGGAAGCACCGCCTCCTCCCTCCCCGCGGGCACGGAGGACGAGGCGCGCCTCACCTTCGCCGAGGACGGCTCGGTGGAGGGGAGCCTCGGCTGCAACTCGTTCCACGGCAAGGCGGCGGTCTCCGGCTCCACGATCACCTTCGGTCCGCTCGCCTCCACCAGGAAGATGTGCCCGGGACCGCAGATGAAGCTGGAACGCGCGCTGCTCGCCGCGCTGGAGGGGAAGACGGAGTACGTCGTCGATCACCGCACCCTCTCGCTCACGGCGAAGAGCGGCGAGGGGCTCACCGCGGCGGCCACGGCGGCCGAGGACTGACCACCGGCGCCGCCGGAGGCGAGCGGGAGCACCCGGGGCGCCCCGGGTGCTCCCGCTCGGCCCGGACCGGGCCGCCCGTCTCAGTTCCGGGCAGCCCCGGCCGCCCGGAACTGGGCCGGCCGGGGCTGACCGACGCCGAGGGCAGCCCAGGTCCTCGGCCGTCCCCGGTCCCGGCCGTCCCCGGTCCCGGCCGTCCCAGGGGCCGGGCGCCCCGGGACGGGTGGCTCAGGAGGCCGTCGGATACGGGAGCAGGCCCGCGTTCGTCTTCTCCCACGACGCCCGCAGCTCGGCCAGCAGTTCGGGCTCGGCCTTCGCCCGGTCGGCCTGCTCGCGCTGGTCCTCGCTCAGCTGGAAGAGCTGGTCGGCCCCGCTCTTCCCCCTGTAGTACTTCCAGTCGCCGCGCCGCAGCGCCCGCTCGCCGCGCACCCGCCAGAACAGGTCGCGCTCCTTCGGCCTCTCGTCCCGCAGCAGGTATCCGGCGAGGCTGACGCCGTCCAGGGCGTAGGCGGGGTCGGGCCGCGCACCGCCGAGCTCCAGCAGGGTCGCCGTCCAGTCGGGCGAGAACACCGGGAGGTCGCTGACCTGGTTGCCGTTGATGCGAGCGGGCCAGCGCAGCACCGACGGGACCCGGATGCCGCCCTCCTGGAGCGAGCTCTTGTTGCCGGACAGAGGCCAGTTGTACGAGAAGCGCTCGCCGCCGTTGTCGCTGGCGAAGAAGACGAGTGTGTCCTCCTCCTGGCCCGATCGCTTCAGGGCCTTCAGCACCTGGCCGATCGAGCGGTCCAGGTCCTCGACCATCTCCGTGTACTTCTCGACCGAGCCGCCGTCGGCGTTCCAGAGCGCCGACCTGTCGCCGGCCTTGATCCGGCGGACGATCTCGGCGCTGGCCTCCGTGTCGCCGTCGGCGATCCACGGCCAGTGCGGGGTGGTGAAGTTCAGGTTGAGCAGCCACGGCTTCTCGTGGTCGCGCTGCACGTATTCGCTCGCGCGCTCGGTGAGGACCCGGGTGTAGTAGCGCAGGTCCTTGTATTCGGCGTCGCCCTCGTACAGGTCGTACTCCCCGGCCAGGCCGAGCTTCGAGTAGTACTCCAGCGCCCCGCCGAAGTTCCCGAAGAACTCGTCCCAGCCCGACTTGGTCGGGCTGTAGTCCGGCAGGTAGCCGCAGTGCCACTTGCCGATCAGCGCCGTCGAGTAACCGGCGCCGCGCAGCAGGGACGCCAGCGTCGGGTGGGTCGGTTCGAGGCCGACGGACTTGTCCGCGATGGGCTCGGCGAGCCCGCCCTTCGTACGCCCCGGGTAGCGGCCCGTGTAGAGGCTGAACCGGGTGGGGGAGCAGGTCGCGGACCCGGAGTAGGCATCCGTGAAGCGGACGCCCTGCCGTGCGAGCGCGTCCAGGTTGGGGGTGCGGATGTGCGGGGCGCCGTAGGAGGAGAGATCCGCCCAGCCGAGGTCGTCGCCGAGGATGAAGAGGATGTTGGGGCGGCGGGCGTGCTTGCCGCGGGCGGCCCGGAAGGGCTGCTCCCGCGTCGCCTCCCCGGCCGCCGCGGCTGCCGGAGAGGCTGCCTGTATCCCGACGGCGGCGGTGGCCGCCGTCGCGCCGACGGCCGCGGTGAAGGCGCGGCGGCTCAGCGGCACATCGGGGGACTTGTCCGTACTGACGTTCGAATCACGAGAGGGCATGAGGTCTCCTGGGCGGGCCTCGGGCGCCGGAAGGAGCGGTGCGCGAGGGAGAGGGGCACGACGGAACCCGCCGGAGACGGGCGTACGCGGACGCGCACCCGGTCATGAGCGGGCGGAAAGGAGGGTGGAACGGAAGCTCCGCGGAACGGGAGTTCTGCGGAGCGGAAGCTCTACCGAGGCCGGGGAAGGGCCCAGGAGCGTGACAGCTCAGGCGCGGCGACAGATGGCGCTCGCGACACGTCCCAGATCGACGTGGCGGCGCTCCACGAGCGTGACCGAATGATCACCGAGGGGCTGCATGAGGCAGGAGCCTGCCAACAGGCCATGACCGTGTCAACGGTGATCTCGAAGTACGGACGCCCGTCCCGGGACCGGACACCGCCATGGGAGCGCGGCCCAGCCCGAACCCGCACCCCAGCCCGGACCCGCACCCCAGCCCGGACCCGCACCCCGGCCGACGCCCCCACCGGCTCGCGCGGCCCAGCCCGGACCCGGCCCCTCGGCAACGCCCGTAACGGCTCGCGCGATCCGCCCCCGCCGGCTCGCGTGGTCCACGGACCGGGATCGCGGGCCGGTCCTGGACCGGACCAAGAGCGTTCCGGACCGGCCGAGTGGCCCTCCGCGGCGGTCCGCGGACCTCCCCGCACGGGCCGCCCGGTGTGAGGCTCGACACGAAACGAGCGTTCGGCAACCCCTCGCCCGCATCCGGCCCCGGCTCACCGAGCGCCACGAGAGCCTCCGCACGGGCGCCGGACCGCCGGGGCCCCGGACCCCCCGGTAACCGCCGCACATCCCCGCAACGAACGTCCTGCGGGGGTCCGGAGCACGGAGACGGGAACGGGCCATGATCACCCGGAGTGATCGAACCGAACAGCCCGCGGTACCTGTGGAAACAGCCCCGGAGGCACGGCCGCACCGGTCGAAGGACCCCTGTCGGGCGGTCACCCAATTCGGACCGGTGGTCGATCTCGCCTACACTCGGTGCCGTGCCTCGTGGTGATGGACGACTCAACCACGACCTGCTCCCCGGAGAAAAAGGCCCCCAGGACGCTTGCGGCGTCTACGGTGTCTGGGCTCCGGGCGAAGAGGTCGCCAAGCTCACCTATTTCGGACTGTATGCCCTGCAGCACCGTGGACAGGAGTCCGCGGGCATCGCAGTGAGCAACGGGTCCCAGATCCTGGTCTTCAAGGACATGGGACTGGTCTCGCAGGTCTTCGACGAAACGTCTCTGGGATCGCTCCAGGGCCATATCGCGGTCGGTCATGCCCGCTACTCCACCACCGGTGCCTCGGTGTGGGAGAACGCGCAGCCGACGTTCCGTGCCACCGCGCACGGCTCGATCGCCCTGGGTCACAACGGCAACCTGGTCAATACGGCCCAGCTCGCCGAGATGGTCGCCGACCTTCCCCGTAAGGACGGTCGCGCCACCCAGGTCGCGGCGACGAACGACACCGACCTGGTGACCGCCCTGCTCGCCGGACAGCGGGACGAGAATGACAAGCCGCTCACCATCGAGGAGGCCGCCGCAAAGGTGCTCCCCGAGGTCAAGGGCGCCTTCTCGCTCGTCTTCATGGACGAGCACACCCTCTACGCCGCCCGCGACCCGCAGGGCATCCGCCCGCTGGTCCTCGGCCGGCTGGAGCGTGGCTGGGTGGTGGCCTCCGAGTCCGCCGCCCTCGACATCTGCGGCGCCAGCTACGTCCGTGAGATCGAGCCGGGCGAGCTCGTCGCCATCGACGAGAACGGTCTCCGCACCTCCCGCTTCGCAGAAGCGAAGCCCAAGGGCTGTGTCTTCGAGTACGTCTATCTGGCCCGCCCCGACACCGACATCGCCGGGCGGAACGTCTACCTCTCCCGTGTGGAGATGGGCCGGAAGCTGGCGGCCGAGGCCCCCGTCGACGCCGATCTGGTCATAGCGACGCCGGAATCCGGAACCCCCGCGGCCATCGGCTACGCCGAGGCGAGCGGAATTCCGTTCGGGTCCGGACTGGTCAAGAACGCCTACGTCGGCCGGACCTTTATCCAGCCTTCACAGACCATCCGCCAGCTGGGCATCCGTCTCAAGCTGAATCCGCTCAAGGAAGTCATCAAGGGCAAGCGCCTGGTGGTCGTCGACGACTCGATCGTCCGCGGCAACACCCAGCGCGCCCTGGTCAGGATGCTCCGCGAGGCGGGCGCCGCCGAGATCCACATCCGGATCTCCTCCCCGCCCGTGAAGTGGCCCTGCTTCTTCGGCATCGACTT
This sequence comes from Streptomyces sp. CB02058, assembly GCF_001905505.1. Taxonomy (GTDB): domain Bacteria; phylum Actinomycetota; class Actinomycetes; order Streptomycetales; family Streptomycetaceae; genus Streptomyces. The sequence goes on from NZ_LIPG01000005.1 coordinate 674,850, forward strand.
CGCGACGCGCGCCGAACTGATCGCCAACGGCATGTCCGTCGACGAGATCGCCACCTCCATGGGGGCCGACTCGCTCGCGTACATCTCGCTCGACGCGATGGTCGAGGCGACGACGATCGCCAAGCCGAACCTGTGCCGCGCCTGCTTCGACGGTGAATACCCGATGGAGCTCCCGGACCCGGAGCTGCTCGGCAAGCAGCTGCTGGAGACCGAGCTGGCGGCCGGCCCCGCCGCCACCGCGGCGGCCGACGCGCTGCGTCGTCCGTGACCCGGACCGACCGGCCACTTCCCCACCAGCCCCGTATTCCCACACGAAAGAACCCGGGCAATGTCTGAGACAACAGGTGCTTCCTACGCTGCGGCGGGCGTCGACATCGAAGCCGGTGACCGTGCCGTCGAGCTGATGAAGGAGTGGGTGAAGAAGACGCAGCGGCCCGAGGTCGCGGGCCTCGGCGGCCTCGGCGGTTTCGCCGGCCTGTTCGACGCCTCGGCGCTCAAGCGCTACGAGCGTCCGCTGCTCGCCTCCGCCACCGACGGCGTCGGCACGAAGGTCGACCTGGCCCGGCAGATGGGCGTGTACGACACCATCGGCCACGACCTCGTGGGCATGGTCGTCGACGACCTGGTCGTGTGCGGCGCGGAGCCGCTCTTCATGACCGACTACATCTGTGTCGGCAAGGTGCATCCCGAGCGTGTCGCGGCCATCGTGAAGGGCATCGCCGAGGGCTGCGTCCTGGCGGGCTGCGCTCTGGTCGGCGGCGAGACGGCCGAGCACCCGGGTCTGCTGGGCGCCGACGACTTCGACGTCGCGGGTGCGGGCACCGGCGTGGTCGAGGCCGACCGGCTGCTGGGCCCGGACCGTATCCGTAAGGGTGACGCCGTGATCGCGATGGCGTCCTCCGGTCTTCACTCCAACGGGTACTCGCTCGTGCGCCATGTGGTCTTCGACCGCGCCGGCTGGACGCTCGACCGCCAGGTCGAGGAGTTCGGCAGGACGCTCGGCGAGGAGCTCCTGGAGCCCACCAGGATCTACTCCCTGGACTGCCTGGCACTCACCCGCACGACCGAGGTGCACGGCTTCAGCCACGTCACCGGCGGCGGCCTGGCCAACAACCTGGCCCGGGTGATCCCGGACGGTCTGCACGCCACCGTGGACCGTGCCACCTGGACGCCCGGCGCCGTCTTCGACCTGGTCGGCAAGGCCGGACAGGTCGAGCAGCTGGAGCTGGAGAAGACGCTCAACATGGGCGTAGGCATGATCGCGATCGTCCCGGCCGACTCCGTGGACGCGGCGCTGACGACGCTGGCCGACCGGGGTGTCGACTCCTGGGTCGCCGGTGAGATCACCGAGCGTGGGGACCACGCCACGGGCGCCGAGCTGACCGGAAGCTACGCACGGTAGGACACCGTCACCACCGGCCCGGCACTTCGGCGGGCCGGTGGCGGCCGGAGTGCCGCGTGGCCCATGGTCCCGCAGGCTCCGTCCGTTCCGGACCGGGACAGCACAGAACCCGGTCCGGGCAGGCCCGGACCGGGTCGATGTGTCAGCGCGAGGTCAAGCGCCGCGGCGCTGTGACGACGGACCGGACTGTTCGTCCTCGTCCGCGTCCTCGTCGTCGTTGTACAGATCCGCGTACTGTGCGTACGGGTCATCTTCCTCGTCGTCGTCCTCGAACGGCTCGGCGTTCGGTGGTTGACTCGAAGGCGATGCGCCCAGCTCATTGGCCAGACGCGACAGGTCAGTCCCGCCGCTGCTGTACTTCAGCTGGCGGGCGACCTTTGTCTGCTTGGCCTTTGCCCGGCCGCGCCCCATGGCTCGACCCCCTCGGTGACGGGGCTCGACGGCCCCAGAGTCTTGACACGCGTTCATGTTTCAGGACGGACTCTCAGCAGAGAGACCGCGCCCGTGGCTTTAACGGTACCTGCTTCCTCGGCCATACGGTACGCCGCCCGCATCACGTGCCTCCGTGCAGGACCGCGGAGGAGCCCGTCCTCGCTGGTCACACCCGATTTTAACCTCTTGTGGACGGCCGACCCGCCGACCGGAGTGAGTCTTGTCTCCCCACGGCCGGCGGACCGTCCCCCGGCCGTGCGGAGGCCCCCGGTCACCGGGCCGGACGCACGGTCCGGTGACGGGGGGCCGACGGTGCGGTGACGCGTCAGCGACGTCGGGCTTCGGCCATCCGCTGCTCGGCGATGCGGTCGGCCGCCGCGGCCGGCGGAATCCCGTCCGCCTTCGCACGTGCGAATATGGCCAGCGTGGTGTCGAAGATCTTCGACGCCTTCGCCTTGCACCGGTCGAAATCGAAACCGTGGAGCTCGTCGGCCACCTGGATCACGCCACCGGCGTTCACCACGTAGTCGGGTGCGTACAGAACCGATCGGTCGGCAAGGTCCTTCTCCACGCCCGGGTGCGCGAGCTGGTTGTTGGCCGCGCCGCACACCACCTTCGCCGTGAGCACGGGCACGCTCGCGTCGTTGAGCGCGCCGCCCAGTGCGCACGGGGCGTAGATGTCCAGGCCCTCCGTGCGGATCAGCGCGTCCGTGTCCGCGGCCACGGAGACCTGGGGGTGCAGATCGGTGATCCGGCGTACGGACTCCTCGCGCACATCGGTCACCACGACCTCGGCGCCGTCGCTCAGCAGGTGCTGGACCAGGTGGTGCCCGACCTTGCCGACGCCCGCGACACCGACCTTGCGGCCGCGCAGCGTGGGGTCGCCCCACAGGTGCTGGGCGGAGGCGCGCATGCCCTGGAAGACGCCGTACGCGGTGAGGACCGAGGAGTCGCCGGCGCCGCCGTTCTCGGGGGAGCGGCCGGTGGTCCAGCGGCACTCCCGGGCGATGACGTCCATGTCGGCGACGTAGGTGCCGACATCACAGGCGGTCACGTAGCGCCCGCCGAGCGAGGCCACGAACCGGCCGTAGGCGAGGAGCAGTTCCTCGGTCTTGATCCGCTCCGGGTCGCCGATGATGACGGCCTTGCCGCCACCGTGGTCGAGGCCGGCCATGGCGTTCTTGTACGACATGCCGCGCGAGAGGTTCAGCGCGTCCGCGACGGCCTCCTCCTCGGAGGCGTACGGATAGAAGCGGGTGCCGCCGAGGGCGGGGCCCAGGGCGGTGGAGTGGAGGGCGATGACGGCCTTGAGGCCGGTGGCACGGTCCTGGCAGATCACGACTTGCTCGTGGCCCCCCTGATCCGAGTGGAACAGGGTGCGCAGGACGCCGTCGGTCACATCGGTCACTGTGGTGACTCCCAAGTACGAAGCGGCGGATGACCCTCCTGAAGGTGGGGAGGGCCGCGGACCGGCCGGCACCCGGCCGGTCCGACTGGGCAAGAGCGTAAGTCCTCGTGGCACGTAGATCTGTTCCACTGCACCGGATCACCCCCCTGTGGAGTACCGGCGTGACACGATCTACCGCATGTCGGTGGTGTCTTCGGTGCTCGTCCCTTACGCGTCCTACCTGCGGGTGTACGAGCCGCTCGCCGCCTTCCGGGAACCGGAGCGGAGTCACTGGACGCGTTATGCCCAGCGCTCCGAGCTCCCCACGGCCCAGGACGAACTGCGTCGCTCGCTGGCGGACCTGGTTCCCACACCCCCGGTCGCGGTTCCGGTGCACGAGAGCGACGACGCCTTCGTGGCGCTGGTCGACGGCGTGGTCTGCGTCTGCCCGTGGCGGACCCGGATGCGCGGATGGATGGCGTTGAGCGAACTGGGGGGTCTGTTTTCGGCCACCGTGCTCGACGCGGTGCTGCCTCCGGTGGTGCGGGGGCAGGCGGTTGCGGACTACGAGCGGTGGGCCGAGCGGAACCCGGACGCCCGTCCCTGGATCAGGACCACGGTGTGGCACGTACCGGTGCGCTGGTTCGTGCTCTTCGACGACGACGAGCGGGAGTACGTCGCCGCCGGTGCCGGCGGCGGCCGGGCGCTGATGCGCTACCGGACGCCGATGGTGCAGGCCAGGCGCCGGCTGGCGAGGGCGCTGCGGACCCTGCGGGAGACCGTCGACGAAGGGCCGCTGACCGAGGGGCTCGTGGAGGTGGGACGCTGGCTGGAGGAGTTCCATCCCCGCGCCCTGGTGGAGCTGGACTACGGCGGCCTGGTGCACGCGCTCAGCGGTGAGCGGCTCGCGGCCGACCGCTCGGCCGCGGACGTGGCCGAGGGCATCGCCGCCCTGCGCGCCGGGGACACCGATGCGGCGGGTGTGGCGTACGGCCGTCTCGCCGAGCGATGGCGAGCCGTACGGGACCTGCAGTCCTCCAACTAGCCCGAAGCCGTGTGAATCGGAACGCACCGCCGCATAGAGGCGCTATCGGCAGGGAAGGTACACCGTGTGAGGTGTCCGACATCTGCGGGCGCCGAGGAAGCGCGGCGGAGGTGAACGGAGATGCCCTGAGGGGATCTGACGGGCCGTGAACCGCCGCCGGGTGTGACGCGTGTGACAGGCGAGGCGGGAAGTGGCCCATGTGGCGCGGGACCTACGTCCCGAACCGGGCCTTTGCCTCAAGCGTGATGGATAGCACTAACGGGGCCCTTGCGCCCTTCCCTACTCCTCATGCCAAAATAGGACAAGGAGTCCGGGGAGGGCTCTGTCCGTCCAACTATGGGCGGAATGCTCCGCATTGCACGCTATGGGGGGTCTGACGACTTCTGACGACTCCTGGTTGTCCTGTGACTGATCGTTACTGGGGCGTGACTGTCCGCTATGGCATGGTCCATCGGCTTCCGTCGCTGATGAACACCTGGGAGGGCAATTCCATCGGTTTGGCCGACGTGGCTGGACGGATGGTGTAGTTGTAGTGCCGAGGACAAGCCGTTCGTCCTATAACCGACTCGGCCCGCGTCCGCCATTTCGGGCAACGCGGGTCAAGGTGCAGAATTTAGAGGAAAGAACCGAGAAGGTTCGGTTCTCCCGAGGAGGCCGCTCATGACCGCTCGCACCCCTGATGCCGAGCCGCTGCTGACCCCGGCTGAGGTTGCCACGATGTTCCGCGTGGACCCGAAGACGGTCACCCGTTGGGCAAAGGCTGGCAAGCTCACGTCCATCCGCACGCTCGGTGGACATCGCCGGTACCGCGAGGCAGAGGTCCGCGCACTGCTTGCGGGTATTCCGCAGCAGCGCAGCGAGGCCTGACACACCCCTGTCGCCGCAGCCACAACAGGGAACTGAAGGGTCCCCCAACCCTTGGTGTTCCCACTCATAGCTCCATACGACGGGCGCCTGCCCCAACGGGCGCCATGCCTGTGACATGCGGGTACGTCGTTGAATCGCGCTGGACTCCGCCGGGTCCAGCGCGATTTTTCATGCCCGGGGGCATCCCGGGGGCGTGCCGGAGGTGTCCCCGGGGCGTGTGCCGGGCGCCGGATGCCCGAGGAGTGCCCGAAAGGGCCCGGACGGCTGCCCGAACCTGCCGACGGGTCGGTTTGCGGGGATGTCCGCGTGCGGGTGTGGGCGGGCCTGTTCGGGACTGTTCGCCCGGTTCCCTGGCGTCGTGGGCCGGCTCGGGCGGAACGGCCCGGGATGTACGTGAGAGCAGTGCAATTGCACATATTAAATTCGTCAGTTGTAGGAAGTGCGTAAAGTCCACCCTGTCCAAAACTGATGGAGTGACTCCCGTCACAGTGGCGTGGCGTGCCACCTACGAGCCTGCCACTGTGCGAAGGCGGCCGGGCGGGGCAGTTGGTCATGCGGCGGGAGGGCTTTGGTCCTTCTCCGGCTCCTCCGGCTCACCCGGAGAGGGGTGCGGGCCGGTCTTCGCCCCCCACTCCCTCGCGGGGGCTTCGGCGGCGGTCTCCGGGGCCGGCGGCGGATCGTCCGCCGTGCGGGGCTCCTGCGACCTGTACGGCGCCTGTGGGGCCGTCAGGGGCTCCATGGCGAGCCGCAGCAGGCGATGGCAGATCGGGCAGTGCCGGGTGAGGTGGCGGTAGCCGGAAGCTGCCGCCAGATGGGCGCGCAGCAGCGCGCGGGTCTCGTGCCTTTCCGTGGGCGCAGGCATGCGTGCGGCCTCCCGGTGGACCCGGCCGCCCCGCGTCGAGGGAAACAGGGGCGGACTCCGTCCTACGGAGTTACTCGCGGCGCGCGCCCGCGTCAAGACGCACGAAAGCCCGGATCCAGGGGATCCGGGCTTTCGTCTACTGCGGTCCTGACGGGATTTGAACCCGCGGCCTCCACCTTGACAGGGTGGCGAGCACTCCAAACTGCTCCACAGGACCAGGTTTTCGCTTCCGGCCTTGCGGCTGGCTGCGAAGACAGACTCTACAGGAGGTCCCGGGGCCAGGTCGAACTCACTCAGCGTGCGGACGCCACTACGGCCCGGTGGAGGGCCCGTTCACGGTGCCGCCGCGTCGATCGCCTTCACGATCCGCTTGTCCGACACGGGCTGGGCGGTGCCCAGCGCGTGCGCGAAGTAGCTCACCCGGAGCTCCTCGATCATCCAGCGGATGTCCAGGACCTCCTGGGGCACGGGCCGTCCCTGCGGGAGCTGTTCGAGCAGCCAGGCGTACTCGTCCTGCATCTCGTGGACCTTCTCCATGCGCGTGGTGTCGCGCTGGACGTTCGTCGGCATCTGCTGGAGCCGGCGGTCCTCCGCGACGAGGTAGCGCATCAGGTCGGGCAGCCTGCGCAGTCCGGTCGCGGTGACGAAGCCGGGCGGCACGAGGCGGGCGAGGTGGTCCCGTACGTCCGTGACGTTGTTGATCAGGACCAGGCTGTTCGTGGACTTCAGCCGGCGCTCGCACGCCTGCCAGGCCGCCAGGATCTGCTGCACCTGGCCGATCGTGCGGACGGTGAGGTCCACCAGGTCGGCGCGGACCTTGTCGTACAGCTTCCGGAACGACGCCTCGTCCCAGGCCGGGCCGCCGTGCGCGGCGATCAGCCGGTCGGCGGCCGCCGTCGCGCAGTCGTCGAACAGCGCCTGGACGGAGCCGTGCGGATTGCGGGACAGCGCCAGCTTCTGCTGGTTGCTGAGCTTGTCCGAGGCGAACTTGGCCGGGTTCACCGGGATGTTCAGCAGGATCAGCTTCCGGGTGCCGCGCCACATCGCCTGCTGCTGCTCTGCCTCCGTGTCGAAGAGCCGTACGGCCACGGTCTCGCCCTGGTCGACGAGGGCCGGGTACGCCTTCACCGGCTGGCCCGCCCGCCGGGTCTCGAAGACCCGGTTCAGGGTGCCGATCGTCCAGTCGGTGAGCCCCGAGCGTTCGACGGACTCGCCGGAGGGCCCCGCGGTGGCGGCCGCGGCCTTGGAGAGGGCCTGGCGCGCCTTGGGGCGCAGCTGGATCTTCAGCGCCTCCAGGTCCTTGTCCTCGGCGACCTTGCGGCGCCGTTCGTCGGTGATCCGGAACGTGATCTTCAGATGGTCCGGGATGCGGGTCAGGTCGAAGTCGTCGGCCGTGACGGGCACACCGACCATCCGCTGGAGCTCACGGGCGAGCGTGAGCGGCAGGGGCTCCTGGAGGGGGACGGCACGGTCGAGGAACTTCGTGGCGTAGTTCGGGGCCGGGACGTAGTGCCTGCGGATCGGCTTGGGCAGCGAGCGGATCAGCTCGGTGACCACCTCTTCGCGCAGGCCCGGGATCTGCCAGTCGAAGCCCTCGGAGGTGACCTGGTTGAGCACCTGGAGCGGGATGTGGACGGTCACACCGTCGGCGTCCGCGCCCGGCTCGAACTGGTAGGTCACCCGGAATTTGAGCTTCCCCTGGCGCCAGGAGTCCGGGTAGTCGTCCTTGGTGACGGCCCCGGCCTTCTCGTTGATGAGCATCGAGCGCTCGAAGTCGAGCGCGTCGGGCTCGTCACGGCGCTTGTGCTTCCACCAGGAGTCGAAGTGCGCGCCGGAGACGATGTGCTCGGGGATGCGCTGGTCGTAGAAGTCGAAGAGCGTCTCGTCGTCCACGAGGATGTCGCGGCGCCGGGCGCGGTGCTCCAGCTCCTCGACCTCGCCGAGCAGTTTGCGGTTGTCGTGGAAGAACTGGTGGTGCGTGCGCCAGTCCCCCTCGACCAGGGCGTTCCGGATGAACAGATCGCGGGACGCCTCCTGGTCGATACGGCCGAAATTGACCTTGCGCTGGGCGACGATCGGCACGCCGTAGAGCGTGACCCGCTCGTACGCCATGACCGCGGCCTGGTCCTTCTCCCAGTGCGGCTCGCTGTAGGTGCGCTTCAGCAGGTGCTGGGCGAGGGGCTCGATCCACTCGGGCTCGACCTTCGCGTTGACCCGCGCCCACAGCCTCGACGTCTCGACCAGCTCGGCCGACATCACGAAGCGCGGCTGCTTCTTGAACAGCGCGGAGCCCGGGAAGATCGCGAACTTGGCGCTGCGGGCACCGAGGTACTCGTTCTTCTCGGTGTCCTTCAGCCCGATGTGCGACAGCAGCCCGGCCAGCAGCGAGGTGTGCACCGCCTGCTCGGGAGCGTCCTGGTCGTTGAGCTCGATGCCCATCTGCTTGGCGACCGTACGCAGCTGGGAGTAGATGTCCTGCCACTCACGGATGCGCAGGAAGTTCAGGTACTCCTGCTTGCACATCCGGCGGAAGCTGGAGGAGCCGCGCTCCTTCTGCTGCTCCCGGACGTAGCGCCACAGGTTGAGGAACGCCAGGAAGTCGGACGTCTCGTCCTTGAAGCGGGCGTGGTTCTGGTCGGCCTGGGTCTGCTTCTCCGAGGGCCGCTCGCGCGGGTCCTGGATGGAGAGTGCCGAGGCGATGACCATGACCTCGCGGGCACAGCCGTTCTTGTCGGCCTCGATGACCATGCGGGCCAGGCGGGGGTCGACGGGCAGCTGGGAGAGCTTGCGGCCCAGCGGGGTGAGGCGCTTCTTCGGATCCTTCTCGCCGGGATCGAGCGCTCCGAGCTCCTGGAGCAGCTGGATGCCGTCGCGGATGTTGCGGTGGTCCGGCGGGTCGATGAAGGGGAACTTCTCGATGTCGCCGAGGCCGGCCGCGGTCATCTGGAGGATGACGGAGGCGAGGTTGGTCCTCAGGATCTCCGGGTCGGTGAACTCCGGACGGGTCAGGAAGTCGTCCTCGGAGTACAGCCGGATGCAGATGCCGTCCGACGTACGGCCGCAGCGGCCCTTGCGCTGGTTGGCGCTGGCCTGTGAGATCCGCTCGATCGGCAGCCGCTGCACCTTGGTGCGGTGGCTGTAGCGCGAGATGCGGGCGTTGCCCGGGTCGATCACGTACTTGATGCCGGGGACGGTCAGCGAGGTCTCCGCGACGTTCGTCGCCAGGACGATCCTGCGTCCGGTGTGGCGCTGGAACACGCGGTGCTGCTCGGCGTGCGAGAGGCGCGCGTAGAGGGGGAGCACCTCGGTGTGTCTGAGGTTGCGTTTGTTCAGCGCGTCCGCCGTGTCGCGGATCTCCCGCTCGCCCGAGAGGAAGACGAGGACGTCGCCCGGGCCCTCGTGGTCCAGCTCGTCCACCGCGTCGCAGATCGCGGTGATCTGGTCCCGGTCGGAGTCCGAGGAGTTTTCCTCCAGGAGGGGGCGGTAGCGCACCTCCACCGGATACGTACGCCCGCTGACCTCCACGATCGGCGCCTCGCCGAAGTGCTTGGCGAAGCGCTCCGGGTCGATGGTCGCCGAGGTGATGACGACCTTCAGATCGGGGCGCTTGGGCAGCAGCCTGGCCAGATAGCCGAGCAGGAAGTCGATGTTCAGCGAACGCTCGTGCGCCTCGTCGATGATGATCGTGTCGTAGGCGAGGAGCTCGCGGTCCGTCTGGATCTCGGCCAGCAGGATGCCGTCCGTCATCAGCTTCACGAAGGTCGCGTCCGGGTTCACCTGGTCGGTGAAGCGCACCTTCCAGCCGACGGCCTCCCCGAGCGGGGTCTTCAGCTCGTCCGCGACGCGCTCGGCGACCGTGCGCGCGGCGATCCTGCGGGGCTGGGTGTGCCCGATCATGCCCCGGACACCGCGCCCCAGTTCCATGCAGATCTTGGGGATCTGCGTGGTCTTGCCGGAGCCGGTCTCGCCCGCGACGATCACGACCTGGTGGTCGCGTATCGCCTCCAGGATCTCGTCCTTCTTCTGGCTGACCGGAAGCTGCTCCGGGTACGACAGAGCGGGCATCCGCGAGGCGCGGCCCGCGAGCCGCTCGGACGCCTTGCCTGCCTCGGCGGAGATCTCGTCCAGAACGGACTGGCGGGCCTCGGGCTTACGGATGCGTCGGGCACCCTCGAGCCGGCGGCCGAGCCGGTGCGCGTCGCGGAGCGAGAGCTGCCCGAGCTGGGACTGGAGATCGGCGAAGGAAGTAGACATACGGACCCCAGGATCTCACCCGGGCGCGAGGAGTGGCGAACGCATTTCACGCGGGCCCTGTCACGCCCACCCGCGGGCCGGTCACGTCCAGCCGCCGGCCGGTCACGTCCACCCGCGGGCCCGGTCACGTCCAGCCGTGGACGCGTCGCTCCCCGCCACCGGTCCGCCACGACGGTGGTCACCGAACGGGATGGCGTGGTGACAGGACGTACTATTCCGGGCAGCTGATCACCCGGTCCCCACGTGAGGCGGTGCCATGTCCCGGGGCATACCCGCAGCCGCCGAACTCTCCGTGCCGAGGGTGCAGGCGGACCCCGCGTCTCTCCTCCCCTCCCCCCACGCACTCGCACGGAGCGCCGCATGCCCACGCCCACCCGTCCCTCGTCCTCCGCGAAGAAACCGGTCCTCCTCGGCCTCGTCGTCGTGATCGCCGCCGGGCTGCTCGGCTTCGTCTCCTACCGGGCCACCGCCCCCGAGGACCAGGGCTCCGGTACTCCGGCCACCGTGACGACCAGCGGCCCGGACTCCGACCTCTACCGGCAGCTGGCGGAACTGGCCAGGCGCGACGCGGACGACAAGCTGGCCCGGGGCCGCACCGACGCCCCGGTCGTCCTCATCGAATACGCCGACTTCCGGTGCTCCTACTGCGGGAAGTTCGCCCGGGACACCGAACCCGAACTGATCGAGAAGTACGTCGAGGACGGCACCCTGCGCATCGAGTGGCGCAACTTCCCGATCTTCGGCAAGGAGTCCGAGGCCGCCGCCCGTGCCTCCTGGGCCGCCGGACAGCAGGACCGCTTCTGGGCCTTCCACCGGGCCGCCTACGCCGAGGACGCCAAGGAGAAGGGCTTCGGCCCGGCGCGTCTGCGGGTCCTCGCCCAGCAGGCCGGGGTGAAGGACCTGGACCGCTTCGCGCGCGACACCGAGAGCGCGGAGGCGAACGCGGCGGTCGGCGCCGACCGGGACCAGGCCTACGGGATCGGCGCCACGTCCACCCCGTCCTTCCTCATCAACGGCCACCCCGTGGCGGGAGCGCAGCCGACGGCCGTCTTCACCCAGGCCATCGAGTCCGCGGCGGCGGAGGCCGCGAACGTCGGAAGCGCCGGGGACCCCGCGAAGTGACCCCGGACATCGGCTACTTCGCGGCCCTGCTCGGCGGTCTGCTCGCCCTGCTCAGCCCATGCGGCGCCCTGCTGCTCCCGGCCTTCTTCGCGTACTCCGCCGGCACCGCCTCGCGGCTGCTGGCCCGTACGGGGATCTTCTACGCCGGGCTCGCCACCACCCTCGTCCCGCTGGGCGCGGCCGGCTCGTACGCCGGACGGCTCCTCCACGGCCACCGGGACGCGCTCGTGCTCGGCGCGGGCTGGCTGATCATCGCCCTCGGCCTCGCCCAGATCCTTGGCCTGGGCTTCGCCTCCCGCCGGATCGCGGCGGTCGGCGGACGTATCCGGCCCACGACCGCGCTGTCCGTGTACGCCCTGGGCGCGGTGCACGGGCTGGCAGGATTCTGCGCGGGCCCGATCCTCGGCAGCGTCCTCACGGTGGCGGCGGTCAGCGGCAGCCCCGTCTACGGAGGGCTGCTGCTCGCCGTCTACGCGCTGGGCATGGCCGTGCCGCTGTTCGTGCTCGCCCTGCTCTGGGAACGCTTCGACCTCGGCCACCGGGCCTGGCTGCGCGGCAGGCCGCTCCACGTGGGCCGCTTCGGACTGCACAGCACCTCGCTCCTGTCCGGCCTCCTGTTCATCGGGCTCGGCGCGCTCTTCCTCGTGTACGACGGGTCGGCCGCGCTGCCCGGACTGCTGGACGCGGACGCCTCGTTCGCCGTCGAGCAGTGGGCCCAGCGCCTCGGGGAACGGGTGCCGGACGCGGCGGCGCTGATGGCCCTGGTGGCCGTGGTGCTGGTGGGGCTGACCGTGCAGGCGGTACGGCGGCGGCGTAACGGCCGGGCGGGAACGGGCTGAGCCGGCGGGTGGCGTACGACGAAGGCCCCGTCCTGTGGACGGGGCCTTCGGGTGGTGGCTGGGGCCGGGATCGAACCGGCGACCTATCGCTTTTCAGGCGATCGCTCGTACCAACTGAGCTACCCAGCCACGCAGCTCATACGGGCTGCAGCGGTCCTGACGGGATTTGAACCCGCGGCCTCCACCTTGACAGGGTGGCGAGCACTCCAAACTGCTCCACAGGACCTGGCTAATGTGCGAGACAAGTCTCGCACACGGTAAAGCGTGCCCCCAACGGGATTCGAACCCGTGCTACCGCCTTGAAAGGGCGGCGTCCTGGGCCACTAGACGATGAGGGCTAAGGGCCCACCTGCGCGCTTTCCAGCGCGTCGGGGACGTGAGAAGCATATGTGATGGCAGGAGGTATCGCCAAAACGGTTTAGGGGGAGGTCGTGGAGGGGCTCGGAGAGGGCGGGGGAGTCTTCAGGTTCTCCTCCGGCAGATGGCGGCTGACCTCGGCGGTCGTCAGGCCGAGGCCGCCGAGGGTGATCTCGTCCCACGCCTGGAGATGCCGGGTCGTGCGGTCCAGGTAGAGCACCGAGGCACGCACCTTCTCGGGCTTCTCGTTCTGCACGGCACGCAGTCCGCCGCCGCCCGCGGAGCCCTCGACCTTCAGCCGCGTGCCCAGGGGGAGCAGCTCGTTGACCCGGTGGTGCACATGGCCGGCCAGGACCAGCGGGACCGTTCCGTCCGTCTCCCGGGCCGCGTTCGGATCGTGCGCCACCGCGATGTCCACCGGGGTGCCCGCCCGCTTCTGGTCGCGGATCGCCGAGGCGAGGCGCATGCCCGCGAGCTGCTCGGCCGCCTTGCCGCCCGTGGGGCGCGTGCGGTCGGGGGTGAACTGCGGGTCCCCGGTGCCCGCGATGCGCACACCGGCCACGGTGACGGCCCTCCCCTCGTCCAGGACGTGCACGTTCTTCATCTTCTCCAGGTAGGCCTGGGTCTCCTTCGAGTCGTGGTTGCCCCGCACCCACACATAGGGGGCTCCGAGGTCGCGGGCCGGGTCGAGGAAGCCGTTCTCCGCGGCCGTCCCGTGGTCCATCGTGTCCCCGGAGTCGATGATCACGTCGATCTCGTACTGCTCGACGAGCGAGCCGATGATGTGCCAGGCGGCGGGGTTGAGATGGATGTCGGAGACCTGGAGGACCCGGATGGTCGCCGGGTCCGGCTGGTAGACGGGGAGCGTGGACGTGGCGTCGTAGAGCTTGGTGACGTTGGTGACGAGCCTGGCCAGTTCCTGCTGGTAGACGTCGAACTCCGTGACGATCGACCGGGCGTCGCCGACGACCGAGGGGGCGCTGGAGAGCAGCCCGGAGAACTTCGGCTCCAGGACGGACTTCGGGTTCCAGGTGGCGTACGCGCTGATGCCCGAGGCGGCCAGCAGCGCCAGGGCGAGCCCCCCGGCGGCCAGGGCCCTGCGCGGACGGCGGTAGACGAGGAGCCCGAGCGCGGTGGCGCCGGAGACCACGGCCACGCAGGAGCGGACGGCCAGCTCACGGGTGCCGGTCGCGACGTCGTCGGTGACCTCGTCCTGGAGTCCGGCCAGGCGTTCGGGGTGCTTGACCAGGGCCTGCGAGCGCTCCGGGTCCAGCTGGTCGACGTCCACGTCCAGGCGGACCGGGGCGTGGTGGGAGTCCAGCTCCAGCGCGCCGAGCGGCGACACGTTGATCTTCGTGCCGCCGCTCACCGAGGGCCGCAGGGTCATGGTGGTGTCCATGGGGCCCACGGGCGTACGCACGCTTCCGACGACCAGCAGCCCGAGCCACGCCCCCAGGACGACCACGGCCAGCAGGCCGAACCCGCGCTTCCAGGGGTGCGCGGCGGGCACGAGTCCGCCTGCCGGGGCGGCGGTACGCGAGCGGGAGCGGCGGAGGCGGCGGACATGGGCGGCTGCGGCGTGGAACGGGCGTGCCATTGGGCGCGTATGCCCCGTTCGGGCGGCAGGCATGCGGGCCGACGGGCCGGGGTGGGCCGGGCGGGTGGCCGGGAGGACGGGCGGGGCCGCCCGTCCGGGGCGTGCGTACGTGACAATGGCGGAGTGCTGGAGATGACGCGCGAGGAGTTCGAAGAGCTGGTGAGCCTGGCTCTGGACCGGGTCCCGCCTGAGCTGATGCGGCTGATGGACAACGTCGCGGTGTTCGTGGAGGAGGAGCCGGAGGACCCCGAGGACCGGGAGCTGCTCGGCCTCTACGAGGGCACGCCGCTCACCGAGCGCGGCGAGTGGTACGCCGGGGTGCTGCCGGACCGGATCACCATCTACCGCGGGCCGACGCTGCGGATGTGCGAGACCCGCGAGGACGTGGTCGCCGAGACGGAGATCACCGTCGTCCACGAGATCGCCCACCACTTCGGCATCGACGACGAGCGGCTGCACGAGCTGGGGTACGGATGATCCCGCCCCGGCGGGTCCTGGCGGCGGTCGCGGCGGGCGGCGCGGCCGGGGCGACGGCGCGTTACGCGGCGTCCCTGGCCTGGCCCGCCGCCGAGGGGGAGTTCCCCTGGACGGTCTTCGTGGTCAATGTGTCGGGCTGCGCCCTGATCGGCGTACTGATGGTGCTGACCGTGGAGACGGGCCGGGTGACGCGTCCGCTGGTGCGGCCGTTCCTGGGGGTCGGGGTGCTCGGCGGGTTCACGACGTTCTCGACGTACGCCGCCGACGTGTCCGGCCTGCTGGTGCGTCAGGAGGTGGCGCGGGCCGTCGCGTACATGGCGGGGACCGCTGTGGCGGCGCTTCTCGCGGTGTGGGGCGCGGCGGTGCTGACCCGGGCGCTGGTGGACCGGCTCCCGGCGGGCCGGCCCGGCG
This sequence comes from Streptomyces sp. CB02058, assembly GCF_001905505.1. Lineage (GTDB taxonomy): Bacteria > Actinomycetota > Actinomycetes > Streptomycetales > Streptomycetaceae > Streptomyces. Next base: position 689,902 of record NZ_LIPG01000005.1, read on the forward strand.
GTGCGGCGTGAACTGGCTGCTGGTCGCCCTCGGGGGCGCGGTCGGGGCCCCGCTGCGCTATCTGACGGACCGTGCGGTCCAGGCGCGGCACGGGGCCGGGCTGCCGTACGTGTTCCCGTGGGGGACCTTCACCGCCAACGCCGCGGGGAGCCTCCTGCTCGGGCTGCTGACCGGGGCCGCGGTGTCCGGGCCGGCGCACCACTTGCTGGCCACGGGACTGTGCGGGGCTCTGACGACGTACTCGACGTTCTCGTACGAGACGCTGCGGCTGGCCGAGACGGGCCGCGGCTTCCTCGCGACGGCCAATGTGCTGGCGTCGCTGCTGGTGGGGCTCGGGGCGGTGTTCCTGGGTGTCGAACTCATGGGCGGTTTCGGGGTGTCCTGAGGGGCGGGCCGGAGGGCCGGCGCGTGTGCGGGTGTTGTGTCCGGGCGTGTCCCCGGCGGGGGCAGGGGAGTTGAACACATCGCTCCCCCCTCACCGCCGTCCCTCTCCGCTCCGGAGGTGCACCCCGTGCGCCAGTTGTCCGTCCGCGTCCGCCGGGCAGCCGTCAGCGTGCTGACGATCGCCGTGTCCACAGGCTGTATGAGCGTCGGCGGCGACGCCGGGAAGCCCGAGCCTCCGCACCCCTCCGGACGGAAGGGGGCATCGGACAGCCGCCCGGACGGCGGGACCGTCTCGGGCACCGGCCGGTACGGCGGCCCCGGCGACCGCCGCGCGGAGGCGCAGTCCGACCGGGGCGCGTCCCGGAAGCCGGACGGCAAGGCCTCGGGCCGCCCCTCGGCCACCCCGGGGGCGGCGCGGCCGGAGCCCGGCGGCCCCGGTACGCCGGAACCGACCCTGGGAGGCCACCTGCCCACCCCGGAGCCCAGCGCGCCCGGTCCGGCCGAGCCGACGCCCCCGCCGGTCACCCCGGAGACGCCGCCGCCCTCGCCCGAACCGGAGCCGTCGCCTCCTCAGGAGCCGCCCTCGGCCTCGCCGGCCGCTCAGTTCCGTACCGACGCGATGGGGCCGCGGGGCCGGGTGGAGGTGTGGCCGACCCCGGTGGCATCACCGCAGGTCGCGCCGGTGTGAGCGGGGGCTCGGCGGACCCGGTTTGCGCGAAGTGGGGGAGGGTGCGTATGGTAGTAGATCGTTTGATCCCATTGCCCGGCGCCGACACAGAAGAGCGCCGTGTGGCGCGTACTCTCCCTTGCCGTGGCTGGACCGCATTGAGGCGGTCGAAATTGCGAATCACGGAGTTACGGGCGCGTGCCGAGACTCCGGAAGGTTTCGCATTTCGCATGTCAATTTCCAGTTCTGACCGCACCGTCATGCCCGAGAACGTCGAGAACGACGTCGAGAACATCGAGGCGGCCCAGGTCGTCGAGGCCGCAGAGGCCGTCGTGACCGAGGCCCCCGAGGCTGTCCGGGCCGCCGACGAGGCGCCCGCCGCCGAGGACGTCGTCTCCGAGGACGCTCCCGCCGAGGACGCCGAGCCGGGCATCACCTTCGCCGATCTGGGCCTGCCCGAGGGCATCGTCCGCAAGCTCGCGCAGAACGGTGTGACGGCCCCCTTCCCGATCCAGGCCGCGACCATCCCGGACGCCCTGGCCGGCAAGGACATCCTGGGCCGTGGCCGTACCGGCTCCGGCAAGACGCTCTCCTTCGGTCTGCCGACCCTGGCCGCGCTGGCCGGCGGTCACACCGAGAAGAAGAAGCCCCGCGCGATCATCCTCACGCCGACCCGTGAGCTCGCGATGCAGGTCGCGGACGCGCTTCAGCCCTACGGCGACGTGCTCGGCCTGAAGATGAAGGTCGTCTGCGGCGGTACGTCGATGGGCAACCAGATCTACGCGCTGGAGCGCGGTGTCGACGTCCTCGTCGCCACCCCGGGCCGTCTGCGCGACATCATCAACCGCGGCGCCTGCTCCCTGGAGAACGTCCAGGTCGCGGTGCTCGACGAGGCCGACCAGATGTCGGACCTGGGCTTCCTGCCCGAGGTCACCGAGCTGCTCGACCAGATCCCCGGCGGCGGCCAGCGCATGCTCTTCTCCGCCACCATGGAGAACGAGATCGGCACGCTCGTCAAGCGCTACCTGAGCAACCCGGTCACCCACGAGGTCGACAGCGCCCAGGGCAACGTCTCGACCATGTCGCACCACGTCCTCGTCGTGAAGCCGAAGGACAAGGCGCCCGTCACGGCCGCGATCGCCGCCCGCAAGGGCCGCACGATCATCTTCGTCCGCACCCAGCTGGGCGCCGACCGCATCGCCGAGCAGCTCATCGAGTCCGGCGTGAAGGCCGACGCGCTGCACGGCGGCATGACCCAGGGAGCCCGTACCCGCGTCCTCGAGGACTTCAAGAAGGGCTACGTCAACGCCCTCGTCGCCACCGACGTCGCCGCCCGCGGCATCCACGTCGACGGCATCGACCTCGTCCTGAACGTGGACCCGGCCGGCGACCACAAGGACTACCTGCACCGCTCGGGCCGTACCGCCCGTGCAGGCCGCTCCGGTGTCGTCGTCTCGCTGGCGCTTCCGCACCAGCGCCGCCAGATCTTCCGCCTCATGGAGGACGCGGGCGTCGACGCCTCGCGCCACATCGTGCAGGGCGCGGGCGTCTTCGAGCCCGAGGTCGCCGAGATCACCGGTGCCCGTTCGCTGACCGAGGTCCAGGCCGACTCCGCGAACAACGCGGCCAAGCAGGCCGAGCGCGAGGCCGCCGACCTCACCAAGCAGCTGGAGCGCGTCCAGCGCCGTGCCGTCGAGCTGCGCGAGGAGGCCGACCGGCTGGTCGCCCGTGCCGCCCGCGAGCGGGGCGACGACCCGGAGACCGCGGTGGCCGAGGCCGCCGCCGAGGCCGAGGCGGCGCTCATCGCCGCGGCGTCCGTCCCCGAGCAGCCGGCCGCGCGTGACGACCGTCGCGACGACCGGGGCAACTTCAACCGCCGTGACGACCGTGGCGGCAACGACCGGGGCGGTTACCGCGGCGGCAACGACCGCGGTGGCGACCGGGGTGGCTTCCGCTCCGGTGGCGACCGTCGTGACGACCGGGGTGGCCGTTCGTTCGAGCGTCGTGACAACGACCGTCCGTCGTTCAACCGCGACCGTCGTGACGACCGTCCGTCCGGTGGCTTCCGCTCCGGTGGCGACCGTCGTGACGACCGGGGTGGCCGTTCCTTCGAGCGTCGTGACAACGACCGTCCGTCGTTCAACCGCGACCGTCGTGACGACCGTCCCTCCGGTGGCTTCCGCTCCGGCGGCGACCGTCGTGACGACCGGGGTGGCCGTTCCTTCGAGCGTCGTGACAACGACCGTCCGTCGTTCAACCGCGACCGTCGTGACGACCGTCCCTCCGGTGGCTTCCGCTCCGGCGGCAGCGACCGTCCGTTCAACCGCGACCGTCGTGACGACCGTCCCTCGGGCGGCTTCCGCTCCGGTGGCAGCGACCGTCCGACCGGCCGCCGTGACGACCACCGCGGTGGCACCGGCACGGGTACCGGCACCGGTACCTTCGGCCGCCGCGACGACAAGCCGCGCTGGAAGCGCAACGGCTGACCGTCGCTGACCGACTGACGCAGGGCCCGTACAGCACTCCGGTGCCGTACGGGCCCTGCGGCGTTGTGCGTGAGCTGCCAGGACCCCCGGGCCACTGAACCGGTTCGAAACGCGACCCCGGTTCCTGTGGGGTTCCTGTTACGATCCCCCCACTCGCGTGGGGGGTACGTGCCGGGGGGCAGGTACGGGCGGCCAAGTGCGCCCGGAAACAGTCGAGTTCCGACGACAGCCGTTCTTTTCTTCCTCCTCCATGCCTGCGCACTGATCAGTCCAGGGGAGGAACCGAGTGGCCAACCGCGCCCTCAGATCCGGCGTCGTCGCCGCATCGCTCGTACTGTCCGTCACGGCCGGCCTGTCGCCGGTGGCCGCCGCCGCGCCGGGCACCACGCCCGCCGCCGTACCGGCCGCCACGGCCTCGGCCGCCGACCCGGTGGTCGTGCCGGCCGCGCTGAGCAGCTCCGTACAGCCCTTCACCCTCGTCTCGACCGGCGGCGCCCGCGAGGCGGACGCCGTGGGGAAGCTGGGTGTCTTCAGCCGCGTACCCGGCTCGGCCGACTACCGCTGGACGCGCTTCTCGGACGGGACCCACGTCCCCGCGGGGCCGACGGGCACGGGCACCGTCACACGGATGTACGGGACCGGGACCGACACGATCGCCTACCTCCGGGCGAACGAGGTCGAGCTGCGCGACATGGCGGCGGGCACCACGACCTTCGTGACCATCCCCGAGGGGCTCACCTTCTCCGGTGTGTACGGGCACACGGTCGTCGCCGTGAAACTGCTGAAGGTGGAGTCCGGTGGGACGACCAGCACGGCGGCGCCCGAGGCGCACCTCCTGGACGTGCGGGCTGACGGGACGACCCGGGACCGTACGGTCACCGGCTTCCCCGAGGGCGCCAAGTACTGGCTGTCCGAGGCCGCCGCGGCGGGCGACGAGAACGGCATCCTGCTGCGCTACATCCACGAGGGTGTCGCCCGCATGTCGCTGGTCGACGTGAAGACGGCGCAGCTGTCCGCGAGTTCGGCCCACATTCGGGGGGCGGCGCCCGGCTACCTCCTGACGCCCCGGTACGTGGTCTGGTACTCCTACGGCGCCGACTCGACGATCAACGTGGTCCCCCGGTCGGACCTGGCGGCCACCCCGAGGGTCCTCACGGCACCCGCGCCCACCGAGCGAAACGGCTACCACCTCGCCGTCGTCGGGGACTGGCTGCTGCACAACAAGGGCAACAGCGCCCTGACGGCCACGCCTCTCGACGGAGGTCCCGCCCGCCAGTTGCTCCCGAAGGCCAGGACGGAGATCGCGGCGGCCCAGGACGGCTCCGCCGTGGTCGTCGGCGGAGCCACCGGTTACCCCTCGGACGCGATCTGGGGGGCCTACCGCATCGTGGAGGGCCCGGACGGCGTGCCGCAGCCCACCCGCGTGGTGGACCTGACCGCGCTGCCCAGGGATCTGGAGGGGATCGGCCTGGCGGCCGGCAAGCTGACGACGGTGGACCGTCCCGCGAGGCTCCGCGAGGGCACCGAGCGGCTGCTCGCGGTCCAGGGAAGCCCGGTCTACGGTCCCGCCGCCGACTCGTTCATCTCCTTCGTGAGCGACTGCGGTCCGCAGGACCCGGACTGCTACGCGATCCACGGCACCCCGGAGGGGGAGCCGGTCGTCCTGAACAGGCAGTCGTCCGGCGACGAGATACGGATCTCCCGCTTGGGCGAGTTCCGCACAGGTCTCTCCGGGGGGACGATCACGGACACCGACGGCGACTGGACCGTCTACACGCACGCCGCTTCCAAGCAGCAGATCGTCTACCAGGGGGCCGGCCGGGAGAAGGTCCTGACCAGGGCCCCCGTGGCGTCCGCCCTCTGGGCCGGCACGCTGTGGAGCGCCGGGGCCACGGCGGGCACGGTCACCTCGTACGACCTGGCCGCGCGCAGGACCACGGCGACGGTGTCCCTCGGCACGGACTGCGTCCCGGACGAACTCCAGGCGCTGGGACGCTGGTTGTACTGGTCGTGCGCCGGCTCCGGCCGGGCCGGGGTGCTCGACCGTACGACGGGGACGTCGCAGTCCGTGCCCGTCGGCGAGGCCCTGCTGGGCGACGGATACCTCGTACGCCACGACAAGGCGGCCGGGAAGCTGGTGCTGACCGACCTGGTGTCCTCGGCGGCGGCCGGTTCCGCGGTGTCCCGGACGGTCGCGGACCTTCCCGCGACGGCGGACCCGCAGCGCCGGGTGGACTGGACGGTGGACAAGTACGGCGGCCACCTCGCCTACGTGGACGCGGGCCAGCGGGTGCACGTGGTGCCCACCGGGGTGCCGACGCAGCCGCTGTCGGCCGGCGGGGAGTCCTGGGCGGGCCAGGACTGGACGTACAGGGCCACCCTCTCCAAGCCCGCCGCCTCCTGGAAGGCCGTCTTCACGGACCTGCGGACGAAGAAGGTGGTCCGCACGGTCACGGGCGGCGAGGTGCGGGGAGAGCTCTACGCGGACTGGGACGCGCGCACCGACGGCGGAACACTCGCCGTCAACGGCCCGTACGGCTGGAAGCTGACCGTGCAGCCGGCCGACGGCCACGGCGCGGCCCTCGTCCGGACCGGGGAGGTCGCCCTGACCCGGGGTGCGGCGGCCTGGCGGGACTTCGGCCGGGACGGGCTCGGGGACCTGTTCGTCGCCGTGGAGGACGGCATGCTCGGGAAGCGCCCGGGGAAGCTGCCCGGCACGGTCGGCCCGCTCACCGGCTACTGGGGTTACGAGGACACCGCCGCGAAGCGGATCCTGCCGACGGGAGACCTGGCCGGGGACGGGTGCAACGACTACCTGGCCGTGAACGACTTCGGCTCGCTGATCCGGCTGAACGGCACGTGCGACGAGGGCAGCGGCCTCCCCACCGCGTACGTGAAGATCGGCACGGGCTGGAAGACGTACGACCTGTTCGCCCCCGGCGACATCAACGGCGACGGGATCGCGGACCTGCTGGCGCGCCAGCAGGCCACCGGCTACCTCTTCCTGTACCCGGGCGACGGCAAGGGCCGGCTGAAGGCCCGGACGCAGATCGGCACCGGCTGGAACGGGCTCACGGTCGTCGGCGCGGGTGACCTCACCGGCGACGGCGCCGGGGACCTGCTGGTCCGTGACCGCGCCGGGGTCCTGTGGCGCTACCCCGGGAACGGCAAGGGCAGGCTCGCGGCCAAGGTGCGGATCGGCTCGGGCTGGCAGCAGTACGACGCGCTCGCGGCGGTCGGCGACATCACGGGCGACGGGAGGAACGACCTGCTCGCCAGGGACAAGGCCGGGGTGCTCTGGCGCTACAACGGCACCGGGACGGGGACGTTCGCCGGGCCGTCCAGGATGGGGCCGGGCTGGCAGAAGTACCCCGCCCTGTTCTAGCGGGACAACGCATCGGGTGAGGGGCGCATGCCGTGCCCCCGGCGAGGGCATCGCTGGGGGCATGACAAACGACGATGCCGCTGTGGCGGTGCCACCACCCGACGCTTCCGCGGGCCCGCATGCTCCCTCTCCGGCCGCTCCTCCCACCGACGAGGAGCGGCTGGCCGAACTCGGCTACACCCAGGTGCTCGCCCGCCGGATGTCCGCGTTCTCCAACTACGCCGTCTCGTTCACGATCATCTCGGTGCTCTCCGGCTGCCTGACGCTGTATCTGTTCGGCATGAACACGGGCGGGCCCGCCGTCATCACCTGGGGCTGGGTCGGCGTCGGGCTGATGACGCTGTTCGTCGGCCTGGCGATGGCCGAGATCTGTTCGGCGTACCCGACCTCCGCCGGCCTGTACTTCTGGGCCCACCGCCTCGCCCCGCCGCGCTCCGCCGCCGCGTGGGCGTGGTTCGCCGGCTGGTTCAACGTGCTGGGCCAGGTCGCCGTCACCGCCGGCATCGACTTCGGCGCCGCGTCCTTCCTCGGGGCCTATCTGAACCTCCAGTTCGGCTTCGAGGTCACCCCGGGCCGCACGATCCTGCTCTTCGCGGCGATCCTGATCCTGCACGGCCTGCTGAACACCTTCGGCGTCGGCATCGTCGCCTTCCTCAACAACGTCAGCGTGTGGTGGCACGTGGTCGGGGTCGCCGTCATCGTGGGCGCGCTGACCTTCGTACCGGACTCGCACCAGTCGGCGTCGTACGTCTTCACCGAGTTCGTGAACAACACCGGCTGGGGCAGCGGGTTCTACGTCGTGATGATCGGCCTGCTGATGGCGCAGTACACCTTCACCGGCTACGACGCCTCCGCCCATATGACCGAGGAGACCCACGACGCGGCCGTGGCGGGCCCGCGCGGCATCGTGCAGTCCATCTGGACGTCCTGGATCGCCGGGTTCGTGCTCCTGCTGGGCTTCACCTTCGCCATCCAGTCCTACGACGGCGCCCTGAACTCCCCGACCGGCGCCCCGCCCGCCCAGATCCTCCTGGACGCGCTCGGCGCCACGACGGGCAAACTCCTGCTGCTCGTCGTGATCGGCGCTCAGCTCTTCTGCGGCATGGCCTCCGTGACCGCCAACAGCCGCATGATCTACGCCTTCTCGCGCGACGGGGCGCTGCCCTTCTCCCGCGTCTGGCACACGGTCAGCCCCCGCACCCGCACCCCCGTCGCCGCGGTCTGGCTGGCCGCGCTCGGCGCCCTGGCCCTCGGTCTCCCGTATCTGATCAACGTCACGGCGTACGCGGCGGTGACCTCCATCGCGGTCATCGGCCTCTACATCGCCTACGTCATCCCCACCCTGCTCAGGCTGCTGCGGGGCGACGACTTCGTCCGGGGCCCCTGGCACCTGGGCCGCTGGTCCCGGCCCATCGGGATCGTCGCGGTGTCCTGGGTCGCGGTGATCACGGTGCTGTTCATGCTGCCCCAGGTGTCCCCGGTCACCTGGGAGAGCTTCAACTACGCGCCCCTGGCGGTCCTGGTGGTTCTCGGCTTCGCCGCCGTCTGGTGGCTGGTCTCGGCCCGCCACTGGTTCCTGAAGCAGGCCGCCCCGGTTCACAAGGGCACGATCACGGACGAAACCACGGACTGACCCGGACCGCCCCGGCCACGACAGGGCCCGGCACCCGATACCCGATCGGCTGCCGGGTCATGGCCAGCTATGCTCGGGGGTGATCCATCGTGGGCCGTTAGCTCAATTGGTCAGAGCAGCGGACTTTTAATCCGTTGGTTGTGGGTTCGAGTCCCACACGGCCTACCACAGGACCCCAGCTCAGAGCGCATGTGGGCTGGGGTCCGCCTGTGTTCCGGGCCGCCTGCGTGAGCGCTGCCGGCCCGAAAGGACGGGCAGGTGTGCCCACCGCCGAGGAGAGCGCCTCGGTTCGTCACGGTGAGTGATTCCGGTCAGCCGATCGTGCGCAGCGCCAGCCGCACCACGGTCATGACGCCTCGCCCGATCCAGCCGAGCAGTCCCAGTTCCGCGGCCAGTTCGGCGGTCTCCACGGCCGTCTCCGCCCGATCCGAAGATCCGGAACGGCACCGGGAACAGGAGCGGGGCCAACGGCCCTTCCGCGCTCCGCACTTCTTGCACGTCGTCATGGCCTCGAACTCTCCGTGTCGCTCGGTGTGAGACACACGATGCCGTCGGGGTGGCGGCTGCGGCATGAGTACCCCTACCCATGTTCGCAACGAGAGGCCCTGGGTGGGCCTGTTCCCCGTGCCTCGCGTCGTGGGCCTCAGGGCCTCGGCCAGGGCCGGCCGCCGATGCGTTCCAGATCGGTGTTGAAGCGGCGCAGGTAGGTGGCGAAGGCGGAGATGTCCTCGTCGGGCCAGTCGGCCATGACCCGCTGCAGCGAGCTGACCATGCCCTCGCGTTCCGCGTCGAGGGTGCGGGCGCCCTCCTCGGTGATGCGGAACTTGCGGGCCATGCCCCCGTCGGGGTCGGGGATGCGCTCCACGAAGCCGGCGCGCATGACCGCGGCCGTCTGCCGGTTGAGGGTGGAGACGTCGAGGTCGAAGGCCTCGCTGAGCTCGCCGACGGACATCGGGCCCTGGACGCGGATGCGGCTGAGCAGGACGTAGGCGCTGCGCTCGAGGAGGCCGTCCTTGCGGCGGCCCTTTCTCTGGTTCAGCAGCCCGTGACGGCTGAGCAGCATCTGCTCGTACTCGACCTCTTGTGTGGCCCTGTTCATACGGGCGCCTCCTGCTTCCTGCCGGGCGAGGCCGGTGTGTCGTGGTGCGGCTTACTTCATCGTATGTTTACGAGGACTTGCATAGACCACACAGTGTGCATGATGCAATAGGCGTGTACGATGCCAAGTCTTCCCACGACAGATAGCCGAGGACCCGCGATATGGATGCCGTCCGACCCACGACCCGCTCAGGCGGTGTGATCACCACGCTGGCGCTGGCCGGCACCGTGGCCGCCGTCATGCAGACGCTGGTCACTCCGCTCATCGCCGAGCTGCCGAGGATCCTGGACACCTCCTCCTCGAACGCGGCCTGGGTGGTCACCGTCACCCTGCTGGTCGCCGGCGTGTGTGTGCCGGTCACCGGCCGGCTCGGCGACCTCGTCGGCAAGCGCCGCATGCTGCTGGCCTGCTCGGTCCCGCTGATCGTCGGGTCCGTGGTGTGTGCGCTGGCCTCCTCCGTGGTGCCGATGATCGTCGGACGCGGGCTCCAGGGCATGGGCATGGGCATGGTGCCGCTGGGGATCGCGCTGCTGCGTGACGTGGTGCCCGCGGAGAAGCTCAGCGGTTCGATCGCCCTCGTCAGCGCCTCCATGGGCATCGGCGGCGCCCTCGGCCTGCCGATATCGGCCGCCGTCGCCGAGTACACCAGCTGGCGCGTCCTGTTCTGGGGCTCCGCGGTGCTCGCGCTCGCCATCGCCGTACTCATCTGGTCCTTCATCCCCGACGTCCCGGCCGGTGCCAAGGGGCAGCGCTTCGACGCGCCCGGCGCTGTCGGCCTCGCGATCGGGCTGGTCTCGCTCCTGCTGGCCATCTCCAAGGGCGCGGACTGGGGCTGGGGTTCGGGCACCACGCTCGGCCTGTTCGCCGTCGCGGTCGTGGCGCTCGGCGCCTGGGGCTTCTACGAGCTGCGCACCCGTGACCCGCTGGTCGACCTGCGCACCACCGCCCGCCCGCGCGTGCTGCTGACCAACGTGTCGTCGATCCTGGTCGGCGTCGGCATGTACTCCTTCATGCTGATCGCCCCGCAGCTGCTCCAGTTCCCCGAGGCCACGGGCTACGGCCTGGGCCAGTCGATGCTGGCCGCCGGTCTGTGGATGGCCCCCGGTGGCGTGATGATGATGATCGTCTCCCCGCTCGGCGGAAAGCTGATCAACGCGCGTGGCCCCAAGATCGCCCTCGTGCTCGGCGCGCTCGTGATCTCCGCGGGCTATGGCCTCTCCCTGTTCCTGATGGGCTCCGCCTGGGGCCTGATGATCGTCGGCATCGTCATCAACAGCGGCGTCGGCCTCGCCTACGGCGCGATGCCCGCGCTGATCATGAGCTCGGTCCCGCTCTCGGAGACGGCTGCCGCCAACGGCTTCAACACCCTGATGCGCTCGCTGGGTACCACCATCGGATCGGCCGTCATCGGTGTGGTGCTGGCCCAGATGACCATCAATCTCGGCGGCTTCTCGCTGGCCTCCGAGGACGGCTTCCGTGTCGGCCTGATGATCGGCTGCGGAGTCGCCCTCGTCGCCGCCGCTGTCGCCGCCCTCATCCCGGGCCTCGTCCGCTCCGCCAAGGATGACGACACCTCCGGTCTCGCCCCGGCCGGCAAGGTCGCCGCCGAAGCCTGAGCGAGGTACGCGGCCGAGCCCGGCCGCAGGTCGCGGAAGCGCCCCGTCCGGTCCGCCGGACGGGGCGCTTCCGCGTGCGCGCGAACTTTCTGCTGCACGGGCATTGACCGTGGGTGTGGGCCGACTTACGTTCTTCGCGTTGCCCTTCGTATGTCATATATGAGACGCGATATGAGAGCCGAGAACGGAGGGACCGCCGGGCTCCCGCGCTTCCGTATCCCAGAGAAGAGAGCCGATACATGATCAAGCCCCGCAGCAGCCGTCTCGCCGCCGCCGTATCCCTGGTCTCCGCCCTGGCCCTCACCGCGACAGCCTGCGGTGACGACGGCAGTGGCATGGCAGGAGCGAAGGGCGCCGAGGGCTCGGGCACCGGGAAGATCGTCTTCTGGGACGAGAACGGCGGTGTCCGCACGGCGATCTGGAAGGAGATCATCGCCGACTTCGAGAAGGCCAACCCGGACATCGACGTCCAGTACGTCGGCATCGCGTCCACCGAGGCCCAGTCGAAGTACGACACCGCCATCCAGGGTGGCGGCCTGCCGGACGTGGGCGGGGTCGGCGCCGCGATGGTCGCGGGGATCACCGCGCAGGACGCGCTGGAGCCGCTGGACGGCCGGATCGCGGACAGCTCGCTCAAGGGCAAGCTCAACGAGGCGATGATCGAGAACGTGCGGAGCGCGGCCGGCCGGGACGAGGTCTACACGGTGCCGATCTCCGCCACCAACGGCGTCCTCTACTACCGCACCGACCTGTTCGAGAAGGCCGGGCTGGGCGAGCCGGACACCTGGGACGAGTTCTACGCGGCCGCCGCGAAGCTGACGGACAAGCGGAAGAACCAGTTCGGCTACACCATCCGGGGCGGCCCGGGCTCCATCGCCCAGGCGCTGGACGCGATGTACGGGCAGTCCGGCATCCAGTCCTTCTGGGACGAGTCGGGGACGAAGACCACGGTCAACGACCCCAAGAACGTCAAGGCCCTGGAGAAGTACGTCGGCCTGTACAAGAAGGCCACCCCCGAGGCCGACCTCAACAACGACTTCACCAAGATGGTCGCCCAGTTCGACTCCGGCAGCATCGCCATGCTCAACCACAACCTGGGCTCGTACCAGGACCATGTGAGCTCGCTGGGCGTGAGCAAGTTCCGCGGCATCCCGCAGCCCGAACTGGCCGACGGAACCCGGGTGATGGTCTCCAACCCGGTGTCCGGCCTCGGGCTGCTCAAGTCCTCGGAGAACAAGGCGGCGGCCTGGAAGTTCATCGAGTTCGCCGCGTCGCACGCCTCGAACTCCAAGTTCAGCGAGTCCGCGGGCCTCATCCCGGCCAACAAGGAAGCGGCCGAGGACCCGTGGCTCGACAAGGCCGAGACCACCAAGCTCGGCGCGGAAGCGCTGTTCTCCGGGGACACCAGGATCGTCCAGCTGCCGTACTACCTGCCCGACTGGAACACCCTGTCCAAGGCCGACAGCGAATCGGGCTTCCAGAAGGTGCTGCTCGGCAAGACGAGCGCCAAGGAGTTCCTGGACACCTTCGCCGAGAGCCTCGACGAGGCCCAGGCGGAGTGGAAGGAACAGCAGGGCTGAGGTTGTCGTAGGCCCTGCGGGTCCGCCCTCAGTCCAGGCCCTCCTCGCGCAGTTCGTACATCAGGAGGAACGTCCGGTAGGTCTCCGCGGACACGTCCAGGCAGACGTCCGGCCGGTTGGTCCACGTCGACGTGTTGTCGAGGGCCCGCCGGCAGGCCGTCTCGGTCTCGGCCCGGGTGGGGATGTTCGAGATGAACGCGGCGATCAGCAGGACCACTGCGAGGACGACCACACCGATACGGATGCGCATGGTCTCCCAACGACCGTACGGCCGGGCCGGTCACTGGCCCGGCCGGCGGCCGCGGGGGTCACTCCGGCTCGTCGGTGACCGGCGGCAGGTCGGGCTCGATGAACAGCCCGGCGTACTGCGGAGTGGGCAGCGGTGCCGCGGTGCCGGGCCCGTCGGCCGCGGTCGTGCTGTCCGGGTGCCGCTGGGTCGTGCGGGCGGGCATGTCGGTCATCTCGGTGTCCTGTACGTAGGTGTGCGGTGAGAGCCCTGTGACCGAGCCGCTGGGAGAAATGCCGGACTGGTCCCGACCGGTACGGCGACGAGGTGCCGCTACCGGTGCCGCGCCGCTCCGGGGGCGTCCGGATCATCGTGCGGTGCATGCAGACTGTAACCCTCCCAGCACGGCTTTCCCCCGGAATTGCGAGCCCGGCGTGACGGTCAGTGCGGCGGTGCGGGCTCGATGTTCTGGTTTGCGTGGAAGAGGTTGTGCGGATCGTACGTCCGCTTGACCTCGGCGAGGCGGTCGTAGTGGCCGCGATAGGTGGCCCGGACCCGGTCCTGGGACTCGCCGGCGCCCAGGAAGTTCACATAGGCACCGCCCATGGAGTGCGGGTGCAGCGCCTCCCAGTAGCCGACGGCCCAGTCGCGCAGGGCCCCCGCGTTGGCGGGATCCGGGTCGATGCCCGCGATGACGCCGGACCAGAGCGCGTCGCGGTAGGCCCATGCGGTCTCGTCGGGCCCGACGCGGCCCGCCGCACCGTCGACCGGGTACAGGTGCATGGTCGACAGGCCGGTGGGGAGGTTCTCGGCGAAGGAGGCGTGCACATCGACGGCCTCGTCGGTGATCCGGTCGAAGAAGTCACCGCGCCAGTACCACTGGAGACCGGTCGGGAGCAGGTCGTCGAACATGCTCTGCAGCGCCGGATACGGCATGGGCGAGGTGAAGTGGAAGGCGGGCGGCCCCGGTTCGTCCACCACGCGGAGCGTCTCCTCCAGCGCGGCCGGGTCCGCGGTCGAGGACCAGACGACGCCGCACATCTTCCGCCCGTGGATCTCCTCCGGGAAGGGCGGGCCGGGCGGCACGGTCAGCGAGGCGAAGAAGCCGTACAGGTCGTCGGGTGCCTGCGGCAGGAAGTCGCGGTACCAGCGCATCACGTCGTGGAAGAGGTCCAGCGGCCACACGGTGACCCCGACCCCCACGGTGTCCACGGTGTGCAGCTCGAAGTCGAACGACGTGACGATGCCGAAGTTCCCGCCGCCGCCGCGCAGCGCCCAGAAGAGATCGGCGTGCTCGCTCGCGTTCGCGGGTACGAAGGTGCCGTCGGCCAGCACCACGTCGGCCGAGACCAGGTTGTCCGCCGCGAGGCCGTACTTCCGGGTGAGGTAGCCGTGGCCGCCGCCGAGGGAGAGCCCGCCGACACCGGTCGTGGACATGATGCCCGCCGGGGTGGCGAGGCCGAACGCGTGGGTGGCGTGGTCGAGGTCGCCCAGCTTCGCGCCGCCGTCGGCCTGCGCGGTCTGGGTGGCGGGGTCGACGCGCACGCCGCGCATGGGCGAGAGGTCGAGTGTGACGGCGTCGTCGGCGAGGCAGAGGCCGGGCCCGCTGTGTCCACCGCCGCGTACGGCGACGGAGAGGTCGTGCTCACGCACGAAGTTGACGGCCGCCATGACGTCGGCCGTGTCGTGGCACATGACCACGGCGGCCGGTTTCTTGTCGATCATGGCGTTGTAGACCGTGCGGGCCTGTCCGTACTCCTGGTCGTCGGGCCCGATGACGGGGCCGCGCAACGCGCCGCGCATCGTTTCGAGTGTGGTGCCGTCCATGGTCGTCTCCTAGCGCGCGAGCGCCCGGCCTCCCCTGGCTCCGTGCATCGGGTGAGGCTGCTGAGGTCGACGCCGGCACCTCTGGATGCCGCGCAGACGGGACCGAACACCGAATGGCTGGTCCTTCCAGCGTCCCGCCGCCGGGCAGGGCCCGCAATCGCGCGGCGCCGTGCCCCGGGTGCGGGCCGGGGCACGGCGCGGGGTCACGTCTGCGGGGCGGTCGCCGCTCCCTCGGCCGGAGGGGTTCCCGCACCCTCGGCGGGAGGTGCTTCCGTGCCCCCGGCCGGGGACGCTGCCGCGTCCTCCCGCTCCCGCGCCGTCCCGCGCAGATGGACCATGAGCCCGATGAACCCGGCCGCGAACCCGCTGAACAGGCCGGATATCCCGTGGTTGAGCGCGTTGGCGGAAGCGCTGTCGGGCACACCGATGACCAGGTAGTTGACGGCGGCGCTGATCACCGCGCCGAACGCGGCGCCGATCAGCCCGTTGACGAGCGAGGCGCGGAGCGGCGACGGCGCGGAACCGGGGATCCGGGCAGGTCTGAGCGGTGTGGACATGGTGGGAGGCCCTCCAGACAGGCGGTGAGCGGGATCGGGGGGTGCGGCAACACCCTTGATCACGGCACTATGCCTGCCAACTGCGGGTAACGCACCCCTTGTTGGTGCGGAAAGTCGGTGACGAGGGGTTACCCCGTGCCGGGAGTGGTGCGCCGCCGGCCGGGGCGGGTGGTCGGGGCACCCTCCTGGATGGCGTAGAGTTGCACTCACAACGACGCGGGGTGGAGCAGCTCGGTAGCTCGCTGGGCTCATAACCCAGAGGTCGCAGGTTCAAATCCTGTCCCCGCTACTGAAGACAGAGGCCCGGATCCTTCCAAGGATCCGGGCCTCTGTCGTGTGCCCGCGTGCGGCCGCCCGGTGCCGGGCTTGACCTTGACGTTGCGTAAAGATCTACCGTTTCCCGCATGGAGTGGTCCATACAGGAAATCGCCCGCCACGCGGGCACCACGAGCCGCACGCTCCGGCACTACGGAGACCTCGGCCTCCTGGTGCCGAGCCGCACGGGTGCCAACGGCTACCGCTATTACGACCAGGAGGCCCTGGTCAGGCTCCAGCGCATCCTGCTGCTGCGGGAGCTGGGGCTCTCGCTGCCCGCGATCAAGGACGTACTGGAGGGGCAGCGGGACACCTCCGCGGCGCTGCGGGCCCATCTGGGCCTGCTGGAGCAGGAGCGGGAGCGCATCGGGCGGCAGATCGCCTCGGTGCGGACCACTCTCCGGAGGACCGAGGAAGGGGAGGGGCTCATGGCCGAGGAAGTGTTCGACGGCTTCGATCACACGGTGTACGAGCAGGAGGTCACCGAGCGCTGGGGCCGGGAGGCGTACGAGCGGAGCGGCCGGTGGTGGCGCGGGCTGGGCCCCGCCGAGCGGGCCCGCTTCCAGGAGGAGCACGAGACCATCGCCCGGGACTACGGCCGGGCGAGGGCGGCCGGCCGGGACGCGGGCGCCGAGGAGGTGCAGGACATCGCGCGCCGGCACTGCGCGTGGCTCTCGGTCACGATGGAGCCCACGCGCTCCTATGTGACCGGCCTCGCCGAGATGTACGCCGCCGATCCGCGCTTCGCGAAGAACTACGATCGGCACGGGGACGGAACGGCCGTCTTCGTACGGGATGCACTGACGATCTTCGCGCAGCACCGGCTCTCCGGCTGACCTCCGGCGGGGCGGGGCTCCGGCGCGCTCCTCCCTTTGGCCGATGACGAGTCGCCGCTCGGCGCGGCTCCGGCCAGCCTGGGTGGGGCGCGGTACCGTCCGCAGCCGTGGACGGACCGGGCAGGAGCGCACAGGTGGGGATGCGGGACGGACGGCGAGGGGGCGTTGCCGGGAACGCCCGTGCGCGGCGGTTCGTGCGCTTGCTGCCCGCGCTGATGATCTGCGTCGGTGTGGCCTTCGACCTGGGCACACCGGCGCAGGTGACCGCCGTTCCGCTCTTCGCCGCCGCAGCGCTGGTCGCGGCTCCGTTCTTCTCGCTGGCCTCCACGGTCCGTATCGGAGTGGTCGCGATCCTCGTCGTGCTCGCCATCCGGATCTCGGACGGTGTGGTCTTCAGGGTCGTCCCGCTGACCGATCTGCTCACCCTGTTCACCGTGTCCGTGCTCGCCGTCGTCATCAACGGCGTCGTCCGGCGCGGGAACGAGCAGCTGGCCTCGGCCCGGGTCATCGCCGAGACCGCGATGCGGGCGGTGCTCCCGATGCCCGAGTCCCGGATCGGCGGGCTCCAGATCGCGGCGCGCTACGAGGCGGCGCAGGCGGACGAGTTCGTCGGCGGGGACCTGTACGCCGTGACGGACACCCCGTACGGGGTGCGGCTGGTGGTCGGGGACGTACGGGGCAAGGGGCTGGACGCCGTGGCGGCGGTGGCCGTGGTGATCGGGGCGTTCCGGGAGGCCGCCGAGCAGGAGCGGTCGCTGGAGGGCGTGGTCCAGCGGCTGGAGCGGGCGCTGGCGCGGGAGGGCGCGCGGCGCGGTGGGTTCGACGCCACGGAGGGGTTCGTCACTGCGGTGCTCGTCGAGATCCCGGCGGGTTCGGCCGTGCTGCGGATCGTCAACAGGGGCCATCCCGAGCCGCTGGTGCTGCACCCCGACGGCGCGCTCGACGTACTGGCGCCGACCGTGCCGGCGCTGCCGCTGGGGATGGGGCTCGGCTCCTGGCCGGACCGTGCGGACGAGTGGCCGCTGCCGGCCGGGGCGACGTTCCTGGCGTTCACGGACGGGCTGTCCGAGGCGCGGGACGCGCACGGTGTGTTCTACGATCCGGAGGCCCGGCTGCGCGGCCGGATCTTCCCGGGGCCGGAGGAGCTGCTGTCCGCGCTCACCGACGACGTACGGCTGCACACCGGGGGCAGGTCGACGGACGACCTGGCGCTCCTCGCGGTCGGCCGGCCGGCCCGGGGCCAGCCGGACCGGCGGACGACCGTGAAGATCGTGGGTCGGGACAGTGAATGACCGACGGCGACCCTCCGTAGTCGAGAGGCATCTCTCCGCATAACATTTGACACACCGTCAGAAACTGAGGGGGTGTCGTAGGGCACTCAAGTCGCCCGTTTGCGACCGTTTGAGCCCTTAAAGTCCAGGCCAGAGGCCTGAACGATCTGTGGGAACAGCTTGGAATCGGACCCGGGTGTCTATTAACGTTCGATAACGCAGCGCGGTTGTACATGCCGCCGCAAGAGGCGGCACCGTGCGCAGCGCCGAATTCCGCAAGGGAACCGGGGAACCACCTACATGGGGTGAATCGGACACCTGTGTCTCGCGAGAGACGGAGGGGCCCGTAGGAGACCTTCCTGCTCCGAACCCGTCAGCTAACCCGGTAGGCGAGAAGGAAGGAAAGGAGTGCGCCCACGTGGCGTCCAACCAGCCTGCCCCCGAGGCCCCGTCGTCCTTCAGGCCCGGAAGCCTCGGTGATGAGGACAGGACTTGGGAGGAATGGAACCCCACCGAGGAGTCCATCCGTCCCGTACGCGGCAGGCACCGCGTAGCCAAGCAGCGCGGCCTCGCCCGTAGCTCCACCGTCCTCGGTGTCGGTGTCATCGCGGCCGTCGGTGCGGGCGGCATGGCCACCGCGCAGAGCAAGCCGCCGGTCTCCATCTCCCTTCCCGATTCCATCGCGGACAACCTCCCCGACGCCAAGTCCCTTCCCGGCGTGGGCGCGTTCATGTCCGGCGACTCCGACGCGGACCACGAGACGGTCGCCGCGTCCTCCCCTCTCACCACCGCGGGCATCACCGCCGCCGAGGCCGAGCAGGGCGCCACCGACGCGGGCGAGGCGCTGCGCGCACGCATCCTCCAGCAGGCCGAGCAGCAGCAGGCCGGCGCCGACGCCGAGGCCAAGGCGGCTCAGGAGCAGGCGGCTGCCGAGGCCGCCGCGGCCCAGGCCGCGAAGCAGCAGAGCGACGCCGAGGCGAAGGCCGCCGCCAAGAAGAAGGCGGCCGAAGAGGCGGCGAAGAAGAAGGCCGAGGCCGAGCGCCTCGCCAAGCTCGCCGCCAGCTACGCCGTCCCGACCTCCTCGTACACCATCACCTCGACCTTCGGCCAGGCCGGTTCGATGTGGTCCTCCGGCTATCACACCGGGCTGGACTTCGCGGCGCCGACCGGTACCCCGGTCAAGGCCGTGCACAGCGGCACGGTGAAGTCGGCCGGCTGGTCCGGTTCGTACGGCTACCGCACGGTCCTGGAGCTCGACGACGGCACCGAGATCTGGTACTGCCACCAGTCCTCGATGGACGTCACCGCCGGTCAGAAGGTCACCACCGGCGACACCATCGGCCGCGTCGGCGCCACGGGCAACGTGACCGGCCCGCATCTCCACCTGGAGATCCACACCGCCGACGGCTCGGGCGTCGACCCCATGAGCTGGCTGCGCGGCAAGGGCCTCACCATCTGAGCCCGCGCGCCGGCACCCGGCGCACCGGTACCCCGGCGGCCCTGACGCACGACCCCCCGACGTCAGGGCCGCCGGTCCCGTGTGGGGGGCCGGTGCGCCCACAGAAGCGGAATAGCTCCTTCGGGTGATCGGTTGACCCTGGGTATGACATCTCTGCGCCCGCTCGGTTCTTCGAGCCTCCAGGTCTTCCCCCTCGCACTCGGCGGCAACGTCTTCGGCTGGACGGCCGACGAGGAACGGACCTTCGCGGTCCTCGACGCGTACACGGCGGCCGGGGGCAACTTCATCGACACCGCCGACTCCTACTCCGCCTGGATCCCGGGCAACGAGGGCGGTGAGTCGGAGACGCTCATCGGCAAGTGGCTGGCTGCCCGCTCCCGCCGCGACGACGTCGTCGTCGCCACGAAGGTCGGCGCCCACCCCGAGTACAAGGGGCTCTCGCCGACCACCATCAAGGCGGCTGCCGAGGCCTCGCTGCGCAGGCTCGGCACCGACCACATCGACCTCTACTACACGCACTTCGACGACGAGACCGTCCCCGTCGAGGAGATCATCACCGCGCTCGACCAGCTGGTGAAGGCCGGTTCGGTGCGGGAGATCGCCGCGTCCAACATCAGCCCCGAGCGGCTCAAGGCCTCCCTGGAGTTCTCCGAGCGCGAGGGCCTGGCCCGTTACGTGGCGCTGCAGCCGCACTACAACCTCGTCTCGCGCGACACCTACGAGGGCGCGCTCCAGGAGACGGCGGCCGGTGCCGGGCTCGCGGCCGTCCCGTACTTCGCGCTGGCCTCGGGCTTCCTCACCGGCAAGTACCGGCCGGGGGCCTCCGTGGAGAGCGCCCGTGCCGAGGGCGCGGGCAAGCACCTGGAGACCGAGCGCGGTCGCAAGGTCCTCGCCGCGCTCGACAAGGTCGCCCAGGAGCACGACGCGGAGATCGCGACGGTCGCCCTCGCCTGGCTCGCCGCCCGGCCGACCGTGGCCGCGCCGATCGCCTCCGCCCGTACGGTCGAACAGCTGCCCGCGCTGGTGGCGGTGGCCGATCTGCGGCTGACCGAGCAGGACCTCGCGGAGCTCACCGAAGCCTCCGCCTGACCCTCAGTGGCCCCGGGAGGGCGGCGGCGCCCGGTGGGCGCCGCCGCCCTCCTCCAGATAGGGGTTGTAGCCGCCGTAGTGGCGGTGCGGTGCGGGCGGCTGCCGCACCGCCGCGCCCCCGTAGGGCATCTGACGGGGGAACGGGAGGGGCGCGGGCGGCCGGGGCGCGCGCACCCGGCCCGTCGCGTGGGCGGCGTGCGTCAGGGCGGGGGACGCGACGAGCCTGCGGTGCCACAGATGGTGCAGCAACTCCTGCTCGCGAAGCGCGAAGTCGGGGCCCGCGCCGTCGTGCCGGGCCCTGCGGCGCAGCATCGCCAGGGACGTCGCGAACGACTCGTACTCCGCGACCGCCCGGGCGGCGGCTTTGCCCCGGCCGCGGTCCGGGTGGCCGTTCCAGTGCCTGGCCAGGTCGCGGGCCATGCCCCGCGCCCGCATCGAGGCCAGGGCGAGCGGCTCGGCGGGGGCGAGCCAGCCGGCCGCCGCGTACACCGGGAGCTCGGTGGAGAGCGTGCGCAGCTCCCGCTGGCGTGACCAGATCGCCAGCCAGGTCACCAGGGCGAAGCACGGCACCATGAACGCGCCGTACACCACGTAGAAGCCGTACGGGCCGAGGGCCGACGAGCCGTTCCACAGGGCGTGCAGGCCCATCGCGAGTACGAGCCCGAGCAGCGGCAGCGTGATCCGGCGTATCCGGTGGCGCCGTCCTCCGAGCGCCGCGAGGCCGAGGCCGATGCCGGAGAGCACCGTGAACAGCGGGTGCGCGAACGGGGACATCACCACACGCACGAAGAAGGTGCCGGCCGTCACCGAGGCGAGCCCCGTGGTCCCCAGCTCCTGGTCCTCACCGAAGGCGTTGCCCAGATAGAGGATGTTCTCCGTGAAGGCGAAGCCGGTCGCGGTGAATCCGGCGACCACGATGCCGTCGACGATTCCGCCGAACTCCCTTCTGCGGAACAGGAAGATCAGCAGGACCGCCGCGGCCTTGGCGCTCTCCTCGACGACCGGCGCGATGACCGTGGCGCCGAGGGTGTCGGCGCTTCCCGGGTCGGCGGTGGCCGTCGCTATCCAGCGGGTCGCGAAGGAGTTGGCCAGGATCGCCACCAGCGCGGCGGCGCACGCGCCCCAGAAGAACGCGAACAGCAGATTCCGCCAGGGGCCGGGCTCCACCCGGTCGAGCCAGCGGAACGCCGACATCAGCAGCGGCACGGGCAGCACGGCCAGGCCCAGCCCCACCAGGAAGCCCTCGGTGCCGGTCTGTTCGCGCACCAGGGCCAGGATGACCAGACCGCAGAGCGCGAGCACCGTGATCACCGCCCCGGCGCGGAACGCCTTGCTGCGCCAGACCATGCCGACGCGGCGCGGCCGGTAACGCCACTGGCCACGCTCCGGGACGGCGCCCAGGAACTCGTCGAGCCGCTGCTCCTCGAGAACCGGGACGGCCGGCTGCTGGTGCTGCACGGACCCCTCGGACACCTGTCGACCCTAACGAGCGGGACTGACACCTGGCCACGGCGCCTGTGCCCCGGCGCCCGGCCGTGGCTGATCAGCGACGGGTGAACAGCACGTCGTGCACGACGTGGCCCTTGTCCAGACCCTGGCCCTCGAAGCGGGTCAGCGGCCGGAACGCGGGCCGCGGCGCATAGCCGCCGTCCGCCCGGGTGTTCTCGAACAGGGGATGCGCCGTCAGCACCTCGAGCATCTGCTCGGCGTACGGCTCCCAGTCCGTCGCGCAGTGGACGACCGCGCCCGGCTTCAGCCGCCCGGCCACGAGGTCGAGGAACTCCGGCTGGATCAGCCGCCGCTTGTGGTGCCGCTTCTTGGGCCACGGGTCGGGGAAGAACACCCTGAGTCCGTCCAGCGCCTCGGGCTCCAGCATCTCGCGGAGCAGGATGATCGCGTCGCCGTTGGCGACCCGGACGTTGGTCAGCCCCGCCCGCTCGGCGAGTCCCAGCAGATTGCCCTGGCCGGGGGTGTGCACGTCGACGGCCAGGATTCCGGTGCCCGGGTCGTCCGCCGCCATCTGCGCCGTGGCCTCGCCCATGCCGAAGCCGATCTCCAGGACCACGGGCAGGCCGTCGAAGAGCTCCGGGAGATCGAGGACGCTGCGGCCGTCGATGTCCAGGCCCCACGAGGGCCACAGACGCTGCAGGGCGTCCTCCTGGCCGGTGGTGACCCGGCTGCGGCGCGGCTGGAAGCTGCGGATGCGGCGCTCGTGGTGCGAGCCCGCCGGGTCGGCGGCGGGACCGCCGGGGAAGCGGGGCTCCTGGCGCAGCCTGCGCTGGCGCTCGAAGGAGGCGGCCCGGCGCGCGGCGGCGTCGGCTTCCGCTTCCGTGGCGTGGCCGGGTGCGGTCTCCGGCGTGGCACGGGGAGTCTCCGGGGCGGAACCGGGCGTCTCCGGGCTGGGGCCGGGCGTCTTGGGGGTGGGGTTCACAGGCTCAGACACAATGACCCGATTCTACGGCGGGAGGCGTCCATCCCGTCGCGCGTGCCCGCAGCAGGGCCCGTCGCGCCACCTCCCTCCCGATGGGCAGGGAAGCGGTGGCCGCGGGAGAGGGGGCGTTGAGCACATGGACGGTGTGCGGGGCGTCCCTGATCAGGAAGTCGTCCACCAGCGTGCCGTCCCGCAGCACCGCCTGGGCCCTGACGCCGGCCGGGGACGGCCGCAGGTCGGCCTCGGTGACCTCGGGCAGGAGCCGCTGGACGGCCCGGGTGAAGGCGCTCTTCGACAGGGACCGGTGCAGCTCGCCCGCCCCGTATCTCCAGTGCCTCCGGGCGAGGTGCCAGGAGCCCGGCCAGGCCAGGGTGCCGGCGAGCTCGCCCGGGCGCACGGCCGTCCGGCCGTACCCCTCGCGGGCCAGCGCCGGGACCGCGTTCGGCCCGATGTGGACCGTGCCGTCGACGCCCCTGGTCAGATGCACCCCGAGGAAGGGGAACGCCGGGTCCGGCACCGGATAGACCAGCCCGCGCACCAGCTCGGGCCTGGCCAGCTCGTAGTACTCCCCGCGGAACGGCACGATCCTGGCTCCCGGGTCGTCGCCGGCGAGCCGGGCCACCCGGTCGCTGTACAGCCCCGCGCAGTTGACCAGCACCCTGGCCCTGACCACCTGGCCGTCGGCCGTGCGCACCGCGACGCCCCAGGGGCGCCGGTCGACGGCGACGACCTCCGCGCCGTAACGCACCTGGCCGCCCGAGGCGGTCACCTCGGCGGCGAACCGGGCGGCCACCGCGGTGAAGTCGCAGACCCCCGTCGTGCCGACCCGGATCGCGGCGAGGCCGCGCACCCGGGGCTCGTGCTCGGCGATCTGGGCGGGGCCGAGCTCCCGGACCGGCAGGCCGTGCTTCCGGCCGCGCTGCACCAGGGCGTGCAGCCGCGGCAGCTCGCCGCTGTCCGTGGCCACGATCAGCTTGCCCGTCACCGCGTGGGCGATGCCGTGCTCCCGGCAGAACTCGACGAGCTCGGCGGCGCCCCGCACCGCGTAGCGCGCCTTGAGCGAGCCCGGCGGGTAGTAGATGCCGCTGTGGATCACCCCGCTGTTGCGCCCGGTCTGGTGCCGGGCGGGGCCCCACTCCTTCTCCAGCACCGTGACCCTGGTGCCGGGCGCGGTGCGCGTGAGCGCGTACGCCGTCGACAGACCGACGATCCCGCCGCCGATCACCAGCACATCGCAGTCGTACGCCGCGTGCGTCATCATCACGCCACCTCCCACCCCGATAGTGCACTGACCCACTGACAACCGGCTCAAACCACGGGTGGCGACGGGCGTGGCGCGCGGCCGTCACAGGGCCGGGCATACCGGGGCGTTCCGGCGGTGCCCACGGGACAGTCCTACGCCGGGGCGACCAGGAGCGGTCTCGCCCGCTCGCGGAGCTCGGCGACGCGCGGCTCGTCGCCGTACGGCTCCAGGCGGTGCAGGAGGTCGCGCACGTACTCGGTGGTGCGGGCCGACGAGATGCGGCCCGCCACCTCCACCGCCCGGGTGCCCGCCGCGCAGGCCGCGTCGAGGTTGCCCGACTCCAGCTCGGCGACCGCGGACACGACGAGCCGCAGCCCGTGCGAGCGGACGAACTCATCGGTGGGTTTCGACAGGGCCTGCTCGGTGAAGCGGCGCACCTGGCGGGGCGCCTTGAGGTCGCGATAGCACTCGGCCGCGTCGGCGGCGAATCTGTCGTACGAGTAGAAGCCGAGCCAGGCCGGGTCCGAGTCGCCGGTCCGGGACCGCTCCAGCCAGCTCTCGGCTGCCCTGAGCGCGGCCCCCGCGGCCGGTGCGTCGCCGGCCTTGGCATGGGCGCGCGCCTCCACCAGCCGGAAGAAGCTCATGGTCCGTGCGGTGGCGAGCCCCCGGTTGCGCTCGACCGCGGCCTGCGCGAGGTCCACACCCTCGTCGGCGAAGCCCCGGTAGGTCGCCTGGAGCGACATCGATGCCAGGACGTAGCCGCCGAGGGGGACGTCAGCGGCGGCACGGGCCAGGCGCAGCGCCTGGATGTAGTAGCGCTGGGCGGCCTCCTGCTGGCCGGTGTCGAAGGCCATCCACCCGGCGAGCCTGGTCAGCTCGGCGGAGGCGCCGAAGAGCGCCCGGCCCACCTCGTCGCTGTACGAACCCAGGAGGAGAGGCGCGGCGTCGACCCGTAAGCACTCCGGGACCATGGAGGAACGCCAGTCGCCACCGCCGTACTTGGAGTCCCAGCGGCGCGCGTCCTGGGCGGCCTCGCGCAGTTTGGTCACATCGCTGTGGCCGACGCGCAGGAGCGACACGTCGGACGCGGTGTCGGGGCCGGGCTGGACGGGGATGCCGCCGGGCGCCCCGTGTGCGCCCTCCGGGCCGGGGGCCGGGTCCCGGACGGCGGACGGGCCCCGGGCGACCGACGGGTCGGCCGGGGTTATGAGCCAGCGGGAGGCGGGGGTCGCGTAGGCGCTCACCGCGAAGGAGCCCGCCAGCGACTGCCAGATACCGCCGCCGCCCCTGCGGCCCGCCAGATCCAGCCGGTAGAGATCGGTCGCGGAGCGCACCGCCTCGCCCACGTCACGCGGGAAGGCGAGACCGACCTCGGGGGCCGGATCGGCGTCGGCGAGACCGATCTCGTGCAGCGGGACGGGACGGCCGAGTTTGGCCCCTATCGCCGCCGCGATGAGATGGGGCGCAGCACCCTGCGGCACCATGCCCTTGGCGACCCAGCGGGCCACCGAGGTCTTGTCGTAGCGAAGTGTCAGACCGCGCTGCGCTCCGAGGTCGTTGACCCGCCGGGCGAGGCCGGCGTTGCTGATTCCCGCGAGGGCGAGAACCGTGCCGAGCTTCTCGTTCGGCCCGCGTTGCTCCCTGGACATGCGCCACCCCTCGACACACAGACGGCCGCCGCGTCACCGTCGGGCGCGCGGCATTCGTACCGTGTCCTCCCCAGCTACGGTCCCGGGCACTCCGGCCGCACACGCATTTGGCCGAGCCCCGTGGAATATGCCGCTCTGCCGAGAACATCGGTAAACCCAGCGTAGTTCGCCGCATCCCCACCGTTAAGGGGCAGACCTCCGTATGGCGGGAATGTTGTCCGTGCGGTCCGGGGGCACGGGCGCCGTGCTCCTGGTGTGTGGCCGTGCGCCCGGCCGTGCGCTCTGGTCCGGCCGGTACGCAAGCGCTTCGATGGGTCCTGCGTGGGTCGGCCCGCCGAACTGGACTCTGCGGGCTGGGGGAGACCGCCGCCCCAATCCCCGCGGGCGGCGAACCGGTCCGGGAGGTGACGAACACCTCCCGGACTGTGCGCCGTACGGGATGTGGCGCGGGGAGTGGACGTGCGGGCCGGCGCACCGGGGGGATGCGCCGGACCGCACGCCACCGCCCCGCCGCGGCCGGTGCGCGGGAGCTCCGCCGGTGTCCCCGGAGGTGGATCCCGGGGGCCGCCAGGAGCCGTGCGAGGGCCCCGCGGAGTGCCCCGGGCGGCGAAACGCGCGGTATCTCGGCGATCGGAGAATGGCCGAATAGCGCCGGTCGGACGGGGCGCCGGGAAGTGGTCCGACTATGGCCGGATTGTGTCTGTTGCGGGAACCGGCCGAGGCGGGGCCCTTCTTGGGGGCCGGCCACCCCAACCTCCGCGGGCCCCACCTTCGTTGCCGGGGGACCGGGCCGCCGCGGCCAGGCTTTTGCCAGGGGCGCATGCACATCCGGTGTGCGCCGCCCGTACCCCCTCCGGGGCGCCGTTGTCGTGGCAGCATGTCCCGCAACGGCGTTCCCGTGTCCTGGTACGCCGGTTCGTCCACAGCCTGTGGAGGCGGCGGTGCGTTGGTTGGTGGGGTGGAGCAGTATCGCCGCGAGCTTCGGCACCGTGGGCGCGGTCGGCCACCACGGGGACGGGCGCACCGTCCATCCCGTGGGATCCCAGCTCCTGTGGGGCGACCCCGATCCGCTCTGGGCGGTCGGTGACTGGCGCCCCGACGAGATCCGGGTGATCACGGTCGCGACCCCCGAGGGCGCGCCCACGACCCGTCTCGCCGTCCTCGGCTGCTGCGGGGCCACCGACGAGCAGCTGCGGGTCGGGCTGCTCGCCGCCCGCGGCGGGGCGCTGCGCCATCTGACGGCCTGGTCGGGCAGTTACACCGCCGTGGTGCAGATCGGCCGCCGCATCACCGTCGCCGGGGACCTCGCCGGAGCACGCCCCGTCTTCCACACGCCCTGGGCCAACGGCACGGCCTACGCCACCGCCGCCCTGCCGCTCGCCGACCTCATCGAGGCCCAGCTGGACATCGGCCACCTGGCCGCGCTGCTGGCCTGCCCGGAGACCCCGGAGGCACTGGGCGACGGCACTCCGTACGCGGGCGTGAAGCGGATCCCGCCGGGCCACGCGCTGATCCTGCGGGAGGGCTCGCGCGAGATCACCGGCTACGAGGCGGTGGCCTCGCTGGCCGTGGCCGCGCCCCAGGCCGACCCGGTGAGCGCCGTCGAGGGCGTACGGGACGCGCTGGTCGAGGCCGTACGCACACGGCTCACCGCCCCGCGGCACGCCCCGGAGACCCTGCCGCCCGACCCGGGTCCGGTCCCCGGCATGGGGCCGGCGGAACGCCGGGCGGCCCGGGGGGCGCCCGTGCCCGGTATCGGCGCGGACCTCTCCGGCGGGAGCGCGTCCGCCACCCTCGCCCTGCTGGCGGCGGGACTCCCCGGGCTGCCGGGCACCGTGCTGGGCCACGGCACGGGCGCGGGGGAGCGGCTGCTCGCCGTCACCTTCAACGACCTCTCCACCCAGGGGCGCGAGGACGAGCTGGAGCGCGCCCGGGTCATCGCGGCCAACCCGCGGCTGCACCACGTGGTCGTCGCCGCCGGCGAGGAGGCCCTGCCCTACGCGTCGTTGGAGAACGGTCCGCTCACCGACGAGCCGGCCCCCTCCCTGGTCGTCGCCGAACGCCACCGCCGCAGACTGGCGGCGGGCAGCGCCGACCACTTCGTCGGCCACGGCGCCCGGCAGGTCCTGGACGCGCACCCCGCACGGCTGGCCGACCTCCTCATGGACCGGCGCAGACGCCACCTGCTGCGTCCCGTCGCCGCGCTCGCCAGGGCCGAAGGGCCCTCCACGCACTCCCTGTTCGTCCCGCTGGCCGTCTACCGCGCCGCCCGCAGGCTGGCCCGTACGTCGTACCGCACCGGGCTCGAGACGGCGGCGTCCCTGCTGCCCGAGGCCAACCGCGACGCCCCCGACCTCGACACCCCCGCCGACGCCTCGCTCGCCTCCCTGGCCTGGTCCCGGCCGGGTCCGGCGGCGCGCTGGCTCACCGGGGAGGCCCTCGCGGAAGTATCGGTTCGTCTCCAGGAGGCGGCGATCCGCCCGGCGTCGGTCCAGCGGCCCGGAGAGGCCCGCGCCCGCGCGGCGCTGGCCCGGCACGCCGCGGACCAGCGGATCCTGGAGCAGGCGGCCGAGATCCGCAGCCAGCGGCTGCACGCCCCCTTCCTGGACAACCAGGTCGTGCGCGCCGCCCGCGCCCTCCCCGAATCGCTGCGGGTCCAGCCCGGAGCCCGGGCCGCCATCCTGCGCAGGGTGCTCGCGGGCGCGGGCATCCACGACCTCCCGCCCGGCTGGGGCACGCCGTCGCAGGCCACCGCGAACGCGGCGGGCCGGATCGGTCTGCGGACCGCGCTCCCGGAGCTGATCTCCCTCTTCGACGCCCCGCTGCTCGCCGACGCCGGCCTGATCGAGGCCCGCGTCGTCCGCAAGGCTCTGCGCGCGGCGTGCGAGGGCGAGCCCCTGCCCCTGGACGGTCTGG
This sequence comes from Streptomyces sp. CB02058, assembly GCF_001905505.1. GTDB lineage: Bacteria > Actinomycetota > Actinomycetes > Streptomycetales > Streptomycetaceae > Streptomyces. The sequence goes on from NZ_LIPG01000005.1 coordinate 718,571, forward strand.
CCGAACTGGCGTCCACGGAGCTCTGGCTCCGCCGCCTGGTCACCCGCCGGGGCACCTGCTGGACGGGTACGGCTGCCCCGCGCCAGCGCGCGGTGGCGGGCGGAGTGGTCCCGGCCCGCCGGACGCTCCAGGCCTGAGCGCCCACCGCACTCCCGACGGGCGTGCGATGGGCGGGCTCCCGCCGGGACACAATGGCGCGGTGCGGTACCTGATCCTGGGCGTCACCGAGGCGCGAGACGAGCACGGCGGTGTGCTGCCCGTCGGCGGTACCCGGCTGCGCACCCTGCTCGCGGCACTCGCCCTGCGCGCGGGCCGCCCCGCACCCGTCGCCGCGCTCATCGACGACGTGTGGGCGGACGAACCGCCGCAGGACGCCCCCGCCGCACTCCAGGCACTCGTCGGCCGGCTGCGCCGTGCCCTCGGCCGGGAGGCGGTCACCGCCACCCCCGGTGGTTACGCGCTCGCCTCGGACTCCGACGCCGTCGACCTGTACGTCTTCGAACGCCTCGCCCGCCGGGGCGCCTCCGAGCTCGACGCGGGCCACCCCCAGGCCGCCGCGCGCACCCTGCGTGACGCGCTGGCCCTCTGGCGAGGTCCCGCACTCGCCGACCTCCCGGGCCACGAGCAGGGGCTCCGCGCCGAGGCACGCAGGCTCACCGCGCTCCAGCAGCGCGTCGAGGCCGATCTGCGGCGCGGGGCCACGACGGGACTCGTACCCGAGCTCAGGGAACTGACGGCGGCCCACCCGTACAACGAGCCGCTCCACGCCCAACTGCTGCGCGGCCTGCGGGCCGAGGGCCGGCCGGCCGACGCACTCGTCGCGTACGAGGAGATCCGCCGGGCCCTCGCCGACGGCCTGGGCACCGACCCCGGACCGGAGCTCACGGCACTCCACCGGGAGCTCCTCGACGCGGGGGAGCCCTCCACACCGCCGCCGGGCGGGACGTACCCGGCCGAGGGCAACATCCGCCCCCGGCTCACCTCCTTCGTCGGCCGTGAAGCCGAGCTCCGCCTCATCCGCTCCGATCTGTCGAACGCCCGCCTCGTCACCCTCACCGGCCCCGGCGGCTCGGGGAAGACCCGGCTGGCCGAGCAAGCCGCCGCCGGGCAGGGCGCCTGGCTCGCGGAACTCGCCCCGGTCGACGACCCCTCGGCCGTACCGGGTGCCGTGCTCTCCGCGCTCGGCCTGCGCGAGACGACTCTGCTGCAGGGCGGCACCGGGCACGTCCCGCGCGCCGACCCCACCGAGCGGCTGGTCGAACACCTCTCCCTCCGGTCGCGCGACCGCCCCTTCCTCCTCGTGCTCGACAACTGCGAACACGTCGTCGACGCGGCAGCGGCCCTCGCGGAGACCCTCCTCACGCACTGCCCGGGACTGCGCATCCTCGCCACCAGCCGCGAGCCCCTCGGGGTACCGGGCGAGGCCGTGCGCCCGCTGGGCCCGCTGCCGCCCGACCCGGCGCACCGTCTCTTCGCCGAACGCGCGCGGGCGGTGCGGCCGGACTTCGAGGCGGGAGCGGGAGCCGGGCCGGCCGTCGCCGGGACCCCGGACGCCGTCGCCGAGATCTGCCGCAGGCTGGACGGCCTTCCGCTCGCCATCGAACTGGCCGCGGCCCGGCTCCGGCTGCTCACCCCTCGCCAGATCGCCGACCGCCTCGACGACCGCTTCCGCCTGCTCACCAGCGGCAGCCGCACCGTGCTGCCCCGTCAGCAGACACTGCGGGCGGTCGTGGACTGGTCCTGGGACCTCCTGTCACCGGGCGAGCGGACCCTGCTGCGGCAGGCGTCCGTCTTCGCGGGAGGGTGGGACCTTGCCGCCGCCGAGGCCGTGGCCGGACCCGACGCCGCCGACCTGCTCGGCGCACTCGTGGACAAGTCGCTCGTGGTCGCGACACCCGCGGACGGCGGCGAGATGCGCTACCGCTTCCTGGAGACCATCCACGAGTACGCCTCCGAGCGCGCCGCCGAGACACCGGGCCTCCGGACGGCCGCGCGCACGGCCCACCTCGCCCACTTCACCGCGCTGGCCGAGGAGGCCGACCCGCGGCTGCGCTCCGGCGGGCAGATGCCCTGGATCGGACGGGTGGAGGCCGACCTCGACAACATCCGTGCCGCCCTGCACCGCACGGTCCACGGCAGCCCCTGCGAACGGGACGCGCTGCGCCTGGTGCTCGCCATGGGGTGGTTCTGGTGGCTGCGCAACTTCCGTATCGAGGGCCTCTCCTGGGCCGACCGCACGGCAGCACTGGGCGAGGACCCCGCGGACCCGGCCGACCCCCGTCACTGGCCCCGCATGCACCTGCACATGCTGCGGTTCTTCCTCGCCGTGGAGAACAGGCCGACCGAGAACATCTACGAGGACGAAGAGCTCCAGGCCATGATCACGCGGGTGGCACGGGCCTTCGGCGCGGGCGGCCCCGAATCCGCCCGCTTCCCCGGGCTGCTCTGGCCGATGACGTCGTACGTCCACCGTGATCTCACCCGCGACATGCACGCGCACTTCGACGCCGCTGTGGCCAACACCCGGGAGTACGGGGGCGACTGGGAGTACGGCTTCACCCTGATGTCGCGCACCCAGATGGTGGTGGACACCCCGCACGGCCCGGAGGGCATGGACGGCGTCGACGCGGACCTCGCCGAACTGCGCGCGCTGAGCCGCCGGGTCGGCGACCGCTATCTGCGCGGCCAGGTGGCGAGCGCCGCCGCCGAGGCGGGGATGAAGCGCGGGAGGTACGAGGAGGCGCGGGCGGCCTATCAGGAGGCACTGGAGCTCGCCCAGGAGGTCGGCGCCCACGCGGAGACCCCGTTCCTGATCGGCCGCCTCGCCGAACTCGCCTACCAGACCGGTGATCTGGAGGCCGCCTGGAGCGGTCTGGCCCAGGCCGAGGCTGAGGCCGAGCGGAGGCATGTGCTGGACGCGCGCGCCTACGTGGACTTCCTGCGGGCCTCGATCGCGCTCACGTCCGGGGAGATCCTGAAGGCGCGCCGGTACGTCGACTCGGCTCGGGGCGCGCAGTCCTACGGCGGCAGGCCACCGCAGTTCGAGGCGGCCGTACTCGGTCTCTCGGCGCGCATCAGCGTGTTCGAACCCTCCGGGGGACCGGCCGAGGGGCTGCGCGGGGTGACCGATGCGCTGGTGCTGGCCGTGGAGGCGGGCTGCGCCGAGGCCTTCACCGCGCATCTGGCGGAGGCGGCCGGGACCATCCTGGTGGAGCTGGGCCGGTGCGCCACGGCGGCGCGGATTCTCGCGGCGGCCGAAGAATGGCGGGAGCACAGCCCACGGTCGGCGGTGGAGGAGGCCGAGGTGGCCCCGGTCGTGCAGCGGCTGCGCGAGGAACTGGGCTCCCGGCGTCACGAGGAGGAGAGCGCCCGGGGGCGCGGCCTGACCCCGAAGACGGTCATCGGCCTCCTGACCGGCGGTGACGCGGACCTCTCCGGCAGCTGATCGGCCCGGGCGGGGGGCCTCGGTGGCGGCCGGTCGGCACCGTGGGGGCCTCGGCGGTGGCTGACCGGCACCGGTCGTGACGGGCGCCTCGGCCGCAGCCGATCCGCCCGTGCGGGGCAGAGGGCCTCAGCGGCAGCTGATCCGTGACTCCGCCCAGTCGGCCAGGGCGACCCCGCCGAGCTGCCCCGAGGGTTCCACGACGAGCCGGATCGTCTCCTGGCCCTCGATGCCGACGCTCAGCGGCACGGCAGGCTCGCCGCCCCGCACCACGGGTGACTGCCACAGCCGGGCCCCGCCGTCGTCGTACACCGAGAAGCGCACGGCGCCGAGTCCCATGGTCATGTCGTCGACGCCGACCATTGCCTCGTAGCGGGTGCACGGCCGGTTCAGCTGGACGGTGACGGACGAGCGGGAATGCGCGGTGACACCGTGGGCGTACGTCGTGGAGCCGATCGACAGCCCGTCGCGCTGCCAGAACAGACCGTTGCTCCGGCCGAGGAGGATCTCGGGCCCGGTGTGATCGCCTGCCACGGAGTAGGCCAGTTCGTTCACCTGGTAGACCTCCGGCGCGGGCGGCGGCGGTGGGGTCGGCGTCGGTGTGGGGGTGGGCGCGGGCGGTGCCGGCTCCGCGGTGCTGGGCTCGGGCGTGGGCTCGGGGGCGGGCGGCTCGGGCGTCGGGGTCGGGGTGGGCGTGGGAGTCGGCGTCGGCTCCGGGGCGGGCGGCGGTGCCGGTGCGGGCGAGGCGGGTGGGGGCGGTGTCGGCTCCGGAGGGGCGGAGGGCGAGGGGGTGAGCGGGGCCGCGGCCGGGGGCTTGGCCACCGGAGGCGTCTCCGGAGCGGGCCGGTCGTCACCGGCCATGGCCCACACCAGTCCGGCCGCGGCGGCCACGGCCAGCGTCGCGGCGATCCCGGCCTTCACGGGGGCACCGAGGCCTTCCGAGGCGGCAGCGCCCCCCGCCGCCGTACCGCTTCCCGAGGACGCGCTTCCGGTGGCCGCCGCGGCGGCTCCCGCGCCGGCCGCACCTGCCGCACCGGCGGCGCCGCCCGCGACGAGACCGGCCGCCTTGACCGTGTAACCGGCCGCGAACCAGCCGATGACGGCGATCGGCAGCAGTGCCGGGATACCGGCGTTGACCCGCTCGAGCTCACCGGCGGCGATCCGGCACTTCGCGCACTCGTCCAGATGTTTGCGCAGCCCGCGTTCGGCCCGGGTTCGCAGGCCGCCGCGCGCGTGGGCGCCGAGCCGGTCGGCGTACTGCGCGCAGTCGCCGCCCGCCGTCAGCGACTGGCTCACATGCGCCTGCAGATAGGCCTGCTTGAGCCCTTCGCGGGCCCGGACGGCAAGGACCGCCGTGGCATTGGCCGTCAGGCCGAAGAGCGGGGCCACCTCGCTCGGCGACTCCTCCTCCACGGTGGTGTGCCACAGCACGGCCTGCCAGCGCTCCGGCAGGCTGCGGAACGCCTGCATCGCCATCGACCGGTCCGCCTCGTGCATGGCCAGGACATCGGCGCCGAGATCGAGGGTGTCCGCCTCAGACATCTCGGCGGAACGGGTCGCCTGGGCGGCGAACACCGCGAAGTCGTCGACCAGATGCTCGCGCTTCGCGCTCTTCGTCCACGCGGCGGCGACGTGCCGGACGGCGGTCATGAGGTAGGCCCGGACGGCCTCCTGCGGCCCCTTCCCGCCCCGGACCGCCTGCAAGGTCCGCGCGAACACCTCGGCCGTCAGGTCGTCGGCGGTGTCCGCGTCCCGGCAGCAGGTACGGGCATAGCGGCGCACGGCGCCGCTGTGGCGCCGGAACAGCACCTCGTACGCCTGGTCGTCCCCCGCGCGCATGCCTTCGATCAACTGGGCGTCGGACGGCCCGAGATCGGCGGAGCCGGAGCGCCCCTCACGCTGGAGCGGGACGGCGTACGCGGGGTCGACCCCCGTCCCCGTCCCGGTCCCGCTGGCGGGCTCGGGCGGTGCCGCTTCGCCGGCGGCAGCGGGCCAGGGTCCGGGCAGCACGGTGCCACCCTCGGCGTCGTCGTCCGGCTGTCCGGACGCAGGACGGCCGGGCTGCGGCACCCGTCCCGCCTCGAGGCTCGCCGTCCGCGCAGCGGGCGGACCGTCGGGCTCGCTGCCCGTGCCGTCCTTTCCCGCGGCCGTGATGCCGTCGGCCGGCTCTTCCTGCTGCGCGTCACCGCTCATCGCGGAAGCCCCCGTATGCACCCTCGGACCCTGAATACCGGGGCCAGAGTGCCACAGCGGCCTATTGAGGCGAACCCGGGGCGGGGAGGCAACCACTCATCCGGGGTGTCTTCCCCTGCCGGAGGGTGCGAGATCACTCCAACGGGGAAGAAGCAACAGCCCTCGCTCGCACTCACGTCCGACCGAGGACCCCGCCTCCGGCCACCCCGCACGCCCGGACACGGCGCGCGCCCTGGCCGTACGAGGCTCCCGCGCCGCCCGGCTCATGACGACCGACTGGGCCAGGCCCGGCGTCGGACATGCGGCCCCGCCCACCCGGAGCCGGGCCCAGGAGGGCCAGGAGGCCTCTGCCCCGTGCGAACCGGGGACACCCGGGCCCACGCGGGGCCGAGGGACTCGGGAGGCACGCCGACCGCCGCACCCGCGCCCTACGCAGGCCGCGACCGCAGGCCCTCCAGCAGGATGTCCAGCAGCCGTGACGAGGCGGCAGCCTGGTGTGCCGGGTCCGGCAGGGCGGGTGCCGCCGTGGCGATGACCAGCAGCACATCGCCCACCGTCACATCGCCCCGCAGCTCACCCGACTCCCGGGCCCGGTCGACCAGCCGGCCCACGACCTCCAGCAGCTCGGTGGCCCCGGGGTCGTCGTGGAGGCCCTCCTCCGCGTCGGAACGCTGTCCGGCGACCCGGAGGCCGGGCTGTGCCACCCCCTGCCGCTGGTGCGGGACACGGGTATCACCGTCGGCCGCGACGGCGCCCGGTACCGGTGCCTGCTCGTCAGGCCCCGCACCGACCCGCAGCACCTGCGGCGGCAGCAGTCGTCCCGCGCCCGATGCCACCGAGGTCCGCAGGAAGCGGGAGAGCGCGGACCACGGCTCGTCCTCCTGCCCGAGCGCCGTACGCGCCTGGTCGGTGAGGCGCGACGTCTCCTCCTCGGCTATCCGGCGCACCAGCACGTCCTTGCTGGGGAAACGCCGGTAGACCGTGCCGACGCCCACGCGTGCGCGGCGCGCCACGTCCTCCATCGGCGCCCCGTAACCCAGCTCGCCGAACACCTCACGCGCGGCGCGCAGGACGTGTTCGAGATTGCGCTGCGCGTCCACGCGGAGCGGGGCCGAGCGACTCGTGTCCCCCGAGGCCCCCGCCGTCGCGACCGTACCGACCGTGCCCATGGCTGTCAGACGCCCGTGGCCCTCGGCGGAGGCGACAGCGCTCGGCCCATGCAAATCCTGAATGTGCATAACTTCCCCCGGTTATGACGTCTCCCCCCGGAGACTTCCCCACCTGTCCGCCGGTGTGCGGATCTTCGTCCGATTCCGACACCCCGACGGGATACGAACATAGTTGAGCCCGGGTCAATTCAGAAGGGGGTAGTTCCGCACGGAGCGCCCCCCGATCGGAGCAAGGACCGGTTGGACCCTGATTCGGCCCCCGCGTGGTCACCCTCCCGGCGTACCTGACCTGCGCAGCTCCGGAATCCGGCGCCGGCCGTGCCCCGCCCGGTGATCGAAGTGCTCCGGTCACACAATTTGCCGGGCCTGTGGACAAACACAGGACTCCGTTGCGTCATGGGATGGTGATGGCACCAGATTCCCGGGGGACGTCCCCCGGCACCCGGCCAAGTGTGCGCATTCTCGTCGTCGGCGGCGGCTACGTCGGGATGTACACCGCGCTTCGTCTCCAGCGGAAGCTGAGGGAGAGACTGAAAAGCGGCGAGGCCGAGATCGTGGTGGTCACGCCCGAGCCCTACATGACGTATCAGCCGTTCCTGCCCGAGGCCGCCGCCGGTTCGATCTCGCCGCGTCACGTCGTCGTGCCTCTGCGCCGCGTCCTCAAGAACTGCACGATCGTGATCGGCGAGGCGGAGCGGATCGACCACGCCAAGCGCACCGCGACGGTCACCACGCCGGCCACCGGCGAGGACGGCACCGGCGCCCTGGAGATCCCGTACGACGAGCTCGTTCTCGCGCCCGGATCCGTCTCGCGCACCCTTCCGGTCCCCGGCCTCGCCGACTTCGGCATCGGCTTCAAGACCGTCGAGGAGGCCATCGGTCTCCGCAACCACGTCATCGAGCAGATGGACATCGCCTCGGCGACCCGCGACCCGGCGATCCGCGACGCGGCCCTCACCTTCGTCTTCGTCGGCGGCGGATACGCCGGTGTCGAGGCGCTCGCGGAGCTGGAGGACATGGCCCGCTACACCTCGCGGTACTACCACAACATCAAGCCCACGGACCTGAGATGGATCCTGGTCGAGGCGACCGGCCGCATCCTCCCGGAGGTCGGCGACACGATGGGGAAGTACGCGGTCAGGGAACTGCGGGGCCGCAACATCGACGTACGGCTCGACACCCGGCTCGACAGCTGCGAGGGCAGGGTCGCGGTGCTCAGCGACGGGTCGCGCTTCCCGACCCGCACCCTGGTGTGGACGGCGGGCGTGAAGCCCGCGCCGGTCCTCGCCGCCACCGATCTCCCCCTCACCGGGCGCGGCAGGATCCGCTGCACCGCCGCGCTCCGTGTCGACGGCGTCGAACACGCCTGGGCGGCGGGCGACGCCGCGGCCGTACCCGACCTCACCTCGTCCGAACCGGGTACGGAGACCGCGCCCAACGCCCAGCACGCGGTGCGCCAGGCCAAGGTGCTCGCCCACAACGTCGTCGCGGCCCTCGCCGGGCGGCCGACCGAGGACTACCGGCACTCCTACGCCGGATCGGTAGCCTCCCTCGGTCTGCACAAGGGGGTCGCGCATGTCTACGGGCGCAAGCTCAAGGGGTACCCGGCCTGGCTCATGCACCGCGTCTACCACCTGAGCCGCGTACCCACCTTCAACAGGAAGGCGCGGGTCCTCGCCGAGTGGACGCTGGCCGGCCTCTTCAAGCGCGAGATCGTCTCCCTCGGTTCGCTCGAACACCCGCGCGCCGAATTCGCCCTCGCCGCCGGTGGACACGCACAGCCGCAACAGCCCCCGGGGGACCCCCGTCGGAAGGAGGACGGCCCGCCGGACGCCTCGGACTGATCCGCCACGTTCGGCGCAGCGGCTTCCCCTGGAAAACGGCCGTAATTCAGCGGTCGGACCAGCGGCGGTACGGCAACTGTCAGTACGGTCGGTCACACTGGCCGTGTGACCATAGGTGGGTCCACACCTGCGCAGAGTGACCCGGCCGGTAGTCACCTACAGTGACCGCCAGCGAGATCAACCGCACGAAGAGGCCCGGCTGCGCACGGTCGGGAGACCGGCACCGGCACCCCGACCGGGGGAGAAGCACCCGGGGGCCGGCAGAGGACCAGCAGACGAAGCAGCTCGCCCGAGCGGACCAGACCGACACACGAGGCCAGAAATTCCGTGAACTTCACGCGCTGGAGTGCCCGCCTTCCCGGAACGCAGCGTCGAGCCGCCGCACGGGACGACCGCAGTTCCGTACCCGCCGCCCGCGCCGAGTCCGGAGCCACGCCCCCGGGCGACACCTCGGAACCCTCCGCGCCCGTGTCCGGCCCCTCCCTGGAAGGCCTCTCGGCCCGTGAGCTCCTCGGCCGGCTCCCCGCCCCCGTCGCCCTGCTGCACGGTCCCGAGCACCGCATCACCTACGTCAACGCCGCGTACGTATCGGCGTTCGGACCGCGCCCGTGCGGCACACCCGCCGCCGAGGCGATGCCCGAGCTGGCCGAGCTCAGCCTGCTGCCCCTCATGGACCAGGTCCTGCGCAGCGGCACCTCGCGCACGGTCAAGTCCCGCAAGGTCCGCGCGGGGAACTCGTACACCGTGACCTGCACCCCCGTGACCACCGGAGACCCGGAAGGCGAGGCGGGTGTCCTCGTCTACGCCACCGATGTCACCGACCACGCGGAGGCGGCGGAGCGGCTCCGCGCCAGCGAACGCCGCCACCGCGAAACCGCCGTGACCCTCCAGCGCTCCCTGCTCCCACAGGACCTCGAACAACCGGACGACCTGCGCATCGCGGCGACGTACCAGCCCGGCGGCACGGACGCGGCGGTGGGCGGCGACTGGTACGACGTCATCACCCTGGGCGCCGGCCGCACCGCGCTCGTCATCGGCGATGTGATGGGGCGCGGGGTGCGCGCCGCCGCCGTCATGGGCCAGCTGCGCACCGCGGTCCGCGCCTACGCCCGTCTCGACCTGCCGCCCCACGAGGTGCTCCAGCTCCTCGACGTCCTCGCCGCCGAGATCGACGCCAGCCAGATCGCCACCTGCGTCTACGCCGTCCACGACCCCAACGAGGGCCACCTCGTCTACGCCTCCGCGGGCCACCTCCCGATCCTCGTGTGCGACGAGGACGGCACGGTCCACCGTGCCGAGGACCCGACCGGGCCGCCCCTCGGCACCGGCGGCTGGGTCCACACCTCGGGGACGATCGACCTGCCGCCCGGGTCCACGGCCGTGCTCTACACGGACGGCCTGGTCGAGCGCCGCAGCGAGGACATCGACGAGGGCGTCGCCTCCCTGGAGCGGGCCCTGTCGGGCGCCAAGGGATCACCGCAGGTGGTCTGCGACCGGCTCATCCGTTCCCTGGGAGTGACCGCGGAGCACGACGACGACGTCGCCGTGCTCGTCGTCCAGCATCCCGCGCGTACGGGCACGAGCGCCGAGCTCTTCCACAACGCCTCCCTCGAACTGCTCGGCGGAATCGAGGCGGCTCCCCGCGCCCGCGCCTTCGCCACGGGCGTCCTGGCGTCCTGGCGCTTTCCCATGGAGCTCTGCGACCTGGGCGTCCTCGCCGCGAGCGAGCTCGTGGCGAACTCCCTCCAGCACGGCACCCCGCCCATGCGCCTCGGCCTGCGCCGGACGGACCGGCGGCTGATCATCGAGGTGACGGACGGGGACGACCACCTGCCGCGCAGACGCCGCGCCGAACCGGCGGACGAGGCGGGACGCGGCATCTCCATCATCGCGAGCATCGCCTCGTCCTGGGGCAGCAGACGCACTCCGGGCGGCGGCAAGGCCGTCTGGTGCGAGTTCGCCCTTCCCGGCTGAACGGACCTCAGCGGACGGCTGCCGGAGCGGCGGCCGGCTCGCTCTCCGGCAGCGACACGGCGACCACCCGGGACGGCGCCGCGGCGAGCGGTGCGTCCTGTACGGGGGTGAGCTGCCGGCCCAGTTTCAGGGCCAGCACGGTGATGCCCAGCGAGAACAGCACGAAGGTCACGATGTACGGCCCGTGCAGGGTGGCCCCCATGGGCCCGCCCACCGCCGGTCCGACGGCCAGAGCCAGCTGCTTCACCAGGGCGAACGCCGAGTTGTACTGACCGACCATCGACTCGGGCGCCAGATCGGCGACCAGCGGGGCGACCGTCGGCGACAGCATCGACTCACCGAGACCGAAGAGGGCGTACGTCGAGATCATCGCGGCCGTCGCCATGGTCTGGCTGCCGTGCCCGAGACCCGCGTACCCGGCCACGATCCAGGCGAACGCCCAGATCAGACCGACCCAGGCGATGACCCGGCTGCGCCGCCGACGCTCCACGAGACGGAGCACGACGAACTGCGCGATGACGATGACCGCGGTGTTGGCGGCCAGTGCGATGCCCAGGGTCGAGGGTTCGATCCCCGCGGCCTCGGTTCCGTAGGCGGCGAGGCCGGACTCGAACTGTCCGTAGCAGGCGAAGAAGATGACGAAGCCCAGCACGCACAGCTGCACCATCGCCTTGTGGGAGAGCAGGACGCGCAGTCCGCCCTTGGGCGCGGCACCGTCGACGGACGGGGTGGCCGGGAGGGACGGCGCACGGGGCATGCGGACCGTGGCCGCGACGACGCCGAGCACCAGGAACATCGCCGCCTCGATCAGGAACAGCATGGTGAAGCTCGACGGCCGGTCGACGTCCACCAGCTGTCCGCCGACCAGGCCACCGATGCCGAGCCCGAGGTTCTGCAGGAAGAACTGCATGGCGAAGGCGCGGGTACGTGTCGCCGCGGTCGAGCACCACACCAGCATCGTGGCGAGCGCGGGCTGCATGACGGCGGTGCCCGCACCGAGGACGGCGGCGGAGAGGACCGCGGTCGTCACACTCTCCGAGACCCCCAGGGCGCAGGCACCCACGGCGGCGGCACCGGCGGCGACGATCAGCACGGGCAGGGGCCCGCGCCGGTCGATGGCCCGGCCCGTGAACGGCAGCACGGCCAGCGCGGCCATGGCGAAGACAGCCAGCACGACACCCGCCGTACCGGCACCAAGATCCCGTACCTGCGCCACGTAGACGTACAGATACGGGACGGTGAACCCGAGGCCGAACGCGCTCAGCGCGCTGCCCAGCTGGATCCGCCGCAGCGCTGCACCCATCTCCCTGGTCACACTCACCTACCTCAAGACATGAAGAACTTTGAAGAACACAGACCCGTAGACTTTAGCACTAAAATTAGATGCTGAAGTCTTGAGCTCGAAGGACTTCGAAGGCGATGGTGAGCGTGCGATACTGCCCGCCATGTCTGACACCACCGAGCAGCCCGAGCTCCAGGAGCCGAGCCTCGACGAGCAGATCGCGGCCTACCAGCGCGAGTTCCAGGACCTCGACCCGCAGGTCGAACAGATCGTCTCGGCGCTGGGCCGTCTGAACCGCCGGATGAACGTGGCGTACGGCAGACAGGTCGCGACCCTCGGCATCAGCAACGCCGAGTGGGAAGTCCTCAAGACCCTGGTCCTGGCCGGCACTCCTTACCGACTGGGTCCCGGCGAGCTCGCCAAGCGCCTCGGGCTCACCCCGGCCGCGATGACCCACCGCATCGACCGCATGGCGGGCGAAGGGCTGGTCACACGGGACCGGGACGAGAACAACCGCGTGCGCGTCATCGTCGAACTGACCGACGAGGGGCGTACGAAATGGCTCGAGGCGATGCGCATGGCCAGCACCTTCGAGGAGGACCTCCTCCAGGACCTCTCGGGTGACGAGCGCGGAGCGCTCGGCGAGATACTGATCCGCCTCCTGCGCAGGGTGGAGCACGAGCAGCCGGACGCCGGCGGCAGGCTCACCGACCTGGACTGAGGGCGCCGGGGGAGGGGTTGACACGCACCTCTCGCGTCCGTAAGGTTCTTCGAGTTGTCCCGGAGCCGGTACGGTCCGGCGGCAGCCGATCCCGCCGCGAATGCGGCAACCAAACTCAGCACGATCTCCCAGCGGGGAGAATTTCGGCATGCCCGGAATTCAATTCGAAGGCTCGATTATGAGCTGCCGGGAGAATCCGCTAGAGTTTGAGCGTCGGAACGGCCCAACGGCCGGGAAGACAAACCCCGCTGACTGGGAATCAGGCCCGAAAGGATCTGATAGAGTCGGACTCGCCGGAAAGGGAAACGCGAAAGCGAAGAACTGGAAAGCGAAA
>NZ_LIPG01000006.1 GCF_001905505.1 Streptomyces sp. CB02058
TCAACAGCGTGCCAAAAGTCAACGCCAGATATGTTGATACCCCGGCCTGCATCGCAGGTTGGTGGTTCCTTTGAAAAGTCCTGCTGGTCCTTCGGGTCCGGTGGGCAACAACAGCGAGGACGCTGTGAACGACCGGTCATATTCCGACCTGGTCGTTCCGCTCTCGTGTTGTGATCCCGATTACGGGAAAACATTCACGGAGAGTTTGATCCTGGCTCAGGACGAACGCTGGCGGCGTGCTTAACACATGCAAGTCGAACGATGAAGCCCTTCGGGGTGGATTAGTGGCGAACGGGTGAGTAACACGTGGGCAATCTGCCCTTCACTCTGGGACAAGCCCTGGAAACGGGGTCTAATACCGGATAACACTCTGTCCCGCATGGGACGGGGTTAAAAGCTCCGGCGGTGAAGGATGAGCCCGCGGCCTATCAGCTTGTTGGTGGGGTGATGGCCTACCAAGGCGACGACGGGTAGCCGGCCTGAGAGGGCGACCGGCCACACTGGGACTGAGACACGGCCCAGACTCCTACGGGAGGCAGCAGTGGGGAATATTGCACAATGGGCGAAAGCCTGATGCAGCGACGCCGCGTGAGGGATGACGGCCTTCGGGTTGTAAACCTCTTTCAGCAGGGAAGAAGCGAAAGTGACGGTACCTGCAGAAGAAGCGCCGGCTAACTACGTGCCAGCAGCCGCGGTAATACGTAGGGCGCAAGCGTTGTCCGGAATTATTGGGCGTAAAGAGCTCGTAGGCGGCTTGTCACGTCGGATGTGAAAGCCCGGGGCTTAACCCCGGGTCTGCATTCGATACGGGCTAGCTAGAGTGTGGTAGGGGAGATCGGAATTCCTGGTGTAGCGGTGAAATGCGCAGATATCAGGAGGAACACCGGTGGCGAAGGCGGATCTCTGGGCCATTACTGACGCTGAGGAGCGAAAGCGTGGGGAGCGAACAGGATTAGATACCCTGGTAGTCCACGCCGTAAACGTTGGGAACTAGGTGTTGGCGACATTCCACGTCGTCGGTGCCGCAGCTAACGCATTAAGTTCCCCGCCTGGGGAGTACGGCCGCAAGGCTAAAACTCAAAGGAATTGACGGGGGCCCGCACAAGCAGCGGAGCATGTGGCTTAATTCGACGCAACGCGAAGAACCTTACCAAGGCTTGACATATACCGGAAAGCATCAGAGATGGTGCCCCCCTTGTGGTCGGTATACAGGTGGTGCATGGCTGTCGTCAGCTCGTGTCGTGAGATGTTGGGTTAAGTCCCGCAACGAGCGCAACCCTTGTTCTGTGTTGCCAGCATGCCCTTCGGGGTGATGGGGACTCACAGGAGACTGCCGGGGTCAACTCGGAGGAAGGTGGGGACGACGTCAAGTCATCATGCCCCTTATGTCTTGGGCTGCACACGTGCTACAATGGCCGGTACAATGAGCTGCGATGCCGCGAGGCGGAGCGAATCTCAAAAAGCCGGTCTCAGTTCGGATTGGGGTCTGCAACTCGACCCCATGAAGTCGGAGTTGCTAGTAATCGCAGATCAGCATTGCTGCGGTGAATACGTTCCCGGGCCTTGTACACACCGCCCGTCACGTCACGAAAGTCGGTAACACCCGAAGCCGGTGGCCCAACCCCTTGTGGGAGGGAGCTGTCGAAGGTGGGACTGGCGATTGGGACGAAGTCGTAACAAGGTAGCCGTACCGGAAGGTGCGGCTGGATCACCTCCTTTCTAAGGAGCATCTAGATTCTCTTCGGGGAATCCAGAGGCCATTACGTCGGCAAATGTTCGACGGTGGTTGCTCATGGGTGGAACGTTGACTATTCGGCACGACAGGTTGGCCACTACTAGTACTGCTTCGGCGTGGAACGTATGGGTGATCGGTCGGGTCGGGCACGCTGTTGGGTATCTGAAGGTATGGCCGTAAGGCTGCCTTCGGTTGCCGGCCCCAGTGCACTCACCTGTAAGGGTGGGGTGATGGGTGGCTGGTCGTTGTTTGAGAACTGCACAGTGGACGCGAGCATCTGTGGCCAAGTTTTTAAGGGCGCACGGTGGATGCCTTGGCACCAGGAACCGATGAAGGACGTGGGAGGCCACGATAGTCCCCGGGGAGCTGTCAACCAAGCTTTGATCCGGGGGTTTCCGAATGGGGAAACCCGGCAGTCGTCATGGGCTGTCACCCGCTGCTGAACACATAGGCAGTGTGGAGGGAACGAGGGGAAGTGAAACATCTCAGTACCCTCAGGAAGAGAAAACAACCGTGATTCCGGGAGTAGTGGCGAGCGAAACTGGATGAGGCCAAACCGTATGCGTGTGATACCCGGCAGGGGTTGCGCATGCGGGGTTGTGGGATCTCTCTTTCACAGTCTGCCGGCTGTGAGGCGAGTCAGAAACCGTTGGTGTAGGCGAAGGACATGCGAAAGGTCCGGCGTAGAGGGTAAGACCCCCGTAGCTGAAACATCAACGGCTCGTTTGAGAGACACCCAAGTAGCACGGGGCCCGAGAAATCCCGTGTGAATCTGGCGGGACCACCCGCTAAGCCTAAATATTCCCTGGTGACCGATAGCGGATAGTACCGTGAGGGAATGGTGAAAAGTACCGCGGGAGCGGAGTGAAATAGTACCTGAAACCGTGTGCCTACAAGCCGTGGGAGCGTCGCGCATCGAGCTTGCTCGGTGCGTCGTGACTGCGTGCCTTTTGAAGAATGAGCCTGCGAGTTAGCGGTGTGTAGCGAGGTTAACCCGTGTGGGGAAGCCGTAGCGAAAGCGAGTCCGAATAGGGCGATTGAGTTGCACGCTCTAGACCCGAAGCGGAGTGATCTAGCCATGGGCAGGTTGAAGCGGAGGTAAGACTTCGTGGAGGACCGAACCCACCAGGGTTGAAAACCTGGGGGATGACCTGTGGTTAGGGGTGAAAGGCCAATCAAACTCCGTGATAGCTGGTTCTCCCCGAAATGCATTTAGGTGCAGCGTCGTGTGTTTCTTGCCGGAGGTAGAGCACTGGATAGGCGATGGGCCCTACCGGGTTACTGACCTTAGCCAAACTCCGAATGCCGGTAAGTGAGAGCGCGGCAGTGAGACTGTGGGGGATAAGCTCCATGGTCGAGAGGGAAACAGCCCAGAGCATCGACTAAGGCCCCTAAGCGTACGCTAAGTGGGAAAGGATGTGGAGTCGCAGAGACAACCAGGAGGTTGGCTTAGAAGCAGCCACCCTTGAAAGAGTGCGTAATAGCTCACTGGTCAAGTGATTCCGCGCCGACAATGTAGCGGGGCTCAAGCGTACCGCCGAAGTCGTGTCATTCACACATATAGGGCCAACGCCTGTGTGGATGGGTAGGGGAGCGTCGTGTGCCGGGTGAAGCAGCCGCGGAAGCGAGTTGTGGACGGTTCACGAGTGAGAATGCAGGCATGAGTAGCGATACACACGTGAGAAACGTGTGCGCCGATTGACTAAGGGTTCCTGGGTCAAGCTGATCTGCCCAGGGTAAGTCGGGACCTAAGGCGAGGCCGACAGGCGTAGTCGATGGACAACCGGTTGATATTCCGGTACCCGCTTTGAAACGCCCAATACTGAATCAGGCGATGCTAAGTCCGTGAAGCCGGCCCGATCTCTTCGGAGTTGAGGGTAGTGGTGGAGCCGACGAACCAGACTTGTACTAGGTAAGCGATGGGGTGACGCAGGAAGGTAGTCCAGCCCGGGCGGTGGTTGTCCCGGGGTAAGGGTGTAGGCCGTGTGGTAGGCAAATCCGTCACACGTTAAGGCTGAGACCTGATGCCGAGCCGATTGTGGTGAAGTGGATGATCCTATGCTGTCGAGAAAAGCCTCTAGCGAGTTTCATGGCGGCCCGTACCCTAAACCGACTCAGGTAGTCAGGTAGAGAATACCGAGGCGTTCGGGTGAACTATGGTTAAGGAACTCGGCAAAATGCCCCCGTAACTTCGGGAGAAGGGGGGCCATCACTGGTGATCCGATTTACTCGGTGAGCTGGGGGTGGCCGCAGAGACCAGCGAGAAGCGACTGTTTACTAAAAACACAGGTCCGTGCGAAGCCGTAAGGCGATGTATACGGACTGACGCCTGCCCGGTGCTGGAACGTTAAGGGGACCGGTTAGCTGACTTTCGGGTTGGCGAAGCTGAGAACTTAAGCGCCAGTAAACGGCGGTGGTAACTATAACCATCCTAAGGTAGCGAAATTCCTTGTCGGGTAAGTTCCGACCTGCACGAATGGCGTAACGACTTCTCGACTGTCTCAACCATAGGCCCGGTGAAATTGCACTACGAGTAAAGATGCTCGTTTCGCGCAGCAGGACGGAAAGACCCCGGGACCTTTACTATAGTTTGATATTGGTGTTCGGTTCGGCTTGTGTAGGATAGGTGGGAGACTTTGAAGCGGCCACGCCAGTGGTTGTGGAGTCGTCGTTGAAATACCACTCTGGTCGTGCTGGATGTCTAACCTGGGTCCGTGATCCGGATCAGGGACAGTGTCTGATGGGTAGTTTAACTGGGGCGGTTGCCTCCTAAAGAGTAACGGAGGCGCCCAAAGGTTCCCTCAGCCTGGTTGGCAATCAGGTGTTGAGTGTAAGTGCACAAGGGAGCTTGACTGTGAGACCGACGGGTCGAGCAGGGACGAAAGTCGGGACTAGTGATCCGGCAGTGGCTTGTGGAAGCGCTGTCGCTCAACGGATAAAAGGTACCCCGGGGATAACAGGCTGATCTTCCCCAAGAGTCCATATCGACGGGATGGTTTGGCACCTCGATGTCGGCTCGTCGCATCCTGGGGCTGGAGTCGGTCCCAAGGGTTGGGCTGTTCGCCCATTAAAGCGGTACGCGAGCTGGGTTTAGAACGTCGTGAGACAGTTCGGTCCCTATCCGCTGTGCGCGTAGGAATATTGAGAAGGGCTGTCCCTAGTACGAGAGGACCGGGACGGACGAACCTCTGGTGTGCCAGTTGTCCTGCCAAGGGCATGGCTGGTTGGCTACGTTCGGAAAGGATAACCGCTGAAAGCATCTAAGCGGGAAGCCTGCTTCGAGATGAGTATTCCCACCACCTTGAGTGGTTAAGGCTCCCAGTAGACGACTGGGTTGATAGGCCAGATGTGGAAGCCCGGTAACGGGTGGAGCTGACTGGTACTAATAGGCCGAGGGCTTGTCCTCAGTTGCTCGCGTCCACTGTGTTGTTCCCAGGCCACGAACAGTCGTGCTGGTTGAACAGCTTCACTACTTAACTGAAAAGTGTGCTTGTTCGCTAAGTGCCGATCTCCGCATTGCTGCGGAGTGGCCGATAGTGTTTCGGTGGTCATTGCGTTAGGGAAACGCCCGGTTACATTCCGAACCCGGAAGCTAAGCCTTTCAGCGCCGATGGTACTGCAGGGGGGACCCTGTGGGAGAGTAGGACGCCGCCGAACAATCTTTCAGGACCCTTGGTCCCAGCGTTCATGCTGGGACCAAGGGTCCTTTTTTTGTGCCGAAGCGCGTCGGATGGTCGGCTGCGCGAGAATGTCTTGTGGTACCCGATGACAGGAGTCACCCCCCATGTCCACCAACTCTTCCGACGACCGTCCGGAGCGCGAGCCGCGTCGCCGGGACGGCGGTGACAGGGGCGGCTTCCGGGGCGGCCGTGACGACCGGTCCGGCGCACCTCGCCGTGACAACGACCGTGACCGTGGCTTCCGTCGTGATGACAGCCGTGGTGCGGGCACCGGTGGTGGCGGTTTCCGCCGTGACGACCGTGCCCCGCGTCGTGAGGACGACCGTGGTGGCTACCGCGGCGGCCAGCGTGACGACCGTCGCGATGACCGCGGTGGCCGTCCCGGTGGTGGCTTCGACCGCCGTGATGACCGTCCCCGTGGCCCCCGTCGTGACGACGACCGCCCCGGCGGCTTCCGTCGCGACGACAGCCGTGGCGCTGGCGGCGGTGGCTTCCGGCGCGATGACCGCGAGCGTGGTCCGCGCCGTGACGACGACCGGTCGGGCAGCTTCCGCCGTGACGACCGTGCCCCGCGTCGTGAGGACGACCGTGGTGGCTACCGCGGCGGCCAGCGTGACGACCGTCGCGATGACCGCGGTGGCCGTCCCGGTGGTGGCTTCGACCGCCGTGACGACCGTCCCCGTGGCCCCCGTCGTGACGACGACCGCCCCGGCGGCTTCCGTCGCGACGACAGCCGTGGCGCCGGCGGCGGTGGCTTCCGGCGTGACGACCGTGCCCCGCGTCGTGAGGACGACCGTGGTGGCTACCGCGGCGGCCAGCGTGACGACCGTCGTGATGACCGTGGTGGCCGTCCCAGCGGTGGTTTCGACCGCCGTGACGACCGTGGCGGCAGCCGTCCCAGCGGTGGCTTCGACCGCCGTGATGACCGTCCCCGTGGCCCCCGTCGTGACGACGACCGCCCCGGCGGCTTCCGCCGCGACGACAGCCGTGGCGCCGGCGGCGGTGGCTTCCGGCGCGATGACCGCGAGCGTGGTCCGCGCCGTGACGACGACCGGTCGGGCAGCTTCCGCCGTGACGACCGTGCCCCGCGTCGTGAGGACGACCGTGGTGGCTACCGCGGTGGTCAGCGCGATGACCGTGGTGGCCGTCCCAGCGGTGGCTTCGACCGCCGCGACGACCGTGGTGGCTACCGCGGCGGCCAGCGTGACGACCGTCGCGATGACCGCGGTGGCCGTCCCAGCGGTGGCTTCGACCGCCGTGACGACCGTCCCCGAGGCCCGCGCCGTGACGACGACCGCCCCGGCGGCTTCCGCCGCGACGACAGCCGTGGCGCCGGCGGCGGTGGCTTCCGGCGTGACGACCGGAGCCGCGACCGGGACCGTGGTCCCCGTCGTGACAACGACCGTCGCGACGATCGCGGTGGCTACCGTGGCCGCGACGACCGTGGCGGCTACCAGGGCCGTGACGACCGCGACCGCGAGCCCATCAAGCGGCTCCCCATCCCTGACGACGTCACCGGCGACGAGATCGACAAGGACGTTCGTCAGGAGCTGATGAGCCTGCCGAAGACCCTGGCCGAGGATGTCGCACGGAACCTCGTCATGGTCGCCCGTCTGATCGACGAGGACCCCGACCAGGCCTATGCGTACTCCCGCATCGCCCTGCGTCTGGCGTCGAGGGTCGCCGCAGTGCGTGAGGCCGCCGGCTTCGCCGCGTACGCCACCCAGAAGTACGCCGAGGCGCTGGCCGAGTTCCGCGCTTCGCGCCGGATGACCGGCTCCGTGGAGCTCTGGCCCGTCATGGCCGACTGCGAGCGCGGCCTGGGCCGTCCCGAGCGGGCCATGGCCATGGCCGGTGAGCCCGAGGTGCAGAAGCTGGACAAGGCCGGACAGGTCGAGATGCGTCTGGTCGCCGCGGGTGCCCGCAGGGACATGGGGCAGATCGACGCCGCGATCGTCACACTGCAGAGCCCCGAGCTCGCCTCCAGCGCGGTTCACTCGTGGACCCCGCGTCTGCGGTACGCCTACGCCGACGCGCTCCTCGAAGCGGGCCGTGAGGACGAGGCCCGTGAGTGGTTCGGCAAGGCGCTGGAGGCCGACAAGGACGGCGCGACCGACGCGTCCGACCGTCTGGCCGAGCTCGACGGTGTCGAGTTCGTCGACGCGCTCGGTGACGACGACGAGCAGTCCGACGCACCGGCCGATGCCGATGCCGATGCCGAAGTTGCCGAAGTCCGGAACGAGCAGGACGACGACGAGGACGGGCAGTCCGACGAGGACGACGACGAGCAGGACGACGCGGACGGATCCGCCAAGGCCTGATCGCTGCTGACACGGCGTCACGAAGAAGGGCGGCACCCACCACGGGTGCCGCCCTTCTTGCGTTCGGCGCAGTTCGGCGCCGTCACCGCGCTCTGCTCGTCAGCCGATGTCCAGACTGCGCAGCACCAGCCCCGTCGCCGGCTTGGGGCCGAAGGAGGTCGACTTGCGCGGCATCGTGACGCCCTGCCGGGCCAGGTCCCGCACGACGTCCTCCCGTACCGGATGCATGAGGACCGCGGTGGCGCCGTGCCGCTCCGCCTGCTCGACCGCCGCCGACGCGTCGTGGAGGTAGGCGATGTGCTCCGGGGCGTCGGGGATCTCCCAGACGTCGTCCAGCAGCGTCGAGTGCAGCACCGTCGCGTCGAGCGCGCGCCACGCGTCGGGACGGTCGGTCCGGACCGTGCGGGCCAGCAGGCGCTCGTCCGGCCGGTCGGCCAGATGGAAGCGGCCGTCGCCCGCGAGGAGAAAGGCGTTGCTCTCCGACGCGGCCTCCGCCAGCGCGTCCAGTGCCCGGGGCAGCGGCCCGTCGACGGACCGCACGCGGAAGCGGCCGTCGAGGGCGCTCAGCGCCCGGTCGACCGGCAGCCGGTGCAGCAGCCGGTGGATCGCGCGGACCTGAAGCGGATAGCGGGCCGTGTCGACGAGCAGGACGAGACCGAAGTCCCAGGGGCCGGGGGCGGTCTGCTCCCCCTGGAGCCTGAGATAGGTGGCCCAGCGGTGGTGGCCGTCGGCGATCAGGGCCTGGCGGTGGGAGAGGTCGGACTCGATCTCCGCCCGCTCCGCGGGATCGGTGACCGCCCAGAGCCTGTGGCCGACGCCGTCCTCGGTCGTCGTCGTGAGCAGCGGAAGACGCGCCACCACGCGCTCGATGACGGCCGTCGCTCCCGTCGGCCCGCCGTCGCCCGCGTAGCTGAGCAGCAGCGGTTCGAGGTGGGCCGCTGCCGCGCGCATCAGGTCGGCTCGGTCCGCCACGACATCGGCCATGACGTCCTCGTGCGGCAGCACGATGCCCTCCGAGGCGGGCGACAGTCCGAGGGCCCCGATCACCCCGCGCTGGAGCGTGTCGCCGGTCCGCTGCTCGTAGACGTACAGCGCGGGCACCGGATCCGGGGCCAGGATGCCCTCGGCGAGCCAGTGCTTCAGGGTGTCGGCGGCCCGCCGGTTGCGTTCGGCGGCCGTGCCGGCCTGCGGGAGGATCAGCCGCACGATGTTGTGCGGGTCCGAGGACTCGAGGTGGTGCAGCCCGTCGGGCCGCACCACCACGTCGTACGGGGGCGAGGTCACCGCCGCCAGACTGCCGACCCGTTCGGGGACGTACCGCAGACCGCGGAAGGGGATCAGCCGCAGTCCCTGGTCGAGGGCGGGGCCGGTTGTGTTCATCCGGGCATCGTATGTGCGCTCGCGTGATGCGCGATGATCGGGGGAGAAGCTTGGAAAGAGGAGCGCAGGCATATGAGTCAGCAGTACAGGTCCCGGCCGCTCGGGAGCAGCGCGGTGCTGAGCGAGGCGTACGACACGGCCCTGCTCGACCTCGACGGGGTGGTGTACGCGGGCGGGCACGCCATCGTCCACGCCGTCGAGTCGCTGGGCACCGCGCGTGAGGGCGGCATGCACCTGGCCTACGTGACGAACAACGCCCTGCGCACCCCGGACGCGGTGGCTGCGCACCTGACGGAGCTGGGGGTGCCGGCCGAGCCGTCCGACGTGATCACGTCGGCGCAGGCGGTCGCCCGGCTGATGTCCGATCAGCTTCCGGCCGGGGCCAAGGTCCTCGTCGTCGGTGGTGAGGGGCTGCGGGTCGCCCTGCGCGAGCGCGGTCTGGTCCCCGTGGAGTCGGCGGACGACGAGCCGGTCGCGGTCGCCCAGGGGTTCGGAGGGCCGGACCTCCCGTGGGGCCGGTTCGCGGAAGCCGCGTACGCCATCGCGGGCGGGGCCGTGTGGTTCGCGTCCAACACCGACCTGACGATCCCGGGTGCCCGTGGCATCGCGCCGGGCAACGGCGCCGCGGTGGAGGTCGTCCGGATCGCCACCGGCGCCGAACCCCAGGTCGCGGGCAAGCCGCTGCCTCCGATGCACCGCGAGACGGTCCTGCGGACCGGGGCCGAGCGGCCGCTGGTCGTCGGGGACCGGCTGGACACGGACATCGAGGGCGCGTTCAACGGCGGCGTCGACTCGCTGCTCGTGCTCACCGGGGTGACCGACGCGGCGCAGCTGCTGGCTGCCGAGCCCAAGTACCGCCCGACCTATGTGGACAGGGACCTGCGGGGCCTGCTCACCGGTCAGCCCGAGGTCACCGCGGAGGGCGGGGCGTTCCGCTGTGGCGGCTGGACGGCCCTGGTGCGGGACGACGCGCTGGAGCTGGAGGGCGAGGGCGACGCGCTGGACGGTCTGCGTGCCCTGTGCGGAGCGGCCTGGACGCATGCCGGGGAAGGTTCGTGCGGCCTGGACGCGGGGAAGGCGGTGGCCAGGCTGGGGCTCCAGGGCCCGTCGGCCTGCGGCTCCGGGGAGTTGTCGCAGTAGGAGGATAGGCTAACCTAACCGCGTGTTGGTCGACAGTCCCCCCGAATCCGAACCCGGCCCCGCCGCGCCGGACAAGCCCGCTCGCGCCCGGCGCCACGCGGTCCGCGCCGCGGGCCTGCTGGTCGCCGTGGGCGTGCTGGTGCTGGTGTGCCTCGCGAGCGTCGCGGTCGGCGCCAAGGCCCTTCCGCTCTCCGAGGTGTGGCACGGTCTGTTCCACTACTCCGGGACCGGCGGCGACGTACTCGTCCGGGACGTGCGGGTTCCGCGCACCGTGCTCGGGCTGATCGTCGGAGCCGCGCTGGGGCTCGCCGGTGCGGTGATGCAGGCGCTGACCCGCAACCCGCTCGCCGAACCCGGACTGCTGGGCGTCAACGCGGGCGCTTCGGCGGCCGTCGTCTCGGCCATCAGCTTCTTCGGCGTCACCTCGCTGACCGGTTACGTCTGGTTCGCTTTCGCCGGTGCCGCGATCGTGTCCGTCGCGGTGTACCTCCTCGGCGGCAGCCGGTCCGCGAACCCCGTGCGGCTGGCTCTCGCCGGTACGGCGGTCACGGCGGCGCTCTACGGATACGTCAACGCCGTACAGCTGCTGGACGCCGCCGCGCTCGACCGGCTGCGCTTCTGGACCGTGGGGTCGCTGGCCTCCGCGAACCAGGAGACCGTCGGCAAGGTCTGGCCGTTCATCGCGCTCGGCGTCCTGCTGTCCCTGCTCATCGCACGGCCGCTCAACGCGCTGGAGATGGGCGACGACACGGCCAGGGCGCTCGGTGCCCATCTGACCCGTACCCGCGTCCTCGCGATGGTGGCCGTCACCCTGCTCTGCGGGGCCGCGACCGCCGCCTGCGGGCCGATCGTCTTCATCGGGCTGATGATCCCGCATCTGGTCCGCACCATCACCGGGCCCGACATGCGCTGGATACTGCCGTACGCGGCCGTGCTCGCCCCCGTGCTGCTGCTCGGCGCCGACGTCGTGGGCCGAGTCGTCGCCCGGCCGTCCGAGCTCCAGGTCGGCATCGTCACCGCGCTGCTCGGCGGGCCCGTCTTCATCCATCTCGTACGACGCAAGAGGATGGCCCAGCTGTGAAGGCCGCGCAGAACACCACCAGGACGGTCCGCGCCGTGCGGACGGCCGGAGGGTTCTCCTTCCGGGTGGACGCGCGGGCGTTCACCGTGATCGCGCTGCTCGTCGCCGCCGCGGCGTTCATGGCCGTGGTGCTCATCGGCAGCGGCGACTTCTCGATGTCGCCGGGCGAGGTCGTCAGCACGCTGTTCGGGAACGGCACCTTCCAGCAGGAGTTCATCGTCACGGAACTCCGGCTGCCCAGGGTCCTGGTCGCGCTCCTCGTCGGTGCCGCGCTCGGCATCGGCGGCGCCGTCTTCCAGAGCGTCTCCCGCAACCCGCTCGGCAGCCCAGACGTGCTCGGCTTCGGCCAGGGATCGGCGGTCGGCGCCCTCGTCGTCATCGTGCTCTTCCACGGCGACCCCACCGCGGTCGCCCTGGGCGCCGTCGGCGGCGGCCTGCTGACCGGCGTCGCCGTCTATCTCCTCGCCTGGAAGCGTGGTGTGCACGGCTACCGTCTGGTGCTCGTCGGCATCGGCGCCGCCGCCATGCTCACCGCCGCGACCCACTATCTGATCACCAAGGCCAACCTCGTCGACGCCACCCGCGCCGTCGTCTGGATGACCGGCTCGCTGGACGGCAGGGACTGGGCACAGGTCTGGCCCCTGCTGGCCGTCTGCTGCGTACTCATCCCCGTCGTCCTGGGCCACGGCCGCCCGCTGCGGATGATCGAGATGGGTGACGACTCGGCGCACGCCCTGGGCGTACGGGTGGAACGCACCCGCCTCGTCCTGCTGGGCTGCGCCGTGCTGCTCGTCGCCGTCGCGACCGCGGCGGCGGGCCCCATCGTCTTCGTCTCCCTCAGCGCCCCCCAGGTCGCCCGCAGGCTCACCCGCGCACCCGGCCCCAACCTGGCCGCCGCGGCCGGCATGGGCGCGGCCCTGCTGCTCGTCGCCGACTGGACGGCGATGAACGCCTTCGGCGACCGCCAGCTCCCCGTGGGCGTGGTCACCGGCGTGCTGGGCGGCTGCTACCTGCTGTGGCTGCTGGTGTCGGAGCGCAGAGCGGGACGGATATGAGACCGGGCACCCCGCACACCACCCCCATCGATTCCGGGAGTACGACCATGCAGCGCCTCACCGCAGACTCGGTGACCCTGGGCTACGACCAGCGGACCATCGCCGAGAACCTCTCGGTCGAGATCCCCGACAACTCGTTCACGGTCATCGTCGGACCCAACGCCTGCGGTAAGTCCACCCTGCTGCGCGCGCTCTCCCGGATGCTGAAGCCGAGCAGCGGAGACGTCCTGCTGGACGGGCAGTCCATCCACCGGATGCCCGCGAAGAAGGTCGCGAGGACGCTGGGCCTGCTGCCCCAGTCCTCCATCGCCCCCGACGGCATCACCGTCGCCGACCTCGTCGGGCGCGGCCGCTACCCCCACCAGGGAATCCTGCGCCAGTGGTCGCCCGAGGACGAGCGGATCGTGAAGGAGTCCATGGAGTCGACCGGCGTCGGCGAGCTCGCCGACCGTTACGTCGACGAACTGTCCGGCGGCCAGCGCCAGCGGGTCTGGATCGCCATGGCGCTCGCCCAGCAGACCCCGCTGCTGCTGCTCGACGAGCCGACGACGTATCTGGACATCCAGCACCAGATCGACGTGCTCGACCTCTGCGCCGAACTGCACGAGACCCGGGGCCGGACCCTGGTCGCCGTGCTGCACGACCTCAACCACGCCGCCCGGTACGCCACGCACCTCATAGCCATGCGCGAGGGCACCGTCGTGGCCGAGGGCGCTCCCGGCGACATCGTCACCGCGGAGCTGGTGGAGGAGGTCTTCGGGATGCGGTGCCAGATCATCGACGACCCCGAGACGGGAACCCCGCTCGTGATCCCGGCCGCCCGCAGGAAGCGCGCCGAGGCCGCCGTCTGAGCCCGGCGCGGGGCCGTCGTCCGGGCAAGGGGAACCGAGGCGGTCGCCCGGGCCCGGCAACTCCTACAGCAGGGACTTCAGCTTCAGGAGATCGCGGAAGCCCGCCTCCAGCCTGACGCGGCCGGACCCCCAGGCCTTCGCGAAGTTCAGCTCGCCCTCGACCATGGCCACCAGGTCGTCCCCGGTCATCGCCAGCCGGATCTCGGCCTTCTCCCTGGGCGGGCCCTCCAGCGTGTCCAGCACCCGGATCCTGCCGTCCGCCAGCCGTCCGGTGAACGTGACGTCGAGATCCTTGATGTGGCAGCTCAGCGAGCGGTCGAGGGAGGCGGCACCGCGCACGTCGCCGTCCGCGCCCGCCAGATTGTCGGAAAGTGTGTCGAGTGCGCTGCGGCACTCCTCCATGGTCGCCATCGTCACCGACCGTACACCGGCCCTTCGAGGTAGCGTTCCCGCATGAGCGACTGGATGCCGGAGCCGGACACGGCGCAGCGGGGCGAGGCGGGCGAAGCGGCCGAGGGGGTGCCCGCCGCACCCGACCTGCCCTCCTTCGCCCCCGCCCCGCCCGCACCCCTCGGTGTCACGCGCACCCCGACCGGGCACGCCGGTGTCGACGCCCGGCTGGACCGGCTGGCCGACGCCGACCACCTCGCGGCGGACGGTCACCACGAGGTGTACGAGGATGTACACCGTGGGCTGCGCGACGAGCTGACCGCGCTGGACGCCCGGCCCGCACCCGCACCGACGCCCGCGCACGACAACAGGAGCTGAACGAGAAGTGGCAGGAGTGGCACGTCGCCGCCTCGACGCCGAGCTGGTACGCCGAAAGCTCGCCCGCTCGCGGGAGCACGCGAGCCAGCTGATCGCAGCGGGGCGGGTGACCGTCGGCGGCAACACCGCGACCAAGCCCGCCACCCAGGTCGAGACCAGCGCCGCGGTCGTGGTCGTCAAGGACGACAGCGACCCGGAGTACGTCTCGCGCGGCGGGCACAAACTCGCGGGCGCCCTCGCCGCCTTCGGCCCCCTGGGACTGAGGGTCGAGGGACGGCGGGCACTGGACGCCGGGGCCTCCACGGGCGGGTTCACCGACGTACTGCTCCGGGCCGGGGCCGGCCATGTCGTCGCCGTGGACGTCGGCTACGGGCAGCTCGCCTGGTCGCTCCAGTCGGATGAACGCGTCACCGTCAAGGACCGTACCAACGTACGGGAGTTGACGCTGGAGCAGATCGACGGGAAGGCGGTGGACCTGGTGGTCGGCGACCTGTCCTTCATCCCGCTCGGCCTGGTGCTGCCGGCGCTCGCGCGCTGCGCCGCGCCCGACGCCGACCTGGTGCTCATGGTCAAGCCGCAGTTCGAGGTGGGCAAGGAGCGCCTCGGCAGCGGCGGTGTGGTCCGCAGCCCCGAGCTGCGGGCCGAAGCGGTACGGGAAGTGGCGCGCCGGGCCGGTCTGCTGGGCCTCGGTGTCCAGGGCGTCACGGCGAGCCCGCTCCCCGGACCGTCGGGAAATGTCGAGTACTTTCTGTGGCTGCGGGCCGGAGCACCTGAGCTGGATCCCGCGGACGTCGACCGTGCAGTGGCGGAGGGGCCCCGTTGACGACGCATGCGGCACAACCAGGGAACGCGGAACGGACCGTCTTCCTGCTGGCACACACCGGCCGCCCGGCCGCGATCCGCAGCGCCGAGCTCGTCGTCCAGGGCCTGCTGCGCAACGGCCTGGGCGTGCGGGTGCTGGCCGTGGAGGCCGAGGACCTTCCGCTGCCGCCGTCCGTGGAGACGGTCACGGACGCGACCCCCGCGGCCGTGGACGGCTGCGAGCTGCTGATCGTGCTCGGCGGGGACGGGACGCTGCTGCGCGGCGCCGAGATCTCCCGTGCCTCCGGCGTCCCGATGCTCGGCGTCAACCTCGGACGGGTGGGATTCCTCGCCGAGGCCGAGCGTGATGACCTGGACAAGGTCGTCGACCGGGTCGTCACCAGGGCCTACCAGGTCGAGGAGCGGATGACGCTCGACGTGACCGTGCGGAGCAACGGCGACGTCGTGCACAACGACTGGGCGCTCAACGAGGCCGCCGTGCAGAAGGTCTCGCCCGAGCGGATGCTGGAAGTCGTCCTGGAGATCGACGGCCGCCCGGTCACCGGCTTCGGCTGCGACGGGATCGTCTGCGCCACCCCGACCGGATCGACCGCGTACGCCTTCTCGGCGGGCGGCCCCGTCGTCTGGCCCGAGGTCGAGGCCCTGCTGATGGTGCCGATCAGCGCCCACGCGCTGTTCGCGAAGCCACTGGTGACCTCGCCCGACTCGGTGCTGGCCGTGGAAGTCCAGCCGCACACCCCGCACGGGGTGCTGTGGTGCGACGGGCGCAGGACCGTGGAGCTGCCCGCCGGGGCCCGGGTCGAGGTGCGGCGCGGCGCCGTGCCCGTACGGCTCGCGCGGCTGCACCAGGCCTCGTTCACCGACCGGCTGGTCGCCAAGTTCGCGCTGCCCGTGCAGGGCTGGCGGGGCGCTCCGCACTGATGGGCGGGACGCCCGGGGGACCTCTGCTCACACCCGCGTGAGTGAACCGGTCACCGGGGTCCGTCGCACACCGGGCCCCGGACCTCGTAAGGTCATGTCCGTGTTGGAGGAGATGCGGATACGGTCGCTCGGAGTCATCGACGACGCGGTGGTGGAGCTTTCACCCGGTTTCACCGCGGTGACGGGTGAGACCGGCGCGGGCAAGACCATGGTCGTCACGAGCCTCGGGCTGCTGCTCGGCGGGCGCGCCGACCCCGCCCTGGTGCGGATCGGCGCCAAGGCCGCCGTCGTCGAGGGGCGCATCACGGTGTCCCCGGGCGACGCCGCGGCGGTGCGCGCCGAGGAGGCCGGGGGCGAGATCGAGGACGGTGCGCTGCTCGTCAGCCGCACGGTCTCCGCGGAGGGGCGCTCCCGCGCCCATCTCGGAGGCAGATCCGTGCCCGTGGGCGTGCTCGCCGAGCTCGCCGACGAACTCGTCGCCGTCCACGGCCAGACCGACCAGCAGGGGCTCCTCAAGCCCGCACGGCAGCGGGGGGCCCTCGACCGGTACGCCGGCGACGGGGTGGAGGTCCCGCACACCAAGTACGCCGCCGCGTACCGGCGGCTGCGCGCGGTCGTCACGGAGCTCGACGAACTGACCACCCGCGCCCGGGAGCGGGCCCAGGAAGCGGATCTGCTGCGCTTCGGCCTCGACGAGGTCGCCGCCGTGGAGCCGCTGCCCGGCGAGGACACCGAGCTCGCGGCCGAGGCCGAGCGGCTCGGGCACGCCGAGGCGCTCGCCTCCGCCGCTGCCCTCGCGCACGCCGCGCTCGCGGGCGATCCGGAGGACCAGGAGGGCGTGGACGCCACCACGGTGGTGGCCGCGGCCGGACGGTCCCTGGACTCCGTGCGGGCGCACGACCCGGCGCTCGCCGCGCTGGCCGACCGGATCGGCGAGATCTCGATCCTGCTCGGCGACGTGGCCGGGGAACTCGCCGGATACGCCGACCAGCTCGACGCCGACCCGCTGCGCCTGGCCGCCGTGGAGGAGCGCCGCGCCGCTCTCACCGCGCTGACCCGCAAGTACGGCGAGGACATCGGCGCCGTGCTCGCCTGGGCCGAGGAGGGTGCCGGCCGGCTGACCGAGCTGGAGGGCGACGACGACCGGATCGGCGAGCTCACGGCCGAGCGCGACGCGCTGCGCGCCGAACTCTCCGTCCTCGGGCAGGAACTGACCGACGCCAGGACGGAGGCGGCGGCGCGCTTCGCCGGAGCCGTCACCGAGGAGCTGGCCTCGCTCGCGATGCCGCATGCCCGGGTCTCCTTCTCGATCGGCCAGACGGAGGCGCCCGACGAGGCGTCCGGCATCGACATCGGCGGCCGGAGCGTGCTCTACGGGCCCTCGGGGGCGGACGAGGTGGAGCTCCTGCTCGCCCCGCACCCCGGTGCTCAGCCCCGGCCGATCGCCAAGGGCGCGTCCGGCGGTGAGCTGTCCCGGGTGATGCTCGCCGTCGAGGTGGTCTTCGCGGGCTCCGACCCCGTGCCGACGTATCTCTTCGACGAGGTCGACGCGGGCGTGGGAGGCAAGGCCGCGGTCGAGGTCGGCCGGCGGCTCGCCAAGCTCGCCCGGTCCGCCCAGGTCGTCGTGGTGACCCACCTCCCCCAGGTGGCCGCCTTCGCCGACCGGCAGTTGCTGGTCGAGAAGACCGTCGACGGATCGGTGACCAGGAGCGGGGTCACGGTCCTGGAGGGCGAGGACCGGGTGCGGGAGCTCTCCCGGATGCTCGCCGGCCAGGAGGACTCGGAGACCGCCAGGGCACACGCGGAGGAACTGCTGGAGACCGCGCGGGCCGACGGATAGCGGCCGACGGACGTCAGCACGGCGCCGCCCTGCTCACTCGAACGAGTGGGGCGGTTCCGCTCGTCGGCGACGTGACGACGGGAAGAACGTTTCGTCGGTCCCGGAACGCGCGTACGGACTGGCATCCTTGGCGCTGTACATACCACCGACTCGGGAGCCCCGGGAGCCGATCAACGTGTCACAGCTGCGTACGGTCCAGGTACTGGGCGGCGGTGCCGGAAGCAGCGCTCATGTCAGCTCGCTCGCCGCGGGCCTGATCGCCCGGGGGGTGCAGGTCACCGTCTGCGCGCCCGCCGGCGCGGGCCGCGCCCACGGCCTCCCGGCGACCGGCGCACGCTTCGTCGCGGTGCCCCGGCGCAGTGACCCCGCGGCCGTCGCCGCTCTCCGCACGGCGTGCACCGGCGCGGACATCGTCCACGCCCACGGCCTGCACGCCGCCCTGCGCGCCGGGATCGCGCTCAGCGGCCGGGGGACCCCGCTCGTCGTGACCTGGCACTCCCGCGTCCACGCGGAGGGCGCCAGGGGCCGGCTCCAGCGACTGCTGGAGCGAAGGGCCGCCCGCGCGGCGGCCGTTGTGCTGGGCACCTCCTGGGACCTCGTCGACCGGGCCCGCCGCAGGGGAGCCAGGGACGCCCGGCTCGCCCCGGCCGCGATCCCGGCGGGCCGCTTCGCCGGTACGGCCGACGGCGGCAAGCTGCGCGCCGAACTGGGC
Source organism: Streptomyces sp. CB02058 (assembly GCF_001905505.1). GTDB lineage: Bacteria > Actinomycetota > Actinomycetes > Streptomycetales > Streptomycetaceae > Streptomyces. The sequence goes on from NZ_LIPG01000006.1 coordinate 18,307, forward strand.
GCGGTGGGCAGGCCGTTGCTGGTCTCCGTGGCCCAGCACGGCCATGACGCGCTGCTGGACGCCGCTCGTGAGTGGCGGGCGCTCGACCCCGTACCCCTGCTGGCCGTCGTGGGGGAGGGGGCCAGGACCGGCGCTCTGCGGCGCAGGGTCGCGGAGGAAGGGCTCCCCGTCGTCCTCGCCGAGGGCCGGGACGGCATCGGCGACCTGCTCGCCGCCGCCGACCTCGCGGTGCTGGCGGGCCGGGGCGAGGCCGGACCGCTGCTCGCCCAGGAGGCCTTGCGGCTCGGCGTCCCGCTGGTCGCGGCCAGGTCCGGCGGCCTGCCCGAACTCGTGGGCGACGCCGCCGAGCTCGTCACGTACGGCGACGCCGCCGCGCTGGCCGGCGCCGTCACCCGGCTCCTCGGCGACCCCGGGCGGCGCGAACACCTCGCCGACGCCGGGCGCGAGCAGGCGGCCGGATGGCCGACCGAGGACGACACCATCGCCCATGTGCTCTCCGTGTACGACGAGCTGGCGACGCCCGTGGCGGCAGGCTGACCCGGGTCCGGCGGTCCAGCCCCGGAGACCGGGAGCGCGGGCGTCAGAAGGTGTGGCGCCGGGCCCGCAGGGCCAGGCTCAGGGCCAGCACGGATTGCGGGTCGTCCAGATCGGTGCCGAGCAGCTCCCCGATCCTGGCCAGCCGGTTGTACAGGGTCTGCCGGTTCAGATGCAGTTCGCGCGCGGCCTCCGCCTTGCGGCCCGCGTGGGCGAGATAGGCCTCCAGCGTCGGCAGCAGCGGCGGTCGTGACGTCCGGTCGTGCTCGCGCAGCGGCCCGATCGCCCGGTCCACGAAGGACGCCAGATCCGGGTGGTCCCGCAGCCGCCACAGCAGCAGGTCGATGTCCAGACTGCGCGCGTCGTACCAGGGGCGCTCCCCGAGCCCCTGCGCGGCCGTCGCCGCCTCGGCCGCGTGCCGCAGCCCCGCGCCCGCCGCCGCCCAGCCGCCCGCCGCCCCGACGACCACGACCACCGGCGTCCGGTCCCCGGCCCGTTCGAGCCCCGCCCGCTCGGCCCCGGCCCGCAGCGCCGCCGCCACCCGGTCACCGAGCGCTGCCCGGTCCGTGCCCTCGCGCAGGGCCAGCAGCAGCGGAACCCTGCCCTCCACGGGGCGCACCCCCACCAGCACCGGTACGCCCACCGCCGTGAGCTCCTCACCCACGGCGCGGGCCAGCAGCGCCCAGCTGCCCGAGGGCGCCGACTCCGGGGCCAGCCGCATCACCACGGGCAGCAGCGCGTCGGAGCCCGGCCTGAAGCCCAGCACCCCGGCCTGCGCGGGCGCGTCACCGGGGGCGATCCGGCCCTCGGCGAGATCCGTGAGGAAGTCACCGCGCCCACGCGCCGCGACCTCCTCCTCCTGGCGGGCCTGCATCAGCACGACGGCGATGATGCCCGCCGCCCGCTCGGCCGCCATCCGGTGCACCGCCGCCAACGGCCCCGACACGGCGAGCAGCGCCAGCCGGGCGCGTACGGAACCGGTGCCCGGCCCGCCTCCCGGCACATCCACCAGGACCGTGCCGGCCGGGGGAGCCTCCCGGGCCGCACGCCCGCCGCGCAGCCCCTCCCAGACCTGGAGCGGCTCGGCGCCCACCGGACCGGTCCCGGAGCCCGCCGCGTACAGGAGCCTGCCGTCCGGGGTCTCCAGGAAGACCGGGTTGGCGGCGAAGTCCGCCAGAATCCCCAGGACCTGAGGCACCCCGCCGCCGCCGAGCACGGCGCGCGTACACCTGCTGTGGACCTCGTCGGCCCGCTGGAGCAGTGCGTAGTGGCCGTTGACGATCTCGGTGTGGATCGCCTCGGTCACCGCCACGAACGGCACCTCACGGTGCAGCTGCACGAGCGGCAGCCCCGCCGTCCGAGCCGTGTCCACGATCGCGGCCGGCAGCCGGGTGAAGCGCGGACCGAGCTCCACCACCAGGGCGGCGATGCCGCTCTCGGCCAGTCTGCGGACGAAGGCGCGCTGCTCGGCGGGGCGTGATCCGATGCCGATCCCGGTCGTGAGCAGCAGCTCCCCGCCCTTGAGCAGGGCGGGGATGTTCGGCGCCTCGCCCGCGTGCACCCAGCGCACCACACGGTCCAGCCGGTTCTCGCAGGTCAGGACCTCGGGGAGCCCGGCGCGCAGGCCCGGCAGCTCCAGCGCCCGCCGCACGGTGATCCCGCCCTCTGTCTCCACTGGCCCCGGCCTCGTGCTTCCACTCGTGTGCGACGGGCGAACGCCCTGGCCAGGAAGCTACCGGGCGGGGACCGGCGCGTCACACCAGGGCCACCGCCGGCCTGATGTTGTGGTTCAGGTGGAAGACGTTGTCGGGGTCGTACCGGGCCTTCACGCGGGACAGCCGCTCGTAGGCCTGCTCACCGAAGCCGGCGACGACCCGCTCCTGGCCCTCCCGCCCGATGAAGTTGAGGTAGACGTCCCCGCTGGCCCACGGCATCGCGGCGGAGCGCACCCCGCGCACCCACTCCTTGACCCGCTCGTCGTCGGCCGCGTCCTCCCAGACGCCGAAGGGGTGCACGGCCCAGGGGGAGGAACGCCAGGGCAGCGGATAGTCCGACGGGCCGCGCGCCACCGCGCCGCCCATCGGGAACAGCACGTGCTGCGTGCCGGTGGGCACCGGCATCGTGGCCGCAGCGGCGCAGTAGGCGGCCGCCGCCTCGTCGGGGAAGCCGTTCAGATACTCCGCCGACCAGTAGTTCCGCATCCCGGGCGGGTCGTCGAGCAGGCACTGCAGATCCGCGTACGGGATCTCGTCGATCACTTCCGCCTCGTGCTCCAGCGCCAGCACCGGTGCCATCACGTCACGCAGCTCCGCCAGGGTGCCCGCGAACGTGAACAGCATCCCGAGCGCGAGCTTCCCCACCATGGGCTCGGGCACCCACTCCTCCGGCGGGCCGGTGAGGTAGATGCAGCCGCCACCCGTCTCGTCGGGGGCGGACTCCATGACGTCCCGGTAGGTGCGGACCGCCTCGGGGCCGTTCTCCGGGCGGAAGAGGAGCAGCGCCATGCTCATCGTGGGCAGCTCGTGGAGCCGCAGCGTCAGCGAGGTGACCACCCCGAAATTGCCGCCGCCGCCGTGCAGGGCCCAGAAGAGCTCGGGATTCTCCTCCGCGCTCGTGCGCACGGTGCCGCCGTCCGCCGTCACCAGATCGGCGGCCAGCAGGTTGTCGCAGGCCAGCCCCCACTTGCGCTCCAGCCAGCCCGACCCGCCGCCCAGCGTGAAGCCGCCGACGCCGGTGGTGGAGACCCGCCCGCCCGTGGTCGCCAGGGCGTACGGCTGGGTGGCCCGGTCGAGATCGCTCATGGTGGCGCCCCCGCCGACGCGGGCCGACCGGGCGTCCCGGTCGACGCCCACCGTGTGCATCCGGCGCAGGTCGATGACCACACCGCCCTCGCTCAGGGCCATGCCCGCCACGCTGTGACCCCCGCCGCGCACGGCGACCTCGAGGTCGTGGTCCCGGGCGAGACGCAGAGCCCGCGCGACATCCGCCTCGGTGGCGCACTGGGCCACCACCGCGGGTCTGCGGTCGATCATGCCGTTGAAGACGGTCCGGGCCTCGTCGTAACCCGGGTCGCCGGGTGTGTGGACCTCACCGGCGAAATCACTACGGAGGCCGGTCAGAGCGGCGTCCGTCAAAGGTGTACGGGGCGTCATGCGGTGCCCCCTTCGCAGGGCGTGACAGGACCCTCCCATCGTAGGCCCGGCCGACGGTATCGGCCGTTCCGCGGGGAGGGTCCCGTCACGGTCCCGGGTCAGCCGACGTACGCCCCGCTGGCCGTCAGCCGCAGCGCGGTGTCGATGAGCGGCACATGGCTGAACGCCTGCGGGAAGTTGCCCACCTGGCGCTGGAGCCGGGAGTCCCACTCCTCGGCCAGCAGCCCGAGGTCGTTGCGCAGGGACAGCAGCTTCTCGAAGAGCCTGCGGGCCTCGTCGACCCGGCCGATCATCGCCAGGTCGTCGGCCAGCCAGAACGAGCAGGCGAGGAACGCGCCCTCGTCGCCCTCCAGGCCGTCCACACCCGCGTCGTCGCCCTCGGTGGGGTAGCGCAGGACGAAGCCGTCCTCCGTGGACAGTTCCCGCTGGATCGCCTCGATCGTGCCGATGACCCGCTTGTCGTCCGGCGGCAGGAAGCCCATCTGCGGGATCAGCAGCAGCGACGCGTCCAGCTCCTTGGAGCCGTAGGACTGCGTGAAGGTGTTGCGCTCCGGGTCGTAGCCCCGCTCGCAGACATCGCGGTGGATGTCGTCCCGCAGCTCGTACCACCGCTCCAGCGGGCCGTCCGTGTCGCCGGACTCGATCAGCTTGATCGTGCGGTCCACCGCGACCCAGGCCATGACCTTGGAGTGCACGAAGTGCCGGCGCGGCCCGCGCACCTCCCAGATGCCCTCGTCCGGCTCGTCCCAGTGCTTCTCCAGGTAGCTGATCAGCTTGAGCTGGAGGCCCATGGCGTAGTCGTTGCGGGTCAGACCGGTCATGTGCGCCAGGTGCAGCGCCTCGGTGACCTCGCCGTAGACGTCGAGCTGGAGCTGGTTCGCCGCGCCGTTGCCGACCCGGACAGGGCCGGAGTTCTCGTAGCCGGGCAGCCAGTCCAGCTCCGCCTCGCCGAGCTCCCGCTCACCGGCGATGCCGTACATGATCTGCAGGTTCTCCGGGTCGCCCGCGACCGCCCGCAGCAGCCACTCGCGCCACGCGCGGGCCTCCTCGCGGTATCCCGTGCGCAGCAGCGACGAGAGGGTGATCGCCGCGTCGCGCAGCCAGGTGTAGCGGTAGTCCCAGTTCCGCGAACCGCCGATGTCCTCCGGGAGCGAGGTCGTCGGGGCGGCCACGATGCCGCCGGTCGGCGCGTAGGTGAGCGCCTTCAGGGTGATGAGCGAGCGGACGACGGCCTCACGGTAGGGGCCGTGGTACGTGCAGTGCTCGACCCACTCGCGCCAGAAGTTCTCCGTGGCCTCCAGGGAGTTCTCCGGCTCGGGCATGGCGGGCGGCTCGTGGTGCGAGGGCTGCCAGCTGATCGTGAACGCCACCCGGTCGCCCGGGGACACGGTGAAGTCGGAGTACGTGGTCAGATTCTGGCCGTACGTCTCCGCGTCGGTGTCCAGCCAGACCGAGTCGGGGCCGGCGACGGCGACCGTACGGCCGTCGACCTTGTGGACCCACGGGGTGACGCGTCCGTAGCTGAAACGCATCCGGAGCTCGGAGCGCATCGGAACCCGGCCGCTCACGCCTTCCACGATGCGGATGAGTTGCGGGGCCCCGTCACGCGGCGGCATGAAATCGGTCACGCGGACCGTGCCGCGGTCCGTGTCCCACTCCGACTCCAGGACGAGCGAGTCGCCGCGATAACGGCGCCGGTCGGCCGCCGGGGGCTCGGCGCCCTCGGGGCGGGCGGGACCGAGCCGCCAGAATCCGTGCTCCTCGGTGCCGAGAAGTCCGGCGAAAATCGCGTGCGAGTCGAAGCGGGGAAGGCACAGCCAGTCAGCTGTGCCGTCCCGGCAGACCAGGGCGGCGGTCTGCATGTCTCCGATGAGTGCGTAATCCTCGATGCGCCCGGCCACGTGCGTCTCCAGTCGAACGGCCATGTCGCCCCGCAGGGCGCTTACTGCTGGTCAAGGGGTCGTTGTAATAGAACCGACGAGCTCTTGCACGGGTGAGCGGGCTGGGGTGGAGCCGCTGGGCCGGCCAACTCGGCAGCGAGTGTCCGAGCAGGATACGACGCACCGTGGAGATCCGCGCGCCTGTCCACAAGTTGTCCGTCGCCCGTCCTCGGCGAATGGGTGGGACCTGTAAACGGTCGTGATGATCTTGTGTCGGGAGTGGACGGGGCATGGCCGGAAGCAGCCTCTCCTCGTCGCTGTTACCCTGGTAGCCCGTGGACCGGTGGTCGTCCCGACAGTGGACGAGGCCCCCGAACCGCAGCGACGGCGCCTCCGGAACTCCGGACGGCACGCCGGCACGCACCTCACGATCGCGACCACGGGAGCCCCCTTTGGCTATGCAGCCCACATCCACGACGACCAAGCACATCTTCGTCACCGGGGGTGTCGCCTCCTCCCTCGGCAAGGGTCTGACTGCCTCCAGCCTGGGTGCCCTGCTCAAGGCACGTGGCCTGCGGGTCACCATGCAGAAGCTCGACCCCTACCTGAACGTCGACCCCGGCACGATGAACCCCTTCCAGCACGGAGAGGTGTTCGTCACCAACGACGGCGCCGAGACCGACCTGGACATCGGCCACTACGAGCGCTTCCTCGACGTCGACCTCGACGGCTCGGCCAACGTCACGACCGGCCAGGTCTACTCGCAGGTCATCGCCAAGGAGCGGCGCGGCGAGTACCTCGGCGACACCGTCCAGGTCATCCCGCACATCACCAACGAGATCAAGCACCGCATCCGCCGCATGGCCACCGACGACGTGGACGTCGTCATCACCGAGGTCGGCGGCACCGTCGGCGACATCGAGTCGCTGCCCTTCCTGGAGACGGTCCGCCAGGTCCGTCACGAGGTCGGCCGCGACAACGTCTTCGTCGTGCACATCTCGCTGCTGCCCTACATCGGCCCCTCCGGCGAGCTGAAGACAAAGCCCACCCAGCACTCCGTCGCCGCCCTGCGGAACATCGGTATCCAGCCCGACGCCATCGTGCTGCGGGCCGACCGCGACGTCCCGACCGCCATCAAGCGCAAGATCTCGCTGATGTGCGACGTCGACGAGGCCGCCGTGGTGGCCTGCGTGGACGCCAAGTCGATCTACGACATCCCCAAGGTGCTGCACACCGAGGGCCTGGACGCCTACGTCGTGCGCAAGCTGGACCTGCCGTTCCGCGATGTCGACTGGACCACCTGGGACGACCTGCTGGACCGCGTCCACAACCCCGACCACGAGGTCACCGTCGCCCTGGTCGGCAAGTACATCGACCTGCCCGACGCCTACCTCTCGGTCACCGAGGCCATCCGGGCCGGCGGCTTCGCGAACAAGGCCCGCGTCAAGGTCAAGTGGGTCGCGTCCGACGACTGCAAGACCCCGGCCGGCGCGCAGAAGCAGCTCGGTGACGTCGACGCCGTCTGCATCCCCGGCGGCTTCGGCGAGCGCGGTGTGATCGGCAAGGTCGGCGCCATCCAGTACGCCCGCGAGAACAGGGTGCCGCTGCTCGGCCTCTGCCTGGGCCTCCAGTGCATCGTGATCGAGGCCGCGCGCAACCTCGCCGGGATCGCCGACGCCAACTCCACCGAGTTCGACGCCGCCACGGCCCACCCCGTCATCTCGACGATGGAGGAGCAGCTCGCGTACGTCGAGGGCGCGGGCGACCTGGGCGGCACCATGCGGCTCGGCATGTACCCGGCGAAGCTCGCCGAGGGCTCCCTGGTCCGCGAGGCCTACGCGGGCGAGCCGTACGTCGAGGAGCGCCACCGCCACCGCTACGAGGTGAACAACGGCTACCGCGCGGAGCTGGAGAAGAAGGCCGGTCTGGTCTTCTCCGGCACCTCCCCGGACAACAAGCTCGTCGAGTACGTCGAGTACCCGCGTGAGGCGCACCCCTACCTGGTGGCCACCCAGGCGCACCCGGAGCTGCGCTCCCGCCCGACCCGCCCGCACCCGCTCTTCGCCGGTCTGGTGAAGGCCGCCGTCGAGCGCAAGGTCGCCGCACAGGAGAAGGGCGCCGACGCGTAAGGCGCCGACGCGTGAAGCGATACGGTTGACCGGGGTACGCGTCCTTCAGGGACACGTACCCCGGTTTCTGTTTGTTCGTGGGAGGACGTACATGGGTTTCCAGGACACGCCCGAGGAGTGGCAGGTCACCGCGACGGTGACCCCCTTCACCGGTAACAAGACCAGCGTCCGCACCGACGACGTCGTGATGCCCGACGGAAGCGTCCACAGCCGCGACTACCAGGTCCACCCCGGGTCCGTCGCCGTGCTCGCCGTCGACGACGACGGCCGCGTCCTCGTCCTGCGGCAGTACCGCCACCCGGTGCGCCACAAGCTCTGGGAGATCCCGGCCGGACTGCTCGACATCCCCGGCGAGAACCCGCTGCACGCCGCACAGCGCGAGCTGTACGAGGAGGCCCACGTCAAGGCCGAGGACTGGCGGGTGCTGACCGACGTCTACACCACGCCCGGCGGCTGCGACGAGGCCGTGCGCATCTTCCTCGCGCGGGACCTCTCGGAGGCCGAGGGCGAGCGCTTCGCGGTCTCCGAGGAGGAGGCCGACATGGAGCAGGCCCGGGTGCCCCTGCAGGAGCTCGTCCGGGGCGTGCTCGCCGGTGACCTGCACAACAACTGCCTGGTCGTGGGCGTCCTCTCGCTCACCGCGGTGCTCGCGGGCGACGGGGTGGACTCGCTGCGCCCCGCCGAGGCGCCCTGGCCGGCCCGGCCGTTCGAGGCCTGACCCGGGGACGCCCCCCGGCCGCCGTCGGTCCGCTCCCTCGCGGGACGTGGCCGACGGGCCGGCCGTACGGGGAGGACCGCCGGCAGGGTCCGGCCGTACGGAGCCGATTCACTGATGGACCGTCACGGATGGCCGTACGGTCGCCCGTAGAACATCGGCAGATCGTACGAAACGCTGATCCTTTCGGGGGATCCGCCCGCCGCGCTCGGCCGTGATCGTCCGCACCACTGAACTACGCTCGAAAGGTCCCGCCCGGAGTTCCGGCGGGCAACCGCGTGCAGCGAAGTGGAGCGTGGCCCGTGACCGATCAGGCGGTGGACACCAACGGCCCGGCCGGAGCGGCGGGGACGGCGGGAGCCAAGGAACCGCCCGAGTCCACGCCACCCCGGTTCTTCGGCCGCGCACGCGAGCTGAAAGCCCTTCAGGAGGACATCGAGGGAGCGGGCCTGGACACCCTGGCCGGCCGCAAGGCGGCCCGTGCCAGGGTCCTGCTCATCGCGGGCAGGCCCGGATCCGGACGCACCGCCCTCGCCGCCGAACTCGCCCGCAGGCTCGCGGAACCCGGCGACTACCCCGACGGGGTGTTCCGTGTCTCGCTCACCGACCCGGGAGGCGAACGCGTCACCGGTGAACGCACCGCGCGCGAACTCCTGGACACACTCCGCGTCGCCGCCCCGCCGGGCGCCGACGAGGACGAGCTCTCCGAGATGGTCCGCGAGGCGTTCGCCGTACGCCGCGCCCTGATCCTGCTCGACGACGCCGTGGACGCCGAACAGGTCGATCCCCTGCTCCCCGACAACCCGGACTGCCTGGTCGTCGCCACCTCGACGGGCCCCCTCACCGGGATCTCCGGGGTCCGCCCGTGCACCATCGGCGGGCTCGACACGGGCGCCGCCGTGCAGCTGCTCGCCCACACCATCGGCCAGGTCCGCATCACCGTCGACCCCCGGACCGCCGAGACGCTCGCGGAGGAGTGCGGAGGGCTGCCCGCCGCACTGACCCTTGTCGCCGGATGGCTCGCGGCCCGCCCGGGCGCCTCCGTCGCCGACGTCACCAAGCAGCTGTGCGACCAGCAGGACGATCCCGAACAGCCCACCGGGGCAAGGCCGCTGGCCCGCGCCTTCCGTCTCGTCCACGACTCGCTGCCCGCGGTCGCCGCCCGGATACTGCGACTGCTCGCCCTGGCGCCCGCCGGACTCGCCGACGCCCACACCGCGTCCGCGCTGGCCGGGTGCTCCGTGTCCGCCGCCCAGACGACCCTGGACGACTTCGTCCGCTTCGGGCTGCTGCGGACCAACGGCGCCGCGCTCCCGCAGTACGAGGTGCCCGGCTGCCTCGCCCCCCTGGTGCGCGCCGTGCTGGAGGAGCGGGAACGCCCCGCCGAGATCCAGCTCGCACGGGCCAGGATGCTGGAGCGGACCGTGCGCCGGCTCCAGGCGTGCCGCGCGGTCACCGACCCCGAGGACTCCCCGGCCCGCCGCAGGCTCGCCGGGCTGCCGCGCTCGCTGCGCTTCCCCAACCCGGAGTCCGCCGCCGAGTGGCTGCGCATCCGTGAGCCCGCCCTGGTGGCCTCCGCCAGGCTCGCGGTGCGGGACGGCGGTCTGGACACCCTCGCCCGGCGGCTGGTCGCCGCGCTGGTCCGGGCCCTCGCCGTGCACCGGGGCACCGAGGACGCAGCTCCCGTGCTGTACGGGCTGCACGGGCTGGTCCTGGACGTGGCCGAGCGCCGCGACCTGCCCAGGGAGAAGGCCGCCGCGCTGCTCAATCTGGCCGATCTGGACGCCAGGACCGGCCGTACGCGCGAGGCGCTGGCCCGCTACAGGGCCGCGCTGGACGCCGGACGCGCGGCGAACGACCTCTACGCGACCGGCCGCGCGATGGAATCCGCAGGCGGCGCCTACGCGGAGCTGGGGGACTACAACCGGGCCTCCGACTGGTACGGCCGGGCCCTCGCCCAACGCCTCACGCAGGGGGAGCAGGCCGACGCGGCACGCCTGTACGGACGGCTCGGGGCCGTCCACACGTACACCGGGCGCTACGGCGAGGCGCTGCGCGAATGGCGGGCCGCGGCCGCCGGCCACCGCAGGCTCGGGGACCTGCCGGCCCAGGCGCGGGCGCTCAGCGAGGCCGCCCGTGTGCAGGAGTACGCGGGCCGGCCGCAGGAGTCGCTGCACACCTGCCGCGAGGCGGTCGACCTGGCGCGCAGGGCGGGTGACGTGCGTCTCCAGGCGGCGCTGGAGCTCAGACTCGCGGACACCCTGGACCGGCTCGGGGACCCCGCGGCGGCCCGGCTGCACCGCTCGGCGGCCGACAGATTGCTGGGCGAGGAGAGTCCAGCCTACGAAATCCGTAGTGCTTCGAACGAAACTTAATGCTTTGTAAGGCTAGACAGCGGGAAGCCCTTCATTAATGATGGTTCTGCCGCAGATCTCTGCGGTGTCTCCCTTTATGCTTGGTTCATACGGGTATGACCCGCTATGCCCCGGCGACCCTCTGAGTCAAGGACCGTGATCGACGTGAAGGTCGGCATCCCCCGCGAAGTCAAGAACAACGAGTTCCGGGTGGCGATCACCCCCGCCGGAGTGCATGAGCTCGTACGCCACGGCCACCAGGTCCTCGTCGAGCGGCACGCCGGTGAGGGATCGTCCATCCCGGACGAGGAGTACGTCGCCGCGGGCGCGAGCATCCTGCCCACCGCCGACGAGGTCTGGGCCGCCGCCGACCTGCTGCTCAAGGTCAAGGAGCCGGTCGCCGAGGAGTACCACCGCCTCCGCAAGGGCCAGACGCTCTTCACCTACCTGCACCTCGCCGCCTCCCGCGCGTGCACGGACGCCCTGCTCGCGTCGGGCACGACCGCCATCGCGTACGAGACCGTCGAGACCGCGAACCGCGCGCTGCCGCTGCTCGCCCCGATGTCCGAGGTCGCCGGCCGCCTCGCCCCGCAGGTCGGCGCGTACCACCTGATGCGCTCGGTCGGCGGGCGGGGTGTGCTCCCCGGTGGCGTCCCGGGCACGGGCTCGGCCAGGGCCGTCGTCATCGGCGGCGGTGTCTCCGGCTGGAACGCGACGCAGATCGCCGTCGGGCTCGGCTTCCACGTCACGCTGCTCGACAAGGACATCAACAAGCTCCGCGAGGCCGACAAGGTCTTCGGCACCAAGGTGCGCACGGTCGTCTCCAACGCCCTCGAGCTGGAGAAGGCCGTCGTCGAGGCCGACCTCGTCGTGGGCGCCGTGCTGATCCCCGGAGCGAAGGCCCCCAAGCTGGTCACCAACGAGCTCGTCGCCAAGATGAAGCCCGGAAGTGTTCTTGTCGACATTGCGATCGACCAGGGAGGCTGCTTCGAGGACTCGCATCCGACCACGCACGCCGAGCCGACCTTCACCGTCCACAACTCGGTCTTCTACTGTGTCGCGAACATGCCGGGCGCGGTGCCGAACACCTCCACCTACGCGCTCACGAACGCCACGCTGCCCTACATCCTGGAGCTCGCGAACCGGGGCTGGGCCGACGCCCTGCGCCGTGACGCCGCGCTGGCCAAGGGTCTCAACACCCATGACGGCCAGGTGGTTTACCGCGAGGTGGCCGAGGCGCACGGTCTCGACCACGTGGAACTGAGCACGCTTCTCGGCTGAGCGGTCAACCCCCTCCGTCAACCTCATGCGTCCGGCCGGACCTTGCCCAGCAAGGTCCGGCCGGACGCATGAGCGGCCCCGGCTCAACTCGCCGGAGACGTAACCCTCTACCCTTTTTGCACCCCGGCGAAAGGTGCGCCTCGGGCGCTCCGCACCCTTGACAGCGGGGTGTTCGATTGCCGACACATCGGGCCGGGTCCGGCGGATTGTGTTGCTGCGAACCGGTGACACGCCATAGAGTCGCCAATCGTCGGCATGGTGCCACGCTGACCTATCGATAAGTTTCCTGGTCACATCCAAGGAGGTAAGACGACTTGTGAATGAGTCGACAATTACTCCCGGGGGTGGTCAACCAGGGATGCCTGCACGGGGTCTGAGCCCGATCGGGCTCGAAGCTGTCGGCTCCGTCGCTGTCCGCACCTTCGCCACCCACCAGCACATGACGACAGCCCCCCAGATGATGGACGGCCTACACGTGAACGCCATGGCCGGCAACGAAAGTGGCCGAGAGACCGCCCACTTCGCCGACTTCGCCGAGGTGCCCGAGGGGCACTTCTACGACCCCGATGCCGAATACGAGCCCGATCCGGAGTACGCGGCCACCCTCGCGCCCGACGCCGCCCGTCAGCGCCGCGAGCGGATCGGCCCCACCGGCCGGCCCCTGCCGTACTTCCCGATTCCCGGTCCGCTGACCGATCACGGCCCCGCGAAGATCATCGCGATGTGCAACCAGAAGGGCGGCGTCGGCAAGACCACGTCGACCATCAACCTGGGCGCCGCACTCGCCGAGTACGGCCGACGCGTCCTGCTCGTCGACTTCGACCCGCAGGGAGCCCTGTCGGTCGGCCTCGGGGTCAACCCGATGGAGCTCGACCTCACCGTCTACAACCTGCTCATGGAGCGGGGCATGGCGGCGGACGAGGTCCTGCTGAAGACCGCGGTGCCCAACATGGACCTGCTCCCCAGCAACATCGACCTCTCGGCCGCCGAAGTGCAGCTGGTGAGCGAGGTGGCCCGGGAGTCGACGCTCCAGCGCGCCCTGAAGCCGCTGATGGCCGACTACGACTACATCGTGATCGACTGTCAGCCCTCGCTCGGTCTGCTCACGGTGAACGCCCTGACGGCGGCTCACAAGGTGATAGTCCCGCTCGAGTGCGAGTTCTTCGCGCTGCGCGGTGTGGCACTGCTCACCGAGACCATCGAGAAGGTCCAGGAGCGGCTCAACCCCGAGCTGGAGCTGGACGGCATCCTCGCCACCATGTACGACTCCCGCACGGTGCACAGCCGTGAGGTGCTCGCACGCGTCGTCGAGGCCTTCGACGACCACGTCTACCACACGGTCATCGGGCGCACCGTGCGCTTCCCGGAGACCACGGTCGCGGGTGAGCCCATCACCACGTACGCGTCCAACTCGGTCGGTGCCGCCGCCTATCGCCAGCTCGCCAGGGAGGTGCTCGCCCGGTGTCACGCCGAGTGAGTCTGCCGGGGGCCGACGAGCTGTTCCGTACCACCGGGGGCATGGGCCTGCAGGCCTCGTCCCCAGCCGAGAGGCGACGCAAGGCGAACGGTGAGGCACGGGTGCCCGCACCGACCGGGCCGAACGATCCGGCGGAGCAGGGCGGCGCACCCGGAGGCGGCGGTGAGACTCCCGCCGGGGCGTCCCGGGAGGAGCACGCCGCGGCGGACGCCGACGGCGGCGGCTCGCGCGGCCGCGCCGAGGGTGAGGAGCGCGGCGCGCCCGTCCCGCCCCGCACGGCACCGCCCCAGGAGGCGGCGGCCACCACCGTGCAGCCCCAGCGGGCACGCGGAGGAGGCCGGGGGGCCAACCGCCGGCCCAGCGGCCGGGAGCGGCACGACGAGAAGATCACCGTCTATGTCTCGGCCGAGGAACTGATGGACCTCGAACACGCGCGGCTCGTGCTGCGCGGCGAGCACGGTCTGGCCGTGGACCGTGGGCGCATCGTCCGTGAGGCGGTCGCCGTGGTGCTCGCCGACCTGGAGTCGCGGGGCGACGCGAGCATCCTCGTGCGGAGGCTGCGCGGCCGCTGAGCGGCGCGACGCCGGTAGCCTGCCGGGGGAGGGGAGCCGCCGAGGGCGGCCCCGCCCCAGGGCCACCGCCCGATTCCCCGCCGGACCTCTGGACCCCAGCACATGCCGACTGCCGACGACCCGCCCCGCCCGACCCGCCGTGCTCTCGGCCGGGGGCCGGGGATACGGCCGGCGAAGGCCCCCGTGGACGCCGGGACGCCTGCGGGCCCGCCCCGGGCACCCGCGGACCTCCATGGGGCCCCTGCGGCCCTCCAGAAGGCCTCCGAGGGCCTCGCGGCCCCTGCGGCTCCCCAGGAGGCCCCTGAGGGCCCCACGGCCCCTGCGGACCTCCACGACGGCTCCGCGGGCCCTGCCGGCGCCGCTGCGGCTGCCGCGGACCCCGTGGCACCTGCCGGCCCCTCCGCGCCGTGCGTGGATCCGCCCTCCGGACCTCCTGCGGCCACTGAGGTCCCCGGGGCCCCCGAGGCCCAGGCGGACGCTCCGGGCGCGGTCGGGAGCGCGCCCGGAGAGAACGACGGGGCCGGTGAGGCGTCCGCCGTTCCCGAGGCCGGTGACGACCGCCGTTTCACCGTGCGGCTGGTCAACTTTGAAGGCCCCTTCGACCTCCTCCTCCAGCTGATCTCCAAGCACAAGCTCGATGTGACCGAGGTCGCGCTCTCGAAGGTCACCGACGAGTTCATGGCCCACATCCGTGCCATGGGGCCCGACTGGGACCTCGACCAGACCACCGAGTTCCTCGTCGTCGCCGCGACCCTGCTCGACCTGAAGGCCGCCAGGCTGCTCCCCACCGCCGAGGTGGAGGACGAGGCCGACCTCGCCCTCCTGGAGGCGCGGGACCTGCTCTTCGCGCGGCTGCTCCAGTACCGCGCGTACAAGCGGATCGCCGAGATCTTCAGCGACCGCCTGGAGTCCGAGTCCCGCCGCCACCCCCGCACCGTCGGCCTGGAGCCCCAGTACGCCGAGCTGCTGCCCGAGGTCGTGATCAGCATCGGCCCCGAGGGCTTCGCCCGGCTCGCGGTGAAGGCGATGCAGCCGAAGCCGAAGCCGCAGGTGTACGTCGACCACATCCACGCGCCGCTGGTCAGCGTGCGCGAGCAGGCCGGGATCGTCGTGTCCCGGCTGCGCGCGGAGGGCGCGATCAGCTTCCGGGAGCTCACCGAGGACGCGGCGGACACCCTCACGGTCGTGGCCCGGTTCCTGGCGCTCCTGGAGCTCTACCGGGAGAAGGCGGTCGCCCTCGACCAGGAGGAGGCGCTCGGCGAGCTGATGGTCCGCTGGGCTGGGGGAGAGGGAGCCGAACCGCTGGTCACGGACGAGTTCGACCAAGAGGTGCACGAGGCGGAGGAGGACGTACGGGAATGAGCACGGACGACGACGGGCGCGAGGGCACGGTGGCCGGGCTCGACCTCAAGCCCGCCCTGGAGGCGGTCCTCATGGTCGTGGACGAGCCCGCCACCGAGGAACACCTCGCCAAGGTCCTCCAGCGCCCGCGCCGGGCCGTGGCGGACGCGCTGCGGGAGCTGGCCGACGAGTACACCGTCCAGCGTCGCGGGTTCGACCTCAGGCTCGTCGCCGGGGGCTGGCGCTTCTACACCCGCCCGGAGTACGCGCCGGCCGTCGAGGGCTTCGTCCTGGACGGCCAGCACGCCCGGCTCACCCAGGCCGCGCTGGAGACCCTCGCGGTGGTCGCGTACCGCCAGCCGGTGAGCCGGTCGAGGGTCTCGGCGGTACGCGGAGTGAACTGCGACGGCGTCATGCGGACCCTGCTCCAGAGGGGTCTCGTCGAGGAGGCGGGCGCGGAACCCGAAACAGGTGCGATCCTGTACAGGACGACGAACTACTTTCTGGAGCGCATGGGCCTGCGAGGCCTGGACGAGCTCCCGGAGCTCGCGCCCTTCCTCCCGGAGGCGGACGCGATCGAGGCTGAGACGCTAGAGGGTGTGCCGTCGTTCGATCCGGACGCACCGGACACCCCGGATACTCACGCAGACGACAAGACGGATTTTTGATGCGAAGCAGTGGCAGGAACAGCGGAAGCGGCAGCGGCGGCAGCAGGAGCGGCGGCAACAGCGGCGGCGGCCGGAGCGGTGGCGGCAGCCGGAGCGGCGGCAACAGCGGTGGCGGCGGCTGGAGCGGCAACAGGAACAACGCCGGCACCGGCAGGAACAGCAACCCGAACCCCCGGGTCTCCCGCTCCGAGCGTGACGACAAGCAGCAGGAGCAGCGCCCCCGCCGGCCCCGCCCCGAGGAGCGCCGCTACGACGTGGGCTCCGACAGGCCCGGCGGCGACGGCGGTCCCCGCAAGGGCCGCGGTGCCGCGGCGCGCGGCGGCGCCAAGGGCGGTCCGAAGCCCGCACAGAACGTGAGCAAGGGCGGCCGTCGCCAGGGCGCCCCCAGCCGCCCGCGCGAGCTCGACGCCAAGATCGAGCAGCGCAACCGCGACCGTTACGCGGACAAGCCCGAGATCAGGACGCCCAAGACGCACCCGGGCGCCGAGCAGGAGGGTGAGCGTCTGCAGAAGATCCTCGCCCGTGCCGGCATGGGCTCCCGCCGGGCGTGCGAGGAGCTGATCGAGCAGGCCAGGGTCGAGGTCAACGGCGAGATCGTCCTGGAGCAGGGCATGCGCGTCGACCCGCAGCACGACGAGATCAAGGTCGACGGCCTGACGGTCGCCACCCAGTCGTACCTCTTCTTCGCGCTGAACAAGCCGGCCGGTGTCGTCTCCACCATGGGGGACCCGGACGGCCGCCAGAACCTCGGTGACTACGTCACCAACCGCGAGACCCGCTTGTTCCACGTGGGGCGCCTCGACACCGAGACCGAGGGCATCATCCTGCTCACCAACCACGGCGAGCTGGCCCACCGTCTCACGCACCCCAAGTACGGCGTGAAGAAGACCTACCTGGCCGCCATCCAGGGCCCGCTGCCGCGTGACCTCGGCAAGCGCCTCAAGGACGGCATCCAGCTGGAGGACGGCTACGCCCGCGCCGACCACTTCCGGGTCGTCGAGAACACCGGCAAGAACTACCTCGTCGAGGTCACCCTCCACGAGGGCCGCAAGCACATCGTCCGCCGGATGCTGGCCGAGGCCGGCTTCCCGGTCGAGCGGCTCGTGCGGACGTCCTTCGGCCCGATCCCGCTGGGCGACCAGAAGTCCGGCTGGCTGCGCCGCCTGACCAACACGGAGGTCGGCATGCTGATGCGCGAGGTCGGCCTGTAGCCGCCCGATCCCGAACGGCCCGCGGCCGGTTCCTCGTTCATTTTTCCGAACGGGAACCGGCCGCGGGCCTTTTGCCGCCGCCGTTCCTTCTTTATAGTCAGAGTGACCATAAAGAAGGAGGTGGCGGCGTGTCGCTCGCGGACATACTCGAACCCCTGCAACAGCCCCTGGTGACGGTCCTGGGCACCCCGGTCAGCTGGACCGAGGTGCTCGGCTTCGGCAGCGGTGCGCTGTGCGTCTGGCTCGTGGCCCGCCAGCACCTCGCCAACTGGCTGATCGGCATCGCCAACAACCTGTTCTTCATCCTGCTGTTCACCCAGTCCGGTCTGTACGCCGACGCCGGCCTGCAGATCGTCTTCATCGCCCTCGCCGCGTACGGCTGGTGGACCTGGACCCACGGGGGTGGACCAGGTGCATCCGTCCTGCCGGTGCGCAGCACGAGCCGCACCGAATGGACCTGGCTGCTCGCGGCGGGGGCGGCGGGGACACTCCTCCTCACGCTCCTGCTGTCCCGGGCCACGGACTCGACCGTGCCGTTCTGGGACGCCCTGACCACCTCGCTGTCCCTCATGGCGACGTACGGGCAGTGCCGCAAGCGCGTCGAGTCCTGGTGGCTGTGGATCGCCGCCGACGTGGTCTACATCCCGCTGTACGCGTACAAGGAGCTCTACCTCACCTCCCTGCTCTACCTGGGATTCCTCACGCTCTGCCTCATCGGGCTGCGCGGCTGGAGCCGGGACCTCGCCGCGGACCGCCGCGAGGGCGTGGTGGTGCCGGTATGAAGCGCCACGGGCACGGTCTGGTCCTCGGCAAGTTCTATCCGCCGCACGCGGGGCACCACCATCTCGTCCGCACCGCCACGGACCGCTGCGAGCGGGTCACCGTCCTGGTCTGCGCCGCGTCCGTCGAATCCGTCCCGCTCGCCGACCGGGTCGCCTGGATGCGTGAAGTGCACCCGGACGTAAGGGTGGTGGGCGCCGTCGACGACATCCCGATGGACCTGGAGGACCCGGCCGTCTGGGACGCGCACATGGCCGTCTTCACCTCGGCCGTCCCCGGACGCGTCGACGCCGTCTTCACCTCGGAGGAGTACGGCGACGAACTCGCCCGCCGCTTCGGCGCGGAGCCCGTCCTCGTCGACCCCGCCCGCACCGTCTTCCCCGTCTCCGGCACCGCCGTCCGGGCAGACCCCGCCGGCTGCTGGGACTTCCTCGAACCACCGGTCCGGGCCGCGCTGACCCGCCGCGTCGTCGTGCTCGGCGCCGAGTCCACCGGCACCACGACCCTGGCCCGCGCCCTGGCCGCGCACTACCGCCGGCGCGGCGGAGTGTGGGCGCGGACGCTGTGCGTCGACGAGTACGGGCGGGAGTTCAGCGAGTCGAAGCTCGCCGCCCTGCGCAGGCGATGGCCGGGCGCCCAGTGGGAGGACGTCGGCTTCACCACCGACGACTTCCCGCTCATCGCCGAGACCCAGAACGCCAGGGAGGACGCCGCCGCACGGGTCGGCTCCCCGGTGCTCTTCTGCGACACCGACTCCTTCGCCACCACCGTCTGGCACGAGCGCTACATCGGCGGACGCAACCCCCTCGTGGAGAAGACGGCCGACCGCAACACCCACCATCTCTGGCTGCTCACCGACCACGAGGGCGTCGCCTTCGAGGACGACGGACTGCGGGACGGCGAGGAACTGAGGCCCTGGATGACCGGCCGCTTCCGCGCCGAACTCACCCGTACAGGACGCGGGTTCATCGAGATCACCGGTTCCCGCGACGAGCGCCTCGCCACGGCCGTCGACGCCGTCGACGGACTGCTCGCCGCCGGATGGCACTTCACCGCACCCCTGCCGGAGCGCCGATGAGCACCGTCCCCGAGGGCTACGACCCGCACGCCTTCACCCCGTTCGCCGTCACCGTCGACCTGGCCGTCTTCACCGTCCGCGAGAGCAGGCTCCACGTCCTGCTCGTGGAGCGCGGCGAGGACCCGTACAAGGGCAGCTGGGCGCTCCCGGGCGGTTTCGTGCTGCCCCGCGAGTCCGCCGAGGAGGCGGCCCGCCGCGAGCTCGCCGAGGAGACCGGCCTCACCCAGAACACGGTCTGCGCCTTCCACCTCGAACAGCTGCGCACCTACAGCGATCCGGACCGCGACCCCAGGATGCGGGTCGTCTCCGTCGCGTACGCCGCGCTCGTCCCCGATCTGCCGGAACCGCGAGGCGGCGGTGACGCGGCGCACGCCCGGTGGTGGGAGGCGGGCGGCACCGTGCCGCTGGCCTTCGACCACGACCGCATCCTGGCCGACGCCTACGACCGGATCGGAGCCAGGCTGGAGTACTCCTGCCTGGCCACGGCGTTCTGCCCGGCCGAATTCACCCTCGGCGAGCTCCAGCAGGTCTACGAGACCGTCTGGGGCGTCGAGCTCGACCGGCCCAACTTCAGGCGCAAGGTCCTCACCACGCCCGGCTTCGTGCAGGCCGTGGACGGACCGCCGCGCCGCACCGGCGGACGGGGCAAACCGGCCGCCCTCTACCGGGCGGGTGCCGCTACCGCCCTGCACCCACCACTCCTGCGCCCGGAAGGACGCCCGGAAGGACGGACATCATGATCCCGACAAGGATTCTCACGAAACAGGCGGCCACGGGCGCGCTGACCGGGCTGGCGCTCGGCGACGCGCTGGGCTTCCCCACCGAGTTCGACAACGTCCCGGCGATCCTCGCCAAGTGCGGGCCCTGGCGCCAGATGCGGCTGCCGAAGCCCGCCTTCGTCACCGACGACACCCAGATGACGCTCGCCCTGGGGCGCGGCATACGCACCGCGATGGACCGGGGGCTGCTCACCCCGCCGCGGCTGGTGCGCCCCGTCCGCGAGGAGTTCGTCGACTGGTACCACTCGCCCGACAACAACCGCGCCCCCGGCCGCACCTGCATGACCGCCTGCCGCCTGCTCGACAGTGAACGCCCCTGGCAGGAGGCCAGCCAGACCGGCTCCAAGGGATGCGGCGCCAACATGCGGGTCGCACCCGTCGGCCTCGTGCCGGGTCTCAGCGAGGAGCAGCGCGCCGGCGCCGCACAGCTCCAGGCCGCGCTGACCCACGGTCACCCCACCGCGCTGGCCGCCTCCGACCTGATGGCGCGCGCGGTGTACCTGCTGGCGCAGGGGGCCGAACCGATGGGCCTGGTCGGCCAGTTGCGCAGTTACGCCTACGAGAACAGCGACCGCTATCCGGAGCGCTGGCTGGGAGACCTCTGGCGCTACGCGGGCGACGCCTCCCCCGAGGCGTACATCCGGCGCGGCTGGGAGGAGTGCCTCACCGCCCTCGCCCGGGTCCAGGACGCCCTGCGGAATCCGTCCCCCGAGACCGACCCCTGCGAGACGACCGGCGACGGCTGGATCGCGGAGGAGGCCCTCGCCACAGCCCTGCACTGCTTCCTGCTCTTCCCCGAGGAACCCGTCACCGCCCTTCGCCGGGCCGCCTGCACCCGGGGCGACTCCGACTCGCTGGGCTGCCTGACGGGAGCACTGGCCGGAGCGCACCTGGGAGCGGACGCCTGGCCCAAGGAATGGTCGGAGCGCATCGAATACCGCAGCGACCTGCTGTCGCTGGCCGCGCTCTGGGACGCGTGACCGGCTCCCCCTCACGGAGCCCGGACGCGGACCTGCGGGGGGTCCACGTCCTGTCCGCGGAGGACCACGTCCGCGGGCGGCCGGGGGAGAGGGACGCGTACTGACGGCCCGGAGGCCGCCCTCTCACTCGCTCTCGCGCAGGTGGGAGCGGCGGCCCTCCCGGTCGAAGATGCCGAGGACCTCCGCCGGGCCGCCGACGGCGCCCAGCGCGTGCGGGAGCATCGTGGTGAACTCCGCCGCCTGCCCCTCCTCCATCCGCAGCCGCCGTTCCCCAAGCAGCAGCACGACCGTGCCGGACAGCACCGTGAACCACTCCCTGCCCGGGTGCGCCTTGAGGGCCGACGGGCCCTCGGGCGGCGGTTCGGTCAGCCGCATCCGCGCCACGGTGACGCCCGGCTCACCGCGCAGGGCCCACTGGGTCAGGCCCCGCCCCGGATGACGCGTGGGGTTCGTGACCACGTCGTCGGGAGCCGACTCGACGAGCTGGTCGAGCGAGGTGCCCAGCGCCCTGGCGATCACGGTGAGCTGGTCGAGCGCGATCCTGCGGTGCCCCGTCTCGATCCGGCTGAGCGTGGAGGGGCTGAGGTGGCAGCGGGCGGCCAGATCGTCGAGCGACCAGCCGTGCGCGGCCCGCAGGGCGCGGATTCTTTTGCGTACGAGGCTGTCGAGAGCACTGCCTTCTTGCGTCATGGGCAAGACGGTATGCGCTGGAGGCAAAGGTTCGTAGGCTCGGTCCCATGACACCCAGCACCTCCCACTCGGGCGCCCCGCACGCGCACCACCACGGCCACGACCACCACGACCACGGGACCCCGGACCAGCAGGACGGCCTCGCCGAGGTGCTCGACCTCGACGCCGAGCTGTTCGCCCCGTACCTCACCTCGGTGACCGCCAGGGTCGCCGACGCGGCCGGGGACGGCGGTGTCACCCGGATCGTCGACCTCGGGGCGGGCACGGGCACCGGCACCTTCGCCCTGCTGGAGCGGTTCCCCGGCTCCCGGGTGACCGCCGTCGACAGCTCCCCCGACATGCTCGCCCGGCTCGCCGGGGCCGCCCGCGCCAAGGGCCTGGGCGACCGGGTGCGCACCCTGGAGACGGACGCGGGCACCGGGCTCGCCGGCATCGAGGACGCGGACCTCGTCTGGGCGTCGGCCTCCCTGCACCACGTGGACGACCCCGCGGCGGCGCTCGCCGGGGTCCGCGCGGCGCTGCGCCCCGGCGGACTGCTCGCCGTCGCGGAGATGGACGGGATGCCTCACTTCCTGCCCGACGACGCCGTGGCGGAGCGCCCCGGGCTGGAGGCGCGCTGCCGCGAGGCGCTGAGCGCCCTCCACGCCGAGCGGCTGCCGCACCTGGGCGCCGACTGGGGCACCCTGCTGACCGCGGCGGGGCTCACCGTCGAGCAGGAGCGCACGGAGCACCTGGAGCTGCGCGCCCCGCTGCCCGCCTCCGCCGGGCTGTACGCGCACCTCGTGCTCAGCCGCATCCGCGAGGCACTCGACGGCCGGGCGGACCCCGCCGACCTGGCCGCGCTCGGCACCCTGCTGGACGGCGGCCCGCAGGACGTGCGCCACCGCGACGACCTCGTCGTCCGCTCCACCCGGCAGCTCTGGGTGGCCCGCCGCCCGGCGGACGGCAGCTGACGGACCCTGCGGACGGAGGCCGGGGAGGGCCCCTGCGGACGGAGGCCGAGCCCTACCCGGCCGCCGCCGAAGCCCTCCGGGTCCGGACCAGGAAGGCCTCCACGCGCTCCCGGTCCGGCTCCGGAGGCAGCGGTGAGCCGGAGACGGCCTCGTCGCTCTCCTCGGCCAGGCGCGTCATCCTGCGCTCCACCTCGGCCCACGGGACCTCGCCCCGCTTCACGGCCAGCAGGTCGTCACGGGCGTCGCCCACACCGATGACCAGCTCGCCCGTCCGCAGCAGGTCCCGGCAGCTCGTCAGCAGCCGCAGCAGATGCATCGCGTGCTTCCAGCGCGGAGCCCCGTACTGGCGCACATCCGCCTCCAGCTTCCGCCGCTGGCCCAGCGCGTAGCGTACGAACGTCGTGTGGGCGTGCCGGGAGAGGAAGGCGCCGCGCAGGTCCAGGAGCTCGCGGCCCGTGGCGTCGATCCGCTCCACGAGCGGCGAGTGCAGGCACTCCAGAACGTTCGGGTTGCCGCGGATCGCGAGCTCGCAGAAGCGCTCCAGCTCCCAGGAGAACTGCTCGTCCGCCGGCCCCTCGACATGGGTCGGCGGCTTCGTGAAGCCCCAGAACAGCGGCGTCGGCGCGAGGAAGACCCCGCGCCGGTCCGTATCGCTGTCCTCGGTGGCCAGTCCGAAGGCGCGGGAGCCCATCACGCAGGAGTAGACGGTGTGATCCCGCACGAGCCGTGTGCCGTCAGGGGTGATCATTCGCGCGAGCGTACGCAGTCCCGCCGACGGCCGCGCCCCGTTTTCCGCCCCGACGGGGCAGCCCTCAGCCCTGACGGATGCTGTCCCCGTCCACGGTGATCTTCTCGGCGGGCAGCGCGCGTGTCGCCGGGCCCTGCTCGACGGCCCCGTCCGTGATGCTGAACCGGCTGCCGTGGCACGCGCAGTTGATCGTGCCGTTCTCGACCGTCGCGACGATGCAGCCCGCATGGGTGCACACCGCCGAGAACGCCTTGAACTCACCGTCGGCCGGCTGGGTCACCACGATCTTCTGCTCCTTGAAGATCGTGCCGCCGCCGGACGGGACGTCGGAGGTGCTGGTCAGCTCCGCGCCGCCGGACGCGGGGGCGGAGCTCTCGTCGCCGCCCCCGTCGCCGTCCGACGAGCCGCAGCCGGTCACCAGGGCCGCGGCTCCCGCCGTCCCCGCGGCCAGGACCGTCCTTCGTCGTGCGTTCATGGCTCTCCTCGTGTGGTGGTCGCTGAGAGGCATCGTGGTGCCCCTGGCCGCCCGGGCGAAGCCACCGCGCCCGGGAGCCCGCCGACATCGCCGCGGTCCACGCGGGGATTCCCCCGGGAGGCGGGCACCCGCCGCGTCTCACGTACAGAGCGGGGTGACCACGTCTCCCGCAGCCCCTCTAGGCTGAAAGGGCACGCAGCACGAGGCGACGAGGGGTACGACGTGGCGGTACGAGCGGTCCGTGGGGCAGTCCAGCTGGATCGGGACGAGGCCGGGCACATGGACGAGCGGGTGAGCGAGCTCCTCACCGCCGTCCTGGAGCGCAACCAGATCGTCGCCGACGACCTGATCAGCGTCTGGTTCACGGCCACCCCGGACCTGCACAGCGACTTCCCCGCGGCGGCGGCCCGGGGCCTGGGCATCGTCGACGTACCGCTGATCTGCGCGCAGGAACTCGACATCACGGGGGCCATGCCCCGCGTGGTCCGCATCCTCGCCCATGTGGAGACGTATCTCTCCAAGGCCGAGATCAGCCACGTCTACCTCGGCGCCACCGGCGCCCTGCGCAAGGACATCGCCCAGTGAGAACAGCCCTCGTCATCGGAACCGGCCTGGTCGGGACCTCCGCGGCCCTAGCCCTCGCGGGGCGCGGCATCCAGGTGCACCTGGCCGACAGCGACGCGTCCTCGGCGCAGACCGCCGCCGCGCTCGGAGCGGGCACCGGCGAGGCCCCCGAGGGCCCCGTCGACCTGGCGGTCGTCGCCGTTCCGCCCGCCCACACCGCGTCCGTGCTCGCCAGGGCCATGCGCGAGGGGATCGCCCGCGCCTATCTCGACGTCGCCAGCGTCAAGGGCGGCCCGCGCCGCGAGCTGGAGGCGCTCGGCGTCGACCTCGCGCCGTACATCGGTACGCACCCCATGGCGGGCAAGGAGCGCTCCGGCCCCCTCGCCGCCACCGCCGACCTCTTCGAGGGCCGGCCCTGGGTCCTGACCCCGACCCGGGACACCGACACCGAGGTCCTCAACCTGGCGCTGGAACTGGTCGCGCTCTGCCGGGCCGTCCCGGTCGTCATGGACGCCGACGCCCACGACCGCGCGGTCGCCCTGGTCTCCCACACCCCGCAGCTGATCTCCTCCATGGTCGCCGCCCGGCTGGAGGAGGCCGACGAGACCGCCGTACGCCTGTGCGGGCAGGGCATCAGGGACGTCACCCGCATCGCCGCGTCCGACCCCCGGATGTGGGTGGAGATCCTCTCCGCCAACCCCGGCCCGGTCGCCGACGTGCTGGCCGGCGTCGCCGCCGACCTGGACGAGACGGTACGGGCGCTGCGCGGCCTGCAGTCCGGCGACGAGGACGAGCGCCGCAGCGGCACCGAAGGCATCGAGGACGTCCTGCGCCGGGGCAACGCGGGCCGGGTCAGGGTGCCGGGCAAGCACGGGGCCGCCCCGGCGTCGTACGAGATCGTCGCCGTGCTCATCAGCGACCGGCCGGGCGAGCTGGCCGCGATCTTCGCCGACGCGGGCAAGGCCGGGGTCAACATCGAGGACGTCCGCATCGAGCACGCCACCGGCCAGCAGGCCGGACTGGTCCAGCTGATGGTCGAGCCGAGCGCCGCACCCGCGCTGAGCGCCGCCCTGAGGGAGCGGGGCTGGTCGATCCGCCCGTGAGGCGCGGACGGGACGAGCCCCGGAGACAGGGGTACAAACGCGCTTCGCGCACTCGGTAACCTTGTGGGGAGGGCGCCCCGGTCTGCCCTGCCCCGCTCAGCCCACCCCCGTGTACCAGGAAGGTGTCCACCACCGTGGAAACCGTAAGCGCCGCCGCCCGGACCGCCCCGGCCGCAGTGATCGTCGCCATCGACGGCCCCTCCGGCACGGGCAAGTCGAGCACCTCCAAGGCCGTCGCAGCCCAGCTCGGCCTGAGCTACCTGGACACCGGCGCCCAGTACCGCGCGATCACCTGGTGGATGCTGAACAACGGCATCGACGTGCGGAACCCGGCGGAGATCGCCACGGCCGCCGCCAAGCCGGTCATCGTCTCCGGCACGGACCCGTCCGCCCCGACGATCACCGTGGACGGCGAGGACGCCTCCGGCCCGATCCGCACCCAGGAGGTCACCTCCCAGGTCAGCGCCGTCAGCGCGGTGCCCGAGGTGCGCGCCCTGATCACCGAGCTGCAGCGCTCGATCGCCAAGGAGGCCGAGCGCGGCATCGTCGTCGAGGGCCGGGACATCGGCACGACCGTGCTGCCCGACGCCGACATCAAGATCTTCCTGACCGCCTCCCCGGAGGCGCGCGCCGCCCGCCGCAGCGGCGAGGTCAAGGGCTCCGATCTCGCCGCCACCAAGGAGGCGCTGATCAAGCGGGACGCGGCCGACTCCGGCCGCAAGACCTCGCCGCTCGCCAAGGCGGGCGACGCCGTCGAGGTGGACACCACGGAGCTGACCCTCTCCCAGGTCATCGAGTGCGTCGTCACCCTCGTCGGGGAGAAGCAGGCCGCGAAGTGACCGAAGCCACCGCCGCGCCCACGCTGCGCGGAGCGGCCGTCGGGCGCGGGATCGGCATCGGGCTCATGTACGGGCTGTTCAGGCCCCGTGTGCTCGGCGCGTGGCGGGTCCCCGCCTCGGGACCCGTCATACTCGCGGTGAACCACGCGCACAACATCGACGGGCCGATGCTGATGGGCACCGCGCCCCGGCCCGTCCACTTCCTGATCAAGAAGGAGGCGTTCGTCGGCCCCCTCGACCCGTTCCTGCGCGGAATCGGGCAGCTGAAGGTGGACCGCACGACCGCCGACCGCACCGCCATCACGCAGGCACTCGGCGTGCTGGAGGACGGCGGGGTCCTCGGGATCTTCCCCGAGGGCACCAGGGGCGAGGGAGACTTCGCCTCCCTGCGTGCGGGGCTCGCGTACTTCGCGGTGCGCGGCGGGGCGCCGATCGTCCCCGTCGCGGTCCTGGGAAGCACCGAGCGGCGCGGACGGTTGATATCGGCACTGCCTCCGCTGCGCAGCCGGGTCGACGTCGTCTTCGGCGACGCCTTCCAGGCCGGTGACGGCAGCGGGCGGCGGACCAGGAAGGTGCTGGACGAGGCGACGCTGCGCATCCAGGCCGAGCTGACCGCGCACCTGGAGAACGCCAGGCGTCTCACCGGACGTCCTGTTAAGACTTGAGTAGTGGGCCGCGCCATCGTGGCCCATCGATGATGATGCAAAGAGGAACGGACTTCATGAACGACCAGATTCACTCCGACGGCTCGGACCACGAGCACGGAGCACTTGGCGATGCCGAGTACGCGGAGTTCATGGAGCTCGCCGCGCAGGAAGGGTTCGATCTCGAGGAGGTCGAGGGCGCGATCGGTGAGGCCGGTCACGGCCCGCTTCCCGTGCTCGCCGTCGTCGGCCGCCCGAACGTAGGCAAGTCGACCCTGGTGAACAGGATCATCGGCCGCCGCGAGGCCGTCGTCCAGGACAAGCCCGGCGTCACCCGTGACCGCGTGAGCTACGAGGCCGAGTGGGCCGGTCGCCGCTTCAAGGTCGTCGACACCGGCGGCTGGGAGCAGGACGTGCTGGGCCTCGACGCCTCCGTCGCCGCCCAGGCGGAGTACGCCATCGAGACGGCCGACGCGGTCGTCTTCGTGGTCGACGCCACCGTCGGGGCCACCGACACCGACGAGGCCGTCGTCAAGCTGCTGCGCCGCGCGGGCAAGCCCGTCGTCCTGTGCGCCAACAAGGTCGACGGACAGAGCGGCGAGGCCGACGCCACCGCCCTCTGGTCGCTGGGCCTCGGCGAGCCGCACCCGGTCTCCTCCCTGCACGGCCGCGGCACCGGCGACATGCTCGACGCCGTGCTGGAAGCACTGCCCGAGGCCCCCGAGCAGACCTTCGGCACCGTGCTCGGCGGCCCGCGCCGCATCGCACTCATCGGCCGCCCCAACGTCGGCAAGTCCTCCCTGCTGAACAAGGTCGCGGGCGAGGATCGGGTCGTCGTCAACGCCCTGGCGGGCACCACCCGCGACCCGGTCGACGAGCTGATCCAGCTCGGCGGGACCACCTGGAAGTTCATCGACACGGCGGGCATCCGCCGCAAGGTCCACCTCCAGGAGGGCGCGGACTACTACGCCTCGCTGCGCACCGCCGCCGCCGTCGAGAAGGCGGAGGTCGCCGTCATCCTGATCGACGCGAGCGAGTCGATCAGCGTGCAGGACCAGCGCATCGTCACCATGGCCGTGGAGGCGGGCCGCGCCGTCGTCGTCGCCTTCAACAAGTGGGACACCCTCGACGAGGAGCGCCGCTACTACCTCGAGCGCGAGATCGAGACCGAGCTCGCCCAGATCGCCTGGGCCCCGCGCGTCAACGTCTCGGCCGTCACCGGCCGGCACATGGAGAAGCTGGTCCCGGCGATCGAGACCGCCATCGAGGGCTGGGAGACCCGCGTCCCCACCGGCAGGCTCAACGCCTTCCTCGGCGAGATCGTCGCCTCCCACCCCCACCCGGTGCGCGGCGGCAAGCAGCCCCGCATCCTCTTCGGCACCCAGGCGGGCACCAAGCCCCCGCGGTTCGTGCTCTTCTCCTCCGGCTTCCTGGAGCACGGCTACCGGCGCTTCGTCGAGCGCCGCCTGCGCGAGGAGTTCGGCTTCGAGGGCACCCCGCTGCACATCTCGGTCCGGGTCCGCGAGAAGCGCGGCCGCAAGAAGTGATCTGAGGGCGTACGGCGAAGCCCCGGTCCCCCGCGCAGAGCGGGTGGGCCGGGGCTTCGCCGTACGCCCTCAGGAGTCCGTCGACCCGGGCGGCAGCGCCGCCGGCCTGCCACGGCCCGCGTGGCGCCCGACCCGCTGCCAGGAACCCGGGTTGCCGCCCGAGGCGCTGTGGCTGCCCTGGGCGTTCGCCGCCGTACGGCTGTTCAGCGGTGCGCGGCTGCCGAACATTCCGATGCCGAACGTTCTGAAGCCGAGATTCTCCTCACCGGTACGGTCCCCGGGAAGCGCCCTGAACGAGCGGCGGTACTCGGAGTACAGCGCGTCGTAGATCGGCGTCGCGGACTTGCCGCCCGCCGGTTCCCGTGACGGGCGCATGGCCGGGATGGGGGGCTGCTGCTGGCGAGAAGGGTCGTATGAGTGCACGTAGGTGCCAACGACCTCATCGCCCGTCGGATGCGGGCCGGGCGGAGAAAACGATGTTCGGCGGGCCGGGGAGGGCGGAGCCGCCACCGTCAGGTCCCGGCCAGCGGCATCGTCGCGGCGACCAGCAGACCGTTGATCGCGGCCTTGTCCAGTGCGTCCCGGAGCAGGTCCTCGCGCGGCTGCTGGCCGATGGAGCCCGCCGGTGCGGCGAAGACGAGCACGCTCTGCGCCTTGTTCGCCGCCGTACGCCAGCCGTCGGTGACCTGGAGCGGCTGATGGGCCTGCCACCAGGCGACCGGGCTGCCGCCGCCGGCGCCCGGCTGGAGCACGGCGTGGAGCTGGCCCATGGCGAGCAGCACCGACCAGCCGGGGAGCACACCGGGCAGCCTGTTCAGATGGGGCGTGGGCTGGAAGCCCTGCTCCAGCAGCAGCTGGAGGAACTGGTCGCCGCTGCTGCCGTCCGTGCCGGGCCGGGCGATCGGCCCCGTCGGTTCGACGACCAGGGCCGGACGGAGGTCGTCCTCGATCAGGACGAGACCGCTGGTGATGCCGAGGACAGCCTGTTCGGGCATGAGGCCCTCCGGATTCTGTGGCTCGCTGCCGGTGATGGACCGCACGGCGCCCTGGAGCTGGTCCTCCGCGACCTGGACGACCTGCGAGGGGATGCAGGTCGCGTGGGCGAAGGCGAGCACGGCGGTCTCGTCGCCCACGAACAGCACCGTGCTGGTGCGTTCCTGGTCGGAGTCGCCGGGAGTGCGGCAGGAGGTGCAGTCGTAACTGCCTGGGGCACTGTCGCCGACGAGCAGCCGGTCGGCTTCGGCGTCGCCGATCTCGGCACGTACGTCCTCGCTGACGTCGAGCATGCGCGGCACGGGTGGCTCCTCGAACTCGGTGCGTGGGCCGGGTGGTTCCCGGCTCATGAAGAGACAACGGACGACCCGGGGCCTGGGTCACGCGCGAATCGGGAGATTAAAGCGGGGGAACCGGCGGGCCGATGCACCGACAGATCGAGAGGGAGACATGGAGCCGAACATTCCGCCCGTGGACCCCTGGTGTGCGTGTGTCAGTTCGAAACGTCACGGCTTTGTGCGACTCCTGTGCGAAAGCTGTGCCCCTTCCTGACGCCACGTAAGGTCCGACGCAGACCAGTCGAACAGGGGAAACGACTACGTAATGCATATTTCATTTCTGCTCCATAATGCGTACGGCATCGGGGGAACGATCCGTACGACCTTCACGCTCGCGGGGACCCTGGCCGAGCAGCACGACGTCGAGATCGTCTCCGTCTTCCGGCACCGGGACGCACCGGCGCTCGGCGCACCGGGCGGCGTACGCATGAGGCACCTCGTCGATCTGCGGAAGTCGAGCCCCGGATACGAGGGGGACCACGCCGAACACGCGAAACAGGCCTCGGTCTTCCCGCGCGGCGACACCAGGCACCGGCAGTACAGCAGGCTCACCGACCGGCGCATCGCGGCCCATCTGGGGGCGGTCGAGGCCGACGTCGTCGTCGGTACACGTCCCGGACTCAACATCCACATCAGCAGGCAGGCACGGCGCGGACCGGTGCGCGTCGGCCAGGAGCACCTCACCCTGGAGAGCCACAGCTACCGGCTGCGCCGGGAGATAAGCCACCGGTACGGACTGCTCGACGCCGTCACGACCGTCACCTCCGCCGACGCCAGGGACTACCGCGCCAGGCTGCGGCTGCCCGGCGTACGTGTCGAGGCCATCCCGAACAGCGTGCCCGAGCCGAGCGGCCCGCCCGCCGACGGCGACGCCAAGTGGATCGTGGCGGCCGGCCGGCTGCACCGGGTCAAGCGCTACGACGTACTGATCCGGGCCTTCGCCGAGATCGCGGCCGCACGTCCCGAATGGCGGCTCCGGATCTACGGCGCCGGCGACGCGTCGGGCAACGAGCAGCGGCCGCTGCGCGCGCTCGTCGAGGAGCTGGGGCTCCGGGAGCGGGTGCGGCTCATGGGCTCGGCCGATCCAATGGAGAAGGAGTGGCCCAAGGGCTCCATCGCGGCCGTGACCTCCGAGCGGGAGTCGTTCGGCATGACCATCGTGGAGGCGATGCGCTGCGGGGTGCCGGTCGTCTCCACCGACTGCCCGCACGGGCCCGCCGAGATCATCGACGACGGGACCGACGGACGTCTGGTGCCGCTGGGCGACACCGGGGCCTTCGCCAAGGCCCTGCTCGGCCTGATCGACGACGACGGGCTGCGGCACCGGATGGGACGTGCCGCGCGGGCTTCCGCCGCGCGCTTCGATCCCGCACCGATCGCCGAGCGGCACGAGAGGCTCTTCGCCGAGCTGGCCGCGCGGGGATCGAGGGGCCGCTCGCAGGGCGCGCTGCGCAACGCGCTGCACCGCTCCAGGGGCAGCGCGCTGGACGGGGCGTATGCGCTGCGTTACCTGGCCTCCTCGGCGATCCGCCGCGGAAGGGCCTGAACCCGGGGCACCCGGACCGCGGTCCGGGTGCCCCGCGCCCCGCGTCCCGGACCGTTCCATTCCGGATGGTCCGGCGGTGCGGGGCCGCTCTCCGGCGGGGGAGGTACGGACGTGGGGCGGCGGAGAGTAAGAGTGGCATAAGGGCGAGTTAATTCCAGGTTGCGTGGTCGTATATTCTCCATTCGGCCCGGTCCGGAAAAGCTCTGGAGCGTGACGTCCACCCGTGTGCAATTTCCCGCCGAAGGCCGCCGGGGCGCCCATTCCTTGAGCGGGTGAATTCCGGTTTCCAGGCCTTCCGTGTGTCCGTTCGGGTGAAGTGCTCCGGCGTAAACGGGCGTGGGGATCCTGTGACACAAGCGTGACCGCCGAGGTACATGGGGCCGCTCCGGCATCCGCGGGCGTGATCGCTTCCGCCCCGGTCCGTGACGGCCTACGGTGAGAGGTATGGCACCTCTACCGAACTCTCCCGCCCAGCCGGACGACGCTCCCGAGTCGTATGTCGGCCTCGACGCCGAGGCCGCCGAGCGGCAGGCCAGAGCGCGTGGCTGGAGCACGGTCCGGGCCCTGCCGCCCGGCACCGTGATCACCATGGAGTTCCGCGGCGGACGCATCAACTTCGAGGTGGACGGGGCGACCGTGACACGCTGCTGGGTCGGCTGAGACCGCCCCGCACGACGAAGGCCCCGACATCCGTCGGGGCCTTCGTCGTGTGCTGTCCGGGCAGGTCAGGGGGCGACCGAGCCGCCCGTCACCGGGCGGGCCTGGGTCCCGTTGCTCCGCGGGGCGCGGTCCGCGTGCGGCGGACGGCGTGAGCCCGCGGGGGTGACCGGAGTCCGCTCCGAGCGCAGGGGATGCCCCTGGTGGGCCCTGGCGCGGGCGCCCGGGTGGCCGATGGCTCCCTGTCCCTCCGGCGCCGGCTCGACGCTCACGGCCTCCAGGGCTCCTTCCGCGCCCGTCCCGCCGCTCAGCGACTGCGGGAGCAGCACGGGCTCCGGCGCCGCCGGGGCGGCCGGGGCGGACGCCCGCAGCCTGCGGCGAGCCCGCCACTGCTCGCGGACCGAGAGGACCAGGACCTCGGCACGCGTGATCAGCGGCTCGAACCACGGCAGGGCCAGCAGGATCAGCAGCCCGGCCGCCCAGCCCAGCAGGACGTCGCTGAGCCAGTGGGTGCCGATGTAGACGGTGGTGAGCCCCACGCCGAGGGAGACGAACGCCGACAGGGCCGACAGATAGCGCCTCGCGCGCGGGGTGGTGGCCAGGTAGGCGAGGATTCCCCAGGTCACCACGGCATTGGCGGTGTGCCCGGAGGGAAATATATCGCCGCCGGCGAAGAGCTCCGCCGAGCCGATCTGAGTGGCGTAGTGCGGGCCGAGCCGCCCCAGGCCGAGCTTGACCGCGCCCACCGACAGGTTGAGCAGCAGCAGGGAAGCGCCCAGCGTCAGCAGCGGACGCAGCGTGTGCTGGCGCCAGGAGCGCCAGCCGAGCCAGGAGGCGACCATCACGGCCGTGGGGCCACGCTGGCCGAGCACGACGTAGTAGTCGAGGAAGGCGTGGAGTTCCGGCCACTGCTGATAGGGCCGGAACAGCATGACCTTCCAGTCGAGGGCCACCAGCCAGGACGAGACCAGCACGGCGACGACGATGGCGACATAGAACGCCAAAGTCCCGCCGAAGAGAGCGATGCGGTGACGACTCATCCGCGGGGTCTCTATCTTCGGCGGTTCCGGCTCCCGGTCCAGACGGGCAAAGATGTCGGTACGCACGCAATGGACGTTACAGCGAGTGAGTGTGTGATCCGGCCGATCCCGCGTCTTTGTGATGACGATGTGATGTGGACTTTGTCTCAGACAGGCATCTATTCCCTCTGCTCCGGGGAATCGTTTCGACCCCTCCGGCTATTCGTTCCTCGCATTAATCGCAGAAATGTTTGATCGTCGAAGAAAGTGGTGCGGCGTGACACCGCCGGGTATGCGCGGGGCCATTCGGGGCAGGGGCCGCGCGGCGCCCGGCCGTCCGGCGGGGGTCTCCGGCGTGGCGGCGGAGGGGTTGCCCCGCGTGGGCGGTGAAGTGGTGTACGCCACACTCGGTGGCCCGTGAACGTATGAGCTGCACCACGTGTGACCATCTGGAACTCGCGTACTCTGGCGGCTCACTCGCCCGTCGATGCCGGGCCCCGGGGTGCCGGAACGGACCCCAGCAGGTCTGCCGAGCGCGAGGGACACATTGTGGGAGGTACGTACATGACTGGGACGTCCACGGCCGTGAGCAGGCTGCGCGCTGCAGCCGGCGGTGCCAACCGCTGGGTCGTCCTGGTCGTCCTCTGCCTCAGTCTTCTGCTGGTCGCGCTCGACGCGACCGTGCTGCACGTCGCCGTCCCCGCCGTCACCGAGGACCTGCGGCCCAGTGCCGTCGGGCTGCTCTGGATCGTGGACGCCTACCCGCTGGTCTGCGCCTCGCTGCTGATCCTCTTCGGCACGCTCGGTGACCGGATCGGCAGACGCCGTGTCCTCCTCTTCGGCTACGCGATCTTCGGGATCGCCTCCGCCGTCGCGGCGGCGGCCGACAGTCCCGGTGTGCTGATCGCGGCCCGCGCGCTGCTCGGCGTCGGCGGCGCGATGATCATGCCGGCCACGCTGTCGATACTCCGCCAGGTCTTCCCGGACCGGCGCGAGCGGGCCCTGGCCATCGGGATATGGACCGCGGTGGCCGCGGTGGGCGCCGCGACCGGGCCGGTCATCGGCGGATTCCTCGTCGAGCACTACTGGTGGGGCTCGGTCTTCCTGATCAACATCCCGCTCATGGCCGTGATACTCCCCGTCGGACGCTGGCTGCTGCCCGAGTCGCGCGGCGGGGAGGACGGCCCCTGGGACGTGCTCGGCGCGCTGATGGCCGCGGCGGGTGTGCTCGGCGTCGTCCTCGGCATCAAGCGGATCGGCGGCGGCGAGGGACTGCTGAACCCCGCCACCCTCGTGCCGCTGCTCGCCGGGGCGGCTCTGCTCGCCCTCTTCGTGCGCAGGCAGCGGCGGCGCACCCATCCGCTGATCGACATCGCGATGTTCTCCCGGCCCGCCTTCACCACCGCCGTCGGCTGCATCGTGCTGGCCATGCTGGCGCTGGTCGGCCTGGAGCTGATCGCCGTCCAGTACCTCCAGCTGGTCCTGGACCTCAGCCCGCTGGAGACCGGTCTGCGGCTGCTGCCGCTCACCTTCGCCGCGATGGCCGCGGGCGCCACCGGCTCGTACACCCTGAGCAGGATCGGGCCGCGCCGGATGGTCGGCTGGGGCTTCGTGCTCACCGCGGCCTCGGTGCTCCTGCTGACCCTGATGGGCCAGCACGACCGGCCCGTGCTGCTCACCACCGGCTTCGTGCTGCTCGGCTTCGGGCTCCAGTCCACGCTGTTCGGGGCGTACGAGTCGATGCTGAGCGAGGCCCCCGCCGAGCGCGCCGGAGGGGCCGCCGCGATCGGCGAGACCTCCTACCAGCTGGGCGCGGGCCTGGGGATCGCGCTGCTCGGCAGTGTCATGAACGCCGCCTACGCGCCCGGACTCTCCCGGCTCCACGAGGAGGGCGTGCCCGCGTCCGCCGGATCGGCGGCCTCGCATTCGCTGGGCGAGGCGTACCAGGTGGCCGGCCGGCTGGGCGGGCCCATGGGGGACCTGGTGCGCGACACGGCCCGGCACGCCTTCGTCGACGGTCTGCACCTCACGCTGCTGGTCAGTGCGGGGCTGCTGCTCCTCGGGGCGCTGGCGGCGCTGCGGCTGCCACGCGTCATGGAGTGCCCGCCTGCCGTCAAGGCGTGCCGGGAGCCGGTCGCCGGGGTTCCCGCGCAGGCGGGCGAGCCCGACGCGGCCGCGTCGGGGACCCGCCGGGAGCCCCGTACGCCGAAGCCGCTGCCGCGTCCCGCGCGGCGCGAACCGGCCGAGGCCACCGGCTCTGGACGGGCCGCACGCTGAGCCGTAACGTCGGCGGGGCGCCATAACTATCACTGCTAGTTTCAGTACGGTGGCGCGTTTCCGTACCGTGCGAGCCGCCGGAGGCATCCTTGTCCACCACCGAGTCCTCGAAGCCGAAGCCCCCGCCCTTCGATCCGCGCGACCCCCTCGGCATCGACGACCTCCTCGACCCGGAGGACCTCTCGATCCGCGACACCGTGCGCACCTGGGCCGCCGACCGGGTCCTCCCGCACATCGCCG
This sequence comes from Streptomyces sp. CB02058, assembly GCF_001905505.1. Lineage (GTDB taxonomy): Bacteria > Actinomycetota > Actinomycetes > Streptomycetales > Streptomycetaceae > Streptomyces. Next base: position 53,871 of record NZ_LIPG01000006.1, read on the forward strand.
AGTGGTACGAGAAGGGCGAGCTCCCCGGCATCCGCGAGCTGGCCCGCGAGCTCGGCTCGCTCGGAGCGCTGGGCATGTCCCTCCAGGGCTACGGGTGCGCGGGGGCCAGCAGCGTGCAGTACGGCCTGGCCTGCCTGGAGCTGGAGGCCGCCGATTCCGGGATCCGCTCACTGGTCTCCGTACAGGGCTCCCTCGCCATGTACGCCATCCACCGCTTCGGCTCCGAGGAGCAGAAGCAGCGGTGGCTGCCCGGCATGGCGGCCGGCGAGACCATCGGCTGCTTCGGCCTCACCGAACCGGACCACGGCTCGGACCCCGCCGCGATGCGGACGTATGCGAAGCGGGACGGCGACGACTGGATCCTCACCGGCCGCAAGATGTGGATCACCAACGGATCGGTCGCCGGGGTCGCCGTCGTCTGGGCCCGGACGGACGAGGCGGACGGCGGCTCCGGCATCCGCGGATTCGTCGTGCCGACGGACAGTCCCGGCTTCTCCGCGCCGGAGATCCGGCACAAGTGGTCGCTGCGCGCCTCGGTCACCAGCGAGCTGGTCATGGACGGCGTACGGCTGCCCGCCGACGCCGTCCTGCCCGGCGTCACCGGGCTGCGCGGGCCGCTCAGCTGCCTCGGCCACGCCCGCTACGGCATCGTCTGGGGAGCCATGGGCGCGGCACGCGCCAGCTTCGAGGCGGCGCTGGACTACGCGAAGTCCCGCGAGCAGTTCGGCAGGCCGATCGGCGGATTCCAGCTCACCCAGGCCAAGCTCGCGGACATGGCCCTGGAACTCCACAAGGGAATTCTGCTCGCCCACCATCTGGGCCGCCGGATGGACGCGGGCAGGCTCCGCCCGGAGCAGGTCAGCTTCGGAAAGCTCAACAACGTGCGGGAGGCGATCGAGATCTGCCGCACCTCGCGGACGATCCTCGGCGCCAACGGAATCTCGCTGGAATATCCGGTGATGCGGCATGCGACGAATCTGGAGTCGGTGCTCACCTACGAGGGAACCGTGGAGATGCACCAGCTCGTGCTGGGCAAGGCGCTCACCGGCCTGGACGCTTTCCGGTAGGGCTCTCCGGCGAGCGCCCCGCTCAGCTCTGGTTGAAGAAGCCGTCGGCGGGCCGGCCGGCGGCTTCGCCGTTGACCACCTGGGTGTGGGCGGGAGTCAGCAGGAAGACTCTGGTCGCCACACGCTCGATGGAGCCGCGCAGCCCGAAGGTCAGACCCGCGGCGAAGTCCACGACGCGCTTCGCGTCGGTGGGGTCCATGGACGTCAGGTTGACGATCACCGGCACGCCGTCCCGGAAGAGCTCGCCGATCCCACGGGCGTCCCGGAAGCTGTCGGGGGTGACGGTGGCGATCCGGCGGCCCGTGTCCTCGGCCTTCTCGGACGCCACCTGGACGCGGGGGTCGGTCACCCAGGCCTGGCCGGTGCCGGTCTCCGCGTCCTCGGAGTACTCGTCGTCGTAGTACCGCTCGTCGTTGTCCTCCACGAGGCCCAGCCAGGCACTTGCCTTGCGCACCGATCCCATGGACGCCTCCTCTCACCGCGGTTCGTTCGTGTTCCGCATCTCTTTCCTATCCCTATGGTCGTCCATGATGCGGATACAGCGCCAAGGGGATAGGCGGCGCGCACGCGATTCGTGACGCTACTGGTGCAGAGCATGTGGCGATTCGTCAGGGTTCCTCCCGCATAAGGGGGGTTGCAAAAGGAAAATATGATGCGCCGGGCCGTACGGGTGACATGGCGTGCGTACGGGTGAACGGAGAGCTCGGTACGATGCACGCCGCGCGGGCGCACGAGTGCCGCGGCATCGGTTGAACGGCTCTCGGGGGATCGTCGTGTTCGGAATCGTCAGGCCCTGCACCCATCGGCTGTCCGAAGGGCTCAAGGCCGAGTGGATGGCCCATCTCTGCGGGCTCTGTCTCGCGCTGCGCGCGGATCACGGGCAATTCGCCCGGATCGTGACCAACTACGACGGCCTGATCGTCTCGGTCCTGACGGAGGCTCAGTCCGCGCGCACCCGCGGGCAGCGGCGCACCGCGGGCCCCTGCCCGCTGCGCTCGATGCGCACGGCGCCGGTCGCGCGCGGCGAGGGGGCCAGGCTGGCCGCCGCCGTGTCGCTCGTGCTGGCCTCCGCCAAGGTCCGCGACCATGTCGCCGACGGCGACGGGCTGTTGAGGCGCCGTCCGGTCGCCGCCGCCGCACGCAGGGTCGCCGCGGGCTGGGACAGGGCCGGGGCGCGCACCGGGGCCGAGCTCGGCTTCGACACGGCGGTCCTGGTCGACGCCGTCGACCGGCAGACCGGAATCGAGTCGCTCGCCGGGCCGGGTACCCCGCTGCTGGCGGTCACCGAACCCACTGAGACGGCGACGGCCGCGGCCTTCGCGCACACCGCCGTCCTCGCCGGCAGGCCGGGGAACGCCGAGCCGCTCGCCGAGGCCGGCCGGCTCTTCGGACGGCTCGCGCACCTCCTGGACGCCGTGGAGGACCGGGAGGCCGACGCCGCGTCGGGTGCCTGGAACCCGCTCGCCGCGACCGGCACCACGCTCCCGGAGGCCCGCCGGCTGTGCGACGACGCGCTGCACGGGGTGCGCCTCGCGCTGCGGGACGCGCAATTCACCGACGGCACCCTGGCGCATGTGCTCCTGGTGCACGAACTGCGGCGCTCCGTGGACCGGGCCTTCGGTCCGGCGTCCTGCTCGCACCACCCGGCCGGGCAGCCGGAGGGGAGCTTCGGGCCGCCGCCCGGCAACCCGTACGCGCCGGGCGGACCCTCCTCCCCGCCCGGACCGCCGCTCCCGCCCGAGCCGCCCCGCAACCGGCGCGGCCTCGTCGCGGGCTGCCTGGTCTGGGCCGGGCTCGCCTGCACCTGCCAGCTGTGCTGCTCCGGGAGCTTCCACGACCCGTGGAGCGGTCAGGAGCGCGAGGGGCTCTGCCACAAGTGCGACTGCGGGGACTGCTGCGATGCCTGCGACTGCTGCAACACCTGCTGCGGTGACGGCGGCTGCTGCGACTGCGACTGCGGGTGCGACTGCTGAGGCCGAGGGCACGGTCCGCACCCGCCGGGCTCACCTGATCTCGGGCGGCGAGATCTGCGAGGTCTCGATCGCCGACTTCTCCGTGCCCCACTTCTTCAGGATGCGGTCGTAGGTCCCGTCCTCCTTGAGGCCGTTGACCGCGGCCTGGAAGGCGGGCGCCAGCGGGGAGCCCTTCTTGAAGGCGAAGCCGACGTCGAGCCGCTTGTACTCGTTGAGGAAGCGCAGCCCGTCCAGCTGGGTCACCGCGTAGCGCAGTCCGTTGATCGTAAACATCAGCACATCGCTGCGGCCCTGCTGGAGCGAGCTCCAGACGGCGGCCTGATCGGCGTACGTCCTGACCTCGTACGCCTCCTTGCCCGCGTCGCCGCAGACGTGCTTGTTCTCCTCCAGGGTCGCCTCGAAGGTGGTCCCGGCGCCGGTGCCGACGGTCAGGCCGCAGAGCTGCGTGAGATCGGTGACCTCCTTCAGATCGCTGTCGTCACGGACGGCGAACCCCTGCCCGTCGTTGATGTACGTCACGAAGTCGATCGTCTTCCGGCGCTCGTCGGTCACCCCGAAGTTGCCCGTGCCCACCTCGTACTTCCCGCTGCCGAGCGCCGGCAGGATCGCCTCGAAGGAGGCGACCTCGCGCTTCAGCTCCAGTCCCAGTGCCTTGGCCACCGCGTCCGCGAAGTCGATGTCCGCGCCCGCGAGCGTCTTCCCGTCCGCCTCGTAGAACGCTCCGGGCGGGGCGCCCACGCTGGAGGCGAGGGAGAGGGTGCCCGAGGAGCGGACCCCGGCGGGCAGCAGCTCCGCCGCGGCGTCGTTCTTCTTCACCGCCGAGACCACGTCGGTGGTCGGGGTCTTCCCCCTGCCCGCGGAACCCGCTCCGGCCGGGGCGGCCGCAGGGTCGCCCGATCCGCATGCGGTGAGCGTCAGGGTGGCCACGGTGATCAGTGCGAAGGCAGCGGTGTGCCGGGTTCGGGGCATGACGGAGTTTCTCCGGGTTCGTCGACCGCGCTCGCGTGCTGCGGCAGCACGGAGCGGCGGGGCGGGAGATCAACGGTGCGAGGGGAGGGCGGAGCGGCGTCGTGTACGCGAAGGAACGCGGAGGAAGGTGCTCGAGCGCCCAGCGGGGCGCGAGCAGGGGTGGGGCAGACGCAGGGGGTCAGCTCAACAGGAGGAGGACCACACGCGACCGAAGTCGATGTGGGAGCGGGTGACCAGCCACTGCTGCGCATGCATGGCCCAAGTGGAACAGGCATCCGGTTGCACGTCAACCGAGGTGAGACGTACGGCTCACACTGTGGACAGGCTTGACAACACAGCCCTGTTGGGGCTTTTCTCGAGAACGGACCGGCGCTGAGGGGCCCGGTCCACGTTGTGTTCCGCGCTGAAGGCACGCCCCGTGTTCGATCTCTGCATCCACGGAGCCTTCGTATGTCCGCGCAGACAGACAGCCTTCCCTCCCCGCTCGCACCCCCGCCCCGCAAGGACACCGGGGACCCCGTCCCGCGCATCGTGCCCGTACGCCGAACAGGCCGCTGGGCAGCGGCGGTCGCCGTCCTGGTCCTGCTCGCGGGCGCCCTCGTCTCCGTCGTGCGCAACGACGCCTTCCAGTGGGACGTCGTGGGCACCTACCTCACGACCGGCTCCGTGCTGCGGGGCCTCGGCCTGACCCTGTGGCTCACCGCTCTCGTCATGGTGCTCGGCTTCGCCATCGGCACCCTGCTCGCGGTGTTCAGGCTCTCGGGGAACCCCGTCCTGCAGGCGGTGAGCTGGGGCTACATCTGGCTGTTCAGGTCCACCCCGATCCTGGTCCAGCTGCTCTTCTGGTTCAACATCGGCGCCCTCTACCCGCGGATCCTCGGCGTCGAGACCGTCGACCTGCTCGGGCCCGTGACCGTCGCCATCATCGGACTGACGCTCCACGAGGCCGCGTACGCCGCCGAAGTGGTCCGCGGCGGCATCCTCTCCGTCGAACGCGGACAGATCGAGGCGGCCCAGTCGCTCGGCCTCGGGCCCTGGCGGCGGCTGCGCCGCATCGTGCTCCCGCAGGCCATGCGCTCCATCGTCCCGCCCGCGGGGAACATGCTGATCGGGACGCTGAAGGGCACCTCGATCGTCAGCATCATCGCCGTGCAGGACCTGCTCTACTCGGTCCAGCTCGTCTACCACCGCACGTACGAGGTCATCCCGCTGCTGCTGGTCGCCACCCTCTGGTACGTGGCCGTGACCTCGCTGCTCTCCCTCGGCCAGTACTACGTCGAACGCCACTACGCGCGCGGCACGGCGGACGCCCGATGAGCGGCACACCGACGCTCGTCGTCATAGGCGCGGGACCGCGCGGCACCGGAGTCGTCGAACGCATAGCCGCCAACGCCGCCGAGCTCTACGACGGCCTGCCGCTGGACATCCACCTCGTCGACCCGTATCCGCCGGGCGGCGGCCGGATCTGGCGGGAGGACCAGTCGCCGCTGCTCCGGATGAACTCCATGGCCGAGGACGTCACGATGTTCACCGACGACACCGTCCAGCTGGACGGCCCGGTGATCCCCGGCCCCGACCTGCACACCTGGGCCGGGGACGTCCGCGAGGGGCGGGCGGCGGCCGCCGCCGGACCGGAGGTGCTGGAGGAGATCCACGGTCTCGGCGGCCAGGACTTCCCCAGCCGGCGGCTCCAGAGCGCCTATCTGCGCTGGGTGTACGAGCAGGCGCTCGCCGCGCTGCCGCCCGGCATCACCGTCCACGAGCACCAGGGCACCGCCCTGCGCGTCCAGGGTCCCCGCGACGGCCGGCAGAAGGTCTGGATCGAGGGCCGCGCCGAGCCGCTCGCCGCCGACCTGGTCGTCCTCACCGTCGGCCATCTCGACTCCGAACTCCCCGCGGAACAGCGGGAACTGGCCGCGTTCGCCGCGCGCCACGGGCTGGTGCACCTGCCGCCCGACTTCACCGCCGACAGCGACCTCTCGGCACTCCGGCCGGGCGAACCCGTCATCGTGCGCGGATTCGGACTCGCCTTCATCGATCTGATGGTGCTGCTCACCGAGGGCCGCGGCGGACGGCACGAGAACGGGGTCTACGTGCCCTCCGGGCAGGAGCCCGTCCTCCACGTCGGATCACGGCGAGGCGTCCCCTACCACTCCAAGATCGGCTACACCTGGCAGGGCGAACGGCCGCCCCTGCCCCACCACTTCGGCCCGGAACAGGTGACGGAGATCCTCGACCGGCCCGGCCCCGTCGACTTCCGGCGGGACGTGTGGCCGCTCGTCGCCAAGGAGCTCGGCCACGCCCACTACCACCGGCTCTTCACCGCCCATCCCGAGCGCACCGCCGTGGACCGGGGCGACTTCGAGGAGAAGTACGCAGTCGCCGAGCCCGGCAGCCCCGAGCTCGCGGCCCTCGTCGCCTCGGCGGTCCCGGACCCCGCCGACCGGCTCGACCTCGACGCCCTGGACCGCCCGCTCGACGGAGTGCGCCACGCCTCCTACGACACGCTCCAGGACGGGCTGCGCGCCTACATCGGCGCCGACCTCGCCCGCCGGCACGACACCCGGCACAGCCCCGACCTCGCCGTGTTCCTCGGACTGCTCTCCGTCTACGGCCAGTTGACCGGCCTCGGCGACATCGGGGAGACGTGGCACGGCTTCTTCAGCTACCTCGCCTCCGGGCCTCCGGGACCCCGGCTGCGGCAGCTGCTGGCCCTCTCCGACGCCGGGATCGTCCGCTTCCTCGGCGCGGGGATGACCGTCGAGACCGACGAGCGGGAGGGCGTCTTCCGGGCCGGCAGCGCCACCGTCCCCGGTGCGTACACGGAAGCCCGCGCCCTGGTCGAGGCCCGGCTGCCCGACCCCTCCCTGCTCAGGACGCGCAGCCCGCTGCTGAGCGGGCTGTACGCGGACGGGGCCGCCGGCACCGACACCGGCCTGCTCTCCGTCGACCCCGCCGACGGCCGCGTCCTGTACCGCGACGGCCGCCCCCACCCGCGCCGCTTCGCCCTCGGCCCGTACACCACCGCACGCTCCAGCGGCGCCTTCACCCGGCCGCGCACCGGCGGCCCGGCCTTCCGGCAGAACGACGCCACCGCCCGCACGGCGCTCGCCTTCCTGCGGGACCTCTCCTGTAGGGACCGCGTCACCGTCCGAGCCCGGCCCCCGTTCGTACCCCTGTCGCAGAAGGAACCTCCACCATGGCGCTGACCAGCGATCCACCCGTCCGTCCACCGGCGGCCGACCCGGGCAAGGAGCAGGACACCGACGACTACGCGGCCCTGAAGGTCGTCCCCGTACGCCATCCCTGGCGCTGGGTCGCGGTGGTGGCCACGGCCGTGCTCCTCGCCCAGTTCCTCAACGGGCTGATCACCAACCCCGGCTGGGAATGGGACGTGTTCGCCCGCTTCGTGACCACCGAGACGATCCTGCACGCCGTCTGGGTGACCCTTCAACTGACCTTCTACGGAACGGTGATCGGCTTCGCGCTCGGCATCGTCCTGGCCTTCATGCGGCTCTCCGCGAGCCCGTTCCTCAGGGCGGTCGCGTACGCCTACATCTGGGCGTTCCGCTCGATCCCGCTCATCGTGCAGCTGCTGTTCTGGTTCAACCTGGCCTATCTCTACAAGGAACTGGAGTTCGGCATCCCCTTCGGGCCCGGCTTCCTCACCTTCGACACGATGAACCTCGTCGGCGCGATGAGCGCGGCCGTCCTCGGGCTCGCCCTGCACCAGGCCGCCTACGCCGCGGAGATCGTCCGGGGCGGCGTACTCGCCGTGGACGGCGGACAGCTGGAGGCAGCTGCCGCACTCGGGATACCCCGGCTGCGGCAGCTGCGGCGGATCGTGCTGCCGCAGGCGATGCGCTCCATCCTGCCGAACGCCGCCAACGAGATCATCTCCCTCTTCAAGGGCACCTCGATCGTCTCCGTGATGGCGATCGGCGAACTCTTCTACCAGGTCCAGGTCGTCTACGGGCGCAACGGCCGGGTGGTGCCGCTGCTCATGGTCGCCACGGTCTGGTACATCCTCCTGACCACCGCGCTCTCCGTCCTCCAGCACTACGTCGAACGCCACTACGCCAAGGGGGCCGTGCGATGAGCGCACCCACCGAAGAACGCAACGCCGACGAGGCCATGGTCGAGATCCGGGGGGTGCACAAGAGCTTCGGCCCGCTCGAGGTGCTCCGCGGCATCGACCTGTCCGTCCGGCCCGGAGAGGTGACCGTCGTCCTCGGCCCCTCGGGATCGGGGAAGTCCACCCTGCTGCGCACCATCAACCACCTGGAGAAGGTCGACCAGGGCTGGATCAGCGTCGACGGCAGCCTGGTGGGCTACCGCAGGTCCGGCAACAAGCTGTACGAACTGCGCGAACGCGAGGTCCTGCGCCAGCGCACCCGGATCGGCTTCGTCTTCCAGAACTTCAACCTCTTCCCGCACCTCACCGTCCTCGACAACATCATCGAGGCCCCGGTCGCCGCCCTCGGCCGCCCCCGGAAGGAGGCCGTGGCCGCCGCGGAGAAGCTCCTGGCGCGCGTCGGCCTCGCCGACAAGGCCGGGTCCTACCCCAAGCAGCTCTCCGGCGGCCAGCAGCAGCGCGTTGCCATCGCCCGCGCCCTCGCGCTGGAGCCGAAGCTGCTGCTCTTCGACGAGCCCACGTCCGCCCTCGACCCCGAGCTCGTCGGCGAGGTCCTCGACGTCATCAAGGACCTGGCCCACGGCGGGACCACGATGATCGTCGTCACGCACGAGATCGGCTTCGCCCGTGAGGTCGCCGACACCGTCGTCTTCATGGACGAGGGGCGGATCGTCGAGCAGGGCACGCCCGCCGAGGTACTCGACCGCCCCGTCCAGGAACGCACCCGCGCCTTCCTCTCCAAGGTCCTCTGACCCATGTCCCGCCAACCGAGGAGCAGTCGCATGTCCGTCCGCCGCACCCTCACCGCCGCCCTCGCCGTCCTCACCGCCGCGGGGCTGCTCGCCGCCTGCGGCGCCAGCGACGCGACCGAGGACGTGATCCGCCCGAAGGGCCAGAAGGACACGGGCATCAACATCGGTCCCGACCAGGACCGGATCAGGGGCAAGAAGGTGGACGCCATCGCGGCCCGGGTGCCGGCCGCCGTCCGCGAACGCGGCACGCTGAGACTCGGCGCGAGCGCCGACGCCTCGCCACCGCTGGGCTTCTACGCGACCGACGACAAGACCCGCATCGGCAGCGAGATCGACCTGGCGACCCTGATCGCCGACACGCTCGGCCTGAAGCCGGAGTTCGAGGAGGTCTCCTGGGAGAACCTCTTCGTCGGCCTCGACAGCTCCAAGTTCGACGGGGTCCTCTCCAACGTCACCGTGACCGAGGAGCGCAAGGAGAAGTACGACTTCGCGACCTACCGGCTCGACAACATCGCCTTCGAGGCCAAGAAGGGCTCCGGCTGGAAGGTGAAGGGCCCAGCCGACGTCGCGGGCAGAACCATCTCCGTCGCCTCCGGCACCAACCAGGAGAAGATCCTCGTCGACTGGAGCGAGGAGAACGTCAGGGCCGGGCGGAAGCCGGTGGAGATCACGTACTTCCAGAAGGACACCGACTACTACCTGGCCCTCCAGTCGGGCCGCATCGACGCCTATCTCGGCCCGAGCCCCTCCGCCAACTACCACGTGGCGTCCGCCGGGCAGTCCGAGATCATCGGCACGCTCTCCGGCGGCGGCGACGGCGTCCAGGGGAAGATCGCCGCCACCACGAAGAAGGGCAGCGGACTGGCCGAGGCGTACGGCGCCGCCATCGACCACATCATCGAGGACGGCTCGTACGCCGAGGTGCTGGGGCGCTGGGGCCTGTCCAACGAGGCCGTCGAGAAGTCGGAGATCAACCCGCCCGGCCTCCCCAAGACCGAGAACTGACCCCGAGAGGTCCGCATGTCCGCCACCAGGCCACTCCACCTCGCCGCCGAGATCGGCGGCCCCCCGCGCTACGACGCCGGCTCCCATGTCGCGCTCGCCCGCCTCGCCGAGGGAGGCGCGCTCGACTTCGTCACCCTGAGCGACTCCTTCGCCCGCCCCGGCCCCGACGCGCTCGCCGTACTGGCCCGTGTCGCCCCGGCCACCACCAGGATCGGCCTCGTGCCGACCGTGACCACCACCCACACCGAGCCCTTCCACGTCTCGTCCGCCGTCGCCACCCTCGACTGGGTCAGCAGGGGCAGGGCCGGCTGGCACGTCGACGTGTCGACGACCGAGGCCGAGGCCAGGCTGTTCGGCCGGCGCCCGGCCGCCCCCGCCACCGCGCTGTGGCAGGAGGCGGGCGAGGTGGCCGACGCCGGGGCACGCCTCTGGGACAGCTGGGAGGACGACGCCGAGATCCGCGACGTCGCCACCGGCCGCTTCATCGACCGCGACAAGCTGCACTACATCGACTTCGAGGGCAGCACCTTCTCCGTCAAGGGACCGGCCATCGTGCCCCGGCCGCCCCAGGGCCGTCCCGTCACCGTCGTCGACGCCACCGGCGTTCCCGCCAGGGGACCGGCCGCGCTCCACGCCGACGTCGTCTACGTACGGGCCACATCGCCCGAACAGGCGGCCTCGCTCCGCGACGAACTGCGCCGCGCCGCCGCGGCGCACGGCAGGGACCCCGACACCCTGCGGGTCCTGGTCGCGCTCACCGTCGACCTCGGGGACGCGGAGACGGCACCCGAACCGGGACTGGAGAGCGGACCACAGCTCGCCGGCCGGGGGACCTACTTCCGGGGCGGCCCCGTCGACCTCGCCGAACTCATCACCCAGTGGCACCGGGGCGGCGCCGTCGACGGCTTCCACCTCACCCCCATCACACCGGAACGCGACCTCGAACGGATCGTCAACGGGACCGTGGCCCTGCTCCAGCACCGCAGTCTGTTCCGCACCTTCTACCCGGGCGGCACACTCCGCGAGCACCTGGGCCTGGGCAGGCCGGCCAACCGCTACGTGTCCGCGAGGACCTCAGGGGGGACTTCATGAAACAGATGCACCTCGCCGCCCACTTCCCGGGCGTCAACAGCACCACCGTGTGGACCGATCCCCGCTCCCGGAGCCAGATCGACTTCAGCTCCTTCGAGCATTTGGCCAGGACGGCCGAGCGCGGGAAGTTCGACTTCTTCTTCCTCGCGGAAGGGCTGCGGCTGCGCGAGCACAACGGCCGCGTCCACGACCTGGACGTGGTGGGCCGCCCCGAGTCCCTCACCGTCCTGGGCGCCCTGGCCGCCGTCACCGAACGCCTCGGCCTCGCCGCCACGGTGAACGCCACCTTCAACGAGCCGTACGAGCTCGCCCGCCGCCTCGCCACGCTCGACCACCTCAGCGCGGGCCGCGCCGCCTGGAACGTGGTGACCTCCTCGGACGCCTTCACCGGCGAGAACTTCCGCCGCGGCGGATACCTCGACCGGGCCGACCGCTACACCCGGGCCGCCGAATTCGTCGCCACCGCCCGGGAGCTGTGGGACTCCTGGACCCCGGACGGGACCTCGCGCCCCTTCGCCCACTCGGGGCAGCACTTCGAGATCTCCGGGGAGTTCACCGTCCCCCGCTCGCCCCAGGGGCACCCCGTCGTCATCCAGGCGGGGGACTCCGACGAGGGCAGGGAGTTCGCCGCGTCCGCCGCCGACGTCATCTTCACCCGGCACGGCACCCTGGAGGCAGGCCGGATCTTCTACGCCGACGTCAAGGCACGCCTGGCGAAGTACGGCAGGCGGCCCGAGGACCTGAAGATCATGCCCGGGGTCACCGTCGTGCTCGGCGACACCGACGCGGAGGCCCAGCAGAACGCCGCCGAGATCCGCAGGCAGCAGGTCTCCCCGCAGAACGCCATCCTCGCCCTCGAACAGGTCTGGGGCCGCGACCTCTCCTCGTACGATCCCGACGGGCCCCTGCCGGAGACCGACCCGGACCCCGAGTCCGAGCTGGTCCAGGGCAGGGTGCGGATCGCGGACCCGCTCGCCGTCGCCGCGAAGTGGCGGGCGCTCTCCGAGGCCAAGGGGCTGTCCATCCGCCAGACGGTCATCGAGTCCACGGCACGCCAGTCCTTCATCGGCTCCCCGGAGACGGTCGCCGCCGAACTGGAGACGTTCGTCTCCACCGACGCGGCCGACGGCTTCATCCTCGTACCGCATCTCACCCCGGGCGGCCTCGACGGCTTCGTCGACCGGGTCGTCCCACTCCTCCAGGAACGCGGAGCCTTCCGCTCCGAATACACCGGCTCCACGCTGAGGTCGCACCTCGGGCTGGCGGAGCCGGTATGGAAAGGTTGACCGCATGAGCACGGACGCACAGCAGGACAGCGAGGAGTTCCACGCCTGGCAGCGCTGGCACGAGGGGCGGATCGTCGCCGTCGCCGCGCCGCACGGCCCGCTCTCCCTCACCGGCACCCACTGGCTCGCCGACCACCCGGAGGGTCGAATTCCGGCCGTGCCGGGGCTGTGGCGCGCGGAGGACGACGCGGTGGTGCTCACCGCCACCCCCGACGAGGGGCTGACCGTCGACGGGAAGCCGCCGACCGGCGAGGTCCGCCTGGGTGCCGACCGGGGCCCCATCGACGAGTCCCGGGTGGCGCAGGGGCAGCGACGGCTGGTCGTCCTGAGCCGTGAAGGACTGTGGGCCGTACGGGACTTCGACCCCCAGTCACCGGCCAGGCACGCCTTCCGGACCATCGACGCCACCCCCTACGACCCGCGCTGGTCGCTGGAGGGCACCTTCCGGCCGTACGAGAGCGACCGCACCATCCGCGTCGAGAACGCCGACGGGCGGGAGCGGGGGCTCGGGCTCGCCGGTGAGATCGCCTTCACCGTGGACGGGACCGAGCACACCCTCCAGGCCGCGGTCGAGCCCGACGGCTCGCTCTGGGCCGTCTTCGCCGACACCACCAGCGGGAACGGCAGCTACCGCTTCCGCTTCCTGCGGCCCCCTGCGCCCGGTCCCGACGGCAGGGTCCGGGTCGACTTCAACCGCGCGCTGCTGCCCCCGTGCGCCTTCGCCGATCACTTCATCTGCCCCTTCCCGCCGCCCGGCAACACCCTGACCGTGGGCGTCCCGGCGGGGGAGCGGAACCGTATCGACGGCTGATCCGTCCCACCCCGGACGCAAGCACGCGGGAGCACCGGCCCCGGCAGCCCCAGCGCTGCCGGGGCCGGTGCTCCCGCGTGCCGGGGCGGCCGAAAGGCGCCCTTGCGCGGCCGGTTGACGCCCCGAATACTCCCGAGCAGCGCTCGCCAGGAGCACGACGCATCCGGATCACCGAACACCTTCCCCGGAGCGTCGCCGTGCCCCGGGCCGCGCCTCACGGGTCCGGCCACCCCACAGGCGGGCCCCCGATTCCCCTCGGGAGGAACGAAAAGTGAGGATCAAGCGCACCAACCCCCGCAACGCCGGCACGGCGAGACGAAGCCGCGTCACCGCCGTCACCGCAGGTCTCGTCGCCGTCGCCGCCCTCGCCGTCCCGGCGGCCAACGCCGACCAGGCCGCGACGTTCGGCGCCGATCAGCTCAGCGCGGCGGGAGAAGCCGTGCTCGACGCGGATGTCGCCGGCACCGCCTGGAACGTCGACCCGGCGACCGGACGGCTCGTGGTCACGGTGGACAGCACCGTGTCGCAGGCGGAGATCGACGAGATCAAGGAAGCCGCCGGAGCCAACGCCGGCGCCCTGCGCATCGAACGCACCCCCGGGAAGTTCAGCAAGCTCATCTCCGGCGGCGACGCGATCTACGCCTCCAGCTGGCGCTGCTCCCTCGGCTTCAACGTCCGCAGCGGCAGCACCTACTACTTCCTGACCGCCGGTCACTGCACCGACGGCGCCGGTACCTGGTGGTCCAACTCGGCCCGCACCACGGTCCTCGGCACGACCACGGGATCCAGCTTCCCGACCAACGACTACGGCATCGTCCGCTACACCAACACCTCGGTCACCAAGTCCGGCACCGTCGGCAGCCAGGACATCACCAGCGCGGCCAACGCCACCGTGGGCATGGCCGTCACCCGCAGGGGTTCCACCACGGGCACCCACAGCGGCTCCGTCACCGGCCTCAACGCCACGGTCAACTACGGCGGTGGCGACATCGTCTACGGCATGATCCGCACCAACGTGTGCGCCGAACCCGGGGACTCCGGCGGCCCCCTCTACTCCGGCACCAGGGCGATCGGCCTCACCTCCGGCGGCAGCGGCAACTGCACCAGCGGTGGGACGACCTTCTTCCAGCCCGTCACCGAAGCGCTGAGCGCGTACGGAGTCAGTGTGTTCTGACCCGGCAGGGCATCGCCGCACTCCCGTGAGCCCCCGCCGATCCCCGGCGGGGGCTCCCCCTGGGGCCCCCGCTCTTGAGAAGATGTCAGGACGGTCGGTCGCAGAGGCATCACGGGGGCGGATACTGTGCCGGACCGGAGGGATGCCCTCCGGGCCCCCGTCGACACCAGGGGGTTCCAGGTCCGTGAAACGCATCGGAGTGACCGGTCATCGCTCCATCCCCCAAGAGGTCCACGACCATGTGCTGGAGCAGCTGCGGGCGGCGCTCTGCGGCCACGAGGGCTCCCTGGAGGCGCTCTCCAGCCTGGCGGTCGGCGCCGACCAGCTCTTCGCCGACCTGGCGCTCGCCCACGGCGCGGAGCTGACCGTGGTCGTCCCCAGCGGGGACTACGAGGCCGGCTTCGACGAGGCGGAACTCGCGCGCTACCGGTATCTCAAGGCCCGTGCCACCCGCGAGATCCTGATGGACTTCCCGCACTCCACCGACGAGGCCTACTACGCGGCGGGCGCCTACATCGCGGACCACTGCGACCGGCTGCTCGCGGTCTGGGACGGCAGACCCGCCCGGGGCCTCGGAGGCACGGGCGACATCGTGACGTACGCCCGAAGTCTCGGACGGCCGGTCACGGTGATCTGGCTGGACGGCGTGGAGCGCGGCTGACCGCACGGTCCTCGTGGTGATCCGGCCGGACGGGCGCCGACCGGTCCCACGGGTCCTCACATCCGGTGCCTGACCAGCCAGTCCGTGTGTTCGGGCGAGACGATCCGCTCGGTCTCGAAGACGGCCGCCGCCCACTGGCGCTCGGTGAGGGTGGTCTCCATCGCGGCTTGCATGTTCTCCAGGTCGTCCTCGACCAGCGAGTGGGCGGTCACCAGCGGGTGGTGGCGGCGCATCTCGTTCCAGGCGAGGCACGCGGCAGCGGCGGCGGAGAAGGTCCCCGTCAGCGCGAAGGACCCGGCACCGCCGAAGGTCTGCGACACCGCCAGGACCAGTGCGGGCAGCGTGAGCGCGGCGATGGTGCTCGACCACACGAGCGCTCCGCGCCGCGACACCAGCCTGCGCCTGCGGTACCAGCGCCGCTGCTCGATCAGCCGGTCCCGGATGTAGGTCTCCTTGCGTACGGTGAACGCCTTGTCCCGCAACTCCCGCATGGACGCGGTGATGAGACCGCCACCCGAATCGCCCAGATCCTCCCTGGGGTCGTCCCACCCCACCTTCCGCAGCTCCTGGAGCCCTTCCTCCAGCCGGCTGGCGAACACCGCCTCCGGGTGCTGGGTGCCGGTGTCGAAGGGGGAGCCGTGGACGGCGTAGCGCCAGCAGTTCGACTTGATGAACTCCGCTGCGGAGCGGTTGAGTTGCCAATGCGACTTTGCTTTGCGGCGGGAGGCGAGGTAGGTCGTGATCAGGACACCGAGGTACGCCAACACAGCGATGGCGTCCAGGAGTTGTAGATTTTCACCGACCTCGATGTGCCAGGGCAGGGCAGCGGGTACGGTGCCCAGTACGAGCAGGACCAGCTGCCCCCGGGTGGTGTTGACCGCCTCACGCTGGCGTGCGACGGCGACGGCATCGGTGTGGTGGAAGAGTGCGGGCAGATCAGCGCTTCGGAAGACCATGCTCTGCAGAGGTCCGGGAATCGCTGCCATGGTCACTCCTGTATTCGATGTAGGTGGTCCCCCGGCCTCGGATGAAAGGGTTCCCATCCATTTGGAGTAGTCCTGGAAATCACTCGGGTTACGGCTGTACGAGCCGAGTTGCACACCGGGGCCATGAGAGTAAAGTCGTGCCGCCGGACACTGCAATGGTGCAGGTGCCGGTGCTGTTTCCGTGTCCGGAACGAGCCCATCAAGGACGGCCGTGAAGACCTACGAATCCACCCCGAACTTCGCTGTAGCGAAGAGTCGTGTGCCGCTTGCGAAGATCGAAGCAACCGGCAGTGCAGCAGCCGAGAAGATGGGCAGGGTGCTCGCGACGGCAGGCGGCCGCCCGACGCAGATCTCCACTTTCAACTCCTCGCTGTAGACGCGGTGCGGGCCCTCGGAGCCGTAAAGCTGTAAGAATTCCACCCTTTCGGTCGGTCCCGGTGGTGGACCGCCGGAATCAAGGCACTGCTGCACTAGAGTGGTGGAATGACAGGCCCCGCGGTCCCGTTCCGCGAAATCATTCTGAAGGTTCACAGCAGGTGTGACCTCGCCTGCGATCATTGCTATGTCTACGAACATGCGGATCAGAGCTGGAGAACCCGGCCGAAGACGGTTTCTGATCAAGTCATCTCCAAGACGGCTCAGCGCCTTGCCGAGCACGCGAAGACACACGCACTGCCCTCCGTGTCAGTGATCCTGCACGGAGGGGAGCCTCTGCTCGCCGGTCCGGCCCGACTCCGACGCGTCTGCGAGGAGTTCGGATCAGCCCTCGCCGGCATCGCCGAGCTCGATCTCCGGATCCACACCAACGGCCTCCAGCTCAGCCCCCGCTATCTCGACCTCTTCGACGAGTTCGACGTCAAGGTGGGCATCTCCCTGGACGGAGACCGCGAGGCCAACGACCGCCACCGGCGCTTCGCCGACGGACGCAGCAGCCATCCACTGGTCCTGAAAGCGGTCGAACTGCTCCGGCAGGACCGCTACAGCCACCTCAACCTCGGCCTGCTGTGCACCATCGACATCGAGAACGACCCGCACGCGGTGCTCGACGCCCTGGTCGCACTCGACCCCCCGCTGATCGACTTCCTCCTGCCGCACGCCACCTGGGAGGAGCCGCCGCCCCGCCCCGACGGATCGCCCACGGCCTACGCCGAGTGGATCCTCGCGATCTTCGACCGCTGGCAGGACCAGGGGAGGCCGGTGCCGGTGCGGCTGTTCTCCTCGGTGCTCTCCACACTGGGCGGCGGCCCGAGCCTCACGGAGTCCCTGGGCCTCGCCCCCACCGATCTGGTGGTCGTCGAGACGGACGGCCAGCTGGAGCAGGTCGACTCGCTCAAGAGCGCCTACGAGGGCGCGGCCGCCACCGGCTTCGACGTGTTCTCCCACTCCTTCGACGACGTCGCCGCCCACCCCGGGGTCCAGGCGCGGCAGCTCGGCCTCGCCGGCGTCAGCGAGACGTGCCGCAAGTGCCCCGTCGTGCGCTCGTGCGGCGGCGGGCTCTACACGCACCGGTACAGCCCGGCGAACGACTTCGACAACCCGTCCGTCTACTGTGCCGACCTGGAGGCGCTGGTACGGGGGATCGAGGCGCGCACGGGCGCGGCCATGGTGTCCCCGGCACTGTCCGGCCCGCGGGAACTCGCCGCCGGGCAGCACGACCTGACCCGCACGCTGCTCGCCGCCCTCCACGGCACGCTGGACGGCCGCGGCGGCGCCCGGTGGGACGAGGCGTGGGGGCTCGCGGGCGCCCTGGAGGCATCCGCCGAGGGCGCCGCGGGACTCGACCACGTCCTGGCGCACCCGTACACGCGCACATGGCTGCTGGACGTCCTGGAGGGGTTGCACGCCGAGCGGCCCGAGGCCGTCGGCCAGGCGCTGAGGCTGCCGTCGTACGTCGCGGCGGCGGCGGTGCGGGCCGGCACCGGCCTCGAGGTCCCGGCGGACTTCCGGGACGGCAGGCTCTTCCTCCCCACGCTCGGCGAGCTGCGCGTCGGCGGGCCCGGCGAGGCGGGCAGGGTCCGGGTGCGGGCCGAGGGTGAAGGGTTCACGGTCCGGCGGGAGGACGGCGGTGGGTCCAGGACGGTCCGGAGCGCGGCGGAGGGTCCCGGCTGGCTCCCGGTGCGGCACTTCGCCCTGGGCGGCACACCCGGCTTCGTCCTGGACGACCTCGATCCCTACCGCGACTGCTTCGAGGCTCCCGCGGCGCCGAGGCTCGGGCCGGCCGAGGCAGAGGCCTGGATCGAGGCCGTCGGCCGGGCGTGGGAGCTGCTGGAGCGGTCCGCGCCCGGGCAGACGACGGACGCCGTGGAGCGGCTGACCACGCTCACCCCACTCGTCGAGGGCCGGAACACGGGGCGGCCACACGGCTACGGCTCCATCGGCCTCGTGATGACCGGAGACACCCGGGAGCTCGCCCTCTCGCTGCTGCGGGCGCTGCGGCGCGCCCGGCTGCGGGCGCTGCTGGACGTGACCGATCTGTACGCGCTGGACGGCGCCTGGAAATACCGGTCCCCCTGGGATCACCATATGAAGATCCCTTTTTCCGGACTGCTGTCCATCGCTTATGAACGGGTGGGTCTCTCCGCACTCGATCCCGCATTCATGGACGGTGTTCCGGAGGCACTCGACATGATGGAACGGGCCGCCGAACCGACCGTGGGAGGAAAGAGGCTGCTCGTCTCACTCCGGGACGAGGTGAGAGGTGTACATGGGACAAGTGGGATGAACATCCGCACGAATACGGTGGATCAAGAACCTGTTCGATGAATCCTGGGTATGGATGACTGAAAAGCGGCGTTGAATGACCGAACGCCATGGGGGTGGAGCACAGTCCGCTCCGGAATGATGAATTCGCTCGCACCCTCTCCATTGTCCTGGGATGCGGGTGCTCACACAGGACGGGGGTCGTGTGCACGCATGACGCAACAGCGAGCGGACCATCGGCCGTACTTTTTTCTGAGCTACGCGCATACACCGGGGTACGGCGGTGGATCGGACCCAGACATGTGGGTCGAACGGCTTTTCCAAGATCTCTGCGGTCATGTGATGGCCATGACCAATCTGCCCGCGGGTGCGGCGGCCGGATTCATGGACCGGGAGATACGCTCCGGCGAGGGCTGGTCCGAGCGGCTCGGCAGCGTGCTGGCGAGCTGCCGGGTCTTCGTACCGCTGTTCTCGCCGCGCTACTTCGCCAGCGAGATGTGCGGCAAGGAGTGGTACGCCTTCGAGCAGCGGGCCATTCACCACAGGGCCCGGTCCAACCAGCCGGCCGAGGCGATCGTGCCGGCGCTCTGGGTTCCGGTTCCGCCGAGCCAACTCCCGGGCCCCGCAGAGCGGTTGCAGTTCAATCACCGTGACTTCGGGGACCGCTACGTCAGCGACGGGCTCTACGGTCTGATCAAACTCAGGCTGTTCGCCCAGGAATACGAACGGGCCGTCTACGAACTGGCCAAACGCATCGTCAACGTCGCCGACACCGTGCGGCTCGACTCCGGCAGGCCGTTCGACTACCGCCTCGTCCCCAGCGCCTTCGGCCCTCCGGACAGCGGCGTGGGCGCACCGAGGCCGATGCGGATCACCATCGCCGCACCGACCCGCCACGACCTGCCTGAAGGCCGCAACCCGGAGTACTACGGGGACAATCCGCAGGAGTGGAATCCCTACCACCCGGCCGCCGCCCGGCCCCTGGCCTACGTCGCCGAGGAACTGGTGCGCTCCCTCAACTACCAGGCGGTCATAACGTCGTTCGACGAAGGGCCCGGGCAGCCGGAGGGAAAGCAGTCCCCCAGCACCCCGGAAATACTCGTCGTCGACCGCTGGGCCCTGGAGGACGAGGACCGCAGGCGCAGGCTCGCCGCGTTCGACGCGGAGAACCGGCCCTGGGTGACCATGGTCGTGCCATGGTGCCGGGAGGACCATCAGAGCAGAGCCTCAGAGGCCGCACTGATCGAGAAGCTCGAACAGACGATGCCGGTCAAGATGCGGCAGGGGCGGGCCTTCTGCCGTGCCGCGGCCAAGGGGGTACCCAGCATGGAGGCGTTCGGACAGGTCCTTCCCCAAGTGGTCGAGGTGGCCGCCCAGCAGTATCTGAGACATGCCACGGCCTACCCGCCAGCGGGTGGGCGACACAGTGAACGGACGCGCCTGATGGGGCCCATGGGCAGCACGCAGTTCATACCCGACATGCACGACCCTGCGATGGATGCGGAGGACGTATGACAGCCGGTCGTGACGGGCGCATCGTCACTTTCTACTCGTACAAGGGCGGCACGGGGCGCACCATGGCCCTGGCCAACACCGCCTGGATCCTCGCGGCCAACGGCAAACGGGTGCTGGCCGTCGACTGGGACCTGGAAGCCCCGGGACTCCACCGCTTCTTCCACCCCTTCCTCGACCCCTCGACGCTCGGGGCCACCACCGGGGTGATCGACCTGATCACCGAATACGCCTGGGCCGCGACCAACCCCGCCCAGCGGTCCGAGGACTGGCACCGGGACTACGCCCGTATCCAGCCGCACGCGGTCTCGCTCACCCCGGAGGCGCTCGGCTGGGAGTTCCCGAGGGGCGGCACCCTCGACTTCGTCTCCGCGGGCCGGCAGAACCGCGAGTACTCCGCGACCGTCTCCACCTTCGACTGGGACAACTTCTACGACCGGCTCGGCGGCGGCCACTTCTTCGACGCCCTGCGGGACGACATGAAGGCCAACTACGACTACGTCCTCATCGACAGCCGTACGGGCCTCAGCGACATCGCCGACATCTGCACCGTCCACCTCCCGGACGTACTCGTCGACTGCTTCACCCTCAGCGACCAGTCCATCGACGGCGCTGCCTCCGTCGCGCGGCAGATCGCCGAGCGCTACACGGGGCGGCCCATCGCCATCTTCCCCGTCCCGATGCGCATCGACGAGGGCGAGAAGGAGAAGGCCGACGCCGGCCGGGCCCTGGCGCGACTCAAGTTCGACCGGCTGCCCCGGGACCTCTCCGGGGACGAACTCACCGCCTACTGGGGCGCGGTGGAGATCCCCTACCGCCCGTACTACGCGTACGAGGAGACCCTCGCCACCTTCGGCGACGAGGCCGGGCTCAGCAACTCCCTCCTGTCCGCCTTCGAACGTCTCACCGCTGTCGTCACACAGCAGGAGATCACCTCCATGCCGCAGGTGGGCGAGGAGGTGCGGCTGCGCATCCGTGACGCGTTCACCCGGCGCAGGCCCGCGCTGCCCGCGGATCTCTTCCTCAGCTATGTGGCGGAGAACCGGATGTGGGCCGACTGGATCGAATCGGTCCTGACCCGCGCGGGCTTCCGTGTGGTTCCGCGTGACGTCTCCGCCGACAACGGTGCCGCCGACGCCACGCAGGCCGTGGCCGAGACGGCGGCCCGGACCGTCGTGCTGCTCTCCAGCGCCTACCTCAAGTCCCAGCGCGCGGTGGACCTGTGGGAGCGCTCGGTCTCCGAGGATCCCGGTGGGGGCAGGCGCCAGCTGCTGCCGCTGAGGGTCAGCGACGTCCGTCTCTCCGCGCCGTACATCGACCGCAACCCGGTCGACCTGTTCCGGCTCGACGAGGTGCACGCCACCACGGCCCTGATGCGCGCTCTGGACCGGCCGGTGCAGCTCGGTGACGGCGCCGCGCCCGGCCCCAGGTTCCCCGGCACCGTGCCGAGGATCTGGAACGCACCACCGCGCAACCCCGGCTTCACCGGGCGCTCCCTGGTCCTGGAGCGGATGCGCGACCAGCTCGGCGGAGGCATGGCCGTCGTACTGCCGCAGCCGCAGACGCTGTACGGCCTCGGGGGAGTGGGCAAGACCCAGGTCGCCCTGGAGTACGTGCACCGCTTCATGGCCGACTACGACCTGGTGTGGTGGATATCCTCCGAACAGATCGACGACGTCGTGGCCAGCCTCGCCGAGCTCGCCGTACGGCTGGGCGCCCAGGGAGGCGACGACATGGGGGCCGCCTCGCAGGAGGCGGTGGACCTGCTGCGCCGGGGCGTGCCCTCGGAGCGCTGGCTACTGGTGTTCGACAACGCCGACGATCCCGAACGCCTCAGGCGCTACTTCCCCCAGGGCGGCTCGGGGCACATCCTCGTGACGTCCAGGAACCAGACCTGGTCCCAGCACGGTGACGCGCTCCCCGTCGACGTCTTCCTGCGGGAGGAGTCGATCGAGCACCTCCAGCGCCGGGCGCCGGGACTGAGCAACGAGGACGCCGCACAGGTGGCCACGGCGGTCGGAGACCTTCCGCTCGCCGTCGAGCAGGCGGCTGCCTGGATCGCGGAGACCGCGACCCCGATCGACACCTATCTGGAGCAGCTCGCGCAGCAGGCCCCGCAGGTCCTGGCCCTGAACCAGCCGGCCGGTTACCCCCAGCCCGTCGCGGCCACGTGGAACATCTCCATCGAGCGTCTCAAGGAGCGCTCGCCCGCCGCGGTGCGGCTGCTCCAGCTCTGCGCGTTCTTCGCACCCGAGCCGATCTCCGCGAATCTCCTCTACAGCAAGGAGATGATCGAGGCGCTGAAGCCGTACGACGCCTCGCTCCAGGAGAAGCTGGTCCTGGGCCGGGTCATCCGGGAGATCGGCCGTTTCGCCCTCGCCAAGGTCGACCAGGTGTCGAACTCCATCCAGGTGCACCGCCTGGTGCAGGCGGTGATCAGGGCCCAGCTCAGCGACGAGGAGCAGCGGGAGGCCCGGCACGTCGTCCACCGGATCCTGGCCGGTGCCAGGCCCGATGACGACGAGCCGATCGACAACCCCGAGACCTGGCCGCGCTTCTCCACGATCTGGCCGCATCTCGGCCCGTCCGACGCGCGCAACTGCAGGGAACCGGAGACCCGCAGGCTTCTGATCGACCGCGTGCGCTACCTCTGGAAGCGCGGGGACGTCAGGACGGCGGGCCGGCTCGGCGACGAGCTCCGCGAGACCTGGGAGGAGATGCTCGGGGAGCGGGACCTCCAGTACCTGTACCTCTGCTTCCACCTCTCCAACATCATGCGTACCCGTGGCCGGTACGTGGAGGCCAAGGAGCTCGACGAGTTCACGCTGAGCCGGCAGCGCGAGGTGCTGGGGCCGGAGCATCCGCACACCTACATGACCACCAGCAGCCTGGCCATCGACCTGGGTCTGCTCGGTGACTACACCAAGGCCATCGAGCTGGCGACCGCCGCGCACGAGGGCTTCAGCCAGATCTTCCACGACCGGCACCCCAGGACGCTGGCCGCGGCCAACAACCTGGCGCTCAACCTGCGCAGCGTCGGGCAGTACGCCCGGGCCAGGGAGATCGACCAGGACGTTTATGACCTCCGGTCCGAGGTCCTGGGCCCCGAGCACCCGTACAGCCTCTCCTCCGCGATCAGCCTGGCCCGCGACCTGCGTGAGGTCGGGCGCTACGAGGACTCTGTCGGGCTGCTCAGCCGTACGTACGACAGCTACAAGGCCACCCTCGGCCGGACCTACCCCACGACGCTGACCGCTGCCAAGAGCCTGGCGGTGTCCCTGCGCAGGGCGGGCCAGCTGGAGGACGCGCGCAGGCTGACGGTGGCCACCCGGGCCAGGTACCGGTCCAAGTACACCTCGGCCAACCCCGAGTCGCTGGCCTGTGACCTCAACATGGCGGCCGACCTCTACGCCGCGGGGGACGCCGGCGCGGCCAGGGACGCCGCGCAGGAGGTGGTCGACCAGTACATGAAGGTGCCGGGCGAGCGGCATCCGTACACCCTGGCCGCCCAGAACAACCTCGGTGTCTACCTCTCCGGCGCCGGCGCGTCCCAGGAGGCGGAGAAGCTGCTGACGCGGGTGGTCGGTCTGATGCGTGAGGTGTTCGGGCGTGAGCACCCGAACACCCTGCTCTGCGTGATGAACCTGGCCAACGCGACGGCGGAACGGGGCGAGCTCGACATCGCACTGGAGACGGAGCGCAAGGTGGCCGGGCAGCTCAGGGAGGTCCTCGGGGCGCACCACCCGGAGACCCTGGCCATGACCTCGAACCTCGCGGTCACGCTCGACGCGATGGGACGCGGTGACGAGGCGCTGAGGCTGCGGGTGGAGACAGGCGACGAGCTGGCCCGGCAGCTCGGTGACGACCACCCGCTGACGCGGATAGCGAGGACGGAGGAGAGGTTCCAGCGCGAGCTGGAACCCATGTCGGTGTGAGCCCGAGGGCTCCGGGCTCCTGGAGCCCGGAGCCCTCGGTGGTCAGCAGACCGCGGCTTCCCGCTCGTCCAGCAGCCAGTTGAGCACGGTGGGAAGCACGGACAGCGCGTCGAAGTGCGCCGCCGCCGGCTCCAGGACCGCGGTGGCGCCCGGGATCTGCCCGGCCAGCCAGCGGGAGTGCCCGACCGGGGAGAACACGTCCTTCACGCCGTGCCACAGCATCACCGGGCACGTGATGTCGGCGGGGTCGAACCCCCACGGCCGGGAGAACGCGAGCGCGTCGTCGATCCAGCCGTACGCCGACGTGCGCAGCCCTTCGCGGAAGTTGTCGAGGAGCATGGTGCGGATTCCGGCGTCGTTGACCACGGTCCGGTCGGAATCGGTCAGTTCCCGACGCAGATCGTCCAGGAGCTGGACCGGGTTCTGCCGGATCTCCGCCGAGCGGCTGATGAAGGACTCCGCCAGCCCTTCCGGGTCCAATGCGGCCCGGGAGTAGGCGAGCACGTTCGAGGCGGCCATCCCGTCGAACCAGTCGAGCCCCTCGGCATCCCGGGGGGCCAGACTCACCAGCGCGGCGGCACGGGTGACCCGTTCGGGCATCAGTGCCGCGCAGGCCAGCGCGTGCGGGGCGCCGCCGGAGCGCCCGACCACGGCGAAGCGCTCCAGATCGAGAGAGTCGGCGATGGTCCGCACGTCTTCGGCAACGTCCATCACCCGGCGTCCCGGCAGCCGGTCCGAGCCGCCGTAGCCGGGGCGGTCGTAGGAGATCAGCTGCATGTTGCGCTGGTAGAGGACCATCCCGCGAGGAGCGGGGCCCAGCCTGCTGCCCGGCATCCCGTGGAGGAGGAACACCGGTCTGCCTCGTGGGTCCCCCTGACGTACGACCGTCAGATGCCGTCCGTCCGCCACGCGAACTCGATTCGGCACGCCGCCCCCTCCACTCGGTCACCAAGTGCGCGGACCGGGCACCAAGTGCCCGATGTGTACTGCCTGTTCGATGATGACCTATCGCGAGCGATACCGGCACTCCCTTTCGCAACCGACCGGTGGTGTCGGGGACGTTCGGTGACGTTCGGGGGGCGCTCGCCGGGTGTTCGGCTTCAGGAGCGCTCTGCACAGCATGCGGACTCCAGGGGCGATTACAGGACAGGACTAGTCCTCACCCGCCGGCCATCTCCGGTTGCACCGGGTGTTCGCGAACGGAACCGACGTGTGCGGCAGCCGCTTGTGAACGCGTCGCGGGTGAACGGTTGCTGTCGTGTGCGCGTCCTGAAGTCGACCTTGTGTGCTATCCGCCGCGTCGGAATAGTGGGCGCCCCATCCTCCGTGTTCCGGGTACCCCACTTGCCCGAGCACGGCCCCACAGGAGGTCGTAAGTTGAAGCACCGACGCATATCCAGGAAGCGTGTGACCCTGGCCGGATCGGCCGTCCTCGCCCTGGTCGCGGCTGGAGTCACCTTCCAGTCCGCGAACGCCAGTGATGACGTTCCCGAGTTCACCGCGCGCACCCTCACCGCTCACGCGGCCGGAAATCTCGCCTCCACCCTGCACAAGACCCTGGGCGGCGACACGGCGGGCGCCTACTACGACGCCGAGGCCGAGAACCTCGTCGTGAACGTCGTCGACGAGGCGGCGGCCGAGGAGGTCCGTCAGGCGGGCGGCAAGGCCAGACTGGTTCAGCACACGCTCGCCGAGCTGACGACCGCCAGGCAGACCCTCGCCGACAAGGCCACCATCCCCGGTACCTCGTGGGCCGTCGACCCGGTCAGCAACAAGGTCGTCGTCACCGCGGACCGCACCGTCGAAGGCGCGGCCTGGGACAAGCTCGGCAAGGTCGTCGAAGGTCTCGGCTCCAAGGCCGAACTCAAGAAGTCCGCAGGGGAGTTCAAGCCCCTCATCGCGGGCGGCGACGCGATCTGGGGCGGCGGTGGACGCTGCTCGCTGGGCTTCAACGTCGTCAAGGACGGCGAGCCCTACTTCCTGACCGCCGGCCACTGCACCGAGTCGATCACCAGCTGGTCCGACACACAGGGCGGCGCGGAGATCGGCGCCAACGAGGGCTCCAGCTTCCCCGACAACGACTACGGCCTGGTCAAGTACACTTCCGACGTGGAGCACCCCAGCGAGGTGGACCTCTACGACGGTTCCACCCAGGCGATCACCAAGGCGGGGGAGGCGACCGTCGGCATGTCGGTGACCCGCAGCGGCTCCACCACCCAGGTCCACGACGGTGAGGTCACCGCCCTGGACGCCACCGTCAACTACGGCAACGGCGACATCGTCAACGGCCTCATCCAGACCACGGTCTGCGCCGAGCCCGGCGACAGCGGCGGCTCGCTCTTCTCGGGCGACACCGCGATCGGCCTGACCTCGGGCGGCAGCGGCGACTGCTCATCGGGCGGCGAGACGTTCTTCCAGCCGGTGCCCGAGGCGCTGGCGGCGTACGGCGCCGAGATCGGCTGACGCCCGCCCGCTCCCGCGCGTGCTTCTGAGCGAAGGGTCCGCCCACCCCATGTCCGGGGTGGGCGGGCCCTTCGCCGCCGCGAGCACGTGCGTGCCGCGAACCCCACGAGCTCCGCGCCCTACGGCTCGATGAGGATCGAGTTGATCGGCGAGAGGTTCACCCACCACAGGTAGTCCGGCTGGAGGGCGGTCCCGCAGCCCGTGCCGTTGCCGCCCGTGCACAGCCGCACGGTCCAGCCGTCCGTCTGGTTGTTGTAGACCCAGTGGAAGTTCTCCTGGTTGTAGAGCTTGTGCACCCCGCGGGAGTAGTAGATGTTGGTCGGTTTGGTGGTCTTCTCGCTCTTGCCCTCGGGGTAGATGCACACGGCCCCGACGGGACAGTCGCTCTGTGCGGCGGACGCCGGACCCGCGCCGGCGGCCAGCAGCCCGGACGCGAGAGCGAGGGACGCGGCACCGCCCGCGAGCGCACGCTTGAAGTGGTTCATCGGATTCCCTCCGTCGTGGTTTCCCTGCACCAGCAGGTTCCGGCCGCGGCCACCCGCCGCGCACCACACTTCGGCCTCAGCCAAATCGGCCGCCGAGCAGGCGGAGCCCCAGCGGCGTCACCGAGTGCAGGACGTGCCTGCCCGCCCGGCGGCTCGTCAGCAGGCCCGCGTCCCGCAGCACCGCCAGCTGCTGGCTCCCGCTGGGCAGGGAGATCCCCACCGCCGCCGCCAGCTCGGACGTCGTCCCGCACGTCTGCTCGGCGGCCTCCTTGAGCAGCGCCGCACGGGTGGGACCGAGCAGCCCGGTGAGTGGGGTGGCACCGGTGTCCGGCACCGGGAGCACCGTCTTGTCGACGGGGTAGACCAGTACGGGCCGCAGGGAGTCGTCGACGAGGCTGATCGGCCGCCGCCAGCAGAAGTACGAGGGCACGAGCAGCAGCCCCCGGCCCTCCAGGCGCAGATCCCGCTCGACCGGGTAGTCCACTTCGAGTACCGGCGGGCGCCACACCGCCATCGGCCGGAAAGTGGCGAGCAGCCCCCGTGTCCCGCCGGTCACCAGGGCTCGGGAGCGCCAGGCGACATCCGCGCTGACGGCCGCACCGATCCGCTCGCGCGCCGGATCGAGGAACGCCTCGTGGTAGACACGCAGTCCGCTTCCCAGCTGCTTCATCGCCTCCGCGTCACCCCGCGCGAGCGCCGCTCCGGCGAAGGGCTTCCCGCCCGAGGCCGCCAGCAGGCCCAGCTCGCGCCGGAGTTGCCGGCGCGGAGTCACCAGCACCCGCTCGACCCCGTCCCGCAGACCGGTGCTCCCGCCTTCGACGGGCGGGGTCAGGAAGTCCGGGATGTACGTGGCGTACGGCACCAGACTGCGCAGCGCCATCGCGGCACGGCGGGCCGGCCCGTCCCGTCCGAGCCGGTCGCGCACCTCCCGGCGCCACGGACCGAAGGCGAGGACGCCGTCTCTCGTCTGAAGGCGGCACAGGCTGCACACGATCTCCCAGAGCGGATCGGGGCCCCGCGCGAGGCTGATCCGTTCCAGGTCCTGGCCGGTGAAGTGGATCCGTAACACGATGTCCCCCGCTGTTCGGACGCAGAGCCTGCGTACGGCCAGGCTGGGCCCTTCCCATGGACATACGGTTGATCCGGGATAAACGGTGCCGCCGCCCGACCGGGGCCGGGACGATCCGGGCGGCCCGTCGCGTCAGACCCGGGTGGTGTGCTGGTCCAGGAGGGCCCGCAGCCGGTCCAGGTCGCCGGCGTCCCGGGCGGCGCGCTTGGGAAGGACGTCGAGGCACATGATGTTGGGGTCCTTGCTGAGCAGGACGAAGTGGTCCGGCGCCTCCCGGTAGCCCCGGAAGAGGGACCACTTCTGGGTCAGCGTGCTGTGGTCGTTCGTACAGCTCACGCCGGCCGGGGAGACGGTGACCCGGTACTCGCCCTGCCACCCGACGAGCCGCTGCACCTGGGCGGCCTGGGTCCGCGGGTAGCCCCACACCATCAGGACGACGAACACGGTCAGAAGGGTCGAGACCGCGTCGGCACTTCCCCTGCCCGCGGTCGCGAGCAGCCACTGACCGGCCCACAGGCCGGCGAACGCCCAGCGCAGCACCAGCCCGGTCTTCTTGATCCGCGCGCGTACCCGGAGACCGGCCAGGGTGTCCGAAGGCTGCGGCAGATACGTCAGCCGGACGTCGGCGGCCTCGTCCACGGCCGCCCGGGGGACGTCTGCGCCGCCGTCGGTGCTGCCGGTACCTCTGCTGATGCCGCCCTCGGTCATGGAGCCCTCCCCGGTGTCGCTGCCGCGATGAGCCGTGATCGTAGCGGCAGGCCCGGCCGTCCGGCATGCGAGGAGCCGGACTGCCGGGCCCGCGCCGTTCAGGAGGCCACCGACTCCAGGTGGTACGTGGTGTCGACCCAGAAGCCGTTCGTGGCCCTGGCCTTGATCTCCAGTACGTACTGGCCGGGAAGCAGCGGCGAGACACCGCCCCAGATACCCCACGCGTAGCGCTGCGTCAGCCCCGTCCTGAACGGTGCGGTGAACTCCCGCAGCGGCAACGCGATGCCGTTGAGCGACGCGGTGGCTTCCGCCACCTGCATCGATCGCGGCACCCTCGAGTACGAGCGGGTGTGCTGCATGTTGAGCACCGGGAAGAAGACCGGCCGGTCCGAGGGGAGCGCACACCGCCGCACGACACGGCCACCGTAGGTTCCGGCCAGGAACCACAGGTCGTCCGGCTGGTTCCAGGCGGCGTGCTCACCCGTCGTGTCCTCGACCGGGCTACGGCCCTCGGGGGCGGCCAGTGCCCACTGCCACCACCGGCCCGCGAGCCTTCCGCCCTCTTCACCGCTCAGCTTCCACTCGCTGTCGACCGACCCCGTACCGCTCATGACACCCCTCCCGCGCGGCCCCTGACGCGGGGCCCGTCCCGAACGAGCAGACAGTACCCGGGCGAACGACCGGCTCTCCGTCGGCCTCCACGTCGACTCAGGCGGCGGGCGAGGGCGATGCCTCGACCACGGGGTCCTTGGCGAGGGGGTCGTTCTCGCAGCCGAGTGCCTCGGTGGCCCTGCGGGTCATGAGGTAGAGGAAGGTGACCTGCTGGTCCACCGTCCTCTGCTCGACGTCGGTGCCGATGAGGAGGGTGTTGGAGACCTGCCCCTCGAGCATGACCTTGGCGGACGGGTCCCCGAGGTCACCCGGCATCCTGCAGGGTACGGTGAGCTTCGCGTTGATGTCGTTGGCCTGGACGGTTGCGCCGTTCAGGTCGTAGTGACGGACCTGCCCCGGCAGTTCGTTCGCCTCGTCGAGGGGCAGCCAGCCGAACTCCAGGCTCACCGTGCGCGCTCCGGTGGCCGCCTCCGGGCGGTACGAGCACATGCGCAGCGGGAGCGCGGACTTCTCCGCGCCGCCCGGCTTCAGCCAGTTCTCCATGCTCTCGACGAGATCGCCGTCGTCGTTGGAGATCTCCGTCCTGATGTCGTTCCCGCCGACCAGCCCGCGCAGCGACGTGCTCTCGGCGGAATCCTGGCCGAGCCGGCACAGCTCGCCGTTCGACCGGGGCTCGGCGGTGTCACCGGACGTGCACCCGGACACCGCGATCGCCAGCGACACCACCGCACACGCGACAGCCGTACCGCCGCGCCCGCTAACCAAGGTGGGCTTCCGCGGCCGAGCGCCCGCTGGAGTATCCGCCGTTCGCCTCGTCCTTGGCCGTGGTGTGAGCCCCGCTGCCGGAGATCCCATTCTGTTCTCCCCACTTGTCCATGAGCTTGTTCGTTCCGTCCTTTCCCTTGGAGTAGTTCTCGCTGGAATCCTGCTTGCCCTGCTCCTCGGCCGCGTCGGTGACGTCCTTCGTCCAGTCGTACTTGACGGAGTCGATCAGCGCTCCACCCGCGGTGCCCACGATGGGGATCTCGCCTATGAGCCCGTTGGCCCCGATGGCTGAGTACTCAGCGGTGTCCTCGGCCCATTCGACCCGGTCCTCCTCCTTGTCCTTGTAGACGTCGGCGCCGATGCCGTTCATGGCCCCCATGGCCGTTCCGACTTCGTGTCCGCGGTGGTTCCAGTCCGCGCTCACACCATGGGCGGGGTCACCGCTGAACCTGGGCGCCTCGGCGAGGACGTCCGCCGAATAGGCCCGCTCCGCTTCGTACAGCAGGGAGAAGGAGGGCGCGTCGTCCGCGATGCCCCGCATCACGCGGATGAGGCTTCCCTGGCCGACGGCGATGTGGGACTTGTCGCCCGATCCGTAGATGGAGTCCTGGCCGCCGGAGCCGCCGTAGTTCGAGTCCTCACCGTTGAGAATGATGTGGGTGTCGGAGACGTAGTCCGCCATCGCCTTGGCCATCGGCTGGCGCAGGTTCTCCAGGTCCTCCGGGAACTCGTCGCCGCCCATCTCGCTGTCCAGGTAGCGGATGGCGTTGTGCATGACACGCGCCTGGCCCTCGCTGTGCGGACCGGCCTCGCCCAGCTTCTCTCCCGGCTCGTGCCCGGTGGCGGCGGCCTGGATGGCCGCTCCCAGCCCCGTGGCCTTGCCCTGGTCCTCGACGTCCATGACCGCGCCGGGGCCCGAGAAGTACTCGTCGGGCCATTCCTTGCGTTCCGTCAGCAGGTACTTGAGGTGCTCGTTCTTGTTTCCCTCGGCCTCCGGGTCGAGGAAGTACGTCGCCGCTTCCGGGTCCTTGCTCATGATGCCCAGGAGCCCGTCCAGCGGGTCGTTCTCCAGGGTGGGGCGGCTGGAGTCGACGTGGTGCAGCCAGACGTTCGGGTTGGCCTTCTCGGCGGCGATGACGTCGTTCGCGACGTCGTTGAGGAACTGCTTCCCGTAACCGTTGCCGTGCTGCATGAGGGTGACCGCGGTCTGGTAGCCGTTCACCGGCCGCAGATTGTCGCCCATGTTGTCCGTGCCGATGTCCTTGAGCCCCTCGACGAAGGGCTTGTAGGCGTAACCGGACGGATCCTTCGTGCCCGAGGCGACGGTGTTCGCCAGGCTGGTGTTGATCGAGTCGTAGAGCTTCTGGTCCGCCTTCGAAGCGCCCCGTTCGTTGGCCGCGAGCTCCATCTTGTCGGCCAGCTCCAAGGTGCCTTTCGCGCCGAGGCCGTGGATGTAGGCCTCGCTGAAATGCTGGTCCTTGGAGTTCTCGTTCATGATGTCCCGGTACTGCTTCAGCTCCTTCTCGGAAGCATCGCCGGAACGGACCTTCTCCGTGAGGTTGAGCGCTTCGACGGCCTCGACGTCGTTCACCGGGTTCGCGTTGAATCCGAAGGGGCCCGGCTTGTCGGCCCCCGACGCCTGCAGCAGGGCCACCTTGATGTCGTGATCGTATTCCGTCACGGCCTTGACCGCGTCGGCGATCTTCTGGGTGTAGGAATTCTCGACGTTCCGGAGTTCGGGGTCGTGCTGGATGGTGTATTTCGTCTGCGCGTCGACCTTGCTGAAGTCATAGCTCGCGGTGCCCTGGCCCGAAACCTTCATCCCGGCTTCCTTGGCCTCCGTCACCGCGGACTTGACCCGGCCGATCAGCTCGGTGAGCTGTCCATGGGCGTCGCGAAGGAGTGACTCCATCGCCTTCGCCTCTTTTTGCGCGGCGTCGTACTCATTGCGCGTCATCGAGAAGTTCGTCGAGGAGACGGAGGCGCTCTCACCCGTCCAGAGCTGCCCCTTGGATATGCTCTGCACGTCGTCCTCGTACAGGTCTTCCAGCGTCTTGAACTTGCCCGCCATCGTCTTCCAGCCGTCCGCGGCCGTGGTGAGCACGGACAGCTTTATCTGCATGATCTCTTCGTACGTAGGCATCGGTTCCCCCTAGATACCCGACACCTTGGACGACTTCACCGGCGCGAAGCCGGCCTCGGTCTCCAAGTCGTTGTTGCTGAAAAGGACGGCCGTGTCGCGGAGCGCCGACTTCTCCTGGCTCAGGCGCCCCATCAGCCTTTTGACCTGCTCGTCCCACTGGTGGTGGGCCTTCTTCAGTCCGGTGGCCGTTTCCCATCCCGTGAACTCGGCGATGGCGCCGCGGACCGACTCGTCGGCGGCGTCGGCGGCGGTCCTGGTCCCCGGCTCGATGTTGTTCTCGATGCTGTTCGCCGCCTTCTTCTTCTTGGCGGGCGTGGTGGCCAGGTCCGGGGAGCTGCTGCTGCCCAGCAAGGGCGGCTGCGGGGTGGCCCCTTGGTCGGCGGGGAGCTGGTTCAACCGCGTCTGCGACGAGTGGCGCTCGGCCACCTCGCCCTTCTGCTGAGCCCACTCTTCCTCGAACGACACGGGTCCCCCTTGCTGCGCCACGCTCTGCCGGACTGTTCAGGTGGCTCACTCTACCGAGTGACCCACCCCCGGAGCGCCGGTGGCATTGCACATGTAACCGACCCCACGCGCACCGTATTTGCTGGCCTCCGTCCTCTCCGGCGCCCTTCGGGGCAGGGTGTTTTCCGTCCTGCGAATTCGCAGGAGCGCCACAGTGTGCGGGACGTGTGAAGTCCGCCGTGCCCGCCACCCGGCCGGGCGGAGATCCGTCAGCCGTGCGCGCCGTTCCCCGGGGCGGTGGGCGCCGGCTCCGGGATGCCGTCCCGGTCCCGGCGGCGCATCGACAGCAGCAGGGTCAGAGCCGTACCCACCACCGCCCAGGCGGAGAGCACCAGCAGGGGGCCGGTGACCGCGTTGCCGTGGAAGTACGCGATCGAGCGGGCCACCCAGGTTCCCGCGCCGGGTGGCAGCGCGGGGCCGATCGCCCGCCAGAAGTCCGGCAGCATCGGCAGCGGGAACGCGCCGCCCGCGCTCGGGTTGCCCGCGATCACGATGAGCAGGACGGCGAGGCCGATGCCGACGATGCCGGTGAGCGCCTCCAGGGCGAGCGTGATCATGCCGACGGCGAAGACGACCAGGGCGCCCAGACCGGCCAGGGCCCACACGCTGCCCGGCAGGGCGCCGAGGATCGGCCCGATGATCACGGCCCCGCCGATCCCGCCCGCGATCGAGTACAGCGCCATCACGGCGGTGCGGATCGCCGCTCGCTGCCGGTTGGCGGGCTTGGTGCCCGCGCTGATCGCCAGGATGGAGGCGCAGAGGTAGCCGCCGACGCACCAGCCCACGACCAGGTAGAACGAGGAGAGCCCGTCGAAGTCGTCGGGGGAGGCGGGAGCCACGTCCACGGTCCGCAGCGCGCGCTTCCGGGGCGTCTCCACCTGCTCGACGATCGATTCCAGGGACGTGGCCAGCACGGTGCCGCCGCCGGAGGCGACGAGCAGGGTGTCGGTCCTCCCCGTGGGGCCGACGATCAGGGCGCCGTCGATGTCGCGGTTCTCGATCTGCCGGCGGGCCTCGGCGGCGTCGGAGACCGCGCGGGTGTCCAGCGGGCCGCCCGGCAGGCCGCCCAGCTGGGTGACGAGCTGCCCGGACACCTGCTGAGGGGCGACCACTCCGAAGGGGACGTCCGTCGGGTCCGGCCTGTGCAGGGCGCCGACGTAGGAGGCGATGAACAGCAGCTGCAGTCCCAGTACGCCGATGACCAGCAGTGCGGCCCGTGCGGTGACGGCGTTCTTCACCTCGTCAGCGAAAGTCATGCCCCCACGCTCCGGGGAGAGGGCTGTACGCGCAGTCGGGGGCGGGCCGAATGGCGGAGGGGGTGGCCGCCCATCCGGTTATCGTACGAACGTTCGAAACTTGGTCTATGGTGGAGAGCGAGGGGTGGTGAGCAAGGATCGGTCCAGGAGGTGCGGATGCCAGGGTTCACGCATCTGCATACCGTTTCCGGGTTCTCCCTGCGGTACGGGGCCTCGCACCCGGAGCGGCTGGCCGAGCGCGCCGTCGAGCGGGGGATGGACGCCCTCGCGCTGACCGACCGCGACAGCCTCGCGGGCACGGTCCGCTTCGCCAGGGCCTGCGAGAAGGCCGGTGTCCGGCCGCTCTTCGGGGCCGAGCTCGCGGTGGCACCGTGGGCGGGCGGGGGAGACCGTACACACCGGACGCGCACCCCGGCCCGCGGAGGTGCCTTTGTCGATGAATCCGCACCCCGGGTCACCTTCCTTGCCAGGGACGGCGCACACGGCTGGGCCGAGCTGTGCCGGCTGGTCACCGCCGCCCACGCCCCCGGTGGAGCCCCGGACGCCGGCCGGCCCCTGGTCGGCCGGGACGCGCTGTCCGCCGAAGGGCTCACCGTGCTGCTCGGCCCCGCCTCCGAGGTGGGCGCCGCGCTGGCCGCCGGCCGGCCCGACCGCGCCGCCGCCCTGCTCGCGCCCTGGCGGGAGATCTACGGCGACGCCCTGCGCCTCGAAGCCGTCCACCACGGCCGCGAGGGCACCGGGCCCGGCTCGCTGCGGCTCGCCGCCCGCACGCTCGGCTTCGCCGCCGAACAAGGGGTGCGGGCCGTGCTGACCAACGCCGTCCGGTACGCCGACCCCGGGCAGGGCCCCGTCGCCGACGTGCTCGACTCGGCCCGCAGGCTCGTCCCGGTCGACCCGCGCCGCTCCCCCCTCGACAGGGGGGAGCGCTGGCTCAAGGACGCCCGCGCGATGCGGGAGACCGCCGAGCGGATCACCTCCGCCGCGGGGCTCGGCCGGGGCGCCGGGGAGCGGCTGCTCGCGGAGACCCGGCACACCGCCGACGCCTGCCGCGTCGACCCGGCGGACGACCTGGGACTGGGCAGCGTCCACTTCCCCGAGCCGCGCCTGGTCGGCGCCGGGCGGCGCACCGCGCAGCGGGTGCTGGCCTCCCGGGCCGCCGCGGGCATGGTGCGGCTCGGCTACGACCGCAGGCGCGACTACTGGGAGCGGATGCACCACGAGCTGGACATCATCGCCCACCACGGCTTCGCCACCTACTTCCTCACGGTCGCCCGGGTCGTCGACGACGTGAAGGAGATGGGCGTACGGGTCGCCGCGCGCGGCTCCGGGGCGGGCTCCCTCGTCAACCATCTGCTCGGGATCGCCCACGCGGACCCGGTCGCACACGGGCTGCTCATGGAGCGGTTCCTGTCCAAGAGGCGCTTCGTGCTGCCCGACATCGACATCGACGTCGAGTCCGCCCGCCGTCTCGACGTCTACCGCGCGATCATCGGCCGCTTCGGCGCCGAACGGGTCGCGACCGTCTCCATGCCCGAGACCTACCGGGTGCGCCACGCCATCCGCGACGTCGGCGCCGCGCTCTCCATGGACCCGGCCGAGACCGACCGGCTCGCCAAGGCGTTCCCGCACATCCGGGCCAGGGACGCCCGCGCCGCCATGGAGGAACTGCCCGAACTGCGCGCCGTGGCCGGGACGAAGGAGAAGTACGGCCGTCTCTGGGACCTGGTGGAGTCGCTGGACGCCCTGCCGCGCGGCATCGCCATGCACCCGTGCGGGGTGCTCCTCTCGGACGACTCGCTGCTGCGGCGCACCCCGGTCATGCCCACCAGCGGCGAGGGCTTCCCGATGGCGCAGTTCGACAAGGACGACGTGGAACACCTCGGGCTGCTCAAGCTCGATGTGCTCGGCGTGCGCATGCAGTCGGCGATGGCCCACGCGGTGACCGAGGTGAAGCGGGCCTCCGGGCGGGAGATCGACCTGGACGCCGTGCCGGAGGGCGACCCGGAGACGTACCGGCTGATCAGGAGCGCCGAGACGCTCGGCTGCTTCCAGATCGAGTCGCCGGGCCAGCGCGACCTGGTCGGCCGGCTCCAGCCCGCCACCTTCCACGACCTGGTGGTCGACATCTCGCTGTTCCGGCCGGGGCCCGTCGCCGCCGACATGGTGCGACCGTTCATCGAGGCCAGGCACGGCCGCGCGCCCGTGCGCTACCCGCACCCCGACCTGGAGGAGGCGCTGCGCGGCACCTACGGGGTGGTCGTCTTCCACGAGCAGATCATCGAGATGGTGGACATCATGACCGGCTGCGGACGCGGCGAGGCCGACCGGGTGCGGCGCGGGCTCTCCGATCCCGAGTCGCAGGACCGGATCAGGGTCTGGTTCGCACGGCGGGCGGCGGAGCGGGAGTACGGCGCCGAGGTGATCGCCCGTGCCTGGGAGATCATCGAGGCGTTCGGGAGCTACGGCTTCTGCAAGGCGCACGCGGTCGCCTTCGCCGTGCCGACGTACCAGTCGGCCTGGCTCAAGGCGCACCACCCGGCGGCCTTCTACGCCGGGCTGCTCACGCACGACCCAGGGATGTACCCGAAGCGGCTGCTGCTCGCGGACGCGCGGCGGCGCGGGGTCCCGGTGCTGCCGCTGGATGTGAACCGGTCGGCAGCCGCCCATCGGATCGAACTGGTGTCTGGCGATAACGGTGACAAATGGGGATTGCGGCTGGCGCTCTCGGACGTCCACGGCATCAGTGAGGCCGAGGTCGCCCGGATCGAGGCCGGGCAGCCCTACACCTCGCTGCTGGACTTCTGGCAGCGGGCCAGGCCCGGGAAGCCGGCCGCCGAACGGCTGGCCCAGGTCGGCGCGCTGGACGCCTTCGGCGGCAACCGCCGGGACCTGCTCCTGCATCTGTCCGAGCTCCACCGCGCCCAGCGGGGCTCCGGCTCCGGTGCGGCGGGCGCCCAGCTCCCGCTCGGCGGCGGGCACAGGACCGGCACGGTCGGGCTGCCCGATCTCAACGACGCCGAGCGTCTCAGCGCCGAGCTCGGCGTCCTCAGCATGGACGTGTCCCGTCATCTGATGGGCGATCACCACGCCTTCCTGGAGGAGCTGGGCGCGGTCTCCGCCAAGCGGCTGCGGGAAGCCAGGCACGGGGAGACCGTGCTGGTCGCGGGCGCCAAGGCGGCCACCCAGACCCCGCCGGTCCGCTCCGGGCGCCGGGTCATCTTCACCACCCTGGACGACGGGACGGGCCTGGTCGACCTGGCCTTCTTCGACGACAGCCACGCGGCCTGCGCGCACACCGTCTTCCACTCCTGGCTGCTGCTGGTGCGCGGGGTGGTCCAGCGGCGCGGCCCGCGCAGCATGAGCGTGGTCGGCTCGGCGGCCTGGAACCTCGCGGAACTGGCCGAACTCCGGCGCACCGGCGGCCTCGACGCCGTCGCGGCACGCCTGGCGGAGGAGCCCGCCACCGGCGAGGAGGAGGCACCGGACGACGGCCGCCGCATCCAGCTGCCGACCGGCTACGAGATGAACCCCTGGTCCGACCTCCAGCCCGCCGGTGAAGGGACGCCCACCGGAAGGAAGCTGTGGCACCAGAGCCCGGGGAGCGCGGGATGAACGACGAACCGGCCGTCCTGTGCCTGCGGTTCCGCCGTATCGGCGGCGGGCTGCCGGACAGCGCGGACTACGAGGGACTGCTCGCCCTGCTCGGGGCGTTCACCCCGGTCGTCGAGGCGGCCCCGCCCGGCGCCGCGCTCGCCGATGTCGGCGGCGCGCTGCGCTACTTCGGCCAGGACGCGGCCGGCCTGGCCTCCGTGATCCGGGTGCGCGCCCTCGCCCTGCACGGGGTGGACTGCGCGATCGGGGCGGCCTCCAACCCCAT
Organism: Streptomyces sp. CB02058; assembly: GCF_001905505.1. Classification (GTDB taxonomy): domain Bacteria; phylum Actinomycetota; class Actinomycetes; order Streptomycetales; family Streptomycetaceae; genus Streptomyces. The sequence continues at coordinate 91,811 of NZ_LIPG01000006.1, forward strand.
GCTGGCCAGGATGGCCGCACGGCAGGCGGCGACCGGAACCACTTTCGTGGTGGCCCCCGGCGAGCACGCCGGCTTCCTCGCGTCCAGGCCCGCCGCGGCGCTGGACGGTGTCGGGGCGGCGACCGCGCGCACCCTGTGCGGATACGGGCTGGACTCCATCGGCCGGATCGCCGCCGCGCCCCTCGCCACCCTCCAGCGGATCACCGGCGTACGGACGGGGCGCGAGCTGTGGGAGCGGGCCAACGGCATCGACCGTACGCGGGTCGTGCCCAACGCCGCGGCCCGGTCGATCGCCGCCGAACGCACCTTCCCCCGCGACGAACTGGACCCCGGGCAGCACCGCCGCGCGCTCCTCTCGCTCACCGAGGAGCTGGGGGCCAGGCTGCGCGCCGACGGCCAGGTGTGCCGCTCGCTCGCGGTCTCCGTGCGCTACGCGGACCGGACCGGCTACGCGACGCTGACCCGCAGCCGTACGCTCACGGAGCCCACCGCCCACTCGGCGGCGCTCACCTCGCTCGCGTACCGGATCCAGGACTCGTTCGCCCTGCAACGGGCGCGGGTGCGGGGGATCGGGCTGCGGGCGGAAGGGCTCCACGGAGCCGAACGGGCCGCCCATCAGCTGACCTTCGACCCGGTGGACGAACGGGCCCGGCGGATCGAGGCGGTGTCCGACAGGCTGCGGGCCAGGTTCGGCCCGCAGGCGGTGAAGCCGGGGCGCCTCGCGGCCTGACCAGGGGCAGGGATTTTTTACCGACGCGTAACTTCCCCCGGCACTTTACCCGTGCGTAACTTGGCATGAGCACGTGAAAACGTGCCATCCGCTGTGGTCCGGACCGCAGGGCGCACCGACATCGCAACTCCCTTGAGCCGCAAGGAGAACACCCGATGCTGCCCTGGACCCGTGCCCGCACCCCACGCGCACGCCGCCTGCTCGCCGCGCTGCTCCTCACCCTCGCCGCGCTCGCCGCCCCCACGGCGACCGCGACCGCGGCCACGACCGCCTCCCCGTCCCGTGGCTGGAACGACTACTCCTGCAAGCCCTCCGCCGCCCACCCCCGCCCCGTCGTCCTCGTCCACGGAACCTTCGGGAACTCGGTCGACAACTGGCTGGTCCTCGCGCCGTACCTCGTCAACCGGGGCTACTGCGTCTTCTCGCTCGACTACGGCCAGCTCCCCGGCGTGCCGTTCTTCAACGGACTCGGCCCGATCGACAAGTCGGCCGGACAGCTCGACGTCTTCGTCGACAAGGTGCTCGGCGCCACCGGCGCACCCGAGGCCGACCTCGTCGGTCACTCCCAGGGCGGCATGATGCCCAACTACTACCTGAAGTTCCTCGGCGGCGCCGACAAGGTGAACGCCCTCATCGGGATCGCCCCCGACAACCACGGCACCACGCTCCTGGGACTCACGAAGCTGCTGCCGTACTTCCCCGGGGCCGAGGACCTGCTCACGGCGAACACCCCGGGTCTCGCCGACCAGATCGCGGGATCGGCCTTCATCACCAAGCTCAACGCGGGCGGCGACACCGTGCCGGGCGTCCGCTACACCGTCATCGCGACCCGGTACGACGAGGTCGTGACCCCGTACCGCACGCAGTACCTGAACGGGCCGGACGTACGCAACGTCCTGCTCCAGGACCTGTGCGCGGTCGACCTGTCCGAGCACGTCGCGATCGGGACCATCGACAGGATCGCCTTCCACGAGGTGGCGAACGCCCTCGACCCGGCGCACGCCACCCCGACGAACTGCGCCTCGGCCATCGGCTGAGCACGCGCTGCCGGTCCCCCGGTCGCCCGGGGGACCGGCGGTCGTCGGATCAGGCGCGGTGCGCGCCGCCCGCCGACCGGCGCCGCACCGAGACGAACAGGGCGCTCGCGCCGAGGGCCAGCGCGGCGGCTCCGCCCATCGCGAGGTACGAGGTGCTGCTGCTGCCACCCGTCTCGGCGAGGACGTCGCCGGCGGGCGCGGCGTCCGCCCGGGGCGCGGCGACGTTGTTCGGCTCGGGGGCGTTGGCCCCGGTGTCCTCGGCCGGGGCGGCCGCCTCGGTCACCTCCGCGTTGGTCGCCGCGTCGTCGTCACCGTGCCCGTTGTGCTCGACGGACGACTTGTCGGCGCCCGCGTCGATGTCCTCGTCGGACGGGGCGGACGCGGCCGGCGCCGGCGCCTCCTCGGCGGTGTCGCCCTCCGTGCTCGCGCCGCTTCCGGTGCTCCCGCCTCCGAAGACCACGTCGGAGCAGGCGTAGAAGGCCTCGGGGGAGTCCGACCGCTGCCAGACCGTGTAGATCAGCTGCCGCCCGGACGCCTGTGGCACGGTGCCGTCGAAGACGTACGACCCGTCCTGCAGCGTCGGGTCGGTGGCCGTGGCGAACGGCTTCTCCTGGAGGTCCGACCACTTCAGGGGCTGCGTGGGGTCGTAGCTCGCCTTGGTCAGGTACAGCTCGAACTTCCCCTTGTGCGGGGCGGTGGCCCGGAACTTGAAGGTGTGGCTGCCCGCCTCCATGGGCGTGGACGGCCAGTCGGCGCGCGGGAGGTCGAGCCCCTTGAACTTGTCGTTGGCCGCGCTGCACAGCTTCCCGTCGGGAATCAGCTGACGGTGGTTGCCCGCCGCGTTGGCGATGTTCACCCCGTTCCAGTCGTACAGCGCCTGGGTGCCGCCCGCCGCCACCGCCGCCTTGCACGCCGCGGACTGCGGGTTCTCCGGCCCCTCCGCGAAACAGGCCGAGACCCGGCTGACCGGGTCGCTCAGCGAACCATGGGCGGCGGCCGGGGCGGCGGAGAGCCCGGTCAGCGCGAGCGGCGCGACACCGAGCGCGACGATGCTTCCGGCGAGCCTGCGGCGGGTGGTGGTGATGACGGCCATGGTGGTGGTTCTCCTTCGGCGACACGGCTGTTGACCAGGTCTGGTGATCAGCAAGCTAGTCGCCGTCAGGAGGTGGATCGGGGCTGAAAAGGCGCAGGTGGGGATCGTTATGGTGCTCTTAAGGAAGGGTTAGGAGAGGGCTCAGGAAGGCGGCCCGCGAAGCCTGTCCGCCGCGGGTGGGGGGCCGTGTGTGTCATGCGTCCGGCACGGGCCACCGCACCTTCACCTCCTTGCCCTGCCAGGACGACAGGACGGAGACCTCCGCGTCCGGAGCCAGCCGCAGGCCGGCCAGGGCCAGGAAGTCGGGCAGGGTGATCTCCCCGTCGTCGGTCCCGTCCTCCCAGAGCGTCCAGAGCCTCGACTCCTCGCCGTCCCAGGTGTCGGTGTCCGCGCTCGGGTGCTGTTCGACGGTGCCCTCGCCGTGCCTGTACCGGAAGTAGAGGTACTGGCCCTCGGTCGTCCACGCGTCCCACTGCGAAGGGGAGGCCAGGCAGGTCCGGACGACCCGGGCCAGCGTCACGTCCTCGTACAGATGGGCTTCGACGGCGCCCAGGTGCTGGTCGTGGGCGACGACGAGCCCGCCGTCGAGCGCCAGTACGCGGACGTTCCCTCCGGGGAAGTGGAAGGTGAGGCCGGCCACCCGGTCGACGCCGTCGTGCCGGTGGCGGATCTCCCGGACCGAGCGGATCGGGGAACCGGTGAAGCGGGCCATCGCGTTGTCCGGCGCCTCCTCCTCCGCCGCCGGAGTGCCCTCGCCGGGCAGGACGGCGGCCGTCAGCGACAGGGTGTCCCCGTGCGGCTGGAGGCTGACCGGCCCCTGCCCCTCCGTGTGGAGCACCAGGCGCGACGGACTCCCGCCCGGACCGGTCCGCGAGAGGGCCGCGCCCAGCAGCTGCTTGCCGAGCAGATCGGAGAGGTACGGTTCGTCGTCGTCCATCCGCCGATGGTCGCACCCGCCCCGTCGCGCGGAAACCGGATTACGCGGTGATCCGCCCGGACCCGCTCCTGACCAGCAACGATCACGTGGGCGCGCCCCGTCGGGACACTGCGCCCGGCCATCGTCACGCTACGGCCGCCGATTCATCCGAGGGCTGTAACAACCTCGGCTTTCGTGTTACGCGACCGGCCGACGCGATCAGAATGACTGCGTCGCATGCAGACCGACCGGTCCTGCGGGCTGGTCACGGGGGAGTGGGAAAAGGCATGAACTCGAAGACAGCCAGAACCGGTTCGGTACGCAAGGGACTGCGGGGCGCCCTCCTGGGGACGGCCCTGGCCGCCGCCCTGCTGGCGACCACCGCGTGCCAGTCCTCCGAGGACGACGGCAAGGCCGCCTCCCCGGGCTCCGCGTCGGCCGGGGCGAGCAAGCCGAAGAACGCCGAGCCTTCCAACGACTCCGGGACCGGCACTGTCAGCCCCGCTGACGAGACGTCCGGGGACAGCGGCGAGACCAACGGCGGCAACGGCACCAGCCATCCGGACTGCGTGGTCACCGACCTCGTCACCGCGGTCGAGCTCCAGGACCCGGCGGGTGAGACGCCCCGGCACTTCCTGCTGACCGTCACCAACGGCAGGAGCACACCGTGTGTCCTCAACGAAGCACCGCTGGTCCGGCTGGCGGCAGGCAACGACGCCTCGGTCGTCGAGTCGCTCGGAGAGCCGGACACCGAGCCCGTCGTCGTCGAAGGAGGCGGCAAGGGGTACGCCGGTCTCTATGTCTTCGGCAACGACGAGGGCGGCGAGGCGGAGTACGACCAGGCCGACCGGTTCACCGCCACCCTGGTCGCCGGTGAGGGCACCGAGCACAACGGCACGCTCGTCTTCGACCTGCCCGACGGCCTCGACTCCGTCTCCTACGACGACGCGGCACGGGTGAACGGCTGGGCCGGCACCGAGGGACTGGCGATGCGCCCGGTCAACCAGCTCTGACCGCCCCACGCACCGGCGTGGGCGCCCTCGTACAGGCTGCCGTTCCGACCGACGTACCGTGACACCATGCACAGCACCACGATCCGACTGATCGAGCCCGCCGACGCCGCGCCGATAGCCGCGCACCGGGTGCGGGACGTCGAGGCCTTCCGGCCGTGGGAACCGGACCAGCCGGCCGGCTTCTTCACCCCGGAGGGCCAGGAGGAGCGGATCGACGGCCTGCTGGCCGGACACCGGGCCGGCACGGTCTGGCCCGGTGCGGTCCTCGCCGACGGCCGGGTGATCGGGCAGGTCACCGTCGGGGGCATCCTGCCCCAGCCGCATCTGCGCCGCGGCTCCGTCGGGTACTGGATCACCGGCGCCGCCCAGAACCAGGGGCACGCGGGGCGCGCCGTGGAGCTCGTCCTCCGGGTGATGGCGGACGAGCTCGGGCTGCACCGCGCCGAGGCGTCCACCAACCTGGCGAACCTGCCCTCGCAGCGCGTGCTGCGCCGCAACGGGTTCAGCCCCTACGGCGTCTCCCACTCCTCGATCCTTCTCGACGGGAGCTGGCGTGACGCGCTGCTCTGGGAACGCATCCTCGGGGACTGAGCGTGTCCCCGGCCCCGGTGGCGCCCCGTCAGACCTGGACGCCCGGCGTGCCGTCCTCGACGACCACGCTCGCGCGGGTGCTGATCGTGGCGTCCGGCTTCGTCACGAACGGCAGGACGCGGAAGTCGCTCGTCCACCGGTCCCGGTCCACCGTGACGCGTACGTAGCCGCGCTGGCTGTTGAAGAACTTCATGTGCGGGTTCGCCGCGAGGAACGTCTCGCCCTGGGCCGTCATGTCGGCGCCGTCGCCGCCGCTCGTGATCGAGGTGCCCACGAACTCCGAGCCGACGGTCGCCGATCCGGGGTCGGCGTAGTCGCGCTTCAGGTCCCAGGCGTAGTTCTGGTGACGGTCGCCCGTGATGACGACCAGGTTGCGCACCCCGCGGGTGTCCGCCTCGGCCAGCAGCCGGTTGCGCTCGGCGACGTAACCGTCCCACGGGTCCATCCAGACCGTCGTGCCGGGACCCGGGTCGTGGTCGGTCTGGCCCATCGGGGCCTGGTTGCCGAGGATCTGCCAGCGTGCCTGCGAGCGGCTGAAGCCCTTGAGTACCCAGTCGCGCTGCCGGGCCCCGAGCAGGGTCCGGTCCGTGTCGAAGCGGTCCGCGCAGTCGGCCGACACCCCGTCGCCGCACGGCTGGTCGTCGCGGTACTGGCGGGTGTCGAGCATGGTGAAGTCGGCGAGCCGGCCGTAGGAGAGCCTGCGGTACATCTGTACGTCGGGGCCGTCCGGCAGCTGGGTGCGGCGCAGCGGCGCGTGCTCGTACAGCGCCTGGAAGGCGGCGGCGCGGCGCAGCAGGAAGGTCTCCGGGTCCTCGTTGTTCTCGGACGTCTCGTCCGCCCAGTTGTTCTCCACCTCGTGGTCGTCGAACGTCATGATCCACGGGAAGTTCGCATGCGCCTCGCGCAGCGGTGCCTCGGACTTGTAGAGGCCGTACTGGAGGCGGTAGCGGGCGAGGTCGAGGGTCTCCGTGTGGAACTTCGGGTCGGTCGTCACGCCCCGCTTGTTCGTCTTCACGCCCGACTCGTAGAGGTAGTCACCGAGGTGCACCACCAGGTCCAGGTCCTCCTGCGCCATGTGGTGGTACGCCGTGAAGTAGCCGTCCTGCCAGGCCTGGCAGGAGGCGAAGGCGAACTTCAGCTCGCGGGGGGAGTCCGAGGGGGCCGGGGTGGTGCGGGTGCGCCCCACCGGGGAGATCGCCGAGCCGGCCCTGAAGCGGAACCAGTACGTGCGGTCGGGGGCGAGCCCGTGCACCTCGGGGTGGACGGAGTGCGCCAGTTCGGGAGTCGCCACGACACTGCCGCGGCGCACCACGCGGCGGAACCGCTCGTCGAGCGCCACCTCGTACTGGACGCGGACGGGCGTGGCGGGCATCCCGCCGAGGCCGTCCTGTGCGAAGGGCTCGGGGGCCAGACGTGTCCACAGCACGACGCCGTCCGGCCTCGGGTCGCCCGACGCGACACCCAGGGTGAAGGGATCTCCCTTCAGGGCGGGCGCGGCGTACGCCGACCGGGTGTCCCACGCCCCCGTCCCGAGCATCAGCGCGACGGCTGCCGCCCCGCCGTAGCCGAACATCTGCCTGCGGGACACGGAATTCGCGATCACGGGTCCGTCCTCCTCGGTCGAGTGCGCCAACCTCGGAAACGGTGCCGGGAGTTGATGTCATGCTCACGCGCAGCGCATGGCCGGGGGCCGAGCGGTACATGAACAGGACAGCCATATGGGGACCGGGCCGCTCAGGACACCGCGCGGTAGCGCCGCTCGGGGCGGCCCGTCCCGCCGTAGCGCAGCGACACCTCGGCGCGGCCCGTCTCCGCGAAGTACTCCAGGTAGCGGCGCGCGCTGACCCGTGACAGGGCGCCCGCCTCGGCGCACTCGGAGGCGGACAGGCCCGCCGGGTGTTCCCGCAGGACGCGCTCCACCAGTTCCGCGGTGCGGACCGCCAGGCCCTTGGGGAGCTCGCGGGAGCCCGGGGGGCGGGTGCCGAAGATGCGGTCCACGTCCTCCTGGCGGGCCTCCTGGCACGCCTCGTCCAAGGCGTCCAGACGGTTGCGCAGCGAGGCCACGTGCTGCAACTGCTCCTGCAGGGCCGTGCGGTGGAAGGGCTTGATCAGATAGTGCAGGGCGCCGGCCCGCAGGGCGGCCCTGACCACCCCGGCGTCGCGGGCCGCCGTGATGAAGAGCGCGTCGGCGCTGTGCCCGGCCCCGCCCCGCTCCTCCTCCGCCCGCAGCTCCCGCAGCACCTGGATCCCGTCCATGTCGGGGAGGTAGATGTCGAGCAGGACCAGGTCGGGGCGCAGCAGCCGGGCCGCGCGCAGGGCCTCGGTGCCGGTGTGGGCCACGCCGACGACCGTAAAACCGTCCATTGCGGACACGTAGCGGCTGTGGAGCTTCGCGACCATGAAGTCGTCGTCCACCACCAGCACTTTCGTCACGCCGGACACGGTAGGGCGCGACCACAACGACCACAACGTCCATTGGTTCCGGAACGGCGACAGCCCGTTTACGCGCAGGCAACATGTGGGCCACCTCACATCCGTCCCCACCCAGCTCGAAAGGCGGCATCCGGTGCGACTGCGCACTCCACTCGCCCTGTTCGGGGCAGCGCTGCTGGTGGTCGTCGGGCCGCCGCTGCTCTCCACCGGCAGCGGTTCCGACACCGGCACGCAGATCCCGGGACTGCGCCTCATGGTCCCCAACACACCCGGCGGCGGCTACGACATCACCGCGCGCACCGCGGCGAAGAACGCCGAGGACGCCGGACTCACCCACGGCATCGAGGTGTTCAACCTGCCTGGTGCGGGCGGCACCGTCGGGGTGACCCGGCTCGCCGCCGAGCACGGCAACGGCAAGCTCGCCATGTCCATGGGCCTCGGCGTCGTGGGCGCGGTCCACACCAACAAGTCGCCCAGGACCCTGGCCGACACGACCCCGATCGCCCGGCTCACCGAGGAGCAGGACATCGTCGTCGTCGCCAAGGACTCCCCGTACAGGACGATCGGCCAGCTGCTCACCGCCTGGAAGAAGGACCCGGGAAAGATCCCGGTCGGCGGCGGTTCCTCACCCGGAGGACCCGACCACCTGGCGCCGATGCTGATGGCGAAGGCCGCCGGGATCGCGCCCAGGCAGGTCAACTACATCCCCTTCGACGGCGGCGGCGAACTGCTCGCCTCGATCCTCGGCGACAAGGTCGGCTTCGGCGTCTCCGGCGTCGGCGAATACCTCGACCAGATCGAGGCCGGTGAGCTGCGGCTGCTCGCCGTCACCGGGCCGAAGCGGGTCCCGGGCCTCGACGCGCCCACCCTCCGCGAGGCCGGACTCGACACCGAATTCACCAACTGGCGCGGCATCGTCGCCCCGCCCGGACTCTCCGACGCCGAACGGGACAAGCTGATCGGGCTGGTGAGCGAACTCCACGACTCGAAGCAGTGGCGCGACTCCATGAAGAAGAACGGCTGGGACGACGCCTTCCTCACCGGCGACGACTTCGGTGACTTCCTGGACGGCCAGGACCGCCGTGTCGCCACCGTCCTCAAGGAGCTGGGACTGTGAACGACCCGAGCACCTCCCCCCGGCCCGGCACCGCCCGCGCCTGGCTGCGCGAGCACTCCGAACTCGGCGTCTGCGTCATCCTGCTCGTGCTGGGCGTCCTCGTCCTGACCGACGCCCTCACGATGAGCGTGGACATCACCCAGCGGGGCCCCGTCGGCCCCAGGACCGTCCCCGTCGTGGTCGGCACCGGACTGCTGGCCGTCGCCGTGCTGCTGGCCGTCGACGTCCTGCGCGGCGGTCGCGGCGAGGCGGAGGGAGGCGAGGACGTCGACCTCGCCGAACCCGCCGACCGGCGCACCGTCGCCCTCCTCACCGGCGTCTTCCTCGCCTTCGCCGTCCTCATAGGCCCGCTCGGCTTCCCCGTCTCCGGCGCCCTGCTCTTCTGGGGCTCCGCCTACGCACTGGGCAGCCGCCACCACGACCGCGACCCGCTGATCGCGGCCGGACTCTCCCTCGCGACCTACTTCGTCTTCGACAACCTGCTCGGGGTGCCCCTCCCGGGCGGCCCGCTGATGGGGGTGCTCTGACCCGTGGATTCCCTCAACTCCCTGATCGACGGCTTCGGTACGGCGCTCACGCCCGTCAACCTGCTCTGGGCCGCGCTGGGCGTGCTCCTCGGCACCGCGATCGGCGTGCTGCCCGGCATCGGACCCGCCATGGCCGTGGCGCTGCTGCTTCCCGTGACGTACGGGCTCGAACCGACCGGCGCCTTCATCATGTTCGCCGGGATCTACTACGGCGCGATGTTCGGCGGCTCCACCACCTCGATCCTCCTCAACACCCCCGGGGAGAGCGCGGCCGTCGTCGCCGCGATCGAGGGCAACCCGATGGCGAAGGCCGGACGCGGCGCCCAGGCGCTCGCCGCCGCGGCCATCGGACACTTCGCGGGCGGCATGATCGGCACGATCCTGCTGGTCGTCCTCGCCCCGACCGTCGCCTCGCTCGCCGTCGACATCGGCGCGCCCGACTACTTCGCGATCATGGTGCTGGCCTTCATCGCCGTCACCTCCGTCCTCGGCTCCTCACGGATCCGCGGCCTCGCCTCCCTCCTCATCGGCCTCACCATCGGCCTCGTCGGCCTGGACCAGATGACCGGCCAGCAGCGGATGACCTTCGGCTCGCTCCAACTGGCCGACGGCATCGACGTGGTGATCGTCGCGGTCGGCCTCTTCGCCATCGGCGAGGCACTCTGGGTCGCCGCCCATCTGCGCCGCACCACGGGCAGGCCCATTCCCGTGGGCCGCCCCTGGCTCGGCAGGTCCGACGTCCGGCGCACCTGGAAGTCCTGGCTGCGCGGCCCCTTCATCGGCTTCCCGTTCGGCGCGATCCCGGCGGGCGGCGCGGAGATCCCGACCTTCCTCTCGTACGTCACCGAGAAGCGGCTCTCCAAGCACCGGGACGAATTCGGCAAGGGCGCCATCGAGGGCGTCGCGGGACCGGAGTCCGCGGCCTCCGCGTCCGCCGCCGGGACCCTGGTCTCCATGCTCACCCTCGGCCTGCCCACCACGGCCGTCGCCGCCGTCATGCTGGCCGCCTTCCAGCAGTACGGCATCCAGCCCGGCCCGCTCCTCTTCGAGCGTGAACCGGAGCTGGTCTGGGGGCTGATCGCCTCGCTCTTCGTCGGCATGGTGCTGCTGCTCGCGCTGAACCTGCCCCTTGCGCCGGTCTGGGCGAAGCTGCTGCGCATCCCGCGCCCCTATCTCTACGCGGGCATCCTGTTCTTCGCCGCCGTCGGCGCGTACGCGGTCGGCGGGGAGGCCGCCGACCTGGTGATCCTCCTGGTGATCGGTCTGATCGGCTTCGGGATGCGGCGGTACGGGCTTCCCGTGCTGCCCGCGATCATCGCCGTCATCCTCGGCCCGTCCGCCGAACAGCAGCTGCGGCGCGCCCTCCAGATCAGCGACGGACGTGTGAGCGGTCTGGTCGACACCCCCTTCTCCGTGACCGTGTACGTGATCGTCGTCCTGATCCTGCTCTGGCCGCTGGTGAGCAGGGTGAGGGGACGGAACAAGGCGTGACGGACTGTCGGCGGCGGCTGCGACAATCGTCGGTATGACCACGACCGACTGGGACGCCGCCGCCGAATCGTTCGACGACGAGCCCGACCACGGGCTCCTCGACCCCGTGGTCCGCAGCGCCTGGGCCCGGAGGATGGAGACCTGGCTGCCCGCCGCGCGCTCCGCGGTCCTCGACCTCGGATGCGGTACGGGCAGCCTCTCCCTGCTCGTCGCCGGGCAGGGACACCGCGTCACTGCCGTCGACCGGTCCCCGCGCATGGTGGAGCAGGCGCGGGCCAAGCTGGCCGGCACCGGCACCGAGGTGCTCGTCGGCGACGCGGGGCACCCTCCCGTCGGCAAGCAGCGGTTCGACGTGATTCTCGCCCGGCACGTGGTGTGGCTGCTGCCCGACCCCGAGGCCGTCCTCCGGCACTGGTTCTCGCTGCTGAGGCCGGGCGGGCGGCTGGTGCTGATCGAAGGCGTGTGGAACGGCACCGGGCTCTCCGCCGCCCGCCTCACCGAACTCCTCGCCGCGCACACCGAGCGCGTCCACCACGAGCCGCTCTCCGGCGACCCGCTGCTCTGGGGCAAGGAGGTCGACGACGAGCGGTACGCCCTGGTCGCCCGCGCCGAACCCCCGCGCCGGCACAGGGAGGTCGTCGACGTCCACCTGATCCTGCGCCGGGGCCCGGACGTGCTGCTCGCCCGGCGCGACGGCACGGGATACGCCGACGGGCTGCTCCACGCCCCCTCCGGCCACGCGGAGGACGGCGAGGACGTCCGGGAGGCGATGATCAGGGAGGCGGCCGAGGAGATCGGCGTCGAGCTGGACCCGGACGAGCTCCGGGTCGCCCTGGTCATGCAGCACAGGGGCCCGGGCGGCAACCCCAGGATGGGCTGGTTCTTCGAGGCGGACCACGATCCTTCGCGCCCGCCCCGCAACGCGGAGCCGGACAAGTGCTCCGAGCTCGCCTGGTTCCCCCTGGACGCGCTGCCGGACGACATGGTGGCGTACTGCCGCGCCGCACTCGACGGTTACCGCGCGCAGGAGCGCTTCCTGATCCACTGGCACGAGGACGGCGACCCCGTCGCCCACGCCCCGAGCGGGCCGCGCCGCGTCGTTCCGTTGCCGGTCGCGGGACCCCGCACCGGCCGGGTGCACCACATCGAGCTGTGGGTGCCCGACCTGGCCCAGGCCGAGGCGGAGTGGGGCTGGCTGCTGGGCGAGCTCGGCCATGTCCCGTACCAGCACTGGGCGCACGGCCGCAGCTGGCGGCGCGGCGACACCTATGTGGTGGCCGAGCGCTCACCCGACCTCACGGACACCACCCACGACCGGCTGCGCCCGGGCCTCAACCACCTGGCGTTCCACGTCGAGGACCGCGCCACCCTCGACGCCCTGGTGGCGCGCGCCCCCGCACACGGCTGGCGCCCGCTCGTGCCCGGAGCCCGCCCGCAGGAGAGCAGCGGGCACCACACGGCGTGCCTGGAGAACACCGCGGGATACGAGGTGGAGCTGGTCGCCCCCTGAGGGCGCCCCGCCCGTACGCCCCCGGGCCGGGTCAGCCCACCGGCACGGGCGCGCTCCCGAGCAGCCTCGCGACGAGGTCCTCCTCCGCGATCCGGGTGCTGCGCCCGTCGACGACCACGGCCTCCCCGTCGACGAGCACCGCCGCGACGGTCCGGCCCCCCGCACAGGTCAGCAAGGTCGCGCCGGGATCGCGCACCGGGAGCACCGCGTAGTCGCGGGAGAAGCGGTGCAGCACCAGGTCGGCCTGCACACCCGGCACGATCCCGAGCGGCCTGGACTCCAGCCCCAGGGCGGCGTTGGCCCCGTCCGTACCGATCGCGATCATCTCCTCGAAACCCAGCAGATCGGCCTGGCGGCGGGAGGCCCGCTGGAGGTAGGAACCGATCCGCAGGGCCTCCATCGCGTCCTGTGTGTCGTTGCTCGCCGCACCGTCCACGCCGATGCCGACCCGGAGGCCCGCCGCGAGGAATTCCGGGACCGGAGCGATGCCGCTGCCCAGCCGCATGTTGCTGAGCGGGTTGTAGGAGACGGCCACGCCGTGCGCGGCGAGGGCCCGCTGCCCGGCCGCGTCGAGTTCGACGCAGTGCACCGCCAGCAGCCTGTCCCAGAGGAAGCCCGACTCCGCCAGATACTCCACCGCGCCGAGCCCCGCGTGCTCACGGCACATGACCTCGTCGGTCGGGGTCTCCAGCAGATGCAGGGAGACCGGCATGCCACGCTCCTCGGCGAACGCCCGTACCTCCCGCATGCCGTGAGGTGTCAGCGTGCGCGGGTTGGGGACCGCGAGGCCGACACCGATCCGGGTGGAGCGCGCGGCCGCGGCGAGCGCGTCGGTGTGCGTGAAGACCTCGTCGAGAGGTTGCATCAGCCGGGGGTCCATGCCCCAGCGGCGGGTCGGGTCGGGCCGGTCGCACACACCCCGGCCGAGCACGGCGCGGATGCCCGAGTCGTCCAGGGCGCGCAGCACGGCGTCGTGGACCTCGGTCGAGGGGTGGGGCCACATGTGCTCGACCAGGGCGGTGGTCCCGCTGCGCAGTGCCTCCAGCGCCGCCGCCGCGGCGGCCGTGTACGCCTGCTCGGGGGTGAGGTCCACGGTCTCCTCACCGACCAGGTGCAGCCAGGCGAGCAGCGGCTGCCCCTCACCGATGCCGCGCATCCGGGCCTGGTGGAGATGGGTGTGCGTGTTCACGAGCCCAGGGATCAGATGGCCGTCCGAACCGTCCAGGACGCGCGCTCCCTCCGGTACGGGCACGCTGCCGGTGGGCCGGAGCGCGGCGACCCTGCCGTCCGCGATCTCCACGTCCTGCCCGGGCAGCCACGCGCCCCGGCTCCACACGGTGACGTCGGTGACGAGGTCGATGTGCGTCACGGCGCCACCCCCTCATGGCCGCGAGCGGTGCGGTGCCCGGGGCGGGCGGGGTACGGGACGAGGCAGCCGTGTGCCATCGCTCCTCCTCGAATCGACGCAGGGGAAGGGACGGCTGGTTCGCGAAGCCGGCGCCCGGCGAGGTTCCCGCGCGGGGTGGCGGCGCACACCGGCCGTTGCAGCCATGACCGGTGTGGCCCCGACGGTAGACACCTTTTGTTTCCGCCCCGTTGCGCGCCCGCGACGCGTCACCGCCGCCGGATCGGAACATGTGCGTAACGCGCCGATACGCGTCCGCAACACGCTCCGGGCAGGCTCGGACCCATCGCGTACGACCCAGGTCGTGCCAGCCGCGCCCCCGGTTCCCGGCCCTCATGGCCTCCGGCAGGCGCAGCCGCGGTCCCGTACGGACCCGGGCAACCGGTCCCGTCCGGCTGCGGACGAGGAGCAGGGGCGGTGACTGCACCTCGCACCCACATCCGCGAGCAGCGCACAGGGAGACACCGCGATGGGACAGGACACCCAGCACACCGCTCCGCCCGGACCCGCCACCGCCGCCATGGTCGAACTCGACCGGGAGTCGGCGATGGGCGGGCTCGGCGCGGAGACCGCACGACGCGAGATCCGCCGTATCGACCTCACCGGCTTCGAGGAGCGGCGCGCCGAGATCACCGACCAGCTCTGGGAGGCCGCCACCGACATCGGGTTCTTCCAGATCACCGGGCACGGCATCACCCCGCAGGAGACCGACGCCGCCTTCGAGGCCGCGGCGGCGTTCTTCGCCCTGCCCGCCGCGACCAAGCAGCGGTACACGATGGCGCCGGGCACGAACGCGGGCTGGGAACACCGCAGCCAGGTGCGGCCGTCGGTCGGCATCCCCGACGAGAAGGAGTCGTACCAGCTCACCCGGCCGCGCATGGAAGGGCTGTGGCCCGCCGACGAGGAGGCGGCCGGCTTCCGCGACACCGTCCTCGCCTTCGAGTCGCACTGCCGGGAGGTGGCGATGCGGGTGCTGTCCTGCTTCGCCGACCGGCTCGGCATGGAGCGGGACTTCTTCGCCCGCGCCCACGATCCGCTCAGCGCCGGACACCAGTCGACGCTGCGCCTGCTCCACTACTTCGAGGCGCCGAAGGCCCCGGACGGCTCCGGGGTGTGGTGGCGGGCCGGCGCCCACACCGACTTCGACTGCCTCACCCTCCTCTTCCAGCGGGAGGGCCAGGGCGGCCTCCAGGTCTGCCCGGGCGCCGAGCGCGACGCCCAGGAGTGGACCCCGGTACCCGCCACCGCCGACGCCATCACCTGCAACATCGGGGACATGCTGATGCGGTGGAGCGACGACCGGCTGCCGTCGAACTTCCACCGGGTCAAGGCGCCCGGCCCGGGTGACGACCACGGGGCACGCCAGTCCATCGCCTACTTCGCGCAGGCGGACCGGGACGTGCTCATCGAGAGCCCGCAGGGGCTGTACCCGCCGATCACGGCGGGCGACTACATCAAGCAGCGCATCGCAGCGAACTTCGCCGGCGCCCCGCGCGACTGACCCCCGGCCGTATACGGCCCGGTGGGTGAAGGCCCCGCGGCACGTGGTCCCCGAGGACCACCGCCGCGGGGCCTTCTCGCGTGCCCCGGCCACGGAAGGCCCATGCGCACGATCGCCGCGAAGAGCCGCGAAGAGCCGCGAAGAGCCGCGAAGAGCCGCGAAGAGCCGCGAAGAGCCGGGACGGCCGGGAAGAGCCGCGCGCACCGGCGCCGGGGCCCGTGCCCGCGCGGTTCGCGCGGTACGGACCCCGGCGTGAGGGGACGGGGTGCGGATCCGGGGTCAGCCGATGCCGACGGAGTGATCGGTGTAGGCGTCGGAGAAGACGTCCCCGGGCTTCAGCCCCGTCGGCACGGCGGACCCCTTCTCCCTTATCACCGGCGCGAGTTCACCGACGAACGAGGCCACGCGCTTCATGTCGTACGTCCCGAGCGAACCGTCCGCCTCCTCGGCGATCAGGCCCTCGTCCTTCAGGAACGCCGCGCTGTAGTCGGCCTCGCCCTGGGTGTACGGAGAGTAGGAGCTGTCCTGCGCGACCACGTCGACGATGGTCCTGTTCGCGGCCTTCGGGGAGCCGATGTAGGCGGCGCCCGCCTTCTGCACGATCGGGACCAGCTTCTCCAGACAGGGCGCCAGCTTCTCCAGCCGGTCGGCGCGGACCGTGAGGTTGGACGCGTAGATGTCGTAGCCCGCGTCCTTCAGGAGCTGGAACCCCACCTTCCTGCCCCAGGCCGGCGTCTCCTTCTCGTAGGTGTACGGCTCCGAGTTCGCGAAGCCCTGCTGGACGACCTCCGGGTCGCCGACGAAGCGGGCCGGGTTGCCGTCGTAGCCGGTGTCGAGCTGCTTCTTCTTCACCAGGCCCTTCGCGACCAGCCAGTCCGGGTAGAACTGGTCCTTGGAGACCAGCACCGTCGCCCCCGAGCCGGCCAGCGAGCCGAGGGTCAGCCCCGGATGCGCCGACGGATCCCACATCAGCATCGCCGGGCTGTACTTGAGCAGCGGGGTGACACCCACGACGCGCTGGGTGCCCGAGGCCGCTATGAGCTGGTCGGAGTGGACGAGACCGAGGTGCACGGAGTCGTCGGCGTACATCTGGGAAGGCACGGACTGGAAGCCGATGGCCGGTCCGCCCGCCTTGAGCGTCAGATCGACGCCCGTGTCCTTGCCGCCCGCCACCAGGGGGCCCGTCACGGACTTGTCGGAGCTGTCGACCCGGTAACCGGGGCCCAGCATCTCGAAGAGCGCGCCCATGTCGGACTGGGGCTGCCACTGGAGCTGGACGACGACGGTGGAGGGACAGACCCCGTCGAGCCGGTCGGCCGCCGCGGCGGGCGCGATGTCGACGGACGCCGTGGCCGAGCCGCCGCCTCCCTCTCCGCAGGCCGTGGCGGCCAGGAGCGGGCCGAGAGCGAGGGCGAGTGCGCCGAAGCGGCGGAACGTCATGGGCCTCATGCGGTTCTCCAGGGAAGGTCGCGCCGGAAGGGGCGGGATTCGGATGCGCCGGGGGGCGAGGTCGCGGTCGGCAGGGGAGTGACCGACTGCCTCGATGCGCCACTGTGGCCGAACCCTGTTACGACGTCATTACATGCAACCAGTTGGATTCTGTCGTTCTGGAAAGTTGATTGCATGTTCTGTCTCGGAGGCGAGTGTTGGTCGCCCGGTGAGCTCGTATCTCGCTTCAACTTGGGATTATCTGGGATCTGGGCGGCCGCGTCACGAGAAGTTAACGCGAGTCTTCTTGTGTCGGGTTACATGCAGTTCCAGACTGGCAGACATTCCGGCGCCCCGGTCTCCCCGGTGGCGCCGGGACCCCGCCACCAGCAGAACGGAGAGCCCGTGCACCTCGTCGACACCCTGCGGAACGTGGACGCCAGCCATCTGATGAAGGGGGTACGGGTCTCGTTCGACCACGTCGGTGTCCGCTATCCCACCGGCACCCAGGCGCTCGACGACGTCACCCTCGCGGTGCCGGACGGCCAGTTCACCGCCATCGTCGGACCGTCCGGCTGCGGAAAATCCACCCTGCTGCGCCTCGCCGCCGGACTGGAGAAGCCCACCGCCGGCTCCGTCGCCCTGGACACCTCCTCCGTCGGATTCGTCTTCCAGGAGGCGACGCTCCTGCCCTGGCGCACGGTCAGGCGCAACATCGGCCTGCTCGCCCGGCTGGCGAAGGTCCCGAAGGCGGAACGTGAGGCGCGCGTCGACGCCGTCATCGACGCCGTCGGCCTCGGTGACTTCGCCGGCCAGCTGCCCCGCGCACTCTCCGGCGGTATGCGCATGCGCGTCTCGCTCGCCCGGGCCCTCGTGCTCCGCCCCGATGTGATGCTGCTCGACGAACCCTTCGGCGCCCTCGACGAACTCACCCGCCAGGACATGCAGGTCGAGCTCCTGCGCCTGTACGAACAGAGCCGGTTCACCGCCCTGTTCGTCACCCACTCCGTGGCCGAGGCCGTCCTGCTCGCCCAGCGCGTCGTCGTCATGTCCCCGCGCCCCGGAAGGATCGCCGCGGTCGTCGACATCGACCTGCCCGCTGCCCGGGGCCCCGAACTCCGCTACGACCCGCGCTACGTCGAACACGTCGCGGCCGTCTCCGCACTGCTCCAGGAGGTCCGATGACCAGCACAGCCGCCCCCACCGGCACGGCACCCGCGCCCTCCGCCGAACGGGCCGCCGAAGAGCCCTCCGAGAAGCCCACCGGGAAGCCGGCCGGTAATCTCACCGCGCGCCCCTCCGAAGAAGCCCCGGCCGCCGCCCCCGGCTCACCCTCCCGGGCGCGCCGGGCCCTCGCCGCCGTCGCGGTGCCCGCGCTCGCCCTGGCCCTCGGCATCGGGGTCTGGTACGCCGTCAGCTATCTGCTCCTGGACCCCGCCCGGCGCTTTCTGCTCCCGCCCCCGCACCAGGTGGTCTCCAGGTCACTCGCCGATCCCGTCCATCTGGAACCCATGCTGCAGGCCCTCGGGGTGACGGCCAGGATCGCCGCCATCGGCTTCGTCCTCGCCGCACTGATCGGCATCGGCACCGGCTCACTCATGAACCAGGCCCGGTGGGTCGAACGCCTCGTCTACCCGTACGCCGTCATGCTCCAGGTCATCCCCGTCCTCGCGATCGTCCCGCTCATCGGCCTGTGGTTCGGCTTCGGCACCGGCTCCCGGGTCATCGTCTGCGTGATGATCGCGCTGTTCCCCGTCATCACCAACACCCACTTCGGCCTCCGCTCCGTCGACCGGGGCCTGCACGAGCTCTTCACCCTCGGCCGGGCCTCCAGGCTCCGCCGCCTCGTCAGCCTCGAACTTCCCGCCGCGCTGCCCTCGGTGTTCACCGGGCTGCGCATCGCCTCCGGGCAGGTCGTCATCGGCGCCATCCTCGGCGACATGTTCTTCGCCAAGGGGGAGCCCGGCATCGGAACCCTGCTCGACACCTACCGGGCGACCCTGCGCTCCGAGGACCTCATCGCCGCGATCGCGCTCGCCTCGCTGTTCGGCATCGCGGTGTACACCGTCTTCACGCTCGCCTCACAGGCCGTCGTGGGCCGCTGGCACAGCTCGGGCGACCGCCGCTGAGACCGTGTCGCCAGCCGCCAGCCGCCAGCCGTCAGCCCGTGCGATCCGGTGACAACAGCCACCGCCACCGCGGCTGTTCGGTGACGAGCACCGAGGCCGCCAGCACGGACACCGGGACCGCCGCCCAGGCGGGCCAGGCCAGCCACGCGAAGACCACGGCCGCCGCGAGCTGGAGCAGGACCAGCAGCACCGTGACCGGGCCCGGCACCGCCACGATCACCTGCGCCTTGTCGCCGGGGGTCGAGAAGACCGTGGGCAGACCGATCAGGAGGAGGACGGCCACGACGGCGAGGACCCAGGAGTACGCGGCCAGTGCCCAGGGGGTCGCGACCCAGGCGACGAGTTCGGCGGAGAAGCGCAGGACCGACGCGGCGCGGTCGGGCGGTCGTTCCATGAGAGTCCCCCGGGTCACTGGTTCCGATGAGCGACAGCAACCTACAGCCCGGCGCGCGAGCCCGCAGGGCCACGCAACCCGTCAGCCGGCCGGGCGCACTATGCTCGGCCCCGGAACGTGAGGGACGACCACCCCGCATGACCACCACACCGGCACCCACCGTCCCGGCGCCGGGACGCAGACCCGCACGCCCGGCGGCCGGCACCGCGCCCAGGAGAACCATGACCCTCGACAGCGGCGAACTCCTGGCCGACGCGGTCTACCAGCGCCTGCTGGACCGGATCTTCGGCGGCGACCTCGTCCCCGGCGCCCCGCTCAGCGTCCCCGCGCTCGCCGCCGAGATGGACGTCAGCCGCAGCCCCGTACGCGAGTCGGTCCAGCGCCTCATCTACGACGGCCTCGCCGTGCACATCCCGCACGCCGGAGCGAAGGTCGCCCAGCTCGACCAGGAGTCCGTCTTCGCCGTGCTCCAGGTCCGCGAGGTGCTGGACGGCCTGGCGGCGAGGGAGGCCACGCTCCGCGCCCGTACGAGCGATGTCGCCGTCCTCGAAGCGCTCGTCGCACAGCAGGAGGCGCTGCTCGGCGAGGCCCCCGACCCGCAGCGCGAGGCCGCTCTCGACCTGGAGTTCCACACCGCGATCCGGGCGCTCGCTGCCAACACCGCCCTCAGCGACGCCCTGCACCGCCTCGACGCCCAGGCCCATCTCTACCGCTCGGCCCTCTGGTCCTCGCAGCACAACAGGGAACTCGCCCTGCGGGAACACCGCACCATTCTGGCCGCCATCGACGCGGGGGACGCGCCCACCGCCCAGACGGCGGCCGCCGCCCATGTCGCCGCCCTCACCGTCCGGATGCGCCGCTGGACGGCCGAGAGGAGCTGAGCCGGGCCCGGATCAGCGCACCAGCCCAGCCAGACCCTCGGTGCGGGCCAGGTGTTCCAGCTCGTCCAGCGCCCGGACGGCCGCCTCGGCCGCCGCCGGGTCGCGGTCGGCGAGGCCGCTCTCCTCGAACTCGTCCTCGTCCAGACGCAGTACGGACGAGCGGTCCGCCGACACCCACAGGTCGAGATCCAGGTCCTCGACCAGGAGCTCCGCGCCACGCAGCACGGCGGGCCGGGTGATGTCGCAGTACCAGCCCTTCAGCTCCCCCTCACCGGTGCGGACCTCCTTCACGGCGTACCACCGGTCGCGCCAGTAGTGCTCGGTGAAGACATCGCCCGGCTCGAAACGTACGAAGCCGAAGTCCCGGACCCCGGGGGCCGCCCAGGGAGCGCGGACGGTGATCCGGGCCCCGTCGTCGCGCACCTGCTCGGCCGGGTAGCGGATCTTGGTGCGGCCGGCCTTGACCAGGGCGACCGTCACCGTGGCCGGGGAGTCAGACGAGTTCGCGGACATGACGTACCTCCGTGGCGCAGATCTCGTAACCGAACCCCCGGTTGATGGCCAGCATCGGGGTGTTGCCGGCGTCGTTGCCCGTGTAGGCGTCGGTGTATCCGGCGGCCCGCGAGCGGTGCAGCGAGTCGTTCTTGGCGAGCTTGGCCAGACCTCGTCCGCGGAAGGCACGCACGGTGCCGGTCATGCCCGACCAGTAGCGGGTGCGGCCGTCGGTCTGCGCCACGCTGAACGCCGCGACCTTCCCGTCGACCACGACGACCGAGGTGAGCTCGTGGTCCAGGCCGGGCGCCCGCCAGGTCATGCTGAGCCAGCCCTCGTAGTCGGAGAACTCCACCGGGACGTCGCTCGGTTCGTCCGCCGTTGCCTCCGCGTCGGCCTCGAACAGCGGCCGGGGATCGTCCTCGAAGTCGGCGCCCGTGCGCAGCTCCACCCCGGCGGGCAGTTCCGGGAGCGGCGGCAGCGTGCCGTTCGCCAGGTCGAGACGGGAGAAGTGAGCCTGCCTGCGCGGCGCGTAACCGCGCTTCTCGGCGAACGCGCGGTTCGCCGGCTCGTCGAGCACCCAGCTGTACACGGCCCTCGCACCGGCAGCGGTCAGATGCTCCTCGGCGGTCCGCACCAGCAGCGACCCCGCGCCCCGGCCCGTCCTGCCCGGAAGCACATACGGATTGCAGAACCCCTGGCCGGGCTCCGTGCTCTCGTGGGAGATCCCCACCTGCGCGGTGCCGATCATCTCGCCGTCCTCCTCGGCGACCAGGAGCCGGAAACGCCGGTCCGGAGGGGAGTTGGCCAGATCGCTCAGGACCTGCTCCGGAGTCGTCACCATGAACGGGAGCGCGGCACGCCGCACCCGTACCCAGTCATCCGCGTCGCCGGGCAGGAAGTCACGCACGAGAACGGTCATGGGCCGGACGCTAACGCGGTGCGCGGCCAGGCCGCCTCCGAATTTCCGGCGGCGCCACGGGTCGCGCCACGCGGGGTGCGAGAGAATCGGCGCGTGACCCTGAAGATCGCCGTTGACCCGGACTCCGCCACCGCCCCGTACGAGCAGCTGCGCGCCCAGCTCTCCGAACAGGCCCGGTCCGGTGCCCTGCCCGTCGGCTACCGGCTACCGACCGTGCGCGGCCTCGCGGGCGAACTGGGCCTCGCCGCCAACACCGTGGCCAAGGCCTACCGCGCGCTGGAGACCGACGGGGTGATCGAGACGCGGGGGCGCAACGGGACCTTCATCGCCGCCGCGGGCGACGCGGCCGCCCGCCACGCGGCGACGGCGGCCCAGGAGTACGCCGAACAGGCCCGGCGCCTCGGTCTGTCCCGTGCCGACGCGCTGGCCCTCGCCGAGGACGCCGTACGGGCGGCCTACGGGAGCTGACGCCCGGCAGCCCGGCCGCTCACAGGTACAGCCCCGCGTCCGCCCCCGCGTCCTGCTTCGGTACGGACGCGGGGGCGTTGCCGCGCCGCAGCGCGAAGAGCTCCGCGAGCGTGCTGCCCTCCCGGCCGAGCCCCTCCTCCGTGCCCAGCCAGGAGACCGACTCCGCACGGGTCAGCGGGCCGACCTCGATGCGGGCCAGGCACCGGCCCGGCCTGACCACCGCGGGGTGCAGACGTTCCAGGTCCTCGTTGGTCGTCACGCCCACCAGCACGTTCCGGCCCTGACCCAGCAGACCGTCCGTCAGATTGAGCAGCCGGGACAGCGCCTGCCCGGCCGTGTGCTTCGCCTCGCCGCGGATCAGCTCGTCGCAGTCCTCCAGGAGCAGCAGCCGCCACCGGCCCTTCGCCGAACCGTCGTCCTCACCGATGGCGATGTCCATCAGATAGCCGACGTCGTTGAAGAGCCGCTCCGGGTCCAGCACGCAGTCGACCTGGCACCAGTCGCGCCAGGACCGGGCGAGGGTACGCAGCGCCGAGGTCTTGCCGGTGCCCGGCGGGCCGTGCAGCAGGAGCAGCCGGCCGGCGATGTCGTCGGGCGTGACCTTCATCAGCCGGTCCATCGCGTCGGCCACCGGAGCGGTGTAGTTGGGACGGACCTCGTCCCAGGTGCCCGCGGCGATCTGCCGGGTGGTGCGGTGCGGCCCGCGGCGCGGCGAGACGTACCAGAAGCCCATGGTCACGTTCTCGGGCTGCGGCTCCGGCTCGTCCTGTGCGCCGTCGGTGGCCTCGGACAGCACCTTCTCGGCCAGCTCGGAGCTGGTCGCCGTCACGGTCACATCGGCGCCGCGGTTCCACCGTGAGACCAGCAGCGTCCATCCGTCGCCCTCGGCGAGCGTCGCGCTGCGGTCGTCGTCCCGTGCGGCGCGCAGCACCTTGGCCGCCGAGGGCAGCAGGGTCGCACCCGACTTGACCCGGTCGAGGGAGGAGCTGTGCGAATAGGGCTGCTCGCCCGTCGCGAAGCGGCCCAGGAACAGTGCGTCCACGACGTCCGACGGCGAATCGCTGTCGTCGACGTTGAGCCGGATCGGCAGAGCGGATTCGGGGTTGGCAGACATGGCGCCCATGATCCGACACCACGGCACCCCGCGCACCCAGGTTTCGCGAGCCCGCGGAGGAGACCAGCCGGAGGGCCGGACGGGCACCCGCGCCCGCCCGGCCCTCCGGGATCAGCCCCGGCCCGCGGCCGCCCCGGGCGCGGCGAGCCTCCGCCGCGCCCGGCGTGCGCCGCGTACGACGGCGAACCCCTTGGTGAGCACCCGGTCGGCCGCGAACGTACGGGCGACATCCCGGCCCTCGACCAGCCGTGCGAACTCGGCGGCCCCGGTGCTCCGGCGCACGGTCACCCGCTCCAGGGCGTACGGCCCCTGGCGGCGGCGGGCCAGCGCGTTTCCCACGGCGAGGGACTGCGCGAAGCCCGCCGCCCTGACCGACCGTCTCACCCGGCGGCTGGAGTAGCCGTAGGGATAGGCGAAGGAGACCGGAGGCGCGTCCAGTTCGGCGCCGACGATCTCCCGGCAGCGCACGGCCTCCACCCGCAGTGCCGCGTCGCCGAGCTGGTCCAGCTGCGGGTGCGTATGGCTGTGGCCGCCGATCTCCACACCCGTGGACGCGAGTTCGCGCACCTGGCCCCAGTCGAGCATGGTGTCCAGGGCGCCTCCCTCGTCGTACGTCCCGCGCAGCCAGCCCGTGGTGACGAAGACGGTCGCCGCGAAACCGTGCTCGGCGAGCACCGGCAGGGCGTGCCGGTGCACCCCCTCGTAACCGTCGTCGAACGTGATCAGCACCGGACGGGACGGCAGGGGCCGCCCCGTGCGCCAGCACTCGCCCAGCGCCGCCGTGGTCAGCGGGGTGTACCCCCGCCCGGCGAGGATCTCCATCTGCGTCCGGAACGCGCCGGGCGACACCGACAGGCCGTACACGGCATCGGCCGGGCGGCGGCTGACGGCGTGGTACATCAGGATCGGCACGGCGCCGTCCGGCGGACTCACCGCACCTCCTCACCCACGACCGCCGCCGGGCGGGCCCCCGGTACGGCGAAGGACGTGCCGTCGCGCCGGGCCCGGACGCTGCCCACGGCGTAGCCGGCCGCCGCGGCGAGCACCCCCGTCACGATGGCACCCGCGCGGCCCGCCCCGCCGGGACGGCCGAGCAGACCGTCCCGCAGGCCCCGCAGCACCCCGGCAGGGAGCACCCGGGTGGTGTAGCGGCGCTCGGACTCGAGACCCCGGGCCGCCCCGACGCTCCGGGACACGAGGGCCTTGGAGAGCCCCTCGGCGTAGGTCCTCGTACGGAAGTAGCCGAACCGCTCCCTGGGCGCCGGGACCTTGTGGTGGATCACCGCGCGGTCGTCGATCAGCAGCACCGCCCCCGGGAGCGCGCGGGTGAGCCGGATGCACAGCTCGGCCTCCTCGCCGCCCAGCGGGCGCCTGTCACCGTTCCGTCCGATGCCGGTGGCGAAGCCGCCCGCCGCGTCGAAGGCCGTACGCCGGAACGAGGCGTTGCCGCCGAGGACGTTGCGGACCCTGACCGTGCCGGGCGGCAGCCCCCGGTAGGTGCAGCCGACCACCCAGTCGAACTCCTCCGGGAACCATGCGGGCCGGCGGCCCGAGGCCCAGGACGGCAGGGTCCGGCCGCCGACGGCCATCACCCCCGGATCGTCGTAGCCCTTCTCGAAGTGGCGCAGCCAGTCCCGCTCGGCGACCGCGTCGTCGTCGAGGAACGCGACGAAGCCGCCCCGGGACGCGGCGATGCCCGTGTTGCGGCCCGCCGAGAGGCCGCGGGGACCCGCGTTCGCGAGCACCCGCACATCCGAGGAGTCCCCGTACTCCTCGGAAAGGCGGTCCAGCAGTGGACTGTTGTGGTCCACCACCAGCAGGATCTCCTCCGCGGGGAGGGACTGCTCCCGTACGGAACGGACGGCCGCGAGGATGTCCTCCCAGCGCTCCTCGGTGTAGACGCAGATGACCACGGAGAAGCCGCGCCTGCTCACAGGGCCCGCCCCCGGCCGATGACGGCGGGCAGTGCCGCCGGGCGGCGGACCCGGCGTACCCGCTTCTCCCGGAGGATCACCCTGAGCACCCGGAGCCCGTCGCGCACCGCGCTGAGATTGCTCACCCCGTGGATGCGGTTGTACTCGTGGCTGGGCACCTCCTGGACGCGGAGACCCGCCTTGACCACCCGGATGTTCATCAGGGTCTCGATCTCGAAGCCGGTGCAGTCCAGGGTGATCCTGTCCAGACAGTGCTTCCAGAAGGCGTTGTAGCCGTAGCAGAGGTCGGTGTAGCGGGCCCCGAACTTGCGGTTGACCACCGTGCACAACGCCCGGTTGCCGAGCTTGCGGACGGGTGTCATGTCGTCCGTGCCGCCGCCGTTGGCGAAGCGCGAGCCCTTGGCGAAGTCCGCGCCGCCGACCAGCGCGGAGACGTAGCTGACGATCTCCTCGCCGTCCGCCGAGCCGTCCGCGTCGACCATCACGATGATGTCGCCGGTGCAGGCGGCGAAGCCACTGATCAGGGCGTCGCCCTTGCCTTTGCCGACCTGCTTCACGACGACGACGTCCGGCCTGAGTTCACGGGCGACCCGGATGGTGTCGTCGGTGGAATTCCCGTCGACGAGCACGACTTCATGAATCCAGTCGGGCAGGGTCTTGAACACATGGGGAAGATTCTCCGCCTCGTTCATGGCGGGGATCACGACACTTACCGGCGGCGCTATCGCGAGATGGGAAGAGATCGGTCGGTATTCGCTCTCCATTCGAGCGACTTCGGTCTCTTCGGTGGCGGATCTGGTCGAGGAAGGCAGAACTGAACTCATGAGTCGTTTCCCTCTCGTCCGGTGGACGGCCCGCCCCCGGGCCGTCCGGATAAAGGTCCGGTTCGAAAGGGGGGTCCTCATTCCGGCCATGGCGGAGCCACGCTCCGAGCAGGCTGGATGAGCTGGCACAACTGGCCGCACGGCGACCGGCTCGAACGAGCACGGCCGCTTGGCGCGGCACCCCCCTGACGCGCACCGCTCCGGTATCCACCGCGGCTGCCTGAGCCCTCCCCTGGAGCCGCTGCGTGATGGGCCGTTGCGAGTGGATGCGCGACGTTATGAACGAGGGGAACTGTATGCCAAGACCTGTGGTGAGGTCTCGGCTTTTCCGGACTTTGACGGAACTGTCACATTCTGCCGTGGAATTGATGCTTCCTATTCCCTCGCGTTTTGCGGATCACCGGGAGCCGCGCCGCCGGGAAAATGATCAGAGTGAATACGGGAATGATCAGGACGGAATTCCGTGCTGACCTGCTGCCCGGTGCCGCCGGGGTGCGCGCCGCCGCGAGATCGACGACGGGCGGTCCGGTGGCCGGGACGGTCGGCCGTCCTGCCTGCTCCGGGCCCGGCGGGCAGGCGTGGAGTGCGGCAACCGGGTCGCGAAGGGGTGGAACGGCGCAAAGGGCGCATGCGGTGGTGAATCGAGGTCCGCGAGAGCCGGAATCGCACGCACCCCTGCCGCCGCCGCACCGCCCGGCGGAACGTGCGGCGCGTCCGCCTCTGCTGTCCCCTTCTCATCGGTGATGATCCGCATTGGCGACTTTGCCCCCCGGTGCGCCGGATGCCGGATTTCAATGTGACGCAACGCCACGAGCCCGTCAAGAAGACCTTGTTCAAGCTTCTTGGCATGGACACTTCCGGGACCCGGGCTCGTACTGCTACCACGGAGTAGGCAGAGATCCTGCCCAAGGAGGTCCCATGAAAATGTCCAGACTCGTGGCGTTCTCGTCCTCTCTCCTGCTCGGCACCGTCCTCGCCCTGACCGGTGCCGGCGTCGCCCAGGCCAAGGAATCCGCGGCCGTCGACTACGTCGCCCTCGGTGACTCGTACTCCTCCGGGGTCGGCGCCGGCAGCTACGACAGCGCGAGCGGCGACTGCAAGCGCAGCACCCGCGCCTATCCCGCCCTCTGGGCCGCCGCCAACAGCCCCGCCTCGTTCTCCTTCAAGGCCTGCTCGGGAGCCAGGACCAACGATGTGACGGCCGGTCAGCTCGGCACGCTCAGCTCCTCCACCGACCTCGTCTCGATCTCCATCGGCGGCAACGACGCGGGCTTCGCCGACGTGATGACCACCTGCGTCCTGCAGTCCGAAGCCACCTGTCTGAGCCGGATCGCCACCGCCCGCGCCTACGTCGACTCGACCCTCCCCGGCCGGCTGGACTCCGTGTACACGGCGATCAGCGCCAAGGCGCCCGCCGCGCGGGTCGTCGTCCTCGGCTACCCCCGCTTCTACAAGCTCGCCGGCAGCTGCATCGCCGGTCTGAGCGAGAAGGAGCGTTCCGCCATCAACGGCGCCGCCGACTACCTCAACGCGGCCACCGCCAAGCGCGCCGCCGACCACGGCTTCACCTTCGGCGACGTCACCACGACCTTCACCGGGCACGAGATCTGCTCGGGCAGCGCCTGGCTGCACAGCGTGAACTGGCTGAACATCGGTGAGTCCTACCACCCCACTGCCGCAGGGCAGTCGGGCGGCTATCTGCCCGTCCTCAACTCGAAGGCCTGACCGGAACCCGAGGCGGGTCGCCCGGAGCCCGGGACCCGAAGACCGGAGCGGCGGGAAGCGATCCCGCCGGGAGGAGGTCCCGCCGTGCCGGGGCTCCTCCCGGCGGGCTCGTCCCCGCGGATCAGGGGCGGCGTACGGAAGCACTTCGAACCACCGGTCGGCGGATGAAGCCCCGGCGTGCGCCCCGGCGCGCGGATCTCCGTGTACCGGTCGCGCGCATCCCCGTGAACCGGTGAGGGCGCCGCGAGCAGCCGGATCCCCGCTGATCCCCCCATTTCGGCCCGGAACAGGCGGGGTCCGGTAACGGGCCGTCAACCCCCGTACACGGGTGTGCAATCCTGCGGCCGGGATACACGGGTGTAGTCGGGGGACGATAGGGTTAACCTGCCCGGGCCGGGTGCCCTCGTACGGGTGGGGAGTGACATGGAACAGATAACGGTGCGCAGCAGGCCGCGTGTGCCTGCCATTACATGTGGGAGCGGTGCGACCAGTTCGCGCCTCGACCGCCATCTCGCAGTGCTGGGCGGCCCCGCCGTTCCGCAGCGCGAGTCGGCCGAGGCGACGCTGCTGATGCTCGAACTCACCTCGCGCGACGCCGCGCACAGCCGCAGGAGCAGGAGCGCGCGTGTCTCGCTCTTCGCCCCGCTGCGGCGGCTGCGGCGCTCGCTCTTCGGCAGCCGCCACTGACCGGAGGCTGTCACGACCGGTCCGGCCCTCCGCTCAGGGCCGCGTCCACGATCACTCCGTCCCGGCGCAAGGCTGCCGTCTGCCCGTCCGTCATCCCCAGGGCGCGCAGCGTTGCGTCGGTGTGTTCCCCCAGCGCCGGTACGGCACCCATCGGCGTCGGCGCTCCGCCCGGCAGCGTGATCGGGGGCATCAGGGCACGCAGTTCGCCGACGGGCGTGGTCACGTCCCGCCATCGGTCCCGCGCGGCCAGCTGAGGATGTGCGGCGACGTCCGCGACCGTGTTCAGCCGCGCGCAGGCGATCCCCGCCGCGTCCAGCCGCGCCAGCGCCTCCTCCCCGCTCAGCGCCGCGAGCGCACCGGCCACCACCGCGTCCGTCCGCTCCCGGTTGGCGGTCCGCGCGGTGTTCGTCGCGAAGTCCGGATCGCCGGCCAGCCCGGGCCGCTCCAGCACCTGTTCCGCGAGCCGCCGCCACTCCCGGTCGTTCTGCACGGAGAGCAGCACCCGCTCCCCGTCGGCGGTGGCGTAGGCGTCGTACGGTGCGATGACCGCGTGCGCGAGCCCGGTGCGTGCCGGAGTCCCGCCCCCGTGCATCCCGTGGTGCAGCGGGTGCCCCATCCACTCGGCCAGCGAGTCCAGCATCGAGATCTCCACCGGGCCCCCGCGCCCGGTCGTGGCGCGCCTCAGCAGAGCGGCCAGGACACCGGAGAAGGCGTACATGCCGGCCGCGATGTCGGCGGCGGGAATCCCGGCCTTCACGGGCTCCCCGGGGGTTCCCGTGACGGACACCAGGCCCGCTTCGCACTGGACGAGCATGTCGTAGGCCCGCTTGTGGGCGTACGGACCGTCCGCGCCGTAGCCGGAGATGTCGACGGCGACCAGCCGGGGGTGCGCGGCGCAGAGGGTGGCGGCATCCAGGCCCAGCCGGGCCGCGGCCCCCTGTGCCAGGTTCTGCACGAACACATCGGCCCCGGCCACGAGCCGGCGCACCACCTCCAGGCCGCGCGGGTCCTTGAGGTCGACCGCGACGGACTCCTTGCCCCGGTTGCACCAGACGAAGTGGGAGGCGAGCCCGCGCGCCGCGGTGTCGTAGCCGCGCGCGAAGTCGCCCCCGTCCGGGCGCTCGATCTTGACGACCCGCGCGCCGAGGTCGGCGAGCTGCCGGGTGGCGAAGGGCGCGGCGACCGCCTGTTCGACGGCCACCACGGTGACACCGTACAGGGGGAGGGGCTGTGTGCTCATGAGGAGCGTGCTTACCGTGTACGCGGCCCTCCTGTCACGCAGGGCGCCGGTGACCGGGCGGTCAGAGCAGCGCGAACTGCCCGTCCGGGCCCTCCTCCTGGTGGTCGAGCACGGACGCGGGGCGCCGGGCCGCCGCGGGCACGGGGAGCACTCCGGCGGCGCGCAGCGCGTCCCGGGTCGGGGCGTCCGCCCGGTCCGGTCCGTCCGCCCCCTCCAGCCGGTCACGCAGTGCCGCCCGGCGCGGCCCGAGGCCGTCGAGCAGGGCGAGCACGGTGATCAGTTCGAGCAGCTCCGAGGTCCGTTCGCGCGGCCAGTCGCGGGGCCCGACCGCCGCGAGGCCCTCGGCCGGCGCCGTGCGCCGCTCGAACCAGATCTCCAGCATGCGCACTCCGCCGACCCGGAAGTCCCAGGCTCCCGGGGGCACGGGCGAGACGCGCCCCTCGCCGAGGAACAGCGTCTCCTCGGCGGCGTCGTAGCGCAGACCGTCCGGCCGGGCCGGGATCGCGGCCCGCACATACGGGCGACGGCCGCCCGGCAGCCGGGGGCGTTCCCCGTCGCGCGCCCCGCGCAGGTGCAGCCGCAGCAGCTCCCGGCCCAGCTCGACGCCGTCCGCCCACAGGTCCCCGTCGGCCGGCAGGGGCACCAGGGGCCCGGCAGGGGAGGGCAGTGCGGCGGCGAGGGCCCAGCAGAGGACGGACTCGGCGGTGACGGGGGCCCCGTAGCGGGCAGCGAGCAGGGCGGACAGGCCGGGGGCGAGATTGGGTTCGAGGCCGCCGGGCCGCCGGTAGAGCGGGCGTATCCGCCCAGGGCGCCCGGCGGGGGAGTGACCGTCGGGCAGCAGCGCGGTCGCGGACAGCGCGGGACCGGCGCCCTGCGGCACATGGCCGTGCTCCACGGCGAAGAGCTGGTGCCCGTCGGCGACCCGCCACAGCTCGGGGCGCGCGGCGTCCAGCAGCCGGTGGTCCGGTATCAGCCACTGCTCGTCGAAGGGGCCGTGCAGGATGCGCACCGGTTCGGGATACGGCCCCGGGTCCCGGGCGAACGCGCTCGTCCCGGTGGACCGGCCCGGCAGCGCGGCGGCCGGGGTCATCGGCGTACGGGAACGGCTCGTCCCGAACAGCCGCTCCCGCTCGGCGCCTTCGGCCCGTACGAGCAGGTCCCAGCGGGCCCTGAGCGAGGCGGCCTCGGGGGCGGTCACCCAGGCGCGGCCCGTTCTCAGCGGGCGCACGGACCAGGGCATGAGGTCGTCCAGCAGAGGGAGCGCTCCGCGCCCGCCCGCCATGGCCGCCGCCCGTGCTGCCACCGTGTCGTCCTCCCCGTCACCAGGTCCGCCGCCCCAGCATCGTAACGACCGCCCGCCGCGCGCCGCCGCCGGTGCGCGGACCTCACGGAGTCAGTGGGCGTCCACCGTCACGGAGAAGGCGAAGCGGTCACCCCGGTAGCGGATGCGGGCCACGTCCACCACCGTGCCGTCCTCGTCGTACGTCACGCCGGTGTAGTGGAGGATCGGGCTGAGCAGCGGCACCTGGAGCAGCTCGGCCGTGACGGGGTCGGCGAGGCGGGCCTCGACGGTGTCCGTGATCCGGGAGATCCGTACGCCGACGGCGTCGCGCAGCACCTTCGTCATCGGCCAGCGCTCCAGATCGGTCACGTCGATCCGGGCGGCGATCTCCGGACGCACCGCGTTCTCCGCCCAGTTGGTGGGCTCCCCGGTCCCCTCGTCGCAGCGCAGCCGCCGGTAGCTGACGACCTCGGGGCAGCCGGGGAAGTACTCGGCGAGATCACCCGGGACGGGCGCCCTGCCGTGGCCGAGCACGGTCGTCCGCTCGCCCGACTGCTGGGCGACGATGGCGTCGATCGACCCCAGCAGCCTGACCGGCGACACCCGCCGGGCGCGCGGCTCGATGAACGTTCCGCGCCGCCTGTGCCTGCTGATCAGCCCCTCGGTCTCCAGCTCCTTGAGCGCCTGGCGCATGGTGAGAACGCTGACGCCGTAGTGCGCGGCGAGCTGCTCCTCGGTGGGCAGCCGCGTCGACGCGTCCTGGGGGCGGCCCAGTATGGAGGCGCGCAGGGACTGCGAGACCTGGTACCAGAGGGGCAGTTTCCGGTTCAGCACCAGGGAGTCGGGGGCGAAGCCGGGCGTCCGGCTCGCCTCGTTGACCTGATCCATCCGGTTCACCTGAGCTCTCTGGGCTGCGGCCGGCCGCGCGGTGTCACGGCCGGAAGTTGCGGCTCAGACCCTGCCACACCTCGTCGTATCCGCGCTGGAGATGGCCGGCGCCCGCGGCCTGCGCGGTCGCCGTGACGGGCCAGCGGGTCTCGAACATGAAGGCGAGGCCGTCGTCGATCTTCTGCGGCTCCAGCTCCGCGGTGCTCGCCCGGTCGAAGGTCTCACGGTCCGGGCCGTGCGCCGACATCATGTTGTGCAGGGAGCCGCCGCCCGGCACGAAGCCGCCCGCCTTGGCGTCGTACGCGCCCTCGATGAGGCCCATGTACTCGCTCATCACATTGCGGTGGAAGTACGGCGGGCGGAAGGTGTCCTCTCCGACCAGCCAGCGCGGGGCGAAGACGACGAAGTCGACCCCGGCCAGGCCCGGGGTGTCGGACGGCGAGGTCAGCACGGTGAAGATCGACGGATCGGGGTGGTCGTAGCTGATCGTGCCGATGACGTTGAAGCGGCGCAGGTCGTAGACGTACGGAGTGTGGTTGCCGTGCCAGGCGACGACATCGAGCGGTGAATGGCCGTACGTCGCCGACCACAGGTTTCCGCAGAACTTGTTGACCACCTCGACCGGGCCCTCGCGGTCCTCGTACGCGGCGACGGGCGCCAGGAAGTCCCGGGCGTTCGCCAGGCCGTTGGCGCCGATCGGGCCCAGGTCGGGCAGGACGAACGGCTGCCCGTAGTTCTCGCAGACATAGCCGCGGGCGGTGGCGTCCAGCAGCTCGACGCGGAAGCGCACGCCGCGCGGGATCAGCGCCACCTGGCCCGGACCGGCGGCCAGCAGGCCCAGCTCGGTGCGGAGCAGCAGTCCGCCGCGCTCGGGGACGATCAGGAGCTCGCCGTCGGAGTCGCTGAAGACCCGGTCGGTCATGGAGGCGTTCGCGCTGTAGAGATGCACGGCCATGCCGGTGCGCCGGGTGACGTCGCCGTTGCCGCCCAGCGTCCACAGGCCGGTCAGGAAGTCCGTGCCGGACGCGGGTTCGGGGAGCGGGTCCCAGCGCAGCCGGTTGGGGTCGGGCACCGACTCGGTGAACGGCGCGCTGCGCAGGGCGCCGTTGTCGATGCGGACGAAGGCGGGATGGGCGGCCGAGGGACGGATCCGGTAGAGCCAGGACCGGCGGTTGCGGGCACGGGGTTCGGTGAACGCGGAGCCGCTGAGCTGTTCCGCGTACAGCCCGAGAGGGGCGCGCTGGGGGGAGTTGCGGCCGTGCGGCAGGGCGCCGGGGACGGCCTCCGAGCTGTGCTCGTTGCCGAAGCCGGGACTGTGGCCGAGGCCCCGTGCCGTCTTCCTCGCCTGCTCGATGCCACTCATCATGCGCTCCCGTGGATGAGGAATCCCATGGATCCCCTGACGAAGAATCCTATGCATCACCGTAGGAATCGAAACGTTGCCCGTCAACGGCATACGGGCATCATGGGGTCCGTGTCCCACGCTCATACGAACCTCCGACGCGTCCCCGTGCAGCAGCGCAGCGCCGACCGGCTCGCCCGGATCCTCGACGCCGGTGCGGAACTGCTCGACGAGACCGGCTACGAACTGCTCTCCACCCGGGCGGTCGCCGACCGTGCCGGGGTGCCCATCGGCTCCGTCTACCGCTTCTTCCCCAACAAGCGGGCCCTCGTCGACGCCTTGGCCGAGCGCAACCTCGACGTCTACGCGGGGCGGGTCGTCGCCAGACTGGAGGCGATACCGGAGCGGGAATGGCGGGCGGCCATCGACGCCGTGCTCGACGAGTACCTCGCGATGAAGCGCTCCGTCCCCGGCTTCGCCCTCGTCGACTTCGGGCCTCCCGCGCCCGTCGCCGGTCCGCAGGACGAGGCGAACCGGCGCGTCGCGGACCGGCTGGCCGGGCTGCTCTCCGGCCATCTCGGGCGGGGCGGCGACGGAGCCCTGTCGGATGCCGGGCTGCTCCGGACGGTGCTGGTCTCCGTGCAGGCGGCCGACGCCCTGCTCCAGCTCGCCTTCCGCTCCGACCCGGAGGGCGACCCCGAGCTGATCGCGGAGACCCGGGTGCTGCTCCAGGCGTATCTGGCGCGTGTCCTGGCCTGATCCGGACGGGAGGCTCCTTCCCGGCCGGGTGGCATGACCCTCGCCCGCCCCGCCCCTCGCCGGGAGCCTCGTTACTTGCCGGGAGCCCCGTCCCTGTTCGGGAGCCCCGTCCCCCGCCGCGAGGCCCGGAACCGGTGGCGTCCGCGTCTCGCCTCCATCCGTACCGGTCGGTATGCTCGGTGCGGCCGGAGCCCGCGTCCGCCGTGCGGGCGGCGGGCGGCCGGATCACGCCCGCGCGCCACCGCTGCCGCCGCCCCGGGGAGGACCCATGTCCCACGATTCCCGCACCGCCCTGCGTGTCTGCCCGCTCTGCGAAGCCACCTGCGGGCTGACCCTCACCATCGAGGGGACCACGGTGACCGGTGCCCGAGGTGACCGCGACGACGTCTTCAGCCAGGGCTTCATCTGTCCCAAGGGCGCCTCCTTCGGCGGGCTCGACGCCGACCCCGACCGGCTGCGCACCCCGCTCGTCCGCACGGACGGCGTCCTGCGCGAGGCGACATGGGACGAGGCCTTCGACGTGATCGCCGCGAAGATCACGGCACTGATCGACGAGCACGGCAAGCAGGCCGTCGGCGTCTTCCTCGGCAACCCCAACGTGCACACGATGGCCGGCGGGCTCTATCCGCCGCTGCTGCTCGCCGCGCTCGGCACCCGCAACGTCTTCACCGCCAGCACCCTGGACCAGATGCCCAAGCACGTCTCCAGCGGGCTGCTCTTCGGCGATGCCCAGGCCATCCCCGTACCCGACCTGGACCGTACGGCCCATCTGCTGCTGATCGGTGCCAACCCGCTGGAGTCCAACGGCAGTCTGTGCACCGCCCCCGACTTCCCCGGCAAGCTCAAGGCCCTGCGCCGGCGCGGCGGCACCCTCACCGTCATCGACCCGCGCCGCACCCGCACCGCGCGCCTCGCCGACCGGCACGCCGCGATCCGGCCCGGCACCGACGCCCTCCTGCTCGCCGCACTCACCCAGGTCCTCCTGGAGGAGAAGCTCGCCGACCCCGGGACGCTCACCGAGCACCTGGACGGTTTCGACGAACTGGCCGAGGCCATGGCCGACTTCACCCCCGAGGCGGTGTCGGCCGCCTGCGACCTGGAGCCGGACACCATCCGCGGGATCGCCCGCGAACTGGCCGCCGCGCCCTCCGCCGCCGTCTACGGGCGCATCGGCAGCTGCACCGTCGAGCACGGCACGCTGGCCAGCTGGCTCGTCGACGTACTCAACATCCTCACCGGCAACCTCGACCGCCCCGGCGGGGCCCTCTTCCCGCTCTCCGCCACCGGCCGCGCGCCCCGTCCCGCGGCCCCCGGCAAGGGCTTCGCCCTCGGCCGCTGGAGGAGCAGGGTCTCCGGACACCCCGAGGCCAAGGGCGAACTGCCCGTCGCCGCGCTGGCCGAGGAGATCGAGACCCCGGGGGAGGGCCGCATACGCGCCCTCGTCGTCATCGCGGGCAACCCCGTGCTCTCCGCCCCCGACGGGGACCGGCTCGACCGGGCGCTCGCCGACGGCCTCGACTTCATGGTCAGCGTCGATCCGTATCTCAACGAGACCGCTCGCCACGCCGATGTCGTACTGCCCCCGCCGCCGCCCTCGCAGAGCGCTCACTTCGACTTCGCCCTCAACTCCCTGGCCGTCCGCAACCAGGTCCGGTACGGCAGGGCCGCCGTGCCGCTGGAGGAGGGCGGGATGGACGAGTGCGAGATCCTGGCCCGGCTCGTCCTCGCCGTGGGCGGCAACCACGGCGCGCCGCCCGAGTCCGTCGACGACCTGGTCATCGCGGCGACGCTCGCCAAGGCGGGCGCACCCGAGACCCTCGCGGCCGAACTGACCGGCCTCACCGGCGCCGAGCGCCGCCTCGACCTGATGCTGCGCATGGGACCGTACGACCTCACGCTGGAGCAGCTCCTCGCGCATCCGCACGGGATCGACCTCGGTGCGCTCAAGCCGCGCGTCCCGCAGGTCCTCAGGACCCGCACCGGCCGCATCGAGCTCTTCCCCGAGCCCATCGCGGCCGACCTGCCCCGGCTGCGTGCCTCGCTCGGCGCCCGGCCCGCCGGGTTGGTCCTCGTGGGCCGCCGCCATCTGCGGTCCAACAACAGCTGGCTGCACAACGTCGCGGCGCTCCGCGGCGGTTCGAATGTCTGTACCCTCCAGATCCATCCCGAGGACGCGGCCAGGCTCGGTCTCGCCGAAGGGGACACGGCCCGGATCAGCGCGGCGGGCGGGGAGGTCGAGGCGCCCACGGAGATCACCGACTCGGTACGGACCGGGGTCGTGAGCCTCCCGCACGGCTGGGGCCACAGCCGCGCGGGCACCCGTCTGACGGTGGCCGGTGCCGATCCCGGCGTCAATGTGAACCAGCTCCTGGACGGCAGCCTGCTGGACCCGCTGTCCGGGACCTCGGTGCTCAACGCCGTCCCCGTCTCCGTGACCGCGGTGCGCGGCGCCGTCCCGGTCTCCGTGACGTCAACTCGTTGACCTGGGGTTTTGCTCGTATTGCTCACACGTCAACATCTTGTTAACGCCGATTGGGGGCACCTAACGTCATCCGGACCGCCGGCTTCGGTCAGGGTTCAAAGGTGAACGTTAGGTATCCCATATGTTGACAATTCTCGGCTTTGCCATGATCGCGACCTTCCTGGTCCTGATCATGACGAAGAAGATGTCGCCGATCGCGGCGCTGGTCCTGATCCCCGCCCTGTTCTGCGTGGCCGTAGGACAGGGCGCGAAGCTCGGTGACTACGTCATCGAAGGGGTCGGCAACCTCGCGCCGACCGCGGCGATGCTGATGTTCGCCATCGTCTACTTCGGCGTGATGATCGACGTCGGCCTCTTCGACCCGGTCGTCCGGGGCATCCTGCGCTTCTGCAAGGCAGACCCGATGCGGATCGTCATCGGCACGGCGCTGCTCGCGGCGGTGGTCTCGCTGGACGGCGACGGCTCCACCACCTTCATGATCACCGTCTCGGCGATGTATCCGCTCTACAAGCGGCTGAAGATGAGCCTGGTCGTGATGACCGGTGTCGCCGCCACGGCCAACGGTGTCATGAACACCCTTCCCTGGGGCGGTCCCACCGCCCGTGCCGCCACCGCCCTCAAGGTGGACGCGGCCGACATCTTCGTCCCGATGATCCCGGCCCTCGCCGTCGGCCTGCTCGCCGTCCTCCTGCTGGCCTGCGTCCTCGGCCGCCGCGAGCGCAAGCGGCTCGGCATGCTCACCCTCGACGAGGCGCTGGTCACCGAGCCCGAGACTGTCCTGGTCGGTGCGGGCGGTGGAGGGGACCGGCTCACGAAGGCCCCGAAGGGCACCGGGGCCGGGACCTCGAGCGGTACGGGCGGCGCCGAAGACGCGGAGGCGGACGAGGAGTTCAAGGGGCTCGACCCCCACCGGTCCACCCTGCGTCCCAAGCTCTACTGGTTCAACGCCGGTCTCACCGTCGTCCTGCTGGCCGCGATGATCCTCGAACTGATGCCGATCCCGGTGCTCTTCCTGCTCGGCGCGGCCCTCGCCCTGACCGTCAACTTCCCCCACATGCCCGACCAGCGGGCCAGGATCGCGGCCCACGCCGACAACGTGCTCAACGTCTCCGGCATGGTCTTCGCCGCCGCCGTCTTCACCGGCGTGCTCACCGGCACCGGTATGGTCGAACACATGGCGGACTGGCTCGTCGGGGCCGTTCCCGACGGCATGGGCCCGCACATGGCCCTGGTCACCGGTCTGCTGAGCCTCCCCCTGACGTACTTCATGTCCAACGACGGCTTCTACTTCGGAGTCCTGCCCGTGCTTGCCGAGGCCGGCGCCGCCCACGGCGTCTCCCCCCTGGAGATCGCCCGCGCCTCCATCGCGGGCCAGCCGCTGCACATGTCGTCCCCGCTCGTGCCCGCCGTCTACGTCCTGGTCGGCATGGCCAAGGTCGAGTTCGGCGACCACACCCGGTTCACCGTCAAGTGGGCCGTGCTCACCTCGCTGGTGGTGCTCGGCGCGGGCATCCTGTTCGGAATCATCTGATGCCTCCGGAACCCCGGCCCGGCAGGGGCTGGCTGCTGCGCCTCGTCATCGCCTTCGCCTTCGCGCAGGGGGCGGTGTCGATGGCGCGGCCCGCCGTCTCCTACCGGGCCCTCTCGCTGGGCGCCGACGAGCGGGCGATCGGCGTCATCGCCGGTGTCTACGCACTGCTGCCGCTCTTCGCCGCCGTACCGCTGGGCCGGCGCACGGACCACGGCCGCTGCGCGCCGCTGCTGCCCGTCGGGGTCCTCCTGATCGGCGGCGGCTGCGCGCTCAGCGGCACCTCGGGCTCCCTGGCCGCGCTGGCGGCGTGGAGCGGGGTCATGGGCCTCGGCCACCTCTGCTTCGTCATCGGCGCCCAGTCGCTCGTCGCCCGGCAGTCGGCCCCCGCCGACCAGGACCGCAACTTCGGCCACTTCACCATCGGGGCCTCCCTCGGCCAGCTCGTCGGGCCGATCGCCGCGGGCTTCGTCATCTCCGAGCAGGACGGTGCGATGGCGCGCACGAGCGCCCTGGCCCTGCTCGTCTCGGCGGTCGTCGCCGCTGTCTCCCTCACCTCGCTCTGGCGCATCGAGCACCGGCGCACCGCCGTGACCGCCCGGAAGGAGGCGCAGAAGGTGCCCGTGGGCGCCATCCTGCGGACCCGGGGTGTCCCGGCCGGCATCTTCATCAGCCTCGCCGTGCTCAGCGCCACCGACATCCTCACCGCCTACCTGCCGGTCGTCGGCGAGCACCGGGGCATCGCACCCGCCACCGTCGGGCTGCTGCTCAGCCTGCGGGCCGCCGCGACCATCGCGTGCCGGCTGGTCATGACGCCGATGCTGCGCAGGGTGGGCAGGGCCGCCCTGCTCTCCACGACCTGCCTGCTCGGCGGGCTCCTCTGCGCGGCGATCGCCCTGCCCGTCCCCGTGTGGGGCCTCGCTGTGATGCTGGCCGTGCTCGGCTTCTGCCTGGGCGTCGGCCAGCCGCTCTCGATGACCACCGTCGTCCAGGCCGCGCCCGAGGCGGCCCGTTCCACCGCGCTCGCGCTCAGGCTCACCGGCAACCGGCTCGGCCAGGTCGCCGCGCCCGCCTCGGCCGGGCTGATCGCCGGAGTGGCGGGCACCGCCGCCCCGTTCGTGATGCTGGGCGTGCTGCTGGTCGGGGCGGCGGGACTCGGCCTGCGGGGCGGCGGACGCAAGGCGCCGGTACCGGCCGCCGAGGCGCCCGCACCCCGAGCCGAGGCACCCGGCGTCGAGGCACCCGGCGTCGAGGCATCCCGAGCCGAGGCACCCCGAGCCGAGGCATCCGGCGTCGAACGGC
The DNA here is from genome assembly GCF_001905505.1 of Streptomyces sp. CB02058. Classification (GTDB taxonomy): domain Bacteria; phylum Actinomycetota; class Actinomycetes; order Streptomycetales; family Streptomycetaceae; genus Streptomyces. The sequence goes on from NZ_LIPG01000006.1 coordinate 130,996, forward strand.
CCCGCGCCGAGCGGGACGCCTCCTGATCCCCGGCTCCTGAAGTCCCGCCCCGCTGGATTCCGCCCCGCCGCGCCCCGGACACCGGCCCGCCCGGCGTGGGACGGTTGCCGTGGTCGGTGCGTGACCTGTGTCTCCGGCAGTTCCCTGGCGCCCAAAAACTAACAGCGCTAGTTTGGGCCCGGGACGGCATCCGTCCGTACGACGCACGGCTTCGGCGGCAGGCACAGCGAGCCCGGGAGGAACAGCATGAAGGCGCATGACGGGATGTACATCGGCGGGGAGTGGCGGCCCGCCTCGGGCCAGGACACGATCGCGGTCCTGAACCCGGCGGACGAGCAGGTCGTCGGGCACGTCCCCGCGGGCACCGCCGAGGACGTCGACGCCGCGGTTCGCGCCGCGCGCGCCGCGTTCCCCGGCTGGGCGGCCACCCCGCCCGCCGAACGCGCCGCGAGGATCGGCGCCCTGCGTGACGTGCTCGCCGCCCGCAAGGACGAGATCGCCGAGACCGTCACCGCCGAACTCGGCTCGCCGCTTGCGCTGTCCCAGATGGTGCACGCGGGAGTGCCGGTGCTGGTCGCCGGTTCGTACGCCGAACTGGCCGCCTCCTACTCCTTCGAGGAGAAGCTGGGCAACTCCACCGTCCTGCTGGAACCCGTCGGTGTCGTCGGCGCGATCACGCCCTGGAACTACCCGCTCCACCAGATCGTCGCCAAGGTGGCCCCGGCGCTCGCCGCCGGTTGCACCGTCGTCCTGAAGCCCGCCGAGGACACCCCGCTCACCGCGCAGCTCTTCGCCGAGGCGACCCACGAGGCGGGACTGCCCCCGGGCGTCTTCAACCTGGTCACCGGGATCGGCGCGGTCGCCGGACAGGCGCTCGCCGAGCACGAGGGCGTCGACCTGGTCTCCTTCACCGGTTCCACGGCTGTGGGCAAGCAGATCGGCGCCACGGCGGGAGCGGCCGTCAAGCGCGTCGCACTGGAGCTCGGCGGCAAGTCCGCCAACGTGATCCTCCCGGGCGCCGACCTCGCCAAGGCCGTCAACGTCGGTGTGGCCAACGTGATGTCCAACTCCGGCCAGACGTGCAGCGCCTGGACCCGGATGCTGGTCGACGCCGAGCGCTACGAGGAGGCCGTGGACCTCGCCGCCACCGCCGTCGCCAAGTACGTACCGGGGGAGCGGGTCGGCCCCCTCGTCAACGCCAAGCAGCAGGCCCGGGTGCGGGGTTACATCGAGAAGGGCATCGAGGAGGGCGCCCGCCTCGTCGCAGGAGGCCTCGAGGCGCCGAAGGAACAGGGCTACTACGTCAGCCCCACCGTCTTCGCCGACGTGACCCCCGACATGACCATCGCGCAGGAGGAGATCTTCGGCCCGGTGCTCTCGATCCTCCGGTACGAGGACACGGACGACGCGCTGCGGATCGCCAACGGCACCGTCTACGGACTCGCGGGGGCCGTCTGGGGCGCGGACGACGCGGAGGCCGTGGCCTTCGCCCGCCGCATGGACACCGGCCAGGTGGACATCAACGGCGGGCGCTTCAACCCGCTGGCTCCCTTCGGCGGCTACAAGCAGTCCGGGGTGGGCCGCGAACTCGGCCCGCACGGCCTCTCCGAGTACCTCCAGACCAAGTCCCTGCAGTTCTGATCCCCGCCGATCCCACCGATCCACCGAGGAGTCTGTTCGTGGTCCGCGCCGCCGTACTGCCCGCTGTCGGAGCTCCGCTGGAGATCACCGACATCGAACTCCCGGAGCCCGGTCCCGGCCAGGTGAGCATCAGCCTCGCCGCCGCCGGTGTCTGTCACTCCGACCTGTCCCTGTCCAACGGCACGATGCGCCTGCCGGTGCCCGCGGTCCTCGGCCACGAGGGCGCGGGCACCGTGCTGGCCGTGGGCGAGGGCGTCACCCACGTCGCCGCTGGCGACCCCGTCGTCCTCAACTGGGCGCCGTCCTGCGGGGCGTGCTTCCACTGCGGGATCGGCGAGGTCTGGCTCTGCGCCGACGCGCTCAAGGGCGCGGCGAACATCCACGCCCGCACGGCCGACGGCACCGAGCTCCACCCCGGCCTGAACGTCGCGGCGTTCGCCCAGGAGACCGTCGTCGCCGCCAACTGCGTGCTGCCCGCCCCGGCCGGCATCCCGCTCGACGACGCGGCCCTGCTCGGCTGCGCGGTCCTGACCGGCTACGGCGCGGTCCACCACTCGGCCCGGGTGCGCGAGGGCGAGAGCGTCGTCGTGTTCGGCATCGGCGGGGTCGGCCTCGCGGTCCTCCAGGCCGCCCGTATCGCCGGGGCGTCGAAGATCATCGCCGTGGACGTGTCACCGGAGAAGGAGGAGCTGGCCCGCCGGGCCGGCGCCACCGACTACGTCATCGCCTCCGACACCACCCCGCGCGCCGTCCGCAAGCTCACCGGCGGTCAGGGCGCCGATGTCGCCGTGGAATGCGTGGGCCGCCCCGCGACGATCCGCGGCGCCTGGGAGTCCACCCGCCGGGGCGGCCGTACGACGGTCGTCGGCATCGGCGGCAAGGACCAGCAGGTCACCTTCAACGCGCTGGAGATCTTCCACTGGGGCCGCTCCCTCACCGGCTGCGTCTACGGGAACAGCGACCCGGCACGCGACCTCCCGGTGCTCGCCGAGCACATCCGCGCGGGCCGGTTCGACCTGTCCATGATGGTGACGGAACGGATCTCGCTGGACGGCATCCCGGCCGCGTTCGACAACATGATCGCCGGCAAGGGCGGACGCGCGCTGGTCGTGTTCTAGCCGACGCCACGAAAGGCGGGGCCGCACGACACGCGGCCCCGCCGCAGGCACCGGCCGCACGCCCGGCGGCCGGGCCTCGGCTCGGGAGGCCCGGCCCCCGGGGACGGCACTCCACGCACGGCGACGCGCACGGACGGGCCGGTCCCCCTGCGCCTCAGTGCGCGGGTTCCGCCGCCGCCCGGGCGCGGCGTGAGCGCGTCCGCGAGACCGCGACCCCCGCCAGACAGAGCAGCCCGCCCGCGACGGTCAGCAGCGCGGGCACCTCGTCCAGCAGCAGCCACGACATCAGCACCACCAGGGCGGGCACCGCGTACGTCGTCGCGCCCATCCGGCCCGCGGTCGTCCTGGCCAGGGCGTACGCCCAGGTGGTGAAGGCCAGCGCGGTCGGGAACACCCCGAGGTAGACCATGTTCAGCGTGGCGGACAGCGGGGCGTCGGCCGCCTCGGAGACCAGCACGCCGCTGAACGGCAGACAGGCGACCGTGCCGATCAGGCAGCCGAACGTGGTGATCTGCAGGGCCGATCCGTGCCGGAGCGCGGGCTTCTGGCTGACCACGCCACCGGCGTACGTCACCGCGGCCACCAGGCAGAGCACGACGCCCAGGACCGACGAACCCCCGTGCTCCGACATGGAGAGCCCGACCACCGCCGCGCCACCGAACGAGACGGCCATCCCGACGAGCAGTCTGCGGGGGAGTCCCTCGCCGAGGAGCCCGGCGCCGAGCAGGGCGATCAGGATCGGGCCGATGTTCACCAGCATCGCGGCGGTGCCCGCGTCGACCAGCTGCTCACCCCAGTTGAGCGCCACCATGTAGAGCCCGAACCAGAGCAGGCCCGAGCCGATGATGCCCGGCCATGCCGCCCGGGACGGCAGCCCCTCGCGGCGCACGAGCAGGATCGCGCCGAGCGCCAGGGTGCCGGCGAGCAGCCGGCCCAGCGCCAGCGCTCCTGGTGAGTACGCCTCGCCGGCGCTGCGGATGGAGACGAATGCGGAGGCCCAGAGGACGACCGTGGTGCACGCGGCGGCAGGGGCCCGCCAGTCGCGTTCCGCGGTGTCCGGCGCGGCGGGGCGCGCTGCAGGTGTCGTCATGGGGTCGACGGTAGGGCGGGAACCGTTCGGCGCGTACCGAATTGTCATCCGCCGGCAAGCGTCGCGGGCTCGATGCCCAGATGCAGCGAGAACGCGCGCAGCCCGGCAGGCGTCGGGCGCACCGCCCGTCCCGTCCCGACCCGTTCGCACCACCCGGCGTCCAGCACGTGCCGGCACAGGGCGGCGCCCGAGGCTCCCGCCAGATGCGGCCGCCGTTCGGTCCAGTCCAGGCAGCCGCGCGCCAGCGGACGCCGTGACGCCGTGCCGAGGCGGACACCGAGGCCGCCGAACCACTCCAGGCCCTCGTCGGTCAGCGCGAAGCCGGTGTCCTGCCGCAGCAGTCCGCGTTCGGTCATCGCGTCGGTGATCCGGATGCCGAGGCGCCCGGCGAGGTGGTCGTAGCACGTCCGCCCCCGGGCCAGCGCGTGCTGGAGGCTCGCCTCGCGCAGGCTGCGCGGGGGATGCGCGGCGCGCGGGGCGGCGTGGGCGGCCAGTTCCTCGATCAGCTGGGCGGTCCGCCCGTCGGTCAGCCGTACGTAGCGGTGACGGCCCTGGCGTTCCTCGGTGAGCAGGCCGCCCTCGACCAGCTTCCCCAGATGCTCGCTCGCCGTGGACGGCGCCACCCCCGCGCTCCGGGCCAGCTCACCCGCCGTCCAGGACCGCCCGTCGAGCAGGGCGAGGCAGAAGGAGGCGCGGGTCTCGTCGGCCAGCAGTGCGGCCAGCGCCGCGAGCCGGGGCACGGCGGGATCGTTCGGTCTCGTACGGGCCATGCGTCCAGGATGCGTCAGGCACCGTTCGGCGCGGGCCGAACCGTGCGGGTGGCGACCGTCTCCTCGTACTGGAGCGCGAGGCCGTCCAGCAGGGCCCGCAGGCCCGTCTCGAAGGCGCCCTCGTCGACCTGCTGGCGACGGTCGGCCAGCAGGTGGGCCTGGCCGAGGTGCGGATAGTCGGCGGGGTCGTACGCCGTCTCGTCGTCGACGAAACCCCGGGCGAAGGAGCCGAGCGCGGAGCCGGTGATGAAGTAGCGCATGAGGGCGCCGATGTACGTCGCCTGCGCGGGCGGCCACCCCGCCTCGACCATCGCGCCGAAGACCGCGTCGGCCACCCGCAGACCGGCCGGACGGCGGCCGGGGCCCCGGGCGAGCACCGGGACGATGTGCGGGTGCGCGGCGAGCGCGGCGCGGTAGGAGACGGCCCAGTCGTGCAGGGCGGCGGGCCAGTCCCTGGGGTCGGACTCCTCGAACATCGACAGGTCGACCTGTGCGGACACGGCGTCGGCGACCGCGTCGAGGATCTCGTCCTTGTTCCGGAAGTGGTTGTAGAGCGAGGGCCCGCTGACGCCCAGCTCGGCGGCGAGGCGGCGGGTCGACACCGCGTCCAGTCCCTCGGCGTCCACGAGCGCGCTCGCCGCCTCGACGATGCGGTCTCTGCTGAGGAGGGGCTTGCGCGGTCGGGCCATGCGGCACATAGTAGGGCCTGCAAGCGAAAAACTAGCAGTGCTAATTTAAAGTGGGGTGTCGCAGGATGAACCTGGAGCTGAGCGAGGAGCAGGATGCCGTCCGGCAGCTCGCCGAGGACTTCGTCGCGCGGGAGATCACCCCGCATGTCGTCGAGTGGGAACGGGCCGAGAGTGTCGACAAGTCGATCGTGAAGAAGCTGGGTGCCCTCGGCTTCCTCGGGCTGACGATTCCGGAGGAGTACGGCGGCTCCGGTGGCGACCACCTCGCCTACTGCCTGGTGACGGAGGAGCTCGGCCGGGGCGACTCCTCGGTCCGCGGCATCGTGTCCGTCTCCCTCGGTCTGGTCGCCAAGACGATCGCCTCCTGGGGCGACGAGGAGCAGAAGCGGCAGTGGCTGCCGAAGCTCACGGCCGGCGAGGCCGTCGGCTGCTTCGGTCTCACCGAGCCCGGCACCGGCTCCGACGCGGGCAATCTCAGCACCAGGGCCGTGCGGGACGGTGACGACTACGTCATCAACGGCTCGAAGATGTTCATCACCAACGGGACCTGGGCCGATGTCGTCCTGCTGTTCGCCCGTACCAACGACACCCCGGGACACCGGGGCGTCTCAGCCTTCCTGGTGCCGGCCGACGCCCCCGGGCTGACCCGGCGCACGGTCCACGGGAAGCTCGGGCTGCGCGGCCAGGCCACCGCCGAACTGGTGCTGGAGGACGTCCGGGTGCCCGCCTCCACCCTCCTGGGTCCGGAGGGCAAGGGCTTCTCCATCGCCATGTCCGCCCTGGCCAAGGGCAGGATGTCGGTCGCGGCGGGCTGCGTCGGCATCGCCCAGGCCGCTCTGGACGCCGCCGTGCGCTACGCGGGCGAGCGTGAGCAGTTCGGGAAGTCCATCGCGAGCTACCAGCTCGTCCAGGAGCTCATCAGCGACATCTCCGTGGACGTCGACGCCGCCCGGATGCTGACCTGGCGCGTCGCCGACCTGATCGACCGCGGCCAGGACTTCGCCACGGCCGCCTCCACGGCCAAGCTGTTCGCCTCCGAAGCAGCGGTCCGGGCCGCGAACAACGCCCTCCAGGTGTTCGGCGGCTACGGCTACATCGACGAGTACCCGGTCGGCAAGCTGGTCAGGGACGCGCGCGTGATGACGCTGTACGAGGGCACCAGCCAGATCCAGAAGCTGATCATCGGCCGTGCGCTGACGGGGGTCTCCGCCTTCTGAGGCCAGGGGCACGTACTGAGTACCGGATGAGTACGCCGGCGGATACCGGCGTACGCCACCGCGCCGGATGCTGTGCGGCATGAGTGACACGACATCGGTCAAGCAGCAGAGCACCGCCGCCTTCTACGGCCAGGCCGTCCTCTCCTTCGGAGTGGCGATGGGCGCGGTGGCCCTCGGTATCTTCTTCCTCGACGCCGACGCCTGGGTGCGGGCCTTCCTCGCCATCGGCGTCCTCTATCTCGTCACGTCCTGCTTCACCCTCGCCAAGGTCATCAGGGACCGCCAGGAGGCCGGCCAGATCGTCAGCCGCGTCGACCAGGCCAGACTGGAGAAGATCCTCGCCGAGCACGACCCCTTCCAGAAGCTCTGACGTCTCACCCCACGAGCGCTCTAAGCGCTTGCTCAGGTTCGCGGTATGGTGTTCGTCCTGCCAGCGGAAAGGGGCACGTGGCGATGAGCACGGCGGAGGAGACCCACGGCGACGACACGCCGTGGAGCGAGGTCACACCCGAGGCGGCCAGGAGGCTGCTCGTCGCGGCGGTCGAGGCCTTCGCCGAGCGCGGCTACCACGCGACCACCACCCGTGACATCGCAGGCCGCGCCGGGATGAGCCCGGCCGCTCTCTACATCCACTACAAGACCAAGGAAGAGCTGCTCCACCGGATCAGCAGGATCGGTCACGACCGGGCGCTGCTCCTCCTGGAGACGGCGGCCGAGAAGGACGGGACGGCGGCCGACCGGCTCGCCGACGCGGTCCGGTCCTTCGTCCGCTGGCACGCGGAGCGGCACACCACGGCCCGGGTCGTGCAGTACGAGCTGGAGGCGCTCGGCGACGAGCACCGTACGGAGATCGTCGCCCTGCGCAGGAGGAGCGACGCCGTGGTGCGCCGCATCATCGGGGAGGGCGTCCGGGCGGGCGAGTTCGACGTGCCCGACGTCCCGGGCACCACGCTCGCCGTGCTCTCCCTCTGTATCGACGTGGCGCGCTGGTTCAGCGCGCAGGGCAGCCGGACGCCGGAGGAGGTCGGCACCCTCTACGCGGACCTCGTCCTGCGCATGGTGGGCGCCCAGAAGTGACGCCGGCCGGCCGGAGCTGACGCCGGGCGCTCCCGCGGGCCCGGCGCACTCCGCGAGCGGCGGCGCGGCCGGTGGCCGCGGGGTCCGCGGCCGCCGGCCGCGCACGCACCGGCCCGGCGGCTGCTGTCCGGCAGCGGCTCAGAAGTAGTAGCGCGACACCGACTCCGCGACGCAGGCCGGCTTGTCGCCGCCCTCGCGCTCGACCGTGACCAGGGCGGTCACCTGTACGCCGCCGCCCGCCTCCTCGACGTTCTTGAGCACGGCCGTGGCACGCAGCCGGGAGCCCACCGGGACCGTCGAAGGGAAACGGACCTTGTTGGTCCCGTAGTTGATGCCCATCTTCGCGCCGTCGACCTGAAGGATCTGCGGCACGAGCACGGGCAGCAGCGACAGCGTCAGATAGCCGTGCGCGATCGTCGTCCCGAAGGGGCCGCTCGCGGAGCGCTCCGGGTCCACATGGATCCACTGGTGGTCGCCCGTGGCCTCGGCGAACTGGTCGATCCTCTTCTGCTCGATCTCCAGCCAGTCGCTGTGCCCGAGCTGCTCGCCCACCGCGTCCAGCAGCTCCTGTGCGGACGTGAAGATCTTCGGCTCTGCCATGTTCCTGGTCCCTGCCTTCCGGCTGTCGGCCGCCCACTCCCGGGGCGATGTCTAAGCGCTTGCTCAGCATGGTTGGGCCGCGCGCCCCTGTCAACGACGGACCGGTGGGGTTTTCGAAGCGGGCGGCCGGGGCCGAGGCGCGGCCGCTAGGGTTCGGGGAGTGCCACAGATTCCGCAGACATGCCAAGAACTCACCGTCGGCCAGCTCTCCGCGCGCAGCGGCGCCGCGGTGTCGGCCCTGCACTTCTACGAGGCCAAGGGCCTGATCAGCAGCAGCCGCACCAGCGGCAACCAGCGCCGCTACACGCGGGACGCGCTGCGCCGGGTGGCGTTCGTCCGTGCCGCCCAGCGGGTGGGCATCCCGCTGGCCACGATCAGGGAGGCGCTGGCCGAGCTCCCGGAGGAGCGCACGCCGAACCACGAGGACTGGGCGCGGCTCTCCCGCGCCTGGCGCTCGGAGCTGGACGAGCGCATCAAGCAGCTCGGGCGGCTGCGGGACCACCTCAGCGACTGCATCGGCTGCGGCTGCCTCTCGCTGGAGACCTGTGTGCTGTCCAACCCCGACGACGCGTTCGGCGACAGGATGGCCGGCTCGCGCCTGATGCCCGAACGGCGGGGCGCGACGGACCGCTCCTGAACCCGGCCGTGCTCCGGGCGGCCCCTTTGCGTGCCCGCGTCCCTCAGGCCGCCGACGCGGTCAGATTCCGGGTGTGGCCGCCTCCGGCCCGGGCCAGCGCGCCCGCCGTCAGCACCGGCCTGGGGACGAGGATGCCGCACCCCGTGCAGACCGGCCCCGACCATGGTTCGCGTTCCAGGTCCTGCCGCCAGACGATCCCGGTCCCGGCGCAGACCGGGCAGACCGCGCCGGGCTTCGCGCCGAGGGCCGCTATCAGCCTGCCCAGGACCTCGGCCAGCGGTGCGTTCGGGTGGACCCCCGGATCGTCGCAGTGCGCGATCCCGTTGCCGCCCCACGTCAGCCGGTGCCAGTCGTCGAAGGTGCCGGGCCTGCGCAGCCCGTCGTGTTTCTCGCGGCGCCGCCGTTCGGCGAAGCCCGTCTCGTACGCGAGCCAGACGGCCCGCGCCTCCTCCAGTTCCTCCAGTGCGCGGATCAGGCGCGCCGGGTCGGGGGCCCGGTCCTCGGGCTCCATGCCGTGCCGGGCGCACAGATGGTCCCAGGTCGCCCGGTGCCCGTAGGGGGCGAATCGTTCCAGGCATTTGCGCAGCGAGTACCGCCGCAAAGCCAGATCGCCCCGTGGGTCGCGGACCTGTCTCGCGAGACTCCGGAAACCGGCCATGGCACTGCCACCTCCGTCGGTCGTACTTCGGCGTCAAGGGATGGACGTACGACTGCCCGATTCGGCTCCATCGAAAGGTGAAAACCGTCCACGGATCGAGATGGTCCATGTGAGGCCATGTGCGAGAGGGTGAACCGGCGTGTGGCGATTCGGAAAAAGTGACTGATGTTCATCTTACCGGCGGGGCGTACCGCCAGTAACCTCCGGCGCACCGTCCACCCGGAGGAGCATGCATGCCCCCACGCACCCGCACCCTCAGAACCGCCGCGGCCGCCGCGGTTCTCGCACTCGGCACGTCCCTTCTCGCCTCGGTCCCCAGCGCCGGAGCGGCGGAAACGGAGACCCTCGCGGTCACCGACCACTGCGGCAGTCAGTGCGCGGACATCCTGCCGCCCGGTGAGAACGGCAACGCCACCCTCGTCGAGATCCTCGGCAACAAGGCGTTCGGCACCCACCCCGCGCACAGCGACGACCAGCTCGACCGCTACAACGGCCTGGTCGCGGGCCATACGAGCCTCACCGACCAGAAGCTGAACGACTTCTTCAACGACGCCTCCTTCGGAGTCGCCGCCGGCCAGGTGGAGTCCGTCATCTCGCCCCGGTCGGACGTCACCATCACCCGGGACAAGAAGAGCGGCGTTCCCCACATCAAGGGCACCACCCGCTACGGCACCGAGTTCGGCGCCGGCTTCGCCGCCGGCCAGGACCGGCTCTGGCTGATGGACCTCTTCCGGCACATCGGACGGGGCGAGCTGACCTCGTTCGCCGGGGGAGCGCTCGCCAACCAGGGCCTGGAGCAGCAGTTCTGGCCGCAGGCCCCCTACACCGAGGCGGATCTCGAAGCCCAGGTCGAGCGGATCAGGGCCACCGAGGGCGCACGCGGCGAACAGGCCATGGCCGACGCCCAGGCCTATGTCGACGGCATCAACGCCTACCGTGAGAAATCCAAGAAGGGCCGCTACTTCCCCGGCGAGTACGTCCTCACCGGGAAGATCGACTCCATCACGAACGTGGGCGAGATCCAGCCGTTCAAGCTGACCGACCTGATCTCGATCGCCTCGGTCGTCGGCGGACAGTTCGGCGGCGGAGGCGGCGGCGAGGTCCAGGCCGCGCTCTCCCTGCTCGCCGCCCAGCAGAAGTACGGCGTCGCCGAGGGCACCCGCGTCTGGGAGTCCTTCCGGCAGCGCAACGACCCCGAAGCCGTCCTGACCGTCCACGACGGCACCAGCTTCCCGTACGCGACCAAGCCCGACCAGGCGCGCGGCACCGCCCTGCCCGACGCCGGCTCCGTCACCGCCGAACCGCTGATCCACGACCGCACCGGCTCGGCGGGCACGAACAGGAAGGACCCCGTCGACGCCCCGGCGAACCTCAAGGCCGCCCAGGGCATGTACGACGACGGGGTCATCCCCGAGGGCTCGCTGCCCGGCTCGGGCGACGGCGCCCAGAAGCGGGGCATGTCCAACGCGCTGCTGGTCTCCGGGAAGCACACCGCGAGCGGGAACCCGATCGCCGTCATGGGCCCCCAGACCGGCTACTTCGCCCCGCAGCTGATGATGCTCCAGGAGCTCCAGGGCCCCGGCATCAGCGCACGCGGTGTCTCCTTCGCGGGCGTCGGCATGTACATCCAGATGGGCCGCGGCCAGGACTACGCCTGGAGCGCCACTTCGGCCGCCCAGGACATCACCGACACGTACGCCGTCGAACTCTGCGAGCCCGACGGCTCCACGCCCACCAAGGCGTCCACGCACTACCGCTTCCGGGGCGCCTGCACCGCGATGGAGAAGCTGGAGCGCACCAACTCCTGGAAGCCCACCGTCGCCGACTCCACCGCCGCGGGCTCCTACCGGATGCAGGTGTGGAGGACCGGCTACGGCATCGTCACCCACCGGGCCACGGTGGACGGCAAGCCCGTCGCCTACACCTCGCTTCGCACCACCTACCGCCACGAGGCCGACTCCATCATCGGCTTCCAGATGCTCAACGACCCGGCGTACGTGACGGACGCGGCCTCCTTCCAGCAGGCAGCGAGCCACATCGACTACGCCTTCAACTGGTTCTACGCGGACTCGCGCACGACGTCGTACTACAACAGCGGGATGAACCCCGTGCGCGCGGCCGGAGTGGACGCCGCCCTGCCGGTCAGGGCCGAGAAGGCGTACGAGTGGCGGGGCTACGACCCGGCGGCCAACACCACCGACTACACGCCCTTCGCCGAACACCCGCACTCCAGCGGCCAGGACTACTACATCTCCTGGAACAACCGTCAGGCCCGGGACTACTCCACCGCGGCGTTCGGCTTCGGCTCGGTGCACCGGGGCGATCTGCTCGACGACCGGGTGTCCGCACTCGTCGCGGACGGCGGCGTGACCCGCGCCTCCCTCACCCGCGCCATGGCGGAAGCGGCGCTCACCGACCTGCGCGGAGAACAGCTGCTGCCCGAACTGCTGAAGGTGCTGCGCTCCCAGCCGGTCACCGACCCGGCGCTCGACGCGGTGGTCCAGCAGCTCGACTCCTGGCGGGCGGCGGGCGCGCAGCGCAAGGAGACCAGCCCGGGATCGCACACGTACACCCACGCGGACGCGGTACGGATCATGGACGCGTGGTGGCCGAGGCTGATCGAGGCGGAGTTCCGGCCGGGGCTCGGCGACGGGCTCTGGTCGGCGCTGACCGCGAACCTGGCCACGGACGAGTCACCGGCCGCCAGCCACGGGCCGAGCGGGGCGCACAGCGGGTCCGCCTTCCAGTACGGCTGGTGGGGCTTCGCCGACAAGGACCTGCGCCAGGTGCTCGGACAGTCCGTCAAGGGGCCGCTGGCGAAGACGTACTGCGGCAACGGTGACCTCAGCAGCTGCCGTGCGGCACTCCTGAGCACCCTGAAGGAGGCGGCGGCCGTTCCGGCGGCCACGGTCTACCCCGCCGACGACAGCTGCTCGGCGGGACAGCAGTGGTGCACCGACTCCATCGTGCACCGGCCGCTGGGCGGGATCTCGCAGAAGTCCCTGCACTGGCAGAACCGGCCGACGTACCAGCAGGTCGTGGAGTTCCCCTCGCACCGCTGACCGGGGCGCGAGTGCCGTACGGACCGGGGCCTCCCGGTCCGTACGGCGGCACCCGCCGGCCCGTCACCGGTAGAGCAGGTACTCCTTGCGCTTCGCGCGGAACGCCGCCAGATCCGCCGACCAGGCGCCCACGACCTCGTCCGTGTCCGCACCCGCGTCGATCATCGTGCGGACGCGCGTGTTGCCCGTGAGCTTGTCGATCCAGTTGTCCGCACGCCACGCGAACCCGCTCCACGACCGTTTCGCGGTCACCAGCAGTGCGATGCCCGTGCGGACCGGGTCGAAGACCTCGCGGTCCTGGACGTGCACCTGCACCCCGCCCACCGTCCTGCCCTGGAACTTGGAGAACGTCGGCGCGAAGTACGCCTCACGGAAGGCGACCCCGGGCAGCTCCAGCGCGTTCGCCGCCGCCGCCCACCGGTGGTCGACGCCCTCCGCGCCCAGCAGCTCGAACGGACGTGTCGTCCCGCGCCCCTCCGAGAGGTTGGTGCCCTCGAAGAGGCAGGTGCCCGGGTAGACCAGCGCGGTCTCGGGCGTCGGCATGTTCGGGCTCGGCGGCACCCACGGCAGGCCCGTCTCGTCGAAGAAGTCGGACCGCCGCCAGCCGGACATCCTCACGACGTCCAGCTCCAGCGGCCGGGCCGTCAGGAACTCCCCGTCGAAGAGCAGGGCCAGCTCCGCCACCGTCATGCCATGCGCCTGGGAGATCTCCCGGCGCCCCACGAACGTGCCGAAGGCCGGATCGAGCACGGGCCCCAGCGCCGCCCGCCCGGTCACCGGGTTGGGCCGGTCCAGGACGACGAACCGCTTGCCCGCGAGCGCCGCCGCCTCCATGCAGTCGTACAGCGTCCAGATGTACGTGTAGAAGCGGGCGCCCGCGTCCTGGATGTCGAACACCACGGTGTCCACACCGGACGCGGTGAAGACGTCGGCGAGCGGCTGACCGCTCTTCAGATACGTGTCGTAGACCGGCAGCCCCGTCGCCGGGTCGTCGTAGCGCCCCTCCGAACCGCCCGCCTGCGCCGTCCCGCGGAAGCCGTGCTCCGGGCCGAAGACGGCGGTCAGGTCCACCCGGTCGTCGGGGTGCATCACATCGACGATGTGGCCGACGTCCGAGGTGATCCCGGTGGGGTTGGTGACGATGCCGACCTTCTGCCCGGCGAGCAGCCCGTAGCCGTCGGCGGCCAGCCGGTCGAAGCCGGTGCGGACCCGGGTGCGCGTGGCCCCGGAACCCCGGCCCGCGGCCGATGCGGTCCCGGGCCCGGCGGTCGCGGCCAGGGCCCCCATCGCACCGCCGGCGGCCAGCACACCACGTCTGGTCAGGGTCATTCCGCTACCTCCATGATCGCGCCGACTGTCATGGTCACGCACGCTAGCGCGGGTGCGGGCCACACGGAACGGCCATGACTGGGCAGATTCCCAGTCCTGCCCCGAACCCCTTCCCGGATCACATACCGACTGGTTAGTCTGCCGGGGAAGACGGCTGAGAGAGGCGGGACCGATGAGCACGGTGCAGGGCGCTGGCGTAGTGGTAACGGGAGCCGGAGGCGGCATCGGCGCCGCGCTGGCCCGCAAGTTCGCCGCGGAGGGCGCACGGGTCGTCGTCAACGACCTGGACGCCGACCGGATCAAGCCCCTCGCCGAGGAGATCGGCGGCACCGTCGTGGCGGGCGACGCCTCCACGATCGTGGAGGCCGCGCGGGACGCGCTCGGCGGCACGATCGACGTCTACTGCGCCAACGCCGGCCTCGCGTCGGGCGGGGACGCCTTCGCGGAGGAGGACGTCTGGGCCAGGGCCTGGGACGTCAACGTGATGGCGCACGTCCGCGCGGCCAGAGCCCTGCTGCCCGAGTGGCTGGAGCGCGGCAGCGGCCGTTTCGTCTCCACGGCCTCGGCGGCCGGGCTGCTGACGATGATCGGGGCGGCCCCGTACAGCGTCACCAAGCACGGCGCCGTCGCCTTCGCCGAGTGGCTCTCGCTGACCTACCGGCACCGGGGCGTCAAGGTCCACACGATCTGCCCCCAGGGCGTGCGCACGGACATGCTCACCGCGGCCGGCTCCGCGGGCGACCTCGTCCTCGCCCCGACCGCCATCGAGCCCGAGGCGGTCGCCGACGCCCTGTTCGAGGCCATCGAGCAGGACCGCTTCCTGGTCCTGCCGCACCCCGAGGTGGCCGGCTACTACCGCGCCCGCGCCAAGGACCCGGACCACTGGCTCGGCAACATGAACCACTTGCAGCAGAAGTGGGAGGAGGCGGGAGCATGACCGGGTCGATCTACGCCGCGAAGCCCTGGACCGCCCTCCTCAGCGAGGCCCAGCTCGCCCCCGTCCATCCGGCCGAGACCATGGTGCACGCCTTCCGCGCGGCCGTCGGCCGGGCCCCGGACCACACCGCCCTCGCCTACTTCGACGGGCGCCTGAGCTACCGCGAGACCGACGAGCTGTCCGACTCCGTGGCGGGCCATCTCGCGGCCGAGGGGCTGCGGCACGGCGACCGGGTCGCGATCATGCTCCAGAACACCCCGCACTTCGTGCTGGCCCTGCTCGGCGCCTGGAAGGCCGGAGCCACGGTCGTCCCGCTCAACCCGATGTACAAGTCCGGCGAGGTCGGGCACGTGCTGAAGGACGCCGGGGTGACTGCGCTGATCTGCTCGGACCGGGCCTGGGAGTCCTATCTGCGGGACACCGCCGAGGCCGCCCCGAGCGTCCGGATCGCCGTCACCGCCTGCGAGCTCGACCTCCAGTCGGCGGACGACCCGCGCGTGCTCGGCTTCGAGAGGCTCCCCGCGCCCGGCCCCGGCGACCGGGCCTCCGATCTGGTGGCCGTCGCCCGTCTCGGTCTCGCGGCGCCCGGGGGCCGGGAGCTCACCGCGTCGGACACCGCACTGATCAGCTACACCTCCGGGACGAGCGGCACCCCCAAGGGCGCCATGAACTCCCAGGGCAACATCATGGTCAACGCCGAGCGGCAGCGCGCCGGACACCCCATCGAGGAGGGCTCCGCCTACTTCGCGCTCGCCCCGCTGTTCCACATCACCGGCATGGTGTGCCAGCTGGCCGCCTGTATCGCCAACGCGGGCACCCTGGTCCTCGCGTACCGCTTCGAGGCGAGCGTCGTCCTGGAGGCCTTCGCCGAGCACCGCCCCGCCTACACCGTGGGCCCCTCGACCGCCTTCATGGCACTGGCCGCGCACCCCGGGGTCACCCGGGAGCACTTCGCCTCCTTCAAGGTGATCTCGTCGGGCGGTGCGCCGCTCCCGCCGGCGCTGGTCGAGAAGTTCCGCGACGGCTTCGGCCCGTACATCCGCAACGGCTACGGCCTCACCGAGTGCACCGCTCCCTGCGCGTCCGTGCCGCCGGAGCACGAGGCCCCCGTCGACCCGGTCTCCGGAACGCTGTCCGTCGGGGTGCCCGGGCCCGACACGCTGGTCCGGATCATCGACGAGCAGGGCGACGACGTCCCCTTCGGCGAGCAGGGCGAGATCGCCGTACGGGGACCGCAGGTCGTCTCCGGCTACTGGAACCTCCCCGACGCCACCGAGGCGGCCTTCCCGGGCGGTGAGCTGCGCACCGGGGACATCGGCTTCATGGACACGGCGGGCTGGCTCTACGTCGTCGACCGCAAGAAGGACATGATCAACGCCTCGGGCTTCAAGGTCTGGCCCCGGGAGGTCGAGGACGTCCTCTACACCCACCCGGCGGTCCGCGAGGCCGCCGTCGTGGGCGTTCCCGACGCCTACCGCGGCGAGACCGTACGGGCCTACGTCAGCCTGCGGCCGGGGGCCGAGGTCGCCGACGGAGAGCTCGGCGCGTACTGCAAGGAGCGGCTGGCGGCGTACAAGTACCCGCGCGAAGTGGAGATCCTGACCGAACTCCCGAAGACCGCGAGTGGGAAGATCCTCAGGCGGGAACTGCGTTCCCCCCGTTAGAACAGTTCACGCGTGGTACGAGAGGGCAGGTGGCGGCACATGGCCAAGGCGACGGACGGGAACGGTACGCCCGTTCCCCAAAGGCTGCTGGCCGCCGCCACCCGGCTCTTCGCGGAGCGGGGCTACGACCGCACCTCGGTGCAGGAGATCGTCGAGGCGGCGGGGGTCACCAAGGGGGCGCTGTACCACTACTTCGGTTCCAAGGAGGACCTCCTCCAGGAGGTCTACGCCCGGGTGCTGCGGCTCCAGCAGGAGCGGCTCGACGCCTTCGCGAACGCCGACGCCCCCGTCGAGCGGCGGCTGCGTGACGCGGCGGCGGACGTGGTCGTCACGACCATCGAGAACCTCGACGACGCCTCGATCTTCTTCCGCTCCATGCACCATCTGAGCCCGGAGAAGAACAAGCAGGTGCGGATCGAGCGCCGCCGCTACCACGAGCGGTTCCGTGCCCTGATCGAGGAGGGCCAGCGGACCGGTGTCTTCTCCTCCGCGACCCCGGCCGACCTGGTCGTGGACTACCACTTCGGCTCGGTCCACCACCTCTCCACGTGGTACAGCCCGGAGGGCCCGCTCACCCAGCAGGAGGTCGCGGACCACCTGGCGGACCTGCTGCTGAGGGCTCTGCGGCCCTGACGGCCTCCCGGGCGCACTCCCGGCCGCGCCCTGCGCGCAGGGCGCGGCCCCCGGGTCGTCGCGGTCCCTCCGCGCGGGACGACGCGGCACGGACCGGCACCACGCGTCCGGGCCCCCGTGCGTCCGGCGTCAGGAGACGGGCGGGCAGAGCACCAGCAGACAGCTGTGGACCCGCACGTCGTCGATGACCGGACCGCCGACCCCGGGAGTGCTGCTGGCGAAGGTGAGGGTCACGGAGGTCTTCAGGAGGCTGGTGAAGACGGCGGTCTGCCTCGTGTAGCCCATGTTCCGGAAACCGTGGCCCGTGATGTCGAAGGAGAACGTCTTCACCGGGACGCCGTCGACTCTGAGCTCACCCGTCTTCAGGGCGGGAGCCCAGGCGGGGTTGCCGGCCAGCTCGAAGCTGACGATGTACGAGGTCAGGGGGAGCGTCGCTATCTCCTGCGAGACGCTGCCGGCCGCACTGCCGTTCAGGTCCAGCGACTGGCTGCCCTCGGCGGCGTCCCACAGGCGGTCGGAGGTCAGGTCGACGCTGTGGCCGCCGGACGCCCAGGGGCCGACGGCCTGTCCGCCGGTGTAGCTGCTGAAGGGGGACGAAGCCGGGACCACCGGCGTCTCGAAGCCTCCGCCGGTAATGGCCGGCACGGTGGTGTGGGTCTGCGTGCCGAGCGTCCGTGTGCCGTGCGTCTGCTCGTCGTGCGGGTGGGCGGACGCGGTCGTGGAGGCGGCGGCCAGCAGGAGGGCCGCGGCGGACAGGGATGCTGCGGACAGGCGGAGCGGGAACATGGAGGGCCTCTCGTTTCGCGCTGCGTGGACGTCATGGCCGGGCCCCGTGGGGAGCCCTTTCGGAGTCTGCGGCCACCCGCACACCCCGCCAAGAGGCCGGAGCACGGCGCGCGAATCGCGTTGAGCAGGCAGAACACCCTGAACGAGCGCCCCCGGCGCGTGGTCCTCCGCCCGACGCTCCGGCACACGCGTGAGCCGGCTCCGGGAGACGCGGTGTCCGTTCAGCGAACACGTCTGTCCGGATTCCACCCTTGACGGTGCTCGGTCATCTCCCCGAGCATCGGGGGCGCACTTCCAGCCCCACCGCTCCAGGTCCAGGGCCGTGCACTGCCCTGGGACCCCCCGCACGTTCCGTCAGTCCCCGAACGGAATCCGGAGCCCCAGATGAGACCCGCACGACTCAGATCCCTGCCCGCCGCCGCACTCGCCGTCGCGGCCCTGCTGGCGACCGCCGCGCCGGCCGTCCAGGCCGCGCCCGTGGCCGCTGCAGCCGCCCCCGACATCCCGCTCGCCAACGTCAAGGCGCACCTCACCCAGCTCCAGTCGATCGCCACTGCCAACGGCGGCAACCGGGCCCACGGCCGGACCGGTTACAAGGCGTCCGTCGACTACGTGAAGGCGAAGCTGGACGCCGCCGGATACACCACCACGCTCCAGCAGTTCACCTCCGGCGGAGCCACCGGCTACAACCTGATCGCCGACTGGCCTGGCGGCGACCCGAACCAGGTCCTCATGGCCGGCTCCCACCTGGACTCGGTGACCTCGGGCGCCGGGATCAACGACAACGGCTCCGGATCGGCCGCCGTGCTGGAGACCGCCCTCGCCGTCTCCCGGGCACAGCTCGCCCCGGACAAGCACCTGCGCTTCGCCTGGTGGGGAGCCGAGGAGCTGGGCCTCGTCGGATCGAAGTACTACGTCAACAACCTGGCCACCACGGAGCGCGCCAAGCTCGCCGGGTACCTCAACTTCGACATGATCGGCTCGCCCAACCCCGGGTACTTCGTCTACGACGACGACCCGGTCATCGAACAGACCTTCAAGGACTACTACGCGGGTCTGTCGATACCCACCGAGATAGAGACCGAGGGCGACGGCCGCTCCGACCACGCCCCGTTCAAGAGTGCCGGCGTCCCCGTCGGTGGCCTGTTCACCGGGGCGAGCAACACCAAGTCCAGCGCCCAGGCCCAGAAGTGGGGCGGCACGGCGGGCCAGTCCTTCGACCGCTGTTACCACTCCTCGTGCGACACGACGGCGAACATCAACGACACGGCACTGGACCGCAACAGCGACGCGATCGCCCACGCCGTCTGGACCCTGTCGGCGGGTACGACGACCCCGCCGACCGGCACGGTCTTCAGCAACGCAGCCGATGTCGCGGTGCCCGACAACGGCGCCGCGGTGACCTCGTCGGTCGCGGTCACCGGACGTACGGGCAACGCACCGTCAGCCCTCAAGGTCGGCGTGGACATCAAGCACACCTACCGCGGTGACCTCGTCGTCGACCTGCTGGCGCCCGACGGGACGGCCTACCGGCTCAAGAACTCCAGCAGCAGTGACTCCGCGGACAACGTGATCGCGACGTACACCGTCAACGCGTCGAGCGAGGTCGCCAACGGCAGCTGGAAGCTCCGGGTCCAGGACGTCGCCGCCCAGGACACCGGCTACATCGACAGCTGGCAGCTCACCTTCTGACCCACGGGAGACCGGCGGGAGACCCACGGGGGAGGCGCCTTCAGGGCGCCTCCCCGCACCGGGACCACCGGGGCTCAGAGGTACTTCTTGATCTCCCGCCGCGCCAGCGACCGCTGGTGCACCTCGTCGGGACCGTCCGCCAGCCGCAGCGTCCGCGCCGACGACCAGAGTTCGGCCAGGGGGTAGTCCTGGCTGACGCCCCCGGCGCCGTACAGCTGCACCGCCTGGTCGAGGATGTCCACCACCGCGCGCGGGGTGGCGATCTTGATCGACTGGATCTCGGTGTGCGCGCCCCGGTTGCCCACCGTGTCCATCAGCCAGGCCGTCTTCAGCACCAGCAGCCGCAGCTGCTCCACCGTCACCCGGGCGTCCGCGATCCAGTTCTGGACGACGCCCTGCTGGGCCAGCGGCTTGCCGAAGGCCGTACGGGCCACGGCGCGCCTGCACATCAGCTCGATCGCGCGCTCGGCCATCCCGATCAGCCGCATGCAGTGGTGGATGCGGCCCGGACCCAGCCGCGCCTGGGCGATGGCGAAGCCGCCGCCCTCCTCGCCGATCAGGTTCGCGGCGGGCACGCGTACATCGGTGAAGACCACCTCGGCGTGGCCGCCGTGCGAGTGGTCCTCGTAGCCGTACACCTGCATCGCCCGGCGCACCTGGAGGCCGGGGGTGTCGCGCGGCACGAGGATCATGGACTGCTGGCGGCGGATGTCCTCGTTGTCCGGGTCCGTCTTGCCCATCACGATGAAGATCGCGCAGTCCGGGTTCATCGCCCCGGAGATGTACCACTTGCGGCCGTTGATGACGTAGTCGTCACCGTCCCGCGTGATCCGGGTCTCGATGTTCGTCGCGTCCGACGAGGCCACCTCGGGCTCGGTCATCGCGAACGCCGAGCGGATCTCCCCGGCGAGCAGCGGCTCCAGCCACTGCTTCTTCTGCGCCTCGGAACCGAACTGGAAGAGGACCTCCATGTTCCCGGTGTCCGGCGCGGCGCAGTTCAGCGCGGTCGGCGCCAGATGCGGGCTGCGGCCGGTGATCTCGGCCAGCGGGGCGTACTGGAGGTTGGTCAGCCCGGCGCCGTACTCGGCGTCGGGGAGGAAGACGTTCCACAGGCCCTGCTTGCGCGCCTCGGCCTTGAGGTCCTCCACGATCTGCGGGGTGTCCCACGGGGAGGCCAGCGCCGCGCGCTGCTCCTCGGCGACCTCCTCGGCCGGATACACGTGCTCGTCCATGAACGTGAGCAGCCTGGTGCGCAGCTCTTCGGTACGGGCGTCGAATGCGAAGTCCACGGGGGGATCAGCCTTCCTGGAGGGTGGTGAGGCCGTGCGCGATGAAGACCGGGACCAGGTCGCCGATGCGGTCGAAGCCGGCGCCGACGGTCTGGCCCAGGGTGTAGCGGTAGTGGATGCCCTCCAGGATCACGGCGAGCTTGAACCACGCGAAGGCCGTGTACCAGGAGATGGCGGAGGTGTCGCGGCCCGAGCGGGCGGCGTAGCGCTCGATCAGCTCGGCGGGGCTCGGGTGGCCCGGGGCGCCGCTGGTGGTGGAGACGGGCGACTCGGGCAGGCCCAGGTCGGAGCTGTACATCACGAGCAGACCGAGGTCGGTCAGCGGGTCGCCCAGCGTGGACATCTCCCAGTCCAGCACCGCCTTGATCCGGTCGTCCCGGCCGATCAGCACGTTGTCCAGGCGGTAGTCGCCATGGACGACGGTGGGCGCGGGGGAGACGGGCAGGTCCCGGCCCAGCGCGGCGTGCAGCTCGTCGATCCCGGCCAGTTCACGGTTGCGCGAGGCGTCCAGCTGCTTGCCCCAGCGCCTCAGCTGCCGGTCGAGGAAGCCCTCGGGCCGGCCGAAGTCGCCGAGGCCGACGGACGCCGGGTCGACGGCGTGCAGGTCCACGAGGGTGTCGACGAGCCCCAGCACGACCGCCCTGGTGCGCTCGGCGCCGAGCGGGGCGAGCTGCTCTGCCGTGCGGTACGGGGTGCCCTCGACGTACTCCATGACGTAGAAGGGGGAGCCGATGACGGCGTCGTCCTCGCAGAGCAGGAGCGTCTCCGGCACCGGGACCGCCGTCGGGTGAAGGGCGCTGATCACCCGGTGCTCGCGCTTCATGTCGTGCGCGGTGGCGAGCACATGGCCCAGCGGAGGCCGGCGCACGACCCACTGTCCGGTGCCGTCGGTGACGATGTAGGTGAGGTTCGAGCGGCCGCCCTCGATCACCCGGGCTTCGAGCGGTCCGTTCACCAGCCCCGGCCGCTCGCGGTCGAGATGGCCGCGCAGCAGGTCGAGATCGAGACCTGGCGGGTGGACTGGGCTCATGGTGCGCACCTCCGGGGCGGTTGGACGGTCGGGACCATGATGCCGACCAGTCGGTATGTCGTCCAGTGCCCTCCCGGAATCCGAGAAGTGATCTCCGGCTCCTCCCCGGCGCCGGGGGAGGGGCTCAGTCGTCCCAGCCCTGCGCCGCCACGAACGCGTCCCCGTGCGCGGCGGACCAGCGGCCCAGCGCCTCGATCGGCTCCAGCAGCGTCCGGCCCAGCCCGGTCAGCGAATACTCCACGCGCGGCGGGGCCTCGGCGTACGCCCGGCGCTCCACCAGCGCGTACTCCTCCAGCCTGCGCAACGTCTCGGTGAGCACCTTCGCGCTGATGCCGCCGATCTCCGTACGCAGCTCACGCGGCCTGCGCGGGCCCGCCGCCAGCGCGTACAGGACCACGGGATTCCAGGTGTTGCCCAGCAGGTCGAAGCCGAGCCGTGCCCTGCAGTCGGCGAGCAGCCGGTCCATGCGTTCCCCTTCCCCCGCCCGTTCGGCACCGAACGGTGCGCAACGGATCTCCTAACGTCCCCATCGGCACGACGCTACGTGACCGCCCTGTGGAGGAGAGAGACATGCGTATCGGCATCATCGGGACCGGCAACATGGCGGACGCACTGGGAGGCCGGTGGGCGGAGGCCGGCCATCAGGTGCTCTTCGGCGGCAGGTCCGCCGCACGGGCACGAGCGCTCGCGGAGCGCACCGGCCAGCGGGCCGGCACACCGGCGGAAGCGGTGGCCCACGGCGACGCGGTGCTGCTCGCCCTCCCCCACGCGGCCGTGGCCGGCGTGCTGGACGCGCTCGGCGCGGCGGACGGAGCGCTGCGTGGCCGGCTCCTCGTCGACTGCACCAACGCCGTCGGCCCGGGCTTCCGGCTCACCACCGGTACGGGCCCCGGCGCCGCCCGTGCGATCGCCGATGCCACCGGGGCGCGGGTCGTGAAGGCCTTCAACCACCTGCCCGACTCCGTGTGGAGGCTCGCCGCGCCCTCCTTCCCCGAGGGCCCCCTCGCCGTCCCGCTCTGCGGCGACGACGCGTCGGCCCTGGAGACGGTCGGGACCCTGGTCCGGGACCTGGGCTGTGTGCCCCTGACCGTGGGCGGGCTCGACCGGGCCGCGTATCTGGAGGCGGCCACGGCCTTCCTCATCGGGCTCTGGCACTCCGGGCACGACCCGCGCACACTGCTGCCGCCCTTCGACGTGGTCACGGCCTGAGTTGCGGGGACCCCGGGGCGCCCCGATCGTCGGAGGATGAAGGCGATCAGCTACAGCAGGTACGGCTCGGCCGACGTCCTGGAGTACGGCGAGCGGCCCGACCCGAAGGTCGGCCCCGACACGGTCCTGGTGAAGGTCCGGGCCGCGGCCGTGAACCCGGTCGACTGGAAGGCCCGCGAGGGCTACCTCCAGGCCGGGCTGGAAGCCGTCTTCCCCGTCATCCCCGGCTGGGACGTGTCGGGGGTCGTCGTCCAGCCCGGCGCCGCCGTCGACGAGTTCGAGGTGGGGGACGAGGTCATCGGCTACGTACGCGAGGACTTCCTCTCGCGCGGCACCTTCGCCCAGTACGTCGCCGCCCCCGTGCGGACCCTCGCCCGCAAGCCGCTGAGCCTGAGCTTCGAGGAGGCCGCGGGCCTTCCGCTGTGCGGCCTCACCGCGCACCAGGTGCTGCACCGCACGCTCAGGATCCAGGAGGGCGAGACCGTTCTCGTCCACGCGGCCGCCGGCGGGGTCGGCTCCCTCGCCGTCCAGCTCGCCCGGCACGCGGGCTGCCGGGTCATCGGCACCGCGGGGCCCCACAACCACGACTACGTGCGCACCCTGGGCGGCGAGCCCGTGGAGTACGGCGAGGGGCTGGCCGCCCGGCTGCGGGAACTGGTGCCCGAGGGCTTCGACGCCGCGTTCGACACGGTCGGCGGTGAAGCGCTCCGCGCCTCCGCCGAGACCCTCGCCGCCGACGGCCGGCTCGCCTCCATCGCCGACGCCGAGGTCTTCTCCTACGGCGGGCACTACGCCTTCGTACGGCCCGACGCCGCCGACCTCGCCCATCTCGCGGAGCTCGCCGAGCAGGGCATCGTCTCCGTGAACGTGGACCGGGTCTTCCCCCTGGAACAGGCCATGGACGCCTACCGGCTCAACGAGCAGGGACGCACCCGGGGCAAGATCGTCGTCACCGTGGACTGGGAGGGCTGACGGCGGCGGGCCGGAGACGGGTCAGAACAGCGCCGTCGCGGCGAACACCGCGAGCGCCACCGTGCACGCCGCGGCCGCCAGCGCATGGCGCGGCGACAGCGTGGCCGGTTCGGCCCCCATGGAGGACACCCGGCGGTGCGCCACCACGAGGAACCCGAGCCAGGCCAGCAGGCTCAGCGCCACCGCGAGCACCCCCGCCCCGGCCGTCCCGCCGTACAGGCCCTGCCGGACCGCCAGCAGGGCCACCACCGTGCACGCCAGCGTGGTGCGCCGCCAGGCCAGCCGCGTCCGCTCCGGCTGCAGGCCCGGATCGCGCGTCCGGGAGGTCACCTGCCCTCCCAGCCGAACAGCACGACCACCACCATGGCCACCGCCACCACGGCGACGACGAGACTGAGCAGTGCGGGGAAGCGCGACACCGGCAGATCCTCACCGCGCCGCATCGCCCGCTCGCACCGCACCCAGTGGCTGACGGCCCGCAGCGCGCAGAGCACCCCCGCCGCCAGCAGCCCGAGCGCGAGACCCGCCCGGACGCCCCAGGCGAGATCCGGCAGGAACTGGTCGACGGCGAATCCGCCTCCGATCAGGGCGAGTGCCGTACGGATCCAGGCGAGGAAGGTGCGCTCGTTGGCGAGGGAGAAGCGGTAGTCGGGGGTGTCGCCCTCCTCGCTGATCCGTCCCGGCGCGAACCACAGCCGCAGCCCGCGCGCGAAGCCGCTCACGCGGTGGCCCCCGGCCCGCCGTCCCGGAACCGGCGCAGCCGGTGGTAGGCCTCCAGGCCGTCCGGCACCCAGGTCCACTCCCCGAGGTGCCGCTCCAGCTCCTCATCGGTCAGGAAGGCGTGCCAGTCGACCTCCTCCACCTGCGGATCGACGGGGAGCCCGCAGCGCACCTCGTAGACGTACGACCACCAGCTGTGCCCGGGGCTCCGGTAGAGGAACTTGAACAGCGGCACGGGCCGGGAGAGCCCGGAGACCCCGAGCTCCTCCTCGGCCTCCCGCAGCGCCGCCTCGTCGTAGGACTCGCCCGCGCCCACGACCCCGCCGACGAACATGTCGTAGTGGGAGGGGAAGACCAGCTTCGTGGCCGTCCTGCGGTGCACGAACAGCCGGCCCTCCGCGTCCCTCGCCTCGATGAAGACGCAGCGGTGGAGGAGGCCGCGCTCGGTCGCCTCGCCGCGGGGTGCCTGCCCCACGACCTGGTCGTTCTCGTCGACAATGTCCAGGATCTCGTCAGCCGGAGTCATGAGGTCCATCCAACATCAACCGGTCGGCGGCCGTTGATCCGTGCCTGTCCTTGCCCTCCGGCATCGCCGGGTGCAGCCCCAGCAGCACGATCCCCCCGACGATCGCGGCGAGCCCCGCCGCCTGCCAGGCCAGGGCGGCCGTGTCGGTGCGCACCTGGTCGCCGAGGAAGCCGATCCCGCACACGATCCCCGCCAGCGGCTGCGCGGCGGTCAGCGCGGGAAGCGACTGCCGCAGCGGGCCCGCCTCGAACGCGCTCTGGACCAGGAGCAGTCCGGTCAGCCCGATGACGACGACGGCGTACGGCTGCCAGCTGGTCAGCAGTGCCGTCCAGCCGTCCTCGGTCAGCCGCACCCCGCTGACCCTGGTCAGGGCGTCCTGGAGCCCGTAGAGCAGCCCCGCCGCCAGGCCGAGCATCACGGGCGTGCCCCGGGCCCTGGGGTGCCGGGCGAAGGCGGTGAGGAGCAGGGCGACCCCCGCCACCACACCGATCACCAGCCAGTGCCGCAGGGGTGCCGTCACCGCCTCCCCGCCACGCGGCTGTCCGGCCAGCAGGAACGCGGTGACACCACCCGCCAGGAGGGCGAGGCCTCCCCAGCCCTGCCTGCCGAGCGGCTGGCCGGTGCGGTGGCGCGAGAGGGCCATCGCGAAGAGCAGATTGGTCGCGAGCAGCGGCTCCACGACCGACACCTCGCCCTGGCCGAGCGCCAGGGCACCCAGCACCATGCCGCAGACCATCAGGCCGATCCCGACGAGCCAGCTCGGCACCCGCATCAGGTCCAGGAGCAGCCGGGGGGAGAGGAAATCGCGCAGGGGCGCGCGGCGGGCGGCGTCCTGCTGGAGGACGAAGCCGAAGCCCAGACAGCAGGCGGCGCTTACGGAGAGCAGGATTACCAGCACCGACACGGTCCGACGATAGCCCCGAGGCCGCGCCGGATCGGTGAGGGCGCCACCGACCGGACGGTTGACGTGGGCGCGGCCCGTACCGAAGATCTGACCCACAAGTAACTTTGCCGCCCCGGCCCGCCGCTGCCCCGCACCGCCCCGAAGGATGGAACCCATGGCGTACGACGCTGATGTGATCGTGATCGGGGCAGGGCTCGCGGGGCTCGTGGCCACCGCTGAACTCGTCGACGCGGGCCGCACGGTGATCCTGCTCGACCAGGAGCCCGAGCAGTCCATCGGAGGCCAGGCGCACTGGTCGTTCGGCGGGCTCTTCCTCGTCGACTCGCCCGAGCAGCGCCGCTTCCGGATCAAGGACAGCCACGAGCTGGCCCTCCAGGACTGGTACGGCACGGCCGGCTTCGACCGCGAGGAGGACCACTGGCCGCGGAAGTGGGCGGAGGCGTACGTCGACTTCGCGGCCGGGGAGAAGCGGTCCTGGCTGCACGCCCAGGGGCTGCGGTTCTTCCCCGTCGTCGGCTGGGCGGAACGGGGCGGATACGACGCGACGGGCCACGGCAACTCCGTCCCCCGCTTCCACATCACCTGGGGCACGGGTCCCGGCGTCGTCGCCCCCTTCGAGCGGCGGGTCCGCGAGGGCGTGGCCAAGGGCCTCGTCCAGCTGCGCTTCCGCCACCGGGTGACCGGCCTCGGCCGCTCGGCCGGGGCCGTCGACACGGTCACCGGCGAGATCCTTCAGGAGAGCGGCGCCGAGCGGGGCACCGCCAGCAGCCGCGAGGTGAAGGGCGCCTTCGAGCTCAGGGCCCAGGCCGTGATCGTCACTTCCGGCGGCATCGGCGGCAACCACGACCTCGTCCGCGCCCAGTGGCCCGAGCGGCTGGGCACCCCGCCCGAGAAGATGCTCTCCGGGGTCCCCGCGCACGTCGACGGGCTGATGCTCGGCGTCGCCGAGAAGGCGGGCGGCCACCACATCAACCGCGACCGGATGTGGCACTACACCGAGGGCATCGAGAACTGGAACCCGATCTGGGACAGGCACGGCATCCGCATCCTGCCCGGCCCGTCCTCCCTCTGGCTGGACGCCCGCGGCAAGCGTCTGCCCGTCCCGCTCTTCCCCGGCTTCGACACGCTGGGCACGCTCGAACACATCATGAGGTCCGGCCACGGATACACCTGGTTCGTCCTCGACCAGAAGATCATCGGCAAGGAGTTCGCGCTCTCCGGCTCCGAGCAGAACCCGGACCTCACGGGGAAGTCCGTGCGCGACGTGATCGGCCGGGCGCGCGCCGACGTACCAGGGCCCGTGAAGGCGTTCATGGACAAGGGCGTCGACTTCGTCGTCGAGAAGGACCTCGGCGCGCTCGTACGGGGAATGAACGCGCTCACCGGCGAGGACCTCATCGACGAGGACGGGCTGCGCCGCGAGATCACCGCCCGCGACCGCGAGATCGCCAACCCCTTCACCAAGGACCTCCAGATCACGGCGATCAACGGCGCCCGCTCCTACCTGGGCGACAAGCTCATCCGCACGGCGAAGCCGCACCGCATCCTCGACCCCGCGGCCGGCCCGCTGATCGCCGTACGACTGAACATCCTGACCCGCAAGTCCCTCGGGGGGCTGGAGACGGACCTGTCCTCCCGCGTCCTGACCGAGGACGGTTCCCCGCTGGCCGGGGTGTACGCGGCGGGGGAGGCGGCGGGCTTCGGCGGCGGCGGGGTGCACGGCTACCGCTCGCTGGAGGGCACGTTCCTCGGCGGCTGCATCTTCTCGGGCCGCGCGGCGGGCCGGGCCGCGGCGAAGGCCGTCGGCTGAGGAAGCGGCCGGAGACACCGGCGCCCGGCACACCACCGGTGTGCCGGGCGCCGGGGCCGTGGATCAGGAGAAGTCGGTGATGACGACGCGCGCGGTGCTGCCGTCCTTCAGCGACTCGTAACCCGCCTCGATCTCGCCGAGGCCGATCTCCTTGGACACCAGGTCGTCGAGGTTCATCCGGCCCTGGAGGTACATCGAGGCGTAGAACGGGATGTCCCGCTTCAGGTGGGACGAGCCCATGTAGACGCCCTGCACCTTCTGCGAGGCGCTCAGCGTGGCGATCGAGTTGACGTCGACACCGGCGTCGTTGGCGCTCACGCCGATCAGGTACAGGCCACCGCCCTTGCCGAGCATCTGCATGCCCTGTGCCGTGACGGGGCGGACGCCGACGAAGTCGAAGACGTGGTCCGCGCCGTGCCCGGTGATCCCGCGTACGGCCTCGACCGGGTCGTCGGTACGGGAGTTGACGACGTGCGTCGCGCCGAACGCCTTGGCGCGCTCCAGCTTGCCGTCCTCGATGTCGGTCACGATGATCTTCTCGGCGCCGGCGATCCGGGCGCCGCTCACCGCGTTCATGCCGACGCCGCCCGCGCCGATCACCACCACGGTCTCGCCCTGCTGGACGTTCGCGCTGTTCAGCACGGCGCCCGCGCCGGTGAGCACACCGCAGCCGATCAGCGCGGCCGGTGCCCAGGGCATCTCGTCCGGTACGACGGCGAGCTGGTTCTCGTGGATCAGCGCCTCCTGGGCGAAGCCGCCCAGGCCCATGCCCTGCGCGACCGGCGCGCCGTTCCAGGAGATCCGGGGCGGCTGACCGGGGGCACGCAGGGTGCTGTCCGGGTTCAGACAGATGTGGGTGCGGCCGCCGAGGCAGTTCACGCACGCCCCGCAGTACTGGATCAGGCTGGCGACGACGTGCTGGCCGACCGCGACCTGGGTGACCTCGGGGCCGACGCCGACGACCACACCGGCCACCTCGTGCCCGAGCACGACGGGGAACTCCCCGCCGATGAAGGTGGCGACGCTCAGGTCGGAGTGGCACAGGCCGGATGCCTCGACCTTCACGCGGACCTCGTGCCCGATCGGGTCGGCGAGGTCGACCTCCTCGACGACGAAGCCCTGGCCGAGACCCTTGGTGACGGATGCCTTCATGATGCTGCTTCTTTCGATGTCCGGACCATCGGCGTCGCCTGGTGCGGCGGTGCCGGGGAACAGGCCGCGCGAGCCCGGGACTCGAGGAGCGCCGACGCGGGCACGGTCGGAGGCATGGCCCTGGAGGGTGTTCCCGGGCGGCTCTGCCCCTGAGGCGATTGTGGCACCGTGTGAACGAAAAGAAAAGAGACAGGTGTCGATCAGTGCACGTCATAAGGGTGCGATAAGCTCTCCGCGTGTCAGGTGATGTGCAGACCCCCCCGCCCTCCCACTCTCCGGACGAGGCCGGGCGGAGCGATTCCGACGACGGGTCCGCACTCGACGTCCGCGTCCGGCGCACCCGGAACCGTCTGCGGGAGGCCGCCGTCCGGCTGGCCTCGCAGCGCCCGGTCGAGGACGTGGCGGTCGCCGACCTCGTGCGCGACGCCAGGGTCAACCGCACGACGTTCTACAAGCACGCGGCCAGCCCGGCCGAGGTGCTGGAACAGGTGCTGTACGCCGACCTGGACCGGGTCCGCGCCGGCTGGATCGCCGACACCCTGGCCGCGGAGCTGCCGGTGGGCGAGATCTGGGAGCGGGCGTCCGGCGCCCTGCTCGACCATCTGGAGCGTTACGACGCCCTCTACACGGCCGGGCTGGTGGGGCGGCGCAGCGCGGTGCTCCACCGGCTCCTGGTCGACCACTTCGCCGCTTCGGTGCGCGACCTGATCGCCCGTGACCCGGCGATCCTGCCCGCCGGGGAGGGCCCGGCCGCCTGGCGCCTGGAGGCCTACAGCCGGTTCGTCGCCCATGGGGAGGCGGGCCTCGTCGAGGCATGGCTGGCGCTCCCCGCCCCACGCGACCGCAGGCTGTTCGTCTCCGCCGTGGTCTCCGTGCTGCCGTCCTGGCTCGCGTCCAGGCCGCACCCGCCGACGGAGGACGCGGCGTCCGGCTGAGGCGCCCGCGGCGGCCGGGGTGTGGCCCGGCCGGGACTCTCGCGAGCCGCCGTCGGGCGACCCGCGCGCGCCGGATCAGGCTGTTCGGCCGTCGGGCGACCCGTGCGCGTCGGGTGAGGCGTTCCGGCCGTCCGTCGGGCGACCCGTGCGCGTCGGACGCGGCTAGCCGGCCGTCAGGAGAGCCGCTCCACCACCCGGAAGCGCTCCGCCACGATCATCGTGTCGTCGTCCACGGTGAAGTGCGGGTCGTCCAGGGCGTCCCGCATCTCCTCGCTGTGCCAGAACTCCTCGTGCCCCGCCCGCCACTCGGCCACGGACGCGTAGCCCTCGCCCTCGTCGAGCGCGTGCTGCAGCCCCACCGACCCCAGGGGCAGCACCCGTACCTCCGTCAGCTCGACCACGGCGACCTCCCGCCCGTCGGAGTCGATGAGCGCGGACCGCTCGCCCACCGGCGGGAGCTCCTCCCGCTCGGCCTCGTACTCCACGAGCAGCCCGGACGTGGAGACCTTCTCGCCGGAGAGGACGGCCGCCACCAGACGGTCGCGCAGGGGGCCGGGAAAGGCGAGAAGGAAGGGCTTGAGCGGTTCGCGGTTCTCCATGGCGGCAGTGTGGCACGCGTCACGCCGCCCCCACCCGTCACACCCGTGGCGGTGTGACGAACTGCGCGAACGGCCCAGGTCGCCCCT
Organism: Streptomyces sp. CB02058; assembly: GCF_001905505.1. GTDB lineage: Bacteria > Actinomycetota > Actinomycetes > Streptomycetales > Streptomycetaceae > Streptomyces. The sequence goes on from NZ_LIPG01000006.1 coordinate 161,829, forward strand.
TGTGAACGTCAACTACATGTTAAACACAAGCAGTTGGGCCAAAGCCGCCCTTGACTCGGAGCAACGCCTGCCGCTTTGCTGTGCGCGATCGTTTGCTCGCACACAGCATCGAAATGTGCTGGTGTCATGTCGAAGTCGAGAAGGAAGCCTGCGGATGTCTCCGCCTCCGCCGCCCCTGGGCCGCTCCCGCCGCCGGGGCGGACGCCCGGACCACACGTTCGATCCGGCCCTCGACGACAGCGAACTCATCGGCGTACGGGACCAGTTCACCCAGGGGCGATGGACCAGGGCCCGGTCCCTGCTCGTCTCGACGGGGGCGGACTGGGACCGGCGGGGCCATCGCGTCCTCGCCCTCGCCGCCGTACCGTCCGCCGCGGGCTGGGCCGGTGACTGGCTGCTCGCCGAACCCGACAGTCCCGACGCCGCCACCCTCCTCGCCCTGGCCGCCGTCGCCCGCGCCCAGCGCCCCAAGGCCCGCCCCGGGGACGAGGACCGGGCGCGCGAGGCATGCCGGGCCGCCGCCGCTCTGGCACCCGCCGACCCCACCCCGTGGCTCGGGCTGATGAGCCTGGAGCGTACGCACGGGACCCAGGAGCAGACCGCCCGGTACTTCGAGGAGATCCGGGCCCGCCACCCCGAACACCACCAGGCCCACCACCTGATGACGGCCGGGCTCGCCGAGTCACGTCCCGAGAGCGACCCGCTCCACGAGGTGTACGACTTCGCGGCGTGGGCGGCCGAACAGGCCCCGGCCGACTCGCCCCTGGCCGTCCTCCCCGTGGTGGCGCACGCCGAGCGCTACCGCGTCCTCGTCGCCGCCGGAGCGGTGTCAGGCGACCCGGCCTCCTCCGGCCACTGGACCGGCCGCCGGGCCCGACAGGTCATGAAGGCCGCCTTCGACTGGTGGCTCGAATGGGAACGCGAGGACCACCCCCGCCACCGCGCCGACCTCAACTTCCTCGCCCACGCCAAGATCTGCGAGGGCCGCCCCGCCGAGGCCGCCGCGCTCTTCCACCGCATCGGCCCGCACGCGACCGAGGCCCCGTGGTCCTACTCCGGCCGCGACGCCCACCAAGAATTCCTCGCCGCGCGCACCTACGCGCTCGGTGCCCCCTGATGCACGTTGCTCTCAACGAAGGGACCACCCCCGCCATGTCGACGGGCACATCGGATACGAGCGAGACCGGCACCACCAGGACCGCCGGCGGCACCGGCGGGATCAACACGTACAAGGGGGAGGAGCGCGCCCTGCGCGCCGACCGGCTCGGCACCCCCGGTCTGCTCCTCTCCGTCCTGGCCGCCAGCGCGCCGCTGATGGTCGTCGCCGGGGTGATGCCGACCGTGTTCGGCGTGATGGGCATCGTGGGGCAGCCCCTGCTCTACGTCATCCTCGGCATCGTCCTGATGCTGTTCGGCGTCGGCTACGCGGAGATGAGCCGGCACGTCCACAACGCCGGTGCCTTCTACGCGTACATCGCCCGGGGCCTCGGCCCGACGGCCGGCGCGGGGGCCTCGCTCGTCGCCCTGGTCGCGTACAGCGCCATGCAGGTCGGCATCTACGGCATCCTCGGCTTCGAGGTCTCCGGGCTCTTCGCCACCTATCTGGACATCGAACTCCAGTGGTGGATACCGGCCCTCGCCTCCGTGGCCGTCGTCGGCGTACTCGGCTGGCTGAAGATCGACCTCAACGCCAAGGTCCTCGGTGTGCTGCTCGTCGTCGAGTGCGCCCTCGTCGTCATCTTCGACATCGCCGCCGTGAGCGACCCCGGCCCCGAGGGCCTGTCCCTGCACGCGTTCAACCCCGAGACCCTCACCGGAGCGGGCCTCGGCACCGCCCTCTGCTTCTGCATCGCGGCGTTCGTCGGCTTCGAACAGGCCCCGGTGTACGCCGAGGAGACCAGCCGCCCGCAGGTCGTCGTCTCCCGCGTGATGTTCCTGGCCGTCGGATACGCCGCCCTCTTCCTCGCCGTCAGCTCCTGGGCGCTGACCGTCGCGGCCGGACCCTCCTCCGTCGCCGACACCTCGCTCAAGGAGGGACCGGGGATGCTCTTCGGCCTCACCGCGGAGCGGCTCGGCACCACCTTCACCGACGTCCTGCACGTCCTCTTCGTCACCGGGATGTTCGCCGCGCTGCTCAGCTTCCACAACGTGGTCGCCCGCTACGCCTTCGCCATGGGCCGCGAGGGCCTGCTGCCCTCCGGCTTCGGCCGCACCAACAAGACGAGCGGTGCCCCCGCCACCGGCTCCATGCTCCAGTCCGCCGTGTCCGTCGTGATCGTGCTGGCCTTCGCCTTCACCGACGACAACCCGGCCGGCGACCCCACGGCGCCCGTCCTGCACCTGTTCACCTGGATGGGCAACGTCGGAGCACTCGGCGTCATCGTGCTGATGGCCGCGGCCTCCTTCGCCGTCATCGCGTTCTTCGTACGGCGCGGAGCCGGCCGTGCCCAGGCCCCCAGGCTCGTCGCCTCCGGGCTCGCCGGACTCGCCCTGCTGGCCATCGCCGTCTTCACCGTCCGGGACTTCGACGTCCTGGTCGGCTCCGGCCCCGGCTCGGCGCTGAACTGGCTGCTGCCCGGCGTCATCGTGCTGGCCCTCGCCGCCGGCCTGGCCTACGGCGAGGTGCTGCGCCGCACCAAGCCGGAGGTCCACGCGCGGATCGGCCTCGGCAACGAGGCGTTCCAGCTGGAGAAGGCCGCCGGGACCGCTCACGACCCGCGCTGATCTCCCGGCGTGACGACGTACACCCGCGGCCCCTGGTGAAGGACGGCCGCGGGTGTTCAATGGGCGGGTGGACACTTCCCCTCCCGACGAGGGCGGCACGCCCGTCGGCCGCCGCCTCGTCCTCGGCATGCTCGGTCTCGGGGCCGTGGGCGTCGCGGCGGCTCCCGTGCTCCAGCACGGTCTGGAGAGCGGCCTCGGTGCCGTCGCCGACAAGGACCCGACCGGCCTGACCGGGCTCCTGCCCAACGGAGGGGGCTTCCGCTACTACTCCGTGACCACGTCGGTGCCGGAGAAGGACGCCTCGGACTACCGCCTGACCGTGGACGGTCTGGTGGACCGCCCGGCGACGTACACACTGGACGCTCTCGAGGCCCTCCCGCAGACCCGCATCGTGCGCGACGTCCAGTGCGTGACGGGCTGGCGGGTGCCCGAGACGCCGTTCGAGGGCGTCAGGCTCTCCGCGCTGCTCGACGCGGCCGGTGTGCGGCCCGGAGCGAAGGCGGTCAGGTTCACCTGCTTCGACGGGGCGTACAGCGAGAGCCTCACCCTCGAACAGGCCCGCCGCGACGACGTCATGGCCGCCCTGCGGATGCAGGACGAGCCGCTGGCCCACGCCCACGGCGGCCCGGTCCGGCTGTACGTCGCCCCCATGTACTTCTACAAGTCCGCCAAATGGCTCTCCGGGATCACCGTCACCGACTCCGTGCGCCCCGGCTACTGGGAGGAGCTCGGCTATGACGTCGACGCCTGGGTCGGCCGGTCCAACGGCCGGGACGACGCCCCCACCGTCTGAACCCGCCCCGAGGATGCGGCGCTTCAGCACCGCCGAGCGCTGGGTGCACCGCACCACGGCCTGGCTGGTGCTGCTCTGCGTGGCCACGGCCGCCTGTCTGTACGTCCCGCAGCTCGCCGAACTCGTCGGCCGCCGCCACCTCGTGGTGACCGTCCACGAATGGTCCGGGCTGCTCATCCCCGTACCGCTGCTGGCGGGGCTGGTCTCCAGGGCCCTGCGGGCCGATCTCTCCCGGCTCAACAGGTTCGGGCCGCACGACCGGCAGTGGCTGATGTCGGTCCTGCGCCGCGACCGCACGCCGGGCGCGCGGCCGGCCGGGAAGTTCAACGCGGGCCAGAAGCTGTACGCCGCGTGGATCGCGGGCGCCGTGCTCGTGATGACCGGCACCGGACTGCTGATGTGGTTCACCGGCCTCGCCCCGCTGGTGTGGCGGACCGGCGCGACCTTCGTCCACGACTGGCTGGCGCTCGCGATCGGTGTCGTGCTCGCCGGGCACATGGCGAAGGCGCTCGCCGACCCGGAGGCACGCCGTGGCATGCGCACCGGGTCGGTCGAGCGCCTGTGGGCCCGTTCCGAACACCCGCTGTGGCGGGAGCCGGGGGAGTAGCGCCGGCTACAGCACCAGCGACAGCAGCATGATGAAGCCCAGCGCGACGACGGAGATGATCGTCTCCATCACCGACCAGGTCTTGACCGTCTGCGGGACGTCCATGCCGAAGTACTCCTTCACCAGCCAGAAACCCGCGTCGTTGACGTGGCTGAAGAAGAGCGAACCGGCGCCGACCGCGAGGACGAGCAGCGCGACGTGCGACGAGGACAGGTCGGCGGCCAGCGGGGCGACCAGACCGGCGGCCGAGATGGTCGCCACGGTCGCCGAGCCCGTCGCCAGCCGTATCGCCACGGCGATCAGCCAGCCGAGCAGCAGGGCGGGGATCGACCAGTTCTGCGAGAACTCCAGGATCATCTGGCCGACACCGGCGTCGATGAGGGTCTGCTTGAACCCGCCGCCGGCGCCCACGATCAGGAGGATGCCCGCGATCGGGGCGAGCGACTTCTCGACGGTGGTGGTGATGCGGCCCTTGGTGAATCCGGCCGCGCGGCCCAGGGTGAACATGCCCACGATGACGGCCGCGAGCAGCGCGATGAGCGGCGAGCCGATGACATCGGTGATGCGCTGGACGTGGTTCTCGGGGTCGTCCACCACGATGTCCACGAGCGCCTTGACCAGCATCAGGACGACGGGCAGCAGGATGGTCACCAGGGTCGCACCGAAGCTGGGCCGGCGGTCCAGGTCCTCGGACGGGCGCTGCGGGATCATCTTCTCCGGCGCTTCGATGTCCACCCAGCGGGCGGCGTAGCGCGAGAAGACCGGGCCCGCGATGATCACCGTGGGGATGGCGACCAGCACACCGAGGGCCAGCGTGATGCCCAGGTTGGCGCCGAGGGCGTCGATGGCCACCAGCGGGCCGGGGTGCGGCGGGATCAGCCCGTGCATCACCGAGAGACCGGCGAGCGCGGGGATGCCGATCCGCATCAGCGAGTAGTTGCCCCGCTTGGCGACCAGCAGCACCACCGGAATCATCAGCACGATTCCGACCTCGAAGAACAGCGGAAGCCCGATGATCGAGGCGATCAGGACCATCGCCCACGGCATCGCACGGCCGCTGGCCTTCGCGAGGATCGTGTCGACGATCTGGTCGGCGCCGCCGGAGTCGGCGAGCAGCTTGCCCAGGATGGCGCCGAGGGCGATGAGGACACCGACACTCGCGACGGTCGAGCCGAGGCCCGTGGTGAAGCTGGTGATCGTCTTCGCCGGGTTGGCGCCGGCGAAGGAGCCGAGGGCGAGCGAGCCGATGGTCAACGCGAGGAACGCGTGCATCTTGAGCTTGGTGATGAGCAGGACGATGACGGCGATGCCCGCCAGGACGGCGATGCCCAGCTGCGCGTTGCCGGCCGAAGTGATGGGTTCGACGGCGTCCGCTGCCAGCATCTCGACGCTGAGACTGGTCACGGTGGTGATCCTTAGTTCGCGAGCCGGCGCAGCGCGGCGACGGCCCGGTCGGTGATTTCCTCGGGGGTGCCGGACACGTCCACACAGACGCCCGCCTCATCCTCCTGCAGCGGCTGCAGGGTGGAGAACTGGGAGTCGAGGAGCGCGGTCGGCATGAAGTGGCCCTTGCGGTCCGCCATGCGGCGTTCGATGAGGGACCGGTCGCCGGTCAGATGCAGGAAGACGGCACCGGGGGCCTCGGCCCGCAGCCGGTCACGGTAGACGCGCTTGAGAGCGGAGCTGCTGACGACACCGCCGAGCCCCGCCCGACCGTGCGCCCACTGCCCGATCGAGTCGAGCCACGGCCAGCGGTCGTCGTCGTCCAGGGGCGTTCCGGCGGTCATCTTGGCGATGTTGGCCGGCGGGTGGAAGTCGTCGCCCTCGGCATAGGGGACGCCGAGTGCTTCGGCGAGCAGGGGGCCGATCGTGGTCTTGCCGGTCCCTGCTACGCCCATCACCACGACGACGTGGGGGGTGCTCATTGGTGCCTCGCTGTCTTCATCGACATCGGTCCGTCGACATCGGTCCGTCGCGCTACTGAAACCCATTACATACGACTTATTCAAGAGGCTGTGACATAAACGTCGTACTTTTTGTTCCTCAAGGGCGCCCCGTAGGCTTGTGGGCATGACCACACCTGCCCAGGGACTCCATACGCATGTGCTGGACACCCTGGGTCTGGCGATCGCCGCCGGTGAGTCCCCGCCCGGCCTGGTCCTGCGCACCGACGAGCTCGCCCAGCGCTTCGACGTGTCCCGCACCGTCGTCCGCGAAGTGGTCCGCGTCCTGGAATCCATGCACCTCGTCGAGTCCCGGCGCCGGGTGGGGGTGACCGTGCTGCCCACCGAGGAGTGGAACGTCTACGACCCCCAGGTCATCCGCTGGCGCCTGGCGGGCGCCGACCGGCCCCGGCAGCTGCGGTCGCTCACCGTGCTGCGGTCCGCCGTCGAGCCCGTGGCCGCGGGCCTCGCGGCCCGTCACGCCACCGCCGAGCAGTGCGCCGCGCTCACGGAGTGCGCCCTCGGCATGGTCGCCACCTCGCGCGGCCAGCAGCTGGAGGGCTACCTCCGCCACGACATCGCCTTCCACCGCATCGTGCTCAACGCCTCGGGCAACGAGATGTTCGCGCGGCTCGGCGACGTCGTCGCCGAGGTCCTCGCCGGGCGCACCCACCACCAGGTGATGTTCGAGGACCCCGACCCCGCGGCCGTCACGCTCCACGTCCGGCTCGCCGAAGCGGTGCGCGAGGGGGACGCCGAGGGCGCCGAGCGGCTCACCAAGGAGATCGCGGTCGGCGCGCTGCACGAACTGGACGTCCTGGCCCCGTGAGCGGGTCCCCGCCCGGGTACGGTGGGCGGGTTCGATCTTTGTCATCACGGGGCAGTCGGGATGGGAGCCAGGGCATGGCGCAGCAGGTACAAGGGGTCATCGCACCGGGGAAGAACGAGCCCGTGCGGGTCGAGACGATCCTCGTGCCGGACCCCGGCCCCGGCGAGGCCGTGGTCAAGATCCAGGCGTGCGGCGTCTGCCACACCGACCTGCACTACAAGCAGGGCGGGATCAACGACGACTTCCCCTTCCTGCTCGGCCATGAGGCCGCGGGTGTCGTGGAGTCCGTCGGCGACGGCGTCACCGACGTCGCGCCCGGCGACTTCGTCGTCCTCAACTGGCGCGCGGTGTGCGGCCAGTGCCGCGCCTGTCTGCGTGGACGCCCGCAGTACTGCTTCGACACCCACAACGCGAAGCAGAAGATGACCCTCCTGGACGGCACGGAGCTCTCCCCGGCGCTCGGCATCGGCGCGTTCGCGGAGAAGACCCTCGTCGCCGCCGGACAGTGCACCAAGGTCGACCCCGAGGTCTCCCCGGCCGTCGCCGGACTGCTCGGCTGCGGTGTCATGGCGGGCATCGGCGCCGCCATCAACACCGGCCAGGTCGGCCGGGGCGACTCCGTCGCCGTCATCGGCTGCGGCGGCGTCGGCGACGCGGCGATCGCGGGCGCCAGGCTCGCGGGAGCGGCGAAGATCATCGCGGTCGACATCGACGACCGCAAGCTGGAGACGGCGAAGAAGATGGGTGCCACCCACACCGTCAACTCCCGCTCCGGCGACCCCGTCGAGGCGATCCGCGCGCTGACCGACGGCAACGGCGCGGACGTCGTCATCGAGGCGGTCGGCCGCCCGGAGACGTACAAGCAGGCCTTCTACGCCCGCGACCTCGCCGGCACCGTCGTCCTCGTCGGTGTCCCCACCCCGGAGATGCAGCTCGAACTCCCGCTGCTCGACGTGTTCGGCCGCGGCGGCTCGCTCAAGTCCTCCTGGTACGGCGACTGCCTGCCCTCGCGCGACTTCCCGATGCTGATCGACCTGCACCAGCAGGGCCGCCTCGACCTGGGCGCGTTCGTCACCGAGACCATCGCGCTCGGCGAGATCGAGCAGGCCTTCGACCGGATGCACGACGGCGACGTCCTGCGCTCGGTGGTGGTCTTCTGATGGCCGCCCGCATCGACCACCTGGTCACCTCCGGCACCTTCGCCCTCGACGGCGGCGAGTGGGACGTCGACAACAACGTCTGGATCGTCGGCGACGACACCGAGGCCGTCGTCATCGACGCCGCCCACGACGCAGCCGCGATCGAGGCCGCACTCGGCGGCCGTACGCTGCGCGCGATCATCTGCACCCACGCGCACAACGACCACATCGACGCGGCCCCGGCCCTCGCCGACGCGACCGGCGCGCCGATCCTGCTGCACCCGGACGACCTGCCGCTCTGGAAGCAGACGCACCCGGACCGGGCGCCCGACGGCGCACTGGCCGACGGCCAGGAGCTGGAGGTCGCCGGGACCCGGCTGACGGTCCTGCACACCCCGGGACACGCACCCGGCGCCGTCTGCCTCCACGCCCCCGAGCTGGGCACCGTCTTCACCGGCGACACCCTGTTCCAGGGCGGCCCCGGCGCCACCGGACGCTCCTTCTCGCACTTCCCGACGATCATCGACTCGATCAGGGACCGGCTGCTCGCCCTTCCGCCGGAGACGGCCGTGCGCACCGGCCACGGGGACTCCACCACCATCGGCGCGGAGGCTCCGCAGCTGGAGGACTGGATCGCCCGCGGACACTGACCGCGGACCGTCTCACCGGTCCGGCCACGCGGCCAGCCGCAGCCCGCTCCCGAAGCGGCGCGGCTCACCCGTGACCGGATCGGTGAACTCCAGTACCTTCGCCAGCAGTTGCAGCGGCCGGCCGTAGTCCACGGCCGCCGGCTCGGGCTCCACCACCGGATAGACCGGATCGTTCACCAGAGGCAGCCCCAGCGCGTTCATATGGACCCGCAGCTGATGGGTGCGCCCGGTCGCGGGCAGCAGCCTGTACCGCCCGAGCCCGCCCCGGTGCTCCAGCAGCTCGATCCGGCTCTCGCTGTTCGGCGCCCCGGGTTCCTCACGCGCGGCGATCACCCCGCGCTCCTTCACGATCCTGCTGCGCACCGTGCGGGGGAGCGCGAGAGCGGGATCGTACGGCGCCACCGCCTCGTACTCCTTGCGTACCTGCCGGTCCCTGAACAGTGTCTGGTAAGCGCCCCGGTCCTGGGGCCGTACGACACAGAGCACCAGACCCGCCGTCAGCCGGTCCAGCCGGTGGGCGGGCTGGAGCTCCGGCAGCCCCAGTTCGTCGCGCAGCCGCGCGACCAGGGTCTGGGTGATGTGCCGGCCGCGCGGGGTGGTGGCCAGGAAGTGCGGCTTGTCCGCGATCACCAGGTGTTCGTCGCGGTGGACGACACCGACGGGGAAGGGCACCGGCTCCTCGGGCGCGAAGTCCCTGTGGAAGAAGAGGTGGCGTCCGGCGGTGTACGGCTCGTCGGCCCGCACCGGGGCCCCGTCGGCCCCGACGAAACGGCCGTCGGCCAGCATGGCGTCCACCCGTCCGGCGCCGACCGCCCCCGCGAACCGGTCCAGCAGATGGTCCCGGACGGTGGGCCAGGCACCGGCCGGGTCGGCGGGGAGACGGACCCGCACCGGGTCCACTCCCGCGCGCTGGGGGAGCGGGGCGGCGGGCGGTCTGGCCCGTCCTCTCATCGCATGGTCCTTGTCGCCGGAGGGGCCCGGCACGGACGGGCGCAGCCCCTCCATCATCCCACCGGCGCGCGCGCTCGTCGGCCGTGCCTCCGTCAGCCGCGTCCGCTCCGGCCGCTGCGGGCTCCCGGCTTCCCGGCGCATTCGGTGCTGTGCACGGGGTCCTGTGGATGTTCGTGATACCGGACGGCGTTCGCGCAACCGGACTGACCGTATGGGGGTCGGCGGGGCGCGTCAAGGGTGCGGGGCGGAATCGTCCGCACCGTAGAAAGCGCTTGCCGATGCCGCTAGGGTTCCCGCTCGTTGAATCCATTCAACGAGCGGCTCGCCGAGCCGTCCGCCCGATCAGCCGAACCCGTTCTTCGACGAGGAGCCCGTCATGCGCCGAACCGGAACAGCCCTGCTGGCCGCCTGCACCGCCGTTGCCGCCGTCGCCGTCCTGACCACCACCGCCGCCGCACCCGCCCTCGCGCGGGACGCCGTCCCCGGCGCGGGGAGCGGCCTCGCCGGCTGCGCGGGCGACTCACCCGTCGTCTGCCACTTCGACGTCGCACCCGGCACCTACCGCGTCCGGCTCGTGCTGGGCGGCGGCTCCGTCGCGGGCTCCACCGCCGTGACCGCCGAGACCCGCAGAGCCATGCTTGCCGAGACGCCCACCGCCCCGGGCGAGACGGTCCGCCGCAGCTTCACCGTGGACGTCCGCGACCCGGAGGGCGAGCCCACCGGGGCCACCGGCAGCCCCGGTCTCGACCTCGTCGTCGGCGGCGCCGCCCCGCAGCTCGCCGGGCTGCACGTCGAGCGCGTCCGTACGCCCCAGATCCTCCTGGCGGGCGACTCCACCGTCTGCGACCAGGCCGGCGAACCGTACACCGGCTGGGGCCAGCAGCTCCCGCAGTACCTCACCGACCGTGTGACGGTCGCCAACTACGCCGCCTCCGGGGAGGGGTCGCAGTCCTTCCTCGACAAGCCCGTGCTCTTCCCCGCGCTGCGCGCCCGCATCCACCACGGCGACCTGGTCCTCGTCCAGCTGGCCCACAACGACAAGCAGACCGACCGCGAGACCTACCGGGCCAACCTCACCACGATGATCGAGAACGTACGCGCCGAGGGCGGGCGGCCCGTGCTCGTCACGCCGATCGTCCGCCGCTGGTTCAACACCGACGGCACGCTCGACAACGGCACCGCGCTGCTCGTCAACGGCCTGGGGGTGGACCTGCCCGCCGAGATGCGCGCGCTCGCCGACGAGCAGGACACCCCGCTCGTCGACCTCACGGCCCTGACCAAGGCCCGGGTCGAGGAGCTCGGTCCTGAGGGATCCAAGGCCCTCTACCTCTACGACGAGAAGCGCGACAACACCCACACCTCGGTCCGCGGTGCCGGTGAGTACGCCGCCCTCGTCCTCGCCGGACTCCGCGACCAGGGGCTGCTCGCGCCCCGCGCGGTCCGATGAGCCCCCGCCCCGCGGACCGGCCGGCCTTCCGCGACCCGCTGGCCGAGCGGCGCGCCGACCCGCACATCACCCGGCACACGGACGGCCGTTACTACTTCACGGCGAGCGTCCCCTCGTACGACCGGATCGTCCTGCGCTCCTCCCGCACCCTGGACGGACTGGCCACGGCCGAGGAATCGGTCATCTGGACCAGGCATGCCACCGGTGACATGGGAGCCCACATCTGGGCCCCGGAGCTCCACCACGCCGACGGCGCCTGGTACGTCCACTTCGCCGCCGCGCCCGCCGACGACGTATGGAAAATACGGATCTGGGTGCTGGAGAACACCCACCCGGACCCGCTCAGGGGCACCTGGACCGAGAAGGGGCGGATCGCCACGGCCTGGGACACCTTCTCGCTGGACGCCCACACCTTCACGCACCGGGGCGAGCGCTACCTCGCCTGGGCCCAGCAGGAGCCCGGGCAGGACGCCAACACCGGGATCTTCCTCTCCAGGATGGCCGACCCCTGGACCCTGAAGGGACCGCAGATCCGCCTCAGCACGCCCGAGTACGCCTGGGAACGCGTCGGCTTCGCGGTCAACGAGGGCCCCGCGGTCGTCCATCGCAACGGCCGGGTCTTCATGACGTACTCCGCGAGCGCCACCGACGCGAACTACTGCATGGGCCTTCTCGACGCGGACGAGGGGAGCGACCTGATGGACCCGGCGTCCTGGACCAAGTCCCCGGAGCCGGTCTTCGCGAGCAGCGCGGCGACCGGGCAGTACGGCCCGGGCCACAACTCCTTCACCGTCGCCGACGACGGCCGCACGGACGTGCTGGTCTACCACGCCAGGCCGTACGAGGTGATCACCGGCGACCCGCTGGACGACCCCAACCGGCACACGCACGTCCAGCCGTTCGGCTGGCGCGCGGACGGCACCCCGGACTTCGGGACCCCCGGGCGCTCCTGAGGCCGGTGCTCCGGCCGGTACCGGCTCCCGGTTCCGGAGTCCGCCGGGTTCGGGCGAGGGAGCCGGTGGCGGGGTTTCCGGGGCCCGCCGGGTGTCCGGTCCACCGGCCCGTGGGCTCCGCGGACTCCTTGGACTCCTTGGGCTCCGCGCGTCGGCGGAGTGCCAGGGCGAGCGGCGGGCCGGCCGCCAGCAGGATCGCGAGGGCGTCGTAACCGGCGGTGAGGGTCGAGACGGTGGCGACACCGGCGACGAGCAGGGGGCCTCCGGCGTCACCGAGTTCGCGGCCGAGTCCGGCCGATCCCATGGTCCGGCCCATGCGTTCCCCGGGCGTGGAGGCGGCCGGGGCGGCGAAGCCGAGCGGGCTGATCAGGCCGGTGCCGCCTCGGGCCGACCCCCGAGTCGGGGTGAGGGATTACGGTCTGGGGGTGGGCGCGATCCGGATCTCCCGGCTCGACCCACGCGGCGGTGTCCCGGCGGCCACTGAGCGGTTCCACGGCGCCGCGGGGCCGCCTGCCCGACGGGCCGCCGCCCACCGCCCCCGGTCCGCACCCCCGCGGCCCGGAGGTCCGTCCCGCCGTTTCCCAGGAGGAGTACGTACGTTGCCGCAGTCATCCGGCCCGATCGACGTCATGGAGCGCCATCAGGTCGCCGTCTACATCGGCGCCCTGGCGGCCGGCGGCCTGGTCGGCCGGGTGGCTCCCGGTGCCGGTCCGGGCCTGGAGCACGCCATCAACCCGGTGCTCGCCGTGCTGCTCTACGTGACGTTCCTGCAGGTGCCCGCGGCCGAGCTGCTCCGCTCGCTGCGCGCGGGCCGGTTCCTGGCCGCGGCCCTGGTGGTCAACTTCGTGGTGGTGCCGCTGCTCGTGGCGGCCATGTTCCCCTTCCTGCCCGCCGGCCAGGCCGTCCGCCTGGGGGTGCTGCTGGTCCTGCTGGCCCCGTGCGTCGACTACGTCATCGTCTTCAGTGGGCTGGCCGGCGGCAGCAGCCGGCGGCTTCTGGCCGCGACCCCGCTGCTCCTGCTGGCCCAGATGATCCTGCTGCCCGTCTTCCTGCTGCTGTTCATGGGCTCCGGCCTGGCCGACGTCGTGGAACCCGGCCCGTTCCTCGACGCGTTCCTGATCCTGATCGTCATCCCGCTCGCCCTGGCCTGGCTCACCCAGGCGTGGGCCGCCCGCCGCGCCGCCGGGCGGAAGGCGGCTGACGCGATGGGCGCCACGATGGTCCCGCTGATGGCCGCCACCCTTTTGACCGTGGTGGCCTCCCAGGTCCCCAAGCTCGGCGACAGTCTGGCCGACGTGGGGCGGGTCGTCCCGTTCTACGTCCTGTTCCTGCTCGTGATGGCCTTCATGGGGCGGGCCGTCGCCCGTCTCTTCCGCCTCGACGCCCCCGACGGGCGGGCCGTCGTGTTCACCGGCGCGACCCGCAACTCCCTCGTCGTCCTCCCGCTCGCCCTGGCCCTGCCCGACTCCCTGGCCGTCGCCGCGGTCGTCGTGGTCACCCAGACCCTCGTCGAGGTGATCGGCATGGTCGTGTACGTCCGGGCGGTTCCGCGGCTGCTTCCGGCCCACGACGCCCGAGCGGGCCAGGAGTAGGGGCGCAGACCGGAAGGTCCCCGCCCCCGGAGCGCCGACCCGGGCCGGCGGTGCGTCGTGCGCCGCCGAGCGGCCGGGCCATGGGGTGCGTGGGTCAGGAGAGGCAACCGGTAACCGCGATACGGATGTTGGCCGATCCGTTGACGCGCTGCCGAGCCCTGCCTATCTTACGTTCGAAGTTCTGGGCAACGTCCGATATCTCGAACAATGATCCCTGGAGCGTCCATGCCGCACCCGCACCTGTGGCCGAGACTCACCGTCCCGGTCATCGCCCTCATGCTCGGCACGCTGGTGGCAGCGCCCACCCGCGCCGACGACGGCGCCCCCGTGGCGGAGCCGACCGACTACTCGCTCACCGTCCACCCGGACCGCACGGGCCCTGTGATCAGCGACTCGATGTACGGGGTCTTCTACGAGGACATCAACCACGCGGCCGACGGCGGCCTCTACGCCGAGCTCGTCCAGAACCGCTCCTTCGAGTACGACCGCGCCGACAACGCCGCGTACTCGCCCATGACCGCGTGGAGCGAGACCTCTGTGGCGGGCGGCACCGGAAGCGCCGGGACCGTGGACGACGAACAGCGGCTGGGCGAGCGCAACCGGCGCTACCTCCGCCTCGACCTCGAAGGCACGGGGGAGCGCGACGGCGGCTTCGGCGTCACCAACTCCGGCTACAACCAGGGCCTGACCCTGCGCAAGGGCGAGCGTTACGACTTCTCCGTCTGGGCCCGCACCGACCGCCCCTCGACCGCGCTGACCGTCGCCGCCACAGCGGCCGACGGCACCGCGCTCACCGCACCCCTGCGGATCACGGCCCGCGGCGACCGCTGGAAGAAGTACACCGGCACCCTCACCGCCCGCACCTCCGCGCCGGACGGCCGGCTGACCGTCACGGCGGGCGGCAGCGGCACCGTACGGCTCGACATGATCTCGCTCTTCCCCCGCGACACCTACAAGGGCCGGGCCAACGGCCTGCGCAAGGACCTCGCGGAGAAGACCGCCGCCCTGAACCCGGGCTTCCTGCGTTTCCCCGGCGGCTGCATCGTCAACACAGGGAGCCATGAGGCCTACGAGGCGCCGGGCTGGGAGCGGAAGCGCTCGTACCAGTGGAAGGAGACCATCGGGCCCGTCGAGCAGCGCCCCGTCAACGCCAACTTCTGGGGCTACAACCAGACCTACGGCCTGGGTTACTACGAGTACTTCCAGTTCGCCGAGGACATCGGCGCGACGGCCCTCCCGGTCGTGCCCGCCCTCGTCACCGGCTGCGGCCAGAACAAGGCGACCGACGACCCCGCCCTGCTGCGCCGGCACATCCAGGACACCCTCGACCTGATCGAGTTCGCCAACGGCCCGGCCGACTCCACCTGGGGCGCCGCGCGCGCCGCCATGGGGCACCGCGCGCCCTTCGGCCTCACCCACCTCGCGGTCGGCAACGAGGAGAACCTCCCCGACGAGTTCTTCGCCCGCTTCACCGAATTCCGCGAGGCCATCGCGGCGAAGTACCCGGACATCACCGTCGTCAGCAACTCCGGCCCCGACGACAGCGGCACGACGTTCGACCGCGCCTGGCAGCTCAACCGCGACGCGGACGTGGCCATGGTCGACGAGCACTACTACAACAGCCCGCAGTGGTTCCTGGAGAACAACGGGCGCTACGACACCTACGACCGCCAGGGTCCGAAGGTGTTCCTCGGCGAATACGCCTCCCTCGACAACCGCTTCTCCAACGCGCTCGCCGAAGCCGCCTTCATGACGGGGCTGGAACGCAACGCCGACGTCGTGAAGCTCGCCTCCTACGCCCCGCTCCTCGCCGACGCGAACGACTCCCAGTGGCGGCCGGACCTGATCTGGTTCGACAACGAGAAGTCATGGGGATCCGCGAACTACGAGATGCAGAAGCTCTTCATGAACAACGTCGGCGACCGCGTCGTGCCGAGCACCGCCTCCACGACACCCGCCGCCACCGCCCCGATCACGGGCGCCGTGGGGCTGTCGACCTGGGCGACCAGCGCCGCGTACGACAACGTCCGGGTCACCGGGGAGGACGGTGCGCCGCTGCTGAGCGACGACTTCTCCGGCGGCGACGCACAGTGGACGCGGGCGACGGGAACGGGCACCTGGGCCGTCGAGGACGGGGCGTACGTCCAGAGGGACGAGACCGCCGAGAACACCCTGGTCACGGCGGGGGACCCCGGCTGGCAGAACTACGACCTGCGGGTCGAGGCCACCAAGAAGTCGGGCAAGGAGGGCTTCCTCGTCGCCTTCGGGGTCAAGGACACCGGCAACACCTACTGGTGGAACCTCGGCGGCTGGGGCAACACCCGCTCCGCCGTGGAGAAGACGGTCGACGGCGCCAAGCAGACGATGACCGAGGACGCCACCACGATCGAGACGGGACGCACGTACGACATCCACATCCAGGTGCGCGGCCGTCAGGTCACCCTCTTCCTCGACGGTGAGCAGTGGGGCACCTTCACCGACGACAAGCCGGCCGAACCCTTCCGGCAGGTGGTCACCCGGGACGACGCCACGGGCGAGCTCGTCGTCAAGGTCGTGAACGCCCAGGCGGCCGACGCCAGGACCCGGATCGACCTGGGCGCGGAACCTGCCTCGTCCCTCGCGCGGCTGACCACCCTCCGAGCGGCCCCGGACGCGGTGAACACCGCCGACGACCGCCCGGTGGCCCCGAGGAAGTCGACCCTGCGCATCGACGGGGCGCGATTCACCCATACGTTCCCGGCGCACTCCGTGACGTTCCTGCGCATCAAGGACTAGGCACGGGAGAAGGCGGAGACCTCCGGGCGGGCCGCGCCCGGGGGCTTCGTCCGTCCCCGGCCCGCCCGCCGGGGCCGGCGGGTCACCCGGGCGCGGGCCCGCCGGTGGAACGCCTGGCCGGCCGAGGGTCCCGGAAACGCGAAAACCCCCAGGTGACCTGGGGGTTTTCCGCTGTGTCCGAGGGGGGACTTGAACCCCCACGCCCGATAAAGGGCACTAGCACCTCAAGCTAGCGCGTCTGCCATTCCGCCACCCGGACCGGGTGTGTCTTCCGGGCGGTGCCCGTTCCGACGTGGAAAACCATAGCAAACATTCGGGGGTGCTCGATCACGCCCCCGGGCATGTGAAAGGCGCATGACGGTGGCCGGGCGGCCTTGGGTGTGCGGGGCGGGCGCGGGAGGATGAGGGGGAGTACCACCGCGACAGTGGAAGGAAGCAGCGTGAGCGAGAGCAACACGGCCCCGGCCGGCATCGGCAAGTCCGCCGAGAGTGAGGTCGTGGACCTCTGTCGTGACCTGATCCGTATCGACACCAGCAACTACGGCGACCACTCCGGCCCCGGGGAGCGTGCCGCGGCCGAGTACATCGCCGAGAAGCTCGCCGAGGTCGGTCTGGAACCGAAGATCTTCGAGTCCCACAAGGGCCGCGCCTCGACCGTGGCCAGGATCGAGGGCGAGGACCCCTCCAGGCCCGCGCTGCTGATCCACGGGCACACCGACGTCGTGCCCGCCAACGCGGCGGACTGGACCCACGACCCGTTCTCCGGGGAGATCGCGGACGGCTGCGTCTGGGGCCGCGGCGCGGTCGACATGAAGGACATGGACGCGATGACCCTCGCGGTCGTACGCGACCGGATGCGCACCGGCCGCAAGCCCCCGCGCGACATCGTCCTGGCCTTCCTCGCCGACGAGGAGGCGGGCGGCACGTACGGCGCTCGCCACCTCGTCGACAACCACAGGGACCTCTTCGACGGCGTGACCGAGGCGATCGGCGAGGTCGGCGGCTTCTCCTTCACCGTCAACGAGAACCTGCGCCTCTACCTGGTGGAGACCGCGGAGAAGGGCATGCACTGGATGCGGCTCACAGTGGACGGCACCGCCGGGCACGGCTCGATGACCAACACCGACAACGCGATCACCGAGCTCTGTGAGGCCGTCGGGCGGCTCGGGCGCCACAAGTGGCCGGTCAGGGTGACCAAGACCGTACGGTCCTTCCTCGACGAGCTCTCCGACGCGCTCGGCACGGAGCTCGACCCCGAGGACATGGAGGCGACGCTCGCCAAGCTCGGCGGGATCGCCAAGATGATCGGCGCGACCCTGCGCAACTCCGCGGCGCCCACCATGCTCGGTGCCGGTTACAAGGTCAACGTGATCCCCGGGCAGGCCACCGCCCACGTCGACGGCCGCTTCCTGCCCGGCTTCGAGGACGAGTTCCTGGCCGACCTCGACCGCATCCTCGGCCCGAAGGTGAGGCGCGAGGACGTCCATGGCGACAAGGCCCTGGAGACCAGCTTCGACGGCTCCCTCGTCGACGCCATGCAGCTCGCGCTGAAGGCCGAGGACCCGATCGCGCGCGCGGTGCCCTACATGCTCTCCGGCGGCACCGACGCGAAGTCCTTCGACGACCTCGGCATCCGCTGCTTCGGTTTCGCCCCTCTGAAGCTCCCGCCGGAGCTGGACTTCGCCGGCATGTTCCACGGGGTGGACGAGCGGGTTCCGGTGGAGGGCCTGACCTTCGGGGCCCGGGTGCTCGACCGGTTCATCGATCACTCCTGACGTCGCCCGCGCGACCGGATTCGCCCGCCTGTACGCACCTCACCGGAAAGGGTGAAAGAGATCGTCCGCTCGTAGCCCCCTCACCACCTCCTCGTTACACGTGATGCGGTCCGCGGCTGGGACCGCACTTGTCAACACAGGAGGAATAATGATCAAGAAGGTCGTCGCAATCGCGGCTGCTACCGGTGGTCTCGTGCTCGCGGGTGCGGGTATGGCTTCCGCCGACGCCGGTGCCCAGGGTGCCGCCATCGGCAGCCCCGGCGTGCTCTCGGGCAACGTCATCCAGGTTCCGGTCCACGTTCCGGTGAACGTGTGCGGCAACACCATCTCCGTGATCGGGCTGCTGAACCCCGCCTTCGGCAACACCTGCGTCAACGCGTGACGATGCGCGTCAACCCGTGAGGGTTTGAGTCCGGTCGGCCCCGGAGTGCGCGCCATGCACTCCGGGGCCGCTGGGCATTCGGCCCCGCGCACGGCTGTGCCCGGGGCATTTCGGTAGGCAGAAGGCAGGAAAGCAACCTATGCGACAGGTCACACGTAAAGGCCTGATCACCATGGCAGCGGCGGGCGGAGTGCTCGCGCTCGGTGGTGGCTACGCACACGCCGACGCGGGAGCGTCCTCAGGTGCGTCGAACTCACCGGGAGTGCTCTCGGGGAACTCGATCCAGGTCCCGATCGACGTTCCCGTCAACGTCTGCGGCAACTCCGTGGACGTCGGCGGTCTGCTCAATCCCGCGAGCGGGAACGAGTGCGGAAACGGCTCCTCGGGCTCCGGCCACACGTCCACCTCGGACGGCGGCGCCGCCGGGCACCACTCCGGCAGCCAGGCGTCCGGCCACCAGGGCGGGCGCGACGGCGGTGAGGGAACAGGCAGGCACCGGGCCCCCGGCACCTCGGCACAGGCGGAGACGACCGGTTCGCCCGGCATCCTCTCCGGCAACCAGGTGCAGGCGCCGGTGGAGATCCCGGTCAACGTCTGCGGCAACAGCGTCTCCGTCGTCGGACTGCTCAACCCGGTCTTCGGCAACGACTGCGAGAACGGCGACGAGGCGGCCCCACCCCCCGTCGTCCCGCAGACGCCGCACACCCCGGAGACCCCGGTCACGCCGGAATCCCCCCATGCTCCCGAGACCCAGCTCGTACCGGGCGAGCAGCTCGCGCAGACCGGTGCGGGCGGGCTCGGCCTGCTGATCCCGGCGAGCGCGGGCATGCTGCTCGCCGGCGCGGGCACGGTCCTGTACCGGCGGTCGCGCAGCGCCGCGTAACGGCATCACGACCCGGTGCGACGAGCGGGTTCCGCGCACGCGGAACCCGCTTCGTGCTACCAGGTGGCCCGGAGCTGGCGGATGATGCGGCGGCGCAGCCGCACCCGGCGGCTGCCGTCGAGGCGCAGCGTCAGCCGGTCCAACTCCCAGTGCCCGTACTCGGCATGGTCGGTCAGCAGTCGGGTCGCCTCCTTGCGGGACACCCCGCGCGGCACGTACACGTCGATAAATTCGTATTCCGGCATCGCATCTATTGTGCGGGCAGACCCCCGGTACGGATAGCGTCTGTCCCATGTCTGATGCTGCGCAGCCCACCGCTGCCGAGGTACGCGCCGCCGCCGATGCAGTCAAAACCGCGCTCGACCGCCACCTCGAGGCCGTCGAACGCCGTACAGGAGACGACGACCCCGCCGTCTACGACGCGTTCAACGCACTGGCCGCCGCGGCCGAGGTCTACGACGAACTGCTCTACGACCGTTACGACGAGGTCACCCCCTTCGAGATCCCTGGCGCCGAGGACTCCCTCCCGCCCTACGCGGGCCCGGAGGAGCCGCACGCCCTCAGTGTCCTGATCAGGCGCGACTACGCGGTGGCCGAGCCGGAGCGGCTGATCGCCCAGGCGCAACGGCTCGCCGACCTCGACCCGGACGCCCAGGACGCCGCCCCGGTCACGGTCGCGGGTGCCGGGGTGCACGCCGCGATCGGTGTGCTGTTCGGCGAGTACGAGGCGGACGAAATCGCCTCCCGGCACAAGGAGTTCGGCCTGGAGGAGGGCGATTCCACCCTCTGGGTCTCCGCCCTGGAGGACCTTCCCGAGCCGGGGGAGTGGCTCGGGGCGCCCTTCGAGGACGCCGACCCCGCGCTGGTGGTCTGCCGCTTCGACGTCAGCGCCGTCTTCGACGAGGACGACGAGCTGGACGGCGACCGGCAGGAACGGCCCGGCATCCTCCCGGGCCGTCCCTGACCGCTACGAGGCGTCCGGCGTCGGCAGCGCCTCCAGCAGGGGGCGCAGCCGGGTCGTGCGCTCCTGGGCCGGGACCTCGGCCACCGCGCGCGGCAGGGCCTGGTCCACGCCGTGCACCACGGACAGGTGCCGTTCCCCACGGCTGAACGCGGTGTACACCCAGGGCCTGCTGAGCCCCTGAGCCGCGTCGCCCGGCAGGACGACGACGGCGGCGGGCCAGCGGATCCCGGCCGCCTGATGGGCGCTGAGCGCCCAGCTGTGGCGTACGGAGGACTCCACGCGGTCCGGCGGTACGACGACGGGGGTGCCACCGCAGTCCAGATGGAGGCCCTCGGCGTCGGCCGAGACCACCGAGCCGGGCACCGCCCTGCCCGGCGCGGGCACGTGGACCACGCGGTCCCCGGGGTCGAAGCCGCCGAACCGGCCCGGCCCCGGATTGAGCCGCTGCTTGAGCGCGGTGTTCAGCGCCCTCGTGCCCGCCGAGCCGCCGTGGCCGACGGTGATCACCTGAGTGTCGGCCGAGGGCACGCCGATGGCGCGCGGCACCGAGTCGGCCACCAGCTGGACCGTGCGGTGGACCGCCTCCCCCGCGTCACGCACGGGCACGATCACCACTTCCTTGCCCGGCGCCTCGACCTGGGCCAGCTCGCCGATGCCGATGCCCGAGACCAGTTCGCCGATCGGTCCGGGATCGGGCGTGCGCGAGACCACGTGAGGACAGGCGCGTGCCGCGATCACGTCCGCGAACACCCGCCCCGCACCGGCGGATCCGAGCACCCCCGGATCACCGCTCAGCACCAGCCGGGTCCCGTCCGCGAGGGACTCCACCAGCATCGCGGCCGTCTCCACGTCGAGCTGAGGGGCGTCCAGCACGACCAGCAGGTCGAGCGCGAACGCGCCGTCCGCGTCCCGGCCGTGCCCGCTCTCGCCGGAGAGCAGGGCGGACAGGGTGGCGGCGGACCGGGGATCGCCGACGGCGTCCGCAAGCCGGCGCAGCCCGTCGGTGCTGTGCGTGGTGCCGAGGGCCCGCAGCCCGAGCCCGTGCGCCGCGGTGATCAGGGCGGCGGGCTCGGCCCGGGCGCTCTCGCCGCCGCTGTGGACGACGAGGCCCGCGGTGGCGGCCGTCCGGATCAGCTCGGCCGCCGAGGGCGAGGAGGCGGCGGCAGCCGCGTCGGCCCAGTCGCCGCCCTTCTCGCAGGAGTTGACCAGCCGGGCCAGGCCGTCGGCCAGGCTCTCCTCGGCCAGGGCGTAACGGTCGAGCCCGAGCAGCACCTGCACCGGCTCCTCGTCGCCCCCCGTCCCCTCCTCGTCGCCCTCGGGGTGCTCGGCGGACTCCTCCGCGGCTTCCGGCTCCCCGGTGGCGTCCACGCCTTCCTGGAAGACCAGCACGACGCCCTCCGCTACGGCGTTCTCGACGGCCGCCCCGGGATCGGTCACCGCGAACCCGGCCAGGCCCTCGCGCACCGCGTCCGCGTCCAGCGCGGTGTGACCACGCAGCGCGGCCCGCTCCAGAAGCCAGGCCACGAGAGCAGCCGTACGCCGCTCGTCGTCGGGGCCGCACTCCGCGCCCAGCAGCGCCCGCGCGAAGCCGTCCGCCTGTTCCGGCCGGACGCCCGGCACGGACAGCAGCTGCCAGGGGTCCTGTCGCAGGAGGTCCGCGGCCTGCTCGCCCAGCGTCGCGGCGGCCGGGCCCGCCAGGGCCTCGGGAGCCCCGCCCTGGGCGAGCACCGACGCGACCGATGCCGCCGCCTCGGGGGAGGCCACCCGCGCGGCGGGCCGCTCCGGGACGTGCGACGGACGCACGGGCTCGGGCGTGGGAGCCGTGCGGCGGGGTGCGGGCGCGGACCCGGGGGAGTCGAAGAAGGCGGCGCCGGACTTCTCCCCGCTCTCCACGGCCCGTACGGCCGCGAGCAGGTCGGCGGCCGGGCCGCTCAGCTTCGTGCCGGCCTCGATGGGCCCGTCCTTCTCGGCCTTGCGCTGCTCGATGCGCCGGCGCAGCTCGCGCTGTGCGGCCAGCTCCGCCTCGGCCTCCGACAGCCCGGCCGCGCCGGGAGTTTGCTCCGCGTCCCCCGTGCTCCCGTCGGTCTCCTCGGTCTCCTCGGTCCCCTCCGGGGTCGCCGCACCCGCCTCGTCGGCGTCCTCGGACGCACCGGCCGGGTCCGCGTCCGGCGCACCGGCCGCGTCCGCCGTGCCGGGCGTGCCGGCGGCCCCGGGGCCCGCGTCCTCGCGGTCCTCGTCGTTCTCGGCCGCGGGGTCCGGGGTCTCTCCCCGGGGATGCGCAGTCACAGCGTGCTCCAGTCCTGGTCGGGATAGCGGTGCACGGGCGCCGACACATCGTCGAGCGCCTGGCAGATCTCGTCAGGAAGACTAAGCGCCTCCACCGACAACGCCTCGGTCAGCTGCTGCGCGTTGCGTGCGCCGACCACCGGAGCCACCACCCCCGGCCGGTCCCGCACCCAGGCGAGCGCGACCTGGAGGGGCGTCGTGGCGAGGCCGTCGGCGGCCGTGGCGACCGCGTCCACGATCCTGCTCGCGGGCTCGTCGAGATACGGCTCGACGAACGGGGCCAGCTGCTCCGACGCGCCGCGCGAGCCGGACGGCGTACCCGTGCGGTACTTGCCGGTCAGCACCCCGCGGCCGAGCGGGGACGACGGGAGCAGGCCCACGCCGAGGTCCAGCGCCGCGGGCAGCACCTCCCGCTCGACGCCCCGCTGCAACAGCGAGTACTCCATCTGCGTGCACGCGAGCCTCGTGCGCTGCCCGGGCGCGGCGAGCTGCCACGTCGCCGCCTTGGCCAGCTGCCAGCCGCTGAAGCCAGACACCCCGGCATAGCGGACGCGCCCCGACGACACCGCCAGGTCCAGCGCCTGAAGGGTCTCCTCCAGAGGGGTCACCGGATCGAAGGCGTGGATCTGCCACAGATCGACGTAGTCCGTCCCCAGCCGCCGCAGCGACGCGTCGAGCGCGGCGAGCAGATGCCCGCGCGATCCGTCGGAGCGGCGGTACGGATCGGGCACGCTGCCCGCCTTGGTCGCGATGACCAGATCCTGGCGCGGCACCAGATTGTCCAGAAGCCGCCCCAGGAGGTACTCGGCCTCCCCGCCGCCGTAGACGTCGGCGGTGTCGACGAGAGTGCCGCCCACGTCCCAGAAGGCCTTCAGCTGGTCGGCGGCGTCGTGTTCGTCGGTGTCCCGGCCCCAGGTGAGGGTGCCCAGCCCGATCCGGGACACGCGAAGGCCGGTACGGCCGAGATGCCTCTGCTCCATGGGCGCTGAGATTACTGGCCAGGGCCCGACAGGGTGGAAGCCTGTGGACAACGGGCCGCACCCGGGCGAGCCTGCCGGATTCCGGCCACCCGCGCTAGAGTCCGGGACACAGAACGTTACTGATCAGTAGAGGGAGTGTGGGTATGCGGCTCGGCATCAATCTCGGTTACTGGGGTGCGGGCATGGACGGCGACAACCTCGCCGTCGCCCAGGAGGCCGACCGGCTCGGCTACGACGTCTGCTGGGCGGCCGAGGCCTACGGCTCCGATGTGCCGACGGTCCTCGCCTGGGTCGCCGCCCAGACCGAGTCCATCGACGTGGGCTCCGCCATCATGCAGATCCCCGCCCGCCAGCCCGCCATGACGGCGATGACCGCGGCCACCCTCGACTCCATCTCCGGGGGCCGGTTCCGCCTCGGTCTGGGCGTCTCGGGGCCGCAGGTCTCCGAGGGCTGGTACGGCGTCAAGTTCGACAAGCCGCTGGCCCGCACCCGCGAGTACGTCGAGATCGTGCGCAAGGCGATGTCCCGTGAGCGGCTGTCCTACGAGGGCGAGCACTGGACGCTGCCGCTGCCCGACGGCCCCGGCAAGCCCATCAAGCTGACCGTCCACCCGCAGCGCGAGCACATTCCGCTCTACATCGCCGCCATCGGACCGAAGAACCTCGAACAGACCGGTGAGATCGCCGACGGCGCTCTGCTGATCTTCCCGGCCGCCGAGCACCTCGAGGAGACCGCGGTGCGGCACCTGCGGGCCGGACGCGAGAAGGCGGGGAAGACGATGGAGGGCTTCGACGTCTGTCCGACCGTCCCCCTGGCCGTCGGCGACGACATCAACGGCCTGGCCGACATGTTCCGCCCCTACACCGCCCTGTACGTCGGCGGCATGGGCAGCCGCAAGCAGAACTTCTACAACCAGCTCGCCCAGCGCATGGGCTACGAGAAGGAAGCCGCCGAGATCCAGGACAAGTACCTCTCGGGGGACAAGACCGGCGCGGCGGCGGCCGTACCGCACGAGCTCATCGACAAGACCACGCTGCTCGGCTCGGTGGAGCGCATCGCCGACCGGATGCGGGCCTACGCGGCGGCCGGTGTCACCACACTGACCCTCGCACCGGCCGGCTTCACGCTCGACGAGCGGATCGCGGCCCTGCGCGCGGGCACCGAGGCCCTGGAGCGCTCCGGCCTGGCCGCGTGAGCCGTACCGGCCCCGTGACCGCCACGGAGCGGTAGTCCCGGGCGCAGCACTACGGCCGTGGTGGGGGCTCGGGGGTCCTCCCCGCCACGGCCGTCGTACGGAACAACGCGCCCGGCCCCCTCCCGGTTACGGCCCGTCCCCCTGCCGGGACACCGGAGCAGGTCCGGGCGCCGCGCGGCGCCCGTTCGGACCCGCCCGGACCCCCTCGTGTTGCCTACCGACGCGTACCGAATTTGACTGTGCCTCTGCGGACACCGGTGCGAAAGGTGGCAGTGATGCTCTCGGCAAAGAGTCTGTTCCAGGAGATCCTCGACAACGACGAGTCGTTCCGGCTCTTCTGCTCGATCGCGGCCGGCGGGGAGTCGCAGGGGGGCTGGGAGAACGGGCGCATCGCCGCCCTGGTCCCCGCCGGACTGCGCGAGCTCGCACCCAAGATCACCCGGCACGGTGCCGACGAGGACAAGCACGGCCGGATCTTCAACGCCCTGCTGAAGCAGCGCGGGCTCGAACCCGTCGCGGTGCCGTACGAGACGGACTACACCCTCCTGCTGGAGCGCCAGGGCATCGGTCTCTCCCACGAACGGCTCGGCGGCGAGACGCCGCTCACCGAGCGCGACATCATCGTCTACCTGTCCCACAGCCGGGTCACCGAACAGCGGGCGTCCGAGCAGATGCGGCTCCTGCTCAAGTACTTCTCCGACCACCCCTCCATCGGCCGCGCCGTGCGGATGATCTCCCGGGACGAGGACAACCACCTCGCGTACTGCCACGAGGAACTCCTCCGCTTCGCCAGGGCCGGGCACGGCCGGACCATCCAGTCCGTGCTGCGCGACTGCGCCCACGCCGAGATCCGTGTGTACCGCGACGTCAGCCTCGCCGTCATGAGCCACATGGGAGACGTGCTGGGCTGGCCCCGCGCCAAGGGAGCCGTGCTGGCGGCCGGCATCCACGCGATGTACGCCTACGAGCGGCTGGTGGGCTGGCGGCGCATGGTGAGCCTCGAACAGCCCTCACTGGTGAACGCGCTGGGCGGTCCGGCCGTGCCGGAGACCGAGTACGCCTGAGACCGGGCGGGCTACAGCCAGCCCCGGCGCTTGAACAGACGGTGCAGGCCGAAGACCGCGAAGCCCATCAGCGCGATCACCGTCGGATACGTCCACACGTAGTCGAGCTCCGGCATGTGGCGGAAGTTCATGCCGTAGATCCCGGCCACCATCGTCGGTACGGCGGCCATGGCGGCCCACGCCGAGATCTTCCGCATGTCGTCGTTCTGCCGCACGCCGACCTGCGCCAGGTGCGCCGACAGGATGTCCGAGAGCAGCCGGTCGAGCCCTTCCACATGCTCGACGGCGCGGGTCAGATGGTCGTTCACGTCGCGGAAGAAGGGCTGCGAGCCGGAGTCGACGAAGGGCACGCCCGGACTCGCCAGCCGCGCCATCGGGGCGCTCAGCGGGTTGGTCGCCCGGCGGAACTCGAGCACCTGCCGTTTGAAGGTGTAGATGCTCGCGGCGGTGTTCGAGGAGTCCCCCGAGCCGGTCGGGGCGAACACCTGGGCCTCCAGCTCCTCCAGGTCGATCTGGAGCTCCGCGGCGACCTCGATGTAGTGGTCCACCACCGCGTCGCTGACCGCGTAGAGCACCGATGTGGGCCCGTGCCTGAGGACTTCGGGCTCGGCCTCCAGGCGCCGGCGCACCGCCGCGAGAGGCGCGCCCTCGCCGTGCCGCACCGTCACCACGAACGAATCCCCTATGAACAGCATCAGCTCACCGGCGCTCACGGTGTCGCTCTTCTGCTCGTAGACCACGGGCTTGATCACCACGAACAGCGAGTCGTCGTAGATCTCCAGCTTGGGCCGCTGATGGGCGCGCAGCGCGTCCTCGACCGCCAGCGGGTGCAGGGAGAACTCGCTGGTGACGAGGTCGAACTCCTTCTCCGTCGGCTCGTGCAGCCCGATCCAGAGGAACGCGTCCCCGCTCGCACGTGCCTCGTCGAGGGCATCGGAGAAGTCGGCGGGACCCTCGGTCCTGCGCCCGTCCCGGTAAATTCCGCAGTCGACGATCATCCCGCGCATTCTTCCCTGCCGCGGACCGTTCACGCACCTCTACGCTGGCACGTATGCCCACGCTCATCCTCGTACGCCACGGACGCTCGACCGCCAACACCTCCGGAGTGCTCGCCGGGCGGACCCCCGGCGTCGCCCTCGACGAACGCGGTGCCGAACAGGCCGCCGCGCTCCCCGGCCGGCTGGCCGCCCTCGAATTCGCCGCGGCCGTCAGCAGCCCCCTGCAGCGCTGCCGCGAGACCCTCCAGCCGCTGCTCGACGCCCGCCCCGGGCTCCCGCTGCACACCGAGGAGGGGATCAGCGAGTGCGACTACGGCGACTGGTCGGGCCGCAAACTCGCCGAGCTCTCCGACGAACCGCTGATGACCGTCGTGCAGCAGCACCCCTCCTCCGCCGCGTTCCCCGGCGGTGAGTCCATGCGGGCCATGCAGGCGCGGGCCGTCGAGGCCGTGCGGGAGTGGAACGCCCGGATCGGCGCCGAGCACGGGGACGACGCCACCTACGTGATGTGCTCGCACGGCGACATCATCAAGGCGCTCGTCGCCGACGCGCTCGGCATGCATCTCGACCTCTTCCAGCGCGTCCACGTGGACCCGTGCTCCGTCACGGCGATCCGCTACACGAGGCTGCGCCCGTTCCTCCTCCGCCTCGGCGACACCGGGGACCTGGCCTCCCTGGCGCCCCGGGAACAGTCCATCGGGGCCGACGCGGCGGGGGACACGGCAACGGATGCGGCCGTCGGGGGCGGCGCTGGGGCACCGTGATCTCTCCGCGCAGTAGGGTGGACGCGCCGTAGGTGGCCTCGTGGGGCATCCCGCGGTGCCCCGGGGCCGCCCCCATCCGCCATCTCATTGTCAAGGGAGACAGGACGTGTCCCGTCAGGTGTTCCTCTACGACCCGCCGGACCGCTTCGTGGCCGGCACGGTCGGGCTGCCTGGCCGCCGTACGTTTTTCCTCCAGGCATCCTCCAGAGGACGGGTCACGAGCGTGGCCCTGGAGAAGACCCAGGTTGCCGCGTTGGCCGAACGGATCGACGAACTCCTCGACGAGGTCGTCCGGCGGACCGGAGGCAATTCACCGGTGCCCGCCGTGGCCCCCATGGACGTCACCGACACCGCCCCGCTCGACGCCCCCGTCGAGGAGGAGTTCAGGGTCGGCACGATGGCACTCGCCTGGGACGGCGAGGAGCAGCGCATGATCGTCGAGGCGCAGGCCCTGGTCGAGCTCGACGCCGACTCGGAGGACGACCTCGCGGAGGCGGAGGAAAGGCTTCTGCAGGACGAGGAGAACGGCCCGCCGATGCTCCGCGTCCGGCTGAGCGGCGCACAGGCGCGGGCCTTCGCCAAGCGCGCCCTGGACGTCGTGAACGCCGGCCGGCCGCCCTGCCCGCTGTGCAGCCTGCCCCTCGATCCGGAAGGACACGTATGCCCGCGCCAGAACGGATACCGTCGCGGGGCCTGACGGAGGCCGGGCTGCGCACCCTGCTCGCCGAGGGGGAGCTCACCGTCCTCGGCCAGGTCCGGGGCGCGTCGAACGCGGTGCTGTACTGCACCGTCGCGTACGAGGGCGAGCAGCGCCCCTGTGTCTACAAGCCGGTCGCCGGTGAGCAGCCGCTCTGGGACTTCCCCGACGGCACGCTCGCCCAGCGCGAGGTCGCGGCGTACGAGATCTCCGAGGCCACCGGCTGGGGTCTCGTGCCGCCGACCGTGCTGCGCGAGGGCCCGTACGGCGAGGGCATGTGCCAGCTCTGGATCGAGGCCGACGAAGCCGACGGGAGCGCCGGGGCGTCCGGGGCCGACGAGGCGCACGGACTGCCGCCGCTCCTCGCGCTCGTGGAGGGCGAGGAACCGGGGAACGGCTGGAAAGCGGTGGGCTTCGCCGAGGTGGGGGAGGGGAAGACCGCGCTGCTGGTGCACGCGGACGACCCCCGGCTGCGCAGGCTCGCGGTCCTGGACGCGGTGATCAACAACGGTGACCGCAAGGGCGGGCACCTGCTGCCCGCACCGGGCGGCCGGCTCTACGGCATCGACCACGGAGTCACCTTCAACGCGGACGACAAGCTGCGGACACTGCTCTGGGGGTGGGCGGGCGAGCCGCTGACGACGGAAGCGGTCGAGGTGCTCGACCGGCTGTCCGCGGGACTGGAGCAGGGCGGTGGGCTCGCCACCCGGTTGGGGGAACTGATCACCCCGGCGGAACTCGACGCCCTGCGGGCCCGTGTGGAGGACCTGCGCAGTTCCGGCCGCCACCCGCAGCCGAGCGGGGAATGGCCCGCGATCCCCTGGCCGCCGGTGTGAGCGGGCGCCTGGCGTGAGGGCTGTCGCGCGCTCTCCGGAGGGCGCACGGCGACAGCTACGGCCTACCCCCGGACTCCGTCCGGGGGTACCCCCCGCCGCGTCGTCGGACCGCCCGGATGCTCCGGTACGCGGACGTTCCTCCGCCGTGCGCCGCACCGCGTCCGGCGCCCCGCGCCGACCCACCGGGGAAGAGAGGGCGGCCCTTAGGTGAGAAACGCCATCCGCGCAAGACCGCGAATTCGGCCGCTCTGCGCCATCCGGTTCGTATCCGGAAGCATCATCCGGTTACGCTCATGACATGCATGCCTGGCCCGCTTCTGAGGTCCCCGCCCTGCCTGGCAAGGGCCGCGACCTTCGGATCCACGACACCGCGACCGGCGGACGGATCACCCTTGACCCCGGTCCCGTCGCCCGCATCTACGTCTGCGGCATCACGCCGTACGACGCGACCCACATGGGTCATGCGGCGACCTACAACGCGTTCGACCTCGTTCAGCGCGTGTGGCTCGACACCAAGCGGCAGGTTCACTACGTCCAGAACGTGACCGACGTGGATGATCCGCTGCTTGAGCGGGCCGTGCGCGACGGCGAGGACTGGACCGAGCTCGCGGAGCGCGAGACGGCGCTCTTCAGGGAGGACATGACCGCTCTGCGCATGCTTCCCCCCAAGCACTACATCGGCGCGGTGGAGGCGATACCCGGCATCGTCCCGCTCGTCGAACGTCTCAGGGACGCGGGCGCCGCCTACGAGCTCGAGGGCGACGTGTACTTCTCGGTGGAGTGCGATCCGCACTTCGGCGAGGTCTCCAACCTCGACGCCGAGGCGATGCGGAGGCTCTCCGCCGAGCGCGGCGGAGACCCGGAGCGCCCCGGCAAGAAGAACCCGCTCGACCCGATGCTCTGGATGGCCGCCCGTGAGGGCGAGCCGAGCTGGGACGGCGGCAGCCTCGGCCGTGGCCGGCCCGGCTGGCACATCGAGTGCGTCGCCATCGCCCTGGACCACCTCGGCATGAGCTTCGACGTGCAGGGCGGCGGCTCCGACCTCGCCTTCCCCCACCACGAGATGGGTGCCTCGCACGCCCAGGCACTGACCGGCGAGTACCCCTTCGCCCGCGCCTACGTGCACGCGGGCATGGTCGCCCTCGACGGCGAGAAGATGTCCAAGTCCAAGGGCAACCTCGTCTTCGTCTCGGCGCTGCGCCGGGCCGACGTGGACCCCGCCGCGATCAGGCTCGCCCTGCTCGCGCACCACTACAGGTCCGACTGGGAGTGGACCGACCAGGTCCTCGCCGACGCCGTCGAGCGTCTGGCGCGCTGGCGCGCCGCGGTCTCCCGGCCCGACGGGCTGTCCGCGGACGCCCTGGTCGAGGAGGTGCGGGAGGCGCTGGCCGACGACCTGGACGCCCCGGCCGCACTGGCCGCGGTGGACCGGTGGGCCGAGCGGCAGAGCGCCGGCGGCGGGACGGACGAGGGCGCGCCCGGTCTGGTCTCGCGCACGGTCGACGCGCTGCTGGGCGTCGCTCTGTAACCCGCACACCCGTACCCGTACGACATGGAACGGCCCCGGACCTCGCGCGTGATCGCGGGGGGTCCGGGGCCGTTCTTCCGTCACAGGGCCGGTCCGGGCGTCCGAGGCGTCCTCGTCGGTCCGGCAGGCCGTCCGGACGGTCCGGTCAGCTCTCCGAGGAGTCCTCGTCCGGCCCGGCCGACGGCGGGTCGTCCGACGCGCCCTCGTCGCCGTCCTTCGGCCGGCCCTTCTCCGGACGCTGCGGCTTCGGCGGTCGTGTACGGCCGCCGGAGGTGTCCCGCAGATAGGGCACGTCACCGCTCTCGGTGGCGTGACCGCCGGGCGCCTGGCCGGGCCCGCCGATGTCCCTGCGCCTCAGATATCGCTCGAACTCGCGGGCGATGGCCTCGCCAGAGGCCTCGGGAAGCTCGGCGGTGTCCCGCGCCTCCTCCAGCGTCTGCACGTACTCCGCGACCTCGCTGTCCTCGGCGGCCAGCTGGTCGACGCCGAGCTGCCACGCGCGGGCGTCCTCGGGCAGCTCGCCCAGGGGGATCCGCAGCCCGAGCAGATCCTCCAGGCGGTTCAGCAGCGCCAGCGTCGCCTTCGGGTTCGGCGGCTGCGAGACGTAGTGCGGGACCGCCGCCCACAGGCTCACCGCGGGGACCCCCGCGTGCGTGCAGGCTTCCTGGAGGATGCCCACGATGCCGGTCGGGCCCTCGTATCTGGTCTCCTCCAGGTCCATGGTCCTGGCCAGGTCGGGGTCCGAGGTGACCCCGCTGACCGGCACCGGCCTGGTGTGCGGGGTGTCGCCGAGCAGCGCCCCCAGGATGACGACCATCCCGACGCCGAGCTCGTGGGCGAAGCCCAGGATCTCGTTGCAGAACGAACGCCAGCGCATGGAGGGCTCGATGCCCCGGATCAGGACCAGGTCACGGGGCTTGTCGCCGCCGACCCGGACCACGGAGAGCCGGGTGGTGGGCCAGGTGATCTTGCGTGCCCCGCCCTCCATGAACACCGTGGGCCGGTTGACCTGGAAGTCGTAGTAGTCCTCGGCGTCGAGCGCCGCGAAGACCTCGCCCTTCCACTCCCGGTCCAGATGTCCGACCGCTGTGGAGGCGGCGTCACCGGCGTCGTTCCAGCCCTCGAACGCGGCCACCATGACCGGGTCGATCAGCTCGGGTACCCCCTCGAGCTCGATCACCCAGGCCTCCTTCCGAAGTTCCCTTGTGTACGGACCAACCTTACGGCTTCCGCCCTGTTCCGCCGCAGTCCGTTTGCCTCCTGGGCTGAACCGTGCCACCTCCGGATTCATCCGAGCTGTAGGGAGAGAAGTTGATCTATTTTCCCCTGCACCCTGGACTCTCGACCCTCAGGGAGGCTATACATCGGATGACCATGCAGAGATCCGATGTTATGCCTTTGGGGGCGCACCCATGAGTCCGATCGTCACCGACTTCGAGGTCGACGACATCCGGTTCCCCACCTCGGAACAGCTGGACGGCTCGGACGCGATGAACACCGACCCCGACTACTCCGCCGCCTATGTCGTGCTGCGCACCGACGGCGCGGGCGAGGAGGGGCACGGCTTCTGCTTCACCATCGGGCGTGGCAACGATGTCATGGCCGCCGCCGTCGAGGCGCTGCGGCCCTATGTGGTCGGCAGGCCCGCACCGCGCACCGCCGCCGACCTCGGTGAGCTGTACCGCCTGCTCACGCACGACTCCCAGCTGCGCTGGCTCGGCCCCGAGAAGGGCGTGATGCACATGGCGGCCGGCGCCGTCGTCAACGCCGCCTGGGACCTCGCCGCGCGGCTGGCCGGCAAGCCCGTCTGGCAGTTCCTCGCCGGGATGACACCGGAGGAGCTCGTCTCCCTCGTCGACTTCCGCTACCTCACGGACGCGCTCACCCCGCAGGAGGCGCTCGGCATCCTCCGGGCCGCCGAACCGGGCCGCGCCGAGCGCGCCGAGCAGCTGCTGGCCGAGGGCTATCCCGCGTACACCACGTCGCCCGGCTGGCTGGGTTACGACGACGACAAACTCGTGCGCCTCTCCAAGGAGGCCGTCGCCGACGGCTTCACCCAGATCAAGCTGAAGGTCGGCGCCGATCTCGACGACGACATCCGGCGGCTCTCGCTCGCCCGGCAGGCCGTCGGACCCGGCGTCCGCATCGCCGTCGACGCCAACCAGCGCTGGGACGTGGCCGACGCCGTCTCCTGGATGAACGCGCTCGCCCCCTACGACCCGTACTGGATCGAGGAGCCGACCAGCCCCGACGACGTGCTCGGCCACGCGGCCGTGCGCGCCGGACAGCCGGTCAAGGTCGCCACCGGTGAACACATCGCCAACCGGGTCGTCTTCAAGCAGCTCTTCCAGGCGGGCGCGGTCGACTTCGTCCAGATCGACGCCGCACGGGTCGCGGGGGTCAACGAGAATCTCGCCGTCCTGCTGCTCGCCGCCAAGTTCGGGGTCCCGGTCTGCCCGCACGCGGGAGGCGTCGGGCTGTGCGAACTGGTGCAGCACCTCTCGATGTTCGACTACGTCGCCGTGTCCGGTACCTGGGAGGACCGGGTCATCGAATACGTCGACCACCTCCACGAACACTTCGCCGACCCGGCCGTCATCGAGAACGGCCGCTACGTCACCCCGCGCACACCGGGCTTCTCCGCCCGGATGCTCCCCGCCTCGATCGCCGCCCACCGCTACCCGCAGGGCCCCGTCTGGCAGGCCCGTCGCACCCCCGAGGAGACCGACTGATGCCTGATACACAGGATTTCGACGGACTGTCCGCCCTGGTGACGGGCGGGGCGTCCGGAATCGGAGCAGCCGTGACCGCCCTGCTGCTCGCCAGGGGCGCCCGCGTCGCCGTGCTCGACCGCGATCCGAAGGGCGCGCCCGCGGGGGCGCTCGCGATCGAGGCGGACGTGACGGACGACGACGCCGTACGGAGCGCCGTCGACCGGGCCGCGGAGGAACTGGGCGGCCTGCACACCCTGGTGTCCAACGCGGGCATCGGCTCGATCGGCACCGTGGAGGACAACTCCGACGACGAGTGGGCCCGCGTCCTGGACATCAACGTGCTCGGCATGGTCCGCACCGCCCGCCACGCCCTGCCCCATCTGCGCCGGTCGGCCGCCGGACTCCCCGGGGCCGTGTCGATCACCCAGACCTGCTCGATCGCCGCAACCGCGGGCCTGCCGCAGCGTGCCCTGTACAGCGCGAGCAAGGGGGCCGTGCTCTCCCTGACCCTCGCGATGGCGGCCGACCACGTCCGCGAGGGGATCAGGGTCAACTGCGTCAACCCCGGTACGGCCGACACCCCCTGGATCGGCCGGCTGCTCGACCGGGCCGACGACCCGGCGGCGGAGCGCGCCGCGCTCGACGCCCGCCAGCCGCTGGGCCGGCTGGTCTCCGCCGACGAGGTGGCCGCGGCCGTCGTCTATCTGGCGAGCCCGGCGGCGGCCTCCGTCACCGGCACCGCGCTCGCCGTCGACGGAGGGATGCAGGGCCTGCGGCTGCGCCCCGCGACCTGACCGCCCGCCGGGTCAGCCGAACCGCTCGATCCTGATCCGGTCCACCGGCATCCCGAGGCCCACCACCAGCCGGGAGGCGTGCTCTGCGAA
The DNA here is from genome assembly GCF_001905505.1 of Streptomyces sp. CB02058. Taxonomy (GTDB): domain Bacteria; phylum Actinomycetota; class Actinomycetes; order Streptomycetales; family Streptomycetaceae; genus Streptomyces. The sequence goes on from NZ_LIPG01000006.1 coordinate 196,183, forward strand.
GGCGTTGGAGCCGCAGATGTACGTCTCCCAGCCGCCCGGCGGCTGTTCGGCCACGACCTGTTCGAGGTGCTCGGACGACAGTCGCTTCCGCGCCCCCGCGCGGGTCAGGACGGTGGTCGTCTCGTCCCCGTACTCCTGGGCGTAGATCAGGCTCTCGGGGGTGCGGGCCGAGACGATCAGGCGCAGCGGCACGCCGGGGGCGCTCCGGCGGCGGTGGCGGAGCATCGACATCAGCGGTACGACGCCCGAGCCCGCGCCCAGCAGCAGCGCGGGCCGGTCGCCCGGCCAGGCGAAGAAACCGCTGACGGGACCCCGCACCTCCACGGTGTCGCCGGGGCGCGCCACCGTGTGCAGATGACCGGAGACCTCACCGCCCCGCACATGGTCGAGGGTCAGCTCGACCTGGCCGTCCGCGTCCGGCGCCGAGGCGATCGAGTAGTGGCGCTGCGCGGTGTAGCCGTCCTCGGCGGTGAGCCGCAGCATCAGGTGCTGGCCGGGCACATGGCCGCTCCAGCCCGGCACGTCGAAGCGGAAGGTGGCGGCGTCCGGGGTCTCGTGGCGGATCTCCGTGAGGGTGGCGCGCTGCCAGGACGCGGCGGCGCGGTTGCTGCTCACGATCCGGCCGGGCACGGCGAAACGGGTGGCAGGGGTGAAGGTGTCAGTCATCGGAGTATCGCTGTTCCTGCCAGGGGTCGCCGCGGTGGTGATAGCCGTTCTGCTCCCAGAAACCGGGCTCGTCGTGGTCGAGGAGCCGGATGCCCGCGATCCACTTCGCGCTCTTCCAGAAGTAGAGGTGGGGCACGATCAGCCGTGCCGGGCCGCCGTGCTCGGGGGCCAGTGGGCCTCCGTCGTACTCCCAGACGATCCACGCTCGGCCGCCCGTCAGATCGGACAGCGGGAGGTTGGTGGTGTACCCGGTGTGCGCGTAGGCCACGGCGTGCGTGGCCGTGGGCAGCGGACCCGCCCGGTCCAGGAAGGCGTCCAGGGACACACCGGCGAAGCGCACCCCGAACTTCGACCAGCTGGTGACGCAGTGGATGTCGCCCTCGTACGCCGAGGGCGGCAGGGCGTGGGCCTCGTCCCAGGACCAGGTCCCGGGACGGGCGACCAGGCCGTCGACGCGGAAGGACCAGTCCTCCGGCGCGAGTCCGGGTGTGACCTCGGCGGAGAGGACCGGCCAGGAGTCGCCCGCGTCGTACTGCCCCGGAGGGAGCCGCGGATCGCGCTCGTCGGCGCGGGAACGGCCGGTGAAGCCGCGGGTGACGTTCACCGCGCACGCTCCGTCGCGCGCAGGACGGAGGGCTCGTCGAGCGTCAGGAGGACACGGTCCCGCATCAGCACACGGCCGTCGACGACCGTGTCGCGCACATCGGACGCCTGTGCGGCGTACGCCAGCATCGACCAGGGGTCGTGGCGGGGGGTGAGATGCGGCCGGCCGAGGTCCAGCACGATCAGGTCGGCGCGCTTGCCGGCCTCCAGGGAGCCCAGCAGGTCGCCGAGCCCGAGTGCCCGCGCGCCCTCGATCGTGGCCATCCGTACGGCCTGTTCCGCGCCGACCGCCGTCGGGTCGCCGCCCGCCTTGTGGACCAGCGCCGCCTGGCGGACCGCGCCGATCATGTCCAGGGTGTTGGAGCTGACCGCCCCGTCGGTGCCCAGCCCGACCGTCACCCCCGCCCGCAGCAGCGCGGGTACGGGCGCGATGCCGCAGCCGAGCTTCAGGTTGGAGACCGGGCAGTGCGCGACGGACGTGCCCGTCCCGGCGATCGCCGCGATCTCGGCCCCGGTCAGATCGACCGCGTGGGCGAGCAGCGTGTCGGGGCCGAGCAGCCCGAGCGATTCGAGGAGCTCCACGGGCCGCTTGCCGTGGCGCTGGAGGACGGTCTCCACCTCGGCCGCGTTCTCCGCCGCGTGGATGTGCAGGAGCGCCCCGAACTCCCGGGCGAGCGCGCCGATACCGGTCAGCTGGTCGGGCGTCAGCGTGTAGGCGGAGTGGGCGAAGACCACCGGCCGGGTGCCGGGCGCCGGAATCCGCGCGGTGAGATGGTCCCTGGCCCAGGCGAGCCGGTCCCCGTAGACGATCGTGTCGGCGGGGTCGGGCACGTCCATGAAGGTCGGCCCGCCGTGCAGCCGCCAGCCCGCCTCGCGCGCCGCCTCCTCGGCCGCCGCGTGGAACCAGTACATGTCGAGCGCGGAGGTCACCCCCGCCCGGATGCTCTCCGCCATCGCGACCCGCACGCCGGCCGCCACGTTCCGCGGGTTGAGCAGCGCGGCCTCGGCGGGTATCACGCGGGCCAGGAACTCCTGGAGGTCCACATCGTCGGCGAGACCCCGCAGAAGGGTCATCGCCAGATGCGTGTGGGTGTTGACCAGGCCGGGGGCGACCAGGCAGCCGCGGGCGTCGATCTCCTCGGCGGCCGTGACCCCCAGGTCCCGTCCGACCGCGACGATCTCCCCGTCACGCACCGCGACCGAACCGCCGGGCACGACCGTGCCCTTGTCGTCCACGGTCAGCACATCGCCGCCGTGGACCAGCAGATCGACCCTTCCGTCGCTCATCGGGCACCCTCGGCCAGCAGCCGCAGCGCCTCCAGGCCGACGACGCTGCCGCGCGCCACGCCCTCGGCGACGACGGCGCGGTGCGGGTCGTAGCCGCCCGTCGTCTCCTCGTCCACCAGGTCGTCCGCGTTCACACCGTCGATCACCAGCACGCCGCCCGCGACCAGCCCGCGCAGCGACGCGGTGACGTACAGAGCGGAGAGCTCCATCTCGATCGCCGCGAGCCCCGCCTTCTCGTACGCGGCCGTCGGCAGCGGAATCAGGCCGGGCTGGAAGGCGGCCCGCGTCCACACGATGCCCCGGTGGTACGGAGCCCCGGTCGTCTCGGCGGCCCGCTGGAGCGCGAGCACGGCCTCCGGCGCGGACACGGCCGGATACTCGGCGGGCAGCAGCTGCTGGGTGACGCCGTCGTCGCGCACCGCGGCCTCGGCGATCACCAGGTCGCCGTCACCGATGCCGCGCCGCATGGCCCCGGCGGTCCCGAAGCGGATGAACGTACGCACACCCGCGTCGGCGAGCTCCTGGAAGAGCAGGATCGCGCCCGGGCCGCCCACACCGTGCGAGGCGACGACGACGGGCAGGCCCTTCCACGTGCCGGTGAAGGTGCGGTACTCGCGGTGGTACGCCACCTCCTTCGCGTCCTCCAGCAGATCGGCGACGGCGGCCGCGCGGGCCGGGTCGCCGACCACCAGGGCCTGGGCGGGCAGCCCCGTGCGGGGTATGCGGGTGACGGGCAGCAGGGACGGGGTGGTCATGCGGAAGCTCCAGCGGGGGTGCGGCGACGGCGCTTTGCCGTGGTCAGGAAGAGGGCGACGAGAGTGACGGCGTACGGTGCGGCGTCCGTCGCCTGTTGCGGAAGGCCGAGGCCCTGCAGCCGGAATCCGGCCGCTTCCGCGATGCCGAAGAGGAGCCCCGCGAGGAGCACCCCGACGGGGGCGGCGCGGCCGAGCATGACCGCGACGACGGCGATCCAGCCGCGGCCCGCGGTCATGTTCTCCGAGAACAGCGTGACGTTGCCGAGCGCCAGCTGGGCGCCCGCGAGACCGCACAGCACACCGGAGACGAGGATCGCGGCGTACTTGTACCGCGCGGGGCTCACCCCGAGCGTCGCCGCCGCGTCCGGCGTCTCGCCGACGCCGCGCAGCCTGAGGCCCCACGGGTGGCGGAAGAGCAGCACCGCGGCGACCGGTACGGCGATCCAGGAGAAGTAGACGAGGGCGGAGTGCCCGGACAGGGCGGGACCGACGAACGGGATCGAGGCGATGCCCGGGAGGTCGACCGTCCCGAGGCCCGCCAGCGCGGGATCGTCGAAGGTGCCCTGCACTCCGAAGGTCGTACGCAGCAGAAAGCCCGTCAGCCCGACGGCGAGGAGGTTCATCGCGACGCCGAGCACGACCGCGTCGCCCTTGAGGGTGACCGTGCCGACGGCGAGGATCAGCGAGTAGGCCGCCGCGGCGAGGGCCGCGACCAGCACGCCGAGCCAGGGCGAGCCCGAGAACCAGCTGACGGTGACCGCGGTGAAGCAGCCCATCAGCATCATGCCTTCGAGGCCGATCATGAAGACACCCGCGCGCTCGCAGATCGCGCCGCCGAGGGCCGCCAGCAGGATCGGGGTGAGCGCGCGGAGTGCCGAGAAGAGGAGATCGGAGTCGAGGAACATCAGGCGGTCTCCTTCTCGGGGGCGGCGGCCGGAACGGCCGGCGTGGGCGCCTGTGCCGGGGACTCGGGTGAAGAGGCGGCACGCCTGCGCCGCTTGAGGGTGAAACGCGCCGCCAGGAAGACGATCACGATGGCCTGGAGGATGTCGGTGAGCTCGCTCGGCACCTCGGTGACCCGCTCCATGTTGAGCCCGCCGACCTTCAGGGCGGCGAAGAACAGCGCGGCCAGCGCCGTGCCGACCGGTGCGGCGGAGGCGAGCAGCGCCGCCATCAGACCGGTCCAGGTGTCCCCGGACGCGGTCAGCGAACCGTCGGTGAAGCGGAAGGGGAAGGCCAGCACGCCGACCGCGCCGACCAGACCGGCCACCGCGCCCGACACGGCCATCAGCCGGAGCGTCAGCCGGGGGCGGTCGATGCCCGCGTAGGAGGCGAACCGGCTGTTGAGGCCGGTCATCCGGATCTCGTAACCGGCCGGGGTGCGGGTGTCCACGAAGTAGAACGCGGCGGCCACCGCGGCCACCAGCACGAGGCCCAGCGTGACCGTGGACGTGCCGAACTCCGGCAGCGCCACACCGGCCGGGAGCCGCCGGGTCTGCGGGAGGCTGGAGGCGGGGTCCTTCAGCGGATAGCGCGCCAGATACGAGGCGAAGGACACCGCCGGATAGCTGAGCAGCAGGCTGGTGACCAGCAGCGGAACCCCGAAGCGGTTCTGGCAGACGGCCGCGAGCGCGGCATAGGCCGCGCCCGCCGCCATGCCCGCCAGCAGGCACAGCGGCACGGTGAGCACCGCGGGCAACGGCGCGTACAGCCCGACGGCCGCGGCGGTGATGCCCCCCAGCACCATCTGCCCGTCACCGCCCAGGTTGATCAGCCCCGCCCGCAGCGGGATCGCCAGGGCGACGGCCAGCCCGATGACGGCGGTCGAACTCGACAGGGTGGACCCGATGCCGTCGGCGCCGAACGCCCCCTCCACGACCGCGCCGTAGGCCGTCACCGGGTCCGAACCCGTGGCCAGCAGGAACAGCGTGCCGACGACGAGCGCGCCCAGCACGGAGAAGGGGACGGGGGACCTCAGGACCCGGCCGAAGGGGGATGGATTCGGACTCTCGGTGGCCATGTCAGCGCTTCTCCTGGGCGGGCACGGATGCGGCGGGCACGGACGCGGCTGGGGCGGATGCGGTGGACTCCTCGCCGGGCCGGGGCCCGGACGCTCCGGAACCCCCGCCGGACGGCGGTGCCGCACCGCCCGCCATCGCGAGGCCGAGAGTGCGCTCGTCGGCAGCCTCGCGGTCGTACTCCGCCGCGATCCGGCCCTCGTACATCACGAGCACCCGGTCGGACAGGCCCCGGATCTCGCTCAGTTCGGCGGAGACCAGGAGCACGGCGTGCCCGGCGTCGCGGTAGGCGACGAGCTGCCGGTGGATGTTCTCGATCGCGCCGATGTCCACCCCGCGGGTGGGCTGCTCGACGATCAGCAGGGGGGCCTCGTGGGCCAGTTCACGGCCGATGACGAGCTTCTGCAGATTGCCGCCGGAGAGGGCGCCCGCCGGGATCTCGGGCGAGGACGCCTTGATCCCGAAGCGCTCGATGAGCTCCATCGCGTGGCTGCGGACGGCGGCGCCCGGCAGCAGGCCCCGCCGGGACCTGAGCCCCTTGCGGTGATGCCCCATCGCGAGGTTCTCGGCGACGGACGCGGCACGCGCCGTGCCGACCTCCCCGCGGTCCTCGGGGACATAGGCGAGCCCGGCGGCACGCCGCTCTGCGGCCGTCGCGCCGGTGACCTCGCGGCCCGCGACACGCACCTCGCCCGAGACGGCGGGGCGCAGCCCGGCGAGGGCCTCGACCAGCTCGCCCTGGCCGTTCCCGGCCACGCCCGCCACTCCGACGATCTCCCCGGCCCGCACCGACAGCGACACATCGGTGAGGCCCGGCAGGCTCAGGTTCCGTACCGTCAGCACCTCCTCGCCCGGGGTGCCGCCCGGGTGCATCCGGTCCAGCTCGACGTCACGGCCCGTCATCGCGGCGGCGATCTCCTCCGCGGTGGTCGCCGCGGTGCGCAGCCGGGCGGCGACCCGGCCGTCCCGCAGCACGGTGACGTTGTCGGAGCCTTCGAGCACCTCGCGCAGCTTGTGGGTGACCAGCAGCACCGTGCGGCCCTGGTCGGCGAGCCCGCGCAGCACGGCGAAGAGGGAGTCGGCCTCGGCGGGGGTCAGCACCGCCGTCGGCTCGTCCAGGATCAGCACCTGGGCGCCCCGGTGCAGCAGCTTGAGGATCTCCACCCGCTGCCGTACGCCGACGGGCAGGTCGCCCACGCGGGCGTCGGGGTCGACGTCCAGTCCGTGCTCGGCGGCGAGTTCCGCCGTACGACGGCGTGCCGCCGCCCGGTCCACCAGGCCGAAGCGGCGCGGCTCGGCCCGGTAGACGACGTTCTCGGCGACGGTCAGCGACGGGAACAGCTTGAAGGACTGGTGCACCATCCCGAGCCCGGCCGCGATGGCCCGGCTCGGGTCGGCGAACGAGACCTCGCGTCCGTGCAGCAGGACCGTGCCGGAGTCGGGCCGCTCCATGCCGTACAGCACCGACATCAGCGTGGACTTGCCCGCGCCGTTCTCACCCATGAGGGCGTGGATCTCGCCCCGCCGCACGGTCAGGTCCACATGGTCGTTGGCGACGACGCCGGGGAACGCCTTGACGATCCCCCGCATCTCGACCGCGGGGGACTCAGGCCGCGGGGTCATCGACCGTCAGCTTCCCGGTGACGATCTGCTCGCGCAGCTTCTCGACCTCGGCGATGACGTCGGTGTGCTCGGCGATCACACAGCCGGAGTCCGCGACGCCGTCCTCCAGGCCGGTGAGGCTCATGCCGCCCTCCTTGAGACCGTAGGAGACGGTCCTGCCGGTGGTCCCGGAGAGGATCGTCCCGATGCCCTTCTCCACGGCGACATCGGTCCGCTTGACGACGTTGTCCACGACGGTGCCCTCGGCGGCCGAGCACTGGTTGACGTCGACGCCGTACGCGAACGCGCCCTTGGCCTGCGCGGCCTCGAAGACGCCGTAGTTGCCCGCCGCGGCGGCGGCCATGATGTGGTCGACCCCGCCGGAGATCAGCGAGCTCGCCTGCTCCTTGGCGCGCGCGGCGTCGTTGAACGGGGAGTCACCGCCCACGAAGCGGGTCGTGGACTTCGTGCCGGACGCGGTCTTCTTCGCACCCGCCGCGAACGGCTCGCTGTAGCGGCGGAACTGCGGGGTGTCCAGCACGTCCACCGCGCCGACCTTGCCGCTCTCGCTGAGCAGCCCCGCCTCGGCGCCGGCCAGATAGACCGCCTCCTGCTCGCGGAAGGTGGCGCAGGTCACGTTCTCGTACGTCTTCGTGGTGCAGGAGTCGACCAGCAGGAACTGCTGGTCGGGGCCGGCCTCGGCCTGCTGGGCCGCGAGGTCGGCGAACTCGAAGCCGATCAGCACGATGACGTCGGGGGAGGCGTTCACCGCCGCCTTGACGTTCTGCTGGCGGGAGGCGTCGTCGGTGGACTCGTAGACCTTGGAGGAGGCGTCGTGCGCCTTCGCGGCCGACTTCACACCCGCCACGGCGAGCTTGAGGAACTCGTTCTGGGCGACCGCGTCCGGGGTCACCAGGACGAAGGACTTGCCGCTGCCGGCGGAGCCGGAGGCCGGGTCCGACTTCGAGGCGGACGCGTTGCAGCCGGTGGCCAGGAGGACGGCGCCGGTCGCGACGGAGGCGGCCCGGAGGGCGGTACGGAGTCTCTTCGACATGAGTGGGTCAATGCCTAACGGGCGGGCCCGGCACGGGAGTCGCGCTCGGGCGGCAGCGGGGGAGTGGAGATCGCACGCACGGGGGCGGGGGTGCGGGCGGGAACGACGGGAGCCCGGCGCCTCAGAGACAACAGCCGGCGGCGGCGCATCGGCAGAGGTCGATGTGGCGGCGCGAGGTGAGCGTGCCCTGGGCTCGGGTTCCCCCGGGCATTCGGTGTTCGCACACCGCTGCGGGACGCGCTCCGGTCGTGAGTACGTCCATGAGAACCCCCCTCCAGTGGCTTGATCCGGCGTCGTGCCGAGGACATTAACACCCGCTCACGACGTGATTGAGCGTCAGTCCGAATTGCGGACAAGCATCTCAAAGGACCATCACCGCAGCTCATGTACGGTGACCGGGACTCAGCAGGACCGCCCGGGAGGAAGCCCAGATGACCCAGCCCGCAGCGCACGGGGAGCTCCGCGCCGTCGAGTGGGCCGCAGGCCGTCTGCGCCTCATCGACCAGACCGTCCTCCCGCACCGCCTCGAACACATCGAGATCGAGGACACCGAGGGGCTCCGCGACGCGATCGCCGCTCTGGTGGTCCGAGGGGCGCCCGCGATCGGCGCGGCCGGTGCCTACGGCGTGGCCCTCGCCCTCATCGAGGGCGAGCGCGAGGGCTGGAGTCGCGAGCAGGTGCTCGCCGCGGTCCACCGGGTACGCGAGGCCCGGCCCACCGCGGTGAACCTCGCCGTCTGCGTCGACCGCGTCCTGCCGTTCGTCGAGAAGGGCCTGGACGCGGTGCTTGCCGAGGCGGCGGCCATCCAGCGCGAAGACGTCCAGGCCAACCGGGACATGGGCGTCTTCGGCGCGGACTGGCTCATCGCCCGCACCGGCCTCGACCGCCCCCTGCGCCTGCTGACCCACTGCAACACCGGCGCGCTCGCGACCGCCGGGTGGGGAACCGCCCTGGGCGTCATCCGCGAACTGCACTCCCGCGGTCTGGTCGAGCTGGTGTACGCCGACGAGACCCGCCCGCTCCTCCAGGGATCCCGGCTGACCGCCTGGGAGCTGGACTACGAGGGCATCGAGCACTACGTCCAGGCCGACGCGGCGGCGGCCGGGACCATCCTCAGGGGCGAGGTGGACGCCGCGGTCGTCGGCGCCGACCGGGTGGCGGCCAACGGCGACACCGCCAACAAGGTGGGGACCCTCGGCGTCGCGCTCGCCTGCGCCGACGCGGGCATCCCCTTCCTGGTGGCCGCCCCCACGACCACGGTGGACGTCGCCACCGGGTCCGGCGACGACATCCACATAGAACTCCGCGACGGCGCCGAGGTCGTGGAGTGGGGCGGCGTCCGTACGGCGCCGCCCGCCACCCGCGGCCACAACCCGGCCTTCGACGTCACCCCCGGCCGGCTGATCACGGCCCTGGTGACCGAGCGCGGTGTGCTGGACTTCACTGCGGGCGAACTCCCCGGCACGCACCTGAAGTGACGGTGGCGCCGGGGTGCGCGCCGCGCGCTCCGGCGGCTACCGGTTCGTCAGGGTGAGTTCGAGGAGCCACTCCACGACCTCGGTGTGGTGGCGGGCCTGCCGGGGATCGGCGCCCCAGACGTACAGGCCGTGCCCGGCCACGACCACCGCGGGCATCCGCGGGTCGCGGGCCGCCTCCAGCCGGTCGCCCAGCACCTTCATGTCCTGGCTGTTGGCGATGACCGGAAGGGTGACCTCCACGCCCTCGGCGCTCTGGCCGACGCCCTTCAGCATCTCCAGGTCCTTGAAGACGATCCCGCCCGGTTCGCGGTGCCCCATCGCGACCGAGGCGACCGTGTGGACGTGCACGACGGCGCCCGCACCGGTCAGCCGTGCCACACGCGCGTGCAGTTCGGCCTCCGCGGACGGCTTGCCCTCGCCGGTCGCCCTGCCCTCGCCGTCGACGAGGACCACGTCGTTCTCCGTGAGCTCACCCTTGTCGTGGCCGCTGGCGGTCACCGCGAGGAGAAGCGGGTCCCGGGAGAGCACCTGGGAGAGGTTGCCCGAGGTGCCTCGCATCCAGCCGAAGGACGCGAAGCGCGCCGACTCGGCGGCCAGCACGGCACCCGCCGCCCTGAGAGTCTGTTCCGTCACGTCACTCATCGTCCTGCTCGCCCTTCAGATGGATCCCGGCGAACGAATCCGCCTCGGGGTGGTCCCCCACCCCGCTCGCGTAGTACGGCTCCCCGGTCCGCCGGATGCCGAGGGTCTGCCAGCCCGCCGTGCGCGCCGCGTCCAGCTCGGCGGCGCGGTCGGACAGGAAGAGCGTGCGGCCGGCCGGGACCCCGGTCGCCGCGGTGATCGCGCGGTAGGAGTCCGGCTCCTGCTTCGGGCCCGCGTTCTCGGTGTCGTACAGTCCGGACAGCAGTCCGGTCAGGTCGCCCTCGGGGGTGGAGGAGAACCAGGCGCGCTGGGCCGCCACCGAACCGGACGAGTACACGTGCAGGGCGAACCCGGCGCGGTGCCAGGCGCGCAGTGCGGGCAGCACGTCGTCGTAGAAGTGGGACACCAGGTCGCCGCGTGCGAAGCCCTCCGCCCAGACGACGCCCTGGAGCGTCTTGAGCGGGGTGGCCTTGCGGTCCTCGTCCAGCCAGCCGTTCAGGATCTCCTCGATCCGCGCGGCGGAGGCGTCCGGCTCCCCGGCGAGCTCCCGCACCTGCGCGACGGCCCGGGCCACCGCGGGCTCGGCCGCCCTCGTGGTGAGCAGGGACGCGAACCGGCTGCGGGAGTAGGGGTAGAGCACATCGACCACGAACCCCGTGGCGCTCGTGGTGCCCTCGATGTCGAGCACCACGGCGTCCACGGCGAAGACCCTGCTCACGCCCGGTACTCCGCGTCGATGGTGTCGAAGTCCGGGAAGCGCCCGGCGATCGGGTCGCCCGTGAAGTTCCCGATCCAGCCGTCCTCCTCGTGGAAGAAGCGGATCGCGGTGAACGAGGGGCTGGTCCCCATGTCGAACCAGTGGGTCGTGCCGCGCGGAACGCCCAGCAGGTCGCCCTTCTCGCACAGCACCGCGTGCACCTGGCCGCCGGCGTGCAGATAGAAGATGCCCGACCCGGCGACGAAGAAGCGGACCTCGTCGTCGTCGTCGTGGGTGTGCTCCTGGAGGAACTTCGCGCGGGCCGCCTTCGCCTGCTCGGGGAAGCCGGGGTCGTCGCTGGGGTGCAGCGCGATCACGTCGACCATCTTGAACGCCTCCTCCTCCGTCAGCTTGTCGATGTCCTCGCGGTACGCGGCGAACACCGTGTCGCTGTCGGCGTCGGGCGCCACGTGGTCCAGGACCGGCCACTGCTCGTAGCGCACGCCGATCGGTGCCAGGGCGGCGGCGATCTCGGCGGGGTCGGTGGTGCGGCGTACGACGGTCCCGGGTCCGGACTCGGGCCAGGTGGTGAGAAGGGTCATGATGACTCCCGGAAAACTGGAAAGTGGGGTGCGCGGCGGGGGAGATGCGGTGGTGCCAGGACGGGAAGGCGCGTCAGGCCGTGCGGCGGCAACAGGTGCCGGTGCGGCCGGGACCGGGCAGGCGGCGTCCGGCCGGGAGGCGGGTGCGCCCGGTTCCCGGCTGTGCCGCTCGTGCGGTCGTGAGTGACGTCAACGCTTGCTCCATGGCTTCCGGGCCCGTGCGAGGACACCGGTTTCCACCGGATCGTAACCCGAGTGTCCGGGCACGGGAATGCGGCAGTCATCAGGTGGGACGGAGGGGCTGCGGACCGATGTCCCAGCTCAGAGCATCGACCGCAGCCACTGCTCGACGCTCGCCACGTGCACGGTGGCCCACGAGCGGGCGGCGTCGGCGTCCCGGTCCCGCAGCGCGGCCAGGATCGCCCGGTGCTCCCGAAGGGTGCGGCCCACCGCGTCCTCCTGCGTCAGTCCGCGCCACACCCTCGCCCGGGTGGTCGGCCCCGACAGGCCGTCCAGCAGGGAGCAGAGCACCGAGTTGCCGCAGGACCTGACGATGCCGCGGTGGAACTCCAGATCGCAGGCGACCAGCTCCTCCACGGACGGGTTCTCGCCCAGCGCGTCCAGCTGGGCGCTCAGGGCGTCCAGTTGCTCGTCCTCGATGCGCAGCGCGGCCATCGCCGTCGCCGCGGGCTCCAGGATGCGGCGGACCGCGAGGAACTCCAGGACCGTGTCGTCGCGGTGGAAGTCCACCACGAAGCTGAGCGCCTCCAGCAGGAGCTGCGGGTCGAGACTGGTGACGTAGGTGCCGTCCCCCTGGCGGACGTCGAGGATCCGGATCAGCGACAGCGCGCGCACCGCCTCGCGCAGCGAGTTGCGCGACAGGCCCAGCTCGGCCGCGAGCTCGCTCTCCTTGGGAAGCCGGTCCCCGGGGGCCAGAGCACCCGAGACGATCATCCCCTTGATCTTCTCGATCGCTTCGTCGGTGACGGCCATGGAGGGCCTCCTCGTACAAGACATCCGATGTATGGCCTCATTATGCGTCCGTGGCCACCCGCGCCGTGCCCCGCGCCTCCCCGTACCGTCCTAGAGGTTCCGCGCCTGCTCCACGAGGAGGCGGTGCAGGTCACGGGCCGCGCGGGGGAGGGAGCCCGAACTCCGCCGCTGGAGCATCAGGAGGACGGCGGCGCCCTCGTCCTCCAGCGGACGCCAGACGATCGTCCCGCCGCGCTCCAGCGGATCGCCGACGATGCTGAAGTCGGGGAGCACCGTCGCGCCGAGTCCCTCCGCCACCATCAGCTTGCCCATCTCCGCGCCGTCCGTGGAGTACGAGAACGCGGGCGTCCGGCCGTCCAGCAGCCGGTGCATGTACCGGTGCATCACATAGCCGGCCCGCATCACCACCAGAGGCACGGCGAGCAGATCGTCCACCCGTACGGTCTCCCTGGCCGCCAGCGGGCTGTCCGGGCGCACGCACACCACGGCCCGCCCGCGCAGCAGCTCCGTCGTCCGGAAGTCCGGCGGCAGGTCGTCGCCCTCCAGGTAGTTGACGAGGCCCAGGTCGAAGCCGCCCTCCAGGAGGGAGCGGTGGATGTCGTCCTGCTGCGCCCCGACGACCTCCACCTGCGTCATGGGATGTGTCTCACGGAACGCGCGCACCGCCGGGACGAGCAGCGGGACCGTCGCGGCGTTCACCGTTCCGAGACGGACCATCCGGCTGGTGCGGTGCTGATGGCCCGCCGCCTCGCGCAGCCGGTCCACCGCGTCGATCACACCGATGATGTGCGGGAGCAGCTCCCGCCCCTCGTCGCTGATCTTCGCTCCGGAGCGCCTGCGGTCCAGCAGGTCCACGCCCAGCTCGCGTTCGAGGTTGCGCACGGTCTCGCTGAGCGCGGGCTGCGAGAGATGGAGCTCCTCGGCGGCCCTGCGCAGTGATCCCAGACGGGTCACCGCCTCGATGTACTCGAGCTGTTCCACACGCACGTCCACGCACCCCCGGGACCGGGAACGGCCCATGAACCAGGCCTGTTGAAAGGGAAACCCTATCAACGCCTCGTGAATGCCTACTCGACCGCCGACGCCCGCCACGACTAACCTGACCGGCATGAAGGACCGACGGAATCTCACGCGGCGACGTCACATCGACCTCGCCCGCGTCGCCAGTTCCTTCTGTTGTCGCGCTTTCTGACCGCCGTCGCGGAGTCCGAGGCACCCCTCCTCCGCGCCCGCCCGCACACACCCTCCTGAGCAGGACCGGCCCGTCCTTCCCCCGGGCCCGTTCCCACCCCTGATCCACCGTCGTCCGTACCCGCCCGGCTCCGCCGTGCACCGCCGTGCCCCGGCATCCCGTCGCACGCGCCCCGCGCCGGACGCGGGGGCGGCCCCGCCATGCCCTCTTCCCCACCACCGGGAGTCCTCATGTCCCTTCCCCGCTCCGCCGGCCCCGTGAGCTTCGCCTACTGGGTGCCCAACGTCAGCGGCGGCCTCGTCACCAGCCGGATCGAGCAGCGCACCGACTGGGGTTACGACTACAACCGTGAACTGGCCGTCCTCGCCGAGAACAACGGCTTCGACTACGCCCTCAGCCAGGTCCGCTACATGGCGAGCTACGGCGCCGAGTACCAGCACGAGTCGACCTCCTTCAGCCTGGCCCTGCTGCTGGCCACCGAGCGGCTCAAGGTCATCGCCGCCGTCCACCCCGGCCTGTGGCACCCGGGCGTCCTGGCCAAGCTCGGGGCGACCGCCGACCACCTGTCCAAGGGGCGGTTCGCCGTCAACGTCGTCAGCGGCTGGTTCAAGGACGAGTTCACCGCGCTCGGCGAGCCCTGGCTCGAGCACGACGAGCGCTACCGCCGCTCCGAGGAGTTCATCCGCGCCCTGCGCGCCCTCTGGACCGAGGACCACGCCGAACTCGCCGGGGACTTCTACCGGATCCGGGACTTCTCGCTCAAACCCAAGCCCCTCACCACCGCCACCCGCCCGCACCCGGAGATCTTCCAGGGCGGCAACTCCAGCGCCGCCCGGGCCATGGCGGGCCGGGTGTCCGACTGGTACTTCAGCAACGGCAAGGACTTCGACGGCGTCACCGAACAGATCGCGGACGTCGCCGCCTCGGCCGCCGCAGCCGGACGCACCGCTCCGAAATTCGGCCTCAACGGCTTCCTGATAGCCCGGGACACCGAGGCCGAGGCCCGGGAGACGCTCCGCGAGATCGTCGCCCTGGCCGACTCCGAGGCCGTCGAGGGCTTCGGCGCCGCCGTCAAGCAGGCCGGACGGTCCACCGCCGACGGCAAGGGCATGTGGCAGGACTCGTCCTTCGAGGACCTCGTCCAGTACAACGACGGATTCCGCACCGGCCTGATCGGCACCCCGGAGCAGATCGCCGAGCGGATCGTCGCCTACAAGCGGCTCGGCGTCGACCTCTTCCTCCTCGGCTTCCTCCACTACCTCGAAGAGGTCGAGTACTTCGGCAAGAAGGTCCTCCCGATCGTCCGGGAGCTGGAAGCCGCCCGGCCGGCCCCCGAACCCGCCCGCGCCTGACCTCCCCGGCACGTCACCACCGCGCGGGGCACGCCACCCCCGCAGCGCCTCACGAGAAGAGGGCCCATGGCCACCGTCCTGTCCGTCTCGGGAAGTCCCTCCGCCACCTCACGCACCGCCCGGCTGCTGCGCCATCTCGACGCACAGCTCTCCGACCGGGGCCACACCGTCATACCGCTCGACGCCCGGTCCCTGCCCGCCGAAGCCCTGCTCCGCGCCGACTTCGGGCATCCGGCGGTGGTGGGCGCCACCGAACTGTTCGCGCGGGCCGACGGAGTCGTCATCGGTACGCCGATCTACAAGGCCGCGTACTCCGGACTGCTCAAGTGCCTGCTCGACCTGCTGCCGCAGTACGCCCTCGCGGGCAAGACCGTCCTCCCGCTCGCCACCGGCGGCACCACCGCCCACGTCCTGGCCATCGACTACGCGCTGAGGCCCGTGCTCAGCTCGCTCGGCGCGTCCCACATCACCCAGGGGTGGTTCGTCCTCGACCGCAACATCAGCGTCTCCGGCGACGGAGTGCTCACCGTCGCAGCGGCGGACGCCGAGGCGCTCGGCGCGACCGTCGACCGGTTCGCGACCGCGCTCGAGAGCACCGGGCGGGTGGCCGTCCGTGGCTGAGATCATCCGCGACGACGCGCAGGCGCTGAAGAAGGCCACCGAACTCGCCGCCGAGTTCCGCACGGGCGCCTCCCGGCGCGACAGGGAACGGCTGCTGCCCCGGGCGGAGCTGGAGAAGCTCTCGGCGTCGGGGCTGCTCGCCGTCACCGTCCCCGCCACCCATGGAGGCGCGGACGTCGGCGCCCTCACCCTGGCCCGTGTCTTCCGGGTGCTCGCCTCCGCCGACGCCAGCCTCGCGCAGATCCCGCAGAGCCACTTCGCCTACGTCAACGTGATCCGCAGACAGGGCACCGCCGGACAGCAGGACTTCTTCTACGGCGAACTGCTGGCCGGCAAGCGTTTCGGGAACGCCCAGTCGGAGGCGGGGACCAGACACGTCCAGGACTTCCGCACCCGGCTGGAGCCGCGACCCGACGGCTCGTACGTCCTCACCGGGGTGAAGAACTACGCGACCGGCGCGCTCTTCGCCCACTGGATCCCCGTGCTCGCCCTCGGCGCCGGGGACAAGCCGTACGTCGCCTTCGTCCGGGCGGACGCGCCCGGAGTCACCGTGACCGACGACTGGGACGGCATGGGCCAGCGCACCACCGCCAGCGGCACGGTGCGCCTGGACGGGGTACGGGTGGCCGCCGACCGGGTGTTCGCGCACCACCTCACCTTCGAGGGCCCTCAGCTGCACGGCGCCCACGCCCAGCTGCTGCACGCCGCCATCGACGCGGGCATCGCCGCCGGAGCCCTGGCCGAGGCCGCCGAGTTCGTCAGGACGAAGAGCCGGCCCTGGTTCGAGAGCGGATTCGAGACCGCGGCCGAGGACCCCCTGCTCATCCAGCGGTTCGGCGAACTCGACCTGAGGGTACGGGCGTCCGACGCGCTCCTGGAGACCGCGGCCCGCGCCGTGGACACCGCGAGGGCCACCCTCACCGACGAGTCCGCGGCCGACGCGTCCCTCGCCGTCGCCGCCGCGAAGGCCTACGCGGCGGACGCGGCGGTCGAGGTCGCGGGGGCGCTCTTCGAGGTCGCGGGCACCCGCTCCGCGCTCGACTCGCTCAATCTCCACCGGCACTGGCGCGACGCCCGCACCCACACGCTCCACGATCCCGTCCGCTGGAAGATCCAGCACCTCGGCCGCCACGCCCTGCAAGGAACCCGCCCGCCCCGCCACGGCCTGCTGTGACACACCCGATCGGAGAACACCGGTGACCCTCACCTTCCACTGGTTCCTGCCCACCAACGGCGACAGCCGCCATGTCGTGGGAGGCGGACACGGCACCCCCGTCACCGCGGCCGGCGGCGACCGGCCGCCCACGGTCCGCTACCTCGCCCAGATCGCCCGCGCCGCCGAGGACCTCGGCTTCGAGGGCGTGCTGACACCCACCGGCGCCTGGTGCGAGGACGCCTGGCTGACCACGGCCATGGTGAGCCAGCACACCGAGCGGCTGAAGTTCCTCGTCGCCTTCCGGCCCGGCTTCGTCTCGCCCACGCTCGCCGCGCAGATGGCCTCCACCTACCAGCGCCAGACCGGAGGCCGGCTGCTGCTCAACGTGGTCACCGGAGGCGAGAGCCACGAGCAGCGCGCCTACGGCGACTTCCTCGGCAAGGACGCGCGCTACGCCCGTACCGGCGAATTCCTCGAGATCGTCCGCGGCCTCTGGGACGGCAAGACCGTGAACCTCGACGGCGAACACCTCACCGTCGAGGAGGCCCGGCTCGCCCGGCTCCCCGACCCGGTGCCCGAGGTGTACTTCGGCGGCTCGTCGCCGGCGGCGGGCGAGGTCGCGGCCCGCCATGCCGACGTCTATCTCACCTGGGGCGAACCCCCCGCCCAGGTCGAGGAGAAGATCGCCTGGGTGCGCGGGCTCGCGGAGCGCCAGGGCCGCACCCCGCGCTTCGGGATCCGGCTCCACGTCATCGCCCGGGACACCTCCGAGCAGGCCTGGGCCGAGGCACGCCGGCTCCTCACTGGCTTCGACCCCGCCACGGTGCGCGCGGTCCAGGAGGGCCTGGCCCGCAGCGAGTCCGAGGGGCAGAAGAGGATGCTCGCCCTGCACGGCGGCGGGCGCGACGGCCTGGAGATCCACCCGAACCTCTGGGCCGGCATCGGCCTGGTCCGGGGCGGCGCGGGCACCGCGCTGGTCGGCAGCCACGACGAGATCGCCCAGCGGATCGAGGAGTACCACCGGCTCGGCATCGACGAGTTCGTCCTCTCCGGCTATCCGCACCTGGAGGAGGCGTACTGGTTCGGCGAGGGCGTCCTGCCCCGGCTCGCCGCCCGGGGACTGTGGAACCACCCGGGCGGTCCGGCCGACCCCGGAACCGCCCAGGTGCCCTTCGCCGAGGCCCCGCCCCGGCGCTGACCCGGGAGGTCAGCCGCCGGCCGGGGCCGCCGGCGGGTCCCAGAGGGTCGAGGGCGCCTCCCGTCGCACGACGGGGGCGACCTCCTCGGCGAACCGCTGGAGCGTCTCCAGCTGTTCGCCCTGCGACAGGCCGAACCCGTCGACGGTGACCGACTGGAGATCGTGCCCGTACACCTCGTGGTAGCCCAGGATCTTGTCGATGATCCGCTGCGGGGAGCCGATGAGCTGGGGCCCGTCGGCTATCGCGTCCTCGATGGTGCGGAACGGCGTGTTGTAGCCGGCCCTGCCTTCGAGGTGCGGTCTGAAGGACTGGGCGACCTTCGCCTCGTACAGCTCCTTGTAGCGTTCGACGGCCTGCCCCGTGGTGTCCGCGATCAGCAGGCCGCCGGACCCGGCCGCGACCCGCGCGTCCGCCGGGTCGTGGCCATGCGCCTCGAACCGCTCCCGGTAGTGGGCGATCAGCCGGGCGTACGCCTCACGGGGCTGGATCGCGTTGGCCGTGAACAGCGGGTCGCCGTGCCTGGCCGCCAGTTCGGGGGAGTTGAGACTGGTCGCCGAGCCGTGCCAGACGCGCGGGGGACCGGCGTACGGACGGGGCACCGTCGTCACGTTCTTCAGCGGCGGACGGAACTCCCCCTCCCAGTCGACCCCTTCCTCGGTCCACAGCCGCCTCAGCAGCTCGTACTTCTCCTTCTGCAGATCCCACTGCCGCTCCTCGTCCAGCCCGAACAGGCTGAAGTGGCCGGCCTCGGCGCCCTTCCCCACGACCAGCTCGATCCGGCCGCGCGCGATCTGGTCGAGCGTCGCGAAGTCCTCCGCCACCCGCACCGGATCGAGGATCGCGACGACCGTGACCCCGGTCAGCAGCCGGATGGTGGAGGTCCGTGCGGCGAGCGCGCCGAGCACCACGCCCGGGCTCGACGAGAGGAACGGCCCGGCGTGCCGTTCCCCGATCGCGTACGCGTCGAAGCCGAGCCGCTCCGCTGCCGCACCGGTCTCGATCACCTCGGTGAACCGCTCTGCTGCTGAGGGGAGTTCGCCCGTGAGCGGATGCGGGGCGTGCCCGATGAGGGAGAGTACGGAGAACTTCAAGGCGGGACTTCCTTCCGTCGCGGGCAGGGTCAGGCGGCGGCGAGGCCGAGGTGGCCGCGCAGGGTGCGGGCGGTGTACCCCGTACGGAAGAGCCCGCGTTTCTGCAGGACGGGCACCAGCCCGGTGGCGATCGCCTCCAGGTCGTCGGGGATCACCGCGGGGCGCAGCCGGAAGCCGTCCGCGCCGCCGTCGACGAACCACTCCTGCAGAAGGTCCGCCAGCCCCTCCGGGGTGCCGGTGAACACGAGGGCGTCCGAGGTGAAGGGCGCGCCCGCGGCCTCCTCCAGGGCCGCCGCGCGCGCCTCGGCCGCCTCCTGGCTCCCGCCCAGCACCACATCGACGTCCGCGAAGACGCGGAGCGCGCCCGCCGGGCGCCCCGCCTCCTCCCGCAGGGTCCCGACCTCCTCGCGGATGGAGACCAGGTCCGCTGTGTCCGCCGGGGTCACGAACACGACGTCACCGTGGGCGGCCGCCAGCCGGTAGGGGATGGTCGCGTGCGCGAGCAGGGCCACCGGCGGCCTGGCGTGCCCGGCGGGCAGGACACCGTCCAGCGCCCCGACGGCCTCGGTGAGGAAGTCGCCCGCCTCGCCGAAGAGCCCGGCCAGCAGCCGGTCGCCCTCGGGAGTGCCCAGCAGCGCCACGAGCCGGGCGTGCTCCGCGTCGCTCGTCGTGGCCCGGGGACGCACCCCGGCCCGTCCCGCGCTCAGATGGTCGAGCGTCGCTATCCGGGTCGCCCACGCCGTGGGGTCACCCGTCGTCGGCCCCAGCGGTACGAGTCCGATCCGTTCGGTGGCCTGTGCGGCGTGGGCGAGCAGCAGGGTGGAGTCCAGCCTCCCGGGGCCGTCCTCGACCGTGATGAAGTCGAGCAGTCCCGTCTCGGCGACGCGCACCAGCCGGGCGTACTCCTCGGGCGTGAAGGTCCTGACCGGCGCGGCCGGGTGCGAGCCGCCGCCGTTCAGTGCCACTGACAGATGGAATCCCTGGTGTTCGGCCATCTCTCCACTGTCCCCGCGTCACATTGCACCCGTATGGCGGCTGCATGGCACGTCCGGGGACCGACGGCCGCAGGGGCGGTCCCCCGCACCGGGGACCGCCCCTGCCGACCGCCGCCGTCAGCGTCCTTCGCCGAGCATCTCCTCGACCCGGGTCCGGATGCCGTCCGTGGCGAGCCCGCGGATGGTCAGCGTCGTCCGGCGGCGCAGCACGTCGTCCGCCGTCTCGGCCCACTCACGGTCGCGGGCGTACGCCACCTGCGCCCAGATCTCCGGGGCGTCGGGGTGGACGCGCTCGGCCAGCGCCGGGTCCTCGTTCGCGAGGCGCGCGATGTCGAAGGCGAGCGAGCCGTAGTGGGTGGCGAGGTGCCGTGCGGTGTCGGCCGCCATCCTCGGCCCCGGCGTACCGCCGTCGACCAGCAGCCGGTGCGCGACGGCGTTCGGGCTGGCGATACCGGGCAGCGGCATCTTCCTCGGCAGCCGGGCCATCGGCTCCATGTCCTCGGAGAGCGGGTGCCCGGGGAGCTCCGCCAGCTTGTTCATCACCGTACGGCCGATGTGACGGAACGTCGTCCACTTGCCGCCCGCGACCGACAGCATCCCGCCGCGTCCCTCGGTCACGACCGTCTCACGCTTGGCCTTGGAGGTGTTCCCGGGACCGCCCGGCAGCACCCGGAGCCCCGCGAAGGAGTAGGTGATCAGATCGCGGGACAGCTGCTGGTCGCGTACGGAGAACGCCGCCTCGTCCAGGATCTGCGCCGTGTCCTTCTCGGTGACCGCGACGTCGGCCGGGTCGCCCTCGTACTCCTCGTCGGTCGTGCCGAGCAGCAGCATGTCCTCCCAGGGCAGGGCGAACGTGATGCGGTACTTGTCGATCGGCGTCGCCAGCGCCGCCTTCCAGGGGCGGGTCCGCTTGAGGACCAGGTGCGCGCCCTTGGACAGGCGTATGGAGGGCGCCGCGTTCGGGTCCTCCAGCTTCCGCAGGTGGTCGACCCACGGGCCGGTGGCGTTCAGCACCAGCCGGGCGTCGATGCCGAACTCCGTGCCGTCCTGACGGTCCTCCAGCTCGGCGCCGGTGACCCGGCCCCTGGTGAACCGGAGTCCGGTGACGGCGGCGTGGTTGAGGACCTCGGCGCCCGCGTCGACGGCCGCGCGGACGGTCATCAGCGCCATCCGGGCGTCGTTCATCTGGTCGTCGCCGTAGACCGCGACGGCCTTCAGACCGTCCGTACGCAGCTCCGGCACGTCGCGCTGGGCGCGTGCGGGGCTGATCACATGCCCGACGCCGTCACCGAACGCGGACAGCGCCGAGTAGGCGAAGACGCCCGCGCCGAGCTTGGCCGCGCCGTGCGGGCCGCCCTTGTAGACGGGCAGGTAGAAGGTGAGCGGGTTGGCCAGGTGCGGGGCGACCTGGCGGGAGACCGCGCGCCGCTCGAAGTGGTTCTCCGCGACCAGCTTCACCGCGCCGGTCTGGAGGTAGCGCAGACCGCCGTGGAGCAGCTTGGAGGAGGCGGAGGAGGTGGCGCCGGCGAAGTCACCGGCGTCCACCAGGGCCACCCGCAGTCCGGACTGCGCGGCGTGCCAGGCGGTGGAGATGCCCAGGATGCCGCCACCGATCACCAGGAGGTCGTACGTCGCCTTGGAAAGCCGCTCCCGGGTCTCGGCACGGCTCGGGAGGGAGCCGGAGGCCGGATGCGTCCCGAGGGCGGGGACGCTCTGCAGGGTGGTCATGTCGGTTGCTCCTCAGCTTTCTTCGTCCTCGATCCAGCCCATGGTCCGTTCGACGGCCTTGAGCCAGCTCTTGTACTCGCGGTCACGCGTGGCCGCGTCCATGCGGGGTGTCCACTCGGCGGCACGGCGCCAGTTGGCGCGCAGCGCGTCGGTGTCCGGCCAGAAGCCGACGGCGAGTCCGGCGGCGTAGGCGGCGCCGAGGCAGGTGGTCTCGGCGACCATGGGGCGCACCACGGGCGCGTCCAGGAAGTCGGAGAGGGTCTGCATCAGCAGGTTGTTGGAGGTCATTCCGCCGTCGACCTTGAGCGCGGTCAGCTCGACACCGGAGTCCTTGGTCATGGCGTCGCTGATCTCGCGGGTCTGCCAGGCGGTCGCCTCCAGCACGGCACGGGCGATGTGCGCCTTGGTGACGTAACGGGTGAGACCGGCGATGACACCGCGGGCGTCGGGACGCCAGTACGGGGCGAACAGACCGGAGAACGCCGGCACGAAGTACGCGCCGCCGTTGTCCTCGACGGAGGAGGCGAGCGTCTCGATCTCGGCCGCGGACTTGATCAGGCCCATCTGGTCGCGCATCCACTGGACGAGCGAACCGGTGACGGCGATCGACCCCTCCAGGGCGTACACCGGCTTCTGCTCGCCGATGCGGTAGCCGACGGTGGTCAGCAGCCCGTTGTAGGAGTTCACCGGGGTGTGGCCGGTGTTGATCAGCATGAAGGTGCCGGTGCCGTACGTGGACTTCGCCTCGCCCGCCGCGAAACACGTCTGGCCGAACAGGGCGGCCTGCTGGTCGCCGAGCGCGGAGGCGACCGGGACACCGTCCAGCACCCCGCCCTTGGCGGTGCCGTAGACCTCGGCGGAGGACCGGATCTCCGGCAGCACGGCGGAGGGGATGTCGATCGAGCTGAGGATCTTGTCGTCCCACTGCATCGTGTGCAGGTTCATCAGCAGGGTGCGCGAGGCGTTGGTGACGTCGGTGACGTGGACGCCGCCCTCGGTGCCGCCGGTCAGGTTCCAGATGACCCAGGAGTCCATGGTGCCGAAGAGGATGTCGCCCCGCTCGGCGCGCTCGCGCAGCCCCTCGACGTTGTCGAGCAGCCAGCGGACCTTGGGCCCGGCGAAGTAGGAGGCGAGCGGCAGCCCGGTCTCCCGGCGGAAGCGGTCCTGGCCGACGTTGCGGCCGAGCTCCTTGCAGAGCGCGTCGGTCCGGGTGTCCTGCCAGACCAGGGCGTTGTAGACCGGCTCACCGGTGTTCTTGTCCCAGAGCAGCGTGGTCTCGCGCTGGTTGGTGATGCCGATCGCCTTGACGTCGGCGGCGGTGATGCCCGCCTTGACGATCGCCCCCGCGACGACCTCCTGGACGTTCTCCCAGATCTCCTTGGCGTCGTGCTCGACCCAGCCCGGCTTGGGGAAGATCTGCTCGTGCTCCTTCTGGTCGACGGAGACGATCCGGCCGTCCTTGTCGAAGACGATGCAGCGGCTGGACGTGGTGCCCTGGTCGATGGCCGCGATGAACGGGCCTGTGGTGTGTGCGTCGGTCACGGTTGGCTCCCGGAAGTCTGTGTGGTGTGGAAGGTGCGGCTCAGGCGAAGGCGAGGTTGTAGAGCCCGCCGGCCAGTGCGGCCCCGATGAGCGGTCCTACCACCGGTACCCAGGCGTAGCCCCAGTCCGACCCGCCCTTGTTCGGCAGAGGCAGCAGTGCGTGCACGATGCGCGGACCGAGGTCGCGTACCGGGTTGATCGCGTAGCCGGTCGGCCCGCCGAGCGACAGGCCGATCCCGACGACCACCAGAGCGGTGATCAGGGCGCCGAGCGCACCGAGGCCGTTGCCCTCGTCGTTGAGGCCCTGCGTGAGGATCGCCAGGACCAGTACGAAGGTCGCGATGACCTCCGTGACCACGTTCTGCACCGCGTTCCGGATCTCCGGGCCCGTGGTGAAGATGCCGAGCACGGGACCGGCCTTCGGTGCCGCCGTCTGGTCGACCAGGCCTTCCTCGGCCGGCTGGGCCTTCACGATCTCCGGATCGGTGAGGTGCGCGTGGAACTGTCCGTAGTAGACGGCCCAGACGAGCACGGCGCCGATCATCGCGCCGAACAGTTCGGAGGCGAGGTAGAGGGGCACATCGCTCCAGGCGGTGCCGCCCTGGATCGCGAGGCCGATCGTGACCGCCGGATTGAGGTGGGCGCCGGATACACCGGAGGCGATGTAGGCGCCCGTCAGCACGGCGAAACCCCACCCGAAGGTGATGGCGAGCCAGCCGGCGTTCTGCGCCTTCGAGCGCTTGAGCGTGACGGCGGCACAGACACCGCCGCCGAGCAGGATGAGTATGGCGGTACCGATGGTCTCGCCGATGAAGATGTCGGAGCTGGACACCCGCGACTCCTTTGTCCTTCGTCCAGGGGAAGGCGAAACACCGGGTCCCTCCGGTGGATCGCGCCCCAGATGGGTACCTCTCAGGAGAGGGCAGCCCACCTGTAGGGCTTGACCGGCCCTCGGCACTGTCACACCCTAACGCGTATTGCCGTTAGGTGTTCGGCAATGCCGACCGGTGAGCGGCAATGTTTCTCCCCGATGGGTGGTGCGTCAAGGGGTGTGTGACGTGCGACTCGATCGTTACGGACGCGGCGGGGTGTGCCCGGAAGCCTCAGAAGCGCCCGGCGCCGAGATCGCGGGACACGGCCCGCGCGCAGTCCCGGACGGCCGCGACCAGCTCGGGGCGCAGCTCGCCGCCGGCGCAGACGCGCTCCACGGCGCCGGTCACCGCCACGGCGCCGACCGGCATCCTGCGCCGGTCGTGGATGGGCGCCGCCACGGCGGCCACGCCCTCCCAGGTCTCCTCGACGTCGGCCGCCCAGCCCTGGGCCCGGATCAGGTCGAGCAGCGACTCGAACTCCTCCTCGCCCGTGACGGTGCGCGGCGTGAAGGACCGCCGCTCCACCTCCGTGACCTCGCTGTGCGCGACCGGGTCGTATGCGGAGAGCACCTTGCCCAGGGCGGTGGAGTGCAGCGGCTGCATGGCGCCCACCTCCAGCACCTGGCGGCTGTCGTCGGGCCGGAAGACGTGGTGGACGATCAGTACGCCGTGCTGGTGCAGCACGCCCAGGTGGACGCTCTCGCCGCTGGACCGGGCCAGGTCGTCGGTCCACACCAGCGCGCGGGCCCGCAGCTCGTGCACGTCGAGGTAGCTGTTGCCCAGGCGCAGCAGCTCCGCGCCCAGCTGGTAGCGGCCGGACGCCGTGTCCTGCTCGACGAAGCCCTCGTGCTGGAGGGTGCGCAGGATGCCGTGCGCGGTACCTTTGGCCAGGCCGAGCGAGGACGCGATGTCGGACAGGCCGAGCCGGCGCTCGCCGCCCGCCAGCAGACGCAGCATCGCCGCCGCCCGCTCGAGCGACTGGATGTTCTTCGCCATCGCGCCGTACTCCTCCACCTCGGTTCGACAATGCTGAACACTATCGGTCGATGCCGACCTCTGTCCGGTGGCGCGAAGATTATGCGTCACACCCGCGAGTGGGCCCGTTCCCCGCACAGCATGCAGTCCGCCCCGTGGGACGCGACGACCGCCCCGGCCGCCTCCCGGCTACGCTGGCCGCGTGCCCCCTCCGTAGAAGGGCGCAAAGCCGACAGCCGTCGCATCCCAGGGAGAACATCCATGGCCTCGTCGCCGACCCCCTCAGCTGACAGCCGGACCCGAGCCGCAGCGCTCCGTGAGGCGCTCGCCACCCGGGTGGTGGTGGCCGACGGTGCGATGGGCACCATGCTCCAGGCCCAGGACCCCACCCTCGAGGACTTCGAGAACCTCGAAGGGTGCAACGAGGTCCTGAACGTCACCCGCCCCGACATCGTCCGCTCGGTGCACGAGGAGTACTTCGCGGTCGGCGTCGACTGCGTCGAGACGAACACCTTCGGAGCCAACGCCTCCGCCCTGGGCGAGTACGACATCCCCGGCCGGATCCACGAGCTCTCCGAGTCCGGCGCGCGCATCGCCCGCGAGGTCGCCGACCGCTTCACCGAGTCCACCGGACAGCAGCGCTGGGTCCTCGGCTCCATCGGCCCCGGCACCAAGCTGCCGACGCTGGGCCACGCCCCGTACACCGTGCTGCGCGACGGCTTCCAGCAGAACGCCGAAGGCCTCATCGCGGGCGGCGCCGACGCGCTGATCATCGAGACCACGCAGGACCTCCTCCAGACCAAGGCGGCCGTGCTGGGCGCGCGCCGGGCCCTGGAGGCCATGGGGAGCGACCTCCTGGTGCTGTGCTCGCTGGCCTTCGAGACGACCGGCACCATGCTGCTCGGCTCCGAGATCGGCGCCGCGCTGACCGCGCTCGAACCGCTCGGCGTCGACATGATCGGCCTGAACTGCTCGACCGGCCCCGCCGAGATGAGCGAGCACCTGCGCTACCTCACGCGCCACTCCCGTATCCCGCTGCTCTGCATGCCGAACGCCGGGCTTCCGGTGCTCACCAAGGACGGCGCGCACTTCCCGCTCGACGCCGAGGGGCTGGCCGACGCCCAGGAGACCTTCGTCCAGGAGTACGGCCTCTCCCTCGTCGGCGGCTGCTGCGGTACGACGCCCGAGCACCTGCGCCAGGTCGTGGAGCGCGTGCGCGGCACCGTGCCGGGGACCCGTGACCCGCGCCCCGAGCCGGGCGCCGCCTCGCTCTACCAGACCGTCCCGTTCCGCCAGGACACCTCGTACCTCGCGATCGGCGAGCGTACGAACGCCAACGGCTCCAAGAAGTTCCGTGAGGCCATGCTTGACGCCCGCTGGGACGACTGCGTGGAGATGGCCCGCGACCAGATCCGCGAGGGCGCGCACATGCTCGACCTCTGCGTCGACTACGTGGGCCGCGACGGCGTCGCCGACATGGAGGAGCTGGCCGGCCGCTTCGCCACCGCCTCCACCCTGCCGATCGTCCTGGACTCCACCGAGGTGCCCGTCCTGCGCGCCGGTCTGGAGAAGCTCGGCGGCCGGGCCGTGCTCAACTCCGTCAA
This sequence comes from Streptomyces sp. CB02058, assembly GCF_001905505.1. Classification (GTDB taxonomy): domain Bacteria; phylum Actinomycetota; class Actinomycetes; order Streptomycetales; family Streptomycetaceae; genus Streptomyces. The sequence continues at coordinate 222,907 of NZ_LIPG01000006.1, forward strand.
CTACGAGGACGGCGACGGCCCCGAGTCCCGCTTCGCGAAGGTCGCCGGGCTGGCCTCCGAGCACGGCGCCGCGCTCATCGCGCTGACCATCGACGAGGAGGGCCAGGCCCGTACCGTCGAGCACAAGGTCGCCATCGCCGAGCGGCTCATCGACGACCTCACCACCAACTGGGGCATCCACGAGTCGGACATCCTCATCGACTGTCTGACCTTCACCATCTGCACCGGGCAGGAGGAGTCCCGCAAGGACGGCATCGCCACGATCGGAGCCATCCGCGAGCTGAAGCGCCGCCGCCCCGACGTGCAGACCACCCTGGGCCTGTCCAACATCTCCTTCGGCCTGAACCCGGCCGCCCGCGTCGTGCTGAACTCCGTCTTCCTCGACGAGTGCGTCAAGGCGGGACTGGACTCCGCGATCGTGCACGCCTCCAAGATCCTGCCGATCGCCCGGCTGGAGGAGGAGCAGGTCAAGGTCGCCCTCGACCTGATCCACGACCGCCGCGAGGAGGGTTACGACCCCCTGCAGAAGCTCATGGAGCTCTTCGAGGGCGTCAACATGAAGTCGATGAAGCAGGGCAAGGCCGAGGAACTCCTGGCCCTGCCGCTCGACGAGCGGCTCCAGCGCCGCATCATCGACGGCGAGAAGAACGGCCTGGAGGCCGACCTCGACGAGGCCCTGCGGACCCAGCCGGCCCTCGACATCGTCAACAACACCCTGCTCGAAGGCATGAAGGTCGTCGGAGAGCTGTTCGGCTCCGGCCAGATGCAGCTGCCCTTCGTGCTCCAGTCCGCCGAGGTCATGAAGAGCGCGGTGGCCTACCTCGAACCGCACATGGAGAAGACCGACGACGACGGCAAGGGCACCATCGTCCTCGCCACCGTGCGCGGCGACGTCCACGACATCGGCAAGAACCTGGTCGACATCATCCTGTCGAACAACGGGTTCAACGTGGTCAACCTGGGCATCAAGCAGCCCGTCTCCGCGATCCTGGAGGCCGCCGAGGAGCACCGCGCCGACGTCATCGGCATGTCCGGCCTCCTGGTGAAGTCCACCGTGATCATGAAGGAGAACCTGGAGGAGCTGAACCAGCGCAAGCTGGCGGCCGAGTACCCGGTGATCCTGGGCGGTGCCGCCCTCACCCGTGCCTACGTCGAGCAGGACCTGCACGAGATCTACGAGGGCGAGGTCCGCTACGCCCGCGACGCGTTCGAGGGGCTGCGGCTGATGGACGCCCTCATCGCCGTCAAGCGGGGCGTCCCGGGGGCCAGCCTCCCCGAGCTGAAGCAGCGCCGCGTCCCCAAGCGCGACACCGCGGTGCTGGAGGTCGCGGAGCCGGAGGAGGGCGTGCGCTCCGACGTCTCCGTCACCAACCCGGTCCCCGAGCCGCCGTTCTGGGGCACCCGCGTCGTCAAGGGCATCCAGCTCAAGGAGTACGCGTCCTGGCTGGACGAGGGCGCCCTCTTCAAGGGCCAGTGGGGCCTCAAGCAGGCGCGCGCCGGTGACGGACCGACGTACGAGGAGCTCGTGGAGCGGGAGGGCCGCCCGCATCTGCGCGGCTGGCTCGACAAGCTCCACACCGAGAACCTGCTGGAGGCCGCCGTCGTCTACGGCTACTTCCCGTGCGTCTCCAAGGGCGACGACCTGATCCTGCTGCACGAGGACGGCTCGGAGCGCACCCGTTTCACCTTCCCGCGCCAGCGCCGCGGCCGCCGGCTCTGCCTCGCGGACTTCTTCCGTCCCGAGGAGTCGGGGGAGACGGACGTGATCGGCCTCCAGGTCGTCACCGTCGGCTCGAAGATCGGCGGGGCCACCGCCGAGCTCTTCGAGTCGAACTCCTACCGTGACTACCTGGAGCTGCACGGCCTGTCCGTGCAGCTGGCCGAGGCCCTCGCCGAGTACTGGCACGCGCGGGTCCGCAGCGAGCTCGGCTTCGCCGGGGAGGACCCCTCCGACGTCGAGGACATGTTCGCGCTGAAGTACCGCGGCGCGCGTTTCTCCCTCGGCTACGGGGCCTGCCCCGACCTGGAGGACCGGGCGAAGATCGCCGAGCTCCTGGAGCCCGAGCGCATCGGGGTGAAGCTCTCCGAGGAGTTCCAGCTGCACCCCGAGCAGTCCACGGACGCGATCGTCATCCACCACCCCGAGGCGAAGTACTTCAACGCGCGGTAGGGCGGTGTTCAACGCGCGGCAAGCGGCACTCCGCGCGCCGTGCGCGGGCGAGTCGTAGAATGGTCGGTCCAGTGCAGGCCGGTCGCCGTTCCCACCGGGAAGGCGGCCGGCCTTCTCGTCCCTCTTGGAGGTGTGCCGGATGACCAGTACGGTCCCCGCGTCCCTGACCCGTACGGCCGAAGGGTCGGCGCTGCAAGCAGTCCTGCTCGACATGGACGGCACCCTGGTCGACACCGAGGGATTCTGGTGGGACGTGGAGGTCGAGGTCTTCGCGGACCTCGGTCACCGGCTGGACGAGGCATGGCGTGACGTGGTCGTCGGCGGCCCGATGACCCGGAGCGCGGGGTACCTCATCGAGGTCACGGGCGCGGGCATCTCCCTGGAGAAGCTCACGGTGCTCCTCAACGACCGCTTCGAGGCGCGCATCGGCGACGGGGTGCCGCTGATGCCGGGCGCCGCCCGGCTGCTCGCCGAGCTGGCGGCGCACGAGGTACCCACGGCCCTCGTCTCCGCCTCCCACCGGCGCATCATCGACCGGGTGCTGGACTCGGTCGGCCGCCACCACTTCGCGCTCACGGTCGCGGGCGACGAGGTGACCCGCACGAAGCCCCACCCCGAGCCCTACCTCGTCGCCGCCGCGGGCTTCGGGGCGGAACCCTGGCGCTGCGCGGTCGTCGAGGACACCGCGACCGGGGTCGCCGCGGCGGAGGCGGCGGGCTGCCATGTCGTCGCCGTCCCCTCGGTCGCGCCCATCGCCCCCGCGCCCGGGAGAGCGGTGGTGCCCTCCCTGGAGCACGTGGACCTCGCCTTCCTGCGCGGCCTCGTCTCCGCCGAGTGAGGGCTGCGGATCTTGCCGCAGAACAGGTCCATGTCAATGCGTACGCCCGGACCCGGGCGTGATGTTCGTCACTCCATGTGACATTCGGGCCCTCCGAAGATCGGCCCCGCTGTCCGTTTTGGGCTCCCATACGTCCCGCTTGGTGGACTCGTGCACGAAACATTCCTGGGCGCTACATGGACAACCCGTCATCGGTGATCACCGAGTGGATACGCCCCTGATCGGCACCGGTCAAGGCCCCCCGGAACGCCAACTAACCTCGGTTTTCTCACGTGTCGGACCGAGGGAGAACGTCCAGATGAACCGCAAGACGCTGGTGTTGCCGGCCGTAGTCGGCCTGCTCGCGCCCGTGCTCGCCGCCTGTGGTGGGTCGGAGGACGGGGGCGATGCCATCGTTGTCGGGACGACGGACCAGTTCATCGCCTCGGCCGACAACCCGGCCCCGCTCGACCCCGCGATCGGATACGAAGCGGGTGTCTGGAACGTGCTGCGCCAGACCGTGCAGACCCTGACCCACATTCCGCGCGGCGGCGGCGAGCCGGTCCCCGAGGCGGCAGAGAGCTGCGCCTTCACGGACACCGAGAACGAGAGCTACCGCTGCACGCTGCGCGAGGGGCTCACCTTCGCGGACGGCACACCCGTCACTCCGGACGACGTGAAGTACTCCATCCAGCGCGTCCTGGACATCAAGGACGAGAGCGGCCCCGTCGGCCTGCTCGCCAACATCGACACGATCGAGACCAAGGGCGAGGACCAGGTCGTCTTCCACCTGAAGACCCCGGACGCCACGTTCCCCTACAAGCTCGCCACGCCGTCCGCCGGCATCGTCCAGCAGGACAAGTACCCGGCGAAGTCGGCCCGCAAGGGCTTCCAGGTCGACGGGTCCGGCCCGTACACCATGAAGCCCGAGGTCGAGGGCGACCAGGTCGTCAAGGTGGTCTTCACCAAGAACCCGAAGTACAAGGGCGATCTGAAGGTCAGCAACGAGAAGGTCGAGCTGGACCTCTTCCCCGACGCCGCGGCGATGGGCAAGGCGCTCGACGACAAGAAGATCGACATGATGACGCGCACCATGTCGCCCGAGCAGGCCCAGGGCATGCTGGAGACGCCGAAGGACGGCATCAAGCTCACCGAGATGCCCGGCCTCGCCATCAGCTACCTCGCGTTCAACACCGAGGACCCCGCGGTGAAGGACAAGGCCGTACGCCAGGCCATGGCCCAGGTCATCGACCGCGGGGCCATCGCCAGCAAGGTCTACGGCAGCACCGCCGACCCGCTCTACTCGCTGATCCCGTCCGGCATCACCAGCCACTCCAACTCGTTCTTCAACAAGTACGGCGAGCCGAGCGTGGGCCAGGCATCGGAGATCCTGGAGAAGGCCGGCATCAGTACGCCGGTGAAGTTCACCCTGCACTACACGACGGACCACTACGGCCCCGCGACCAAGGCCGAGTTCGAGGCGCTGGCCAAGCAGCTCAACGCCACGCGGCTCTTCGACGTCGACGTCGAGGGCACCCCGTGGGCCAAGTACCGCCCCGCGCAGAAGAACGGCGACTACGCGGTCTACGGCATGGGATGGTTCCCCGACTTCCCGGACGCGGACAACTACACCGCGCCGTTCCTCGACGACAACAACTTCCTCAACTCGCCGTACAAGTCGGCGCTCGCGCAGGACACGCTGATCCCGCAGTCCCGCCGCGAGGCCGACCGCAGCGCGGCGAGCCCGGTCTTCGAGAAGCTCCAGGAGATCGTCGCGGACGACGTCCCCGTCCTCCCGATCTGGCAGGGCAAGCAGTACGTCGCCTCGCTCGACGGGCTGACCGGTGTGGAGTGGGCCGTCAACTCCTCGGCCGACCTCCAGCTCTGGGAGCTGGGCCAGGGCGACGCCTGACGAGGCACCTGACGAGAACCGGCGAGGGCCGGGGCCGACCGGCCCCGGCCCTCGCCGGTTTCCACGTTCCGCCCCCCGCGCCTCACTGGGCCCCGGGGCGCACCAGCCCGCTCTCGTAGGCGTAGACCGCGGCCTGGACGCGGTCGCGCAGACTCAGCTTCGTCAGCACATGACCCACATGGGTCTTCACGGTCGTCTCGCTCACGAACAGATCGGCCGCGATCTCCGCGTTGGAGAGGCCGCGCGCCACCAGCTTCAGCACCTCCACCTCACGCTCGGTGAGGGTGTGCAGGGCGTCCGGGACGGGGTCCTCGCCCGAGGGCAGATGGTCGGCGTACTTGTCGAGCAGCCGGCGTGTGATGCTCGGGGCCAGCATCGCCTCTCCGGCCGCCACCACCCGGATGGCCTGCACCAGCTCGTTGGCCGGCGCGTCCTTCAGCAGGAAGCCGCTGGCCCCGGCGCGCAGCGCCTCGACCACGTACTCGTCGAGGTCGAACGTCGTCAGCACCAGGACCTTGGCCGGACCGTCCCGGCCGGGACCCGTGATCTGGCGGGTCGCCTCGACGCCGTCCATCCGCGGCATCCGGATGTCCATGAGCACGACATCCGGCTGCAGGGCCCGCACCTGGTCGATGGCCTGCAGACCGTCACCGGCCTCACCGACCACCGCCAGATCGCCCTCGGCCTCCAGGATCATCCGGAAGCCCGTGCGCAGCAGTGGCTGATCATCGACCAGCAGGACGCGGATAGCCACGTAATCTCCTTAAGGACCTTCGAGGGCCACCGGTTGGCCGGCCTCGGGCCGCACCGGCTCCATTCTGCCCTGCACACCCTCCACCGATTCCGCCGGGCGGACGGACAGGGGATAGACCGGGGGAGTCCCACCGAACTCGGGGCAGACCGACCGGTGATCGCACCAGCCGCACAGCTTCGTCGGCCTCGGCCGCCACTCGCCCGTCTCGGTGGCGAGCCGGATCGCCTCCCACAGCGCCAGCAGCTTGCGCTCCACCCGCTCAAGGTCGGCGGGCACGGGGTCGTACGTCAGGACGTCGCCGCTGCCCAGATAGACGAGCTGGAGCCGGCGGGGCACCACCTTCTTCAGGCGCCAGATCACCAGGGCGTAGAACTTCATCTGGAACAGCGCGCCCTCCGCGTACTCCGGCCGCGGCGCCTTGCCCGTCTTGTAGTCCACGATCCGGACCTCGCCCGTGGGAGCCACGTCGATCCGGTCGATCACACCGCGCAGCCGCAGGCCCGAATCCAGCTCCGTCTCGACGAAGAGCTCCCGCTCCGCGGGCTCCAGGCGCGTCGGGTCCTCCAGCGAGAACCACCGCTCCACGAGCCGCTCGGCCTCGCCCAGCCACCCTGCGAGCCGCTCGCCCTCCGGATCCCCCTCGAACAGCTCCGTGAGCTCGGGCTTCGACTCCAGCAGCCGGTCCCACTGACCCGGGATCAGCGCCTTCGCCCGCGGCGCCGTACGGTCCACCGCCGGGGCGTCGAAGAGCCGTTCGAGCACCGCATGCACGAGCGTGCCCCGGGTAGCAGCCTCACTGGGCTTCTCGGGCAGTTTGTCGATGACCCGGAAGCGGTACAGCAGGGGGCACTGCATGAAATCGCTCGCGCGCGACGGCGACAGGGACGAGGGTGGCTGAGGCGGGCGCGGTACGGACGTCATGTCGCAGACCCTACGGCCCGCCACTGACAGCACGCGGCATACCATCGACCACAGAGCTCGTACACAGCAAGACCGTGGCACAGGCCACCTACCGAAGGGACCCCGTGGACGAGAGCGGCGACAGCGGGCGCCCGCAGCCCGGCGCAGGGGGAACCGACCCCGGCACCGGACCGGACAAGGGCAAACCGCGACGCCCGGAAGATCCCGGCGGCGGCCTCCTGATGGGCCGCCCCTTCGGCGTGCCCGTCTACGTGGCGCCCAGCTGGTTCGTCGTCGCGGCCCTGATCACCTGGGTCTTCGGCGGCCAGCTCGACCGCGTGCTGCCGGAGCTCGGCGGAGCCCGCTATCTCGTCGCGCTCTTCTTCGCGATCGCGTTCTACGCCTCCGTCCTGGTGCACGAGCTCGCCCACACCGTCGCCGCGCTGCGCTACCAGCTGCCGGTACGCCGCATCCAGCTCCAGTTCTTCGGCGGTGTCTCCGAGATCGAGAAGGAGACCGAGACCCCCGGCCGCGAATTCGTCCTCGCGTTCGTGGGCCCGCTGCTCTCCCTGGTCCTCGGCGGCCTCTTCTACATCCCGCTCCAGTTCGTCGAGGCCGGCACCGTCCCCGGAGTGCTCCTCGCGGGGCTGATGATCTCCAACCTCATCGTCGCGGCCTTCAACCTGCTGCCCGGCCTCCCGCTGGACGGCGGACGCATGCTGCGCGCCGTCGTCTGGAAGATCACGGGCAAGCCCATGAGCGGCACCGTCGCCGCCGCGTGGGTCGGCCGCGGTCTGGCCATCACCGTCTTCGTCGGCCTCCCGCTGCTCACCCATACGGGTGTCCTCGGGAACGCCACCGGCGAGATCAGCGGATTCGAGACCGTCACCGACGCCCTCCTCGCGGCGATCCTCGCGGCGATCATCTGGACCGGGGCCGGGAACAGCCTGCGGACCGCCCGGCTCCGCGAGCACCTCCCCGAACTGCGCGCCCGCACCCTCACCCGGCGCGCCGTGCCCGTCGAGGCGGCCACCCCGCTCTCCGAGGCGCTCCGCCGCGCCAACGAAGCGGGCGCCCGCGCCCTGGTCGTCGTCGACGGACTGGGCAGCCCCAAGGGCCTCGTCCGGGAGGCGGCCATCGCGGGCGTGCCCGAGCACCGCCGTCCCTGGGTGGCCGTCAGCGGCCTCGCCCAGGACCTCACCGACGGCATGAAGGTCCCCGCGGAGCTCGCGGGCGAAGCCCTCCTGGACCGGCTCAAGGCCAACCCGGCCACCGAGTACCTCGTGGTCGAGGACACCGGCGAGATCTACGGCGTCCTCTCCACGGCCGACGTCGAACGCGCCTTCATCAAGGCCATGGCCCGTCCTTCCGCCTGAGAGCGGTGAGCCCGGGGCCCGAGGCCCCGGGAAGCGGCCCCCGGATTACCGGTAGGCTGGTCACATGTCCGAACCGACCGGTGCCGCCCGCCGTCGCGGCCCATTCAAAGTCGGGGACCAGGTCCAGCTCACCGACCCCAAGGGACGCCACTACACCTTCACGCTCGAAGCCGGAAAGAACTTCCACACCCACAAGGGTTCTTTCCCGCACGACGAGCTGATCGGTGCTCCCGAGGGCAGTGTTGTCCGTACCACGGGAAACGTCGCCTACCTCGCGCTGCGCCCCCTGCTCCCCGACTACGTCCTGTCCATGCCCCGCGGTGCCGCCGTGGTCTACCCGAAGGACGCGGGCCAGATCCTCGCCTTCGGTGACATCTTCCCCGGCGCCCGTGTCGTCGAAGCCGGCGTCGGCTCGGGTGCCCTGAGCACCTTCCTGCTGCGCGCCATCGGCGAGCAGGGCATGCTGCACTCCTACGAGCGCCGCGAGGACTTCGCCGAGATCGCCCAGCAGAACGTCGAGCGCTACTTCGGCTCGCCGCACCCGGCCTGGCAGCTCACCGTCGGAGACCTCCAGGACAACCTCTCGGACACCGACGTCGACCGCGTCGTCCTGGACATGCTCGCCCCCTGGGAGTGCCTGGAGGCCGTCTCCAAGGCCCTCGTGCCCGGCGGCATCCTCTGCGCCTACGTCGCGACCACGACCCAGCTCTCGCGGACCGTCGAGTCCATCCGTGAGATCGGCTGCTTCGCGGAACCGCAGCCCTGGGAGTCGATGATCCGGAACTGGCACGTCGAGGGTCTGGCCGTGCGGCCCGACCACCGGATGATCGGCCACACCGGCTTCCTCGTCACCGCCCGCCGCCTCGCGGACGGCGTCGAGCCGCCGCTGCGCCGCCGCCGCCCGTCCAAGGGCGCCTACGGCGAGGACTACGACGGTCCCGGCAAGCGGAGCGGATCGGACGCGGGCCGCGACTGACCCGTGCAACGCGCAGGCGCCGCCACCGAGTTCCCCGGACCGACCCGGGAGCCCGGCGGCGGCGCCTTTCCGCTGCCCGGGACGCCCCCGCCGTTCCCCTCGGGTGTGAGGTGTGGCACGATGCTGGCCACCCCCGCCCGCCGGCCCCGTCCGGCACCGCCTGTCCAGGCATCCAGGAACCACAGGAGACATACCGCGTGCAGACCTCCGCGCTCCCGGACCTCGCGCACACCGACGCCAAGCCGGTGCACTGGCTCGCCACGGCCACGGCGATGGCCGCCGTCGTCGCCCTCGCCGGAATGCTCCAGCCCGACGCGGCCACCGCGACGGCCTCGGCGTCCGAGCACCGCGCCACCACCCAGCAGGGCGGCGCGCCGGCCGCGCAGGCACCCGACCCGGCCGGTGTGTCCTTCCCGCTGGACTGCGGTGCCGCCGGGCAGACCGTGGCCGAAAGCGCCCCGGGAGACCTCGACGGTGACGGCGGTCCCGAGACCGTCGCCGTGGTCCACTGCGCCGCGGGCTCCGGCACCCCGCCCAGCGGCATCTACGTCCTGACACAGGCGAGCGGGGCCGCACCCAGGGTCGTGGCGACCCTGGTGGACCCCGCTCAGAAGCTGACGGTCACCGACTTCGCCGTCCGTGACGGCCGGGTGTCGGCGACCCTGCTCGGCTACTCGTCGGCCGACGTGCCGCGCTGCTGCCCCGACGAGCGGGAGACCGCCGGCTGGGAGTGGAAGGGCAACGCCTTCATCAAGTCGGCCGGCCCCGTCGGGAGCGCCGCGCGGGACGTCTGAGCCGTCACTCGGCGTCCGGCCCGAAGACTTCCACGTTGTCCGAGACGCGACGTACATGGATGCAGTCGCCCGGGCATTCCTTGGCCGAGTCCACCACGTCCTGGAGCAGGGGCAGCGGCACCGGCGTGGTGGCCCCCACCTCCTGGAGCAGCTCGTCGTCGGCGCTCTTCACGTAGGCCAGACCGTCGATGTCCAGCTCGAACACCTCGGGGGCGTACTGCACGCAGATGCCGTCGCCCGTACAGAGATCCTGGTCGATCCAGACCTCGAGGTCCTGCGTTCCGCTGTCGCCCGGAGCGTCCTGCTGCACGGTCATGTGTCCTGCCGTTCCCTGCGTATCTGCACCAATTGAAGCCAGCCCTGACGGGTGTTGAACACTTCGACGATACAACCGGCGGCTTTCCGGTGGCGAAGGGTGGGTATTCCCTTGGCGTGAGGGAGAGCGCAAGGGTGAAGATCGGACAGAGTCCCGGGTCTTTGTGATCTAGGGGTTTCAATCATCACCCACCCAGGTAGGGTCAGGAAGCGTCCAGCTCCCCTTGGAGGAGGTGAGGACCGTGGCAGCCCACGACGACGACATCAACCGCGGCATCCGGCCCGGGCGGGGGTCAGAAGACCCAGCCGGCCAGGTTGCCTATCTCGAGCAGGAAATCGCCGTCCTGCGACGTAAGCTCGCCGACTCTCCGCGTCATACGAGGATTCTCGAAGAGCGGATCGTCGAGTTGCAGACCAACCTGGCAGGCGTGTCCGCGCAGAACGAGCGGCTCGCCAACACACTCCGGGAGGCCCGCGACCAGATCGTGGCCCTCAAGGAGGAGGTCGACCGGCTCGCACAGCCGCCGGCCGGCTTCGGTGTCTTCCTGCAGGCCAACGAGGACGACACCTGCGACATCTTCACCGGGGGCCGCAAGCTCCGGGTGAACGTCAGCCCCAGCGTCGAGCTCGAAGGCCTCCGGCGAGGCCAGGAAGTCATGCTCAACGAGGCGCTCAACGTGGTCGAGGCCATGGAATTCGAGCGGGCCGGGGACATCGTCACCCTCAAGGAGATCCTCGAGGACGGCGAACGCGCCCTGGTGGTCGGGCACACCGACGAGGAACGGGTGGTGCGGCTCGCCGAGCCGCTGCTGGACATCACCATCCGTCCCGGCGACGCCCTCCTGCTCGAACCCAGGTCCGGCTACGTCTACGAAGTGGTCCCCAAGAGCGAGGTCGAAGAGCTCGTCCTCGAAGAGGTCCCGGACATCGACTACAACAAGATCGGCGGTCTGGGCGACCAGATCGAACTGATCCGCGACGCGGTCGAGCTCCCGTACCTCCACCCGGACCTCTTCAAGGAGCACGAACTGCGTCCGCCGAAGGGCATCCTGCTCTACGGCCCACCGGGCTGCGGCAAGACGCTCATCGCCAAGGCCGTCGCCAACTCGCTGGCCAAGAAGGTCGCCGAGGTCACAGGACAGCCCGCGGGGAAGAGCTACTTCCTCAACATCAAGGGGCCCGAGCTCCTCAACAAGTACGTCGGCGAGACCGAGCGGCACATCCGCCTCGTCTTCCAGCGTGCCCGGGAGAAGGCGAGCGAGGGTACCCCCGTCATCGTCTTCTTCGACGAGATGGAATCCCTCTTCCGCACCCGTGGTTCCGGTGTCAGCTCGGACGTGGAGAACACCATCGTCCCCCAGCTGCTCGCCGAGATCGACGGTGTGGAGGGCCTGGAGAACGTCATCGTCATCGGCGCCTCCAACCGTGAGGACATGATCGACCCCGCGATCCTGCGGCCCGGCCGTCTCGATGTGAAGATCAAGATCGAGCGTCCGGACGCGGAGGCCGCGAAGGACATCTTCGCGAAGTACCTCACGCCCTCGCTGCCGCTTCACTCGGACGACCTGGCGGAGCACACGGGCTCCAAGGAGGCCGCCGCCCACGCGATGATCCAGTCGGTCGTGGAGCGGATGTACACGGAATCCGAGGAGAACCGCTTCCTCGAGGTCACCTACGCGAACGGCGACAAGGAAGTCCTGTACTTCAAGGACTTCAACTCCGGAGCGATGATTCAGAACATCGTGGACCGGGCAAAGAAAATGGCCATCAAGGCATTCCTCGAGCAGGGCCAGAAGGGCCTGCGCGTCTCCCACCTCCTCCAGGCCTGCGTGGACGAGTTCAAGGAGAACGAGGACCTGCCCAACACGACCAACCCGGACGACTGGGCCAGGATTTCCGGCAAGAAGGGCGAGCGGATCGTCTTCATCCGCACGCTTGTCACCGGAAAGCAGGGCGCGGACACCGGTCGCTCCATCGACACGGTGGCAAATACCGGACAGTACCTGTAAAACGCAGACCGGCTGCGGATTCCCGGAAGGGCGTCCGCAGCCGGGCGTTTTCCCGGAAGTCCGGCCACACCCGAACAATGACGTAATTGATCTCCCCACCGGCGCAGAGGCGCTCTAGGCTCTGCGGTACCGCCGAGTCGCGCAGCGCGGGTACGGGCACCGCACGCGTACCGGACCAGCAGCGGTACTTGAGCGCCGCTCCCGGACGGGAGCGCCGCCGGGCAAGGAGGGCCGCATGACCGTACGGCGAGTAATGGGCATCGAGACGGAGTACGGGATCTCCGTCCCCGGTCAACCCAACGCCAATGCCATGCTCACCTCGTCCCAGATCGTCAACGCCTACGCGGCGGCGATGCACCGGGCGCGCCGCGCCCGCTGGGATTTCGAGGAGGAGAATCCGCTGCGCGACGCGCGAGGCTTCGACCTCGCCCGTGAAACCGCGGACTCCAGTCAGCTCACCGACGAGGACATCGGCCTGGCCAATGTCATCCTCACCAACGGTGCGCGGCTGTACGTCGACCACGCGCACCCCGAATACAGCTCACCGGAGATCACCAACCCGCTCGACGCGGTGCTCTGGGACAAGGCCGGCGAGCGGGTGATGGCGGAGGCGGCCGAACGGGCCGCAGCCATCCCCGGCGCCCAGCCGATCCACCTCTACAAGAACAACACCGACAACAAGGGCGCGTCCTACGGCACGCACGAGAACTACCTGATGAAGCGGGAGACCCCCTTCTCGGACATCGTGCGCCACCTGACGCCGTTCTTCGTCTCCCGCCAGGTCGTCACCGGCGCGGGCCGGGTCGGCATCGGCCAGGACGGCCATGAGCACGGCTTCCAGATCAGCCAGCGCGCCGACTACTTCGAGGTCGAGGTCGGCCTGGAGACCACGCTCAAGCGCCCCATCATCAACACCCGCGACGAACCCCACTCCGACGCCGAGAAGTACCGCAGGCTGCACGTGATCATCGGGGACGCGAACCTCTCCGAGATCTCGACCTATCTGAAGCTCGGCACCACCTCGCTCGTGCTGGCCATGATCGAGGACGGCTTCATCAACGTCGACCTGGCCGTCGACCAGCCGGTACGCACCCTGCACCAGGTGTCGCACGACCCCACGCTGAAGCAGCTGGTCACGCTCCGCAGCGGCCGGACACTCACCGCCGTACAGCTCCAGATGGAGTACTTCGAGCTCGGCCGCAAGTACGTCGAGGAGCGGTACGGGGCGGACGCCGACGAGCAGACCAAGGATGTCCTGGCCCGCTGGGAGGACACCCTGAACCGCCTGGAGAACGACCCGATGAGCCTGTCGGGGGAGCTGGACTGGATCGCCAAGCGGGAGCTCATGGAGGGCTACAGGCGCCGCGACGGCCTGGACTGGGACGCCCCCCGCCTTCACCTCGTGGACCTCCAGTACGCCGACGTACGGGCCGACAAGGGCCTGTACAACCGCCTGGCGGCCCGGGGGAAGATCAAGCGCCTGCTCGACGAGAGCGACGTCGAGCGGGCCCGTACGAAGCCGCCCGAGGACACCAGGGCCTATTTCCGGGGCCGCTGCCTGGAGCAGTACGCGGACGACGTCGCCGCGGCCTCCTGGGACTCCGTGATCTTCGACCTGCCCGACCGTGACTCTCTGCAACGGGTGCCCACGATGGAACCGCTGCGGGGTACACGTAGTCACGTCAAGGACCTCCTGGACCGCTGCCGCACGGCGGAAGAGCTGGTCCGGACGCTGACGGGGGGCTGAAAGGCGCTCCGGCTGGGAATCAATCAGATGACCTCCGGACGTTGAGGAAAGTACCGGGCCAATGTCGGACCCCGTAGGTAGGGTCTGATCAAGTGCTTCGAACCGAGCGGGGTGAGCTACATGGCGACCAAGGACACCGGCGGCGGACAGCAGAAGGCGACACGTTCCACCGAGGAGACCGAGGAGCAGGCGCAGGAGGCGCAGGCGTCCGAGGACCTCGCGGAGCGACAGGAGAAGCTCAGCGACGACGTCGACGACGTCCTCGACGAGATCGACGACGTGCTCGAGTCGAATGCCGAGGATTTCGTTCGAAGCTTCGTCCAAAAGGGCGGCGAGTAACAGCCGGAGATCGTGACCGCTCGCCGGCGGATCGCTCCGTCGGCCGGCGCATTCCGTGGGATGTCCCCGCCCCTGCAGGGGCATCCCACGGATGTGCTTCGGCACCCGGGATCATGTTGATCACCGTCACAGGGCGGGTAGGGTCCGTGGCGTACTGCTTCAACTGCAATTCGGCCATCGGCAAGTTGGGGGATGATCCTGACTCCTTGCGCAGGGCCATCGCATACCTGGAGGGAAACGCGTGGAAGCCAACACTCGTAGCACCGGGCGTCTACCAGCTGCCTTCCTGACGCCGGGTTCGTCCTCGTTCATGGACTTCCTGTCCGACCACTCACCCGAGATCCTTCCCGGCAACCGCAGCCTGCCGCCGCTGCAGGGCGCCATCGAGGCGCCGCACGGCACCACGATCGTCGCGGCCTCGTTCCCCGGCGGAGTGGTGCTCGCCGGTGACCGGCGCGCGACCATGGGGAACATGATCGCGCAGCGGGACATCGAGAAGGTGTTCCCGGCCGACGAGTACTCCGCGGTGGGCATCGCCGGCACGGCGGGCCTGGCCGTGGAGATGGTCAAGCTGTTCCAGCTGGAGCTGGAGCACTTCGAGAAGGTCGAGGGCGCCTCCCTCTCCCTGGAGGGCAAGGCCAACCGGCTCTCCACGATGATCCGCAGCAATCTGGCGATGGCCATGCAGGGGCTCGCGGTCGTCCCGCTCTTCGCGGGGTACGACCTCGACCGCGAGAGAGGCCGCATCTTCTCGTACGACGTCACCGGCGGGCGCTCCGAGGAACACGGCTACGCGGCCACCGGCTCCGGCTCCGTCTTCGCCCGTGGATCGATGAAGAAGCTGTACCGCGACGACCTGACGGAGGAGCAGACACTCACCCTGGTCGTGCAGGCGCTGTACGACGCGGCCGACGACGACTCGGCGACCGGCGGTCCCGACGTGGCCCGCAGGATCTATCCGATCGTCACCGTCATCACCGACGAGGGCTTCCGCAAGCTGAACGACACGGAATCCTCGGAGATCGCGCGCGCGATCCTGGAGCGCAGGCTGGAGCAGCCCGACGGCCCGCGCGCCGCGCTTCTCTGACCGGTCCTGATGCTTCTCCGATGCACTCGTCACTGACAGAAAGGGACGGATAGCCGGTGTCGACGCCGTTCTATGTCTCACCCCAGCAGGCCATGGCCGACCGGGCGGAATACGCCCGGAAGGGCATCGCCCGTGGTCGCAGCCTGGTTGTGCTGCAGTACGCCGACGGCATTGTGTTCGTCGGCGAGAACCCGTCCCGCGCGCTGCACAAGTTCAGCGAGATCTACGACCGGATCGGCTTCGCCGCCGCCGGCAAGTACAACGAGTACGAGAACCTCAGGATCGGCGGTGTGCGCTACGCGGACCTGCGCGGCTACACCTACGACCGCGACGATGTGACGGCGCGTGGGCTGGCCAACGTCTACGCGCAGACGCTCGGCACGATCTTCTCCAGCGCGGCCGAGAAGCCGTACGAGGTGGAGCTGGTGGTCGCCGAGGTCGGCGCCGGGCCCGAGGGCGACCAGATCTACCGGCTGCCGCACGACGGCTCGATCGTGGACGAGCACGGCTCGGTCGCGGTCGGCGGCAACGCCGAGCAGATCAGCAGCTTCCTGGACCAGCGCCACCGCGACGGGATGTCGCTCGCCGAGGCGCTGAAGCTGGCCGTGCAGGCCCTGTCCCGGGAGGCCAACGGCAACGAGCGGGAGATCCCCGCCGAGCGGCTCGAGGTCGCGGTGCTGGACCGCACACGGCCGCAGCAGCGCAAGTTCAAGCGGATCGTCGGACGGCAGCTGGCACGGCTGCTGGAAGCGGACGGCGCCGGGGCCACCCCGACGGACGCTCCGTCCGACACGGAGGAACCGGAGGGCACCACGGCCCCCGGGACCGGGACCGACACCCCGGCGAAGGGCGCCGACGGCACGGACGGGTCCGGCAAGGAGTAGCCGGTTCCACGACGGCTCGTGACGATGCCCCCGGACGCGCACCGCGCGTCCGGGGGCATCGTCACGCGGTGGGCGCGGGCGCGGTGGAGCCGCGTACCACCAGCTCCACCGGGAGATCGCGGTGCTCCTCCGGCAGGCCCTCCAGGACCGCCAGCAGCGCCGTCATGCCCCGCTCGCCGACCTGCTCGGCGGGGAGGCGCACGGTGGTGAGCTCGGGCTCCACCGCCGTCGCGAGCGCCAGGTCGTCGAAGCCCGTCACGGAGATGTCGTCGGGCACCCGCAGCCCCCGCCGGCGTACCGCCTTGCAGGCGCCGGCCGCCAGGATGTCGTCGTCGCAGACGATCGCCGTCGGCCGCGGGCCGGGAGAGGCCAGAAGCGCCTCGACCGCCTCCCGCCCCGCCCCGACGTCCAGCGGGGCCGTGACGGTGCGCAGAACGGCTCCCGGGACGTCCCGGGCGGCCTCCCGCAGGGTCCGGGCGCGCACCGCGAAGGTCCAGGTCTCCACGGCGGACGCCAGATGGACGATCCGGCGGTGGCCGAGGTCCAGCAGATGCCCCGCCACCTGGCGCATGCCGTCCGCGATGTCGAGGTTCACCCGGGCCGCCGCGCCGCGGTCCCCCGGGTCGCTGTCCAGCATCACCAGCGGCAGGCCGGTCTCCCGCAGCGCGCCGAGGGCGCCGGTGGCCATCGAGGACGCGATCACCCCGTCGAGGGCGGCGCTGGCGGAGGCGAACGGGTCCCTGGCGGGGCCTGTGCCGTCCGGGGAGGGGTAGAGGACCACGCCGAAGTCGTGCTCGGCCGCCACGGCGGCGGCGCCGGTGTAGACCCGGGCGAAGAACTCGTTGGTGAGCGCCGGGACCACCAGAAGGGCCGTGCGCGTGCGGCCCAGCCGGAGGCTCCGGGCGGCGAGGTTCGGCCGGTAGCCGAGCTCACGGGCACTGCGGCGCACCCGCTCGGCGGTCGTCGCGGAGACCCGCCCGCGCCATTTGTCGCCGAGCACGAGGGAGACCGTGGCCTGGGAGACGCCCGCGGCCCGTGCCACGTCTCGGCTGGTGGGCCGGGGTGGGGCGGGCTGCCGCGCGCTGCTCACTCGTGCCTCCGTGCTGCCGTTCGGGGATGTCGCGGGATGGACTCGCGGACTGCCCACATGGTACGTATGGACACTGAAGTTATACGTAAAACCCCGAGGCTGTGACTCCGTCGGGGGAGAGGGGCGGACATGGCCGCGGGATATCTGGACATCCTCCGGACGCGGCACGCCGCCCGGCTGCTGGCCGGGACGCTGGTGGGGAGGCTGCCGAACGGCACCGCCCACATCGCGATCGTGCTGTTCACGAGGGCCGAGGGCGGCAGCTACACCCTGGCCGGAGCCCTCGCGGCGGCGTACGGCCTCGCCACGGCCGTGGGTCAGCCCCTGCTCGGCCGGGCCGTGGACCTCCACGGCCAGCCGCGCGTCCAGCTCCCCGCCGCGGTCGTCTCGGCGCTCGGCATGGCCGCGCTGGCCCTGCTGGGCCTCGGCTCGCTCCCGGCGGCGTACGCGGCGGTCGTCGTGGCCGGCGTCTTCACGCCACCGCTGGAGGGCGGGCTGCGTGCCCTGTGGCCGACGGTCCTCGGCCGGGAGGACCGGGTGCACCGGGCGTACGCCATGGACGCGGTGGCCCAGGAGGTCATGTTCACCGTCGGGCCGCTCCTCGTGACCGTCCTGGTGTCGCTCTGGTCACCCGCCGCCGCCCTTCTGGTCATCAACGCCATCGGAGTCCTGGGGGCGCTGTCCGTCGTCCTGTCCGAGCCCTCCAGGGCCTGGCGCTCGGCACCCCGCGAGGCGCACTGGCTCGGCGCCCTGCGCTCCCCGGGACTGCTCGCCCTGCTCGGGGCCTTCTTCTTCGTCGGGCTCGCCCTCGGCTCGATCACCGTGGCCGGTGTCGCCTACGCCGACGACCACGGCCGGGAGTCCGTGTACGGCTGGCTGATGGCCGCGCTCGGCCTCGGCGCGCTGATCGGCGGAGCGGTGTACGGGGCGCGGCAGTGGGCCGGGGCGCCCGAACGGAGGCTGCGGGTCATCGTCGCGCTCCTGGCCCTGGGCTACCTGCCGTTGACGCTGACGCCCGGGGTGCCCGCCATGACCGCGCTGGCGGCACTGGCCGGAGTGTTCCTCGCGCCCGCGATCGCCTGCTCGTTCATCGTCGTGGACCGGCACACCCCGCGGGGCACGGTGACCGAGGCCTTCTCCTGGCTCGTGACGACCTTCGGCGTGGGGGCGGCGGCCGGAACGGCGGTGGCGGGCCCGGCCGTCGAGCTCGGCGGGACGGCGTGGAGTTTCGCCGTGGCGGGGGCCGGTGGAGTGGCGGCGCTGCTGGTTCTGCTGGCCACCGGAAGGGTCCTCGCAGCTCCCGGCCGTACGCCCGCGGTTGTGGCCGGTTCGGAAAATGATCGAAACGGTGCTGCCGAACCCGGTTTCAGCTCAGGCCATAAGGCGTAATGTTCAGTCATGGACCGCCGCATTTTCGGGCTGGAGAACGAGTACGGCGTCACGTGCACGTTCAGGGGACAGCGCCGACTGTCACCTGACGAAGTGGCGCGCTACCTCTTCCGCCGTGTTGTGTCATGGGGCCGCAGCAGCAATGTCTTCCTGCGGAACGGCGCCCGCCTGTACCTCGACGTGGGATCGCATCCGGAATACGCGACACCCGAATGCGACAACGTGACCGAACTGGTCACGCACGACAAGGCCGGCGAACGCATTCTCGAAGGACTGCTCGTCGACGCCGAACGCCGCCTGCACGAGGAGGGAATCGCGGGCGACGTCTATCTCTTCAAGAACAACACCGACTCGGCTGGAAACTCCTACGGATGCCATGAGAACTACCTCGTGGCCCGGCACGGAGAATTCTCCCGGCTCGCGGACATCCTCATTCCGTTCCTCGTCACCCGTCAGCTGATCTGCGGTGCCGGCAAGGTGCTGCAGACGCCGCGCGGCGCCGTGTACTGCGTCAGCCAGCGGGCCGAGCACATCTGGGAGGGCGTCAGTTCCGCGACGACGCGCTCCCGTCCGATCATCAACACCAGGGACGAACCCCACGCCGACGCGGAGCGGTACCGCCGCCTCCACGTCATCGTCGGTGACTCCAACATGTCCGAGACGACCATGCTCCTCAAGGTCGGCGCCACCGACCTGGTGCTGCGCATGATCGAGGCGGGCACGGTGATGCGCGACCTGACCCTGGAGAACCCGATCCGGGCCATCCGCGAGGTCAGCCACGACATCACGGGACAGCGCAAGGTCCGTCTCGCCAGCGGCCGGGAGGCCTCGGCCATCGAGGTCCAGCGGGAGTACTACGAGAAGGCGGTCGACTTCGTCGAGCGCCGCGGCATCCGCACCGGCACGGTGGACCAGGTCCTGGAGCTCTGGGGCCGCACCCTGGACGCCATCGAGGCCGAGGACCTCGACCGGATCGGCACCGAGATCGACTGGGTCATGAAGTACAAGCTCATCGAGCGGTACCGGGCCAAGCACAACATGACCATGTCGAACCCGAGGGTCGCTCAGATAGACCTCGCCTACCACGACATCCACCGGCGCCGCGGGCTCTACTACCTGCTGGAGCGCAAGGGGCAGGCCACCCGCATCTGCAACGACCTGAAGATCTTCGAGGGCAAGTCCGTGCCCCCGCAGACGACCAGGGCGCGGCTGCGCGGCGACTTCATCCGCCGGGCCCAGGAGCAGCGGCGGGACTTCACCGTCGACTGGGTGCACCTCAAGCTCAACGACCAGGCGCAGCGCACCGTGCTGTGCAAGGACCCCTTCCGTTCCGTCGACGACCGGGTGGAGAAGCTGATCGCCGGCATGTGATCCGGGACGTGAATGTCCCACCCTGCACGCGACCGGGCCCCGTACGTTCCTCGTACGGGGCCCTTCGCTCGGCCTAGAGTGTCGGGGACCATTCACGTGTCGTCTGAGATCTGAGGAACCAGTGCGCCGACTTGCCGGCCTTCTCGTTGTCCCCCTACTGCTGCTGTCCGCAGTGGCATGCGGCGACGACAAGGCCTCCGACTCCGCCTCGTCCGAGAACGGCGTTCCCGCGATCACCGCGGGAGCGAAGTTCGGCGAGAAGCCCACCCTGTCGAAGGGCGAAGGTGACCCACCCAAGGAACTGAAGACCGAAGTCATCAGTGAGGGTGACGGCGCGAAGCTCAAGAACGGCGACGCGATCCAGGTGAACTACCTCGGGCAGGCGTGGGACTCCGCCAAGCCGTTCGACAACAGCTTCGACCGCGGGCAGCCCTTCGACCTGACGCTCGGTGCGGGCATGGTCATCCAGGGCTGGGACAAGGGCCTCGTGGGCCAGAAGGTCGGCAGCCGCGTCGAGCTGGTCATCCCGCCGGACCTCGGTTACGGCGAGCAGGGCCAGGGCGACATCAAGCCCAACGCCACCCTCGTCTTCGTCGTCGACATCGTGAAGGCCACGCAGATCCCGGCCTCCGCCGAGGGCACCCCCGTCGCGCAGGACAACATCGACCTGCCCAAGGTCGGCACCAAGACGGACGGCAAGGCCCCCACGGTCACGATCCCCAAGAGCGATCCGCCGAAGAAGCTGGTCTCCAACTACATCCTCGAGTCCAAGGGTGAGGTCATCAAGGAGACCGACAGCGTCGTCGTGAACTACGTGGGTCTGCTCTGGAAGGACAGCAAGGCCTTCGACAGCACCTACGAGGCGGGCAAGACCCAGACCTTCCCGCTCGCCCAGGTCACCCTCAAGGGGCTGAAGAACGGTCTGGTCGGCAAGAAGGTCGGCAGCCGTGTGCTGCTCGTCATCCCGCCGGACCAGGGCTTCGGTGACGAGGCGCAGCAGACCGTCCCCGCCAAGTCCACTCTCGTGTTCGCGGTGGACCTCCTGGCAAAGATGTAAGACTGTCCCGGTTGCGCAGTTCATCATTCAGAGGAGCAAGTCAGTGAGCATCGAGAAGCCCGAGATCGACTTCCCGGGTGGCGAGCCGCCGGCCGACCTGGAGATCAAGGAGATCTGGGAGGGCGACGGACCGGTGGCTCAGGCGGGCCAGACCGTCTCCGTGCACTACGTCGGCGTGGCGTTCTCCACCGGCGAGGAATTCGACGCCTCGTGGAACCGCGGCACCCCGCTGCAGTTCCAGCTCGGTGCCGGTCAGGTCATCCAGGGCTGGGACAAGGGTGTCCAGGGCATGAAGGTCGGCGGCCGTCGCCAGCTGACCATCCCCGCGCACCTCGCCTACGGCGACCGCGGTGCCGGCGGCGGCGCCATCGCGCCGGGTGAGACGCTGATCTTCGTCTGCGACCTCGTCGGCGTCTGATCCGTCCGTCTACAGCAGTCAGGGCCCGTGCCGCAAGGCACGGGCCCTCGCTTTGGCCCGGACACCCCGGGGCGGTACGGTCGACGGTCACGGAGCACGTCGAGAAAGGGCGTCGATGGCGATTGCCAAGGCCGAACGGCTGATGAACCTGGCACTGTGCCTGCTGGGTACCCGGCGCCCGCTCAGCAAGCGCGAGCTCCGCGGGTCCATCGAGGCCTATCTGGAGGCGGGCTCCGACGAGTCCTTCAACCGGATGTTCGAGCGCGACAAGGACGATCTGCGCGAACTCGGCCTGGTCATCGAGACCGTGGAGAACCTGGACGGCGACACCGGCTACCTCGCGCGCCGCGACAGCAACCGGCTGCCCCCCATCACCCTGGACGCCGAGGAGGCAGCCGCCCTCGGGCTGGCCGCCAAGGTCTGGCAGCAGGCGAGGCTCGCCGGAGCCGCCAGCGGCGCCCTGCAGAAGCTGCGTGCCGCCGGGATGCCCGTGGCCGAGGACGCCTACGAGCCGCACAGCGCCCTCGAACCCCGCATCCCGGTCCACGAGGCCGCCTTCGAACCACTGATGCTCGCCTGCCGGGACCGCCGCCCGGTCACCTTCGACTACCGCAAGGGCAATGCCGCACGGCCCGAGCAGCGCCAGGTCGAACCCTGGACGCTCGAATGCTGGCGCGGCCACTGGTACCTCGCCGGATGGGACCGCGACCGGGGCGCCGAGCGTGTCTTCAGGCTGTCCCGGATCTCGGGCCGCGTCCGCTCCCGTGCCGGCGCCTTCACGGCCCGGGTGCCCGACGCCGTCACCGTCCGTGAGACCGTCGAGAGCTGGGCGGGGGAGACCGCGACCAGGACCGCCCGCATCAGGCTCCGTACCGGCTCCGGCTACCCGCTGCGCTCCCGCGCCATATCGGTACGGGAACTCGGTGACGGCTGGGACGAGTTGGAGATTCCGTACGGGCACGGGCTGGACGCCTGGCTCGTGGAGTTCGGCCCCGACGTGATCGTCAGCGAACCGGCCGATCTGCGGGCCGATGTGATGGACCGGCTGCGCGCCGTGGCCAAGGACTGAGGGGAGCCGCGACCGTGGCCACGAACGCCATCGACCAGACCCGGCGGATGCTCTCCCTGGTGACGTATCTCCGTGAGCGCCCCGGCGCACACGTGCAGGACGTGGCCCGGGCCTTCGGGATCACCGAGGACGAGCTGATCTCCGACCTCGACGTGCTTCCCATGTGCGGGACCAGCTTCCGCGGCGGGGACCTGCTGGACATCGACACCGACGGCGACCGGATCTGGTGGCACAACCCGGACGACGTCGCCGAGCCCCTGAGGCTCGCCGCCGACGAGGCGACCGCGCTGCTCGTCGCCGCCCGTGCCGTCGCCACCCTCCCCGGCCTGCGGGAGAGCGACCGGCAGGCACTGGTGCGGGCGACCGCGAAGCTGGAGACGGCGGCCGGCGAGGTGGGTGCCGCCAGCTCGCGGCTCTCGGTCACCTTCGAGTCCGAGGGCGGTGTCTTCGCCGACGTGGACCGGGCGATCTCCGAGCGGCGCAGACTCTGGCTGCGCTACTACTCGCCCGCCCGCGACGAGCTGACCGAGCGCGAGGTGGACCCGATCCGGCTCTTCGCAGTCGGGCACACCTATATGGAGGGCTGGTGCCGGCTCACCGAGGCCCGGCGTACGTTCCGGCTCGACCGGGTCGCCGAGATCAGGCTCCTCGACGCCCCGTCCGCCCCGCCCGAGCTGGAGCTGCGCGATCTCTCGGAAGGGCTCGTCCAGCCGGCGGCCGAGGACCCGGAGGTCGTGATCGAGGTCGGCCCCGGCGGCCGGTGGGTCGCCGAGTACTACCCGCACGACAGCGCGGAGGAGCTGCCCGACGGCGGCCTGCGGATCACGCTGCGCACCCCCGACCCGGCCTCCCTGCGCAGGCTCGCCCTGCGGCTGGGCGGCGAAGGCCGCATCACCGCGCCCGAGGAGCTGGCCGAGAGCGCCCGGCTGGCCGCGCGTGAGGCACTGGCCGCCTACGACGGCGCTCTCTGAGAGGCGGCCACCGGTGCACCGAGGAGACAGACGTCACATGACCGCGATATCGAGCACCCGGACCGGACCCGTTCCCGCCCCGGTGCCCGCCGCCGTACGGTTCCGGGCCGCTTGCCCTGACTGCCGTGAGCGGTTCGAGCTCCCGTCGGCCGCGCTGCGCCTGGCGATAGGAGCCAGCCGGCGTACGACCTTCTACTCCTTCACCTGCCCCGCGTGCGGCTCCGCGGTCCGCAAGCCGGCCGGGGAGCGCATCATCGAACTCCTCAGCGGCGGAGGCGTGCGGACGCTGCGTCTGCACACCGCGCTGGGGTAACGAGACACCGAGGACCGCACATGTTCTGGCCCATGCTCGCCATCGCCCTGGGATTCGCCGGCCTGGCCGTGCTCGGGGTGCTGGCCGTCAAGGTCTACGTCGAGGCACAGCGGCTCGCCGGTCAGGTCACCGAGACCACACGGCGGATCAACCGAGCGGCGGAGGATCTCGAACGAGCGGCGACCACCCTCTCCGATACCGGTGAGGCCCTGAGATAGCGGAGCGCGGCCTCCAGATTCACTGGTTCGGGGGGTACGCTGCTTGAGCGGCCCAGGCAGGGAGGTGTGGGCCGCAATCGGGAGTACGCACGGGCATTGCCTCGTGTTTACCCCTGCGGGTTACGATCGCTGCCAGCGCGAAGGTCGGACATGTGTCCGTTCGAACGGGCGGCGAGCCCACCCTCCAGACGCCTCAGTGAGAAGGAAGTCGCACATGATCGGCAATCTGAAGCCCCTCGAGATCGTTCTGATCATCGCTGTCATCCTGCTGCTCTTCGGTGCCAAGAAGCTTCCCGACATGGCGCGTTCGCTCGGCAAGTCGGCCCGCATCCTCAAGAGCGAGGTCAAGGCCATGAAGAAGGACGACGCGGAAGCCGCGGCGCCCACCACGGAGACCGTGGCGGACACCACCCCGCCCGCGACCACCGCGCGCACGATCCAGGCCGCCCCGGGAGACGTCACCAGCTCCCGCCCGGTCAGCGAGGCCAAGCCCACCACCCAGAGCTGACAGCTGATCCGCACCACCGGAAGCTGCCGCACGAGACGAGGGAAGTGGGTTGCTCAAGTCTGCCCGCAAGCAGGAGAAGGACGACGAGGGGCGGATGCCCCTCCTCGATCACCTGCGTGAGCTGCGCAACCGGCTGCTGAAGTCGGTCCTGGCGATCGTCGTCGCCGTGATCGTGGCAGCGTTCTTCCAGAAGGAAATCTTCGAGTTCCTGATGAAGCCGATCCTTGACTCGGTCGGCTGCAAGAACGGTGCCGTGACCATGGTCAACGGTCGGCCCTGCGCGGAGATGACCACCAACGGTCTGCTGTCGCCCTTCACCATCGCGCTGAAGGTGTCCCTGATGGCGGGCGTGCTGGTGGCCACGCCCGTGTGGCTGTACCAGCTGTGGGCGTTCGTCGCCCCGGGTCTGCACAAGCAGGAGAAGCGCTACTCGATGGCGTTCGTCGCGGCGGGCGTCCCGCTCTTCGTCGGCGGCGCCTACCTCGCGTACTCGATCCTTCCGCAGACCGCCGAGATCATGCTCGGCTTCACGCCGGACAACGTGAAGAACCTGCTGCCCCTCGACGACTTCCTGGACCTGATCACCCGCATGGTGATCGTCTTCGGGCTCGCCTTCGAACTGCCGCTGCTGCTCATCCTGCTCAACATGACCGGCGTGCTGTCCGGTGTCCGCATGCTGCGCTGGTGGCGCGGGATGATCGTGGGCCTCACCGCCTTCGCGGCCATCGCCACTCCCGGTGGCGAGCCCATCTCGATGCTGCTGCTGGCGGGTCCGCTGGCCGTGCTGTACTTCATCGCGGTCGGTGTCTCCCTGCTCAACGACAAGCGCAAGCAGCGTGCCAACCCCGACGCCGAGCTCGACGACGACGAGGCTTCGCGCCTGGACCTCACCCCCGAGGCCGTCGGCGCGGTCGAACCGGTCTCCTCCCGCCCGGCCCTGCCCGAGCAGGCGGACGGCGAAGCGGACGGCGGGCGTTCCCACCGGCTCAACGGTTACGACGACATCACCTGACCTTGTAAGGTCCGGCGGGTGACCAGCGAGATCACCCTCTTCGTCAATCCCACCGCGGGAAGCGGCCGGGGCGCGCGTGCCGCGCAGCCGGCCGCTTCCGCTTTGCGGGACGCCGGATTCTCCGTACGGACGGTGCTCGGCGAGGACGCCGACGACGCGCTGCGGCGCGCCCGGGAGGCGGTCGCGGGCGGGACCGGGGCACTGATAGCCGTGGGCGGGGACGGCATGATGTCCCTCGCCCTCCAGGCCGTCGCCGGGACCGACACCCCGCTCGGCGCCGTGGCCGTCGGCACCGGCAACGACTTCGCCCGCGCCCTCGGGCTCCCCGTCCGCGATCCGGCCGCCGCCGGTCGGCTCGCCGCCGAGGCGCTCAAGGCGGGAACGGCGCGCACGATCGACCTGGGCAGGGTCGGGGAGCGCTGGTTCGGCTCCGTGCTCGCCTCCGGCTTCGACTCACGGGTCAACGACCGGGGGAACCGGATGCGCTGGGTCGGCGGACGCTTCAAGTACGACCTGGCCATCCTCGCCGAGCTGGCGGCGTTCAAGCCCGTCCCGTACCGCCTGCGGCTGGACGGCGGCCCGGTGCGCGAGATCGAGGCGACGCTGATCGCGGTCGGGAACGGGACCACCTACGGCGGCGGCATGCGGATCTGCGCCGACGCCCTCATGGACGACGGCCTCTTCGACGTGACCGTGGTCGGCGACTGCAGCAGGACCACCCTGCTCAAGGTCTTCCCGAAGGTGTACAAGGGCACGCACCTCGGGCACCCCAAGGTCACCGTGCACCGGGTCTCCTCGATCGAGCTGGCCGCCGCGGGGGTCACGGCCTACGCGGACGGCGAACCGCTGGGCGCGCTGCCGCTCACCGCCACCTGCGTACCCGGCGCGGTCAGGGTCCTCGTACCCTGAGACACCGGGGTCCGGGAGCCGGGACCGACGGTCCTTGCACCATGAATTAAAGATCGGGCTGACTGTCATACGAGGCGGGTAGGCTCGTATCAAGATGACAGAGGACCTCTCACCAGCTGAGCGATACCAGGCGTCCCGGGTCCGTGCGGCCGAGCGGGCCACGGCTCTCGCGCCCTTCCGCGACATGTACGAATTCGGGCTGGATCCGTTCCAGATCGAGGCATGCAAGGCCCTGGAGGCGGGCAAGGGGGTGCTGGTCGCCGCCCCCACCGGTTCGGGCAAGACGATCGTCGGTGAATTCGCCGTGCACCTGGCCCTGCTGCAGGGCCGCAAGTGCTTCTACACGACGCCCATCAAGGCCCTGTCCAACCAGAAGTTCACCGATCTCGTCCGGCGTTACGGCGCGGACAAGGTCGGTCTGCTGACCGGTGACAACAGCGTCAACGCGGACGCGCCGGTGGTCGTCATGACCACCGAGGTCCTGCGCAACATGCTGTACGCGGGCTCCCAGTCGCTCACCGGCCTCGGCTATGTGGTCATGGACGAGGTGCACTACCTCTCCGACCGCTTCCGGGGTGCCGTGTGGGAGGAAGTGATCATCCACCTGCCGGAGTCGGTGACCCTGGTGTCCCTGTCGGCGACGGTGTCCAACGCCGAGGAGTTCGGCGACTGGCTGGACACCGTGCGCGGCGACACGCAGGTGATCGTCTCCGAGCACCGCCCCGTGCCGCTGTGGCAGCACGTCATGGCCGGGCGGCGGATGTACGACCTCTTCGAGGAGGAGACGGACCACGGCGGCAGGGGCACCGGCCGGCGGGAGGTCAGCCCGGATCTCGTGCGCCTCGCCCGGATGGAGAACCAGCGCGGGTACAACCCGCGCGAGCGTCGGCGCGGGAAGATGGTGCGCGAGGCGGACCGCGAGCGCGAGCGCCGTCAGCGCAGCCGCATCTGGACCCCCTCCCGGCCCGAGGTCATCGACCGCCTCGACGCCGAGGGGCTGCTGCCCGCCATCACCTTCATCTTCAGCCGGGCCGGCTGCCAGGCGGCCGTGCAGCAGTGCCTCCAGGCCGGGCTGCGGCTCAACGACGAGGACAAGCGCACCCTGGTGCGGGAGATCGTCGAGGAACGCACGGCGTCGATCCCGCCCGAGGACCTCCACGTCCTCGGCTACTACGAGTGGCTGGAGGGCCTGGAGCGGGGCATCGCCGCGCACCACGCCGGGATGCTGCCGACCTTCAAGGAGGTCGTGGAGGAGCTGTTCGTCCGGGGCCTGGTCAAGGCGGTCTTCGCGACCGAGACACTGGCGCTCGGCATCAACATGCCCGCGCGCTCCGTGGTGCTGGAGAAGCTCGTCAAGTGGAACGGCGAGCAGCACGCCGACATCACCCCCGGCGAGTACACGCAGCTGACCGGGCGGGCGGGGCGCCGCGGCATCGACGTCGAGGGCCACGCGGTCGTCCTGTGGCAGCGGGGCATGGACCCCGGCGCGCTCGCCGGGCTCGCCGGTACGCGTACGTATCCGCTGCGGTCCAGCTTCCGCCCGTCGTACAACATGGCGGTCAACCTCGTGCAGCAGTTCGGCCGGCACCGGTCGCGCGAGCTGCTCGAGACCTCCTTCGCGCAGTTCCAGGCCGACCGGTCCGTCGTCGGGATCTCCCGCCAGGTCCAGCGCAACGAGGAGGGGCTCGCCGGTTACAAGGAGGGCATGACCTGCCACCTCGGGGACTTCGAGGAGTACGCGCGGCTCCGCCGCGACCTCAAGGACCGCGAGACGGACCTGGCCAAGCAGGGCGCGGCCCAGCGGCGCGCGGCGGCCGCCGCCTCCCTGGAGAAGCTGAAGCCCGGTGACGTCATCCACGTGCCCACCGGCAAGTTCGCCGGGCTCGCCCTGGTCCTCGACCCGGGTCTGCCCGCGGGCCGGACCAACGGCCACCGCGGGCTGGAGTACCACGACGGACCGCGCCCCCTGGTGCTCACCGCGGAGCGGCAGGTCAAGCGGCTGGCCGGCATCGACTTCCCGGTGCCGGTCGAGGCGCTGGAGCGGATGCGGGTGCCCAAGTCCTTCAACCCGCGCTCCCCGCAGTCCCGCCGTGACCTGGCGTCGGCGCTGCGGAGCAAGGCGGGCCACATCGACCCGGGACGCCACCGCAAGCAGCGGGCCGCGGCGGCCGACGACCGGGAGATCGCCCGGCTGCGCACGGAGCTGCGCGCCCACCCCTGCCACGGGTGCGACGAACGCGAGGACCACGCCCGCTGGGCGGAGCGGTACCACCGCCTGCAGCGGGACACCCGGCAGCTGGAGAACCGCATCGAGGGCCGGACGAACACCATCGCCCGGACCTTCGACCGCATCGTCGCGCTCCTGACCGAGCTCGACTACCTGCGGGGCAACGAGGTCACCGACAACGGCAGGCGGCTGGCCCGGCTCTACGGCGAGCTCGACCTGCTGGCCAGCGAGTGCCTGCGCGAACGCGTCTGGGAGGGGCTCAACCCCGCCGAGCTCGCGGCCTGTGTCTCCGCCCTGGTCTACGAGGCGCGCCAGGCGGACGACGCCGTGGCGCCCAAGCTGCCCTCCGGGCCGGCGAAGGTCGCGATGGGCGAGATGGTCCGCATCTGGGGCCGGCTCGACGCCGTCGAGGAGGACTTCAAGATCAGCCAGACGGAAGGGGTCGGCCAGCGCGAACCCGACCTCGGCTTCGCCTGGGCGGTCTACATGTGGGCCTCGGGCCGCACGCTGGACGAGGTGCTCCGCGAGGCGGAGATGCCGGCCGGCGACTTCGTGCGGTGGTGCAAGCAGGTCATCGACGTGCTCGGCCAGATCGCGGCCGCCGCACCCCGGGACGGGAGTTCCGTCGCGAAGAACGCCCACAAGGCCGTCGACGCGGTGCTGCGGGGCGTGGTCGCGTACAGCTCGGTGGGCTGAGCGGGACCGGGGGACGAGGTGGGCCGACGAGTGGCCACAGGCGGAGTGTGCGCGCCTGTGGCCGCTCCGGCGTGTCCTCCCGTCAGGTCTTCTTGCTGTTCTTCATCGAAAGTCCCGCGCAGGCTGCCCCCAGCACGATCGCCAGACCACCGACGATGACGTTGTTGAGGATGACGCCCGTGTCCGGGCTCTGGCCCACGACCCAGGTCGACACGATCAGCCAGGCGCCCAGGGCGACGATGGCGATGCTCATCCCGGTCATCCGCTCGGGCATGGCGGTGAAGCAGAGCGCCAGCACGGCTATCGCGATACCGATGACCAGGTTGTGCGTCACCAGTGAGGGCTGGCTCGCGGTGAAGTGAAGCACCCACGGCGAGACGGCGCAGTACAGACCGAGCAGAAACACCGGTGCGTCCGCCATGGCCGTGGTCCGGCCGCCGCTCATCACGCGATCGTGGCGGGCCCGCATTTCTTCGGCATCGGGATGGGCGGAGATGTCCCTCCCGGTGTGCGAGATGTTACTCATGAGGATGTTCTCCTTCGCACTTGCTGGAGCGACCGCTGTGAGCAACGCGGTCATCAGCTCTCCTTGCCCAGTGTGCTCTTATATGTCCCTTATGTGTAGTGCTCCGGGCGGTTGATTCCTGCGGTTCCGTCGAGCCGGAGTGCAAGCCTTTCCAGGTCCCCCGTCCGCAGGACCCTGCCCCCGTGACCCGGCAGCGGTACGTGCAGCAGACGCGTCCAGCGCTCCGGGACGGCGCCGGCCCCGTACACCGCGCCGGCCAGCCCGCCGGTGACCGCCGCGACCGTGTCGGTGTCCCCGCCCCTGTCCACGGCCGCCCCCAGGGCCTCCTCGAACCCGTCGGTGGTGCGCAGCGCCCACAGCGCCGTCCCGAGGCACGGCCACACCGCGCCGTTGAACTCGGTGGCGTCGTCCGGATGCCAGTCGGGGGCCAGGACGACGGCCCAGCGGGCCCGGTGGTCCGGGTGGACGGCGGCCAGCGCGTCGTCGACGGCGGCGAGGGGATCGCCGCCCTCCAGCGCCACCCGCACCAGCTCGTGGAAGACGGCCGTGCCCTCCCAGGCCGCCCGGTCGCCGTGCGTCAGTGCCGCGATCCGGCGCGCCGCGTCCATCGTCGCCGTCCGCCCCGAGCCGGCGAAGTACACCGCCGAGGTGGTGGCGCGCATCAGTGAACCGTTGCCCGCGGCGCGGGTGTTGACCTGGAAGTGGAGTGCGGCGGCCAGGTCCCAGGGATCGCCGCTCGTGAGCACGTCCTCGGTCTGCAGACCGATGTCCTTCGGCTCGGCCGCCGCCCACCGGCGGAACCGGCCGAAGATGTCCGGGAGGTCCAGGCCGCCCCGCTCCAGCAGCGACTCCCCGACGAGGACGGCCATCTGCGTGTCGTCCGTCGCCTCGCCCGGATCCCAGCCGCCGCCCCCGCACATCGTGCCCGCCCCGTCCGGGAACCTGGCGCCGTAGACGCCCGGGAGCCCGAACTCGAAGGGGGCGCCCAGGGCGTCACCGGCCGCGGACCCGACGACCGCGCCCACCGCACGAGCCCCGCGGTCCGTGCCGCTCCGGTCGGGTCGGAGAGCGCGGTCCTCGGGGCTCGTGGGAGTCGTCATCCCGTCAGCGTACCGACGGGGGCACGACGGGTCAGGCGGCCGGCATCAGGACGGTGTCGACGATGTAGACCGTGGCGTTGGCGGTCGGGACGTTGCCGCAGACGACCTTGGAGGAGTCGTTCACGGTGTACTCCTCGCCCGAACCCGCGGTCGTCAGCTTGGTCTTGGCGAGGGTGTCGAACGAGCCCTTCTCCAACTGCTGCGGCGTCAGCTTCTGGCCGACCACGTGCGCGGTGAGCACCTTGGTGAGCTCGGCCTTGTTCGCGAGCAGCTTGTCCAGGTCGGCCTTCGGGATCTTGGCGAAGGCGTCGTTGGTGGGGGCGAACACCGTGATGTTCTCGGCGCTGTTCAGGGTGTCGACAAGACCGGCCTGCTTGACGGCGGCCACCAGCGTGGAGAGCGCCGGGTTGTTCGACGCGGCCGTGGCGACGGGGTCCTGGGCCATGCCCGCGAAGGAGCCCGCACCCTCCTTCGGCACCGACGCACAGCCCGGACCGAACGGCTCGTCCATCGTCGAGGCGCTCTCGGTCTCCTTGGCCGGCGCGCTCGACGCGGCCTTGTCGGCGCCGGAGTCCGAGGAGGAGCTGCCCGAGTCGGAGGAGCAGGCGGTCAGCGCGAGGGGCAGCAGGGCCGCGGCGGAGACGCTGACGGCGATACGGCGGAGGTGACGGGTGTTCATGGTGTTCTCCTGGATGGATCGTTGTTCGAATGAGGAAAGAAAGAAAGGGGAGCGGTCCGGTGCCGGGCACCGGTGGTCAGGCCACGTCGACCACCACCGAGTGCCACCCGGTCGCACCGTCGGGGACGGTGCCGACCCGCTTGTCGGTCTGTGTGGCGCCGGTACGGTCCGTCGCGCGGACCTCGAGGGTGTGGTGACCGCTCGTGGCGGGCCACTCCCACACCCACTGGCGCCAGGTGTCACGGCCGGCCTCGGCGGCCAGCCGGGCGGTGTGCCACTCGCCTCCGTCGACCCGGACCTCGACCCGGGCGATGCCCCGGTGCTGGGCCCAGGCGACACCGGCGACCGGTACGGTCCCGGCTCGCGGAGAGGCGAAGGGACGAGGTGTGTCGATCCGTGACTGGGTCTTGACCGGAGCCTCGCGGGACCAGTCCCGCTCGACCCAGTAGGCGTCGTACGCGTCGAACGTCGTGAGCTCGATGTCCTGGATCCACTTGCACGCCGAGACGTAGCCGTAGAGGCCGGGGACGACCATCCGGACGGGGAAGCCGTGGTCGAACGGCAGAGGTTCGCCGTTCATGCCGAGCGCGAGCAGCGCGTCGCGACCGTCCATGACGTCCTCGACCGGGGTACCGATCGTCATGCCGTCCACGGAGCGCGACACGATCTGGTCCGCCGGCCCGCCCTTCGACGGAGGCTTCACGCCCGCCTCGCGCAGCAGATCGGCCAGACGTACGCCGATCCACCGGGCATTGCCGACGTACGGACCGCCGACCTGGTTGGACACGCAGGTCAGCGTGATGTCGCGCTCGACGAGCTCGCGCCCCAGGAGGTCCTGGAAGCTGAGGGTGACGGGTCGCGCCACCCCCTTCCCATGGATGCGCAGCCGCCACCGGTCCGCGTCGACACGCGGCACCACCAGGGCGGTGTCCACCCGGTAGAAGTCCTTGTTCGGGGTGGTGAACGAGCTCAGGCCACGGATGTCCAGCTCCGCTCCGCCCGGTATCGCGGTGGCGGGCGAGGCCGGCGCGGGGAGCACGACGTCACCCCGCGAGGCGGAGACCCCGGCCAGCCGAGACGCCTGGAGCCGTCGCCCCAGAAGTCCCGCACCGGCCGAGGCCGCCGCTGCTGCGGTCGCCGCGAGGACGAATCCGCGGCGGTCGAAGGCGCCCTGTTCCCCGCCGTCGCCCGTCTCCCCAGCCGCGGGAGGCGGGACGTCGACGGGGGCCAGCCGTCCGGTCAGGAGATACAGCACCCCTGCGGCCACCAGCGCGCCCACGACCGAGGGCAGCACGTCGGCGGGGCGGCCCTCCGGCCGCCCCGCCGCCGACACTGCCCCGACCACACCGAAGACCAGGACGGCCGCGGCGCCGGCCCACCGGTGCCGCAGCGCGAGAACCCCCACCGACATGGCGAAGGCCGCCAGGAGGACGAGGATCCCGAGCTGCAGGACCAGCTTGTCGGCGGTGCCGAAGTTCCGTACGGCGAAGTCCTTCACGGCCGGGGGAGTGCGGTCGATGACCGCCCCGCCCACGGCCGTCACGGGACCCGCCTCGGGACGCACGGCTGCCGCGACCAGTTCGGCGACGCACAGGGCGGTGAACCCGGCGATCAGACCGCTGAGCGCGGCGGACGAGGCGCGCACCCAGCGGGATCGCCGGGAGCCGCCGGCCCCGTGCTTCAGCGAAGTGTCTTGGTCTCTTGTCACGCCGGGAATTCGGCGCGGATCGCCCGGCGGATTGGTCGTTCACTCGATCGAGGGAAGTCCGATCATCGGCCAATCCAAGACGTCCGCTGTCTCGAATGACCTCTGAGGAGCACTGGGGAACGACCCCGGCCAGGCACGCACGACCGGAGGGAACACGGATGTCAGGGGAGCGGCGGCGCACAGCCGTAGTGGGCAGCGGGGTGGCGGGACTGACCGCCGCGCACGTCCTGGGGAAGGCGCACGACGTGACGCTCGTCGAGGCGGACGAGCGCGCCGGCGGACACGCGCACACCCACGACCTGACCTCGTCGGACGGCCGGACACACCGCGTCGACTCGGGCTTCATCGTGCACAACCGGCGGACGTATCCGCATCTGCTCCGGCTCTTCCGTGAACTCGGAGTGGAGACGCAGGAGTCCGAGATGAGCATGTCCGTGCGCTGCGAGGGGTGCGGACTCGAGTACGCGGGCGCCCGGGGCGCCGCCGGGCTGTTCGCCCGGCCCGGCTCCGCCGTACACGGCCCCTACCTGCGGATGCTGACCGAGGTGCCGCGCTTCCACCGGGCGGCCAGGGCGCTGCTCGCCATGCCGGAGGGGACCGGGGACATGACCCTGGGGGAGTTCGCGGAGCGCGGGCGGTTCTCCGCCTACTTCCGCGCGCACTTCCTGACCCCCATGGTCTCCGCCGTCTGGTCCTGCGACCCGGTGACCGCGACGCTCTACCCCGCCCGCTACCTCTTCCGGTTCCTCCAGCACCACGGGATGCTCTCGATCGGCGGTTCCCCGGTCTGGCGGACCGTCACCGGCGGGTCGCGCTCGTACGTCGACCGCGTCGTCAAGCAGGTGTACTCCGTGCGGACGGCCACCCCGGTCAGGACCGTCCGCAGGCACAGCGACGGCGTGGAGATCGTCACCGAGGACGGCGCGACCGAGGAGTACGACGCGGTGGTCCTCGCCACCCATCCCGGCCAGGCACTCCGGCTGCTCGCCGACCCGACCGACGAGGAACGGCGCACGCTCGGGGCGTTCCGCTACACCCGCAACCCCACGCTGCTGCACACCGACACCACGCTGCTGCCCCGCAGCCGGGGGGCCGCCGCCTCCTGGAACTATCTGATGCCGTCCTGCGCCGCCGACGCCGACCGGGTCACCGTCAGCTACGACATGAACCGCCTCCAGCGGCTGGACGCCCCCGAACGGTTCGTCGTCACGCTGAACGGCGCGGACCGGGTCGACCCGGACTCCGTACGGGCCCGCATGGTGTACGAACACCCGGTGTTCACGCCGGAGTCGGTGGCCGCCCAGGCCCGGCTCCCCGCGCTCTCCGGGCCGGTCACCGCCTTCGCGGGCGCCTACCACGGCTGGGGGTTCCACGAGGACGGCTGCCGGTCCGGCGCCGAGGCCGCCGCCGCGCTGGGGGTGACATGGTGAGCAGCGCCCTCTACCCGTGCACCATCACCCACGTACGGACCGCGCCCCGCCGGTACGCCCTGCGGCACCGCACCTATCTGTGGCTCATCGACCCGGACCGCCCGCCGGAGCTGCCCGCGCTCCTGCGCCCGCTGGCCGGCTTCGACGCCCGTGACCACTTCGGCGGCACGGCGCCCACGGTGCGGGCCGGGCTCGAACGGTTCCTCTCGGCCCAGGGCGTCGACCTCGCCGACGGCACCGTCACCATGCTCACCCAGGCCCGCGTCCTCGGGCACGTCTTCAACCCGCTGACCGTCTACTGGTGCCGCCGCCCCGACGGCAGCCCCCTCTGCGTGGTCGCCGAGGTGCACAACACCTACGGCGAACGCCACTGCTACCTGCTGCGCCCCGACGCCGAGGACCGGGCGGCCACCGGCAAGGACTTCTACGTGTCGCCGTTCTTCCCGGTCGACGGCGACTACCGCATGCGGCTGCCGGAGCCGGACGGACGGCTCAGCCTGACGGTCCATCTGGAGCGCGAGGCCGCCCGCCCGTTCACCGCGACCGTACGCGGGACACGGCGCCCCGGCACCCCCGCCCAGCTGCTGCGGCTGTTCCTGCGCCACCCCTTCTCCACCGCGGTCGTGTCCGCCGCCATCCGCCTGCACGGCATCCGGCTGTTCCTGCGCCGGCTGCCCGTCCAGCCCCGCCCCCGTCACCACACCCAGGAAGGCATGCAGTGAAGGTGCCCACCTCTCCCACCTCTCCCACCCCGCCCCTCTCGCCCGTCGCGCCCGCCCCCGGCGGCCCGATCCCGGCCCAGACGCGGGCCACCACGACGACCCCCCTCACCGGCGTCGATCCCGGCCGATGGCCCGACGTCGCCGCCCAGCCACGGGCCTCCGGCATCAGGACGGCCGTGGCCGAACGGCTCGTACGGCACGCGCTGTCCAGGCTTCCGCTGCGCGCCCGGTTCGCCGGCCGCGACAGCATCGGGCTCGGCGGACCGCTCATGGAGATCCGCCGGCCCGACGCGTTCTTCCGGCGGATCGGCGCGGGCGGCCTCGTCGGGTTCGGCGAGTCGTACATGGCCGGGGAGTGGGACTCGCCCGACCTCGTCGGAGTGCTGAGCGTCCTCGCCGGGAACGCCGCGGACCTCGTCCCCGCACCGCTGCAGAAGCTGCGCGGCCTCTGGGCCCTGCGGCAGCCCGCGTCGCAGGCCAACACCCCCGAGGGCTCACGGGAGAACATCAGCCACCACTACGACCTGTCGAACGACCTCTTCGCCCTCTTCCTCGACGAGACGCTGAGCTACTCCTCGGCGGTCTTCCGCGGCTTCCCCGCCGAGCAGGGCCTGCTCCCCGCCGCCCAGCACCGGAAGATCGACCTCCTGCTCGACCTGGCCGGCGTGGGACCCGGCACCGAACTGCTGGAGATCGGCACCGGCTGGGGCGAACTCGCCATCCGCGCCGCCGCGCGGGGCGCCCGCGTCACCACCCTCACGCTCTCCCGGGAACAGCGGGAGCTGGCCAGGGGCCGCATCCGAGAGGCCGGTCACGAGGACCGCGTCGACGTGCGGCTCTGCGACTACCGGGACGCCGCGGGGGAGTACGACGCGATCGTCAGCGTCGAGATGATCGAGGCCGTCGGCGAGGAGTTCTGGCCGGTGTACTTCCGGACGCTGGAGCGCTGCCTCGCCCCGGGCGGGCGTATCGCGCTCCAGGCCATCACCATGCCGGACGACCGGATGCTCGCCAGCCGCAGCACCTACACCTGGATCCAGAAGTACATCTTCCCCGGCGGGCTGCTCCCCTCCACCGAGGCCGTCGAACGCGTCACCACCGCCCACACCGGACTGCGGATCAGACAGCGCGGCGCCTTCGGCATGCACTACGCCGAGACCCTCAGGCTGTGGCGGGAACGCTTCGAGGAGCGCGCCGCCCAGGTCGACGCGCTCGG
Organism: Streptomyces sp. CB02058; assembly: GCF_001905505.1. GTDB lineage: Bacteria > Actinomycetota > Actinomycetes > Streptomycetales > Streptomycetaceae > Streptomyces. The sequence goes on from NZ_LIPG01000006.1 coordinate 259,616, forward strand.
CTTCGACGCGACCTTCCGCCGGATGTGGACCTTCTACCTCGCCTACTCCGAGGCCGGATTCCGGTCCGGCTACCTCGATGTGCAGCAGATTCTCCTGACCCGTGAGGACACCGCGTGAACACCTTGACCGACACCCCGGGAACCGGAGCCGCGCAGCGGATCGCGCCGGTCGTCGAGCAGTTCCTCGGCGGTCCGCCGCCGGTCAGGATCAGGATGTGGGACGGCAGCGAGACCGGCCCCGAGGACGCCCCCACCGTGCACGTACGCTCCCGCCGCGCGCTGCGCAGGCTCCTGTGGCAGCCGGGCGAACTCGGCCTCGCCGAGGCCTACATCACCGGTGACATCGACATCGCCGACGACCTCGGTGAGGGTCTGCGCGCCATGCGCCGCGCGTCACGGGAACAGGGCCTCGACCTGCCCCGTCCCCGTGTCGCCGACCGCCTGCGGGCGGCCGGGACCGCACTGCGCCTCGGCGCGGTCGGCCCCCGCCCGCCGGTTCCCGCCGCCCGGGCGGGGCTCAGCGGCGCCCTGCACAGCAAGGCCCGCGACCGGGCGGCCATCAGCCACCACTACGACCTGTCGAACGCCTTCTACTCCCTGCTGCTCGACGAGACCATGGCCTACTCGTGCGGCTACTGGACCGGCACCGGCCCCGAGTACGGGCCGGCCGACGCCCAGCGCGACAAGCTGGAGCTGATCTGCCGCAAGCTCGGACTGCGGCCCGGCGCCCGGCTCCTCGACATCGGCTGCGGCTGGGGGTCCCTGACCCTCCACGCGGCGGGCAGGCACGGGGTCCGCGTCACAGCGGTCACCCTGGCGCGGGAGCAGGCGGCGTACGTACGCGGACAGGTGGCGGAACGCGGCCTGGAGGACCTCGTCGAGGTGCACTGCTGCGACTACCGCGACGTCCCCGGCCTGCCGGACTTCCGGGGCGGGTACGACGCCGTGTCCACCGTGGAGATGGGGGAGCACGTCGGGGACGCCGAGTACCCGGCCTTCACCGCGCTGCTCCACTCCGTGCTCCGGCCGGGCGGCCGGGCCCTGGTCCAGCAGATGTCCCGGGGCACCACCGCTCCCGGCGGCGGGGCCTTCATCGAGTCCTACATCGCCCCGGACATGCACATGCGCCCGCTCGGTGAGACGGTCGGTCTCCTCGAAGGGGCGGGGCTGGAGGTCCGTGACGTGGAATCGATGCGCGAGCACTACGTGCTGACCGTCGAGGCGTGGCACCGCACGCTGGAGGAGCGCTGGCCCGAGTTCACGGCCCTGGTCGGCGAGGAGACCGCCCGGGTGTGGCGCCTCTACCTGGTGGGCGGCGCCCTGGCCTTCGAGGAGCGGCGCATGGGCGTGGACCAGATCCTCTCCGTCCGGCCCGGTGCGGAGGGCTCGGCGGGCATGCCCCTCACCCGCCACGGCTGGTACGAGGGCCTCGGCCGGGCGGCCGGAGAGGGCGGCCGTACCCAGGCCGGATCCGGCGTCGCGGCGCCACGCACCGGGGCCGGCCGGTGAACGGCTTCGCCTGGCAGGAGTTCGCCACGAACCTGGCGGCGGCGGCGGGCGCCGCCCTCGCCGTCATGCTCGTGACCTTCCTGATCGCCCTGCGCAAGGGGATGCACAGGATCGTCGACGTCGCGTGGGGCCTCGGCTTCGCGGCCGTCGCCCTCGTCTCGTACGCGATGTCGGCCGGCGGGGGCAGCGACGCGCGCCGGCTCCTGGTGACCGTGCTGACCGTGGTGTGGGGCGGGCGGCTGGCCGTGCACATCGGCCGTCGGGGCCGGGGCCACGGGGAGGATCCGCGCTACGAGGCCATGCTGGCCAAGGCGCCGGGCCACCCCGCGCTGTACGCCCTGCGGAAGGTCTATCTGCTCCAGGGCGCGCTGGTCTGGCTCATCTCCCTGCCGGTGCAGGCCGGGTACTACCTTCCGGGGCCGCTCGACGCGTGGGCCTGGGCCGGTGCGGCGCTCTGGGCGGTGGGACTCGTCTTCGAGGGGGTGGGCGACGCGCAGCTCGCCCGCTTCAAGCGCGACCCGGCGAACAAGGGCCGGATCATGGACCGGGGGCTGTGGTCCTGGACCCGGCACCCGAACTACTTCGGCGACTTCTGCGTCTGGTGGGGGCTCTTCCTCGTCGTCTGCGGCGACCCCGCGGTCGCGGCCACCACGCTCGTCTCGCCCGTGGTCATGAGCCTCCTGCTGACCAAGGGCAGCGGCAAGGCCCTGCTGGAGCGGCACATGGAAGGACGGCCGGGATACGCCGAGTACGTCGCCCGCACCAGCGGCTTCCTCCCGCTGCCCCCGGGCACGCCCCGCCGGGGCTGAACCACCGGACAGGGGTGTGCCCCCGGCCTCGCGCTCGGGCCGGGGGCACACCCGCGTGGTGAGGGCTCAGGCGTCCCGGAACTCCATCAGCGCCACCGGCGCGGAGGTCGGCTGATCGGATCCGCCCGTCGGTTCGACGGTGATGCCCATGCCGGAGGCCCGGTCCACGGGCCCGTCCAGCAGGACCGCGTCGTCCGTCGCGGACGGATTCATCAGCCCGGCCGACCGCATGCCGCCGGCGTCGTCGAACCACAGCTGGTACACCTTGCCGCCGGGCGGCGGTGCCATGTCCGAGGCGAGGAACACCGCCCGGTTCACGCTCTTCGAGACGACCACGGTGCCCCGGGCGCCGTTCCCGAGATCCGCGGCGGTGGTCGTGGCGTCCGGCGCGGTGAGCACCCGCGCCACCTGCTCGTTGTGCCGCTGGGCCCGGTCGGTCTCCTGCCGGGCGTCCTGGGCGACCTGGTTCTGCCACACGGCGACCCCGCCGAACGCGGCAGCGGCGGCGACGCAGGCGGCGAGCGCGTACGTCGACCAGCGGCCGGCCCGCCCGGAGGGGGACCCGGCGCGCGGGCTCCCGGCATGGGGCGGCGGATCCTGCCGTACGGTCGAGATCTCCCGCAGCACCCGCTCCCGCAGCGCGGGCGGCGGGGTGGCGGAGACGGCGAGCCCGAGCCGGGCGGCGGTGGCCGACAGCTCGCGCACCTCCTGGGCACACGCCTCGCAGGCGCCCAGATGCCGTTCGAACTCGACGCGCTCGTCCTCGGGCAGAGCGTGCAGGGCGTAGGCCCCGGTCAGTGTGTGCAGTTCGGCCGTGCTCATGCGCTCACCCCCAGGCAGTCGCGCAGCCGGATCAGTCCGTCGCGCAGTCGTGTCTTGATCGTTCCCAGCGGTACGGAGAGCAGCTCGCCGACCTCGCGATACGTCAGTCCGCGGTAGTACGCCAGTGTCACCGACTCCCGCTGGAGCTCGGAGAGGGTCCGCAGACAGCGCCGGACCTGCTCCCTCTCCAGCCGGGACTCGACCTGCTCGGACACCTCGTCGAAGTCCGGGGTGCGGTCCAGCAGCGCCGCCTTGTGCTCCCGCGCGGCGGCGGCCTCGGCCGAGCGGACGCGGTCCACCGCGCGGCGGTGCGCGAGGGTCAGCACCCAGTTCATGGCGCTGCCCCGGGACGGCTGGTAGCGGGCGGCGGTACGCCACATCTCGACCAGGACCTCCTGGGCCACCTCCTCCGACTGGGCCGGGTCCCGGAGCACGCTCCGCACCAGACCGAGGACCGGCCCGCTGACCTGGTCGTACACCTGGTTGAAGGCGTCCTGGTCGCCACGGGCGACCTGGACGAGCAGGTCGTCCAGGCGGGGGCCCGGCGAGGGGACCCCACTGATGTGTACGGCTTCTCTCACGCGGACGATCCTCCCGGAGCACGCATCGGTTTCCTGACTGATTCGGAGCCGGCGTCTCTCCGGATTGGTCGAACAGGATACGGATTTCAGGGACCGGCCCCGGCCGAGGCCCTCGCCTGCCCGGTCCGGGACCCCACGGCCGCGCGGACGACCAGGAAGACCACCAGGCCGATCGGTGACAGAAGGATCGTCAGCACCAGCACGGGGCCCATGACGAGTGGGTGCACCCCCCTGCGGCGCGACTCCAGGAAGATCCATTGTCCGAGCAGCAGATCCCACGCGATGATCTGCGCCCAGACCGCGCCGGCGCCGTTCGCCGACGCCGTGAGCTCGCGGAACGTGTCGATGTCGGGGCTGCTCACCGCCGCCCACAGCTCGGGGAACACCGGGACGGCCATCACGGCCCAGAGGGTGAGCACCGGAAGGACGGTGAGCGGGGACGCGGCCACGCGGGCGGTCAGGGGCCGGTGCGGCGCGAAGATCATCAGCAGCCAGACGGGGGCCACCGCCATGAACGTGATCTCGAAGAGGGCGCCGGTCATGACACGAGCTCCTTGTCCTGCGCTCCGGCCGACGGGGTGGAGCCGTCACGCCGCAGCGCGACGAGGGATCCGGCGGCCGTGGCGGCGGCGATCAGACCCGCGGCGGCGAGCGTCGCCCCGTCGGGGTGGACCAGCGGCTGACCGCGCAGCGCCTGCCAGGTCACCAGGGCCACGACGGCGGCGTACGAACCGGAGGCGACGAGCACCAGACGCAGACGCACGCGGGGGTCGCGCAGCCGGGTGATCCGGGGCGCGAGAAGCATCAGGGCGAGCAGGAACAGCGGGAGCAGCTGCAGGGCGTGCATGCCCACGAAGTGCGGGACGCGCAGGTCGCCGCCCGTCGTCGACCAGCCGGTCAGGGCCATCGAGGGGCCGCCGTCCGGCACACCGACCGCGTGGGCGCCGACCACGTCGGCGGTGTCGAGACCGCCCGCCGCCCGCTGTCCGGCGGAGGGCTGGGTCATGAGGTAACCGAACGCGGCACCCACCAGGGCGATCAGCACCCCGGACCGTACGGCCCAGGCGGAGGCGCGGTCGGCGATCCGTGCCCGGAACAGCAGGACCGCGATGACGAGGGTGCCCGTCCAGAGGATCACGATGGTGACGGCCATGACGTCGTAGAGCGTCGAGTCGAGCGGGGTCGCCTGGTTGAAGTGGCTCCGCCTGCCCCTGATCACCTGGCCGGTGATGACCGCCATCTCCCCCGCGCACGCGAGAGTGACGACGGTGCCCGCCCACCACCCCACGCGCCGGGCACGGGTCAGGAGCGTCAGCATCCACGCCAGGGCCAGGGCGTACACCACGAAGGAGACGGCGAACTTGAACGGCTTGGCCCAGATCGCCGAGCCCGCCAGGACCCGGTCGTCCACCAGGATCCCCACCGCGGCGACGACGGCCATCACGGCCATCGCGGCGGCGAAGAGGACTAACGGCCGGTGCCATGTGCGCCAGGACTGCATGAAAACCCCCCCAGAAAGAATAGATAGCGGTACTGTCCACTATCGGATAGTGAAACTATCTATGATGGAGGTCGGCCTGGCAAGCTCCTGAGAGGTGAACGCACAGTGCGCATCGGTGAATTGAGCCGGCGGTCCGGGGTTCCGGTACCGACGATCAAGTACTACGTACGGGAAGGGCTGCTGCCCCCGGGCGAGCTGACCAGCCCGAACCAGGCGCGGTACGGCGACGGGCACGAGCGCAGGCTGAGACTGATCAGGGCCCTCCTGGACGTCGGAGGGCTGTCCTTGTCCGCCATCGCGGAGGTCCTGACGACGATCGACGACCCGGGGCAGCCGGTGCACGAGGTGCTCGGAGTGGCGGCCAACCGCATCACCTCCGCAGAGGTCGCGGAGTGCGGGGAGTCCGATGAGTCCGATGAGGCGGGGCCCGGGTCGGCCGAGGCGTGCGAGGAGGTCGCCGCGCTGCTGGCGCGGCGCGGCTGGCGGGTGAGCGAGGACAACCCGGCGGCCCGTTCCTTGGTGGGTGTGCTGGCCGCCCTGCACAGGGTGGGCCACGGCGGATTCGCCGAGCTGCTCGACGTCTACGCGGACGCGGCGGAGCCCGTCGCCCTCGCCGACCTCGACTACGTTCGGCGGCGGGTGGCCCGCGAGGACCTGGTGGAGACTGCCGTCGTCGGCACGGTGCTCGGGGAGGCCATGTTCGGTGCCCTGCGGCGGCTCGCCCATGTCGAGGCCTCCGCCCGTGCGTACGGGGAGACGGACGTGGCGGAGGGGGCCGAGGGGGCCGAGCGGCCGTGAGGCGGGCCGGGCGGTGGGGCGGCACGGCGGAACCCGGTCACCGTCCACGACGGTGACCGGGTTCCGGGGTCTTCGGGGGCCGGTCCGGCCCGATCCGGACGGCCCCTACGCGGCGCTCTCCTGCTCGCGCTCCACCTGCTCGTTCCACTCGCGCTTCACCGCGCGCCAGGCGTCGTCGTTCTGGCCGAGGCGCCAGTAGCCCGAGATCGACAGCTGCTGGAGGGGGATGCCGCGCTCCAGACGCAGATGGCGCCGGATCTCCTTCACGAATCCCGCCTCGCCGTGCACGAAGGCCTGTACCTCGCCCTCGGGGAAGTCCAGCCCGCTCACCGCGGCGATCAGGGACTCGCCCACGGGGCGGTCCCCGCGGTGCAGCCAGGTCACCGAGACGCCGTCGGGCGCCACGAGCTTCTGCTCCTCGGAGGCGTCCGGCACCTCGATGAACGTGTGCACCAGTGCGCCCTGCGGCATCTGCTCCAGCGAGGCGGCGATCGCGGGGAGGGCGCTCTCGTCCCCCACCAGCAGGTGCCAGTCGGCCGATGCCTCCGGTACGTAACCCCCGCCGGGGCCCAGGAAGGTCACCTGGTCACCGGGGGTCGCCCGTGCCGCCCAGGGGCCCGCGAGGCCCTCGTCGCCGTGCACCACGAAATCGATCGCGAGCTCGCGGCTGCCCGGGTCCCAGGAGCGCACCGTGTACGTACGGGTGGTGGGCCACAGCTCGCGGGGGTACTCCTCGCGGATGGCGGCCATGTCGAAGGGGTGGGCGTAGTCCGCACCCTCGGGCGCGAAGCACAGCTTGACGTAGTGGTCGGTGTAGCCCGCGAGGGCGAAATCGGCCAGGCCGTCGCCACCGAGGACCACGCGCACCATGTGCGGGGTGATCTGCTCGGTGCGCAGGACCTGCGCCCCCTGCGCCTTCGGTGCCCGGCGTTGCGGCCGCTCTGCCACGAGGTTCTCCCTGCTCTGGACCAGCTCTTGACCCGTATGGGGTACTGAGTACTTAGGTTTACCTAAGCTAGCACCTTCAGGTCTGGAGCGTGAGAAGCAGGCGCTGCAGCGCCCCTCCCAGGCCCCACCGGGTGGCGAGGGTCTCCAGGGCCGCCGGATCGCGCGGTTCACGGGGGAGGGCGGGGTCGAACGGGGGCAGGGGCACGTCGTCCGCGACCCGGACCACCTTGGGGGCCACGGCCACGTAGTCCCGCGCCTCGTCCAGCCGCTTGCGCTGGGACGGGGTGAGCCGGGCGGCCGGGTCGTCCACCGCGGCCATGATCCCGGCCAGGTCGCCGAAGGCGTCCAGCAGCTTCGCCGCCGTCTTCTCGCCGATCCCGGGGACGCCCGGCAGGCCGTCGCTCGGGTCGCCGCGGAGCAGGGCCAGATCGACGTATCCGGCGCCGTCCACGCCGTACTTCTCGCGCAGCCAGGACTCGTCGGTCAGCTGGAGCGACCCCACGCCCTTCAGGGGGTAGAGCACGCGCACCCCCCGGGCGTCGTCGACCAGCTGGTAGAGGTCGCGGTCCCCGGTCACGATGTCCACGGGGCCGTCGGCCCGCCGGGCCAGCGTGCCGATCACGTCGTCCGCCTCGTACGGCGAGACGCCCACGCGGGCGATGCCCAGGGCGTCGAGCACGGCCTCGATGACGGGGACCTGAGGGGAGAGGGTGTCCGGGGTCTCCTCCTCGTCGGGCACGCCGGCCGGAGTCTCGGCCGCCACGCGGTGCGCCTTGTACGTCGGGATCAGCTCGACCCGCCAGTGCGGACGCCAGTCCGCGTCCATGCAGGCCACCAGGTCGTCCGGCCGGTGGTCCTGCACGAGCCTGGCGATGAAGTCGAGCAGTCCGCGCACGGCGTTGACCGGCGTCCCGTCCGGTGCGCGCACCGAGTCCGGGACGCCGAAATAGGCGCGGAAGTAGAGGGAGGCGGTGTCGAGGAGCATCAGGCGTCGCGTCACACCCCGATGATGCCGCACCCCTGTGACAGTCGGCCCGCTGGTGCGGGAGGGGCGCGCGGTTCCCGTGATGCCGGTTTCTTTCGGGTGAGCTGGATCACACAAGTGTTTGGGTCGCGTAAGTGGGGGCAGGCGCGCCACCGGAGCGGACCACGTCCATTTTTCAACGAATGCGCGTGCTCTGCGGGCCGAATCCGCACCGCTCCACGGTCTGCTGCGGGGGCGGCAGACCGTTTCGGTTCAACGCGTGAGGTGTATGTGTCAAGGCTGCAAGCGGAACACCTGTACAAGGTGTTCGGCAGACGACCCGATCAAGCCGTGCAGAGGCTCGAAGGCGGTACCCACCGCGACGAGCTGCGCGCCGACGGAACGACCGCAGCGGTGATCGACGCCTCGTTCACCGTGGAGCCGGGCCAGATCTTCGTCGTCATGGGGCTCTCGGGATCCGGGAAGTCCACCCTGCTGCGGATGCTCAACGGCCTGCTGGAGCCCACCGCCGGGCGCGTGCTCTTCGACGGCCAGGACCTGACCGCCCTGAGCCCCCGTGAGCTGCGCAGCGTCCGCTCCACCAAGATCAGCATGGTCTTCCAGCACTTCGCGCTCTTTCCCCACAGGAGCGTCCTGGAGAACGCCGCGTACGGCCTGGAGGTCCAGGGCGTGGCGCGTGCCGAGCGTGAGGAACGCGCCGCCCAGGCACTGGAGCTGACCGGCCTCGCCGGCTGGGAGAAGTCCTGGCCCGACGAGCTGTCCGGCGGAATGCAGCAGCGGGTGGGCCTCGCCCGCGCGCTCGCCACCGACGCCGACCTGCTCCTCATGGACGAGTCCTTCAGCGCGCTCGACCCGCTGATCCGCCGCGACATGCAGGACCAGCTCCTGGAACTCCAGAAGCGCCTGAAGAAGACCATCGTCTTCATCACCCACGACCTCAACGAGGCCATGCGCCTCGGCGACCGTATCGCCGTCATGCGCGACGGCGAGATCGTCCAGCAGGGCACCGCCGAGGACATCCTCGTGCGGCCCTCCAACGACTACGTCGCCTCGTTCATCCAGGACGTCGACCGCTCCAGGGTGCTCACGGCCGGTTCCATCATGGAGGCGCCCGCAGCGGGTAGCGCCGACGAGGACCTGCTGGCCGAGGCGCCCGCGACGGTGACCTCGGAGACTCCGATAGCCGAGCTCTTCGCCCCCTGTTCCACCAGCGGTGCGGCCGTCGCCGTGACCGACGAGGACGGCGGTGTCATCGGCCTCGTGCAGCGCGAGACGCTGCTCGCCGCGCTCGGCGAGGAACCGCAGGTGGAGCCCCAGGCCGACACCCAGGTGCCGGCTCCCCGGGACGAGGCCGAGAAGGTGATCGCCGGTGCCTAGGCTCTCCTTCGGCAGCTGGGTCGAGGACGCGGTCGACTGGCTCCAGTCGAACCTGACCTGGATCTTCGACTTCATCAAGACCGTCCTCGGCGGCATGTACGACGGCGTCAACGCCGTGCTCAGCGGTGGTGAACCGCTCCTGATGGCCGGCATCTTCGCCGTCGTCGCCTTCTGGCTGCGCGGTGTGATCCCCGCCGTGCTCACCTTCGTGGGCTTCGCGCTCATCGACTCCCTCGCCCTCTGGGACGAGGCGATGGCCACGCTCTCGCTGGTCGTCGTGGCCGCCGTCATCACCATCGTGATCGCGGTGCCCACGGGCATCTGGGCGGCGCGCAACAACCGGGTCAGCGCCGCGCTGCGGCCCGTCCTGGACGTCATGCAGACGATGCCCGCCTTCGTCTACCTGATTCCCGGCGTCATGTTCTTCGGCGTCGGTGTCACCCCCGGCGTCATCGCCACGATCGTCTTCGCGATGCCGCCCGGCGTCCGGATGACCGAGCTCGGCATCCGCCAGGTCGACGGCGAGCTGGTCGAGGCCGCCGAGGCCTTCGGCACCACGCCCAAGCACACCCTCACCCGGGTGCAGCTGCCGCTGGCCCTGCCGACGATCATGGCCGGAATCAACCAGGTCATCATGCTGGCCCTGTCGATGGTCGTCATCGGCGGCATGGCCGGCGCCGGCGGCCTCGGTGAGAAGGTCTACGCCGCGATCACCCAGCTCCAGGTCGGCCTCGCCGCCGAGAGCGGGATCGCCGTCGTCATCCTCGCCATGTACCTGGACCGGATGACCGGAGCGCTCAACGAGCGGGTCTCCCCGCTCGGCCGCCGCGCCGCCGCCAAGGTCGCGGCAGGTGCCCGCCGGCTCAAGTTCACGCACTACAAGCCCGGCACGGCCGTCGCGATGACCGGTGTCATCGTCCTCGCGCTCGTCGCGGGCGGCCTCAACATCGCCGGTTCCTCCGACTCCGAGGGCGCGAAGGCCGACGCCTCGAACGTCGGCCAGGGCCAGAAGATCAACATGGGCTACATCCCCTGGGACGAGGGCATCGCCTCCACGTTCCTGTGGAAGGAGATCCTGGAGCAGCGCGGCTACGAGACCGGGATCACCCAGCTCGACGCCGGCCCGCTCTATTCCGGTGTCGCCCGCGGCGACATCGACTTCCAGACGGACTCCTGGCTGCCGACCACGCACAAGGACTACTGGGACAAGTACAGCGACCAGCTGGACGACCTCGGTTCCTGGTACGACCCCACCTCGCTGGAGCTGACGGTTCCCTCGTACGTGAAGGGCATCGACTCGCTCGAGGACCTCAAGGGCCAGGGCAAGAAGTTCAACGGCAAGATCATCGGCATCGAGGCCAGTGCCGGGATGATGGGCACCCTCAACAAGAAGGTGCTCAAGGAGTACGGCCTGGAGGGCGAGTACGAGGTCGTCTCCTCCAGCACCTCCTCGATGCTGGCCGAGCTCAACGCCTCCATCAAGAAGAAGGAGCCGGTCGTGGTGACCCTGTGGTCGCCGCACTGGGCCTACGGCAAGCACGACCTGAAGAAGCTCGCGGACCCGAAGGGCGCCTGGGGCAAGGGCGAAGAGGTCCACACCGTCGCGCACAAGGGCTTCGCCAAGAAGGCGCCCGCCGTCGCCAAGTGGCTCAAGGACTTCGAGCTCACCGAGAAGCAGCTCACCAGCCTCGAGAACGAGATCCAGAACGCCGGCCAGGGCAAGGAGCAGGACGGCGTCCGCACCTGGCTGAAGAAGAACCCGGGCCTGGTCGACAAGCTGGCCCCCGTGCCGGGCGGCGGCAGCTCGCAGCAGGGCAAGGACGCGGGCAAGACCGTGAACATGGGCTACTTCCCGTGGGACGAGGCCATCGCCTCCACCTACCTCTGGCAGAACATGCTGGAGGACCGGGGATACAAGACCACGGTCAAGCAGCTCGACCCGGGACCGCTCTACACGGGTCTCGCGCAGGGCCAGCTCGACGTCCAGTTCGACTCCTGGCTGCCGACGACGCACAAGGACTACTGGGACCGGTACAAGGACAACCTGACCGATCTCGGCTCCTGGTACGGGCCGACCTCGCTGGAGCTGACGGTTCCCTCGTACGTGAAGGGCATCGACTCGCTCGAGGACCTCAAGGGCCAGGGCAAGAAGTTCAACGGCAAGATCATCGGCATCGAGTCGAGCGCCGGGATGATGGGCACCCTCAACAAGAAGGTGCTCAAGGAGTACGGCCTCGAAGGTGAGTACGAGGTGGTCTCCTCCAGCACCTCGTCGATGCTGGCCGAGCTGAACCGGTCGATCAAGAAGAAGGAGCCGGTCGTGGTGACCCTGTGGTCGCCGCACTGGGCCTACGGCAAGCACGACCTGAAGAAGCTCGAGGACCCGAAGGGCGCCTGGGGCGACGGCGAGCAGATCCACACGGTCGCCAAGAAGGACTTCGCCAAGGACTTCCCGGAGCTGACCGGCTGGCTGAAGGACTTCAAGCTCAGTGAGGCGCAGCTCGCCTCGCTGGAGGTGGAGATCCAGAAGGGCGGCGCGGGCAAGGAGAAGGAGTCCGCCCGCCGCTGGATGGACGCCAACCCGGACGTGGTGGAGAAGCTGACGCCCGTCGGCAGCTGATCCGCCCGCCTCGCGGCGGCTGGTCCGCGAGCCCCTCGGAGGCAGGTCCAGCAGTTCGTCCCATGAAGGGGGCGGCCCCGGTAGCGAACCGGGGCCGCCCCCTTCAGGCTGGTCGAAGGGAGTCCCCGAAGGTTCTCCGTCCCTCCACTTCCGCTCCATCCTGCCGACGACATGCGTAGGGTGCTGGCAACCGGGAGGATGGCGATCCGGGGAGGGAGCCGGACATGGACGACAAGGAAGCCCTTCGAGTGGGTGCCGCGGTTCGCCGACGCCGCAGGACCCTCGGACTCACCCTGGCCGCGGTCGCCGGGCGCAGCGGTCTGTCCGTACCGTTCCTCAGCCAGATCGAGAACGAACGGGCGAGACCCAGCCCCCGGTCCCTGGACCGGGTGGCCGAGGCGCTGGAGACCACGACCGAGCGGCTGAGGGCCGCGGCGGACTCGGCACGCGCCGTGGACGTCGTGCGGGCGGACGACGAGAACGGCGTACGCCGGCTCGTGCGGGGCCGCCACCAGCTCAGCGCGCTGGAGTTCGTCGGGGAGACGGACCTCGGGCAGGAGTTCCAGCACCGCAACGACGAGGTGATGTACGTCGTGGAGGGCGCCGTCGAGGTCGAGGCGGAGGGGCAGGCCCATCGGCTCGGCCGGGGCGACACCCTCTTCCTGTCCGGCGGGGTCCGGCACCGGTGGCGGGCGACCGTCCCGGGCACCCGGCTGCTGGTGGTCTCGGTCGCCGAGCACATCGACGCGACCTACGACTCGCGCCGCTGACCCCGCCGGCGGCGCTCACCGCGCGGCGCGGATCATGTGGCGCGGACCGCCGCCGGGCGCAGCTGCCGGGGCGCCGCGAGCAGCGCCCCGCTGAACAGCCCGCCCAGCGTCCGTACGCCCGCCAGCGCCCAGGCGGTCACCAGCAGCGCGTAGAGCCCCACCGCCAGCCAGGTGAACGCGTCCAGCCCGGTGTGCCGGGCCAGTCCCGCCGCGCCCGTGACGCATGTGCCGACCGGGAAGGTGAACCCCCACCAGGTCATCGTGAACCCCATGCCGCGCCGGACCGCGCGCACCACCATCGCGCCGGACAGCGCCAGCCAGAGCAGGGCGAAGCCCATCACCGGTACCCCGTACAGCACGGCGAAGGCGCCGAAGGCCGAGGCGTACGGCGCCCCGATCGCGCCCGGCGCCACATCGGCCAGCTGATTCACCGCGGTCGTGGACTGGCCCAGCGGGCCGAGCACCAGGAACAGCGTCGGGGTCGCCGCGAGCGGCAGCGGGCCCTCGTGCACCAGCCGCGCGAAGACCAGGGGCACGACCACCAGGGTCGCCAGGATGGACAGCCCGAACATCGCGTAGCAGGCCAGCAGCAGTGCCTCGCGCGCCTGGCCGGGAGGCAGCTCGGGCACCAGCAGCGGCCCGACGGCGGCGGACACCATCGGGGCCACCAGGGGCAGCAGCCAGACCGGCGAAGCGGTACCGGCCGCGGGGCGGTGGCGTACGACCATCAGATACGGGATCACCACGGCCGCCGCGAGCCCGGCCGCCGTGCCCGCCGTGAACAGCACCGCGTCCACGGCGACGGCCGCCGGGCGCCCGACGAGGTCCCGGCCCACCACCAGGGTGCCCGCGCCCACCGCGAGCAGCGCCATGGACAGGCAGCCGTGGAAGGGGGCGACGGCGGGGTCGAGGAGGTGCGCGCGGGCCTGGTCCCGGTGGGCGATCCAGTGCCCGGCACGGGCCACGAGGACGGTCACCAGCAGGACGGCGGACAGCGCCCACACCCCGAGGCAGACCGTGCGCAGGCCCGGCACGTCCACGGGCAGCGCGACGCCCGCGGTGGCCACGATGGCGGTGCCCATGACGGTCGCGTACCAGTTCGGGCCCAGATGCCGGAGCGAGGGAAGCCGTACGGCGGCGGGCCGGAGGGCGGGGGTCCGGGTCTTGGTATGCGGAAAGATGGCCATGCCACGATTCTCACCGGGCGGCCCGGGGCCCACCAGGGAGCACGCGGCTATGGGGTCATAGGCTGGGGTTATGACCAGCCCGGAGCCCCTGCCCGCCGCCCTGCCCCATCGGGTCCCCGACCTGGGAGCCATGGTGCTGCTCCTCGCCGTCGCACGGCACGGGAGCCTGGGCCGGGCGGCACGGGAGGTCGGCATCACCCAGCCCGCGGCCTCCAGCCGCATCCGGTCGATGGAGCGGCAGCTCGGTGTGGCGCTCCTGGACCGCTCGCCGCGCGGCTCCCGGCTCACCGACGCCGGGGCCCTGGTCACCGACTGGGCACGGCGGGTCGTCGAGGCCGCCGAGGCCTTCGACGCGGGGGCGCAGGCGCTCCGCGACCGGCGGGACTCCCGGCTGCGGGTCGCGGCCAGCATGACGATCGCGGAGTACCTGATGCCCGGCTGGCTGATCGCCCTGCGCGCGGGCCGTCCGGACACGGCGGTCTCCCTGCTCGCCGGGAACTCCGCCGCCGTCGCGCAGCGGCTGCTCACCGGCGAGGCCGACCTCGGCTTCGTCGAGGGCCTCTCCGTACCGGAAGGGCTCGACGGCACCGTCATCGCGCACGACCGGCTCGTGGTCGTGGTCGCCCCCTCCCACCCCTGGGCCCGCCGGCGTACGCAGCTGACCCCCCGGGAACTCGCGGCGGCCCCCCTGATCCTGCGCGAACGGGGCTCTGGCACCCGCCAGGTCCTGGACGCCGCGCTCGCCGTGCACGGCGGCCTCGCGAGCCCGCTGCTCGAACTCTCCTCCACGACCGCGGTCAAGGGAGCGGCGGAGAGCGGTGCAGGGCCCTGCGTGCTGAGCGAACTCGCGCTGGACGAGGAGCTGTCGGCCAGGCGCCTGGTCGAGATCCCCGTGGCGGGCGTCCGGCTGCGCCGTCAGCTGCGCGCGGTCTGGCCCGCCGGCCATCGCCCGACCGGCCCGGCCCGCGATCTGCTCTCCCTGACCGCGCATCCCTCGGGCCCGGCGCGGGGCTGAGGACTCGGGTCCCCGGGACGGTGTCGGGCGGGACGCGCGTCCGGCCGCCGGTTCATGTGCCGGACACCTTCGGTTGACCCCACGTCAGGGCGGTCGTCCCCGGCCGGATTTCCATGAGACGAAGATCACTTCTGCATGTGTGGTCGGCGTGTGGATGTCGGTCGAATGTACCCATCTGTGCAGGTGGACGCGTTCATTCGCCGTCCCTACGGTCACTTGGCAGTCACATCATGTGATCTTGTTCTGGGGGCTCTGGGGAGGGCTGGGGGATGTTTCGTCGTGCCCGCGCACGCAGGGGGGCCGGTGGACCGGCGGCGTTGACGCTCGCCGTCGCACTGGTGGCCGGTACGGCTTCGGTGGCGGGCGTCGCGCCTGCCAGGGCGGAAGCGCCGCTCGCGGCGCCCCGCTCCGCCGCGGCCGACGAGGGGGCGGAGGTGGCGGTGTCCGAGGACGAGGCGCTGGCCGAGGCCCGGCGTACCGGCAAGAACGTCGAGGTCACCTCGGCACGCGGTGAGAGCCGCGACGTGTTCGCCACGCCCGAGGGGCGCTTCGAGGCGCGCGAGTACATGCGCCCGGTCCGCACACGTGCCGGGGGCGCCTGGGTGCCGATCGACACCACCCTCGCGGTGACCGCCGGGGGAGCGGTCGAACCGAAGGCCGTCTCCGGGGGCCTGTCGTTCTCCGGCGGCGGGGACGGCCCGCTGGTGCGCATGGAACGCGCCGGACGCACGCTGGAGTTCACCTGGCCCGCGGACGTGCCGAAGCCGACGCTGGAGGGCGACACCGCGACGTACGCCGACATCCTCCCGGACGTGGACCTGCGGCTCGGTGCCCATGAGGACGGCTTCACGCAGCTTCTCGTCGTCCGGTCCGCCGAGGCCGCCGGGAGCCCCGCGCTGGCCGAGCTGCGGATGGGCCTGGCGGCCGACGGCATGACGGTGCGGGAGACCGCGGAGGGCGGCCTGGCCGCCGTCGACGACGGAGCGGGAACACCGGTCTTCGAGGCCGCGAAGCCGATGATGTGGGACTCGAGCCCCGGTGCCGCACCGGCGGCCGGCGTCGCGCGGTCCGCCGCCCAGGAGTCCGCCGCCGCGACGGGGGACGAGCCGGCCGCGGGGGAGTCGGGGCAGCTGGCTCCCGTGGGCGTGGAGGTGGCGGCCGGCGGTGAGGAGCTGGTCCTCACCCCCGACCAGGAGGTACTGGCGGGTGACGGCACGGTCTACCCGGTCTTCATCGACCCGCAGTGGTACTCGCCGAAGACCTCGGCGTGGACGATGGCGTCCGAGTACTGGGCGAGCTCACCGCAGTGGAAGTTCAACGGTGATCCGGACGCGGGCCTCGGCTACTGCGGGTGGGCCTACTGCAAGCCGTACGACACCAAGCGGCTCTTCTACCAGATCCCCACCTCGCAGTTCGCGGGCAAGTCGATCCTCTCGGCGGAGTTCGTGGTGCGTGAGACGCACGCGGCCTCCTGCGACAAGCGCGAGGTGCAGCTCTGGCGTACGAAGGGGATCAACTCCTCGACCACCTGGAACACACAGAAGGCCTCCGGCTTCTGGGTGGACCACCTCGAGACCCGCAGCTTCGCCTACGGGTACGACGGATGCTCGGCGGCGGACGCGGAGTTCGACGTCAAGGGCGTGGTGGCGCAGGCCGCGGCCGGGAAGTGGTCGAGCCTCACCTTCGGCATGCGGGCCACGAGCGAGTCCGACATGTACACCTGGAAGCGGTTCTCCGACGACGCCTTCCTCCGGGTGAACTACAACCGTCCGCCGGGGCAGATCAGGACCTCGCAGCTGACGCAGGACCCGGGCGGCGCGTGCGGCACGCCCGGTTCCCCCAAGCGCGTACGGACGCTGCCGACGATGCGGGCGAACGACGTGACCGACCCGGACAAGGACCGGGTGCGGGTGCAGTTCGAGGCGTCCTGGGACAGCGGGGACGGCAAGGGCTTCACCTCCCGGTGGACCTCGGCCGCTTCCACCTACAAGGCCTCGGGCTCCGACTTCTCGCTGTCGCTGCCCAGCACCCTCCCGAAGAACAGGACCGTCGGCTGGTCGGCCCGTTCGAACGACGGTGCCCAGTGGTCGCCCTGGTCGTGGGCCGGTTCCGCCACGGCGTGCAACACCGTCTACGACACCTCCGTACCGGCCGGACCGTCCATCACGTCCGCCCAGTACCCGGCCTCCGACCCGGAGGACCCGCAGGACCCGTGGCTGGACGGAGTGGGGCGGTACGGCACGTTCACCGTCGACTCCACGTCCACCGACGTCTCGAAGTACTGGTTCGGCGTCAACGGCGACCCGAGCAGCGCGCACACGCTGACCACCTCCGGTGGCGGCGCCAGGACGATGAAGTTCATGCCGACCAGACCCGGCGTCAACTTCATCACCGCGCAGGCCTTCGACACCGCGGGCAACGGCAGTGAGATCCGCACCTACCAGTTCCGCGTCCGGGCCGGCCAGCCGGACCGGCTGACCTGGGACCTCGACGAGCCCGCGGGAGCGACCGGCGCCGCGGGCGAGGGCGGGGCCTGGCCCGCGGAGCTGGCGGGCGGCGCGCAGCCCGGCGTCGAAGGCGTGTCCGGCAAGGGGCTGCGCCTCGACGGAGTCGACGACCACGGGGCCACCGTGTCCCCCGTGCTGAACACCGGCAAGAGCTTCTCGGTGTCGCTGTGGGCCAAACTGCCCACGGACAAGCGGGACGCCGCGACCGTCGCCGTGTCCCAGGCCGGGCACAACACGAGCGGCTTCGAGGTCTACCACTCCAGCGCGATGGGCGGCTGGGTCTTCCTGCGCCACTCCGTGGACGCCGCGGGCGCCACATCGGTGCGCGCGGCCCAGCCCGCCTGCCCGGCCGGCGACACCGCGTGCGTGAGCGGACGGCTCGGCGTCTGGACCCATCTCGTCGGGGTGTTCGACAACCCGGCCCAGCAGCTGAAGCTGTACGTCGACGGAGAGCTCGTCGGCACCGCCCCCTTCACGGCCCCGTGGGACGCGCGCGGCAGCACCATCCTGGGCGCGGCCTCGCACTACGGCACGATGGGCAACTTCTTCCAGGGCGACCTGGACGAGGTGCAGCTCTTCGACTACCAGCTCTCGCAGGATCAGGTCACACGCCTGCACTCCGAACAGCCCGTGAACACCAACCGCCCCGCCAAGCTGGCCTGGCCCCTGGACGAGGACTCCACCGCCACGGCCGTGACCGGTCGCGCCCAGCCGGTGGTCGCCACGCTGAAGGGCGGAGCGACGAGCGGCGCGGCCGGCGTGGACGGCAAGGGCCTGCAGCTCGACGGCGTCGACGACCACGCCACCAGCGGCCGTCCCCTCCTGGACACCTACCAGAGCTTCGCGGTGTCCGCCTGGGCCAAGCTGCCGAAGGACAAACCCAACAGGGCCATGGTGGTGGCGCACCAGAGCGGGGCCGCCAACCGGGGCTTCGAGCTCTACCACACCTCCACCGGATGGGTCTTCCAGCGAGCCACGGCCGACACCGGCGACGCCACCCTGGTCCGCGCGCTGGAGAACGCCACCAGCGACCCGAAGTGCCCGATCGCCCCGCTGGGCGAGTGGGCCCACGTGGTCGGCGTGTACGACATCGACGCCCAGCAGATCCGCCTCTACGTCAACGGCTGCCTGAAAGGTACGCAGCCCTTCACCACCCCCTGGCTCGCCTCCGGTCCGCTCACCCTGGGCGCCTCCGGATATCCGGGCGGCGTCGCCAACTTCTTCCAGGGGACCCTGGACGACGTCCGCCTCTACGACCGCACCGTCACCGACGACGAGGTACGTCAGCTCTTCAAGCAGCGCCCCCTCGTCAAGTCCCGCTGGCTGCTCGACTCCGCCACCGGCACCCCCGCCGCCTCGCCGAACGCCGTCGGCGGTGCCCCCGCCCTCACCCTGGGCGGCCAGGCGGCCGTCGGGCCCGGCTGGGTCGACGACGCGGCACTGTTCCTCGACGGCGTCGACGACTACGCGTCCACCACGGGCGTCCCGGTGGACACCGGTGCCAGCTACACCGTGACCGCCTGGGCACAGGCCGCGGCGGCACCCGGCCGGCCGGCCACCGTGATCAGCGCGGAGGGCGCCACCAGGAGCGCCTTCGCGGTCCGCTACGCGCCGGCGGCCGATCCCGCGGCGGGTCCGGGAAGCTGGCAGATCCAGATACCGGGAGCCGACTCCGCGGCGGCGACCACGGTGACCGTGGACAACCACCAGTTCTACGACCCCACCGAGTGGAACCACCTGGCCCTGGTCTACGACGGTTTCGCCGACCAGGTGCAGCTCTACGTCAACGGGCAGCTCGAACAGGTCGCCTGCGCCGACGCGGACGCGGACGGCAGCCCGGACGACGCCACGTGCGGCGACCAGGTCTCCTGGGCGTCCAACACGCCCGCCTTCACCGCGACCAAATCCCTGCAGTTCGGCCGCAGCAAGGCCGGCTCCACGGCCGGTGACCACTGGGCGGGCGGGATCGACGACGTGTGGACGTTCCAGGGAGCCCTGACAGAGTCGCAGATCGCCCACCTGTCGCTGGGCATGCCGGGCGTCGCCACCGAGGTGCCCGGCACCGACTGACCGGACACGGTGGCGGACCCTCGCCCGCGGGGCACGGTCCGCCACCGCACCGCACCGGACCGTCGCCACCGGCCCCGGTCCGGCACCGCACCGCGGCTCCCGCCGCACCGACCCATGCACCAGGCCAACCGCCCAGAGCCGCCGGGTCCTGTCCCGCGCGGCCGGGCGCGAGCGGATCCGAGGGGAACAATGAGGCAATCGTCATCAAAGGGATGGGCGGTGCGGTGGAGACACCGGGCCGCGCTCGCCTCCGCCGTCGTCATGACCGCCACGCTGCTCCAGGGCGTCGTCGCCCCCGCCGGTTCGGGAGCGGTCGCCGACGACGGGCGCGGCCGGCCGGCTCTGCCGAAGGCCGAGCGGCCCGTGGCCGGTTCCGCCGCCGGGGCGGCGAAGCCGCGCACCGTGGAGCGCGGGCCGCGCACCCCCCGTACCGCGCCCGAGGACGCGTGGCCGGCTGCGGGCTCGGCCGATGTGACGCTCCGCCGGCCGCCGGAGGGCGCGAAGGCGGCGGCACCGGAACAGGCCGGCGGCCTGCCCGTGTACGTCGGCCCCCGCAAGGCGACCTCGGCGCACGCTGCGGGGACGGACAGGAGAGCCGTGGCGGCCGAGCCCGCCGACGGCCGGATGCGTGTCCGGGTCGCCGGACACGACCAGGCCCGGCAGGCCGATGTCGACGGGCTGGTTCTCGCACTCACCCCGGACCGCGAGGAGTTCACCGACGGCGCCGCCCTCGTCCGGGTCGACTACCGCCGGATCGCCCAGGCGTACGGCGGCGGCTACGGCGCGCGGCTGACCCTGGTGCAGCTCCCCGCCTGCGCGCTGACCACCCCCGAGGCGGAGCGCTGCCGCACCCGGACACCGGTCGAGACGGTGAACGACACGGAGAAGGGCACGCTCACCGCCCCGGCCGTGCGGGTCGCCGCCTCCGGAGCCACCGTGCTGGCCGCGGTGGCGGACGACACGGCGGCCATCGGCGACTACAAGGCCACCCCGCTCTCCCCGTCCGCCACCTGGCAGACCAACCTCAACACGGGTGACTTCGCCTGGTCCTACGAGATGGGTGTCCCCGACGTACCGGGCGGGCTGAAGCCGAGCATCGGCCTCGGGTACTCCTCGGGCTCGGTCGACGGCCGCACCGGGGAGACCAACAACCAGTCCTCCTGGATCGGCAGCGGCTTCGACCTGTGGCCCGGCTACATCGAGCGCCGCTACAAGCCGTGCGCGGACGACGGTGTCGAGAACAGCGACGGCATGAAGCCCGGTGATCTCTGCTGGGGCTACGACAACGCCTTCATCAGCTTCAACGGCAAGGGCGGCGAGCTGGTCCCCCTCGGCTCCGACCAGTTCAGGCTCCGCCAGGACGACGGCACCCGGATCGCCCGGCTCACCTCCGCGGACCGGGGCAACGGCGACGACAACGGTGAGTACTGGCGGCTGACCGACCCCGACGGGGTGCAGTACTACTTCGGCTACAACCGCCTGCCCGGATGGAGCGACGGGAAGAAGACCACCGCATCCACCTGGACCGCCCCCGTCTTCGGTGACGACTCGGGCGAGCCCTGCCACGCGTCGGCCTTCGCGGACTCGTGGTGCCAGCAGGCCTGGCGGTGGAACCTCGACTACGTCGTCGACCCCCGCGCCAACGCCATCTCCTACACCTACGTCCAGGAGCAGAACTCCTACGGCCGCAACCTCGAGGCCGCCGACGACACCCGCTACACCCGCGGCGGCTACCTCGACGAGATCCAGTACGGCCTGAAGTCCACGTCGATGTACACCACCCCCGCCCTCGCCAAGGTGGTCTTCTCCAACGCGGAGCGCTGTCTGCCCGACGCCCTCACCACCTGCTCCTCCATCGGCACCGACGCCGCGTACTGGTACGACACGCCCTACGACCTCAACTGCGAGCAGGGCAAGGACTGCGACCAGGGCCGGCTCTCGCCCTCCTTCTGGACGCGCAAGCGCCTCGCCGAGGTGACCACCCAGGTCCGCGACGCCTCCGGTGTCTACCAGAAGGCCGACTCCTGGAAGCTGGCCCACCGCTGGGGCACGGCGGACATCGACTACCAGCTGCTGCTCGACTCGATCCAGCACACCGGCCACACCGCGACACCCGCGATCACCCTCCCGAAGACCACGTTCGCCTACACGCAGCTGGCGAACCGGCTGGACCGGACCGGTGACGGCTACGCGCCGTTCATCAAGGACCGGCTCTCCACGATCGCGGACGAGTACGGCGGCCAGACCGACGTCGACTACTCGGCCGCGGCCTGCGACTGGGCCGCACTGCCCACCCCGCAGACCAACACCACGCGCTGCTTCCCGCAGTACATCGGCGGCAGCTCCACCGTCGACCCCGAGATCCACTGGTTCAACAAGTACGTCGTCACCTCCGTCACGGCGACCGACCGCACGGGCGGCGCCCCCGACCAGGTCACGGCGTACACGTACATGGGCCCGGCCGCGTGGCACTACGACGACGACGACGGCCTGACCAAGGAGAAGTCCAAGACCTGGTCCCAGTGGCGGGGGTACGGGCAGGTCCGCGTCAAGACGGGCGGCCAGGGCGGTGACGCGGCCATGAAGTCGCAGTCCGACTCCTACTTCCTGCGCGGCATGGACGGCGACCGGGAGACCCCCTCCGGGGGCACCAAGAACGTCGCCGTGACCCTCGGCGACGGCGAGGGCGACCCGATCACCGACCACGAGGCGTTCGCCGGCTACGCGTACAAGACGGCCACCTACTCCGGCAACGGCGGCAAGATCCTCGGCAAGACCGTCAACCGCCCCTGGCGCCACGAGACAGGGAAGCGGACCCGGGACTGGGGCACCGTCACCTCCAACTTCACCGGTACCGCGGACACCACCTCCTGGACGTCCCTCGACGGCGGGGCGGGAGCGTCCTGGCGGACCACCTCCAGCTCCTCCACCTACGACACCGTGGCGGGGCGGGTCACCCGGACCGACGACCGGGGCGACGAGTCCACCGCGACGGACAACCGCTGCACCCGGACCACCTACGCCACCAACGACAGCGCCAACATCCTGACGCTGCCCGCACGGGTCGAGACCGTGTCGAAGGCGTGCGACGCGACCGTCGACCGCACGAAGGACGTCATCGCCGACGTCCGCTCGGCGTACGACGGCGGAGCCTACGGCGCGGCTCCCACCAAGGGGGACGCCACCGCCACCGCCCTGCTGAAGAAGCACGACGGCACCACGGCCACCTATCTGGAGTCCGGCGCCACCTTCGACTCCTACGGCCGGGTCCTGACCAGCACCGACCTGACCGCGAACGTCACGGTCACCGGCACCGCCGCACCGGTGCGCACCGCGCGCGCCGACGGGCGGACCACGACCACGGTCCGCACCCCGGCCACGGGGTTCGTCACGAAGACGGCGACGACCACACCCCCGGCCAAGGCCGGTGACGCGACGACGGCCCTGACCAGCTCCGCCACCCACGACGCACTGCGCGGGCTGCCGCTGACGCAGACCGACGCCAACGGGAAGGTCACGACCTTCACCTACGACGCGCTGGGCCGCTCCTCCAAGGTCTGGCTCGCCGACCGCCTGACCACGCTGTCGCCGAGCTACGAGTTCGGCTACCTGATCACGGAGGGGCAGCCGGTCGCCGTCGTCACGAAGGCCCTCGGCACCAACGGGACCCAGGTCGCCGCCTACAGCCTGTACGACGGGTTCCTGAGGCAGCGGCAGACCCAGAAGCCCGGGCCCGACGGCGGGCGGCTGCTCTCCGACGTGTTCTACGACGAACGCGGCCTCCAGGCCAAGAGCTTCGACACCTACTACGCCACGGGCGCGCCCTCACCGACCCTGTTCAAGCCCACGGACGCA
Source organism: Streptomyces sp. CB02058 (assembly GCF_001905505.1). Classification (GTDB taxonomy): domain Bacteria; phylum Actinomycetota; class Actinomycetes; order Streptomycetales; family Streptomycetaceae; genus Streptomyces. The sequence continues at coordinate 282,970 of NZ_LIPG01000006.1, forward strand.
CTCGCGGTCGAGACCCAGACCCGCACCACGTACGACGGCACCGGCCGCCCGACCGTCACCGACCGGATCGCGGGCAACGGGGACGGCGGCGCGGTGCTGGCCACCACCCGCACGCTTTACGGCGGCGACCGCTCCACCGTCATCCCGCCGGAGGGCGGGACGGCGACCACCACGCTGACCGACGCCCGCGGCCGGACCACCGAACTGCGCCAGCACCTGACCCGTTCGGCGGACGCCGCGTACGACACCACCCGCTACGCCTACACCCCGCGCGGTGAGCTGGCGAAGCTGACCGACCCGGCCGGCAACGACTGGACGTACACCTACGACCTGCTCGGCCGCCTCACCGCGACGACCGACCCCGACAAGGGCGCGGGCTCCACCGTCTACGACGACCGCGGCCAGGCCGTCTCCGTCGAGGACGACCGGGACACCGGTCTGTACTACGCCTACGACGGACTCGGGCGGCAGACGGAACTGCGGGAGACCAGCGCCACCGGGCCGCTCCGTGCCAGCTGGACCTACGACACGATCAGTGGTGCCAAGGGACACCTCGCGGAGTCGGCACGCTTCGCGGACGGGCACGAGTACACCAGCAAGGTCGTCGCCTACGACCGGCTGTACCGCGTGCTGCGCTCCACCGTGACCGTCCCCGAGGCCGAGGGAGCGCTGGCCGGCACCTATCTGTCGGCGTCGGCCTACAACGTCGACGGCTCCGTGCGCACGACCGGCTCCCCGGCGGCTGGCTCCCTGCCCGCCACCACGGTGGCGTTCACCTACGAGGAACAGACCCAGCGGCTCGTCGCGCTCAGCGGCAGCCAGGGGATCGACGCGACCACCCGCTACAGCCTGACCGGCAGCCCCCTCCAGCACGAACTCTCCGACAACGGGGGCAAGAAGGTCTGGGCGACCAACACCTACGAGTGGGGCAGCAGGCGTCTGGCCACCGCCCGGGTCGACCGCGAGGACGTGCCCGGCGTCGACCGCCAGAACACCTACCGCTACGACCAGGCGGGCAACGTCCTCTCGGTCTCGGACGTCTCCCGCTCGGGCACCGACACCCAGTGCTTCGGCTACGACCATCTGCGCCGGCTGACGGACGCCTGGACCCAGGCCACCGGCACCTGCGCCGGTGCCCCGGCCGGGGGGCAGGCGGGCGGCCCCGCGCCGTACTGGAACTCCTACACCTACGACAAGGTGGGGAACCGGCTCACCGAGACGCTCCACGACCTCTCCGGTGACGCCACGAAGAACACCGTGCGCACCTACGACTACCCCGACGCGGGGGCGCCGCGCCCCCACGGTGTCACCTCCGTGACCCAGAGCGGACCCGGCGGCACTGCCCGGGACTCCTACGGCTACGACGAGACCGGCAACACGGACACCCGCACCCTTGCGGGCACCAGCCAGAAGCTCGACTGGGACGCCGAGGGCCGTCTGGCCAAGGTGACCGAGCCGGTGGAGGGCGGGGCGGACGAGATCACCTCGTACGTCTACGACGCCGACGGCAACCGGCTCATCGCCCGTACGGCGAAGGAGACCACGCTCTACCTCGGTGCCACCCGCGTCACCCTCGCCAAGGGCGCCACCGCTCCCGAGGCCACCCGCACCCTCGACGTCGGGGGCGGCAACCAGGCGGTGATCGAGGACGACGGTTCGGTCTCCTTCACGATCGCCGACCACCAGGGCTCCGGACAGCTGGCCGTCGACGCGGACGACCAGAGGCTGGACCAGCGCCGCACGCTCCCGTTCGGCGGCATCCGGGGCACCCGGCCGAGCGCCTGGCCGGGAGTACAGGGATTCGTCGGCGGGGTGGACGACTCCGAGTCCACCGGGCTCACGCATCTGGGCGCCCGGGAGTACGACCCGGCGACCGGCCGGTTCATCTCCGTCGACCCGCTGCTCACGCCCGACGACCCGCAGGCGCTGAACGGCTACGCCTACAGCAACAACAGCCCGGTCACCTTCAGCGACCCCGACGGACTGGGCTGCATCCACGGTGCGCCCGGCGGCGGAGCCGACGGCATCTGCGCGGGTGTCGAAGGCGACACCGACGGGGTCATCGGCCCCGATTCCAACAACTGCCAGCGCACCGCCGCCTGCTACGACACCGCCGTACAGATGTCCAAGAAGGCGAGGAAGAACGGCACCTACGGGAAGAAGCCGATCGTCATCCAGCCCAAGGGTGACTCGATCACCATCCAGGGCGTCTACGTCCCGACCCAGGCGGAACTCGCCGAGCACTTCCCCTACTACCACGAGCGCCTGGACTACCAGCACAACGTGCAGAACTGGGCGCGGGCCCGGTGCAGCAGCCTGGAGGCATCGAGTTCGGAGTTCTGCACCGCGGTCGGCAAGCTCGGCTGGTTCGGTGACCAGAACGGCCCCGGCATCCTGGAGGTCCTGGGCGTCGACGACTACGTCGGCTGCGTCCAGGGGTCCGGCAGTGCCTGCAAGTCGGCGGCCGTCGACGCCGCCGTGTCGGCGGGCACCGGCCTGCTCGGCAAGGGGGCGAAGGTCGTCTTCAAGGGCTTCAAGGCGGCCCTGAAGAAGGCCGACTCGGTGCCCATCCAGTGCCTGGTCGGAGGAGGCCGGCACAGCTTCACCCCGGGCACGCTCGTCCTGATGTCCGACGGGTCCACCCGTCCCATCGAGGACGTCGCCATCGGGGACGAGATCGTCGTCACCGACCCGGAGAGCGGACTCACCACGACGCGGACCGTGGTCGCCACCATCGTCACCGAGGACGACAAGGACTTCGTCGACCTCACGGTGTCCCGCAAGGGCGTCAGCGGTACTCAGTCGCTGACCTCCACCACCACGCACCCCTTCTGGTCCCCCTCGGAGAAGGCATGGGTGGACGCCGGGCACCTCGAGCCCGGCATGACCCTGCGCACCGTCGACGGCACCACCGCCGAGGTCGGGAGGACCTGGGCCCACCGCGCGCGGCAGCGCACCCACGACCTCACGATCGACGACATCCACACGTACTACGTCGTCGCCGGCACGACCCCGCTGCTCGTCCACAACGACGACGGCGGATTCGACTGGGAGAAGGGGCTGGAGGACCTCAGGAACGACTGGGACTCCGGTGACCTGGACGACGACGGCTATCACGCGCCGCGCGGCAACCAGGCCGAGAACCGGGAGTTCAAGGACGCGCTCAAGGAGATCGAGCGGGGGCTCGGACGCGACGTCACGCCCGCCGAGCGGCGCATGCTGCACGACCGGATCACCGGACAGGGCTACGGTTACCACCGGATCATCGAGGAAGGCAGGGGGCTGTTCGGTGGCTGCTGAGACATCGCCCGGCGCGGTCACCGGGCTCCTGGAGGGCGCCGTCGTCCGCTCCGTCGGCAGGGCCGCCGACATGGGCGTCGTCGAGCTGGAGAGCCCCTCGGGCGAGACGGTCATGATCCACGCGCAGTGCCCCTTCCGTGTCGTGCACGAGGGGAGGACGCTGCTCGGCTCGGCGGACATGAGATTCGCCCGGAAGGGGGCGGGGGACAGCGCCTTCGACGACTTCCGCACGGTCTACGACGCCCGGGCGGAGACCCTCAACAAGGTCCTCGGGCAGCTGCGTCCCCGTGTCGACGACGTGGCCGTCGGCGAGGCGGGGGAGCTCGCACTGAGCTGGGCGCCCGCCTTCCGGCTCGCCCTGTTCCCCGACTGCTCGGGCGCGATGGAGGCCTGGCGGGTCTTCGTCCGGGGCGGCGCACACCACGGATTCCCGCCCGACTCCGTGTGACGCACGGGTGAGGGCACCGGCGCCCCAGGGGCCGGTGCCCGCCCTGCGGGTGGACACGCGCGGTGCGTACGCGCGTGTCCACCTCGTCGTACCGGGCGCCGTGACCGGTCACCGGCGCCCCGCGCGGTCAGCCCCGGCTGACCGCCGGTGTCCTCGCCCCGGCGCGGGCCGCCTCCACGAGGGCCCGCATGATCCGCAGGTCGTCACCCATCTCCGGGTGCCACTGCACGCCCAGCACCCACTGGTCGCCCGGCAGTTCGACCGCCTCCACCGTGCCGTCCGCCGCGTGCGCGGACGCCACCAGTCCCGGCGCGAGCCGGTCCACTGCCTGGTGGTGGTACGTCGGTACGGACGCCTCCTCCGGTACGAGCGAGGCGTACAGCGTGCCGGGGACCGGTGCCACCGTGTGCTCGCCCAGGACCCCGGCCTTGCCGAACGGGCCCGTGTGACCGTCGAGATGCTGGGTCAGAGTCCCGCCCAGCGCGACGTTGAGCAGCTGCATCCCGCGGCAGATCCCGAGGACCGGGGTGCCCGCCTCACGCGCCGCGCGCAGCAGGGCCACCTCCCAGCTGTCGCGCTCGTGCGCCGGAGGGCCGGTCCTGAAGTCACGCTCCGCACCGTACAGTCCGGGATCGACGTCCGCGCCGCCCGCGATCACCAGACCGTCCAGCCGGGCCACGACCGCCGCGGCCCGCCCGGCCTCGTCCGGGGGGAGCAGTGCGGCCAGGCCGCCGGAGCGCTGGACCAGCCGTGGATAGGCGGAGGGGAGCACCGCCGCGGGGAGTTCCCAGACGCCCCAGCGAGCCGCCGGCTCCAGATAGGTCGTGACGCCGATGAGCGGTTCGTGCATGGTGCGGTCCCTCCGGCGGCCGGTCTGCGGACCGGCCCGGTGCAATGGTGTTGCGTCATACCTTTGTTCGTGCCGGGCCGACGCGCAAGAGCAGTGATCCGGAAGGGCTGGATCAAGCCAGGAAGCCCCGGAGCAGTGCCGCCGTCCCCGCGCAGTGCTCCCGCATCACCGCACGGGCCGCCTCCTCGTCGCCGTCGAGCACCGCTTCGACGAGCGCGGTGTGCTGGTGCTGCGAATGCTCCAGGTTCCGTACGAGCAGGGGTATGCAGTCCAGCAGGTCGTTGACGCTCGCCCGGACGGCCGCGTGACGCGCCGCGAGGGAGGGGGAGCCGGAGAGCTCGGCGAGCGTCAGATGGAGGAGGGTGTCGAGCCTGCGGTATTCGGGCAGAGGTGCCTCGTGTGTCGCCGCCAGAGCCGCCCGCAGCCGCTCCGCCCCCTCGTCGTCCAGGCCACGCGACGCGCACAGACCGGCCGCGCCCGTCTCCAGCACCTCACGGAACAGCAGCAGGTCCTCGATCCCGGCGTCCGCCACCCGGCGGCGCAGCTCACCGCCGTCGGCCGGGCGGCTGCGGGGCAGCACGAACGTACCGCCGTACCGGCCGCGCCTGGACTCCACCAGCCCTTGGTCCTGGAGCACCTTCAGCACCTCGCGCAGGGTGACGCGGCTGATCCCGAGGAGCGCGGCCAGCTCGCGCTCGGCCGGCAGCCGTCCGCCCGCGGGCACCAGGCCGAGCCGGACCACCTGGAGGATCTGCTCCAGCGCCTCCTCGAAGCCGTTGCCCGCGCGGACCGGCCGCAGTGCGGGCAGCAGCGGGCCCGGGAGCCCGGGCTCCCCGTTCTCCTCCGCCACGTCCCGATTCCCTTCCCCCCAATGGTTTTCTCCCATACCTTAGACCGACCCAACGAGGAGTGTCCCGTGGCAGACCGAACACCTCCGCTCCGGATCGAGGAGCTGCGCGTGCTCGTCGGGAGCGGAGAGATCGACACCGTCGTCCTCGCCTTCCCCGACATGCAGGGCCGGTTGCAGGGCAAGCGGTTCGCGGCGTCCTTCTTCCTCGACGAGGTGCTGGAACACGGCACGGAGGGCTGCAACTACCTGCTCGCCGTCGACACGGACATGAACACCGTCGACGGATTCGCCATGTCCTCCTGGTCCAACGGCTACGGCGACTTTGCGATGCGCCCCGACCTCGCCACCCTGCGCAGAATCCCCTGGCACGAGGGGACGGCCCTGGTCATGGCCGATCTCGCCTGGGAGGACGGCACACCGGTCGTCGCCGCGCCCCGCCAGATCCTCGGGCGGCAGCTGGAGCGGCTCGCCGCACACGGACTGACCGCCCACGTCGGCACCGAACTCGAGTTCATCGTCTTCAAGGACACCTACGAGCAGGCGTGGGACGCGAACTACCGCGGGCTCACCCCGGTCAACCAGTACAACATCGACTACTCCGTCCTCGGCACCGGCCGCATCGAGCCCCTGCTGCGCCGCATCCGCAACGAGATGGCGGCCGCCGGGCTCACCGTGGAGTCCGCCAAGGGCGAGTGCAATCCCGGCCAGCACGAGATCGTCTTCCGCTACGCCGAGGCCCTCACCACCTGCGACCAGCACGCCGTCTACAAGACGGGTTCCAAGGAGATCGCCGCCCAGGAAGGCGTCGCGCTCACCTTCATGGCCAAGTTCAACGAGCGCGAGGGCAACTCCTGCCACATCCACCTCTCGCTCAGGGACACCTCGGGACACAGCGTCATGGCGGACCGGGACGGCGCGATGTCGCCCCTGATGCGCCGCTTCCTCGCGGGCCAGCTCGCCGCCCTGCGCGACTTCTCCCTGCTCTACGCGCCGAACATCAACTCCTACAAACGCTTCCAGCCCGGCTCCTTCGCCCCGACCGCCGTCGCCTGGGGCCACGACAACCGCACCTGCGCCCTGCGCGTCGTCGGACACGGGCGCTCACTGCGCTTCGAGAACCGGCTGCCCGGCGGCGACGTCAACCCGTACCTCGCGGTCGCCGGCCTCGTCGCCGCCGGACTCCACGGCATCGAGAACGAACTCGAACTCCCCGAGGCCTGCGAGGGCAACGCCTACACCGCCGGATACGACCAGGTCCCCACCACACTCCGCGAGGCAGCCGGGCTCTGGGAGAGCAGCGGCATCGCCCGCGCGGCCTTCGGCGACGAGACCGTCGCGCACTACCGCAACATGGCCCGCGTCGAACTGGAGGCCTTCGACGCCGCGGTGACCGACTGGGAGCTCCGCCGCTCCTTCGAACGTCTGTGAGGCACCCCGTGATCCACGAGCACCGCGTCCTGAACCCGGCGACCGAACAGCTCGTCGCCACCGTCCCCGCCACCACCGCGGCCGAGGTCTCCGCCGCCGTCACACGCGCCGCCGCGGCCCAGCGCGTCTGGGCCGCCCTGGCACCCGCCGACCGAGCCCGGCTGCTGCGCCGCTTCGCCGTCCTCGTCGACGAACAGGCCGAACGGCTGGCCCTGCTGGAGGTCACCGAGGCGGGCCACACCCTGGGCAACGCGCGATGGGAGGCGGCCAACGTCCGGGACCTGCTGGACTACGCCGCCGGGGGAGTGGAGCGCCTGACGGGGCGCCAGATCCCCGTACCGGGCGGCATCGACCTCACCCTCCTCGAACCGCTCGGCGTGGTCGGGGTGATCGTCCCGTGGAACTTCCCCATGCCGATCGCCGCCTGGGGCGCCGCCCCGGCGCTCGCCGCCGGGAACGCCGTCATCCTCAAGCCCGCCGAGACCACCCCGCTCACCGCCCTGCAACTGGCCCGCATCGCGCTCGACGCCGGCCTGCCCGAGCACCTCTTCCAGGTGCTGCCCGGAGCCGGGGACGTGACGGGCAGCGCCCTGGTCGAGCACCCCGGTGTCGCCAAGATCGTCTTCACCGGATCGGCCCGCGTCGGCAAGCAGATCATGGCGAGATGCGCGGACCGGGTGAAGCGGCTGACCCTCGAACTCGGCGGCAAGAGCCCCAACATCGTCTTCGCCGACGCCGACATCGAGGCCGCCGCGGCCTCCGCGCCCATGTCCTTCCTGGACAACGCGGGCCAGGACTGCTGCGCCCGCACCCGCATCCTGGTCCAGCGGTCCGTCCACGAACGCTTCATGGAACGCCTCGTACCGGCCGTCGCCGCCGTCGTCGTGGGGGACCCCGCGGACGAGAAGACTCAGATGGGCCCCCTGATCTCCCGGGCCCAGCTGGAGCGCGTCCGCGCGCTCGTCCCCGGCGACGCGGACGGCATCCGTGGCAGCGCGCCCTCCGGCCCCGGCTTCTGGTTCCCGCCGACCGTCCTGACCGGGATCGCCCCGGACGCGCCCGTGGCCACCGAGGAGGTCTTCGGACCGGTCGCCGTGGTCCTTCCCTTCGACGACGAGGAGGACGCCGTACGGCTGGCCAACGCCACCGAGTACGGGCTGGCCGGCTCGGTCTGGACCCGCGACGTGGGCCGCGCCCTGCGGGTCTCCCAGGCGGTCAGAGCAGGGAACCTGTCCGTCAACTCCCACTCCGCCGTCCGCTACTGGACACCCTTCGGCGGCTACAAGCAGTCCGGGCTCGGCCGTGAACTGGGGCCCGACGCCCTCACGGCCTTCACCGAGACCAAGAACGTCTTCATCGGCACGGAGGCCTGACACATGAGCACCGACACGGGGAACATCTGCCGCCGGCTGACCGGCCGGACCGCCGTCATCACCGGCGCGGGCAGTGGCATCGGACTCGCCACCGCCCGCCGGCTGGCGTCGGAGGGGGCGCACGTCGTCTGCGGCGACATCGACGAGAGCGCGGGCAGGGCCGCCGCGGAGGAGGCCGGGGGCACCTTCGTGCGCGTCGACGTCACCGACCCCGGCCAGGTCGAGACGCTGTTCGCGACGGCGCACGAGACCTACGGCTCCGTCGACATCGCCTTCAACAACGCGGGCATCTCGCCGCCCGACGACGACTCCATCCTCACGACCGGCCTCGAGGCGTGGAAGCGGGTCCAGGACGTCAACCTCACCTCCGTCTACCTCTGCTGCAAGGCCGCCCTGCCCTACATGCGCCGCCAGGGGCGCGGCTCGATCATCAACACCGCCTCCTTCGTGGCCAGGATGGGCGCGGCCACCTCCCAGATCTCCTACACCGCGTCCAAGGGCGGCGTCCTCGCGCTCTCCCGCGAACTCGGGGTGCAGTTCGCCCGCGAGGGCATCCGGGTCAACGCGCTGTGCCCCGGACCCGTCAACACCCCGCTGCTCCAGGAACTGTTCGCCAAGGACCCGGAGCGCGCCGCCCGCAGGATCGTGCACATCCCCCTCGGAAGGTTCGCCGAGGCGACGGAGATCGCCGCGGCCGTAGCCTTCCTGGCGAGCGACGACTCCTCCTTCGTCAACGCGACCGACTTCCTCGTCGACGGCGGGATCTCGGGTGCGTACGTGACACCGCTCTAGGCGCGTGCCGCCCGCGTACGCGACACCGCTCCAGGCGCGCCCCGCCCGCGTACGCGACACCGCTCCAGGCGCGCGCCACCCGGGTGTGCGACACCGCTACGGGGCGCGCGCCGCCGAGGACGGCGGGATCCCGGGTACGGGACACCGCCGCGGGCGCTCTCCCTACAGTGGTGCCATGAGCAACGCGACCCCGCCCGGCTGGTACCCGGACGTGAACGTGCCCGGCACCGAGCGCTGGTGGGACGGCGCGGCCTGGACGGCGCACACCCGCGCCCCCGCCGTCCCCCGGCCGCTGTCCGTGCCCCGGCCGCCCGCGGCACCCGCCCGCCGGGCCGGCCGGACCGTCGTGCTCACCGTGGCGGCTCTGGCCGTCGTCGCCGCGGCCGTCACCGGCGGTCTGATGCTCGGCGGCGACGGGGGCGCGACCCCGGAGACGGCGCCGACCGCGGCGCCGCCGCCCACCGCGACGGACAGCGCGAGCGCGCCCGCCCCGTCGCCCGCCGGGGGCCCGGAGGAGGACCCCGCGGTGCTGACCGACCAGCTCAACGGGGTCACGCTGCCCGTCCCCGACGGCTGGGAGAAGCCCGAGAGCACCCTCGACGACGTCACCACGATGCGCACCGTCGACTCCTACACCTGCCCCGGCGACTCGGGGAGTTTCTGCTACCACGGGACCGTCACGGTGCGTACGGCCGGCGGGACCGACCTCACGGTGATGAAGACCCTGGCCGAGCAGGACATCGAGAAGGCCGCGGAGCTCGCCTACGGGGAGAACCTGACCGGCGACCTCGTCCACGGCGGCATCAGGTCCCACCGGACGCTGGCGTCGAAGCCCGTGACCGTGGCCGGGCGCACCGGGCACCTGGTGCGGTGGCGGGTGACCACGGGCAAGGGCCCCGGCGGATACGTGCAGTCGCTCGTCTTCCCCTCCGCGGTGGGCAGCGAGACACCGGTCATCGTGCGCTTCGCGTTCGACGCGGACCAGGACGGGCTGCCGCTCTCCCTCATGGACACCCTCACCGGGGGCATCCGCCCGGTCGGTGACGCCACGGGCGGCGGCGTGGGCAGCACCGTGGCGCCCTGAGGGGGCCTACAGGAACGTCCGGCCCTCACCGCGATACGTCGGCACGGTCGCCGTGATCCGCTCGCCCTCGATCAGCCGCAGTTCGTCGAACCGCTCGCACAGCTCACCGGCCTTCGCGTGCCGGAACCACACCTTGTCGCCGATCAGCAGATCGTCCGCCGGGGCGCCCAGCAGCGGAGTCTGGACCTCACCGGGGCCCTCCTGCGGGTCGTAGCGCAGCCCCTCCGGCAGATACGGGACCGGCAGCCGGTCCGCGCCCGCCGCCCCCGACGCCGGATAGCCGCCGCCGAGCACCGTCACCACACCCACGCCCGGCCGGCGCACCACCGGCTGCGCGAAGAGCGCGGCCGGACGGCCCGTGAACGACGTGTAGTTGTCGAACAGCCTCGGCACGTACAGCCCGGAACCCGCCGCGATCTCGGTCACCGCGGACTCCGCCGCGGTGTGCTGCACACTGCCGGTGCCGCCCCCGTTCACGAACTCCAGGCCCGGGGCCACCGCCCGTACCGCGCGCACGACCTCCGCCCGCCGGGCCGCCAGCTCCCTGCGCGCCACCGTCTGCATCAGCCGGACCGCGCGCGAGCGCAGCGGACGGCCCGCCAGCGAGTCGCCGACACCGGCCACATGGCCCTCGTACGCCATCAGCCCCACCAGCCGGAAGCCCGGCCTGCGCTCCACCGAGCGGGCCAGCTCGGCCAGTTGGTCCGGGGAGCGGAGCGGGGAGCGCAGCGCGCCGACCCTGACCCGGCCGCCGAGCAGCCGCAGCGAGGTGTCCAGCTCCAGGCAGACCCGGATCTCCTCGGTGCCGCCGGACCGCGCCGCGTCGATCAGTTCGAGCTGCGCGGGATCGTCCACCATCACCGTGACGTTCGCCGCGAGCTTGGGATCGCCCGCCAGTTCGGCGTACGCGGCGCGGTCGGCCGACGGATAGGCCAGGAGTACGTCGTCGAAGCCGGCCCTGGCCAGCCACAGGGACTCCGCGAGGGTGAACGACATGATCCCCGCGAACCCCGGACGCGCGAGAACCCGCTCCAGCAGGGCACGGCAGCGCACCGACTTGCTCGCCACCCGGATCGGCTTCCCGCCGGCCCGGCGGACCAGATCGTCGGCGTTGGCGTCGAAGGCCTCCAGATCGACGACGGCCACCGGGGCGTCGAGATGGGCGGTGGCCCGGTCGTAACGGGTCCGGTCAGTGGCGCGGGCAGTCATGGCCGCAGCTTGCCAGACGGCCGTACCACTGGGTAGGGGGATGTTCGGCGCAGATCGTCCCGCACCTCCTCTCCCCGTCCCACGGGGCGCCGTCCACCCCGTAGAGTGAACGTCACGCGAGCGAACGACGGGCCCGTGCGACACGGTGGCCCGCGGGCGGTACGGGGACGTGGACCAGGGGGACGGATGAGTACCGAAGCGCAGCGCGCTCCAGTGCCGCCCCGCCCGGCCGGTCCGCCGCCCGTCCCCGGACAGGCCCCCGCGCCGCACGCCGAGCCGGCACCCCCCGCGCCTCCCGCCCCGCAGGCCCAGCCGGTGCGGCCCGCGCCTCCCGCGCCCGGCTCCGAGCCCACTCCGGCGGAGACCACCACCAGGCTGCGCCGCGTGCCCCCCGCGCCGCCCGTTCCCCCGGCGCCGCCCGTCACCCGGCGACGGCCCGTCGGCGCCGTGGACCTCACCCCGCGCCCCGACGCCACCCCCGCTCCGCCCGGCGCGTACTACGCCTACGCGGAGACCCCCGCCGAGACCACCACCCGGCTCCGCCCCGTCAAGGCCCGGCGCCCCGTCAGGACCGTGGCCGCCGCGGTCTGCGCGGTCCTCGGCCTCGGGCTCATCGGCGGTGCCGTCACCGGCAGCTGGCTCACCGGCGACTCCGCCGCCGAACCCGGCGAGGACGGCGCGTACACCGTCGGCCGCTCCCTCTGGCACAGCGTGCCCGTCGACACCCTTTTCCCCCGCACCCTCAAGGGCGCGGGCGCGGGACCGGGAGCCACCGACCGCGTCTGGACGAGGGTCGCCGTCGCGGGCGACAGCGGCTGCGCCGCCGGACTGGACCCGCTGCTGCTCAAGACGCTCGGCCCGGTCGGCTGCGAACGCCTGGTGCGCGCCACGTACACCGACGCCACCCGCAGCAGCGTCACCACCGTCGGCCTGGTCTTCACCGAGGCGGACACCAAGGGGATGAACGCGCTCAGCACCCGCTTCACCACCCAGAAGCTCGACGCGCGTACCGACCTGATGCCCCGTACCTACCCGGCCGACAACACCGTCGCCGCCGGGTTCGGGGCCGGGCAGCGCGCGAGCTGGACGGTGCACGTGCTGACCGAGGTCCCCGTCGTCGTCTTCGCCGTCTCCGGCTTCGCCGACGGCCGGCCGGTCGCCGACCCGCAGCCCGTCGCCGAGGCCATGGGCTCCGGCGCCACGACCGCCGTCGCCCAGGCCGGGCTCGGCCACGAGGCGAAGGGCATCGCCGACCGGGTGGAGCGATCACTGCGCAGGACCGTCACCGACCTGACGGAGAAGCCGGAATGACCCGTCCCCGCCGGCTCCGGGCGCTCGCCGCCACCACCGCGGCCACCGCCTTCGCGCTGCTGCCCGCCGTCCCCGCCCACGCGGACGCCATCCGCGACCAGCAGTGGGGCCTCGAGGCGCTCCACACCGACCAGGCCTGGCGCACCACGAAGGGCGAGGGCATCACCGTCGCCGTCCTGGACACCGGGGTCGACGACCAGCACCCCGACCTCACCGGCCAGGTGCTCCCGGGCAAGGACCTCATAGGCTTCGGCGCCGGCCGCGGCGACCGCTCCTGGGCGCTGCACGGGACGGCCATGGCCGGCATCATCGCCGGCCGGGGCAACGGCCCGGGACGCGGCGACGGGGTGCTCGGTGTCGCCCCGGAGGCGAAGATCCTGCCCGTCCGGGTGATCCTGGAGTCCAACGACCCGTCCCGCACCAAGGCCCGCGAGTCGCGCGGCACCGCCCTCGCGGACGGCATCCGCTGGGCGACGGACCACGGCGCCGACGTCATCAACCTCTCCCTGGGCGACGACAGCAAGTCCGCCCACCCGGAGCCGGGCGAGGACGCCGCCGTCCAGTACGCCCTCGGCAAGGGCGTCTCCGTCGTCGCGTCGGCCGGCAACAGCGGGGAGAAGGGCGACCGCGTCTCCTACCCCGCCGCCTACCCCGGCGTGATCGCCGCCGCGGCGGTCGACAAGTACGGCACGCATGCCTCGTTCTCCACCCGCCGCTGGTACGCCACCGTCAGTGCGCCTGGGGTCGACATCGTCGTGGCCAATCCGGACCAGCACTACTACATCGAGTGGGGCACCTCCGCGGCCTCGGCCTTCGTCTCCGGGGCCGTCGCCCTCGTACGCGCCGCCCACCCCGGCCTCTCGCCCGCGCAGATCAAGACCCTGCTCACCGACACCGCCCGCAACGCCCCCGACGGCGGTCGCGACGACGCCCGGGGCTACGGCCTGATCGACCCCGCCGCCGCCATCGAGGCCGGGGCGAAGCTGCGCCCGGAGGACCTGGGCGCCCGGTCCGCCGCGGTGGGCCACACCGAGCGGTACTTCGGCTCCGGTCCCACCCCGAAGCGGGAGGACGAGGACCCGGTGGGATGGCTGGCCCCCTCGGCGGGTGGCCTCGGAGCCGTGCTCCTCGCCCTGGCCGTGGTGCTGTGGCGCGGCCGGAACCCCGTCAGCCGGACCCGCTGACCGCACCGGTCACCCCGGCCGCGGCCCTGGCCACGGACTCCACGAGGGCGATGCCCGCCTCCTTCGTCGCGTGCCCGCGTGACAGCACCGCCACCAGCAGGGTGTGCCCGCCGCTCCGCACCCGCCCGATGCTGTTGACGTCCCACAGCCCCGTCGTGGTCCGGGGCATCCAGCCGTTCTTCAGCACCGCGCCGGTGCCCGCCGCGGACACCCCCCACCGCTGATCCGCCTCGACCTGGCCCATCAGCTCGGCCAGATACGCGCGCGAGGCCGCCGACAGCTCCGAATCCGTACCGGACACCGCCTCCAGCAGCCGCACCTGGTCGGCGGCCGTGGTCTGGGTCAGCCCCCAGGCGTGGACGGCGCGCGTCTCGGTCAGGCCCAGCCGTTCGTTGGCCTCGTCCAGTCCCTCGGCGCCGCCGATCACCTTGAGCAGCTCGGTGGCCGACGTGTTGTCGCTGCGCTCGATCATGGCCTCGGCGTACGCGTGCTCGGCCCCGCTCAGCTCCCGGTCCTCGTCCTGCGCGCGCAGCAGCAGCGCCGCGAGGATGTCCACCTTGACGATGCTCGCGGTGTCGTACGCACCGTCGCCGTAGGTCGCGTGCGCCCCGGTCTCCGTGTCCAGCACGGAGACGGACACGTCGGCGTCCCCGGCCAGGTCCGCCAGCGCGTCGGCCAGCTCCGCGTCGAGATCCACCTCTGGCTCCTCGCTCGCGCCCGCCTCGGCCGGCGGGCTCGACGGGGACGATACGGCGGCCACGGCCGAGGGCGCGTCATCCGGCGGGCGACCCACCAGCCAGGCGCCCCCCGCGGCGGAACAGGCCAGCAGCACGGCGGCGGTCACCGAGGCGGACAGCGCGGACCTGCGCGTTCTGTGACGGGGCATGGCCCGGACGCTAGGGAGCGGACCTGGCAGTCACCTGTGCCCGACCTGTCGCCCGGTTGAGAGAACACACCCACTACGCTCGTCGTGTGGAGCTCAAGAACATTCCGGACCCTGGTTTCTCCGACGACGACGGCACCGCCGCCCCCGAGCTGACGGCGGCCCTCGCGGCGTGGGCCGGGGACCGCACGGCGGTCGGCCCGGTCCTGGCGGCACTCCGCGACGCCAGGCTGCTCGTCCCGGTCGTCGCCGTCCTCGGCGAGGTCGAGGAGGACGAGAAAGGGCTGCGGCGCGAGAAGACCAGCGACATGGCCGTGCCGACGCTCCAGGCCGGTGACCGGCGCGCGCTGCCCGCCTTCACCTCCACCGCCTCGCTGGCCCTCTGGGACCCCCAGGCGCGCCCCGTCGCCGTACCCCTGCACCAGGCGCTCCAGGCAGCCGCGCACGAGAAGGCGGACACGGTGGTGCTCGACCTCGCGGGACCCGTCCCCTTCGAGCTGACCGGCCCGGCGCTGCTGGCCCTGGCCGAGAACCGCGCCAGCGCCGACCCGCTCGACGACCCCGCCGTCGTCGCCGCCGTACGGGAGGCGGTGGCCGCCGAGCCCGCCGTGCTCCGCGCCCATCTCGGCCCGGGCACGGCCGACGGCACCCTCGCGCTGGTCCTCGACCGGGACGCGGTGGTCGCCGACGCCGCCCGCCGGGTCGCCGACGCGCTGTCCGCCAGCGAGGTGCTGCGCGCCCGGCTGGTGCGCGGCATCGACCTGGCGCTCCTGCCCGCCGGCGCCGAGGCCCCGGGCGAGCCGCTGTTCAGCCGCTGACGCCCCCGAGCACACGAGCCCGCCGCCTGCGACAGGCGGCGGGCTCGTGTGCTCGGGGGCGGCGCCCTCTAGCCGTAGACGGGGCCGGTGTACTTCTCGCCGGGGCCCTGGCCGGGCTCGTCCGGTACGAGCGAGGCCTCGCGGAAGGCCAGCTGGAGCGACTTCAGGCCGTCGCGCAGCGGGGAGGCGTGGAAGGTGCTGATCTCCGTGGCGCTCGCGTCGAGCAGCCCGGCCAGCGCCGCGACCAGCTTGCGGGCCTCGTCGAGGTCCTTGTGCTGCTCGCCCTCCTCGGTCAGCCCGAGCTTCACGGCCGCCGCGCTCATCAGGTTGACGGCGACGGTCACGATCACCTCGACCGCGGGAACCTCCGCGATGTCGCGGGCCATGTCGTCGAAGCCGGGGTTCTCGGTGCTGGGAGTGGTCGCGTCGCTCATGCCCCACACGATAAGGCCACGTGGGCGCTGTCCCGCCCGCGGGAGCGGTGCGGGGCAGTGGTTAGCCGTCGCCCCCGGGAGCTGCTAACCTTGTGTAACGACCGGCCGGACACCTATGTGCTCGGCCCACAAGTGGAGGCTCCGATCTCCCACCTGACCGTCCTCACGGACGGCGGGTCACCGGTCAGGTGGCAGCCATCGTTCCGTACGGACGATGGGGCCGCCCGATGCGCCCCGCGGTAGACGCGGCGGTGTTCCGGTAGTTCCTGGAGCCCCGCCTGTGTCCCGTCCGGGGCATTTTTGGTATCCCGGCTCGGTTGGTCTTACGAAAAGACGTTACGTGGCTGTCCGCCAGGCGGTCGCGTGGTGCTACCGAGGAGGATCCATCAGCGCCGAGCCCCGCATCAACGACCGGATTCGCGTTCCCGAGGTGCGACTTGTCGGTCCCAGCGGCGAGCAGGTCGGGATTGTTCCGCTTGCCAAGGCCCTGGAGCTCGCACAGGAGTACGACCTCGACCTGGTCGAGGTGGCGGCGACAGCCCGTCCCCCCGTGTGCAAGCTCATGGACTACGGGAAGTTCAAGTACGAGTCGGCCATGAAGGCCCGTGAGGCGCGCAAGAACCAGGCGCACACGGTCATCAAGGAAATGAAGCTCCGGCCGAAGATCGACCCGCACGACTACGACACCAAGAAGGGTCACGTCGTCCGGTTCCTCAAGCAGGGGGACAAGGTCAAGATCACGATCATGTTCCGCGGTCGTGAGCAGTCCCGCCCCGAGCTGGGCTTCCGACTGCTCCAGCGTCTCGCTTCGGATGTCGAGGACCTCGGCTTCATCGAGTCCAACCCGAAGCAGGACGGCCGGAACATGATCATGGTTCTGGGCCCGCACAAGAAGAAGACCGAAGCCATGGCCGAAGCCCGCGAGGCCCAGGCCGCCCGCAAGGCGGAGCGTCAGGGATACACCCCCGACGCCGAGTCCGAGGGTGAGACCGCTGAGGCCCCGGCCGCAGCGGGCGAGGCTCCGGCCGAGACACCTTCCGAGGCGTGACCTCCGGGGGCCGCCACCCAGGCGCCCCCGGGTCCCTCGGGAACCACCCAAAGATCTGACGCCCCTGCAGTCCGGTGCCCGCACCGAGAGGGGCGCCACTGACGAGGAGATAACGGCGCGATGCCGAAGAACAAGACGCACAGCGGTGCCAGCAAGCGCTTCAAGATCACCGGCTCCGGCAAGGTGCTTCGCGAGAAGGCCGGCAAGCGCCACTACCTCGAGCACAAGTCGTCCAAGAAGACCCGCTCGCTGACCGGCACGGTCGTCGTGGCTCCGGCCGACGCCAAGAAGATCAAGAAGCTTCTCGGCAAGTGAGGTCCGGCCTCCGGTGAACCCGGGGGCGCGCGATCTCGATCCGACCGGGACCAATTCGTTTCCGGGCCGGGGTGAGTCCCTACTGCGACCACCCGGCCCCGCTGCAAGGAGTTAAAAGTGGCACGCGTCAAGCGGGCGGTCAACGCCCACAAGAAGCGCCGGGCGATCCTCGAGGCCGCCAGCGGTTACCGCGGTCAGCGTTCGCGCCTGTACCGCAAGGCCAAGGAGCAGGTCACCCACTCCCTGGTCTACAACTACAACGACCGCAAGAAGCGCAAGGGCGACTTCCGTCAGCTGTGGATCCAGCGCATCAACGCCGCTGCCCGCCAGAACGGCATGACGTACAACCGCCTCATCCAGGGTCTGAAGGCCGCCAACATCGAGGTGGACCGCAAGATCCTGGCCGAGCTCGCGGTCAACGACGCCAACGCGTTCGCCGCCCTCGTCGAGGTCGCCCAGAAGGCCCTCCCGAGCGACGTCAACGCCCCGAAGGCCGCCTGACCCAGGCAGCACTTCAAGCGTCCCAGCGTTTGAGCCGGACCCGCAGGCGCGCGCCGTCTGCGGGTCCGGTGCGTTGCACGACGTCCGCGTACGTAGTCAGCCGTACGCAGAGAAACGTACGCAGAGAAGCCGACTTACGCAGAGAGGCTCGCCGCCGACCATGGGCACCCCCGAACTGATCTCCGCGCGATCGCCGCGCGTCGCCGCCGCACGCCGGCTGGCCAGGCGCAATTTCCGCGGCAAGGAGCGCAGGTTCATCGCCGAGGGGCCGCAGGCCGTGCGGGAGGCCGCCGCGCACCGGGGCGGCGACGGCCAGCCCACCCTGATCGAGCTCTTCGCCACCGTCGAGGCCGCCGACCGGTACGCCGACATCGTCGACGCCGCCCACGCGGCCGGGGCCCGCGTGCACCTCGCGGACAGCGAGGTCCTCGCCGACGTCTCGCAGACCGTCACCCCTCAGGGCCTGATCGGCGTCTGCCGCTTCCTGGACTCGCCCTTCGAGGACATCCTCGCGGCGAAGCCCACCCTGGTCGCGGTCCTCGCCCACGTACGTGACCCCGGGAACGCCGGCACCGTGCTGCGCTGCGCGGACGCCGCGGGAGCGGACGCGGTCGTCCTCACCGACGCCTCCGTGGATCTCTACAACCCCAAGTCGGTACGCGCCTCCGTGGGTTCGCTCTTCCATCTGCCGGTGGCCGTCGGCGTGCCCGTGGAGCAGGCCGTACAGGGCCTGAGGGACGCCGGGGTGCGCATCCTGGCGGCCGACGGCGCGGGCGAGGACGACCTCGACGACGAACTCGACGCGGGCACCATGGGCGGGCCCACCGCCTGGGTGTTCGGCAACGAGGCGTGGGGCCTGCCGGAGGAGACGCGCGCCCTGGCCGACGCCGTGGTCCGGGTCCCGATCCACGGCAAGGCCGAGAGCCTGAACCTCGCCACCGCCGCCGCCGTGTGCCTCTACGCCTCCGCGCGGGCGCAGCGCCCCCGGCGCGAGGGCTGACCCCGCGGCCCACCGGCCGTTACGCGCCACACCCCGCCCGACGCCCGCCCCGAGGGTGTCGCACGGCCGCCGACGCCTAGTAGGGTGACGAACTCGGGGGCCCACTGCACCGGTTCGAGAGGTGGGGTACGGGAAGATGGCTGTCGGCATGAGCAGGCCGCGAGCGGCACGCACGGCCGCTGTGCGCGCCCTCTCCGACGGGGCGGGCGAGAGTCAGGCCACCGGGGACCTCCCCATGGGCATCGACCCGGACGATCTGCCCGACGGCCTCGTCGTCGCCGACGAGAGCGGCACGGTCATCTGCTTCAACAGGGCCGCCACCCGGATCACCGCCACCCCCCGCACCGCCGCGATCGGCAGCCCACTGCACCAGGCGCTGCCGCTGGAGGACCTCAAGGGGCGGCGCTGGTGGGAGCTGACCGACCCGTACGGCGGCCTCGCCACCCGGGTCGGCCAGCCGGAGCGGAACCTGCTGCTCCCCGGCGGCCGCGAGGTCCTGGTCTCCGCGCGCTACGTGCGGGAGACCCCGACCGGGCCCCTGCGCCGGCTCGTCGTCTCGCTGCGCGGCACCGAGGCCCGCAGACGCACCGAACTCAGCCATGCCGAGCTGATCGCCACCGTCGCCCACGAGCTGCGCTCCCCGCTGACCTCGGTCAAGGGCTTCACCGCCACCCTGCTGGCCAAGTGGGAGCGGTTCACCGACGACCAGAAGCGGCTGATGCTGGAGACCGTCGACGCCGACGCCAACCGCGTCACCCGGCTCATCGCCGAACTGCTCGACATCTCCCGCATCGACTCCGGCCGGCTGGAGCTGCGCCGCCAGCCCGTGGACATCTCCGCCGCCGTCGAACGCCACGTCCAGGCACTCACGGCGAACGGCCAGGCGCCGGACCGTTTCCTCGTGCACACCAGGCAGCCGCTGCCCGCGCTCTGGGCGGACCCGGACAAGGTCGACCAGGTCCTCGGCAACCTCCTGGAAAACGCGGTGCGCCACGGCGAGGGAACCGTCACTATTGAGATCGCCCCTGCACCCGCACCGGCGAAGAGCGACGAGAGCGGAACGGCTGTCACCGTGAGCGACGAAGGCCCCGGCATCCCAGAGGAGTCGATGGGCCGCGTCTTCACCCGCTTCTGGCGGGGCAGCAAACGTGGCGGGACCGGCCTCGGTCTGTACATCGTCAAGGGCATCGTCGAGGCCCACGGCGGCACCATCACCGTCGAGAGGGCGCCCGGCGGCGGGGCCGAATTCCGATTTATCCTGCCCGTGAGCGCGCCGGCCTATCTGGCCTGAGCGGCCCACGGGCTTCTTCGCCCCCCGGCGGCCCGTAGACTCGACTTTTGGCACCTTTGCGTCCTCAGTCGTCGAACCAGGGTCGCCTCCAGCCAATCGGAAGCACGGGAAGAGATGTCGGCACCGAACAAGTCGTACGACCCAGTCGAGGTCGAGGCACTGAAACCGGAAGAGATCGAGCGCATGCGGGACGAGGCGTTCGCCGCCTTCGCCGCCGCGGGCGACCTCGACGCGCTCGCCCAGGCGAAGACCGCGCACACCGGTGGCACCTCGCCCCTCTCGCTCGCCAACCGGGAGATCGGCGCACTGCCGCCCCAGGCCAAGGCCGAGGCGGGCAAGCGCGTGGGCCAGGCCCGCGGCGCCGTCTCCAAGGCGCTGGCCGCCCGCCAGGCCGAGCTGGAGGCCGAGCGTGACGCCCGCGTGCTGGTCGAGGAGGCGGTGGACGTCACACTGCCCTACGACCGCGTCCCGGCCGGTGCGCGCCACCCCCTGACGACCATCATGGAGCGCGTCGCCGACGTCTTCGTCGCCATGGGCTACGAGATCGCCGAGGGCCCCGAGGTCGAGGCGGAGTGGTTCAACTTCGACGCCCTGAACTTCGTGCCCGACCACCCGGCGCGGCAGATGCAGGACACCTTCTTCGTCCAGGGCGCCGACGGTGCGAAGAGCGACGAGTCCGGTGTCGTGCTGCGCACGCACACCTCGCCGGTCCAGGCCCGCTCGCTGCTCAGCCGCAAGCCCCCCGTCTACGTGGTCTGCCCCGGCCGGGTCTACCGCACCGACGAGCTCGACGCCACGCACACCCCGGTCTTCCACCAGATCGAGCTGCTCGCCGTCGACGAGGGCCTCACCATGGCCGACCTCAAGGGCACCCTGGACCACATGGTCCAGGCGCTCTTCGGCCCGGACATGAAGACCCGGCTCCGGCCGAACTTCTTCCCGTTCACCGAGCCGTCCGCCGAGATGGACATGGTCTGCTACGTCTGCCGCGGCGAGTCCGTCGGCAACCCGGACCGCCCCTGCCGCACCTGCGGCAGCGAGGGCTGGATCGAGCTCGGCGGCTGCGGGATGGTCAACCCGAAGGTGCTCGTCGCCTGCGGTGTGGACCCCGACAAGTACAGCGGATTCGCCTTCGGGTTCGGCATCGAGCGGATGCTCATGTTCCGCCACAACGTAGAGGACATGCGAGACATGGTCGAGGGTGACGTCCGGTTCACCCGGCCGTTCGGGATGGAGATCTGATGCGCGTCCCGCTTTCCTGGCTGCGGGAATACGTCGACCTGCCGGTGACGGAGACCGGCCGTGACGTACAGGCCAAGCTCGTCTCCGTGGGCCTCGAGGTCGAGACCGTCGAGCAGACCGGAGCCGGCCTCAAGGGCCCCCTGGTCGTCGGACAGGTGCTCACCATCGAGGAGCTGGAGGGCTTCAAGAAGCCCATCCGCTTCTGCACCGTCGACGTCGGCTCCGCCAACGGCACCGGTGAGCCGCAGGAGATCGTCTGCGGCGCCCGCAACTTCGCCGTCGGCGACAAGGTCGTCGTGGTCCTCCCGGGCGCCGTCCTGCCCGGCGACTTCGCGATCGCCGCGCGCAAGACGTACGGCAAGACCTCGCACGGCATGATCTGCTCCACCGACGAGCTCGGCATGGGCGACGACGGCACGCACGGCATCATCGTGCTGCCGCCGGAGTACGAGCCCGGCACCGACGCGATCGAGCTCCTGGAGCTCGTCGACGAGGTGCTCGACATCGCCGTCACGCCGGACCGCGGCTACTGCCTCTCGATGCGCGGCGTCGCCCGCGAGACCGCCATCGCGTACGGGCTGCCGCTGCGCGACCCGGCGCTGCTGGACGTGCCCGCGCCCAACGCGTACGGCTACCCGGTGAAGGTGTCCGACCCGATCGGGTGCGGCAACTTCACCGCCCGCACGGTCACCGGCCTGCGGCCCGAGGCGCGCTCCCCGATCTGGATGCAGCGCAGGCTGCAGAAGGCCGGGATGCGCACCGTCTCGCTCGCCGTGGACATCACGAACTACGTGATGCTGGAGCTCGGCCAGCCGCTGCACGCCTACGACCGCTCCCGCGTCGAGGGCGCGATCGGCGTGCGCCGTGCCGAGCAGGGCGAGAAGCTCACCACGCTCGACGGCGTGAAGCGCGTCCTGGACGCCCAGGACCTGGTCATCACCGACGACCGCGGGCCGATCGGCCTCGCGGGCGTCATGGGCGGCGCCGACACCGAGATCGCCGACCACGCCGAGGAGGCCGGGACGACCGAGGTCGTCATCGAGGCCGCGCACTTCGACGCGATCGCGATCGCCCGGACCGCGCGCCGCCACAAGCTGAGCTCGGAGGCGTCCAAGCGCTTCGAGCGCGGCGTCGACCCGCAGGCCGCATCCGCTGCCGCGCAGCGCACCGTCGACCTGCTGGTCCTCCTCGCGGGCGGTACCGCCGAGGCCGGGGTCACGGAGATCACCGCCCCGTCCGCACCCCGCAGCATCGCGATGCCCGCGAACCACCCCGACCGGGTGGCGGGTGTGGAGTACGGCCGTGAGACCGTCGTACGCCGCCTCCAGCAGGTCGGCTGCGACGTCTACGGGCAGGACGAGCTGATCGTCACGGTGCCGTCCTGGCGCCCCGACCTCGCCGAGCCGAACGACCTGGCCGAAGAGGTCATCCGGCTGGAGGGCTACGAGAACCTCCCCTCCACGCTGCCGACCCCGCCGTCCGGCCGCGGGCTCACCGACCGCCAGCGGCTGCACCGCCGCGTCGGCCGGGCGCTCGCGGGCGCCGGTTACGTCGAGGCGCTCAGCTACCCGTTCATCGGCGACGCCGTCCTCGACCAGCTCGGCCTGGAGAAGGACGACGCCCGCCGCCGTACGGTCGCCCTCGTCAACCCGCTCTCCGACGAGGAGCCCGCGCTGCGCACCACGCTGCTGCCGGGCCTCCTCGGCGCGCTGCGGCGCAACGACGGCCGGGGCAGCCACGACCTGGCGCTCTTCGAGACCGGCCTCGTCTTCAGGCCGACCGGCGAGGAGACCAAGGCCGTCCGGCTGCCCGTCGACCGCCGTCCCACCGACGAGGAGATCGCCGGTCTGGACGCGGCGCTGCCGCGCCAGCCGCGCCGCGCCGCCGTCGTCCTCGCGGGCGCCCGCGAGCAGGCCGGCTGGTGGGGCAAGGGGCGTCCCGCGACCTGGGCGGACGCCGTCGAGGCGGCCCGCACGATCGCCGGTGAGGCGGGCGTCGAGCTGACCGTCCGCGCCGACCGGCACGCCCCGTGGCACCCCGGCCGCTGTGCCGCGCTGTACGTCACGGTCGACGGCGAGGAGACCCTCTTCGGACACGCGGGCGAACTGCACCCGCGCGTCGTCAAGGAGCTCCACCTGCCCGAGCGGACCTGCGCCATGGAGGTCGAACTCGACGTCCTGGAGCGGGCCGTGGACGGTGCGCTCCAGGCGCCCCGGATCTCCACCTTCCCGGTGGCGACCCAGGACGTCGCGCTCGTCGTCGCCTCGGACGTGCCCGCCGACGCCGTGGAGGAGGCGCTGCGCGAGGGCGCGGGCGACCTCCTCGAGTCGCTGCGGCTGTTCGACGTCTTCACCGGTGAGCAGATCGGCGAGGGCCGGAAGTCCCTGGCGTACGCGCTGCGGTTCCGTGCCCCGGACCGGACGCTGACCGTCGAGGAGGCCTCCGCGGCCCGTGACACGGCGGTGGCCCTGGCCACCGAGCGCACCGGCGCGGTGCTGCGCGGAGCGTAGCCGTCACCGAGCGGTGAGAAGGGGCGTATCCGGCCACCGGATACGCCCCTTCTGTTCTCGCCGGACGGCCCGGGGACCGCACACGGCCCGTCTGTCATCGGGGCAGTGGGCCGCGCGGTCCGGCGCCGTCCGCCCTGCCACGGAGTGTCGGGCAGGCCGGCAGAACGAACGGCGCGGGGGCGGGTCGTCGAGCTGTTACGAGGGGGAGCCGACGACCCGGCCGCCTCTTGCGAGGGACTTATTCAACCGAGCGGTGCCCCGGTGCGGCAGAGTGCACAGCAGGATGGTTCGGGCATTCCGTTCACACCCCGTGTGAATCGTGCTCCACTAGGCTCATTGCGACGCGCACATGGGGGGGCAATGGAGCCCAACGTCCTGCTCGAATCCCTGATCGACGAGGCGGGCGTGTCCCGCGCGGGGCTCGCCGGTCATGTCAACCAGGCCGGCCGTGGCCGCGGGCTCCGCCTGCGCTACGAGCACACGGCGGTCGCCCGCTGGCTCAAGGGCCAGCGCCCGCGCGGGCAGGTGCCCGACCTGATCTGCGAAGTCCTCGCGGCCCGGCTGGACCGTCCGGTCACGCTCGACGACATCGGCATGGGGATCGCGGGGGCGGACACCGCGCAGGGCGACACGGGGCTCTCCGGCTTCGTCGAGCACGCGACCGCCCTGTGGCGCTCCGACGACCAGCAGCGCCCGCATCTGGCCACCGCGCCCGCCGTCACGGGCACGCGTGCGGTGATGCCGGTCTGGGAGTGGGAGAACCCTCCCGAGGACGCCGATGTCTCCCGCCCCGGCCCCTGCCGGGTGAGCATGGCGGACATAGCGATGCTCCGCGCCGCCCGCGCCCACTACGAGCAGATGTACCGGAAGGCCGGCGGCATCGCGACCAGGTCGCGCATCGTCGGATTCCTGAACGCCGAGACCGCGCCGCTGCTGCGGGGCGGGTACAGCGACGCCACGGGCCGCAGCCTCCATCGCGCGACCGCCGGTCTGGTGGCCGTCGCCGGAATCTGCGCCTACGACTCCGACGCCCATGGACTCGCCCAGCGCTATTTCCACCAGGCCCTGCGTCTGGCCAAGGCCAGCGGCGACCGAGGGCTCGGCGGCTATGTGATCGCGCTGCTGGTCAACCAGTCGCTCCACCTGGCCGACTTCCGCAGGTCGGTCGCCTTCGCCGAGGCGGCCCTGCGGGCGGCGGGCCCGCACATCACCCCGGCGCTGGCCACCGACCTCCACGCGATGCAGGCCAAGGCCTACGCGCAGCTCGGGGACCACCGCGGCGCCCTTGAGTCGATCCACCGCGCCGAGGCCGAGGCCGCCCGCATCCGCGCCGTCCACGAACCCGACGAGACCGGATACGTCCAGCCGGGCCTCGTCAACGTCCAGGTGGCGGAGGCGCTGCTGAGCCTCGGGGACCTCGCCGGGGCCCGGGAGCACGCCGCGGCGGCCGTACGCTCCCCGGCGCACGATCGCGGCACGGTGCACCGGCTCGCCATGCTCACGCATCTCCAACTGCTCCAGGGAGACGCCGACAAGGCGGCCCGCACCGCCTCGGAGATGGCGGAACGCACCCGGGGCATGGAGTCCCAGCGGCTCCGCGACCGGCTGCGCTCGGTCCGGGAGCACCTGGCCGCGAGCGGCTCCGCCGAGGCGGAGGCCGCCGCCGGACTCATCGACGGGGCGCTGCGCGTGCCCCTGTGAGCCTCGGCACGGGAGCCGCACCGCGTTCCCCTGCGGGGCGGACCCTGCTCCGATGTTGCCATCGACCAGTCGGAAGGTGGCAGAACTGTGCAGTGGACGAACTTAAACGAACAGACCGTGTACGAGAATCGCTGGTTCCGGGTCAATCTGGCGGATGTCGTACTCCCTGACGGAAGGCACCTGGACCACTTCCTCATCAGGCTCCGGGCGGTCGCCGCGGCGACGGTGGTCAACGAGGCCAACGAGGTCCTGCTCCTGTGGCGGCACCGCTTCATCACCGACAGCTGGGGCTGGGAACTCGCCGCCGGCGTCGTCGAGGACGGCGAGGACATCGCCGTGGCGGCGGCGCGCGAGATGGAGGAGGAGACGGGGTGGCGGCCCGAGGGACTGCGTCCGCTGATGACCGTCGAGCCGGCCAACGGCCTGATCGACGCCCGGCACCACTTCTACTGGTGCCATGAGGCGGAGTACACCGGGCACCCGGCGGACGACTTCGAGTCCTCGCGCCGCGCGTGGGTCCCGCTCAAGCTGGTGCCGGACATGATCGCGCGGGGTGAGATACCGGCGGCCAACATGGCGGCGGCCCTGCTGATGCTCCATCACATGCGACTGGACTGACGGCTCCTGCCCGTGCGGTACGCGGTCCTGCCGGTCCGGGGGGCCTGGAGCGCCTGCCGCGCGGGCGGAGGGGGGCGCCGCGGCCCGCGTGCCCCTGCGCCGGGGCGGGCCGGAGGGAGTCGCGTGACCCGAGTGGGTGAAGTCGTTGCAGGGCCCCCCGGGCTGCAGCAGCTCACGAGTGACGGCTGACGGATCGAAGAAGTCACCTCCGGCACAGCAGTCCCCGTCGCCTCTGACGTACCGTCAAAAATCTTTCTTCGAACGTGGACTCGGCAGGTTGCCAGGTAGCAGAATGAGAGGCGACGAGAAGGTGGTCGGCCATCTGGTGGCAACCTGAACGCCAGAGTCACACTGATGGGTGCCTTCTTGCTCAACCACGAGTTGCGAGGCGACTGATTGGCCTAGGCTTCCGATTTTCGGGACGGATCTGCCGGTGTTCCGGCGGGCCGTCGGTCGGACGTGGGTCAACGGAAGGCGAAGAAGTGGCGGCAGAGGAACAGCGGCAGGACCCGGTATACCAGGGCCACCGTCTGAGGAAGCGTCTGAGGGCGGCGAGGGAGGCTGCAGGCTTCACGCACGTGGATGTGGCGGAGAGGCTGGAGTGGTCACCCTCCAAGATCAACCGCATCGAGACGGGCAAGGTGGGCCTCTCCATCACGGACGCCCGCGTGCTGCTGGAGCTCTACCGGATCACCGGTGAGGACGAGGTCCAGGAGATCACCGCCCTCGCCCGCGCGGCCCGCCGTCCACCGTGGTGGGCGCCCTACCGTCACGCCGCGCCGCCGGAGTTCATGCGCCACCTGAGCTACGAGTCCTCGGCGAGCCGGATCTCCGCCTTCCAGTGCACCGTCATTCCCGGACTCCTGCAGACGGAGGAGTACGCCAAGGTCGTGCTGCAGGGGTCGACCGACCCGGAGCAGCAGCTCGAACTCCGCCTGCAGCGGCAGGAGCGCCTGGTGCACTCGGAGGGGCCCCGCCTCAACTTCATCCTCGACGAGGCCGCGGTCCGGAGGGTGATCGGTGGCGAGCGCACGATGAAGCAGCAGATGGAGAAACTGCTGGCGGTGCAGGAACTGGAGAACGTCCAGATCAAGGTCGTCCCCTTCGCGGCCGGGATGTACCCGCAGTTCCGCGCCCCCTATGTCCTTTTCGAATTCGAGGACGAGGACGAGGACCTGATCGCCTACCTGGAGAAGCCGGACGGCCAGGTCTTCTTCAGTGAGCGGTCCTCGTATTCGGGTATGGGGAATGACCCGTCGGACTATCTGGACGCGTTCTGGACCGTGAGCAGGACCGTCGCCGAGGACCTCACGCCGGAATTCCTGTTCGGCAACGTGGCTTAGGGGGAGGCGTGCGGGATGGGTGAGATACGAAAGCCGTCGACAGGGCTCCCGGCCCGGCGTCACGCATTCTCGTCGATGGCCGACGACTCCTTGACGAAGCTCACGAAGGCATGCCAGCTCCCTTGCGACAGGGAAAGAACGGCGTGTTCGGGACAGCTCGAATTCCTCACCCAGACCTTTTCGGAAAGGGCAACCTCGACGCAGTCCGCCCCATTCGCGCACGAGGAACTCCTACGCCACCGTAAGGTCGATATCTCCATACTGCCGCGACCCCCGCCTTCTGCAGCACACAGAAAACCGCAAACTCGTCCAAGCCGAGTATGCGGCAGGTCATTGTGCATGCCAAGAGCGTCGCACGCGCAGAGGAATCCCGATAAAGCACTGGAAATCGGGACAAAATGTGGCCATGGGTGAGAGTTGTCCGAAAAGCGTGGCACTGTCTTGAACCCAATGGCACAGCAAAAGGGGAGCTCCGTGGCCTTGCCGGCAAGCATCCGGCCGCGGACTCCCCTGAGCGAAGCAACCCCTGATGAGGTCAGGAAAGGAAGCTCCAGCCATGCAGTTTAGCGGCTTACCCCAGGACGGACACCCCGCAGGCACGAAACGGAAGGTGCGCACCAGGACACGGTGGGTGCGCATGGCGGGTGTCCACGCACTCCGCGGCGCCGCCTCGGCGTTCGGTGCGGGGGCCGTGTCCCTGGTCCTCTGGTGGATCCAGAGCCGGTGATCCGAGCACCCGTCGCCGCTGCCGTCCCGCATCCGCGTGGCGGCAGCGGCCCCGGACGTGAGCGGCGCGCCGGGTGCCGGGCCGGGCTCCCGGCCCGGCACCCACGGACGGCCCGTCAGTCGTACGGGTAGAAGCCCGAGCCCGTCTTGCGGCCGAGGCGGCCCGCGTCGACCATGCGCTGGAGCAGCGGGGGAGCGGCGTACAGGGGCTCCTTGTACTCGGCGTACATCGAGTCGGCGACCGAGGCCACGGTGTCCAGGCCGATCAGGTCGGCGAGCTTCAGCGGGCCCATCGGATGGGCGCAGCCCATCTCCATGCCGTTGTCGATGTCCTCGCGGCTGGCGATGCCCGACTCGAACATCCGGATCGCCGAGAGGAGGTACGGGATCAGCAGGGCGTTGACGACGAAGCCGGACCGGTCCTGGGCGCGGATCGCGTGCTTGTCGAGCACGTCGTGCACGACGGCTTCGGCACGCTTTATGGTCTCGTCGGACGTCGTCAGCGCGGGAATCAGTTCGACGAGCCGCTGCACCGGGGCCGGGTTGAAGAAGTGGATGCCGATGACCTGGTCCGGCCGGGAGGTCGCCACGGCGAGCTTCACCAGCGGGATGGACGAGGTGTTCGAGGCGAGGATCGCGTCCGGCCGGGTCACCACCTGGTCGAGCACCTGGAAGATCTCGGTCTTGACCTGCTCGTTCTCCACGACGGCCTCGATCACGAGATCGCGGTCGGCGAACTCCCCGAGGTCGGTGGTGAAGCTGAGGCGCGCGAGGGTCTCGTCGCGCTCCTCCTCGGTGATCTTGCCGCGCTCGGCCGCCTTCGAGAGCGAGTTGTGCAGCCGGGTACGCCCTATCTCCAGGGCCTCGCCGGTGGTCTCCGCCACCTTGACCTCGAGGCCGCTGCGGGCGCACACCTCCGCGATGCCTGCGCCCATCTGGCCACAGCCGACCACTCCGACGCGTGCAATGTCGGCCATAGAGTCCGTCACCTCGTGCCTTTCGCTGATCTTCGTGCGGCAGTCCCGTTTGATTCCGGTGCCCGCCTCGACCCCACGACGTTACTCCGCGATCCGGCTCCGGTGAGCTGCGGGTCGCGCGGGCCGGGGGCGGGCATGATCTGCGTCACGCAATGGCGGAGTGACACACGGGAACAGCGGAACGAGAGGTGGGCACATGCGTCGTATGGGCCGAAGGTCATTCGTGGTGGGCGCGGCCGGGACGGTCGCCGCGCTGATGACGGCGGGCGACGCCGTCGCGGCGCACCGGCACCCTCGCAGGCGCCGCAGGGCCGGGGCGGGGGAGATGCGCGGCATGTGGATCGCCACCGTCGCCAACATCGACTGGCCGTCCGCGCCCGGCCTGAGCGCCGCCGTCCAGCGGGCCGAGCTGATCGCCCATCTGGACCGCGCGGTGGAGCTGCGGCTGAACGCCGTCGTCCTCCAGGTCCGGCCGACCGCGGACGCCCTGTGGCCGTCGCCGTACGAGCCGTGGGCCCAGTGCCTCACCGGAGTCCAGGGCAAGGACCCGGGGTGGGACCCGCTGGGGACGGCGGTGAGCGAGGCGCACGCCCGCGGTCTGGAGCTGCACGCGTGGTTCAACCCGTACCGGATCGCCAACCACACGGACCCCTCGCGTCTCGTCGCCTCCCACCCTGCACGGGTGCACCCGGACTGGGTCCTGCCCTACGGCGGGAAGCTCTACTACAACCCCGGGCTGCCCGAGGTCAGGTCCTTCGTGCAGGACGCCATGCTCGACGCGGTGAGCCGTTACGCGATCGACGCGGTGCACTGGGACGACTACTTCTACCCCTACCCGGTGGCCGGACAGGTCTTCGCCGACGACGAGGCGTACGCGATGTACGGCGGGGACTTCCCCGACCGGGCCGCCTGGCGCCGCGACAACACGGACCAGCTGGTGCGGGAGACCGCCGAGCGCATCAAGGAGGTCAGGAGCGGGGTCAGGTTCGGCATCAGCCCCTTCGGGGTGTGGCGCAACGCCTCGACCGATCCGCTGGGCTCGGCGACCTCGGCGGGCGTGCAGACGTACGACGACCTCTACGCCGACACCCGGAAATGGGTGAAGGAGGGCTGGATCGACTACATCTGCCCGCAGATCTACTGGAACATCGGGCTCCCCGCCGCCGACTACGCGAAGCTGCTGCCCTGGTGGGCCGAGACGGTCCGGGGCACGGGCGTCGGGCTCTACGTGGGGGAGGCGCTGTACAAGGCGGGCGACCCCGCCCAGCCGGCCGCCTGGCAGGACCCGGCCGAACTCTCGCGGCACCTCGACTTCGCCGCCGGGTACCCCGAGGTGGGCGGCCACATCTACTTCTCCGCGAAGCACGTGAAGGCCGACCCCGTCGGGGCCATGGCCCGAGTGGTGGCCGACCACTACCAGGTGCGGGCCCGCGCCCCCCGCTGAGCCGGGCCGCCGCGCCTGATCCGCGCGTGCGCCGGGAACCACTCGTGCCCCCGGCGCACGCGCGCTCTACCGCTTCCGGTCCTCGGGGGCGGCGTGCTGGACGACGCTGTCGGGGCCCGGGGACCTGATCGATTCATGACCGTCCTCGAAGCGCAGGCGGTACGGGGGACCGCCCTGGTCGCCGAGCACTTCGATGATCTCTGCGACCCGGTCGTGCTGTCCCACGGTCCTGCCGTGCGTCAGCAGCCGGTCGCCCGCGTGTGCCTCCATCGGGAGTGACCTCCTCACGGGTGGCGGTCCATGTGGACAAGTCTATGACCGGATGCGCTCACCGTCCTTCGGCGCGGCGGGCCCCGTCTCCCGGGCGGCCTTCGCGCTGCCCGGCCGGCGGACCCCGGAAGTGCCCGTCCGCCGGGCCCCGGCACGGCCCGCCCGCTGGGTGACGGCGATGCAGACCAGGACGGCCACCGCGGCCACCGGGGCCGCGGCCGACACCTCCTCGCCGAGCGCCAGGAACGACCAGACCAGCGTGAGCAAGGGCTGTGCCAGCTGGAGCTGGCTGGCCCGGGGGACGCCGATCTGCGCCATGCCCCGGTACCAGACGTACAGGCCGAGGAAGGTCGACCCGGCGGCCACCCAGACCAGCCCGACGACCCCGCGCACCGTGAGGTGCACCGGCTCGAACGGCAGGGCCGCGGCGGCGCCGGCCGCCGCGAGCGGCAGAGCGAGGATCAGCGCCCAGCCGATCACCTGCCAGCCGGGCATCACCCGGGCCAGCCTGCCGCCCTCCGTGTAGCCGGCCGCGCAGACCAGCAGCGCGCCGAAGAGGTACAGATCGCCGCCCGAGAGGGTCCCGCCGCTCTGCTGGACCGTGAAGACGATCACCACGGCCGCCCCGGCGAGGGCCGCCGCCCAGAAGGCGCGGGGCGGGCGCGAACCGGTGCGCAGCGCCGAGAAGAGGGCGGTCGTCAGCGGCAGCAGACCCACCACCACGGCCGCGTGCGAGCTCGTGGAGGTCTGCAGGGCCAGCGTGGTCAGCAGGGGGAAGCCCACCACCACACCGCCCGCGACGACCGCGAGGCCGGCCCAGTGGCGGCGCTCGGGCGGTGCGACCCGGCCCACGAGCAGGGCGCACCCCGCGATCAGCGCCGCGAGCAGGCTGCGCAGCGCGACCAGGGACCAGGGTCCGAAGCTGTCGAGGCCCCACACCGTCGAAGGGAAGGTCAGCGAGAAGGCGACGACGCCGAGTCCGGCGAGCAGGACACCGCCCGAGGGCTGGTCGCGCACCGCCGGGCCGGGGTCCACCGCTATCGTCGTCCGGCCGGTAGCGCTATTCTGTGCTGTCATGCACGAGCGTAGCAGTGTGGCAGAGCTGGTGAGTTCCCTTCGGAGTGAGCTCAACCGCTACTCACCTGGTGGAAAGCTGCCGTCCAGCCGGGCCCTCGTCGAGCGCTACAGGGTCAGCCCCGTGACCGTCTCCCGGGCCATCGCGCAGCTCGCCGCCGAAGGCCTCGTCGTCACCCGCCCCGGCTCCGGCGCCTTCCGCGCCGAGGCGCGCGCCGCGCTCCCCGCCCCCGGTGACACCTCCTGGCAGGAGGTGTCCCTCAGCGGTGACAGCGGACCCGAGGTCGTCCCGCGCACCGTCGACGCGTCGGGGGTCCTCGTCACCCTCGCCGCACCGCCGCCCGGAGTGATCGAGTTCAACGGGGGCTACCTCCACCCAGGCCTCCAGCCCGAGCGGGCCCTGGCCGACGCCCTGGCCCGGGCCGGACGCCGGCCGGGCGCGTGGGGCAGGCCGCCCACCGACGGGCTGGCCGAACTGCGCTCCTGGTTCGCCCGGGAGATCGGTCCCTCCGTCACCGGGGCCGACGTCCTGGTCACCGCCGGAGGGCAGAGCGCCCTGGCCACCGCGCTGCGGGCGCTCGCCCCGCCCGGTGCTCCCGTCCTCGTCGAATCGCCCACCTATCCGGGCATGCTGGCCGCCGCCCGCGCCACCGGGCTGCGGCCGGTCCCGGTACCGGTGGACGCCGACGGGGTGCGGCCCGACCTGCTCGAAGCCGCGTTTCGCGCCACCGGGGCCAGGGTCTTCGTCTGCCAGCCGCTCTTCCAGAACCCGACGGGCGCGGTTCTCGCCCCGGAGCGGCGCGAACGGATCGTGCGGGCCGCCCGCGAGGCCGGAGCCTTCGTCGTCGAGGACGACTTCGCCCGCCATCTCGTCCACGCGGACGCCGGCCCCCTGCCCGAGCCCTTGGTGGCGCACGACCCGGACGGTGTCGTCGTCCATGTGCGCTCGCTCACCAAGATCACCTCGCCCAGTCTCCGGGTCGGCGCCCTGGCCGCCCGCGGCCCCGTGCTGGAACGGCTGCGCGCCATCCAGGTCGTCGACAGCTTCTTCGTGCCGCGCCCGATCCAGGAGGCCGCGCTCGAACTCGTCGGCTCTCCTTCCTGGGAGCGCCATCTCCGCACCGTGGCAGCCGAACTCGCCGCGCGCCGCACCGCGATGACGGCCGCCGTCCGCAGCGAGCTGCCCGAACTCGCCCTGCCGCACGTGCCGTCGGGTGGCGGCAGCATCTGGCTCCGGTTGCCGGGCCCGGTGGCCGGAGAGCCCGCCCTGGTCTCCGCCGCCCTGCGGGCCGGCGTCGCCGTGGCTCCCGGCAGCCCGTACCACTGCGCCGAACCCCCCGCCGGACACATCAGGCTGAGCTTCGCGGCGGTGTCCGGTCCCGCCGAGATCGCCGAGGGCGTGCGCAGGCTGCGTGCCGCCTGCGACGAGCGGGGGGTAGCCTCCCCGTCATGACGGTCGACGACACGCCCGAGCGGCGTCACGAGATCTCCAGCGACCCCGCCCGCCTCGACGCGGCCCGCATCCACCACTGGCTCTCCACGGACGCGTACTGGGCCCTCGGCCGCACCCGCGCGTACCAGGACCGTGCCATCGCGGGCTCGCTCAACTTCGGTGCGTACGACGTCGTGACGGGCGAACAGGCCGCCTACGCCAGGGTGGTCACCGACCACGCCTCCTTCGCGTGGCTCTGCGACGTGTACGTCGACCGGGAGGCCCGGGGCAGCGGCCTCGGGACCCGGATCGTCACCGCCGTCCGTGACCACCTGGAGCCGCTGGGAGTGCGCCGGATACTCCTCGCGACGAACGACGCCCACGGGGTCTACGCGAAGGCGGGGTTCGAGCCGCTCGCCGAACCGGACATGTGGATGGCCCTCAAGCTCGGCTGACCCGGAGGGCGTTCGCACAGACGGCCCGTCCCCCTCTTGACCGGTGCGGCGCCGGGCCCCACGATCGCGCCCATGAGTGTTCGGGTGTCCCTGGTCGCCGCAGCGCGCAGCTCCGCCCTCCTCGCCGAGCGTTTCGACGACGACCGGCCGCTCGACCACGCCGGCTGGCGTGAGGTCCAGCTCGCCGCCCACACCCTGGTGCGGCTCGGCGCCGCGGAGCTGCGCTACTGCTCGCCGACCCCGCGCAGCCGCGCCACGGGCGACGCCCTGGGCTTCGCCCCGCTCGTCCAGCTCGCACTGCGCGACTGCGACATGGGCCGCTGGAGGGGGCTGACCCTCTCGGAGGTCGCCGCCCGTGAACCGGCCGCGGTGGATGCCTGGCTCGCCGACCCGCGCTCCGCCCCGCACGGCGGGGAATCCCTGCTCGCCTTCATATCCAGGGTGGGGAGCTGGCTCGACACCCGGCCGGTCCAGGAGGGCGCCCTCGTCGCCGTCGCCGAACCCGCGGTCGTGCGCGCGGTCCTGGTGTACGCCCTCAAGGCCCCGCCGTCGACGTACTGGAACGTCGACGTCCGCCCGCTCTCCGCCGTGACGATCACCGGACTCCCGGGGCGCTGGAGCGTCAGCTTCGAGGCGCTCCCCCGCTGACCGGGTCACCCGGTCGAAGGAACGGGCCGTACAGCGCCTTCCCGCCAGTCCGACCAGTCGGTATGGTGCGTGCCACCGAGACGAGGAGAGACCTGTGCCGCAGATCCATGGCCACTGTGACGACCGGTTCGCGGCGGTACGCGACGCGTTCGAGGCGAACTTCGCCGAGCGCGACGAACTGGGCGCCGCGGTCACCGTCCTGCTCGACGGCGCCCCCGTGGTGGACCTCTGGGGCGGCTGGGCCGACGGGGAGCGGACCCGCCCGTGGGAGCGGGACACCGTGGTCAACGTCTGGTCCACGACGAAGGGCCCGACCGCGCTCTGCGCCCACGTCCTCGTCGACCGCGGCCTCCTGGACCTGGACGCCCCCGTCTCCGCGTACTGGCCCGAATTCGCCGCCGCGGGCAAGGAATCCGTCCGCGTACGCCATCTGCTCTCGCACCGCTCCGGGGTCGCGGGCCTGCGCGATCCGCACACCCTCGCCGAGCTCTACGACTGGGAGCTGACCACGGCGCGCCTCGCGGCCACCGAGCCCTGGTGGGAGCCGGGTACCCGCTCCGGCTACCACGCCATCTCGTACGGCTTCCTCGTCGGCGAGGTCGTCCGCCGGATCACCGGTCTGCTGCCCGGGGAGTTCCTGCGGCAGGAGATCACCGGACCGCTCGGCATCGACTTCACCGTCGGCTTCCCCGAGAAGGAGGCAGGCCGGGTCGCCGAACTCGTCCAGCCCAAGGACGTCTCCCGCGAACAGGCCGCCCTCTTCGCCACGATGGAGCCGGTGGCCATCGCCTCCCTGCTCAACCCCGGCACCGGCACCGCCGCCGCCAACACCCCCGAGTGGCGTGCCGCCGAGATCCCCGCCGCCAACGGCCACGGAACGGCCCGCGGGGTCGCCGCCCTCTACGGCATCCTCGCCGGACGCGGCAGCCTCGACGGCAGGCGCGTCCTCTCCGAGGAGGCGGCCGAGCGGGTCCGCGAGGGCCAGGGCAGCTGCCGCGACCTGGTGCTCGGAGCCGGCTTCGCCCACGAGACCGAGCTGGGCCTCGGCCTCTGGCTGAGCGGCCCCAACGCCAGCTACGGCCCGAACCCGCGTGCCGTGGGCCATGACGGTGCGGGCGGCTCCTGCGGCCTCGCCGACCCGGAGGCCGGGATCGCGCTCGGTTACGTCATGAACCGCATGGGCCCCCACATCGCCGACGACCCGCGCAAGATGGCGCTGGTCGACGCGGTGTACGGAGCGCTCCCGGCTCAGTAGCCCGACGGCCGGACCAGCCCCGACTCGTACGCGAACACGGCGGCCTGGGTCCGGTCGCGCAGGCCCAGCTTGACCAGGATCCGGCTCACATGGGTCTTCACCGTCTGTTCCGCGACGATCAGCCGGGCCGCGATCTCGGCGTTCGACAGGCCCTGCGCGATCAGGGACAGCACCTCGGTCTCCCGCTCCGTCAGGTCGCCGACGCGCTCCTTCCGGGGAGCGCGCGGCCCGGTGCTCACCCGCGAGAACTCGGCGATCAGACGCTTGGTGATGTTCGGGGCGAGCAGTGCGTCCCCGGCCGCCACCACCCGCACCGCCTGGGCGAGTTCGTCGGCCGATGCGTCCTTCAGCAGAAAGCCGGAGGCGCCCGCGCGCAGCGCCTCGTACACGTACTCGTCGAGGTCGAAGGTGGTCAGGACGAGGACGCGGACGGCCGCGCCAGGTGTCCCGGTGATGCGGCGCGTGGCGTCGATACCGCCGAGGCGTGGCATCCGTATGTCCATCAGGACGACATCGGGGGCGAGTTCGTCCGCCTTCTCGACGGCCTCCACACCGTCCACCGCCTGGCCGACGACCTCGATGCCCTCCTCGGCGTTCAGCAGCACCGTGAACCCCTGGCGGACCATCATCTGGTCGTCGGCGATCAGCACGCGGATGGTCATGAAGGTTCCTCCAGGGGAAGCGTCGCCACTACTTCGTAACCCCCGCCGGGGGTGGGGCCGTGGGTGAGGTCGCCGCCCAGCATGGCGGTGCGTTCGCGCATGCCGAGCAGCCCGTGCCCGACGCCGTCCATCGGCCGGCCCGGCGCCTCCGGGGCCGTGTTGGTGACCCGGACCGTCACGGCCGAGGAGTGGTAACCGACCTCCACCCGGGCGCCGGCCCCCGGAGCGTGCCGCAGCACATTGCTCAGCGCCTCCTGCACGATCCGGAACGCCGACAGCTCCACGCCCGGTGGGAGCGGGCGCCGTCTGCCCGTCGTCCTCGTCGCGACGGAGACGCCCGCGCTCCGCACCTTGCCGACCAGCTCGTCCAGCCGGTCCAGGGTGGGCTGCGGGGCGTGCCGGCCCCCGTCCGCCGGCGCGTCCTCCGAGCGCAGCACACCGAGCACCCGGCGCAGTTCGACCAGCGCCTCCACGGCGCTCTCCCGTATGCCGGCGAGGTTCTCCCTGAGCTCGGCCGACGGATTCTCGACGAGGTGCGGGGCCACCTGCGCCTGGATGGAGATCACCGACATGTGGTGGGCCACCACGTCGTGCAGCTCGCGCGCGATCCGGTTGCGCTCCTCCAGGAGGGTGCGCCGGGCGCGTTCCTCCTCCGTCAGTTCCGACTGCTCGACCAGCTGGCCGCGGGCGACCCTGAGGGCGCGCAGTGCCGCGCCGATCACCACGGCCGTGATCACGACCAGTGCGCCGACGTCCAGGGAGTAGTTGTGGGCCCTGGTGGTGAATCCGCTGGAGACCAGCCCCGCCAGCAGGCTCAGCGTCAGCGCGAGGACCGCCCTGCGCGGCTGGACCCGCAGGGTCAGGAGGAACAGCGCACCGCTCTGCAGCGCGATCTCGGCACCCGTCCACGGGAACATCTCGCCGGGCGTCATCGCGGACTCCGCGATCCGGACGCTGACGACCATCAGGACCAGCGAGGCCCACCAGGCGTACAGGGGCTGCCACATGCCCGCCAGGAGCGCGAGCGACTGGCACACGACGAGGAGCACCGCGTACTCGGGCACGCCCGCACCGTTCCGGACCAGGTCGGGCACGTGCCACAGGGCGACCGCCGTGACCCCCAGCGTGAGCA
The DNA here is from genome assembly GCF_001905505.1 of Streptomyces sp. CB02058. Taxonomy (GTDB): domain Bacteria; phylum Actinomycetota; class Actinomycetes; order Streptomycetales; family Streptomycetaceae; genus Streptomyces. Next base: position 320,578 of record NZ_LIPG01000006.1, read on the forward strand.
GCATCCCGAACGCGGGCCGCCACACCGGGGCACCGGGCGCGCCCATGGGCGGCACCGGATCGACGGGCGAGGTCCACAGATCCTCGCGCAGCCTGCGCGGCAGCCCGCGCAACGCCGCTGTGATCCGCCCCCCGGCCCCGGTCATACCGCTCAGCTTAGACACCGCGCGCCTCCCTCACCCGGTCGGGGGAACCGGACCGTACGACGGTCGAACTCCCGCCGCTCCGCTGCTCGTACGCCCCGAACGCCGCCCGGCACAGCAGCAGCGCCAGTGCGAACACCGGCAGCCAGGCGAGCCTGGCGAGCACCCAGCCGGGGCCGTCGGGGACCGTGTGCAGACCGGGCAGCGGCCCGCCGCTCAGGAACAGCGCGGTCGACGTGACCGCGATCATCGCGGTCTGGTGCCACAGGAACACCGTCATCGCGGACAGATTCAGCAGAGCCACCGCCGCCCAGACCGCCGGCCGCGCGAGGACCCGCCGCAGCGGCCCGAGCAGCAGCAGGGCCGCACCGCACTGGGCGAGGCCGAAGGTTACGGCCGCGAGCGACGGCGGGTCGAGGTTGGAGAGAGTCCCGCCCGGCACCCCGACCATGGAGGCGGGGTACCCGGCGAACAGCACCAGCCCGGCCGTCGCCCCGGCACCCCCGAGCAGCAGTACCCATCCGGTCCGGCGGTCGCCCAGCCCGCCCCGGGCCCACGCCGCCCCCAGACAGTAGGGGACCAGCCAGCCCGCGGCCACGTTGATCCAGCCCAGGGAGGCGGGGCCACCGCCCCCCAGCCTCAACAGGTCGACGTACAGGACGACGGCCAGCGGCCACAGCGGGTGCAGTCGCGCGACCAGCGGGGTCGCCGCCGTCAGCGCGGCGAACACCAGGAGGAACCACAGCGGCGACCACACCAGCTTGCCGAGCGCGCGCACCGACGCCCCGTCCACCCCCGAGGCCAGCATCACGGCAGCGGCCACGGCCCATACGGCCGTGACGACGGCGACCGGGCGGAACAGCCTGGCCATCCGCGCCCCGAGCCAGTGACCGTAGGACTCGCCCCTGGCCCGGGCCGAGGCGTAGCCCTTCGCGCCCACCTGACCGCCCACCAGGAAGAAGACCGCGAGCGTCTGGAACACCCAGGAGACCGGGGTGAGTCCGGGCATGTACCGGAGCGGACTCGCGCCGTGGACCGTGCCGCTGTCGGCGACCAGCGCCGTCACCAGCCAGTGGCCGCACACCACCCCCAGGATGGCGACGGCCCGCAGGGCGTCGACCGCGCGGTCGCGGTCCGGGGGAGTGGCCGCGTCGATCCGCCGGGCGAGGGAACGCAGCTCCGTGCGCCGCACGAGGTCACGCATGACGGGCACCCGCCGTCCCCGCGACGATCGAGGCGATGCCGCGCAGCGCCACGCTCCCCGGTCTCAGATAGTCGCTGTGCGCGGCGTCGCCCGCGTCGAAGACCTCCGCGCCGAACTCCGGCGCCACCGGGTCCGTCCCGAACCCGACGGTGCCGAACGGCAGCGTCAGGACCGTGTGCGGGACCCGGCCGATCCAGTCCTCCCCACCCCGGCCCGCCCAGACCGTGGCCCGGGTGCCGAGGGAGGCCGCGGCCTTCGCGCCGGTGCCGGGACTGCCGTACAGGACGATGTCCGCCACCTCGAGCCCGGACGCGGCCCGGGCGCAGACCACGGAACCGTAGGAGTGGCAGAGGAGGGAGACCCGGGCGGCGGGCCTGACCCGGCGCACCTCCCGTACGAAGGTCCGCAGACCGGGAGCCGCCCCTTCGGCACGTGCCGCCGTCAGGGAGGAGGGGCCCAGCGCGGTGGGTGTCCGGTAGCCGAGCCAGGCGACGACGGCGGTCCCGGGGCCCAGTTCACCGAGGAGCGCCTCGGCGCCACGCCGTAAACGGATGTAGTGGTCGAGGTCCACACCCGCTCCCGGCACCATTACGGCGATCCGTCCGGCCCGCGACAGGTCCCCGAAGACCTCCACCCCGCGGCCGCCGTCGCGCCCGTCGAACATCAGGAAGGCGCGCCCCGGAGCCGCCATGGCCGTGAGCGCGGCGGCCCGACGCCGGTCGCCGTGGCGGGCGGCCATGTTCCGCGCCGCGCGGATCTCCTGCCGGGCGGTGGTGTACCTGGCCTGAAGTGCCGGGGGCTCTGCCGTGTCCAGCGGCGCGAGGCGCGCGGGGACGGGTGCGGGAACGGCGGCCGGGCGGGCCGCCCCCGACACCGGCAGCGCCACGGACGCGGTGACGAGCGCGGCGAGCAGGGCGCGGGCCGGGCGGCCGGCGCGTGGGCGGGACACCATGGGTGGTCCTTCCGTACCGGGGTTCGAGCTGAATCCGGTACCGAAGGTAGGGAGCGACCCGTGTGGCCGGCGTCCCGCCAGGGAGTGCACCTCGCGCGTAGCTCCGGAGTATGACGGGTAGCCCGTCGGCCGGCGAGGTCTCAGCGGCCCTGCGCGAAGACCGGGTTCGAGCGGAACCGCGGGGCGTCCCGCGGACGCTCCGGGCCGTCGGCGAGCGGCTCGGCCTCGTCCGTGCCCGTGCGGCGCACCCGGGCGTGGAGGCCGCCCTCCACGGCACGCCGCCTACCGGCGGGGCTTGCCGCGCTTGCCGCCGCCCTTGGCGTTCTTGGCACCGCCCGAGCCGCCCCGGGGGTTCCGCCCCGCCGCGGGCTTGCGCGGGGCGCCGCCCTTCTTGTCGCCGGCCTTCGCCGTCCTGGCCCTGGCGGCCTTGGGCTGCGGCGGTGTCGGGGGACGTCCCCGGGTGCTGTTGACCGTCCGGCCCCGGACGATCCCGATGAACTCCTCGACGAGGTCGGTCGTCTTCTCCTCCGGCCACGAGAGCGCGATCCGCGACTCGGGGACACCCGTCAGCGTGCGATAGGTGAGGTCCTTGCGGTGGTACAGGCGCGCCAGCGACTGCGGTACGACGAGCAGACCGATGCCCGCGGCCACCAGTTCCACCGCGTCCTCGGTCGTGGCGGGCCGTTCGAACGCGGGCCGGCCCGGCGGGCGCTCCCAGTCGAGGGTGTCGTCGAGGGGATGCAGCACGATCTCCTCGGCGAGGTCCTCGGCCGACATCTCCTCGACGGCCGTCCCCTCATGATCCTTGGGGATGACGACCACGGTCGTCTCCGTGTAGAGGGGGATCGCGCTGAGGTCCGTACGGTCGACGGGCAGCCGCACGAAACCGGCGTCGGCGCCGCCGTCACGCAGCAGACCGGCGGCCTCCGCGGCGGGGACGCCCACGAGGGTCAGCGGTGTACCGGGCAGTCGCTCGTTCCAGATCCGCACCCACTTGGTCGGGGTCACGCCCGGGACGTAGGCGAGCCGGAACGCAGGGGGTTCTTCCGAGCCTGTCACTCCGCCAGGTTACCGGCCGTGGTCGGAGGGGGCGCACATGCTCGATACCCTGGACACCATGACGTCGCACCAGACCACCCAGACGATGAAGCCCGCCACCGCGGCGAAGAAGCTGGGTGTGTACCTCGAAGCCACCCCCGCCGAGTTCCAGGAGGGCGTCGTCTCGCGCGCCGAGCTGAACGCGCTGCAGTCCGACCCGCCCCAGTGGCTGCAGGACCTGCGCCGCAACGGCCCGCACCCCCGGCCCGTGGTCGCGTCGAAGCTGGGCGTCTCCATCGCCGGGCTCGCGCGCGGCGGTGTCACCGAGCCGCTCACGACCGAGCAGATCGACGCGCTGAAGCAGGACGACCCGGAGTGGCTGCAGAAGGAGCGCGCCACCCAGGCCGAGGTCCGCAAGGAAGCGGCACGCATCAAGGAGCGCAACGCGGCACGCGCCGAGCAGGCCGACCGCGACTGACCTGCCCTCGGCGGTCCGACCTTCCTTCCGGCGGCACCCGGTTCGTCGTGGCCGTCCGCCGGAAGGACGCGTCGCGGCGGTCGGGCGAACGGGCCGCACCCTCGCCGGACACGCTTCCGCCTTCTCCGGCCGGACCGGTCGCTCCCCGGGACCGGTCCGGTCACTGCCCGGCGACCGGTCCGGTCACTCCCCGGTGTAGAAGGCGATCGTCGCCACCGTCGTCGCGGTCACGGTCTCCGGGTCCGCGCCGGATGCGGCGAACGCACGGCCCCATTCCTCGCCCGAGCGAGCCACGAAGGCCCTCGCCTCGGGCGAGGTCTGCCACTCCACGGCGTCCTGAGGGCTGAGCCCGCCGCCCGTCAGGTGCCATCCGAGTCCCAGCAGGGCCAGGTCCCAGCCGACCCCGGCCGCGCCCGGACCGTACTGGCTGCGGAACTCCTCCGGGATCACGGCGACGTGCTCCAGCTCCAGCACCGTCCGGTCGTCGCCCTCCGCCGCGAGGCGTACCTCGACCTCGCTGAAGCCCGGAGCGGAGCCGGGTTCGATCAGCCAGGACACGCGCAGCCGCTCCCCGGGCAGGCATTCGAGGATCTCGCCGCCCGCGTTGTCCTCCAGCTGGTAGCGCCCGCCCACCCGGAACTCCCCGGTCACCGGCAGGAACCACCGGGCGATCCGCTCCGGAGAGGTCACGGCGTCCCAGACATCGGCGACACCCTTGTCGAAGGTGCGCCGCAGCAGCACCGAGCCCGCCTCCTCCGAGGCCACCCGGCAGGTGCCGACCTCACGGTGCACCCGGCCGATCTCGTCGGTGATCTCACTCATGGCCGCTCGCTCTCCTTCTGCGTGTCCGCGCACGCGCGTACCCCGTCGGCCATGTAACCGAAGTTCCGCCCGGCCCGCCTCACGGGGCGCGTACGGCCCCCTCGGCTTCGGCCTCGGGCACGCCCATCTGCCGGCCCTCGACGGCAACCCGGGCTTCGAGGCCACGGCCGACATGAGTACGCACCCGCCCAGGTGGACGGGTGCGTACGCGCCGACGACCTCCGGTCCACCGGCTGGCGCCGTGGCGACTTCCGGTCCACCGGGACGCCGCGGACGATCTCCGGTCCACCGGCTGACGCCGGAACCGAGACGGAAGCCGGAGCCCGCCGTCCCGGCCCCCGGTCAGCCGTTGGCCAGAAGCTGGAGCGTGTCGATCACGCGGTTCGAGAAGCCCCACTCGTTGTCGTACCAGGCGACGACCTTGACGTGGCGGCCGTCGACACGCGTGAGGGCCGAGTCGAAGATCGACGAAGCCGGATTGCCCGTGATGTCGGACGACACGAGCGCGTCCTCCGAGTATTCGAGGACCCCGGCGAGCGGGCCCTGTGCCGCGGCGCGGTACGCCTCCAGCACGTCCTCGCGCGTCACGTCGCGGGCGACGGTCGTGTTGAGCTCGACGATCGAGCCGACCGGAACCGGAACCCGGATCGAGTCGCCCGACAGCCTGCCGTCGAGGTTCGGCAGCACGAGGCCGATCGCCTTCGCGGCGCCCGTGGTGGTCGGCACGATGTTGACGCCGGCGGCACGGGCGCGGCGGGCGTCGCGGTGCGGGCCGTCCTGGAGGTTCTGCTCCTGCGTGTAGGCGTGCACAGTCGTCATGAAGCCGTGCTCGATGCCGGCGAGGTCGTCGAGCACGGCGGCGAGCGGCGCGAGGGCGTTCGTCGTGCACGAGGCGTTGGAGACGATCGTGTGGAGGGCCGGGTCGTACGCGCCGGTGTTGACGCCGAACGCGAGCGTGACATCGGCGCCGTCCGCGGGTGCGCTGATCAGCACCTTCTTCGCGCCCGCGTCGATGTGGGCGCCCGCGGCCCTGGCCGACGTGAAGCGGCCGGTCGCCTCGAGCACGATGTCGACGCCGAGCTCGGCCCACGGCAGCTGTGCCGGTTCACGCTCGGCGAGCACGGTGATGCGGCGGCCGTCCACGACGAGGGTGTCCCCGTCGACGCTCACCGGGCGGCCGAGCCGGCCCGCCGTCGAGTCGAAGGCGAGCAGCCGCGCGAGGGCGGCGGGCTCCGTGAGGTCGTTGACGGCGACGACCTCCAGGTCGCTGTCGCGTTCGAGCAGGGCGCGCAGCACGTTGCGTCCGATGCGGCCGAATCCGTTGATGGCGATGCGAGTCATGAGTGGTGTCCCTTCTGGTTCGCCACCAGGTTCGCGCGCCGCCCGGGCCGGTGACAGCGGCGTGATCGCCACGGTCCGAAAGGATCGCGCCAGGCGCGGACGGCGGGCTACCCGCCCTCGGTGAAGGTGCGCCGGTACTCGCTCGGAGTGGTGCCGAGGATGCGGTGGAAGTGCAGCCGCAGATTCGTCCCCGTGCCGAGACCCGTCTCGGCCGCGATCTGCTCGATGCTCCGCTCCGAGCGTTCGAGCAGCTCCCTGGCCATGTCGATCCGGGCGCGCATGACCCACTGCATCGGCGTGTACCCGGTGTCCTCGACGAAGCGCCGCGAGAACGTGCGCGGCGACACCGCCGCGTGGCGGGCGAGCGCTTCGAGGGTGAGTGTCCCGCCGAGCCGGTGCAGCGCCCACTCCCGCGTGGCGGCGAACCGCTCGCCCAGCGGTTCGGGCACGCTGCGCGGCACGTACTGCGCCTGCCCGCCGCTGCGGTAGGGGGCCGCCACCAGGCGCCTGGCCGCGTGGTTCGACGCGGCCACTCCGAGATCGCCGCGCAGGATGTGCAGGCAGAGGTCGATGCCCGACGCGGCACCGGCCGACGTCAGCACGCTGCCCTCGTCCACGAACAGGACGTTCTCGTCGACCTGGACGAGCGGATGCTTCGCGGCGAGCGCCCGTGTGTAGTGCCAGTGCGTCGTGGCGCGCCTGCCGTCGAGCAGGCCCGTGGCGGCGAGCGCGAAGGCGCCCGTCGAGATCGCGGCGAGCCGCGCGCCCCGGTCGTGGGCGCCGACCAGCGCGTCGACGACGGCCCGCGGCGGGTCCTCGCGGTCAGGGAACCGGTAACCGGGGACGAAGACGATGTCGGCCCACTCGAGTGCCTGGAGGCCGTGGGCGACGGAGTACGACAGGCCGTCGCCACCGGTCACGGGACCGGGCCGCGCGCCGCACACCCGCACCTCGTACGGCATGCTCGCGCGCGTGGTGAAGACCTGTGCGGGAATACCGACATCGAGCGGCTTCGCACCTTCGAGCACGAGGACCGCTACGCGATGCGGGGATGAGGCCGGCACAGGGAAGAGGGTACGCGGATACCCGCACGGCTTTGCATAAAACTGCAATGGTGCGTATAGTCATGCCATCGACGAGGAGGATTTCCGATGGTGGTACGTGCGGCAGTGGCAGGAGCGAGCGGATACGCCGGCGGAGAACTGCTCCGTCTGCTCCTCACCCACCCCCAGGTGGAGATCGGAGCCCTCACCGCCCACTCCAACGCGGGGGAGCGGCTCGGCGCCCTGCAGCCGCACCTGAGGCCGCTCGCCGACCGGGTGCTCCAGCCGACCACGGCCGAGGTGCTCGGGGGACACGACGTCGTCTTCCTGGCCCTTCCCCACGGGCAGTCCGCCGCCGTCGCCGAGCAGCTCGGCGACGAGGTGCTGGTCGTCGACATGGGCGCCGACTTCCGGCTGAAGGACGCCGCCGACTGGGAGAAGTTCTACGGCTCCGAGCACGCCGGTACCTGGCCCTACGGTCTGCCCGAGCTTCCCGGTGCCCGCGCGGCCCTGGAGGGGACCAAGCGCATCGCCGTTCCCGGCTGCTACCCGACCGCCGTCTCGCTGGCGCTCTTCCCGGCGTACGCCGCCGGTCTCGCCGAGGCCGAGGCCGTCGTCGTCGCCGCGTCCGGCACCTCCGGCGCGGGCAAGGCGGCCAAGCCGCACCTGCTCGGCTCCGAGGTCATGGGCAACATGACCCCGTACGGCGTCGGTGGGGTCCACCGCCACACCCCCGAGATGATCCAGAACCTCGGCGCCGCCGCCGGCGAGCCCGTCTCCGTGTCCTTCACCCCGACCCTCGCCCCCATGCCCCGCGGCATCCTCGCCACGTGCAGCGCGAAGGCGAAGCCGGGCGTGAGCGCCGAGTCCCTCCGGGCGGTCTACGAGAAGGCGTTCGCCGACGAGCCCTTCGTCGACCTGCTGCCCGAGGGCCAGTGGCCCTCCACCGCGGCCGTGTACGGGTCCAACGCCGTGCAGGTCCAGGTGGCCCACGACGAGGCGGCCGGGCGGATCGTCGTGATCAGCGCCATCGACAACCTCGCCAAGGGCACCGCGGGGGGCGCCCTGCAGAGCATGAACATCGCCCTCGGGCTTCCCGAGGACACAGGTCTTTCCACGATCGGCGTCGCCCCGTGAGCGACGCACACGCAGCCGTTCGGCTGCGGGCCACGACGAAAGCCGCGCCGCTGCGCTGCGTGGGCGGAGAAGCGAACGAGGAGATGCAGTGAGCGTCACGGCAGCCAAGGGATTCACGGCGGCGGGCATCGCCGCCGGAATCAAGGAGAGCGGTAACCCGGACCTGGCCCTCGTGGTCAACGACGGCCCCCGCCGCGCCGCGGCCGGCGTCTTCACCTCCAACCGCGTCAAGGCCGCGCCCGTCCTCTGGTCGGAGCAGGTCCTCAAGGGCGGCGAAGTGACCGCCGTCGTCCTCAACTCCGGTGGCGCCAACGCCTGTACGGGCCCCCAGGGCTTCCAGGACACCCACGCCACCGCCGAGAAGGCCGCCGAGGTCCTCGGCGGCCACAGCGCGGGGGAGATCGCGGTCGCCTCGACCGGTCTCATCGGCGTACTCCTGCCCATGGACAAGCTCCTGCCCGGCATCGAGAAGGCGGCAGAGGCCCTCAGCGAGCACGGCGGCGAGAAGGCCGCCATCGCGATCAAGACCACCGACACCGTCCACAAGACCGCCGTCGCGAGCGGCGACGGCTGGACCGTCGGCGGCATGGCCAAGGGCGCGGGCATGCTCGCCCCCGGCCTCGCCACCATGCTGGTCGTCCTCACCACCGACGCCGACGTCGAGGCACCCGCCCTCGACGCCGCGCTGCGCGCCGCGACCCGCACCACCTTCGACCGGGTCGACTCCGACGGCTGCATGTCGACCAACGACACCGTGCTCCTGCTCGCCTCGGGGGCGAGCGGAACCACCCCCGCGCAGGCCGACTTCGAGCAGGCGGTGCAGAGCGTCTGCGCCGACCTCGCCCGGCAGCTCATCGGCGACGCCGAGGGCGCGTCCAAGGACATCCGGATCGAGGTGGTCAACGCGGCGACCGAGGCGGACGCCGTCGAGGTCGGCCGGAGCATCGCCCGCAACAACCTCCTCAAGTGCGCCATCCACGGTGAGGACCCCAACTGGGGCCGGGTGCTCTCCGCGATCGGCACGACGAAGGCCGCCTTCGAGCCCGACCTGCTGAACGTCGCCATCAACGACGTCTGGGTGTGCAAGAACGGCAGCGTCGGCGAGGACCGCGACCTGGTCGACATGCGCTACCGGGAGGTCCGGATCACCGCGGACCTCGCCGCGGGCGACGAGTCGGCCGTGATCTGGGCCAACGACCTCACCGCCGAGTACGTCCACGAGAACAGCGCGTACAGCTCATGAGCGCCGCGAGGAAGCACACCGCGCTGCCCAAGGCGCAGATCCTCATCGAGGCGCTGCCCTGGCTCACCCGGCACAACGGCAAGACCGTCGTCATCAAGTTCGGCGGCAACGCCATGATCGACGAGGAGCTGAAGGCCGCCTTCGCCCAGGACGTCGTCTTCCTGCGGCACGCCGGCCTCAAGCCCGTCGTCGTGCACGGCGGCGGCCCGCAGATCAGCGCCCAGCTCGACAAGCAGGGCCTGGTCAGTGAGTTCAAGGCCGGACTGCGGGTCACCACGCCCGAGGCCATGGACGTCGTACGCATGGTGCTGGCCGGACAGGTACAGCGCGAGCTCGTCGGTCTGCTGAACCAGCACGGTCCGCTCGCCGTCGGTATGACGGGCGAGGACGCGCACACGATCACCGCCGTGCAGCACCGCCCGGTGATCGACGGTGAGGCCGTCGACATCGGCAGGGTCGGTGAGATCACCGCCATAGACACCGGTGCCATCCAGGCGCTGCTGGACGACGGACGGATCCCGGTGATCTCGTCCATCGCCCGCTCCTCCGAGGACAACCACGTCTACAACGTCAACGCCGACACGGCCGCCGCGGCCCTCGCCGCGGCGCTGGGCGCCGAGACGCTGATGGTCCTGACCGACGTCGAGGGCCTCTACGAGGACTGGCCCAACAGCGACGACGTCATCAGCCGCCTCACCGCCACCGAGCTGGAGAAGCTGCTGCCCGATCTCTCCAGCGGCATGGTGCCCAAGATGCAGGGCTGCCTCCACGCCGTACGCAACGGCGTCGAGACCGCCCGTGTCATCGACGGCCGGGTCCAGCACTCGATCCTGCTGGAGATCTTCACCGACGAGGGAATCGGCACGATGGTCGTGCCGGACGCGACATCCGCCGCACAGCCGGAAGCAGAGGGGGAGTCATGAACAACGAGGAGATCACACAGCGCTGGCAGGGTGCGCTGATGGACAACTACGGCACCCCGCAGCTGCCTCTGGTGCGCGGCGAGGGCGCCCGGGTGTGGGACGCGGACGGCACCGAGTACCTCGACTTCGTCGGCGGTATCGCGGTCAACGCGCTCGGCCACGCCCACCCCGCGGTGGTCGAGGCCGTGTCCCGGCAGATCGCCTCCCTCGGCCATGTCTCCAACCTCTTCACCGCCCAGCCGCCGATCGAGCTCGCCGAACGGCTCCTCCAGCTCTTCGGCCGGAAGGGCAGGGTCTACTTCTGCAACTCCGGCGCCGAGGCCAACGAGGCCGCCTTCAAGATCGGCCGGCTCACCGGGCGCACGCACATGGTCGCCACCCACGGCGGCTTCCACGGCCGGACGATGGGCAGCCTCGCCCTGACCGGCCAGCAGGCCAAGCGCACCCCGTTCCTGCCGCTGCCCGGCGACGTCACCCACGTGCCGTACGGCGACATCGAGGCGCTCCGGGCCGCCGTGACGACCGACACCGCACTGCTGATCATCGAGCCGGTGCAGGGCGAGATCGGCGTCGTCGTACCGCCCAAGGGCTATCTGGAGGCGGCCAGGGAGATCACCCGGGCCACCGGGACGCTGCTCGTCCTGGACGAGGTGCAGACCGGGATCGGCCGCTGCGGCACCTGGTTCGAGTACCAGGCCCACCAGGGGGTCGAACCCGACCTGGTCACGCTCGCCAAGGGCCTCGGCGGCGGACTGCCGATCGGCGCCACCGTCGCGTTCGGTGAAGCCGCCGAACTGCTGAAGCCCGGGCAGCACGGCACGACGTTCGGCGGCAACCCCGTCGCGTGCGCCGCCGGTCTCGCGGTGCTGGACACCCTCGCCGCCGACGGCGCCCTGGACGACGTGAAGCGGCTCGGCGAGCGGATCAGGGAGGGCGTGGAGGGCCTCGGCCATCCGTTGGTCTCCCACGTACGCGGCTCCGGACTGCTGCTGGGTATCGTGCTCACCGGGCCCCTCGCACCCCAGGTGCAGCAGGCGGCTCAGGGAGCCGGTCTCCTGGTGAACGCGCCCGCCCCCGACGTCGTACGGCTCATGCCGCCGCTGATCATCGGTGACGCCGAGGTGGACGCGTTCCTGCGGATTCTGCCGGGAGCTCTCGACGCGGCTTACGGGGACGGACGATCCGGGGAGTGACGATCCGGAGAATGAGGCGACGACGATGACCGAGGCGCAGGACACGGACCACGGCGGGCCGTCGGTGCCGCAGACCCGCACCGCACGCCACCGCAGGATCGTGGACATCCTGAACCGGCAGCCGGTGCGCTCGCAGAGCCAGTTGGCCAGGCTCCTGTCCGACGACGGGCTGAGCGTCACCCAGGCGACGCTCTCGCGCGACCTGGACGAGCTCGGCGCGGTGAAGATCCGCAACACCGGCGGTGAGCTGATCTACGCCGTGCCGAGCGAGGGCGGATTCCGCACCCCGCAGGCGCCGCTGGGCGGCTCGGCCAAGGAGGAGCGGATGCGCAGGCTCTCGGCCGAGCTGCTCATCTCGGCGGAGGCCTCGGCCAACCTCGTGGTGCTGCGCACGCCTCCGGGCGCCGCGCAGTTCCTCGCCTCGGCCATCGACCAGGCCGAACTCCAGGCGATCCTGGGCACGATCGCGGGTGACGACACACTGATGCTGATCAGCCGCGACCCGAACGGCGGTCAGGCGCTGGCCGACCATCTGCTGCGGCTGGCCCAGAACGACCGCTGACGGGTCCTCAGTAGCGGACGATCGCGGTCGGTCCGGACTCCGTACCGACCGCGATGTGCGGGCGGCGCGCCGGATCGGCCCAGGCCAGGATCCGGTCCATCGCGGCCGCCGGCACGGACACACAGCCGGCGGTCGCGCCCTTTCCGTCGACGTGGAGGAAGATCCCGGCGCCCCTGCCCCGCACCGGCCGGTGGTAGTTGAAGCCGATGACGAGCGCGCGGGCGTACTGGGTGGCGTAGGCGACGAGGTGCTCGGACTCCTCCGCGCGGCAGTCGGAGGGCCTCGGCTCCACCCAGCGGTTGTAGGCCGTGGACGCGTTGTCCTGGCACCACCACGAGTCCTCACCGATCCGCCGGTACGGGTAGCGGGCCCCCTTCGGGGCCTGACCGGTCCCGAAGGCGTACGGAAGGCCGTAGAGCCCGGTGGGCGTGGTGTTCGTGCCCTGTTCACGGGTCGCGCCCTCGGCCAGCCCGTTCGCCCCGAAGCGGGCGGGTGCCGAACCCGCCGCCACCCAGCCGTCCCCGCGCCGGTCCCACCAGGTCACCGTGCCCGTCGTGGAGCCCGTGCCGGGAGCCTCGGCGGTGATCAGCTGCGTACCGCCGCCGGTGTCGGCCAGCCGCTCCGGAAGGGGCGGCGGCTCCGCGGGCCGGGCGGCGAGCGAACCGGCCAGGGCGAGCAGGACCGAGGCGGTCACCAGGAGTCTGCGCATGCTCCGGACCGTACGGCGCACGGCGGCCCGCCCCCACCGCGCCTGCTCCGTACGGCCCAGCGCCCCACCCCGCCGGGGCGCGAGGGCACCGCGGGCGCCCGACATCTCACAGCCCGGAGTGGCCTCGCTCCCGGGCGAGGAGCTGGGCATCCAGCAGCAGCCGTGCCGCCTTCCTGGTGGCCGGAAGCCGGTCCGGTGCGAGCCGCGCACGCAGCCGGCCCTCGTCGAGCCCCGCCGCGTACGGCCGCAGGGCGCGTGCCGCGGCCCGGACCACCGCGGGCACCGGGTCGTCGAGCAGCGGCTCCACCCGCTCGGACCGGACGGCGTCCAGCGCGCGCAGTCCGGACACGGCGTGGGCCCGCACGGCGGCCAGGGGATGGGCCGTGAGAGCCGACAGCGTGTCCGCCTCCGGAGGTCCGCCGCATTCGCCGAGTCCGGCAGCCGCCGGAGGGCGGGCCGCCGGTTCGGCGCACATGGACCGGTACAGCGGGAGGGGATCGATGCCTGCCTGTCGCAGGACGTACCGGGCACAGGCCCGGACCATGGCCGACCGGTCGGCGAGGTGGGGGACGGCCTTCTCGTGCCGTCCGGTCCGCCGCAGGCCGGTCACACCCGCCGACCTGACCATGGCCGACCGGGCGGACAGCAGCGGCACCACCACCTCCTCGTGATCGCCGCCGTCCGTCCTGGCGAGGGCGGCCTCCGCGCACAGGATCTGGAGCCGTACGTCGTCCGTCGCGCCGACCGCCGTTCGGGCGAGCTCCGCCGCGGTCAGCAGCCGCCGGTCGATCGCCAGGCCATGGCCGAACCGGCGCACCTCACGGTCCCCACTGGTCAGCAGTGCCCTGACATCCGCGTCAGGTCCCTTGCGCAGTGCACCTTCCAGCAAGGTGAAGGCGAAGCCGCCCCGGTCGCGCCGGCGCAGGAACAGGATGAGGCCGGACAGGGCGATCAGCTCGGTTCCGGGGACGTCCGCGAGGAGGGCCTGCGCCCGGTCGCGGACCGGCCCCGCCCAGTCGGCGCAGCGGATGGCCAGCAGGGGCCGCAGCTGCCGGGACCCGGCTGCCCGCTCCAGGGCCGCCGAGCGCACCCTGCCGTTGGGGTGGCACAGGGCCAGCGCGATCACGGGCTCCACCACGGGGGACGGCGGACCGGGCGGGAGGCTCCTGAGCCGGTGACGCGTCGGCAGCGAGTCGGCGATCCGAAAACCCGGGGTCCGCACCTCCGCGTCCAGGGCCACCCAGGACGCGGGATCGGTGGTGTCCAGTGCGGAGCCCAGCGGTGTCCCCCGGGCCAGGCGTTCGGCCGCCCCGAGTCCCTCGTCCATGCGTCCCCCTGCGATCCGTGCGCGGACTGCCGATCGTAGGCCCGGCCCCCTCCCGGGCCCACCGGATTTCACCGCCCCGACCAGCAACTTTGACAAGGCATGCATACCACTGCATAGTTATGCCATCACGCCGTGAGGCGGACGTACATCCCTTGCACCCCCGAGGAGCACGCAGTGAGCAACGGCACCGGAAACAGCGACGTACGCCTCTGGGGTGGCCGTTTCGCCGATGGTCCGGCCGAGGCGCTGGCCAAGCTGTCCGCGTCCGTCCACTTCGACTGGCGGCTCGCGCCGTACGACATCGCGGGCTCCCGCGCCCACGCGCGCGTCCTCACCAAGGCGGGGCTGCTGACCGACGACGAGCTGGCCCGCATGATCGAAGGGCTGGACTCGCTCGAAGCGGCGGTCGCCGACGGCTCGTTCACCGGCACCATCGCCGACGAGGACGTCCACACCGCCCTGGAGCGCGGTCTCCTGGAGCGGCTCGGTCCCGACCTCGGCGGCAAGCTGCGGGCCGGCCGGTCCCGCAACGACCAGGTCGCCACGCTCTTCCGGATGTACCTGCGCGACCACGCCCGGATCATCGGCGGGCTGATCGCCGAGCTCCAGGACGCGCTGGTCGGCCTCGCCGAGGCGCACCCCGGTGTGGCCATGCCCGGGCGCACGCACCTCCAGCACGCCCAGCCCGTCCTCTTCGCCCACCACATCCTCGCGCACGTGCAGCCCCTGGCCCGGGACGCCGAGCGGCTGCGGCAGTGGGACGAGCGGACCGCGGTGTCCCCGTACGGCTCCGGCGCACTGGCCGGCTCCTCCCTCGGGCTGGACCCGGAGGCGGTCGCGGCGGACCTCGGCTTCGAGCGCGGCTCCGTCGCCAACTCGATCGACGGCACCGCCTCCCGTGACTTCGTCGCCGAGTTCGCCTTCATCACCGCGATGATCGGGGTCAACCTCTCCCGCATCGCCGAGGAGATCATCATCTGGAACACGAAGGAGTTCTCCTTCGTCACCCTCCACGACGCCTTCTCCACCGGCTCCTCGATCATGCCGCAGAAGAAGAACCCGGACATCGCCGAGCTGGCGCGCGGCAAGGCCGGCCGCCTCATCGGCAACCTCACCGGGCTGATGGCGACCCTGAAGGCCCTCCCGCTCGCGTACAACCGCGATCTCCAGGAGGACAAGGAGCCGGTCTTCGACGCCTGCGACCAGCTGGAGATACTGCTCCCCGCCTTCACCGGCATGATGGCCACGCTCACGGTCAACCGGGAGCGCATGGAGGAGCTGGCCCCGGCCGGCTTCTCGCTCGCCACGGACATCGCCGAGTGGCTGGTCAAGCAGGGCGTCCCCTTCCGGGTGGCGCACGAGGTCGCGGGCGAGTGCGTGAAGGTGTGCGAGCAGCAGGGCATCGAGCTCGACGAGCTGACGGACGAGCAGTTCGCGAAGATCTCCGAGCACCTCACCCCCGAGGTACGCACGGTCCTCAACGTGCCCGGCGCGCTCGCCTCCCGTGACGGCCGGGGCGGGACCGCCCCCTCCGCCGTCGCCGTCCAGCTGGCCGAGGTGAAGGCCGACCTGGTGACGCAGCACGCCTGGGCGACCGCGCGCGGATGATTCACGGGCATCGCGGGCTACGTTGACGGGAAGGCGTTTCGGAACGACCGACCCAGAGGAGCCCGCGATGCCCTTCGCCCGCCTGAACCGAGCGACCACCCCGACCTCCCACATCGGGCTCGGCCTGGCCGCCGTCGGCAGGCCCGGCTACATCACCCCGCACCGTGACCGCGACCTGCCGGGCGACCGCAGCGTCGACGCGCTGCGGGCCCGTACCCATGAACTCCTGGACGCCGCCTACGCGCAGGGCGTCCGCTACTTCGACGCGGCCCGCTCCTACGGCCGCTCCGAGGAGTTCCTCGCCGAGTGGCTCACCGCCCGCCCCGATGTGACGGACGTGGTCATCGGCAGCAAATGGGGCTACACCTACACCGCCGACTGGAGCACCGACGCCGAGACCCACGAGGTGAAGGACCACAGCCTCGCCTCGTTCGAACGCCAGCGCACCGAGACCGCCGGACTGCTCGGTGAGCGGCTCGACCTCTACCAGATCCACTCGGTGACCCCGGACAGCCCGGCGCTGAGCGACAAGGAACTGCACGCGCGGCTCGCCGGGCTCGCCGCCTCCGGCACCACGGTCGGGTTCTCCGTCAGCGGTCCCGGCCAGGCCGACGCCATCAGGGCGGCCCTGGCGGTGACCGTGGACGGCGAGCCCCTCTTCCGTACCGTCCAGGCCACCTACAACGCCCTGGAGACCTCCGCCGCGTCCGCGCTCGCCGAGGCCCACGACGCGGGGCTCACCGTGATCGTCAAGGAGGTCATGGCCAACGGCCGGCTCGCCGGGACCGAGGCGCCCGCCGCCGTACAGGAGATCGGCGCAGACGCGGGGCTGGACGCGGACGCCGTCGCCCTGGCGCTCGCGCTCCACCAGCCGTGGGCCGGAGTCGTCCTCTCCGGCGCGGCCACGGTCACCCAGCTGGCGGCCAACCTGCACGCCCCGCTCCTCGACCTGGACCCCGGCCGCCTCGACCGGCTGGCCTCGCTGGTGGAGGAGCCGGAGGCGTACTGGCGCCACCGCGCGTCACTTCCCTGGAGCTGAGGGCCGAGCCGGACCCAACCTCACGCCCAGTCGGCGAGCGCCTCGAAGTCCGCCCGCGCCAGCCCCACCCAGGGGTCGATCCGCCGCAGCAGGGCCCGCCCCGGGTGGTGCGCGGCCACCCAGGCCCTGTCGGGCTCCTTGATCTCGTCGTCGACCCAGGCGAACGGCCTCCCGTCGGCGTACTGGACGACGTACCGCGTCTTCCAGTACGTCCCGTCGGTCATGACCGCGTGCATCGCGGGCCAGTCGATGTACGGCAACCGCGGCAGCCCGAGACGGGGGCCGACCCACTCGTTGGCCTCGTCCTTCCAGGTGGTCGCCCAGACGAGTTCGTACCGGCCGGCCAGCGCCAGCAGCGCCTCGCCGTGGCCGGGGCTGAGCAGGACGGGCAGCGGCGTCCCCACCGTCCATCCCGTCGGCCGCATCCGGTGGAGCAGATAGCCCTCCGGGGGAGTGGTGCGGGCCAGGGCCGCGTAGGGGTTGAGCGGACCGTTGATGTCGATCAGCAGCAGCGGCTTCATTCCCTGATGGTGCCCGGTGGACCACGCCCCGCACCGCTGTGGGGTGCCCGGTGCCCCGGGTGGAGGCCGCATCACCCGGCCGGTGGGACGTCGCTGTCTCATTTGATCTATTGTCGTCTCATGACTCTTGATCGTGAGCAGGTGCTGCGCAGCGCCGCCGCACTGCTGACCCGTAAATCCACGGCGACCATGGACGAGGTCGCCCGGGCCGCGGGCATCGGCCGTGCCACCCTGCACCGGCACTTCGCCGGGCGGGACGCCCTCGTGGGCGCGCTGGAGAACCTCGGGATCCAGGAGTTCGAAGCAGCCCTGGACGCCGCCGGGCTCGACGAGGGCAGCGCCGAGGACGGGCTGCGGCGGCTGATCACGGCCGTCGAGCCGAGCGCGGGACTGCTGTCCTTCCTCGTCACGGAGAACCAGCTCTTCGAGGGCGACGACGTCAACGAGGGCTGGAGCCGTCTCGACGCGCGGGTGTCGGCGTTCTTCCGGCGCGGCCAGGAGGGCGGCGAGTTCCGGATCGACCTCACCCCGGCCTGGCTGACCGAGGCACTGTACGGCCTGATCAGCAGCTGCGCGTGGTCCGTGCAGACGGGGCGGGTCGCCGCGCAGGACTTCCCCTACATGGTCGTCGAGTTGCTGCTCGGCGGAGCACGCCGGAGCGTGGAGAAATGAGCAGCACCGATCAGCGGGCAGGCATCACGGGCGACACCCACTACCAGGGGCGGTGGATCGCCCTCGCCGTCCTCGTCCTGGCCGTGCTGCTGGTCGCCGTCGACGCCACCGTCCTCGGACTGGCGACCCCGTTCCTCAGCGAGGATCTCGAACCGACCGGCACCCAGCTGCTCTGGATCGGCGACGTCTACTCCTTCGTGATCGCCGGACTCCTCGTCTCGATGGGCAGTCTCGGCGACCGCATCGGCCGTAAGAAGCTGCTGCTGACCGGCGCCACCGCCTTCGGCGCCGTGTCCGTGCTCAACGCCTACGCCACCAGCCCCGAGATGATGATCGTGGCCCGGGCGCTGCTCGGTGTCGCGGGCGCCACCCTGATGCCGTCCACCCTCGCCCTGATCCGCAACCTCTTCCACGACCCGCGCGAGCGCAGCCTCGCCGTCGGCATCTGGGGCGCGATGGCCTCGGCGGGCGCGGCGGTCGGACCGGTCGTGGGAGGGCTCCTGCTGGAGCACTTCTGGTGGGGTTCGGTCTTCCTGATCAACCTGCCGGTGATGGCCGTCCTGGTGGTCGTCGGCATCAAGATGATCCCCGAGTCGAAGAACCCGGCGCCCGGCCCCTGGGACCTGCCGAGCGTGGGGCTCTCCCTGGTCGGCATGATCGGCGTCGTGTACGCCATCAAGGAGGCCGCCTCACACGGTGTGAGCTGGGTGAACGTCGTGGCGGCCGTCGGCGGGATCCTGGCCCTCACCTGGTTCGTGCGCCGTCAGCTCAAGCTCCCCGCGCCCCTGCTGGACATGCGGCTCTTCCACCACCGGGGCTTCTCCGGCGCGGTCCTCGCCGACCTGCTGACCATCCTGGGCCTCTCCGGGATCGTCTTCTTCCTCTCCCAGTTCCTGCAACTGGTCCAAGGGCGCGGTCCGCTCGAGGCCGGTCTCGCCGAACTGCCCGCGGCGGTCGGCGCGGTGACCGCCGGTCTCCTGGCGGGACGGGTGGCCCGCCGCTACTCCGTACGCTCCGTCGTCGCCCTCGGGCTCGGAGCGATCGGCGTGTCGCTCGCCGTGGTCACGGTGATCCACAAGGAGACCGGCTACCCCCTGATCGGGGTGCTGCTCCTGGTGGTGGGTGTCGGCGCGGGCTTCGCCTTCACCGTCACCTCCGACGTCATCCTCTCCAGCGTCCCGAAGGAACAGGCCGGCTCGGCGTCGGCGGTCTCCGAGACGGCGTACGAACTCGGCGCGGCCCTCGGCATCGCGCTGCTCGGGTCCGTCGTCACGGGGGTCTACAAGGGATTCGGCATCCCCGAGGGCACCCCGGCCGCTGCCGCCGCTGCCGCCCACGAGTCGCTCGGCGGCGCCGTGGAGACGGCCGAGCACCTGCCGGCGGAGCTGGGCGACAGCCTCGTCGTCGCGGCCCAGGAGGCCTTCGTCAACGGACTGCGGGTGTCGGCCGCGGTCGGCGCGGTCGTCCTGCTCGCGACCGCCGTGGCCGCGTGGTTCCTGCTGCGCGACCAGAAGCTGGAGGACGGCATCGTCGCGGACGAGTGAGCCGGCATCCGGACGGGCGAACGGCCCCGTACGGCCCGGACACCCGGACGGACGCGGGGCCCGACGCCCGGACAGGGGAACGGCCCCGGACGCCCGGATCGATGAGCGGCCCTACGCCCGGACGGACGAGTGGCCCGGCGCGAACCCGCGCCGGGCCACCGCGACACCCGTCCGGCTCAGGCGGCCTTGGCCTTCGTGGCGTACATGTCGACGTACTCCTGGCCCGACAGCCGCATCACCTCGGTCATCACCGAGTCGGTCACCGCCCGCAGCACATAGCGGTCGCGGTCCATGCCCTCGTAGCGCGAGAACTCCATCGGCTCGCCGAAGCGGACCGTGACCTTGCCCGGGCGGGGCAGTCCGGCGCCGCCCGGCTGCAGCTTGTCCGTGCCGATCATCGCGAACGGGACCACCGGCGCGCCGGTCATCAGGGTCAGTCGCGCGATGCCCGTACGGCCCCGGTAGAGCCGGCCGTCGGGGGAGCGGGTGCCCTCGGGGTAGATGGCGAAGGCCTGTCCCTCCTCCAGCACCCGGCGGCCGGTCATGAGCGCCGCGACGCCTCCGCGTCCGCCGTCCCGGTCCACCGGGATCATGCCGCAGCCCGTGAAGAACCAGGCCATGAGCCGGCCCTTGAGCCCCTTGCCGGTGACGTACTCGTCCTTGCCGATGTAGAACACCGGCCGGTCGCAGCAGATCGGCATGATCATCGAGTCGATGAACGTCAGATGGTTGCCCGCGAGGATCACCGGCCCGTCACCCGGGATGTTCTCGGCGCCCTCCACCTGTGGCCGGAAGAGCAGGCGCAGGATCGGTCCGAGCACTGCCTTGATGACCGTGAGTCGGGACAACGCTTCCTCCGGTGTCGTGGCCGGGCGGCCGGTGCGGGTATTCACGAGGGTCTGTGCAGGTGAGGACGATACTCGCGGGTACCGCCTCCACGCACATCGGGTTCACCGAGCCGATACGCAGTGTTGACGTGTGTTTCCGCCATGTTCGTCCACGGGCCGCCCCACCGATGGCGTAGCTGCCTACGATCAAGCCTCCCCAGAAGGTGCCGGACATCACATGCGAGGAGCATTCATGACAGAGCGCGCGCAGACTGCACCCGGACGGCGGACCCTCCTCGGGGCGGCCGTCCTCGGTACGGCGGCCCTCGGACTGTCCGGAACGGCGCACGCCGCCATGCCCGGCACCACGCGGGGCGGTGGCCACGGCTCCTACCGGGACCTGCCCGTCCCCACCGTCATAGGCCACCGCGGCGCCAGCGGCTACCGCCCCGAGCACACCCTCGGCTCCTACCAGCTGGCCCTGGACATGGGTGCGCACATCGTCGAGCAGGACCTCGTGCCGACCAAGGACGGCCACCTCGTCTGCCGCCACGAGAACGACATCACCGGCACCACGGACGTCGCCGAGCACCCTGAGTTCGCGAACCGCAAGGCCACCAAGCAGGTCGACGGGGTGTCGCTCACCGGCTGGTTCACCGAGGACTTCACCCTCGCCGAGCTCAAGACCCTCCGGGCGAAGGAGCGCATCCCCGGCACCCGCCAGGAGAACACGCTGTACGACGGGCGCTGGGAGATCCCCACCTTCGAAGAGGTCCTGCGCTGGGCCGAGGAGCAGGGGCGCAGGAGGGGCAAGCCCGTCTGGCTCTACGTCGAGACCAAGCACCCCTCCTACTTCCGGGGACTCGGGCTCGGCCTGGAGGAGCCGCTCGCCCGTCTGCTGCGCCGCCACGGCCGGCACCGCGCGGACTCCCCGCTGATCCTCCAGTCCTTCGAGCCCACCTCCGTGCAGCGGCTGTCGAAGCTCGTCGCGACCCCCCGGGTGGTCCTGCTGTCCGGGCCGAAGGAGCGGCCCTGGGACTTCGTGGAGGCCGGTGATCCCCGTACCGTCGCCGATCTGGTGAAGCCCGCCGGGCTGAAGTGGATCGCCTCGTTCGCCCAGGGCATCGGCCCCACGCTCGACCTGGTGATCCCCAAGGACGCGGCGGGCAGGCTGACCACCCCCACGACCCTGGTGGCCGACGCGCACGCCCGGGGCCTGATCCTGCACCCCTACACACTGCGCAACGAGAACTCCTTCCTGCCGGCGGACTTCCGGCGCGGCACGGACCCGAACGCGTACGGCGACGCGTTCGGCGCCCTCCGGGCGTACTTCGAGGCGGGCATCGACGGGGTGTTCTCCGACAACCCGGACACCGCCCTGCTCGCCGCGGCCGACTTCGCCAAGGACTGACGACGTCAGCCTCCCGGCCCACGTGCCCCGGACGGGTGGAGCTCTCCGCGTGCGGCAACCGGCCGCGCGCGGGGAGCGTTGACGGGACATGACTCTTCTTGATCATGCTCCAGGGGCATCGAACGGGGTCCCGGCCGGGGTGTCCACAGAGGCTCTCGCCCAGGTTCCGGCCAGGGCGTCCGCGGAGGTTCCCGCCGGGGTGTCCGCGGAGGCCCCGGCCCAGGTCCCGGCCGGGGTGTCCTCCTTACCCTCGGCCGGTACATCCGCCGAGGCGGCGGGCGACGGTGGGCGGGCAGTCGTCCACGCCCTGCACGCGCTCGTGCGCGCTGAGGCGAGGGCCGAGGCCCAGGCCGCCGGTGTCGAGGCGGCGGACCTGGAGCAGGCGGTGTGGCTGCGGCTGCTGGAACGCCGGACCGGGCCCGGCATGCCCGACGACCCCGCCCGCTGGGTCCGCGCGGCCGTACGGGCCGAGGCGCGCACCGCCCGCCGCAGGGCCCGGCGCGAGCGCGCCTACACCGGGGGCGAGTCCCCGGCCGACTGGAGCGGCTGCCCCGAGCGCATCGCCTTCGGGGCCGACGAACGCCGGGCGCTGCGCACCGCGGTGGGCCGGCTGCCGGGCAGGTGCCCGCGTCTGCTGGAGGCGATGCTGGCCCCCCACGATCCGACCTACCGTGAGATCGCAGGGGAGTTGGGTATGTCACAGGGCAGTTTGGGCCCTATGCGTTCCCGATGCCTGGGATGTCTGCGCAGAATGCTCGCGGCGGAGGTTGTAGCTCCTGAACTGCGGGGAAAGGAGCGGTAGACAACCGGCGGACCAGGTGAGCGGGAGGCATGCACACATGGGCATGAGCGTGACCATCTCGGCGGCGACAGCGCAGGACGTCGAGCAGATCTTCAGACTCCAGTACCTCTGCTTCCAGAGCGAGGCGGAGCTCTACGGCAACTACCGGATCGATCCACTCGTCCAGACACTCGATTCCGTCCGCGACGAAGTCGCCGCGGATCTGGTGTTCGTGGCCCGGCTCGGCGAGGAAGTCGTCGGTTCCGTACGCGGCTTCACCGATGAGGACGGCGCGGGACGGATCGGGAAACTCTGCGTCCACCCCCGGCTCCGCAACCACGGTCTCGGCACCCGGCTGCTGCGGGCCGTCGAATCGGGTCTGGCGGACGGGCGTTCGGCCACCCGCTTCCGGCTGCACACCGGCGAGCGCAGCGAGGGAAACCTGCGGCTCTACCGCAAGGCCGGTTACGCCCTGGTCGGCAACGCCACCGGAGGCGACGGCGTCAGGCTGGTGCTGCTGGAGAAGGAGGCCACCGCGCCGGCGTACGTGGCCAGTGCCTGAACCGCTCCTGTGAGGCCCGGTGTCACGCGGTCCGCGCGCGGCGCAGCCACATCATCCCGGTGACCGGAAGGATCACCGGGATGAACAGGTAGCCCATGCCGAATCCCGACCACACCGTGCTGTCCGGGAACGCGGACGGCTCCACCAGCGTCCAGGTGCCGACGATCAGCACACCCGCGAGCTCGGCGGCGCAGCACATCAGCGCCGCCCTGCGCGCCTTCTCCCCGCCGCGCACCAGCGAGTAGGTGATGAAGCCGTATACGACCGCGGCGAGGGCCGAGAGCACGTACGCGAGCGGCGCCTTCTCGAAGTCCAGGATCATCTCGACGATCGAGCGGGACGCGGCGGCCACGGTGAACACGCCGTAGAACCACACCAGTACCCGGCCGGGCCCGGTGCCGAGCTCGAACTGCCGCTTCTGCTGCGGGGCAGGCGTGTCCGTGCGGTCGGTGTCGCTCATGGTCAGTTTCCCCAGATGTCGTAGAGCCGCACTTCGAGGACGGCGAGCACGACCGCGCCGGCCGCCACCGTCACCGAACCCCAGCGGGTCCGTTCCGACAGCGAGAGGAAGCCCGCCGCGGGAACGGCCGCGAAGGCGCCGATCAGATAGGCGATGAAGATCGTCATGCCCTGTTCCGGCCGCTCACCCCGCGCGAGCTGCACGATTCCCACGAACAGCTGCGCCAGCGCCAGGACGGAGACGACCGCCATCCCGATGAAATGCCAGTCCTTCGTGGGCTGGTCCCGGTAGGCGGCGAGTCCGCACCAGGCGGCGAGGGCGAGCGCGGTCACGGCGACCGCGACCGTCAGGGCGTCAAGCATGAGCCGAGGGTATTACGGACGGCGGGAGCCGCCGCGTGCGGGCCCGGCGGCGGGGCGGGCCGGGCGGCGGCGGGAGAGCGGTGGGGCGGCCCCCGGGATCGTGGCCTTTGCCACAGCGTGCCCACAGCGTGATCGCCCGGCCTCCTGACGCACAGGCCGGATGTACCCGGCGTTCACGCAGGTCGGAGCCGCATCCTCCGGTATTCCGGCACGCGCCGCACACCCTCCGGTCCGTCCGCTATCCGGACACCTCGGCTCGGCGGAACGTTACGTCTGTTTTACTTGGCCCATGACCACGACGAGCTACCGCAGCCCTGCGACCGAGGCGATCACCGCGCCCGGTGCTCGTTGTATGTGTCGAATGCGCGCCTTCTGAGGGCCCCCGCCTGAGCCTCGCGCCCCGAAGCGAGACCGAGCCCGGTGCCGTCCGCATCCAGCGGACCGAGCCCGCCCGGCTCCCTGCCCTTCCCGGCCGTCCGCCGGTCCGGGCCCATGCCGAGACTCCCACCGGTCGACCACTGAGAACAGTCTCAACAGACGAATGCCCCGTGCCCGGCGGACACCGCGCCGTGCACTCGACAGTGACGGAAACCCTGTGATCACCACTTCGGGCCTCACGAAGGTCTACCAGTCACGCGGCCGTGAGGTCACCGCCCTGGACGGCGTGAACCTGCACGTCCGCGAGGGCGAGGTCTACGGCGTCATCGGACAGAGCGGCGCCGGCAAGTCCTCCCTCATCCGCTGCGTCAACCTCCTCGAACGCCCCACGTCGGGCACCGTGACCGTCGCCGGCCAGGACCTCACCGCCCTCGCCGGCCGCGGCCGGCGCGCGGGCAAGGAGCTCCGCCAGGCACGCAGCCGTATCGGCATGGTCTTCCAGCACTTCAACCTGCTGGACTCGCGCACCGTCCGGAACAACGTCGAGCTGCCCCTGGAGATCCTCGGGGTCTCCGGCCAGGCGCGCACCCGCAAGGCCCTGGAGCTCCTCGACCTCGTCGGCCTCGCCGACAAGGCGAAGGCCTACCCCGGGCAGCTCTCCGGAGGCCAGAAGCAGCGCGTCGGCATCGCCCGCGCCCTGGCGGGCGACCCCAAGGTGCTGCTCTCGGACGAGGCGACCTCCGCGCTCGACCCCGAGACGACCCGCTCCATCCTCCAGCTCCTGCGCGACCTCAACCAGGAACTCGGCCTCACCGTCCTGCTCATCACGCACGAGATGGACGTCGTCAAGACCGTCTGCGACTCCGCCGCGCTGATGAAGAAGGGCCGCGTCGTCGAGGCGGGCACGGTCGGCGAGCTGCTGGCCACCCCCGGCTCCGAGCTGGCCCACACGCTGTTCCCCGTCGGTGGCTCCCCCTCCGCCCCCGACCGCACCGTCGTCGACGTCACCTTCCACGGCGAGGCCGCCGCCCGCCCGGTGATCTCGCAGCTCTCCCGGACGTACAACATCGACATCTCGATCCTGGGCGCCGCGATGGACACCGTCGGCGGCAGGCAGATCGGCCGCATGCGCATCGAGCTGCCCGGCCACTTCGACGAGAACGTCGTCCCGATCGGCTTCCTGCGCGAGCAGGGCCTCCAGGCCGAAGTCGTGAACGGCGACACCGCCGCCGTACCCGCCCAGACCCCCGCACCGCTCACCAAGGAGGTGGCGAAGTGACCTGGTCCGAAATGCAGCCACTGCTCACGCAGGGAACCATCGACACCCTCTACATGGTGCTCTGGTCCACGCTCGTCACCGTCGCGGGCGGCCTGCCGCTCGGCATCCTGCTCGTCCTCACCGACAAGGGCGGACTGCTGCAGAACACCGTGGTGAACAAGGTCATCGGCGTGATCGTGAACATCGGCCGCTCGCTGCCGTTCATCATCCTGCTGATCGCCCTGATCCCCTTCACCACCTGGGTCGTCGGCACCTTCATCGGCCCCTCCGCGATGATCGTCCCGCTCGCCGTGGGCGCCATCCCCTTCTTCGCGCGCCTCGTCGAGACGGCGGTGCGCGAGGTCGACCACGGGCTCGTCGAGGCCGTCCAGTCGATGGGCGGATCGATCCCCACGATCGTCCGCAAGGTCCTGCTGCCGCAGGCCCTGCCCTCCCTGGTCTCCGGCGTCACCACCACCGTCATCGTCCTCATCGGCTACTCCGCCATGGCCGGCGCGGTCGGCGGCGAAGGGCTGGGCTCCAAGGCGATCACGTACGGATTCCAGCGCTTCGACGACCAGTTCATGCTCATCACCGTCGTGCTGCTGATCGTCATCGTGACCGTGGTCCAGCTCATCGGCGACGGCGCCGTGCGGCTGCTGGCCCGCCGGGGCCGGACCGCCTCCTGAACCTCATCTCCCCATGAAGCCCGAACTCCTTGTCCGGGCGCACCACCATCACCACCGGAAAGAGGCACTCTTCGTGCGTAAGAACATCAAGATCACCGCTGCCGCAGCCGCCACCGCCGCTCTGGCCTTCGGGCTCAGCGCCTGCGGAACCGACTCCGACCCGGCCTCCAAGAGCGAGTCCGGTGCGAGCGCGGACAGCTCCAAGGCGCTCGTCGTCGCCGCGTCCCCGACGCCGCACGCCGACATCCTGAACTTCGTCAAGGACAACCTGGCGGAGAAGGCGGGCCTCAAGCTCGAGGTGAAGGAGTTCACGGACTACGTCCTGCCGAACACCGCCACCGAGAACGGCCAGGTCGACGCCAACTTCTTCCAGCACAAGCCCTACCTGGACGACTTCAACAAGAAGAACAACACCCACATCGTCCCGGTGGTGAACGTCCACCTGGAGCCCCTCGGCCTCTACTCCAAGACGGTCAAGGACCTCAAGGACATCAAGGCCGGCCAGACCATCGCCGTCCCGAACGACACCACCAACGAGGGCCGCGCGCTCCAGCTGCTCGCCGACAACGGGCTGATCACCGTCAAGGACGGCGTCGGCACCAACGCCAAGCTCAGCGACATCACGGACAAGAAGGGCCTGGAGTTCAAGGAGATCGAGGCCGCGACCGTGCCCCGTGCCCTGGACGACGTCGACGCCGCCGTCATCAACGGCAACTACGCGATCGAGGCCGACCTCCAGCCGGCCACGGACTCCCTCGCCCTGGAGAGCGCCGACAGCAACCCGTACGCCAACCTCCTCGCCGTCAAGGAGGGCAACGAGAAGGACGCCCGCGTCCAGAAGCTCGTGAAGCTCCTGAACTCCGACGAGGTCAAGAAGTTCATCGAGGACACCTACAAGGGTTCGATCATCCCCGCCTTCGGTGAGCCCGCCAAGTCCTGACCCCCGGGCGCCACTTGCCCCGCGAGCCCCGCACACCCCCTCCGGGTGTGCGGGGCTCCGCCGTGCCGACCCGGCCATGCACATCATCGGCCCGATGCTGCATGCTGTGTCTTCACACGGTCTTCGGCATGGAGCTGCGCATGACTCTCACCTTCCCGTCCATCTCCATCAGCACGGACAGGTTGGTGCTGCGCCCCTTCGACATGGCCGACGTGCCGTCGTACATCGAGATGATGAACGACGAGCTGGTCACGGCCTGGACCGACGCCCCTCACCCCTACACCCAGGTCGACGCCGAACGCTGGGTCCGCAGGATCGCCCCGGCCGAGCGCACCCAGGGCGGCGGGATCGTCTTCGCCGTGACCGAGTTCCTCACCCAGCGGCTCGTCGGCTCCGTACGGCTCCTCAACACCGACCGGCGCACCCTGGCCACCGAGGTCCGCTACATCACCGCCCCCTGGGCTCGCGGTGAGGGATACGCCACCGAGGCCGTGCTGGCAGTCGCCGAGTGGCTCTTCCGCGACCAGGGCTTCGAGCGCATCGAGCTGCGCACCCCCGCGGGCAACACCGCCTCCCAGCAGGTCGCCCAGAAGCTCGGCTGCATCAGCGAGGGCGTCCTGCGCAACGCCCGCATAGCCCGCACCCGGACCGAGAACGGCACCGACGGCGGCTGGACCGACATCAGGACCGATCTCATCGTGTGGGGGCTCCTGCCCGAGGACCTGGAGGGCGTCGCCGAGCAGCTGGCCGACGCGGGAGGCTACGGCACGTACAACGACTGGAACTGACGCCCTTCCCGGGCCCGGGGAGCCCCTGGCAGGGCGGTGGTACGGACCGGATACGCTCACCCTTGCTCCGCGCACCCCCGCGGGGACCCCGCCTGCTCACACCTCAGGAGACTGACGACGATGGCCGACCGGGTCACGGTGATCGGCTGGGACGGCTCGCCACTGACCAGAGCGGCCACGGCCGCGCTCTCGGCCGCCACGCTCGTCGCGGGCGCCGCCCACCACCTCGCGCTGCCCGAAGTCCCAGAGGACGCGGAGCGCATCCGCCTCGGCAGCGTCGACCTGGCCGCCCGCAGGATCGCCGGACACCGCGGCAGCGCCGTGGTCCTCGCCGACGGCGACCCCGGCTTCTTCGGCGTCGTACGCACCCTGCGCGCCCCCGAACACGGCCTGGAGGTCGAGGTCGTCCCCGCCGTCTCCTCGGTCGCCACCGCCTTCGCCCGCGCCGGAATGCCGTGGGACGACGCCGAGATCGTCGTCGCCCACCCGCGCACCCTGCGCCGCGCGGTCAACGTCATCCGCGCCCACCACAAGGTGGCGGTCCTCACCTCGCCGGGCGCCGGCCCCGCCGAACTGGCCCTGCTCCTCGAAGGCGTCCACCGCACCTTCGTGATCTGCGAGGAACTCGGCACCGTACGCGAACGCGTCACCGTCCTCACCTCCGACAAGACCGCCGACCACACCTGGCGCGACCCCAACGTGGTCATCGTCGTCGGCAGCGGCCCCGAGGCCACCGCGAACGGCGCCTGGATCGCGGGGCGCCGCCCCGCGAACCCGGAGGGCGTCAGGGGCTGGGCCCTGCCCGCCTCGTCCTACGGCCCCGCCCGTGAGGGCGCGGTGGAGGGCGGCGAGGGCGAGTCGCCCGGGCTCCGCGCCGCCCAGCTGGCCCGCCTCGGCCCGCGTACCGGCGACCTGGTCTGGGACATCGGCTGCGGCAGCGGAGCACTCGCCGTGGAAGCGGCCCGCTTCGGCGCGGCGGTCCTGGCGGTGGACAGCGACCCCGACGCCTGCGCGCGCACGGCTGCCGCCGCCCGCACCTTCCAGGTCGCCGTCCAGGTCGTCCGCGGCACCGCCCCGCACGTCCTGGAGAGCCTGCCCGAACCCGATGTCGTACGGATCGGGGGCGGCGGTGTCAGGGTCGCCACCGCGGTCGCCGACCGGCGGCCGGAACGTATCGTCACCCATGCCTCGAACCGTGACGAGGCGGAGGCGCTGGGCGCGGCCCTCGCCGAGAACGGCTACACGGTCGAGTGCGCGCTGCTCCAGTCCGTCGAACTGGACACCGCCGCCTGGGCGGAGCGCGAACGCTCCGTCGTGTTCCTGCTCTCCGCGGTGCGTTCCGACCTCGCCCCCTGAGCCGCCCGCGCCGAGGCGCGAGGTAGGCTGACCGATTGTTGTACCGCGCCCGGCTGTTCGACGCTTCGTTCGTCAATGTCCGGAAAAGTGGACCGTTTTGGTCCGCGATGTGGTACGGCGCAACCGGGGGACGCGCAACGTGGCGCAGTCCACAGCGAGCCGAGGCGGAACTGTCCGCCGCGGTGGCGAACGGCCGCGAGAATGTATAGCTCCGCGCGCGTTTCGTGCCGCGCGGGGGGCCCGCTCGTTCTTGTTGACGAGCGCCGGCGTGCCGTGGTTCGGGCATCCCGGGCGAAGGGCGAAGGAGCACTGACGATGGGCGAGGGGTACGCATGACTGACACCGGCCAGATCCCGGGCGAGGGACTGCCGGAGAACGCAGGCATGGTGGAGCAGCCGGGCGTCCCCGCCCCGGACGCCTACACCTACCTCGAACCCTCCGAGCACGCCCCCGAGGACGACGACCTCCTGCTGATGCCCGCGCCCCAGGGCGCGTGGAGCGACGCGCCGGTCGCCCCCGCGGGCCAGCACGAGCCGTACCCCGCACACGCGTCCGTGCAGGTCCCGGCGGCCGCCGCGCCTTCCCGCCGCCCGTTGCACCGTGGCCCTTCGTCCACCGAGGCGCCCTCCTACGGGGGGACGCCGACCGGGGGAGTGGTCCGCTCGCTCGCGGACCGCGGCCCGGCCGGCGCACCGCAGACGCCCATGCCCGCGCGGCACGCGGGACCGCCGACGACGGGTCCCGAGTACTTCGACCTCCCGGCGGACGACGCGGCACGGCTTCCCGGACCGCAGCTGGGCGAGATCCCGCCCCAGGGCGCACCCGCGTGGGGCGCGCCGGCGCCCGAGCCGGTGGCCGTCCCCGAGGCGCCGGTGACGCCCGAGCCCGTTGCCGCGGCCGAGCCGGTGGCGGAGCCTGTCTCCACGCCCGAGCAGACCGTGGTTCCCGAGCCGGTCGCGGTGCCCGAGCAGGCGGCGGTTCCCGAGCAGGCCGCCGCTGCGGAGGCGGTCGCCGCCCCCGCCCCGGCCGAGCCCGTGGTGCCCGTCGAGGCGGTGGTGCCGGCTCCCGCTCCCGCCGAACCTGTCGCTCCGGTGGAAGCCGTCGCCTCTGCCGCACCTGCCGCTCCCGCAGAAACGGTCGCCCCGGACCCCGCTCCCGCAGAAACGGTCGCCCCCGACGCCGCTCCCGTGGAAGCCGTGGTGGAGACGGCCGATGTGCCTCCCCCGGCGGCCGTGGCCGAGGTCCCGGCGCAGGCCCAGCAGGCCGCCCCTGCCGAGGTGCCCGCCGAGGTGCCCGCCGCTCCGGTCGTGGACGCGCAGGTGGACGCGGCCTTCGCCCAGGCCCCGCACACCGGTCAGTTCCTGCCGGCCGAGGGTTCCGTACCGACGACTCCGCACCTCGCGCCGACCCCGCCGGCCGGGACACCGATCGCCCCCGTGGCCGAGCCCGAGCAGGCCGCCGAGGTCCCGGCGCCGCCCGTGGCCGCCGTGGCGGAGCCGGTGGCACCGGTGCCGGCCGAGCCCGTACAGGCGGTGCCCGAGGCCGTGGAGGCGCCGGAGCCGGCCGCCGTCCAGCAGCCGGAGCCCGCCCCCGTGGCCCAGGCCGAGCCCCAGCTCCCCGCGGAGCCCGAGCCCGGCCCGGAGATCATCGAGACCCCGGAAGCGGAGATCCCGCAGGCACAGATCCAGCTGCCCGAGGCCGCCCAGCCCGAGGCAGCCCAGCCCGAGGCCGGGCAGGCGGAGGCCATGGCCGAGGCACCGCAGGCCGACGCTCCGGCCGACACCGACACCGACACCGACACCGATGCCGATGCCGAGGTCGCCCCGCTCGCCGAGGCCCCCGAGGCGGCGGCCCCCGCCGAGACCGCTGAACCCGCCGATTCCGTGGAGTCCGAGCCGATCCCCGCCGGCCCGCCCGCCCCCGGTTACGACGACGCCGAGCGTGAGGCCGTCCTCCGGGTCATGCGCGAGCGGCGCGACATCCGCAACGGCTTCCGCAGCGACCCCATCCCGCACGAGGTCCTCCTCCGTGTCCTCGAAGCCGCGCACACCGCGCCGAGCGTCGGCCACTCGCAGCCGTGGGACTTCGTCGTCATCCGGTCCGCGGAGACCCGCCGCTCGATGCACGAACTGGCCCAGCGTCAGCGCGAGGCGTACGCCAAGTCGCTGCCCAAGGCGCGGGCCAAGCAGTTCAAGGAACTGAAGATCGAGGCCATCCTCGACACCCCGGTGAACATCGTCGTCACCGCCGACCCCACCCGCGGCGGCCGTCACACCCTCGGCCGGCACACCCAGCCGCAGATGGCGCCGTACTCCTCGGCACTCGCCGTGGAGAACCTGTGGCTCGCCGCCCGCGCCGAGGGCCTCGGCGTCGGCTGGGTCAGCTTCTTCGACGAGCGGGAGATGGTCCGCGCGCTCGGCCTGCCCGAGCACCTCGAAGTCGTCGCCTACCTCTGCGTCGGTTACGTCGACGAGTTCCCCGAGGAGCCCGAGCTGATGCAGGCGGGCTGGTCCAAGCGCCGCCCGCTGTCCTGGGTCGTCCACGAGGAGACGTACGGCCGCCGCGCCCTGCCCGGCGAGGAGCCGCACAATCTGCTCCAGGAGACCATCTCCAACATCCGCCCCCTGGACGCCAAGGCGCTCGGCGAGGCGTGGGAGCGCCAGAAGCGGATGACGAAGCCCGCCGGTGCGCTCGGCATGCTGGAGATCATCTCCGCGCAGCTGTCCGGACTGTCCCGGCTCTGCCCGCCGCCGATCCCGGAGCCCGCGGCCGTGGCGATCTTCGCCGGTGACCACGGGGTGCACGCCCAGGGCGTCACCGCGTGGCCGCAGGAGGTCACCGGCCAGATGGTCGCCAACTTCCTCGGTGGCGGCGCCGTCTGCAACGCCTTCGCCGCCCAGGTCGGCGCCGAGGTCTGCGTCGTCGACGTCGGCGTGGCCACCGAGCTCCCCGCCACCCCCGGCCTGCTGCCGAGGAAGGTCCGTCCCGGTACGGCCGACTTCACCACGGGCCCCGCGCTCACCCGCGAGGAGGTGCTCGCGGCGATCGAGGTCGGCATCGAGACCGCCCGCGACCTGGTGGCGGCCGGCAACAAGGGCCTGCTCACCGGCGAGATGGGCATCGCCAACACCACCGCGTCCGCCGCGCTGATCTGCGTCTACACCGGGCTGGACCCGGCGGAGGTGACCGGTCGTGGCACCGGCATCAACGACGAGATGCACGCTCGCAAGGTCGATGTGGTCCGCCGTGCCCTGGACCTCCACCAGCCCGACCCCACCGACCCGATCGGGGTGCTGGCCGCGGTCGGCGGCCTGGAGCACGCCGCGATGGCGGGCTTCCTGCTGGGCGGCGCCTCACTCCGTACGCCGGTGATCCTGGACGGCGTGAGTGCGGGCGCGGCGGCCCTGGTCGCCCGGGCGATCGCCCCCGAGGCGCTCGCCGCGTGCATCGCGGGCCACCGCAGCGCCGAACCCGGCCATGTCGCCGCCCTCAACAAGCTGGGCCTGCGCCCCCTGGTCGACCTGGACCTCCGGCTCGGCGAGGGCACCGGCGCCCTGCTCGCGCTGCCCATCGTGCAGAGCGCGGCCCGCGCGATGCACGAGGTGGCGACCTTCGACTCGGCAGGCGTCACCGAGAAGTAGCGACCGCTGTGCCCGGACGCGCCCACCGGCGGGTCCGGGCACACCGGCTCGCCCCGCGCCCCGTCCGGGCACACCCGGCGCGGCTCGGACGCCCCTCAGGACCCGTACGCGTACGGGCCCCGGCCCCGTGCGGTCCTGCCGCTACGGGGCCGAGGCCCGGGCGCGGTCCGTGCCGGTTCGGGGCCGACCCCAGGGCGTGACCCGTCCCGTACGGGCCGAGCCCGGGCCTCGGCCCGCCCCCGTCACAAGGCCCGCCCCCCCCCCGTAAAGGCCCGGGCCCGGGACGAGGCCCCGCCCGGACCCGTCGGCACGAGGGCCGGGCACCGGGCCGGACGGGCGCCACCGTTCGGACCCCCGCTCCACGCACCCCGTATCGTGGTCCCACGCGTCACCCGCTCCACCCAGCCCACGTCACAGCCGCTCCACCGCCGCAGCGGCCCGCAGCACACCGCACCCTGCACGAGGAGCCCGCCCGACCATGGCCGAGCATGACGATCACCCTGCCTACCCCGTCGGACTGCGCCTGAACGGGCGCCGCGTCGTCGTCGTCGGCGGCGGCCAGGTCGCACAGCGCCGGCTGCCCGCCCTCATCGCGGCAGGGGCCGACATCACCCTGGTCTCCCCGTCCGCCACCGCGTCCGTCGAGGCGATGGCCGACACCGGTGAGATCCGCTGGGAGCGGCGCCGGTACCAGGACGGGGACCTCGCCGACACCTGGTACGCCCTGGTCGCCTCGTCCGACGCCGCCGCCAACGACGCCGCGTCCGCCGAGGCCGAGCGCACCCGCACCTGGTGCGTCCGCAGCGACGACGCGGAGGCGGCCACCGCCTGGACCCCGGCCACCGGCCGCAGCGAGGGCATCACGATCGCCGTGCTCACCACGACGTCGCAGGGGCGCGACCCCCGGCACTCCGCCGCCGTCCGCGACGCGATCGTGGAGGGCCTGCGTGACGGCACGCTCGCCGCCCCGCACCACCGCACCCGCGCACCCGGCGTGGCCCTGGTCGGCGGCGGACCCGGCGACCCCGACCTGATAACGGTCCGGGGCCGCCGCCTCCTCGCCGAGGCCGACGTGGTCATCGCCGACCGGCTCGGCCCCCGCGACCTGCTCGACGAGCTCCCCCCGCACGTCGAGGTCATCGACGCCGCGAAGATCCCGTACGGCCGCTACATGGCCCAGGAGGCGATCAACCAGGCGCTGATCGACCACGTCAAGGCCGGCAAGTCCGTGGTCCGTCTCAAGGGCGGCGACCCGTTCGTCTTCGGCCGGGGCATGGAGGAGGCCCAGGCGCTGGCCGCGGAGGGCATCGCCTGCACCGTCGTCCCCGGTATCTCCAGCTCGATCTCCGTGCCGGGCGCGGCAGGGATCCCCGTCACCCACCGCGGAGTGGCGCACGAGTTCACCGTGGTCAGCGGCCATGTGGCCCCCGACGACCCGCGCTCGCTGGTCGACTGGGAGGCCCTCGCACGGCTGCGCGGCACCCTGGTCCTCCTGATGGCCGTCGACAAGATCGGTGCCATCGCCCGGGCGCTCATCACGCACGGCAAGTCCCCCGACACCCCGGTCGCCCTGGTCCAGGAGGGCACCACGGCCGCCCAGCGCAGGGTCGACGCGACCCTGGCGACGGTCGGGGAGCGGGTCGTGGCGGAAGAGGTCCGCCCGCCGGCCGTCATCGTCATCGGCGACGTCGTCGGAGTCGTCACGGACCCGGCCGGTCTGCTCGAAGGCTGAGCGGACCGGCGGTACTCCGCATCCCACCCCACTCGACAAGGCAGTAGCACCCCGTGGCTGAACTCATCACCGTCGACGACCCGGACGACCCCCGGCTCGGCGACTACACCGGCCTGACCGACGTCGAACTCAGGCGTCGGCGGGAGCCCGCCGAGGGCCTCTTCATCGCCGAGGGCGAGAAGGTGATCCGGCGCGCCCTGAACGCCGGTTACACGATGCGGTCCATGCTGCTCTCGGCCAAGTGGACCGAGGTCATGCGCGATGTGATCGACGAGGCCACCGCACCGGTGTACGCGGTCACGCCTGAACTCGCCGAACGCGTCACCGGCTACCACGTGCACCGGGGGGCGCTCGCCTCCATGCAACGCAGGCCGCTGTCCGACGTGCGCACCCTGCTGGCCCCGGCGGAGGGCGGAGTGCGGCGGGTCGCCGTGTTCGAGGACATCGTCGACCACGCCAACCTCGGCGCCGCCTTCCGCAACGCCGCCGCGCTCGGCGTCGACGCGGTCCTGCTCACCCCGCGCTGCGCCGACCCGCTCTACCGGCGCGCGGTGAAGGTCTCCATGGGGTCCGTCTTCCACGTCCCGTGGACCCGTCTGACCTCATGGCCCCAGGACCTCGGGCTGCTGCGCGAGGCCGGCTTCACCACGGCCGCGCTCTGTCTCAGTGACCGGTCGATCACGCTGGACGAGCTCGTCGCGCGGCGCCACGAGAAGCTGGCCCTCGTCTTCGGCACGGAGGGCGACGGCCTCACGCCCCAGGCGCTGGCCGAGGCCGACGCCCACGTACGGATCCCGATGGACGCGGGTGTCGACTCGCTCAACGTCGCGGCGGCCTCCGCCGTCGCCTTCTACGCGACCCGGACCGACCCCGCCTGAGCCCTCAGGCCCCGTCCGCCCGCGTGAGGTCCGGGGCGGCGGCGTCGGACGTCTGCGACGGCGAGCCGCCCAGCCCGCGTGCGGGGCCCTGGCAGCCCTGGGCCGCGGCGATCCCCAGCGCCACCAGCAGGGTCACCACGACGAAGACGACGAGCCGCTGGCGCAGCAGCCGGGGATTCGCCGGCCGCCGCTTCCCGCCGTTCCCCGCGGACGTCGTGCGCACACCGGACCGTGAGGCGGGCCTGCCGTTCGTACCGTTCGTGGCCTTGGGGCCGTGCGGCTGCTGACCCGGCCGGGTGCCGCTGCGCGAGGGCCGGGACTGCGAGCCGCCGGTGCGGGGGGCCGTCGAGCGTGACGGCGCGGGACGCCGGCCCTGCGACCGCGTGGGCTGAGGCGGGCCGCCGGCCGTACGCCGGGTGGACTGCTCGGTGTAGGAGCCCTCCAGACGGCCGGTCGGCCGGTCCAGCTCCTGCTCGCCGCGCTGCGCCGGAGGACGGCGCTCCTGCAGTCCCTGGGCCTCGCGCGCCGCGATCTCCTTGAGCCGCATGGACAGCTGAAGGGTGCTCGGCCGCTCCTCGGGGTCCTTCGCCAGACATGCCCGTACGAGCGGGGCGAGCGCGTCGTGCACATCGAACAGATGCGGTTCCTCGTGGACCACGCGGTAGAGCATCACCTCGGAACTGCCGTGCCCGAAGGGCGAATCGGCCATCGCCGCGTACGCCAGGGTGGCGCCCAGCGAGAACACGTCCGTCGCGGGTGTCACGGCGGCCCCGCGCACCTGCTCGGGTGCCAGGAAGCCGGGCGAACCCACCGCCGTCCCGACATGGGTGAGCGTGCTGGCGCCGGTCGCCCAGGCGATGCCGAAGTCGATGATCCGGGGGCCCTTGGGGGAGAGGAGGATGTTCGACGGCTTCAGGTCGCGGTGGACGACACCGGCCTCGTGCACGGCGACGAGCCCCTCCGAGAGCGCCGCCCCGATCGAGGCCACCTCAGCCGCCGCGAGCGGCCCCTCCTCGACGACCTTGTCGTGGAGCGAGGGCCCGGGGACGTACTGCGTGGCGAACCAGGGACGGTCCGCCTCGAGATCTGCGGCCACCAGGCGCGCCGTGCAGCCGCCACGGATCCTGCGGGCGGCGGACACCTCGCGCGCGAAACGCGAGCGGAACTCCTGATCCTCCGCCAGGTCGGGCCTGATCACCTTCAGGGCGACACGCTGGCCCCTGCGGTCGGAACCGAGATAGACGACGCCCATGCCACCCGCGCCGAGCCGCCGGTGCAGCCTGAACGAACCGACGACACGCGGGTCCTCGCGCCGGAGCCGCATCATCGCCATCGTCTGCCCATCCCCGCTGCCGGTCCGCCTGACGAGGCACAGCTTACGTACCCGTGGCGCGGCGCGCTCAGAGGCCGCGCCCTCGCCGCCCCATCGATTGTCAGTACCCGGTGGGAGAATTGAGAGGTGGTCAGGGAGCCGGAGATCCAGACTCCCCGGCCTGTGCGAGATCTCAAAGGTCCGTCGCTGAAGGGGGAGTTGGATCAATGAAGGGCGATCGTGTGGAAATAGTCGTGGACGCGGGTGACACGACGAGGACGTACGAAGTGGTGGCCTCCAGGGCAGGCCGCCGGGTGGAGACAGCGGTCCGCCGGGGTGTGGTGGAAGTGAGTGAAGTCACCCGAAGTGGATCAGTTGTCCGTACCGCCCGCTTCATGGCGACCAGGGTGCTCGCCCTGGTCGAGCAGCCGGTCCCCCGGGAGGACGCCTCCGAGCGCCCCCGGGAGGAGGAACGCTCGTAACTCCTCCTGACCCCTCCTAGCTCTCTCCCCGGGTGGACCCGGCTTGCCGGCCCCCCCGACCGTGGAGGGACACGAAGACCTCCGTCGTGCGGTGAGCCCGGACACCTCACCGCACCGGAGGTCTTCGCGCTGTCACCCCCGGGGTGTCCGGCACGCCCGCACGCCCCGGCCCAAGCGCTCGCCCCCGCACCCGCACGAGCCCCGCCCCGCCGCCGTGCAAAATCTCCCGGCACACCCTTGACACGTGGTCCATGCACCCGCATTCTTTCGCCAGAAAACGCAACGGCGTTGCGATTTCCGCACCGATACAAGCCCGGAGCACCCCCGGTTCGAACCCGGGAGTCCGCCCCCGGCCACCGGTCGGCGCACGAACCACCTGTACGGAACGAAGGAGGCCGGCCCATGGCGGACCACGGCACCGACACCACCCCGGTCGCGGCCGCACCCCAGGCACCCGGCGTCCTCCAGACCGTGGACAGGGCCCTCGCGGTCCTGCTCACCTTCACCGAGCAGCGCCCCGAGTGGGGCGTCAGCGAACTCTCGCGCCACCACGGCTGGGACAAGGCGGTGATCCAGAGACTGCTCACCACCCTCACCGCCCGCGGGTTCCTGATCTGCGACGACGTCAGCCGCCGCTACCGCCCGGGCCCCGCCCTCTCCCGGCTCGCCCGGGTCGGCGAGCACAGCGGTGTCCTGCCCTCGCTCGCGCGCCCGATACTCGCCCGGCTGCTGCGCGAGACGGGCGAGAGCATCGTGCTGAACGTTCCGCACGGCTCCAGCTACCGTTGCGCCGCCGCCGTCGACGGCACGGGCCCCGTCCGCTACACCGCCATCATCGGCGCGGTCATGCCCGGCCACGCCGGGGCGTCCGGCCACACCATCTTCGCGTACCATCCCGAACGCGAGATCCGGCAGATGTTCGGGCCCACCGGGCTCTCCCGCTTCAACGACCGCACCATCACCGACCTGGACGCCCTGCTCGCCTGCTACGCCCAGGTCCGCTCCGACGGCCACTGCGTCAGTTACGGCGAGTACGACGAGGCCGTCACCGCGGTCTCGGCCCCCGTCCTCCAAGGGGGAGCCGTGGCCGCCTCCCTCACCGTGATCGGCCCCTCCCACCGCGTGGACCGGGCCGTCGACACCCTCGTACCGCTGGTACGCGCCGGGGCAGCGGAGATCACCGCGGCTCTCGGCGGCTGAACCCGCCCGATCGTCCACCGCTCGATCCCGCGGCACCCCCGTGCCGCCGGTGCGCCCTGCTGCCCGCGCGCCGACGGGAGACGGCGTCTCCCCAGCCCTGCTCACCGAAGGGGGTGCCCTGTGGCGCACCAAGCCTCCGCCCCGCACCGCGTTCCGCCACCGTCCGGATCCCACCCCGACGACCACGGCTCACACCCCCGGGTCTTCGAACCCGTGCTGCTGGTCATCCTGGTGCTGCTCGCCGCCGTCGGTGCCGTGATCGGCATCGACCTGGTGTCCAAGCTGGGCATCTCCGCCAACACCTCGGTCGTCGGCGCGCTCGTCGCCATGCTCATCGGCCGCATTCCGCTCGGGTTCCTGCGCCGGATGCGGTCCGTGCACCGGCAGAACCTCGCCCAGAGCGCCATCTCCGCAGCCACCTTCGCCTCGGCGAACGCGCTGCTGACCTCCGTCGCCATCCCGTACGTCTTCGGACGGCAGGACCTGGTCTGGCCCATGCTCGCCGGATCGTTCATCGGCCTGCTCGTGGACGCCTGGGTGCTCTACCGCGCCTTCGGCTCCCGGCTGCTGCCCGCCGACGCCGCATGGCCGCCCGGGACGGCCGCCGCCGAGACCATCAAGGCCGGCGACCGGGGAGGCCGCCGGGCGCTGATCCTGGCCGGCGGCACCGCGGTCGGGCTCGCCGGAACGCTGCTCGCCCTGCCGCTCTCCGCGGCCGGTGTCGCCTTCCTGGGCAATGTGTGGGCGCTGATGATGTTCGGCATCGGTCTGATGCTGCGCCAGTACAGCCCCGACCTCTTCGACACCGACCTCGGGGCCGGCTTCATCCCGCACGGCGTCATGGTCGGCGCGGGCGTCGTCGCCCTGGGGCAGGCGGTCCACATGCTGGTCGGCCGCCGTGCCCGCAAGAAGCGGAAGGCGGACCAGGAGCCCGCGAGCACCCGCGTCGTGACCGACCCGACCGTCGAGTACACCGTCGACGAGCGGGGCCTGCGGCTCGCACTGATCCGCGGCTACGCGCTGTTCACCGCGGGCGCCGTCGTGCTCGCCGTACTCGGAGGGCTCATCGGGGACATGAGCCCGCTGGGGATCGTCGGCTGGGTCCTCTTCGCCGCCTTCGCCGCGCTGGTCCACGAACTGATCGTCGGCCTCGCCGCCATGCAGTCCGGCTGGTTCCCGTCCTTCGCCGTCACCCTGATCTTCCTGATCCTCGGGCTCGCCATGGGCATCCCCTCCGTGCCGCTGGCCCTCCTGATCGGTTACGTCTCCGCCACCGGCCCCGCCTTCGCCGACATGGGCTACGACCTCAAGGCGGGCTGGCTGCTGCGCCGCGACCACCGCCCCTGGGACCCGTACGAGCGTGAGGGCCGCCGCCAGCAGTTCCTGGCCGCCCTGATCGGCTTCGGTGTCGCGCTGCTCGTCGTCGCCGTCGCCTGGCGCTCCTACTTCGGGCAGGGGCTCATCCCGCCCGTCGCCAAGGTGTACGCCGACACGATCAAGACCGGACTCAGCGACCCCGACGCGGTGCGCACCATGCTGCTCTGGGCCATTCCCGGCGCGGCCATCCAGCTGCTCGGCGGCACC
The DNA here is from genome assembly GCF_001905505.1 of Streptomyces sp. CB02058. Classification (GTDB taxonomy): domain Bacteria; phylum Actinomycetota; class Actinomycetes; order Streptomycetales; family Streptomycetaceae; genus Streptomyces. The sequence continues at coordinate 360,717 of NZ_LIPG01000006.1, forward strand.
CGGCGCCAGATGGGCGTCATGCTCGCCACCGGCCTCCTCATCCTCACCCCGCAGGCCTGCTGGCTGGTCCTGGGCGCACTCGCCGTCCGGGTCGTCTACCGCAAGCTGCGCGGCCCCGCCGCCGACGAGGAACTGAACCTGATCGGCGCCGGTGTGATCGCGGGCAGCTCGCTCGGCGACTCCGCCCAGATCCTCAAGACCTGACCCCCGAAGCCACCACCCCGCACCACCCGCAAGGCAAGGAGAACCCCCACCGTGGACATGTACAGCAGGCTCGAACCGCGTCCCGAGTACCTCAGCTTCGAACTGGCCCTGGCCGCACGCAAGCTCGTCGAGGAGGTCATGCTCGTCAAGCGGGGCGAGCACGTCGTCCTCACCGGTGACACGAGCAGCGACCGCCGGGTCGTCGAGGCCACCGCACAGGCCGTCGCCGCCGCCGGCGCGCACCCCGTCATCGTCTGGTACGAGACGATGCCCGGTGCCTCCATGGAGCCGCCCCGCCCCGTGGCCGGCGCGATAGCCGACGCGGACGTGTGGATCGAGTTCGCCGTCTCCTACGTCATGCACTCCGACGCCTTCCGCGCCGCCATGGCGAACGGCTGCCGCTACACCAACCTCACCGCCATGGACGTCCAGATGCTGGTCGCCACCGTCGGCCGCCCCGACTTCCAGGGCGTCATCCGCCTGGGCAAGGCCCTCGTCGCCCTCCTGGAGGCCGCCGACGAGGTCCGTATCACCTCCGCCAACGGCACCGACCTCGTCGGCCGCAACGGCGACCGCCCGATCAACCTCCGCGGAAAGCCCGCCGAGAAGCCCGGCGAGACGGTCATGCTGTCCGGCCAGATCTCCTGGAACCCGCTGGAGGAGACCCAGGACGGCATCCTCGTGTTCGACGGCGCCCTGTGGCCGCCGGACGAGATCGGCCTGCTGCGCTCCCCGGTCCGCTGCACCGTCGAGAAGGGCGTCGTCACGAAGATCGAGGGCGGCGCCGACGCCGACACCTTCCGCCGCTGGATGGAGTCCTTCGACGACCCGAACATGTTCCGCGTGGCCCACTGGTCGCTCGGCTTCAACCCGGGCGTCCTCGCCCCGACGGGCCGCATCGTGGAGGACGAGCGCGTCTTCGGCTGCGTCGAGCTCGGCATCGGCACCAAGGGCGCCTGGATCGGCGGCGAACCGTGGGTCGCCGCCGCGCACACCGACGGCAGCGTGCTCGGCCCGTCCATCTACCTGGACGGTGTCGCGATCGAGGAGAACGGGCGCTACGTGCACCCCGAACTCGTCGAGATCTGCCGCGACCTCGGCGTCGCCGGCTACTGAGCCCCGGGCGGCGGCGGGCAGGCACAGGAAGCCTGCCCGCCGCCGCTTCTCCGCGCGTGCCCCCTTGCACGCCCCGACGAGCCCCTCCCCGCGACAAGGAGCGCCCATGTCCACGCCCCCGCCCGTCTCCTACCGCCACGGCGGCCTGGTCTGCACCGACCTCACCCTCGACGTGCCGCTCGACCACGGCGATCCCGGCTCCCCGGCCATCAGCCTGTTCGCCCGCGAAGTGGTGGCCGAGGGGCGGGAACACGAGAAGCTGCCCCGGCTGCTCTGGCTCCAGGGCGGCCCCGGCGGACGCGCGGAACGGCCCAACGCCGCGGGCGCCTGGCTCCGCCGCGCCCTCACCGGCCACCGCGTCGTCCTGATGGACCAGCGCGGCACGGGACGCTCCACCCCCGCCGACCGGCTCACCCTCGCCCGGTTCGGCACGGACCACCGGGCAGCGGCGGCCCACCTCGGACTCTTCCGGGCCGACTCGATCGTCCGCGACGCCGAACTGCTGCGCCGGCACCTCCAGGACGACCGCCCGTGGAGCGTCCTCGGGCAGAGCTTCGGCGGCTTCGCCACCCTCACCTACCTCAGCCTCGCGCCCGAAGGGCTGACCCGGGCGTTCATCACCGGCGGCCTGCCCACGCTGACCGGCCACGCCGACGACGTGTACCGCGCCGCCTACGCCCGCACCCTCTCCCACAACGCGCGGTACTTCGCCCGCTACCCGGGCGACCAGCCGATCGCCGACGCCGTCGCCGCGCACCTCGAGGCGAACGACGTACGCATGCCGACCGGCGAACGGCTCACCGTGCGCCGCTTCCAGACGCTCGGCATCACCTTCGGCACCTCCGCCAAGTTCGACTCGCTCCACTACCTCCTGGAGACCGCCTTCGCCGACGGTGTCCGCGGCCCCGAGCTCACCGACACGTTCCTGCGGGGCGTCGACGCCGCGGTGTCCTTCGCCGAACGCCCCCTCTACGCGGCACTGCACGAGCCGATCTACGCCCAGGGGTCCCGCCCCACCGACTGGTCGGCGCACCGGGTCCGGCAGGAGTTCCCCGCCTTCGACGCCCGGCCCGGCAGCCCGGTCCGCTTCACCGGCGAGATGGTCTACCCCTGGCAGTTCGACGAGGACCCCGCACTCGTCCCGCTGCGGGGCGCCGCGGAAGTCCTCGCCGCGCGCACGGACTGGCCGCCCCTCTACGACCTCGGCCGGCTGGCGGCCAACGAGGTCCCCGTGGTGGCGGCCGTCTATCAGGACGACATGTACGTCGACCGCGAACACTCCCTCGCCACCGCCGAAGCGGTACGGGGCCTGCGTACCTGGGTCAGCCCCGATCACGCCCACGACGGCGTCCGGGCCGACCCGGCCGTCCTCGACCGGCTGCTCGCCATGGCGGACGGCGACCTCTGACGCCCACCCGGCGCAGGCCATGGGCCAGGTCCCGACAAGTACACGTCAGGGCCCCGGGGGCGCCCCCTAGGTGCCGGGTACCGCATCCGTGACCGCCTCTCCACCCAGGGGAGTACACCGAAGGCCGTCGGCTCATCCTCCGGGAGGCCCGGCATTCGGTACGCGGGCATGACGCCGGGCGGTTTCCGTCTCCCTAGTCTTGAACGTGAGCGGTGGGCGTGGAACTCGTCCCCCGAGGCCAAGCGCCCGCCGCTCCAGATCTTGACCGGGAGAGGAACCATGGCCGACACGGCAGCACGGACGATGGTCCGCACGCGGGGACGCAGGGTCTACGCCTCGTTCGGCGTACGGCCGTCCGGCCGTCGCCACCCGCTGGTGGCGACGGCGATGGTTCTTCCCCTGGCGGCCCTGCTCGTCGTCGTCTTCGGCGGCTGGGAGGCAGTGGTCACACAGGCGTCGTCCGTGGGCGTGATGCTGGGGCGCTGAGCGGCGCCCCGGGTCCGGAAGAGCGGTCCGGACCGGACATCCCGGCCAACAGCCCCGTGGGGACGGGGGTGCGGCGGGCGGCAGCGTTTGTCCGGCCAGCTGGGGAGCTGGCCGGACATCGCGCTGTCCGGGGCCGTCCGCCGGGCTCTTCGGACCACGCGAGCCCGGCGCGATCCGGCCGGGAGGCCCTTCGCGGCGGACGCGTACGATCACCGCCGGGACCGGCCGTGCGGCCGGCCGACCACCGCCGGGGGAGCCGAGCAGATGACCACCACCCCTGTCGTCCGCGCACTGGGCGATCTCGCGCACGACGGCGCCCACACGACGCAACCAGCGCACACCGGCGCCCGCGCCGCCACCACCGCGTGCGCCTGCGCCCCGCCCGAGGTGCTCGCCGACCGGCCCGACGGCACGGTGGTCCGCGTCGGTGCCGTCGTCGCCAAGGCCCACGCCCCGGACACCGAACCCGAGGAGCTGGCCGCCCGCCTGTCCCTGGCCGCGTCCCCCGGCCTCGCGGGCATCCTGCTCCCGCCGCTGCGAGCGCGCGACGCGCCGCTCCCGGCCCAGGCCGGTCCGTCGTCCGCCCGGCACGAGCAGCCCCCCGCCCACGAAGCGCCGCTCCACGCGGAGGGCCGCGCCGTGAGCCTCTGGCCGTACGGCGTACCGGTGGACCCGTCGGACCCCGATGCCGCCCCCTGGGAGGAGGCCGCACTCCTCCTGGCCCGGCTGCACCGCACCCCGCCGCCCCACCCGCTCCCGCCGATGCGCGGACCGGCCAAGGCCGCCAGAGCCGTCGCGCGGATGTGCGACGCGCTGCCCGGGAACCCGGCCGTCGCACCCGTGCTCGCCGCCTGGCACGGGCTGCCCGGCTGGGCCCGCGCCGAGGAGCCGGGCCGTGCGGGCCGGGACGGATTCCTCTGCCACGGGGACCTGCACCTCGGCCAGCTCGTCCGCCACCCCGCCCCGCACGGCCCCTGGCTGCTGATCGACGTCGACGACACGGGCCCGGGCGACCCCGCCTGGGACCTCGCCCGGCCCGCCGCATGGTACGCGGCGGGGCTGCTGCCCCCCGAGGTCTGGCTGCGCTTCCTGGACGCCTACCGGGCCGCCGGGGGCCCGGCGGTACGCGCCGAAGGGGACCCCTGGCCCGAACTCGACGTCCCCGCGCGGGCGCTCACCGTCCAGACAGCCGCCCTCGCTCTCGCCAGGTCCGCGGCGGAGGGGCGCGGTCCGGATGAGGTGGAACAGTTGATGATCGATGCATGTGTCCGAATTGCTTCCCTCCCGCCCGAGTTGGCCGACGGACGGGCGTCGTAGGGTGAACTGATCGCCGCCGGGCATGCATTCCGGCGACGACTTCACGACCGGAGGAGCCGACCCGATGATCCAGTGCCCCAAGTGTCATGCCCAGATGCACACATACAACCGCAACGGTGTCCAGATCGAGCAGTGCAGCGGCTGCCGCGGGATATTCCTCGACTACGGCGAGCTGGAGTCCCTGACCCGCCTGGAGTCGCAGTGGGCCCAGCAGGCCCCGCCCCCGCCGCCCGCCCCGCAGGCCTACCCCGCCGCACAGGCTCCCGCCTGGGGTGCGCCGCACCAGGGCGGCCACTACGGCGGCCACCACCGTCAGAAGAGCTTCGGCAGGATGCTGTTCTCCTCCTGACCGGTCAGCAGCGCGGCCGTTGCCGCAGGGCGGGTCCGGGCCGAGCGCCCGGACCCGCATTGCATACGGTCGACGGACTTCGTTCATGATCTAGTCATGGCCATGGCTGGTGCCTAGAGTTCGGGTCCATGAACTTCCTCGACAGGTCCCGAACTGTCGCGCCCCCGGGGTGGAGCCGCTGGCTCGTACCGCCCGCCGCGCTCGCCGTACACCTTTCCATCGGACAGGCCTATGCCTGGAGCGTGTTCAAGCCGCCGCTCGAATCCGCTCTCGACCTCTCGGGCACCGCGAGCGCCCTCCCGTTCCAGCTGGGCATCGTCATGCTCGGGCTCTCCGCGGCCTTCGGCGGCACCCTCGTCGAACGCAACGGCCCCCGCTGGGCGATGTTCGTCTCCCTCGTCTGTTTCTCCTCCGGCTTCCTCGTCGCCTCGCTCGGCGCCGCGACCGGCCAGTACTGGCTCGTCGTCGTCGGCTACGGATTCATCGGCGGCATAGGCCTCGGCATCGGCTACATCTCCCCGGTCTCCACGCTCATCAAGTGGTTCCCCGACCGCCCCGGCATGGCGACAGGCATCGCCATCATGGGCTTCGGCGGCGGTGCCCTCATCGCCTCGCCCTGGTCCACCGGGATGCTGGAGAGCTTCGGCACCGACCGCTCCGGCATCGCCACGGCCTTCCTCGTCCACGGGGTCGTCTACGCCGCCTTCATGACGCTCGGCGTCCTCCTCGTGCGCGTACCGCCCGAGGGCTGGCTCCCCGAGGGCTGGCAGCCGAAGCAGGAGACCCGCAGGCTCGTCACCAACGCCCAGGTCTCCGCACGCAACGCCCTGCGCACACCCCAGTTCTGGTGCCTGTGGGTGGTCCTGTGCATGAACGTCACGGCGGGCATCGGCATCCTGGAGAAGGCCGTCCCCATGATCCAGGACTTCTTCTCGGACACCTCCACCCCGGTCTCGGTCTCCGCGGCGGCCGGCTTCGTCGCGCTGCTCTCGCTGGCCAACATGGGCGGCAGGCTCCTCTGGTCCTCCACGTCGGACCTGATCGGCCGCAAGAACATGTACCGGATCTACCTCGGCGTCGGTGCTCTCATGTACGTCGTGATCGCCCAGCTCGGCAACGACTCCAAGCCGCTCTTCATCTGCTGTGCGCTGGTGATCCTGTCCTTCTACGGCGGAGGATTCGCGACCGCCCCCGCCTATCTGCGGGACCTCTTCGGCACGTACCAGGTGGGAGCCATCCACGGCCGGCTGCTGACCGCGTGGTCCACGGCCGGTGTGCTCGGCCCGCTGATCGTCAACCGCGTCGCGGACGCGGGGGAGCGCGCGGGCCACACCGGGCCCAGCCTCTACACGACCTCGCTGACCATCATGATCGGACTGCTCGTCGTCGGCTTCGTCGCCAACGAGTGCATCCGCCCCGTCCACGCACGATTCCACGAGGCACAGGAAGGGAGCCCCCGTGTCCACCAGCAGTCGTAAGCCGCTCATGGTGTTCGTCTGGCTCTGGGTCGCCGTGCCGTTCGCCTACGGGCTGTACGAGCTCGCCCGCAAGGCCACCCAGCTCTTCACCGGCTGAACCCGCCACACACGACGAAACCCCCGGTCGTCGAGACGACCGGGGGTTTCGGCTGGTGCGCGATACTGGGATTGAACCAGTGACCTCTTCCGTGTCAGGGAAGCGCTCTCCCGCTGAGCTAATCGCGCAGGGTGACCCTGCGTGTACTGCGTGCGCGATACTGGGATTGAACCAGTGACCTCTTCCGTGTCAGGGAAGCGCTCTCCCGCTGAGCTAATCGCGCGGGGATCCTTGCGGATCAGTGGACGATACTGGGATTGAACCAGTGACCCCTTCCGTGTCAGGGAAGTGCTCTCCCGCTGAGCTAATCGTCCTTGGAGGTGGAGACGGGATTTGAACCCGTGTAGACGGCTTTGCAGGCCGTTGCCTCGCCTCTCGGCCACTCCACCAGGGGCGGGGGTTCGGGAAGATCCCCCACCTTCTGCGAGCGGACGACCAGGTTCGAACTGGCGACCTCAACCTTGGCAAGGTTGCGCTCTACCAACTGAGCTACGTCCGCTTGTCTTTCCCGGTCCGCTTGCGCGTCCCGGCGACGTGTTGAACTCTAGCGGATTCCCGGGCCAGTACAAAAACGCGTTTGCGCAGCGTGCTGCGCCACCGCCGCCCACCCGCAGGTCACCGCCCGCCGTCCTAGACTCGACGGCGTGCACGACCTCACCCCCCTCGCCCGCTTCAGCGGCCTCGTAGCCACCGGTCTGCGGGATGTGACCAGCGATCCCGCGGCCCTCGGGTCATCCGGTTTCTGGGCCGTCTCCGCCGACTTCGAGGGCCGCCTCGTCTGCGCCCGCTTCGCCGATGTGCGGTCCGAGGAGGTCCCCCTCCCGGTGCCGGGTGCCTGGCGGGGCCCCGCTCCGGCGGACTGGACGTCATCACTGGACGAGGACGCCTACACGGCGGGCGTACGACGGATCCGTGAACACATCGCGGCCGGCGAGGTCTACCAGGCCAACCTCTGCCGGGTGCTCTCCGCGCCGCTGCCCGACCCCGCCGCCGACGTGGACGCCCTCACCGCCCTGCTCGCCCGGGGCAACCCGGCCCCGTACGCGGGCACGATCCGGCTCCCCGCACACGGCGTGGAGATCGCGACCGCTTCCCCCGAGCTCTTCCTCGCACGCGACGGCCGCACCGTCGAGTCCGGCCCGATCAAGGGCACCGGCCGCACCGAGGACGACCTGCTGGACAAGGACCACGCGGAGAACGTGATGATCGTGGACCTCGTCCGCAACGATCTGGGCCGCGTCTGCGCCACCGGGAGCGTGAGCGTCCCCGACCTCTGCGCCGTGGAGAAGCACCCGGGACTCGTGCACCTCGTCTCCACCGTGCGCGGACGGCTCGCCGACGGCGCCGACTGGCCCGAGCTCCTCGGCGCCGCGTTCCCGCCCGGGTCGGTCACCGGCGCGCCCAAGTCCAGCGCGCTGCGGATCATCGAGGCGCTGGAGACGGCCCCCCGGGGCCCCTACTGCGGAGCGGTCGGCTGGGTGGACGCCGACCGGGGCACCGCGGAACTGGCCGTCGGGATACGGACCTTCTGGATCGAGCGGACCGGCCCCGCGACCCTGCTCCGCTTCGGCACCGGCGCCGGGATCACCTGGGGATCGGACCCGGCACGCGAATGGGCGGAGACCGAGCTCAAGGCCTCCCGGCTGCTCGCTGTAGCGTCAGGCGCCTACGAGGAGACAGGAAGGACCGCGTCATGAGGATCTGGGTCAACGGCGGGCTGCGCGATGCCGATGACGCACGGCTGTCCGTGCTCGATCACGGGCTGACCGTGGGTGACGGCGTCTTCGAGACCGTCAGGGTCGCGGGGGGCCGCCCCTTCGCCCTGACCCGGCACCTCGACCGGCTGACGCGCTCGGCCAGGGGTCTCGGTCTGGCCGACCCGGACCACGACGAGGTCCGCCGCGCGGCGGCGGCCGTCGTCGAGGCCAACCCCATGGAGCTCGGCCGGCTCCGCATCACCTACACCGGCGGACTCTCCCCGCTCGGCTCCGACCGAGGCGACGCGGGCCCCAGCCTGGTCGTCGCCCTGGGGGAGGCGGCCCGCCGCCCCGACAGCACGGCCGTGGTCACCGTCCCCTGGACGCGCAACGAACGCGGCGCGGTGACGGGACTCAAGACCACCTCGTACGCCGAGAACGTCATCGCTCTCGCGCGCGCCCACGAGCAGGGCGCGTCGGAGGCACTGTTCGCCAACACGGTCGGGCAGCTCTGCGAGGGCACCGGCTCCAACGTCTTCGTCGTCCTGGACGGCCGCGTCCACACCCCTCCCGTCACCTCGGGATGCCTCGCCGGGATCACCCGCGCCCTGGCCGTGGAGTGGACGGGCGCCCAGGAGACCGACCTCCCGCTGGATGTGCTCGAACGGGCCGACGAGATCTTCCTGACCTCCACGCTCCGCGACATCCAGGCCGTCCACCGGGTCGACGGACGGCAGCTGCCGGGTGCCCCGGGGCCGGTCACCGCCAAGGCCATGCGGGTATTCGACGAGCGCTCGGCGGACGACCTCGACCCGTGAGCCCGGCGGCCCGCGATCCGCAAACGGGGTGACGTGCCGCCCTCCAGCGGATAGAACACCCTGATGACCACGACCCTCCGGCCGTCCGGGCCGATCCAGCAAGGCGCCGACGGCGCACAGGAACGCATGTACGACGTGTGCGACAACGGGCGGGCCGTGGGGACCGTCGGCGTCTCCACCGACCCGGCGTTCGGGCCCACGGCGGGGATACTCCACTCGCTCGGCATCGAGGAGGCGCACCGCAGGCGCGGGCGCGGCACGCTCGCCGCGCTCGCCGCCGAGGAGGTGCTGCGGAGCTGGGGCTGCACCCAGGTCCGCCTGGTGGCTCCGGTGGACAACGACGCCGCCCGGGCCCTGGCCGCCGTGCTCGGCTACACCGAGCGCAGCCGGAACATGCTGAAGCCCCTCCGCCGGACCGCCCCCGCGCTGCCCGCCGGGGTCACGGGGCGTCCGATGACGGAGCAGGAGTACGCCGCGTGGGCGGCCACCAGCGTCGGGACGTACGCGCGGGAATGGATGGCGCGCGGCGTTCCGGAGGAGCAGGCCCGGCGCAAGTCCGAGAGCGACCACGCCACGAACCTGCCGGACGGCCTCGCCACCCCCGGCATGTACTTCCATGTCCTCGCCCACGACGGCGTCGTCGTCGGCTACGTCTGGGTGGCCCGGCGCGAGAGGACGGACGGCGACGACCTCGGTTACGTGTTCGACGTCGAGGTGAGCGAGGAGCACCGGGGGCGCGGATACGGCCGGGCGCTGATGCACCTGGCGGAGGACGTCACGCTGGACGCGGGTCTCGGCCTGCTCGGCCTGCACGTCTTCGCCTCGAACACGCCCGCGCTGCGCCTGTACGAGTCGCTCGGCTACGAGGTGACCCAGTACAACCTGGCCAAGGCGCTGTGACGGACCGCCCGCCGACCGCCGGCCCCCCCGCGTCGGCGGGGCGGGCAGCCGGCGGGCCGGGGCCGGTGCTCAGTCCTGGGCGGCGAGCAGCCGGTCGGCGATCTCTTCGATCCGCGCGCGCAGCCCGTGCTGGCTCTTCCCGCCGTCCAGCCGCTCGTCGCCGATCACATAGGTCGGAGTCCCGGTGACCCCGATCGCCTTGCCCTCGGCCTGGTCGGCGTCCACGATCAGCAGATGGCGGCCGTCGATCAGTGCCGTGTCGAACTCCTCGGCGTCGAGACCGAGTTCGCCCGCGATGTCGACCAGCAGCGGCTCACCGGTGCGGGCGAGGTCGGCGGTGCGGGCCAGGACCGCTTCGACGTACGGCCATCCCTTGCCCTGGACGACGGCCTCCTCCGCCGCCTGCGCCGCCGCGTACGCGTGCTTGTTCTTCTCCAGCGGGAAGTGGCGCAGCCGGATCTCCAGGCGGTCGCCGTAGCGGGCGCGCAGGGCGCGCACGTCGGAGAGGGCCAGGTGGCAGTCGGGGCACTGGAGCTCGCACCAGAGGTCGAGGACGACCGGCGCTGCGGAGGGGGAATCGCTCATGGAATCAGTCTTTCAGGCGTGACCCACGCGTCCCAATCGGGACCTGGGGAGGACAGCGGCCCTGAAATGTCCCTGATGTGGTCCGCAACCGTGGCCCCGCCGGCCACGACCGGTGCAGGATGGAAGGGACGTTTCCCGATCGCTGGAGGCCCCGATGCTTGCCGAGACCATCTGTTCCGCGGTGTCCGCGGCCGGCCTGGGCATCGCCGCGATCACCGCGTACCGCAAGCGGTTCCTCACGGCGACCCGGATCGCCGCCTACTCGCTGGTGCCGGTCGGCCTGGTGATGACCGGTGTCGTCGAGTGGCTGTCCGACGTCGTCTTCAAGCCGAGTGTCTGGCTCGGCTTCGGTCTGCTGGCCCTGGCCTGGCTGCTCTTCATGACCACGCGCGCCGTGGAGCGCCGCTCCGGCTCGACCCGCGCGGAGCGCAAGGCCGCACGGACCGCGGCGAAGGGCGCGGCGGTCGCCCCGGCCGCGTCGTCGCCCTCACTGACCTCCGGCACGGGGGCGACGGCCCCGCAGGCGCAGGGCGGCCCGGAGAAGAAGCGGCAGAAGGCGGCCGCGCCCGGTGACGACTTCAGCGACATCGAGGCCATCCTGAAGAAGCACGGCATCTGAGGTCCGGAAGAGGCCCCCCCCGGCCTCCGAGGGCGGCTGAGCGACATCGAGTGTATGAATCGATTCATGCCCGAACCTCGCGTCGTGGGGGTCGCAGGGGCCGTGCACGTCGGTATATTCGGGTTGCGCCGTCCCGATCTTGACGGTATCCCGGGGATGCGGCTAGCGTCCCCGGAGGATTGAAACAATTCAATCCATGGGCGCGGTCGGGGCGACGGTGCGACGGACCACTCCGGTCGTCCGTCCGCAGACCAGGAGACCCGGCGCCGACGCGCGGCGGCCGAACGCATCAGTGGGGCAGGGCAAGTGGGGCGTGTGGCAGGGATCAAGGACGTGGCCCGGCAGGCCGGAGTCTCGGTGGGCACGGTCTCCAATGTGATCAACCGCCCCGAGGCGGTGCTCCCCGACACCCGCGCCCGGGTCCTCGCGGCGATCGAGGAGCTCGGATACGTACGCAGTGAGTCGGCCAGGCAGCTCAGGGCGGGCCGCAGCCGCATCATGGCCCTGCTGGTCCTGGACATGGGCAACCCGTTCTTCGTGGACATCGCCCGTGGCGCCGAGCGGGCCGCGCGGGAGGCCGGGCTCGGCGTGATGGTCTGCAACAGCGGCCAGAGCCAGGAGGAGGAGGCCGAATACCTCGGACTCTTCGCCGAGCAGCGGGTCTGCGGAGTCCTGGTCACCCCGGCCGACGCCACCGGCGGAAACCTCGAAGCCTTCGCGCGCCACCGGATTCCCCATGTGCTGGTCGACCGGGTGGCGGGGTCCACCGAGGCCTGCGCCGTCTCCGTCGACGACGTGCGGGGCGGCATGCTCGCCGTCGGTCACCTCGTCTCGGCGGGCCATCGCTCCGTCGCCTACGTCAGCGGACCGGGCGACCTCCACCAGATCCGGGACCGGCGCGAAGGGGCCCACGCGGCGCTCACCGAGGCCGGGCTCGGCCCCGAGGCGCTGGTGGAGATCCCCTCGGACCGCCTGGACGTGGCGGCGGGCCGTGACGCCGGGGCCCGGCTGCTCGGCCTCGTGCCCCGTCCCACCGCGGTCTTCTGCGCCAACGACCTGCTCGCGCTCGGTGTCCTGCAGTCGCTGTACGCCGCGGGTGTGCGGGTGCCGCAGGACGTCGCGATCGTGGGGTACGACGACATCGAGTTCGCCGCTGCCGCCGCCGTACCGCTCACCTCGGTCCGGCAGCCCGCCGTGGTCATGGGGCGGATGGCCGCCGAGCTGCTCCTGGAGGAGGCGGACGACGAGGACGGCAGCCACCGGCACCGCAGTGTGGTGCTCCAGCCGGAACTCGTCGTACGCGCCTCCAGCGCCGCCCCGCGCTGACCGTCCGAGGGTGCGGGAGGGGCATGGTGCGCGAACAGGTGGGGGGCGTTCGGACGAGGAAGCGATTTCAGGTATCCCGGAGCGGGTGAACTCGCCCTGCAAAAGGGTCTGTTGATCGCCAAGTGGGCCCGCTCTGCGTCATGATCACCACGAGATGGTGGACACCTCCCGGGGCGACGCCCCCGCATCCCCTGCCGAAGAGCCGCGCGGCTGCCTCTTCGCGCTGTCCCAGCCGCCCCTGATGATCTTCCTGACGGTGGTCGGCGGCCTGTTGCTGATGGCCGCCCTGCACGATCTTTTACTGCTGTGAGGCGCCCACGGCCCCGGGGCACGGGCCGGGGCCGGTCCTCCGGGCGGTCAGCCCGCCGCCTCCCGGCGCCGGGCGCGGTAGGCGGCGACGTGCAGCCGGTTGCCGCAGGTGCGGCTGGAGCAGTAGCGCCGGGAGCGGTTGCGCGAGAGGTCGACGAAGGCGTCCCGGCAGTCCGGCGCCTCGCAGCGCCGCAGTCGCTCCTGCTCGCCCGCCACCACGATGAAGGCCAGGGCCATCCCGCAGTCGGCCGCGAGGTGGTCCGCGATCGAGGCGTCCGGCGCGAAGTAGTGGACGTGCCAGTCGTAGCCGTCGTGGTTCGTGAGCTGCGGGGTGGTGCCGGCGGCGGCCACCAGGCCGTTCACGAGGTCCGCCGCGGTACGGGCGTCGGGTGCCGCGAATATCTCGGCGAACCTGCTCCGTACGTCGTGCACCGCGCGCAGGTCCTTCTCGCCGAGGGCGCCGACGCCGCTGATGCGGTGGCGCTCCGCGAAGCCGTAGAGCGTGGCGATGTCGGCGAGACCGTCGCCCGCGTCGCTTTCCGGTGCGGTGTTCACCAGATCGACCACCGTTTCGAGGGCGATCCGGGTGTCGTGTGGGATCAGCACGCTTCGCTCCCTGGCCTCCGGCGGGCGGGCGCCCGCCGATGCGGGCTGACTCTACTGGCTCGGCGAAGGCGTCCACGGCCCGGTGCGGGCTTACGCGGGCCGGGCGGCCCCTTGTGGCCACCGGGACGGCCCCGGGGTACACGAGGCGCTCCTGGCGCCCCTGAGGCGTTCTGGGCTCCACGGGTGGGGCGGGTGATGCGGATGGTGCGCGTGTGGCGCCGACCGTCCCGGCCTGGTGCCCCGTGGGCGGCCTCGCACCCGGGGGTGTGCTCTGCGGCTGTGCCGGACCGTGCTCCGGCACAGCCGCAGAGCCCCGGACGCGCGCCGGCGCCGCCGCCGCGGTGGGTTCCGCGGCGACGGCGCCGGTGTCAGCCCTATGAGGTTGTCCGCGCGACGCCGTCTCCCCGAGTCGGACGGCGCCCCGCAGCTCTCTGCCTGGCTCAGCTCTCGGCCAGGATGTGTGAGAGCTCCGTATCGAGGTCGAAGTGACGATGCTCGGTGCCCGGCGGAACCGCGGCGTCGGTCCTCTTCAGGAACGACTCCAGGGCCCGAGCCGGGGCTTCGAGCAGCGCTTCTCCCTCCGGGGAGCTCAGCGCGATGCAGACGACGCCTTGGCCGTGACTACGTGATGGCCAGACGCGGACGTCACCGGTGCCGGTGGGCCTGTGCAGCCCCTCGGCAAGGAGGTCACGGGCGAAAACCCACTCGACCGTCTCCTCCGCTCCGGTGTGGAAGGTGGCGTGCACGGCATAGGGATCGGCCGTGTCATACCGCAGGCCCGCGGGTACAGGCAGTGAGGACTCGCTCGACACAACGAGGCGCAGGTGCAGCTCGCAGCTGACCGTGGTGTTCATAAGCGCCAGGGCCTTTCGCTCAGTGTGCGCTCGGGGATTCGCACGTCGGCGAAATCGACATGCCACCTACGGTGGCGTTGTAAACCCCTCTGACCTATTTGTGTCGCTTCGGGTCGCTCGTACGGCGGTGTGTAACTTTGGGTCATGCGTCCATTCCGGTGACGATCGCCGTTCCGGTAGGTTGGGCTCCATGAACGCGGAGAGTGACGAGCGGAAAGAGGTCGCCGCGACGGTGGCCGACGACTCCGCCACGGGGGACGGCAGGACGGCGGAGCGCGAGCTGGGATCGCGCGCGCCGGGGTTCATCAGGGCCTCGCGGGTGCTTCACCTGAGCTGGCAGGTCGGGATCTTCGTCCTCGGCCTCGCCGTGGTCGGCGCGGGCATCGTGATGCTGCCCCTGCCAGGCCCCGGGTGGCTGGTGATCTTCGGCGGCATGGCGATCTGGGCGACCGAGTTCGTCTGGGCGCAGCTCGTCCTGCGCTGGACCCGGCGCAAGGTCACCGAGGCCGCCGAGCGTGCTCTCGACCCCAAGGTCCGGCGGCGCAACATCATCCTCACCACGATCGGGCTCGTGATCATCGCGGTGCTGGTCGGGATCTACGTCTGGAAGTTCGGCATCGTGATGCCGTGGAAGATCGACCAGTGACCCGGTGATGGTCCGGAGGCCCGGCTGACATGGGGTAATGTAAGCCGTGCGCCGGGGCGATTAGCTCAGTGGGAGAGCGCTTCGTTCACACCGAAGAGGTCACTGGTTCGAACCCAGTATCGCCCACCCCGGACCGACGGCCCGGAAGCTTCAGAGAAGCTTCCGGGCCATCGGCGTTTCCGCGTGCGTGGCGCGGCCCCGAGGCCCGTTCTGTTCGGCCCGTCGTCAGGCCGCCGAATTTTCGTCCGAACCGTTGACGTGCTGGGTGTGGCTCCTTACTTTGACCCAGCAAGCGCTTTCTAAAACGATTCAATGCGAATGGATGGGGGCGAGCCATGTCTCGGAACAGCGGCATCGACCGTAGGCAGATGCTGAAGCTGGCCGGCTTCTCGGCGGCCGGTCTCGGATTGACAGCGGCCGGGTGCGGCTCGGGCGGAGGCAGTGGCTCGGGGGGCCCGGTCACCATCCGGCACTCGTGGTGGGGCGCGGACGACCGGGCCAAGAAGATCCAGCAGTGCATCACCCTCTTCGAGAAGAAGCACCCGAAGATCAAGGTGAAGACGGACTTCCAGCAGTACCCGGACTTCTGGAAGAAGTTCAACACCCAGGCGGCCGGCGGCAACCCGCCCGACGTCATCCAGAACGCCGTGACCTTCCTGCGCAAGTACGAGGCGAAGAACGTCCTCCTCGACCTCAACCCGCAGGCGAAGGCCGGCAACCTCGATCTCACCGGCTTCCGCTCCGGGCTGGAGAAGTTCGCCGAGATCGACGGCAAGCTGCTCGGAGTGCCGGTCGGCAGCAACTCGATGGCCCTGGTCATCGACGAGAAGGTCTACGAGAAGGCCGGGATCACCCCCGAGATCGGCTGGACCTGGGACGACTGGTACGCCGGTCTCCAGAAGATCAAGAACGGCCAGAAGATAGCCGGTGACGCCGGGCCGCACGGGGTGATGTACCTCTACGACCTGATCCTCCGCCAGAACGGCAAGGCCTTCTTCACCGAGGACGGCATGGGCTTCGGCGAGGCCGAGCTGCTGCCGTACTGGACCGAGGCGCTGGAGCGGGTCAAGGCGGGAATCTACGCCGACCCCAAGAAGGTCGAGCAGCTCAAGCCGGCCTCCGCGACGGCCAAGGGCCTGTCCGCCGGTGAGTTCACCTGGGACAACTTCTCGGTGCGCTACAGCGCCGAGGGCAAGAGCAGTTACGGTCTCGCGCCCATCCCCAGCACCGACGGCAAGAAGACCGGCCAGTACCTCGGCTCGCTGATGCTGAGCGGCACGGCCCGCACCAAGCACCCGGCCGAGGTGGCGACCTTCATCAGCTTCATGACGCACGACCCCGAGGTCGCCCGGATCATGGGCTACGACCGCGGAGTGCCCGCGACCACCGCGCAGTTCGAGGCGTACGAGCCCGCCGACGCGCCCAGCAAGGCGATCGGCGCGTACGAGACCGCGATCGCCGAGGCGGGCGTGCTGGAGCCCATCACCCCGCACCCGGCCGGCGCCGACGTCGTCGAGGCCGCCTTCCTGCGTATCGGTGCCGACCTCGCCCTGGGCAAGACCTCGCCGAAGGAGTCCGTGCAGCAGTTCTTCTCCGAGGCGAAGACCGCCCTCGCCGCGAACTGAGAGGAAAGCGGTGACTCACATCCACACCTCCCCGGGCGTGCTCGCCCCGGGGGACGACCGGCCCGCCGAGAAGCGGAGCGGTCCCGGAGGAAGCGCGCCGCCCGCCGCCCGCAAGCGGCACAACCGCGGGGAGAACCTGGCCGGCTATCTGTTCATGTCGCCCTGGATCGCGGGCTTCCTGTTCCTGATCGCCGGGCCCATGGTCTTCTCGCTGTACCTCTCGTTCACCGAGTACAACCTCTTCGAGGCGCCCCGCTGGATCGGCCTCCAGAACTTCACCGACATGTTCGCGGACCCCCGCTGGCGCCAGTCGGTCAAGGTCACCTCCTGGTACGTGCTGATCGGCACCCCGATCAAACTGGCCGCCGCACTCGCCGTCGCCATGCTGCTCGCGCAGAAGCGGTGGGGCCAGTCCTTCTACCGGGCGGCCTTCTACGCCCCCTCCCTGATCGGCGCGAGCGTCTCGGCGGCCATCGTCTGGCGCGCGCTCTTCTCGGACGACGCGCTCGTCGACCGTACGCAGAAGGTGTTCGGCGTCGAGGTCGGCGGCTGGATCGGCGACCCGGCGATGATCATCTACGCGCTGATCGCCCTCACCGTCTGGCAGTTCGGCGCGCCGATGGTCATCTTCCTGGCCGGGCTCAAGCAGGTCCCGCAGGAGCTGTACGAGGCCGCAGAGATGGACGGAGCCGGACGCTGGCGGAAGTTCTTCAACATCACCCTGCCGATGATCTCGCCGGTGCTGTTCTTCAACGTCCTGCTGGAGACCATCCACTCCTTCCAGGTCTTCGGCTCGGCCTACATCGTCAGCAACGGCAGCTGCGGACCCGCCGACGCGACGCTCGTCTACACCTGCTACCTGTACGAACAAGGCTTCGTGAACAGCCGCATGGGCTTCGCCTCCGCCATGGGATGGCTGCTGCTCGTCGCCGTGGGCCTGGTCACCGCCGTGCTGTTCTGGTCCCAGAAGCGCTGGGTGCACTACGAGGAGGGCGGCCGATGAGCCTCCTGACAGCTGCCGTACGGCGCCGGGGACCCGGCGCGATCGCCTGGCACCTCGGTGCGCTGGTCATCCTCGCCGTGGTCCTGTATCCGGTGGTGTGGACGGTCGGAGCCTCGTTCAAGCCGAGTGCCGAGATCATCGGCGCCCTGGACCTGTTCCCGGCCGACCCCATCGGTGACAACTACACCCGGCTCACCGAGGGCATCGCCGACATCCCGATCTCGACGTTCTTCCTGAACTCGACCTACATCGCGCTCGGTTCCGTGGTCGGTGTGGTGCTGTCCTGCTCGCTGACCGCCTACGCCTTCGCGAAGGTGCGGTTCGCCGGCCGCAACGCCATGTTCGCCATCATGATCGGCACGCTGCTGCTGCCGTACCACGTGCTGATCATTCCGCAGTACGTGATGTTCCAGAAGCTGGAGCTGATCAACACCTTCACCCCGCTGCTGATCGGCAAGTACCTGGCCACCGACGCCTTCTTCGTGTTCCTGATGGTGCAGTTCATGCGTGGCCTGCCCAAGGAGCTCGACGAGGCGGCGCGGCTGGACGGCTGCGGGCACCTGAGGACCTACTGGTCCATCGTCATGCCGCTCTGCCGGCCGGCGCTCGTCACGAGTGCGATCTTCACCTTCATCAACGCCTGGAACGACTTCATGGGCCCGCTGCTCTACCTCAACGAGCCGGACAAGTACACCGTCTCGATGGGCCTGAAGATGTTCATCGACCAGGACGCCGTGGCCGACTACGGCGGCATGATCGCCATGTCCCTGGTGGCCCTGCTGCCGGTGCTGGCCTTCTTCGTGGCCTTCCAGCGCTATCTGATCGACGGCATGGCCACCTCGGGCCTGAAGGGCTGACGCACCATGGCGACGAAGACCCGCACCCGGGCCGGGCGCACGCGCGTGATGGACCGCTTCGCCCTGTTCTCCGAATGCCTGCTCGTCGGCGTGTGGATCGCCGTCGCCGCCCTGCCGCTGTTCACGTTCCCCGCGGCGTTCGCCGCGGGGACCCGGCACCTGCGCCGCTATCTCGACGGCGAACAGGGCGGCCTGCGCGAATTCGCCGCCGACGCCCGGTCCGCCGCCCGCGGCGGGTGGCTCGTCGGCGCGGCCGTGTGGGCCGCCGGAGCCCTGCTCTGGCTCGACCTCGCGGCCGTGCGCGCCGGCCTGCCCGGCGGCCCCCTCGTGGGCGCCGTCGGCATCCTCGCCCTGATCGGCTTCCTGGTGGCCGTGCTCCGCGCCGCCACCTGCTGGAAGCCCGGTGCCCTCTGGCGCACCCTCCTGGCCGACGCCGGCCGCGACACGGTCCGCGACCCGGCCGGTTCCCTCCTGCTGGTCTGCGGGATGGCCGTCGTCGCGCTGTCCGGCGCCATGATCCTGCCGCTGGCCGTCCCCGTCGTCGGGGCCGTCGCCGCAGCGGCCACCGCGGTGCACGCGCGCCGGTTCTCGCGCTGACCCGCAGAAACACCCGTACGTCTCCTGTCCCGATCCCCGCACGGAGAGAGGCACAACCATGTCCAGGATGCCCCGCAGAACGCTCCTGAAGGCCGCGGCAGCGGCCGGCGCGGCCGCGCAGCTCAGCTGGTCCCTCGGTACCACCTCCGCCTCCGCCGCCCAGAGCGCGGAGCAGGCCGCCGAGCCGGTGGACCTGACCTGGCTGGAGTCCGGCGGCCTCGGAGCCGCACCCGGCTCCACGCTCGGCGTGCCCTGGCCCAAGGGGCAGTACGCCAAGGACCAGACGTTCGCGCTCTCCACGGAGGACGGCAAGGACGTCCCCGTGCAGACGTGGCCGATCGGCTACTGGCCGGACGGCTCGCTCAAGTGGACCGCGCACGCGGTCGGCCCCGAGGTCACCGCCAAGAAGTTCTCCCTCACCGCCGGTTCCCCCGCCGCCCCCTCCAAGAAGGTCACGGCGGTCCGCAAGGGGGGCGTCATCACCGTCTCCACCGGGGTGATCACGGCCAGGCTCGGCACCAGCGGCTCCGCCCTCGTCAAGACCGTCACCCGGGGCTCCACCGAGATCGCGCGGGACGGCCGCCTCGTCCTCGTACGCCAGGGGGAGATCGAGGACGGCGACCAGGGCAGCGAGAAGTTCGAACGCTTCGAGAGCGTCGTGGAGGAGGCCGAGGTCGAGCAGGACGGACCGGTCCGCGCCGTCGTCCGCATCGACGGCAGGCACCGCAAGGGCTCGCGGTCCTGGATGCCCTTCTCCGTACGCTTCTACTTCTACGCGGGCGGCGAATCGTTCCGGATGGTGCACACCATCACCTACGACGGCACCGTGGAGCCCGGAAAGGCGAGCGGCGACTTCGTGCGGGGCCTCGGTGTCCGCTTCACCGTGCCCATGCGCGACGCGGCCTACGACCGCCACATCCGCATCGGCGGCGACGGCACCGGGCTCCTGCGGGAAGCGGTCAAGGGCATCACCGGGCTGCGCCGCGACCCCGGCGCGGCCGTCCGCGAGGCGCAGTTCGCCGGCCAGAAGCTCCCCGACCCCGCCACCTGGGACCAGCGGGTCACCACCCGTCTCCAGTACATCCCCGAGTGGGGCGACTACACCCTCTCCCAGCTCTCCGCCGACGGCTTCGGCCTGCGCAAGCGCACCAAGAAGGGACACGGCTGGATCGGCGCGGGCGGAGGCAGGCGGGCCTCGGGCTTCGGATACGTCGGCGGCCCCAGCGGCGGATTCTCCTTCGGGCTGCGCGACTTCTGGGAGAAGCACCCCGCCCAGCTCGACATCCGCGACGCGCACACCGACCAGGCCGAGGTCACCCTCTGGCTCTGGTCGCCCGAAGCCCAGCCCATGGACCTGCGCTTCTACCACGACGGCATGGGGCAGGACACCTACCCGGAGCAGGTCGAAGGCCTCAACATCACCTACGAGGACTACGAACCCGGCTTCGGCACCCCGTACGGCATCGCCAGGACCAGCGAACTCCTCTTCTGGGCCAACGAATCCACCCCCGCCCCCGAGGTGCTCGCCCAGCAGGTCGACGCCGTACGCACACCGCCCCAGCTCGCCGCCCCGCCCAAGCAGCTCGTCAAGGCGAAGGTGTTCGGCGGACTCTTCGCCGAACCCGACCGCTCCACCGCCGCGAAGTCGAAGATCGAGGACCACCTGGACTTCCTCTTCACGTACTACAAGGACCAGGTGGAGATGCGCCGTTGGTACGGCTTCTGGGACTACGGCGACATCATGCACACCTACGACCCCACCCGCCACCAGTGGTGCTACGACGTCGGCGGCTATGCCTGGGACAACTCCGAGCTCTCGCCGGACCTCTGGCTCTGGTACGCCTACATGCGCTCCGGCCGTGCAGACATCTACCGCTTCGCCGAGGCCATGACCCGGCACACCGGCGAGGTCGACGTCTACCACCTCGGCAAATGGGCCGGCCTCGGCACCCGCCACGGTGTCCAGCACTACGCCGACAGTGCCAAGCAGCAGCGCATCGCCAACACCACCTACCGGCGCATGTTCTACTTCCTCACCGCGGACGAGCGCGTCGGCGACCTCATGCACGCCAACGTCGACTCCGACGAGACCTTCCTGGCCCTCGACCCCATCCGCAAGATCCGCACGGAGCCGTACACCCCCGACCGCCACGCCCTGTCCATCGGATTCGGCACCGACTGGAGCGGCCTCGTCTCCGCCTGGCTCACCGAGTGGGAACGGCGCGGCCCCAAGTGGGAGAAGGCCAGGGACCGGGTCCTGTCGACCATGGAGACCATCGCGGCCCAGCCCAACGGCTTCGTCCAGGGCACCGGGCTGTACGACCTCGACACCGGGAAGTTCGCCATCGCCGACGCGCCCGCGGTCGGCGTCTCGCACCTGTCCGCGATGTTCGGCCTGGTCGAACTCAACGCCGAACTCATCGACATGATCGACATGCCGGCGTTCAAGGCCGCCTGGATCGACTACTGCCGCTACTTCAACGCCACCAAGGCCGAACAGGCCGCGCGCTACGGAAGCAACTTCGGCACGCTCCTGCTGTTCCAGGGCCACTCGCGCCAGGACGCCTACGCCGCCGTGCAGACGGGCGACGTCACCCTGGCCACCCGCGCCTGGAAGCAGTTCTACAGCAGCGCCGACGCCTGGGACTACAAGGAGAGCACCGACTGGAGCACCAAGAAGATCGACGGGCCCACCGGGCCCGTACCGGGCAGTGAGGCGGCCTGGGTCAGCACCAACACCACCGCCCTGTACGGCCTGGCGGCCATTCAGAATCTCGCGCTCGTCGGCGACAAGATGCCGTAGACCCCCGCGGACGCGCGGGTCAGCGCATCCGCCCGAAGCTCTCCCGCACCCGGCGCGCGTCGCGCAGCCGCTGCTCGTACGTCGCACCGACGGCCAGCAGCAGCAGCCCGGCGAGCGCCGGGGGCGCCCAGCGGGGGAGCGCGTCGAACACCTGCACCACGTGCGGGGCGAGCTCGTGCAGCCCGTCCAGCGCCAGCACCGAACCGCCCAGCACCAGGGGCGCCTGGAGTCGCAGCCGGGCGCCCACCAGCGTGACCACCAGCGCCGCGACACCCAGCAGCAGGGGCCGCAGCCAGTGCGGATCGGCCCACGCCACGGCCAGGCTCGGCACCATCGTCGTGGACAGGGCCGGACCGTACGCCACCCATGACGACGCGGCCGGGTCCCGGCGCCGGCGCAGATACCCCACCACGAACGCGGCCACCGAGACCGGCAGCGTGTACGCCTCGGGGTCCGTCACGCCCGAGGCCGCCAGCCGCACCCAGGCCGCGGCCACGAACAGGGCCGCCGCCGGATACCCGGCCGCCCGACGGCGCTCCTTCCGCAGCGCCGTGCCCGTGGCCAGCACACCGCACAGACCCAGCACCAGGGACAGGAACGGCGCGTCGGACACCGCCAGCATCACCGCCACCAGCGCGGCGAACGCACCCGTGAGCTCCACCGGCACCGCGACGGCGGGCCCGCTCAGCCGCGCCCCCAGCACCACGGTCGCCGCCGTCACGAGCAGCACCAGGGGGGCCGTGTGCGGAGCGCTCCACCCGAGCGAGGTCCCCGCGGCCACCGCGACGGCCGTCGCGCACAGCAGCGCGCCGCAGGCCAGGACCGACCGCACGGCGGGCACCGCCGACATGGCCGCCGCACCCGCAAGGAGCACCGCCAGTGTCAGGAGGACCGCGTACGTCGCGGGCTCGGCGGCCAGCCCGAGCATTCCCGCGCTCACCGCCCCGGCCGCCGCGCACACCAGGCACGTCACCGCGAGGGCGTCCGCTCCTCGGCGTACGCCGGTCGCCAGCAGCGCCGCGACCAGCAGCAGTTCCGCGGCGACCGCCACCGCGTACGGCACATCCGCCACGGCGAGCAGCGCGAGCACGGCGCCCCAGCCCAGGACCGCGGCACCCGCCGCCGCAGCGATCCGCCACCCGTCACGCGGGACGGCCGCCGGCCACCTCACGTACAGCGCGACGGCCAGGCCCGCGGCCAGCGCCAGCACCACGGGCGAGGAGGCCGACGCCGACCACAGCGCCGACTGCCCCAGTGCGTCCCGGAAGCCCTCCGGCGCCCCGGACCACACCCCCGCCGACAGCGACGCCGGCCCCAGCAGCACCGCGGCCACCACCGGAACCGCCCACAGCACCGCGCCCGCGACCACTGCGGCCGACGCCGCCAGGACGCCCCGGCCCAGGGGCCGGGGGACCCGCAGCCGCAGCACCACCGGCAGCCCCGCCCCGCACACCAGATACACCACGACCGCCCAGCCCCACGGCAGCTCCGCGGCCGGCACACCGCCCACCGCGGCCACCGAGGCGAGACCCGCCACGACACCCCCGAGCACGGCCATCGCCTTCGGCGCGCGCCATGCCCCGGACACCGCCACCGCCGCACCGGCCAGAAGCAGGGCGCCGGGGGCCAGCGCCTCCGGCGCGCCACCCGCCGACACCGACAGCCCCAGGCCGAGCCCCAGCGCGATCAGCCCCGTCAGCAGCGCACCGGCGCACGCCGTGGCCCGCACCGCGAGACCCCGGCCCCACAGCGCCACCGCGACATCCGCGGCGGCCGTCACCATGAGCGCCCAGCCGAAGCCCGCCGCGGACGCCCCCGCGGCCCAGGCGCCGAACACCAGCGGCAGCTGCCCCGCCACCACGGCCGAGGGCAGCGGCACCCGCAACCGGCCCAGCAGCAGCCCGTACGCGGTCCACACCACCACCAGCACCGCCGAGGCGACCGCCGAGAAGACCAGCCCGTCCGTGTCCGGCGCGGCCACCGAGTGCAGCGCGATCGCGTCCAGCACCGTCAGCACGAGGGCCAGGGAGGCCACCGCCTCCGCCGTCGAGGGCAGCCTGCGGCCCAGCAGCAGTGAGGGCGCCACCAGCGCACCGGCCGTCACCGCCGCGAGCACCGCCGAACGGCCGGCGATCCCCATCTCGCCCCAGCTGAACAGGGTGAAGGCGATCGCCGCGACCGTCAGCAGCAGACCGCCGAGGACCAGCAGCACGTTCTGCGTGCCGTGCGCCGGAGTCCTGCGGACCGGCGGCGCGAACGGCCGGGCGGCAGGCGTCGCGGGGCCCGGCGGGACGACGGGCGTACCCAGCACCCCGAGCAGCCAGGCGCGGCGATTGAGCAACTGGAGCCGGCGGGTGTCCAGCCAGGCCAGTTCACGGTCGAGGAGCGCCAATTCCTCGGCGGGCGGCGGCACATGTTCCATGTACGGGAGTGTGGCGGCGGCCACATCCGGGTGCATGGGCGCGGATACTCAGATCCGCCACTGAGTAGGAGTTTGAACCAGGGGCGCCGGGCCCTGTATGGTTCAACCCGTTCCCGGGCGATTAGCTCAGTGGGAGAGCGCTTCGTTCACACCGAAGAGGTCACTGGTTCGAAACCAGTATCGCCCACCCGGGAAGAGCCGGTCCGTCAGTGTCATCGACGGACCGGCTTTCGCGTACCCGGAGTGCCCGGACGGACCGGAGCGCCCGGACCCGGTTCAGGCGGCCGCGGGCAGCTCCGGGCGCAGCGGCCATGCCGGGTCGACCGTCTCCGGCGCACCGCTCTTCTCGAACCACGCCTGGAGCCCGCGCGCCTGCGCCGCGTGCCACACCGCCTGGAGCGAGTGCACCTCCGCCGGTGACAGCCGCTCCAGCCGGGCGGAGAACCGCCGCCCCACCGCGCGCACCAGCTCCAGCGAGGCCGCCGCGTCGGCCGCCGCGTCGTGCGCGCCGTCCAGCGTCACCCCGTACAGCTCGCAGAGGTCCGTCAGCGTGCGGCGGCCCTTGCGGTAGCGGTCCAGGTGCTTGTCCAGCACCCGGGGATCCAGCACGCACAGCGGCTTGGTCCCCAGATACCCGGCCAGCGACGACGCCCGGTGGCGCCTCAGCTCCCGGTCCAGGAGCGTCAGATCGAACGGCGCGTTCATCACGACCAGGGGCCGGCCCGTCACGCACTGCTCCGCCAGCGCCCGGGCTATCTCCTCGACGACCGGCGCGGGCCACCGGCCGTTGCGCTGCAGATGGTCGTCGGTCAGACCGTGGATCTCGGTGGCGCCGGGCGGCACCGGAATCCCCGGATTGACCAGCCAGCGGGTGACGCGGAGCCGTCCGCCCGCGGTGTCCTGGAGCACGAGTGCGGCCGAAACGATCCGGTCCTCCTCGACGTCCACGCCTGTTGTCTCGGTGTCAAAAGCCGCCAGCGGCCCCTCGAACCAATGCATCATCCCCGAACTCCTCGCGCCTGCACGGCAGATGACGGGATTCCTCTGCCCGGTTCGGTGATACCCGCACCCTATGCCTGATACGCCGTTTACGGGCCTTCTCCTGCGGTGACAACACAAGTGACGGGCACGGAAGTTGACCAGCCCGGCAGCGGAGACCGGGCAACCGGTCGGCACAGCCCGGAAGGCACGGAGCCATGGCGCTCGCGCAGCCGAACCCAGGGAGTCCCGCCCGCACCGAGGACCACGGGGGAAA
Organism: Streptomyces sp. CB02058; assembly: GCF_001905505.1. GTDB lineage: Bacteria > Actinomycetota > Actinomycetes > Streptomycetales > Streptomycetaceae > Streptomyces. The sequence continues at coordinate 386,094 of NZ_LIPG01000006.1, forward strand.
GCCGCCGTCGCAGCGGAACGCACCACCGCTGCGCGGCACACTCGCCACCACCGCCTGCATGGAGACCCTCCAGGTGGGCTACCTCCACGCCGTGGCCGCGGCGGCGGGCTGCTCGCTCTCGCAGCCCTTTCCCGACAACGGCATCGACTGGCACGTCAGCCACGGCGCCCCGGACCACACCGTCGACGACGAAGTGACCATAAAGGTGCAGCTCAAATGCACCTACCAGATCCCCGCGCACCCGCCCGGCGCCGCGTTCTCCTTCACCCTCGACAACGCCCATCTGGTGAAGCTCGCCCGCACCCCGGTCTCGGTGCACAAGATCCTGGTCGTGATGCTCGTACCCCGCAGCCAGGACGACTGGCTGCGGGCCGGGCACGACCGGCTCGACCTGAGGCACTGCTGCTACTGGACGAACCTGGCCGGCCACCCGGTGACGGGCAGGTACCGGACCACCGTGCGGATCCCGACCTCGCGGATCTTCGACGACCGCGCGCTCTGCGACATCATGGCCCGGGTCGGGGCGGGAGGGAGACCCTGATGCACCGCTCGACGGACGAGCCCACCGGAGGAACGGTCCCGGCGGGCTCGCGCGCACACCCGTACGCGGAGGAAGCCGGAGGCGGCCCGTTCCCGGACCCCGCGCGCGTCGACCCCGCCGTCCTCGCCGCGCTGCTGCGCAGGCACGGCTGGCACCGCCGCGGAGGCGCCCACGGCCGCTACGGCCGCTGGGTCCCGCCCGGATCCGCCGCCGGCGGCACCAGCCTGCTCGTCCCGGACACCACCGCCTTCCCCGACAGCGAGGACCTGCTCGCCGAGGCCCTCACCGCGCTCGCCCGCAGCGCCACCCCGTCCGCCCGGGACATCCTCGTCGCCCTCACCGTGCCCAGCGACGAGATCCGCTGGTGGCGGGAGGTGCCCGAGGAGACCGCCGGGGCGGCTGACTGGACCGGCAGCGACCAGCTGCGCACGGCGGCCCGGCAGATCCTCCTGGCCGGAGCGCTCGCCGTGCGCGGCCGGGCCGGCTACCACGGGGCGCGCCACCTCAGGAAGGCCCGTACGGCGCTGGACGGCACGCTCGTCGGCCCGGCCGGCCGCGGGGGCGGCCTCACCGCGTTCGTCCCCGTCGCGGAGGGGCGCGAGGTCGCCGTACAGCTCTACTCCGCGCTCCACGCCACCCGGGAGGCCGTCGACTACCAGCGGGCCACCGGCGGCATGGAGGCCTTCGACGCCGCCGTCGCGGCCGGGGTGAGCCGCGAGCTGACCGAGGCGGTCGTCGCGCTGGTCAGGGGGGCGGAGGGCGCCAGGATCACGCTGGCCTGGGCGCCCGCCGCGGGAACACCCCACGGCTGCCCGGCGAGCCCCGAGCCCGTCGAATTCTCACCGGGCGACCTGCCCGCCCTCCGGCTCGCCGGGGTGCGCTACCTCCAGGACGAGCCCGCGGTGCCCGTACGGATCACCGGGGCCGTGGTACGGCTGCGCCGCTCGGGCCCGCGCGGTCCCGGCGTCGTACGGCTGCGGGTGCTCGCGGGGGCGGAGGTCGCGCACGTACGGATCGAGCTCGACGAGGAGGCCTACCGGATCGCCGGCCACGCCCACCTGGTGGGGCTGCCCCTGCGGGTGGAGGGCAGGCTGGAGAACCGCGGCGGCTTCCGGCGGCTCACCGGCGCCTCGCAGGTCGCCCCGGTCCAGGTGGACGAGGCCGAGCGGGACCGGCTGATGAAGTCGCTCCAGGAGAACGTCGACTTCTTCGAGGAGGCGTGCACGGGGGACGAGGAGTAGGCGGCCCGGTATCCCTTTCGCGTCGAGGCCCCCCGGCTCGGTACGATTCCTCTTGCGCGCGCAGGAGGAATGCGACGCACCCCCTCAGTCAGGAGAGACCGGTGTCAGACGTCCGTGTGATCATCCAACGCGATTCCGAGCGGGAAGAGCACGTGGTGACGACGGGCACGACGGCCGCCGAGCTCTTCCCCGGGCAGCGCACCGTCGTCGCCGCGCGGATCGCCGGCGAGCTCAAGGACCTCGCGTACGAGCTCAAGGACGGCGAGACCGTCGAGCCCGTCGAGATCTCCTCCGAGGACGGCCTGAACATCCTGCGGCACTCCACCGCGCACGTGATGGCGCAGGCCGTGCAGGAGCTCTTCCCCGAGGCCAAGCTGGGCATCGGCCCGCCGGTCAAGGACGGCTTCTACTACGACTTCGACGTCGAGAAGCCGTTCACGCCCGAGGACCTCAAGGCCATCGAGAAGAAGATGCAGGAGATCCAGAAGCGGGGCCAGAGGTTCTCCCGCCGGGTCGTCACCGACGAGGCCGCCCGTGAGGAGCTCGCCGACGAGCCCTACAAGCTGGAGCTCATCGGCATCAAGGGCTCCGCCTCCACCGACGACGGCGCGGACGTCGAGGTGGGCGGCGGCGAGCTGACCATCTACGACAACCTCGACGCCAAGACCGGCGACCTGTGCTGGAAGGACCTCTGCCGGGGGCCGCACCTGCCCACCACCCGTTTCATCCCCGCGTTCAAGCTGATGCGGAACGCGGCGGCGTACTGGCGGGGCAGCGAGAAGAACCCGATGCTCCAGCGCATCTACGGCACCGCGTGGCCCACCAAGGACGAGCTCAAGGCGCACCTGGAGTTCCTGGAGGAGGCCGCCAAGCGCGACCACCGCCGCCTCGGCAACGAGCTGGACCTGTTCTCCTTCCCCGACGAGATCGGCCCCGGTCTCGCCGTCTTCCACCCCAAGGGCGGCATCATCCGCCGGGCCATGGAGGACTACTCGCGGCGCCGCCACGAGGAGGAGGGCTACGAGTTCGTCTACAGCCCCCACGCGACCAAGGGCAAGCTCTTCGAGAAGTCCGGCCACCTGGACTGGTACGCCGACGGCATGTACCCGCCCATGCAGCTCGACGACGGGGTGGACTACTACCTCAAGCCGATGAACTGCCCGATGCACAACCTGATCTTCGACGCGCGAGGCCGCTCCTACCGTGAACTGCCGCTTCGCCTCTTCGAGTTCGGCACGGTGTACCGCTACGAGAAGTCGGGCGTCGTCCACGGCCTGACCCGCTCGCGCGGCTTCACCCAGGACGACGCGCACATCTACTGCACCAAGGAGCAGATGGCGGAGGAGCTCGACCGGACGCTCACCTTCGTCCTGAACCTCCTGCGCGACTACGGGCTCACCGACTTCTACCTGGAGCTCTCGACCAAGGACCCGGAGAAGTTCGTCGGCTCCGACGAGGTCTGGGAGGAGGCCACCGAGACGCTGCGCCAGGTCGCCGAGAAGCAGGGTCTCCCGCTGGTCCCGGACCCGGGCGGCGCCGCGTTCTACGGCCCGAAGATCTCGGTGCAGTGCAAGGACGCCATCGGCCGGACCTGGCAGATGTCGACCGTGCAGCTCGACTTCAACCTCCCGGAGCGCTTCGACCTGGAGTACACCGGCCCGGACGGTTCCAAGCAGCGCCCGGTCATGATCCACCGCGCCCTGTTCGGCTCCATCGAGCGCTTCTTCGCCGTGCTGCTGGAGCACTACGCGGGCGCGTTCCCGGTCTGGCTCGCCCCGGTCCAGGCGGTCGGCATCCCGATCGGCGACACCCACATCCCGTACCTCCAGGAGTTCGCCGCCGAGGCACGGAAGAAGGGGCTGCGGGTCGAGGTGGACGCCTCCTCCGACCGGATGCAGAAGAAGATCAGGAACCACCAGAAGGCCAAGGTGCCGTTCATGGTCATCGTCGGCGACGACGACATGAACGCCGGCACGGTGTCCTTCCGCCACCGCGACGGCTCGCAGGAGAACGGCATCCCGCGCGACGAGGCGATCGCCAAGCTCCTCGACGTGGTGGAGCGCCGCGTGCAGGTCTGACCCGACGGCCGAGGAGCGGCCCCCGGGGAGCTACGGGCTCCCCGGGGGCCGCTTCTTCTCGTCCTCCCGCTTGAACACCTCCACGAGCCACGACGAGAACGACCCCGTCACCGCCCCCAGCAGCGCCAGCCCGCAGGCCATCAGGAACGCCGCGATCACCCGGCCCGTCGGAGTCACCGGCACGGCGTCGCCGTATCCCACCGTCGTGAGCGTTGCGCACGCCCACCACACCGCGTCGCCGAACGTGCGGATCGAGGCGCCCGGGGCAGCCCTTTCCTGGTAGTAGACCGCCAGCGCCGCGGAGAAGCCCAGCAGCGTCGCGGTGAGGCCGGCGTACGTCATCACCCGTGCGTACAGGCTCAGCCTCGGTCTGTCGGTGTGCTTCTGGACCGCCGTGTAGACCTTGACCATGCGCAGCGGGCGCAGCAGTGGCAGGAGCAGGACCACGGTGTCCAGCCAGTGGACGTGGACGAAGCGCCTGCCGAGGCCGCTGAGCCGGAGCCGCACGACGTAGTCCACCGTGAAGAGCAGCCAGGTCGCGGCGACCAGGGCGAGGGCGATGTCGCGCCAGGGCTGGGCGCCGACGGGGGCGAGGACGCGGACCGCGTAACCGGCCAGGAAGACCATGGCCGCGAGGAAGAGCGGCACCTCGGTTCGCTGCTCCCATTCCTTGAGCCGGTCGGGGACGGGGGCCGTGGGGCGGTCGCTCATGGCGCCAGCATCGCCGTGCCGTGGCCGCGACCGCCCCGGCGACACGCGCGGCGGGAGTGAAGCAATATGCTGACCGGCATGACGAGTGAGCCGGAGCAGCAGATCGGAGTGGGGACGCCCGACGCGTTCCAGCGCCTGTGGACGCCCCACCGGATGGCCTACATCCAGGGTGAGAGCAAGCCGAGCGGCCCGGGAGCGGGGGACGGCTGTCCGTTCTGCGAGATTCCGTCGAAGTCGGACGAGGACGGGCTGATCATCGCGCGTGGTGAGAAGGTCTACGCGGTGCTGAATCTGTACCCGTACAACGGCGGGCACCTGATGGTCGTGCCCTACCGCCACGTGGCCGACTACACCGAGCTGGACGCCGAGGAGACCGCCGAGCTGGGCGACTTCACCAAGCGGGCGATGGTCGCGCTGCGGGCCGCCTCCGGGGCGCACGGCTTCAACATCGGGATGAACCAGGGCGCCGAGGCCGGCGCGGGCATCGCCGCGCACCTCCACCAGCACGTGGTGCCCCGCTGGGGCGGGGACACCAACTTCATGCCGGTCGTCGGTCACACGAAGGTGCTCCCGCAGCTGCTGGGGGACACCCGGACGATGCTGGCCGGTGTGTGGCCGGCCGAGCTGCCGTCCGTCTGAGCCCGCACCCCGTCCGTACCCCGCCCCCGGCGGTCAGGCGTCGTAGACGTCGGCCTTCCTCGGGGCGGGGTCCTGCACCATGCCGCTGAGGATCATGGAGCGGTTGTCGAAGCGCTCGGTGTCGACGCCGTGCTCCTTCAGGACCCGCATCGTCGCCGAGTGGACGACGCGCAGCACGGGGGTCGCCGTCCGCATGGCGTCGTCGGCCATGAAGCGGTGGCCCCACGGCTTGGCCGCCCAGGCGTGGCGCAGCCCGAAGGGCTCGGGCAGGACGATCTTGCCGCCCAGGTAGTCGAGCAGCGGCGGGTACCAGGTGAAGGGCGCGCGCAGCGCCTGCCTGACGACCTCGCTCGCCGTGACGAGGGGCAGGGAGATGCTCCGGGTCTCCCAGAACCGGACGGCCTTCTTGACCGTCTTCGTCGGCGCCTCCGGCTTGGTCAGGAAGAGACCGTGGACCGGGCCCAGCGCGTGTCCCGTGACCTCGATGCGCAGCGTCTCGTGGAGCACGGTGACGGTGATCAGCATCGTGATCACCAGCTGGCCGTCCCAGAGGGTGAACTGGACGCCCAGGTAGTGGCGGTCGCCGCTGCCGAACTGCTGGTGGTTGCAGATGCGCTGTATCTCGTGGGGCTTGATCTGGAAGGTCGCGACGTCCTCACCGTCGGGCCGGGAGACGGAGCCCGCGTTCTCACCGACCGGGGAGACGATCCAGTGCTTCACGGACGGTGTGGGGAAGCCGCCGGTGTTCAGCGGGCCGCGCTCCAGCATCTTCAGCTGGTCGTGGATGGCGCGCACGACGTCCCAGCTGCGGAACTGGTGGATCTCCTTCGTGGGGTCCTCGGGGGTGAGCTCCTCGGCGAGCTGCCAGCTGCCCCAGCGGGTGCCCATGCCGAGGACGCCCTTGGGGCCGGCGTAGAAGACGGAGTTGGACTGCTGCTCGGCCGAGAGCTTCTCCAGGCCCTGGCGCAGCGCCTCGCGGGCCGTCTCGTTGGGGTTCTTGGGCACGGCTTCGGGGATCTTCGCGCTGACGCCGGAGCCGGAGAGCAGCCCTTCCCAGCGGGCTCGCAGGTCCTTGGTCGAGCTCTCCGCGACCCGCTTGGCGAGCAGCCAGCCGATCAGCGGGGCGACGGCGGCGGCGCGCAGATAGAGGGCCAGGAAGCCGGTCAGCGGCATGGTGATCAGGAAGAACGCGGCGGCGGCGCCGAGTACGACGAGCAGGACGCCGCCCAGTGACTGGAAGAACTTGTCCTTGGACTTGTTGAGCGAGTCGCGCAGCCGGAAGCCGAGCACCCACAGCAGCAGGCCCGGAAGGAAGAGGAAGCCGCAGACGGCGGTGATCAGGGTGAGCTTGGTGTCACGTGCCTTGCGCAGCCGGGTGGCGGACAGGCAGTGCTCGACGACCGTCTGCGGGTCGGTGCCGAAGGACTGGATGAGCGCGTTCCGGCCGCCGCCGAGCATGCGTTCCTGGACGGCCCTGGAGAAGGCCTCGCCCAGATTCGGCTTGAAGTAGTCGGACTTGAACAGCTTGGACTCGCCCGGTTTCACCTCGGACTTGTGCCATTCGCTGTTGGCCTTCAGGATCTCCGTCACGTCGCTGTCGCGGTACGCCGCGGAGGCGAGGGCGTTGGTCGCCACCGCCTGTCCGCCCGAACCCTGGAGCGGGATCTGCGCTCCAGGAGAGAAATCGAATCCGTCGTTGGCCACTGTCGCCCCCACTCGCCCGCACGGCCTGCTCCTGCGGCTGTTCCCAACTACCGTACGTCGCACACCTTCTGAGCTGGGACCACAGACTATCGTCCGGGCCGTGCGCCCGCCCGGAGGACGTGGCCGGGGCGGGCGGAAGTCGCCATATCCGGTCCGCTAGCTGACTTTTGCGGTGTTTTCCTGTGATTCGCGGATGCGGTCGGCGAGCTGTGCGGGCATGGGTTCGTGCCGGGCGTACGCCCGGTCGAACCGCCCGGTGCCGTGCGTCAGCGAGCGGAGGTCGACGGTGTACCTGCCGATCTCGATCTCGGGGACCTCGGCGCGCACGAGCGTGCGCTCCCCGGCGGCCTGTTCGGTGCCGACGACCCGGCCGCGCCGGCCCGCGAGGTCGCTCATGACGGCCCCCACGTAGTCGTCGGGGACCAGTACGGAAACCTCCGCGACGGGCTCGAGCAGCTGGATACGGGTGTCGGCGGCGGCCTCGCGCAGCGCCAGCGCACCCGCGGTCTGGAACGCGGCGTCGGAGGAGTCCACCGAGTGCGACTTCCCGTCCAGCAGGGTCACGCGTACGTCGACGAGCGGATGCCCCGCCGCGACCCCCCGGGCCGCCTGGCCGCGTACGCCCTTCTCCACGGACGCGACGAACTGGCGCGGTACGGAGCCTCCGACCACCTTGTCGACGAACTCGATGCCCGTCCCGGGAGGCAGCGGCTCCACCTCGATCTCGCAGATGGCGTACTGGCCGTGGCCGCCCGACTGCTTGACGTGCCGGCCGCGCCCGACGGTCCGGGAGGCGAACGTCTCGCGCAGGGGGACGCGATGGGGCTCGGCGTCGACCTGGACGCCGTACCGGCTGCGCAGGCGTTCGAGGGCGACGTCCGTGTGCGCCTCGCCCATGCACCACAGGACGACCTGGTGGGTGTCCTGGTTCTGTTCGAGGCGCATGGTCGGGTCCTCGGCCACCAGACGCGCCAGGCCCTGCGAGAGCCGGTCCTCGTCGGCCTTGCTGTGGGCGCGCACCGCCAGCGGGAGCAGGGGGTCGGGCATGCTCCAGGGCTCCATCAGCAGTGGTTCACCCGTGCCCGAGAGGGTGTCGCCGGTCTCCGCCCCGCCCAGCTTCGACACACAGGCCAGGTCCCCGGCGACGCACCGGTCCACGGGGCGCTGCTGCTTGCCGAAGGGTGCGGTGAGCGCACCCACGCGCACGTCGGCCTCGTGGAAGGGGCGGGTCGCCCCGCCGGGTTCGGTGAGCCCGTGGCCGCACACGTGCACGGTCTCGTCGGGGCGCAGGGTGCCGGAGAAGACACGGACCAGGGAGACCCTGCCGACATAGGGGTCGGAGGCCGTCTTCACGACCTCAGCCACCAGCGGCGCGCCTGGATCGCAGGCCGGGGAGGGGCGCGGAGCGCCGTCCGGCGTGCTGACGGCGGGGAGGGCGCGTTCCACGGGGGAGGGGAAGCCCTTGGTGATCAGGTCCAGGAGCTCCACGGTGCCGATTCCCTGGGAGGCGCCTTCGGCGGCCGGGGCGGCCGTGAGGACGGGGTGGAAGGAGCCGCGCGCCACGGCGCGTTCCAGGTCGCCCATGAGGGTCGCCACGTCGATCTCGCCGCCGCCGAGGTAGCGGTCCATCAGGGTCTCGTCCTCGCTCTCGGCGATGATCCCCTCGATGAGCCGGTTGCGGGCGTCCAGGAGCGGTGCCCGCTGCTCGTCGGCCGGCGGGTTCTCCTTCCGTTCGCCCGAGGAGTAGTCGAAGATCCTCTGGGTCAGCAGTCCGGTGAGCCCGGTGAGCGGGGCGTGTCCGTCGGGGCCCTCCGGACCCTGCACCGGCAGATAGAGGGGGAGTACGGCGTCGGGGTCGTCGTTGCCGAAGATCCGGCCGCAGACACCGGTCATCTCCTCGAAGGAGGTGCGCGCGGTGTCGAGGTGCGTGACCACGATGGCGCGGGGCATCCCGACGGCCGCGCACTCCTCCCAGACGGCGCGGGTGGTCCCCGCCACGGCGTCGGCCTCCTGGGCGGCCGAGACGACGAAGAGGGCCGCGTCCGCCGCGCGCAGGCCGGCCCTGAGTTCCCCGACGAAGTCCGCGTAGCCGGGGGTGTCCAGCAGATTGATCTTGTGGCCGCCCCATTCGACGGGGACCAGCGAGAGCTGCACGGAACGCCGTCGGCGCTGTTCGATCTCGTCGTAGTCGGAGACGGTGGCCCCGTCCTCGACCCGGCCCGCCCGGTTGAGCGCCCCGGCCGTCAGCGCGAGTGCCTCGACCAGAGTGGTCTTGCCCGAGCCGCTGTGGCCGACCAGCACCACGTTCCGTACGGAAGCGGGCCGGACGGCCGTCGATGCCCTGCCGGCGGCCCCGGTGTGCGTATGTGTCCTGTCGCCCATGATGCGTGCCTCCCGATAGGTGGCGCAGTGCCGCGATGTCCGGGGAGTGATGCACGGGCGGGGCGGAGCCGTCGCGGCGGCTTCGGCGACGCCCGCGGTCCTTCGAGCTTTTCACCGGTGTCCGGTGCCGTCCATACGTCGCACACGGGGAGGCGTGACTTCGGGGACATCCGGCGGGACGGGGTGCCCCGGCCCGGCCCGGCACGGCTCGTGACTACGATGGGCCAGCCGGTGGCCGAAGGGGTCGCACGGCGCCCACCGAACCTCGGGAAGGCCATGCTGAACAAGTACGCGCGTGCATTTTTTACGCGTGTCCTCACACCGTTCGCCGCTCTGCTGCTCCGCCTCGGGGTCAGCCCCGACGCGGTCACTCTCGTCGGCACGGCCGGAGTGATGGCAGGTGCGCTGGTCTTCTTCCCCATGGGGGAGTTCTTCTGGGGCACGATCGTGATCACGGTCTTCGTCTTCTCGGACCTGGTCGACGGCAACATGGCCCGGCAGGCCGGGATCTCCAGCCGGTGGGGCGCGTTCCTGGACTCGACGCTCGACCGGGTCGCGGACGGGGCGATCTTCGCCGGGTTCGCGCTCTGGTACGCGGGCAGCGGTGACGACAACGTCCTCTGCGCGGTGGCGATCTTCTGCCTGGCCAGCGGCCAGGTCGTCTCGTACACCAAGGCGCGCGGCGAGTCGATCGGCCTGCCGGTCGCCGTGAACGGGCTCGTGGAGCGCGCCGAGCGGCTCGTGATCTCGCTGGTCGCCGCCGGCCTCGCCGGACTGCACGGCTTCGGGGTGCCCGGCATCCAGGTCCTGCTGCCGATCGCGCTGTGGATCGTCGCCGCGGGCAGCCTGGTGACGCTGATCCAGCGGGTGGTGACCGTGCGCAGGGAGTCGGCCGAGGCCGACGCCGCCGCGGCCGCCGTCGAGGGCGGGGCCGCGGAGCAGGGGAGCGAGGCCGCGCAGTGAGCGGCACGGGATCCGGCCTGCGGGGACGGCTGACCGACGGGCTGTACGGCCTCGGCTGGGGCGCGGTCAAGAAGCTTCCCGAGCCGGCCGCCGCCGCGCTCTTCCGCACCCTGGCCGACCAGGTCTGGAAGCGGCGCGGGAAGTCGGTGCTGCGCCTGGAGTCGAACCTCGCGCGGGTGGTGCCGGACGCGGACGCGGCGAAGCTCGCCGAGCTGTCCAGGGCCGGGATGCGCTCGTACATGCGGTACTGGATGGAGTCCTTCCGGCTGCCGACCTGGAGTCCGCGGCGGATCAAGGACTCCATCGACGTCAGCGACGCCCACCGGCTCACCGAGGGGCTGGACGCGGGCCAGGGCGTCATCCTGGCGCTGCCGCACCTGGGGAACTGGGACCTGGCGGGCGCGTGGGTCACCACCGACCTGAAGGTGCCCTTCACGACGGTCGCCGAGCGGCTGAAGCCGGAGACCCTCTACGACCGCTTCGTGGCCTACCGCCAGGGCCTGGGCATGGAGGTCCTGCCGCACAACGGGGGCGCCGCGTTCGGCACGCTGGCCCGCCGGCTGCGCGCGGGCGGTCTGGTCTGCCTCGTCGCCGACCGCGATCTGTCGGCCTCCGGCGTCGAGGTGGACTTCTTCGGCGACACCGCGCGGATGCCCGCGGGCCCCGCGCTGCTGGCCCAGCAGACCGGAGCGCTGCTGCTGCCCGTCACCCTCTGGTACGACGGCACGCCGGTCATGCGGGCACGGGTCCATCCGCCCGTCGCCGTACCGGAGTCAGGCGATCGCGCCGAGAAGACGTCCTCCATGACACAGGCGCTGGCCGACGCCTTCGCCACCGGGATCGCCGAGCATCCGGAGGACTGGCACATGCTGCAACGGCTCTGGATCTCCGATCTGGAACCCCAGGGAGAAGCTCCGTGAAGATCGGCATCGTCTGCCCGTACTCCTGGGACGTGCCGGGCGGGGTGCAGTTCCACATCCGCGACCTGGCGGAGCACCTGATCCGCCTCGGCCACGACGTCTCGGTGCTCGCGCCCGCCGACGACGAGACGCCGCTGCCGCCGTACGTCGTGTCCGCCGGCCGAGCCGTGCCCGTCCCCTACAACGGCTCGGTCGCCCGGCTGAACTTCGGCTTCCTCTCCGCCGCGCGGGTCCGGCGCTGGCTCAACGACGGCACCTTCGACGTCATCCACATCCACGAACCCACCTCGCCCTCGCTGGGGCTGCTCACCTGCTGGGCGGCGCAGGGGCCGATCGTGGCCACCTTCCACACGTCCAACCCCCGCTCCCGGGCCATGATCGCGGCGTACCCGATCCTCCAGCCCGCGCTGGAGAAGATCAGCGCGCGGATCGCGGTCAGCGAGTACGCCCGGCGGACCCTGGTCGAGCACCTCGGCGGGGACGCCGTGGTCATCCCCAACGGTGTCGACGTGGACTTCTTCGCGGGCGCCGAGCCCAAGGCGGAGTGGCAGGGCGGCACGCTCGGCTTCATAGGGCGCATCGACGAACCGCGCAAGGGACTGCCCGTCCTGATGAAGGCGCTCCCCGCCATCCTCGCCGCCCGCCCGGAGACCCGGCTGCTCGTCGCGGGACGCGGCGACGAGGAGGAGGCCGTCGCCTCACTGCCGAAGGAGATGCGGGAGCGCGTCGAGTTCCTCGGCATGGTGAGCGACGAGGACAAGGCACGGCTGCTGCGCAGCGTCGACGTGTACGTCGCGCCCAACACCGGCGGCGAGAGCTTCGGCATCATCCTGGTCGAGGCGCTCTCGGCGGGCGCGCCCGTGCTCGCCAGCGACCTGGACGCCTTCGCGCAGGTGCTCGACCAGGGCGCCGCGGGCGACCTGTTCGCCAATGAGGACGCGGACGCGCTGGCCGCCGCGGCGATCCGGCTGCTCGGCGACCCCGAGCGGCGCGAGGGGCTGCGGGAGAGGGGCAGCGCGCACGTGCGCCGCTTCGACTGGACGACGGTCGGCGCGGACATCCTCGCGGTGTACGAGACGGTCACGGACGGGGCGGCGGCCGTGGACACCGACGAACGCAGCGGGCTGCGGGCGCGCTTCGGCCTCGCAAGGGACTGACGGCCGCACCGGGGCGCGGCGGCGGGTCCGGGGGCGTACCGCGGCCGGGGCGTAGCGGTCCGAGGGCGTACCGGCTTCCGGGGCGTACCGGCGGGTCCGGGCGGGGCCCGCCGACGGTAGCCTTTCCGCCCGTGATCGAAATCATCGTCTGGACCGTCGCCGCGCTCGTCGCGATCGGCCTGTACCTCAGCTGGACCGCCGGGCGGCTCGACCGGCTCCACGCCCGTATCGACGCGGCCCGCGCGGCACTGGACGCCCAGCTGCTGCGACGCGCCTCGGTCACCCAGGAGCTGGCCACCTCCGGTGTCCTGGACCCCGCGGCGTCCATCGTCCTGTACGAGGCGGCGCACGCGGCGCGGCAGGCCGAGGAGGAGCAGCGCGAGGTCGCCGAGAGCGAGCTGAGCACCGCCCTGCGGGCCGTGTTCGGCGAGACGGCGCAGGTCGACGCGGTGAAGGAGGTCCCGGGCGGCGAGGACGCGGCGAAGGAGCTGGCCGCCGCCGTACGCCGCGTACCGATGGCCCGCCGCTTCCACAACGACTCGGTGCGTGCCGCCCGGGCGCTGCGCAGGCACCGCACGGTGCGGCTGTTCCGGCTCGCGGGGCACGCCCCGTTCCCGCTCGCGTTCGAGATGGACGACGAGCCGCCGGTCGCCCTGGCGGACCGCCCCGGCAGCTGAGGAGGGCACCGGCGGGGAGCCGCGGGGCGCAGAACGATCCACAGGGTGCTCATTGGCCCTTGCTGTGGACTGCTTCCGGAGCGTTTGCTCAGGTCTGCAGAATCCAGTTCTTCCACCCCAGTGAGGTCCTTCCGTGTCCACGCTTCCCAGCACCCCGCAGTCCACCGAGTCCCCGGCCACCGGCACCGCCCGAGTCAAGCGCGGCATGGCCGAGCAGCTCAAGGGCGGCGTGATCATGGACGTCGTCAACGCCGAGCAGGCGAAGATCGCAGAGGACGCGGGCGCCGTGGCCGTCATGGCCCTGGAGCGGGTGCCGGCCGACATCCGCAAGGACGGCGGCGTGGCCCGGATGTCCGACCCCAACATGATCGAGGAGATCATCGAGGCGGTCTCCATCCCCGTCATGGCCAAGTCCCGCATCGGGCACTTCGTCGAGGCCCAGGTGCTCCAGTCCCTGGGTGTCGACTACATCGACGAGTCCGAGGTCCTCACCCCGGCCGACGAGGTCAACCACAGCGACAAGTTCGCCTTCACGACCCCCTTCGTCTGCGGCGCCACCAACCTGGGCGAGGCCCTGCGCCGCATCGCCGAGGGCGCGGCCATGATCCGCTCCAAGGGCGAGGCCGGCACCGGCAACGTCGTCGAGGCCGTCCGGCACCTGCGCCAGATCAAGAACGAGATCGCCCGGCTGCGCGGCTACGACAACAACGAGCTGTACGCCGCCGCCAAGGAACTCCGCGCCCCGTACGAGCTGGTCAAGGAGGTCGCCGAGCTCGGGAAGCTGCCCGTCGTCCTGTTCTCGGCCGGCGGCGTGGCCACCCCCGCCGACGCCGCCCTGATGCGCCAGCTCGGCGCCGAGGGTGTCTTCGTGGGCTCCGGCATCTTCAAGTCCGGCGACCCGGCCAAGCGCGCCGCCGCCATCGTGAAGGCCACCACCTTCTACGACGACCCGAAGATCATCGCGGACGCGTCCCGCAACCTGGGCGAGGCCATGGTCGGCATCAACTGCGACACGCTGCCCGAGGGCGAGCGCTACGCCAACCGCGGCTGGTAAGCACAGATGACCGACACCCCTGTCATCGGAGTCCTGGCTCTCCAGGGCGACGTACGGGAACACCTGATCGCCCTGGCCTCGGCGGACGCCCTGGCCAGGCCGGTCCGGCGGCCCGAGGAACTCGCCGAGGTCGACGGTCTCGTCATCCCCGGCGGCGAGTCCACCACGATGTCCAAGCTGGCCGTCCTCTTCGGCATGCTGGAACCGCTGCGCGAGCGGGTCGCCGCCGGGATGCCGGTCTACGGCACCTGTGCCGGGATGATCATGCTCGCCGACAAGATCCTCGACCCGCGCTCCGGCCAGGAGACCGTCGGCGGCATCGACATGATCGTGCGCCGTAACGCTTTCGGGCGGCAGAACGAGTCCTTCGAGGCGGCCGTCGAGATGGACGGAGTGCCCGGCGGACCCGTCGAGGGCGTCTTCATCCGGGCACCCTGGGTGGAGTCGGTCGGTGCGGCCGTGGAGGTCGTCGCGGTGCACGGTGGCCATATCGTGGCCGTACGCCAGGGAAACGCCCTGGCGACGTCGTTCCACCCGGAGCTGACGGGCGACCACCGTGTGCACGCGCTCTTCACCGACATGGTGCGCGCCGTGGGCTGATTCGATCCCGGTAGGATCTCTCGGGTTCGGATCGATTTTGGTGACGCGAAGGAGAAGGCAGATGTCCGGCCACTCTAAATGGGCTACGACGAAGCACAAGAAGGCCGTGATCGACGCCAAGCGCGGCAAGCTCTTCGCGAAGATGATCAAGAACATCGAGGTCGCGGCCCGCACGGGCGGCGCCGACGTGTCCGGCAACCCGACCCTCTTCGACGCCATTCAGAAGGCCAAGAAGAGCTCGGTCCCGAACAAGAACATCGACTCCGCGGTCAAGCGCGGTGCCGGCCTCGAAGCCGGTGGCGCCGACTACGAGACGATCATGTACGAGGGCTACGGCCCGAACGGCGTCGCGGTGCTCATCGAGTGCCTCACCGACAACCGCAACCGTGCCGCCTCCGACGTCCGCGTCGCCATGACCCGCAACGGCGGTTCGATGGCGGACCCGGGCTCGGTCTCGTACCTGTTCAACCGCAAGGGCGTCGTGATCGTCCCCAAGGCCGAGCTGTCCGAGGACGACGTGCTCGGCGCGGTGCTCGACGCGGGTGCCGAGGAGGTCAACGACCTCGGTGACACCTTCGAGGTGCTCAGCGAGGCCACCGACATGGTCGCGGTCCGCACCGCGCTCCAGGAGGCCGGCATCGACTACGACTCGGCCGAGGCCAACTTCGTCCCGACCATGCAGGTCGAGCTCGACGAAGAGGGCGCGCGCAAGATCTTCAAGCTGATCGACGCGCTGGAGGACAGCGACGACGTGCAGAACGTCTTCGCCAACTTCGACGTCTCCGACGAGGTCATGGAGAAGGTCGACGCCTGAGGGCGCTGAACCGGGACGGGCCGACGGGACACACCCCGTCGGCCCGTCGCATTGTCGGTGCGACCCGATAGCCTGCGGGAACAAGTGACCGAGCGGCGGAGGGGGCCCTTTCATGCGGGTGCTGGGAGTGGACCCGGGACTGACCCGGTGCGGCGTCGGAGTCGTCGAGGGGGTCGCGGGCCGGCCGCTCACGATGGTCGGCGTCGGGGTCGTGCGCACCCCGGCCGACGCGGAGCTCGGCCACCGGCTCGTCGCCATCGAGCAGGGCATCGAGCGCTGGCTCGACGAACACCGGCCCGAGTGCGTCGCCGTGGAGCGGGTGTTCGCCCAGCACAACGTCCGTACGGTCATGGGCACCGCCCAGGCCAGCGCGGTCGCCATGCTCTGCGCGTCCCGGCGGGGCATCCCCGTCGCCCTGCACACCCCCAGCGAGGTCAAGGCCGCCGTCACGGGGTCGGGGCGCGCCGACAAGGCCCAGGTCGGGGCGATGGTGACCCGGCTCCTGCGGCTCGACGCACCACCGAAACCCGCCGACGCCGCCGACGCGCTCGCCCTCGCGATCTGCCACATCTGGCGCGCACCCGCGCAGAACCGACTGCAGCAGGCCGTCGCCGCCCACCGCACGCTGAAAGGCCGCACCGCATGATCGCCTTCGTCTCCGGCCCGGTGGCCGCCCTCGCCCCGGCCACGGCCGTCATCGAGGTCGGCGGCATCGGCATGGCCGTCCAGTGCACGCCCGACACCCTCGCCGGCCTGCGGATCGGCAAGGAGGCCAGGCTCGCCACCTCCTTGGTCGTCCGCGAGGACTCGCTCACCCTCTACGGCTTCGCCGACGACGACGAGCGCCAGGTCTTCGAGCTGCTCCAGACCGCCAGTGGCGTCGGCCCCCGGCTCGCCCAGGCCATGCTCGCCACCCACAGCCCGGACGCCCTGCGCATCGCGGTCGCCACCGGGGACGAGAAGGCCCTCACCGCCGTCTCCGGCATCGGCAAGAAGGGCGCCCAGAAGCTCCTCCTGGAGCTCAAGGACCGGCTCGGCGAGCCGGTCGGGGCGCACATCGGGCAGCAGGGCATCGGCACCGCCGTCAGCTCCTCCTGGCGCGATCAGCTGCAGGCCGCCCTGATCGGCCTCGGATACGCCACCCGCGAGGCCGACGAGGCGGTGAGCGCCGTGGCACCGCAGGCCGAGGCCGCACTCGCCGAGGGCGGCCAGGCCCCCGTGCCGCAGCTGCTGCGCGCCGCACTGCAGACACTCAA
Source organism: Streptomyces sp. CB02058 (assembly GCF_001905505.1). Taxonomy (GTDB): domain Bacteria; phylum Actinomycetota; class Actinomycetes; order Streptomycetales; family Streptomycetaceae; genus Streptomyces. The sequence goes on from NZ_LIPG01000006.1 coordinate 402,831, forward strand.
CCGCGCACGCTGACTCCCGGGGGCCCACACGCCCCCGTACACCGGCCGGAACACCGCACGGACCGGTACCGAAACACCCGAGGCGGGACTGACGAGATGAACTGGGACGAGACCGGACCCGAAACCGGCGACCTGGCCGACGAGCGGCTGGACGACCGCCTGGTCGCCGGTGTCGCGGACGGCGAGGACACCGCGGTCGAGGCCGCCCTGCGCCCGAAGGACCTCCACGAATTCGTCGGCCAGGAGAAGGTGCGCGAACAGCTCGACCTGGTCCTCAAGGCCGCCCGCGCCCGGGGCGCCACCGCCGACCACGTCCTGCTCTCCGGCGCCCCCGGCCTCGGCAAGACCACCCTCTCCATGATCATCGCCGCGGAGATGGGCGCCCCGATCCGGATCACCTCCGGTCCCGCCATCCAGCACGCGGGGGACCTCGCGGCGATCCTCTCCTCGCTCCAGGAGGGGGAGGTCCTCTTCCTCGACGAGATCCACCGCATGTCGCGGCCCGCCGAGGAGATGCTCTACATGGCGATGGAGGACTTCCGCGTCGACGTCATCGTCGGCAAGGGCCCCGGCGCCACCGCCATCCCGCTGGAGCTCCCCCCGTTCACCCTGGTCGGAGCGACCACCAGGGCCGGACTGCTGCCGCCCCCGCTGCGCGACCGCTTCGGCTTCACCGGGCACATGGAGTTCTACGCCCCCACCGAGCTGGAGCGGGTCATCCACCGCTCCGCCGGACTGCTCGACGTCGCCATAGACCCGGCGGGCGCCGCCGAGATCGCCGGACGCTCCCGGGGCACGCCCCGTATCGCCAACCGGCTGCTGCGCCGCGTCCGGGACTACGCCCAGGTCAAGGCCGAGGGCCGGATCGACCGGGACATCGCCGCCGCGGCCCTGCGGGTCTACGAGGTCGACGCCCGCGGCCTGGACCGGCTGGACCGCGCGGTCCTCGGCGCCCTGCTGAAGCTCTTCGGCGGCGGCCCCGTCGGGCTCTCCACCCTCGCGGTGGCGGTGGGGGAGGAGCGCGAGACGGTCGAGGAGGTCGCCGAGCCCTTCCTGGTACGGGAAGGACTGCTCGCCAGGACGCCGCGCGGCCGGGTCGCGACCCCCGCCGCATGGGCCCACCTCGGGCTCGTCCCTCCGCAGCACGGCGTAAAGGGACAACAGGGCCTGTTCGGGGCGTGACACAGGACGGGTTGGCCAGGAGGGGAACCACGGTGCCATGCTGGACGTTGTTCCAATGATGCGGACTCGCTTAGACTCCGCCGATGCCGCCCGTACAGGTCGGTGTACCCACCCCCGTAGACCAGGCCGCGTGAGTTCAGCGTGGTCGTGCGAAGGAAGTTCCGTCCCGTGAGTATCGTGACCCTCCTCCCCTTCATCGTGCTCATCGGGGCCATGTTCCTGATGACCCGGTCCGCCAAGAAGAAGCAGCAGGCGGCTGCGCAGATGCGCAACGAGATGCAGCCCGGCACCGGCGTCCGGACGATCGGGGGCATGTACGCCACCGTCAAGGAGGTCCAGGAGGACACGGTTCTCCTCGAGGTCGCGCCCGGCGTCCACGCCGTCTACGCCAAGAACGCCATCGGTGCCGTCCTCGAAGACGCGGAGTACAACCGCATCGTCCACGGCGACGACGAGCTGGAGACGGACGGCACCGTGGTGCCGGACGACGCCTCCTCGCTCACCGAGGGTGAGACCGCCGCGGCGGACGACGACGCGAAGATCGACCTCGGCAAGAAGGCCGAGGACGCCGCGCCGAAGGACGCCGATGCCAAGGGCTCCGAGGTCAAGGACGCCAAGGCCGACGGCGAGAGCGACGCGAAGTAGTTCCACGTTCCCCGGACGCCGGACGCCTGCGGGTGTCCGGCGTCTCGCGGGCCGTGGACCCTTCTGCGGGGTCGGGTCCCCACATCACTCAGTGGCCGCTCGGGCGCATACCCGGCGCGGGGCGGTTGGACAGGGAGAAACGAAAAGGTGGCAGCACCGAAGAAAAGCCGGGGCTCAACCGGTCAGGGCAGGCCGGGCCGCGCCCTGGCTCTGATCCTCATCGCCATGGTCGCGCTGACCGGCGGGATGTTCCTGTCCGGTCACACCACGCCCCGGCTCGGGATCGACCTGGCAGGCGGCACCTCGATCACGCTCAAGGCGAAGAGCCAGCCCGGCAAGCCTGACGCGATCAACGAGACCAACATGAACACCGCGGTCAGCATCATCGAACGCCGTGTCAATGGTCTGGGTGTCTCCGAGGCCGAGGTTCAGACGCAGGGCGCGTCGAACATCATCGTGAACATCCCCAAGGGGACGAATTCGAAGCAGGCCCGGGAGCAGGTCGGCACGACCGCCCAGCTCTACTTCCGGCCCGTGCTCACGGTCACCAACGGCGCACCGACGCCCGAAGGCTCCGCGAGCCCGTCCGCGAGCGGCTCCGGTGAGGCGAGCGCCACGCCCAGCGCGAAGGCGACCGACCCGGAAACGGCCTCCGATTCGAAGGCGACGCCCTCGGCGAGCGCCACCACCCAGGGCCGTGCCGTCACCGACGCCCTGAAGAAGGACGCCACGCCGACCCCCTCCGCCAGCGCCTCCGGTGCGGCGGAGTCCTCGGAGACCCCCGCCGCGACCGAGACGCCCGACGCCGCCACCGCGGCGCTCGAGAAGAAGTTCACGGCGCTGGACTGCACCGACACGGCCGCCCGCGCCAAGGCGGGCGACGGCGTCAAGCCCGAGGACCCCACCGTCGCGTGCAGCTCCGAGGGCGACGCCAAGTACCTCCTCGGCCCCGCCGAGGTCTCCGGTACGGACGTCGACGACGCGAAGGCCCAGTTCGATCAGCAGCGCGGCATCTGGCTCGTCTCCATGGAGTTCACCGACAAGGGCTCCAAGAAGTTCCAGACGATCACGAAGAAGCTGTCGACGCAGACGTCGCCGATGAACCAGTTCGCGATCTCCCTCGACGGCGAGGTCGTCTCCGCGCCCCAGGTGAACGAGACGCTCAGCGGCAGCGCCGAGATCTCCGGCAGCTTCACCCAGCAGTCGGCCGAGGACCTCGCGAACGTCCTGTCCTACGGTGCGCTCCCGCTGTCCTTCAGCGAGGACACCGTCACCACGGTCACCGCCGCGCTCGGCGGCGAGCAGCTGGAGGCCGGCCTCATCGCCGGCGCCATCGGCCTCGCCCTGGTCGTCATCTACCTGGTGGCCTACTACCGCGGCCTGGCCCTCATCGCGCTCCTCAGCCTGCTGGCCTCCGGCATCCTGACGTACACGATCATGGCCCTGCTCGGCCCGGCCATCGGCTTCGCGCTGAACCTCCCGGCCGTCTGCGGTGCCATCGTGGCGATCGGTATCACCGCGGACTCGTTCATCGTGTACTTCGAACGCATCCGGGACGAGATCCGGGAAGGCCGCACGCTCCGTCCGGCCGTCGAGCGCGCCTGGCCCAGGGCCCGGCGCACCATCCTGGTCTCCGACTTCGTCTCGTTCCTCGCCGCGGCCGTGCTCTTCCTCGTCACGGTCGGCAAGGTCCAGGGCTTCGCGTTCACGCTCGGCCTCACGACCCTGCTCGACGTCGTCGTGGTGTTCCTCTTCACCAAGCCCGTCATGACGCTGATGGCCCGCACGAAGTTCTTCGGCAGCGGTCACCCGTGGTCCGGTCTGGACCCGAAGCGGCTCGGCGCCAAGCCGCCGCTGCGCCGCTCGCGCCGCGTCAACGTCCGTACCGACCACCCGAAGGAGGCGTGAGATGTCGCGACTCGGCAATCTCGGCGCCCGGCTCTACCGTGGCGAGGTCGGTTACGACTTCATCGGCAAGCGCAAGATCTGGTACGGCGTCTCGATCCTGATCACCATCACGGCCATCCTCGGCCTGGCGGTCAGCGGCCTGAACATGGGCATCGAGTTCAAGGGCGGCGCGGTCTTCACGACCGACACCAAGGCCAAGGTCTCGGTCTCCCAGGCCCACGAGGACGCGGTCGCGGCCTCCGGCCACGAGGCGATCGTCCAGGAGCTCGGCAACGGCGGGCTCCGGATCCAGATCACCGAGGTCGACACCGCCAAGGCGGACGAGATCAAGGCCCAGCTCTCCGAGGACCTCGGCATCCCCGAGGCGCAGATCAACGCGGACCTCGTCGGCCCCAGCTGGGGTGAGCAGATCGCCAACAAGGCCTGGGCGGGCCTCGGCATCTTCATGGTCCTGGTGGTGGTCTACCTGGCCATCGCCTTCGAATGGCGGATGGCCGTCGCCGCGCTCATCGCGCTGATCCACGACATCACCATCACGGTCGGTGTCTACGCCCTCGTCGGCTTCGAGGTCACCCCGGGCACCGTGATCGGTCTGCTGACCATCCTCGGTTACTCCCTCTACGACACGGTCGTCGTCTTCGACAGCCTCAAGGAGGGCACGAAGGGGATCACCAAGCAGACCCGCTGGACCTACAGCGAGATCGCCAACCGCTCCATCAACGGCACGCTGGTGCGCTCCATCAACACCACCGTCGTGGCGCTGCTGCCGGTCGCCGGTCTGCTGTTCATCGGTGGCGGTGTCCTCGGCGCCGGCATGCTGAACGACATCTCGCTGTCCCTCTTCGTCGGCCTCGCCGCCGGTGCGTACTCCTCGATCTTCATCGCCACCCCGCTGGTGGCCGACCTCAAGGAGCGCGAGCCGCAGATAAAGGCACTGAAGAAGCGGATCCTCGCCAAGCGTGCCGCCGCGGCGGCCAAGGGCGAGTCCGTCGAGGACGAGCGTGACGACCGGGAGCAGGAGGGCGTCGAGGACGGCGAGCCCGCAGGCGCCGTGATCGGCCAGCGCCGCCAGCCCGGCGGACACGGCCGGACCCCGAGGAACCGCCGATGACCAGCACGGACATCGACGAGACGACCCGGGAGCTCCTGCTCAGCCGGATCCGTGACGTACCGGACTATCCGAAGCCGGGAGTGCTGTTCAAGGACATCACCCCGCTGCTCGCGGACCCGGTGGCCTTCACCGCGCTCACGGACTGGTTCGTGGAGCTGTGCGTACGCCACGGGGCCACCAAGATCGTCGGCCTGGAGGCGCGCGGCTTCATCCTGGCCGCGCCCGTCTCCGTCCGGGCCGGGATCGGCTTCGTACCGGTGCGCAAGGCCGGGAAGCTCCCCGGCGCCACCCTCGGGCAGGTCTACGAGCTGGAGTACGGCACCGCGGAGATCGAGATCCACGCCGAGGACCTGTCCGCCGACGACCGGGTCATGGTCATCGACGACGTCCTGGCCACGGGCGGCACCGCCGAGGCCTCGCTGGAGCTGATCCAGCGGGCCGGTGCCCAGGTCGCGGGGGTGGCGGTCCTCATGGAGCTCGGCTTCCTCTCGGGCCGTGCCCGGCTGGAGACGGGGCTGCGTGAGGCCCCGCTGGAGGCTCTGATCACCCTCTGAGCCGCAGCCGCGCGGTCACAGCGCGTGCAAGGTCGTAACAGGACGGGCACCCGGGAACATCCGGGTGCCCGTCCCGTGTTGTGAGGGGTTCCACACTCCCCGGGCGAGGACCCGCTCCGGGGTCGTTACCATGGGCTTTCCGGTAGCCCGGATCCGCACGAGGAGCGCTCTTGCCAGACGAGGCCCAGCCAGTCGCCGCCCCGCAGCCCGAAAAGCCCGCTGCGGGCTCCGCCACGCCCGGAAAGGCGCGGCCCGACGCGGCAGCGGCCGAGCCCGCGCCTGCCGGCGAGCACACGCAGGGCCCCGCCCAGGCTCCCCAGCCGTCCTCCGGACCGGCGAAGCCGGCCCCGCCGCCCGGCACGAAGGCGGCGCCCGGACCCTCCGCGGCGAAGCAGACACCCCCGGCGAAGCCCGCCACCGGGTCGCCCGCGCCGCAGAGCCAGGCACCGGCTCCCGCTCCCGTGACGAAGCCTCCTGCCGCCAAGCCCCCGGCCAGGCCCGCCGTCGCACCCCCGCCGGCGACGGCCCGCTCCGGCGGCTCGTCCAACCGGGTCCGGGCCCGCCTCGCCCGTCTGGGCGTGCAGCGCTCCAGCCCGTACAACCCGGTCCTCGAACCCCTCCTGCGCACGGTCCGCGGCAACGACCCCAAGATCGAGTCGGCCACGCTGCGCCAGATCGAGAAGGCCTACCAGGTCGCCGAGCGGTGGCACCGGGGCCAGAAGCGCAAGAGCGGCGACCCCTACATCACCCACCCCCTCGCCGTCACCACGATCCTGGCCGAGCTCGGCATGGACCCGGCGACGCTGATGGCCGGGCTGCTGCACGACACCGTCGAGGACACCGAGTACGGCCTCGACACCCTGCGCAAGGACTTCGGCGACCAGGTCGCGCTGCTCGTCGACGGCGTCACCAAGCTGGACAAGGTCAAGTTCGGCGAGGCCGCCCAGGCCGAGACCGTGCGCAAGATGGTCGTTGCCATGGCCAAGGACCCCCGGGTCCTGGTCATCAAGCTCGCCGACCGCCTGCACAACATGCGCACCATGCGCTATCTCAAGCGGGAGAAGCAGGAGAAGAAGGCCCGCGAGACCCTCGAGATCTACGCGCCGCTGGCCCACCGCCTCGGCATGAACACCATCAAGTGGGAGCTGGAGGACCTCGCCTTCGCGATCCTCTATCCCAAGATGTACGACGAGATCGTCCGCCTCGTCGCCGAGCGAGCGCCCAAGCGCGACGAGTACCTCGCCATAGTGACCGACGAGGTCCAGGCCGACCTGCGCGCCGCCCGGATCAAGGCCACCGTCACCGGCCGGCCGAAGCACTACTACAGCGTCTACCAGAAGATGATCGTGCGGGGCCGCGACTTCGCCGAGATCTACGACCTGGTGGGCATTCGCGTCCTCGTCGACACCGTCCGCGACTGCTACGCGGCGCTCGGCACCGTCCACGCCCGGTGGAATCCGGTGCCCGGGCGGTTCAAGGACTACATCGCGATGCCCAAGTTCAACATGTACCAGTCGCTGCACACCACGGTGATCGGTCCCAGCGGCAAGCCCGTCGAGCTCCAGATCCGTACGTTCGACATGCACCGCCGTGCCGAGTACGGCATCGCCGCGCACTGGAAGTACAAGCAGGAGGCCGTCGCGGGCGCCTCCAAGGTGCGCACGGACGTGCCCAAGAACACGGGCGGTGGCCGGGGCCAGGACACCGTCAACGACATGGCGTGGCTGCGTCAGCTCCTCGACTGGCAGAAGGAGACGGAGGACCCCAGCGAGTTCCTGGAGTCCCTGCGCTTCGACCTCTCGCGCAACGAGGTCTTCGTCTTCACGCCGAAGGGCGACGTGATAGCGCTGCCCGCCGGTGCGACGCCGGTCGACTTCGCGTACGCGGTCCACACGGAGGTCGGCCACCGGACCATAGGAGCACGGGTCAACGGACGGCTCGTGCCCCTGGAGTCGACGCTCGACAACGGCGACCTGGTGGAGGTCTTCACCTCGAAGGCGGCGGGCGCCGGGCCCTCCCGGGACTGGCTCCAGTTCGTCAAGTCGCCCCGGGCGCGCAACAAGATCCGGGCCTGGTTCTCCAAGGAGCGCCGGGACGAGGCGATCGAGCAGGGCAAGGACTCGATCGCGCGGGCCATGCGCAAGCAGAACCTGCCGATCCAGCGCATCCTGACGGGCGACTCGCTGGTCACGCTGGCGCACGAGATGCGCTACCCGGACATCTCCTCGCTGTACGCGGCGATCGGCGAGGGCCATGTCGCCGCTGCGGGCGTCGTCCAGAAGCTGGTCCAGGCCCTCGGCGGCGAGGACGCGGCCAACGAGGACCTGGCGGAGAGCTCACCGCCCTCGCACGGCCGCAGCAAGCGCCGGTCCAAGGGGGATCCGGGTGTCGTGGTCAAGGGCGTCGAGGACGTCTGGGTCAAGCTGGCCCGCTGCTGCACGCCCGTTCCCGGCGACCCGATCATCGGATTCGTGACCCGGGGCAGCGGAGTCTCCGTGCACCGCGCGGACTGCGTGAACGTCGACTCGCTCTCGCAGCAGCCCGAGCGCATCCTCGACGTCGAGTGGGCACCCACCCAGTCGTCGGTCTTCCTCGTCGCCATCCAGGTCGAGGCGCTGGACCGGTCGCGGCTGCTCTCGGACGTCACGCGTGTCCTGTCCGACCAGCACGTGAACATCCTGTCGGCGGCCGTGCAGACCTCCCGCGACCGGGTGGCCACCTCGCGCTTCACCTTCGAGATGGGCGACCCGAAGCACCTGGGACACGTCCTGAAGGCCGTACGGGGCGTGGAGGGCGTGTACGACGTCTACCGCGTCACCTCGGCCCGTCGGCCGTAGGAGGGGAGACCAGGACCGGCGGCGAAGCCGTCGAGGTGCTCGGGCCGGCCCTCCAGCAGGCCAGTCCGAGGCCGACGCCGTCGGTTCCGGCAGCCGCGGGGCCGCCTGCGCGGGGATCTCCCCGTGCCGCCCGACGGAGGACCGCCCGACGGAGGTTCCCTGCACGGTTCCGGCCGCTGTGACGCCCCCCCCTGGCTGCTGCCGCGGCACGCGTGAGGGGCCCCAGGCACGTGTCACGTACCCGAGGCCCCTCCCGAGGAGTCCCGCGTCAGCCGCCGAACTCCTCCAGGCCCTTCAGCGCCTGGTCCAGCAGCGCCTGACGGCCCTCCAGCTCACGGGAGAGCTTGTCGGCCCGGGCGTTGTTGCCCGAGGCGCGTGCCGTGTCGATCTGCGTACGCAGCTTGTCGACGGCCGCCTGGAGCTGACCGGTCAGACCCGCGGCACGCGCACGCGCCTCCGGGTTCGTCCGGCGCCACTCGGCCTCCTCGGCCTCCTGGAGCGCGCGCTCCACCGCGTGCAGCCGGCCCTCGACCTTGGGGCGGGCGTCACGCGGGACGTGGCCGATGGCCTCCCAGCGCTCGTTGACCGAACGGAACGCGGCCCTGGCCGCCTTCAGATCCGTCACCGGGACGAGCTTCTCGGCCTCGGTCGCGAGCTCCTCCTTGAGCTTGAGGTTCTCGCCCTGCTCCGCGTCCCGCTCGGCGAAGACACCGCTGCGAGCCGCGAAGAAGACGTCCTGGGCGCCGCGGAAGCGGTTCCACAGTTCGTCCTCGGCCTCGCGCTGCGCGCGCCCCGCCGCCTTCCACTCGGTCATCAGGTCGCGGTAACGGGCCGCCGTCGCACCCCAGTCGGTCGAGCCCGAGAGCGACTCGGCCTCGGCGACCAGCTTCTCCTTGGCCTTGCGGGCATCCTCGCGCTGCGCGTCCAGCGCGGCGAAGTGCGCCTTCCGGCGCTTGGAGAAGGCGGAACGGGCATGCGAGAAGCGGTGCCACAGCTCGTCGTCGGACTTGCGGTCCAGACGAGGCAGCCCCTTCCAGGTGTCGACGAGCGCCCTCAGGCGCTCACCCGCGGACCGCCACTGCTCGCTCTGCGCGAGCTCCTCCGCCTCGACGACGAGCGCCTCCTTGGCCTGACGGGCCTCGTCGGTCTGCTTCGCCTTCTGGACCTTGCGCTCCTCACGGCGGGAGTCGACCGTCGCGACGAGGGTGTCCAGCCGCTTGCCGAGCGCCGCGAGGTCACCGACGGCGTGGTGCTCGTCGACCTGCTGACGCAGGTGCTCGATCGCCGCCGTGGCGTCCTTCGCCGAGAGGTCGGTGGTCTTCACCCGCCGCTCGAGGAGACCGATCTCGACCACCAGGCCCTCGTACTTGCGCTCGAAATAGGCCAGGGCCTCCTCGGGGGAACCGGCCTGCCACGATCCGACGACCTGCTCGCCCTCGGCTGTACGCACGTACACGGTGCCCGTCTCATCGACACGGCCCCACGGGTCGCTGCTCACAGCGCCTCCTCCACCTGATGCATCGAGGGGGTTGGCCCCCCGTGCATCGTCCACAGTTTCCTGGGGCGGGCAGCGCCCGCCCTCCACAACGCCAATCTAGGCGACCGGCCACCCGGCTGTCCGCACTCAGCGCGGCTGAAATTCTCCGGTCCGCCCCGGGGACGGACGCCGGGTGGCCACGTCGGGGGTCAGGCCTTCTCGACGGTCCCCTTCTCGACGGTGACGGTCTTCTTCGGAGCACCGTCACCCGCACCGTCCACGACACCCGCCTCGGCGATCTTCTTGACGGCCTTCAGACCGGCCGCGTCCATGGTGCCGAACGGCGTGTAGCTGGGCGGCAGTTTGGTGTCCTTGTAGACCAGGAAGAACTGGCTGCCACCGGTGCCCGGCTGGCCGGTGTTCGCCATCGCGACGGTGCCCGCCGGATAGGTCACCGCCCCGTCGTCGCCCGCCTTGCCCAGCGCCGTCAGGTTCTCGTCGGGGATCGTGTAGCCGGGACCGCCCGTGCCGTCGCCCTTCGGGTCACCGCACTGCAGGACGAAGATGCCCTCCGTGGTCAGGCGGTGGCACTTCGTGCCGTCGAAGTACTTCTTGTCCGCCAGGGCCTTGAAGGAGTTCGTGGTGTGCGGGGTCTTGGCCGCGTCCATCCCGATCCCGATGTCACCCTGGCTCGTCTCGAGCGCCAGCGTGTACTTCGCCTTCTTGTCGATCGTCATCTCGGGCTCGGGCTCACTGCTCTCGCTCGCCGAGGGAGACTCCGAGGGGCTCGCGCTCGCGGCCGCGTCCGCGGAGTTCTTCGTGTCGTCGCCGTCGCTGAGGACGTACGCGCCCACGCCGATGACCGCCACCACGGCCACCGCCGAAGCGATGATCGCCGTGAGGCGCCTGGTCCTGCGGCGGGCCTCCTCCCGGCGCTGCTGCTGCCGCTCGAACTTCTCCCGGGCGAGCTGCCGCCGCCGCTGATCGCTGCTGACCACCGGATGGTCTCCTTGTACGTCGTGTGATCGGGCCTGGATTGCCCCGTACGGTATATGGGTTAGCTGTGGAATGAGGAGCGCCGGTAGGCTCTGATCTGCCGCCTTCCCCTCCGCGGCCCTCCTCGTCGGACGAACACTAAGGACGATCGTGCTCATTGCCGGGTTCCCCGCCGGGGCCTGGGGGACCAACTGCTACCTGGTCGCCCCCGCCGCAGGCGAGGAGTGCGTGATCATCGACCCCGGCCACCAGGCCGCCCAGGGCGTCGAGGAAGCACTGAAGAAGCATCGGCTCAAGCCCGTCGCCGTCGTGCTCACCCACGGCCACATCGACCACGTCGCCTCGGTCGTCCCCGTCTGCGGCGCCCATGACGTCCCCGCCTGGATCCACCCCGAGGACCGCTACATGATGAGCGACCCGGAGAAGGCCCTCGGCCGCTCCATCGGGATGCCGCTCATGGGCGAGCTGACCGTGGGCGAGCCCGACGACGTCAAGGAGCTGGCCGACGGTGCCCGGCTGAAGCTGGCGGGCATGGAGTTCGGCGTCGCGCACGCGCCCGGCCATACCAAGGGGTCGGTGACGTTCAGGATGCCCGAGGCCGCGGATGTCCCGCAGGTCCTCTTCTCGGGCGACCTGCTCTTCGCCGGCTCCGTCGGACGCACCGACCTGCCCGGCGGCGACCACGCCGAGCTGCTCGAGTCGCTGGCCCGTGTGTGCCTGCCGCTCGACGACTCGACCGTGGTGCTGTCCGGCCACGGCCCCCAGACGACCATCGGCCGCGAGCGCGCCTCCAATCCGTATCTGCACGGCCTGGACGCGCCCCGCCGAGGAATGTGACGAGAGAAAGAACCGTGAGCACCTTCCAGGCCCCCAAGGGCACGTACGACCTGATCCCGCCGGACTCCGCGACGTACCTCGCGGTGCGCGAGGCGCTCGCCGAGCCCCTCAAGAACTCGGGCTACGGCTACATCGAGACGCCCGGCTTCGAGGACGTCGCCCTGTTCGCACGCGGAGTCGGCGAGTCCACCGACATCGTCTCCAAGGAGATGTACGCCTTCGAGACCAAGGGCGGCGACAAGCTCGCGCTGCGCCCCGAAGGCACGGCGTCCGTACTTCGCGCGGCGCTGGAGGCCAACCTGCACAAGGCGGGCAACCTCCCCGTCAAGCTCTGGTACTCCGGCTCGTACTACCGCTACGAGCGCCCGCAGAAGGGCCGTTACCGCCACTTCTCGCAGGTCGGTGCCGAGGCCATCGGCACCGAGGACCCCGCGCTCGACGCCGAGCTGATCATCCTCGCCGACCAGGCGTACCGCGCGCTCGGGCTCACGCAGTTCCGCATCCTGCTGAACTCGCTCGGCGACAAGCAGTGCCGCCCCGTCTACCGCGAGGCGCTCCAGACGTTCCTGCGCGACCTCGATCTCGACGAGGAGACCCGTCGCCGCATCGAGATCAACCCGCTCCGGGTGCTCGACGACAAGCGGCCCGACGTCCAGAAGCAGCTGACCGGCGCCCCGATGCTCCGTGACTTCCTCTGCGACGCCTGCAAGGCGTACCACGAGGAGGTCCGCGATCTGCTGACGGCTGCGGGCGTGGTGTACGAGGACGACGAGAAACTGGTCCGCGGCCTCGACTACTACACGCGCACCACCTTCGAGTTCGTCCACGACGGCCTGGGCTCCCAGTCCGCCGTGGGCGGCGGCGGCCGGTACGACGGCCTGTCCGAGATGATCGGCGGCCCGGCCCTGCCGTCCGTCGGATGGGCCCTCGGCGTCGACCGCACGGTGCTGGCACTGGAGGCCGAAGGCGTCGAGCTGGAGATCCCCTCCACCACCAGCGTGTACGCCGTCCCGCTCGGCGAGGAGGCCCGGCGGGTGCTCTTCGGCCTGGTCACCGAGCTGCGGAAGGCGGGGGTCGCCACGGACTTCGCGTTCGGCGGCCGTGGGCTGAAGGGCGCGATGAAGAGCGCGAACCGTTCCGGCGCACGCTTCACGATCGTGGCCGGTGAGCGTGATCTCGCCGACGGCGCCGTCCAGCTCAAGGACATGGAGTCCGGCGACCAGGAACCGGTCGCGCTGGACGCGCTCGTGGCCACGGTCCGGGCCAAGCTGGCCTGATCCGCTCCCTGCTCCACCCCTGTGCCCGCCCGGTCCGACCGGGCGGGCACAGTGCGTCCCGGCCCGAGCGGGCGGGCGCAGGGCGCCCCGGACCCGTCGGCCGTCAATGACAGGGGCGGGGATTCACCCTCCGGCCCGATTTCGGGTACGGGACCGCCGTCGCGCGCCGGGGAAGCGGCGCCCCGCCCGCGCCGTGGGGACCGCGCGTCCGGGCGTGCCCGGGCGGGCCCTCCCCGCGCACACCTTTATGCCGATCGAACGGATGGCCACGACGGCTGTGCGGCACAATGACCGGTGCCCGGCTGGCTACTCAGTGATGGAACGGCGATATGACGATGGCAGCGGTAGATCATCCCTCCTCCGAACAGGACGAGGACAACGGAGCCAGGACCTTCGGCGGCAGCCGTGCGCTCGCACTGCTGCTGGTGATCACCGGCGCCGCCGGACTGCTCGCCGCCTGGGTGATCACGATCGACAAGTTCAAGCTGCTGGAGGACCCGAGCTTCACGCCGGGATGCAGCCTGAACCCGGTGGTCGCGTGCGGCAACATCATGAAGAGCGAGCAGGCCTCCGCCTTCGGCTTCCCCAACCCGATGCTCGGCATCGCCACGTACTCCGTGGTCATCGGCATCGGCATGGCGCTCCTCGCGGGTGCCCGCTTCCGCGCCTGGTACTGGCTGGGCCTCAACGCGGGCACGCTGTTCGGCGTCGGCTTCTGCACCTGGCTCCAGTACCAGTCGCTGTACAACATCAACTCGCTCTGCCTCTGGTGCTGCCTGGCCTGGGTCGCCACGATCTTCATGTTCTGCTACGTCACCACGCACAACATCAAGCACGGCATCCTGCCCGCGCCCGCCTGGCTGCGGAACGCCCTCAGCGAGTTCCACTGGGTGCCGCCGGTGCTCTGGATCGGGATCATCGGCATGCTGATCCTGACCCGCTGGTGGGACTTCTGGACCAGCTGACGCGGCAGGCGGGTCTGTCGGTGGGGTGACATAGGCTTCACGCGTGGAGCCCGACCTCTTTACCGCAGCAGCCGAAGACCGCCAGGAGAAGGACCCGTCCAGCAGCCCTCTGGCTGTCCGGATGCGCCCCCGCACGCTGGACGAGGTCGTCGGCCAGCAGCATCTGCTCAAGCCGGGCTCGCCGCTGCGCCGCCTCGTGGGCGAGGGCAGCGGAGGCCCGGCGGGCCCCTCGTCGGTGATCCTCTGGGGTCCGCCCGGCACGGGGAAGACGACCCTGGCGTACGTGGTCAGCAAGGCCACCAACAAGCGCTTCGTCGAGCTCTCCGCGATCACCGCGGGCGTCAAGGAGGTCCGGGCCGTCATCGAGGGCGCGCGCCGCGCCACCGGCGGCTTCGGCAAGGAGACCGTCCTCTTCCTCGACGAGATCCACCGCTTCTCCAAGGCCCAGCAGGACTCCCTGCTCCCCGCCGTCGAGAACCGCTGGGTCACGCTGATCGCGGCCACCACGGAGAATCCGTACTTCTCGATCATCTCCCCGCTGCTGTCCCGCTCGCTGCTCCTCACCCTGGAGCCGCTCACCGACGAGGACCTGCGCGCGCTGCTGCGGCGGGCCCTGACCGACGAGCGGGGTCTGGGCGGTGCCGTCACCCTGCCCGAGGACGCCGAGGCGCATCTGCTGCGGATCGCCGGCGGCGACGCCCGGCGCGCGCTGACCGCCCTGGAGGCCGCTGCCGGAGCCGCCCTCACCACGCACGAGCGGGAGATCACGCTCACGACGCTCGAGGAGACCGTCGACCGCGCCGCCGTGAAGTACGACCGTGACGGCGATCAGCACTACGACGTCGCGAGCGCCCTGATCAAGTCGATCCGCGGATCCGACGTGGACGCCGCCCTGCACTATCTGGCCCGGATGATCGAGGCGGGGGAGGACCCGCGCTTCATCGCCAGGCGGCTCATGATCTCCGCCAGCGAGGACATCGGCCTCGCCGACCCGACGGCGCTGCCCACCGCGGTGGCGGCCGCCCAGGCCGTGGCCATGATCGGCTTCCCGGAGGCGGCGCTCACCCTCAGCCACGCCACGATCGCGCTGGCGCTCGCCCCCAAGTCCAACGCGGCGACGCTCGCCATCTCCGCGGCGCAGGAGGACGTGCGCAGGGGCCTCGCGGGCCCCGTCCCCGCCCATCTGCGCGACGGCCACTACAAGGGCGCCGCCAAGCTGGGCCATGCCCAGGGCTATGTCTACCCGCACGACGTCCCCGGCGGTATCGCCGCCCAGGAGTACGCCCCGGACGCCGTCCGCGGCAGGCGCTACTACGAACCCACGCGGTACGGCGCGGAGGCGCGCTACGCGGACGTGGCGGACCGGGTCCGCGAGCGGCTCGGCCGCGTCGGTCCGGACGGTCCCGCGTCCTCGTGACGGCCGCGGACCGGGTGTGCGCCGCCTGACGGCCGCGGCTCAGCAGGCCGCCGCCTCGAAGAGCGTGTGCATCGCGCGGCGCAGCTCCGCGATGTCGCGTACGGGATCGGGGAACTCGAAGCGGGCGTCGAAGCAGGCCCCGCCGCCCTCGACGAACCGCACCCGCAGGCCGAAGCGGTCGAGTGCGACGGGCACGGCCCGCGGCCGGTTCTCCGGGCAGTCGCACTCCGCCCGCTCGCCGAGCAGCGCGGACAGCGTCGCCATCTGCTCGCCGTGGGCGGCGTGCAGATGCTGGAGCAGCTCGGCCTCGTGGTCCACCATCGGATCGGGGACGGCGTCCCTGAAGTCCTCGGGCTCGACCTCCTCGTATCCCCACAGGTCGTCGATCGACGCGTCCCCGAACTCCAGCCGGAGCATCATCCGGCCGGGCTGCGCCAGCCCCGGCACGGAGGTGAGCCAGCCGGCGACGCGGGCCCGGCCGCGGATCCGGTGCGGGACGGAGACCGGTGCGACGTCGGTGATCTCCAGCACGGCGGTCAGCTCGTCGCCCTGGGCGTGCGTCGCGGCCCGTACGAGCGGCGAATCCGCGGGGAATCCGAGGAAGAGGTCCCCCTCGGGACCGACGCTCCTGGAGTCGGGCATCAGCTGGTCCGGGTGGACCACCGACAGCCCCGGTACGAGCAGCACCGCGGAGCAGGTACTCTGTACGAGAGTTCGTGTGCGCTCGGCTGCTGACGGCATCCGAGTGTTTTCAAGCCCGCTGGGACGCGGCTGACCACGATCAGATCGGCCTTCCGTCGTAGCAGCACCTTCTGGTGTGCTGCCGCTGTCTGTGCTGTCCGTGACGTGTGTGGTGTTCCCAGGGCGAGACATGCGATCTCCTTGAGTAAGGTAAGCCTAACCTAACCTACAACGGAGGTCTGGAGAACGTGCCTAACCAGTCGCGTCCCAAGGTCAAGAAGTCGCGTGCCCTCGGCATCGCCCTGACGCCGAAGGCTGTCAAGTACTTCGAAGCCCGCCCCTACCCGCCGGGCGAGCACGGCCGTGGCCGCAAGCAGAACTCGGACTACAAGGTCCGTCTGCTCGAGAAGCAGCGTCTGCGTGCGCAGTACGACATCAGCGAGCGCCAGATGGCGCGTGCCTACGACCGCGCCCGTAAGGCCGAGGGCAAGACGGGCGAGGCGCTGGTCGTCGAGCTCGAGCGCCGCCTCGACGCCCTGGTCCTGCGTTCGGGCATCGCCCGCACCATCTACCAGGCCCGCCAGATGGTCGTCCACGGCCACATCGAGGTCAACGGTGGCAAGGTCGACAAGCCGTCCTTCCGCGTGCGCCCCGACGACGTCGTGCAGGTCCGCGAGCGCAGCCGCTCCAAGGTCCCCTTCCAGGTGGCCCGCGAGGGTGGTTACGACACGGACGGCGAGACCCCGCGCTACCTCCAGGTGAACCTGAAGGCCCTGGCCTTCCGCCTGGACCGTGACCCGAACCGCAAGGAAATCCCGGTCATCTGCGACGAGCAGCTCGTCGTCGAGTACTACGCCCGCTGACGCAGGCGCAGCTCTCAACCGAGCTCGGGCCCGCCCCTCCCTGTCGTACGGGAGGCGGCGGGCCTTCGCGTTTCCCCCGCGCCCGAGCCGCCGGGCCCCGGATCGGGGAGCGCCCCCGCCTCCCCGCCGGTGCCGAGGGCCCGTGCCACCGCCCCCCGGGTGTCCAGCAGACGGCCCGCCCTGCGCGCGGCGTCGTACCGTACGTCGCCCAGTACCGCCCTGGCCCGCTCCTCGCACTGCAGCCGGGGCCTGCCGTAGTGGGCGGAGCCGAACAGCGGCAGCCCCACCGAGGGCCAGATCCGGTCCGCCGCCCCCTGCAGCACCGCCGCCTCGGTGGCGTCGCCCTCGACCGCCGTGATCAGGGCGAGCAGCTCCAGCGAGAGGGCCGTGCCGAGCAGGTCGTCGAAGGTGTGCCCGATCGACAGGGCCTCCTCCAGCATCCGGCGCGCCCGCCCGCTCAGTCCCGCCTCCAGCGCGGTGAAGCCCAGGACGTACAGCGCGTAGGCCAGGGCCCACCGTTCGCCGTGGTCCTCGCAGATCTCGCGGACCTCGGCACAGATCGCCGCGGCCCCGTCCAGGTCCCCTAGGAAGGCCACGGCCATGCCCAGTTCGACCTGGGCCATCAGGACGTTGCTGTTCAGCTCGCCGATCTCCCGGTAGCGCGTGAGCGCCTCGCGCAGCAGTTCCTCGGCGCGCCCCGGGTCGTCCGTGACGATCGAGAGGCAGCCCGTGCGGTGCACGGCGTAGGCCACGGCGGCGGCGTCCCCCGAGCGTTCACCCTCCTCGCGGCACTCCTGAAGGGCGGAGACCGCGCCGACCGGGTCCCCCTGGAGCACCGCCACATAGCCCAGCACCCACAGGGCCTTCAGCCGTGAGTGGTCGTAGGGGGACTCCTCCTCCAGGACGTGCTCCAGCCAGTGGCGGCCCTCCGACAGACGGCCGCATCCGGTCCAGTAGAACCAGAGGGTCCCCGCGAGGTACTGCGCGAGATGCACCTCGTCGGGGCTCTCCATCGAGCACTCCATCGCCTGGCGGAGGTTGGGCAGCTCGCTGTCGATCCGGGCGGCGGCGTCGGCCTGTCTGGGGCTGAACCAGTCGAGCTCGCACCAGGTGGCGAGCCCCAGGTACCAGTCCCGGTGTCTGCGGCGCAGGCGGTCCGCGTCACCGGTCGCCCGCAGCCACTCGGCGCCGTACTCCCGCACGGTGTCCAGCAGACGGTAGCGGCAGCCGAGGGCCGAGTCCTCGCGCAGCACCACGGACTGGGCCAGCAGTTCGTCGAGGACGTCGAGCACCGAGTCGGCCGGCAGTCCGGCGCCGCCGCAGATGTACTCGACGGCCTCCAGGTCGAACTGCCCGGCGAACACCGAGAGCCTCGCCCACAGCATCCGCTGCTCGGGGGCGCACAGCTCATGGCTCCAGCCGATGGCCGTACGCAGCGTCTGGTGGCGGGGGAGCGCGTTGGGGCTGCCTCCCGTCAGCAGCCGGAAGCGGTCGTCGAGGCGTTGCAGCACCTGCTCCACGGTCAGGGCCCGCAGCCGTCCCGCCGCCAGCTCCAGGGCGAGCGGGATGCCGTCGAGGCGCCGGCAGAGCTCGCGTGCCGTCTCCCGGTCGCCGTCCGCCAGCCGGAAGCCGGGCCGTACCGCCGCGGCGCGCCGGGTGAAGAGCTCCATGGCGTCGTCGTCGCCCATCGGCGCCAGGGTGAAGGTGCGTTCACCGTCCACCCGCAGCGGACGGCGCCCGGCGGCGAGCACCTGGAGGCGCGGCGCCCGGCGCAGCAGTTCCCTCACCAGCCCGGCGCACGCGTCGAGGAGATGTTCGAAACCGTCGATCACCAGAAGGAGGCTGCGTTCCGAACAGTGTTCGACCAGAACGGCGCGCGGAGGCCGGTGGGTGTGATCGGTCAGCCCCAGGGCGTCGACCAGGGCGTGTTCGAGCAGCTCGGGATCGTGGACGGACGACAGCTCGGCGATCCACACGCCATCGCAGTACCGTTTCTCCATGAGCGCCGCGACCCGTGACGCGAAGCGGGTCTTCCCGACCCCGGCGACTCCGGCCACGGTGACGAGCCTGGACTCCCGCAGGAGCGAGTCGAGTTGTTGCAGCTCGTCGTGGCGGCCCACGAAGGTGTCCAGCTCGGCCGGGAGATTTCCGCGTACGGGGACGGGCTCCGCGTCGTCGGGCGTGGGGGAGGGGCGCTGAGGGCGTCGCATGAAACACGCAGAGTACTGGCACATAAGCTCTCCGTACAATCTCCCCGCTCCCGGGGCCCGCTCCACGACCCGTGCCGCGGTCCGCTCGACGGGCCGCGCCGCCCGCCCGTAATGCGGTACGGCGCGTGACGCCCGGCGCGATAGGCTCGGGGGACGACGATCGGCAGTGGTGGCAGTGCGCGCCGGCCGAACAGAGACAGGCAGAACGCCGGCCGGGAGATGCCCCGGCCGATGCGGGCGACGAGCAGAGAGCGGTGCACTGTGTCCGGTGGAGAGGTGGCCGGCATCCTGGTGGCTGTCTTCTGGGCGATCCTGGTGTCCTTCCTCGCCGTGGTACTGGTGAGGCTGGCCCAGACGCTCAAGGCGACCACCGCGCTGGTGGCGGACGTGACCGAGCAGGCGGTCCCGCTGCTCGCCGACGCCTCCGCCACGCTGCGCTCCGCGCAGACCCAGCTGGACAAGGTCGACGCCATCGCGAGCGACGTCCAGGAGGTCACCTCCAACGCCTCGGCGCTCTCCACCACCGTCGCCTCCACCTTCGGCGGTCCGCTCGTGAAGGTCGCGGCCTTCGGCTACGGGGTGCGGCAGGCGATCGGCCGCCGTACCTCGGCGGAGCCGGAGCCGGACCGCAAGGCCGCCCGCCGCACCGTGATCGTCGGCCGTACCGTGCCGTCCGCCCGCGACAAGAAGCGGACCGGCCGAAGCTCCCGCGGACAGAAGGACTGACGCAGCGATGTTCCGCCGTACGTTCTGGTTCACCGCCGGCGCAGCCGCCGGTGTGTGGGCCACCACCAAGGTCAACCGCAAGATCCGGCAGCTGACCCCGGAGAGCCTCGCGGCGCAGGCCGCCGACAAGGCACTCGAAGCGGGCCACAAGCTGAAGGACTTCGCCCTCGACGTGCGTGAGGGCATGGTCAGGCGCGAGGCGGAACT
Source organism: Streptomyces sp. CB02058 (assembly GCF_001905505.1). Lineage (GTDB taxonomy): Bacteria > Actinomycetota > Actinomycetes > Streptomycetales > Streptomycetaceae > Streptomyces. The sequence continues at coordinate 422,724 of NZ_LIPG01000006.1, forward strand.
GGGCGGAGCACTCGGCATCGAGGCGCCGCGCGACCCCGAACTCGTCCCCCATCGGACACTTCCCTACAACTCGAACAACCGGAATGAGGACCACTAATGGAGTCGGCTGAAATTCGCCGCCGCTGGCTGAGCTTCTTCGAGGAGCGCGGTCACACCGTCGTGCCTTCGGCGTCGCTCATCGCGGACGACCCGACTCTGCTGCTGGTCCCCGCGGGCATGGTTCCCTTCAAGCCCTACTTCCTCGGCGAGGTCAAGCCGCCCGCCCCGCGCGTCACCAGCGTGCAGAAGTGCGTGCGTACGCCGGACATCGAAGAGGTCGGCAAGACCACCCGGCACGGCACGTTCTTCCAGATGTGCGGCAACTTCTCGTTCGGCGACTACTTCAAGGAAGGCGCCATCGAGTTCGCCTGGGCGGCGCTCACGAGCTCCGTCGAGGACGGCGGCTTCGGGCTCGACCCCGAGCGCCTCTGGATCACCGTCTACCTCGACGACGACGAGGCCGAGCAGATCTGGCGCGACAAGATCGGCGTCCCCGCCGAGCGCATCCAGCGCCTGGGCAAGAAGGACAACTTCTGGTCCATGGGCGTCCCCGGACCCTGCGGCCCGTGCTCCGAGATCAACTACGACCGCGGCCCGGAGTTCGGTGTCGAGGGCGGCCCCGCCGTCAACGACGAGCGCTACGTGGAGATCTGGAACCTGGTCTTCATGCAGTACGAGCGGGGCGCCGGCGACGGTAAGGAGGACTTCCCGATCCTCGGGGACCTGCCGTCGAAGAACATCGACACCGGTCTCGGCCTCGAACGCCTCGCCATGATCCTGCAGGGCGTGCAGAACATGTACGAGACCGACACCCTGCGCGTCGTGATGGACAAGGCCACCGAGCTCACCGGCGTCCGCTACGGCGCCGACCGGGGCTCCGACGTCTCCCTCCGGGTCGTCGCCGACCACATCCGTACGTCGGTCATGCTCATCGGCGACGGCGTCACCCCCGGCAACGAGGGCCGCGGCTACGTCCTGCGCCGCATCATGCGCCGTGCCATCCGCAACATGCGCCTCATGGGCGCCACCGGGCCGGTCGTCCGCGAGCTCGTCGACGTCGTCGTCGACACCATGGGGCAGCAGTACCCGGAGCTGATCACCGACCGCAAGCGCATCGAGACCGTCGCCCTCGCCGAGGAAGCCGCCTTCCTGAAGGCCCTCAAGGGCGGCACGAACATCCTCGAGACCGCCGTCACCGAGACCAAGGCCGCCGGCGGCAAGGTCCTGGCCGGCGACAAGGCGTTCCTGCTCCACGACACCTGGGGCTTCCCGATCGACCTCACGCTGGAGATGGCCGCCGAACAGGGCCTCTCCGTGGACGAGGACGGCTTCCGCCGGCTCATGCAGGAGCAGCGGGACAAGGCCAAGGCCGACGCCAAGGCCAAGAAGACCGGGCACGCCGACCTGTCCGCCTACCGCGAGGTCGCCGACAACTCCGGCGTCACCGAGTTCACCGGCTACACCAGCATCGAGGGCGAGTCGAAGATCGTCGGCCTGCTCGTCGACGGTGTGCCCTCGCCCGCCGCCTCCGAGGGCGACGAGGTCGAGGTCGTCCTCGACCGCACCCCCTTCTACGCCGAGGGCGGCGGCCAGCTCGCCGACCAGGGCCGGATCCGGCTCGACACCGGCGCCGTCATCACGATCCGCGACGTGCAGCAGCCCGTCCCGGGCGTCTCGGTCCACAAGGGCTCGGTCCAGGTCGGCGAGGTGACCGTCGGCGCCTCCGCCTACGCCGCCATCGACAACACCCGCCGCCGCGCCATCGCCCGCGCCCACAGCGCCACGCACCTCACCCACCAGGCGCTGCGCGACGCTCTCGGCCCCACGGCCGCCCAGGCCGGTTCGGAGAACTCGCCCGGCCGCTTCCGCTTCGACTTCGGCTCGCCCGCCGCCGTACCCGGCACGGTCCTCACCGACGTCGAGCAGAAGATCAACGAGGTCCTCGCCCGGGAACTCGACGTCCAGGCCGAGGTCATGTCCATCGACGACGCCAAGAAGCAGGGCGCCATCGCGGAGTTCGGCGAGAAGTACGGCGAGCGGGTCCGCGTCGTCACCATCGGCGACTTCTCCAAGGAGCTGTGCGGCGGTACGCACGTCGGCAACACCGCCCAGCTGGGCCTGGTGAAGCTGCTCGGCGAATCGTCCATCGGCTCCGGGGTGCGCCGCATCGAGGCCCTGGTCGGCGTGGACGCGTACAACTTCCTCGCCAAGGAGCACACGGTCGTCGCCCAGCTCCAGGAGCTGCTCAAGGGCCGCCCCGAGGAGCTCCCCGAGAAGATCTCCGGCATGCTCGGCAAGCTGAAGGACGCTGAGAAGGAGATCGAGAAGTTCCGCGCGGAGAAGGTGCTCGCCGCCGCCGCCGGGCTCGTGGAGTCCGCCAAGGACGTACGGGGCGTCGCCCTGGTCACCGGGCAGGTGCCGGACGGCACCACGGCCGACGACCTGCGCAAGCTGGTCCTCGACGTGCGCGGGCGCATCCAGGGCGGCCGGCCGGCCGTCGTGGCCCTGTTCACCACCGCCAACGGCCGCCCGCTGACGGTCATCGCCACCAACGAGGCCGCCCGAGAGCGCGGCCTCAAGGCCGGTGACCTCGTCCGCACCGCGGCCAAGACCCTCGGTGGCGGTGGCGGCGGCAAGCCGGACGTCGCCCAGGGCGGCGGCCAGAACCCGGACGCCATCGGCGACGCCGTCGCCGCTGTCGAACGCCTCGTCACCGAGACGGCGTGACGCCGGAGATGTCGCAGATGCGCAGGGGACGCCGACTCGCGATCGATGTCGGCGATGCCCGGATCGGGGTCGCCTCGTGCGACCCCGACGGGATCCTCGCCACGCCGGTGGAGACCGTGCCGGGACGTGACGTCCCGGCCGCCCACCGGCGGCTCGGCCAGATCGTCGAGGAGTACGAGCCGATCGAGGTCGTCGTCGGGCTTCCCCGCTCCCTCGGGGGCGGGGAGGGCCCGGCCGCCGCGAAGGTCCGTGCGTTCGCCCAGGTGTTCGCCCGTGCGATCGCACCGATTCCTGTACGTCTCCTGGACGAGAGGATGACCACAGTGACGGCCACTCAGGGCCTGCGCGCTTCGGGCGTGAAGTCCAAGAAGGGCCGGTCTGTCATCGACCAGGCTGCCGCTGTGGTGATCCTTCAGAACGCTCTGGAGTCCGAACGGGCGTCAGGCGTTGCTCCGGGCGAGGGCGTCGAAGTGGTTGTCTGATCGCGATACGGTAACGTTCCGCGCGATGCGCCGGTGTTCGAACAGACACCGCACAGCAAAGCGAAGAGACGGAGCGTCGTCTCGCGGCTCAAGGGGATCGATGACTGAGTATGGCCGGGGCCCCGGCTCCGAACCGTGGCATCCCGAGGACCCCTTGTACGGGGACCAGGGATGGGGAGGCCAGCAGGCCGCCCACGGCCAGGGCCAGTACGACGGCCAGCAGCAGCCCTACGCGCAGGACCCGTACGCCCAGCAGGGCTACCAGCAGGACCCGTACCAGCAGCACCAGCAGCAGGACCCGTACCAGCAGCAGCACCAGCAGCAGCCGTACGACCCCTACGGCCAGCAGCAGCCCCCTCAGCACCACCAGCCCCAGCAGCCGCAGTACGACAACGGCGGCTGGGACACCGGCCAGCAGGCGGCGATGCCGTACGGAGCGCAGCAGCAGCCCCCGTACGGAAGCGATTCCGGCGGCTACGGCGAGCAGGCCGACTACTACGGCACCCCCGAGGCCTACCCCCCGCCGCAGCCTCCGGGGCGCCGTGAGCAGGCGCCCCAGCAGCAGGGCCAGGACTGGGACCCGGACGTGCCGCAGGAGGAGACGCATCCTTTCTTCACCGGCGCGGACGAGCCGGCCGAGGAGCGCGAATCCCGGAGCTCGCGCGGGTCGCGCGGCTCGCGGGGCGACGATGACGACTACGACGACGACCCGCGCGAATCCCGGCGGGGCGGCGACCGTCGCGGCAAGGGCAAGAAGAAGAGCCGCAACGGCTGCGCGTGCCTCGGTGTCGCCGCGGTCCTCGTCGGGGGGCTCGGCGGGGTGGGCTACTTCGGTTACTCGTACTACCAGAGCCAGTTCGGCGAGGCCCCCGACTACACGGGGAGCGGCTCGGGCTCGGTCCAGGTGGAGATCCCCGAAGGTGCCCTCGGGTACGAGATCGCGAACACCCTGAAGAAGGCCGGTGTCGTGAAATCGGTCGATGCCTTCATTTCCGCGCAGAACGGGAATCCCAAAGGGAAGTCCATCCAGGCCGGCGTCTATCTCCTGAAGAAGGAGATGTCCGCCGACAGTGCCGTCGAGCTGATGCTGAGCCCGTCCAGCCAGGACGCGATGATCATTCCCGAGGGCACCAGCACCACCGGGGTCTACGCGGCGATCGACAAGAGGCTGAAGCTCAAGCCCGGTACCACCGCCGGTGTCGCGAAGACGAAGGCCGAGAGCCTCGGGCTGCCCGAATGGGCGGACGACGACCCGGGCATCAAGGACCCGCTGGAAGGATTCCTCTTCCCGGCGGCGTACGCGGTCCCCAAGGGCTCCAAGCCCGAGGACGCGCTGAAGAAGATGGTCACCCGGGCCAACAAGGAATACGGGAAACTCGATCTCGAGGCGAATGCCGAGAAGCTGAATCTGGACTCTCCGCTCGACGTCATCACCGTGGCGAGCCTCGTCCAGAAAGAAGGCAAGTACAAGCACGACTTCGACAAGGTCGCGAGGGTTGTCTACAACCGGCTCAAGCCGGACAATCTCGAAACCGTCGGAAGGCTCGAATTCGACTCGACGATCAATTACATCCGGGCGGAGAGCACGCTGGATGTGGGAGCCGTCGACGATCTGCGGAAGATCGACGATCCGTACAACACGTACAGCATCAAGGGCCTGCCACTCGGCCCGATCTCCAATCCGGGCGCGGACGCACTGCACTCGGCGATCAGCCCCGCGTCCGGTCCCTGGTACTACTTCGTCTCCGTCACCGAGGACAAGACGCTGTTCGCCGTGACGAACGAGGAGCACGAGCGCAACCGCAAGCAGTACGAAGAGAACAAGGCCAACCAGTGAGCACCACCCGCCGCGCCGCCGTCCTCGGCTCGCCCATCGCCCACTCCCTCAGCCCGGCCCTGCACCGCGCCGCGTACGCGGAGCTCGGTCTGGAGGGATGGTCGTACGACAGCTTCGACGTCGACGAGGCGGCGCTGCCCGGCTTCGTCGAGGGGCTGGACCCGTCCTGGGCGGGGCTCTCCCTGACCATGCCGCTCAAGCGCGCCGTCATCCCGCTGCTGGACGAGATCAGTCCGACAGCGGCTTCGGTCGAGGCCGTCAACACCCTGGTCCTCACCGAGGACGGCCGGCGCCTCGGCGACAACACGGACATCCCCGGGATGATCGCGGCCCTGCGTGAGCGCGGGGTCGAGAAGGTGGAGTCAGCCGCTGTCCTCGGAGCCGGAGCGACCGCGTCCTCCGCGCTGGCCGCCCTCGCCGAGATCTGCACCGGGCCCGTCACGGCCTATGTGCGCAGCGCGGCACGGGCCGACGAGATGCGCGGCTGGGGCGAGCGCCTCGGGGCCGACGTCCGCATCGCGGACTGGGCCGAGGCCGAGGAGGCGCTGCACGCCCCCCTGGTCGTCGCCACCACCCCGGCCGGCACCACGGACACCCTTGCGGACGTGGTCCCGTCGGCCCCCGGAACCCTCTTCGACGTGCTCTACGAGCCCTGGCCGACCGCCCTGGCCTCGCGCTGGGCGGCCACGGGCGCCGGTGTCGTGGGAGGCCTCGACCTCCTCGTGCACCAGGCGGTCCTCCAGGTGGAACAGATGACCGGTCTGGACGCGCCGGTCGCCGCCATGCGGGCGGCCGGTGAAGCGGCGCTCGCGGCACGGAGCCACTAGGCATCCCGTCCGTACCCGGCCCTTCATCCCGTGGAGACAGGGCCGAAACGTCCGTCTGCTGGACCGGCGGCAGGGCGGCCCTCCCGATCGTGGGAGGATCGGACATGGCGGGCCAGGGCCGCGCACCCGGTCGCGCCGTCGCAGTATCAGGCGCGAGCATGAGGAGCACCGTTGAGCAGGTTGCGCTGGCTGACCGCGGGGGAATCGCACGGCCCCGCACTGGTGGCGACGCTGGAGGGTCTTCCCGCCGGCGTCCCGGTCACCACGGAGATGGTGGCGGACGCGCTCGCCCGGCGACGGCTCGGTTACGGGCGCGGCGCGCGGATGAAGTTCGAGAAGGACGAGGTCACCTTCCTGGGCGGCGTCCGGCACGGCCTCACCATGGGCTCGCCCGTCGCCGTCATGGTGGGCAACACCGAGTGGCCCAAGTGGGAGCAGGTCATGTCGGCCGACCCGGTCGACCCCGAGGTGCTGGCCGAGCAGGCCCGCAACGCTCCGCTGACCCGCCCCCGGCCCGGCCACGCCGACCTGGCCGGCATGCAGAAGTACGGATTCGACGAGGCTCGGCCCGTCCTGGAGCGCGCCAGCGCCCGGGAGACCGCGGCCCGTGTGGCCCTCGGCGCCGTCGCCCGCTCCTACCTCAAGGAGACCGCGGGCATCGAGATCGTCTCCCACGTCGTCGAGCTGGCCGCGGCCAAGGCGCCCTACGGTGTCTACCCGAAGCCCTCCGACGTCGAGCGGCTCGACGCCGACCCGGTGCGCTGTCTGGACGCGGACGCGTCGAAGGCGATGGTCGCGGAGATCGACCAGGCCCACAAGGACGGCGACACCCTCGGCGGGGTCGTCGAGGTGCTCGCGTACGGCGTGCCGGTCGGACTCGGCTCGCACGTGCACTGGGACCGCAGGCTCGACGCCCGTCTGGCCGCGGCGCTGATGGGCATTCAGGCCATCAAGGGGGTCGAGGTCGGCGACGGCTTCGACCTGGCCCGGGTTCCCGGCTCCAAGGCGCACGACGAGATCGTGGCCACCCCGGACGGGATCAGGCGCACCTCCGGCCGCTCCGGCGGCACCGAGGGCGGGCTCACCACCGGTGAGCTGCTGCGGGTCCGCGCCGCGATGAAGCCCATCGCGACCGTCCCCCGCGCGCTCGCCACGGTCGACGTCGTCACCGGCGAGGCGGCCAAGGCGCACCACCAGCGCTCCGATGTCTGCGCGGTCCCCGCCGCCGGGATCGTCGCCGAGGCGATGGTCGCCCTGGTGCTGGCCGACGCGGTCGCGGAGAAGTTCGGCGGCGACAGCGTCCCCGAGACCCACCGCAACGTGCAGTCGTACCTCTCGCACCTCCAGATCCGGTGAGCGGCCCGCTGATCGTCCTGGTCGGCCCGATGGGCGTCGGCAAGTCGACGGTGGGCGAGCTGCTCGCCGAGCGGCTCGGCACCAGCTACCGCGACACCGACGCGGATGTCGTGGCCACGGCCGGCAAGTCGATCCCGGACATCTTCTTCGACGAGGGCGAGGAGCGCTTCCGCGACCTGGAGCGCCAGGCCGTACGGGACTCGCTCGCCGGGCACCCGGGTGTCCTCGCGCTCGGCGGCGGTGCCGTGCTCGACGAGTCGACGCGTGCGCTGCTCGCCGGCCACCGGGTGGTCTACCTCTCCATGGGAGTGGACGAGGCGGTCAAGCGGGTCGGGCTGAACACCGCCCGCCCCCTGCTCGCCGTCAACCCGCGACGCCAGTGGCGCGAGCTCATGGAGGCCAGGCGCCGCCTGTACGAGGAAGTGGCCGGTGCGACCGTCGCGACCGACGAACGCACCCCCGAGGAGGTCGCCCAGGCGGTCCTCGACGCAACGGAACTGCCGGAGCGCGCGGTCCAGCCCGTGCAGCCCGGCCGGGAGAACACACGCATGAGCGAGCAGGCCACCACGCGCATCCGGATCGCCGGCACCGCGGGCACCGACCCGTACGAGGTGCTCGTCGGCCGCCAGCTCCTCGGCGAGCTGCCGAACCTCATCGGTGACCGCGCCAAGCGGGTCGCCGTCCTGCACCCCGAGGCGCTCGCCGAGACCGGCGAGGCGGTCCGGGAGGACCTTGCCGCGCAGGGGTACGAGGCCATCGCGATCCAGCTGCCCAACGCGGAGGAGGCCAAGACCGTCGAGGTCGCCGCCTACTGCTGGAAGGCGCTCGGCCAGACCGGCTTCACCCGCACCGACGTCATCGTCGGCGTCGGCGGCGGCGCCACCACCGACGTCGCCGGGTTCGTCGCCGCCTCCTGGCTGCGCGGGGTGCGCTGGATCGCCGTACCGACGACCGTGCTCGCCATGGTCGACGCGGCGGTCGGGGGCAAGACCGGCATCAACACCGCCGAGGGCAAGAACCTCGTCGGTGCCTTCCACCCGCCGGCCGGGGTGCTCTGCGACCTCGCCGCGCTGGACTCGCTGCCGGTCAACGACTACGTCTCCGGAATGGCCGAGATCATCAAGGCCGGCTTCATCGCCGACCCGGTCATCCTCGACCTCGTCGAGGCGGACCCCCAGGGCGCCCGCACACCCGCCGGACCGCACACCGCGGAGCTCATCGAGCGCTCCATCCGGGTCAAGGCCGAGGTCGTCTCCAGCGACCTCAAGGAGTCCGGTCTGCGGGAGATCCTCAACTACGGGCACACCCTGGCCCACGCGATCGAGAAGAACGAGCGCTACAAGTGGCGCCACGGCGCGGCTGTCTCGGTGGGCATGGTCTTCGCCGCCGAGCTGGGCCGGCTCGCCGGACGCCTCGACGACGCCACCGCCGACCGGCACCGCGCCGTCCTGGAGTCCGTCGGACTGCCGCTCACCTACCGCGGTGACCAGTGGCCCAAGCTCCTGGAGAACATGAAGGTCGACAAGAAGTCCCGCGGCGACCTCCTGCGCTTCATCGTCCTGGACGGCGTCGGCAAGCCCGCCGTGCTGGAGGGCCCCGACCCGGCCGTCCTGCTCGCCGCCTACGGGGAGGTCTCCGCGTGAGCACCCGCAGGGTCCTCGTGCTCAACGGCCCGAACCTCGGACGTCTCGGCTCCCGTGAGCCCGACGTCTACGGAGCGACGTCCTACGCCGGTCTCGTCGACACCTGCCGGACCCTCGGCAAGGAGCTGGGCTTCGACGTGGACGTCCGGGAGACCAACGACGAGGGCGAGCTGATCCGCTGGCTGCACGAGGCGGCGGACGGTTCGATTCCGGTCGTTCTCAACCCGGGTGCCTTCACGCACTACTCGTACGGAATGCGGGACGCGGCAGCGCAGCGCACCGCCCCGCTGATCGAGGTGCACATCTCGAATCCGTACGCACGGGAGGAATTCCGCCACACCTCGGTGGTCGCCCCCGTGGCCACCGGCACCGTGGCAGGGTTCGGGATCGGCTCCTACCGGCTCGCCCTGCGGGCCCTGGCCGACGAACTGACGGACTGACACACCGGGCACTTCGTGCCTTCCCCGCCCGTTCACAGCGTGGCGGCCGGGGAAGGTACGGTTGCCGTCGACCAGCGCCAGTTGCCTGCACGAGACGGAGTGGCACCGGATGCAGCACGCAGTGGGGGCCCCGCTGCCGCCGCCCCAGGGTCCCGGGAACGGGCCGTGGACGCACCAGGCCCAGCACTCGAACCACCCCGGCAGGCCGACGCCGCCGCCCCTTCCTCCCATGGCGCCGGCGCCCGGGGCACCCGCGCCCCAGGCGCCCGTGCCCCAGCACGCTCCTGTGCCGCCCTCCCGGGAGACCACCGGGCACATCCAGCTCCCGCCGGGCGGCCCCGTGCCGCTGCCGGCGCCGCCGGCCGAGCCGGGTACGGGCGCGGCGACCCTCGCCGTGCTCCTGATCGGCCCCGCCGGGGCCGGCAAGACCACGGTCGCCAAGCTCTGGGCGGGCCGCCGCCGGGTCCCCACCGCGCACGTCTCCCTGGACGACGTGCGCGAGTGGGTCTGCTCGGGCTTCGCCGACCCGCAGGCCGGATGGAACGACCACTCGGAGGCGCAGTACCGCCTGGCCCGGCGCACCTGCGGCTTCGCCGCCCGTAATTTCCTGGCCAACGGCATCTCGTGCATCCTCGACGACGCCGTCTTCCCCGACCGGCCCGTCGTCGGCCTCGGGGGCTGGAAGCGGCACGTCGGTCCCGGGCTGCTGCCCGTGGTGCTCCTGCCCGGCCTGGAGGTCGTCCTGGAGCGCAACGCGGCCCGCAGCGGGAACCGCAGGCTCTCCGACGAGGAAGTGGCCAGGATCCACGGCCGGATGGCCGGGTGGTACGGCTCGGGTCTGCCGATCATCGACAACAGCACCTACGACGTCGAGACGACCGCCCGGGTCCTGGACGACGTCCTGGCGCGCTCCATAGCCAGCCCGCCCGCCTGGTAGCGGCCCTGCCGTTCCCGGTCGGGTGCGCTGACCGGGCGGGCCGGCGCCGTCGCTCGTAGGCTCGAAAACATGTCAGAGGTGTACGCCGTCCGACGCGGGCTGCTGCGTGACCGGTACGCCGCCGCCGGATCCGCGGCCGCCCTGGTCTCCCGCCCCGCCAACGTCCGCTATCTCTCGGGAGGGGCCCCGCCGGGCGCCGTGCTGCTGCTCGGCCCCGGTGCGGACGTGCTGCTCTGCCCCCGGGTGCCGTCCGGCGACACCTCCCACGGGCGGCCCGACGAAAGGCTGCGGCTGGAGGTGCTGCCCGATCCGGCGGGCGACCCGGTCGTCGCCGCGGCCGGACTGGCCCTCTCGCTGGACGCGGACTCCCTCGCCGTCGAGGAGCACGACCTCACGGTCTCCCGGCACCGCGCCATGCTCTCCGTCGCCCCGCGTCTGCGGCTGGCCGACCTCGGCTCCACGGTGGAGCAGCTGAGGATCGTCAAGGACGAGGAGGAGATCGCCTGTCTGCGGATCGCCGCCGAGATCACCGACCAGGCGCTCGGAGAGCTCCTGGAATCGATCCTGGTGGGCCGCACCGAGCGTCACCTCGCCCTGGAACTCGAACGCAGGCTGGTGGACCACGGCGCGGACGGCCCGGCGTTCCCCACCTCCGTCGGGACCGGCCCCCACTCGGGCCAGGCCCGCCACCGGCCCACGGACCGCAGGGTCGAGGAGGGTGATTTCCTCTCCGTGTGCCTCGGAGCGAACTACCGCGGATACCGCTGCGAGATCGGCCGGACGTTCGTCATCGGGACCAGCCCCGCGGACTGGCAGATCGAGCTCTACGACCTTGTTTTCGCCGCTCAGAGGGCCGGACGGGAGGCCCTTCTCCCCGGCGCCGCCTACCGTGACGTGGACCGCGCCGCCCGCCATCTCCTGGACTCGGCGGGCTACGCGGACGGCCTCCAGCCCAGCACCGGGCACGGGGTCGGGCTCGAAATCGACGAGGACCCGCAGTTGGCACCGACAGCCATGGGTAAACTGGACGCTTGTGTGCCGGTCACCGTCGAACCGGGGGTCCACCTCCCGGGCCGGGGCGGTGTCCGGATCGATGACACGCTCGTCGTGCGCCCCGAGGCGGACGGCGGACCCGAGCTACTCACCATTACGACCAAGGAGCTGCTCGCGCTCTAGCGCGCGTTCGTTGGTTGTCCACCAGCTTTCAGTCCAGGAGATTCCGCAACCGTGGCTTCCACGAACGACCTCAAGAACGGCCTGGTGCTCAAGCTCGACGGAGGCCAGCTCTGGTCCGTCGTCGAGTTCCAGCACGTCAAGCCCGGCAAGGGCCCCGCCTTCGTGCGCACCAAGCTCAAGAACGTGCTCTCCGGCAAGGTCGTCGACAAGACGTTCAACGCCGGTGTGAAGGTCGAAACGGCCACCATCGACCGCCGGGACATGCAGTTCTCGTACATGGACGGCGAGTACTTCGTCTTCATGGACATGGACACGTACGACCAGCTCATGGTCGACCGCAAGGCCGTCGGCAACGCCGCCAACTTCCTGATCGAGGGCTTCACCGCCTCCGTCGCCCAGCACGAGGGCGAGGTGCTGTACGTCGAGCTGCCCGCCGCGGTCGAGCTGACCATCAAGCACACCGACCCCGGTGTCCAGGGCGACCGCTCCACCGGTGGCACCAAGCCCGCCACCCTGGAGACCGACTACGAGATCGGTGTCCCGCTCTTCATCACCACCGGCGAGAAGATCAAGGTCGACACCCGCACGGGCGACTACCTCGGCCGGGTGAACAGCTAACCGTGGCTGCCCGGAACAAGGCCCGCAAGCGCGCCTTCCAGATCCTCTTCGAGGCCGACCAGCGCGGTGAGTCCGTGCAGACGGTCCTCGCGGACTGGGTACGGCTCTCGCGGACCGACGACCGTCAGCCGCCGGTCGGCGAATTCACGATGGAGCTGGTCGAGGGGTACGCACAGTACGCGGACCGGATCGACGACCTCATCGTCACCTACGCCGTGGACTGGGAGATCGACCGCATGCCGGTCGTCGACCGGAGCATCCTGCGGCTCGGCGCGTACGAGCTGATCTGGATGGACTCCACCCCGGACGCCGTGGTGATCGACGAGGCGGTCCAGCTCGCCAAGGAGTTCTCCACGGACGACTCCCCGACCTTCGTGAACGGCCTGCTGGCCAGGTTCAAGGACCTCAAGCCGAACCTCCGCCGGGAGCAGTGACCCCGGCGGCGTAGAGCCGAACGATGGGCCCACGGTCGACCTGACCGTGGGCCCATCGGCGTACCGGAGAGGCCGTACCAGAGGCTGCGGCGGGGCCGTCAGAGGCCCGTGCAAGGGCCGCGCAGGCGCCCGTCCGGGTCGTCGGCCCGGGCATCGCCGGGGCATGGGACCGGACATCGCACGGCACGCGCGAAAAGCCGGGCCGGCGGAGTCCTCAGGACCCCGCCGGCCCGGCGGTACGTTCGTCGGTCAGGGCTGGTCAGCCCTCTTCGTGGGCGACCGCGCGGCGCGCGTCGGCGTCCAGCACGCCCCAGCTGATCAGCTGCTCCGTGAGCACGGACGGCGACTGGTCGTAGATCACGGCAAGGGTGCGCAGGTCGTCCTGGCGGATCGAGAGCACCTTGCCGTTGTAGTCGCCACGCTGGCTCTGGATCGTCGCGGCGTAACGCTGCAGCGGTCCGGCCTTCTCCGGCGGCACGTGGGCGAGGCGCTCCAGGTCGAGGACGAGCTTCGGCGGCGGCTCGGCGGCACCACCGGGGGTCGTGCCGGGCAGGAGCTCCTGCACCGGAACGCCGTAGAAGTCGGCCAGCTCGGCAAGGCGCTGCACGGTCACGGCGCGGTCGCCGCGCTCGTAGGAACCGACCACGACGGCCTTCCAGCGGCCCTGCGACTTCTCCTCCACGCCGTGGAGGGAGAGGCCCTGCTGGGTGCGGATGGCGCGGAGCTTGGCCCCGAGCTGCTTTGCGTATTCGCTGGACATAAGGCTCCCCGGACGCTGGAACATTCTGCGGCTGGGCCGCGTGGCTGGTAACTCACTGTGAGGTTACGCAGCGTTACTTGGCTGCGTCAAGCCGAAAGGTCCGGACTGCCACCTCCTGGGGGCGGGGCCTGGGCGTCGCACAAGCCCTGGTAACGTGGATGACGCAATTTCGACGTCCTTTAACGTCCGTCCAGTGAGGCGGAGAAGGAGGTCCGTTTCTTATGGACGCACAGCATGACCACACCGGCAATGCGGCACGCCCCGTTCTCGAGGCTCCCGACATCGCCCGGGTGCTGACCCGAATCGCCCACGAGATCGTCGAACGCGCCAAGGGCGCCGACGACGTGGTGCTCCTCGGCATCCCGACACGCGGGGTCTTCCTCGCCGGCCGGCTCGCCGCGAAGCTCGAAGAGATCACCGGCCGGAAGACGCCGGTCGGGTCGCTCGACATCACGATGTACCGCGACGACCTCCGGATGCGCCCCGCGCGCGCCCTGGGACGCACCGAGATCCCCGGTGAGGGCATCGAGGACCGACTGGTCGTCCTCGTCGACGACGTGCTCTTCTCCGGCCGCACGATCCGCGCCGCACTCGACGCGCTCGGCGACATCGGCCGGCCCCGTGCCGTGCAGCTCGCGGTCCTCGTCGACCGCGGCCACCGCGAACTCCCGATCCGTGCCGACTACGTCGGCAAGAACCTCCCCACGTCGCTGAGGGAGACGGTCAGGGTCCAGCTCGCCGAGGAGGACGGCCGCGACGCCGTGCTGCTCGGCGTCAAGCAGACCGTCCCGGCAGGCGAGCAGTAGCAGCGTCCCGTCCCGTGCGCCCCATCGGTCGCACGGCCGCTTCCGCACGCCCGCCTGCCTGAATCCTCCACCCTTCACGGAGACCCCAGATGCTGCGCCCTCCCGGGGGAAACCCCCGGACCCCCCGTCACCTGATCTCGGCCGCCGACCTCACCCGCGACGACGCCGTCCTGATCCTCGACACCGCCGAGGAGATGGCACGGGTCGCGGACCGGCCGATCAAGAAGCTCCCCACACTGCGTGGACGCACGGTCGTCAACCTGTTCTTCGAGGACTCGACGCGGACCCGGATCTCGTTCGAGGCGGCCGCCAAGCGCCTCTCCGCCGACGTCATCAACTTCTCCGCGAAGGGCTCCTCCGTCTCCAAGGGCGAGTCGCTCAAGGACACCGCCCTGACCCTGGAGGCGATGGGCGCCGACGCCGTCGTCATCCGGCACGGCGCCTCCGGAGCCCCCTACCGCCTCGCCACGTCCGGCTGGATCGACAGCGCCGTCGTCAACGCGGGCGACGGCACGCACGAGCACCCCACCCAGGCCCTGCTGGACGCCTTCACCATCCGCCGCAGGCTGGTCGGGCACGACGCCGGGATCGGCCGTGACCTCGAAGGCCGCCGGATCACGATCGTCGGGGACGTCCTGCACAGCCGGGTCGCCCGCTCCAACGTCCATCTGCTGCACACGCTCGGTGCGCACGTCACCCTGGTGGCCCCGCCCACCCTCGTGCCGGTCGGCGTCGAGCAGTGGCCCTGCGACGTCAGCTACCGCCTCGACGACGTGCTGCCGAAGTCGGACGCGGTGATGATGCTGCGTGTGCAGCGTGAGCGGATGAACGCCGCGTACTTCCCGACCGAGCGCGAGTACTCCCGCCGCTACGGCCTGGACGGCGAGCGCATGGCCCGGATGCCGGAGCACGCCATCGTCATGCACCCCGGCCCGATGGTCCGCGGCATGGAGATCACCGCCGAGGTCGCGGACTCCGACCGCTGCACCGCCGTCGAGCAGGTCGCGAACGGCGTCTCCACCCGTATGGCCGTCCTGTACCTGCTGCTCGGCGGCTCCGAGACCGCCCTGCCCTCCGCCTCCGCCCGTACCGAGGAGAACAAGTAACCATGAGCAAGATCCTGATCCGCGGTGCGAAGGTCCTCGGCGGCGAGCCTGGGGACGTCCTCATCGACGGCGAGACCATCGCCGAGGTCGGCACCGGCATCGAAGCGGGCGACGCCACCGTGATCGAGGCGGCCGGCCAGATCCTGCTGCCCGGCCTCGTCGACCTGCACACCCATCTGCGCGAGCCCGGCCGCGAGGACTCCGAGACCGTCCTCACCGGCACCAAGGCTGCCGCGGTCGGCGGCTTCACCGCCGTCCACGCCATGGCCAACACCTTCCCCGTCGCCGACACCGCGGGCGTCGTCGAGCAGGTCTGGCGGCTCGGCAAGGAGTCCGGCTACTGCGACGTGCAGCCCGTCGGCGCCGTCACCGTCGGCCTGGAGGGCAAGCAGCTCGCCGAGCTCGGAGCCATGCACGACTCCGCCGCCGGGGTGAAGGTCTTCTCCGACGACGGCAAGTGCGTCGACGACGCCGTCATCATGCGCCGCGCCCTGGAGTACGTGAAGGCCTTCGACGGCGTCGTCGCCCAGCACGCCCAGGAGCCCCGCCTCACCGAGGGCGCCCAGATGAACGAGGGCGTCGTCTCGGCCGAGCTCGGCCTGGGCGGCTGGCCCGCCGTCGCCGAGGAGTCGATCATCGCCCGCGACGTGCTCCTCGCCGCCCACGTCGGCTCCCGGGTCCACATCTGCCACCTCTCGACCGCCGGCTCCGTCGAGATCGTCCGCTGGGCCAAGTCCAAGGGCTGGAACGTCACCGCCGAGGTCACCCCGCACCACCTGCTGCTCACCGACGAGCTCGTCCGGTCCTACAACCCGGTCTACAAGGTGAATCCGCCGCTGCGCACCGAGGCCGACGTCCTGGCCCTGCGCGAGGCGCTCGCGGACGGCACCATCGACTGCGTGGCCACCGACCACGCCCCGCACCCGCACGAGGACAAGGACTGCGAGTGGGCCGCCGCCGCCATGGGCATGGTGGGCCTCGAGACCGCGCTCTCCGTGGTCCAGCAGACCATGGTGGACACCGGACTCATCGACTGGGCGGGCGTCGCCGACCGCATGTCGTTCCGTCCCGCGGTCATCGGCAGGCTCGAAGGACACGGCCGGCCCGTCTCGGCGGGTGAGCCCGCCAACCTCACTCTGGTCGATCCGGCATACCGTGGAGCAGTGGACCCCGCGGGCTTCGCCTCCCGCAGCCGCAACACTCCGTACGAGGGTCGCGAGCTGCCCGGCCGAGTGACCCACACCTTCCTGCGGGGCCGTGCAACGGTCGTCGACGGGAAGCTCGCGTGACAACACTCAACCCCCTGTACCAGCTGGCCGCCGAGCAGAAGTCGGCCGAAGTGACGGACTGGTCCGCCCGCATCAGCTGGGTCGTCGGACTGCTCGTCCTCGTCGCCTTCGTCTACTGGCTGATGCGCCAGGGATGGAAGTGGCGGGGCCGCCTCCAGTCCGGCCTGCCCGAGCTCGCGACCACCCCCGACGGGTTCGCCGACGGCGAGAAGCTGCTCACCCTGGAGGGCCGCTACCACGCCTCGACGACCGCCGGGCAGTGGCTCGACCGGATCGTCGCGCACGGCCTCGGCACCCGCAGCAGGGTCGAGCTGACCCTCACGGAGCAGGGCCTCGACGTCGTACGCCCCGGAGCGGCGGACTTCTTCGTACCGGCCGCCGCCCTGCGCGAGGCCCGGCTCGACAAGGCGCTCGCGGGCAAGGTCCTGCCCGAGGGCGGCCTCCTGGTCATCACCTGGGCGCACGGCGACCAGCTGATCGACTCCGGGTTCCGCTCCGACCACGCGGCCGAGCACCAGGCCTGGGTCGACGCCGTCGGCCACCTCACCGGCTCAGCCGGCAAGAACCTCACCAGCACAACGGAAGGCACCGCACGATGACGATCTCCACCCGGGGAGCAGCGCAAGCTCCCGCCGTACTCGTCCTGGAGGACGGCCGCTCCTTCCGCGGCCGCGCCTACGGGGCCGTGGGGGAGACCTTCGGCGAGGCGGTGTTCTCGACCGGCATGACCGGCTACCAGGAGACGCTGACCGACCCCTCGTACCACCGCCAGGTCGTCGTCATGACCGCCCCGCACGTCGGCAACACCGGCGTGAACGACGAGGACCCCGAGTCGAAGCGCATCTGGGTCTCCGGCTACGTCGTGCGCGACCCCGCCCGCGTGCCCTCCAACTGGCGCTCCCGCCGTTCGCTCGACGAGGAGCTCACCAGCCAGGGCATCGTCGGCATCAGCGGCGTCGACACCCGCGCGCTCACCCGCCACCTGCGCGAGCGCGGCGCCATGCGCGTCGGCATCTTCTCCGGGAACGCCCTCCAGGACGAAGGCATACTGCTCGCCAAGGTGCGCCAGGCCCCCGAGATGGCCGGCGCCGACCTCGCCGCCGAGGTCGCCACCAAGGAGACGTACGTCGTCCCCGCCATCGGCACCAAGAAGTTCACCGTCGCGGCGATCGACCTCGGCATCAAGGGCATGACCCCGCACCGCATGGCCGAGCGCGGCATCGAGGTGCACGTCCTGCCCGCCACCGCCACCCTGGAGGAGGTGTACGCGGTCGAGCCCGACGGAGTCTTCTTCTCCAACGGCCCCGGCGACCCGTCCACCGCCGACCACCCCGTCTCCGTCATGCGCGGTGTCCTGGAGCGGAAGACCCCGCTCTTCGGCATCTGCTTCGGCAACCAGATCCTCGGCCGCTCGCTCGGCTTCGGCACCTACAAGCTGAAGTACGGCCACCGGGGCATCAACCAGCCCGTGCAGGACCGCACGACCGGCAAGGTCGAGGTCACCGCGCACAACCACGGATTCGCCGTCGACGCTCCGCTCGACAAGGTCTCCGACACGGAGTTCGGCCGCGCCGAGGTCTCCCACGTATGCCTGAACGACCAGGTCGTCGAAGGGCTCCAGCTGCTCGACCAGCCGGCCTTCAGCGTCCAGTACCACCCCGAAGCAGCCGCGGGCCCGCACGACGCCGCGTACCTCTTCGACCGTTTCGTCACCCTGATGGAGGGCCAGCGTGCCTAAGCGCTCCGATATCCAGTCCGTCCTGGTCATCGGCTCCGGTCCGATCGTCATCGGGCAGGCCGCCGAGTTCGACTACTCCGGCACCCAGGCCTGTCGCGTCCTCAAGGCCGAGGGCCTGCGCGTCATCCTGGTGAACTCCAACCCGGCGACGATCATGACCGACCCGGAGATCGCCGACGCCACGTACGTCGAGCCGATCACCCCCGAGTTCGTCGAGAAGATCATCGCCAAGGAGCGCCCCGACGCGCTGCTCCCCACCCTGGGCGGCCAGACCGCGCTCAACACCGCGATCTCCATGCACGAGAACGGTGTCCTGGAGAAGTACGGCGTCGAGCTCATCGGCGCCAACGTCGAGGCCATCAACAAGGGCGAGGACCGCGACCTCTTCAAGGGGGTCGTCGAGGCCGTCAAGGCGAAGATCGGTTACGGCGAGTCCGCCCGCTCCGTCATCTGCCACACCATGGACGACGTCATCGCGGGCGTCGACACGCTCGGCGGCTACCCCGTCGTCGTCCGCCCCTCCTTCACCATGGGCGGCGCCGGCTCCGGCTTCGCCCACGACGAGGAGGAGCTGCGCCGCATCGCGGGACAGGGCCTCACCCTCTCGCCGACCACCGAGGTGCTCCTGGAGGAGTCCATCCTCGGCTGGAAGGAGTACGAGCTGGAGCTGATGCGCGACAAGAACGACAACGTCGTGGTCGTCTGCTCCATCGAGAACTTCGACCCGATGGGCGTCCACACCGGTGACTCGATCACCGTCGCCCCCTCGATGACGCTCACCGACCGTGAGTACCAGCGGCTGCGCGACATCGGCATCGCGATCATCCGCGAGGTCGGCGTCGACACCGGCGGCTGCAACATCCAGTTCGCCATCGACCCCACCGACGGCCGGGTCATCGTCATCGAGATGAACCCGCGCGTCTCCCGCTCCTCGGCGCTCGCCTCCAAGGCCACCGGCTTCCCGATCGCCAAGATCGCCGCCAAGCTGGCCGTCGGCTACACGCTGGACGAGATCCCCAACGACATCACCGAGAAGACGCCGGCCTCCTTCGAGCCGACCCTCGACTACGTCGTCGTCAAGGCCCCGCGCTTCGCCTTCGAGAAGTTCCCGTCCGCCGACTCCACCCTCACCACCACCATGAAGTCGGTGGGCGAGGCCATGGCCATCGGACGCAACTTCACCGAGGCGCTCCAGAAGGCCCTGCGCTCCCTGGAGAAGAAGGGCTCGCAGTTCGCCTTCACCGGTGAGCCCGGCGACAAGGCCGAGCTGCTCGCCGAGGCGGTCCGCCCCACCGACGGCCGCATCAACACCGTGATGCAGGCGATCCGCGCGGGCGCCACCCAGGAAGAGGTCTTCGACGCCACGAAGATCGACCCCTGGTTCGTCGACCAGCTCTTCCTGATCAAGGAGATCGCCGACGAGCTGACCTCCGCCGAGCGCCTCGACACCGAGCTGCTCGCCGAGGCCAAGCGGCACGGCTTCTCCGACGCCCAGATCGGCGAGATCCGCGGCCTGCGCGAGGACGTCGTGCGCGAGGTCCGGCACGCGCTCGGCATCCGCCCGGTCTACAAGACGGTCGACACCTGCGCCGCCGAGTTCGCCGCCAAGACGCCGTACTTCTACTCCTCCTACGACGAGGAGAGCGAGGTCGCGCCGCGCACCAAGCCCGCGGTGATCATCCTCGGCTCCGGCCCCAACCGCATCGGCCAGGGCATCGAGTTCGACTACTCGTGCGTCCACGCCTCCTTCGCGCTGAGCGACGCGGGCTACGAGACCGTGATGGTCAACTGCAACCCGGAGACCGTCTCCACGGACTACGACACCTCCGACCGGCTGTACTTCGAGCCGCTCACGCTGGAGGACGTCCTGGAGATCGTGCACGCGGAGTCGCTCGCGGGCCCGATCGCCGGTGTCATCGTCCAGCTCGGCGGACAGACGCCGCTCGGCCTCTCCCAGGCGCTCAAGGACAACGGCGTGCCGGTCGTGGGCACCTCCCCGGAGGCCATCCACGCCGCCGAGGACCGCGGCGCCTTCGGCCGGGTGCTCGCCGAGGCCGGACTGCCGGCCCCGAAGCACGGCACCGCCACCACGTTCTCCGAGGCCAAGGCCATCGCCGACGAGATCGGCTACCCCGTCCTCGTACGCCCCTCGTACGTGCTCGGCGGCCGGGGCATGGAGATCGTCTACGACGAGACCCGCCTCTCCTCCTACATCGCCGAGTCCACCGAGATCAGCCCCACCCGGCCGGTCCTGGTCGACCGCTTCCTCGACGACGCGATCGAGATCGACGTCGACGCGCTCTACGACGGCACCGAGCTCTACCTCGGCGGCGTCATGGAGCACATCGAGGAGGCCGGCATCCACTCCGGCGACTCCGCCTGCGCGCTGCCCCCGATCACCCTCGGCGGCTTCGACGTGAAGCGGCTGCGCGCCTCCACCGAGGGCATCGCCAAGGGCGTCGGCGTACGCGGACTGATCAACATCCAGTTCGCGCTGTCCGGTGACATCCTCTACGTCCTCGAGGCCAACCCGCGCGCCTCGCGGACCGTCCCCTTCACCTCGAAGGCGACCGCGGTCCCGCTCGCGAAGGCCGCCGCCCGCATCTCGCTGGGCGCCACCATCGCAGAACTGCGCGCGGAGGGCCTGCTGCCCAAGCAGGGCGACGGCGGCACGCTGCCGCTGGACGCGCCGATCTCCGTCAAGGAGGCCGTCATGCCGTGGTCGCGCTTCCGCGACATCCACGGCCGCGGCGTCGACACGGTCCTCGGCCCGGAGATGCGCTCCACCGGTGAAGTCATGGGCATCGACTCCGTGTTCGGCACGGCGTACGCCAAGTCGCAGGCCGGCGCCTACGGTCCGCTGCCCACCAAGGGACGTGCCTTCATCTCCGTCGCCAACCGCGACAAGCGCTCGATGATCTTCCCGGCGCGCGAACTCGTCGCGCACGGCTTCGAGCTGATGGCCACCTCCGGCACCGCCGAGGTGCTCAAGCGCAACGGCATCAACGCCACGATCGTGCGCAAGCAGTCCGAGGGCGAGGGCCCGGACGGCGAGAAGACCATCGTCCAGCTGATCCACGACGGCGAGGTCGACCTCATCGTCAACACGCCGTACGGGACGGGCGGCCGGCTCGACGGCTACGAGATCCGCACCGCGGCCGTCGCCAGGTCCGTGCCGTGCCTCACCACGGTCCAGGCGCTCGCCGCCGCCGTCCAGGGCATCGACGCGCTCAACCACGGAGGCGTCGGCGTACGTTCCCTCCAGGAACACGCTGAACATCTGATCGCGGCCCGCGACTAGCAGCCAGGACGCCCAGGGGGACACCGGAAACGGTGTCCCCCTCTTCATGAGGACACCGTGATGTACAAACTCTTCTTCCAGCTGGTCTTCAAGCGGATGGACCCGGAGCAGGCCCACCACCTGGCCTTCCGCTGGATCCGTCTCGCCGCCCGCGTGCCCGTGCTCCGCACCTTCGTCGCCGCCGCGCTCGCCCCCCGCCACGAGGAACTGCGCACCGAGGCACTCGGCCTGCGGATGCACGGCCCCTTCGGGCTCGCGGCCGGCTTCGACAAGAACGCCGTGGCGATCGACGGCATGTCGATGCTCGGCTTCGACCACATCGAGATCGGCACCGTCACCGGCGAGCCCCAGCCCGGCAACCCGAAGAAGCGGCTGTTCCGCCTCGTCGCCGACCGGGCGCTCATCAACCGCATGGGCTTCAACAACGAGGGCTCAGCGGCCGTGGCCGAGCGTCTCGCCGCCCGCAACCCCGTCTTCCGCACGACCGTGGGCGTCAACATCGGCAAGACCAAGGCCGTCCCCGAGGCCGAGGCGGTGGGGGACTACGTGAAGTCCACCGAGCGGCTCGCCGCCCACGCCGACTACCTCGTCGTGAACGTCTCCTCGCCGAACACCCCCGGCCTGCGCAACCTCCAGGCCACCGAGGCGCTCCGCCCGCTGCTCAGCGCCGTGCGCGAGGCCGCCGACCGCACCGTCACCGGGCGGCGGGTCCCGCTGCTCGTCAAGATCGCCCCGGACCTCGCCGACGAGGACGTCGACGCGGTCGCCGACCTCGCCGTCGAGCTCGGTCTGGACGGCATCATCGCCACCAACACGACCATCGCCCGCGACGGCCTCGGCCTGAAGTCCGACGCATCCCTGGTCCAGGAGACCGGCGGGCTCTCCGGCGCACCCCTCAAGGAGCGCTCCCTGGAGGTCCTGAGCCGCCTGTACGCGCGTGTGGGCACCCGGATCACCCTGGTGGGTGTCGGAGGCATCGAGAACGCCGAGGACGCCTGGCAGCGCATCCTCGCCGGTGCCACGCTCGTCCAGGGCTACAGCGCCTTCATCTACGAGGGCCCGTTCTACGCCCGCGCGATCCACAAGGGCCTGGCCGCCCGGCTGGCCGCATCCCCGTACACCACCCTCGCCGAAGCCGTCGGCGCCGAGACACGGAAGGTCATGCAGTGACCCCTGAACCCTTCGGCGCGCGCCTGCGCCACGCCATGGACACCCGCGGACCGCTCTGCGTGGGCATCGACCCGCACGCCTCCCTGCTCACCTCCTGGGGCCTGAACGACGACATCGCGGGCCTGGAGCGCTTCACGCGCACGGTCGTCGAGGCACTGGCCGACCGGGTCGCCGTGCTGAAGCCGCAGTCGGCCTTCTTCGAGCGCTTCGGTTCGCGCGGCATCGCCGTACTGGAGAAGGCCGTCGAGGAGGCCCGTGCGGCCGGGGCGCTGGTGCTCATGGACGCCAAGCGCGGGGACATCGGCTCCACGATGGGCGCCTACGCGGCGACCTACCTCGACAAGGACTCCCCGCTCTTCTCCGACGCGGTCACCGTCTCGCCCTACCTCGGCTTCGGCTCGCTGCGCCCGGCGCTCGACGCCGCGGCGATCTCCGGCGCGGGCGTCTTCGTGCTCGCCCTCACCTCCAACCCGGAGGGCGCCGAGGTGCAGCGCGCCACCGCCGCCGACGGGCGCTCGCTGGCGCAGGTGATGCTCGACCACATGGCCGTCGAGAACGCGGGCGCGACGCCGCTCGGTTCGGTCGGCGCGGTCGTCGGCGCCACGCTCGGGGACGCGGGCGTCGATCTGGCGGTCAACGGCCCGCTGCTCGCTCCCGGCATCGGAGCCCAGGGCGCCACTCCCGCGGATCTTCCCCGCGTGTTCGGCGCCGCGGTGGGCAACGTGGTGCCGAGCGTGAGCCGGGGCGTGCTGCGCCACGGTCCGGACGCGTCAGGGCTGCGCGAAGCCGCCGGACGGTTCGCGGACGAGGTCCGTACGGCCGTCTCGGAAAGCTGACCATGCCACGTAACAGCCTGTTGACGGAATCCTGACCAGAATTCCGGGTTGTTATGGCTGAAATGTCCGGGTCGGTCAAGGCTGACCAGGACTTTTCGTCTGTTCTCGCTGACTCAGGCGGCCATGGCCGCTAGTCTCCGTCGAGAGCCAACGAGTACAGGTTGTTTCGTTGCTCACCAGGTGTGGAGCCACCAGGGTCCACACCGGTCCGTATCCGACAGATCGACATCCGAGGTGACGTAGGCGTGGCTCTTCCGCCCCTTACCCCTGAACAGCGCGCAGCCGCGCTCGAAAAGGCCGCCGCGGCTCGCCGGGAGCGGGCCGAGGTCAAGAATCGACTCAAGCACTCCGGCGCCTCCCTCCACGAGGTCATCAAGCAGGGCCAGGAGAACGACGTCATCGGCAAGATGAAGGTCTCCGCCCTCCTGGAGTCCCTGCCGGGCGTGGGCAAGGTCCGCGCCAAGCAGATCATGGAGCGGCTCGGCATCTCCGAGAGCCGACGGGTCCGGGGTCTCGGCTCCAACCAGATCGCATCCCTGGAGCGTGAGTTCGGCGGCAGCGCCGCCTGACGTTCTCAGGCACCCCTGAGAACCTGGATAATCGCCCCATGGCTGCAACATCCCGGGGGACGTCCCCCGTACCCCCGGACGTACGTCCGCGGCTGACCGTGCTCTCCGGCCCCTCCGGGGTCGGCAAGAGCACGGTCGTCGCGCATATGCGCAAGGTCCACCCCGAGGTCTGGCTCTCGGTGTCCGCGACGACCCGTAAGCCCCGCCCCGGCGAGCGCAACGGGGTCCACTACTTCTTCGTGGACAACGAGGAGTTCGACAAGCTGATCGCCAACGGCGAGCTGCTGGAGTGGGCCGAATTCGCGGGCAACCGCTACGGCACGCCCCGCCGTGCCGTGCTCGACCGCCTGGAGTCGGGCGAGCCGGTGCTGCTGGAGATCGACCTCCAGGGCGCCCGGCTGGTCCGCCAGTCGATGCCTGAAGCGCAGCTCGTCTTCCTCGCGCCGCCCAGCTGGGACGAGCTGGTGCGCCGGCTCACCGGCCGGGGCACGGAGGAGCCCGACGTGATCGAGCGCCGGCTCGCGGCCGCCAAGGTGGAACTGGCCGCCGAGGAGGAGTTCGACACGACCCTCGTCAACACCTCCGTCGAGGACGTGGCACGCGAGCTGCTAACGTTGATGCTGCAGGCTTCCGGCCTCCGCGGCATCGACGACTGACCTCACCGGTCCCTCGTCGCTGCACGGACGCAGAGCATCACCACTGCGGAACCAGCATGATCAAAGATCTCTTTGATCTCTATCCCCTTCGGAAGGCAGAGAGTGTCCTCTTCCATCACCACGCCCGAGGGCATCATCAACCCGCCGATTGATGAGCTCCTCGAGGCCACCGACTCGAAGTACAGCCTCGTGATCTACGCCGCCAAGCGCGCGCGCCAGATCAACGCGTACTACTCGCAGCTCGGTGAAGGCCTCCTCGAGTACGTCGGTCCGCTCGTCGACACCCACGTGCACGAGAAGCCGCTCTCGATCGCGCTCCGCGAGATCAACGCGGGCCTGCTGACCTCCGAGGCCATCGAAGGCCCCGCGCAGTAATCAGGCGGTACGCAGGAAACGCACCTTCACCACAGGCCCGGCGGCCTTTGCCGCCGGGCCTGTGGTGTGTCCGCAGCGGGCCCGCCGCGGGGCCGCGGGCGCGGTGAGGCAGCATGGAGTACGTACGTCATGAGGCCGCACGCGAGTGCGCGGAGACACGAGTGCGGGGAGACGCAGTGGAGAAGCCGAAGGTCGTCCTGGGGGTCAGCGGAGGCATCGCCGCCTACAAGGCGTGCGAGCTGCTGCGCAGGCTGACCGAGTCGGGCCACGACGTACGGGTCGTGCCGACCGACGCGTCGCTGAACTTCGTCGGGGCGGCGACCTGGTCCGCCCTCTCCGGGAACCCCGTCTCGACCGAGGTCTGGGAGAGCGTCCACGAGGTGCCGCACGTCAGGATCGGCCAGGCCGCCGACCTCGTGGTCGTCGCCCCCGCGACCGCGGACATGCTCGCCAGGGCCGCCCACGGCCTGGCCGACGACCTCCTCACGAACACCCTGCTCACCGCGCGCTGTCCGGTCGTCTTCGCGCCCGCGATGCACACCGAGATGTGGGAGCACCCCGCCACCCAGGAGAACGTCGCCACCCTGCGCCGCCGGGGCGCCGTCGTCATCGAGCCGGCCGTCGGCAGGCTCACCGGTGTGGACACGGGCAAGGGCAGGCTGCCCGACCCGGGGGAGATCTTCGAGGTCTGCCGCGCCGTCCTGACGCGCGGTCCCGGCGCGCCCGACCTCGCGGGCCGGCATGTGGTGATCAGCGCGGGCGGCACCCGTGAACCCCTCGACCCCGTCCGCTACCTGGGCAACCGCTCCTCGGGCAAGCAGGGCTACGCCCTCGCCCGCACGGCGGTCGCCCGGGGCGCCCGGGTGACGCTGGTCGAGGCCAACACGGGGCTTCCCGACCCCGCGGGCGCCGACGTGGTGCGCGTGGGAACCGCCGTGCAGCTGCGCGAGGCCGTGCTGAAGGCCGCGGCCGACGCCGATGTGGTGGTCATGGCGGCGGCGGTCGCCGACTTCCGTCCCGCCGTCTACGCCGGCGGCAAGATCAAGAAGAAGGACGGCCAGAAACCGGCCGCCGTCGAGCTCGTCCGCAACCCCGACATCCTCGCCGAGGTCGCCGCGGAACGCGCCCGGCCCGGACAGATCGTCGTCGGCTTCGCCGCCGAGACCGACGACGTCCTCGCCAACGGACGCGAGAAGCTCCGCCGCAAGGGCTGCGATCTCCTCGTCGTCAACGAGGTGGGGGAGCGCAAGACCTTCGGCTCCGAGGAGAACGAGGCGGTCGTGCTCGCCGCCGACGGAGGCGAGACCGTGGTGCCGTTCGGTCCCAAGGAAGCGCTCGCCGACACGGTGTGGGACCTCGTGGCGGCACGTTTCGGCCAGATTACATAGGTCCGAGCTGATGGGAGGAATCTCACGATAATCGGCCATATTGTGCACCCGAAAGGATGGATTTTCATACCGCCGTCAACGGTGCCGCAGGTCACAGACCTCCCAAGGGGCGAGACGCGTGGCCCATTCACCGGGAGCGACCGATAAACTGGTCGACGGAATGTGCCGGGCGCAGCTCCCGGTGGTCCATCAATGATCAGCCAGCAGCCGCTGCAACCCCAGGGAGCGATGTGTCCCGCCGTCTCTTCACCTCGGAGTCCGTAACCGAGGGCCACCCCGACAAGATCGCTGACCAGATCAGCGACACGATTCTCGACGCGCTCCTGCGTGAGGACCCTTCCTCGCGCGTCGCCGTCGAGACTTTGATCACCACTGGTCTGGTGCATGTCGCGGGTGAGGTCACGACCAAGGCCTACGCCGACATCCCCAACCTTGTGCGCAACAAGGTCCTGGAGATCGGCTACGACTCCTCCAAGAAGGGCTTCGACGGAGCCTCCTGCGGCGTCTCCGTGTCCATCGGGGCACAGTCCCCGGACATCGCCCAGGGCGTCGACACCGCTTACGAGAAGCGCGTCGAGGGCGACGAGGACGAGCTCGACAAGCAGGGCGCGGGCGACCAGGGGCTGATGTTCGGCTACGCCTGCGACGAGACGCCCGAGCTGATGCCGCTCCCGATCTACCTGGCGCACCGGCTCTCCCGCCGGCTGTCCGAGGTCCGCAAGAACGGGACCATCCCGTACCTGCGCCCCGACGGCAAGACCCAGGTCACCATCGAGTACGACGGCGACAAGGCCGTCCGCCTCGACACGGTCGTCGTCTCCTCGCAGCACGCCTCCGACATCGACCTCGACTCGCTGCTCGCGCCCGACATCCGCGAGTTCGTCGTGGAGCACGTCCTCGCGCAGCTGATCGAGGACGGCATCAAGCT
Source organism: Streptomyces sp. CB02058 (assembly GCF_001905505.1). Lineage (GTDB taxonomy): Bacteria > Actinomycetota > Actinomycetes > Streptomycetales > Streptomycetaceae > Streptomyces. Next base: position 450,162 of record NZ_LIPG01000006.1, read on the forward strand.
GGACACGGAGGGCTACCGCCTCCTGGTGAACCCGACCGGCCGCTTCGAGATCGGCGGCCCGATGGGCGACGCCGGCCTCACCGGCCGCAAGATCATCATCGACACGTACGGCGGCATGGCCCGCCACGGCGGCGGCGCCTTCTCCGGCAAGGACCCGTCCAAGGTCGACCGCTCGGCCGCCTACGCCATGCGCTGGGTCGCCAAGAACGTCGTCGCGGCCGGCCTGGCCACCCGCTGCGAGGTCCAGGTCGCCTACGCGATCGGCAAGGCAGAGCCGGTGGGCCTGTTCGTCGAGACCTTCGGCACCGCCGCGGTCGACACGGAGAAGATCGAGCACGCGATCGGCGAGGTCTTCGACCTCCGCCCGGCCGCGATCATCCGTGACCTCGACCTGCTCCGCCCGATCTACGCCCAGACCGCGGCGTACGGGCACTTCGGCCGCGAGCTCCCCGACTTCACCTGGGAGCGCACCGACCGCGTGGACGCGCTGCGCGAGGCGGCGGGGCTCTAGGCACCGCCGACCCGTCCCGTACGCCGGGGCCCGGACACCGTGACGCGGTGGCCGGGCCCCGGCGCGCGTGTTCCGTCCGGCGCCCGACGCCTCCCGGCGGCCCGATTCCTCGCGTGGGCCGCGTGGGCTGCGGAGTCCACGTGCCGTGCGTGGGGAGAAATGCGGGGTGCGGCGCCCACGTGCCGTGCCCCATAATGGCGTCGGCTCCCGGTGCGGAGGCCGCGGATACTTCTGGAGCGGGGCACTGCCCCGTGTTGAAAGGACCCTCCCGTGGCCGGACATGATCTCGGGAGCCGTTTCGGTGTCCGGCGCCGCTGTCGGTGGCGTCTGGTAGGAATTTGGCTGTGAGCAGCGACGACGAGCGTTCCGACGAGCCCGAGGCCGGGGCACCGGAGCAGCTTGCGCTGATCCGGGAGACGGTGCGCCGGGCCAAGGTGCCGCGCGCCAAGCCCCGGACCTGGCGGGGCGCCCCGCTCGCCGCGGAGCTCCCGGTCGCCCGCGTCCTGGTGAACAAGGGCGCGCTCCACCTCGACCAGTATTTCGACTACGCCGTCCCTGAGGAGCTCGACGCCGAGGCCCGCCCCGGTGTCCGGGTCCGGGTGCGGTTCGGCGCCGGGGGACGGCAGGTCCGCGGCGGCAGGCGCGAGGGCGGCGGCCTGATCGACGGCTTCCTGATCGAGCGCCGCGCCTCCTCGGACTATCAGGGCGCCCTCGCCGCCCTCGCCTACGTCGTCTCGCCGGAGCCGGTGCTCGGCCCGGAGCTGCTGGAGCTCTCGCGAGCCGTGGCCGACCGTTACGCCGGCAGCCTCGCCGATGTGCTCCAGCTCGCCGTGCCGCCCAGGAACGGCCGGGCGGAGTCCAAGCCGTCGCCCGTGCCCCTGCCGCCGCCCCCGGCCCCGGAGCCCGGCACCTGGGAGCGCTACACCCAGGGGCCCGGATTCCTGCGGGCGCTCGCCGAGGGCGGCGCGCCCCGGGCCGTGTGGACCGCGCTGCCCGGACCGCACTGGCCCGAGGAGATCGCCCGTGCCGTGGCCGCCACCCTCGCCTCGGGACGCGGCGCGCTCGTCGTCGTACCGGACGGGCGCAGCGCCGGGCGGGTCGACACCGCCCTGACCGGGGTGCTGGGGGAGGGCCGGCATGCGCTGCTGACCGCCGACTCGGGCCCCGAGAAGCGCTACCGCCAGTGGCTCGCGGTCCGGCGCGGCTCGGTGCGCGCGGTGGTCGGGACCAGGGCCGCGATGTTCGCGCCCGTCGCCGATCTGGGGCTGGTGGCCGTCTGGGACGACGGCGACTCCAGCCACAGCGACGACAACGCCCCGTTCCCGCACGTCAGGGAGGTCCTGGAGCTCCGGGCCGCGCACGGCAGGTGCGCCTTCCTGCTGGGCGGGACGAACTGCACCGTCGAGGCCGCGCAACTGGTCGAGAGCGGCTGGGCCCTGCCCCTGCGCGCGGACCGGGAGCAGCTGCGGATTGCCGCGCCTCTCGTGCGTACGGTCGGGGACGGAGAGCTGGCGCGGGACGGCGCGGCCCGCTCGGCGCGGCTGCCCAGCCTGGCCTGGCAGACCGTGCGGGACGGCCTGCGCAGCGGCCCGGTGCTGGTCCAGGTGCCGCGCCGCGGTTACGCCCCCCGGCTGGCCTGCGAGCGCTGCCGGGAGCCCGCACGGTGCCGTCACTGCGCCGGGCCGCTCCAGGCCCCCGACCAGCGGGACCTCGACTGCGCCTGGTGCGGGCGGGCCGAGACGGCCTGGAGCTGCGTGGCCTGCGGCGGAGTCCGGCTGAGGGCACAGATCGTCGGGGCCCGCAGGACCGCCGAGGAGCTGGGTCGGGCCTTTCCCGCCGTCCCGGTGCGGACGTCCGGGCGGGACCATGTGCTGGACTCCGTGCCCGGGCAGCCCGCCCTGGTCGTCAGCACCCCGGGGGCCGAACCGGTGGCCGAGGGCGGTTACGCCGCCGCCCTGCTGCTGGACGGCTGGGCGATGGTGGGCAGGCCCGACCTGCGGGCGGGCGAGGAGGCGCTGCGCCGCTGGACGGCCGCCGCCGCACTGGTGCGCGGCCAGCCCGAGGGCGGCACGGTCGTGATCGTGGCCGAGCCGACCCTGCGGCCGGTCCAGGCGCTGGTCCGCTGGGACCCGGTCGGCCACGCCCGCCGTGAACTCGCGGAGCGGGCCGAGCTCGGATTCCCGCCCGTGTCCCGGATGGCTTCGGTGACAGGCCCTGCCGAGGCGGTGGCCGCCTTCCTCGCGGGGACCGAGTTGCCCCCGGAGGCGGAGGTGCTGGGCCCGGTGCCGGTGCCGGGCGGCGCTCCCGGCAGGCCCCGCAGGCAGGGGGACACCCCGCCGGGCGAGACCTGGGACCGGGCGCTGGTCAGGGTTCCGCCCGGGCGCGGAGCGGCTCTGGCGTCCGCGCTCAAGGCGGCGCAGGCGGCCCGGACGGCCAAGGGCACCGGAGATCCGGTGCGGATCAGGATCGATCCGCCGGACATCGGCTGACGGAACCGGTGCCACGAGCCGTGCCACGGGACGCCGGGCAGGCGAGGAGGGCCGTCGCCCCCTCCCGGGTCAACCGTTGCGCGGGCCGGGGAACGCGCCCGGGCGGTCCGACGGCTGCGGCGGCATGGAGCGGGCCGCGGGCACGACGGGCAGCGCGGGGGAGGAGCTCTGCGCCGTGGGCAGCGGGCGGTTCACGGTCTCGGGAGCCTGCTCCGCCGTACCCGGCTGCGGGGTGTTGCGGCGAGCGCCGTAACGGCGGTGCACCGCCTGCTTGGTGACCCCGAGCGCGGAACCAACCGCGTCCCACGAGAAGCCCAGCGAGCGGTCGAAGTCCACCGCCGCCGTCACCAGCGTCTCGACGCTGTCCCGCAGTTCCTGGGCGAGCCGGACCGTCGGGGCCGGCGCCCTCCCGTAGACGACGAAGCCCGCGGAGGGGCCGGAGCGGCGCGGACGGTAGACGTTGCCCAGCTGCGCAGTGAGGGTGCGCAGGGCGTCCACCTGCCGCCGGACCCGCTCGATGTCCCGCACCAACAGATGCAGGCTGGCGCGCGCTTGGGCGTCATGGGTTGCGTGGTCGGCCATGAAGAAGCCTCTCGAACCGGCGTTGAAAGGGATCGGACCGCGTGAGGGCGGTCCACTTCGGTCAATCTCACTTGACCAACGCCTCACCCGGCCATGTGGTCACGCAATAGGGGCGTATGTGCATATGCGCGGGGCGCACGCACCCCCGCACGCTCCCCGTCGCCGCACGGCCACGGGCCTGCGTACGCTCCCCGGGGCCGGGCCCTAGACTGGTGTGCTGCTCGCCACGTACGTACCGGCCCGAGAGGCAGTCCGCCACCCATGAAGCTCGTCTTCGCAGGCACCCCCGAGGTCGCCGTTCCCGCCCTGGACGCCCTGATCGCCTCCGAGCGCCACGAGGTGGCCGCCGTGGTGACCCGACCCGACGCCCCGGCCGGGCGCGGGCGCAGGCTCGTCGCCAGCCCCGTGGCCGAGCGCGCCGAGGAGGAGGGCATCGAGGTGCTCAAGCCCGTCAGGCCCCGCGACGAGGACTTCCTGGCGCGGCTGCGCGAGATCGCGCCGGACTGCTGCCCCGTGGTCGCGTACGGCGCCCTGCTGCCGAAGACCGCGCTGGACGTGCCGGCCAGGGGCTGGGTCAATCTGCACTTCTCCCTGCTGCCCGCCTGGCGAGGTGCCGCGCCCGTGCAGCACGCGGTGATGGCCGGGGACGAGGTCACCGGCGCCTCCACCTTCCTGATCGAGGAGGGGCTGGACTCCGGGCCCGTCTACGGCGTCCTGACCGAGGAGGTCCGGCCCACCGACACCAGCGGTGACCTGCTCACCCGGCTCGCCTTCGCGGGCGCCGGGCTGCTCGCGGCGACCATGGACGGCATCGAGGACGGCACCCTGCACGCCGTCCCGCAGCCCGCGGAGGGCGTGACCCTCGCACCCAAGATCAGCGTCGATGACGCCCAGGTGCAGTGGTCCGCGCCCGCGCTCAGGGTCGACCGGGTGGTGCGCGGATGCACCCCCGCCCCGGGGGCGTGGACCCTCTTCCGCGGGGAACGCCTCAAGCTGGTCCAGGCCGTGCCCGTCCTGGACCGCACCGACCTGGCCCCGGGCGAGCTGTCCGCCGGCAAGAACAACGTGTACGTGGGCACCGGCTCGCACGCCGTGGAGCTCCTCTGGGTCCAGCCCCAGGGCAAGAAGCCGATGCGGGCCGCCGACTGGGCCCGCGGAGTCCGTATCGCCCACGGGGAGCTGCTGGGCCTCTGACGAGGCCCGGTGGGGCTCCGGGCTCCTGACGGAGGGCGCCCGGGAGCCGCCACGGCCCAGGACGGGTCCCGGGGCGGGCGACCCCGCGCCGGACGGCGCCCCGGGGCGGGGGACGTACGCTGGACGGGTTCGCCCCCTCACCATCAGCGGAGCACCTTTCACGTGAACGACCAGCAGCGTCGCCGTCCCGCCAAGCCGCACCGCCGTCCCCAGAAGGACCCGGTCCGCTTCCTCGCCTTCGAGGTGCTCCGGGCCGTCGACGAGCGCGACGCCTACGCCAACCTCGTCCTGCCCCCGCTGCTGAAGAAGGCACGCGCCAAGGGCGACTTCGAGGGCAGGGACGCGGCCCTGGCGACCGAGCTGGTATACGGGACGCTGCGCCGCCAGGGCACCTACGACGCGATCGTCGCCGCGTGCATCGACCGGCCGCTGCGCGAGGTCGACCCGCCGGTGCTCGACGTGCTCAACATGGGCGTCCACCAGCTGCTCGGCACCCGCATCCCGACCCACGCCGCCGTCTCCGCCAGCGTGGAGCTCGCACGGGTGGTGCTCGGCGAGGGCCGCGCCAAGTTCGTCAACGCGGTGCTGCGCAAGGTCACCGCGCACGACCTCGACGGATGGCTGGAGCGCGTCGCCCCCTCGTACGAGGAGGACGCCGAGGAGCACCTCTCCGTCGTCCACTCGCACCCCCGCTGGGTCGTCTCCGCCCTCTGGGACGCCCTGGGCGGCGGCCGGGCCGGGATCGAGGACCTGCTGGAGGCGGACAACGAGCGGCCCGAGGTGACGCTCGTCGCCCGCCCCGGCCGCTCCACCACCGACGAGCTGCTGGACGCCCTCGGAGAGGAGAGCGGCCTTCCCGGCCGCTGGTCGCCCTACGCCGTGCGGATGGCCGAGGGCGGCGAGCCCGGAGCCCTGGCGGCCGTGCGGGACGGCAGCGCCGGTGTGCAGGACGAGGGCAGCCAGCTCGTCGCCGCCGCCCTGGCCAACGCCCCCGTCGAGGGCGACGACACCCGGTGGCTCGACGGCTGCGCCGGCCCCGGCGGCAAGGCCGCCCTGCTGGCCGCGCTCGCCACCGGACGCGGCGCGACCCTCCTCGCAGCGGAGAAGCAGCCGCACCGCGCACGGCTCGTCGAGCGCGCGCTCGCGGGCAACCCCGGGCCGTACCAGGTGATCACCGCCGACGGGACCCGCCCGCCGTGGCAGCCCGGCTCCTTCGACCGGGTCCTGATGGACGTGCCCTGCTCCGGCCTCGGCGCGCTGCGCCGCCGCCCGGAGTCCCGCTGGCGCCGCCGCGCCGAGGACCTGGAGGGCTTCGCCCCGCTGCAACGCGGTCTGCTGCGCGAGGCGTTGAAGGCCGTACGGGTCGGAGGGGTCGTCGGATACGCCACCTGCTCCCCGCACCTCGCCGAGACCAGGGTCGTCGTCGAGGACGTGCTCAAGGGGCGCGGCGGCGCGTCCGCCGAGGCCGAGTGGATCGACGCACGTCCGCTGATCCCGGGCGTGCCCGCGCTGGGCGACGGGCCCGACGTCCAGTTGTGGCCGCACCTGCACGGCACGGACGCGATGTACCTCGCGCTGCTGCGCCGCACGGGCTGAGCGCGGGGTGGAATAGCCGGGAATGCGCGAACCGTAATGATCCCGTGAGGCTTTGGGACGCACCGAGGCGGGGAAGTGGCCCGGAGCATGGCAGGCTTGGGTGCATGGCCCAGATCAACCCCAGCATCCTGTCCGCCGACTTCGCACGTCTCGCCGAGGAGGCGAAGGCCGTCGAAGGCGCCGACTGGCTCCATGTCGATGTCATGGACAACCACTTCGTGCCCAACCTGACGCTCGGCGTTCCCATCGTGGAGGCGCTGAGCAAGGCCACGGACACCCCGCTGGACTGCCACCTGATGATCGAGGACGCGGACCGCTGGGCGCCGCAGTACGTCGAGGCCGGCGCGGGCTCGGTGACCTTCCACGCGGAGGCCGCCGCCGCGCCCGTGCGGCTGGCGCGGGAGATCAGGGCCAAGGGGGCGCGCGCCTCCATGGCCCTGAAGCCCGCTACGCCCATCGAGCCCTACGAGGACCTGCTCCCCGAGCTCGACATGCTGCTGATCATGACCGTGGAGCCGGGATTCGGCGGCCAGGCGTTCCTGGACATCATGCTGCCGAAGATCCGCCGCACCCGTGAGCTGATCGCCAAGCACGGTCTCGAGCTGTGGCTCCAGGTCGACGGCGGCGTGTCCGCCTCCACCATCGAGCGGTGCGCCGAGGCCGGCGCGGACGTGTTCGTCGCGGGTTCGGCCGTGTACGGGGCCGAGGACCCGGCCGAGGCGGTGCGGGCACTGCGCGCCCAGGCGGAGACGGCCACCGCCGCCGCCCCCTGGGCGTGCGGCCACTGAGACAAGAGCAGATGAACGCGGCCCGACGGGCCGGATCAAGGATCGCCGGATCTGACAGGATGAACGGCGTATCGGGCGTGTGAACAGCAGTGAGGAGATCGCGGTGTCTGGCATCTCGGCGGGTCGGTCAGCCATGCGGATGGGACCCGCGGAGCTGGTGCAGGCGGCGGCCATGGCCCGCCGGTTCTACCTCGAGGGGAAGTCCAAGATCCAGATCGCCGAGGAGTTCGGCGTCAGCCGCTTCAAGGTGGCCAGGGTCCTGGAGACCGCCCTCGAGCGTGATCTCGTACGGATCGAGATCCGGGTACCGGCGGAGCTGGACGCGGAGCGTTCCGACGCGCTCCGGGCACGCTACGGCCTGCGGCACGCTGTCGTGGTCGAGTCCCCGGCGGAGGAACAGGACGACGCGGCCGACCCGGAGAACCTGGGTGAGGTCGCGGCCGAGCTGCTCGGCGAGCTGGTGAACGAGGGCGATGTGCTGGGGCTGGCCTGGGGCCGCTCCACCATCCACATGGCGGCGGCGCTGGACCGGCTGCCGCCCTGCACGGTCGTGCAGCTGACGGGCGTCTACGACGCGGGGACGGCCGAGCGCGGCTCGGTCGAGGCGGTCCGCCGCGCCGCACAGGTGTCCGGCGGCGAGGCGCATCCCATCTACGCGCCGATGCTGCTGCCCGACCCGGCGACGGCGGCGGCGCTGCGCCATCAGACGGGTATCGCCCGCGCCTTCGAGTACTTCGACAAGGTGACGGTCGCCGCGGTCTCCATCGGATCGTGGGAACCCGGGATCTCGACCGTCCACGACATGCTCTCCGACGAGGAGCGCGGCCACTACGCCTCGCTCGGTGTGGCGGCGGAGATGTCGGCGCACCTCTTCGACGCGAACGGACGCCGGGTCGGCCGGGACCTCGGCGAGCGGTGCATCACCGTGGAGGCCGACAGGCTGCGCCGGATTCCCGAGGTGGTGGCCATCGCCGGGGGCCAGCGCAAGGCCGCCGCGATCGGTGCCGTGCTGCGATCGGGCCTGGTCACCAGCCTGGTCACGGACACGGCGGCGGCCGACTACCTCCTGACGGAGTCCGCCGCGGGCCAGCGCCCCGCCCTGGAGCGGGCCGACCCCGACGACTGAGCCGGGACACGACCGAGCCGGGACATGACGGAGGCCGGGCACCCCGCGGGGTGCCCGGCCTCCGTCATGTCCCGGCTCAGCGGCTGTCACCCGCGGTCTGCCGCGCGCGCTCCGCGCCCACACCGAGCACGGCATCCTCCAGATACGCTCCGGGCTCCTCGTACTGGCCGACGGCCGCGGGGTTGTAGCGGGGGGTCTGCCGCGACCAGTCGAGGTTCCCGCGCATCCAGCTCCGCATCCCGTCGAGGTAGGGCACGAGCACGCCCGAGAGCTGCGGGTAGAGGTCGAGCAGTTCCTCCTCCGCCGTGAGGAACCGTTCCGTCTCCGTGGCTATCTCCGCGCAGACGTGTTCGAGTGCCTGCTGCTTCCCGTAGCCGCGGTGGTGGCGGACGAGGTGGACGAGGTTGTGGATCTCGCCGAGCACCTGCTCCTTCTCGTAGGAGTAGACGTCGTTCGCCCAGCACACGACGTTGCAGGAGGCTTCGAGCGCCGTGATGAAGCGGGGGTCGTTGTGGACCCACTCGGGGGCCCCGATCCCGGCCACGATCTCGATGAGGTCCATGCAGACGTGGATCGCCCCGGTGTGCCGGCGCCGGGTGATGTAGGTGGCCTCGGAGGGCACGACGCCGTCGGCGCGGTTGCCCGCCTCCCAGGTGGTGGCGGTCGTGAGGTAGGTCATCAGATGCCAGGTGAACCGGCTGCGCCAGTGCGGGGCGGCCTTCGGGATCGTACGTTCCCACAAGTCCACCAGGGCGACGACGGCGGCGGGGGCCTCCTCGCCCGGCAGGAGGCCGGGAGCCGTGCCGTCGACCACGGCGCGCATGCGTTCCACCACGTGGCGTACCCGGTCGGGATCGCTTCCCAGGTCGCCGTCGTCCAGCTGGTCGTCGACGAGGAAGAGCCAGACGAACCAGTCGGCGACGAGATCGAGGTGCTCGCCGTTCGCCGTCGGGTAGACCATGCCGACGAAGGAGCCGAAATCGGCCTGTTCGAAGCGCTCCCTGGCGGACTTCCGGTGGACCAGGCCGGTGCGTCGCGTCCAGCGGTCGAGATGCTCGCGGGTGTGCCCCACGTGCGGATTGCTCCGCTGGGGGAACGGGCAGTAGATGTCCGGCAGTTCGCTCTCCACAGGCAGACCCCATCCTCTCCGGTCGAGCGCGTGGCAGGTGTTCCGGATGGTGGCGGCGTTGCCTTTACCCCAGAGACCTGCGCATTTGAAGCTACCTGACCCCTCGTCACCTGGTCCAGGGATAATGATCGCGAGTGCTCGAATCCCGTTCGGGTAGGGTCCATGGGTAAGGCAGGTCTCCACTTGCCCCGCCCCCGGAGCGGCTCCTTGGAGGAACCGACGAACGCGGGGGCGCATTGCTGTGTCTTCGTGGAAGCGACCTGCGCCGATTCATATGAAAAAATGGGTGTTATGCGTTTTCTTGAACCCGGCACCGGTCGTTACACGGCCTCTCCCTCGGTCCCTTACGACCTGACGTACGACGACGTCTTCATGGTTCCCGGCCGTTCCTCGGTCGGATCCCGCCAGGCGGTGGACCTCTCCTCGCCGGACGGCAGCGGTACGACCATTCCCCTCGTCGTCGCGAACATGACCGCGATCGCCGGCCGCCGGATGGCCGAGACGATCGCCCGGCGCGGTGGCCTGGTCGTGATCCCCCAGGACATCCCGATCGAGGTCGTCACCGAGGTCATCAGCTGGGTGAAGAAGCGTCACCTCGTCCTCGACACGCCGATCGTGCTGGCCCCCGGCCAGACCGTCGCCGACGCGCTGTCCCTCCTGCACAAGCGGGCCCACGGAGCCGGTGTCGTCGTGGACGAAGGGCACCGGCCGGTCGGTGTCGTCACCGACCACGACCTGAGCGGCGTGGACCGCTTCACCCAGCTGTCCGAGGTCATGTCCAAGGACCTGGTCGTGCTGGACGCGGACATCGACCCGCGCGAGGCCTTCAACCGCCTCGACGGGGCCAACCGCAAGCTCGCTCCGGCGGTCGACGCGGACGGCCGGCTCGTCGGCATCCTCACCCGTAAGGCCGCGCTCCGCGCGACGCTCTACACCCCCGCGACCGACGCGGACGGCAAGCTGCGGATCGCCGCCGCCGTCGGTATCAACGGCGACGTGGCGGGCAAGGCCAAGCAGCTCCTCGACGCGGGTGTGGACACCCTCGTCGTGGACACCGCGCACGGCCACCAGGAGTCCATGATCAGCGCGGTCGCCGCCGTGCGGGCGCTCGACCCGGGTGTGCCGATCGTCGCGGGCAACGTCGTGGCCGCCGAGGGTGTGCGCGACCTCATCGAGGCGGGCGCCGACATCATCAAGGTCGGCGTCGGCCCCGGCGCGATGTGCACGACCCGGATGATGACCGGTGTCGGCAGGCCGCAGTTCTCCGCCGTCCTGGAGTGCGCCGCCGAGGCGAGGAAGCACGGCAAGCACGTCTGGGCCGACGGCGGCGTGCGGCACCCGCGCGACGTGGCGATGGCCCTCGCGGCCGGCGCGTCCAACGTCATGATCGGGTCCTGGTTCGCCGGAACGTACGAGTCGCCCGGCGACCTCCAGCAGTCCGCCGACGGGCGGTACTACAAGGAGTCGTTCGGGATGGCCTCGGCGCGAGCGGTCAAGAACCGGACCTCGGAGGAGTCCGCCTACGACCGGGCCCGCAAGGGACTGTTCGAGGAGGGCATCTCCACCTCGCGGATGTTCCTCGACCCGGCCCGCCCGGGTGTGGAGGACCTGATCGACTCGATCATCGCCGGTGTCCGCTCCTCCTGCACCTACGCCGGTGCGGCCTCGCTGGAAGAGTTCGCCGAGAAGGCGATCGTGGGTGTCCAGAGCGCCGCCGGTTACGCGGAGGGCAAGCCGCTGCACGCCAGCTGGAGCTGATCGCGCGGCCCTGCCGGGCCTCGTGCCACAGGTGCCCCTCCCGGGTCTGCATCCCGGGAGGGGCACCTTTTTCTGTTCGTTCGATGACCGGTCCGCGACGACTTGTTTTCACCTGTGAGCATCTCAGTCCGACCTCAACTTGGTTGAATCGTAAGTAACATGAGCGCCAGTCAACTGCCCGCCCTTCTCCGGCAAAGGGATCTCATGACCTCCTTCTTCACCGATCTGGCCCAGCAGTACATCGACGGCGAGTGGAGGCCGGGGAAGGGGTCCTGGGACATCATCGACTTCAACCCGTACAGCGGGGAGAAGCTCGCCTCGATCACCGTCGCCACCGCAGGTGAGATCGACCAGGCCTACCGCTCGGCCGAGCGGGCGCAGCCGGAGTGGGCGGACACCAACCCGTACGCCCGGCGGGCGGTGCTGGAGAAGGCGCTGCGCGTCGTCGAGGAGCGCGAGGACGAGATCGGCGAGGCGATCGTCGCCGAGCTCGGCGGCACGCGTCTGAAGGCGGGCTTCGAGCTGCACCTCGCCAAGGAGTTCCTCCGCGAGGCGGCCCAGCTCACGCTGCGCTCCACGGGGCAGATCCTGCCCTCGCCGACCGACGGCAAGGAGAACCGCGTCTACCGGCTGCCCGTAGGGGTCGTGGGCGTCATCAGCCCCTTCAACTTCCCCTTCCTGCTGTCGCTCAAGTCGGTCGCGCCCGCCCTCGCGCTCGGCAACGCCGTGGTCCTCAAGCCGCACCAGAACACCCCGGTCTGCGGCGGCACGCTGATCGCCAAGGTCTTCGAGGAGGCGGGGCTGCCCGCCGGACTGCTGAACGTCGTGGTCACCGACATCGCCGAGATCGGCGACAGCCTGCTGGAGCACCCCGTCCCGCAGGTCATCTCCTTCACCGGCTCGGACAAGATAGGCCGGCACGTCGCCACGGTCTGCGCGGCCAACCTCAAGCGCGCGGTGCTCGAACTCGGTGGCAACAGCGCGCTGATCGTCCTGGACGACGCCGATGTGGACTACGCCGTCGACGCGGCCGTCTTCAGCCGCTACATCCACCAGGGCCAGGTCTGCATGGCGGCCAACCGCATCCTGGTGGACCGCGCGGTGGAGCAGGAGTTCACCGAGAAGTTCGTCGCCAAGGTCGCCTCCCTGCGCGTCGGCGACCCGGCCGACCCCGCCACCCACATCGGCCCGCTGATCAGCTCCTCGCAGGCCGACGCGGTGACCAGGCTCGTCGACGAGACCGTGGAGGCGGGCGCCACCGCACTGCTGCACGGTGGGACCGAGGGCAACCTCGTGAGCCCGTCCGTCCTGACCGGTCTCGCCCCCGATTCCCCCGTGCTCCAGCAGGAGATCTTCGGCCCCGTGGCCCTGCTCGTCCCCTTCGACGGCGAGGACGAGGCCGTACGGATCGCCAACGACACCCCGTACGGGCTGAGCGGCGCCGTCCACACCGCGAACGTCGAGCGCGGAGTGCGGGTGGGGCAGCGCGTCCGCACCGGCATGATCCACATCAACGACGGCACGGTCCACGACGAGCCCGTCGTCCCCTTCGGCGGCGAGAAGAACTCGGGCCTCGGACGGCTGAACGGCGAATCGATGCTGGAGGCCTTCACCACCCAGAAGTGGATCTCGGTCCAGCACGGCCGCTCGCAGTTCCCCTTCTGACCGGCGGTACCTCCGCGCCGGGCGCGCCCCGCGTGGCGCGCCCGTGGTCTACTTCGGGGGCGGCCCCGCCGCCCCCGGAACGACCGCCCGCCGCAGAGAAGTGATCCACCCGAAGTGCGCCTGAACGACCTCGACGAACGCATCGTCCACGCCCTCGCCGAAGACGCCCGCCGCTCCTACGCGGACATCGGCGCGCTCATCGGCCTCTCCGCGCCCGCGGTGAAACGCCGTGTGGACCGACTGCGTGCCGAGGGCGCCATCACGGGCTTCACCGTGCGGGTCGACCCGGCGGCGCTCGGCTGGGAGACCGAGGGGTTCATCGAGATCTACTGCAGCCGCAACACCGCCCCCGAGGCGATCAAGCGGGGCCTGTCCGCCTACCCGGAGATCGCGTCCGCCTCCACCGTGACCGGCGACGCCGACGCGATCGTGCAGGTCTTCGCCGCCGACATGCGCCACTTCGAGCAGGTGCTCGAGCGGATCGCGGGCGAGCTGTACGTCGAGCGGACCAAGTCGGTGCTGGTGCTCTCACCACTGCTGCGGCGCTACTCGTCGGGCCCGCCCGCCTGAGGCCCGCCGGCCCGCCCCGAGTCGCGCGGGCCGGTCCGTCCGCGGCGCGCGGGCCCGCCCGCCGGGGGCTCACCGGGCCCCCGTCCGCGGCGCGCGGCCCCACCTGCCCGTGGCCCGCACCGAGACCGACATCACTCGCCTGACCTGCGAAGACGCTCCACGCAACGAATCACCGCCCATCGGCCCCGGCGCGCAACGGATCGACGGTGCACACGCAACAATCGCGTCTTGTCGGCCACTGCGGCGGCCCCGTACCTTCGATACGTCTCCCCACCCCGCCCGCTCCGCCCGAGGTCAGCCATGCCGTCGTTGCGCACCGCCCTGCTCCAGAGCTCCGGACGACCCGGCGCCGTCGACGACAACCTCGCCACGCTCGACGAGGCGGCGGGACGGGCCGCGGCGGCCGGCGCCCGGCTGCTGGTCTGCCCCGAGCTGTACCTCACCGGGTACGCCGTCGGCGAGGCGCTCCCCGCACTCGCCGAACCCGCCGACGGCCCCGGAGCACGAGCCGTCGCCGACATCTGCGTACGCCACGGACTCGCCCTCCACTACGGCTACCCGGAGCGGGCCGGCGACGCCCTCTTCAACGCCTCCCTGCTCATCGGCCCCGACGGGACGACCCTCGGCGCCTACCGCAAGACCCACCTCTACGGCGACTTCGAGCAGAAGTGGTTCACCCCCGGCGAGCGCCCCGTGGTGCAGGCCGAGCTGGACGGCGTACGCGTCGGGATGCTGATCTGCTACGACGTCGAGTTCCCGGAGAACGTTCGCGCCCACGCCCTGGCCGGGACCGAGCTGCTGCTCGTGCCGACCGCGCTCATGCATCCGTATCCGTTCGTCGCCGAGTCCGTCGTGCCGGTCCGCGCCTTCGAGAGCCAGATGTACATCGCCTACGTCAACAGGACGGGCCGGGAGGGCGAGTTCGAGTTCACCGGGCTGAGCTGCCTGGCCGCCCCCGACGGCACGGTCCGCACCCGCGCCGGGCGCGGCGAGGAGCTCGTCGTCGGCGAGGTGGACCCCGCTCTGCTCTCCGCGTCCCGCACCGCGAACCCGTATCTGCGGGACCGTCTGCCCGGTCTGTACGGCTCCCTCGTCTGAGCCCCGCCCCCGTCGTCCCACGCTTCCCCCGCTAGGAGTCCGTACCCCATGACGTCCACGGTGCCCACCGCCGTCCAGCACACCGACGCGCAGCCGCCGATCACCATGTTCGGGCCGGACTTCCCGTACGCCTACGACGACTTCCTCGCGCACCCCGCCGGCATCGGGCAGATACCCGCCACCGAGCACGGCACCGAGGTCGCCGTGATCGGCGGCGGGCTCTCCGGCGTCATCGCCGCGTACGAACTGATGAAGATGGGCCTGAAGCCCGTCGTGTACGAGGCGGACCGGATCGGCGGGCGGCTGCGGACCGTCGGCTTCGAGGGCTGCGACCCCTCGCTCACGGCGGAGATGGGCGCCATGCGCTTCCCGCCCTCGTCCACGGCGCTCCAGCACTACATCGACCTGGTGGGCCTGGAGACCCGGCCGTTCCCCAACCCGCTCTCCCCGGCGACCCCTTCGACCGTCGTCGACCTCAAGGGCGAGTCGCACTACGCGCGCACCATCGACGACCTGCCGCAGGTGTACCGCGAGGTGATGGACGCCTGGAACGCCTGCCTGGAGGAGGGCGCCGACTTCTCCGGCATGAACCGCGCGATGCGCGAGCGCGACGTCCCGCGCATCAGGGAGATCTGGGCGAAGCTCGTCGAGAAGCTCGACGACCAGACCTTCTACGGTTTCCTCTGCGGCTCCGACGCCTTCAAGTCGTTCCGGCACCGCGAGATCTTCGGCCAGGTCGGCTTCGGCACCGGCGGCTGGGACACCGACTTCCCCAACTCCATCCTGGAGATCCTGCGGGTCGTCTACACCGAGGCCGACGACCACCACCGGGGGATCGTCGGCGGCAGCCAGCAGCTGCCGCTCCGGCTCTGGGACCGCGAGCCGGAGAAGACCGTGCACTGGCCGGCCGGTACCTCGCTGGCCTCGCTGCACGAGGGCGGTCAGCCGCGCACCGCCGTGACCCGGCTCGACCGCACCGCGGGCAACCGGATCACCGTCACCGACGCCACCGGCGACATCCGCACCTACCGGGCCGCGGTCTTCACCGGGCAGTCCTGGCTGCTGCTGTCCAAGATCGCCTGCGACGACCAGCTGTTCCCCATCGACCACTGGACGGCGATGGAGCGCACCCACTACATGGAGTCCTCCAAGCTGTTCGTCCCCGTCGACCGGCCCTTCTGGCTCGACAAGGACGAGGTGACCGGCAGGGACACCATGTCGATGACGCTCACCGACCGGATGACCCGCGGCACCTACCTCCTCGACGACGGGCCCGACAGGCCGGCCGTCATCTGCCTGTCGTACACCTGGTGCGACGACAGCCTGAAGTGGCTGCCGCTCTCGCCGAGCGAGCGCATGGAGGTCATGCTGAAGTCGCTCGGCGAGATCTATCCGGGCGTCGACATCAGGAGGCACATCATCGGCAACCCGGTGACGGTCTCCTGGGAGAACGAGCCCTGGTTCATGGGCGCGTTCAAGGCCAACCTGCCGGGTCACTACCGCTACCAGCGGCGGCTGTTCACCCACTTCATGCAGGACCGGCTGCCCGCCGACAGGCGAGGGCTCTTCCTCGCGGGCGACGACATCTCCTGGACGGCCGGATGGGCCGAGGGCGCCGTACAGACCGCGCTCAACGCCGTATGGGGAGTGATGAACCACTTCGGCGGTGCCACGGACGCGACGAACCCCGGCCCCGGCGACGTCTTCGACGACATCGCCCCGGTCGAGCTCCCGGAGGACTGAGCGGCCTCTACGCCGGCCGGCAGACGCTGCGCTGCCGGCCGAGGCCCGATATCTCGACCTCCATCACGTCGTCCGGCCGCAGGTACGGGAAGCGGCCGGAGAGCGCCACGCCCTGCGGCGTACCGGTGTTGACGACGTCGCCGGGCTCCAGCACCAGATACTGCGACAGATGGTGCACCAGATGTGCCACGCCGAAGATCATGTCCCCGGTCACGGAGTCCTGCCGTGGGTCCCCGTTGACGTAGCTGCGCAGCCGCAGCCGCTGCGGGTCACCGGCCTCGTCGGCCGTCACCAGCACCGGGCCCAGCGGGTTGAACGTGGCACAGCTCTTGCCCTTGGACCACTGGCCGCCCGACTGCTCCAGCTGGAAGGCGCGCTCCGACACGTCGTTGCTGACGGCGTAACCGGCGATGTACGAGGCGGCGTCGGCCGGCGAGTCCAGACAGGAGGCACGGCGGCCGATCACGACGGCCAGCTCCACCTCCCAGTCGGTCTTCTCCGAGCCGCGCGGGATGAGGACGTCGTCGTAGGGGCCGACGACCGTGTTCGGCGACTTGTAGAAGAGGATCGGCTGCTCGGGCGGCGCGGAGCCGGACTCAGCGGCGTGGGCCGCGTAGTTCTGGCCGATGCAGAGCAGCGCATGCGGACGCGCGACCGGCGCTCCGATCCGCAGCCCGGTGATGTCGGTCTCCCGGAGATCCGCGTCGGCGGGGATCAGGTCCGGATCATCCGCGAGGGCGGCGAGGAACGCTCCGTCGATGTCGGGCGTGACGCCCGACAGGTCGTAGTGCCGGCCTTCGGGACGGACGAGGACCGGGCGCTCGTGGCCCGGCTCGCCGACGCGCATGAAACGCATGGGTGAACTCTCCTGTGCTGAAGGTGTGTCGGGGGTGGTTCAGTGCAGCCGGGTCAGGGCGTCGACGGTGACCGCGTGGGCCGGGGGCCGCCCCGCCAGCAGGCGCAGCACCTCGTCGGCCGCGCTCGCGCCGAGGCGCTGCCTGCACTCGACGCTGCCCGCGGCCTGGTGCGGGGTGAGCAGCACATTGGGCAGGGTGCGCAGCGGGTGGTCCACCGGCAGCGGCTCGGCGTCGAACACGTCGATCGCCGCGTCCAGCCGGCCCGACCGCACCTCCGCGAGCAGCGCGTCCTCGTCGACCAGCCACGACCGGGCGGTGTTCACCAAGCCCGCGCCGTCCGGCATCAGCGCCAGCTGCCGGGCGCCGATCATCCGATGGGTCTCCTCGGTGACAGGTGCGTGCACGGCGACGATCCGGCTGCGCGAGAGCAGGGTGTCCAAGGGCACGGACTCCACGCCGAGCGCCCGCGCGTCCGCCTCGGACAGATACGGGTCGGTGACGGCCACCCGTGCGCCCATGGCCCGCACCATCGCGATGTACGCACGGCCGGTACGGGACGCGCCGATCACCCCGATGTCGCTGCCGTGGATCTCATGGCGCGGCGGGGCCTCGCTCGCCTCCGCCCACGTGGCACCGCCGCGCAGGGCGTGGTCGAAACGGTGGACGCGGTGCAGCAGCGACAGCGTGAAGGCCAGCGCCACCTCGGCGACCGGCCGGGCCATCTCGTCGCCGGCCTGGGTGACGAGGATGCCGCGCCGGAACACCTCCTCGGTGACGTACGGGGCGACGGCCGAGCCGGTGTGCGCCACCAGCTCCAACCGGTCCGCCGCACGCAGGAGTCCGGCGTCCACCCTGGGGGCGCGCCACGAGAGGATCAGCGCCCGGGCGCCGGGCAGCGCGGCGGCCACCGCCGCGCGGTCGGAGTGGTCGTCGAGGACGGTGAGCTCCGCCGCCCGCTCCAGTTCCCGCCACACCCCGGCGGTGAAGAACTGGGCGCGCAGCGCGGGCGGAACGGCGACGACGACCCGGGGGCGGTCAGGAGAGCCAGGCATCGAGGTGCTCCGCGACGAAGGTGTCATCGGTCAGCCAGGGGTAGGCCGCGGCCACCCGGCTGATCTCCTCGGCCTGCCCCGGCGAGAGCGTCTCGGCCGGGTCCAGGCACCGGATGTTCGCCAGCAGGCCCTGGCGGCGCAGGACTTCGTGGACCCCGGCGATGCAGCCGCGGAACGCGCCCCGCACGTCGAAGACCGCACTGTTGGCGTCCGTCAGCTCGGAGCGGCGGGCCAGGCAGCGGACCATCGCCGCGTGGTCGCCGGCGCGGGCCGCGCGGACGTCGTCGAGGAGAGCCGCGGCGGAACTCGTCCACACGGCCCACTGGCCGAGGAGCCCGCCCGCGAACCAGCGCCGGGTGCCGTCGGCCGTCTCGTACGGGGTGAGCAGGTCGCCGATGATGTCGTCGTCGTTGCCGGTGTACAGCGCCACCTCGCCGGCGCGGTCGGCCGAGGCCACCGCCCGGACGACATCGGCGGTGCGGTACCGGTCAAACGGGGCGATCTTCACCGCGACCGTCGACGGCAGATCGGTGAACGCCGACCAGAACGCCGGGGAGAGATAGCGTCCGCCGACGGCCTCCTGGAGGTAGAAGCCGATCACCGGCAGCACCTCGCCGACCGCGCGGGCCCGCTCCAGCAGCCCCTTCTCGTCGGCGCCCGGCACGGCCGGACTGAGCAGCACCGCGTCGTAGCCGAGCGCGGCGGCCGTCGTGGCCTCCGCGACCGCCTGTGCGGTGTAGCCGCAGGCACCCGCGACCTTGACGAACGGGCGGCCCGCCTCGGCGTCGATCGTCTCGGCGGCGAGTTCGAGCACCGGCCGGAACAGTCCGACGCCGGGCTCGCGGATCTCGAACTGGGTGGTGTGCACGGCGACGGCGGCACCGCCCGCACCGGACGCCAGGTAGTAGCGGGTCAGGGCCCGCTGGCGCCGTTCGTCGAAGCTGCCGTCGTCGTGCAGGGCGAGGGGGTGGGCGGGGATCACCGTTCCCCGGGCGAGTGCGCCGAGGGCGGGGGTGGCCGTGGGGGAGGGAGTGGACATGGAGTGGATCAGAACCTTCCGTCACGGACCTGGAACTTGGTGGGCTTGCCGGACAGCGGGAGCCCGCGGCGCAGCCAGTCGGCCTGCCACTCGACGAGGGTGCGCAGCGTGACGTCCGGGTAGCCGAAGAGGGCGTGGCAGCGGCTCGCGTCGGAGAGCAGCGCGGTCGGCGCCTCCTCGCCCTCGAAGACCGGCTCCCGGTCGAACTCCGCGCCGAACCAGCCGGCGATCCGGCGCACCGACGCGGTCTCGGGACCGGTGAGGTTGAGGGTGAACGCCTCGCCGCCGGTGGCATGCGGCAGGGAGCGCAGGGCGACCTCGTTGGCGTACCCCTGCCAGACCACGTTGGCGTGACCGGTCGTCACATCGACGGGCTCGCCCGCCCGGACCCGGTACGCGATGTCGGCGAGGACGCCGTAGCGCAGGTCCACCGCGTAGTTCAGACGGATCGTGGCGACCCTCGTGCCACGGGTCAGCGCGGCATGGCCGAAGATCCGCTCGCGGCCCAGGCAGGACATCGCGTACTCGCCGACAGGCCCGACCGGGTCGGTCTCCGTGGAGCCGCCGGACGCGACGGGCACCAGCGGATACACGTTACCGGTGGAGAACGCGGCGATCCGGGCGCCGGACCAGCGGCGCGCCACCCTGTCGGGCATCGCGGCGTTCACCGCCCAGGCGTGCGAGGGCGCCCCGGCCGAGCCGAACTTGGCGCCGACCATGAACACGACGTTGCCGGCGTCCGGCAGTGCGGCCAGGTCGGCGGCGGGGTCCATCAGGTCGAAGGCGACGGTGCGTATCCCGGCCGCCTCCAGCTCCCCGGCGGCGGACGGGTCGGACCAGCGGGAGACCGCGTACACGGTCACGTCCTCGCGGCCGGCGGCGTCCAGTGCGCGGCGGGCCAGCCGGCACAGGCTGGGGCCCATCTTGCCGCCCGCGCCGAGGACCAGCAGATCGCCTTCGAGCCGGCCGAGATCGGCGACGAGCGCGGCGGAGGGGGTGGCGAGCCGCTCTTCGAGGGCGGCCTCATCGGTGAACATGCGTGACTATCCCTTGATTCCGGACGCGGTGACGCCCTCGGTGAAGTAGCGCTGGCCCACCATGTACGCGGCGAAGATGGGCACGAACGCGATGACGGAGCCGGAGAGCACCACATTGAGCGGCACGTTCTGCTGCTGGAGCGAGGCGATGCCGACCGTGAGGGTGCGCATGTCGGTGGACTGGCCGATGACCAGCGGCCACAGGAAGTCGTTCCAGTGCCACAGGAAGACGAACACACCGAGCGTGGCGAGGATCGGCTTCAGCAGGGGCAGGACGATCCGGTAGAAGATCTGCCACTCGTTGCAGCCGTCGAGACGGGCCGCCTCGAAGAGCTCGTCCGGCAGTCCCTGGATGAACTGCCGCATCAGGAACACCGCCTGGGCGTTGGCCAGCGTCGGCACGATCAGACCCCAGTAGGTGTCCACGCCGCCCAGCTTCGCGATCATCGCGAAGGTCGGGATCATCGTGACGTGGTAGGGGACCATCACCATCGACAGGAACGACCAGAACATCGTCTCCCGGCCGGGGAAGCGCTTCTTGGCGAAGGCGTACCCGGCGAGCGAGGCGAGCAGCAGCACGCCGACGACCGAGACGACCGAGTAGACCAGGGTGTTGACCAGCCAGCGCGGCACGTCCTGGGCGCTCATGACGGTGTCGTACGCCTCGCCGGTCAGCGGCCACGGCACCAGGCTGCCGGGGAACTCGACCGCCGCGGACGGCTTCAGGGAGAGCACGACCATCGCGTAGAACGGGAAGACCGTCACGATCGCGGCCACCGTCAGCAGCGCCGCGCGCCCGATCCGGCCGGCCCGGGTGGGCCTCATGCCGTACGGGACGGTGTCCTGCTCCGAGAGCTTGCGCAGCCGGCGTGCGGTGCGACGGGAGGCCCGGTCCGGAACCACGGGCGCCTTCTCGGCGGGCGGGGCCTCGGTCTCGACGGGTGCTGCGGTCATGGTCACTGGTCCTTCCCGATCACGAGCCGCTGGATCACGGCGACCACCACGGTCAGCACGAAGAGCGCGACGCCGATGGCGGAGGCGTAACCCAGGTCGAAGTATTTGAAGCCCGCGTCGTAGAGCTGGAAGACGAGCGTGTAGCTGGCGTTGGCGGGGCCGCCGCCGGTCATCGTGTACACGGCGTCGAACACCTGGAACGAGGCCGTCGTCTCGATCACGGCGAGGAAGAACAGGGCGGGCTTGAGCTGCGGCAGCACGATGTAACGGAACCGCTGCCAGGGGCCGGCCCCGTCGGTGAGCGCGGCCTCCTCCAGCTCACGCGGGATGTCCTGCATCCGGGCGAGCAGGATCAGCATCCCGTAGCCGAAGCGGGACCAGACGCCGACGATCGCGAGCGCGGGCAGGACCAGGACGTCGTCGGAGAGCCAGGAGCCCTCGGACATCCCGAACCAGCCCATCAGGGTCGACCACGGGCCGCCGGTGGAGAAGATCCAGACGAAGACGGTGGCGGCCAGCACCAGCGAGGTGACGACCGGCAGGAAGAACACCGAACGGAAGAACTTCGCGCCGCGGAACGCGCGCCGGGTGATCAGCGCGAGGGAGACCGACGCGACGAGCGTGCCGGGCACGGCGAGCACGGTGTAGAGGACGGTGACCTTCAGCGCCTGCCAGAACAGCGAGTCGTCCCAGAGGCGGGTGAAGTTGTCGAGCCCGATGAAGCTGCCGCCGCCGGTGAGGGAGTAGTCGGTGAAGCTCATCAGCACACCGGCGATGCCGGGGCCGAACCGGAAGGCGAGGAACAACAGGAAACACGGGAGGACGAAGAGCAGGCCGATCCGGGCCTCGCGGCGCGCCTGCGGCCCGCTGCGACGGCCCCGGCGGGTGGGTTCCGCGACGACTGCCACGGGGATCTCCTTGCGGGATGAGGGAGTTGCGGGGGACGGGGGAGTCCCCCCGGGGGAAAGCGGTCCGGGCCGGGATGCGACCGGACCGGGGGAGCGGTGCCCTGGCCGGAGTGCCGGCCGGACCCGGGGGACGCGGTGCCCGGGCCGGGTGCCGGCCGGGCCCGGGCACCGCGCCCGGACCGGGGGAGCGGTGCCCTGGCCGGAGTGCCGGCCGGACCCGGGGGACGCGGTGCCCGGGCCGGGTGCCGGCCGGGCCCGGGCACCGCGCCCGGTCAGCGGCCGAGCATCGCCTGGGCCGCCTTCGCGGCCGAGTCCAGCGCCTCCTGCGGGCTCTTGTTGCCCAGCAGCGCCGCCTGGATCTCCGGAGCGAGCACGCCCTGGACCTCACGGGCCTTGTCCTGGAGCGGGCCCACCGTCATGCTCGGCAGCGTGGCGCCGACCGCCGTCTGGAGGGCGTCGCCCGGGTACAGGTCGCCGCCGGACTCGCGGGCCGGGAAGTAGCCCGCACCCTTCTGGAGACCGGCCGTGTTCTTCGACTCGGCGACGAAGTTCAGCCAGTCGCCGGTGTTCTTCCTGTCGGCGCCCTTCAGCATCGACAGGGCGCCGATCGTGCCGTAGCCGACCGACTTCACGTCCTTCAACGGCGGCTGGACGACGATGTTCTCCTTGCCCCAGAACGGCTCGACGTCCGCAGGGGTGTTCTGCCAGGTGCAGGCCACCTTGCCCTTGGCGGTCGGGGTCTGCTCCAGCTTCGGCGTCGTCGTGACCAGGTCCTTGTCGGTGTAACCGCCGTCGACGAGCTTCTTCAGATACGTCAGGGCCTTCACCCCTGCCGCGTCGTTGAAGGTGACGCTCTTGCCGTCCTCGGAGAAGACGTCGCCGCCCGCCTGCCACAGCAGCGGGTAGAAGGTCATGTTCAGCGTCTGCTGGGTGTCACCGCTGTAGCTGGTGGCGTAGTACCCCTTCTCCTTCAGCTTCGGGGCCAGTGCCTCCAGCTCCGCCCAGCTGGTCGGGTAGTTCGTCTCGCCGATGGCGGTGAACACCCGCTTGTCGCAGATCAGCGGGTTGGCGCTGGTCAGGACCGGGGTGGCGAGGGCCTTGCCGTCCACCGTCACGGAGGTCAGGGCGAAGTCGGTGTAGTCCGACTTGGCGTCGGCGGGCATGTACTCGTCCGCCGGGATGATGCTGCCGGCGTACTTCGGCAGCTGGTCCGGGATCAGGTAGACCGCGTCCGGGCCCTTTCCGGAGGCGATCGCGGTGGCGAGCGCGGTGTCGCGGTTGGCCCAGGGGAAGGTCTCCACCTTCACCGTGACACCCGCGTGCTCCTTCTCGAACGCCTTGGTCAGGCCGTCCCAGTACGCCTTGTTCTTGGCCTCGTCGAAGATCACCGGGTAGGTCCACATGGTGACGGTGTTGCCGTCGTCGCCGCTGCCGGAACAGCCGGCCAGCACTCCGGCGGCGAGCGCGGTGGCCATCACGGGGGCGGCGAGTGCGCGGACTCTCGAACGGCGGGTGAGAAGACGGGACATGAGGTGGTCCTCCGAGGACGTGAGGGTGGAGCCGGGAAGAGGAGCGAGAGGAGGGGGAATCATCGGGCGGGAACCGTCTGGACGGTGCCGGTGTGCCGGGCGCGTTCTGCGGCGAACGCCGCCAGATGACTGCCGAGCGAGGTGGCGGGACCGGAGCGGACCGCCCCGGCGTCGCCCGTGGCGACGGCGGTGACGAACGCCTCGACGAGCGCGGCGTCCCCGCCGCCGTGCCCGTCGGCCGCGTTCGAACCGGACGCGCCGATCTCATGGACGGTGGTCGCGCCGGTACGGAAGTCCTGGACCGTGACCCGCTCGCCGTCACCGTTCAGCCAGCCGTGCGAGCCGAAGATCCGGGTCCGGCGGTGCGTCTGCTCGGTGAACGCCACCATCTGGAAGGTCGCGGTCACCCCGTCCGTCAGCTGCATGGCGAGGGCCTGGTGGTCGACCACGTCGTTGTCGCCGCGGTACGCGCAGACGCCGTACGGGCCTTCGCGCAGCGCCCGCACCAGACCGGCCTCGTCGGTCGCCCCGGTGACATGGGTGACCGGCCAGACCGCGCCCTTCTCGCGCAGCGTCGGCATGTACAGCTTCAGCGCGCTGTACGGGCAGCCGGACTCCACCGCGCAGTCCAGGCAGCGCTCGGCGGACCCTTCCGGGGCGTTCTCCGGCCGGAAGTGCTTCAGACCGCCGAAGCTGGAGACCCGTTCGATCCGGCCGCCCATGACGTACGTGATCCAGTCGAGGTCGTGGCACGACTTGGCGAGCAGCATCGGCGACGAGTCCTTCTCGCTGCGCCAGGGGCCGCGCACGTAACTGTGCGCGTAGTGCCACCAGCCGACCGGCTCCAGATGGTCGAGGGAGACCAGCTGCCCGAGCACGCCGGAGTCCACGACCTCCTTCACCAGGTCGGTGTAGGGGGTGTACCGCATGACGTGGCAGACCGCGAAGAGCACCCCGGTCCGCTCCACACCCTCGACGATCGTCCGGGTCTCGTCCTCCGTCGGGGCGAGCGGCTTCTCGGCGAGGATCGCGTAGCCGGCCTTTGCCAGGGCCAGCACCGGCTCCACATGGAAGCGGTCCTGGGTGGCGACGACGACGGCGTCCGCGATGCGGTGCTCGACGAGAGGCCGCCAGTCGTCGAACTCGACGGGTGCGCCGGCGGCGGCACGCGCCGCGGGACGCGGGTCGGCGACGGCGACGAGCTCGGCGCGCTCGGGATGAGCCTTGATCCACTCGGCGTACGTCAGACCGCGGTTGCCGGCGCCGACGAGCGCGACCCGGACGGGCCGGCCGGTGATCGGGGTGTGCGTGGACACGTGGGTTCCCTGGGACTCGATGGGCGGGTTCGGTGGTGCGGTCCGGGGCGCGGTCAGAACCGCAGCGTGGCCGCGGTGTGCGAGACGCGGTCGCCCTCGTCCGGCAGCGCGGTGCGCTCGGTGCCGTCCTCGACGCAGCCGGAGTGCAGCAGATGGCTGCCGGAGCCGGTGAACGCCGCGGGCCGCAGTTCGAGCCGGCCGCCGGTGAAGGTGGAGCCCGTCGCCCGGTAGCGGTTGGTCCCGTCGGTCACCAGCACATGCGCGGTGCCCTCGGGCGCGGTCGAGTCGAGGCCGGTCAGACGCCAGTCGACGGTCCGCCCCGCGCCGGTGCGCGAGAGCAGGGCGCCGTCCTTGTTCGTACCGACGAGCCGGGTGCCGTCGATCCGCAGCCGCTGGTCCTTGGCGGAGGTCAGCTTCAGCCCGCTGTCGCGGAGTTCGCCGCCGTCGACGGTGATGTCCTGGTGGGCGAGCGAGACGGGCGCGCTGTCCTTGGAGCCGGTCAGGACGCAACTGTCCAGGACCAGCGGCCCGGTGCCGTTGAACACCGCGCCGTCGACCCCGTTCAGTGCCGTCCGGGCGAGGGTGACCGGGGCGGCCACGGATGCCTGGGTGATCTCGGCGCCCGCGGCGAACGAGAACGACGAGTCGGCGATCACATTGGGCCGGGCCGAGAGCGTGGAGGCCTGGGAGATGATCAGCGGCCCGCTCGCCGTGCACCCGCGCAGCTGCACACCGTCGGCGTTGATCCAGAGCATGCCGGAGCCGGAGAGGGACTTCTTGCCGATGACGAGGACGTCCTCGAGCGTCAGATCGGTGATCCTGACCCGGGCCACGAACCAGGAGCAGGCGTGGCGGCGTACGGTGATCCGCTTGGCCCGGCCGCCCCAGGCGGCGCCCGAGTTGGCGAACGTCATCAGCCCGGAGTTGCCGGTGTAGACGAGGTCGTGCTCGAACTGGCCGTGCGTCACGAACGGCCCCTCGTCGTCACCGTCGCCGTGGCAGTTGGTGACGTAGCAGTAGGCCGAGGCCGTGAAGTCGTTGAGGTGGCGGGCGTTGGATGTGTGACAGTCCTCCACGTGCCCGTACAGACAGTAGATCTGCTGCGTCAGATAGCCCGCGCCGCCGTACGTGACGGACTTCGGGTTCGTCAGTGAGCACTGCTCGGTGCGGTAGTACGTGCACCAGCGGCGCATCACCACCGGCCAGAAGGTGCCGACGGCCTCGATCCCGGAGACGTCGCAGCGCACCGCGTACTCGTACGAGACCGGGTGCGAGCCGGTCATCTCGTCCTCGCCCCAGCCCTCGAAGACGAGGTTGCGGACATGGGCGCGCTCGACGGGCTCGATCCGGGTCCAGGTGAGTGTCCGGCCGGCGGCCAGGTCCCAGCCGATCTGGTAGTTGACCCGGATGTGCTCCGCGTCCACGACATCGGTGACCTGGACGAGGCGCTGGACCTCCTTCTCGTACTTCCCCGACAGGGCGTTGATCTCCACGGCCCACCACTGGCCTACGGAGAACTTGCCCGAGTCGCCGACCTCGAAGAGATCGGACAGATCCGGCATCGCCGAGCCCAGGGTGTGCTCGACCGTCGTGTCGGTGACGGTGCCGCGGAAGGAGAGGACGGCGCCGAAGGGGTTGTCGTGGGTGTTCTTCTCGATGTCTTCGGTGGTCATGCGGTGGCCGCCGAAGTCGAGTTCGATGTTGGAGCGGTTCCACTGGTGGCGTCGGGTGAAGTGGAGGTCGGTGTGGGCTTCGATGCGGTGGACGGTGGGGTCGTCGATCATCGCGTCGAGTGCGGCGTCGGCGGGGTGTTCGGTGCCGAAGTGGCCGAAGGTGCGGAAGTCGAGGGTGCCGGTGTGGAGTTGGTGCCAGCGTCCGGGGCTGTCGTCGGCGGGTGCGATGACGGTTCCGCCGTTGTGGGTGTCCTTGGACTTCTTGTCCCAGCGCAGGGCCATCGCGCCGCCGTCGCCGGGGGTGTGGTAGCCGGAGAGCAGGACCTGGGTGTGGTCGTCGAGCGGCCGGGTGTTCAGGGCACGGAGTTCGGCGACCGTGCCGGCCCTCAGCACAGCGGTGGCGCGGGAGGGCGCGGCCTGCGCGGACCCGGTGGCCACGGCCGAGCCGGCCATGACCAGCCCGGCCAGCCCGGAGGCCCGCAGCAGAGTACGACGGGACCGGTCGGAGGTGTGGTGGTGCGGAACGCTCATGCGGACTTCGCCTTCCGAGAAGTGCCGGGAATGAGGGAGCGTTCCTGCGGGGGACTGCCATGAGGCGGATGGCTCGAAAGGGTCCGGCCCTCGGATGTCCACGACGCGATGGGCAGGCGTCGGAAGCGGGCCGGAAGGGGTGAATCGCCGATGCCGTGAGGATCTCATCGGGGTTGGCAGGGAACCTACGGCCGATGAAGCCGATCGGTCAAGACCCGATTCCGCCGGAATGCGCCGCACCGGTGTCCGCCGCCCCGTCCTCGTCCGGCTCCCAGCCCAGCGAGACGCTGATCCGCCGCGCCGCGTCCCGGACCTGGCCGCCGAGCTCCTGGTAACGCCAGGCCGGCAGGCCGAGCTTGAGCCCGGTGATGCTGACCGCGCCCGCGCACACCGAACGGTCGTCGAAGACGGGCGCGCCGATGCAGATGATGCCTTCGGCGTCCTCCTCGTCGTCCAGGGCGTAGCCGACCCGGGCGATGTCGCGCAGATGCGAGAGGAACGTGGCCGGGTCGGTGATGGTGCGGGAGGTCCGCCGGGGCAGGCCGAACCGCTCGATCACCGAGGCGGCCTCGCTCTCGGGCACCGCGGAGAGCAGCGCCTTGCCCAGGCCCGTGCAGTGCGGCAACTCGCGCTGCCCCATCCGCAGGTCGAGCCGGACGCGCTGGTCGAGCTCGACCTGGTCCACGACGACCGCGTGGCCGTCCTCCGGCACGGCGAGCCGGGACGCCATACCGGTGGACGCGGTCAGCTCCGTGAGCACCGGGTGGGCGACGCCGCGCAGGGACACCTGGGAGCGCGCCCGGTCGCCCAGCCGCGCCAGGCTCATGCCGAGCCGGTAGCGGCGGTTCATGCCCTCGCCGTCGTCCGAGACGAGGCCGTACGCGCGCAGGGTCTGGAGCATGCCGAAGGCGGCGCTCTTGGAGATGCGGCAGGCCTGGCCGACCTCCGTGACGCTGAGGCCGTTCCCCTGGGAGGGGGCGGCGAGCGCCTCGAGGATGTCCGCTGCCCTGGCCACGCTCTTGACCCAGTACTTCGGTTCTTCTGGGGCAGCACTGTTCGTCATAGCAGAACAGCCTAGTGGGCCTCGGGGGTGAGTGGAGCCCTTTCCGTGCCGAAAGGCCTCTGGAATGGGGGATTTGGCGTCACGGAGGGGTTGACCACCCCTGCGAGCGGACGTAGCATCCAGACCTGTTCTGCTCTACAGAACAGCGTTCGGAAAATCGGCAACACCGAAGAAACATCGAAGAGCACCCGAAGCAACACGCACCACGGACACCACTTCCTGCGGAGACTGCCGGGCGGATGGCGCCAGGGACTCACGGGCCGGGCAGGGCCTGTGAAACCGACGACTCTCGACGCAAGGAGCAAGCACCATGGGTTCAGGCCCGGTAGGCAAGGAATCCGGAGCCCGACTCGCCGAACGCGCCCGCCAGGTCGTACCCGGCGGCGTGAACAGCGGTCAGCGCAGCGTTCCCGGACTGACCGACCTGGTCGTCACCGGTACCGACGGCGCACGGTTCCGTACCGCCGACGGACGCGTGTACACCGACTTCCACTCGGCGTTCGGCCCGCCACTGCTCGGACACAACGACCCCGACGTGGCCCGCGCCACCGCGGAGGCCGGCGCCACCCTCGGCCACATGGGCGTCGGTGTCACCGAGGGTGAGGTCCTCCTCGCCGAACAGCTCACCGAGCTGATCCCGTCGATCGAGAAGGTGCTCCTCACCAGCACCGGCAGCGAGGCCACCTTCCACGCGCTGCGCGTCTCCCGCGCCGCCACCGGGCGCCGTCTCGTCGTCAAGTTCCAGGGCTGCTACCACGGCTGGCACGACTCGGTCAGCCTCAACGTCATCTCCGCCCCCGAGAAGGTCGGCGGCCACGACCCGATCTCGACCGGCATCCTGCCCGAGGTCCTCGACGCCACCCTCGTCCTGCCGTTCAACGACAGCGAGGCCGTGCGCCGCACCTTCGCCGAGCACGGCCCCGACATCGCGGCCGTCATCGTCGAACCCGTCCCGCACAACGTCGGCGCGCTCCTGCCCCACCAGGAATTCCTCACCACCCTGCGCGAGGAGACCACGAAGGCGGGCAGCGTCCTGATCTTCGACGAGGTCATCACCGGCTTCCGTCACGACATCGGCGGCTGGCAGAAGATCTCCGGCGTCACCCCGGACCTCACCACCCTCGGCAAGGCCATCGCCAACGGCGCCCCCGTTGGCGCGATCGGCGGCCGCGCCGACCTGATGGACCTCTTCTCCACCCGCCCCGGCGCCCCGGCCTTCTTCGCCGGCACGTACAACGGGCACCCGTCCGTCGTCGCCGCCGCCCTCGCCACCCTGCGCAAGCTCCGCGAGGAGCCGGTCCACGAGCACGTCTTCCGTCTCGGCGAGCGGGTCCGCACCGAACTCACCGGGCTCTACGAGCGCCTCGGCGTCCCCGCGGTCGTCACCGGCTACGGCTCCGTCTTCGTCAGCTACTTCATGCCGGGCGAGACCCCCCGCACCTACGCCGACCTGCTGAAGAACGACGCCTCGCTGTTCGTCGGCTACCGCCGCAGGCTCCTCGACCACGGGCTGTTCGAGCTGCCGCTCAACCTCAAGCGCAGCCACATCAGTTACGCCCACACCGACGCCGACGTCGACCGCCTCGTCGAAGGCACCGAGGCCGCCGTCGAGGCCGTCCTCGCCGACGGCGGTGCCCGTGACCTGGAGAACACCTCGACCATGGGTGGAGCGACCCGCTGATGCTGACCGTCAACCGCACCCGCCCCGCCGGGCCCGCCGGGCGCATCACCCGCGTCGAGACACTGATGCTCGGCACCTCGTGGCGCGACTTCGGCTACGTCCGGGTCCACACCGACGAGGGCCTCTCCGGCATCGGCGAGATCACCCATCCCTACCGGGTACGTGAGGTCTGCGACCTCACCGAGGCCATCGCGCGGCGCCACCTCATCGGCGCCGACCCCTTCGACATCGAGGAGCTCTGGCTCCGCGTCTACCAGGGCGACTTCCTGCGCGGCGGGGACATGGGCGGCGTCGCCCTGTCGGGACTCGACCAGGCGATGTACGACCTCATGGGCAAGGCCCTCGGAGTGCCCGCGTACCGCCTCACCGGCGGCGCGTGCCGCGACGAGGTACGGGTGTACGCCAACGGCTGGTACACCGGCGAGCGCGAGCCCGAGGTCTTCGCGGCCAAGGCGAAGGAGACCGTGGCGAAGGGCTTCACCGCCCTCAAGTTCGACCCCTTCGGTCCCGGGCTGCACGAACTGGAGCGCGCCGAACTGCGCCGCTCCGTCGCCCTCGTGGCCGCCGTCCGCGAGGCGATCGGTCCCGACGTCGACCTCTTCATCGAGGGCCACGCCCGGTTCGCCATGCCCACCGCCGCCCGGCTCGTGCGCGAGCTGGAGCCCTTCGACATCGGCTGGTTCGAGGAGCCGATGCCCTGGACGCACATCGAGCGGTACGCGGAGCTGCGGCAGCGCGCCGCCTTCCCGATCTCCGGCGGCGAGCACTTCCACAACCGCTACGAGTACAAGCAGCTCTTCGCGACCCACGCCGTCGACATCATCCAGCCCGACCTCTCCATGGCCGGCGGCTTCACCGAGGTCCGCAAGCTGGCCGCGATCGCCGACACCCACGGCATGCTCGTCGCCCCGCACAACTCCAACTCGCCGCTCTGCACCACGGTCTCCGTGCACGCGACGCTCGGCATGCCCAACCTCAAGATCCTGGAGACCTTCGACGGGCTCCTGGAGCCGTTCGTCTTCGACGCCCTCAAGGGCACCCTCCCGATCGTCGACGGCCACATCGGCCTGCCGACCGCCCCCGGTCTCGGCGTCGAGCTCGTCGACGAGGTCTTCGAGGAACACCCGCCCAGCCACCGCTTCTGGAACATGTTCGCGGACGGCTGGGAGAAGCGGAACCGCACATGATCACCGACGTCCACTCCCACCTCTTCCGGCACAGCCACGACTTCACGGACCCTTTCAGCTCCGACTCCGCCCGCGCCCACGCGGGCGAGGTCGACCTGACGGTGAAGTGGGAGGAGTACGCCGCCACCGCGCCCGAGTCCACCCGCACCATCGTCGTCGGCGGCAAGGCGCGCCGCAGCGGACTCTGGGTCGACGACGCCGCCGTGGCCGCGTACGCCGGACAGCACCCCGACCGGCTGATCGGCTACCTGGCCCTCGACCCCACCCAGCCCGGCTGGCAGGAGGAACTCCGCTACGGCCACCAGGAGCTCGGGCTGCGCGGCATCAAGCTCATGCCGATGTACGCGGGCTTCGACCCGGCGGCGGAGGAGTACGACGAGCTGTACACGTACGCCGAACGGCACGGGCTGCCCCTCCTGGTGCACACCGGTACGACGTTCGTCTCCAGCGCACCGCTGGAGTGGGCGATGCCCCGGCACCTGGACGCCGTCGCCATCCGCCACCCCGAACTGCGGATGGTCCTCGCCCACCTCGGCCACCCCTTCGAGGGCGAGTGCATCGCGGTCATCCGCAAACACCCGCACGTGTACGCCGACCTCAGCGCCCTGCACTACCGGCCGTTCCAGCTCTGGCACAGCCTCCGGCTGGTGCAGGACTACGGGGTCTTCCACAAGGTGATGTTCGGCAGCGACTACCCGTTCACCACGGTCGACGACTCGGTGAAGGGGCTGCGCGAGATCGCCCGCATCCCCGGCATCCCCGGGCTGCCGCCGCTGGACCGGGACGCGGTGGAGGAGATCATCCACCGGCCGTCGCTGGACCTGCTGGGCCTGAACGGCTGACCGACACCGGCCGTTCCCACGATCTGCCGGCCGGCACACGGGATCTTCCCCCGTTTCCCGGCCGCCGGCCGGCAGCCGGGCCGCCGCACGCTCCACCCCCGGTGCGGCGCGGCGGCCCACCTCCCCGTACCACTCCGCCTGGAGGATCCATGTCCGCAGCCGCCCCGCCCCGCTCCACCGACCGCTTCGACCTCACCGGCCGCACCGCGGTCGTGACCGGAGCCGCACGCGGCCTCGGCCGGTCCTTCGCCGTCGGCCTCGCCGAGGCGGGCGCCGACGTGGTCCTCGTCGACCTGCCGGGCGCCGACGGTGCCGAGGAGACGGCCGCGGCCGTCGAGGCGCTGGGGCGCCGGTGCTGGACGTACGGGCAGGACCTCGCCGACATCGAGGCGCTGGCCGGATTCGCCGACACCGTACGCGCGGAGGCCGGACCGCTGCACATCCTCGTCAACAACGCGGGAACGGCGGCCCTGGAGCGGTTCAACGAGATCACCCCGGCGAGCTGGTCGCACATCATGCGGGTCAACGTCGACGCGGTGTTCTTCCTCAGCCAGCGCGTCGCCGAACACATGACGGCCGACGGCGTCGCGGGGCGCATCATCACCATCACCTCGAAGAACGCCCTGGTGGCGGAGGCGGGCCTGGCTCACTACAACGCCTCCAAGGCCGCCGCCCAACTGCTCACCGAGACCCTGGCGGTCGAGCTCGCCCCGCACGGCATCACCGCGAACACCCTGGCCCCCGGCATGGTCGAGACGCCCATCGACGGGGAGTTCCCCTTCGACCGGGAGGCGTTCGAGGCCGCGTACCGCGAGCGGATCCCGCTCGGCAGGTACGCCCGGCCCGACGAATGCGTGGGGGCGCTCCTGCTCCTCGCGTCCGACGCCGGGGCCTACCTCACGGGTACGCGCCTGGTCGTCGACGGGGGAGTGCTGGCCGACCAGATGCCGCGGATGCGGTTCATGCCGCCGTACCGCAACACGATCTGACGCCGTCGGACCGGTCCCGTCCGCCCCGCACCGGCCGGACGCCGCGCACGCGTCGAGAGCACGTCCCGAGCACGTTCCCGCATACGCGTCGAGAGCACGTCCCGAGCACGCATCGACCCTGCGAGGAGCACCTCCGTCATGTCAGGCAACGCATCGCCCCGTCGTACTCTGCTGCGGGCCTCCGGGCTGGCCGGGCTGGTCATGGCCGGCTCGGCCGTGGCCACCGGGTCCGCGCAGGCCGCGCCCTCCCGCGCCACCGCTGTGCTGAGGGCCGGCACGGTCGCCGAACTCCGTGCCCTGAACACCCGGCCGCTCGACGACCACACCCAGGTCCTGCTCTCCGGCTACCACACCCCCGGCGACGGCGGCGCGATGGCCCTGCGCTGGAACAAGAAGTCCAAGGACACCCACAACGGCGGAACCGTCATCGCACCCGCCGACGACAGCCCCGGACGCTGGCACCAACTCCACACCGGCACCCTCGACTTCCGCACCTTCGGCCACTTCGGCACCGAACACCCCGCCGACGCCGCACTCGACGCGATGATCGACGACCCCACCGTCCACCGCATCGAAGCCCACACCGACCTCCACTTCACCCGACGCCACCTGTTCCACCGCTCCAACATCGAACTCGACTTCGGCGGCCACCGCATGACCACCGAAGACATCGAGAAGAACACCCACGACAACCCCTTCGGCGCCGTCCTCTCCTTCCGCGGCACCGTCACCGACACGACGGTCGAGCACACCCTCTCCGGGAAGGTCGTCGAGCTCACCGACACCTTCCCGGTCCCGGACTCCCAGGCGTTCGAGCCCGGCCAGTGGTGGACCGTGCGGGTCGACCCGGTCGCGGGCGGCGGAGGTGACGAGCGCGAGCTGCAGAAGCTGGTCGAGATCACCGAGATCGTCGACGCCGGTCACATCCGCATCGGCTACCTCAACGGCTGGGAACTCGCCGCGGGCCGCAGGCTCACCTGGAACCGGGTCGAGCCGGTGGTGAACACCCACATCCGCAATCTCGTCTTCGAGGGCGCCGGGGACGACGAGTACACCGGATCGCACCCCGTCAGCTTCGAGTACGCCGTCGGCTGCGATGTCTTTGGCATCCATGCCACCGGCAGCTTCTGGCCGGTCGTCATGCGCCGCTGGTGCACCCGGTTCCGTACCGAGGGATGCTCCCTGAAGAACCCGCCCACGGTCGAGTACGGCGGCGCGGGCTATCTCACCCAGCAGATCTACTGCCTCTACGGCCGGGTCGCGGACTGCACCACCAGCAATGTCCGCCATCTCAACGACCTCACCGCCTCCGCCTACTGCACGGTGGTGAACTGCCACGGCGACGGCGACGACGCGGGCGGAAACCCGTTCACCACCCACGGCCAGTACGAGCACGACCTGCTCTTCGACGGCAACTCCGGACTGATGGACATCGCCAACTCGGGTGCGCAGTGGGGGATCTCCGCCAAGCGGATCACCGTACGCGGACACGTCTGCTCCTGGTTCGTGGCCGGCACGAAGATCACCGACCTCACCCTCGAAGACGTCACCGTCATCGCCCGCCCGACGTTCGACCAGGCCGGCACGCTCACCGTCAACGCCGACGGCGCGCAGGTGCGGGGCTGCACCGCCAGGACCTTCGCCGTCGCCCAGCGGTCCACCCGCTCCGGCAGGCCCACGGTCATCAGCGACTGCTCGTTCGACCTGCCGAAGGCCGCCGTCCTCGTCCAGACCCCGGTCACCACGCCCGTCCACTTCGTGCGCTGCGCGTTCACCGGCGTCGACGGCGCGATCCTGCGCGGCGCGGGCCCCGTACGTTTCACCGACTGCACGGTCGGCGGCGCCGAGAACTCCGCCCCGTTCTCCGTCGGATCGGCCGATCTGCGCATCGAAGGCGGTACGTACACCGGCACCGGGTTCGAGGCCAGCGCCGTACGCGACCAGTCGGTCACCGTCACCTCGGGCACCCGGTTCACGGGCAGCAACAGCGCGAAGGCGTTCCTCGGCCGCGCCGCCGGACCGGCCACCGTCACCTGGGACATCTCCGGGCTCCACAGCACCGCGGGCGATGCCGACACGGCCCACATCCGCATCGCCGACGGCACCAACCACTACGCCGCGACCGGCAGCAGGTTCACCGGCGGCACGCTTCACCTCGCACCCGAGGCGCTGGCCTCGGCCCTGCACACCTCCTGCGTCGAGCGCGACACCAAGCGTACCGCCATGCCGGCCGACGGCGCCACCGCCCGGACCGAAGGGAACCTCACCCTGTGAGCGCACGGCTGCGGAACAGCACCCCGGCCGACGAACCGGCCCTGCGCGCGCTCTGGGACGTCTGCTTCGACGCCCCGCACATCGGCGCCCTCCACGCCCTCGACCCCGACCGGCACCGCCGCACCTTCGTCGCCGAGACCGCCGGCGGAAGGCTCGACGCGGTCGTCGTCTGGGTGCCGCGCCTGATCCGCGACGCCCACGGCACGCCGCGGCGCGTCGGCGGCATCGGCAGCGTCGCCACCCGCCCCGAGGCGCGGGGGCAGGGGCTGGTCCGGCGCCTGCTCGCCGGGGCCGAGCGGTCCATGACGGCCGAGGGATGCGCCTGGTCGCTGCTGTTCACCGGCACGCCCGGGGTCTACCGGGGTTCGGGGTGGCAGGAGTTCACCACCGGACACATGGAGGGAACGATCAGGCACACGCCTGCGTCGGCGGCGTACCGGGTACGCGAGGCCACGGTTGCCGACGCGGGCACCGTCCGGGCCCTGCACTCCGCGTACAACGCGGCCCGTCCCCTCAGCTCGCTGCGCACCGACGAGGACTGGGCGGTACGCGTCCCGGCCTGGTACGGCCCGCCGGAGCGGGCGCTGGTCGCCGAGGCGCCGGACACCGGGGCGGTCCGTGGATGGCTGGTGGCCGGATACGCGGGCGAGTGCGCGGAGGTGCGGGAGTTCGCGGGCGACTCCGCGTGCCTGCCGGACCTGCTGGGGGCGGTCGCCGCGCGGGGCCTCGCGGCCGGACACCACCGCGCGCGGGTCCGGCTCCCCGCCATCCCCGAGGTCATGGCGGCGCTCCCCGCCCTGCTCGCGGACTCCACGGCCGTCGAGACGCGGACGGGAATGGCCCGCCCGCTGCTGGCCGGTGCCGACGCCGTCCGGGACACGGTCACGGCTGCCGGCGCGGTCCACTGGTACGGCGACAGCTTCTGAGTGGTCCGGGCGGCGTGCCGCACGGCCGGGTCGGACAGCGGAGGCGGTGTGAGGTCAGGCGCAGGGCGTCAGCAGACAGCGCCCGACCAGACCGACCGCCCCGTCCGTCCGCTGCCTGAACTCCTCGGCCAGCAGCGGGAACGCGCGCAGACGCCACAGCACCTTCGCCGCCGACCAGGCGCCCTCGCGAGCCCGTTCCAGGCTCCACGCCCCCGCCAGATGGGTCAGCGGATCGGCGACCTCCAGCAGATCGGGACCGGGCATCAGATCTTCGCGGATCTGCTCCTCCAGCAGGACGAGGAGATCGCCTACCCGGTCGAATTCCTCCTCCAGGTCCGCCGGAGCGCAGCCGAGCGTACGGCAGGTGTCCACGACGGCCAGCGCGAGATCGTGACCGATGTGCGCGTTGATACCGGCCAGCGCGAACTGCAGCGGGCGTACGCCGGGATGGCGGCGGTACTGGAAGAGGGGGCGCCAGCACGCGGGCGGACTGCCGCCCGACACGGCCGTGTCGACCGCCGTCAGATAGCGCTCGGCGAACCGCACGTCCAGCGCGGACACGGCATCCCGGTCCGTGAACGAGCCGTCGGCGATGTGCCGGCCGAGGGTCTCCGTGACCGTCAGATACACCTGGTTGAAGACCGCCACACCGTCCCCGGGCGGCCAGCCGGAGCGGAACGCGCGCATCCGCTCGATCACCGTGCCGACATCGGTCATCGTGCCGGCCGCGCCGGCCGGAATTGCGAACTGCTCGATCCGGTCCATGCGGGCAGCGTCCCAGCCATAGGCTCGCCACGGCGCCGACCGGCCGGAGACTTCATCGGAACGGGCGAACACCCGGCGCCGGAGGAGGGGACGAGGGGTGTCGGGCGTACGGGAACACAGCAGGACCGAGGTGTGGCGGCGCGGACGCGCCGCAGGGCGTCACACGATGGCCGCGCTGGCATCGGCCGTCGTGGTGGCCGGTGCGGCGGCCGGGGTGATGGCAGCGGCGGCGGGGGACGGCGAGCGTACGACCGCCCGCCCCGACCCGACGGCGTCCCCGGTCCTGGAGGCGCTGCCCGCCGTGCCCACCCCTTCGGTGTCCGCCCCGGCGTCCGCGTCGCCCTCGGCCTCGGCCTCGGCGAGCCCGCGTCCGGCCCGGCCGGGACCGGCGAGCGGGGCCCCGGCCGCGTCGGCGAAGCCCTCGGGGCGTGCCGGGGGGATCACCGCGCTCTACCGCCATCCGCAGTCCCAGGTCCTGGACTGGGTCGCCGCCCACCGGAGCGATCCGCGCCGCCCGCTGATCGAGTCGAGGATCGCGGCGCAGCCCGCGGCGGTCTGGTTCCCCGCCTACAACCCGGGTGCCGTGACGGGCCAGGTCCGCGGTGTGACGGCCGCGGCCGCCGCGGCGGGACGTACGCCCGTGCTCGTGCCGTACGCCATCCCCGACCGGGACTGCGGCGGGGCCTCCGAGGGAGGTGCGCCCGGCCTGGACGCCTACGACGCGTGGATGGAGGACTTCGCCGCGGGGCTCGGCAGCGGTCCGGTCATCGTGATCCTGGAACCGGACGCGATAGCCCTGTCGGACTGTCTCTCGGCCGGGCAGCGGGCCGACCGCTTCGCCTCACTGGCCCGGGCGGGCCGCACGCTGCACGCGGCCAACCCGCGGGCCAGGGTCTATTTCGACGGAGGGCACTCCGGCTGGCACAGCGCCGCGAAACAGGCCGCGGCGCTCCGTGAGGCGGGAGCGGCGGCCAGTGGCGACGGCATCTTCACCAACGTGTCCAACTTCCACAGCACGGCCGACGAGGCGGCGTACGCCCGGCGGGTGCTCGCCGCGCTCGGCGGGCCCTCCCGGCTGGGCGCCGTCATCGACACCAGCCGCAACGGCAACGGGGCGCCGAAGGAGGGCGAGTGGTGCGACCCGTCGGGCCGGGCGCTCGGCAGGACCCCGACGACGCGGACCGGAGAGGCCCGGATCGACGCCTACCTCTGGGTGAAGCTGCCGGGGGAGTCGGACGGCTGCAAGGGCTCCGCCGGCTCCTTCACCCCGGACTACGCCTACGAGCTGGCCACGGGCTGAGCGGCCCCGGCCCTGCTCAGGCCTGGCCGGCCGGCGGCTTCTCGTCGTACTGGGACGTGCCGGAGTCCAGCAGGGGCTCCTGCGTCTTGAGGTGCGCGGGGGCGAACGCGCGCAGCGCGTGGTAGCCGGTGATCACGACCAGGGTGCCGAGGGCGATGCCGCTCAGCTCGAAGTTGTCGGTGATCTTCAGGCTGACCCCGCCGACGCCGATGATGATGCCCGCGGCGGCCGGCACGAGGTTGAGCGGGTTGCGCAGATCGACCTTGGCGTTCAGCCAGATCTGGGCGCCCAGGAGGCCGATCATGCCGTAGAGGATGACGGTGATGCCGCCCAGCACCCCACCGGGGATCGCGGCGACGACCGCGCCGAACTTGGGGCAGAGACCGAAGAGCAGCGCGAAGCAGGCCGCGGCCCAGTAGGCGGCGGTGGAGTAGACACGGGTCGCCGCCATCACGCCGATGTTCTCGGAGTACGTGGTGTTGGGCGGGCCGCCCACGGCAGTGGACAGCATGGAGGCGGCGCCGTCCGCGGCGATGGCGGTGCCCAGCTTGTCGTCGAGCGAGTCGCCGGTCATCTCGCCGACGGCCTTCACGTGCCCGGCGTTCTCGGCGATCAGCGCGATGACGACCGGCAGCGCGACCAGGATCGCCGACCACTCGAAGCTCGGAGCGTGGAAGGACGGCAGCCCGATCCAGTCGGCGTCGGCCACCGCGGACAGGTCCAGCCGCCAGTGGTCGACGGCCTCGGCGCCGCCGGCCGGGGAGTGGATCTTCCCGAAGACCAGGTCCAGCACCCAGGACAGGACGTAGCCGAAGACGAGCCCGAGGAAGATCGCGATACGGGAGAAGAACCCGCGCAGACAGACCACGGCCAGCCCGGTGAACAGCATCACCAGCAGGGCCGTCCACTGGTCCTGGGGCCAGTACGTCGACGCGGTGACCGGCGCCAGGTTGAAGCCGATCAGCATGACGACGGCACCGGTCACCACCGGGGGCATCGCCGCGTGGATGATCCGCGCGCCGAAGCGCTGCACCATGAGGCCGACCAGGAACAGCACGGCACCGACGACCAGCACCGCGCCGGTGACCGTGGCGCTGGTGCCGCCCGTGGCCCGGATCGTGGCGGCCACCCCCACGAAGGAGAGCGAGCACCCCAGATAGCTCGGCACCCTGCCCTTCGTCGCCAGCAGGAAGATGGCGGTGGCGACACCGGACATCATGATCGCGAGGTTCGGGTCCAGCCCCATCAGGACCGGGGCGACGAACGACGCCCCGAACATCGCCACCACGTGCTGGGCACCGAGACCGAACGTGCGGGGCCAGGAGAGCCGCTCGTCGGGGCGCACCACGGCCCCCGGTGCGGGCGTCTTTCCGTCGCCGTGCAAGGTCCAGCGCACGCCGAGGCCCATGGTCGCTCCCTGATTGGTGTGTGCGGTACGCCCAGAGGGGTCATCCGCGGCAAAAGATCAGAGCCATGGTAGTGCCGCACCGCCCTGACCTCGTGCTCGCCCCCGCCGCGGCCGGGTGCGGGGCGGCGCGCCCGCGTCGCCTCCCCGCCCTCGGCCCGCCCGTCAGCCGACCTTCTGGCTGCCCGTCGGCGCGGGCTGCGGAACGCCGCCCTCCGCGACCTTGCGGTCGGCCGACCGCAGCACCCCGGCCCCCAGGACCAGCCCGAACGCCAGCACCGTGACCAGACCGAAGGAGACCAGCAGCGAGGTCGCCTCGGCCAGCGAGCCGATCGCGGAGGGCGCGATGAGCCCCGAGGTGTACGTGATGGTGGCGACACCCGCGATGGCCCGGCTCGGATTCGTGCCACTGCGCCCGGCCGCCGCGAACGCCAGCGGCACGACGACCGCCACGCCGAGGCCCAGAAGCCCGAAGCCGCACAGGGCGACGGCGGGGTTGGGGGCCAGGACGACGAGGACTCCGCCCAGCGTGGCCATGGCGCCACCGGCCCGTACGGTCCGCACCGCCCCGAAGCGGTCCACGATCCTGTCACCGGAGATCCTGGCGATGGCCATCATCAGGGCGAACGCCGTGGTCGACGCCGCCGCGAGCCCGGCCGAACTGCCCATGATGTCGCGGAGGTAGACCGCCGACCAGTCCATGCTGGCCCCCTCGGCGAACACCGCGCAGAAGCCGACCGCACCGATGATCAGGGCGGACTTCGGCGGCAGCGTGAAGCGCGGCGGCGGCTCCTCGTCGGGCTCGCTGCGCAGGTCCAGGACGCCCTGGCAGGCGACCAGGCCGAGCGCCGTCAGCACCAGCGCGGCCAGCGTGTGGTGCAGCCTGGCGTCCGCCCCGATGTGCGCCGCGACCGTGCCCGCGGCCGAACCGGTCAGGGCGCCCACGCTCCACATGCCGTGCAGCCCGGACATGATCGACTTGTTCAGCCGGGTCTCCACCTCGACGCCGAGCGCGTTCATCGCCACGTCCGACATCCCCGCGCTCGCCCCGAACACGAACAGCGCGGCGCACAGCGTGATCAGGTTCGGGGCCAGCGCGGGCAGGACCAGCGCCAGCGTCCACAGCGCCAGGAGTCCCCGCAGGGCGGTCCTGGCCCCGAACCGGTGGCTGACGCTGCTGGCCAGCGGCATGGCCAGCGAGGCTCCGATGGCGGGGAAGGCGAGGGCCAGACCGAGTTGGCCGGCGCTCACCGAGGCGTGGTCCTGGATCCAGGGCACGCGGGTCGCGAAGCTGCCGGTCACCGCCCCGTGCACGGTGAAGACCGCGGCGATCGCGAATCTGGCCCGCCTGATCTGCTCCGTACCGAAGACCGGAACCGATGGGTCCGTAGTCATGTGCCGTGCCCTCCCCTGGAAATGCCCGGTCGCCGGTCCGCCCGGCGCCGTAGTGCGGTGCGGGCCGTAAACTATCAGGAACCCTGCCTGATAAATAACCCCCCTGGCGGAGGACCGTCAGCGATCTGGAAGGATCCCGGCATGCCCGCATCCCCGAGCACCGCCCGGGCCATCAACGACCGGCTCGCCCTGCGACTGCTCCAGCAGGACGGCCCGCTGACGGCCACTCAGCTCAAGACCCTGACCGGCCTCTCCCGCCCCACGGTCGCCGACCTGGTGGAAAGGCTGCAGGACGCGGGCCTGGTCAGGGTCGTGGGGGAGAGCGGCGCGGACCGCCGGGGGCCCAACGCCCGGCTGTACGGGATCGTCGCCGACCGTGCGCACCTCGCGGCCCTCGACGTACGCACGGACAGCGTGGCCGTCGTCGTGGCCGACCTGCTCGGAGTGACGCTCGCCGAGGCCACCCTGCCGATCGGCGGCGACACCCACACCCGGCGCGCCGTCGAACGGGCCGTGGAGACGGTGGAGCGCACCGCGCGCACCGCGGGACCGGCCCCGCTGCACAGCGTCGGCATCGGCGCACCCGGCCTGATCGACCCGGCCAGCGGCGAGCTCAGGGGCACCGCCGGGCTCCCCGCCTGGCACGTGGCCCTGGTCAAGGAACTCCAGCGGCGGCTGTCCGCCACCGTCCTCGTGGAGAACGAGACCAACCTCGCCGCCGTGGCCGAACACCGCACCGGGGCCGCCCAGGACCGTGACACCTTCGTCCTGCTCTGGCTCGGCCACGGCATCGGCGCCGCCGTCATGCTCGACGGGAAGCTGCGCCGGGGCGCCTCGGGAGGGGCGGGCGAGATCGGCTTCCTCCCCGTGCCCGGCACCTCGGGAGTCCCCTCGTCGGTCAACTGCGACGGAGGCTTTCACTCCCTGGTGGGATCGGGTGCCGTCCGCGAACTGGCGGCCGGGTACGGCATCGCCGCGGGGCACCCCGAAGGCGGCGGTTCCCCCGAACAGGGCCCGGCCGCCGCGCTCGCCGTACGGGCCGCGCTCCGGGCCGGGGACGCGGACGGCGAGGCGTTCCTGGCGGCCCTCGCCGACCGTCTCGCCCTCGGCGCCGCCTCCGTGGTCTCCGTACTCGATCCCGGATGCCTCGTCCTGGCGGGCGAGGTCGGCCGGGCGGGCGGCGACGTGCTCGCCGCGCTGGTGGAGGAACGGCTGGCCCGGATGTCGCCGCTGCGCACGGAGGTCAGGGCGGGCACGCTGGGCGGCGGCGCGGTCCTGCGCGGCGCGCTGTTCGCCGCTCGGGACGCGGCCCAGGACGCGCTGTTCGCCCCGGGGGGATGAGGGCCCGGCCGGTGCGGGGCACGTCCTGATCGGCTCCGGGGCGGGGCTCGCAGCACTGCGCCCGCCCCGCGTGACCGGCGTCGTGCCGGCCGCCGCGGGGCGGGCGTGGTGCGGGAAGGGGTCAGCAGGCCCCGAGGTCCTGCCAGACACCCCATTCGCCCGTGGTGCCGGGGGTCTCGCCCTTGGTCCACCACCGGGCCTTCCAGGTGTGCGAGCCGTGGCTCACCGTCGTACCGCCCCCGTACTCCGCCGTGGCGCTCCATGCCGTCGCGGAGCAGCTGCCGCCGCCCGGGCCCGAGGTCGGGGTCGGCGTCGGGGTGGGTGTCGGCGTGCTCCCCGTCCCCGGCTGGACCACGGTCGTGCCGCGGGCCAGGTCACCGGCGAGGGCGTACGTGGACCCGCCGAAGGTCACCGTCCAGTTGGATGGGGTCGACGTCGGGAGGTAGTAGACGAAGTCCAGCTGTACGGAGGCTCCCGGCGCCAGGGACTGCCAGGAGGGCAGCTTCAGCGAGACACGGTTGTAGTCGCCCTTCAGCCCGCCCACGTTGTTCGCCGCGGTGTGGTCGCTGCGCACGATCTTCGTGCCGAAGCCGGACTGGTCCTTGGCGTTGGCGGGCGCGGAGGTGGCGTAGTCGAACTGGAACTCCGTGCCGCCCGGCAGGGTCGCCGTCGTGTTGTTGGTGATCTTCAGCTTGGGGCTGATCGGGTAGTTCGAGTCCCCCAGCGGGAACTGGTCGAACGACACGTCGATGTCGAGCGCCTGGGACGGCAAGTCGATCGTGGACCTCTTGGCGCCGTACGGCGAGGCCGACTTGAACGCGTCGTACAGGGACGAGGTCAGGGTCGAGCCGGGCTCGTACTGGCCCTTGCCGGCGTTCCAGGCGTAGTCGCCCGCGAGCTCCCAGATCATCGTGCCGCCGATGCCCTTGTCGACGACGTAGTCCGCCTTGGCGGCCACCGACTGCTCGTCCTCGGTGGAGAGGAACACCTTCTTCTGGGCGTTCCACAGCCAGGGCGCGACGAGCGTGGAGTCGTAGTTGCGGACGTAGGTGCCGGTCAGCTGGGTGGACGCGGGGATTCCGAACTTCGTGACGTAGTCGCCGACCACGCCCTTCTCCAGATTCTTCGCGTGCCACATCGGGTTGGAGCCGGCCGGCGACTCCTTGCCGTTGGTGTCCAGGTCGTGCCAGAGGTTGTCGATGCCGACCGCGCCGTCACCGCACTTGGTCA
Organism: Streptomyces sp. CB02058; assembly: GCF_001905505.1. Lineage (GTDB taxonomy): Bacteria > Actinomycetota > Actinomycetes > Streptomycetales > Streptomycetaceae > Streptomyces. Next base: position 493,705 of record NZ_LIPG01000006.1, read on the forward strand.
GACCGGCGCCCGCCGGGCAGTCCGTCGTGGCGGCCTTGCCCCACAGGCCGTTCGTGCCGCCCTGGACGTTCTTGAAGCCGCGCGTGTAGTACGGGAGCCCGATGTTGATCCGGCCGGCCGGCATGGAGCCGCGGAAGTAGTGGTAGGCCCAGTCGGTGTTGAGGTAGCCGACACCTCCGTACTGCGAGGTCGAGTAGACGCCCGCCTGGGCCAGTTCGGCGTCCTTGCCGTCGTCGAAGAGCGAGGCGTTGGGACCGACGTACTCGTTCCATGCGCCGTGCAGGTCGTAGGACATGATGTTCACGTAGTCCAGGTACTTCTGGACCTGGAAGGTCTCCATCCCGCGCAGCAGATAGCCGGAGGAGGGGGCCGCGACCGTCAGCATGTAGTGCGTGCCGTCGGCGGCCGACGCGCGGTCGAGCTTCTCGCGCAGGGTCTTCATCAGGGCGGCGTAGCTCTTGACGAGACCGGCGCGGCGCGCGTTCGCCAGGGTGTGGTCCAGCGGGTTGCCCGCGTCCTTCATCGTCGTCGGGTACTCGTAGTCGATGTCGACGCCGTTGAACCCGTACTTCTTGATGAAGGCGACCGTGGAGTCCGCGAAGGTGTCGATGCCGGCCTGGTTCACCGAGCCGTCGGCGTTCGTGGTCATCGAGTAGAAGCCGCCGGAGTCCACCCGGGCGCCCTTGTCGTCGAAGTAGCCACCGGTCTCGGCCCAGCCGCCGACGGAGACCAGGGTCTTCACTGCGGGGTGCTGCTTCTTGAATTTGTTCAGCAGGTTGAAGTGGCCCTTGTAGGGCAGCGCGGGGTCCATCTCGGCTCCCGCGACGCCCGGCCAGGTCATCCCGGTGGAGGCGTTCTCGGGGCCGTCGGTGCCCACGGAGATCTTGTTCCCGCCGTCGACGTGCGCGAACGCGTAGTTGAGGTGGGTGACCTTGTCCCAGGGGATGTCCGAGGCGAGGTAGGCGGGCTTGCCGTCCTTGCCGGTACGCCAGTTGGTGAAGTACCCGATGACGCGCCGCTGGTGGTCGGCGCCCATCTTCTCGCGGCCTTCGGTGTCGTAGACGGAGCAGTAGGGCACGGCGACGCCGGGCGTCTCGTAGAGCCCGTCGGGACGGCAGGACTCCTGGTCGGCGGCGGCCGACGGGGATGCGGTGAGCGAGCCCAGCAACAGGGCGCCGGCGGCGCCGGCGGCCATCAGGGCGGCTCTCGCGCGGGTGGGGGACAGCATGTGTTGTTCCTCCTGGGGAGGTCGGCAGAACACAACTGGCAAAAGGGCGGGTTGCACGGTGCCCGGGTGTGCGCACACCCGGAAGGCGTTCCTCGGAGGTGACGCAGAGATTAAGAGGACTAGACCAATGAGTCAATAGGTATGGACCATTCGGGAGGGGCGCCGTCCGGCGGTGCGTTCCCCCACGGTTTGTGAGGCGGCCCACAGAAGTCGTCCGTTCGGCCCAGTCCCGGCCGTGGCACAATGAGTCCTGTACCAGCAGCAGCGCACTCCGGGGTCGGTGCAATTCCGAACCGGCGGTTATAGTCCGCGACCCGTCCGCATCCAGCGGCCGGTTGACCAGGTGGGATTCCTGGACCGACGGTTAAAGTCCGGATGGGAGGCAGTGCGCGGCGGGCCGTCACAGGTGTGCCAGCCGTCGACGGGTGGATTTCCCGGATCTTCCGGGCGATCACATCCATGTCCACGATCTCGGCGTTCCCTGTTGCGTTCCGTTTCATCTGTCGTCATCGACAGGCCCCGGAGTCCGTGCCCGAAGAGGCAGGAGGACCCGGTGGCCACCGCAGCCGAAAGCACCGCCATGCGGCGGGCGATCACGCTCGCAGCCCGCGGACTCGGCGCCACCAGCCCGAACCCGGTCGTCGGCTGCGTCATCCTCGACGCCGCCGGGGAACAGGCCGGCGAAGGCTTCCACCGGCGCGCCGGCGGACCGCACGCCGAGATCCACGCCCTGCGCGAGGCCGGCGAGCGCGCCCGGGGCGGCACGGCCCTCGTCACCCTCGAACCCTGTAACCACACGGGACGCACCGGCCCCTGCGCCCAGGCGCTCGTCGAGGCCGGCGTACGCCGTGTCGTGTACGCGGTCGGCGACCCGAACCCGCAGGCCACCGGCGGTGCGGACACCCTCCGCGCCGCGGGTGTCGAGGTGGAGCAGGGCCTCCTCGCCGACGAGGCGGAGGCGGGCAACACCGCGTGGCTCACCTCGGTGCGCCTCGGCCGCCCGTACGTCCTGTGGAAGTACGCCGCGACCCTCGACGGGCGGATCGCCGCCGCCGACGCCACCAGCCGGTGGATCACCTCTCCCGAGGCCCGGGCCGACGTCCACCGGCTGCGCGCCGAGGCCGACGCCGTCGTGGTCGGTTCCGGCACCGCCCGCGCCGACGACCCCCAGCTGGGCGTACGCGGCATCGAAGGCGCCACCCAGCCGCTCAGGGTGGTCGTCGACACCGCCGCCACCGCCGTCCGCCCCGGAGCCCGGGTCCTCGACCCGACCGCGCCCACCCTGGTCGCGGTCGCCGAGGACGCCGACGCCGGCCACCTCCCCGATGACGCCGTGCTGCGTCTGCCGCGCTCCTCCACCGGCCCCGGCCTGGACATCGGCGCCCTGCTCGCCGCGCTCCACGCCAGGGGAATCCGTTCCGTACTCCTCGAAGGCGGGCCCGTCCTGGCCGGCGCCTTCGTCGCCGCGGGAGCGGTCGACACCGTCGTCGGCTATCTCGCTCCGGTCCTCCTCGGCGCGGGCCCCGCGGCCCTCGCCGACGCCGGAATCTCCACCATCTCCCAGGCGTTGCGCCTCGATGTGACCGAGACCGTCCGAATCGGCCCCGATCTGCGCATCACCGCCGTCCCCGTTCCTGCTCGGAAGGGAAACTGAGTGTTCACCGGAATTGTCGAAGAACTGGGTGAGGTCACCGCCGTCGAGAAGCTCGACGACGCCTCCCGCTTCCGACTGCGCGGCCCCGTCGTCACCGAGGGCGCCAAGCACGGCGACTCCATCGCCGTCAACGGTGTCTGCCTGACCGTCGTGGACCTCGGGGATGACGAGTTCACCGCCGACGTCATGGCCGAGACCCTGGACCGCTCCAGCCTCGGCGCGCTCGCGGCCGGCTCCCGGGTCAACCTGGAGCGCCCGATGGCGCTCGGCGGACGGCTCGGCGGGCACATCGTCCAGGGCCACGTCGACGGCACGGGCCACATCGTCGAGCGCAGGGTCTCCGAGAACTGGGAGATCGTGAAGATCTCCCTGCCCGAGGGCCTGACCCGCTACGTGGTGGAGAAGGGCTCGATCACCGTCGACGGGGTGAGCCTGACCGTCGTCGAGGCGGGACCCGACTACTTCACCATCAGCCTCATCCCCACCACCCTCGCCCTGACCACGCTCGGCATCAAGGAGCCCGGCGACCAGGTCAACCTGGAGGTGGACGTCCTCGCGAAGTACGTCGAGCGGCTGCTCGGCACGAGCGCCGTCCCGCAGGCCGGGGGACCGGCCGCATGAGCGCCCTGGACTGGCTGAACTCGGAGGCTTTCACCGTCTTCGGGCAGCACATCATCTGGTCGGACATGCTCGGCAACACGATCGGCCTGATCGCCCTGGCCCTCGGCTGGCTCCGCTCCGTGTGGACCTGGCCGGCGCAGCTCCTGTCCGGCGTCGTCCTCGTCGCCGCCAACGTCTCCGTGCAGCAGGCGGGCAGCGTCGGCAAGCAGCTGATCGTCATCGCCGTCGCCGTCTGGGGCTGGCAGCAGTGGACCCGGGGCCGGCAGCAGGCCCAGGACGGCTCCATCGCCGTCCGCTTCGCCACCTGGCGCGAGCGCGGGTACCTGCTGGGCGGCGCGGTCGTCGGCACCCTCGCCGTCGGCGGCCTGTTCACCGCGTTCCCGTCGCTCTCCTGGAGCCCCTGGGCGGACGCCTACATCTTCGCCGGCACCCTCGTGGCGATGATCGCCCAGGCGCGCGGCATGGTCGAGTTCTGGTTCGCCTGGCTGCTCGTCGACCTCGTCGGCGTACCGCTCAACTTCCACAGCGGGCTCGCCTTCTCCGGTCTCATCTACGTCGTCTACGGCGCCCTCGTCCTGTGGGGCATGCGCGACTGGTGGCTGCGCACGCGGACACCCGCTCTGAAAGGAGCCACGGCATGACAGCCCAGCCCGTACGGCCGTACGACCACACCCATGAGGACCTCTCGCTCGACCCCGTCGAGCAGGCGATCCGCGACATCGCCGCCGGACGGCCCGTCGTGGTCGTCGACGACGAGGACCGGGAGAACGAGGGCGACCTCGTCATCGCCGCCGAGAAGGCGACCCCCGAGATCATCGCCTTCATGATGAGCGAGTGCCGCGGCCTGATCTGCGCCCCCATGGAGACCGACGAGCTCGAACGCCTCGAACTCCCGCAGATGGTCACCCACAACACCGAGTCGATGAAGACGGCGTTCACCGTCTCCGTCGACGCCTCCGCGGAACACGGGGTGACCACCGGCATCTCCGCCGCCGACCGCGCCACCACGCTGCGGATGCTGGCGGGCGGCGCGGCGGGCCCCGGCGACTTCGTACGCCCCGGCCACGTCTTCCCGCTCCGCGCCCGCTCCGGCGGCGTCCTCGTCCGCAACGGCCACACCGAGGCCGCCGTCGACCTGGCCAGGCTCGCCGGGCTGCGCCCCGCGGGCGCCATCGTCGAGATCGCGGGCGAGGACGGGACGATGCTGCGGCTGCCCGAACTCGTCCCCTTCGCCCGCAAGCACGGCCTCACGATCATCTCCATCGAGGACCTGATCGCCTACCGCCGCAGCTCCGAGCCGACCGTGCGCCGTGAGGCCGAGGTGCGGCTGCCCACATCCTTCGGCCCGTTCACCGCGTACGGCTACCGCTCCACCGTCGACGGGGTCGAGCACGTGGCGCTCGTCCACGGCGACATCGGCGACGGCCAGGACGTCCTCGTCCGGGTCCACTCCGAGTGCCTGACCGGCGACATCTTCCAGTCCCAGCGCTGCGACTGCGGCCCCCAGCTGCACACCTCCATGGAGCGCGTCACGGCCGAGGGCCGCGGGGTCGTCGTCTATCTGCGCGGCCACGAGGGCCGGGGCATCGGGCTCCTGTCCAAGCTGCGCGCGTACGAACTCCAGGAGCGCGGCTCCGACACCCTGGACGCCAACCTCGAACTCGGGCTGCCCGCCGACGCCCGGGACTACGCGGCGGGCGCGCAGATACTGCGTGACCTCGGCGTGCACACCCTGCGCCTGATGACGAACAACCCGGACAAGACGGCCGCCCTCGTGCGGCACGGACTCGGGATCACCGGGCGCGAGCCCATGCCGGTCCAGGCCGGTGAGCACAACCTGCGGTACCTGCGCACCAAGCGGGACCGCATGGGCCACGACCTGCCCTGGCTCGACGCCACCGCCGCGTCGGCCTGCGGCAACCAGTAAGCACCGACGAACACACAGGAGAGACATGAGCGGCAAGGGCGCACCCGAACTGTCCGTACGCAACTGCGGAGACCTGCGGGTGGCGGTGATCGCGGCCCAGTGGCACGAGAAGGTCATGGACGGGCTCGTCGACGGGGCACTGCGCGCCCTGCACGACCTGGGCATCGACGAGCCGACGCTCCTGCGCGTCCCCGGCAGCTTCGAGCTCCCGGTGGTCGCCAAGGTGCTCGCGGGCCGCGGCTACGACGCGATCGTCGCCCTCGGCGTGATCATCCGCGGCGGCACCCCCCACTTCGAGTACGTGTCCCAGGGCGTCACCAACGGCCTCACGCAGGTCACCGTCGACACCGGGGTCCCCGTCGGCTTCGGCGTCCTCACCTGTGACAACGAGGAGCAGGCCCTGGACCGGGCCGGACTCGAGGGCTCCAACGAGGACAAGGGGCACGAAGCGGTCACCGCGGCCGTCGCCACCGCGGCCACGTTGCGCACCGTCAGCGAACCCTGGCGCTGAGCAGTGCTCCGGGACCCCGTATTCTAAGGACCATCATGGCGAACAAAACCTTCGAAGAGCTCTTCGCCGAGCTCCAGCTCAAGGCCGCCGACGGCGACCCCTCCACCTCCCGCACCGCCGAACTGGTGGAAAAGGGCGTGCATGCCATCGGCAAGAAGGTAGTCGAGGAGGCCGCCGAGGTCTGGATGGCCGCCGAATACGAGGGCAAGGAAGCCGCCGCCGAGGAGATCTCGCAGCTGCTGTACCACGTCCAGGTGATGATGGTCGCCCGCGGGATCTCCCTCGACGACGTCTACGCCCACCTCTGAACCACCCCCGCACGTCCCCTCCCCGAACCATCCCTCCGCACAAAGGAAACCCGACCTCATGCTGCGCATCGCCGTCCCCAACAAGGGTTCACTCTCCGGGCCTGCGATGGCGATGCTCCATGAGGCCGGCTACCAGCAGCGCAAGGAGTCGAAGGAGCTCGTCCTCGTCGACCCGACGAACGAGGTCGAGTTCTTCTACCTGAGGCCGCGCGACATCGCGATCTACGTCAGCTCGGGCCGCCTCGACATCGGCATCACCGGCCGCGACCTGCTGCTGGACTCCGGCGCCGACGCCGAGGAGATCCTCCAGCTCGGCTTCGCGCGCTCCACCTTCCGCTACGCCACGAAGCCCGGCACGGCCGAGGGCCCCCAGGACTTCGACGGCATGACGATCGCCACGTCCTACGAGGGCATCGTCGGCGCGCACCTCGCCGAGGCCGGCGTCAAGGCCTCCGTCGTCCACCTCGACGGCGCGGTCGAGACCGCCATCGAGCTCGGTGTCGCCCAGGTCATCGCCGACGTCGTCGAGACCGGCACCAGCCTGCGCAACGCCGGACTCGAAGTCATCGGCGAACCGATCATGACCTCGGAAGCCGTCGTGATCCGCCGCAAGGGCGCCGACGCCGAGGATCCCAAGGTGCAGCAGTTCCTGCGCCGGCTGCAGGGCGTCCTGGTCGCCCGCACCTACGTGATGATGGACTACGACTGCCGCGTCGAGCACCTGGAGCGCGCCGTGGCACTCACCCCGGGCCTGGAGTCGCCGACGATCTCCCCGCTGCACCACGAGGGCTGGGTCGCCGTCCGCTCCATGGTCGCCTCCAAGGAGGCTCAGCGGATCATGGACGACCTGTACGAGCTCGGCGCGCGCGCCATCCTCACCACGGCCATCCACGCCTGCCGCCTCTGACGGCAGCCACACACCCGAGCCGGACCACAGCACAACGAAGGACGACAGCGCCGCCATGTCCGCCCCCGAGCCCCGGCCGACCGAACTCCCCGCCCTTCCGGCCACCTTCAGGCCCACGCTCACCCGAGTGGTCCTGCTGGCCGTGGGGGCGGCGATGTTCGTCGTCATCACCGCGGTCGCGATGATCCTGGAGAACCTCGGCCCGGGGGAGCGGACCAGTTTCGTCTTCGTCGCCCTGCTCTTCTTCGGGGTCCTCGCCCTGCTCAGCAGGCCCCGCGTCACCGCCGACGAGGCCGGGGTCACCGTCGTCAACATCACCCGTACCCGCCGACTGGCCTGGGCGGAGATCCTCCGCGTCAACCTGCGTGCGGGTGACCCCTGGGTCTTCCTCGACCTCAGCGACGGCACCAGCATGCCCGCGCTCGGCATCCAGCCCGGAATCGCCAGGGAACGGGCCATTCGTGACGCCCGGACCCTGCGCGCCCTCGTCGAGTTCCACGGCAGCGGAGTGAACGAGGCCACGGAGAACGGCTGAGCCCTCTGCCCCGTACGGCCGGATCCCGATTATTCTGGTGTCCGGTGGCGCACCGGGTGCGCCCCGCCCCGCACCGGAAGGCCCCCGAGGCCCGCGGGGCACTTTCCTGCGACCCAAGGAGTGACTCCCTCCAGCAATGGACGGATCGTCCGGTAGTACCTGCGCCGCCCTCTCCCCGGAGGCGGCGGCATGACCACCCCCCTGTTGCTGCTCCTCGCGGCATTCCTTCTCATCCTCGCCAACGGATTCTTCGTGGCGGCCGAATTCGGGCTCGTCACCGTGGAACGGCCGGACGCCGAACGCGCCGCCGCCGAAGGCGACCGCCGGGCCCGCACCGTCGTCGCGGCCCTGCGCGAACTCTCCTTCCAGCTCTCCGGCACCCAGCTGGGCATCACCATCACCTCGCTGGTCGTCGGCATGCTCGCCGAACCGGCGCTCGCACAGCTGCTGGCCGGCCCGCTCACCGCCACCGGACTGCCCCAAGGGGCCGTTCCCGGTGTGAGCGTGGTCACCGGCATGCTCTTCGCGTCCGCCGTCCAGATGGTCATCGGCGAACTGGTGCCCAAGAACTGGGCGGTCTCCCGGCCGCTCCAGGTCGCCCGCTTCGTCGCCGGACCCCAGCACCGCTTCTCCACGCTCCTGCGCCCGGTGATCACCGCGCTGAACACCGTCGCCAACCGGCTGGTGCGGCTGCTGGGCGTCGAACCCACCGACGAACTGGCCTCCGCCCGCACCCCCGGCGAGCTGGTCTCGCTGGCCCGGCACTCCGCCGAGGCGGGCACCCTGGAACAGGACACCGCCGATCTCTTCGTGCGGACCCTCTCCCTCGCCGGCCTCACCGCGCAGCACGTGATGACCCCGAGGGTGAAGGTCAGCGCCCTGCAGTCCTCCGCGACCGCGGCGGACGTCCTCAACCTCACCCGGGCCACCGGCCTGTCCCGGTTCCCCGTCTACCGGGAGCGCATCGACGAGGTGGTCGGCATGGTCCACCTCAAGAACGCCCTGGCCGTCCCCGCCGAGGACCGGCTGCGCACCCCGGTGAGCCTGATCGCCGTGGCGCCGCTCCTGGTGCCGGAGACCCTTCCGGTCGAACAGCTGCTCACGCGGCTGCGGAGCGAGCAGCCGATAGCCGTGGTCGTCGACGAGTACGGCGGCACCGCCGGTGTCGTCACCCTCGAGGACATCATCGAGGAGCTCGTCGGCGAGGTCCGCGACGAGCACGACGCCGAGGGCGCCGACCGTCCCGAGATGGCCCCCGTCGTCGCCGACGACGGCCGCTCCGGATGGGACGTGGAAGGCAGCACCCGGGTGCTCACCCTGCGCCGGATAGGCCTCGACGTCCCCGAAGGGCCGTACGAGACCGTGGCGGGCCTGGTCGCCGATCTGCTGGGACGCATCCCCGCACCCGGTGACCGCGCCGAACTGCCCGGCTGGCGGATCTCCGTCCGGCAGGTCGGCCACTACCGCGCGGAGCGCGTCCGCTTCGTCCGTCTGACGGACATGACGCAGGCCCCCGCGGAGCGCCTCTCCCAGGACCAGCTGGAGGCCGTGCGATGAGCCTCGTACAGCTGATGTTCGCCGGCCTCCTCGTGCTGGCGAACGGCTTCTTCGTCGGAGCGGAGTTCGCGCTCGTCTCCGTACGCCGCAGCCAGGTCGAACCGCTCGCCGCTGCCGGGTCGAGCCGGGCCAGACAGGTCCTGTACGGCCTGGAGAACCTGCCGCAGATGATGGCCGCCGCACAGTTCGGCATCACCGTCTGCTCCCTCACGCTCGGCGCCGTCGCCGAGCCGACCGTCGCCCATCTCCTGGAACCCGTCTTCCACGCGGCACACGTGCCCGAGGGGCTCGTCCACCCGCTGGGCTTCGCGGTCGCCCTGGCCTCCGTGGTCTTCCTCCACCTCGTCATCGGCGAGATGGTCCCGAAGAACCTGGCCATGGCCGCCCCGGAGAGGACCGCCATGTGGCTCAGCCCCGGCCTGGTCGGCTTCGCCCGGCTCTGCCGGCCGGTCACCTCGGCACTCGGGGCCTGCGCCCGGCTCGTGCTCCGGCTCTTCAAGGTCGAGCCGAAGGACGAGGTCGAGGCCGTCTTCACCAGTGAACAGCTGAACCGTCTGGTGGAGGACTCCGGAATGGCGGGCCTGCTGGAACCCGAGGCGCAGGAGCGCCTCGGGGACGCCCTCGAACTGGGCAGCAGGCCCGTGACCGATGTGCTGCTCGACCGGGCCTCCCTGGTGACGGTGGACCCCTCCGTCACACCGCGCCGCGTCGAGGAGCTGACCGTACGGACCGGCTACTCGCGCTTCCCGGTCTGCGCGGAGGGCGGCGGCCCCTTCATGGGCTATCTGCACGTGAAGGACGTCCTGGAGCTGGAGGACGGCGACCGTGCCGTTCCCCAGCAGATCTGGCGGCCGATGTCGACCGTACGGGCGGAACTCCCGCTGGACGACGCCCTGACGGTGATGCGCCGCGCGGCCACGCATCTCGCCCAGGTCGCCGACGCCTCGGGCAGGGTGCTGGGGCTCGTCGCCATGGAGGACGTCCTGGAGATGCTCGTGGGCGAGGTCCGCGACCCCGCCCACCGCGTCTCGGTGCCCCGCCGCACGGCGGAGGCGCCGAAGGCCATGGCGCCGCTGGTCTGATCCCGGCCGGTCCGGGCACCGCTGCCGCCGTACGGGACCGTACGGCGGCAGCGGTGTCACAGGCCCCCGGGCTCCTGGGTGCCCCGGTCCACGGGGCCCCGCCCGGACAGCACTTCGCCGTACGCCTGCATCAGGTCGGGCAGCCGCAGGGTGGCCAGATCGTCCCTGGTCGGCGCGGCGGTGTAGCCGGACAGCCGCAGATCGCGGTAGGCGCAGCTCTTCTCGTACAGGGTGCGCAGGAACCGGCCGTTGCCCAGCTCGTCGATCCAGCCCTGGTCCACCACGTGCCCGCTGATGCTGCGCAGCTCGTCCGTCGACTCCTCGTCCCACACGTCGCCGTTCTCGGCTGCCAGCACCCCGCCGATCGCGGTGAGTTCGAGCGGGCGGTAGCTCGGGAAGTCCACCCGGGTGGTGAAGCGCGAGGAGAGCCCCGGGTTGGTGGAGAGCAGCCGGTCCATGCCCTCCGGATAGCCGGCGAGGATGACGACCAGATGGTCCCTGTTGTCCTCGGCCCGCTTGAGGAGGACCTGGAGTGCCTCGTCCCCGTACGCGTCGCCCTTGCTGTAACCGGAGTTGGAGAGGCTGTACGCCTCGTCGACGAACAGCACCCCGCCGAGCGCCGAATCGATCAGCTCGTTGGCCTTCACCGCGGTCTGGCCGAGGAACTCGCCCACCAGATCCGACCGTTGGGCCTCCACCAGATGGTCGCCGCCCAGCAGCCCGAGTGCGTAGAAGACCCGGCCGAGGATGCGGGCGACCGTGGTCTTGCCCGTCCCCGAGGGGCCGGAGAAGACGAAGTGACGCTTCGGGGGCTGCACCGGCAGGCCCTGCTGCGCGCGCAGGCGTGCCATGTTCAGCTGCGCGGACAGCGCCTTGACCTGGCGCTTCACGGGTTCGAGGCCGACCATGCGCTCCAGCTCCGCCAGCGCCTCGGCGAGCAGCGCAGGATCGCTCGGGCCCGCGGGGAAGACGGAGCCCCTCGGTGAGCCGGGCTTCGCCCGCGCGCCGCCGGGTCCGGGCGGCGTGGTTCCGGCGCCCGGCATGACCTGGGAGTCGCCGCCCAGCCAGGGCTCACGGCTCTCCACCAGATCGGTGCCGAGCGCGAAGTCCGCGTCCGGCTGGCCCTCCACCCCCGCACCGTCCGCTCCCACTCCGTCCGATCCGAAGCCGGCCAGCGAGACGGCCGCGAGGTCGGCGGCCTCGTCGAAACCGTCGCCCTCGGAGATCGCGGCGAGCCTGGCCGAGGTGTCCATGAAGGCCGGGTCGACGCGGTGCACCGCCCGGTACAGCGGAAGGGCCGCCGCGCTGCGCCCGGTGCCCTCGTGCGCCCGCGCCAGCCAGTAGCGCAGCTCCTTGCGCTGCGGCTGCTCGCTGCGGCAGCGCATCAGGGCTGCGGACAGCAGGGGTTCGGCCTGCCCGTACATCTCCAGACGCACCCGGGCCATCCCGCCGAAGAGACCCGCCTCGATGCCGAGCAGCGGATCGTCGATGAGCTGCTCCGTGGTGCGCACGAGCTGTTCCCAGTCCTTGACCAGATAGGAGCGGCAGGCGTGCAGGAAGCGCACCTGGGAGTCCGTGTCTATCGGCGGCAGACCCGCCAACGCCCGGTCCAGCTCGGGCACATGGCGTCCGTCGAGCCAGTGCGAGGCGTGCGCGAGCAGCAGGTCGCGCGGGCTCTCCAGCACCGGCTGCACCCACCAGCCCAGCCAGTACCACGAGTTGAGCGTGCGGCGATGGCGGGTGCGCTGCTCGCCGAAACGGTCGCGGTGGCGGTACATGCGTAACAGCGCCGTGGTGGTGTCGATCCGCAGTGCGTGGAGGCCCAGCCAGCCGTCCGCCATGCCGGGGTCGAGGCGCACCGCGGTTCTGAACTCCTCCTCGGCCTGCGGGTACGCGCCCATGGTGTAGGCGTCCACCCCGCGCAGCCAGGCAAGGTCGGCCGGGGCCTGCGTGCCCTGCGTGCCGATGTCCATCAGGTCCCCCACAAACCGTGCCCCCACGAATGTCCCGCCCGCACAGCATGCCCAGCGCCGGGCACCTAATCACCGTGCCGAGGACGGGAATTGACCACACAGAGACGCATCGTACCGGCACAGGGAGTGAGCGGTTAAGGGCGTTACCGGCGCTTCGGGGGCGGTCACCGAGCGTGAGAGAACGGCCCTTTCCGGGGGTGCGGGAGGGCAGAACGAAGCCCCCGGTCACGGGGGAACAACCGGGGGCCTCGCGTCTGTGGGGGCTCCGAAAAGCCGCACATTGAGAACGTAAGACCTGTACGGGCCCTCGGTCAAGCCGCGTCGGGGGACTTCCGGGGCATTCTCCTACTGGTCGGTATGCCGACCCTCATCCTTCACTCTCCGTGAGGAAGTGGCTCGTCCCCGCAGTCACGTGAGGTCCTTTTAGCCACGCGTATCCCGTGGGCAACCGCCGTATCACCACGTCCGCGAACGGGTAGGAAGGGTCCTCGGCGAAATGCCGCCGCTCCTCGACGGTCCAGCCGTCCCAGAACTCCCTGAGAGCCGGTCCGTCGCGGAGTCTGCCCCGCGCCCAGGAAGCCGCGCTGCCGCCCTCGATCCACAGCAGTCCCGCGAGGAACGGCCGCACGGCGGCACGCCCCGCGCCCACGCCCTCCATGAGCACCACCGGTGCGGCCTCCAGTGTCCTCGGCGGCCCGAAGCGCCGGGCCGTCCAGTCGTACGGGGCGTACCGCGCGGACTCGCCCCGCGCGAGCGGGTCCAGGACCTGGGTCCGGAGCCTGTCCGTCCAGGAGAAGAGCTCCTCATGGGTGGCGAGGTCGTCCAGGCGGAGCACGGGGGCACCGCCCAGTGCCTCGGCCAGCCGGCCGGTGAAGGTGCTCTTGCCGGACCCCGCGTGACCGTCGACCGCGATCAGCCGCACCGGCCCGCAGGAGGGCGGCAGGGAGCGCAGCCGGCGTGCGCGGTCCGCCAGGTCGTTCATGGCCCCAGCCTACGAGACCGGGCGGGGCCGCCTCCGGGCACGCGCAGGTCACATCAGTGGACCAGACCAATATTGCTGCTGCGGCGCGAGTCGAATCACTGGCCGGATGCGGGCCCGACCCGCGATAGTTGGCGCACCGATCGGCACCCGCAGCCCCATTCCGCTCAACGACCGGGGGTCTCGCCCATGACCAGACCGACATCACGCAGGACCGTGCTCACCGCCGCGCTCGCGGCAGCGGCGGCGGCCGGAACCGCTGCCACGGCCGCCCCGGCGGCCGCCGCCGCCCGCTCCTCGTCCCGGGCGCCGGCCTCGCTCGTGGACAACCACTTCTGGACGACGTACTCCGACTGGCGCAGCGGCACGTCGGAGGGCACCCGTGCCGTGGCCGGACGGCGCCCCGGGCTGGTGATCGCCGCCCCCGCCGGGAGCACCTCCTACGTGGACCCGCACACCGGCACGACCGGCACCTGGGAGTACGCGACGTGGACCTCGCCGGTCCACCGCTCGACCGTCCCCGCCACCGAGGTGATCGCCTCCTGGAACGCCCACACCCCGCAGGGCACCTGGATCCAGATCGAGCTGCGCGGAACCTACTCGGACGGCACGGACACCCCCTGGTACGTGATGGGCCGCTGGGCCGCCGGTGACACGGACATCCGCCGCACCTCGGTGGACGACCAGACCGACGGCAGGAGCACCATCTGGACCGACACCTTCTCCCTGGACGACGCCGCGAGCGGGCTGCGCCTCGTCTCGTACCGGCTGCGGCTCACCCTTCACCGCACCCCCGGCACGCGCCTCACACCCACGGTCCACCGGATCGGCGCCATGGCCTCGGACGTCCCGGACCGCTTCACGGTCCCGGCGACCACCCCCGGAACCGGCCGGGAGCTCTCCGTGCCGCGCTACTCGCAGAACGTCCACGTGGGGCAGTATCCGGAGTACGACAACGGCGGCGAGGCCTGGTGCAGCCCCACCTCCTCGCAGATGATCATCGAGTACTGGGGGAGGAGGCCCACCGCCGAGGACCTCGCCTGGGTCAAGCCGGGCCTCGCCGACCCGCAGGTCTGCCACGCGGCCCGCTACACCTTCGACTACCAGTACGAGGGGTGCGGCAACTGGCCGTTCAACGCCGCCTACGCGTCGACGTACACGGAGATGAACGCCGCCGTCACCCGGCTCGACTCCCTGACCGACCTGGAGCGGCTGATCGGTGCGGGTATCCCGGTCATAACGTCACAGTCGTTCTTCAAGGGCGAGCTGACCGGGGCGGGCTACGGAACCTCCGGGCACCTGATGACGGTCATCGGCTTCACCGCCGAGGGCGACGTGATCGCCAACGACCCGGCCTCGCCGGACAACGACGCCGTCCGCCATGTCTATGCGCGGCGCGAATGGGAGAACATCTGGCTCCGCACCAAGCGCTACGACGCGAACGGGGCGGTCAGGGGCGGCACGGGCGGGGTCTGCTACATCTACTGGCCCGCGGTTCCGACCGCGCCCCAGCGCCGCGTGCTCAGATCGCTCGGCCTGCTGTGACCGTAGGGGGCCGGGCGGCCGGGGCTTGACGGTTCCTCACCGGGCGGGACGGCTCCCGGACGCCGCCGCGGGCCGCGGCGACGCCCGGGAGCAACGGGCCGGACTGGGGCGGTACCGGCCGGAGCGCCAGGACGGGGACGGTCCGGCCGGTCGGTGTGACCGCCGAGGGCGGGCCTCCGCTCTACGCGCCGACGTCCCGGCTGCGGAGATCGGCCAGGGTCTCGCGCCGGACGAGGAGACGGGCCCTGCCGCCGTGGACCGCGACCGCGGGGGGCCGCCCGACCATGTTGTAGCCGGACGCCATGGACAGCTGGTACGCCCCCGCCACCGGTACGGCGAGGAGATCGCCCGGCCGGATGTCACCGGGCAGCTCCACACCGGCGGCGAGGATGTCGCCCGCCTCGCAGTGCCGGCCCACCACCGTGGCCGGCCGCGAGCCGGCCGCGGAGTGACGGCCGACCAGCCGAGGGGCGTAGCGCACCCCGTACAGGGCGGGGCGGGGGTTGTCGCTCATGCCGCCGTCCACGGCGACGAACACCTGGTCGCCGGTGCTCTTCACGGACAGCACCCGGTAGAGCGCCACCCCCGCCGGGCCCGCGACCGCGCGTCCGGGCTCGACGGCGAGCCGGGGCACAGGGAGCCCGGCCGCGGCGCACCGCTCGTCGAGCTCGGCGCGGAGCCTGTGCGCGAGACCGGTGAGGCCGAGGGCGGGCTCCCCGGGACGGTAGGCGATCCCGTGGCCGCCGCCCAGGTCGAGTTCGGGCAGCACGAGACCGTGGAGGTCGCGCATCTGCGCCATCAGGTCCACCATGCGGCGCAGGGCCGCGACGTAGGGTTCGGTGTCGGTGATCTGGGAGCCGATGTGGCAGTGCAGACCGGTCAGTTGAAGCTGGGGCTGGGTCAGGAGCCGGGCGATGGCGTGCTGCGCGCTTCCGTCGGTGGGGGACAGGCCGAACTTCTGTCCGTCGGCTCCGGTGCGGATCTTCTCGTGGCCGCCGGCCGAGACACCGGGAACCACGCGGACCATCACCCGCTGCCGGCCATGGGGACCCACGGCGGCGGCCAGCCGCGCGATCTCCGACGGGCCGTCGATGACGATCCGTCCCACACCCAGGCGCAGGGCCGACTCGATGTCACCCGGCGACTTCGCGTTGCCGTGCATGACGACACGGTCCGGCGGGAAGCCCGCGGTGACGGCCAGTTCGAGTTCGCCGGCGGAGCACACGTCCAGCCCGAGGCCCTCCTCGTCGACCCAGCGGACCATGGCCCGGCAGAGGAACGCCTTGGCCGCGTACAGCACATCGGCGCCGGGAAAGGCCTCCCGGTAGGCGCGGCAGCGTGCCCGCACCTCGCCCTCGTCCAGCACGTACGCCGGAGTGCCGAAGCTCTCCGCGACCTCCGTGAGCGATACGCCGCCCACGGCGAGGCCACCGTGCGCCAGACGGGCCGTGGAGGCCGGCCACACGGACAGGTCGTCGGTGTCCGTGGTGGTCACGGGCGTCAGGGCGGTGGTCATCGGCGTCGTCCCCCCGCCTCGGACGGTCCGGCCACGGGCAGGACCGGAAGGGGGTCCGGTGCGGGCGTGTCCCGGGAGGCCTGCGGGGCCGACAGCGTCGGGTCGACGGTGACCAGGCCCGCGCCGAGCGGTTCTCCCAACGTCCGCAGGACCGGTTCCGACAGCCGGATGTACGCCTGGCCTTCGCCCAGCACCGCGGTGAGGCGCTCCGGGCTGGTGAAGCCGACCGCGGTCCGTGCGCCCAGCGGTGTGCGGTAGAGCCGGATCACGGCTCCGGTGTCGCGTCCCGGCCGGACGGGCACGAACAGGGGCCCGGCCGGGACCGGTTCCTCGGGCTCGGGATCGTCGTCGTACAGGAACAGGCACATGAGGCCCTCCTCGGAGGCTCGGAGCTGTGTCGGGGCGCCGGCCGTCTGGGAGACGGACCGGATCGCTCACCGAAGCCTTCCTCGACGGCGGGCCTCCGGGACCGCTCCCTGACGGCATCCTGACGGCGATCGGGAGACCCGTACGCGTCATTGACGCCCGGCAGGACAGCCGCGTCAGGGAACCGCAAGGGAAACCGTCCCCGGCGTCAGGGAGCCGTCAGTACCGCTGCCGAACGGCCCCTCGGGGTCCTTCCCTTGAAGCCGGAGGGCGGCGAACAGGAAGGCGGGACCGTGCGAGGACGAGTCGTGGTCGGGGCGAACGGTTCCCTGGGGAGCCTCACGGCCCTGCACGCTGCCGCGGCGCAGGCCGGGGCGCGGGACGCGGAGCTGCTGGTCGTGCTGGCCTGGCAGCCTCCCGGGGGCGGTCCGGGGAGCCGGGCCGCCTGCGGTCACTCCGTACTGACCGAGTGCCGGGACGCGGCGGTGGACCGACTGCGCCTGATCCTGGCCGACTTCGGCGCGTGCCGGCCGGGCCCGGCCCCGGCCGGACGCGTCGTCCGGGGCACCCCCGGGGCCGCACTGGTGGACGCGGCCCGCGACCCCGGTGACCTGCTCGTCGTCGGCACCGGATCGCGCGGGCCGCTGCTCCGGGCGCTGCGGCCGTCGGTGGTCCGGTACTGCCTGGCGCACGCCCCCTGCCCGGTGCTGGCGGTTCCGCCCAGCCCTCTCCAGACGGGCCTGGACCACCTGCACCGACGCGGCACATGGCGGGTGCCGCTCGACTCATGAGCGGCGGCCCGGCCACCGCTCACGCTTCGATCGGCACCCGTGCGGCTGGAACGCGGCGCCCCGTGCGGCCGGAACGCGGCACCCGCGCGTCCCGCCCCCGCCGCGACCGGCCGGGCGCCGTGGACCGGGGCGTCAGTGGCAGTGGCCCTGTCGGCCGAGGGTCTCCACAGGGGTCGCTCCGGGGCGGGTCCACTGCGGCACAGGGCGGCTCGTCGGGCCCCAGGTGGCACGACCGTCCGCGTCCGAGCGCCAGTACCAGCACGGGTCGTGCCCCTCGGGCCGGCCCTCGGGGTTCTCCTGCCAGGCCTCGTCGCGGCCGTGGGGTGTCATGTCGAGCAGGCTGAAGAAGCCGCTGAACGCCTCGTTGCCGCGGCCCGTCGTTGAGTAGGTGAGGAACACGCGGTCGCCGTCGCGCAGATAGCAGGTGAGGTACCCCATGTCTCCGCCGGCCGGCCCCTCCACGCCACGCACCGAGTACCAGGGATGGGTGTAGCCCATGAAGTCGACGAAGGGGGCCACCTCCTCCCACGGGCCCGTCGTCAGGATGGCGAACGAGACGCCGCGTGCGGTGAGATAGACGGGGTCCCGCAGGCTCCAGGCCGCGCTGGTGCAGCCCTCGCACTGGCCCTGGTGCGGGGCGCCGTCGTGCCACATGTGCTTGTAGACCACGAGCTCGTCGCGGCCCTGGAACAGCTCCAGGAACGGGACCGGGCCGTCGGGCCCCACGACCTCGGTCGTCCCGTCGAACTCCACCATCGGCAGCCGGCGACGGGCCGCCGCGATGGCGTCGCCCTCGCGCGTGTGCGCCTTCTCGCGGATCAGGAGCTCGTCACGGGCGGCCTGCCAGGTGGCCTGATCGACGACGGGCGGACTTCCGGGCGCGGTGGCCGGGGCACTCGGCGTGGTCGACATGGTGTCCTCCGTTGGATCTTGTGCCGGGCTGTGCCGTGCGACGCCCGGGCGACGGTCACCAGTGCAGACTCGTCGCACGGCCGGAACTCATCGGGTCGCGCGCCCCGGAATCGTCGAGGCAGGAGGCGTTCTCGGGACCGAGCCGTACATGCATTTCGTGCATGTATCTCCATGCATATTATGAGTTTGCCTGATGTTCCGGCCGGGACTTCACTGGTCCCATGACCACCGCACCGCCGGTCTCCGGCATCGACCTCTTCGCCGACGGCATCGTCGTCGACCCGTACCCGACGTACGCCGAACTCCGCGACCTCGGCAGTGTCGTGCACCTCCCGGCGAACGGCGTCCACGCGCTCACCCGGTACGACGCGATCCGCGACGCCCTGGGCGACTGGGAGCACTTCTCCTCCCGCTCGATCGGCTTCAACCCGACGGTCGACGAGGCCCTCGCCGGGACGTCGCTGGCTTCCGATCCGCCCGTCCACACCCAGCTGCGCGCCACGCTCACCGCCAACCTCAGCCCGCGCGCCCTGCGCGGCCTGAAGGGGACGATCGACGCCAAGGCCGACGCCCTGGTCGCCGAGCTGGTGGAGAGAGGATCGTTCGACGCCATCGACGCCCTCGCCCGCGCCTTCCCGCTCAAGATCGTCGCCGACCTGATCGGCTTCACCGGCGACGTCCGGGACAACATGCTGCGCTGGGGCCAGGCCGCGATGCAGGTCATCGGCCCGATGAACCAGCGCACCGCCGAGAGCTTCCCGGTCGCCGGTGAGCTCTACGGCTGGTGCTCCCAGGTCACGTCCGACGACCTGACCCCCGGTTCGGTGGGCCACGGCATCTTCGAGGCCGAGGCCCGCGGCGACATCCCGCCGGACACCGCCGGCCGGATCATCCACCAGTACCTCGGGGCGGGCGTCGACACCACGATCGCCTCCATCGGCAACATCGTCGCCCTGTTCGCGGCCCACCCCGGCCAGCTGAAGCTGGTGCGCGAGGACCCGTCGCTCGTACCGGCCGCGTTCAACGAGGTGCTCCGGTACTGGGCTCCCGTCCACGCCTGGGGCCGGGTGACGACGAAGGACGTAGAGATCGACGGCGCCCTGGTCCCTGCCGGGTCGAAGACCGCGATCCTCTTCGGCGCCGGCAACCGCGACGAACGGCACTACGAGAACCCCGACGCCTTCCTGGTCGAGCGCGGTCCGTCCGACCACCTCTCCTTCGGCTACGGCATCCACGGCTGTGCCGGCCAGGGCCTGGCCCGGCTCGAAGCACACGCCGTGATCGAGTCACTGGCGCGTCGCGTCGAGCGGCTCGTCGTCGGCCCGGAGGTCCGTGTACCCGGCAACATCACCCGGAGCATCGAGACGCTCCCCGTCCTGGAAGTGGTCCCCGCATGAAACTCGTTCTCGACCGTCCGCGCTGCGAGGGACACGGCCTGTGCGAGGAGGCCGCGCCGTCGCTGATGCACCTCGACGACGACGGGGAGCTCTTCCTCGACGTCGCCGAGATCCCCGAGGAGGGCGCCGGACGGACGGCCGCCGAAGCCGCCGTCCGGGTCTGCCCCGTCGCAGCCCTCCGCCTCGCGTGAGCGCGCGAGTCGGCCGCATCGTGGTCGTCGGGGCCGGCATCGCCGGTCTGACCGCCTGCGACGCGCTCCGGTCCGCCGGATACGACGGAGAGCTGACGCTGGTCGGCGAGGAGACGCACGCGCCGTACAGCCGGCCCGCTCTGTCCAAGTCCCTTCACGCCGCAGGTGATATGACCGCACATCAGCTTCCCGCACCGACGCACGGAGCCACCGAGATCCTCGGTGTCCGGGCCGAGGGGCTGGACGCGGAACGCGGCCGCGTTCGCCTCGACAGCGGTGAGGAGCTCGGATACGACCGGCTGGTCATCGCCTCCGGCTCCAGGGCGCGGCGCCTGGGCGGCGCGGAGAGCGGCGAGATGGTGCTGCGTACCCTCGACGACGCTCTGGCACTCCGCGCCAGGCTGGCCGGGCGCCCCTCGGTGGTGGTCGTCGGCGCCGGTCCGCTCGGCATGGAGATCGCCTCCGGCTGTCTCACCGCCGGGTGCGAGGTGACGGTCGTCGCGGACCGCCCGCCGATGCTGCCGCATCTGGGCCCCTACCTGTCCGCCGTGCTCACGGGTGCGGCGCAGCGCCGGGGCCTGCGCATCACCGACGGAGCAGCGGTCGGGGTGACGGGCGGGGCGGGCCGTTCCTCGGTCGTCCTCGCCGACGGCCGCACCGTGGCGGGCGACCTCGTCGTGACCGCCGCCGGCGACCTGCCGAACGTCGAGTGGCTCGCGGGAACGGGCCTGCTGCGCGGCGGCCGGCTGGAGGCCGACGCGCGTGGCCGGGTCGCCCCGCGGATCGTCGCGGCCGGCGATGTCGCGGCGTTCCCGACGCAGCACGGGGTACGCCGGATTCCGCTGTGGAGCAGCGCGGTCGAGCAGGCCAAGGTCGCGGCGGGTGCGCTGCTCCACGGCGACGGCGCGCCGGCGCTCGACTTCGAACCGTACTTCTGGACCGAGCAGTTCGGGCTCACCCTCAAGGCGGCCGGATTCCTGCCCGTCCACGGCGAGCCGGAGTTCCGTGTCGGCGACCACCCCGAGGGCCCGGCCGTCATGCGCTGGGAACAGGAGGACGGCTCGGGGACGGCTGTGGCCGTCAATCACCGCATCCCGATACCCAGGCTGCGCCGGACGGCGGCCACGGCCACGTAGGGTCGGACGGGTGAGCGATCAGGAATGGGCCGCGGGCTCCGGACTGGACCGGCTCGCATCGGTCAACCTCAACCTGCTGGTGCCGCTGCTCGCCCTTCTGGAGGAGCGTTCGGTGACCAGGGCGGCCGAGCGGGTCGGGCTCTCGCAGCCGGCGATGAGTCACGCCCTCGGCAGGATGCGGCGGCTGCTCGACGACGACATCGTCGTGCGCCAGGGCACGGGCGTCAGGCTGACCCCGCGAGCCCTGGAACTCGTCGCGCCGCTGCGCGCCGCCCTCCAGCAGACGGCGCGGGTGGTGAACTTCCCGGGCTTCGACCCCGCCCACGACCGGCGTGTCATCACGGTCGCCATGATGACGAGCACGGCGTACGTCATCGGCCCGCCGCTGGCCAGGCTGGTCGCCGAGCGGGCGCCGAACGCGACGCTGCGGGTGCGCACGATCACGATGCCCACCGAGGCGGTCTTCACCGACGAGGGTGTCGACGTCGTCCTGATGTCCGACATCTTCTCCTCGCCGTACCCGCGCGAGCGGCTGTACGACGACCGCTGGGTCGTGGTGGCTTCCCTCGACAGCCCTCCGGAGGCGAGCGCGCTCGACCTGCTGACCTCGCTGCCGCACGTCGTCTTCGACGCCGAGCGCCGGGTGGCGCCCTACTCGGTGCTGGACCAGGAGGGCGTCGTCTACCGGGTCGGCCGGCTGGTCTCCGACAACGTCCTGATCCCACGCCTGGTGGCGTGTTCGGGGGGCGTCGCCCTCCAGCGGTTCCGGCTGGCCTCCGCGATGGGTACGGCCGCCGGTCTGCGGATCGAGGAGTTCCCCTTCCCGCTCCACGGGGTCGGGATCGACGCGGTGTGGAACCCGGGGCTGTCCGACCAGGTGTTCATCGAGTGGCTGCGGGACGTCCTGCGGGAAGCGGCGCGGGACGTCCAGGGCTCCGCCCGGGGTGACGGCGCCTGAACCTCGCCCCGGCGCGGGTCAGGCGGGATACGCCTGCGTCTGCGTGGCCTTGACCGCGGCCCACACCGGTGCCCCCGGGTGGAGGTCGAGCTCGGCGGCGGCGACCGTCGTCAGGTCGGCCGCGAGCGGGAGTTCGCCGGTGAGGCCGGCCCGGATCCGGTCGCCGTGGGTCTCCAGCCCCGCCACCTCGCAGCGCCAGAGGTTGCGGGCGCTGGAGCCGGTGGGGCGCTCGCGGTACAGGGTCACGGCGCTCGGGGGGAAGGCCACGAACGCGGGACCGGTGAGCTCCTCGGTGGTGGTGATGACGGGCCCCGTCTCCAGCCGGACCGTGTGCCCGTCGGCCCTGCCCTGGTAGAGGTTCAGGCCGACCAGCTGGGCGATGTAGTCCGTACGCGGATGGCGGGCGATGTCCGCGGGCGCGCCCTCCTGTACGACATGGCCGTGCTCGATGACGACGAGCCGGTCGGCCAGCACCATCGCGTCCAGCGGATCGTGCGTGACCAGCACCGCCACCGCCTCGAAGTCGGCCAGATGGCGGCGGAGCTGGGCGCGTACGTCGAGGCGGGTGCGGGCGTCGAGCGCGGCGAGCGGTTCGTCCAGGAGCAGCAGCCGGGGGTGCGTCGCCAGGGCACGGGCGAGGGCGACGCGCTGTGCCTGGCCGCCGGAGAGCCGCCGCGGCCGGGCACCCGCGTGCTCCGCCAGCCCCATCCGGTCCAGCCACCGCGCGGCCTGCGCGCGGGCCTCCGTCCTGGACACGCCCTGGCAGCGGGGGCCGAAGGCCACGTTGTCCAGGGCGGTCAGATGAGGGAACAGCAGGTAGTCCTGGAAGACGACACCGACCGGGCGGGACTCGGGCGGCGCCTCGTCCAACGAGGCTCCGTCGAGGCGCAGATGGCCACCGGTCAGCGGCGTCAGTCCGGCGAGGGCGCGCAGCGCGGTGGTCTTCCCGGCTCCGTTCGGCCCGAGCAGCGCGACGACCTCGCCGGGGGCGGCGCCCAGTGCCACATCGAGGCGGAAGTCCCCCCGCTCCACGACGAGACGTGCGTCCAGGCCCTCCGTGGGGCGGACGGGGCCGGGGTCGTTGCCGACAGGGGTCATCAGACGGCCATCCAGCGGTCGGACGGCCCTGAACGGACCGTGGCAGGCGGGGCGGTACGGGTCATGACACCGTCATCCAGCGGTCCCGGAGCCCCGCGAGGACCGCGATGGACACGGCGAGCAGGACCAGGCTCAGCGCGATGGCGGCGGCCGGATCGCTCTGCAGCGCGAGATAGACGGCCAGCGGCATCGTCTGCGTACGGCCCGGGAAGTTGCCCGCGAACGTGATCGTCGCGCCGAACTCGCCGAGCGCGCGGGCCCAGGCCAGGACGGAACCCGCGGCGATACCGGGCATGATCAGCGGCAGGGTGACCCTGCGGAACGCGGTGAAGCGGGAGGCGCCCAGTGTCATGGCGGCCTCCTCGAAGCGCGGGTCGGCGGCGCGGAGCGTGCCCTCCACGCTGATGACCAGGAACGGCAGCGCCACGAACGCCTCCGCGACCACCACGCCCGCGGTGGTGAACGGCAGGGTGATCCCGAACCACGAGTCCAGCCACTGCCCCACGACCCCGTTGCGGCCGAGCGCCAGCAGCAGCGCCACACCGCCCACCACCGGGGGCAGGACCAGCGGCAGCGTCACCAGGGCCCGTACGAGACCGCGCCCCGGGAACTCGGTGCGCGCGAGAAGCCACGCCAGCGGCACCCCGAGCACCAGGCTCACAGCCGTGGCCGCGGTCGCGCAGATCAGCGAGAGCCGCAGGGCCTCCCAGACCTCCGGGCTGGTCAGCTGGTCCGGAAGGTCGCGCCAGGGGGCCCGTACGAGAAGGGCGACCAGCGGCAGCAGGAGGAAGACGAGGCCCACGAGGGCGGGCACCAGCAGGGGCAGAGGAATCCCGCCCCTGGCGCCTGCCCGGACACGCCGGCGCCGGGGCCCGCTGCCCCGGGCGTCGCCACCCGGGACAGTGCCGCCCGTGGAGCCGGACTTGTCCAGGCCGCTCACGGGTTGAGGAAGCCGGCTGCGGTCAGGACCTTCTGGCCCTCGGCGGACTGGACGTACGCGATGAACTCCTTGGCGGCCGCCGGGTTCGGCGCGTCCTTGAGGAGCACGATCGGGTAGTCGTTGACGGCATCGGCGGACTCGGGGAACTCCACGCCCTCCACCTTGTCACCCGCGGCCTTCACGTCCGTCTTGTACACGACGGCGGCATCGGCCTCCTTCAGCTCCACCTTCGTCAGGGCGCTCTTGACGTCCTGCTCGTAGGAGACCGGGGTCAGCTTCAGCCCGGCGGCGTCCAGGGCCTTCTGCGCGGCGGCGCCGCACGGCACCGTCCTGTCGCAGAGCACGACCTTGAGGTCCGGCTCCGTGAGGTCCTTCAGGGAGCCGATCTTCTCGGGGTTGCCCGGCAGGGCGGCGATCTCCAGCTCGTTGCGCACAAAGGTGGCGGGTGTGCCTGAGGCGTCGCCCGCGTCGGTGACGACGGCCATCGTCTTGGCGCTGGCCGCGGCGAAGACGTCGGTCGGGGCACCGCCGGTGATGCCGGCGGCGAGCGAGTCGCTGCCGCCGAAGCTGAAGGTGACCTTCGTGCCCGGGTGGGCCTTCTCGAAGTCCTTGCCCAGCGTCGTGAAGCTCTCCTTGAGCGAGGCGGCGGCGAAGACGGTCACCGTGCCGGAGAGCTTCTCCGACGCGTTCCCGGAGGCGGAGGAGTCCGAGGCGGGGGACGTGTCGTCGGACGAGGAGCAGGCGCTCAGTGCCAGCAGCGCGGCTGCGCCTGCACCGGCCATCCGCAGGGTCCGGCGCGCGGTACGGGTCATCACGGGTCCACTCCCTCTGGCTCTTCGGAAGAGCCTGTCTGCGTGTTCTGCGGGCTCCGGCTCGGGGCGCGCAGCTGATCATACTGCCGCAGATTCAAGGGGTAAGTCACTAGTGGCATCGCATGAGCGGGAGCTTCCGGGAAAGAGGTGGGCATGTGCGTTTGCACGGGTCCGGCGTGAGGGTACGGTCCCCGGGGAGGTGGTTGCCCGTGAGCCAGTCCGTTACGGCCGCCGGTCCGGTGGCAGAGCTCGCCCTGACGGGCGACCTCGCGCGTCCTGCCCGGCTGACGGTCCGGGATCTGCTGGCCTGGCCGCAGCATCCGGTCCGGGTCAGCTTCGAATGCGCCACCAGCGGTATCCGGCACCACCGCTTCACGGGGCCACTGCTGCACGACGTCCTGTACGACGCGGGCCCCGGCTTCGACCCGGCGCGGCGCAAGGACCGGCTGCGGTTCCTCATCGCGCTGTCGGGAGCGGACGGCCATCACGTCCTGCTCTCCTGGGCCGAGATCGACCCGGACTTCGGGCAGGCTCCCGTCCTGCTCGCGGTGAGCATCGACGACACCCCGCTCGACCGGGCGGGCCCCCAGCTCGTCCTTCCTCAGGACCGGTGCGGCGCCCGGCACATCAGCGGGATCGACGCCATCCGCGTGGACGGCCGGTACGCGACGGGGGGCTGACCGCCCCGGAGGCTCGAGGCTTGCGTGCGAGCGCTCGTGCGTCAGGTCCGGTCGATGTGGACGTTGGTCGACTTCACGCGGGCCGTCGCCTCCATGCCGACCTCCAGCCCCAGTTCTTCCACGGCCTCACGCGTGAGCAGCGAGACCAGCCGGTGGGGGCCGGCCTGGATCTCGACCTGGGCCGCGACATCGCCCATCTTCACGGCGGTCACGATGCCGGGAAAGGCGTTGCGCACCGAGGTGTACGAGGCGTCCGACTCGCCGCCGGCCGCGGCGATCTCCACCGAGAAGGCGGCCAGGTCCTTGCCGTCGATGAGCCGGCGTCCGCCCTCGTCGCGGTGGGTCGCCACCTTGCCCGCGTCCGCCCATCGGCGCGCGGTGTCCGGACTTACTCCGAGCAGTCGGGCTGCCTGGCCGATCGTATAGAACTGCATATGCCACAAGATAGGCGCCCTGCTCTCGCATATGCAAACCTATCGGGGGTGAAGGCTGGTAGATGCTGGCGCCGTACGGCGCGGGTGAAGGGGCGCCCACGAGCCCCGTACGGCCGACCATACGCCTGCCGCGCCCCGCCGTCGGCCCTCGCCGTGCCGGTGGGAACGCTCGTCCGGGGTGGGAGTCCCGGCCGGTGGCCGAGATGGACTACGTACGATGGGGCCGTGTCGTTCGGAAGCCGGCTGCCGGCTCTCGCCCTCGTGGGTGTCGTGACGACTGCGCGGGCGGAGATGCCCCGGCGTCCTGGCGCACGGCCAGGGCGTGGGAGAGTCTCCTTCGAACCGTCCCGGGATCGACAGAGGTGGCCATGAGCAGCGAGGGACTACTCGCGGTGCTCTCCGCCGTGGGTCACGCGCAGCGGCTGAGGATCCTTGTCGAACTCGCCGGTGGCCGTGTGTACGTCAGTGAGCTCGCCCGCCGCCTGGAGATGTCGAGGCCGCTCCTGTACCTGCACATCGACCGGCTGGAAAAGGCCGGTCTGGTGACGGGGAATCTCGAACTCTCGGATGACGGCAAGGCTCTGAAGTACTTCGAACTCACCGCGTTCGAGCTGAGGTTGAACATCGATACAATCCTCGAGGCCGTGCGGGGCGACGAATCGTCGTCCGATGTGCGGGATGCGGACGACGCGAAGGAGCAGGGGACATGACCGGGGCCTTCGTCGCGATCGCCATCGTCCTGATCGTCGTCGGTGGTGTCGCGGCCACCGTGATCTCCTACCTCAGGCTTCAGCGCCACAGGGCCGACGCCGTGGCCATGGCCTCGTACCGCAAGCTCGCCGAGGAAGCCGTCGAGCGGCAGGCGTCGTTGCAGGGCGAACTCGCGCTGATCAGTGAGCGCGTCACGGCCGTCGAACGGCTCCTCCGCAGCGTCGGCTGAACCTGGCGCACCCCGGCCCCGCGCCGGCCCACTGCTTCGGGCAGCGGGTGGAGGGCGTGGTCGGCCGGGTGAGGCGTGCCTGGACTCTGCGCCATCCCCCTGAACGGAACGGCCCGCCGGGCATGTGCGGTCCTGACGTCAGGTACCACGACAGAAACCTCTCCCGCGATCCGGCGCACAGCTCCGGACCGGGGCGCACCATGGCGGCCGGTGGTCAGCTGCCCGGCCACGGACATGGTGCTCCGTAACACGGCGCGCGGCGGTTGTGCGCGACTTCGGCGTCGAGGCCCCCGGAACTCATCGTGCCGGTTGCCGGGGCTCCGGCCAGTGGGCTCCGTGGCGGCCTCCCGCGCGGACGCGCCCGCCTGGCGCCGACAGTCGTGCAGGCGGGCGGCGAAGCCCTTTGCCGACCCCCGTATCCGTGCGCGACCGGTGGTCCAGTGTTCGCTTGACACCTCCTCACTGGCATGTCAGTTTTTCCTTACAGGTGAAAGGCGGGGGGTGGTTGCTCTGGCGACGGAAGAACTCCTCGCGCTCTTCGCTGCGTTGGGGCATACCCAACGGCTCCGGATCATCCGCGAGTTGGCGGGCGGGCACGTGCACGTGAGCGAGCTGGCCCGACGTCTCGGCCTCTCCAGACCCCTGCTCTACATGCATCTGCAGAGGCTGGAGGCGGCAGGCCTGATCACGGGCCTGCTGGAGCTGTCCCAGGACGGCAAGGCGCTGAAGTTCTTCGAACTCCAGCCCTTCGACGTCCATGTGACGGTCGATTCCGTGCTCGAGGCCTTCCGTGAGGACGAGGCCCGTGCTGTGACGGCGGCCGATGCCGCAGAAGAGAAGGGACCCCCCACATGACGGGCGGCATCGTCGCCATCCTGATCACGTTCATCGTCGTCGGAGGCGTATCAGGGGCCACCATGGCCTACTTCGCCCTCCAGCGGCACCGAGCCGACGCCGTCGCCATGGCCGGTTTCCGCAAGCTCGCGGAGGAGGCGGTCGCCGAACAGGAGGCGCTGCGGACGGAGCTCGCCGGACTGAACGGACGCATCGCCGAGGTCGAGAGCCTGCTGCGGAGCGTGGACACATGAGCGCCGGCACGCGGCAGATCCGCGTCCTCCCCGCGCTGCCCGCCCCCATGGAGCTGCTGCGCTCCTCGCGTCCCTGGACCTCCACGGCGTATCTGGCCAGCTACCTCCTGACCGGGCCCCTCCTGTTCGCCTCCACCACCGTGGTCGTCGTCGTGAGCTTCGTCCTGAGCCTTCTGGTCTTCGGGGTTCCCCTGCTCATCGGCGCGGCAGCCGTCGTACGCGGATGCGCGCACATCGAGCGCGCGCGCACGGGCATGGTCGCCGAGCCGGTGACGGCCGACCACCGCACGGTGGCCGAGCCCGGCATCCTCAACGGCGTCCGGACCCGGTGGACCGATCCCGCGGTGCTCCGTGACCTCGCCTATCTCACCGTCCTGTTCGTGCCGTTGCTGCTGCTCGACGCCGTGGCGCTGGCGGTGTGGCTGACCAACCTCGCGGTGGTCCTGGTTCCCGCCTGGTACTGGGCGGTGCCCGGGGGAGGCGCACTCGGTGCCCTGGGCGTGGACGACCTGCCGAGCGCGCTGGTGGCCATGGTCGTGGCCTGCGCACTGGTACCGCTGACCTGTTACGCCGTCACCGGGGCGGCGAGTCTGCACCGCACCGTGGCCCGCACGGTGCTCGGCCGCCCGGCCGACCCGCTGGCCGAGGCACGCCGCGTCCTGGCGAGCCCCGGCCCACTCACTCGCTCCGGACCGGACCGGAACGCCACCACACAAGGGGAATTATGAGTACGCCACTGTCCGTGGCCCGCACCGACGAGGTCGTGCGGCTCACCGGGGTCAGCCGCACCTACGGGACCGAACGCACGCTCGTGCGCGCACTCGACGACGTCACCATCGGATTCCGGCGCGGCACCTTCACCGCCGTGATGGGGCCCTCCGGTTCGGGGAAGACCACCCTGCTGCAGTGCGCCGCCGGACTCGACCGGCCCACCGCGGGCTCCGTGCAGATCGACGGCCAGGAGCTCACGAAGCTCGGGGAGAAGGAGCTGACCCTGCTCCGCCGGGACCGTATCGGCTTCATCTTCCAGGCGTTCAACCTTCTGCCCGCCCTGACGGTCGCCGACAACGTGGCCCTGCCGCTCCGGCTGGCCGGCCGCAAACCGGAGCGGGGCGCCGTGCTCCAGGCCCTGGAGCGCGTGGGACTCGCGGCACGCGCGTCGCACCGCCCCGGCGAGCTCTCCGGCGGCCAGCAACAGCGCGTGGCCATCGCCCGCGCGCTGATCGCCCGGCCCGCCGTGCTCTTCGGCGACGAGCCCACGGGCGCCCTCGACACCCGTACGGCGCTCCAGGTGCTGCGGCTCCTGAGAGACGCCGTGCACCACGAGGGACAGACCGCCGTGGTGGTCACGCACGACCCCGTGGCCGCCTCGCACGCCGACCGCACCGTCTTCCTGGCCGACGGCGGCGTCGTCGACGAGCTGTACGGGGCGTCCGCGGACACCATCGCCGAGCGCATGACGCACCTCGGTGCCTGGGGAGACCGCTTCTCGGACGTCGCGGAAGGGGCCGTGTGATGTTCGGCCTGGCCCTGCAGTCCCTGAAGTTCCAGAAAGGGCGCTTCCTGGCGTCCTTCGTCGCCCTGTTCTTCGGTGCGCTGATCCTGATGGCGTGCGGTGCGCTCATGGAGACCGGTATCCGCAGCGCGGTGCCGCCCCAGCGACTCGCCGCCGCCCCCCTCGTGGTCACCGGCGACCAGTCGTTCGACCACGACGTGCTTCCCGAGCGGGTCCGTCTCGACGTCGCCGACGTCGGGACCGTGCGCGGTGTGGAGGGCGTGGAACGCGCCCTGCCCGACGTCACGTTCCCCGTCAGCGAGCTGCGTGACGGTACGAACTCCGGTGCCGCGCTGCACGGGCACGGCTGGTCCAGCGCGGCCCTCCTCGCGTCCGGCCCCGCGTCCGGGCGCGAGCCCGCCGGTGCCGGGCAGGTGGCCCTCGACGAGGACACCGCGCGGCGACTGGGCGCCGAGCAGGGTGACCGGCTGCGGTTCGCCGTGGCGGGTGGCTCCCGCGAGTTCACGGTGAGCGGCACCGTCCGGCCGGTGGAAGGCGCAGCGGGCGCGGTGTACTTCGCCGACGACGAGGCCCGGCGCCTGATGGGCAGGCCGGACCAGGTCGACTCCATCGCCGTCGTACCCGCGAAGGGCACCTCGCCCGCCGTACTCGCGGAACGGATCGGCAGGGCCCTCGACGGCAGTCCCGCGGTCACGCTGACCGGGGACGCGCGCGGCAAGGCGGAGTTCCCCCAGGCGCTCGCGGCCTCGACCCGGCTGATCTCGCTGTCCGCCGTCTTCGGCGGCATCGCCGTCATGGTCGCCGTCTTCGTCGTCGGCTCGACCCTGGCGCTGCTGGTGCAGCAGCGCCTGCGCGAGATGGCCCTGCTGCGCGCCGTGGGCACCCTGCCCGGCCAGCTGCGCCGGATGATCGTCGGCGAGACGCTGGTGATCGCCGTCGTCGCGGTGGCGCTCGCCCTGTTCCCGGGCCGCTACGCGGGCGGCTGGATGCTGGACCGGCTGGCCGGGGGCGGCGTCGTGGCCCCGGAGATCGCCTTCCGGGCCGGCTGGGTCCCCATGATCGTCGCGGCAGCCACCTCGCTGGTCTCGGCGGTCGCCGCCGCGTTCATCGCCTCGCGGCGCGCCGCGAAGGCCCGGCCCGCCGACGCGCTGGCCGAAGCGGGCCTGCAGCGCCGCTGGCTGAGCGGGAGCAGGCTGGTCTTCGCGCTGCTGTGCTTCGTCGGCGGAGGCGTGCTCGCCATGGTGACCGCCCTGGTCATGGAGGGGACGGTGGCCGCGAGCACGGCGGGTCCGGCCGCGCTGCTCTGGGCCGGCGGGTTCGCCCTCATCAGCCCGGGTCTCACCCGTGTGTTCACGGCGGTCCTGCAATGGCCGCTGCGCGCGTTCACCGGGTTCGCGGGCAGTCTCGCCCTGAACAACGCGAAGGTACGGCGCATCCGGGTCGCCGGGGCCGTCACCCCGGTGATGCTGGCCACCGGACTCGCCACCGCCCTGATCTACCTCCAGACCTCGCAGGCCCAGGCCACGGAGGAGGCGGCACGGGAGCTCGTCTCCGCGGACGCCGTGATCACCTCGACGACCGGCGGCTTCGCACCGGACCTGGTGGACACGATCGCCGAGTCGCCGGGGGTCGGCGGGGCGTCCGCCTATCTCCCCGGAACCGCGTACATCCTCGAACCGCTCAGCGCGGAGGACCGCGCGGAGGGCGAGGACCCGGACAACACCGAGCTCCAGGTGCAGGGCATCAGCGCCGGGGGAGCGGACCGTACACTCGCGGCGCCCGCCGTCGAGGGGTCGTTCGACGCGCTGCGGGGCGACACCGTCGCCCTGCCGACCTCCCTGACCGGTGAGAAGGGCAAGGGCGTCGGGGACACCGTCACGCTGCTGCTCGGGGACGGCGCGCAGGTGAAGGCGGAGGTCGTGGCGTCGTACGAGGCGCGCAAGGGCTTCGGCACGGCCTTCCTGCCGGCCGAGCTGATGCTCGCGCACTCCACGACCGGACTCGTGCCGCAGATCCTCGTCTCCGGGGACGACGGCAGCTCCACCGAGCAGGTCGTCTCCCAGGTGAGGAAGGCGACCGAGGGCCTCGCCGGGGTGCAGATCGTGGGCCGGGCCTCCGCCGACGCGGCCGACGACGGGGCCACGAGTGCGTGGATCAACTACATGCTCGCCGGGACCATCGTCGGCTACGCGGTGATCTCCCTGGTCAACACCTTGGTGATCTCGGCTTCCGAACGGCGCAGGGAGTTCGCGCTCCAGCGTCTGGTGGGTGCCACGAACGGGCAGATCATGCGCATGATGGCCGTCGAGTCCGTCCTCGTCGCCCTGGTGGGCATCGTGCTCGGAACCGCCGTCGCCGTGGCGACGCTGGCGCCCTTCGGGATCGCTCTCGGCGGTTCGGGAATGCCCCAGGGCCCGGCCTGGATCTACATCGTGGTCATCGCACTGGCAGGGCTCCTGACCCTCGCGGCGAGCCTCCTGCCCACGTCGGTGGTGCTGCGGGGAAGGCCGGCCGAGGCGGTGGCGGTCACCTGACCGGCGCGCGTTCGGACCGTCAGCGGCCTGGCGTCCGCGGGGGACGGCCGGCCGGAGTCGGCCGCCATTGCTCGGACCGTCATCAACGCACCTCGTTCGAACGCGTGGATCCGGGACCGACGCAGTGATCTGGACCCAACGCGTGGATCCGGGACCCGACGCCTGTGGACCGGCCGGGGCCGAGGTCTCCACCGGTTTTACCGGCTTGCGAGTCGGGCGCGGCGGCGACCCGGCGGACCGCCACAGGTCCTGGATGGGCACCCCGGCACGGCCGGGGCGCCCACGCGTACCCGTCTACGCCCCCTGCGGCTGGAGGAAACGGGCCAGCAGGTCGTCCAGGCTCACCATGCCGGTGAGACGCCCCTCGCCGTCCCGGACGACGGCGAGCGAGGCGCGGCGCCTGCGCAGCAGCTCGATCGCCTCGGCGACCGTGGCGTCCTCGGTGAGTTCGGGCATGGGCCGTGCCAGTTCGGCGGCGACGGCGGTCCGGCCCTGGGCGCGCGCCACGAGGACGTCGCGGGCGTGGACCGACCCGAGGACCTTTCCGTGCCGGTGGACCAGCAGCCGGGTGCGGTCGGTCTCCGCGGCGACGCGCAGGATCTCCTCCGCGTCCGCCGCGCCGTCCACGGCGGAGATGTCGGCGGCAGGGACGCACAGCTCCCGTACCGGGGTCTCCGGCTCGGTCAGCGAACGGGTCAGCAGCTCGGAGTCCGTCTCGCTGATCAGGCCGAGCCGCTCCGACTCCTCCACCAGGTGGGTCAGCTGCTCCCGGTTGTGCACCGAGGTCAGCTCGTCGCGCGGGGCGACCCGGCACAGCCTCACCAGGGCGTTGCTCATCCGGTTGAGCACCCAGATCAGCGGGCGCACGACCTTCACGACACTCCGGAAGGGCGGCGCGAGCAGCATCGCGGACCGCTCGGGATGGGCGATGGCCCAGGACTTGGGTGCCATCTCACCGAGCACCATGTGCAGGAACACCACGACGATCATCGCCACGGCGAACGCGACGCCGTAACTGAGCGCGGTGGGAAGTCCCAGGTCGCGCAGCAGCGGGTCCAGCTCATGGGAGATCGCCGGCTTGGACACCGAACCGAGGCCCAGCGTGCACACCGTGATGCCGAGCTGTGCGCCCGCCAGCATCAGCGACAGCTCGCGCATGCCCGCCAGCGCCGAGCCTGCGCCGCGCTGCCCCTCGGCCACGGCCTTCTCCATGCGGTGCCGCTTGGCGGCGACCAGTGCGAACTCGGCCGCCACGAAGAATCCGCTGCCGACCAGCAGCAGCACGGTGACGAAGACCGCCATCGGGAAACTCATGCCTGCTCCTCCGGCTGCTCGGCCAGCCGCTCGATCCGGATGCGCTCCGGCACGTGCCGGTCGAGGGCGCGTACGTCGATGGCCGCGACCGCGCCGTCGGAGAGTGCCACCGTGAGGTGGTCACCGATGGCCGGAAATCGTCCCAGCCGGTCGATGATCAGGCCGGCCACGGTCTCGTAGTCCTCCTCGGCGGGCAGTTCGATCCCGGTGGTCTCGGCGACCTCGTCCAGGCGGCGCCCGGCGTCCACGATCCAGCCGTCGCCGTCGGGGACCGCGACCTCCTTGACCGTGTCCGACTCGTCGGCGATGTCGCCCACCAGCTCCTCGGCGATGTCCTCGTAGGTGACGACACCGGCCACACCGCCGTGCTCGTCCAGGACCACGGCGAACTCGTCGTCCCGCTCCCGCATCCGCGCCACGGCGCCCGGCAGGGGCAGGGTGTCCGGCAGCAGCAGCGCCCCACGGGCCACCGTGCCGGCGGTGGCCCCGGTGAGCCGGCCGGCGGGCAGGGCCATCAGCTCCCGCACACCCAGCACCCCCGCGACATCGTCGGGGTGATCGCCGAGGACCGGGTAGTTGGAGTGGCCGTACGTGCCGATCAGGCCGATCGCCTCGGCGGCCGTGGCGTCCCTGCGTACGAAGACGGCGTCGGCGCGCGGCACCATCACGGCGTGCAGCGTCCGCTCGGAGAACTCCAGGGCGTGGTCGAGCAGTTCGGCCGTACCGCGTGGCAACTGCCCCTGCTCGTGGGACTCGCCGATCAGATGGCCGAGCTCCTCCAGGGTGGCCCCGTGGTGGAGCTCCTCGACGGGCTCGATGCCGACCTTCCGCAGCAGCCGGTTCGCCGCCCCGTCGAAGATCCGCACGACCGGGCCGACCACCTTGAGGTAGGCCAGCGTGGAACCGGCCAGTGCCTTGGCCAGCCGCTCCGGGACGGCGATGGCGAGATTCTTCGGCGCCAGCTCGCCCAGTACCATCTGCACCACGGTGGCCAGCACGAACGCGAGCACCACGGAGATGCCGCTCACGGCACCGTCGGAGATGCCGAGGCCGGACAGTGCGGGCCTGAGCAGCGCGGAGACGGACGGCTCGGCGATGAAGCCGACGACCAGTCCGGTCACGGTGATGCCGAGCTGGGCGCCCGAAAGCATGAACGACAGCCGGCTCAGCACGCTCAGCGCGCGGGCGGCCTTCTTGTCGCCGCGCTCGGCCTCACGGGCGAGCGCGAGACGGTCGGCGGAGACGTAGGCGAACTCCTGGGCGACGAAATAGCCCGTGCCGGCGGTGAGCACGAAGACGGACAGCACTCCCAGCCAGGCCTGCGCGGCACTCATCGGACACCACCCCGCCGCGTGCCGTGCTCAGGAGATTCTGGGCGGGATGGTCGGGGACTGTTTCCCGAAGGGTCCGTCGATCTGGCGGACAAGCGAGGGCTCCTCATCTAGGCGTGCATACACAAAACGGTTCGGACCGAAACAGGGTTCCCGGCCATCGCACCCGAGCGTGTCGCGGCTCGTCGGGGCAACCCTATTCTTCTACGCGCTTGTAGAAAACAGCGTGCGCCCCGGTGGCCGGCTCGCTCACCTGCACCGATGGTGCCGGTCCCGCCCGCCGTGGAGCCGGAAGCGTGGCCGCCCGGTCCCTGTCACCTCATCGACCCCGGGCCCCGCCCGGAAGCCTGGCTCGGCTACTCTCTGCGCCACTGACGTTCACGCCGCGGTCCGGACGGAAACAGGGACCGTCACCCGGGAGACGCCGACCCATGAACACGCCCCCCTCCGCCCCCGAGTCGGGCCGGACCGACGAACCGCCCGTCCGGATCGGTGCTCTCGTTCCGCTGAGCCGGCCCGGCTGGTCCGAGGCGGGCCGGCACCTGCTCGCCGGCCTCGAGCTGGCCGTACGTGAGGTCGGCGACGCCGGAGGGATCGCCGGCAGGCCGCTCGAACTGCTGGTCAGGGACACCGCCGCCGATCCGCAGCGAGCCGTGGCGGCCGTGGACGAGCTGGCCGGCCTGGGCGTGGCAGCCCTGGCGGGGGAGTACCACAGCGTCGTCGCCCGCGCCGCCGCGGCCAGGGCCGACGCCCTCGGCCTGCCGTTCCTCTGCTCGTCGGCGGTGCTCGACGCGCTCACCGACCGGCCGACGGACCGGGTGGCACGCCTCCCTCCGCCGCAGTCCGAGGGGTGGCGCGTGTACGCGGACTTCCTCATCGGCGAGGGCCACAGCCGAACAGCCGTGGCGGCCGTGCCGAACGTCTACTGGGCCTCCGGGACCCGCGTGCTGCGTGACCACCTCGCCGCGCGCGGCGGCACCCTCGTCGAGTTCGACATGCGCACGCTCGATCCCTCCCGGCTGTGCGACGCACTCGTCGCCGACGGCGCGACCGCCCTTCTCCTCCTGATCGGCGACCCGGAGACGACGGTGTCCGTCGTCAGGTCCGTCCGGAGCGACGAGCGACTCGCGGGTGTCCTGATCGGCGCCCCCGCCGGGCAGCCCGAGTTCGCCGGATGGGCAGCGGCACTGGGCGACGACGGCACCGCGATACCGTTCCTGCGCTACCTCCCCGGACAACTCGGCCCCCTCGGCGCACGCGTGGGAGCGGCCCTCCGTGAACGGCTGGGCGAAGAGCCCTCTTTCGTCGCCTTCGAGGGCTACGACACGGTCGCCGTACTCGCTGGTCTGCTGCGGTCCCATGGCACGGACCGGGTACGCATCGCCGAGTCCTGGCCCCGCGTCGACGTCGAAGGCACCCGGGGGCGCATCCGGTTCTCCCGTGCGCCGGGCGGCAGCGTCTGGCAGTGCTCGGGGGTACCGGTCCAGGTCGTGGACCGGGATCCGGCGGCCCTGGACCGCTTCCGGATCCGCCATACCGGCTGACGGCCGCCCCCCCCCGCACGCCGGGCTCCCAGCACGCGGGACCGCCCGAACGCCGGGCTGCCCGCATGCCGGGCTGCCCGCATGCCGGGCTGCCCGCATGCCGGGCTGCCCGCATGCCCGACCACCCGTACGCCGGGCCGGTGACGTCGGTGACGTCGGTGACGTCGGTGGCGTCGGTGGCCCAGCGCCCGGGCGGCAGTACGGTGCGCAGGGCCGCGACGTACGCCGGGTGTCCGGCGCCGTGGCCACCCCGGACACCCTCCCCCGACACCCTCCCCGGACACCGGAACGGACCGCATGAAGGCACCCCACCAGGAGTCGGTTCTCTCCCGGGCGGCTCGCATCCTAGAGGCCTTCAGCCAGGACGAGCCGGCCCTCACCGTCTCCGAGATCGCCCGCCGGACCGGGCTGCACGTGGCGACCGCCTCACGGCTCGTCGCCGAACTCGTCGCGCACGGTTTCCTGAGCCGGGACGAGGACCGCAGGGTGCGGATCGGCGTACGGCTCTGGGAGCTCGTCACACGAGCCTCGCCGACCTTGTCGCTGCGCGACGCCGCGATGCCGTTCATGGAAGGCGTGCACGACATCGTCGGTCACCATGTGCAGCTCAGCGTCCTCGACGGCGACGACGTCCTGTTCCTCGAACGGCTGTCGGCTCCCGACGCGGTGATCAACTACACCCGGATCGCCGGAAGGCTGCCCCTGCACGCCTCGTCCAGCGGTCTGGTCCTCCTGGCCCACGGCTCCGCCGACCTCAAGGAGCGCGTCCTGGAGGGCCCGCTGAGCAGCTACACCCCCGCGACCCCGGCCACGCCCGCACGGCTGCGCGCGGAGCTGGCCGAGATCCGGCAGCGGGGATACGCGTACTGCCCGGGTTACGTCCACGCCGAGGCCCTGGGCATCGCCGCCCCCGTGCGCGGGCCCGACGGCACCCTGGTGGCCGCGCTGTCGGTCATCGTCCCCGACGAGACGGGTGCGCAGGCGCTCGTCCCGATCGTGCGGACGGCCGCGCGGGGCATCTCCCGCGCGCTCGGCGCCGGGAAGGCTCCGGGCGGACCGGCCGGTACATGAAGGCCGTGCGACAGGCGTGTGACATCCGCACGAAGTTGGTCTCTCACTGAGTGAGAATGCGGTCGCGGTGTGACCGGGGCCACGCGCATCCTTCCTGCAATCCAGGAACGGGAGGCGACGACGTGGTCGTACACAACGTGTTCTCAGCTCCGCAACAGATCCCATCCACGGCGGTGTTGGAGGTCCGCTCCAAGGAGGCCGTCGCCGACGGCATCGTGTCGCTGGTCCTCGGCCATCCGAACGGGGCGCGGCTGCCGGACTGGACGCCCGGCTCGCACATCGACCTGGTGCTGCCCGACGGGACGACCCGGCAGTACTCGCTCTGCGGCGACCGATGGGACCCGTACGCCTATCGCGTGGCCGTGCTGCGGGAGCCCGCCGGCCGGGGCGGGTCCGCCTACGTCCACGACCGGCTGGTGCCGGGTGACACGGTCGGTGTCGGCGGACCCCGCAACCACTTCCCGCTCGTGCCCTCCGACCGTTATCTGTTCATCGCGGGCGGGATCGGCATCACCCCGCTGCTGCCCATGATCCGCCAGGCCGGGATGACCGGTGCCGACTGGCAGTTGCTGTACGGCGGACGCACCCGCTCGTCGATGGCGTTCCGCGACGAGCTGACGCGCGCCCATGGTGACCGCGTCCACATCGCACCGCAGGACGAGTGCGGCCTGCTCGACCTGACCGCGTGGCTGAGCCGGCCGCCCGCCCGGACCAAGGTCTACTGCTGCGGGCCGGCCCCGCTGCTCGCCGCCGTCGAAGCGGCGTGTGCCGGCCTGCCGCGCCACAGCCTGCGCACCGAGCGCTTCACCGCCGCGCCCAGGACCGGGCCCGTGCGGGACACACCGTTCGAGGTGGAGCTGCGCCGCAGCGGCAGGAAGGTGACCGTCACCCCCGACATCTCCGTGCTGCAGGCGCTGCGGCAGGCGGGGGCCGACGTGCTGACCTCCTGCGAGCAGGGCACCTGCGGCACATGTCTCACCCCCGTGGTGGACGGCACGCCCGACCACCGGGACTCCGTCCTGGCGGACCACGAACGCGACGCCAACGACTGCATGCTCCCCTGCGTGTCCCGCTGCCGCTCGGACCGCCTGGTCCTGGACCTCTGAACCACATCACACCCCGGCTCCCAGCCGAGCCGGCCGAGCCCACCCCCAGCCGCCCCGCCCACCCCGAGCCGCTATCCGCTGGAGCCGCCATGACCGGAACAACGGCTGCCGCCGTTCTCCCGCCCACCAGTGACGCCGACCCCTTCGACGCCGCACACCTCGCACACCCCGAACCCCTGCACCGGGCGCTGCGCGAGGCCGGCCCCGTCGTCCACCTGTCCCGTTACGACGTCCACGCCCTGGCCCGCTACGACGAGGTGCACACGGCACTCGTCGACTGGCAGCGCTTCCAGTCCGCCGCGGGCGTCGGTCTCGCCAACTTCCGCCACGAGAAGCCCTGGCGGACGCCGAGCCTGCTCCTGGAGGCCGATCCGCCGCACCACGACGCACCCCGCCGGGTCCTGCGCGAGATCCTCGCCCCGCCCGCGCTGCGCCGGCTGCGCGACACCTGGTCATCGGCCGCCGAGGGCCTCGTCGACTCCGTACTGGCCGAGCGGGGAGCGGAGTTCGACGCCCTGGAGGCGCTGGCCGCGGCGTTTCCGCTGCGGGTCTTCCCTGACGCCGTCGGCCTCGGCCCCGACCGCCGCGAGAACCTCCTGCCCTACGGGAACATGGCCTTCAACGCCTTCGGCCCGCGCAACGACCTCGTGAAGGCCGACGCGGACCGGGTGGCGGAGCTGTCGGCCTGGGTGAACGAGCGGTGTGCCCGCGAGGCGCTGGGCGAAGAGGGCTTCGGCGCCCGCATCTGGGCCGCCGCCGACCGGGGCGACCTCACGCATGAACAGGCACCCCTGGTCGTGCGCTCCCTGCTCACCGCCGGCGTCGACACCACGGTCCACGGCCTGGCCGCGACCCTGTACGCCTTCGCCACCCACCCCGAGCAGTGGCGGCTGCTGCGGGAGCGCCCGGAGCTGGCCCGGGTGGCGTTCGACGAGGCGGTGCGCTGGCAGTCGCCGGTGCAGACGTTCTTCCGCACCGCGACCACGGACGTCACCATCGCGGGCACCACCGTCCCCGAGGGCGGCAAGATCCTCATGTTCCTCGGTGCGGCCAACCGCGACCCGGTGCGCTGGCTGGACCCCGACCGCTTCGACCTCACCCGCGACCCCTCGGGCCATGTCGGCTTCGGCATGGGCATCCATCAGTGTGTCGGCCAGCACATCGCCCGGCTGGAGGCCGAGACCCTCCTGACCGCGCTCGCCCGCCGCGTCGAGCACCTCGAACTCGCCGGGGAACCGCGCCGCCACCTCAACAACACCCTGCGCTCCTGGGCCTCGCTTCCCGTACGCGTACGCCTCGCACGGTGACCCGCACGAACCCGTGCGAACTCCACTGTCCGCGCGGCGGGTTGTCCGGCCATCCACGGGCTGGATCGGCGGTATCCGGAATCCGGATCACGGCGGGGGTAGGCAGACCGGTCCAAAAGGACGCATAGTCGTGCCACGCCGTGCGCGGATGCGCCGAGCTCCACCGACGCACGGACACCTCCGGCAGGCGGGCTCGTCCGCCGTGCGGCCTTCCCCTCCGTACCGCTCCCCGGATCGTCGCCGTGTCTGCTGCCTGCCCGCCCTCCCGTACTACCGTGCCGGCTGTGCCCGCCCGGACCGGCGCAACCACCGGTCCGGGCCGCAGCACGACGGGGCGGTGCTCGTGACCGGCCCCTTCCGCCGTGTCCTGGGCGAGCAGCGGGTCCGCGGTCTAGCGGCCCTGCGGCTGTGCGGTGCTGCCCCGGGTGACCAGGCGGGGCGTCATCGTCGTCTGCATGGCCCGGTCCCTGCGGCCCTCCACACGCTCGATGAGCATGCGGGCGGCGGTCGATCCCATCATGTGCCCGGCCTGGTCGACGCTGGTCAGCTGGACGGTGGCGAGGGCGGCGAGGGCGGTGTTGTTGTAGCCGACGAGCGAGAGGTCGTCGGGGATGCGCAGCCCGAGTTCGTGGGCCGCGCGGTAGATGCCCAGAGCCGCCACGTCCGCGCCCGTCATGACGGCGGTCGGCGGGTTCTCGGCGGTCAGCAGGGTCATGCCGGCCTTGAAGCCGCCCTCGTCGGAGTACGCGGCGTGCAGCACGCGCGCGTGCTCCGCGAGCCCGTGCCGTTCCATGGCCTCGAGATAGCCGTCGGTCAGCACGATCTCGGGGGTCCGCCTCCACTGGTTGGCCTTGGTGCCGGGCGCCGAGACCAGGGCGATGTCGCGGTGGCCGAGCGAGACCAGGTGGTCGACGACCAGGCCGGCGCCGATGTCGTCGGCGTCGACCACCGAGTCGTGCGTGTCGGAGCCGTCGTGGTGGCCGAGGACCACGGTCGGCGTGGACGCGGCCGTGGCCAGTACCTCCTCCCGCGAGGTCCCCGGCGCGATGAGGATCAGCCCGTCCATCTGGCGGTCCACCATGGACCGGATCGTCCTGGCCTGTTCGTCCGGGGCGAAGCCGGCGGCGCCGATCAGCACGGTGTACTCGCTCCGGCGCAGTTCGTCCCGGATGCCGTCGAGGATGTCGGCGAAGAACGCGTTGCGCACGTTGTCCAGGAGCACGCCGATCGTGTACGTGCGGCCGCGCATGCCGCGGGCCGCCGCGTGGGGGCGGTAGCCGAGCTCGGCGATGGCCGCCTTCACCCGCTCCTGCATGGCGGGACTCACGCCGTAGGCATTGCGCATCACCTTGGAGACCGCGGCGGTGGACACGCCGGCGTGCCGAGCGACATCGGTGATGGTCACGCGTTTGTTCTGTCGGGGGGTCGCAGCCGGGTCCATCGTCAGCGCTCCGGATTTCGTAGTCGTGAGTATAACGGTCTACACCCAAGCCCCTGGGTGTCGTCAAGTGTTTCGACGTCTTGCCCAGGTGTTACGTCTCTGTGTCTTGACGGGGCCGGGAGAGCGGTGCAGGGTGTTGCCCAATCTCGATAGAGAACGTTTTACACACGCTCTCCATGTGCGACAGGGCCCACTCGTTGCCCTCGGCGCCGCCTTCCACCCTCGCCTCCTCTCCATACTTCTCGGGAGTCTTCCGTGTCCCCTCGTATGCCCCGTTCGCCCCGTGTGCGCCTGAGTCTGATCACCGCGGGAACGGCCTCGCTGGCACTGCTCGCCACCGCCTGCGGCGGCAGCGGAGCGGGCTCCGCCTCCGCGCCGAAGAACTTCAGCTATCTGAGCGTCACCGAGAACACCACGGTCAAGACCGCGCTCACCACCCTCTCCAAGGGCGCCTGCACGACCGAGAACAAGGCGCTGCCGCTGAAGGTCGAGACGGTCCCGCAGGCGAGCCTCGACCAGAAGCTCCAGCTCCTTGCCGGACAGGACGCGCTCCCCGTGCAGTTCGCCGCGGGCAACGCCCCCGCGCTCACGAACCAGCTCGAAGGGTCCGGGAAGATCGCCGACCTGGAGAAGGAACTGAAGGGCCTCGGCGTCCTGGACCAGATCGAGCCGGCTGCCGTCTCCACGGTCAAGGCACTCTACGACGACAAGCTGGCGGTGCTCCCGTACGAGTACAACATCGAGGGCATCTTCTACAACAAGAAGCTGTTCGCCGAGAACGGCATCTCCGAGCCCGCCACCTGGGACGAGCTGACCGACGCCTCCGCGAAGCTGGAGAGCAAGGGCGTGCAGCCGTTCTCCGCCTCCGGGCAGCAGGGCTGGCCCCTCACACGTCTCATCAGCGGATACCTCTACCGCAGCCTCGGCCCGGACGCACTCAAGCAGGTCGCCGACGGCAAGGCCGCGCTGACCGACCCCGAGTACGTCAAGGCCGCCGAGGAGATCGCGGACCTGGGCAAGAAGGGCTACTTCGGCAAGGGCCTCGGCGCCATCGACTACGACACGGCGATGAACCAGTTCCTCAACGGCAAGGCCGCCATGTTCTACATGGGCAGCTGGGCGCTGGCCAACATCTCCGACGCCGGGCAGAACAAGGTCGGCGCGGAGAACGTCGGCTTCATGCCCTTCCCCGCGGTGGCCGGAGGCAAGGGCACGATCGAGCAGTACCCCTCCAACGTCGGTCTGGGCATCACCCTCGCGAGGAAGTCCTTCGACGCCAAGGCGGGCGACTGGACCGCCTGCATCGCGAAGAACTACGGCACGACCGTTCTGAAGGACCAGGGCGTGATCTCCGGCTTCAAGGTCAACGGTGACGTCGAGGACGCCAACGAGGTGACCACGCAGGTCAGGGAGACCATCGGCGCGTCGAAGCAGAACGTGCTGTGGTTCGAGGCTCTCTTCAGCACCAAGGCCACCACGGTCAGCCAGACCAACGCCGCGTCCCTGGTCAGCGGCAGCATGACCCCGCAGAAGTTCATGCAGACCGTGCAGGACGCCCTGACCGCCCAGTGAGCGACGGGCACCACGGCTCAGGAGCGCTCCGCGCACCGGCTGCGCCGCTCCTGAGCCGGTCCGCCCCCGCCCGCCTCCGCACCCCCTCAGACGAAGTGGACACCACCTATGCACCGCGTCCTCGGTGACCGCAGGGCCATCCTGATCCTCATAGGCCCCGCCCTGCTCGTGTACTCCCTCATCATGCTGGTCCCGATGGTCTGGTCGCTGGGGTACTCCTTCACCAAGGGCAACACCATCGACGGTTTCACCGGCAACGGACTGGACAACTTCCAGCGCCTGTTCACCGACGACGCCGTCCGGGACGCCCTCTGGTTCACCTTCAAGTACGCCCTCGTCGTGACCGCCGGTCAGGTCATCGCGGGCTACCTGCTCGCCCTGCTGTACGTCTTCGTCCTCAAGCGCGCCTCCGCGCTCGTGCGCACGCTGGCCTTCTTCCCCGTCGTCCTGCCCACCGTGGCCGTCGGCCTGCTCTTCCAGAAGCTGTTCCAGGTCTCCCCGCAGACCGGCCCCGTCAACTCCCTGCTGAACATGGCCGGCTTCGAGTCGGTCGACTGGTTCGCGAGTGCGGGCAGCGCCTTCTGGGTGCTGGTCATCATGGACGTCTGGCGCTCCATGGGCTTCTACGCGGTCCTGCTCTTCGCCGGACTGGTCGACATCCCCGACGAACTCCTGGAGTCCGCGCGCCTGGACGGCGCCTCCGGCCTGCGGCTCGTACGCCACGTCGTCCTGCCCCTGTCCTTCCCCGTCCTGATGTCGTCCCTGATCTTCAGCATCAACGGAACGCTCAAGGTCTTCGACTCCATCGTCGCGCTGACCAACGGCGGTCCGGGCAGCGGCACCACACCCCTGACCCTCTACATGTTCCAGACGTCGTTCACCTACAGCGACTACGGCTACGGCAGCACCATCGCCCTGCTGCTCACCGTCGTGTGCCTGCTGGTGACCCTGGTCGTCTTCCGCCTCTCGCGGCGCGACCTCACGAAGGGCTGAACCCATGTCCCTCGACACGCCTACGAAGACCCCCTCCGCCGGCCCCGGGGCCGGACGGTCCGCACACCCGGCCGGGCGGCGGCGCCGCTTCCCCCGCGGCGTCTGGGGCAGAGCCGTCGTCGCACTGCTGCTGATCGTCGAGATCTACCCGCTGCTGTGGATGTTCCTGACCTCACTGAAGTCGAACGACGACTACCTCAACAGCTCCACCTGGAGCCTGCCGACGACCTGGGAGTGGGGCAACTACACCGAGGCGTGGACCACCGGCAACATCGGCCTCTACATCCAGAACAGCCTGATGGCGGTGCTCCCGTCCCTCGCACTGATCCTCCTGCTGGGCACCGCGGCCGGATTCGCCCTGCAGATCATGGTGTGGAAGGGCCGCAGCCTGACCCTGCTGATCTTCCTCGCGGGCATGATGGTCCCCTCCCAGATGATCCTTCTGCCCCTGTTCACCGTGTACTTCCGGACCGGCCTCTCGGGCACCCTGTGGCCGCTGATCCTCACCTACACCGGCACCGGCCTCCCGCTGACCGTCTTCATGATGGCCACCTACTACAAGACCGTGCCGCGCGAGATGTTCGAGGCCGCGGCCCTCGACGGCGCCGGCATTCTGCGTGCCTTCTGGTCGATCAGCGTCCCCATGGTCCGCAACGCCGTCCTCACCGTCGGACTGGTCCAGTTCTTCTTCATCTGGAACGACCTGCTCATCGCGCTGACCTTCACCAACAGCCAGGACCTGCGCACCATCCAGGTCGGCCTGCTCAACTTCAC
Source organism: Streptomyces sp. CB02058 (assembly GCF_001905505.1). Lineage (GTDB taxonomy): Bacteria > Actinomycetota > Actinomycetes > Streptomycetales > Streptomycetaceae > Streptomyces. The sequence continues at coordinate 538,294 of NZ_LIPG01000006.1, forward strand.
CGGTGACTTCGGCGCCACCCAGTACGGACCGCTGTTCGCGGCCATCTGCATCAACGTCTTCGGCACGCTCCTGATCTACCTGTTCCTGAACCAGAAGGTCATGAAGGGCCTGACCGGCGGAGCCGTCAAGGGCTGACGCCCCCGCTCCGCACGACACACCAGCACCCCCACGGAAGGCCTCTCCTCTCTGATGTCCCTTCAGCCTGCCCCGGTGACCTTCGAGCACCTGCCCGACGGCCTCGGCATCGGTGTCCCCGCACCACGCCTGTCCTGGACGCTGCCCCCCGGCACCGGGTCCCAGGAGGCGTACGAACTGGAACTCGTCCGCTCCGGCGCCGTGCACCGCACCGGCCGCGTCGACGGACCCGGCCAGGTGCTGGTGCCCTGGCCCGGCGAGCCGCTGACCTCCCGCGAACGCGTCGCCGTGCGCGTCCGCGTCTGGTCGCCCGGGACCCGCGAGCCGTCGGCGTGGAGTGCGGCCGGCCATGTCGAGGCGGGACTCCTGGACCCCGCCGACTGGCAGGCCGTCCCCGTCGGGGCCGGCTGGGACGAGGACCCGGAGGCCGAGCGCCGGCCGGCCCTGGTCCGCAAGGACTTCCGGCTCGACCGCACCCCGGCGCGCGCCCGCCTCTACGTCTCGGCACACGGTCTGTACGAGGCGGAGATCAACGGCCGCCGGGTCGGCGACGAGACCCTGGCCCCCGGCTGGACGGTCTACCCGCACCGGCTGCGCTACCGCACCCACGACGTCACCGCGCACCTCACCGAGGGTCCCAACACCATCGGCGCATGGCTCGGTGACGGCTGGTACCGCGGCACGTACGGCTTCGACGGCGGCACCCGCAACATCTACGGCACCGACCAGGCCCTGTTCGCACAGCTGGAGGTCACCTACACCGACGGGACCACGGACGTCGTGGCCACGGACGGGACATGGAGCGCCGCACCCGGCCCCATCCTCGCCTCCGGCCTGTACGAGGGCGAGACGTTCGACGCCCGGCTGCACGACCCGGACTGGTCCGCACCGCACCGTGCGGAATCCGGTGACTGGACGCCCGTACGGACCGGCAGCAGGGACCCGGGGACCCTCGTCGCGCCGATGGGCCCGCCGGTGCGCTGCACCGAGGAGATCGCCCCCGTCTCCGTCACCCGCACCGCGGACGGCCGCCACATCCTCGACTTCGGGCAGAACCTCGTCGGCCGCCTCGCCGTCACGGTCGACGGCCCGGCCGGCACCACCGTCACCCTCAGACACGCCGAGGTGCTCCAGGACGGCGAACTCGCCACCCGCCCCCTGCGCGAGGCGTACGCCACCGACACCCTGATCCTCTCCGGGCGGTCCCCGCTCACTTGGGAACCCCGCTTCACCCTCCACGGCTTCCGCTACGCCGAAGTCACCGGATGGCCGGGCGAGCCGGCCCCGGACAGCGTGACCGCCCGGGTCCACCACACCGACATGCGCCGCACCGGCTGGTTCGAGTGCAGCGACGAGCTCGTCAACCGCCTCCACGAGAACGTCGTCTGGAGCATGCGCGGCAACTTCGTCGACATCCCCACCGACTGCCCCCAGCGCGACGAACGCCTCGGCTGGACCGGCGACATCCAGGTCTTCGCCCCCACCGCGAGCTATCTCTACGACTGCGCGGGCATGCTCGACTCCTGGCTCACCGACGTCGGCCTGGAACAGCTCCCCGACGGCACCGTCCCCTGGTACGTCCCCGTCATCCCCGGCGAGCCGATGTGGACGCCGATCCAGCCGGGGGCCGCCTGGGGCGACGTCGCCACGCTCACCCCCTGGACGCTCCACCAGCGCTTCGGTGACGTCGGACTCCTGCGCCGGCACCACCCGATGGCCAAGGCATGGGTCGACCTGATGGAACGCCTCGCGGGACCGGGCCGCCTGTGGGACACCGGCTTCCAGCTGGGCGACTGGCTCGACCCCGCGGCCCCGCCCGAGGACCCGGCGGCGGGCATCACCGACCGCTATCTCGTCGCCACCGCCTACTTCGCCCACTCCGCCCGCCATCTGTCCCTGATCGCCGAAGAGCTGGGGGAAGACGCCGAAGCCGGACGGTACGCCGCCCTGGCCGACGAGGTCGCCGACGCCTTCCGCCGCCGATACGTCCTGCCCTCCGGGCGCATGACCAGTGACAGCCCCACCGCCTACGCCGTGGGAATCGCCTTCGGCCTGCTCACCCCCCGGCAGCGGCAGAAGGCGGGGAACCGGCTCGCCGAACTCGTCCTCGCGGACAAGTCCCGGATCGCCACCGGCTTCGTCGGGACCCCGCTGATCTGCGACGCGCTCACCGACACCGGCCACCTCGACGTCGCCTACAGCCTGCTGCTCCAGACCGAATGCCCCTCCTGGCTCTACACCGTGACCCAGGGCGCCACCACCATCTGGGAGCGCTGGGACAGCCTCCGGCCCGACGGCAGCCTCAACCCGGGCGGCATGACCTCCTTCAACCACTACGCCCTGGGCGCCGTCGCCGACTGGCTGCACCGCGTCGTCGGGGGCATCACGGCCGCCGGGCCCGGCTACCGGGACATCGTCTTCCGGCCCCGGCCCGGAGGCGGGATCACCTGGGCCCGCACCCGCCACGAGACGCCCTACGGAACCGCCTCCCTGTCGTGGGAGACGACCGCGGCCGGCCTGACGGCCCGCTGCACCGTTCCCGAGGGCTGCCGGGCCACCGCCGAACTGCCCGGCTGTGCGCCCGTGTCCCTGGACGCGGGCGACCACGTCCTGAACACCACAGAACTGGCGGGGAGAGCCGCCTGATCCATCGCTCTCCCCGTCCGGGAAAAGCGCACTCCGGGTGCACGTGACGCATCCGGGTGCGTGCCCGTCGAGCAGGGGCCGGCCGGGAACCTGACCTCCCGGTCGGCCCCCTTCCCCCGCGCGGCCGAGTCGTGAGCCGCCCGTCCATCGGAGAGCCGCTGTGAACCGACGTACGTTCCTCTCTGCCTCCGCCTTCACGGCCATGGCCGTGGGCATGGCCCCCGCCACGAGCGACCGGGCGGTGGCCGCGCCCGGCTCCGCCCCGCAGGCCCGGGCCGACGCCCTTCTCGCCCGGATGACACCGGCCGAGAAGGAGGCCCTCGTACGCTGCGACTTCGCCGCCGTCGCCCATCTGGGCATCCCGGCGCTGACCATGGCCGACGCCTCGGCCGGGCTGCGGGGCGAGAAGGGCGTCACCGCCTTCCCCGTCCCCGTCGCCCAGGCGGCCACCTTCGACGAGGCCCTCGTCCGCCGCATGGGCGGCGCCATCGGCACGGAGGGCCGCGCCAAGGGCTTCAACAACCTCCTCGGCCCCACCGTCGACCTCAGCAGGACCTGGCACTCCGGCCGCCAGTCCGAGGGCATGGGGGAGGACCCGCTGCTGGCCGGCCGGCTGGGTGCGGCCGTCACCGTCGGCATCCAGAGCCGGGACGTGGTGGCCACCGTCAAGCACTTCGCCGGCTACACCCAGGAGACCAACCGCCTGTCCACCGACACCGAGATCTCCGAACGCGCCCTGCACGAGGTCTACGAGGCGCCCTTCCGGACCGTGGTCGCGGCCGCCCCCACCACCTCGGTGATGATGGCGTACCCGAAGATCAACGGTACGTTCGCCGCCCAGCACCCCGCCCTGTTCGACGACGTGAAGAAGAGCATCGGCCTCCGGGGATACACCGTGCCGGACTTCTGGGCGGGCGACGACCAGGTCGCCGCCGCGCGGGCCGGTATGGACCTCGCCGGACTCGGTCCCGCCGGGGTGAAGCTCCCGGCGGGAGCGCTCACCGGCGGCGCGATACCGGGCGTACGGCTGGACGACGCGGCCCGCCGCATCCTCGTCACGATGTACGCGAACGGCCTCTTCGAGCACCCCGTGCCCGCCCCCGCCGACGACGTCAGCACCCCGGAGCACCAGAAGCTCGCGCACGAGATCGCCGTCGCCTCGACGGTCCTGCTCGTGAACCGGGCCTCGGCGCTTCCGCTGCCTGCCACGCTGAAGTCCCTCGCCGTGATCGGCCCCGCCGGCACCGACGCCGTCACGGGTGTGGCGGGCTCCACCTACGTCGACCCCGGGAACTGGACCACCCCCCTGAAGGCGATCCGCGACCGGGCCGGAAGCAAGGTCGCGGTCACGCACTCCCAGGGCACCAGCGGAGACCTGCCCCTCACCCCGGTCCCCTCCTCCGTGCTCCGCGACGCCACCGGTACGGCCGGACTGACCGCCGCCTACTACGCGGGCGCCGACGCCGCGGGCACCCCGGTGGCGACCCGCACGGACGCCACCGTCGACTTCGCCGCCGCGCCCGTGGAAGGGCTGCCGGACGTCTGGTCCGCGCACTGGACCGGCACCCTCGTGCCCACCACCACCGGACCGCACCGCTTCTCGCTGCTTGCCGCCGGGACCGCGGAACTGAGGATCGACGGCGCCGTGGTCGTCTCCGGCACCCGGCACAGCCGCCGCTTCTTCCTCGGCCCGTACGACTACCCGCTCCAGGGCGCCACCGCGCTGACCGCGGGACGCCCCGTCACCGTCGAGCTGACCTACACCAACGCCACGGCGGACCGCGGCACCAGCGGACTGACCCTCGGCTGGCAGCCCGACTCCCCGATCCCCGCCGCGGTGGAGGCGGCCCGCGCCGCCGACGCCGCCGTGGTCCTCGTGAACCGGGTCGCGGGCGAGGACATGGACCACGGCACGCTCCGGCTGCCCGGCGACCAGGACCGGTTGATCTCCGCCGTCGCCGCCGTGAACCCCCGTACCGTCGTCGTGCTCAACACGGACGGCCCGGTCGCCATGCCGTGGCTGGACGAGGTGGAGGCCGTGATCCAGGCGTGGTACGGGGGACGCGCGACGGGCACCGCTCTCGCCGCCGTCCTCTTCGGCGACAGCGACCCGTCGGGCCGGCTCCCGGTCACCTTCCCCGTCGACGAGACCCAGGGACCGGGCACCGGAGCCGCGAACTACCCCGGCACCGGCGGCACCGTCTCCTACGAGGAGGGCATCGCGATCGGCTACCGCTACTACGAGGCCGAGGGGCAGCGGCCCCGCTTCGCCTTCGGCCACGGGCTGTCCTACACGACCTTCGCCCACGGAGCCGTGGAAGCCGTCCACGACCCCGCCACCCGGACCGTCGACGTGACGGTCACCGTCACCAACACGGGCCGCCGCGAGGGCACCGAGGTGCTCCAGGTGTACGCGACCCTGCCCGGCGCCGCCGCGTCGGAGCCGCGCCGCCTGGCCGCCTTCCGCAAGGTCACCCTCGCGCCGGGGGCATCACGGCGCCTCACCCTCACGATCGGCACGATGGACCTGGCCGTACGGCAGCCGGGCCGCTGGACCCTTCTCCCCGGCCGGTACACCTTCGCGACCGCGCGTTCGGCGGGGACCGTCACCGCACAGCGGACGGTGACCATCGGCTGACCCACGCCCGCCCGCCCGGCGAAAACCGATACCGGGCGGGCGGGGCAGGGTGCAGACTCGTCCCATGGCTGACATGGGGGCATTCCGGGACGCGGTCACCGCGTGGGCGGCCGGCGGCCCCGCCGGACCCGCGCGTGAACTGGCCGAGCGGCTCTCCGTGCGCACGGTGGTCCTGCTCGAAGGGCCCAGCGACGCCGCCGCGGTCGAGGCCCTGGCCGAGAGCCGCGGACGGGACCTGGAGGCCGAGGGGATCTGTGTCCTGGCGATGGGCGGCGCGATGAGCGTCGGACGCTTCACCCAGCTCCTCGGACCGCCCGGCCTGGCCCTTCGCCTCACCGGACTCTGCGACGAGGCGGAGCGCCCCTTCTACACCCGCGGCCTGGAGCGTGCCGGCGCGGCGCAGCAGGGGTTCTTCGTCTGCGCGGCGGATCTGGAGGACGAGCTCATCCGCGCGCTGGGCGTGACCCGCGTCGAGGAGCTCATCCGCGAGGAGGGCGATCTGCGCGCCCTCCAGACCTTCCTCCAGCAGCCCGCACAGCGAGGGCGCACCTCGCGGCAGCAGCTGAGGCGCTTCCTCGGCACGAAGAAGGGCCGCAAGATCCACTACGGCCGGGTCCTCGTCGAGGCGCTCACCCCCGACCGCGTACCCGCACCGCTCGACGGTCTCCTCGGCACGCTCTGACCGCCCGGCTCCCGTGGACCCGGGAGCGGACCGGCCCTCCCGCCGGGCTGCCGATGCCACCGGGGTATAGCGTCGAAGGCGCCGCCGGACGGCGCGCGTGCGGCCCGCAGCGCGCCCCCCGGCACAGGACCTCCCGCCGCGATCCGCCGGCGGTCCGTCCACGAACGACCAGGAGAAGGAGCCCATGTCCAAGCCCCCGCTGCCCTCCGAAGCCGTCACCCTGCTGGGACGGCCCAACCCGGCCGTCATGGCCACGCTGCGCTCGGACGGCACCCCGGTGTCCACGCCCACCTGGTACGTGTGGGAGGACGGCCACCTGCTGATCAGCCTCGACGAGGGCCGGGTACGCCTGAAGCACCTGCGCCGGGACCCCCGGGTGACCCTCACCGTCCTCGACAAGGACGACTGGTACACCCATGTCACCCTCGTCGGCCGGGCGACCGAGCTGTACGAGGACGAGGGCCTGGCCGACATCGACCGCATCGCCCGGCACTACACCGGCGGGCCCTACCCGGACCGGGTCCGCGCACGGGTCACCGCGCGGATCGAGGTGGAGCGCTGGCACGGCTGGGGCGCGCTGAAGGACAGCAACCAGGCGTCCACCTGATCACCCCTCACGCAGGGCGTCGGAGACCGACTTGACACCTCCGTGTGCCGTGAGGCCGCCGTCCACGGGGATCTCGGCGCCGGTGATGAACGAGGCCGCGTCGGACAGCAGGAAGGCGACCAGCGGGGTGATCTCGTCGACGGTTCCGGTGCGTCCGAGCGGTGTCTCGCGGATGTTGGCCTCCCGGAAGGCGGGTGCGGCCGACGCGGTCATCTCGGTCTCGATGTAGCCGGGATGGATGGTGTTGACCCTGATGCCGCGCGGGCCGAGCTCCAGCGCCGCGGTCTTCGAAAGGCCCCTCAGCGCCCACTTGCTGGTCGTGTAGGCGACCGGGTAGTGGGCGGTGAGGGCTGCCGACGAGCCGACGTTCACGACACAGCTGCCCGGGGGCATCAGCGGGGCGAGATACTGGATGCCGAGCAGCGGGCCGGTGACGTTGACCGCGTGGACGCGCGCCATGTCCTCGGGGCGCACCTCGCCGATCCTGGCCCGCCAGGTGATGCCCGCGTTGTTGACGAGCCCGTGCACCTGCCCGTACGTCCCGCGCAGTTCGGCGGCGAGTTCGGCCCAGTCCCTCCCGCTGGTCACGTCGAGGCGCCGACAGCCCTCAGCGGGTTCCACGTCGGTGGCGACGACCCGGGCACCCTCCAGGGCCAGGGCGCGGGCCTCGGCGGCTCCCTGGCCGCGGGCCGCACCGGTCACGACGACGACCTTGCCGAGGAGCCGGCCGGAGCCGGTCACGGCCGTTCCCTGCCGCGTCGCCGGCCGGCGGGCAGCGGCACCGGATCGACGCCAGGGACGACCGTGTTGGTGAGCGTCCCGATGCCCTCGACCGTGAGCGAGACCGTGTCGCCGGGCTTCAGCGGCGGAGGGTTCTGCTCACCGCGCAGGCCCCAGAGCTCGGCGAGGCAGCCGCCGTTGCCGCAGGTGCCGGAGCCGAGGACGTCACCCGGCACGACACGGGTGCCGCGCGAGGCGTAGGCGGTCATCTCCTCGAAGGTCCAGCTCATGTTGGACAGCAGGTCCGTGCCGATCACCTCGCCGTTGACCTCGGCGGTCAGCGCGAGGCGCAGCAGCCCCTCGGAGTCCCGGTACGGCTCCAGCTCGTCGGCGGTGACCAGCCAGGGGCCGAGGGTGGTCGCGGTGTCCTTGCCCTTGCAGGGGCCCAGGCCGACCTTCATCTCCGCGGACTGGAGGTCGCGCGCGGACCAGTCGTTGAAGACGGTGTAGCCCACGATGTGGTCGCGGGCCCGCTCGGGGGTGAGGTCGCGGCCCTCGCGGCCGACGACGGCGCCCACCTCGAGTTCGAAGTCGAGCACCGCCGAACCGGGAGGCACGGGCACCGGATCGTCGTGTCCGAAGACCGCGTGCGGGTTGGTGAAGTAGAAGGTCGGCGCCGCGTACCACTGCTCGGGCACCCCGGATACGCCGTCCACGGCACGGCGTACCCCTTCGACATGTTCCTCGAAGGTGACGAAGTCCCGCACGGAGGTGGGCTGGAGGGGCGGCAGCAGCCGCACCTGGGAGACGTGCGGGCCGGGCGGCACGTCGAGCGCCGTCGCGCCCGCGGCGAGCAGCCCGGGCAGGCCGTCGGTCTCCGCGATCAGTGCGGCGAGGGAGGTGACGCCGGGCAGGGGGAAGAGCGTGCCGTCCTCCTCCACGACGGCCACGCGCCGGCGCTGCCGGTGTTCGTAGGCGGCGAAACGCATGGTGTGCGGCTCCTGACGGGAGTGGGTGGGGACGGGGACGCGGCGGCGGAGTGCACCCGCCGCGCCCCCGGGGCCGGGGGTGGCTCAGACCGGAGGGGCGATGAAGACACCGCGGTCGGGGTCGTTGAAGGACTCCTTGGCGACGAGTTCGTTCATCGCGTTGGCCGTGCCCCACTGGTCGGTGACCTCGGGCCGGGAGAAGTCGTAGACGTGCGGGTGCCAGGTGTCCTCGTCGAGGTTCTCGAGCTCGGTCGTGTACTCGACGGTGTTGCCGTGCGGGTCGAGGAAGTACGTGAAGGTGTTGTCGCCCGCCATGTGCCTGCCGGGCCCCCAGATCTTGCGGAACCCGGCCCGCATGACCCGGCCGGAGCCCCGCATGTACTCGTCGATCCCGCGCATCTCGAACGAGACGTGGTGCAGCGCGGTGTGCGGGCCCTGCGCGATGGCCATGGAGTGGTGCTGGTTGGAGATCCGCATGAAGTGCATCACCTCGCCCATGTGGGGCGAGCTGAGGGTGTCGGAGAGGGCGAATCCGAGGTGGCGCTCGTACCACGCGCGGGTCCGGTTGAGATCGGGGGAGTTGAGGACGACGTGGGAGAGCTTGACCGGGATGGCCTCCTTCTCCTCGATCTTCCGGTGCTGCCGCACCTCGACGTCGGCGGACACCTCGATGGTGCGGCCGTCGACGTCGAAGAAGCGGAAGCCGTAGCCGCCGCCCGGGGTGTCCACCGTGCCGGGCCGCGAGATCAGCTGCACGCCGCCGGCCAGGAGCCGTTCGGCGAGGGTGTCCACGTCGGCCGCGTTCGCCGCGCCGTAGGAGACGAGGTCGAGCCGCTTCTCCTCGGCCTCGCGCAGCCGTACGACGTACTGCTCGGGGGAGCCCTCGGCGGCCAGGAAGGAGATCCCGGAGTCCTCGGAGACCTTGGTCAGGCCCCAGACCCCGCCGTAGAAGTCGAGCTGCTTGTCGTAGTCCGGCACCGCCAGGTCGACGTGGCGCAGATGGGTGAGCAGGCGTGCGCTCATGGTGGTTCCTCCTCGTTGAGGTCAGGCGAGTCGCAGCAGGGCGGCGGCGTTGCCGCCGCGTACGGCGTCGAAGTCGGTCCCGGACAGTCCGGCGGCGCGCAGTGCGCCGACCGGGTCCTCGGAGCCCATGTCGAAGGGGAAGTCGGAGCCGAGCAGGACCCGTTCCGCCCCCGCGACCCGGATCAGCGCGTCCAGCACCCCCGGGTCGTGGACGAGGGAGTCGAAGTACAGCCGCCCGAGGTAGCTGCTGGGCGGGTGCGCGCATCCGGCGCCCGCGTCGGCGCGGGACGACCATGCGTGGTCGGAGCGGCCGATGTGGGTGGGCAGATAGCCCCCGCCGTGCGCGGCGATCAGCTTCAGACCGGGGTGGCGGTCCAGGACCCCGGAGAAGATCAGGTGCGAGAGCGCCACGGCGTTCTCGGTGGGCTGGCCGACGGTGTTGGACAGGTACCACCGGTCGAGGCGCTCGTCGAGCGTGCAGCCGAAGGGGTGCAGGAAGACCAGCGCTCCGGCCTCCTCGGCCCGCGTCCAGAAGGGCTCGTACGCCGGGTCGGAGAGCTCACGCCCCGGCGCGTGGCTGGAGATCTCCACGCCCTCCAGCCCCTGCCCCAGGGCGTGGTCGAGCGCGCGCACCGTCAGGTCCGGATGCTGGAGGGGCACGAGCCCGAGACCCCGCAGCCGTTCGGGCGCCCCGGAACAGTGGGCGGCGGTCGCCTCGTTGGCCAGCCGGCAGAGCTTCTCCGCGACGCCCCGGTCCGCCCAGTAGTGGTAGTGCGAGGGGGAAGGACTGACCAGCTGGAGGTCCACGCCCTGGGCGTCCATCGCCGCGAGCCTCGTGGCCACGTCGGTCATCCGCGGGATGCGGTCGCGGACCATCGGGCCGCTGACGGCGAGCGCGTCGGGGCCGTTGCGCCGGGCGTCCAGCTCCCGGGCCCCGGCGTGGCCGGGCAGCCCGGCCACGAGCGCCTCCACCCCGGGAAGCAGCACATGGGCGTGTACGTCGATGGTGGGCGCGGTCACGGCAGCTCCCGGAGCATGGTCATGGTGCGGCCCATCAGGCCGGGCACATCGGCGTCGCGCACCCCGTCCAGCTGCCACTGCCCGATCTGCACGGACGCCTCGACGACCGGCCGGACCCGCGCGACACGCCGCTCGTAGTACGCCTGGAGCAGGGCGTCGTCCCACTCCCCGGCCGCGGTCAGCATCTGCGCCAGCACGAGCGCGTCCTCCAGGGACAGCGCGGCGCCCTGCGCGAGCGTGGGCGGGCAGCAGTGCGCGGCGTCGCCGATGAGCACGACCCGGCCGCGGTGCCAGGAGCCCTCGACCAGCATCCGGTCGAACCAGGTGTAGTTGACCTTCGCCGGATCCTGGATCGCCTCGGTGATCTCCGGCCAGAAGCCGCCGTAGGCGGAGGCCAGGCCGCGCATCTCGTCGGCGTACTTCTCCGGGGGGATGGACGCCCGGTCGCGGTTGGCCTCGACGACATACGCGTAGAGCGTGGTCTCGCTGGTGGGGCAGTAGCCGGCGATGTAGGCCGGGCCGCCGTAGGCGAGGTCCGTGCGGGTGACCCCGGCGGGGCGCGGCGCCGCGATGCGCCAGATGGCCATGCCGGTCGGCTCCGGCGCGGCCTCGATGCCGATGGCGGCACGGGTGGTGGAGCCGAGGCCGTCGGCGGCGATCACCAGGTCGTAGCACCCCTCGGTGCCGTCGGTGAAACGGACCGTCACGCCGTCGGTGTCCTGCTCGAACGAGGTGGCGCGGGTGCCCAGCCGGACCGAGGCCCCGCTCTCCCGGACGGCGTCGATCAGGATCCGCTGGAGCTGGGGGCGCTGCATGCCGACGGTGGCCGGCAGGTCGTCGCCACCGCTGCGGATGTCGTCCTGCGCGTGCAGGACCGTCCCGTCGGGGGCGGTGATGCCCACCGAGCCGAAGCCGTAGCCCGACTCCCGCACCCGCTCCCACACGCCCAGTTCGCGCAGCACGCGCAGGGCGTTGCCCTGGAGGGTGATGCCGGACCCGGCGGTCGCGTTCCAGTCGTCCCTGGCCTCGACCAGGTCCACCGTGACGCCCGCGCGGCGCAGCAGGACCGTCACGGCGTTGCCGGCCGCGCCGCCGCCGACCACCAGGACCTTACGTGGTGTGTTCATGAGGGAACTCCCTTGTTCCACTTGTTACTTGACGGCGATCGGGTTGACGGGGCTGCCGACCGCGCCGGTGATCGGCAGAGGGGCGGCGGTGAGCCAGAAGTCGTACACGCCGTCCGCCGCGCAGTCCTCGGCCAGTGCCTCCGGATCCCACATCTCGCCTATCAGCAGGCCCATGTTGGGGATGGCGACCTGGTGCAGCGGCTGGAAGGCGTGCTCGAACTCGTTGGGCCGGACCTCGAAGCCCCAGGTGTCGGTGGCGATCGCGGCGATCTCCGTGCCGTGCAGCCAGCCGGCCGCTGTGAAGGACAGACCGGGCGCGGGACCGCCCGCGTACTCACCCCAGCCGTCACGGCGGACCCTGGCCAGCTGCCCGGTGCGCACCAGCACGATGTCGCCACGCCCGACGCGCACGCCCTGGGCCTCGGCCGTGGCCGTCAGGTGTTCCCCGGTGATCGCGAAACCGTCGGCCAGCTCCCCGTCCTCGCCGATGGCCCGGCCCACGTCCAGAAGTACCCCGCGGCCCGCCACGTGCGGCGCCATGTGCTCGATACCGGTGACCAGGTCGCCCTCGGAGGTGACGACCTTCTCCGCCGGGCGCCCGTTCCAGGCCTTGCCGTGGTCGAAGATGTGCCCGAGCCCGTCCCACTGCGTGGAGCACTGCAGGGGCATCGCGATGACGTCGTCCGCTCCGCCGAGGCCGTGCGGGAAGCCCTGCCCGGTGACGACGGCGTCCGTGCCGGTGTCGAGCATCGTGTGCACGGGGTTGGTGCGCCGGCGCCAGCCCTTCTGCGGGCCGTTCATGTCGAAGCTCTGGGAGAGGGAGAAGCTGACGCCGCGCCGGATGAGCGCGGCCCCCTCGCGGCGCTTGGCCTCGTCGAGGAAGTTGAGGGTGCCGAGCACGTCGTCCTCGCCCCAGCGGCCCCAGTTGGAGTACGCCCCGGCCGCCTCGGCGATCGAACCCTCGGGGTCGGTGCGGTCCACGGCGGTCACGACTCCTCCGCCACACAGCGGGTGCGCTGGGCGCCGAGCCCCGTGACGGACGCGTCCATGACGTCACCGTCGCGCAGCAGCCGGCCCCAGTGCATGCCGTTGCCCGCCGGGCTGCCGGTCAGGACCAGGTCGCCGGGCAGGAGCCGGGCGGACTGCGAGGCGTACGCGACCACACGGGCCACGTCGAAGATCATGTCCTTGGTGGACTCGTCCTGCATCGTCTCGCCGTTGAGCTTCAGCACGAGACGCAGGTCCCCGGGATCGGCGACGGACCCGGCCGGCACGATCCAGGGGCCGAGGGGGGTGAAGCCCGGGGCGTTCTTGCTGCGCAGCCAGTCCGTGCCGATCTGCGGCATGTCCCGCCGGAAGACGGTGGCGCGGTCGGTGAGGTCGTTGGCGATCGTGTATCCGGCGACGTGATCCAGGGCCTCCTCTGCGGAGACCCGGTACGCGGCCCGGCCGATGACCGCGGCCACCTCCAGCTCCCAGTCGGGCTTCCCGGCCCAGGCGGGGAGCACCACGTCGTCGTACGGCCCGGTGATCGCGCTCGGCAGGCCGATGAACACATAGGGCAGGTCCTCGGCCGCCCGGCGGTCCATGATCTCCGCCGCCTCGGCGCGGCGCTCGTCCTCGGGCCGCTCGTCGCCGGGAGCCCGGTGCGCGACGTGCAGGTCGATGACGTGCTGCCGGTAGTTCGCGCCCGACTGGAAGACCTGGCGCGGCTCGACCGGCGCGTGCACACGGAAGTCCGCGAGCGCGGCGCGCTCCACGGCGCCGTCGGAGGCCAGCGCCGGCAGCCGGGGGAGGCGCGCCGACCAGTCCTCCAGGAGACCCCGGACCGTCAGCGCCGGTTCCGCGAGGGCACTCCGCAGGTCGGTCACCAGGCCGTCCGGGGTGACGAGGGCGGGGAACGCGGGCCCGTCCTGTGCCGACAGGGTGGCGAGGGCGAACGGTCCCGCGAAGAGCGCGGACGAGGGTTCAGATTTCACGAACATGTCCTCCTGATTGCGATGCGACTAATCTGGACCCGCCACCAGTGATCGGGGAAATCGATTGTGTGGATGATCGCCATCCACCGTGTCTATTCGCCCCTGGTCGGCGCCCTGTCGAAAGGAGGAGCTTCCGTGAATCTGGCCAGCCTGGATCTCAATCTCGTGGTCGCGCTGCGTGCCCTGCTGGAGGAGCGCAACGTCACCCGCGCGGGGCAGCGCGTCGGGCTGAGCCAGCCGGCCATGAGCGCCTCACTGGCCCGGCTGCGCCGCCACTTCGGCGACGAACTGCTCGCCCGGGTCGGCGGCCACTACGAACTCACCGCCCTCGGGCAGGTGCTCCTCGACCGGACCTCCACGGCCTACGACGTGCTGGAACGGCTCTTCGCCAGCCAGGCCGACTTCGACCCGGCCGGCGAGAGCCGGGAGTTCAAGCTGATCGCGTCCGACTACGCCGTCGCCGTGTTCGGCACCGAGCTCGCGCGGGTCATGCACGAGGAGGCACCGGGCATCCGGCTGCGCTTCACCCAGACGCCGAACACCGTCGTCGACGACACGGCGACCCTCCTGAGCACCGCCGACGGCCTGCTCATGCCGCACGGCGTCATCAGCGGCTTCCCCGCCACCGACCTCTACGGGGACAGCTGGGTCCTCCTCGTCGCCGAGGACCATCCGGGCGTCGAGGACGGGCTCACCCGCCAGGACCTCGCCCGGCTGCCGTGGGTCACCTACCAGCGCACCTACGACGCCCCGGCCGTCCGCCAGCTCGGCATGCTCGGCGTCGAACCCCGCGTGGAGGTGTCCGTCGACAGCTTCCAGCTGCTCCCCCTGCTGGTGGCGGGCACCCGGCGCATCGCCCTGATCCAGGCGCGCCTGGCCCGCCTCCTCGAACCGCTCGCCGCCGTGCGGGTGCTGGAGCCGCCGTACGAGGCGGTCCCGCTCCAGGAGGCGATGTGGTGGCACCCGGTGCACACGCACGACGCGGCGCACATCTGGCTGCGCGAGACGGCCGCCAGGGTCGGCAGGCGGGTGTCCGGGGAGCGGGAGGCAGCCGAGGGGCCGTCACCCCGGACGGGGTGACGGCCCCTCGGGCGCCTTTCCCAACGACCCTTTCCCAACGACCCCTTCCCAACAACCCTTTCCCAATGGCCACTTCCCAAGGGCCCGTTCACGGGCGGCCCTTCCCAACGGCCTGTTCCCGGGCGCTCGTTCTCAGGTGTTCAGGCCGAAGAACAGCGACGCGTAGTACGGACCGCAGAGCGAGTCGTGCCCCTGACCCGCAGTGCCGCACTGGTCGATGCCCGTACCGGGGTCGACGGGTGCCTCGTGTCCCATCGCGTCGATCAGATACGTCTCGACCTGCCCGGCGCCGTACACCTGCTTGGTGACCCCGAGGGCGGGCCGCGAGGTGGAGGAGGGGGTTCGCGGGATGCCGAACACGTCGGTCCAGCCGTCGCGCTGCTTCTCCAGCGACTTCTTGTTGATCAGCAGGTCGGAGCCTCCGTGCCAGATCTGCACACGTGGCCGCTCGCCCGTGTAGCCGGGGTGGGCGCTCCTGATCCTGTCGCCCCACTCCTGCGGGGACACCAGGTTGTAGCGGCCGGGGCACGGCGCGAAGGAGCCGGTCTCGAAGTAGTCCGCCTCGTTGTCGGCGCATCCGTAGGCCATGCCGAAGAAGACCGCGCCCGCCTTGAACACCTCCGGGTACGCCGCCAGCATCACGTTCGTCGCGGCGCCGCCGCCGGAGTACCCGGTGGCGTAGACGCGGTCCGCGTCGGCGGCGTAGGCGGCCTTCATGAAGTCGACCATCTGGACCACCGAGCGGGCCTCGCCCTGGCCGTCATGGGTGCGGTCGGCCGGGTTCCACGCGCTGAAGCACTTGTGCGGCACCAGGCCGCCGGAGCCGACGTTCTCGTCCTTCTGCTCCGGGAGGACGAGGGTGAAGCCGTACGTGTCGGCGTACTTGCGCCAGCCGGTGTTGACGTCCAGATTCTGCGCGGAGCCCCCGCAGCCGTGGAAAAGGACCACGACCGGGGCGCCCGAACGCGCCTTCTCCGGGACGTACGCGAACATCTTCAGGTTGCCGGGATTGCTGCCGAAGGACGGCACCTCGTGGAAGCCGGTCTCCGCCCGTGCCGGTACGGCGGAGAGCATCGCCGCCGCCAGCACCGCGACGAGCACCACCAGCAGGGCCTTCGCCCTGCGCACTGTGAAGCGGGATTCCGCGCCCGCCGCGCCTGTCTCGTTCATGCCCCGAAGGGTGGCGGCCGGGCCCGTGCGGGGGCATCGGCAGGATGACCGGCGTCGGTCCGTGAGGCCCGTCCCGCGGGGGCCGGCGGGGTATGGCATGGCGCACATCCGGTGCGGCCGCTGCGCCGTGAATCCCGTGGGAGCACGGACCGGCGGCCCCGTGCCCGCCTGCCGCTGTGACCCGGATCTCTACCGCGCCGCCCGCATCCACTGGCAATGTGGTCGGGTCACCGGGGGGACGCCACAGCCGAACGACCGAGCGAGATGCCATGACCGCGACCGCAGCCGAGAAGTCCACCCACGCCCGCCGTGCCCGCACCGGCGGACCCGAGGACGGGCCGAAGATCCTGGAGCACGTCCTCGGCTGGACGCTCGTCGTCGTCCTGGCCATGCTCGTCACCCAGGTGGGTCTTCTCTGAGCCCGGGCCGGGCGCGATGACGGGTGGGGTGAGGTGCCCGCCCGGCACCCCACCCCTGACCCGCCCTGTGACGCGTCTACCCCGCCAGGGCTCGTTGATGGCCCTAGCTGATGGCCTTGATGAGCTCGCCGTCGGCCGTGTCGCCGCTGAGCTCCCAGAAGAAGGTTCCGCCCAGGCCCTGCTGGTCCTTGTAGTCCATCTTCGTACCGATGGTGGCCGGGGTGTCGTAGCTCCACCAGTTGGTGCCGCAGTGGGCGTACGCCGTGCCCGCGACCGCTCCGGTGGCCGGGCAGCTGTTCTTCAGCACCTTGTAGTCCTCGATGCCCGCCTCGTACGTTCCCGGGGCCGCCCCCGTCGCCGAGCCACCGGGCTCCGACTGCGTGACGCCGGTCCAGCCGCGGCCGTAGAAGCCGATGCCCAGCAGCAGCTTCTCCGCGGGGATGCCCAGGCCCTTGAGCTTGGAGATCGCCGCGTCGCTGTTGAAGCCCTCCGTCGGGATGCCCGGGTAGGAGGTCAGGGGGGAGTGCGGGGCCGTCGGACCCTGCGCCGCGAACGCACCGAAGAAGTCGTACGTCATCGGGTTGTACCAGTCGAGGTACTGCGCCGCCCCGGCGTAGTCCACTGCGTCGATCTTGCCGCCGTCCGAACCGTCGGCGGTGATCGCCGAGGTGATCAGGTTGCCGGTGCCGAACTTCGCGCGCAGCGCCGACAGGAGGTTGCCGTAGGCGTCACGGCCGCTCGTGTCGCACGTCAGGCCGCAGGCGTTCGGGTACTCCCAGTCGATGTCGATGCCGTCGAAGACATCGGCCCAGCGCGGGTCCTCGACCAGGCTGTAGCAGGACTCGGCGAAGGCGGCGGGGTTCTGCGCGGCCTCGGCGAAGCCGCCCGACCAGCTCCAGCCGCCGAAGGACCAGATGACCTTCAGATCGGGGTGCAGCTTCTTGAGCTTGCGCAACTGGTTGAAGTTGCCCCGCAGTTCCTGGTCCCAGGTGTCCGCGACGCCGTCCACCGACTGATCGGCCGTGTAGGCCTTCTCGTAGTCGGCGTAGCTGTCCCCGATGGTGCACTTGCCGCCCTGGACGTTGCCGAAGGCGTAGTTGATGTGCGTGAGCTTGTCGGCCGAGCCCGAGGTCTCGATGTTCTTGACGTGGTAATTCCGCTGGTAGACACCCCAGTTGGTGAAGTATCCGACCACCTTGTCACCGGCGGCGGCCGTGGCGGTCCCGGCGGACGCCGGCGCGGAGGCCGTGGAGACGGCTCCCGCCGATGACGTTCCGGCGACGCCGAGCAGGGCGGCGCCGAGGGCTGCGGTGCAGAGGGTCGCGGCGAGCGCCCTGAGACGGCCGCGGGGACGGTGAAGTCCGGTCATTGTGGCTCCTCGTGGGGGAGGGCTTGGGCGTGGGGGTGCCCCTGGGGTCCACCCCAGAAGTTGGCATGAACGCGCTGAGGCATTGGGGGAGACCGTAGAAGGACTAGACCAGTTGGGTCAATGGTTCGGACCAATGTCCCTGATCAAGGGGCAGGGAACCGGTGACGCCCGCGCTCCGATCGGGCATACTCGACGCGCCACAGCCACCGGCCGCCGCCTCCCGTGATCCGGGCAGGCAGGATCGGCCGGGGAGCCGTAGATTTCCGGGCATCGCCCGGGACAACCCGGCGGTACCGCGCACACCCCGCGCGAGACCGCCGCATACGCCCGACAGGGAGGAGAGCGCCGTCATGTCCGACGTTGCCCCGCAGCCGGTGGAACGCCGTCTGCCCACCGAGGAGTCCCGGCAGCTCATCGAGCTCGTCCGCGACATCGTGTCGAAGGAGATCGCTCCCCGGGCGGCCGACGAGGAGGAAGCGGGCGTCTTCCCCCGCGAGGTCTTCACCCTCCTCTCCGAGGCCGGACTGCTCGGACTCCCGTACGGCTCCGCGTACGGCGGCGGCGACCAGCCGTACGAGGTCTACCTCCAGGTCCTCGAAGAACTCGCGGCCGCGCGGCTCACCGTCGGGCTCGGCGTCAGCGTCCACTCGCTGGCCTGCCATGCGCTCGCCAACTTCGGCACCGAGGAGCAACGCGCCGCCCACCTCCCCGCGATGCTCGCGGGCGGCCTGCTGGGCGCCTACTGCCTCTCCGAGCCGTCCTCGGGCTCCGACGCCGCCTCGCTCCGCACCAAGGCCGTCCGGGACGGCGACGACTGGGTGCTGGGCGGCACCAAGGCCTGGATCACGCACGGCGGCATCGCCGACTTCTACACCGTGCTGGCCCGCACCGGCGAGGAGGGCCCCCGGGGCATCACCGCGTTCCTCGTGCCCGGCGACGCCGGTGGTCTCGAAGCGGCCGCCCCCGAGAAGAAGATGGGCATGAAGGGCTCGCCCACCGCCCAGCTGCACTTGGACGGCGTACGGATCTCCGGCGACCGCCGCATCGGCGAGGAGGGGCAGGGCTTCGCCATCGCCCTGTCCGCGCTCGACTCGGGGCGGCTGGGGATCGCCGCCTGCGCCATCGGTGTCGCCCAGGCGGCCCTGGACGAGGCGGTCGGATATGCCACGGGACGGCGCCAGTTCGGCCGCCCCATCGCGGACTTCCAGGGGCTGCGCTTCATGCTCGCCGACATGGCCACCCGCATCGAGGCGGGCCGGGCGCTCTACCTGGAGGCGGCACGGCTCCGCGACGCGGGCCTGCCGTTCTCGCGGCAGGCGGCCATGGCGAAACTCTTCTGCACCGATGCGGCCATGCGGGTGACCACCGACGCGGTCCAGGTCCTCGGGGGCTACGGCTACACCCTCGACTTCCCGGTCGAACGGCTGATGCGTGAGGCGAAGGTGCTCCAGATCGTCGAGGGCACCAATCAGATCCAGCGGATGGTCATCGCCCGTCACCTCGCGGGTCCCGAGACGCGCTGACCCGGACGGGCCGGTCCGACCACACGGGTGTCGTCATGATCCGGTTCCACTCCTGGTCATGGCGGCCCGGCATGGTCCGGCCCGTGGACTCCCAATGGCGCAGCATGGCGCGGTAGATGGGCGGGTCGGTGGAGTGCGGCACGGACTCGCGGGGCAGCGGTCCGGGCTGAGGAACCGATTCTCCGGACGTCGGAGCTGTGAGACGGCGGCGGACGGGGCCGGCCGTCGAATGCAGGCTGGTCATACAGAACCAACGCCCGTACGGGGCTCCGGGTCACTGTCCGGCCGATTCGCGCGCCCGTTCCTCCCGGGTGCGGCGGTCACCGGCCGTCCGGTGAACTGCCCGCACCACGCCGGACCGGCCGTCGTGGTGCGCTCAGAGGTGGTACGCCTGCCGGACGGCCGTCAGGCGGCCTGCCGTCCCGCCTGCGGCACGTACCGCCGGGGACGCGAGCCGGGACCGCCGGCGTGGGAGAAGGGCTGCATCCGCCAGTCGAGTCCCTGAGGGAGCGTCAGCAGCAGTGCCGTCTCCTGCTCCTGGGCCTCCAGCGTCTCGTCGGCAGGGCGCGCCAGCGAGGCGTCGCGGGCCGTGCCGGGGCAGACGGTGAGGACGAACGGATTCCACGGCGTCGGGCAGAGCGCGTGCTCGGGAAGCACGTCCTCGTCCGCCAGCAGGGCGATCGGCTGGGTGCAGTCCGGGCAGATCACCCGGTACATCTCGAAAGTGTCGTACGCGTCGGGAACACTGTCCTCGTCCGGAGCCGCGTATGCGTCGGGCTCCGGTTCGGTACGTCCGGTGAGCTTCAGGCTCTGCATGGGATTTTCCCCCCTCGGGTGGGCCGGCAAGCCGCCACGGCCTCGGCCACAGCAAGCACTTCCCGTCGGAAGTCGGCCGTAACCGCGAGGTCGTCGGCTACCCACCCGTAAACTTGTGGCATTGGTCACATGCCCCTCGAACCTGCCCCTCAGATCCCCCCACGACTGTGCCTGGAGGGACCTGGGGCCATAGGTTGATCCGCATGGAGGAGCTGGACCGACAGATTGTGGAGTTGCTCGTCAAGGACGGGCGGATGAGCTACACCGACCTGGGCAAGGCCACCGGCCTGTCCACCTCGGCCGTTCATCAGCGTGTTCGCCGGCTGGAGCAGCGCGGGGTGATCCGGGGCTATGCCGCGGTCGTCGACCCCGAGGCCGTCGGCCTGCCCCTGACCGCGTTCATCTCGGTGAAACCCTTCGACCCGAGCGCACCCGACGACATCTCCGAACGCCTCGCGGGCGTGCCGGAGCTGGAGGCGTGCCACAGCGTCGCGGGTGACGAGAACTACATCCTCAAGGTGCGGGTCTCCAGCCCTCTGGAGCTGGAACACCTGCTCACCCGGATCCGTACGCTGGCGGGCGTCTCCACGCGTACGACCGTCGTCCTCTCCACGCCGTACGAGGCCCGGCCGCCCCGCATCTGAGGCATCCGTCCGCCGTGGCGGAGGGGGCGGGCGCGGAAGCGGTCCCGGCAGGCGCGAGACTGGTCCCATGACCGAGAGCACCGCCCCCCAGAGCGAACACCGCACCGTGCTGCTGCGCGGTGGAGACGTCCACAGCCCCGCCGATCCCTTCGCCACCGCGATGGTCGTCGAACGCGGCCATGTCGCCTGGGTGGGCTCCGAGGGGGCCGCGGACTCCTTCGCGAGCGGCGTCGACGAGGTGATCGACCTGGAAGGGGCCCTGGTCACCCCGGCGTTCACCGACTCCCACGTCCACACCACGTCGACCGGACTCGCCCTCACCGGGCTGGACCTCTCCGGCGCGCGCACGCTCACCGAAGCCCTCGAGCTCGTACGCGCCTTCGCCGAAGGGCACCCGGAGGAGCGGGTGATCCTCGGCCACGGCTGGGACGCCGCCCGCTGGCCCGGGCAGCGGCCCCCCTCCCGCGCCGAACTCGACGAGGCGTCCGGCGGCCGTGCGGTCTACCTGCCCCGTGTGGACGTCCACTCCGCCGTCGTGACCACGGCGCTCCTGGACCTCGTCCCGGGCGTCACCGGGCTGGCCGGGTACCACCCCGACGCCCCTCTGACCGGCGACGCCCACCACGCGGTGCGCGCGGCGGCCCACCGCGCCGTCACCCCGACACAGCGGGCCGAGGCCCAGCGCGCCGCCCTGGCCCACGCCGCCTCCCTCGGCATCGGAACCGTCCACGAGTGCGCCGGTCCCGACATCTCCGACGAGGAGGACTTCACGGGCCTTCTGGAGCTCGCCTCGGAGCGGCCGGGCCCCCGGGTCTTCGGCTACTGGGCCGAGCGCGTCGACGACGCCAAGGGCGCCGCCCGGGTCCGCGAGCTCGGCGCCATCGGCGCGGCGGGCGACCTCTTCGTCGACGGCTCGCTGGGCTCGCACACCGCCCACCTGCACGAGCCGTACGCCGACGCCCCGCACACCGGCGGCGCCCGGCTCGACGCCCGGCAGATCGCCGCGCATGTGACGGCGTGCACCGAGGCAGGACTCCAGGCCGGTTTCCACGCCATCGGCGACGCGGCGGTGTCCGCCGTCGTGGAGGGCGTGCGCGCCGCGTCCGAGACGCTCGGGCTCGCCCGGATCCGGGCCGCCAGGCACCGCGTGGAGCACGCCGAGATGCTCACCCCGGAGACGGTCGCCGCCTTCGCCGAACTGGGCCTCACCGCCTCCGTCCAGCCCGCCTTCGACGCCGCCTGGGGCGGCCCCGACGGCATGTACGCCCAGCGCCTGGGCGCGGAGCGGGCGGCGACCCTCAACCCGTACGCGGCGATGCTGCGCGCCGGTGTGCCCCTCGCCTTCGGCTCGGACAGCCCGGTCACCCCGCTGGACCCCTGGGGGACCGTGCGGGCCGCGGCCCACCACCGCACGCCCGGGCACCGGGTCTCCGTGCGCGCCGGCTTCACCGCCCACACCCGGGGCGGCTGGCGCGCGGTCGGCCGCGACGACGCGGGCGTGCTCGTGCCGGGGGCCCCGGCCGACTACGCCGTCTGGCGCACCGGCGAACTGCTCGTCCAGGCCCCCGACGACCGGGTGGCGCGCTGGTCCACGGACCCCCGCTCCGGCACCCCCGGCCTGCCCGATCTCACCCCCGGAGGGGACCTTCCGGTCTGCCTGCGCACGGTGGTCTTCGGACAAACTGTCTACGTAAGGCCGAACGAGTGACGTCAGGATGTTCCGTACCGCCGATCGAAGGCGCCGGGACTCCGCCGCGACCTGCGCGTCCTCCGCACTGACCAGGCACTTTCGAGAGAAAGTGCAGGTCGAACGGCTGTTGACAGGGAGCGCCCACGGGCCGGTAGGTTCGGCCGGGTCCACCACTGGACGTCCGACCGGTCAAACCTCCACGCAGTCGTCGAACGCCGCTGGGTCATGGGGCGGTGTACCGCACCGGTGCACCACCACTGGCAGCCAGGTTCAGCGCTCGCGCCTCGGGGGCGAGGGAAGGTTTCGGCTGGGCGGCAGGTGTGACCCGGGTGGGGCCCGGAGGTTCAGTAGACAACGGCTTTCGGTCGACCCGCAGCCAGCGGGTCCCAGGTCGGCCCGAAGGACACCGGGCCCCGATCCGCAGTGCTGGGACCCGCTGCGCTGTCCTTCTGTCCGCAGTTCCACGCTTCTGTCCGCGCGTACCGCGCCACCCCGTGACCGTGTCGGAGTCATGCCGTGGTGCGCTGGATATGGTGTGCACCTGCGTACGGACTTTAAGGGGCAGTAGTGAACGACGGCGGTCAGAGGCAGTTCGGCCCGCTCGGCAGAGTCTTGGTGATCATTCCGACCTACAACGAGGCCGAGAACGTCAAGCTGATCGTCGCCCGGGTGCGCGCCGCCGTTCCGGACGCGGACATCCTCGTCGCGGACGACAACAGCCCCGACGGCACCGGCAAGGTCGCCGACGAACTCGCCGCGGCCGACAGCCAGGTGCACGTCCTGCACCGCAAGGGCAAGGAAGGGCTCGGCGCCGCCTACCTGGCCGGCTTCCGCTGGGGCTCCGAGCACGGCTACGGCGTCCTGGTCGAGATGGACGCGGACGGCTCCCACCAGCCCGAGGAACTGCCCAGGCTCCTCACCGCCCTGAAGGGCGCCGACCTCGTCCTCGGCTCGCGCTGGGTCCCCGGCGGCCGGGTCGTCAACTGGCCCAGGCACCGCGAGATGATCTCGCGTGGCGGCAGCCTCTACTCCCGCATGCTGCTGGGCCTCTCGGTGCGTGACGTGACCGGCGGCTACCGGGCCTTCCGCACGCCGACGCTGGACGGCCTCGGCCTCGACGAGGTGGCCTCGCAGGGCTACTGCTTCCAGGTCGACCTGGCCCGGCGCGCCGTCGAGGCCGGGTACCACGTCGTCGAGGTGCCCATCACCTTCATGGAGCGGGAGATCGGCGACTCCAAGATGAGCAGGGACATCCTCGTCGAGGCCCTGTGGAGGGTCACCGGCTGGGGCATCACGGGCCGGGCCAACAAGGTGCTGGGCCGCAAGAGCTCCTGACCCCGTGCCGGTTCCGTCATGATCACCCCCTTACGCCGCTCGCACGCGCGTACAGGCACACTGGGAGCATGACGACCGGCACACCGCCTCCGAACCGTCCACGGCGCTCACGCGCCCGTACCTTCCTGCCGCTGGGCGTCGCGGCCTGGATCGTGCTGGAGATCTGGCTGCTCACCGTGGTGGCCGACGCGGCGAACGGGTTCACCGTGCTGCTGATCCTGGTCGCGAGCGCCGTCCTGGGCGCCGCGGTGATCAAGCGGGCGGGCCGGCGGGCCTTCCGCACGCTCACCGAGACCCTCCAGCAGATGCCGGGGCAGCCCGGCGCGCCCGCCGGCCCCGCCGCCGCCCCCACGGGCAGCAAGGGCAACGGCTTCCTGATGCTGGGCGGCCTGCTCCTGATGATCCCCGGAGTGATCTCCGACGCGGCGGGACTCCTGCTCCTGCTGCCCCCGATCCGCTCGGTGCTCAGCCGCTACGCGGAACGCTCCCTGGACCGCCGCATGAGGACCGTGGCGCCCGGCGGCTTCTCCGACGCCTTCCAGCAGGCCCGTATCCACCGCCCCGACGGCAAGGTGGTCCAGGGCGAGGTCATCCGCGAGGACGGCGCGCCCGCCCGCCCCCGCCCCGACGACGGCCCCGGGGCGGACCGCCCGCCGCTGGCCGGCTGACCCCGATCCCGCCGACGTGCGTGCGCGGCGCCCCTGCCCGGGGCGCCGCGCACGCACGTGCTGGCTGACGGGAACGTCCGGACCGTCAGGGGGCGTACGGACAGGGCCTACGGGCGGACAAAAGCCGCGGGCCGTGACACAGGAACTGTGTCACGGCCCGCGGCTCGATCAGTGCGGTGTGCGGTCAGGCAGACTTCCTGCTGTCCCGCGGGTGCACGGCGATGTTCATGGCTCCGGAGCGCAGAACGGCCAGCCTCTCGGCCAGCACCTCCTCCAGCTCCTCGCGGGTGCGCCGCTCCATGAGCATGTCCCAGTGCGTACGCGCAGGCTTGCCCTTCTTCTCCTCGGGGCCATCCCCGTCCACCAGGAGTGCCGTGGCGCCGCACGCCTTGCACTCCCACTCCGGCGGAATTTCCGCCTCTACCGAGAACGGCATCTCAAATCGATGTCCGTTCGGGCATGCGTACTCCACCGCCTGGCGCGGGGCCAGATCGATGCCGCGGTCCGTCTCGTAGCTGGTAACCACGAGTCGCGTGCCGCGGAGAGCTCGCTCACTCATGAATCGTGCCTCCCGGGCTTGTCGCCCACAGGACAGGTGTCGCTGTCGTCGTCATCCGGTCAACGTCCGGTCGGCGGTAAAGATTCCCGTTGCCGGTCATGCGTCGCCCGTCGTGCCGCTGCCATGTCTGGGTTGAATACCCTCCGGTGCCCGGTTTGTCACCTCTGGTCGAAGTTGTCACCCAACGGTTTGACTTCTTCCACTCGCAGTAACGGTCCTCCGGGCAGGCCAAAGGCGTACACTACCGGCCTTTCACTTCGACGTCTAAATCCGTTCCGGAACGGCGTTGCCCGCGGCGGCCACGGCCGCCCGTACGGGGACCCTCGCCAGCAGCACCGAACCGAGCACGAAGAAGATCACCAGGGACAGGATCGCGTCCCGGTAGCTGCCTGTCAGCTGATAGCAGAGACCGAACACCAACGGGCCCAGCCAGCTCAGTCCCCGGTCGCTCATCTCGTAGGCCGAGAAGTACTCCGCCTCCTTCCCCGGAGGCACCAGGTGTGAGAACAGGGACCGGGAGAGGGCCTGGCTGCCGCCCAGCACGAGCCCGATCGCGGCCGCCAGGGTGTAGAAGAACACCGGCGCGCCGGCGGGCAGCAGATACGCCGCGGCGAGGATCAGCGTCCAGACGGCCAGCGAGGAAAGAATCGTGCGCTTCGCGCCGTACGCCCGGGCGAGCCGCCCCATCCCCAGCGCCCCCGCCACGGCCAGCACCTGCACGAGCAGCACCGCCGTGATCAGGGTGGTCTGGTCGAGGCCGAGCTCCTCGGAGCCGTACAGCGAGGCCTGGGAGATCACCGTCTGGATGCCGTCGTTGTAGACCAGATAGGCGAGCAGGAAGGAGAGCGTGAGCGGATGGCGGCGCATGTCGCGCAGCGTCGCCCTCAGCTGGCGCCAGCCGGAGCCGACCGCGCCCTCGCCGCCCGGGGCCACCCGCCGGTCGCGCAGCCGCCGCAGCGGCACGATCGCGAAGGCGCCCCACCACACACCGGCGGACGCCAGGCAGATGCGGACCGCGTAGGACTCGGAGAGCCCGAAGGAGTCGTGGCCCGTGAAGAGCACCAGATTCAGTACGAGCACGAGCGCGCCCGAGGTGTAACCGAAGGCCCAGCCGCGCGAGGAGACCGCGTCGCGCTCCTCCGGGGTCGAGATCTGCGGCAGATAGGCGTTGTACAGGGCCATCGAGACCGAGATCGACGCGTTCGCCACGATCAGCAGGAGGGCCCCCAGCAGATAGCGGTGGCCGTCCAGGAAGAACATGCAGGCCGTCGCCGCGGCACCGGTGTACGCGGCAGCCGCCAGAAGCGGCTTCTTGCGGCCCGTGCGGTCCGCGGCCGCGCCCGCGATCGGCATGAGGACGACCGCCACGACGATGGACACCGAGACGGAGTACGCGAAGAGCGAGCCCGCACGCACGGGTATCCCGAGCGGATGGACGAATCCGTCCGCGTCGGCGGCGGCCTTGGCGATCGACGTCAGATACGGGCCGAGGAACACCGTGAGCACGCTCGTCGAATACACGGAGCACGCGAAGTCGTAGAAATACCATCCGCGTTGCTCCCGCTTGCGCTCGGCGGCCTCGGCCGGCCGTCCGGCGGGATCCGCCGTTCCTGCGGTACCGGTGCTCACGCCGCGCCCCCTCGATCGTTCCGTGCCGACGCGTCAGGTCCCGGCGTCAGGCCCATGCCCCCCGCTCGCTCAGCACCGTGCGCAGCGTCTCGATGTGATCGGTCATGATGCCATCCACCCCGAGGTCCAGGAGGGCCGCCATCCGTTCCGGTTCGTTGACCGTCCAGACATGGACCTGCAGGCCGCGCGCGTGTGCCGTGCGGACGAAGCTCCGGTCGACGACGCGGATGCCGTTCTGGCTCTCGGGGACCTGCGCGCAGACCGCGCCCGCCCGGAGCGCCGCCGGGATGCCGTACGAGCGCAGCCGCAGGCCGAGCACCCCGCGCACCCCGTAGGAGGTGGCTAGCCGGGGGCCGCCGAGACGGTGCGCCCGGGCCACGCGCGCTTCCGAGAACGAGCCGACGCACACCCGGTCCCAGGCGTCCGTCCTGCGGATCATGCCGATGAGCGGTTCGAGGGCCGGCTCCGCCTTGATGTCCACGTTCCAGCGGGCGTCGGGGAACTCCTCCAGCAGCTCCTCGAAGAGCGGCAGCGGTTCGGTGCCCCCCACCCTCGCCCGGCTCACCTCGCTCCAGGGGAGCCGGTCTATGCGGCCCCGGGAGTCCGTCACCCGGTCCAGGGTCGGGTCGTGGAAGGCGACCAGACGGCCGTCCGACGTGGCGTGCACGTCCGTCTCGAAGTAGCGGTAGCCCGCGCCGGCCGCCCGGCGGAAGGCCTCGGCCGTGTTCTCCATGCCGTCGGCCGCCCCGCCGCGATGGGCGAAGGGGATCGTCGAGGGATGGTCCAGGTAGGGGTGGCGTCCAGAAGTCGCTGCGGTCACCGCGGAAGTATCGCTCCTCGTGGTGGCCGCCTGGCAACGGTCCGGCTGCCCGCGTCCGGCGCGGGGAGGGCGAAGAAGCGCAGGAAGAACTGGGCGAGCGGGCCGATCGCCAGGGCGTAGAGGACCGTTCCCGCGCCGAGCGAACCGCCGAGCAGGAAGCCCGTCACTACCACGGCCACCTCGATCGCCGTACGCACCAGCCGGATGGAGCGGCCCGTCAGCCGGTTCAGCCCCGTCATCAGCCCGTCGCGGGGGCCGGGCCCGAAGCGCGCCGAGATGTACAGGCCGGTGGCGACGCCGTTGAGCGCGATCCCCGCCGCCATCAACGGGATCTGGGAGCCGAGCCCGTGCACATCCGGTACGAGGGCGAGCGTGCCGTCCATCGCGAGGCCGACGGCGAAGACGTTGGAGACGGTGCCGAGGCCCGGGCGCTGCCTGATCGGGATCCACAGGAGCAGGACGACCGCCCCGATGATGATCGAGACGACCCCGATGGAGATACCGGTCCGCTCGGCGAGCCCCTGGTGCAGGACGCCCCACGGTTCGAGTCCGAGTCCGGCGCGGACCAGCAGCGCCGAACTCGCGCCGTACAGCGCCAGGCCGACGTACAGATGGATCAGCCGACGGACGATCCGGGGATCACCCGGATCGGTGGAATCGGACAAGTGGTGCCCCCTGTGTGGTGGGAGTGGACTGTTGCATGTCACTCTGTGGCAGGGGATTGGCCGCCAACTATGGCCAATCCGAGGAAGGTGGACTGATTTCCATGGCGCAGTGGACTTCGACGGTCGGTGCGGCGCAGCTCGCACGTCAGCTCCAGGCCCAGCAGGCCCGGCCCCAGGCGCCCGGCACCCGCAAGCCGCCGGCCTACCGCGCCCTGGCCGACGGGGTGCGGCTGCTCGTCCTGGAGGGGCGGGTCCCGGTCGCCGCGCGCCTCCCCGCCGAGCGGGAGCTCGCCCTCGCCCTGTCGCTCAGCCGTACCACCGTCGCCGCCGCCTACGAGGCACTGCGGACCGAGGGGTTCCTGGAGTCGCGGCGCGGAGCGGGCAGCTGGACCGCTGTCCCGGCCGGGAGCACGCTGCCCGCCCGCGGTCTCGCGCCCCTGCCCCCGGAGTCGCTCGGCTCGCTGATCGACCTGGGGTGCGCCTCGCTGACCGCCCCGGAGCCCTGGCTGACCCGGGCCGTGCAGGGCGCCCTGGAGGAGCTTCCGCCGTACGCGCACACCCACGGGGACTACCCGGCGGGGCTGCCGGCGCTGCGGCAGATGATCGCGGACCGCTACACCGGGTGCGGCATCCCCACCATGCCGGAGCAGATCATGGTCACCACCGGGGCGATGGGGGCCATCGACGCCATCTGTCACCTCTTCGCGGGACGCGGCGAACGCATCGCCGTGGAGTCGCCCAGTTATGCCAACATCCTCCAGCTCATGCGCGAGGCGGGCGCCAGGCTGGTGCCCGTGGCGATGGAGGAGGGCCTCGGCGGCTGGGACATGAACCGCTGGCGGCAGGTGCTGCGGGACGCGGCGCCCCGGCTGGCCTACGTCGTCGCGGACTTCCACAACCCCACCGGCGCGCTGGCCGGTGAGCAGCAGCGCCGCGAACTGGTCGAGGCGGCGCGTTCGGCGGGCACGGTCCTGCTGGTCGACGAGACCATGAGCGAGCTGTATCTGGACGCCGACGTCGAGATGCCGCGCAAGGTCTGCGCGTTCGACCCGGCGGGCAGCACCGTCCTGACCGTGGGCTCCGCCAGCAAGGCATTCTGGGCCGGCATGAGGATCGGCTGGGTCCGGGCCGCGCCCGACGTCATCCGCAGCCTGGTCTCGGCGCGCGCGTACGCCGACATGGGGACCCCCGTGCTGGAGCAGCTCGCCATCAACTGGCTGATGCGGACGGGCGGCTGGGAGCAGGCGGTGGACTTCCGGCGCGAGCAGGCCCGGCAGAACAGGGACGACCTGGTGCGGGCCGTGCGCAGGGAGCTCCCGGAGTGGGAGTTCGAGGTGCCGAGCGGTGGTCTCACGCTCTGGGTGCGCACCGGCGGGCTCTCCGGCTCCCGGCTCGCCGTGGCGGGCGAGCGGGTGGGTGTACGCGTCCCGTCGGGGCCCCGGTTCGGGGTGGACGGGGCCTTCGAGGGCTATGTGCGGCTGCCCTTCACCGTGGGCGGCCCCGTGGCGGACGAGGCTGCGGTGAGACTGGCCGCCGCCGCCGAGCTGGTCGGCTCCGGGGCGAGCTCCAGCGCCGAGGCGCCCCGGACCTTCGTGGCCTGAGGCGCCGCGGACCTCAGCCCTCGGCGGCGGCCGGCGCCGCGACGAGCTGGTCCGTGTGGGCGGGCGCCGCTCCGGCGTCGGCCCGGGGCGCGGCCTGCTCCACCGCGGTCGGAGCGCCGGGCAGCAGGTCGAGCACCGCCTGCCGGTGCGCCTCGCTCGTGGCGTCGTCGTACGGGTCCGGGGTGGCCGGCACCTGGAGCCGCAGGACCGGGCCCGTGCCCAGCCGGGTGTAGCCGCGGCCGGGCGGGACGTCGGCGGTGGGCGTGGTGTGCGGTTGCGCGCCCAGGAACGACTCGATCTCCTCACGGGTCGCGGGGCCGAGTACGGCGCGGGCCCTGGTGTGGGTCCGTACGGTCTCGATGAGCCCGTCCAGGCAGTCGAACTGTTCCGCGACGACGACCGTCACCCCGGCGGCGCGTCCGTGCCGCATCGGCACCTGGAGCAGCTCCTGCGGGTCCTGCCTGCCGTCGGCCGCGGCGAGGTGCCCCAGCGCGCTCGGGCGGTCCAGCAGGATCCAGAGGGGGCGCTTGATGTCCTCGGGCTCGGGGTGCCCGGCCTGGCGCGCCCGGTTGGCGGCGATGAGCCGCCGCTCGGTCTCGTGCGCCGCCCATTCGAGCGTCGCGAGGGCTCCGGCGAGGCCGCACTCCACGGCCAGCACGCCGTCCCGGCCGCTCAGGAAGCCGTACTCGCCGGTTCCGCCGCCCTCGACCACGAGGACGTCGCCGTGCTGGAGCGCCTGGAGGGCGAGGGAGCGCATCAGGGTCGTGGTGCCGCTGCCGGGGTGCCCGGAGACCAGCAGGTGGGGCTCCGTGGAGCGGGCGCCGGTCCGCCAGATCACCGGGGAGGCGTCCCGCGTCGTGTCGCCGTCCTGGACCGGCACGGTGCGCTGGACCGCGTCGGCGTCGGTGAAGCCCAGCACGGTCTCGCCGGGGGCGGTGACGAAGCGCTGGGCGGCGATGGTGGTGGGGAGCGCGCCGAGCACGGTCATGAGGACGTGGTTGCCCTCCTCGTCCCAGGCGAAGTGGTATTCACGGCCGCGTCCCGACTTGGCGTGCAGCACCTGTTCGACCCGGGCGCGGGAGGCCGGGTCGCCGTCGGTGAAGTACGCCGGGTAGCCGACCTGGAGCCGGGTGAGGCGCCCGTTGCCGTCGAAGGCGTACGAGGTGCCGAAGGCCTTCTCCCAGTCGCCGCCGTGGGAGAACAGCGGACCGGGGTCGTCGGCCACCGAGAAGTGCGGCACGAGCGCCTCGTACAGCGCCCGGAGCCGTGCGGTCTCCGCCTCGTCGGGGCCGGTCCTGCGCGGAGTGCGCTCGCGCCCCCGCCATGCGGCAGCGCCCATCACCGAGATCAGGGCCAGCAGGGGCCCGTAGGGGATGAGCGCCACCGCCAGTACGCAGGCCGCGACGAGGAACAGCACGTGACCGCGCCGTTCCCTTGGTGTCGCGGCCCACTTCTGCCGCCCCGCTCCCGCCAGCAGCCGCAGACCCCGGGTGACCGTGATCAGCGGATGGAGGACGTCGGTGGCGTTGTCGGCGGCCGTGCGCGCGATCTCGCGACTGCGGGTGATCGAAGCGCTGCCGCGCTGAAGAATGCGGGGGAGTGGTCGCCGGGCCACGTCGGTCTCCTGAAGAGGTGGGAGCGGTTTCGGAGCGTCAGAACTTGATCCCGCCCAGCATGCTGGCGAGGCTCGCCCCGCCGGCCGTGATGCTCGGGGCGATGGCTGTGCCGGCCAGATAGAAGCCGAACAGGGCGCAGATGAGGGCGTGGGACGCCTTGAGCCCGTCCTTTTTGAAGAACAGGAAGACGATGATGCCGAGCAGTACCACGCCGGAGATCGAGAGGATCATGAGCGGTTCTCCTGGTTGAGGGGGACAGTCACCATGAGTACTTCCAGGATCACAACATGTACCTATACGATAAAAGGTGCAAGTAGGTGAATATCGTTCGATTTCACTCGACCGGTGGGTGAAAACCGATGACCCGGGAAGCGCCGGGAGCCGCACCGGACCCGTCCGGCCGGGAAATCGCACCGGGCGCGTGATCTGCCGCCGCATCTGGGCAGACTGACGACTGCCCCGGAGCAGTACCCTGTCGATTCACTCGTACGGCCCCCGCCGTACGTCCCCACCAGGTCAGACGAAGGCAATGGAAGGCGGTCCGTCCGATGAGCGAAACCCCTGATCCCGAGGTGGTCGAGCTGGCGACCAAGGTCTTCGACCTGGCGCGCCGAGGCGAGAGCGACGCGCTCGCCGCCTACGTCGACGCGGGCCTCCCCGCGAACCTCACCAACGACCGCGGCGACACCCTGCTGATGCTCGCCGCCTACCACGGGCACTCCACCGCCGTCACCGCGCTCGCGGACCGGGGCGCGGATCCGGACCGGGCCAACGACCGGGGGCAGACGCCCTTGGCCGGAGCGGTCTTCAAGGGCGAGCGCCCGGTGATCGACGCACTCCTCGCCGCGGGTGCCGATCCGGCCGCCGGAACACCCTCCGCCGTGGACACCGCGCGCATGTTCGGCAAGGACGACCTGCTGGAACTCTTCGGTGCGCGCTGAGACGCAGTCCGGGCCCCGGGCCGGCGGGGGCGCCGTAAATGTGGTCGCGTCGGCGAAATGGGTGGGTCATCATGACGTCGCGGGTCCGCTCAGGACCACCGACGAGAGGCAGAGGAAGATGAGCACCAGGCAGAAGACGGCGGTCGGCCGATCATGTTGCTGCGCGGCCTAGGGGATGTCACCCCGGCACATGGAACAGCACAGTCCCGGTTGCGTCGACAGCTTGATGTGAGGCTTTCCCCATGTTCGATCCGTTCATAGCGCCGAGCGGCACACTGCTCGGCCTGCTGCAGAGGGGCCGCGGAGACGGCACGCTCCACGCGCTCGCCGCACCCCGCCCCGAAGCCCTGACGGCTCTCAACCACTGCGTCGTGAGTGATCCGCGTCATGACTGGCAGGTCGAGAACCGCTCCCTCTACTACGCACGTCTCTACCTCGACCTCGACGGTGGGACCGAGGAGATCGAGCGGCACCTGTGGGACCCCGAGGACCATCTGGACACCGAGGACTCACGCACGGGCCTCGCCCTCTCCGTGCTCGGCCACCTCGCCTCCTACGGCCGTGACGACGCCCTGGCACTGCTGCGGCGCTACGCCGCGACCGGGTCCAACTGGGCCTGGGCGCTCGACGAGCTCGCTCTGCGTGACGACGACGCCGGACTGCGCGCCCTTGCCGAGCCGGTGCTCGCCCGCTTCCCCGACACCCCCGAGGGTGCCGCCGAGCTCGCCTCCGCCGTACGGGACGCCTTCGAGCCGCGCCCCTGGCGGCTGTGGGCCGACGACCCGCGCGAAGCGGTCCGTGCCCGGATCAGGGCCGCGTCCGAGCAGGGCTCCTTCGACCGGTGGCAGCGCCAGATGCGGCCGGGCGGTCCCCGGCCCGGCTGGAGTGTCCAGGCGGTATTCGACTGGGCCCAGGAAGGACTGGAGCGCGGCAGCGTCCTGCATGTGCCCGCCGCCCGCTGCCTCTCCGCCGTCGCCGGCGCCGAGGACCGGCCTCTGATCGTCGAGGCCGCCCGCAGTGGCTCCGAGGGGGCGCGCTGCGCCGCCCTGCACTACCTGGCCGAGGTCCAGGACCCCGACGTGCTGGACCTCGTCGAGCAGGCCGTCGCCGGTCCGTCCCGTACGGTCGCAGACGCCGCCGTGGGAGCCTTCGAGCGTATGTGCGGCGAAGCGGCCGTCGACCGGGCCCGGCGCTGGGCCCACCGGCCCGACGCCCTCGGAGCCTCGGCGGCCGGAGTCCTGGCCTGCCGGGGAGCCGGCCAGGACGCCCCGCTCGTCCTCGCCGCGCTGCGCGAGGCCGTCAGGGGGGACGGTCCCGACGCCCCGCGCCTGTGGACCCTCGTCGACGGCACGGGCCGCCTGGGCATCGTCTGCGCCGCACCCGTACTGCGCCATGTGTACCGCGAGACGTCCTCCTCGCACCTGCGCGGAAGGGCGGCACGCGCGCTGGCCGCCACCGACCCGTCCTTCGCCACCGGCTTCGCCGTCGAATGCCTGTGGGACTGCGAGGAGACCACCCGGGAACTGGCCGCGCTCCACGCGGAGACCGGGGACATCCGGGTGGCCGAACGCCTGCGGCGGCTCGCCGCGGACCCGGCCGAGGAGGCCGAGGTCCAGACAGCGGTGCGCAGCAGGATCGGACCCGACGCACCCGCCGTCTGAGCCGGCGCTCCGCTGACCCACGGAGCCCGGATGCCGCGCGCCGGGGGCGCGCGGCGCAAACGCTCATAGGACGTTCCCCGGGCGGACAGATCCAAGTCGGCAAGGGCACGCCCGGCGCGGCGACAACACCCGTATGCGTGTCGTCATCGTCACCGAATCCTTCCCTCCCGATGTCAACGGTGTGGCCCACTGCACCCTGCAGACCGCCCTGCACCTCGCCGCAGCCGGTCACCAGCCCCTCGTCATCGCCCCCGCCGGGGCGACCGCCGCCACCGGCTCCGCGTACGACGGCGATCCCTGCCCCGTGGTGCGCGTACCCTCGCTCCCGCTGCCCGGCTACCCGCAGGTCCGGGTGGCCCTCCCCGGACGGCGGCTCGCCGCCGCGCTCACCGGGCACCGCGCCGAACTCGTCCACCTGGCAGGCCCCTTCGTCCTCGGCGTGCGGGGCATGGCGGTCGCCACCCGGCTGGGGCTCCCCGCCGTCGCCGTCTACCAGACCGATCTGGCCGGCTACGCCCGCACCTATCTCGGTACCGGGCAGAGCACCGCCTGGCGCCGTATGCGCGCCGTCCACAGCGCGGCCGATCTCACCCTCGCGCCCTCCACCGCCGCACTGCGCGACCTCACCGACCACGGAGTGCCCCGGGTGCGGCTGTGGCCCAGGGGCGTCGACACCACCCGGTTCCGTCCCGCGCTGCGCGACGAGGCACTGCGCCGTTCCCTCGCCCCGGGAGGGGAGAGGATCGTCGGCTACGCGGGCCGGCTCGCCCCCGAGAAGCACGTCGAACTCCTCGCCGGGGCCTGCGCGCTGCCGGGCGTACGCGTCGTGGTCGTCGGTGACGGCCCGAGCGAGCCCTCTCTGCGGGCGTCGCTCCCCGGCGCCGTGTTCCTCGGACGGCGTACGGGGGACGAGCTCGCCCGCTTCTTCGCCTCCCTGGACGTCTTCGTGCACACCGGACCGTACGAGACGTTCTGCCAGACCGTGCAGGAGGCCATGGCCTCCGGAGTCCCGGTGGTCGCCCCGGCCGCCGGCGGCCCCCTCGACCTCGTCGCCCACGGGAGCACCGGGCTCCTGGTGCCGCCGCACGACCCCGGCGCGGTGAAGGACGCCGTCGCCGCGATCCTCGCGGACCCCGTGCGCGCCGAGGCATACGGGCGGACCGCGCGCGCCGCGGTCGAGGGCCGCACCTGGCAGGCCGTCGGCGACCAGCTCCTCGGCCACTACGACGAGGTCCTGCGCGGTCGGACTGCGGTGGCGGCGTGAACGGGAACCGCCGTGAAGGGCTCGCGATCGTGCGCCTGGCGAACTTCGTCACCCCCGCGTCCGGCGGCCTGCGCACCGCGCTCGACGAACTGGGGCGCGGCTATCTCGCCGCCGGGCACGAACCCGTGCTGATCGTCCCCGGCGCCGCTCCGAGCGATGTGACGACCCCGCAGGGCAGGGTCATCACCCTGCCCGGTCCCGTCCTCCCGGGGAGCGGCGGCTACCGCGTGCTGGCCGACCGCCCCCGGCTGCGCGCGCTGCTGGAGGAACTGCGCCCCGACCGCCTGGAGGTGTCCGACCGCACCACCCTGCGCTGGACGGGGGAGTGGGCCCGGCGCGCCAGGGTTCCCGCCGTGATGGTCTCCCACGAGACGGCCGACGGGGTGCTCCGGACCTGGGGCGTGCCCCGCGCCCTGGCGGGCCGCACGGCGGACCGGCTCAACGTGCGCAGCGCGCACGCGTACGCCCGGGTCGTGTGCACCACCGAGTGGGCCGAGCGCGAGTTCATCCGCATCGGCGTACGCAACGTGGTGCGCGCCCCGCTCGGTGTCGACCTGCGGCGCCGCCACCCGGGACTGCGCAGCACTGCGCTGCGCGCCCGGCACCTGCGGGGCGAGGACGTCCTGCTGCTGCTCGGCTCGCGGCTCTCCGTGGAGAAGCGGCCGGGCCGGGCGCTCGACGCCCTGGCGGCGCTGCGGCGCCAGGGGGTGCGGGCGGCCCTGGTCGTGGCGGGCGACGGGCCGCTGCGCGCGCGGCTGGAGGCCAGGGCACGGGCCGAGCGGCTGCCGGCAGAGTTCCTCGGCCACGTACGCGACCGTGCGCGGCTGGCACGGCTTCAGGCGAGCGCGGACCTGTGCGTCGCCCCGGGGCCCGCGGAGACCTTCGGGCTCTCGGCACTGGAGGCACTCGCCTGCGGTACGCCGGTGGTGGCGAGCCTCGCCTCCGCGCTCCCCGAGGTGATCGGCGGGGCGGGACTGGCCGCCGCCGACACGGGCGAGGCCTTCGCCGCCGCACTCCGCGAACTGCTGGCCAGACCGGAGGCGGAGCGCCGCGCGGCGGCCCGCGCGCGGGCCGGGCTCTTCGGCTGGGACCGCTCGGTGGCCGCCTTTCTGGCCGCCCACGACGTACCGGAGCGTCGCGGAGCCCTGGAGGCACGGCGGTGAGCGGGGCCGCGGACCCCGGCCTCCGCGCGCCGGCACCCGGGCCCATCCTCGCGGGAGTGCCCGCGCAGGCCTCCACGGCGGCGCCCGGACGCGCTTCGGCGGGAGCGCCCGCGCAGGCCTCCACGGGAGCACCCCTGTCCCCGTGCGCGGCGGTGCCGGCCCGTGCCACCGTGCGGTTCGCCGCGCTCGGGGACTCGCTGACCGAGGGCATCGGCGACCCGGTCCCGGGAGGCCGGCGGGGCTGGGCGGCCCTGCTCGCCGGGGGACTCGGGAGCGCGGACCGGGACGTGGAGTTCCGCAACTTCGCCGTCCGCGGCGCGCTGTCCCAAGACGTACGGGAGCACCAGGCGGCGGCAGCGGCGGCGTTCAGGCCCGACATCGCCTCGGTCGTCGTAGGCGTCAACGACACCCTGCGACGCTCCTTCGACATCCAGCGGCTGACCGGGCGGCTCGACGAGGTCTGCGCGCTGCTCGCCGACGGCGGAGCCGTACTCCTGACGGCGTGTCTGCCCGACCCCGGCACGGCGCTGGGCCTCCCCGGCCCGCTGCGCCACCCGCTGGCACGGCGCCAGCAGGCCGTGAACGCCGTGGTGCACGCACTCTCCGCCCGCTACGACGCCGTCCATCTGCACGCCTCCGACCCGGCCTGGGTCCAGGACCGCTCGCTGTGGAGCGTCGACCGGCTCCACCCGGGCGAGCGGGGGCACCGGAGGCTGGCCGTGGGATTCCACCGGCTGCTCGCCGAACGCGGGCTCGCCACGGGCCCCCCGCCCGGCAGCGAGCCCCGTCAGCCGCCGCCGAGCCGGGCCGCCGCCGTCCGCTGGATGGCCACCGAGGGAACAGGCTGGCTGGCCCGCCGCAGTACGGACCTGCTGCCCCAGCTGCTGGGCCTCGCGGCGGCCGAGGTCTGCCACCGGGCACGCGGCACGAGCGGCAGGCTCGACGCGCGCGCCGAGCAGGCACTGCGGGAGGCACTGGGCGGGCTCGCCCGGACGCCCTCCCTGCGAGGGTCCGTCCCCCACGGGAGAATGGAGGGATGACCGGACGCTGGGAGTTCTGGATCGACCGCGGCGGCACCTTCACGGACGTGGTGGGACGCGACCCCGACGGTCACCTGGTCACCCGCAAACTGCTCTCGCACGACCCCGGCCGCTACCCGGACGCCGCCGTCGCCGGAATCCGGCTGCTGCTCGGCCTCGGCCCCCGTGACCCGGTCCCGGCCGACCGGGTCGCGGGCGTCAAGATGGGCACCACCGTCGCCACCAACGCCCTCCTGGAGCGGCGCGGCGAGCCGACCGTCCTGGTCATCACCGAAGGCTTCCGGGACGCCCTGCGGATCGCGTACCAGAACCGGCCGCGCCTCTTCGACCGCCGCATCCTGCTTCCCGAGGCCGTCTACGACCGGGTCATCGAGGTCCCGGAGCGCATCGACGCCCGGGGCGGCACCGTGCGGCCCCTCGACGTCCCCGCCGTGGCCGAGCGCCTCGAGGCCGCAGCCGCCGACGGGCTCCGCAGCGCGGCCGTCGTCCTCATGCACGGCTACCGCCACCCCGGTCACGAGAAGGCCGTGGCGGCGGAGGCCAGGCGGGCGGGGTTCACCCAGGTCAGCTGCTCGCACGAGGTCAGCCCGCTCATCAAGCTCGTACCGCGCGGCGACACCACCGTCGTCGACGCCTACCTCTCGCCGATCCTGCGCCGCTACGTCGACGAGGTGGCCGCCGAACTCGCCGGAATCCGGCTGATGTTCATGCAGTCCAACGGCGGACTGCGCGAGGCCTCGCACTTCCGGGGCAAGGACGCCGTGCTCTCGGGGCCCGCCGGGGGCGTGGTCGGCATGGCGCGTACGTCGGAACAGGCGGGCCACGACCGGGTCATCGGCTTCGACATGGGCGGCACGTCCACCGATGTGTCGCACTACGCGGGCGAGTTCGAGCGCGAGCTCGGCACGCAGGTGGCCGGGGTGCGGATGAGCGCGCCCATGATGAGCATCCACACCGTGGCGGCCGGCGGCGGTTCCGTCCTGCACTTCGACGGCCGGCGCTACCGGGTCGGCCCCGACTCCGCCGGAGCCGACCCGGGACCGGCCTGCTACCGCAGGGGCGGGCCGCTCACCGTCACCGATGCCAACGTGATGCTCGGCCGCGTCCGCCCGGAGCACTTCCCCGCCGTCTTCGGCCCCGGTGGCGACCAGCCGCTCGACGCCGGGCTCGTACGGGAGCGCTTCGACGCGCTGGCGCGCGAGGTGTCGGAGGCCACCGGCCGGACCGCGGACGCCGCAGAGGTGGCCGCGGGCTTCCTGGAGATCGCCGTGCTCAACATGGCGAACGCGGTCAAGAAGATCTCCGTCCAGCGCGGCCACGACATCACGCGTTACGCGCTCACCGGCTTCGGAGGCGCGGGCGGGCAGCACGTCTGCGCGGTCGCCGACGCCCTGGGCATCGACACCGTCCTCGTACCGCCCCTCGCCGGGGTCCTCTCCGCGTACGGGATCGGCCTGGCCGACGCCACCGCGATGCGCGAGCAGTCCGTCGAGGCCGAACTGGACGAGGAGACCAGGGCCCGGGTGGACGGCGTCGGCGAGGGCCTCGCCGAGCGCACCCGCGCCGAACTCCGCGCCGACGGAGTCCCGGACGACGCCATCCGCACCCGGGCGCGGATCCTGCTGCGCTACGAGGGGACGGACGCCGCGCTGCCCGTCGGGCCCAACACGGTCGCCGCGATGGGCGAGGAGTTCGGAGCTCTTCACCGGGCGCGGTACGGCTTCACCATGGACAAGCCCCTGGTGGTCGAGACCGTCTCCGTGGAGGCCACCGGAGCCGCCGGACCGCACCTCCCGCACGCGGTCGCCCGGGACGCGGGCGACGAACAGCCCCCGCCGTCGGGGCGGGTCCGGATGTTCGCCGGGGGCGGCTGGCGGGACGCCGGGCTGCTCCGGAGGGAGGCACTGCGTCCCGGGGACACCGTGGCCGGCCCCGCCCTCGTCGCGGAGGACGACGCCACCACCGTCGTCGAACCCGGCTGGAGTGCTACCGCCGGACCGGCCGGACACCTCGTGCTGCGACGGGTGGACCCACGGCCGGAACGGACCGCCGTCGGCACCAGGGTGGACCCGGTCATGCTCGAAGTGTTCAACAACCTCTTCATGTCGATCGCCGAACAGATGGGCGTGCGACTGGAGAACACGGCGCACTCCGTCAACATCAAGGAGCGCCTGGACTTCTCGTGCGCGCTGTTCGACGCGGACGGCAACCTGATCGCCAACGCACCGCACATCCCCGTCCATCTGGGCTCGATGGGGGAGTCCATCAAGGAGGTGCTGAGGCGCGACAGGGACTCGATGCGCCCCGGGGACGTGTACGCCGTCAACGATCCGTACCACGGGGGCACCCATCTGCCCGATGTGACCGTCGTGACCCCCGTGTTCGACTTCGACGAGCCCGCTGACGAGCACGAGCAGGAGCCCGCGGACGGGCCGGCCGACGAGCACGGGGGAGGGGCCGCGCGCGATCACGCGGACGGGCCCGCGGACAGGCCCTCGCACGGCCGGGCGCGCGAGCTGCGGTTCCTGGTGGCGTCGCGAGGCCACCACGCGGAGATCGGCGGCATCACCCCCGGCTCCATGCCCGCCTTCAGCCGCACCGTCCACGAGGAGGGCGTCCTCTTCGACAACTGGCTGCTGGTGCGCGACGGAACATTGCGCGAGGCGGAGACCCGCGAGCTCCTCACCACCGCGGCCCACCCCTCCAGGGACCCGGACACCAACCTCGCCGATCTCCGCGCCCAGATCGCGGCGAACGAGAAGGGCATCGAGGAACTGCGCCGCATGACCCGCCAGTTCGGCCGCGACGTCGTCGAGGCGTACATGGGGCACGTCCAGGACAACGCCGAGGAGTCCGTGCGGCGGATCGTCGCGGACCTGCGCGACGGCTCTCGCCGCTACGAGACCGACAACGGCGCCGTCATCGAGGTGGCCGTGACCGTGGACCGGGAGGCCCGCCGGGCCGTCATCGACTTCACCGGCACCTCGCCGCAGCAGTCCGGCAACCTCAACGCCCCGAAGTCCGTGGTCATGGCCGCCGTCCTCTACGTCTTCAGGACGCTCGTCGACGAGGACATCCCGCTCAACAGCGGCTGTCTGAAGCCCCTGGACGTGCGGGTCCCGGAGGGATCGATGCTGGCCCCCGTCCACCCCGCGGCGACCGTCGCGGGCAACGTGGAGACCTCCCAGGCGGTCACCGGGGCCCTGTACGCGGCCCTAGGGGTCCAGGCCGAGGGCTCGGGCACCATGAACAACCTCACCTTCGGCAACAGCCGCGTCCAGTACTACGAGACGGTCGCGAGCGGGTCGGGCGCCGGGGACGGATTCGACGGGGCCGACGCCGTGCAGACCCATATGACCAACTCGCGGCTCACCGACCCCGAGATCCTCGAATGGCGCTACCCGGTGCTGCTGGAGAGCTTCGGCGTACGCGAGGACAGCGGCGGCACGGGCCACTGGCACGGCGGCCGGGGAGTCGAACGCAGGCTCCGCTTCCTCGAACCCGTCACCGTCGCCCTGCTGTCCGGACACCGCAGGGTGGCGCCGTACGGCATGGCCGGCGGAGGACCCGGCGCGCTCGGCGAGAGTTACGTCGAACGCGCCGACGGCACGACCGTCACCCCGCTCGACGGCTGCGACACCGCCGAGCTGGACACCGGGGACGTCCTGGTGCTGCGCACCCCCGGCGGGGGCGGATACGGGCGGGCGTGAGCGGTCGCTTCCGCACCGTTTCGACCGTTGTCGGTGCGAGGACCTAATCTGTGCAGCGTGACTTCGCCTGCCGACACCCAGACCGCTGCGCCCCAGCTCAGCGCGGGACCGAGGCCCGCCCCGGGCCCCGCCGCCGATGAGGGGCTCTCGCGTCGGCTGCGCGCGCTCGCCTGCACCGCTCCGCTGCACGACCTGGACGTGCGCAAGGCTAATCTGGCCGGTGAGTACACGGTCTACGCGATGGCCGAGGTCGCCCTCGCCGCGATCGACCTGGTCACCCTCAACATGGACTTCGACACGGGCGCCGACCACGACCAGATAGTGGCCAGGCTGCTTCCCCGGGTCGCCGCCCAGGCACCGAGCCGCCCCGTCACCGAGCACGAACGGGTCGCCCGCTGGGTCCTGGAGAACCTGATCAACGTCGGCAGCGTGGACCGCGGCTTCCGCGCGGTCTACG
The DNA here is from genome assembly GCF_001905505.1 of Streptomyces sp. CB02058. Taxonomy (GTDB): domain Bacteria; phylum Actinomycetota; class Actinomycetes; order Streptomycetales; family Streptomycetaceae; genus Streptomyces. The sequence goes on from NZ_LIPG01000006.1 coordinate 579,701, forward strand.
GCACCTTCGGCCCCGACGGCGTCTACGTCCGCAGGGACTACGACTTCAAGCTCATCGAGGAAGTCCCCGGCCACGGCGGCACCGTCTACCTCCGCGCCACCGACGAGGCGGTCAACGTCCTGGTCGGTGCCCTGGACACGGATGTCACCAGCGCCCAGATCGCCGCCGAGGTGAAGCTGGAGGTCCTGATCAGCAGGGGCCGCCTCGCCGACGCGCAGCTCGCCGCCGAACAGGCCCGCTACCGCACCGTGCAGTACGCCGAGACGCTCCGCAGGACGCTGGAGGCGACCCGGCGCAACGTCCGCGCCGTCGACTGGCTCAACGCCGTCCCCGACATGATCACCGAGGCGCTGGACCACGTCGCCGACCGCTACCGCCACGAGAACGCCATCCTCACCAACATCCGCAAGGCCCGGGACGAGGCGGAGGAACCCGAGCACAAGCGCCGCGCCGCCGAGCTCGTCGACATCGTCAAGGACTGCATCCGGCGCCACACCCAGCTCCAGTCCAGGCTGCTGGAGGCCGGACCGCTCTTCCGCGCCGAGCAGGACCGGCAGGCGTTCGCCACTCCGACCGCGCGGGCCGGCCTCGACCTGTACGGCCAGCTCGTCGCCCCGCTGCTGCCGCTGCCCGTCGAGGAGGCGACCCGGGTCACCGACGCGTTCTTCGCGCACGGCACGGGACTGCGCACCCCCACCTCGGTGCGCGTCGGCGACCTCGTCGACCTGCTGCTCATGCCCCCGGTGGAGCGGGAGCACCTCGGCGCCGAGATGCCCGAACCGGACCTCATCGCCACCCCCGACGACAGCCGGTTCAGCGAGGAACAGCTCGGACACGCCATGGAGCTGCTCGACCTGGAGCACGACGCCCCCCGCAGGCTCTCCGGGCTCCTCGCCGAGGCCCGGCTGCGCGACCCCGACCTGCCCTACCTGGTGGCCCTGCTCGCCGTGCACGCCGCGAGCCCGCCGGTCGGCACGGCCTACCGCCAGGGAGAGCGCCGGCTGCTCTTCGCCGTCGACGACGGCACCCCGCTGGAGGACCACGAATTCGGCGGCGCCGACCTGATAGTGGGCATGGCCCTGCTGGACGCGGCGGGCATGGCGGCGGACCGCAAGGACGCCTCATGACCACCGCCCCGCCGCCCGATCGCGGCACCCCCACCCGTACCGAGGAGTCACCGAGTTGAGCGAGCAGCACGCCGAGCACACCGACGCGTGGGGCGACCAGCCCTTCACGCAGGCGGCCGACGCCGCACGGCAGGCCGCTCCCGCCGCGCTCACCCCCGCCGACGCGGCCGACGCGGCCCGGCTGGTCTCCTTCGGGCTGCAGCCCAAGCTGATGCCCGCCCGCGACGCCGAATACGCCGAGCTGCTCCGCCGGTACAGGGAGGAGCCCGCCTTCGCCCGGCTCGCGGACGCCGTCGCCACCGGGCTCGGACTCATCGTTCTGGAGGTCTCCACGCGCGCCGGGATGGCCGTGACCGCCGCCGAGGACTCGGTCTTCGCCCTACGCGTGGGCGACTACGCCCGGCGCGCCTCCACGGACTCCGCGGACCGCTTCCTGCACGGCCTCGCCCACCTCGCCGTGGCCGCCATGGCCTTCCCCCGGCCCGAGGACCTGGCCGACGACTCCTACATCGGCCGCATCACGGTCAACGGCGTCGACGCCTTCGTCCGCCAGGCCTGCCGCCGGCTCGAGGAGCGCGCCGAGGAGCAGGGCGACAACACCGACCCGGCCACCGAGACCCCGGGCCTGGAGTCCGGGTGGCGGATCTACGCCCGCCGCAGCTCCACCGGAGCGACCAAGGACGCCCGCAGGCTCGCCGGATCCACCACGGGCATCATCGGCAAGGCCGTCGCCTTCCTCACCGACTCCGGCTTCCTCCAGCGCACCGGGGACGACGCGGGCGGCGCGTACCGCACGACCGCCCGCTACCAGCTCCAGGTGCGCGACATGGCGGGCAGCGCCGCCATGGCCGAACTGCTGGAGCTGGGCGTGGTCCCGGTCACCGACGGCTCGGCCACCCTGCTGCCCCCGCCCGACGCCGAGGGCCTGGAGCTGGCCGCCGACGCGGGACTCCCCTTCCACTCCTGAACCAGCCCCGCCCCAGCTCCCCGACCACCGCCTGAACGACGAGAGTCCGCCGCCATGTACGAGTTGTCCCGGGTCCGCCTCTATTCGATCGGGCCCGCCGGTGCGCGTTACGCCGACACCGTGCTCGACCTGCGCGGAGTCGGCGAGCCCGTCCCCAGGCCCGCCCCGGCCCAGGCGGAGTTCTTCGAGGACGAGCCCGTCGGACCGCCGCGCCGCCCGGCTCCCGCCGGTGTGCTGTTCCTGGAGAACGGCGGCGGCAAGTCCGTCCTGCTCAAGCTGATCTTCTCGGTGATGCTGCCGGGACACCGCAACACCCTGGGCGGCGCCAGCTCCGGCGTCCTGCGCAAGTTCCTGCTCGCCGACGACTGCGGCCACGTCGCCCTGGAGTGGCAGCACACGATCACCGGCGAGTGCGTGGTCGTCGGCAAGGTCAGCGAGTGGCGCGGGCGCCAGGTCTCCAACGACCCCCGCAAGTTCGCCGAAGCCTGGTACTCCTTCCGCCCCGGACCCGGCCTCAGCCTCGACAGCCTTCCCGTCGCGGAGGCCACCTCGGTGGGCAGGCCCGTCGAAGGGGTCTCGGGTGCCCGCGGCAGGCGGCGCACCATGAAGGGCTTCCGCGACGCCCTCATGGACGCGGGCAAGTTCTACCCGCACCTCGACGTGCACTGGGAAGAGATCCACGACCGCTGGAACGAACACCTCGGCGACCTCGGGCTCGACCCGGAACTCTTCCGCTACCAGCGCGAGATGAACGCGGACGAGGGCGAGGCGGCGGGCCTCTTCGCCGTCAAGAAGGACTCCGACTTCACCGACCTGCTGCTGCGGGCCGTCACCGACACCCGCGACACGGACGGTCTCGCCGACCTCGTCAGCGGCTTCGGCAACAAGCTCGGCCGCCGCGCCGAGCTCACCGCCGAGCGCGACTTCACCGCGGGCTCCGTCGACCTGCTCGGGCGGATCGTCGACGCCACCTCCACCCGGGCCCGCAGCCGGGACATCCACGCCGGCGCCGAGCGGCGCACCCGTACCCTCGCCCGCCGGCTCTCCGGCCGCGCCGCCGAGGAACGCGGCCGTACCGCCGAGCTCGCCCAGCAGGTCACGGCCGCCGCCCACACCGTCACCGAGGCCGAGGCGACCCGGGGCCACCGGGACCGGATCGCCGCCGAGCTGGCCTACCGGCACGCCTCCCTCGCCCTGGCCGCAGCCGAGAAGAGCGCCGCCGCCCAGCGCCGCGAACTGGGCGAGGCGCGCACCCTGCACTCCGCCTGGCAGGCCGCCGAAGCCGTCCTGCGCCACCGGGCCGCCGCCGACCGCTCGGCCAGGGTCGCCGTGGCCATCCGCGAGGCCGAGCGCGACGCGGCCCCCGCACTCGCCGCCCGCGCCACGGCCGCCGCCGATCTCGTGCGCGCCCTGCACACCGCCGCCGAGGCGGGGGAGCGGGTGGCCGACGAGGAGGAGGAGCGCTCCGCGACCCTCCAGTCCACCGGGGAGACGGCTCACCGGGACGCCACCACCGCGGCCACCGAGGCGCAGCGCGCCCGCAGCGAGGCCGGACATCTGCGCCAGCGCCTCGCCGAGGTCGAGCAGGAGACCGCCGATGCCGTCCGGGCCGGCTGGCTCGACGACACCGCGCCGGACGCCGACCCCGCCCGCGCCGCCCTCGCCGCGAACGACGCGGAGAAGGCCGCCGTCGCCGCCTGGGACACCGCGCGCGAGGCCGCCCGTGCCACCTCCGACCAGGCCAGGGAGGCCGCGGCGGCGGAGAGCCGCACCGAGCTCGCGGCGGCCCGCGCCGCCGACGGCGCACAGGCCGCCGAGCAGTCCTACGAGGCCGAGCGCAGGGCCGCCGAGTCGATCGCCGCCGACCCCCGCCTCGCCGACCTGCTGGGGCTCCCCGCCCCCTCCGGCGGCGTGCCGCACCCCCGCCGGGCCGCGGCGGCGGACGAGACGGGCGACGGCGACCACGAAACCGGCTCCGGTGAGGAGCGGTTCCTCACGGCCGAGGAGTTCGACACCAGCGCCGACGAGCTGAAGGAGCTCCTGGACCAGGGAGTTTCCGCCGCCGAGCGCCGGCTCTTCGACCTGCGCACCGCTGCCGCCGACGATTCCCGCATCCTCGGAGCGCTCGGCGACGGCGGGCTGCTGCCCCCGGGACCCGACGTCCTCGCCACCGTCGAATACCTCGGCGAGCACGGCATCCCGGCCCTGCCCGGCTGGCGCTACCTCGCCCAGGCCGTCGACCCCGCCGACCACGCCTCGGTCCTGGCCGCACGCCCCGAGCTCGTCGACGGCGTCGTCATCACCGACCCGGACGCGCACACCCGTGCCCGGGAGGTCCTCGCCGCCGCCGCCCTGCTGCCCAGGTCGGCCGTGGCCGTCGGCACCACCGCGGCCCTCCTCGCCCCCGTGCCCGCCCCGGGCGGTGACGGGGCGGACGGCGTCTTCCTCGTACCCCCGAACCCGGCGATGCACGACGAACACGCGGCCGACGAGGAGCGGCAGGCGCTCAGGGCCCGAGCCGCCGCGCGCGACGAGGACATCCGGACGCTCGCCGCCCGGCTGACCGCCGACCGCTCGCTCGCCGCCCGCATCGGTTCCTGGCGCGCCGACTGCCCGCCCGGCATGCTCGCGGAGCTCGGCGAAGCGGCTCGTACGTCCCGCGCCGCCGCCGAGACCGCGGAGGCCGCGCTCGCCGAGGCGCGCACCGTCCGGGCGGAGGCCGACGAGGCAGCCGCCGACGCCGCGCGCGTCCGCGACGAGCGACAGGAGGCGGCCCAGCGCGCCCGCCGTGCTGCCGACGCCCTCGCCGGCCTCGCCCACCGCCTCCGCGACCGTGCGGGCTGGCAGGCGCGGCTGCGCGAACTCACCGACGAGGCGGCCGAGTCCGAGGCCCGCGCCACGGCCTGCCTGGAGCGCGCCCGCGCCGCCGACGAGGACCGCAGGGCCGCGCAGCGCGCAGCCGACGACGCCCACCGCACCGCACGCGCTCTGCGCGCCGAACGCGCCGAGATCGCCGGAGCCCCGGAAACCCTCCCGGAGCCGGACGCCTCAGCCCCGCGCACCTCCCTCCCCGCCCTGCGCGAGGCGTACCGGGCCGCGTCCCGGCTGTACGAGAAGGTCGGCGTCGGCGCGGATCTGCGCGCCGAGCAGGCACGAGCCGAGAGCGACGAGAGCGCCGCCCTCGCCGAGCTCGACCGCCTCACCAACAAAGTCCGTACCCGAGCCGCCCAGCTCCTCGAAGGCACCGACGGGGCCGACGGCCCCTCACGGCAGGCAGCCGCAGCCCGTGCCGAGTCCCTCGTCCAGCTCCTGGAGACCCGCGCCTCGGCCGCCAGCGAGCAGCTCGGCCGGTTCCGCGGTGAGGCCGAGCGGCTCGCGCCCGCCGACGAGGCTCCCCACCACACCGAGCTCCCCGACGAGCTCGTCCCCGCCGACGCCGAGGGGGCCCAGAGCCTGCTGCGTACGGCCACGTCCGAACTCGCCTCCGCCACCGCGGCGCTGGACACGGCCCGCGCCGCCCACGCCGAACTGCTGCGCGCGCACCGCACCGCCGAGGACTCCGCGAGCGGCTTCGACGAGACCGCGGCGCTCCTGCGCGACCTGCTCAGGGACCACGGCGCGGACGAGGAGACCGAGACGCCCGACCCCTATCCCGGCACCCTGGAAGAGGCCAGGCAGTCCGCCGCCGAGGCCCGCCGCTCACTGCGTGGCTGCGCCACCGACCTGTCCGCCGCGGAGAGTTCGGTCCGGGAGGCGAGCGACGTCCTCGTACGCCACGCCAACTCCACCCGCTACGAACAGGTCCGCACCCCGGCCCGGCAGCAGATCCGCGAACTCCCCGCCGTCGCGCTGCCCGACCACGCGGAGAAGTGGGCGGCGGCCTTCGCGCCCCGACTGCGCGTGCTCACCGACGAGCTCGTCCAGCTGGAACGCAACCGCGACTCCATCGTCGACCGGCTCCGGGGCCTCGTGGAGTCCGCGCTCACCACCCTGCGCTCCGCCCAGCGCCTCTCCCAGCTCCCCGAAGGACTGGGAGAGTGGTCCGGCCAGGAGTTCCTCCGGATCCGCTTCGAGGAACCCGACCAGGCCACCCTCACCGAGCGGCTCGGCGAGGTCATCGACGAGGCCACGCACGCCGCCCTCAAGAAGAACTCCGATCTGCGCAGGGACGGCATGTCCCTCCTGCTGCGCGGTGTACAGGCGGCCCTTCAGCCCAAGGGCATCGCGGTGGAGATCCTGAAGCCGGACGCGGTGCTCCGCGCGGAGCGCGTCCCGGTCGGACAGATGGGCGACGTCTTCTCCGGAGGCCAGCTGCTCACCGCGGCCATCGCGCTGTACTGCACGATGGCGGCACTGCGCAGCAACGACCGGGGACGCGACCGGCACCGCCACGCGGGCACGCTCTTCCTCGACAACCCCATCGGCCGGGCCAACGCCACCTATCTGCTGGAACTCCAGCGCGCCGTCTCCGACGCGCTGGGCGTCCAGCTCCTCTACACGACGGGGCTGTTCGACACGACGGCACTCGCGGAGTTCCCCCTCGTCATCCGGCTGCGCAACGACGCGGACCTGCGGGCCGGGCTGAAGTACATCAGCGTCGAGGAGCACCTGCGGCCCGGACTGCCCCAGCAGGACCCCGAGGGCGAGACCGTGCACGGCGAGATCACCGCCACCCGCATGTTCAAGCGGACCGGCCAGGCATCCGGTACCCCGGGCGGGGCACCGGTGCCGGAGATGCGCACGGAGATGACCGAGACGCTGGAGAAGTCGTAGGGCCTCTCCTCCGGATCAGGCCGAGTCCCTCGCGTGAGCGTCCGGGGCGAGGACCGTCAGGCCCGCGAGAGCCTGCCCTCGCCCCGGCGGCGTATCCGGTCCTCCCTTCGGGCCCGGGCCCTGGCCGCCCGGCGCTCCCGGCGCATGCGGCGTGCGGTGCTGCTCGGCATGGACACCACGCCGTTGCGCTGATTCCACACCTGGCGTGTCACCCAGACGTCCAGCACCGACCAGGTCGCGACCACCGTGCTCGCGACACCGCTCAGCACCATCGGGAAGGCGAGCCAGGAGCCCGCCACGGTGCAGAGGAACGCCACCATGGCCAGAATGATGGTCAGCGACATGATGAGGACGGCCCGCACGGCGGCCGTCCGCACCGGGTCCGGCATCCTGCGCCGTATCGCGGGCTCCTCCACCCACAGCTGCTGTCGTGGGATGCGGGCTCCGGCCGCCGGTGCCTCTGCCGGTGATTCCGCTCCGTTCCGGCGCTCATCCGTTTCCAAGGACCTTCAACTCCCCGCCACTGTCCGACTCCAGGGTGGCTGCCCGGCCGTCGCCCGTTCTACGCGGGCGACACCGCTCGCCTGTCGCACGTACCCCCGTGAGGTTCTTCTGCCCCGTACATGTGGACGAACGCCATGGAGTGAAGATTCCCGCCCGGAGGTCTCAATCAGCCCCGAAAGGTCACGGAACGAAGAATTCCAGCCAACTGCCTTGTGAGGATGCACCGCCTTCGGCCAGGGACTCTCTGTCGCTTTCGCGAACTTCATCGCCGGGAATACCGGTACAACTGGTGAGCAAGGCAAGGGAGAGCGGCTGGAAAACGTCCGGACACGTCTTCGAGTTACCCGTGGGTCAGTAGTAGGCTCGCGCCGCTTGTTGACGGAACACCGGCAGACGTACGGTGGGCCGCGGCGGGATCACGGGAACGACCAGGAAATCCGGAACGACACCGACACAACCACCCCCGCGACGCGGGGCCGAGCTGGGGGAGGCCATGCGCTTTCGCGGGAAGTCCATCCGCAGGAAGATCGTGGCGTTGCTCCTGGTGCCGCTCGCCTCCCTCACGGGCCTCTGGGTCTTCGCCACATACGTCACCGGCCGTGAGGCCAACGAACTCATGGGTGCGAGCGCCGTGGTGGAGAAGGTCGGCCACCCCCTCGAGGACACCATCCGCGCCGTCCAGGACGAACGCCGCCAGACACTCGTCTTCCTCGCGGACCCCCGGGCCTCGGACGCCCTCCCCCTGCTGCGCCGTCAGCGCGCGGCGACGGACCGGATCGTGGCGGACGTCCGGCGGAGCGCGAAGAGCAAGGACGTCCGGGACAAACTGAGCCAGGAATCGGAAGCGCGGCTCGACGCGATCCTCGGCGAGATCGACGGACTGGACGCGCTGCGCGGGTCCGTGGAGAAGCGCACCATCGACCGGACCAGGGCGCTCGCCTTCTACAACGGCCTGGTCGACCCCTGCTACCGCTTCCTGAACGGTCTCCACACGATGGAGAACGTGTCGATGGACAAGCAGGTCCGGGCCCTGGTCGGGATCTCCCGCGCCCGCGAGATGCTCTCCCGCGAGGACGCCCTGGTCGCCTCGGGCCTCATCGCGGGACGCCTCGGCGCACCCGAACTCCGCGCGGTCTCCGACCTCGCAGCGAGCCGTACGCTCCTGTACGACGTCAACCTCGAACTCCTCCCGGGGGACGAGCGCGCGCGTATGGAGCAGTACTGGCGCAGCCCCGACACCGAGCCGCTGCGCACCGCCGAGCAGAAGCTCATCGCCGCGGGCCCGTTCACCAAGCCCGGCGCCGTCGACGCCGAGCGCTGGGAGGAGGTCGCCCCCGCGGTCCTGGCGCACCTGGCCAACGACGGCACCGAGATGTCCAACCGCTTCCAGGACCGCGCCGAGCCCGCCGGCTACCGGGTCCTGATCCAGGCGGGCGTCGCCGGCGTCCTGGGCTTCGCCGCCCTGCTCGTGTCGGTCTTCGTGTCCGTCCGGGTGGGCCGCGAACTCGTCCGGGACCTCTCCCGGCTGCGCAAGGACGCCCACGAGGTGTCCGGAGTACGGCTGCCCAGCGTGATGCGGCGGCTGGCCGCCGGCGAACAGGTCGACGTGGAGACCGAGGCCCCGCACCTCAGTTACGAGCGCGACGAGATCGGCCAGGTCGGACAGGCCCTCAACACCCTCCAGCGGGCCGCGGTCGAGGCCGCCGTCAAGCAGGCGGACATGCGCCGGGGCGTCTCCGAGGTCTTCGTCAACCTGGCACGGCGCAACCAGGTGCTCCTGCACCGTCAGCTGACCCTCCTGGACACCATGGAGCGGCGCACCGAGAACAGCGACGAACTCGCCGACCTCTTCCGCCTCGACCACCTCACCACCCGCATGCGGCGCCACGCGGAAGGCCTCGTGATCCTCTCCGGGGCGGCCCCCTCCCGGCAGTGGCGCAAGCCGATCCAGCTCATGGACGTGGTGCGGGCGGCGGTCGCGGAGGTCGAGGACTACGAGCGCATCGAGGTCCGGCGCCTGCCCCGCATCGGCGTGGGCGGCCCCGCCGTCGCCGACCTCACCCATCTGATCGCCGAACTGCTGGAGAACGCCACGGTGTTCTCGCCCCCGCACACCGCGGTCCAGGTGCACGGCGAACGCGTGGCCAACGGTTTCACCCTGGAGATCCACGACCGTGGCCTCGGCATGACCCCGGAAGTCCTCCTGGACGCCAACCTCCGGCTCGCCGAGACCCCCGACTTCGAGCTGTCCGACACCGACCGGCTCGGCCTCTTCGTCGTCAGCCGGCTGGCCCAGCGGCAGAACGTCAGGGTGTCGCTCCAGACATCACCGTACGGAGGGACGACAGCCGTCGTCTTCATACCCTCGCAGCTGCTCACCGACGCCCCCGACACCCACGGCACCGGCTTCCGCCTGGACCGCCGGGCGGAGAAGGCGATCGGCGGCGGCCGACCGGTCAGCGGCGTGCCCGGCAGCGACAAGGCACGCAGGGACGGCATCGCCGACGGGGACATCGCGGGCAGGCCCGCCGGGCTCTCCCCGGTCCCCACCGGGCTCACCGACCCGTCCGTGCTGGACGGCCCCGTCGAGCTCGAAGGGCCGGTCGGCACACTCGGGTTCACCGACGACCCCGCCCTCGACAGGGCGCTCGACCCGGCGCTCGCCCCCGTGCTCGACGGTGTGTCCGACCTGGAGGACACCGAGAGCGAGCGGGGCGGCATCTTCCGGGCCCGCGACCTGCGCAGGGCCGCCGACCGCGAGCAGCACCAGCAGGCCTACGACGCCTCCGAAGGGCCCTCCGCCGACGTCCGGCCGATGCGGCCCTCCGGGCCCGTCCCGCTGCCGCGCCGCAAGACGCCGAAGCTGGTGGCCGACCAGGGCCGCCGGATCGGCGACCGGGACCGCACGGGCGACGGAGGCCGGGCCCATCCCACGGCGCCCCACGCCGCCCCCGACAGCCGGACGGTCTCCGGTTCCGACGACCCGCAGCGGCCACGCCCCGCCTCCCCGCGCCCCGCGCCCGACACGGTGGGCGGCCTTCCGCGCAGGGTCCGGCAGGCCAGCCTCGCCCCACAGCTCCGGGAGGACTCCGCAGGACGGACTTCCGGCCACGCCCCCGCGGACACCGCCGACGACCTCGAACGTGACGCGGACGAAGTACGCAATCGCATGGCTTCGCTTCAACGCGGCTGGCAGCGCGGCCGTCGGCAGAACGCCGAGGACGCGACCGGCCCCGGCGAGACAGCACCAGGAACGACTCCGGGAGGGGACGGTCGATGACCGCACCGAACGCCGCAGCACAGAACGCAGCACGCCAGGGCTCCGGCGAACTGAATTGGCTCCTCGACGAGCTGGTCGAGCGCGTCGCGAGCATCCGCAAGGCGCTGGTCCTCTCCAGCGACGGCCTCGCCACCGGCACGTCCAAGGACCTGACCCGGGAGGACAGCGAGCACCTCGCCGCCGTCGCCTCCGGATTCCACAGCCTCGCCAAGGGCGTGGGCCGTCACTTCGACGCCGGCCGTGTCCGCCAGACCGTCGTCGAACTCGACGAGGCATTCCTCTTCGTCACGGCCGCCGGTGACGGCAGCTGTCTCGCCGTCCTGGCCGACTCCGACTCGGACGTCGGCCAGGTGGCGTACGAGATGACCCTGATGGTCAAGCGCGTGGGGGCCCATCTGGCGAACGCCCCCCGGACCACCGGTATGCCCGCCGGAGGGTGAGGCGAGGGCATGAGCGCCGACTCCGTCCGTGACACCGCGTCCGGCTCACCGCACGCTTCCGCGGAAGCGGGCTCCTCGCGCTGGTACGACGCCGACGCGGGTCCGGTGGTCCGGCCCTACGCGATGACCCGGGGGCGAACCAGCAGCGCGTCCCGTCACCGTCTCGACCTGATCGCGATCGTCATCCCCGAACCGGCGGCCGACGATCCCGGCCGGGACCAGACGCTCTCCCCGGAACACGTGGAGATCGTCCGACTGTGCCACGACATGCCCCAGTCGATCGCCGAGCTCGCCTCAGGACTGGACCTCCCCGTCGGGGTGGTCCGGGTCCTGGTCGGTGACCTCGTCGAGGACGAGCTGGTGCACGTCACCCGTCCTGTTCCGCCGGCCGAGCTGCCGGACGAGAGCATTCTTCGCGAGGTGATCAATGGCCTTCGGGCGCTCTAGCCGCAGAAAGCGGCACGTCGAGCCCGTCACCCTGAAAATCCTGGTGGCGGGTGGCTTCGGCGTGGGCAAGACGACCCTGGTGGGCGCGGTCAGCGAGATCAGACCGCTGCGTACGGAGGAGAGGCTGAGCGAGGCGGGACGTCCCGTCGACGACGTCGCGGGCGTCGAGGGCAAGCACACCACCACGGTGGCCATGGACTTCGGCCGGATCACCCTGCGCGAGGACCTCGTCCTCTATCTGTTCGGGACGCCCGGGCAGGACCGCTTCTGGTTCCTCTGGGACGAGCTGGCCCAGGGCTCCCTGGGGGCGGTGGTTCTCGCGGACACCAGGCGGCTCGGGGACTGCTTCGCGGCGGTCGACTACTTCGAGCGCCGCGCGATCCCCTTCACCGTCGCGGTCAACCTCTTCGAGGGCGCCGAACAGTTCCCCACCGAGACGGTCCGGGCGGCCCTCGACCTCGACCCCGAGGTGCCGGTGCTGCTCTGCGACGCGCGCGACAGGGCGTCCGTACGGGACGTGCTGGTCGCGGTCGTCGAACACGCCATGGTGCGTGCCGACCGGCTCAGGGAACCCGCCACGACCTGACGGCCGCCGGCGCCGGAACCGGACGCGGCCCGTACCCCCGCCGACCGGGGTACGGGCCGCGCGTGCGGTGAGGGGGGCGGCGGGCGTGACAGGAGTCTTCACCCGGGGTGACGGACCGTCAACCCTGCGCGCACCATTGGATCACGCGTTCTCCGCGAGCCACTTCTGCGCGGTCTCCGCGAGTTCCGCGTCCCGTCCCGCGAGCATCATCCGGATCATCTGCGCGTCGCCGCGCAGCGACCACGCGGGGTTGCCGAACGTCGCCGGATTGTTCTTCTCGATGAGGAAGTGGGCCGGCCACGCGGTGCCGTAGCCGATCAGCGGCAGCGCCAGGGCGTACCGCTTGCGGCCGCGCGCCAGACCGTAGGCGGTCAGGGCGAGACCGGTCAGGGTGCCCGTCAGATGGATCCACCGGGTGGCCGCCCTGGAGTGCATGGCGACGTAGTAGGGCCAGAATTCTTCGTACGAACTGAAAGTCTGCTGTGGCATACGGGCACCGTAGCGGCTGGCACGGCAACCGGATACGGCAGTTCCGCGTCCCACCACGGGGACGGGCGGCCGGAGCCCACGGCGGTGGTCCCGGCCGCCCGTTCCCGTGCGGGGGCCGCTGTCAGTGCCCCGCGACGGAACGCCTGGACACCGGGAAGTCGAAATAGGTGTCGGGGAAGAGCTCGGGCTTGTAGGTGAAGTGCCACCACTCCTCGGCCAGATTCACGAAGCCCAGCCCGGTCAGCGTCGACTTGAGGAACTGACGGTTGGCTCGCTGCACCCCCTGCACCCGGGGGTCGTCCGTGTGCGACAGGGTGTCGAAGCAGTCGTAGCCCGTACCCATGTCCACCGAGTTGTCGGGGAAGCGCGCGTCCCGCGGCGCGTAGCAGGGCGCCAGCTTCTCACCGGGCTCGTACGGCCTGGTCGGCAGCGCCGGCAGCTTCACCAGGGTGAGGTCCACGGTGCTGCCCCGGCTGTGCCCGGACTTCTCCGCGATGTAACCGTCCTCGAACAGACGCGTCTTGTCCACCTGCGGATAGAACTCGTCCTTCATGGCCTGGTCGTCCAGATCCTCGGCCCAGCGCACGAAATGGTCGACAGCGCGCTGCGGGCGGTAACAGTCGTACACCTTGAGCGAGTAGCCCTTCCGCAGAAGGCTCCGCTGGGCCGTGCGCAGCGCCTGCGCCGCCGGCCGCGTCAGGATGCACACGGGCTGCCGGTAGCCGTCCACCGGCTCTCCCACGAAGTTGTGCGCGGTGGTGTAGCGCATCTCCGTGAGGATCGTCGGATCGACGGAGCGAAGGTCGACGAACTCCGGGGGAGCCTTGGGTTCGGGCCGGGCGGAGGCCGCCGGGGCGGCGGCGGTCGCGGCGAGCAGAGCGGCGGCGGCGATGGCCACGGCGCGGAGAACACGGTTCATTCCTGTCATGGGCACACCGTCTATCAGCTTCGGAGCCCCAGGAGAAGGGTGATCGGATACAGTCCGCCCGTGAAGGACTCCCACTGCGGCTTCTGCGGAGCCCCGTACGCCGCCGACACCTGGCCGCGCACCTGCGCCGCCTGCGGCCACACGGCGTACAGCAACCCGCTGCCCGTCGCCGTCGCCCTCCTGCCCGTGACCGGACCGCAGGGCACCGGACTGGTCGTCATCACCCGCACCATCCCTCCGCACAAGGGCGGCATCGCCCTGCCCGGCGGCTACGTCGACCGGGCCGAGGACTGGCGCCACGCCGTCGTACGCGAACTCCGCGAGGAGACCGGCATCCCGGCCGACGAGACCGATGTACGCCTCGCCGACGCGCTGAGCTCCCCGGACGGCCACCTGCTGCTCTTCGGACTGCTCCCGCGCCGCCCCGCCGACGAACTCCCGCCCTCCGCACCGACGGACGAGACCTCCGGATACGAGGTACTGCGCACCCCGGACGAACTCGCCTTCCCCCTGCACACCCGGGCCGTACGCTCCTGGTTCGCCGGCGCCTACGGCTGAGCGGGGCACCGCTGCCGGGCCGGCCACCCGGGATGCGCGGGCCGGCCACTGCCGAGCGAGGGACGGAGAGTCCGTCCGGGCAGGCCACTACGCCTGATCCGGGCCCGCCAGCCCCCGCACCCGGACCGGGCACTCCACCGCGCTCTCCTCACCGTCCCGCTCGACCACCACACGCCCGCCCGAGAGACGCGAGGTGTACCGCTCCACCTCCGCCCGCTCCCAGCCGTCGCCCATGTCCCGTACGACAAGACCGCCACCGGTACGCCCCGCACGCGGCGCCCACACCTCCAGTTCGAGCCCGCCGTCCGCACCCCGCACCGGGATCACCGCACCGGCCCGCGCCAGCACCGGGATCCGGGACAGCGGCGCGTCCACCACCACCTGCCCCGGCCCCTCGTACGCCCGGCCGGTCGCCGTGTCGTACCACCGCCCGTGCGGCAGCCGCACCTGCCTGCGGACGGCGCCCTCCTCCAGCACCGGGGCCACGAGCAGCGCGTCACCCAGCAGGAACGCGTCCTCGCAGTCCCGCAGCGCACGGTCCCCGGACGACCCCCACCAGACCGGACGCACATACGGCGCACCGGTCAGCCGGGCCAGCTGCGCCAGCGTCACGAAGTACGGCAGCAGCCGCTCCCGCTCCTCCAGCGCCTCCTTGGCGTGCGCCAGCACCCGGGGCCCGAACTCCCACGGTTCGCGGCGCCCCGCGTCGATCGCCGCATGGGTACGGAAGAGCGGCATGTACGCGCCCAGCTGGAACCAGCGCAGATACAGCTCGGGCGACGGCGACCCGTCGAACCCGCCGACATCCGGCCCCGAATACGGCACCCCGCAGAGCCCCAGCCCCAGCACCAGGGACAGCGAGGCCCTGAGCCCCGGCCACCCCGTGGCCACATCGCCGGACCAGGTGCCCCCGAACCGCTGCATCCCCGCCCAGCCCGAACGGGAGAACAGGAACGGCCGTTCGTCCGGGCGCAACCGGAGCAGGCCCTCGTAACCGGCCCGCGCCATCGCCAGGCCGTACACGTTGTGCGCCTCCCGGTGGTCCCCTCCGGCGCCGTCCAGCGCATGCCTGGCCGAGCGCGGCAGCGTCGGATCGCCGAACGCCGAGAAGGACACCGGCTCGTTCATGTCGTGCCACACGCCGGAGAACCCCCGGGCGAGCCTCTCCTCGTAGAACCCGCCCCACCACTCCCGCACCAGCGGATCGGTGAAGTCCGGATAGACGCACTCGCCGGGCCAGACCTCACCGGTGACCGGACACCCCTGAGGATCCCGGACGAACGCACCCGCGGGCCCCACCTCCCGGCCGCTGTCGAACACGGCGTTCCCCGCCGACGCCCGCACCGCGGGATCGACGATCGACACCAGCCGTACGCCGTCCTCGCGCAGCTCCTTCGCCAGCCCGGGCAGATCCGGGAACCGCTCCCCGTCGACGGTGAACACCTGATGCGCGTCGTAGTGATCGATGTCGAGATGCAGCACCGACAGCGCAAGCCCCCGCTCCCGGTACCCCGCCACGACCCTGCGCACCTCCCGCTCACTGCCGAAGCCCCACCTGGCATGCTGCGGACCCAGCGCCCACGACGGCGGCAGCGCGGGCGCACCCGTCAGCGCCGTCCAGCCCTGGAGCACCCGGGCCGGCGTGCCCGCGACCACCCAGCAGCGCAGCGGACCGCCCTCCATCCGCACCTCGCACGCCCCGGGGCGGTCATGGCCCGAACCCTCGCCCTCCTCACCCTCCCGCAGGGTCACCGCACCCGGCCAGCTGTTGTCGTGGAAGGCCAGGTGCGTCCCCGCGTCGGACACCACCAGCTGCACGGGCATCGTCACGTACAGAGGATCGTCCTCCGGACCGAAACGGCCTCCCGGGTCCGTGTTCCACAGCCGGTACACGCCCTCCCGCAGCCTCGGGCCCCCGGCCCGTCCGCCCAGGCCGAAGAAACGGGCGTCCGCCGGGACCTCGGACCGCTGCACCCAGCGTGCCGGGCCGCCCGCCACGGGCTCCCACCAGCGCGGCGGCAGCTCCCGGCGCAGCACCACGCCGCCCGGCGTGCGCAGCTCCACCGCTCCGTGCCGCGACACGACGACCGTCATCCGCTCCGACACCACCTGCCAGCCGCCGTTCGTGGCGGGCTCCAGGCGGGCCCGGGGGTCGGCCTCCGGCGCCGCTTCCGGCAGGGCGTACGAAGGCAGCGGACCGGCACCGTCCCAGGACCAGAACACCGCACCGCCGACAGCCACCCGGATCAGCAGCTCCGAGCGGGCGAACCTGACGACACCCCCGCCCGGCTCCGGCTCCGCGCTCACCAGAAGCCCCGGCACACGCGCCCGTTCGGCCCCGCGAGGAGCCAGCGCCCGCGCATCCGCGCGATGGCGCCGCCAAGCCGAGCGCACCGTGCGCATCCCCTGTACGGAACCGACCATTTTCACCGAGCGCAGCAGGTCACGACCATCCATGCGGGCCACCCTGCCATCCAGCCGGACGTATCAGGGCTCCGTTCAGCTTCCGTTCACCTGTGTCTCCACCACACAGGGGGACACGCAACCATGGCAGGCGGACCCTGGTGCGCAAGACGATCACATGGCATCGTCCGTAAATGCCGTTCGCGCGCACGACCCAGCCGGTGAGCGCGCCGGACGCCCACCCCGCGTACCCGAAAGGCCAGGGAGCCCCCATGACCTCAGCAGCCGACGAAGCCCCCCTCTGGCAGCCGGAGCCCGAGCGCGTCGAGGCTGCGGCCGTCACCCGCTTCCAGCGATGGGCGGCCGAGCGGTACGGTGCGCCGGCCGAGGGCGGATACGCGGCGCTGCACCGCTGGTCGGTCGATGAGCTCGACACCTTCTGGAAGGCCGTCGCCGACTGGTTCGACGTCCGCTTCTCCACCCCGTACGAAGCGGTCATCGGCGACCGCACCATGCCCGGCGCCCAGTGGTTCCCCGGCGCCACCCTCAACTACGCCGAACACGCCCTGCGTACGGCCGACGACCCGCTCCGCGCGGACGCCCCCGCCCTGCTGTACGTCGACGAGACCCACACCCAGGTCGCCATCAGCTGGTCCGAACTCCGGCGCCAGGCGGGCTCGCTGGCCGCCGAACTCCGCGCCATCGGCGTCACGCCCGGCGACCGCGTCAGCGGATACCTCCCCAACATCCCCCAGGCGGTCGTCGCGTTCCTCGCCACCGCGGCCGTCGGCGGAGTCTGGACGTCCTGCGCCCCCGACTTCGGGGCGCGCAGCGTCCTGGACCGCTTCCAGCAGGTCGAACCCGTCGTCCTGTTCACCGTCGACGGCTACCGCTACGGCGGCAAGGAGCACGACCGCACCGACACCGTGGCCGAACTCCGCCGCGAACTGCCCACCCTGCGCGCGGTCGTCCACATCCCGCTCCTCGGCACCGACGCGCCCGAGGGGGCCCTCGAATGGTCGGCGCTCACCGCCGCGGACGCCGAGCCCGTCTTCGAGCAGGTGCCCTTCGACCACCCCCTCTGGGTGCTGTACTCCTCCGGCACCACGGGGCTTCCGAAGGCGATCGTCCAGTCCCAGGGCGGCATCCTGCTGGAACACTTCAAGCAGATCGGCCTGCACTGCGACCTCGGCCCCGACGACCGCTTCTTCTGGTACACCTCCACCGGCTGGATGATGTGGAACTTCCTCGTCTCCGGCCTGCTCACCGGCACCACCGTCGTCCTGTACGACGGAAGCCCGGGCTACCCGGACGTCAGCGCCCAGTGGCGCGTCGCCGAACAGACCGGCGCGACCCTCTTCGGCACCTCCGCCGCCTATGTGATGGCCTGCCGCAAGGCGGACGTCCACCCGGGGCGCGACCACGACCTCAGCCGTGTCCAGTGCGTCGCCACCACCGGCTCACCGCTCCCGCCCGACGGCTTCCGCTGGCTCCACGACGAGGTGGCCGAGGACCTCTGGATCGCCTCGGTCAGCGGAGGGACGGACGTCTGCAGCTGCTTCGCCGGCGCGGTGCCCACCCTGCCGGTCCACATCGGCGAGCTCCAGGCCCCCTGCCTCGGCACGGACCTCCAGTCCTGGGACCCCGCGGGCGAGCCGCTCACGGGCGAGGTCGGCGAGCTCGTCGTCACCGCCCCCATGCCGTCCATGCCGGTCCGCTTCTGGAACGACCCCGACGGAAGCCGCTACCACGACAGCTACTTCGACATGTACCCCGGCGTGTGGCGCCACGGGGACTGGATCACCCTCACCGAACGGGGATCGGTGATCATCCACGGCCGCTCGGACTCCACCCTCAACAGGCAGGGCGTCCGGATGGGATCCGCCGACATCTACGAGGCGGTGGAGCGGCTCCCCGAGATCCGCGAATCCCTCGTCATCGGCCTGGAGGAGCCGGACGGGGGCTACTGGATGCCGCTGTTCGTCCACCTCGCCGACGGTGCCGTGCTCGACGACGCACTCCGCGACAGCATCAAGCGGACCATCCGCGAGAACCTCTCCCCACGCCATGTACCGGACGAGGTCATCGAGGTACCCGGCATCCCGCACACCCTGACCGGCAAGCGCATCGAGGTGCCGGTCAAGCGGCTCCTCCAGGGCACAGCCCTGTCCAAGGCGGTCAACCCCGGCTCCATCGACAACCTCGAACTCCTCCACTTCTACGAGAAGCTGGCCCGCGAGCGCCACTGAGCCGTCCGGCGAACCGTCACTGTCAGTCCCTCTGATTACGCTGAGTGAGCATCGATTCGCAGCGCACAGGGGGACTCATGGCGCACAGCAAACAGACCAGGCGCGTCCAGCACCGGTCCGGACCATCCATCAGGCGCGCCCTGCGCCGCGAAGTGCCCAGCACCGTCGGCCTCCTGGTCGACGCCGAGGACTTCGCGGCCATGCGCCGCTACCGGACCTTCACCTTCGACGACCACTCCGTCTACCTCCGGCAGGTCGAAGGCCTGCTCAGGACACTCGCAGCCCAGGGGACGCACACCACGGTGGCCCTCTTCGACCCGGAGGACTACGCCGAGTTCTGCACGGAAGCGGGCATCGACCCGGACGACCGTACGAGCCGCAGCCGGTTCACCGCCGAGATCGCCGCGGCAGGCGCCACCGTGGCCTATGCGGGCCAGCCCATCGACACGCTGATCCCGCTGCTCGTCTCCCGGGCGGTCCGCCGCGCGACCTGGGAGTACGCCACGATGCTGCTGGCAGGCCTCGGCGACTGCGCGGACTGCGGGCAGGACATCGGCCGGGCGGCCTTCGACCGTGCCTCCCACCTGCTGGGGCGGCTGCTGGACGCCGCGGGACCCGGCACCCACCACGTCGTCTGCAGCACACCGACGGACGACGACCAGCTCCTCGCCGTCCTGCACACCTCACGGGACACCGACGGCCCGGCCCGGCTCGCGTCCTCAGAAGGAGCGGAGTTCGCCACCGTGCTCGCCGTCGGCGTCGCACTGGAGACACAGGGAGGCGTCGTCCTGCGCACCACCGCACCAGGCGCGCCCGACCGCGTGCACGGCTGGCGCCTGGACCGGGGGAGCCTCGTCCCGCTCACTGCGGGCGCGGTCTTCAGCGCCTACTGCACCGACGCCGACACGGGCGAACCCGTGTCCCCGGAGTCGGGCGTCGAGTACTGCGCCGGCTTCGACCTCGGCGCCGACGAACCGGAGGCGCACCGCTGACCCACCACCGAAAGCCGAAGGAGCCCCCACCGTCACCGGCGGGGACCCCTTCGGCGGCCGGCCGCGCCCACGCGCGGCCGGACCGTCACTCGCCCGACAGCACCGCCTGAGCCGCGAGACGCGCCTCGTCGGCGGAGTCCGCGGCGCGCGCGGCGGAGGCCGCACGCTCGCACTGCGCGAGGGTGTGCTTCGCCAGCGTCGCCCGCACATAGGGAATGGACGCCGCACCCATGGACAGAGAGGTGACACCCAGACCGGTCAGCACACACGCGAGCAGCGGATCCGAGGCGGCCTCACCACAGACACCGCAGCTCTTCCCCTCCGCCCTCGCGGCATCGGCCGACAGCGCGACCAGATCCAGCAGCGCCGGCTGCCAGGGGTCCTGGAGACGTGACACGGCCCCCACCTGACGGTCGGCGGCAAAGGTGTACTGCGCCAGGTCGTTGGTGCCCAGCGACAGGAACTCCACCTCCTGGAGGATCGACCGGGCCCGGAGCGCGGCTGACGGGATCTCCACCATCGCGCCGAACTTCGCCTGGAGCCCCGCCTCACGGCATGCGTCGGCGAACGCCTTCGCGTCGGCACGGTCCGCCACCATCGGGGCCATGACCTCGAGGTAGACCGGCAGCCCCTCGGCCGCCCGGGACAGCGCCGTCAGCTGGGTCCGCAGCACATCCGGGTGGTCCAGCAGGCTGCGCAGACCACGCACACCCAGAGCGGGGTTCGGCTCGTCCGCGGGCGTCAGGAAATCCAGCGGCTTGTCGGCGCCCGCGTCCAGCACGCGCACCACGACACGTCCCTCGGGGAACGCCTCCAGCACCGCGCGGTACGCCTCGACCTGCTTCTCCTCGGACGGAGCCTGCTTGCTGTCGTCCAGGAACAGGAACTCCGTACGGAACAGCCCGACACCCTCGGCACCGGCTTCCAGCGCCGCCGGAACATCACCGGGGCCACCGACATTGGCGAGCAGCGGCACCTTGTGACCGTCGGACGTGGCACCGGGACCGGTCACGGCCGACAGCGCCGCCTTGCGGGCGGCCGAGGCGCTCTCCATCTCGGCGCGCTTCTCCGGGCTCGGCTCCACGAAGATCTCACCGGTGCTGCCGTCGACCGCGACGACCGTGCCCTCGGCGATCTCACCGGCTCCGGGGAGCGCCACCACGGCCGGCACACCGAGCGCCCGCGCGAGAATCGCGCTGTGGCTGGTCGGCCCGCCCTCCTCGGTGACGAAACCCAGCACGAGGGTGGGGTCGAGCAGAGCCGTGTCGGCAGGTGCCAGGTCACGCGCGATCAGCACGTACGGCTCGTCACTGTCCGGAACACCCGGCATCGGCACACCGAGGAGCCGGGCCACGATCCGGTTCCGTACGTCGTCGAGGTCGGCGACCCGCCCCGCCAGGTACTCCCCGGCATTGGCCAGCAGAGCCCGGTACGCGGCGAACGCGTCGTACACACCGCGCTCGGCGGTGCTGCCGACAGCGATGCGGCGCTCCACATCGGCGATGAGCTCGGGGTCCTGCGCCATCATGGCCTGGGCCTCCAGCACGTGCTGTGCCTCGCCCCCCGCCAGGTTGCCGCGCGCGATGAGGTCGGCCGCAACAGCTTCCACGGCCTGGCGGGCGCGCCCCTGCTCGCGCTCGGCCTCCTCCGCGGGAATCTGTTTGGCCGGGGGTTCGAGCACCGCCGTACCCATGTGCCGAACTTCGCCGATCGCCACACCGTGGCTCACGCCGACGCCTCGCAGCGTTGTCTCCATTTCACCCGTCTCCGATTGTGCGGCGGCTACGCCACCGCGGTGGATGCCCAACTGGCCCGTCACTGCGCCGAGGCTGTCACTGCCAGCCGAACAGCGTCTCGCCGACCTTCACGTCGCCGTCCTCGCGGACCTCGGAGAGGGACTCGGCGGTCGCCTCCAGGGCCACGACCGGGCAGATGGCCGACTTCCCGGCGGCTTCCACACCGGCCGGGTCCCAGCGCACGATGCCCTGCCCGCGGGTCACGGTGTCCCCCTTGTTCACGAGCAGCTCGAAGCCCTCGCCGTTGAGCTGCACCGTGTCGATCCCGAGGTGCGTCAGCACTCCGTGACCCTGGTCGTCGACGACGACGAAGGCGTGGGGGTGCAGGGAGACGACGATTCCGTCGACCGGCGAGACGGCCTCGGAAGGCTCGCGCACGGGGTCGATGGCCGTACCGGGACCCACCATCGCTCCGGAGAACACGGGGTCGGGCACCGCGGTGAGTCCGATGGCGCGGCCGGCAAGAGGGGACGTCACTGTGGTCATGGAGAGCCTCCCAGGGGCGGGGATCCGTCTGTCACCGCCACGGCTGATGGAGGGCGGCGTACTGATCAGCAGCGTAAGTCATATGAAGTCCCGGTTCCGCCCGAGAGCTACCGGTTGGTGGACCAAGAGGCACACCGGAAACGATTTGCCTCGTCTCAAGGGGAGCTGTACTGTCGTACTCCTGCCTGGCCCCACCGCGACCTCTGGTCCGGGGTCGGCGGCGACTTCCAAGCCCAGACTGTAACTCCGATCGAGCTTCCGCATGCCTGCGGGACCCCCGGTCAAGGAATACAAAAAGGCCTGATAGAGTCGGACTCGCCGGAAAGGGAAACGCGAAAGCGAAGAACTGGAAAGCGAAACAAGCAGTAACCCGCTTCGGCCGGGAATCGGACACGAAAGAGTCTGATAGAGTCGGAAACGCAAGAACGAAGGGAAGCGCCCGGAGGGCCCCGGTGAAACGGGACCGAAGGAAGCGTCCGTTCCTTGAGAACTCAACAGCGTGCCAAAAGTCAACGCCAGATATGTTGATACCCCGGCCTGCATCGCAGGTTGGTGGTTCCTTTGAAAAGTCCTGCTGGTCCTTCGGGTCCGGT
>NZ_LIPG01000007.1 GCF_001905505.1 Streptomyces sp. CB02058
ACCGGCGCCGACGGC
Organism: Streptomyces sp. CB02058; assembly: GCF_001905505.1. GTDB lineage: Bacteria > Actinomycetota > Actinomycetes > Streptomycetales > Streptomycetaceae > Streptomyces. The sequence continues at coordinate 16 of NZ_LIPG01000007.1, forward strand.
GCCCAGGATCAATGCCCAGAGAAGGACGACCAGCCAGCGCCGCCTGAACGCGCCACCGCCGATCTTGTGCAGGAAAGTAGCCACGAGAAGAGCTCCGAATCTGAGGTGATTTTGGGCGCGCGGTGCCCTGACGCCTGCGGCGATGTAGACGCAGAAGCCTTGAGAGGGCATGCGGAAGCAGACGAGCGACCGCGTGGCCGCTGTCAGGGTGTGGCGGGCCGCCGGCGGTGCCTTGCTGGCACGGCCGGAGTACCGGTCAGGACTGGATCAGGTCACAGGGCGCGCGGTTGCGCGGTGAGGGCGGGCAGAAGAACCAGGTCGACGACGTTCTCCATCAACTCTTGGGTCGCCGGGGTCCCGCGCAGAATGGTCTGCGCGAGCAGCGGACCCATCACGATCTGGTCCGCCAGAGCGATGACAGGGTTGCTGGCGTCGATCTCCCCCCTGGTCACCGCCCGCTCGAAGAGGTGGGCCAGGTCGCGCAGGATTGGATGAATCAGGATCTCGCGCACGATCTCCATCAGGTCCTCGTCCTGGACGATTGCGGCGGGCACCGAGGTGAAGGTGTCCTTCACCGGGTCATCAGCCACCAGATGGCGCACGACGGCCATCAGGTCGCCGCGCAGGCTGCCGGTGTCGATGCGCGACAGGTCGTTACCAGCTTCACTGGTGAGGGCACCCCAGGCCGAGATCACCAGCCGGGGCTTGCTCTCCCACTGCCGGTAGAGCGTCGCCGTGCTGCACTTCGCCCGCTGCGCGACCGCGGCCATGGTCACCTGCTCGTAGCCGACCTCGCCGACCAGTTCCGCCGTCACACGCAGCAGCTCACGTTCCCGCTCCGCGGTGAGCTTGCGGCGGCGTGACGCGGGTGGTGCCTCGGTCATGACTGCTCCTGATCGGCCCGTAGCTGACACCAGAACTGTAGCCACCCAACCAATCGAAAATCAAGTTTTCGAAACTGGGGTTTTCGATGATGGGCTTCGGCCCGACTCTCAGACATGCACAACCTGAAGCGGCCGAGGATGCGGCGGCCACTGGCAAGGCTCCCGAGAGCAGTCCCGCCGCAGCACGCCGCCTGCGAGACATTCACTGCAGGACGGCCCACCGGCCTACCCACCCCGGGTCAGGCCGGTTACGCACCCGCGTTTGAGCACGTCATGGCTAACATCCGGGTTCCCAGGCCGCTCCGCAGGCCGCGAATCGCAAACGGCTCGGTAGCCGTGGCGGGCGGCCTCCGGCTTTCGACCGGCAGCCGACGCCGACGCTCCGCCCGGCAAGCAGCTCCGGCAGCCGCTCGGGCACCACAGTGGCCTGGCGCTACCACCCGGGCTCGGGAACCCGCCCGCCGATCGGAAGCGGGAAGACCGCCAGGCCCAGTCGACGGCCGCGCGGGCGGCAGCGAGGACGGGGGCGGTGAGGACCCGATCATCCCGAAGGGTCCGGACGGGCCAGGCAAGCTGATGTTGCTGAAACGCCGCGCGAGCGGCGCTGGGTGCTTCCTGTGGGTTCTACAGAGGGAGGATCGCCCAGAGCCGACGTCCATCGTCAGCGGTGTCGGTGCCGCACGCCACCGCCCCAAGGGCGGTGAGCTCAGGAAGGACCGCGTCGGTGGCGGCGGGGCCGGGCTGGTGGGACAGAGCGACGATGAGCGCTTGGCGGTCCTGGTCGGCGAGGTGGACGGAGACGCGGCGGCCGCCGTCCGCGACGGCGGTGCGCACCAGGAGATCGGTCAGGTCGGCGGCGGCCTGGTCGGCTTCCCGGTAGCCCCATTCATGGAGCCGGTCCAGGACGTGCCCGGTCGCCTTCCTCGCGGACCACGGGGCGGCCTCCAGCGACCAGTTGGCGCTGCGCCGGTTGCGGACCTGCATCCGGGCCCTGGCCCCTTGCAGGCCGGTCTCCGGGCGTGGTGGGGAGAGCGGGCGCTTGGGTGGGGGCGGGGTCCTGGGCGGGTAATCCGGGGTGTGCTCAGCCATGTCCACCTGAACTCCCAGCATCGGCGCAGACCTTCATCGTAGGGCCAAGCCGTGCGCCGAGCGGACAGTTCGAGGAAGCACTGCTCGTCCGGCGCCTCTCGGCCCGCCGCACACCGCGCGGACTGAGGGATTCGAGGCCGGTCAGTCGGCGGCGGGACCCTGATGCCGGCGCGGCAGGCTGCCGGATTCCCCGGACGCCGGCCATCCGTTGCGGGCCGTATCCGCTACCGGTCCCGCCCGGTCATCAGCAGGATCAGAGCCTTGGACCGGCTGGTGCCAAGGGCAGTGGCCACCGCCTCGGCGGACACGTCGACGTCCAGCATGCCCGCGGCCGCCCCGGCAGCCCTGGTGGTAATGCGCTCCAGCACACCGGCGGCGCGCAGTGCGGCGAGCGGCGTGTCCACGGCGGTGGTGTTCAGCTGGTCGGCAATCTCGACCAACAACGTGGCCAAGGGCTCCGGCAGCGGCACCGTCTTGTCGCGGACGACGGACAGGTGCGCGGTCCAGTCCGCGAGCGGACCGGCCAGGTCGATGTCCGCCTCGTGCAGGGTCTGATCGCCGATCGCCGCCCAGTCCAGCGGATACTCCGCGGCCCCGCGCCAGCCGCACGCGCACACCCCGCGCAAGGCCTCAGCGCGCGGGCGGCGCAAACGACCGTCGTAGACCGTCCAGTGCGTCGTCGACGGCACGTGCGAACCGCTTCCCACATCGAAATACACCGGCCCCGGCTCCCTCCCGCCGATCAACACCCCCGCGGCACCCGCGTGCACGTCCCCGAACTCCACCGTCCACCAGTCCCACTCCACCAACACACCACCCTCCAACGCACACCTGCCGGCCACCCTCCCCCACCCAGGTACCAACCCACCCCCGCACCAACCCAACAACGCTTCCCGTTGGACGTGGCCGGCCACGGTCTGACGAAGACGACGACGAACCCGGGGCGTGTTCAGTCAGGTGATGACCGGCTGGCCGCCGGAGGACTGCGTCAGATCAGTTGCGTTCAGCAGTCACGGTGCTCCAGTGGTGGCCCTCGCCGCAGTCGCACGCGTAGATCCCGCTCTCCGGTACGAACTCGGCCGGATGCCAGGGCGTCTGTTCCTCGCTCATGTACCTGGTGTGCGACGCCCCGCCCCACGGCGCGACTCCAGGCGCCTGCCCGGCATGCTGGGACCGGCGTGGAGCCGCACCCTGGAGAAATGAGCACTCCGATCGTCATTCACCACCCCTCCCCCACGGGCGGGCGGCGGGTCACCATCCGTGGGCAGATCGTCGGGCTCGCCTACGAGGACCAGGACGTCATCGAGTTCCTGCGGCGTGCCGGGCTCCCACCTGCCGGAGTGGGTGGAGTGGCGGGGCGGGCGCGCACGCGTACGCGGCTGCGTAGGGCGAGGGCCGGCGCGGCCGGTGGTGTCGGCTGCCTTGGTCATGCTGGGTGATCGGTGGTGCATGCTTCCTTCACCATCGCGTAGACGAGGTCCAGCAGGAGTTCGTCCCGCTCCTCGGCCGGCTGGTGATTCATGGTGAGGCGGGCTGCCGTCCTGGGATTGATCAGCGCCAGCCTTGTCAGGGGTAGGCGTGCGTAGGTGTCGCGCGGGGTGTCTTTGTCCTGCACGCCCCGGGCGGTGTGAACGGCCTGGGTGGCGATGTGTTCGGCTGTCTCGGGTACGAAGTCGACCAGAGCTTGTGTCAGGTTCTCCAGCAACCAGCCGCTGTCTTCGTCTTCTTGCGCCGCGGTTTCCAGGGCAAGCTTGATCGCCCACCGCGGTTCGCTTTCCGCCGATGTCCGGACTCCTTCCACCAGCGCGAGCTGCCGCTCATCGGGATCGGTGATCTCGCGCGCGGTGCGTACGAACTCCTCGAAGAGGTCTTCTGCCTGAACAGGGCTGGTTTCCTTCAGCAGGAGGGCCAGGAACCGAAGGACATCGGCGCGCGCGGCTGTTTCAGTGAGGCTGGTAGCCACTGCGCGCGCCCGGGCGGGGTCGGTGCAGGCGAGCGTCTTGGCGATGTGAGCCAGGGTGGACTCGCGTTCTTCCAGATCGGAGATCTGCGACGCGATGTGCTCGGCCTCCTGAACGAGTTGTTCGGCTCGCGCAGGGTCCTTTTCGCTCAGGTCCTCGGCGAGGACGTTCAGCACGGCGGCTCGCAGCCGTGGCTGATCCGCCGGGATGGACCGGGCGACACGCCATGCCTGCTGAGGCCGTTCCTCGCGCAGCTGTTGAAACAACTCGAACAGGGACTCCGCGCGTGGTTCCTCCCCGATCGTGCTGCGGGCCACCCGCTCGGCCCGCTCAGGATCAGTCCGCACCAGTTGTCTGAACAACTCGGCCTGCGCCAGCCCTGAGGAAGCGGTGTCGTCCGTGCCGTTGGCTATACGCAGTGCCTGCTCCGGATCCACGGGAATCAGGGCGGAGACTATTGCGGACAGCGCCATGCTTCGGACCCACGCTGCATGGATGAACAGGACGGTCCGCTCGGCACGGCGCGGGTCACTGCGGGCCAGACCTGCAGCGATGTCCCTGAACAGCCGGTCGATGGTGGTCTGCTCCATCTTGCCGGTGAGTTCGTGGGCGAGCCGTTCGGCGCGGTCGGGGTCCTTGACAGCCTGCGCCTCCGCAATGCCATGAAGGGTCCAACCGATCAGCCCCTCGTGGTATTGCCGGTCGGCGAGCTCCCGGGCGATCCGTTCGGCGCGGTCGGGGTCCGCTGCCGCCATCCCCTCAGCAACGCTCAGCAGAACGTCATCGTCTCCCTCAACACTCCTGGCCATCCGTTCCGCTCGTTCAGGTTCGACGGGGGCAAGAGCCTCGGCGGCGGCGAGCAAGGCGTCCTCACGGACCTTGCGCTGGCGCCGCCCCCGGATCGCCAGGGCCAGACCCTCGGCCCGCTCGGCCGCGGTCCGCGCACGGGCCTGGTCGGTCGGGGCCAAGGCCGTGACGATGGTGGCGAGCGCCTGAATATGGGCCAAGACGTCCGTAGCAGTGGCCGCGTATCGGTGCGCCTCCACGACGAGGAAGGCGCCGCGTGCCGGATTGCCGGGCTGAACGTTCGCCGCGAGGTGCGCGAGTGCCTGCGTACGTTGCTGCACGCCGGTGATATGGGAACACACCTCCTCCGCGTTGATCAGCCACCGCTGCCCTCGTTGCCTGAGCCGCTCCCGTTCGGCTACCCGCTCCTGCTCCTCGCGTGCCCGTCGTCGTCCCCGCCTCGTACTACGCCCTCCGGCTCCGGCGGGATACGGGTCAGTTCCGCCGAAGAACGTCCCGACAGAGGCCGGAGCGGGAACGTCCCGCTCGCTGATCATCGAGGTCATACCGGACGGCAGCCACGACGCCCCGGTGGTGTCCGGGACGATGACCTGGTCGAGCAGCTGTGCCAGGGTCGGCCTCCGTCCGGTCTCCTTGGCCAGGCAGTCCGCGACCAACGGCCCGAGGGACGGGGGCAGCCCTGACAGATCCGGGGGCTCATGAACGACGCGGTAGTTCACCGCGTGGGCAGCGCCCACCCCGAACGGGAGCCGGCCGGTGGCTGCAAAGGTGAGCACAGCGCCGAGCGCGAACACGTCCGACTCCGGCCCCGCCTGATTGCCGATGATGTGTTCCGGGGCCATGAACCCGGGTGTACCGATGGCCATCCCGGTTCCGGTGAGCTGGGTGTCCTCGGCTGCGCGGGCGATGCCGAAATCGATCAGGCGCGGGCCGTCCCCTGCCAGCAGCACGTTCCCAGGCTTGAGGTCGCGATGCACCATTCCCCACCGGTGCACCGCCGTCAGCCCTTCCGCGAGACCGGCGGCAAGCCTACCCAGCGCACGTTCCGGCAGTGGCCCGTGCAGGCTGACCGCCTGCTGCAGCGAAGGACCAGGAATGTAAGCGGAAGCCAGCCACGGTGGGTCGGCCGCCGGATCCGCATCCACCACATGAGCCGTGTAGAAGCCCCCGACCTGCCGCGCCGCCTCCACCTCCCGGACGAACCTGCGACGGAAGTCCGCATCACCGGCAAGCTCAGGGCGCACCACCTTCACCGCCACCAGCCGGCCCCCGGGCGAACGCCCCAGGAAGACCTGCCCCATTCCGCCCCCACCCAGCCGCTTCAGCAACCGGTACGGGCCAACCACCTGCGGGTCCGCAACCCGTAACTCGTCCATACCCACTCCCACAACCGGTGATCACGCACTCACAACGTCAGCCCAGCCACAGCTCATCACGGGGCGCAGCCATGCCCTACTCGACGAAGACGACTCGCCAACCGTTGCGAGTTCCATCTCCAGGAACGGCTTTGGGATACAGACCTCGCAGCCAAGTGCCCCACTGGCATGTCACTCGTGTCTGACGTACTGCGACTGCGCGACGCCCCCGAAGGCCCCACCAGCAGGCGTTCGCCGGACTCGTCTTCGACGTCCAGGACGTCGTCGGGTTCCTGCGACGTGCCGGGCTGCCGGACAGGGGGCAGCTGCCGGAGTGGGTGGAGTGGTAGGGCAGCGCGCGCATGAGTACACGGCGGCGCAGACAGCGGCAGGCCGAGTGCGGCGCGGCCGGCGGTGTCAGTTCAACCTCGAAGTCCGGTGTCCGGTCGGCAGAACTGACACGGCTCGGTGCCCGGCTCGGCCAGTGCGACCATCGCGTCCTCGCGGGAGATCAGCCCGACCGGGTCCGGGTAGGTGGCGCAGCCTCCACGGTGGAGCAGCGCCACCGAGGAGGAGCGCTGGGGCTGGATCTTCCATGCCATCTCGGCCCGTGCCCGCTCGCGGCGTGCCTGTTCCTGGGCTTCCTGGATCTCCAGTTCCCGGACGCGGCGCTCGGTCTGCCCGAGCTGCCATCGCAGCCATTCGAGGAGGGCCCGGTTTTTCTCCAGGTCGCTGATGGCGTGGGAGGTCGGGATGTCGTCGGTCATGGCTACGCGTCGGGTCCGGCGGGATCGTGGACGTGCTTGAGGGCGGTACGGGCTGCCACGCGGTCCGGGCCCTCCAGCGTCGCCCAGTACGGGTGTGTCAGTACCTGAGTGGTCAGCTCCAGAATCCGGGCCCGGTATCCGGCGAGGCGCTCGGCTTCCTCCGGTGTGTAGCCGGGGCTGTCCGGCTTCTCGGGGCGGTAGTCGCTGTGGAGCTTCTTGTCCGCCGTCCAGCCGGGCAGCGGCTCGGCCGACCACGGCAGCAGCTGGGCGAACTCGTCGCGCTCGGCCTGCACCTCATTGAGGGCGGCTTGGGCGTCGAGGAGGTCCTGGGGGAAGTCGAAGGCAGACCCGCCACAATGCTACGTCTGTTCGATTTTGGAAGGCGACTGCCACACCGGACCGCCCCCTGAATGCACGAGGATTCCGGCGCTCGGTGGCTACGATGCGAAACGCGCCGTCCCCCGGCAGCTCCAATGCCGGGGGGCGGCGCGCTCACGCTGGCCGCCGTCAACGGCCGGGGAGAGCTCCTCGCCGGGTCAGCCCATGGCGATGAAGTGGAAGGGACGGTCGGCGACGACACCGTTCGAGTTGCCCGTGCGGACCGTCACCCTCTCAGTCGTGGCACCGCCGGCGTGGGCGTTGTCCAGCAGGGACCACGCGTTACCGTCAAGCGTGGCAACGACCGACGGCACCTCCGCGAAGTCGTTGTTGAAGGTGAGGATGCGTGCCGGTGCTGACCTTCGTGACCTTGAAGCCGTGGCCGGCGGTCCGGGTTCCGTCGGCCGCAACGGTCCCACGGACGATCTGGAGATTCTCGTAGGCGGTGATAGCCATTTTCGTGCTCCTTTCCTCGGGAATTTCCCTTCATGGGCATGTCCAGACTGGATGCCCTCATGCTCCATTTGGGCGAATGGCACCCAATCTGGTGAATTGACAAATTACCTGATCACCTACCTGGCCAGGTCGTCTCGGCCAGGCACGTGTACTCGCTGATGAAGGCTCACACGGGCCGCTCAGCGGCTGGCTCTGTTCATGAAAATGGGACAGCAGATGTTCACCACTTCGGGAGGCAGCTGAGTACCTGCTGAAATCGAACGCCCACCGGTGCCAAGGCGCCGGTGGGCGGCTGAGTCGATGCTTGCCGGCTGTTACGGCAGCTGGTCCAGGAACCAGGTGGAGAGTTCCTCGGTGATCAGGGTGTGCGTGTCGCTCTGCGAGGCGAGCTTGACGGCGTGGAAGGGCGTCTCCTCCAGGTCGTCCTCGCTGATCGGGTTGTAGAGGTCGTCGTGGGTGGCCGGCTCCCGCAGGGAGATGGCGCTGACGGCCGGGACGAAGCAGTGCTCGCGGATCGGGTTGACGACACCGAAGCCCAGCGCGGGCGGGAGGTCGTTCAGCGTGTCGGCGAGGATGCCGAAGCCGTGGAGGGTGCCGCCGGGCGCGCCGTCGATGTCGGGCAGAGCGCTGGTGCGGATCTCGCGGGTGGGGAGGGTGACCACGCGGAGCTTGGCCACCAGCTGGTCGCCGCCCTGGGACTGGGTGTGCAGCTCGGTGCCGGTGACGGCCAGACCCTTGCCGGTGAGGGCCTCGGCGCCGGGGGCCACACCGTTGCCGGCGCCGTCGCCGGGACCGTTGGCGAGGGCGATCAGGCGGGTGGCCCTGTCCCGGGGCCAGTTGCCGACCTCCTCCAGCGCGCGCAGGAACGCCAGGCGCCGCTCGCTGGTGGCGGGCTTGTCCTGCCAGTCCGCGATGTGCTGCCAGAGCAGTTCCTGGGCGGCCGGGCTGTTGATCTGGTCCGAGAAGCGGGGGTCGAGCTTCTTGGTGTAGTGCGCGAACGCCTGGAGGGCGACGGGGATCCACGCGCCGGTGTGCGGGCTGTCCCAGGAGTAGTAGAGCTGGGCCTCGTGCTCGATGCCTTCCGTCTCCATCTTGGCCAGGGCATAACGAGTGACCAGGCCGCCCATGCTGAAGCCGCCGACGGCCAGCGGATGGTCGCCGATACGACGGTCGATCGCCTCGGTGACGGCCGCCATCACCGCCTCGGCGTTCTCCAGGATCGACGCGCTGCGCTCGTGGTAGCCGACGAGAACGACATCGCGGCCCCGGCGACGAAGCTCGCTCAGCAGCGGAAACGGGCCGTATTCCAGCTGCTCCCAGGTGAGGCTGAGGTCGCTGGGGCCGGTGCTGAACCCGTCCGCCAGGATGACCGGGCGGGTGAGCCCGCTGTTACCTTCTCCGTGGTAGACCCATGCGGTGCCGTGGGGGAGGTCCCAGACGTCGGTGGGCGGGGGCGGGATGCGGTCGGTCGTGCGCGGGCCGGGCGCCAGGACGATCGGGGAACCCGACTGGAAGGCCTCGGCGGCCTGCTCCTCGGTGGTACTCATGACATTTCCTTCGTGAGACCGCGTGGGGGCGGAGCCCCTCCTTACGGATTGCAGGCCGGGCCCGGGCCTTGTGGCATTGCTCCGTTCCCGGCAGGACAACGACATCACATGCGTCACTCTGTGAACAAGAATGAATGCGGACAGTTACAACGTTCTGATGTGCGGCCGCACGCCCGCCGACCTGACGAGAGCGAAGCGTTTCCTACATGAACACGAACCCTGTCGGTCCAGAACGGCCAGAGCAGGGCAGACCCCGATCATTCATCCGGCTGATCGCGCTTCGAGTCACGTGCCGCAACTGTCCGGATCGCGCGAGAGATTGCACCCGGGGAGATTGATCGGCAGTTTGACCAGCATGCATCCCACGGGCTTGTACGTGGGCGGAGGCAATCGAACAGTGCCGCATGCGGTGCCTCCCGAAGTGGTGAACACCTGCTGTCCGTTCTCGGTTCTGGCACACATTCCGTGAGAGCGGTGGACGATCTTCTTCTGATCGGCAGACTGGAGAGATGCGGATAGAGAGCGTGGCCAGGATCTATGCGGTCCGGCTTGGCGTGACGGTCGGTGCAGTCGTCGCAGCTCCGGTTCTGTTGGTGGCTGGGACTCCGCTGCTGCGCCGAGTGTTACGTCGCTACTACCGCGAGGACGGTCCAAGGTTTGTGAGCAAAGAGGATGGTTGGGTGAGTCCGGGGTATTTCGTCGTCACCAACGTGGTTGTTCGAACCCTCTGCCGACCGTCGGAGTACGTACTCCTACGGCTTCGTCCTACCTGAGCAGGCCATCATCGGGCGGCGGTGAGAAGTACCCGTTTGCGGAGCAGGGGGAGTTTGGCGCGGCCGAACATCTGGCGCTTGACCATCTTGATGTGGTTGACCCGGCCTTCGACGGGACCCGAGTTCCAGTGGCTCGTCAGGCCCCGGACGACGGCGTCCCAGTCCTTCTCCAGGCCGGTGGCGAAAGAGTGGAGGCCGGGAAGTTCCTCGGCTCGCGTGCTGACGACCCAGTCCTTCAGGTGCTGGCCGGTGCGCGTTGTGAGGATGGCAGCGAAGCTGCGGACGAGACGGTGAGCCGCCGCGAGCTCCGGGCAACGGGTAAGGGTTTCGGCCAGCTGTTTTCCCTCGCTTTCCGAGAGTCGGTCGGGGTGACGCATGATCCACCCGGTGACTTGTCGGAGTCCTGGTGGCGCGGGCCCGACGACGCGGATCCGGCGTCGGCGTCGTGGCCGCAGATAGTGGCTAATGATCTGGTAGCTGCCGCGGTAGCCGAGGCCCTGGAGCTCGGAGTGGAGCTGGACCGCGTTGGTGATGCCTTCTGCCCAGCGATTGTCCAGGTGGGACTTGTAGAGGTCGAGCTGGCTGGGCCGTGATTGCCGCCGACCGCCGAGTAACTCCTCGGGGGTTGCCGCGCGGGCGCATCGGCGGACCGTGTTCCCGCCTATGTGCAACTCGCGGGCGATCTCCCGGATGCCATGGCCTTGGTGGAGGAGGGCGTGGACGATGGCGTGACGTTCACGGATGCGGGCTTCGATCGGCGACATCTCCGTTGCCAGCGGCGGTTCAATTTCCGGAGGGTCTCCCGGGCCGGAGATGGGTGACGGCAGGCATCCGGTGTGCCGGCGCACACATTGTTCCACTGCGGTGCCGAGGTTCTGCCACAGGTGGAAGCGGTCGGCGACCTGGACCGCCTGTGGTGCCCCGATGCGGGCGCCTTCGGCGTAGGAGCCAGCGCGATCCCGGCAGATCACCTCGATCCCGGGATGCTCACGCAGCCATGTGGCCAGCGTCTCCGCGTCCCGTCCCGGCAGCAGGGCGAGCGGTTTGCGGCTCTCGCAGTCGATGAGCACGGTCCCGTAGTGCTGCCCGCGCCGGGTGGCGAAGTCATCGACTCCGAGCACCTTGGGCACTTCCCAGAAGGGATCTGGAAGCGCCATCAGCAGCCGCAGCAGCGTAGTCCGGCTGACCGCATCGTGCAGTGATACGGCCAGCCGGGCCCCGGCCCGGCCGGCGAGCGCGACGGCCACGGCCTCCAGGACCCGGCGTGCAGCAGGCGTGCGTCTCCCGTACCGGAACGTCAGCCCTGCGACCTGTTCGACGAACGTACGGCGTCCGCACCGGGTGTTGTCGCAGTACAACCGCCGCACCGTCAGCCTGATGCGCACCGGCTGATCACCGACCGGAGTATCGGCGAGGCGACGCTCGTAGCAGCTGTGCACACGAGCCGACGGACACTCACAGTCCGGGCACGAAGCAGTGCCATCGAGGGTCCTCGCCACGATGCGCATCACGCCGCACTCCGTGAACACCCGCTCCACCAGAACCGCACTGAAGTGCGGAAACAGCACGGCTATGAAGTCATCACACCGCACCACGGTCCCAGATGACGGCACGTCACCGTGGCGAAACCTCACTGATCGTCCTCACGGAATGTGTGCCAGAACCCCGTTCTCGTAAACAAAGCCACAGCGGCCATTCCGCGAACCTCAGCAACCCCCCATGCCAGGCTCCAGCCAGCATGCGAGCGCCCCGCCCCCGGCAGCTCCAATGCCGGGGGCGGGGCGCTCGTGCCGGCCTCAGGCTGCCCAGCCGACCGAGGAGACGTTGCTGTACGCGTCGTACTCGGATCCGAGGTCCTCGATGATGTCGTCCCAGACGGCATCGAGTTCGTCGAAGTCGTCGTTCATCCATGCATCGACGGCGCGGTCCCAGACGCCGCGCACGGTGATGCTGCGGCTGGACAGGTCCCGCTGATACCTGCCCTCCACACGTGTCTGGTCGACGGGGTTGATCTCGACACGGGTACCGCGGCCCTGGTTGTTGAGCCGCTTCTTCAGATCGGCCGCGACGTTGCGGCGCCGCAGATCCCAGTACGCGGCATCCAACCTCGACCTGTTCGCCTTGTTCGGGGTGCGCTCCTCGGCGAGCCAGGCCATGAGGGTGCGCGGTGAGACATGGATGCCCGCGCGGTCCATGGCCTCGTACCCGGCATCCGTCTTGGTCAGGTAGTTCAGGCGTGCGGCGAGGCCGCGGTCGCTGTCGACGGGCGAGGCGATGCCGGTCACCATGCGCTCGATCGCGACACCCAGTGCGTCCGCTCCGGGCAGGCCCCGGGCGTTGAGCGCACCGAGGTCCATCCAGCGGCCGGCCATCAGCGGGCCACCGTGCCCACGGTGTACTCACCGGTGGCCTTGCCCTCGCCGTGCTTGACCTTCATCTGCGACACACCCCGGCCCTCCGGGAACACCTGCCTCCAGTCACCGGTGACGTGGAGCTCGTCGGTGCCCATCATCGCCACGACGTCGAGCCCGGCCGTGGAGGCCTTGAACGCCTTGCCCCACAGATTCGCGTACGCCTGCGAGTGGATGATGTGCATCCAGTCCGGGCGGACCATCTCCCTGTTGTGGATCGACTCCCCCATGGTGCTGATGAGCTTGCTGTACATCGCCTTGACGTACTCCAGCGTCAGCGTGTCCCGGTTCTCGATCGCCTCATCGCGGGCGGCTGACAGCAGCTTGCGCAGCGCGTCCAGGAAGTTCTCCGTCGCGCCGGACGTCCACGACTCATGGATGACCGGAGCGTCGGTGAGGCCGTACCTGGGGCCTGAGAGGCGCTGGAGCAGGCGCAGCGTTGAGTTGGTGACCCAGAGGGCGCCGGGTTCGTCGCGGTCGCCGATCGGGTCGGGCAGGTGCGGGTGCTCCCAGGGGGCGGGGGTGATCAGGTGGACTCCGGAGCGCTTCGGGTCGACGCCATCGGTGCCGGTGCTGTGCTCCAGCTTCCCGATCGGCAGCCAGCACTTCAGGGCGCTCAAGTAGGCCGCGTTCACGTCCAGCGCGGTGACCTTGACGTCGCCTGGGGCGCGCAGGGAGTAGCCGGGGTGGTGGAACTTGGGGCGGGCCTCCCAGATCAGGTCAGGGTCCTTCTTGGACGGCTTCTTCAGGATGTCCGGGAGCGCCGGGTAGGCCGTGTAGTCGTAGCGGGCCGTGGCCCGGGTCTCGTTGAACAGCGCCATGACGTCGGGGATGGCTCGCTTGATCAGGGCTTTGAGTGCGGCTTCCTCGTCCCCGCCGGCTCGCTCGGCCTCCTCCTGGACCGCGCGGCTGATGAGCAGGGTGGTGTCAGCCTGCGCGCGGGCCGCCGAGCGGGCGCGGCGCTCGGGGCGGTTGTAGGTGGGTGCCGGGGTCGGCGAGGCGGGCACGGGTGCCGCCGGGGCTGCGGCCGGTGCGGGCGCCTGGGCGCTGGGCGCGGCCGGGGTGGCGCCGGGGCCGGCGGGCTGGCACATGGCACCGGAGTGCAGGGGTCGATGGTCGGTGGACTGGTAGGTGGTCGTGACGCCGCATCGGATGCAGGGGCCCGGGTCGCCCTCGATCGCGCGTCCGTCCGGGCCGCGCAGCGTCTCGGGGGCCGCGACGAACGCGGGCGGAACGGGGGCGGGGGCCGGATCCGCGGTGGGTTCCGGCGCGGGCTCGGTGGCGGGGGCCGGGTAGATCTCGGCGAGGCCCTTCAGCAGGCGCAGGTAGGGCAGGCGTCCGGGCGGGGTGGGGTCGGAATGGCCGGTCTCCCAGTTCGCGACCGTGGTCCGCCCGACACCGACCGCTGCGGCGACCTGGGCGCGGGACAGGCTCGCCGCCTCCCGCAGGCGCTGGCGCTCGGCCGGGGGCGGAATCGAGGCGTTCAGCCGCGCCTCTTCCAGGAGCGCTTCCACGCTGGTCTCTTGACTCATACCGCGACCCTACAACATTTGGACCTATTCAGACGGCAGTTTGGACGTTCATTGAACATGTGTTGGCGGAGTGCGCTACGGTCGTCAGCACAACGAGCCGTGAGGGAGTGGGCATGCAGGGTGTTATCGCGCTTCGACCGCACCAGGTCGAGGCCGTGGACTCGATCATCGAGGGCATGCCCCTCCCCGTGGACGGCACGGTGCCCGCACAGGGCCTGCGCGCTCAGGTCCACATGTCCACCGGCTCCGGCAAGACGATCACTGCCGCCGTGGCCGCGCTGCGGATGGTCCCCCGGGGCCTGGTCGGCGTCCTGGTCCCCACCCTCGATCTCCTCACCCAGACAGTGGAAGCCTGGCGGGCCGTCGGGCATACCGCCCCGGCCGTCGCGGTGTGCAGCCTCGGCAACGATCCGCTGCTGGAAGCGCTGACCGTGCGGTGCACGACCAACCCCACCCAACTCGCCCTGTGGGCCGGGACGCGGTCCGGCCCGATGCTGGTGTTCGCGACGTACGCGAGCCTGTCCCCGCAAGGACTCGCCGACGACCAGGACGACGAGGAGAACGGCGCGGCGCCGGGCGTCCTGGAGCAGGCGCTGCGCGGCTCGTACGGCCAGACCCTGCCCCCCTTCGACCTCCTGGTGGTCGATGAGGCCCACAGAACTTCGGGCGATCTTGGTAAGGCGTGGGCGTCCGTCCACGACCAGGGCCGGATTCCGGCGGAGCGGCGGCTGTACATGACGGCCACCCCCCGCCTGTGGGAGGCAGCGCCCGGGAGTGCCGGCGCGGACGAGACCGGCGGGCGCCTGGTCGCGTCCATGGACGACGCATCCCTCTACGGCCCGGTCCTGTTCGAGTTCGGGCTGATGGAGAGCGTCGAGCGCGGCGTCCTCGCGCGGTTCGAGATCGACGTCCTGGAGATCCGCGACCCGCAGGCCCCCGGACCGGACGCCCCGCTGGAGGAGCGGCGGGGCCGGCGGCTCGCCGCGCTCCAGGAGGCGCTGCTCAAGCACGCCGACGAGACGGGGGCGCGGTCGTTCATGACGTTCCACTCCCGGACCCTGGACGCCATGGCGTTCGCCCGCGCCCTGCCGGAGACGGCGGCCGAGCTCCACTCCACCGACCCGGTCACCTACCCGGGACGGGTCGGTGCCGAGTGGCTGTCCGGAGAGCACCCCGCCGCACACCGCCGGGCCGTGCTGGACCGCTTCGCGGACGGCATCGACGCGGACGGATGGGTCACCGACCTCGGTATCCTCTCCAGCTGCCGCGTCCTCGGTGAGGGGGTTGATATCCGGGGCAAGCGCGGTGTCGGGGCCGTCGTCTTCGCGGACACACGCAGCTCACCCGTGGAAATCGTCCAGATCATCGGGCGGGGCCTGCGCCAGGACCCCGGCGAAGGCAAGGTGTCCCGCATCATCGTGCCCGTCTTCCTGGAACCCGGAGAGGACCCCTCCGACATGATGGCCTCCCCCAGCTACCGCAGCCTGGTTGCCGTGCTCCAGGGCCTGCGCGCACATGACGCCCGGGTCATCCAGCGTCTAGCCCTGGCCACCACCACCGCCCGGGGCACGGCCACCTCCGTCGTCGCCCTCGACCCGGTCCGCGAGGACAGCGACGACGGCGACGAGCACCAAGACCAGGAGGACGAGGCCGAGGGCGGCACCGAGGAGACAACGGGCACGGACGAGGAGACAGGGTCAGCCGCAGAGGACGGCACGGTCGACAGCCAGCAGGACAGCGCGGACGAGGAGGAACACCCGGGTGCCGGGGTGCCGTTGCTGCGGTTCTCCCTCCCCCGCGACCCCGGAACGATCGCGCTGTTCCTGCGCACGCGGGTCCTGCACCCCGATTCGGAGATCTGGCTCACCGGATACAACGCCCTGCGCCACTGGGTGACCGCGCACGACGACGCACAGGTGCCACTGGACGCGTCGGTGGAGCTCGGCGAGGACCGCATCCCCTATGCGCTGGGCGCATGGGTCAGCGAGCAGCGCCGCGCGTTCCGCCTCGGCACACTCAAGGCATGGCGGGCTGATCTGCTGAACGAACTCGGGATGGTGTGGTCAGTCGCGGACGCCGGATTCTGGAAGAACCTCACCGCGGCCCGCGCCTACCACGCGGTGCACGGCACCCTCGCCGCCCCGAAGGACGCCACAGTGGAGGGGGTGGCGGTCGGTCAGTGGCTCGCCAATCTCCGCAAGGCCGGCGGACTCGGCAAGGACCAGGAGCGGGCGGCGGAACGGCGGGCCGCGCTGGAGAGCATCGACCCCGAGTGGGCCCCTGACTGGTCGGTGGAGTGGCAGCGGCACTACGCCACCGCACGCACCCTCCTGGCCGAAGAGGGCGGGCTCACCGACGTGCTGCCGGGGGTGACCGTCCACGGGTGCGATGTCGGCGCCTGGATCAACCGGCAGCGCGAACACGCGGTGTGGCAGGCACTGCTGCCCGAGCAGCGGCAGCGACTGGAAGGGCTCGGGCTGACACCCCTGCCCGCAACACCGGCCAAGAAGAAGACGGCGTCCACGGCCGGGGCGTTCGAGCGAGGAGTCCTCGCACTGGAGCAGTACAAGGCGCGTACCGGAACCCTGACCGTCCCCCGAGCCCACATCGAAACCGTGGTCATCAACGGCCAGGAACACGGGGTGAAGCTGGGTGTGTTTCTGACGAACAGCAAGACCCGCAGGGCCAAGCTGGCCGCTGACAAACTCG
Source organism: Streptomyces sp. CB02058 (assembly GCF_001905505.1). Taxonomy (GTDB): domain Bacteria; phylum Actinomycetota; class Actinomycetes; order Streptomycetales; family Streptomycetaceae; genus Streptomyces. The sequence goes on from NZ_LIPG01000007.1 coordinate 16,685, forward strand.
CCGTCCTCGCCGCGCTCGGGCTGGACTGGGCGGCCTGATCAGTCACCCGGCGCCTGCCCCGGAGACTCCTCCGGGGCAGGCGCCGTTTCCGTGCCCGGCGGGGCGGCCGGGGTGGTGGCGAGGAAGCGGGCGTAGCCGCGCTCGGCCCGAGCGGACAGGGCGGGAGAGAGCGCACCGAACGCAGGACTGAGGCGGCCCGATTTGGTGCTGAGTGGCGGGGCGGGCGCGCACACAGGTATGCGGCGGCATAGAAGCCCGAGCCAGCCCGTGACCGGCTGTCGCCGTCTCCCTGGACGCCCCGCCCACGCCGCACTGCACACACCACCTGTCCGGGGGTGAGGCTCAGCCCGCCAGGTGAGGCGGGCAGGTTCCTGGGGACTGTGATCCATGCCGTCGCCTTGATCGACTTGCGTCTCCCTCTGTCCCGGTGAGCATGGGATGCGGAGCTCGGGGTCCGCGCCTGGTGAGGCGCCCACACATTGGAGTCTGTATGACGCAGCTTCCCCCGCCCGTCACCCCCTTCCTCGAGCCCGCCGCCCGCGAGCTGGCCGAAGCAACCGACCCGCACCCGCGGATCTACGAGGTCCCGCCGGAGCAGGGCCGCGACATCCTTGCCGGCCTGCAGAGCGGCGAGGGTGTGGAACGGCCCGAGGTCGACGAGAAGTGGGTCGACGTCGACGCCGGCGAGTGGGGCACGGTACGTACCCGGGTCATCCGCCCCAAGGGCGCCACAGGGACCCTGCCCGTGGTCATCTACATCCACGGGGCCGGCTGGGTCTTCGGCGACGACAAAACCCACGACCGTCTCTTCCGCGAGCTGGTGGTCGGAGCGAACGCGGTCGGAGTGTTCCCGGTGTACGACCGGGCACCGGAGGCGAAGTACCCGACGCAGATCGAACAGAACTACGCCGTGGGCCAGTGGGCCCTCAAGAACGGCGCCGACCACGGCATGGACACCTCCCGCGTGGCGGTGACCGGTGAATCCGTCGGCGGATGCATGTCGGCCGTGTTCACGCTGATGAACAAGGAGCGCGACAACGGCATCGACCTCAAGGCCCAGGTGCTGCTGTACCCGGTGACGAACGCCGACTTCGACACTCCGTCCTACCTCCAGTTCGCCGAGGGCTACTACCTCACCCGCGACGGCATGAAGTGGTTCTGGGACGCCTACACCCCCGACCCGCAGGAGCGGAAGCACCACTACGCCTCCCCGCTCCAGTCGACGCTCGACCAGCTCAAGGGGCTGCCGACCACGCTGGTCATCACCGACGAGGCCGACGTCCTGCGCGACGAAGGCGAGATGTACGCCAACAAGCTCCGCGAAGCCGGTGTCGACGTCACGTCCGTCCGCGTTGCCGGCATGGTCCACGACTTCCTGCTCCTGGACAGCCTGCGCGACACCCGCGCCGCGAACGTCGCCCGCCACCTCGCCATCGACGCCCTGCGCAAGGCACTCCACGACAGCTGACCCCTTTGGCTCCTGGCCGATGATCGCGGCCAAGAACCTGAGAACCTGACGGCCTGATGGTGTGGCACACCCGTCCCTCGGGGTCGACTGCCAGGTTCTACCCCCTCGGGACGACGTGCCTCCCCGAACGCCTCGCGCGCACCCTCGCGGGGCGTTCGACGTCGCAAGGCCTTGCGCTCTGCGCTGCCGCACGTGTCATGCCGCGCACATCTGCCGCTTGCCGCCCTACGCCGCCAGCACGCCCCTGCGCCGAAGGAGCGGGAGCACGTGGTCTCGTAGCGCGGGCGCGAGATCGAGACCCGCCTCGTGACCGGACACCCACCGCATGTGTGCCAACTCAGCGGCAGGAGTCGGATGCCCGCTCAGGCGCGCCTCGAAGACGGTCATCCTCATCGGGACGCCCTCCAGTGCGGCTACCGCCTCGACATCGGCCAGGAACTTCGGCTCCAGGGGCCGGACGCCGAGCTCCTCCTCGAACTCCCGTGCCAGCGTCTCCAGGACCTCCTCGCCCGCGTCGGGCTTCCCGCCCGGAAGATAGAAGATCCCAGGAGCCGCCTTCTTGCTCACCACAAGAAGCTGCCCCTTCTCGACAACCGCCGCCGAGACGACAACGAGGGGATCGATCTGCGCTGGCGGCGTAGCCGCAGGATTTCCATGGGTCACACAAGCAATTCTTCCAGACAACAGCAGCGGCCCGAGCCCTCCGGCAGCAGCCAGCCCAGGTGCACGCGACCACCCCGCCCAGGAGCCGCACGCCCCCGGGCAGCGGGCCGGACTCCCGGACGCCGAGCAGCCGCTCGACCAACCAGAGCGGTGGAGTGGCAGGGCGCGCGCACCACTACCCGCGCACAGGGCCGACCAGCCCGCGACCGGCTCCCCCGCCGCTCTTCACCACGGCGGTATGGCAGTTCTACCCCCCGTGGGACACCACACCTTCCGAAGACCCCGCATGAACCGTCGCGGGGCGTTCGACGTTGCACGGCCCCACCGGCACCCCGCCGGGGCCGGCTCGTCGAGCGGAGCATGTACCAACCCCTTCACCTCCTGGCCGTGGGCGTCACCGCCCTCGCCCTGGCCGTCTCCCTGGACGTGCCCGCCCACGCCGCAGCGTCCGCCTGCACACACCACCTGTCCGGCCCGCAGATCTGCATCTCCACCACCGGCCCCTCCGGCAGCGCCAACCCCGGCCGGGTCCACACCGCCTGGACCAACCCACCCCGGGTCGTCACGGACTTCTTCCAAATGCGGCTTCCGCTCATGGCCGAGTGCGGCCTGCTTGTCTGCAGCCGCGAACCTCACCTGGGCAGGGCCCGGCGCTCTGCAGTGGGGGAAACCGACCACCAGAACGCCCGGCTGCCCGAACGTTCCTTCACCGGTCCATGAAGACGGGCCGGACTCCCTGCCTCACCTCGCCACCGGGTGGAACCCGCACGGATATCGGAACTCCACCCTGACTACCTCGGCAAGCGTGGCTCGGCCGGGCAGCGGCGTCATCCAACGCTCAGTCGCCCACCAGACCAGCACCACGTCTTGGTGCACATGATCCGCTCCGGGGGCGACTGTGCGTTGTGCGTCGTTTAGTGGGATGTGTACGGGAAAGGCGGTGGGCGTTCCCGCATCCTGGGCAATCTCGGGCCCGACGCCCACCAGAGGGATCGAGGAGTACGTCATGCCCGCTGGATCCAGCAAGAAGCGCGAGCGGCAGTACGAGCACATCAAGGAGGGCCAGAAGAAGCAGGGCGCCTCGGAGGGCCGTGCGAAGGAGATCGCGGCCAGGACCGTCAACAAGGAACGCGCCCGGTCCGGCGAGTCGAGAACGGCGAGCAGGACGTCGACCCAGGACAAGAAGTCCGGCTACGAACGTGGTGGCGAACGCTCCCACAAGGGTGCACAGGGCCCGACGCGGGACCAGCTCTACGCGGAAGCGAGGAAGAAGAACATCGACGGACGTTCCTCCATGAACAAGGAGCAGCTCCGTAAGGCCCTGGGGCGCTGACGTTCGCAGGAGGGCCGGCTTGCGAGGAACCAGCTCAGGTGCGCACAGGCACGCGGCGGCGATGTCCACCACCGAGATCCGTTGGACGAGGGGTTCGGCACCGGCAAGGCGGGCCTTGGAGACAAGGTCTGACGGCCAGGAAAGTGGGAGAGCATGGCAGGAGCGGCGATCTTCGATGAACCTGCTCGACGTCGCCGAAGAAGGCATCCCGCGGAAGTGTCGCCTGACGGAGACGGAGGTCGCCGGGGTCCGGGATATGGATGTTCGGGGCTGGTGGCAGCTCGTCGGCGCTGGCCACCAGGTCGCGCAGGCCGTTCAGGAGCCGCGTCGTGGTCGTGTCGTCGTCGGCGTGCGTGAGCGTGGCGTTGATGCGCCGGTGGTCCGACGTGTGCAGGTTGATTCGATGGTTTCGGCGCAGCCAGTCAGCGGCGTCGTATCCGCTGAACCTGACTCCGCTCAGGTCGATGAAGACTTGCAGGGGGTCCAGGTCGAAGGCGCGCTTGGGTCCGCAGAAGTCCTGGCGATCGTTGACGTGCAGGCCGTCGATCTCTTCGATGGCCGCGCGCACACGGCGAACCCTGCGGAGCGTTCCGTCCAGAAGCTCGTGGCCGCCTTCCACCATCTGGCGGCGCCAGCCGTCCAGGGCCGCGTAGATGAGGACCGAGGGGCTGGTCGTATCCAGCAGGTCGGCGCGGGAGGCGAGGGTCGCGGCAGTGACCAGGGCGCCCTGCAGGTGGAAGACGGATCCCTGTTCGAGCCCGGATCCCATTTTGTGGACTGATGTGATGCAGACGTCCGCGCCCGCGTCCATGGCCCAGGTGGGCAGCTCGGGGTGAAAGGGCAGGTGGGCACCCCACGCTTCATCCACGATCACTGGTAGCCCGCGTTCGTGGCACAGGGTCGCGATGGCTTTGATGTCTGCGCAGGTTCCGTAAGGGGTGGGGCTGGTGACCAATGCCCCCCGGGCATCCGGATGCTGCTCGAGGGCCGACCGGAAAGCCTCAGGGGCTGGCGGGTGGGCGAGGTGCAGATCAGGGTCCCACTGGGGGTCGACCCACACCGGGCGGATACCGGCGAGGATCAAGCCGGAGATGACGGATTTGTGCGCGTCGCGTGCGACCAAGAGCTTCTCGTGCGGGCCGGCGACGGACAGCATGGCAGCCTTGACGGACAGCGAGCTACCGCAGGTGGAGAAGAACGTGTGCTCGGCCCCGACGGCGTCGGCCATCAGCTCTTCCGCCCGCTCCAGAACCTTCTGTGACTGTGTACGGTCGTCCAGGCCCGACACCGCGAGCATGTCTGCGTCGAAGAGCGCGTCTCCCAGGGCAGCTCGAACCCGAGGGTCAGCTCCACGCCCCTGCTTGTGACCGGGCGGTGTGAACGGCAGTTGTTCTTGTGCCTGGTAGGCGCGCAGTGCGTCCAGAACGGGTGCTTTCGTATGATCCATGATGTGGCTTCCAGTACGTGGAGGCGGATAGGGCGAGGCCGGCCCGGAGACTGCACGGGCGTCCCAAATGACTCGCGGCAGGGGCCATGAGCGTTCTCTCGACGCTGCGACCCACGGGCCAGAGTCAGCTCACCCTGGTCGGTGCAGCGGTTCGCGCGCTGTCAGAGAATGGGTGAGAACCGGTCCCGGACTTGACGGGCGGTCGACAGAGGATCCTTCTTCTCGTTCACTGAGTTCCGATCCGTTGACGGGCCAACGCCACGCGAAGAGGGATCGACACGCGGGCAAGGCGGACATTGACTGCCCACGGGTACCCCTGAGCTCATCCGTCGACACATCCGCTGGGCCATCCGGCACGATGCAGAACCGAACTGCGGCCTTCGCGCGGCAGACGCTACCCGCCCTCTGCGTCCAGACGGCTCCGCTTCTCACGAAGCACGGAGACGAGCGCGCAAGCGGGCGACGAGCCGCTACCCGCACGGCTGCAGTCTTCCACCAGGCCCAAAACTGCTGACGGCCCGCCCGGGATTACCGTGCGCCATCCTGCGGTGCGCCGAGCGGCTCCGTGCTGCCATGCGCGGCATTGTTACGCGGCTCCAAGCGGACCAGGATCCCTTTGGACGTAGGGGTGTTGCTCTGATCGGCCACACTGTCCAGCGGTACGAGGACGTTGGCCTCGGGGTAGTACGCGGCGGCGCAGCCCGGTGGTGTGGAGTATGAAACCAACCGGAAGTTCTCCGCCCGGCGCTCGGTACCGTCCCGCCAGACACCGACCACGTCGACCTGCGCGCCGTCGTCCAGGCCGAGGGCACGCAGGTCGACCGGGTTGACCATGACAATGCGGCGCGAGCCGTGAATGCCCCGGTAGCGATCGTTCGTCGTGTAGGGCACGGTGTTCCACTGGTCGTGCGAGCGCAGCGTCTGGAGCAGCAGGTGCCCCGCCGGGGCACGCAGCATCTCGAAGTCGTTGCAGGTGAACAGCGCCTTGCCGCTGGGCGTGGGAAAGACGCCGTCGTTCACCGGGTTCGGCAGGCCGAAGCCGCCCGGCCTCGACGCCCGGGCGTTGAAGTTGTGAAAGCCCGGAACGATCCGGGCGATGCGCTCCCTGATGTGCCCGTAGTCCGCCTCGAAGTCCGCCCACGGAACGGGCACTCGGTCCCCGAGTGTGCGGCGGGCGAGTCTGCTCAGGATCGCCACTTCGCTGAGCAGGTGCTTCGAGGCCGGTTCCCGGCGCCCTGCCGAGGCATGCACCTGGCTCATGGAGTCCTCGACGGTGATGAACTGCTCGCCGCCGCTCTGGTGGTCCCGCTCGCTGCGGCCCAGCGTGGGAAGGATCAGTGCGGTGTCGCCACACACCGCGTGGGACCGGTTGAGCTTTGTGGAAATGTGCGCGGTGAGACGGCAACGGCGCATCGCGTCCGCGGTGAAGTCGCTGTCGGGAGTGGCTCGTACGAAATTGCCCGCGAGCCCCAGAAAGACCTTGATCCGGCCCTCGGACATGGCACGGATCGAATTCACCGTGTCCAGGCCGTGTGCGGCCGGAGGAGTGAAGGAGAACTCGCGTCCCAGCGCGTCGAGGAAGTCTTGCGGCATCTGTTCCCAGATGCCCATGGTCCGGTCGCCCTGGACGTTGCTGTGTCCACGCACCGGGCAGACGCCCGTGCCGGGCCTGCCGATGTTGCCGCGCAGGAGGAGGAAGTTCACCACCTCGCGGATGGTGGGCACCGCGTGTTTCTGTTGGGTGAGGCCCATCGCCCAACAGACGACGATCCGTTCGCTGGCCAGGACCCGGTCCCGCAGTTCTTCGATCTGTGACCGGCTCAGTCCCGTGGCGGCCAGGACATCGGGCCAGGAGACGGTGCGGCGCAGGTGGTCGGCGAGCTCGTCGAAGCCTTGGGTGTGGGCGTCGATGAACGAGCGGTTCAGTACGGTCCCTGGCTCGGCCTCCTCGGCTTCGAGCAGCAGGAGGTTCAGGGCCTGAAAGAGAGCGAGGTCGCCGCCCAGACGGATCTGGAGGAACTGGTCGGCGATGTTGGTGCCTCGGCCGATCACCCCGCTCGCCTTCTGCGGATTCTTGAAGCGCATCAGGCCCGCCTCAGGCAGGGGGTTGACGGCGACGATCTCGCCGCCCCTGCGCTTGGTCTCCTCCAGCGCCGAGAGCATGCGGGGGTGGTTGCTGCCAGGGTTCTGGCCCAGAGTGAGGATGAGGTCGGCGTGATGGATGTCCGCCAGACTTACGTCGCCCTTGCCGATGCCCAGCGTCTCGTGGAGAGCGGTTCCGCTGGACTCGTGGCACATGTTGGAGCAGTCAGGCAGGTTGTTGGTGCCCAGGGCACGGGCGAAGAGCTGGAGGACGAACGCGGGCTCATTGCCGGCCCGCCCCGAGGTGTAGAAGACCGCCTCGTCGGGAGTGTCGAGGCTCCGCAGTTCCTCGGCCAGCAGCCCGAGGGCCTCGTCCCAGTTGATCGGCTCGTAGTGGTCGGAGCCCGGCCGCTTGACCATCGGGCGGGTCAGCCGGCCCTGTTGGTTCAGCCAACGGTCCGAGGCCCGCGCCAGGTCGGTGACAGAGTGGCGTGCGAAGAACTCGGGGGTGATGCGCCGAGTGGTGGCCTCGTCGTTGGTGTGCTTCGCACCGTTTTCGCAGTACTCATTGAGGTGCCGGTTGCCCGGGTCGGGGTCCGGCCAGGCGCAGCCCGGGCAGTCGAACCCCTTGACCTGGTTCAGGTCGAGCAGGTTCAGCGCCGTACGCTGCGGCGACGTCTCGGCCAGGGAGTACTGAACCGCGTGGGCGACCGCCGGTACCCCGGCTGCCCATGTCTTCGGCGGCGTGATTTTCGCCTGTTCTCCACCAGGGTCCCCGGTCGATGACTCTCGCACGTGTCAACCTTTCGCTCAGTACCGCCGTTTCGTGCGAGCAGAGCGCCCGAACGGGTGACCGACGGCCGATATCCCCCCACCCACCAGGCGGCTGCCTTGGCGTTGGCATATCTCACGACCAGGGGTGGGCTGCGTTCAACCTGTGGGCCAGTGCGGCACCGGCCGGGACTCCGGCTCGGCATGCGGCTGCACATGGCCACCGCTGATGGTTCCGCGCCACTCACCGGTCTCCCTGCCCTGGCCTTCGATGTACTCCTTGAAGTCCCGCAGACTGCTGTGGACCCGGCGACGGACCACGCCGAACGCATCACCGGCCCGCTCGGCCAGGCCCTGCGGAGTGAACTCGACGTGATACGTCACCCGGCACGCAGTGTCGCCCAAGGGCTCGAACAGCACGGACCCCATGTGGTGGGGCTCCTCCAGGCTGCACCAGCTCACCTGCTCGTCGGGATGCTGCTCGACAACCTTCGCGTCGAACTCCCGGGTCACACCACCGAAGCGGGTCACCCAGTGCGAGAGGGTGGCCTGGGGTTTGTCGACCCGCTCCACGCCGTCCATGAACTGGGGGAAACTCTCGAACTGGGTCCACTGGTTGTATGCCGCCCTGACCGGCACGTTCACGTCGACCGAGCCTTCGATCACGCTCATTACGCTCCGCCTCTCCGCGCCACCTGGGTGAGTGCATGCCGCGTACCCTCTGCAACGCTAACCAACCCCTGGACGGTTCGCCGCCGTAGCTCTCACGGCGGGCATGGGCCGCCGCGGCCTCCACCCGGGTGCCTGTTCACCGCCGATACTGGCCCGACGCCCCGGCCCAGGCTGTACGGTGCGCTTCGCACGCGCCCGTGGGCCAGCGGATGTGGCGAAGGGTTTGTGACAAACCCGAGGGGCATCCGGGGAAGCCACACGTCACGGGGCGGCTACCGTCACCGACCGGCCCTGCTCCGCGGCTCCGGCCCCTTCTCGCTCTCCCCGTACGGGTCCTGCTCCCTGTGACCGGTGCTCAGCCCCCTCGCGCCGAGCCCGCGAGCCGGGCCGCGAGGTAGGGCGCGGTGGCGCTGCGGCGGGCCCTCGCCACCTTGGCCGGCGGGCCCGCCGCGACGACTCGCCCGCCGGCGTCGCCGCCGCCCGGACCGAGGTCGATGACCCAGTCGGCGGTGACGATCGTGTCCAGGTCGTGTTCGACGAGGACAACCGTGTTGCCGGCGTCGACAAGCCGGTGCAGTTGTCGCAGCAGCAGTGCGATGTCCGAGGGGTGCAGCCCCGCCGTCGGCTCGTCGAGCAGGTAGAGCGCGTGGCCGCGGCGGGCCCGCTGCAGTTCGGTGGCCAGTTTGATGCGTTGCGCCTCACCACCGCTGAGCTCCGTCGCGGGCTGCCCCAGCCGCAGGTATCCCAGTCCCACCTCGCGCAAGGTCTCCAGACTGCGGGAGGCGGCCGGGACGGCGGACAGGAACGTGGCGGCGGCGTCGACGGACAGCCCCAGCACTTCCGCGATGTTCTTGCCGCGATAGGTGATCTCCAGCGTTTCGGCGTTGTACCGGGCGCCCTGGCAGGTAGGGCACGGCGCATAGGTGCCAGGCAGGAAGAGCAGTTCCACCGCGACGAACCCTTCGCCCTGGCAGGTCTCGCACCGCCCTTCGGGCACGTTGAAGGAGAACCGCCCGGCAGAGTAGCCGCGCGCCCTGGCCTCGTCCGTCTCCGCGTACAGCTTGCGCACCGCGGCGAACATCCCCGTGTACGTGGCCAGGTTGGACCGGGGAGTCCGGCCGATGGGCCGTTGGTCGACGCGGACCAGCCGGTCGAACGACTCGACCCCTGACGCGTCCTGGACGTCGACCTCCAGCTGCGCCTCGTCGGACTCCTCGGGTACGAGTCCGAGGTGGCCGCGGACGACCTCGGCGAGCACCTGCGTCACCAGCGTCGACTTTCCGGAACCTGACACGCCTGTCACCGCCGTCAGTACGCAGAGCGGTACGTCGATGGACACGTCGTGCAGATTGTGACGGGAGACGCCGCTCAGGTGAAGCCAGCCGTGCGGTGTACGCGGGCGGTGATCGAGCAGCTTGGCGCGCCCGAACAGGTACTGGCCCGTGACCGACTCCCTCACCCGCTCAAGACCGGCGACCGGGCCGCTGTACAGCACGCGCCCGCCGCCCTCGCCCGCGCCGGGGCCGATGTCGACCACCCAGTCCGCCCGCCGTACGACGTCCATGTCGTGCTCCACGACGAACAGCGAGTTGCCGGCCGTCTTGAGGCGGTCCAGCACGTTCAGCAGCGGTTCCGCATCTGCCGGGTGCAGGCCCGCGGAGGGTTCGTCGAGGACGTAGACGACGCCGAACAGCCCGGAGCGCAGCTGGGTGGCGATCCGCAGGCGCTGCGCTTCGCCGGGCGACAGGGTCGTCGAGCGACGCCTGAGGCTGAGATATCCCAGGCCCAGGTCGAGCAGTACGTCGACCCGCGCGACCAGATCGCCGCAGATCCGGACCGCGACCTCGGTCGTCTCCCCGGACCGGGCGGTCGATGTGGTGGCGTCGGCCTTCGACCGCCTTGCGACGGGCCGCAGCAGCGCCGCGACTTCGGCGAACGGCATCGCGTTGATTTCGGCGATGGAATGTCCGGCGAAGGTCACGGCGAGCGCCTCGGGCCGCAGTCCGCTGCCGTGACACTCCGGGCAGGGCACACTCCTGACGAACCGGAGCGCCCGTTCGCGCATCTTCTCGCTCTTGGAGTCGGCGAGGACATGCATGACGTGCTTACGGGCGCTCCAGAACTTGCCCTGGTAGCCGTAGTCGACGCGGTCCTCCTCCGGCTCGATGTACACGGAGGGCTGCTCGTCCGTGTACAGCAGCCAGTCCCGGTCCTTCTTCCTGAGCCTGCGCCATGGTCGGTCGATGTCGATCCCCAGACCGCTCACGACGCTGCGCAGGTTGGCGCCCTGCCAGGCACCCGGCCAGGCTGCGATCGCCCCCTCGCGGATGCTAAGCGAGGGGTCCGGGACGAGGAGTTCCTCGGCGACGTCGTGGACGACGCCCAGTCCGTGGCACTCCGGGCAGGCGCCGGCCGCGGTGTTGGGTGAGAACGACTCGGCTTCCAGCCGTGCGGCCCGGGGCGGATAGGTGCCGGCGCGGGAGTACAGCATGCGCAGCAGATTGGACAGCGTGGTGATGGTGCCGACCGTCGAGCGCGAACTGGGCGCCCCGCGTCGCTGCTGCAGGGCCACGGCCGGCGGCAGTCCCGTGATTTCCTCCACGTGCGGTGCGCCGACTTGTTGCAACAGCCTTCGGGCGTACGGTGCTACGGACTCGAAGTAGCGCCGCTGGGCCTCCGCGTAGAGCGTGCCGAACGCGAGCGAGGACTTGCCCGAACCGGAGACGCCGGTGAAGGCGACCATGGCGTCCCGCGGAACGTCGACATCGATGTTCCGCAGGTTGTTCTCACTGGCGCCCCGGACATGCGCAAAGGGGTCGGACGCGTCCTTGTTCACCCTTCCTGAGTACCTGATTGCGCCGGGACCCGCGCGACATGCGCGCCGTCACCGGGCCGCGCGACGGCAGGACGGACCACCCGGGATTCACCATCTCCGTAGGGCGCCCGGCCCGGTGGCTCGTCGCGCGTTCGCCACGCCGTCCGGCCGGTGCCACACTGGTCGAATGAGCCCGGCACGGACCGGCGCCGGTACGAGCGGCCGCGACGGGTGCCCTGGAGAAGTGAGCGGATCACCCGCGCCCTGCCGCTGGGGACGGTGACTCGGGGCCGTGGCCGAGTGGTCGGGAAGCGTGGCTCGACATGAAGGCAGTGGTGTACAACGGCCCGCACGACGTCAGCGTCAGCGAGGTCCCCGACGCCAGGATCGAACAGCCCAACGACATCATCGTCCGGATCACCTCCACGAACATCTGTGGCTCGGACCTGCACATGTACGAGGGCCGTACGTCCTTCGAGCAGGGGCGCAGCCTCGGGCACGAGAACATGGGCGAGGTGGTCGAGGTCGGCTCCGGGGTCAGCAAGGTGAAGGTGGGAGAGTACGTCGTCCTGCCCTTCAACATCGCATGCGGCTTCTGCAAGCAGTGCGAGCAGGGGCTGACGAACTACTGCCTCACCATGCAGCCCGAGCCCGCCATGGCGGGAGCGGCGTACGGGTTCGCCGAGATGGGACCCTACGCAGGTGGACAGGCGGAGTACCTGCGCGTCCCGTACGGCGACTTCAACGCGCTGCGGCTCGGCGAGGACGCCCTCGAGCGGCAGAAGGACTACGTGATGCTCGCGGACATCTTCCCGACGGGCTACCACGCCACGGAGATGGCCGGTGTGAAGCCGGGCGACCAGACCGTGGTCTTCGGGGCCGGCCCGGTCGGCCTGATGGCCGCGTACTCCGCCGTGCTCAAGGGTGCCGGGCGGGTGTGGGTCGCCGACCACCACCCGGACCGGCTGGCGCTGGCGGAGCACGTGGGCGCGATCGCGATCGACACGAGCAAGGAGGACCCGGCCGAGGTGGTCAAGGAAGCCACCCTCGGACTCGGTGCGGACAACGGCTGCGAGTGTGTCGGCTACCAGGCCCACGACCCGCAGGGCCAGGAGGACGCGTCCCTCACGCTCAACCAACTGATCGACGCAGTGCGCTTCACCGGTCGGCTCGGCGTCGTCGGCGTGTTCCTGCCCGAGGACCCCGGCGGGAAGGAAGCCCAGAACGATCTGGAGGCCCAGGGCAAGATTCCTCTGGACTACGGGCTCATGTGGTTCAAGGGCCAGAGCATGGGCACCGGACAGGCACCGGTCAAGCGGTACAACCGCGCACTGCGCGATCTGATCGCCGGCGGCGAGGCTGAACCGTCCTTCCTGGTCTCGCACGAGCTCCCGCTCGACGAGGCGCCCAGCGCGTATGAGAACTTCGACAAGCGCGGCCCGGGATGGACAAAGGTGGTCCTGCACCCCGAGTCCGTGCCCGCGTAGACCGGAGCCCCGATCCCGGCAGCGGCGGCAGTGGCCCGCCGCTGCCGGAGTGAGCAACCTGGCGCGGGGTGGTGACCACGCTCTGGGACACGGCGAACTGGTGCGGTACTTCCACGCGGTGGCCTCAAGTCTGCGGCAGTGGTCGGCCCATCGCCGCCCGCGAACCGGATCGGATCGGCCGGCATCAATGCCGCGATCCGGTCCCACAGTGCACCAGGGATCACTAATCGGGCAGGCACGTCCAGTGAACTGACTGACCAGCCGGACGGACACGCGTCAGGAATACCCGTCCCAGGAGGGAAGTTCGGCGGCGGTGACAATGCTGCGAACGCCCAGGTCCGTCCCCCGGTCCGAGGCCGTCTGGTCAACGACGACGGAACAGCCGGCCCACTGCCCGCAATCGACCGCACTGCCCACGCCTGACTGCCCGTCTCGATCCAGTCGTCGACCAGCAGCACTCGGTCCTCAGGGCCCACCGCCGTCCGCTGCAGACGCAGCTCCTGGCGAGTACCCCGGTAGTCGGGGTCGCTGCGCCGGGTAATCTTCTTCCCAGGAAAGATTCCCCTCGCCCTTGCGTCCGCGACGAAGCCGACGCCGAGCTCGACGGCGGCTGCAGCGCCGAGCAGGAATCCACGTGACTCGATACCGCAGACTGCGGTGACGCCGTCTTCCCGGAACGGCCCGGCCAGTCCGCGGGCCACCGCAGCGAACGCTTCGGGGTCACGAAAGATCTGCCAGACGTCGGCGTGGCCGCCCATCCAGCGGAAGCGGTCGAGGACCAGGCCGCGTGCGTGAGACATCATGATCGTGAGTCTGCGGACGGACTGACAGCCCAGGCAACTGGATTCTCCGCTCGGGCAACGCACACCGGCGGGCGGCACCCCACACCTTCGCCGCAATCCTCATCTGGGCCCGACGCCAATCACAGGGGACAGAACCCAGTCGTGGACCTGTCGTGGCCCTGGGCGCGTGGAACGGCCGCGAAGGCACTCCCCCGAGCCGCCCCCCTGCCCGTCACTTCGCACCACCCTCGCTCCGTGCAAGTTTTCGCAGGCGCCGGTTCACCGCAGTCACGCCGCGGCCGTGGCGCGCGAGCCCCTCCCACGGCTTCTTCTCCAGGCGATCGCCGAGGTCAGTCACCGTCCACCGGCGTGCGGTCACTTCGGGGTCGTCCAGTTCGTCCCAGTCCAGCGGCACGGCCACGGGCGCGCCCGGCCTGGACCGGACGGCGAACGGCGCGACGACGGTCTGGGCGTAGCCGTTGCGCGCGACATCCAGATACAGGCGCCCCTTGCGGGCGTTCTTACGGGGCTCGGTCGTCAGCTCCTGCTCGTACCGCGAGGCCAGTGTCCGGGCCATTGCGCGGGCGAGCGCCAGCACCTCGTCGGCATCGTCCCGCCGGTTCAGCGGCACGACGACATGGAGCCCTCGTGAGCCTGTGGTCATCAGGCCCGAGGGGAGCTCCAGCTCCTCGAGCAGTTCGTGCAGGCGCTGAGCCGCTCGGCGTACCGGTTCGAAGTCGTCAGCGGGCGGGTCCAGGTCGAAGACCAGGCGGTCGGGGAGGCGCGGTTCGTCGGCGCGGCTCAGCCAGCGGTGCGGGGTGACGCACGCCTGGCCGGCGAGATAGACCAAAGTTGCCGTGTCATCGCAGACCACATGCGTGACGTCGCCATCTTCCTTGGCCACCGTGGCACGATGGATCCACTCGGGGAAGTAGTCGGAGGCCGCCTTCTGATAGGAGCGGTCTCCGTCGGTGCCGTCCGGCATCCGCTCGAGCATCAGGGGTCTGCCGCGCAGCTCGGGCAGCATCCGCGGCGCCACACGCCGATAGTGCTCGGCGAGATCGGCCTTCGTGATGCCGTCCCTCGGGAACAGCACCTTGTCGGCCCGCTTGACGGTGACCGTGCGTCGCCCGATCCGTAGCCCGACGTCTGAACTCACACCGCCTCCTCCTTCACCCCAGTGCTCTCGTTGTCCCCTCCCCTGCTTCCCAAGCCGGATCAGGGAAGCGGAGTGCCTCCGGTGGCGTTCATGATCTCCGCGGTGATGAAACTCGCGTGCTCAGAAGCCAGGAACACATACGCGGGGGCCATCTCCGCCGGCTGCGCAGGGCGGCCCAGCTGCGACGTCCGGCGCAGGTTGCCCCCTGGGATGGAGCTGCGGGCACGTCGCCAAGAGTGGACACGTCCTGCCGTGGTCACTATCGAGCCCGACGCTCGGTGAGCGCCGTACGGGCTGCCTTCGTACGGACTGCTCGGCAGTAGAGCGATCGCACGTAGGAACAGCGCCATGGCCGTACCTCGATGAAGCCGCTGACCTTACGGAAACCGCTCCCTGGCCGCCGCAGAGCACGTCGGCATGGGCCACATGCTCGTAAGAACAGTTGCTCACAGCGGTGTCCTCCATTGCCTCCAAACTCCCGCCACCGGAGAAGTTCAGACAGTCCTGCCAGTAAGCCAGGCCGGTAATGATCTCCAACCCTGCCTTCAAGTCGCCAGCGATCACACCGCCCTGTCCCTCGGAACTTGCGAACACCACGGGCCGCCGCCCGTCCTCGTCATGGCACAGAAAGAAGGTTCCGCCGGTCCAGTCACCGGCGATGGCGTCCAGAGCGGCACCCGAGGCCGCTCGGACCGCCTCACCGTGATCTTTGCGGAAGATCCCGAACTCGAAAGACGAATGCAGCAGGTCAGCGATGCCGGGGGTGTCCCGGATCAATGCGAGCAAATGATCGGTTGAGGTCACGGCGCGGACCCTAACAGGAGCCACTGACACGGCCTCGGCCTCTCGTTGATCTAGTTCAGAGAAGCTTGTGTCCAAAGCCCTGATCGTCCACATGACAGAACGTCCCCGGTTTGTCGAAATCCGTGACAACCTCCTCACACGCATCATGGAAGCCAAAAGGGGAAGGCTGGCTCGGCGAGATCGAAGGGCTGCACAGCAGCCTGACCCACGCCGGGGAGGGGGGTCGGACGAAAGCGTGGACCAGCCCGTGGGTATGGGAGGGCGACACTCCCTGACCTCCACGGCCCGGTTTCGCACCGCAAGCGCTACGCCGAAGAAGGCGGGACTTCCCGCATGCGGGGCCATACCCCGGAGCTGTGGGAGGACCTCTTGGACCAACACGGCCGCAGAAGACGCCCAGCCCGACGACTTCGGCGGGCGCGTTTAGTTCTGCGGCACGAGCGGTGGCGCGGCATACCGTTTGGGCAGCTTCAGGTGACGCTCGGCCATCACCGCACGCAGACGGTCCGGGTAGTCGGTGATCATTCCGTCCACTCCGTCGTCCATCAGCTTGCGCATGGTCGCCTCGTCGTCGACGGTCCACGGGATCACCTTGATCCCGGCTTCGTGCGCTCGACGCACCAACTCCCGCGTGGTGTAGGGGGCATATCCGGAATCGGTGACCTTGCCATCCTGAGGTGAGCCGTGCACGGGGGAGAAGGCGTCCGCGCCGAAGGAGGCGACGGCCGCCACCGGGTCGCCGCCGAAGTCATCGATGTCCAAACCGCCCAGCCAGGGCGAGCCACCGGGTTGCCCGGGCTGCAGGAACTGGTTGCCGTTGGTGAGCGCGACGAGGCGCAGTTCGGGCGCGACCTGGCGCATCCGCATCAGCGCCCCCCAGTCGAAGCTCTGCACCGTGACCCGCCGGGCCAGCCCTGAGGCGCGCACTTCCCGCGCTACCACCTGGACAAAGTCCTCGCGCGGCGCCGTCTCGTGCGGTGCCCCCGCCTCGACTTTCGTCTCCACGTTCAGCCCGACCCGGTGCGCCTTGCGCTCCTCGACCAGGTCGAAGACCTCCGTGAGCAGAGGCATTTGGGCCCCCGGACTCGGCCGCTGCCCCGGGAACTGCGGCAGTGTCTGCGTACCGCAGTCCAGGGTCCGTACTTGGGCCAGCGACAGGTTCACGATGTATTTACCCACGTAGGGGTACTCCGGGTCCCCCGCCGCCACCGGCCCGGTGTCCCGGCACTTCGCCGCCGAGATGCGGCGGTCGTGAGTTACCACCGCCCGCTTGTCCTCGGTGATCTGCACATCGAGTTCCAGGGTGCTCACCCCGACCTCCAGTCCGCGTGAGAAGGAGGCGAGCGTGCTCTCCACCGTCAGCCCGAGCCCGCCCCGGTGAGCCTGAAGGTCGAAGTGCCGGGGCCTGTGGCCGGGCCCGTTCCCGGCAGCCGAGGCGGGCGAGGCCGTCAGGAGTCCGGCGCAGCCAGCGGCAGCCAGTACGGCGGCCGTGACCGCTCTGTGCAGGCGCGATCTCATAGGGGAAATCCTCTCCGTCGTCGGACGACGGCCACGCCCTTCGTTCGGGTACGGCCACCGCCACCCTCACCGACCGGTCTTCGCGCAGGAGAACTTTCCATGACGCGCGCATGCCGACCGTGCCAACGTCGTGATTCGTTGAGACCCTGCCTGCGCCGACCACCAGCAGGCGCCAGGCACTACCTACGACGCCATGCCGTACCGCGTGCCAGGGTGCCTCCGCCGCCCCGCCAAAGCATCGCGCTGACGAGACGGTCGGAGGAGCGGGTGGCACCCAGCGCCCCGTCCTTGTCCCAGCCGGGCAGCAGGTCGTCACCCGTGAGCCCTCCCAGGGGCTCCGTCCCGGCGGCTGGCGGTGTGCAGCAGCACTGGGCGAGTTCGGGCGCGGTGCTGGCGAAATCGGGGCGTCAACGCGGAGCGTGGGACTGATGACCAGTGCCTCCCCGCAGCGGCGCTTCAGGTCCCGCCGGTCCGGGAAGTTTTCACGAGGGGAGTGCGCCGCGTGGCTTCAGCCGGCCGGATGGGTGGCTGTGCGGTCGCCAGCCGCGACGGCGTGCTGAGGGTCCTGGTGTCCTGGGGGGTATGTCATGCCGGGGTCGCGAGCGCGGTCGGCGTCCGGCCGCCCACGATCGCCAGGACCTCCTGGACCAGCCGGTCGTCGGTCAGCGCCTCGACCATCAACAACGCGAAGTCGACCCGCCGGGTGACATTGCCGGCGAGTACCGGGGCGCCGACATGCCGGCTCCACACCGCTGGCAGGCCTTGGCTCAGGCCTTCTTCGAGATCGCTGCCGCGCACGATCGTCGGTCGGCGACGCAGGCCCTGTGTGCCAGCCCGCCGAGGACCGCGACGACCACCCGGAGCTTTATCGTAGGTGTCGGTGCTGTCCGGCACAGGCGCCGCTGGAGGCGACCGCGCGTCGTCGCCGACGGTTTCCGTACCTGGCTTGTGCAGATCACGGGGCCGAGGTCACCTCGAGACATGTCACCTCACGGTGGTGCCCGCCGTCACATCGACCCCGCCGCCTCGTCGTCGGTCGTGATACCCAGACGGTCGGCGACAGCAGTGAGTGCCGCTCCCAGCGGGAGAGAGATCCGGATGGCAGCGTGCCGGTCACCCCTGGTCGGATCCCGGTTAATGATCAGCACGGGCGTTCCGGCCTGGTCGGCCTGGCGGACGAAGCGGAGCCCGGACATGACCGTCAGCGAGGAGCCCAGGACCAGCAGGGCCGTCGCCTCGCGGACCAGAGCCCGGCAGTGCTGGACCCGTGACGGGGGTACGGCTTCACCGAAGAACACCACGTCCGGTTTGAGGACGCCGCCGCAGACCGTGCAGGGCAGCACCTGGAACTCGCCCACCTGCTCGTCGGTGAGGTCGGCGTCACCGTCCGGGTTGATCGCGGCGTCCACCGGTCCGAAGCCCGCGTTGGCCACCTCCAGGCGCCCGGCCAGTTCGCGTCGCGGGCTGACGTGCCCGCAGGATAGGCAAACAACCCGGTCCAGGCTCCCGTGGATGTCCACGACGCCATCACTGCCCGCGGCCTGGTGCAAGCCGTCGACGTTCTGGGTGATCACACCGGTGAGCAGGCCGTGCCGCCCGAACGCGGCGACGGCTCGGTGCCCGGCGTTGGGACGGGCACGACCGAAGGTACGCCAGCCGAGATGGCTGCGCGCCCAGTACCGGCGACGGGCCTGGGCACTGCCGGTGAAGTCCTGGTAGGTCATCGGCGTGTGCCGGCTCAGGCTCCCGCCCTCCCCTCGGTAGTCGGGGATACCCGACTCCGTGGAGAGGCCGGCCCCGCTGAGCACCAGCACACCACCGGTGTCCAGCGCGTCCACGACCGGCTCCAGGGTCGTGGCGCCCGGGGACGGGTCCCCGATAGGAGTCCAGCTCAGAGTGGGGCGCATACGCATAACCCCCAGGGTACGGAACAGGCTGCCATCCCCTGCCCCGCGCCGCCAGCACCTTGCTGCGGCTGCTGCGACCCCCACGGCCGACGCCCGGACCGTGCCGCCTGCGGGGTCTCCTTCGGGCGACCGCCTGAGCACGACCTGCGCCGGATCATGGGCGCGGTGTTGTACGTGGACCGGACCGGGATCCCCTGGCGCTCTCTTCCCCACGACTTCGCGCCGTGGGAAACCGGTCACGGATACTGCGCCGCCTGGCAGAAGGACGGCGTGTTTGACCAGCTCAACGGCCTGCTGCGCCGACTTGTCCGAGAGGCCGCAGGCCGGGACGCCGAACCGAGCGCATGCGTCCTGGACACCCAGAGCATCAAGACGTCCGCCAACGTTCCGGCCACCGGCCAGGGCTTCGACGCGGGCAAGAAGATCGCGGGCCGCAAGTGCCACATCGGCGTCGACACCCTCGGCCTCCTCCTCGCGGTCTGGGTCACCGCGGCCGGCGTCCCCGACAACGCCGACGGGATCCACCTGCTCTCGCGCATCGCCAAGGCCCACCCCAGAATCACCAAGGCATGGGCCGACAGCGGTTATCGAACCAAGGCTTCGACCACGGCGCCACCCTCGGCATCGACGTCGAAGTCACCCGCCGCGACCCTGGCCAGAAGGGCTTCAAGACCATCCCCCGGCGCTGGGTCGTCGAGCCGACATTCGGCTGGCTCATGAATCACCGCCGCCTCGCCCGCGACTACGAAACCCACCCGCACCGCTGCGAAGCGATGATCCGCCTCGCGATGATCGACCTGATGAGCCGCAGGCTCACACGAGAGTCCACTCCGAACTGGAAGGACTCATAGCCGCCGAGCCACGCTGACCCGCGCGTCCTCGCCCCTCAACGCCTGCGGCCAGCGGCCATCGATGACACCCGCCATATCCCGGCAGGCGCCACAGGCGTTCTCCCGCTCCGGCAGCCACCAGTAATCCGACGGTGACATGCCGGCCACCTGGATTCCGCACAGCGTCCTGTCGAAGATGCCGAAAGCATGGGAGACGTCGACGGTGAGGCCGTCCGCGACGGCCCGCTCCCAACGCATGTCCACGGGCAAGTACGGCGGCCGCGCGACCACGAACCACTCGCCACCCACATGGGTGGAGGCGTAGCACCAGGAACAGGACCAGATCTCCTCTTCCCAGGCTGTCGGCAGTGTCGGCCATTGCCACATCGCACGTCCACACACATCGCACTCCACGGACGGATCCTCACACGCCTCCGCGTGTGTCCCAACCCGCCTCACAGCGCGAGTCATATCAAACTCTCCCGCCGGGACAAAACTCTCTTTGAATCGGCATCCGTGAAATGGATACGGAGCATCGGATTCCCCTCGCCTGCCTCGTCTTTTGCGCGTGCGCGCAAAAGTATGTGAAGGATCACAGGCGGCTGGCAAGGTCGTCTCGAATCCCGATGCAGCACTGGG
Organism: Streptomyces sp. CB02058; assembly: GCF_001905505.1. Lineage (GTDB taxonomy): Bacteria > Actinomycetota > Actinomycetes > Streptomycetales > Streptomycetaceae > Streptomyces. Next base: position 37,062 of record NZ_LIPG01000007.1, read on the forward strand.
CAGTCCACGAGACGAAGAGGAATTTCCGGATGCGATCGAAGATCATGAAGCGGGCGTGTGTCACCACCGCGACCGTCGCCGCGCTTACCGTCGGCTCCCTGACCGGCGCGGGCACCAGCTTCGCGGCCCCCGCCTCGTCCACGATGTCCGCAACGGCGTCGGCGGCGAGCACGGAGGCCATCGGCGTGCTCGCCGAGAACAACCTGGGACTGGACACCGCCCACGCCAAGAGCTGGCAGTGCCTGCTGCGCGACCGGGCGATCGACTATCGTTTCCCCGGCCCGGGCACCATCGACGGCAAGCTGGGCGAGAGCAGCTGGAAAGCAGCGCAGAACCTGTTCAAATACCTGAACTACTACAGCGACTCCATCGACGGAATCGCCGGCCCCAACACGATCAAGGGGCTGCAGAGGTACCTCAACCTCCACGGCGCCAGCCTCACCGTCGACGGGATGGCCGGACCCGCCACCAAGTCTGCGTTCTGGAACTTCGCCGGTACCCACCGCTGCTGACCCGCCCTCGCCTCCGACCGCACACGCGCACCGCTGCCCGTTTTCCCCTCGGGGAGGCGGGGCAGCGGCCCGTACGGCGACATGGCCGTCCTTCCCCTATGAGAACGCACAGGGAGACACACCCCATGGACTTCCCCGACCGGCACGACCTACCGGGCACCAGACACCCCGCATCCCTCTCCCCGCTGCCGCGCCGGAGTTTCCTCGGCGTGCTGGGTGCCGCGGCCGTACTGGGTACGGCAGCGCTCCCGGCCGCGGCGGCCACCTCGGCCGCCGCCTATCCGCTGCTGACCCGCGCCCAGTGGGGAGCTGACGAAGCCTTGCGCCACACCGCCGCCGGCACCGAGCGCTGGCCCCCCGCCTACTATCCGGTCCAGACCCTGACGGTGCACCACACCGCGGACGGCGGCGACAGCCTGGCCCCGGCCGCACGGGTGCGCGCGATCTACCGCACCGACGCCGCTGAGTACGGCGACCTCGGCTACCACTACCTGATCGACGCGAGCGGCCTGGTGTACGAGGGGCGCTGGTCGGGCACCGACGGGACACCCGCGCACGACGCGGCGGGACGCCTGGTCACCGCCGCCCACATCGGGGGATACAACTCCGGAAACGTCGGCATCGCCCTGCTGGGCACCTTCACCACCGCACAGTCCGCGACCCCGGAAGCGCGCGTCTCACTGGCCCGCCTCCTGGCTGAACTCGCACGGCGGCACGGGGTGGACCCGCTGGCCGACGTGGTCTACCGCAACCCCGTCAGCGACGTGGTGCGGACCGTTCCGGGCCTTGGCGGGCATCGGGACTGGGCGAGCACCGAATGCCCCGGCATGCTCCACAACGACCTGCCCTATATCCGCCGGCAGGTCGCCGAACTCCTCGCCGGTTGAGGCGGGCCGGGTGCCGGTGGCTGGGCACGGCCCCGGTGCAGTCCCTCCGTGAGGCGTTCCGTCCCGGTTTGAGGTGTCCGCTTGCAAGACGAGCGCGACTTCTGACTAGCTTTGAGGCGTCCAGGAAGCCGTATCTCAACCGATCTTGAAACGTGCAAGTCGAACAGAGTTCCTGGTCGGGTGATCTTCTGGCCGTCCGTGCATGAACGCAGGGCCTCCTGGTAGCTCGGGGACGCGATCCCACCCGAGCGGTTCCGGAGGCCCTGTTGTCGTTGTTGTACGCGCCCGAGCCCCTTCACTTCAACCCGCCTGCCGTGTCGTGCGATTGCCTCGCGCACGTGTACGGCAACGCGGCCGACCATCCGGACCGGATGCGCCCGGTATCCGTCGGACATGACGGACGCGGGGTGGGCGACTATCCGGCCTTTGCTGTCCTCGTGGTGGCCCGCCGACCGGACCGTACGGCGATCCGGGCCCGGTTGTGACGACGTGGAGCGATCGCTTCGGTCCGGACCTCGGGCCAGGACCGACCTTGGGAGCGTTACCGGTCGTGTCCTGTGACGCTCATCGTCGTTGCACGACTGAGTCGGGGCCCTTCGCATCGCTGTGTCCGGCCGTTGCTGGGGCGGTGCCGGTGATGAGGTCGTGACCGCATCCTGTCGGGCGCGGCTCGCGGCAGGTCGACGCTGAAGAAGGCGGTGGGTATGAAGGGTGAAGCGGTGAGCGCGGTTGGTCCGGTGCTGGACGTGCGGGACGTACGCAAGGGATACCGGCGGCGGCCGGTTCTGCGCGGGGTGTCGCTGGATCTCCGTCCGGGTCAGCTGGTGGGCATCGTCGGCGAGAACGGGGCCGGCAAGAGCACTCTGCTGCGGATCCTGGCCGGGGACCTCCCCGCGGACAGCGGCACGGTGGAGCGTGCGGGCCGACTGGGATGCTGTCCGCAGGAGACCGTGCTCCACCAGGCGTTCACCGTCGAGCAGCACCTGCAGTTCTTCCAGGCCGCCTACGGCATCAGCCATCTGACCCGGGCCTACGAGCTGCTGGAGGAGCTGAACTTCAGTGGCTACCGGCACGAGCGGGTGGAGACGCTCAGCGGCGGTACCCGCCAGAAGCTCAACCTGGTTCTCGCCCTGATGCATGATCCGCAGTTGCTGCTCCTGGACGAGCCGTACCAGGGCTTCGACTGGGAGACGTATCTGCGGTTCTGGGATCTGGCTGCAGCTGTGCGAGACCGGGGATGCGCGGTACTGGTGGTCTCCCACCTCGCGTACGACACCTCCCGTCTCGACAGCTTGTACCGCCTGGACGGCGGGGTGTTGCGGGAGACCGAGCGGACCGACACGATCGGGGTGGCCTCGTGAAGCGGCGGATCTGCTTCGGCACGTCGCTGCGGTTCGCGTTGATCGAGCAGGCCCGTAACCGGCTGGCGCTGCTCATCATGCTTCTGTTCGTTCCGCTGTGGACCTCGTTGGCCTACGAAGTGGTGGCGCGGACACCGCTGCGTTTCTACGTCCGGCCGGTCGGGCGTTTCGTGGTCATGGACGGCAACGTGCTGACCCAGGTCGTCGGCGCGCTGCAGGCTCTCACCCTGGTCGTCGCGTTCATGATGTTCGTCGCCACCGCTCGCTCCGCCGTTTTCGACCGGCGTCTGGTGCAGGCCGGGTTTCCGCGCTCCTCTCTGGCCCTGGCGAAGTGCGTCTCGCTCGTCCTGGTGGCGGCCGCAGTCGCCGTCTACGTCACGGCGTGGACGCATCTGTTCTGGCGGCCGGTGCAGCCGGTGCTGTTCGCCGCCGGGATGTTCACCGGGGCGCTGATCTACGGCAGCATCGGCATCGTGCTCGCGGCCGTGGTCCGCAGTGAACTGGCGGGCATGTTCCTGGCCATCATGGTCAGCTCGATCGATCTGCTGCTGCAGAACCCGCTGATCAACCCGGAATCCGACCATGCCCTGGTGCGATACCTGCCGGCCCACGGCGCGGTGCAGACCGCTGTGACGGCCGCCGGCCTGCACGCGATGCCCTGGAGCTGCCTGCTTCTGGGCTTCGGGTGGGCGCTGGGCATGGCGGCGGTCGGTATGACCGCCTTCGCTCTGCGCACCCGCGCCACCCGGTCGGCACGAGCATCCGTGCCAGGTGTGGTGTAGGCCGCTTCGGTGCCGTGCCCAGGGCCGTTCGGTGTCGTTGTGCCGGTGGGCGTATCCGCTCGACAGGTGTCGCGAGGCAGGGGGCATGAGTGTCCGAGCAGCAGACCGCGGTGATGACCGGGCAGCAGACCGCGGTGGTGACCGAAAGGGAAGCGGGCCCGGTGTCTCGTGTCCACTGCCCCGGTATTGCGGCCCGCAGCGACGCGAGGTGTGCGTGGCTCATCAGTGACGGCTTCGACCCGAGGAACTGGATGCTGGCCCTGGCGCCGCTGCTCGGATGGCACGCCGACGGCGCCACGGGAGTCGGGTGGGGCCTGTTCGCGGCCCTGTTCACCAGCGCGCTGCCCTCGGTGGCCCTTCGCCTGGGTGAACGCCGCAGCTACTGGAGCGACCGGCACGTACGGCAGCGGCGGGAGCGTTTGGTAGCCGGTCCCGTCGTCCTGGTCTCGGTCATCACCGGTACAGGGCTGCTGTACGGGCTGGAAGCCACACCTGCCGTCCGTGCACTGGTGGCGGCGATGCTGGCCGTGTTGCTGGTACTGATGGTGATCACCTTCTTGTGGAAGGTGTCGGTGCATTCCGCGGTCGCGGCCGGTGCCCTGGCGGTTCTCGCCTCGCTCTACGGGCCGTGGTGGGCACTGTCCGCCCCGCTGGTGGCGTTGATCGGCTGGTCACGGGTGCGGTTGCGGTGCCACACCGTCGCGCAGGTGGCCGTCGGAGCCTGCGTGGGCGCGGTCGTCAGCGGCGTGGCCTTCGCTCTCCTTCGATGACGGAGATGACACAGATGCGAACGTTCCTCCCTCCCAACGCCGCCGATCTCTTCCTGCGCGACCTGGAGCAGCGCGCCGACCACCCGGACGCCGCCTTGACCATCGGTGCGGTGCTGCATCTGTCGGGCGCCGTTCCCGAGCTGCTTGGCCTCCAGGAATACGTGGCCGTGCGTCTGCCTAGCCTTCCGTGCCTGACGCACGTCCTGCACGGTGACGGTCGGCAGGCTCGGTGGGTACCTGCCGTTACTGACCCAGCGCAGCACGTCGCCGCACGTCACGTGGGCAGGGGGCCGGAATCTCTCGAAGCTGCGGTGCAGCATCTGATGCGCGTCCCTTGGCCCGAGGGCGTCCCGGCCTGGCGCCTGGTCCTGCTGCACGGACACGTCCCCGACGGATGTGCGCTGCTGTACCTGACCCATCACGCCGTCCAGGACGGCGGCACCATCGTCGCGGTCCTGGAGGCCCTCTTCGGTCCGGATGCGGCTGTCGGGCCCGCGCCGGCACCGCGGACGCCTTCCGCCGAGCCGCGGCCTCGGCTGCGGCAGGTACGGCGCAGCGCTGCCATCCTGCTGCGGCATGCCCGCAAGCACCACGTGTGGACCTCGCCCGTGCAGCCGCTTTCCAGCCGCCGTCGCACCACGTGGGCCCGGGTGCCCGTGGCGTTGCTCAAGGCCGCGGCCCGTGCCGGCGGCGTCGGCATCAACGACGTCTACCTCACCGCCCTGGGCCACGCAATCGCCGGGTGGGCGAGCACCGCCTGGCCGCGTGCCGCCCGGGCCCCCATTCCAGTCATGGTTCCCGTCAGCCTTCGCACGGCCGACGAGTGCGCGGTCCCTGGCAATCGCCTCTTCCTGGCGCGGGTCGATCTTCCGGGCTGTCTCCCGCCCCTCGCCCAGCGGCTCACCGACACCAGCGCGGTCACCGCTGCTCTCAAGCTACCCGGACACCGAGCCGTACTCCGTGCGGTCCTAACCCGCCTGCCTGCCGGGCTTCTCAGGCGTCTCGTGGCCGCGAGCACCGCCCCGGGCCGGCTCACCCTCGTCGCTTCCTTCCTGGTGATGCGCAAGCGCCTCTGCTACGGCGAGGCGGCGGTGAACCGGGTCGATCCCGTCATGTGTTGCCCGCCCGGGGCGCCCCTGGCGGTCGTCATGCTGATCTACGCGGGTGAGGCGAGTCTGTGCTTCCGCACCGATGAAGCCCTCCCCGAAGCCGACACCCTGCCCGGACTGTGGCGGCAGGCCCTGGAAGACCTGTCGACAACCAGTGGCCGGCCAACGACCAACTCCGGAGCCGCTACTGCAGCAGGAACGGCAACCGCCCCGGGGCGGCCTGTGGAGTGATCTCGTCCCGGGGCGGCCCGAGGATTGATCACAGAGCCCGTTCGATGCTCCACAGCGGCAGGTGTTCGAAGAGGGTGACGGCCTCCTCACGCCAGCGCGTGCGCCAGCCAGCAGCTTCGGCCGAAGCCAGTTCCGCACAACGACGCATGTCCGCCAGAAGCTTCTGCTCGACCCCGTGGCTGATGGCGATCTCCCGGACAGCGGCCACCGTCTCCGGCGTGCAGGAGGAGTCGCCGAGCGCGGCTTCCACCACCGCCTGCTCGGTGCCGCTCACGACCGCCAACAGAGCAGCAACGGTGTAGCTGCGCTTGCCGCTGCGCAGGTCACTGCCGGTGGACTTGCCCATGGTCTGCGTGTTGCTGAACAGGTCGAGGTAGTCGTCCCGCATCTGCTCGTAGATCCCGACGAGCCGCGCGTAGCGACGCAGTTCCGCATCGAAGCGGGCCGGGTCCTCACCCGCGGCAAGCAGACCCAGTTGCAGGGGGGCGAGAATCGAGTAGCGGGCGCTCTTGTAATCGGAGACGGCGTGCAGCAATTCCGCGGACGGGAGATCAGTGAAGTCCCGCTCGATGTCGGTGATCTGGCCCACGATCATGGAGGAGGCCGCTGCGCTCTGCACCCCGACCATCGCGTGGCGCACCGCGAGCGATGCCGGGGAGTCGAGGAGGACCCGCAGGGACAGAGCCAGCGCGAGGTCACCGGCGAGGATGGCGAGTCCGAGGGCACTCTGTGGGTGCTGGGGGAACTTCTCGCGGTAGGCGTAGTGGGTGGACGGCCCACCCCGGCGGACGGGGCCGTCGTCGATGATGTCGTCGTGGACCAGGGCGTGCGTCTGCAGCAGCTCGACGCTCAATGCGGCCTCCTCCAGGCCGCGCACCGGATCGGGTGTCACCAGGCGGGCCGCCTCGTAGAGCAATGCCACCCGCAGCCGCTTGCCGCCCCGCATCGACAGGTCCCGCAAGAGGTCGAGGCACTCGGGTACGAACCGGCTGGATGACGGCGCGTCGAAGGTGTCCGCCAGGGTGCAGAAGTACTGCTCGAACCGTGCGTTGAATCGGACTGCGCCGGCGGCGAAACGCTCTGCGACCTGTTCGGTGGGGAGTGCGGTGTCGGTCATGGGGAGACTTCCGTCCCTGATGCCGGGCACACGCGAGACCGCGGCACCCGGAACCGGATAGTGCTCTGTCCGGCAGGGTGTGCCGGACACTGTCATGGAGGTCAGGAGGTGTACTGGGTGGCGGTGACGGCCAGTCCGCGCAGCGCCCGGGACGCAGCCGACGGCAGCGCTGCCGCATCCAGCACCCGCAGGACCTGCTCGAACCGGGATGTGATCATGTGCTCGGTGCGCCGCCGCGTGCCGGTCTCCTCCAGGATGGCACGCACTTCGGCCGCCCCCTGTTCATCGAGATCGGCCCGGCCGACCAGCCGGCGCAAGTGACGCCGCTGCGCCGGAGTGGCCGCGCGCAGGCCCAGAGCCAGGAGAACGGTGTGCTTGCCCTCCCGCAGGTCCCCCAGACCGGGCGCGCAAGCACCGTCCGTGCTGCCGAAGACGTCCAGCAGATCGTCCCTGATCTGGAACGCCTCCCCCAGGGGCAATCCCAGCGCAGTGCATAGGTCCAGGGTGGTGTCGTCGGCGCCGGCGACGGCGGCTCCCAGCTGCAGCGGGCGCTCGACCGTTGCGGTGGCGGTCTTGTAGCGGACGATCCGCAGCGCCGCGTCGACGTCGTCATCGGGGCCGGCGCCCATCACGTCCAAGTACTGGCCGTACATCACCTCCTCCAGCATTGCGTCGTACAGGGCGTGCACCAGCCGGCGCCGCTGGAGAGGCAAGCCGGCGGTGTGCAGCAGCTCCTGTGCCCAGATCAGGGCAAGATTTCCGACTAGGAGGGCACCGCCGGCACCGAGCCGCTCCGCCCGCGAGGACGGACCGAGGCGCGTACGCAGGGCGCGGTGCACGGCAGGACGACCGCGACGGGTGGCCGAATCGTCCATGATGTCGTCGTGGATGAGCGCGAACGCCACGAACAGCTCCAGCGATGCCGCCACTCTCAGGACTGCAGCCCTGTCCTCCTCGCTCCCGCCTGCGGCATGCCAGCCCACCACGCACAGCAGGGCCCGGATGCGTTTCCCGCCCGCAGCAAGGAACTTCCGCAGGGTGTCCGCGACGTCTGGGGGATGACTCCTGTCGGAAGCCGCACGCGCCTTGTCCTCCAGGAACTCCTCCAGCACCGCATCGACCTGCTCCCGCACAGCACTCAGATCGATTTCTCGAACGTCAAGCACACCCGAAGTCACCGGCTGGACCTCCCCACAAGACGCACGGGCGAACGGCCGTGACTATGGGGCAACTGGAATCGACGGTCGCGGCGGGCCGATCGGAGCCGACTCTCTTCCGACCCCGTTGGTCCCTCCAACAGGATCAGCCACTTGATCTTCATGCCTCATCAACGACCAAGTCAGCTCCAGAACACGCCCTGACTGAAGCAGCGGCCATGAGCCAGATCGCCTGTACGAGCACCCACCGTCCTCGGGAACGAGCTCGGCGACGAGAACTTACACACGTCCATCAATTTCGGTCCAGGCCTGCCGCCCAGCGAGGGTCCAGGCAACCCAGCCCGATTGTTGAACCAACGGATCACGTACCGCACGGTGTCTTCGTCCGCCCGCGCCAACTCGGCGATGACCGGGACACGGTTGCCGCCGGCCGAGGCCAGGATCAACCGACAAGCTTCCTGGCACCATAGGTTGGTGCCCGCACCCTTCGAACGTCCTGTCATCATGCAGCGGAACCTGGCCATGTTGCTACGTGGCCTGGCAGGCAACCCCTCCGCACCACCAGAGGCTCTTGTTCGCCTCGCGGCGGCAAACATCGATCGAACCGAGCTCGCACGGCGCCGTGACCTGCCCGCGCAAGCCGCAGTGATCCTTGCCGACGACAAGGATGCGAACCTGCGGTCGGAGCTGGCTGCGAATCCGAATCTCCCGGACGAGGTCCAGATCGTCCTCGCCCGAGACGTCGACGCGCAGGTGCGTGGCCGGCTGGCGGAAGGTGCCGAGTACTTCACCACCGTCGGCGTGCACGCACCTCACTTCCCGGGGCCGTTGTCACACGACGTCTACGAAATACTGGCCCGAGACCCGCAGCCGAAGGTTCGCCGTGCCCTGGCATTCAACCGCCACCTGCCCGACGACATTCGGGCCAGGATGCTCGACGACGACGATGCGCGAACGGCCGCCATCGCCGCCGCCGAGTGGAGGCCTGCGCCGACCGCCCGGATCAGCGAACTCCTTTCACGGGTCACGGGAGCCTTCGGCCGAGAGCTGCTCTTGCTCCGTCTTGACGGTCCGCTCCCCACCGAGGCCGCCCGTGGCCTGCTCGCCGACATCGACTCCTCCACAGACCCGGCGAACAGCGCGGGGCTCCTACGACAGATCGCCGCAACCGCCGACCTGGACGCCGACCTGACCGACCGCTTCCTGACGGGCCCGCAGCTGCGCGCCGCAGCTGCGGCCAATCCGACACTGGACCCCGAGCATGTCGCTGCTCTGGCACACGATCCCGACAACCAGGTCCGCGCGGCAGTCGTCGCACGCCGCGGCCTCGACCCGGTGCTGCGTGAATCGGTATCGGTCGAGTACGACGACCGCAGCAGCGGCAACGCCGTCGATTGGCTGCTGGCCGAAGAGCTGTCCGAACCCGATCAGCTCGCCTTCGCGCGAAGCCGCCACCAAGTCTTCCGCAAGACGCTGGCCATGCGCACCGATCTGTCTGACGAGGCCGTCGGGATCCTCGCCGCCGACGAGAGCTTCGCCGTGCGGCTGTTCGTGTGCGAACGCCAGCCGAACGCACCCAGCTGGCTGCTGGCACACATTGCTGCCGACTGGAAGAGCTACAGCCGCTGGGACATGCTCGCCCACAAGAACTTCCCCGCCGATGCCGCCACCGCCCTGGCCCGCTCCGACGACCCGTATGACCGGGTCGTTGCCGCAGCACATCCTGGGCTTCCGATCGACACGATCGAGGCATTGCTGGCCGACGGCGCCGACTACGTGCGACGTCGAGCAGCGACCAACCCGTCAATTCCAACCGATCGGTTGATCGCTCTCCTCGAGGCCGACGAGCCAGCCGTCGTCTCCGGGGCAGCCGCGAATCGGACGCTTCTCGTCGTGACGATGCACCAGGTGCTCGACCAAGCCCGGCTGTGAGGATGTGCCCCCTGTTGACGGGCGGTACGTACCTGCATCACGTGCCCGAGGTGAAAATGAAAGGCGACGGCTCCGTCGCCCGCACGGCCGACATCCACGTTGCGGCCGGCTGGGACGTCGACCGGCTGCTGTGGGCAGCCAACTCGTCCGCCTGCACGCCGTGCAGCCCCGGCGAAGACGGTCACTGACGAACGACCAAGGCTCCGCCTGGCCCCGCGCCGCGCAGGCGGCCGTCCTTTCACATGGGTGGACGACGAGCAGAGTGAGCTGGATCAGGCCTACGTGACCGCCCACCACCATGGACGCGGGCTCCTCCACCACGTAAACCTGCGGATCGGCCTCCGGGAGCACGACTGCCACACGCTCGCCGGCTTCGCCCACTCCTGGCCAGCCCACGCGACAAGCAGGAGCGCTCTCTAACTGACGTCCACGATGTCGAGGCTCTCTGGCGACCTGCGGACGTCCTTCTTCAAGGCCAGGATGCCCGTTGATCCCTCTGCGGTGATCGTTCCACCGTCCCCCACGCAGCCCCGGCGCTGGCAAGTGCGTCTCCAGCCGGACCCACTCGGCACCCGTCAGATCACCCGCCCCGTGCGAGACACAACCAGCCGACAATCCGGCAGTCACAAGATCCGCCGCCGGGCAGAACCTAGAGCCAACGGTTGCTCGGATGCCTAACGGGACGTCAGCTTGCGACTGGGTAGTCCACTCCCCCGGCAGCAAGACTCGAGAGCACGCCTAGATACTCAGCCACGCAAGCTCACCCCTCTCGCTCTGCTGGCCGGGCTGCAAAGCCTGCCGGAGAACTGGGCACCCACACACGGCTCTACACGGGCGCAGCCAATCCGTACCAGTCAGATGGATTCTTGCGAGAGTGTGGGGCCCGGAGGATATGCGAGTACGCCCGATACCGCGAGCCGTTTGCTTGGTTGACCAGGCAAGGGCATCCAGCCGATTCACAGATTTTGCAGTTCCTCCTCGCAGCCTCAGCCGCCCCAGACGCTCGCGCGAGCTATCACAGCGTGATAAGCGCGGATCCCCACTGCCCCCATTAGGCCCCCTGAGCACTTCCGACCAAAGAGCGTGATCTTCATTGCTGGGAAGCCGCTTGTCGTCGGCAGTTGCAGTCGAGGGAGCGATCTTGATGCCGCCGTGACCAGAGCAGACGGTGCTCGAGGTCGTGGACCGGGCCGATCAATGGTCAACCTCGGCCAAGTCGATGAGCATGGGCGCCGTCTGGTGGTCCGCAACGGCTACCACCCAGCTCAGGAAGGTCACCACCGCGGCCGGGACGATCGAGGTGAAGGCCCCGCGGGTCAACGACAAGCGCGTCGACAAGGCCAACGGCGAGCGCAAGCGGCTCTCCTCGGCGATCCTGCCGCCCTGGCGCCGCAAGTCCCCGAAGATCAGCGAGATGCTGCCCCTGCTCAATCTGCACGGCTGTCCTCCGGCGACTTCGTGCCCGCCCTGGAGCAGTTCCTCGGCTCGAGCGACGGCCTCTCACCGGCGACAATCACCCGTCTCACCCAGCAGTGGCAGCAAGATCACGCCGCGTTCGGCGAGTGAGACCTGCCCACCAGCGACTACCTCTACGTCTGGGCCGACGGCATCCACCTGCACATACGACTGCGCGAGACGAAGTCGTGCGTGCTGGTGCTGATGGGCATGCGCACGGACGGCGCCAAAGTGCTGATCGCCATGAACGACGGCTACCGCGAATCCGCCGACTCCTGGGCCGACCTGCTGCGTGACTGCGCCCGCCGGGGCATGCGCGCTCCCGTCCCCGCTGTCGGCGACGGTGCACTCGGCTCTTGGAAGGCCCTGGCCGAAGTCTTCCCCGAGGCCCGCCACCAGAGGTGCTGGGTTCACAAGGTTGTCAATGTCGCGAATGCGCTGCCGAAGTCCCCCGACCTTCGCCACCGTACGTCTGCGAACAGAGGTCACGCGAGGCGCCGGCAGCGCGGGCCGCCGCCCTGGCCATGGTCTTCAAGCTCATCGAGTCCGCACAGGCCCGCCGACGGGCGGTGAACGCTCCCCGTCTCGTCGCCCTTGTCCGCGCCGAAGCCCGCTTCGAGGGCGGTCACCTTGTCGAACGCTCCGAGACCCTCGCGGCGTGATCGAAGCCGCGAGGATCGGAGCGACCGTCAGACGTGGAACTACTGCGCGCAGGACTGCTGCGAGGTGTGAGCGCGCAGGGCTTCTGTGAACCACGTGAACACCGGCGCCAGGCTAGGCGGAACGGGCCATCCGTTGATGACGGCCAGCAGGTGCCAGTAGCGTTCCGCGCGGGGGTCGCCGGCAATGTCCAGGCGTGTCAGCAGCCAGTGGCGCAAGTCGGCGTCGTCGGCGCGGCTGAAGGTTTGCGCGTAACGGGCGGTGAGGGCATCGATGATGGGTGCGGCCTCGGCCGAGGCCGGAGCGATGCCTGCATCGAGTGCGCGGCCGACGCTGTCGCGGACGGTCTCGGTGAGGTCGTGGTGCAAGCCGGTGACGTCGCCTTGGGCCCGCTCGGCTGCCTGGTACTGCGCCATGCGGCGGATGGCGGCGCGGAAGTCGGGGTCCTGGGTGAGTTCGGCGAGTTCCACCCAGGCGTCGACCTGATGTGGTTCGGGGTCGTCCGGCAGTTCGGGCATGGCCGAGCGCATCATGTCGACGAAGTCGGCGTTGGCGTCGAACCCGCCAAAGGTGTCGTCGATGAAGTCGGTGATGAGGCGTCGGCGTTCGTCGTCGGAGAGCTTGGCAAGCTTGTGCATGAGGTCCATTTCCTCGGGAGTGGAGCCGTTCTTGGCCACCGCTCGCAGCACCGCGCGCCGCAGTCGCAGAGTACGGATCTGCACCTCCAGGACATCGGCGTGCGCGGCCGCGACCTCGGGCACCGAAACCTCCCGCTCCAGCACCTGCCGGATGACAGCAAGGTCGAGCCCCAGGTCACGCAGGGTGCGTACCAGATCCAGACGCGCCAGTGCGCCGATGTCGTAGAGACGGTAGCCAGCCGGGCTGCGGTCCGTCGGCGGCACGATTCCCGTGTCGGAGTAGAACCGAATGGCCTTGACCGTCAGCCCGGTCCTCCGGGCCAGGGCCCCGATCGTGAAGAGCGTGTCGCCGTCCATGCCTGCACCTTCATGCCTCCCCCTACGGGAGACTCAAGCCCAGTCTCCCTGCTGATGTTTCCACCCCCTGGAGTCGCCCATCCACAGGTCCTGACAACCCGGGCCGGGCCGGGTTTCAGCGGGGCAGTCTCGCCTACAAGGCGCAGGCGGCCGGTGGTGTCGTAGCGGCCCAGAAGCAGGACCTGGGGGCGGTGCAGGGATCCGGTGATGACGCCGATGAGTGCTTCGGTGGTGTTCCTGCGGCGGACCTTGGTCCAGCCGCGCACACCTGGCCGGTAGCGGCCGGTCAGGCTCTTGACACCACGCCTTCGATGCCGGGGACGTCGGTCCACTCGTATAGCCACTCACCTGCGGTGGCGGGGTCCGTGGTCGAGGGGCACAGCGTCCACGGCGGCCCGAGCCGGTGCTCGGCGACTGCCCGGCGCGAGACTGGCGCCTCCTGTCGCTCCCGCCGCCCACCTCCCGCTGCGGCGTAGCAGGCTCCAGTCACCACGACCTCTGTGACGACTGTCGCGATGAAGACTTTGTTGTCGACTACGAAGTCGGCTGTGTTGCCCCACACTAGGCCGGGCTGAACCCGAGGGCCCACAAGCCCGTCACGGCTCCACGGGCCCCAGCCGCAGCAGCCGGACCGGCCACGGGGGCTGCTCGGCTGCCGGTCCGAACCAGACCCGGACGTCCTCCCCCGTACGGACGGGCAGGCGGGGGAAATCGTTCTCGGCGTGCTCGGTGCGGTGCAGGGCATGGGCCGTCCCCAGGTGCCGTTCCGCGTACGCGTCGAAGGCCACCGGGTCGGCGGGGTGGCACACGGACGCGAGCACGTCACCGGATCCAGGTGGCGGCAGGAAGCCCGGGCCGCGCAGCAGCAGGACGTCGTCGCTGTCGAGCATGGTGGCGTTGGCCGCGTCGCGATGCGCCGCCCAGACGGGGCCGGAGTAGAAGGTCTCCAGCGCGCGGCGGCGCTGCGCCATGCCGGGGAAGGCGCGCAGCCAGACGAAGCGGTCCGGGTCGTCCAGATCACGGAAACGGCCCCCGACGGTGATGCCGGCGGCCTGCTGTCCGGTCACGAACTCCCTCTCGAAGAGCGCGATCAAGGTATCCCGGGCCCCGGGACGCAGGGTGTACTGGCGGAGTTCGACGATGCTCATCCGGCGTGGTCTCCCGTACGCGTGAGGTCCATGATCCAGTTGAGTTCCCAGGAGCCGCCGTCGTCGGCGGAGAATTCCTGCTCCCAGCGGGCCGTGTCCGGGCCGAGGCGGTACCAGGTGAAGTGCACGCGGATCGGCCGGCCATCGTAAATGTCCTCACCGTGGAAGTCTCCCCGGTCACCCGTGAACCCGCCGGTCACCGGCGGATCCAGCCGTCCAGTCCGGCTGTCGGACCAGTGGATGGCCCATCGCTCGGTCTCGCGGTCGAACAGCCGCAGGGTCACGCCATGGCGGGCAAGGGTGGGGAAGGTGATCTCGTCGATGTTGCCGGCACCCCCGATGAGCGGCCGGACCGTCGCGTGCCCGGGGAACTCCTCCCAGGTTCCGGGACCCGGCCCGAGCGGTGTGGTGAGACGGCGGTTGGCCACGTCCCAGGCGCCGTGCAGGAAGTCGAAGTCGTCCATGCGCCGCAGGCTAGAACCGCTCCACTGACATCCTCTGTCAGTGGATACTGGCCGCCATGCGCGCGAGCCGTCTGGTCACCCTGCTTCTGCTGCTCCAGAACCGGGGCCGCATGACGGCCCAGCAGCTCGCACAGGAGCTGGAGGTCTCCGTACGGACCGTCTACCGGGATGTCGAGGCACTGGGATCCGCCGGAATCCCGCTCTACGGGGACGCCGGACACGCGGGCGGCTACCGCCTGGTGGACGGCTACCGGACCCGGCTCACCGGTCTGACCGCGGACGAGGCGCAGGCCGCGTTCCTCGCCGCACTCCCCGGCGCCGCCGCAGAGCTCGGCCTCGGCGAGGCGCTCGCCACCGCCCTGCTCAAACTGCGGGCCGCGCTCCCGGCGGAGGTCCGCGACCACGCCGGGCGGATCCGGGAACGCTTCCTGCTCGACGCCCCGGGCTGGTACAACGACGCCGACCGCACGCCATATCTGGCCGCCGTCGCCTCCGCGGTGTGGGACCGGCGGGCTGTGGTGCTGCGGTACCGGCGCTGGCGCGCGCCGGAGGAGATCGAACGGCGGGTGGAACCGTACGGGCTCGTGCTCAAGGCGGGCCGCTGGTACCTGGTCGCCGCCGGCGAGTCCGGGATCCGCACGTACCGCGTCGACCAGATCCTGGGGCTGGAGTCGCTGGCCGACGAGTTCACCGTCCCGGACGACTTCGACCTGACCCGGCACTGGAACAGTTACCTGACCGGCTACCGGGCCCGGCTCCACACGGACGAGGCTCTGGTGCGACTCACCCCGGAGGGCGCCCGGCGCCTCGGCGTCCCGTCCTCCGGCGACGGCTGGACAGAGGCCAGGGTGCCCATCGAGTCCGTCGACCACGCCCACGGAGCGTTCCTGCGGCTCGGCACCGACATCGAGGTCCTGGCCCCGGCCGAGCTCTGCGACCGTATCGCCGAGACAGTACGTGCCCTGGCCGCCCGGTACGAAGGGCGATCCCAGCGGGCGACGGCGGACGGCACGGACGGGGAGAGCACGGAGGCGTCGAGGCAGCGCCCTGCTTCGAGCGCCCCGGAGTCACGTAAGCACGCGTGAATCCGCTCGTCCCTGCTGCCACGCTCAGCGAGGCTTCTGCCCGTCACGAGGAGCCCCACCGGCGACACCGCACGCCGGCTCCGGATGGTGTTCCGGTGGGCGGCGACGGCCGAGGCGGCGCTGGGGCAAGGAGGCGTCACGGGATACAGGGGGTCGACCCACGCCGGTCGGCGAAGGGGCCTATCTTCTTGGCATGGATCACGAGGGAGAATTTCGCCGAGCAGCCCTTGAGCTGGGCATTCCGGACGACGAGATCAGCCGCTTCGACCGGCACCTTCGTCTGTCGATCGGGTTGTCCGCGGGTGGCGGCGGCCGTGTGGTCGGGCAGCTCGGCGGGCTGCCCCGGCTTCCGGTGGGCATGAAGTGGCCGTCCGCCGGGGACATTCCGCTGCCGTTGCTCCTTTCTGTCGACTGCGGGGCGCTGCCGCGCGTCGACGGCTTCGATCTGCCGGGGGACGGGACGCTGCTCTTCTTCGTGGACCAGGAGAGGGATCACCAGGACAGCTCCGGGAAATACGCCCGCGTCGTATACGTACCCGAAGGCACCGACACCGCGGTCGTGGAAGCCCCCAGCTCCCGGTGTGTCCGCGAACCTGTCGCGGTCGGCGCCGAAATCGGAGCCGAGCTGCCCCTGTGGCTCCAGGAGCGCGACGAGGACGAGGCCTGGCACGAGTTCTGGGAAGACCTTGAGTGGGAGGACATGTCGTCCTTCCAGCAGCAGTTGGTCCGGTACATGGAGCATGACCTGCCGCACCTGGACGAACTCCGGGCGCTTGCCCACGACCTCTGGCCGTCCGGCAGCGGCATCGTCATCGGCGGGTACGCGGATCACGAGGTGATCGCCGGCATCGCGGAACAGACCCTCGCGGGACGTGAAAAGGCAGGCGAGATCCCGGCCATCCCGATCGCGAAGTGGTCCTCCCGCCTGGAGGAGGAGAGGCACCGGTTGACGAGCGAATGGATCGCGCTCGCCGGTGAAGCGCGGTCCTATGAGGAGTACCGCACCAGTTTCGTGATCCGCCACGACGACCTGGCCGCCGCGCGAGTGGACAGGGTGCTGTCCGTCACCGGTTTCGAGGCCCCGTGACCGCGTCCGTCCCATCCCTACGCGCGCAAGGCCCCCGACGGCGGTCGGAGCGGGGCTGACGCAGGCAAGTTTCCAACGACACCGGCTCGGATGGAGTGGTGCGTTCACGCATGGGTCCTGGAGCAGCCGGGACGCATCGAAGAGGCTCTCGGCCTGCTTCGGGCCGACGCCGACGCGGACGTACGGGAGGCGGCCGCGCTCCTCATCAGGCACGGTCGTGCAGACGAGGCGATCGACAGCATGCCCGCCATCGCCGATCCGCGTGCAGCCAGCCGTTGGGGTAGCACCGCCCCGCGCAAGTCACCTGGCCTCCGCCAACTTGAACACCGCAGGTCACGAATGTGGTGTGACTGGTCCTCGGGGTGGTCACTCCGGTCTTGGGCTGCCGTCTGGGGTGAGATCGTCCGGCAGGGCGGCCATGCCGATGAGTTCAGCTTCTGCGCACGGTCTACCCGTCGACACGACCGTTCACGAGAGGAGTGCCATGTCCACCATCCAGCCAGTGATCCTGACTGCCGACCAGGACGTCCTGCTCGGCTTCTACACGAAGCTGTTCGGCGCCGAGGAGGTCTTCCGGGTACCGGAGGACGGGCCGGCCATCTACCGCGGCCTGCGCATCGGGGACACCGACCTCGGGCTGGTGACCAGGACGGACCTGGAGGCCGGGGCGGCACCGCGGATCCTGCTCAGCATCGGTGTCGACGACGTCGACGAGACGCTCGGCCGCGTGGCGGCTCTGGGCGGCTCGGTCCGCGGCGGCCCCGACGACATGCCGTGGGGACAGCGCGTCGCCCATATCCAGGACCCCGACGGCAACCCGGTGAACCTCACCCAGCCGATCCTGGCCCAGTGACACCGTTCCCCGTGATCCAGGAGCGCGGGCAGAGGAAGCGGCTTTGCCACTGTGTACCTCTGCGCATAGGCGAGTACGCCGACATCGACCGCTGCGGCGCCCGCGTCTGGGGCCATGCACAAAGAGTCCCCCGGTCCGATCCCGGCACCGCGATGGGAGGTCACCCGCGATCTGGCCGGAACTCCGGACCAACGCAGCCGGACGAAGGGCTGTGCCGGAACGTCCAGTCGCCCTTCGGGAGCATGACCAGCAAAGGGCGAGGGGCTTTGCGGGGTGCCGGGCGTGATGTCCATCCGGCTGGCACCCGTTCGGATGGGGCGCACACCGGATGGCTGGTGGCCCCTGCTGTTTCTAGGCTCGGGCCATGATCTCTCGTCGTTCGTGGTTATCAGCTGCGGTGTTGGCGCTGGCTGTGTCATCACTGCCGTCCTTTGCGGCTTCGGCCGCGCCACGCCCTTCCTCCGGCACGGCTTGGTCTGTGCAACGTGACGCCGACGCGCTGCGGGACACCGGAGTCACAGGAGTAGCGGTTCGCCTGGAGACCCCGCGCCTGACAGTCACTGCCCGTTCCGGGGTGGGGGATCTGGTCACTCGCCGCCCGGTTCCGAAGGACAGCTACCTGCGTCTGGGCAGTACCACCAAGACGTTCGTCGCCACCGTCATGCTGCAACTGGTGGGCGAAAAACGGGTCTCCCTCGACCAGACGGTGGAGGAGCTGCTGCCCGGGGTCGTGTCAGGCGCTGGAAACGACGGTCGGGCCGTCACCCTCCGCGACCTGCTGCGGCACACCAGTGGCCTGTCCGATTACATCTATGACGTCTTCCCCGACCCCAGTACCCGGACCTATTTCGCCAACCGGTGGCGTGCCTATAAACCCGAAGAGCTGGTGGGACTGGCCATGCGCCATGAACCTGCCTTCCCGGCAGGCACCCGCTGGGCGTACTCCAACACGAATTATGTGCTGGCCGGAATGATCATTGAGAAGATCACAGGCCGCACCTGGGAACAACAGGTCCACGACCGCATCCTGCGCCCGCTAGGCCTGCAGCACACCGACACCCCCGGCACGTGGCCCTTCCTTCCGTATCCGCATGCGGCCAACTACCAGCAATTCGTCGCGAACGGGCCGATGGTCGACACCACCATCCCCTACCGTCCCTTCGACAGCGGGGCCGACGGATCCATGACCGGCACGGCCCGAGACCTCAACCGCTTCTTCAGCGCGCTGACAAGTGGGCAGTTGCTGAAGCCCGCCGAACTCGCCGCCATGCAGGACACTGTGCCGGTGCCGCAGGACAGCGGTCACCCGGAAGGCACCCGGGACGGACTGGGCCTGTTCTTCACACCCCTGTCCTGCAGTGGCGGCTACCTCGGGCATGGAGGAAGCGGCTTCGGATACGTCGTCCGAGCAGCGACAACCCTCGACGGACAGCGCACCATCACCGTCTCCGCGCACAGCCGCTCCGCGGACGCGCAGACCGCGGCGCATCAGGAAGCCGCATTGCGCGACCTCATCGACCACGCCCTGTGCCGCACCACCTGAACCCAACGGCCGACGCCTCGCCCGGATGAAATCCGTTGGTGCACACCGCCCACCCGACGGGATCATGAACGGCCGCCGCCCCCACGCCCGGACCGCGGCCGTTCATGCACCGCCCCGGGAGGGACCTGTATGCGCCTTGCACCGACAGTCCGACGCGTATTCGGTGACGGCCCGTTCGCCGGGATCGGAGAACCTGCACTGGCCGTCGTCGACGAGGGCTCGCGGATGGTCGCTGTGGGTGGAGACCTGGGACATGTCCAGTGGAGCGGCAGCGGGACCGCGGACTTCGGATGGACGGGGCACCGGATCGGGGTCCATGAGCGGGACGGGCTGCGCTGCCGGCACCTGGTGCGGTCCTGGTTTCCCGTTCGGTCTCTCGCCTTTCACCCCGTGCTGCCCCTGTTGGCCGTTGGTACGGGACGCTACGACGGCGGCTACTCCTTCGAAGGCGAACTGCTGCTGATCCACCTGGACTCCGGCGATGTCGTGTCCGCTCTGGAGTACCCGCGAGAGGTCCTCGGCGTGGAATGGCGCAGCGAGACGGCGCTTCGTCTGCTGCTTGCCCCGTGCGATGACTGGGAGAACCCTCAGGCACACGAGCAGGGGCACGCGGTCGTTGTCGATCGTGCGGACTGGGGTGCCGTCGCGCAGGGGTCGATCGGCGCCCAGGAGCTGGCTGCTCCCGCGGAAGCGGTCGTCCATCCGGATCACAGCGCTGAGGCCCGCCGGATCCTCTCGGACCTCGCGGCTTCGGCCGGTCGGCAGTGGTCCGTACGCCGACGGGTGTGGGCTGTCGAAGCGATGGAGGACGGCCGTGTGCTTGCCGCTCTGGACGGAGTGCTGGCGGAGTCCTGGCATCCGTCGGGAGACCTGGAGTGGGCGGTCGAGGACGAGGAAGGCGGCCGACAGCTGGTTCTGGCTTCCGACGGCACATCGGTCTGGACGAACGCCGAACGCCGAACGCCATGGTCGCCGCAAGGGGAGAAGCTGGGAGCCGTCCCCATCTCGGGTGGTCCGAATCGCTGTCGACACGGGGCAGGTGCTGGAGACCCTCAGCCCGGATGGGCCTGCGGTACTCGTCGCAGGCGGCCGGGGAACGATCCTCAGGCTGGCGAACGGTCACCGCAAGCGTCCCCAACGGCTGCTGATGTTCGGGCTCGACGGTCCGGTGAACGGTCCGGAGGCCGGCGCTTTCGACCTGATCAATCACTCGTTCCCCGTCCGTCACGCGAGTCGCCCGTACGTCCTGATCGGCACGGACCCGGCAGAGCCGCACACGGAAAAGTGGGTCACCGCCGTGAGCGCCGACGGGACGTTGCGGCAGCTCTTCGCGCACTCCTGGGTGCCGGCGGAGCATCATTTCGGCGGGCCTGCGGTCGAGATCGGGCGGTCCCCGGTCCATGCCGGCTCCGTCCACCGCGGTCAGGAGCTCCAACCCGGTGGCGCCTACGTCGTGCGCCGTTCCCTGAACGGCTCGGTGCAGTGGCAGCACCGTGCTGATCATCCCGTCACCGCCCTCGAAACCGACGGGGACACCGTCTACGTGGCCTGCAACTCCGGGTCCCTGACGGCACTGGACGCCGAGAGCGGCGCGGTGCGATGGGATACCGAGCTGCAGGTCGAAGGAGCACCGACCACCGCACTGTCCCTGGCTGTCACGCCCCACGGGCACCTGCTCGTCGGGACCGTCGACGGCCGGATCCTGGAGTGCACCCTTCAGCTGTGACCCGGTGAGAGGGGCCTGTATGACGGACCGCTCACCGAACTCCCCAGCGCGGTGTGCTGGACGCCTCCAGCCGGACATCGGGGTGTAGCGGACAGACCCATTCCTGACAGACCCAGCCCCCCCACGGCCTTCGTACTGGTCAAGTACCTCTTGGCCGGAGCACAGGATCAGACGAAGGCCGTGTTCGCGTCCCCGGAATCCTCGTACGAGCGATCACGTTCAGGACATCGTTGGAGGTCAGAAGCGAAGATGCGGTCTCAGCGGAAGGCGGCACCATTCTCCGACGCCCATTGCTGGAACGATCTGGCCGCGAACCCGGTGACCTGCGCGACGGTGTCTCGCACTCTCAGCAGTTCGTCATTGATGTCCCCGCCCATCAAGTCGAGGACGGCATCCGCTGTCTCGTCGCCCATGAAGGAAGCCATCTGCCGGTGGGCCGCCTCCCGGCCGATCTCGATGAAGGCCACCTCACGCCCCAGTGCGGCAGCGATGGCCGCGGCCTGCCGTCGGGCCGTGACGCACTCGGGCCCGGTCAATGCATACGTCTGCCCCTGGTGGCCCGGCTCGGTGAGCGCTGCACGGGCCACCGCCGCGATGTCTGCGGGGTGGATGGTCGGGAGGCCGATATCCGCATACGGCGCTCGGACCACGCCCTGATCCCTGACCGACTGCACCCACCACAGGGCGTTCGAGGCGAACTGCGTCGGCCGCAGTATGGTCCAGGCCATGCCGCTGTCCCTGAGCAAACGCTCAACAGCCAGGTTGGCGCCGGCCGCGGGAAGGTGCGGATGAGTCTGCACCGTGATCGACGACACGAGCACCACGTGCTCCACGCCCGCCTGCCGGGCAGATGCCAGGACCTCCGCTTCCGCACCCATGCCCGACAACAGGAACAGGGAGCGCGCTCCCTCCAGCGCGGCCTTCAGGGAATCCGCCCGCGCGAGATCGCCTTCAGCCCATTCGACCCCTTCAGCGAACGAGGCCTGTCCCGCATCACGGGTCAGCCCTCGCACAGGTGCGGCACCCGCCAGGCGCAACTCCCCCAGCAGAGCACTTCCGATGTTCCCGGTCGCGCCGGTCACAAGGATCATCGCCATCTCTTCCTGTCATCAGCCGGTGATCGCGTTCACGAAACGCTAGAACCTCAACTTCGCTTGAGGTCAAGGCGCCCACCCCGTGCCTCAGGCTGAATGAGGCGAGCCCGGCACCGGCACCCCTGGCAACCCGAGCCAACCTCAGGCCACCGCCTCCCGGTGGGGCAGGTCGACTGGGAACTGACCCGTGACCCACCGGAATGCCGTGCTGCCCGGTGAGGAACAATTGCCGGATGACAACTGATGCCTCCCACAGACCTGACCCCGCGCGCACGGCCGTGATCACCCCCACCGGAGAATTCGACATGGTCTCCCTCGTGCCGTTGGAGGCGGAGATCGAGAGGGCACTCACCCAGCACGACAGCATCGTGCTGGACGCCAGCGGCATCACCTTCGGCGACTCCATGTTCATCAGGCTGGTCATGACCACCCATCACCGCACCGACCTGCGCATCGCCGCCCCCTCCCCTGTCGTCACCCGGCTCTTCGGCCTGATCGGCGCGGACAGCGTCCTGCGCATCTACCCCACCCTCGAAGACGCCCTGAACGCATAACTCCACCTGCCTCACGCAACATCGGACGTCAGCGCCCCTGCGGCTCCCCTGTCAAGCGCACCGCTCCCCGCCAGCTCGAAGACACTGACGGCGAATCCGGCCCGTCGAGTCCTGCTCGGCGGGCCGGAGGGCTGCCAGGCGGGATGTGCGGGTGCGGGACCGCGGGGTGTCGGTCCACCAGGCGCTGAGACGGTGGAAGGCGCGGCCTCAAGTCGTTGGAGGAGGCACGTCAGCCGCCCGCCCCGGCGGAGGATCACGGCATCCGTCCGACAATTCCGTTGTACGGGCTCGACGTTGTGAGAGATCATGCGCGTTCGTGACCTCCCGAGCAGATGAACCCCTCCACGACACGGCCCCAGCCGCCCCTGCCGCGGCCATCACCCCCTCCGCTCCGGCGCACCGGGACGGCAACGTCCTGCGCTGGCTGATCGCCTACACCTTCTCCGTGGTCGGCGACGCCGCCTACTTCGTGGCGCTCGGTTGGGCCGCGCAGAAGGTGGCCGGACCGGCCCAAGTCGGCCTGGTGATGGCGGTCGGCGCGATACCCCGGGCGATC
Source organism: Streptomyces sp. CB02058 (assembly GCF_001905505.1). GTDB lineage: Bacteria > Actinomycetota > Actinomycetes > Streptomycetales > Streptomycetaceae > Streptomyces. The sequence goes on from NZ_LIPG01000007.1 coordinate 60,140, forward strand.
CTGATGCTCGGCGGCGGAGTGATCGCCGACCGGTTCGGCCCGCGCAGGGTGGTCATCTCCTCCGATGCGGTCCGCGCTGTGGTGATCCTCTCGGCCGCCACAGCGCTCGCGTTCAGCACCCCCGGCCTCTGGTTGCTCGTCACGCTGGCGCTCGTCTTCGGCATCGTGGACGCACTGTTCATGCCGGCGGTCGGAGCCATGCCGCCCCGGCTCACCGGCCGCGACCAGCTGATGCGGCTGCAGAGCCTGCGCAATCTGGTTCAGCGGTCCGGCCACATCGCCGGCCCGCCACTCGCTGGGTTCTCGATGGGGCTCGGGGGCCCCGCCGCCGCGTTCGCCGTGACCGGTGTCCTCTTCACCCTCTCCCTGTTCCTCCTGGTCGCGGTGCGGCTCGCCCCGCTCCCGCCCGAGGAACAGCCCGCCGCGGACTCCACCGCCCGCCGCGACCTGGTCGACGGTCTCGTCTACCTGCGCCACGAGCCCGTGGTCGGCCCGCTCGTCCTCTCCGGACTGCTGTCCATGATCGGCTGCATCCCGCCGATGGCGATCGGCGTGATCATGCTCGCCGAGGAACGAAACTGGGGCCCCTCCGGCGGTGCCTGGGTGAACGCCGCCCTCAGCGCAGGCGTCTGCACGACCTCCCTCCTGCTCGTCGTACGCGGCCGCTTCCCCCGGGCCGGCCACTGGCACAACGTCACCCTGCTCGTCGCCTCCGCCGGCATCGGTCTGATCGGCGTCATGCCGAACCTCGCCCTCGCGGTCGCCGTGGCACTCGTCTCCGGCCTGGTCTCCGGTCTCTGCGGCGGTCTGGCCCTGGCCCTGATGCAGGCCAACACCGCCCTCGCCTTCCAGGGCCGGGTAGCCTCCGTCCAGGCGCTCAGCGCGGTCGGAATCACCCCCGTGATGTTCCCGATCTTCGGCCTCCTCGTGGAAGAGTGGGGCGCCGGCCCCACCTTTCTCCTCTTCGGCTGCATCAGCATGCTCGGCGCCACGGTCTCCACCGCCTCCCACGCCGTCCGCCATGCCGTCCTGGACTTCACGAAGACCACAGACTGACTCCGGCCCCCGCCGGGCCCCCGACGAGCTCGTGTCCGGTCAGCGTGGGACGCGAACGGCGAGCTCGTCGTACCGGGAGGCGACCGCGCGCTGTCTGTTGGGGCGGTTGATCCCGCACTCGACCTCCTTGCCGGGCGGAGGACGTCCACGCGCAGCTCTTCGCCGACCTGATGACCGGCCTCGGCCTCGACCCGGCGTACGGCCGCTGCCCCGTCGCCACGCCCCCAGGCTCCGGCTCCGGCTCCGTCTGGCTCCGGCTCCGGCTCCGGCTCCGGCTCCGGCTCCGGCTCCGGCTCTGGCTCCGGCTCTGGCTCTGGCCACCGTCAACCTGATGTCCTCATCGGTCCGCACCGGCGGCTGCGCGGCACGCCGGCCGGACACTTCGCTATTTCTCGGCGCCGGGGCGGGGCAGTCCTTGTCCTGCCGTCACCCGAGCGCACGCCCCGGTGGGCGTACCCGCCGGGGCGGTGCCATGTTTCGGGCGTGGCCTCCCGGCAACCCGGTTGGTGGCCCCGGACCGGGCCCGAGGGCCGAGGACGACAGCGAGGAGGACAACCTCATGCCGGCAGGATCGAGCCCCAAGCGTGAGCGTCAGTACGAGCACGTGAAGGAGAGTGCGGAGAAGCGTGGCACGTCCGAGAAGCGTGCCAAGGAGATCGCCGCTCGCACCGTGAACAAGGAGCGTGCCCGCTCCGGCGAGTCGAGGACGGCGAGCAGAACGTCCACGCGCGACCCCAAGTCCGCCTCCGAGCGTGGCGGTCAGCGCTCGCACAAAGGCGCGCAGGGCCGCACCAAGGACCAGCTGTACCAAGAGGCCAGGAAGAAGAACATCGAGGGCCGCTCCAAGATGAACAAGGAGCAGCTCCTGAAGGCCGTCGACCGCTGAACCACCGAGGCATGGCGGAAGCTTTGTGCGCGGACCGGACGGCCCGCGCACAAAGCTTCCGGTACGAGGGAGGGACACCACGCCTGGCCGGCGGACGAGGACTGCTGACGCTGTGGTCGTTCGTCTGGTGGTTCGTGCTTCCCCGCCGTGAGCCGCGTGACGACCTGACCTCGCAGCAGGAGCACCTCGACTTCAAGGTGCGGGACATGGAAGCAGCCCAAGCGCGAGGTGCTCGCCTTGGAGGCCACACCGCTCGACCTCGACAAAGACGACGGCGGCAAACGCGACTTGGTCGACGGCGCCGCCGTACACGCCGGAGATGGAGAGGGTGCCGCCCCGGCGCACCACGTCGATGGCGGTGAGGAGGGCGCCGAGGCGGTCGATCCCCGCGCGCTCCATGAGTTTGCGGCCGCCGCGTTCGGAAGAAGCCGGTGGCCCACTGGCCCGCCTTGCCGATCGGCGGGCCGATGGTGTGGGCCTCCATGCCTGTTACTGAAGGGTGCCCGCGTCCTGCCTTCAGAAGAAGTGCTTGCGTCCACCCACCGCGCGACCGGTCGCACCCAGGATCCACAGGATGGCGCCCACCAGAATGAGAATGCCACCGATCGTCGTCAACAGGCCCATGCCGACAAGCAGGCCGATGATCAGCAGAATCAGTCCAAGAACGATCATCTCAATACCCTTTCGTCAATTCCGACTCAGACGTGTGTGCGCATAGCCTCACAACGACCTAAGTGCCACTTGACCGGAAGATCCCGACCAGCTCCGAATGTCAGGACTTCAGTTCGATAGCCCTTGTGCCCGGCGCCCCCGTGTTCACACACTCAGTCGAAACTTCGTTCAAGAAGCGGCGCAACTCCCTGCACGACAGCGGGCAGGCCATCGGGCTTCCTGCAGCCGGTCGTCCGGCGGTCACGTGCCCGGTGGAAGTTCGAACGCGGTGGTGAGTGATCCAGGGGTCACCGGCGTTCGCTGGCCGGAGCCCGAGACCGGAAGGCGCGCTCCGTCCATCGCCGGGTCGACGTAGGTCGCGAACCACTCGTCCAGACGACCGGCCAGTTCCGCCCGGACGGCAGCTTGGTGCGGGTTGCCGGACAGATTGTGTTCCTCTCCCGGATCGGTCGTCAGGTCGTAGAGCTCGTGGGGTCCGTGCGGGTATCTGTGCACGTACTTCCAGTCCCGGGTGCGGATCATCCGGACCGGGCCGTACTCGTCGTAGACGACCACACGGTCCCTGCCCGAGGTGTCGGCAGAGCCGGTGCCGTCGAGCAGGTCGGTGAAGGACCGCCCGGGCAGGCCCGGGTCGTGGGTGTGGTCGAGACCGAGGTACTCCACGAGCGTGGGAAGCACGTCGTACTGGGACAGGAGTGCGTCGCTGTGCGCTCCGGCGGGGATGCGACCGGGCTGTGCCATGAGGTAGGGCACCATGACCGAGCTGTCGTACATGTTCTGCGGAAAGGTGCCGTTGCCCTTGCCCCAGATGCCGTGATGACCGGCGTTGAATCCGTTGTCGCTGGTGAAGACGACCAGGGTGGATGCGGTGAGACCGAGGGTGTCGAGCCGGTCCAAGACCCGGCCGATGGCGGCGTCCATGGCGGTGGTCGCCGCGAAGTAGCCGATGAGGGCCTGGCGCGTGTCGGGTTCCCCGCCCACCGGGGCACCGTGCTCGTCCAGTGGCTGCCAGGGGTGCGGCGGGCTTTGCGGGCACGTTTCGAAGGCGCAGTCCTCGTACATCTCCACGTACGCGCGGGGATGCTGGTCCTTCCACGGCTTGTGCGGTGCGGTGAAGTGCAGGGAGAGGTGGAACGGCTCGGGACGCTCGGACTCCCCGACGAGGAACCGCTCGGCGTCCTCGGCGAGTGCGTCGGTGAGGTAGCGGGGTTCCTCGGTACGTGTGGCGTCGCGGTACATCGGCGCGCCGTGGTAGGGGCCACCGCCGCTCTCGTGGGCGTACCAGTGCACGAAGCCCTTGCGAGGCACGTCGTTCGCGCCCAGGTGCCACTTCCCACTGAGGCCGAGCCGGTAGCCGGCTTCGGCAAGCAGATCGGTGAACAGGGTCTGACCGGCGAGGAAGTCGACACCCGTGCGGCCCGCGTGGTGGTACGACAGCCAGTCGTGCACGCCGTGCTGGGAGGGCAGCCTGCCGGTGAACAGGGAAGCACGGGCCGGCGAGCACACGGGCGAGGTACAGAAGAAACGGCTGAAGCGCACGCCACGTGCCGCGAGAGAGTCCAGCCGTGGCGTGTGGATCTCGGTATTGCCCGCACAGCCCATGGCCCAGGGGCCTTGGTCGTCGGACAGGATCAGCAACACATTGGGACGGGCGGGGTCACGACTGGCCATGGGTCTCCCGGACCTGTGCGGCGGACACGCATGCAGGTGAGCAAGGGGGCGGGCACAGGTCCCGGCGGTGGATGTCGGCCATCATGTGCCTCGGCGTCTCGGCAGGTCAACAGCCTTTAACACATGAATCCCCTATGACATCCACAGTGAACGGGCGGCAACATCTCCGAAACAGCCGAGACACGCGCCAATTCATACGACATTCATTGCCTTTAGCAGCCGTTGACTGGCCAATGAATGTCTAGAAATCATTTGGCCACCCCCTTCCGGTGCCCAGCAGTGACCTTCGAGGAGTGCGCCATGTCCCGTGCCCAGCAGCCGTCAGAGGCTGGTGGATTCAGCCGTCCACTCTCCCGCCGTACGATTCTGGCCACAGCCCTGGTTGCGACGGCCGGCCTGACGGCCACCGCCTGCGGAGCCGGTTCCACATCCGGCGGGGGCGGCAGCGACTCCTTCACCTACTGGTCGATGTGGAAGCAGAACGAGCCGCAGGCGAGAGTGCTCCAGGCCGCGATCAAGGAGTTCACCGCGGACACCGGCATCGAGGTCAGTGTGCAGTGGAAGGGGCGCCAGGTCGTCCAGCAGCTGGCCCCCACCCTGAACACCGCGAACGTCCCCGCCGACCTCGTCGACTCCGCGGACCGCTTCGCCTACGCCCAGCTCCACGCCGTCGGCCAGGCCCTCGACCTCACGCCGCTCCTGGACGCCGCGGTCCCCGGGGAGAGTGGCAACACGGTCGGTTCCGTCGTCCCCGCCAAGTACCGCGACTTGACATCAACGGACGGCGCACTGTGGCAGATGCCGTACGAGGTGATCACCTCGCAGATCTGGTACGACGGCAAGACACTGCCCGAGCTGGCCGACAAGCCACCGGCCACCTGGGACGAGTTCACCGACCTGCTCGCCTCGCGCAGGAAGGACCGTGGTGACGGGCCGATCGCCCTGGACGCCGACATCGCCGACTACACGGCCCTGTGGACATACCACGCCGTACTGCGCGGACTGGGACCCGGCGCCTTCGGCAAGGCGGCTCAGGACAAGACCGGAGCCCTGCTGAAGGCGGACGGGTTCGTCGACGCGCTCAGCCATGTCGAGAAGCTGGTCACCGCCGGCGACTTCGCCTCCGGCTACGACGGCTCCAAGTGGCCCGCCCTGCAGCAGAAGTGGGCCAAGGGCAAGTCCGACTTCCTGCTGCTCGGCAGCTTCGCGCCCAGCGAGACCGGCCCGTTCGCGCCGACCGGCTTCACCTACCGTTCCATGCCCTTCCCGGCCTTCACCGAGGGAGGCGACACCTCCCAGGACATCTCCCTCATCGGGTTCTCCATACCGAAGAAGGCAAGGAACAGCGAAGCCGCGCAGCAGTTCATCGCCTACTTCATGGCGAAGAAGCACCTCGGGAAGATCGCCTCGCAGGCGAAGAACATCACCCCCCGGGCCGATGTCCCCGCGCCCGCGGAACTCGCCGACGCGCAGAAGGCCCTGGTCTCAGGCAGCGTGGTCAAGACCCTGGACGGCGTGAAGGAGACCGCCGCCGACTGGTACACCAAGGTCTTCCAGCCGCTGAACACCAAGTTCATCACCGGTCACCTCGACGCGAAGTCCTTCGCCGACCAGCTTGCCGACGACTCCGCCGCCTACTGGAAGACGGCTCCGTGACCGCCACCGGCCTGGTCCGCCCCGACACCGCCGAGCAGTCCCGCACCCGGAGGAGGCCGAGCACGGAACACGCGGGCGCACAGACCAGCCCGCTCGCCGCCCGACGGCGCAAGCTCTTCTGGCCGCTTCTGCTGCCCGCGGTCCTGGTGTACGTCGTCTTCTTCGCCGGCCCGTCCCTGTTCACGCTCTGGCTGAGCCTGAACGAGTGGGCGGGGGCCGGTCCCATGAGCTTCGTCGGGCTGGACAACTACCGCCGGCTGCTCCAGGACCCGACCTTCCAGCACGCCTTCGCCAACACTCTCTGGATCATTCTCGGTGTCGGTGCGCTGACCTTCCTCGTCTCCTTCGGGCTGACGATGGTGCTGCGCGAGATGGCGGGCCGCAAGGCCGCCCGGTCGATCCTGTTCTTCCCCAACATCGTGCCCAGCGTCGTCCTGTCCATCCTGTGGGGCTTCCTCTTCCAGCACGACGGACTCGTGGACGCCCTGGCCCGGGCGCTCGGAATGGAGCCCGCCAACTGGCTCAGCCAGGACAACCTCTTCAAGGTCATCATGATCGGCCTGGTGTGGACCTCCACCGGCTTCTACACCACCATCCTCATGGCTGCCGTCGACCAGATCCCTCCCGAGCTCTACGAGGACTGCGAACTCGCCGGAGCCAACGCCCTGCAGAAGTTCCGCAATGTGACGCTGCCCTTGATGTGGGAGGTCGTCGGTGTCTGCGCGGTGCTGTGGACCATCTCGGCCGTGAAGATCTTCGAGTTCATCTACGCCTTCGCCGGCGCGGCCGGGCAGATGCCGGACACCGGGGTGTGGAACACGGCCGTCTACACCTACGGAGAGGCGTTCGCCTCCGGCGGCATCCCACGCTACGGCGCGGCGTCCGCCAGCGCCGTGGTGATGCTGGCCCTGGTCTGTCTCCTCGTCGTCCTCATCCGCCGGATCATGCGCCGCGACACGGTTCAGTACTGATTCCCGGCTCCCCGCCCGCTCCCGGAGGTCTCCTTCCACCATGGCTGTCGCCAATCCCGGCCGGTCACCCGGCCCTCTCACCCGTCGGCTCCGCCGGCTCACGGTCACCAAGGCCGCGGGTGTGCCCGTGGTCTGGCTGTTCGTCATCTTCAACGTGTTCACCGGCGTCTGGCTGCTCCTGTCATCGGTCAAGAGCGCCGACGAGATCTTCAGCAGTCCGTGGCAGGTGCCGGAGAGCCTGCGGTGGGGGAACTACGCCCGCGCCTGGAGCGGTGCGCTGTTCGAGCAAGCGGCTCTCAACACCGTGATCGTCGTCGGTGGCACCGCGGTGATCACCGTGCTGCTGGCCGCACCCGCCGCCTACGTGCTCAGCCGTATCACCACGCGCTTCAACGGCGGCTTCACGCTGTTCTTCGCCCTCGGGCTGGGCATCCCGGCTCAAGTGGTGATGCTGCCGCTGTTCGTCGTCATGAACCAGCTGCTGCTGGTGGACAGCTTGTTCGGGCTGGTCATCGTCTACGTGGCGACGTCGCTGCCGTTCGCGGTCTTCTTCCTCACCGGCTTCTTCGCCACCCTTCCGGTGGAACTGGAGGAGGCCGCCGCCCTGGACGGAGCCTCACCACTGCGCACCTTCCGGCAGGTCATGCTGCCGCTCGCTCGCGGTGGACTGGTGACCGTACTGATTCTCAACATCATCCAGCACTGGGGGGAGACCGTCTTCGCCCTGGTTTTCATTCAGAGCACCGAACGCCAGACGCTCTCGCTCGCCCTGCTCGGCCTGTTGCAGCAGATGCAGTACAACGGCGCGGACTGGGGCGGCCTCTTCGCGGGCGTCGCCATCGTCGTACTGCCCGTACTCGCCTGCTACATATGGCTGGGCCGCCGGATCATCGAAGGTATGACCGTCGGATCGGTCAAGTAAGCCAGTCCGGGCTGCAGGGGAGAAGAACGACCATGGAAGACCGTCAGCTGTCCAGCGCACGCGAACTGAAGTTCAGGCAGCTCGCAGCCGACCTGAGGCGGCAGATTCTCCAGGGTGTCTGGGCCGCGGGCAGCAAGCTGCCCACGGAGAAGGAACTCGCCAGCGGCAGCGGCACCTCGGTCAGTACCGTACGGCGCGCTGTCGACGAGCTGGTCGACGAAGGGCTCGTCCTGCGCCGACAGGGCTCGGGAACGTTCGTGGCGCCACCGGACTCACCGTGGCCGGGCCGGTCCCTGGTCGGGGTCATCGTTCCCGACAACACGTTCTATTACCCGCACGTGGTCCAGGGCATCGAGGAGACGCTCTCCGCCGCCGGAGCCCGACTGCTGCTCGCCTGTTCGGGGTACGACCAGGAGCGCGAGACGAAGGACCTGCAGGACATGCTGGAGGCAGGCATCGACGGACTGCTCATCGTCCCGACTCTCGAAGGTCCCGAGCCCGCGTTGCGGTACCTGGCCCAGCTCTCCGAACTCCCGGTGCCGGTGGTGCTCGTCGAGCGGCGCCATGTCTCGTTGGGCGACACCAACGAGTACGTGTGCACGCACCATGAGGCGGGCGCGTACGACGCAGCTCGCCACCTGCACCGCCTCGGCCACCGCACCATCGGCCTCGTACTGCGCTCACCCAGTCCCACCGCGGGGCCGGTGGCCGATGGTTTCGCCCAGGCTGCGGAAGAACTCGGCCTTTCCACCACCGGATTCAGCGTGACCCGGCAGGAGTGGAGCCCGGCCGCAGCCGATCGGTGCGTGACCGCGCTGCGCGCGGCCGGCGCCACCGCCGCCGTGTGCTTCGGCGACCGGCAGGCCGCACTCGTGGCCGGCGCCGCCCGCCGGGCCGGACTGAGCGTGCCCGGGGACCTGGCCCTGGTCGCGTACGACGACGAGATCGCCGAACTCGCCGACATCCCGCTCACCGCAGTCGCACCACCCAAGCACCAGCTCGGCCGGACCGCCGCCCGGACCCTGCTGCGCCGGATCGACGATCCCACCGGGCCTCGCCGGAAGATCCTGCTGCGTCCCGCCATCACCGTCCGCCAGTCCTGCGGAGCCCACTCTCCGGCAGGCGAGACATCTGAGGAGAACTCTTCGTGACCGACATACGGCTCGGCCTGATCGGCGCAGGCGCGGTCGGCGTACTGCACGCAGAGGCCGCCACTGCCGTGCCCGGCGTACGCGTCACCGCTGTCTGCGACATCGTGGCGGACACCGCCGAACGCGTCGCCGGTCCCCTCCAGGCGGCCGTCTTCACCGACCACCGCGAGCTGATCGCCTCCGGCACGGTCGACGCCGTCATCGTCAACACCCCGCACACCCGGCACACCGGCATCGTCATGGACTGCGCCGCCGCAGGTCTCCACATCTTGGTGGAGAAGCCGATGGCCACGAGCAGCCCGGAGTGCGCCGCGATGGAAGGCGCGTGCGCGGACGCCGGCGTCGTCCTCTTCGTGGGCCACATCCAGCACTTCCTGCCACCCATGGTCGCCGCCAAGGCAGCTGTCGACGCCGGCGCCGTCGGAGCACCGCTCGCCGTCAACGACTGGCGCAGCACCGACTACCGGTTCGGTACCCGGCCCGCCTGGTTCTTCGACCCGGCCCTCTCCGGCGGCGGCGTGTTCATCAACATCGGCACCCACTGCGTGGACCGCCTGCTGTGGCTCACCGGCCGCCGCGTCGTCGCGGTCGAGGCCCGTGCCATGTACCGGGGCGCCACCGGGCTGGAGACCGATGTGCTGGCCCGGCTGGAACTGGAGGACGGGATCGCGGGACACCTCACGGTCACCAGCACCCTGCTGCCCGCCCGCGACGAGCTCACCCTGATCGGCGAACGCGGAACCATCCGTGTCCGCCGCGGCACCGGGGCCGCGCTGTACCCGGACGACGGATCGGGACCGGTCGTTCTGGCCGAGGAGACGGCCGACGACATCCCGAACGCCTTCCGCGACCAGTTGGCGGCCTTCGCCGACGCTGTGCGCGGGCAGGCATCGCCGGCGGTCCAGGGCGCCTACGGGCGACAGGTCATCGAGGTCGTCGAAAGCGTCTACCGGTCCTGCGGCACCGGAGGCGGACGGGTCCTTCTCGCGGACCGGGCAGGAGTTCCCGTTGCCTGACCTGCCCGGCGGCCCCCGCTGGGAGACGGCGTTCAGCACGCTCGGCTGCCCCGGGGCCGAGGCCTCCGAGGTGGCCGAGCCGGCCCGGGCGAGCGGATGCACGGGAGTGGCGCTGCGCTGCGCGCCGCCCGAGGGCTCCTCACCCCCGACTCCACCGCTGCCGAACGCCCCGGCCTGGTCGCACGGTTGGGCCGGGCCGGCTTGCGCGGCCTGTGGGTGTCTCCTACCTGCGGGCCGCCGACGCCAGCACCGACGACGAGGAGTGGAAGGAGCAACTGGACGCCTTGGTGCGACTCGCCACCGACATCGGCGCCCTGGGCGTACGCCTGTTCCCGGGAGCGCGTCAGTCCGGGCCGCTCGCCGTCGGATATCGCGGCTGGCTGCCTGGGGTGGGAGAAGCGCTGGTTCTCTGATGCGCCGGCGCTCCCGGAGGCACTCCGGCACACAGCCGGCGTGCTGGAGCGGACCGCTCCTCTTCTGCCCCGCACCATCCCCCTGAACAGCGATCAGAAAGGCACACCGTGTCCTTCACCCAGGAAGAGATCGACACTCAGCCGTCGTGCTGGCTCCGCGCCGTCGAGGCCGCCGGGGAACACGACGCGGCCCTGCCGCAGCCCGGCGAGGATGTCGCGGTAGTCGGCTGCGGGACCTCGTGGTTCATGGCGCAGTCCTACGCGGCACTGCGTGAGTCGGCCGGGCGAGGCCGTACCGATGCCTTCGCCGCCTCACAGTTCCCGTCCGGCCGCCGCTACGACCGTGTCGTCGCGCTGACCCGCTCGGGCACCACCACGGAGGTGCTCAGCCTGCTCAGCCAGGTGCGCGGCGGCACGACGACGACCGCGATCACGGCGGACGACACCACCCCGGTGGGACAGGCGGCCGACCACATCATCGCCCTCCCCTTCGCCGACGAACGCTCCGTGGTCCAGACCCGCTTCGCCACCACTGCGCTGGCACTCCTACGGGCCCACCTCGGGCAGGACCTCTCCGGTGCGGCCGAGGACGCGAAGCAGGCGCTCCTGGCGCCCCTCGACCCCCAGATCGTCACCGCCTCTCAGTTCACCTTTCTCGGCAGCGGCTGGACCTGCGGCCTGGCCGAGGAAGCCGCCCTGAAGATGCGCGAAGCCGCAGGCATCTGGACGGAGAGCTACCCGGCGATGGAGTACCGGCACGGACCGATCAGCATCGCCGCACCGGGGCGGGTGGTATGGGTGTTCGGCCCGGTGCCGCAGGGCCTGTCCGAGGACATCGCACGCACCGGCGCCACGCTGGTCCACTCCGACCGTGATCCGCTCGCCGATCTCGTCCGCGCGCAGCGCCTGGCCGTGGCCGTGGCCGAGGCGGCCGGTCTGGACCCGGACCGGCCGCGGAACCTGACCCGCTCCGTCGTACTGGCCTGACCGGAGACCCTGAACCAGATGAGAAGCAGCAGTTCGCCGGGCGGCTCCGTGGTGGGGATCGACCTCGGCGGCACCGACATCAGGGCCGCGCTGGTCAGCCCCGACGGCGCCGTCGTGCACAGCATCCGCCGGTCCACACACCGGGAGCGCGGTCCGCACGCCGTGGTGGAGGAAGAGGCCGACCACGCCAGTGTCTGCCTCGAAGCCGGTCCGCCGGTGACAGCGCGGGAGCGGGCCGATCTCAAAGCCGTGTACGGAGGGTGCTCGGACGCTCCCGTGCGGTCGTCCTCTCGGGCAGCCTGCCTCCCGGCCTGCCCGAGGACACCTGGGCCGAGGCTCGTCACTCCGGCCCGGAGGCAGAACGTGTCCGCCGTCGTGTGCGCCACGGGGAACGCGCTGCTCGCGTCGCTGGACGCCTCCCCCGCTGTGGTCGAGCCCAACCGGAGCGAGCAGCCTTCACCGGAGCCGTCCGCTCCGCGTGGGGAACGCACGCGACGTCCGTCGATCCTCGCCACCGTCTCACAGCGGGACGCGAGGTGATGACACAGGAGACCCTCCGCCTGCTGCGGCTGCTCCGTCAGGTCCCCTCGGAAGCGTCCGTCTGACCTCCTCACCCGGACTCCCCCGGTCCCCGGCCGGCAGGCGCCCGGGACCCGCCAGGAGCGCCCCGGGCGAGCTCTTCGCGTGGGAGCGCCCTCGCCGTCGCCCTGCCACCGCCGGACGACGGCACGAGTGTCACGACGGGACCTGCACCCGTTCCTCCGCAGGTCCCCCAAGCCGGTACCAGCCACCTGGAATCTCCCCATCCTCGACAAGGAGAACCTGTGCACAAGAGCCCTCTGCCCATAGGACGCCGTGGCTTCCTGGCCTCGACAGCGCTGGCGCTCACCGGGATCACCGGTGCGCTCCAGCTGCTCCCCGGCGCCACTGACGCCGCCGCCGAGGACGACAGGTACGACACACTGCGCCATGTGTGGGCCGAGATCCTCACCGGAGGTGAGATCGACCCCACCGACGACGCCTTCGCCGGTGCCCTGGCCGTCCTGTCCGCCAACGCCACCCGCCTGTGGAACTCGATGTCCGTGGACTCCTCGGCGAACTCCCTGTGGACGGGCCTCGCACTGTCCGCACCGGCCAACATGACCGCCAGCTACAAGCAGTTGGCCACCCTGGCCACGGCGTACGCCACCCCCGCCACCACGGCGAGCGACGGCAGCGGCCGGACGCTGTACGGCAACGCCGAGCTCGGGTCCGCCATCATCAGCGGCCTGGACTTCCTGCACTCCCAGGTGTACAACTCCGGCACCGCCGAGACGGGCAACTGGTGGGAGTGGGAAATCGGCTCCCCGCAGGCGCTGCTCAACGCGGCCGTCCTGGTGTATCCGCTGCTCTCGCAGACCCAGCTCTCCAGCTACCTCGCCGCGGTCGACACATTCGTCCCCGACCCCACGCTCAACCGCTACGGCGCCGCCCGCCAGCCATCGACGGGCGCGAACCGCGTCGACCTGTGCCAGGTCGTCGCACTGCGTGGTGTCCTCGGCAGGAGCAGCGAGCGCGTCGCCACGGCGGCTGCCGCCCTCTCGGACGTCTTCCCCTACGTGACCTCCGGCGACGGCCTGTACGCCGACGGCTCGTTCATCCAGCACACGTACATCCCGTACACCGGAACCTACGGCATGGTCCTGCTGCGTGGCCTCGCCGCCCAGTTCCAGCTGCTGGACGGAACCGACTGGGAGATCACCGACCCCGAGGCCGCCAACATCATCGGCTCGGTCGACAGCGCCTTCGCCCCCTGGGTATGGAACGGCCTGTGCATGGACGTGGTCCGGGGGCGAGCCGTCGCCCGCTCCGCGGAGACCGACTTCTACGACGGCAACCTGATTGCCCAAGCCGTGCTGCGCACCACGCAGGGCCCCGCCACCGCAGCTCAGGCAGCCCGCTTCAAGAGCCTCGCCAAGGGCTGGATCATCCGGGGCGAGGAGTACGCGCCCTTCGCCCGGACCGCGACGATCGGCGGCATCGCCCTGGCGCGGCAGGTCCTGGACGACACCTCGGTCCCAGCCGCCGAAGAGCCCGACGGCCATGTCCAGTTCGCCTCCATGGACCGGGCAGTGCACCGCCGCGAAGGCTGGGCGTTCGCCCTCGCAATGTCCTCGGCACGCGTCGCCCGCTACGAGGGAACCAACGGTGAGAACCTGCACGGCTGGCACACCGGCGACGGCATGGGATACGTCTACCTCGCCAACGACCTCGGGCAGTACACCGACGGCTTCTGGCCCACCGTCGACCCGTACCGTATGCCCGGCACCACCGTCGATACCCTCCCCCTCGCAGACGCGGCCGGGACCGGCACCCGTCCCGTGGCCACCTGGGCGGGCGGGGCGAGCCTGTCGGACCTGTACGGCTGCCTGGGGATGGACTTCGAGCAGTACGGCTCCACACTGACCGCCAGGAAGTCGTGGTTCTGCCTCGACGACTCCGTCGTCTGCCTGGGCGCGGGCATCACCGGGGGCAGCGGCGCCGAGGTGGTGACGATCGTGGAGAACCGCAACCTGCACGTGGCAGGCACCAACGTCCTCACGGTCGACGGCACCGTCCAGTCGGGGAAGGCCGGCTGGACGGACACCCTCACCGTCTCCGGCTGGGCTCACCTCGAGGACGTCGGCGGCTACCTCTTCCCTGACGGGGCGACTCTTCAGGCCGCGCGCACGGACCGCACTGGCAGCTGGAAGGACATCAACACCCTGTCCGGCAGCGCCGACGTACTGACCCGGCGGTACCTCTGCCTGCAACTGCCCCACGGCACCGCCCCGTTGTCCGCCTCCTACTCCTACGTCCTGCTTCCCGGCTTCTCCAAGGGCAGAACGAAGGCGCGCGCCGCCCGGCCCACCGTCGCCGTCCTGGCCAACACCGCCTCTGTGCAGGCAGTCCAGGACCAGGCCTCCGGGGTGACGGCGGCGAACTTCTTCGCTCCAGGAGCCGCCGGCGGGATCACCGTCTCCGCGCCCTGCTCCGTCATCACGCGCCGGCAAGGCCGCCGGCTCGTCGTCGGCGTTTCCGACCCCACCCACACCGCCACCACCGTCACCGTCGAACTCGGCCTCAGCGGAACCCTGCTGGAGGCGCACTCCTCGGTCACCGTCAGCCGGTCCTCATCTACGCTGGTCCTGACCGTCGACGTCTCCGGGGCGGCCGGCGCCACGCGCGAGGCCACCTTCACCGGCGTTCGGCAGGCCTGACGCGGCAAGGATCTCGACCGCCGGTCCGTCGGCCAGGAGCTCGACCAGCCCTCACTCGTGGACGTGGACGATGTCCGCGCTGCGCCGTGGGGTCTCAACCGCTCGGACCGGCGGAAGTCGGCACACCGGCCGCTCGGGCCTCGTCGAGGAGGAAGGGTGCCCGGACTCCGGGTCGTCGCCAGTCCTGTCGAACAGGACGTTCGCCCGTGCCTGCGTACGACGGTCTGCACCTCCCGGCGGGCAGACGGGTGCGGCTCGATCCACCCAAGTCGTTGTGGTTGAAGTGTGGTTGGCGGGGCGAGTCGCTACGATCTTCGCTCCTGAGCAAAATGGAGGAGAGTCATGGGCGACCGCCCGGTTCACACTGTTGAAGTTCCCCTGGGTGACGGCAGCGACGAGTCCATCCGTGTCCAGATCCGGGAGGTGGACGAAACGCTCGTCCGCGTGGGCAGGGGAGGTCGCTCCATCGCGCGAGCCGAACGTTCGTTCGGGCAGATGCTGGACACGGTACGCCCCGTGGCGGAGAGCTTCGTCGGGCGGTTCAGCGGTCTCGCGAACGCGCCTGACGAAATCACGCTGGAGTTCGGGGTGTCACTGTCGGCCGAGGCCGACGTGGTGATTGCGAGCACAGCGACAGCGGCCAATTTCTCTGTGAGCCTGACCTGGAACCGGAGTGACCCGGATGACTCCGACCGGAATACTGCCCAGGTCAGTTGATCCGGTCAGGGCGCCACGGGGGCACGGAGGTCGCAGTGACGGAGTTTCAGGAGCGGAACACCGAGGCAGCGGAGCAGGCGCTGGTCTCGGCGGTCGTCCGGGTCAAAGGGCCGGACGGCGCGATAGGCGGCGCCGGCTTCCTCATCGCTCCGGATCTGGTGCTGACCTGCGCCCACGTGGTGTCGGACGCTCTGGACAGGCACCGGGAAGAAACGGTTGAGGTCGGGACCGAGGTCACGGTCGACGTGCCGCTGGCCGGGAACGCCGACGGTGTCGACGAGGGTGACCATGCTGCCGCGGTGCAGCGCTGGATCCCGATCAGACCCGATCAGACCGGGGACATCGCCGTACTGCGACTGCCGCACCGGATCCCCGGAGCCCGTCCGCTTCCCGTGGTCGACTCCCATCGTGGCGTATGGGACCACGATGCGCGTGCGGTGGGCTTCACCGACGACAACCCGGATGGAATCTGGCAGAGCGGCAGGTTCCGTGGGCCCACCCGCCAGGGCTGGATCCAGCTCTCGCGGGCCAACAGCGAGGCTGTTCACGTCAAGGGAGGCTTCAGCGGCAGCCCCGTCTGGGACAACGATCTGGGCGCCGCTGTCGGAATGATGGTAGCGGCGCAGCCGGTGCGCGAGGCCCAGCAGGCGTTCGTCCTGCGCATCCGAACCCTGCTGAAGGAAGCGCCTGAACTCGCCCCGTTCGTCCGTCCGGCCACGCCCTTCCGCGGTCTGTCCACCTTCCAGGAGGACGACACAGAGGTCTTCTTCGGGCGGGACGACGACATCGAGCGAGTCGTCACCGCACTGCGGGGCGATCAGCCCATCACCACGGTGTACGGGCCATCGGGCTGCGGCAAGTCGTCGCTCGCATTGGCGGGTGTGGTGCCGAGGATGCGGCAGGAGGGCTACCTGATCGCGCGGGTGAACGCCGCTCATTTCTCTTCCCTGCGGGCCGCGCTCGCCACAGAACTGTTCGAGATCGTGAGGTCGAGGCAGGATGAGACCCCGCGCGCGGAAAGCGCCGATCAAGTGGATTCGTGGCTTGCCGATCTGGGGCTGGCAGACACTCTCCACCGTGCCCTCGGTTCGTCGGCCGGCCGGCTCCTCGTCGTACTCGACCAGGCGGAAGCCCTCCTGGACGGTTCCGATGAAGTGGCCGAGGAAGTCGCCGGTCTGCTTTTCCCGGAGCGGCAGCAGGATGTGTTCAAGGTACTGGTCACACTGCGGGCTGATTTCATCGAGGCGGCACTGAACCACGCTCGCCTCGGCTCCGCGCTGAAGAGGGGTGCGACGGTCCCACTCACCCCCATGTCCCGAGACCAGCTCGCGCAAGTGATCAGTGAGCCGGTCCGGCGCATCTCGGCTGTGGAGTACGAGCCGGGTCTGGAGCGACGCATCGTCGACGATGCGGGCGACGAACCTGGAGTCCTGCCCCTGCTGGGATTCGTCCTGGCCCAGCTCTGGGAGCACCAGGCTGCTGGACGGCTGCGGACCGCGACCTACGAAGAGAACGACGGCGTATCAGGTGCCCTGAAACTCCACGCCGAGCTGGCGTGGAAGGAGTGCGTCGAGAAGCGGCACAAGGGCACCGGCAGGGACAAGGCCGAGGAGACTGCGGACGAAGGCAAGGAGGGGAACGAGAAGGAGGCATTACGGCTGCTCACCGGCCTGGTCCGGGTACTCCCGGGCAGCGAGGCTCCCCTGCGCCGCATGCTCACCCGGGAGGAAGCCGGGGAAGAGCGGTGGAGGATCGCGGAGTCCCTTGCCGCGCGAAGACTCCTCGTATTGCACGGGGAGGAGGGAGAACCGCAGAGTGCCGAACTTGCCCACGAGGCGCTGATCAGCGCCTGGCCGACGCTCGCGCATCAGGTGAAGACCGACGGAGAGTTCCTGGCCGGCAGGGCGGAACTCGGACACGACCTCGACCGTTGGCAGAAGGCGAACCGGCCACCGGACCTGCTGCCCGCGCCGATTCAGCTTCATGCGCTCCAGCGGCGGTTGCGTGCACATGAATCGGACCTGACGGCGGCAGAGCGCGGCTTTCTCGACCTCGCCGGGCGGCATCACCGTACGCGGCGAAATCGCGTACGCGCAGCATGGACCGCTGCCGCACTGGTGCTTGCGCTGGTCGTCGGCCTGGGCACCTTCCTCGTCTACCAGTCGCAGGTCAGCGCGGAGCGGGAGGC
Organism: Streptomyces sp. CB02058; assembly: GCF_001905505.1. GTDB lineage: Bacteria > Actinomycetota > Actinomycetes > Streptomycetales > Streptomycetaceae > Streptomyces. Next base: position 77,685 of record NZ_LIPG01000007.1, read on the forward strand.
GGAAGGGCGGTCGCGGTCGCTGGCCTCCCTCTCGGAGGAGCTGAACCGGCGGGACCCGGGGCTGGCCGCGCTGGTCGCCATCGCAGCTCATGACGTCGCACCGACCCGGGAAGCCCGCAACTCCCTGCTGCGCAGGTACGACCAGTTCAAGGACGACTCCTGGGTGCTGACCGGCACCGAGTCACCGGTGCAAGACGTGGCGATGAGTCCGGATGGGGCGGTGACTCTCGTGACAACCAAGATCGGAGGGTCGCTCAGTGGGCAGGGAGGGGCGGTACTGTTCGTCCGCGATTCCGAGGGAAGGGTTCATCGCGAGTATCTGCGTCTCGCCCGCGACGTCCTTTACCCGCTGGTCAGCAGGGACGGTCGCAGGATTGCCTACTTCTCGGCGGAAAAGGGTGGCGCCCTCGTCTGGCATGACGTGTATCGAGGCGCCGAGAAGGTGCTGGGGCCTGCGCATACGATCCGCGACAGCGACTTCGGCATCGAGGTGAGGTCCTACGGTCAGAACCTCGGCCTGGCCGACTTCTCCCCGAACGCAGGAGAGGTCGTCATGGTGGTGGGCGGGAAAGCCCGGATCTGGGACCTGGCCGAGGAAAAGGGGCGGGGAATTCCCTCGGCCGTGCCCGCGCTGGAAACGGTATGGTTCGGCCCGGACGAGAATACGCTCGTGGCCCAGCCGCAATACAGCGATGAGACGAACGCAGACTCTGCGGTGATGGCCGTCGACATCGGTAGCGGAAAGACACGGGCGCTGGCGAGTGGCGTCAGCACGTCGGCCAGGCCCAAACTCGCCCTGTCGGGGAACGGCGGCGTGTTGGCCTTCTGCCAGAAGGGGCGAGGCCAGCGTGGCGCCGTCTACCGCGCGGTCCGCGTCGAGGACGGGCGGGTGCTCACCACGTATGAACCCGACTCGACCGATACCCGGTGCAGCAGCATCGCCATGGATGCGACGGGAGAACTGTTCGCGGTGAACAGGACCGGCGCCGAGTGGGCACTCGTTGGTGCTCGGCCGGGCGGAGAAGTTGAATTGGCGGCAGGACCCAGCGAGATCCTCGACGATCTCGACGACTTGACTCTGGTCGGAAAATCTGAGGATCTCGCCCTGATCACCTGGGACGAGACCGCCGTGACCGGTCGCCCGCTGAGTGTCGGCTCCGTCGATGCCGACAGTCCGCCAGTGCTGCTCGGCAAGAACACGCTGCTGCTGCGCGAAGGCGCCAACGGCGAGGGGGTGGCCCTTGTCAATATGGACGAACGCGGAAACACACACACCCTCAGGAAGGTGAAAAGGCCCCCGAGGGACCAGTCGATGGACATGGGCCGAGAACCTCCGCGCATCAAGGTCAACGCGGCCCGGACACTCGCTGCCGACCTGGTCGGCCGTAACGAGGTCCGCGTCTGGGAGGTCCCGTCTCTGCGGCAGGTCACGGACATCACGACCGCCAGACCTCCGGTCGACACATCCGGGACGGCAACGGACCGGGTGGAACTGTACTTCGTCGACGATGACGAGTTGCTCACGGTCTCCGGCAGCCTCATCGAGCACTGGAACACCCGGACCGGCCGACGTCTGTCGAAGACGATCGACGTACGCGACCTGGGACTCACCGAGGAGGACCCGCCGCAGTTCTTCCTGGACCCGTATCCCAAGCAGGGCTACACGCAGATCATGATCAAGGGAAGCCCCGTCATCCATGCCGTGAACCTGCGAACGGGCAAGGAGGACAAGCCGCTCAGGCTCCGTTTCGATCCGGTCGTCGAACATGCCGTACTCGACGGCAGCGGACGGTACGCAGCCGTGCAGACCACGGGCGACATGGTCGAAGTGTGGTCCGTGAGACCTGGTCGACGCATGGAGCGGGTAGTCGGTCCCTTCGGCCCCCTCCAGGCGTACGAGCGGTACCAAGCGGGATTCCTGCAAGGCGGCCCGGAGTTTCTCCTGGCCAACGAAGACTCCGTGCGGTTCGAGAACGTGGCCGATCCTGGCGGCGGAGATTCCTACGACTTCGCGGAGGACCAGGAATTCCTCTCCGCCTCGCAGGACGGGAAGACTCTGCTGCGGCTCACCAACCGCACTTCCGTGAATATCCTTCACCTCGATCCCGAGCTGTGGAAGGACCAACTGTGCGACATCTTCGGCCGCGACCTCACCGAAGATGAGCTCCAGGGACTTCCCCCCTGGCTGCCGAACAGAATTTGCCCGGCGCATACGTGAAAGGGAGTGTGCAGCTCTTTTGATGCGTGTCAGGTGCTATGTGACTCGGCTTTGATCAGAGCGTGTTTCTGGAGATCCCGGTGATGCAGGGCGACGTCGTTCGTCGCCGGTACCCTTGCCTCCGGCCGGCTCACCGGCCGCACGGACGCCCGCCGGCTGCTTGCCGCCTGCCTTGCCCTACGCGGCATCCTGCTCCCCCCCCTGATGATGGCAGCGACCGTCAGCCCGGCCGTGATGGTCTTCGTGGTCGCTTCGGCCTCCTCGGCGCCGCCTGCGCCGCGGCCCCTCCACAGGCGACACAACCTCGATGGCGCCCTCCGACCGCACGACGGCATCATCGAGGTGGCTCACAACGTGGGACCGGCCGGATCCGCGTCACTGTGAACTGCCATCGAAGCCCGTCACACGGCAGATGCCTTGCGTGCGGCTCTGCTCCCCTGGTGATGCACTCGGTCGAAGTATTCAGCGGGTCCAGCAGGTCCCCTCACTGACAGACAGATACCGAGTGCATCCACCACGTTGGCCGATGCCAACATCGGCTTCTTGCACGCGCTGGTTCACCACCCCGGCCGAGACCGTGTGCCGGCTGCGCGTACCGTCTGCCCGCGGTCGGCTCCGCATGGAGAATCAGCGCCCGCCGGCCCAGGTGTGGTCGGCCCAGTCCGCGAAGCTCGTCCAGGGAATCTCTGGATGGGCATCGTGCAGTGCGGGGATGTCGACGCGGTATCCGGGGCCGTTGAGGAACGTCCACATCGCGTGCATGTCAGGATTGCCGACCGTCGCCAGCGGTGTCCGTACGTGGCGGACTTCCCGCCCCAGCGCCTTGCTCAGCGACGCCGCCATGTGCTCGGGGGTGGGAGCATCGCCGGCAAGCTCGATGCGCTGCCCCACGTAGGGAGCGGGGTTGAGCATCACTTGGGCCGCAAACGCACCGAGGTCAGTGCGGGCGAGCTGCTGCAGCGGCCGGTCCGGGGGCAGCGGCAGGTCGAGAGACCCGTGCAGGATGCGCTCCTGGCCTCCCAGCGCGTTGTCGTAGAAGTAGGTCGGTCCCAGGATCGTGTAAGGCACGTCGCCGGAGGCCAGGTCGGCCTCGATGCGCGCCTTGCTCTCGAAATGCGGTACCCCGCTGTCCTGATCGGCTCCTGCCACGGAGCTGAACACGAGATGCGCGATGCGCGTCCGCGTCGCGGCGGACAGGATCGCGCGCCCCTGACCCACCTCCGCATCCAGCCCCGCCTCGAAGGGGGTGGTGAACGCGAAGACACTGGCCACTCCGCGCATGGCCGTGACGAGGGAGCCCTCGTCGCTCAGCGAACCTGCCACCACTTCGACACCGTGTCCGGCGAGTTCGCGTGCCGCTCGACGGTCCGGATCACGGACCATCACCCGGATCCGGGCCCCGCGGCCCAGCAGCGCATCCGTCACAGCCCTGCCCTGACCGCCTGTTGCCGCCAGTACCAGTACCGGTGCGTCGACCATCGAAGCCTCCCTCTTTCAGTCGGTGCCTGCGCAGCCCGCGAACGGGCTCACGGCCATGATCAGCGATGGAAGGCCGAACCGCTTCAAGGACGCCCCGAAGGGCCGGATGAGTGCACTGTGAGGCATGTGATGTACGCCCGCAGTCATACGATCCGGCCTGGGGCCGACTGCAGTTGCACGCCCGTCCCCGGATCCCTGCAGACACGGTCGACCTGCCGAGCGCGGAGAGACGATGAAGGACCTCCAGGACTTCAAGGTCCCCCACGTCCCGATGCCGAGCGGACTCAGTCGCGGTAGTGGTCGGCGATCGCGGCGAAGGCGGCCTTCGGCTCCCAGGGCAGGTCGGGATACGTGTCGCCGTGACGGTCTTCGAGGATCTTGACGATGCCGAGACTGGCGAGGTCGAGGTCGTCGCGAGGATCGCCGTCGGGGCGGTGGGGCAGGTTGTACAACGCGAAGAGGAACACGAAGGCACTGTCGACGCCCTCGCTGTCGAAGATCTCCAGCAGGTCGCTCAGGTAGGCCGCTTGGCCCGCCTCGTCGCGCTCGTAATCTCCGGTCAGCCGGAGCGGAGCGCCGGTGGCTTCGTCGGTTTCGAGGATTTCCATGCTGCGGGGTGCGACGTCACCCGCGCCGCGCCAGGTGGCGGTGCCGAAGCCGGTGACAGCGACCGGCTTGGGCTGCGCGACGAGGCTGCGCACAGCGTCTCGGAATCGGTCGGCCACTGCCGCGGATCGGATGAGTTCGAAGGTCGTGAAGTCGAACAAGTCCCAGTCGACGGCTTCGAACTGGATGGCGGCGTAGGTGACCTTGCCGTGGAAGCGCTCGCGGACCATCGCCACGGCTTCGCGGAGGAAGGCGTTGAGACGGGTGCCGACCGTGGCGATCCTCTCGGGCCGACGGGCAGGGTCGCTCAGTAGCCAGCCGATTCGTTCCTCGGTGCTGTCGCCCTCGAGGAATCCATGGTTCATCACGCTCAGCTCCACACCTGTGACGAACACGACCTCGGCTCCCTGTGTCCTGAGCCGCTCGGCCCGCTCCGCACAGTCGGCGATCAGGATGAGGATGTCGTCGGTCGTCAGTTCCAGCGGGTAGGGCGAGAACCAGATCTCCAGCCCGAGCTCGGCGGCGTAACGTGCGGCGAGCTCCAGGCGGCCCGGGTCGCCGCCGGTGATGTGGACGGCCGTGCAGTGGAGATCGTCGCGGATGATCGTCAGCTCCCTCTTGACCAGGTCGGGGGCGAAGTGCTCCCGGGAGCTGCTGCCGTTGCGGAGGAAGCCGGTGTCGTAGCAGATGCCCTTGGCTCGCATGCGTCTGACCTTTCTGCAGGGGAGCCTGAGAGTAGAAGTAAATATTGCGTGCACGCAAGTTTGCGTGCACGCACTCAGGCAGGGATACTCCGAGGGTGACGACAAAGCGGACCGGGCTACGCGAGGAGAAGAAGCAGGCCACCCGAGTGGCACTGCGTGAGGCGGCACTTCGACTGGCCCTCCAGCACGGACCCGACAATGTCCGCGTCGACGACATCGCCCGGGCAGCCGGGGTCTCGCCGAGGACCTACAACAACTACTTCTCCAGCCGAGAACAGGCGATCGTCGCCGCCGTCACCGCCGAACGGGAACACCGGGTCGCTGCGGCCGTGGCCGCCCGGCCCGCCCACGTCCGCCTCGCCGACGCCTTGGCAGAAGCGATCCTGGAGCAGTACACCGAACCCCGCGACCAGGATGAGCTACTGCTGATCACCACCAGCCCCACACTGCGTGACACGTTCCTCGACACCGTCGCGTCGATCGAACACCCCCTCGCCACCGCGATCGACCAACGCCTCGGCCACATCGGCACATCCGCCCCCCGCGTGCTCGCGGCGAGCGTGGCCGCCGCAGTCCGGGTCGCGCTCCAGCAGTGGCTTCAACCTCCGGCCGCACCCCTCGCAAGCGGTGGACTCCTCGTACCGTCCGGCTCACTGCCGGACCTGCTCCGCTCCGCGCTCGCGACACTCGAACCCGCCCTTGACGCGGCCGAGGAGCAGGCGCAACGGCGCTTGCCCTCGTAAATCCGCTCCCCCGAGGACTCCGACGCCGCAGTGGGTACGGCGTGAGGCGCAGCGCCGTCAACGATCGACGGCAGAACGACGACGGTGGCGGACTGAAGTAGGCCCCGTCCGGCAGATCTTGCCAAGCGGCGGAAGCGGGGAACAGGCGGCGGACCGTCGGCCACGATGGCCGCACGACGGGCGGAGAAGGAACGCTGCGCGCTCCTTCTCTCCGGCGAGCAGCATGTCGGCCTGGCCGGTCCAGAACATGGCGAGCTGGTTGACGAACATCAGGATGTCGACCGGGTCCCACGCCGGATCAAGTGGCCGGCCAGGTCATCTCGGGACTGGACCCGCGTCCGCCCACGACGCACAGAAAGCTCCGGCGCAGTAGCAACCTCCGGATCCGGACGTCCACGGCGTCCGCGTACGCCGCGGCGACGACATAGCCCGGCAAGCTCTGTCAGTCCCGCTGGACCCAGGCCGCCACCAGGTCGAGGAGGCCCGGAAAGCGTGCGTTGAGGTCGTCGACCCTTACGTGACTGCGACGCTCCAGGCCGTACTGGCGCTGGCGCGTGACCCCCGCTTCGCGCAGCGCTTTGAAGTGGTGCGTGAGGGATGACTTCGGGCGGTCGAAGCCGAACCAGCCGCAGGTGTGATCGAAGCTCTCCGATTCCAGAAGGAGTTTCTGAACGATGGTCAGCCGCAGAGGGTCACTCAACGCCCCGAGGACGACCTCCAGGCGCAGGTCTGCAACCGCCGGTTCTGCGAGCGGTTCGGGCAGGTCAGGCGGTTCGGGGAGCACCTTGAAGGAGGGTGCGGCGGCCGTGCGCGCAGGCATGGTCATCTCCTCATCACGCGGTTCCTATATACGAGTTGAATCGTACTGCATGCTAAGTTCGACTTTCCTCGTACTGGCAAGAGGCCAGTAGGCAGTGATCGGAGGACCCGCCATGTCTGAGATCCGGACCGCATGCGTCAAGTCCCTGGACGGGAGGCAGCGAACCGACACCGGGCAAGGCAGCGGCCTGCCCTCGGCACCCCTGTGGTGGGTGTGGCTGGCCGCGTGGCCGGTCGCCGCGGTTTTCGTCCTGTCGAATGCAGCGACACCTCTGTACGTGCTGTGGCAGCGCGACATCGGCTTCTCCAAGGGCACCCTGACCGTGGTGTTCGCCTTCTACATCGTCGGCCTCATCGGCTCGCTCCTCGTCTCCGGCGTGGTCTCCGACCGGGTGGGCCGCAAGCCCGTACTGCTACCGGCGCTGGGGCTCGCTCTGGCTGCCTGCCTGGTTTTCGCCACCGCCACCAGCGTCCTCGCGCTCATCGTGGCGCGGCTGTTCACCGGAATCGCGGTCGGCGCCGTCGTCTCCGCCGGCATGGCCGCGGTGAGCGACGTCGCCGGCCCCGAGCGCAAGCGGGTTGCCGCCCTGCTCGCCTCCTGCGCAATGGTCTTCGGTGCCGGGCTCGGGCCGTTGCTCGCCGGTGTGCTCTCCGAGACGGCCCCCGGTCCGACCGTAACCGTCTTCGCCGTCGAAGCGGTGTTTCTGACCACCGCGGTGCTCGCCGTGCTGCGCATGCCGGTGCGCAGCCCCGAGGTGCGTGCCAAAGGCACGTGGGTGCGGGTGCCCGGTGTGCCGCGTGGCAACGGCCGTCAGCTCCTCCTGGGTACAGCGGTGTTCGCTCCCGGGATCACCGCCACGTCCTTCGTCCTCTCCCTGGGTCCCTCGCTGCTGTCCGGGCTCCTCGGCACCACCAGCCGGATCGTCGCCGGTGCCATGGCGTTCGTGATGTTCCTTGCAGCCACCGGGGTGCAGTTCGCCGTTCAGCGGCTGCGCCGCCGCACCATCCTCACCGCGGGCGCGATCAGCACCGCCCTGAGCATGATCACGCTGATCGTGGCCGTGCAGACCTCGACGGTGGCGGTTCTTGTCATCTCGGCGCTGCTCGCCGGGGCGGGCCAGGGCATGGGCCAACTCGGCGGCCTGTCGCTGCTCAACTCGTCCGTCCCGCCACAGCGCCTCGCCGAATCCAATGCCGCACTCAATGTGGGTGGTTACATCCCGGCCGGCATCCTGCCCGTCTCCGCCGGCTATCTCAGCGACGCAGTCGGTCTGACCCGCGGCGCCACGGTCTTCGGCGCCGTCCTGCTGGGCTTCGCAGTCATCGGCGGTCTGGTGGTCCGCAGCACACGGCCCCAGGTGACGGACCCGGCCTGACGAACGGTGAGTACCGGCGCGCGCCGCCGGGAGCGGTGCGTCGCCGGCCGGATGGGCATCCTCGCCGCTCACTGGCCGCGCTCACCACGCTGGGCATGCCGAGGCACGACGGCTGTCGCCGCGAGCCCGGCGTCCACGCCGCTTCGCACGCCTCACACTGGGCCCACACCTGGTCGGACTGGCCAACTACGGGGTTCCGGCAGTTCCATGAGAACCCCGCTCAGGTATGTACGTGCGGCCGTGGCAGCGTCGTGTTTGCTGCGTATGGGGCATCGCTCCCTGGAGGAGGGGCGTGAGACGGTCAAGGAGCAATGCTCATGACCTGTGGATCGGCCTCGGGGTGGACGCGAAGGGCGTACCTTCCCGAGTGATCGACTTCTGGTCATCGAGTAGGCCGCCGTTGCACCGTCGGCCAAGAAGGCACGCCCGTGCTCAGCGTAGTGAACGCCGATGGGTCGACCGAGACCAGCTCCCTGATCGACGACGTCGTCCGGGAGGGGGCACGGCGGATGCGGGCCGCCACGCTGGAGGCCGAAGTCAATTCCTACATAGCCGAGTTGGCGGACCAGCGTGACGAGAGCGGGCGCCGTCTGGTGGTCCGCAACGGCTATCACCAGCCGAGGAAGGTGACCACCGCGGCCGGGACGGTCGAGGTGAAGGCGCCGCGGGTCAACGACGAGCGCGTCGATGAGGCAACCGGCAAGCGCAAGCGGTTCAGCTCGGGGATCCTGCCGCCGTGGTGCCGCAAGTCCCCGAAGATCAGGTCGTGATGGGCGTGCGCGCGGACGGCACCAAGGATGACTTCCCCGCCGAGCACTGGATCCACCTGCGGACAACCAACCCGATCGAGTCAGCCTTCGCAACCGTCCGGCTGCGGACCAAGGTCACCGAAGGGGCCGGCTCCCGAGCGGCCGCACTTGCGATGGTGTTCAAGCTCGTCGAGTCCGCCCAGACCCGCTGGCGAGCCATGAATGCGCCCCACCTCGTCGCTCTCGTCCGAGCCGGAGCCCACTTCGAACGCGGCTACCTCGTGGATCGGCCGCATACGACCGCAGCATGAATCATGAACAGGGTGGCGGACCTGCCTCAAAGTTCGAGATCATCCGATCATGTCGGATGACATGCCAGGACAGGACCTCCCAGCCGGCTTCGGGTTCCGGCCGTATCGGGGCGACGAGGACCACGGCCCCATGGCCGCGGTGCGGCTGGGATGTGTCGAACGGGACCGGGTCGACGCCCGTTCGGTTGTGGAAGGGCTCCCGACAGCGGCCGAGATCGCCGAGGCCTCTGTCAAGCTGGACGAGCCGTCCAAGAGCCAGGTCCTGGTGGTACGCGACGGGAGCGTCGTCGGCTACTCGACGATCCAGTGGTGGCAGGAGCGGGACGATACGTGGCTTTACCTGCACCGCGGTTACCTCTTGCCCGAGCATCGCGACCAGGGCATCGGGTCAGCCATGCTGAGCTGGGCCGAAGAGCGGATCCGCCAGCTCGTCGAAGACCATGGCACGGCGCGGACGGCGGTGATCGGTGCGAACGCCATGGTCTCCGAGCAGGACGCCACGGCGCTTCTGCTCGCAGCCGGCTACCGACGCGTCTTCAGTCTGGTCGAGCTGGAGCTGAGCGATCTGCGGCAGGTGCCCGAGCCGGGCAGCGAACTCCCGGCCGGGATACGGACGGGGCCGATCGGGACCAGCCACTACCGTGCGGCCTGGAGGACGGTCGTCGATTCGTATGCGGACACCGGTTTCACTCAGAAATGGTCCTTCCAAGACTTTGTCGACGCCGCCGACCCGGCATGCTGGAGGGCTGCGTGGAACGGGCAGGACATGCTCGGCGTGGCCCTCTGCTCCATCCGCAGCCACGACCACACCGTGGGCGTGGTGGAAGAGCTGAGCGTCCGAACGGACCAGCGACGGCTCGGGATCGGCCGGATCCTGCTGCTGGAAGGGCTGCGAAGCCTTCGCGAGCAGGGTGCAACGACGGCCAGGCTGTTCACGGGCACGGCAAATCCGCACCGGTCCTACGATCTTTACGAGAGCGTGGGGTTCCGGAGACAGAACGAGTATGTTCGTTACCGCAAGCCGCTCGCTTGATCGACCGGTCATTGGACTGTTCGGTCGGTCCACAGAATTTGACAATTCTTCACGGTCAAGGAACGGATCCCATTGCACCAGAGTCGGCTGATGAAGTGTTTCTGACGGCTGAGGAATACGGGGCGGTGCATGCGGCTGTCCGCACCGTGGCTGGGGCCAGGGGATCTGGCCGGCCTTGGACACTCAACGCGCTTCTTGAACAGTGGAAGGAGTTGGTGCACGAGGTGGAGGACGGCTACGGATGGTCGGCTCCAGAACTCTCAAACGATCTAGGCTGTCGCACCGCATTGGCGCAGATCTGGCGCCTCCTGCCTCCACCAGTCCGTGCCATCCGTCAGCCTCAACTTGATGAGATCGACCGCAGGTTCCACGCCAGCACCGTGGGCTGGCCGGGTCGGGATGACCAAGAAGGACAATGGTGGCTGCGGCGTGTGCCACGGCGTCTTGAAGCGGAGACCGCCCAGCGCAGTACGCACGGCTGGCCCATGGGGTGGGAAGTCATGACCTTCTCAAAGCCGGAAGCGGTAGAGATCACCGACTGAAACGTGGCAGAGATCAGCGCACCCATCTCACCAGCCACGAAGGCTACGGTTGGGCAAGAAACGAGCGTGTATGTGCCGTGGAGAGAGACCACGTGCTGGAGAAGGCGCAGGTGTTTGACAATGCCGGGATGACCCGTCCCGGAATCCGTGTCGCCGCTTACGTGATCCGAGACCGATCCCACCCTGAAATCCTGGTGTTCGACCACGTCGGTGTGCCTGAGGCGGCACCCAAGTGCCCGCAGGAGGCGTCAGATCAGGCGAAGGCATGGAGGAAGCAGTCCTTCGGGAAGTCGCCGAGGAGACCGGTCTGCCGACAGCCACAATCGTCCGGCCGATCGCCGTTGAGAACAAGCCCCATCCCGACACCGGTCAGCCACGACAAACCAGCTTCTTCTTCCTCCGGACATCAGCAGAGACCCCGGATGTCTGGAACCACCATGTCAAGGGCGACGGAGACGACGCCGGCCTCATCTTCAGCTGCCGGTTCGTCCCGCTCCCCTGAAACAACCGCTGGCCGACGATCAAGATGCATGGCTGAGGCACATCGATCCGGGCTGGACCACCGTGGCCGACAACAGCCGCTGATTCCGCCGACCCGCAAGGGCACTCGTAGGATGCCCGAATGCCTGAGACGATACGGATGAGCCACCGGGCGTGGGTGGCTACGTCGGCGCTGCTGTGCGGGGCGGGCCTCGCGGCCACCGCAGGCCTGAACGCCTCCTCATCACCGGATCCGAACCCCGAAGAGCCCGTCAGCGCCGAGTGCGCCGAGCGCATCGCGGACATCGAGACGGAGTTGGCCAAGGCCAAGGATGAAGGCAACGACACCGTGTTGACCTTCTCGCGCGTCCAAGTCGGTGACAGGAACGACTGCAGTGACGAACTCCGTCACCACTTCCACGGCGATCAGTGAGCCGCCGCATCTGGGCCGCCGCCACGGCCGGGCTTGCCCTCGTCGTCGCCTGGGCGGTCCTGGCCGGGGGCGGCAGTTCGGAACCGGGGCCGCCGCCCGCCCCGCCGCGGGTGTACTCCTCCTGCCTGGCGGCGGACACCGAGCCGGTGTCCGCCGCCGACGACCCGTGCGGCGGCCGCTGAGAGAATCGTGGATCACCTCGTCAAGCACGAACCACGTGGTCAGCGGGAGTGTCTCTCCACGTGGTGCCGGGGCTCGGCTGCTCCAGCGGGGACGGCCCGGAATCGAACGGTGGGCAGTTCATGGCTCTTTCGCTTACACCCCTTCCGCCCCTTCCGTCGACGCAGGGTAGGTACCCGTCACCGGCCACGCCTGGGCGCGTGCTTCTGGCCCGTGTCTGGTCAGCGCGGTTCTCGGATGCTGTCGATGATGCGAGTCCAGTTGTCGCTGCCGTGGCCGTCCTTGATCGCGCGCCGGTAGTGGGCCTGCACGGCCAGTGGGAGCGCGAGGTCGAGGCTGAGAGATGCGCTGGTCTCGACGATGTGGTCGGACGTCGCACCCATCATGGTGACCGTGCTGAGGTCGCCGGGATGTTCTCCCGCATCAAGCGCGGCGCCCGGGTTCTCCTCACCCGCCCTCATGATGTCGCCGATCGAGTCGGCGGATGAGAGCAGCTCCGGCAGTGCCTCCTGGGCCTTCATTCCTGCGGCGCCCAGCATCGCGGTGGCGTGCATCAGTCCGGACAAGGTGGTGAGGAACAGTGCGAGTTGGGCTTGATACATCATCTGGGCGAGGCCCGGGTCCTGGCCCAGATGCCTTGGTGTGCCGAGCAGTGTCAACGTCTCGAGGTGGCTCTCCATCGTCTCGTCGGGGCCGCTGTAGTAAACATGGGCTGCCTCTGTGCCGACCATCGGCGCCGGGACCATGACACCTCCGGTGAGGAAGGCCGCGCCGTGGCCCGCCGTCCAGGTCGCTGCCTCGCGCGAGCGGTCGGGAGTGTCAGAGCTCAGGTTGACCAGCGTCCGGCCTGCGAGCGAGTCGGTAGCGCCGTCAAGGATGTCGTACATCGCCTGGTAGTCCGTGAGGCTGAGGATCACGAGGTCACCTGCTTCCACCGCCTCCCTGGGCGTCGCGGCCAGTGCGGCTCCGTCGGCGACGACGCCGGCGGCCCGGCTCGCGGTGCGGTTCCAGACGGTGACCGGATGGCCGGCGGTGAGGAGGGTGCGTGTCATCGCCTGGCCCATCGGGCCGAGCCCGATCACGGTGACAGCGCTTTTCTGCCTGGTGGTGGGGTTCTCTTGTTCGTTCACCCCTCCATGCTCGGAGAGCGGCCCTACTCTCGGAAGTACCCACTAATTACTGCGGTACTTACCTTCTCGTAAGGGGATCAACCATGGCCAAGGCGCCGAGACGCGGGCCGTACATCTGCGGCATCGACGCCGCGCTCGACGTGGTGAGCGGCAAGTGGAAGGGCCTGATCCTCTGGGAGCTTGCTGCCCATGGCGTACGCCGCTTCGCTGCGCTCCGTCGCGGTCTGCCGGGAGTGAGCGAGAAGATGCTCACGCAGCACCTGCGTGAGATGGAGGCGGACGGACTCGTGCACCGGGAGGTCTATGCCGAGGTCCCCCCACGGGTGGAGTACTCCCTCACTGAGCACGGGCGCACGCTCAACCAGGCACTCGGGCCGCTCGGCGCCTGGGGGACTCAGCGACTGCGTCGCGAAGGCTCCGAAGTAGTCGACGTAGCGGAGACCTGACACGGCTTGCGGTGTGGTCGTTGTCCACGGGCCGGGAGCCGTCCCCGCCCGTGGACGGGGTGGTCCCCCAGCGCCGCTCCGACGCCTGCGGCTCGTTGGACCATCCCCGCACGCACTGCTAGTGCTGGATCAGACCGTCGACCGGTACTGGGGCCACGTGGCCTGTTGCCGGCAGGGCCTGGGCCAGCGAGAGGCCGATGTCGACCAACGATGACCGGCGCAGGCCGGAGACGTCGGACAGGTCCGTCCAGACCGACTCGGCGACTTCACCGTTCGGCTCCGGCCGCAGCTGTCCACCCGTGATGTGGACACGGTAGAAGATGCCGACATTCTGATGTTCGACTCCCGCACGCGCTTCGGCCACAGGGATGACCCGTGAGTCCACGCCCAGCAGGCGATCCACCACCGCGGTGCAGCCTGTCTCCTCGGCGACTTCCCGGATCACCGCATCAAACGGATCTTCGCCGTGCTCGACCCGGCCGCCCGGAAGAGTCCAGACGCTTTCGCCGGACGGTGGCATGTGACGGGCCAGCAGCACCCGACCGTCCTCGATGCACACGGCATACGCCGCCAACCGAAAACTCATCCTCGCACTCCCACCTGGACCTTGTACAACGTGCCGGGCCCACCCGACGCCCCACCAATCCTGGTGTATCCCCCTCCCCGATTCAACACAGGGCTGAGGCACTCCATGCAGGCCAGGGCCAAGGCGCGGCATCGCTCAAGCGCCTCTGCCCCAGGAAGCCGTGCCGTAGCCGCACAGACCTCACGGACCAGGTAGAAGCACAGCTCCGCGTGACCGCTGGCTTGGCGGGACGGTGGCAGGGAGGCGGCGCAGCTTGTTCTCCCCCTCGAACTGAGCTTTTGCGTTCAGCCGCAAGGAAGTGGCCGGGCGATGGCCCGACGGGCCACAGTTGGCTTCACCCGGCTGCGACTGCGCCTGGGGCGATCCAAAGACACCGACGAAGTGTGCGCTCCGCGGCCTCTCGTCGTCCCCTCTGCCCGGGGGGAGAGAGGCAGCCTGGCTGATCTGCCGCCGGCTACGTCTCAGCAGTGATCGTTCCGGCATATCGCGCCAGGGCGCGCCGCTTCGGTTCCGCCACCGTGCCGACCATCAACTGCCGCCGCTTCACGCGGCATGACACGACAGGACGAGACTTCATGGACATCAACCGCACACTCCGCACCAGAGCGACGGCTCTCGCCGTAGGGGTGGCCCTGCTGTCCGGCGCCGCCGTGGTCGGCACCGCCGGGCCGGCTGCGGCCGCGAGCGGCTGCAACGCGACGTACACGAGCGCCAAGAGCTTCATCGAATGGCGCGGGGAGGCACGCATCCCCGCCTGGAGCGACGGCACCTACCTGAGTCTCAACTGCTCGATGCAGCAGGGATCCTCCGGAGCTGGTGTCAGGGCACTGCAACTGACCCTCAACAAGTGCTATCGCGAATCGTTGGATGTGGACGGGGACTTCGGGCCGCGGACACGTGACGCGCTCAAGCGAGCCCAGGCGAGGGAGGGCATCTCGGTGGACGGCGGCTACGGCCCGCAGACGCGCAACGCGCTCACGTGGTACTACAAGCCGGTCACCGCCATGGGCTCCGACGAATGCAGTCGGCTCTGACGACCTGACGCTCCGAGCGGAGCGGGAGTGAGCCGCTTCAGCACGGCCGTGGAACGGGAGCCGCATCGATCCCTCTCCCGCCGGCGGTTGACGCCGAGGCGGTGATCACGGGATCGGGGCGGGAGGGGACTGCGGACAGCCCCGGCCGGCCGGGTGTCAGTGCCCGCGCCTAGGGTTCGGGGCATGATCACGTTCACCGTCGAGGAGTCCTGGGACCGCATCGAGAGCTGGCTCGCGAGGCATGCTCCCGTCACCTTCGGACTGCTGCGACCGCCGGCCGTCCTGCCGGACATCGCGGCGGCCGAACTCCGGTTGGGGTTGGCCTTCCCGCCCGACCTGAGGGGGTCGCTGCTGCGGCACGACGGTGTGGAGCTCCAGGACGGAACGCTCCGGCTCGACTACTACGGACCGCTGTCCGGAGTCGGGGAGATCGTCCGGAGCACCGAGTTCCTGCGCGACGTCGGGAAGGACCTTGCCGAGGAGGAGGCCGAACTCAACGAGGAGGAGCGCGACGAGTACGCGTACTGGCCGCACGAACGGCTACTGGTCACACTGGGCATCGGCTGGCAGGCCTCCGACGGTCTCTTCCTGGTCACTCGCCCCGGCCCGCACCACGGTCGGGTCGGCCGGTACTTCGACGAGACGGGCTCGGCCTTCACCTCTTGGTCGGGACTGCGGCACCTCCTCTCCGACTTCGCCACGGCCCTGGAGAACGGACTGTCCTTCGACGGGCGGATACCCCTGGCCCACGAGGGCCGATTGATCTGGGACGACGGCAGGACGGTCGTCGCCGATCCGGTCTCCGCCCTGGATGTCGCTGCCGGGGCCCCGGAGCCGCAGGTCCCCGCGGCCGAGCCGGCCCCGCCCGTCCCGCAGACTGACGGGGCGTACGCCGTCATCGCCTTCGGGGGCAGCGGGCTCTTCGGACCCGAAACCGCACCGCCCGTGCAGCCGGACGTCGTGTTCGTGGCGGGCATCGACCCCGGGGAACTGCTGGACCGGCTGGGCTCCGTGCCCGCGACCGTCGGGCCGCGCAGCCGGGAACAGGCGCGGTTGTCCGCCGGCGCGCCCTGGGCCGCACACCGCCCGATGGTCCGGGCCGGGTCCTGCGGCGATGGGTGGTCGTACGCCACTCAGGAGGGCGGTGACGCCCAGTTCGGCCGTCCCGAGGTGCTGGGACGGCTGTCCCGCGGAACCCGGGTGGTGCGGCTGGCGAAGCAGGGATACGAGGTGCGCGTGACCGTCGTGGAGGACGGCACGGAGCGGCCGGAGGCAGGCCACCGCGTCGAATCGCCGCGCGAGGACTACGTGACCGGCCCCGACGGGCAGCCCGCACTCGGACGCGACGGACAGCAGTGGCAGCGGATCGGCGTCGATCCCTGGCCCGGCTCGACGGCCGCCTACGCGCGGCTGCTGGCAGGCCTGACGGCGGAGTACGGCATCAGCTGGAACCCGACGGACGACGCAGCGGCACCACTGGCCAGCGCGCTGCTGCTGCCGGTCCTCGACGAGGTGCCGGAGGCGCGGCACCCGGTCACCGTCGTACGCGACTTCGACCTCGGTGCCATCGTGGAGCGGACCCAGCCGGAGCGGTTGCGCTCCGCGATGGCGTCGCAGCTCGCCCGGCTGGCGTCGGAGACCGCCATCGACGGCTACCCGGAGATCGCCCCGGCGCTGGAGCAGGCCGGGCGGGGCGAGCCGGTGGACCTGACGGCCGACGGGGCCCTCGACCTGCGGATGCGGACCATCCGGGCGGAGGCCCGGGCCGTCCGTGGGCTGCTCGACGCGGCCCGCCACCAGCCGGACCCGGCGCCCGTCACCACAGCCGACCTCGCGGCGTGGCACGGACGGGACGCGGCGGCCGGGGCCCTGCGCCGGTTCCTGCTGCTCCCCCTGCCCGCGGCGGCGGAGACGATCCTGAGCCTGCGCCTGTCCGTGCACTGGCGCGACGAACTGGCGGCGGACCTGGCCGACTAGCCGGCCGCCCGAGATCATCGGCTTGGCGTCAACCGCTGTGCCGGAGTGCCCGGAGGCCGTGCTTCCGCCGGCGCGTTTGAAGTCGGGGTCGAACACGCGTTGTGGCATCTTGGTGGCATGACCATCGCGGTTCGGCCGGCCACGGTCTTCGAGGATGTCCGTACCCTGGTCGGTCCGAAATCCCCAGGGGCCAATGTCTGCTGGTGCCTGAGTTACCGGATTCCGTCCAAGCTCAACAACGAGCTCCACGGACCCGCTCGCGGGGAGTACGTCGCCGAGCTGTGCCGTGCTGAGCCCCCGCCGGGGGTGCTCGCCTACGACGGCGAAGAGCCCGTCGGCTGGGCCGCCGTCGCGCCGCGCTCGGACACCTCCTTCGCACGCAGCCGCAGGATCCCGCACGTCGACGACCTGCCGGTCTGGTCGCTGTGGTGCATCCGCGTACGTCCCGGTCATCGCAAGAAGGGAGTCTCGCACGCCCTGATCGCCGGAGCGGTCGAGTTCGCCCGCGACCACGGCGCACCGGCGATCGAGGCGTACCCGCTCGACAACGGTGGTGCCAAGGTCGACGCGACGATGGCCTACGCCGGAATCCGCAAGAACTTCGAGCGCGCCGGGTTCGTCCACGCAGCCGACACCACCTCGGTTCTGGCCGGGCACCCCCGCGTTCTCCTGCGGCTCGACCTGCGCCCATAGACCGGCCCCGGCGCCCCGACGGCGAGACGGCCAGTGGTGAGGCCGCCATCACTTCACCGGTGCCGCCGGCCGCCTGCAGTACGTCACCGCCGCTGACCGGGGCCGACGGACGGCGCAGGGCAGAGCTGGACACATGAACGCGGGACGGGTAGGTATGCGAGGCCTGCCGTTGCGCGCCTTCCCGTCGGCGAGGCAAGGAGACCGGCTGTGCGGATGACGTTCGAGAAAGATGCCTGGTACGGGCCCCAAGGGCATGAGCCCCGGCTGGACCTGACGAGCGTGTCCTCTCGCGACCTGCGGTGGTACTGCTTCCTCGGTGCCTGGCGGATCGAGCACGGGACGACGGACATCAGCCCGCCGTGGGGCTGGACCCCGCTCTTCGACGCCTTCTACACCGTTCTTTACGTCATGGAGTTCGCCCGGACGGGCACGGAACGCGTCCAGGTCGGCTTCACGGAGAACGATGAGCGCATTCGGCTCAAGCACCGTGGGGACGACCTCGTGCTCTCACCCACCTACACCCAGGCCGAGATCACATGTCCCACCGCCGAATTCACCGACGCCGGACGCGACTTCATCCAGCGGGAGCTGGGCGGTCTCGTCGCCAGACATCCAGCGCTCGCCCTGAACCCGGTCGTCCGGCAACTGACGGACGAAGCGGGCCTCACCCTCGCCGGGGGAACGGAACGGCCAGGCCCGTGAACAAGGAGGGCTGCTGCACCTGTGCGCCCCTCCCTGTGATCGGCATGGCGCCCAGCGCGGTTGCGCCGCGCTCTGCCGACCGGATCTCCGAGCCCGTATCGGACCGTGTCAGTGGCTGGTGACAGGATCGAGAGATGCTGATCAAGGAATACGACATCGGCCCGTTGGTGCCGGGCGAGTCACTGCTGGCCCAGCCCGGCTTCTGGTCGAACCATCTCCTGGCGATGTGCAGCGACGGGGGGTGTGTCGAGCGCCCGGTTCCGGAGTGGTTCGGTGAGGACGGCGCCGATGTCGATGCCCTGTCCGAGGTCCTCTTCGATCCTGAGCACTGGCCAGTGTTCAGGATGCCGGCAGGAGACGGCCCCGGAGTCGTGATGATCTACCGCAATCTGGATGGCGATTACGGCACCGACTACCTCATCACTCATCCAAGCGCACGTTTCCCCGAGCAGGTCGCCAGCCGGGACGGAGATTTCTCGGGCACTGGACTTACATGGTGCGAACTGATCCGGATCGCTGACTGCCCGTCCCTTGCGGACGAAGGCGTCCAGGACACGGCCCTCCGCTTCCTGGTGCTGCTTCCCCTCCTCACCGACCCGGATGTGCCGGACGCAGCATCGGCGCGGCTGATCGCCGCCCTGACTGCAATCGGCGCGCCGCAACACGGCGCCTCCCTCGCGGCAGAGCATCTGCTGGCGCACCTTTCGAGGAGATCCCGACATGACCCCGCGTGGAAATCACCGCTGAGCGGTAGCTGAGAGGTGGGCCGAACCGCTGATCACACCCGTGGGAAGATCTTGGATTGGCTGGCGTGATCACGGCGTCGGAATCTTCCTGGGTAGCCCCGTACTCCGGGCTGATTCCTTCAAGTCGGCCGCGGGCCGGATCATCGACAACCTCGGACCGATGCTCGCCCTCCAGTCCCGTGCGCGGTTCGCGTACAAGCCGGTGCTGATCATCGGCGGCACCCTGGTGCCCACCCGAGATCACACCGTCGGTGAGCAGTCAAAGGGGAGCCCGACCGTGTCACGTACGGAGTTCCATGAGTCGACCAGACCTTCATGCACGGTCAAGCATGGAAATGGGTAGTTCAGGATTCAGTCGGAAGGCTCTTGCGTCCGTCCCTCTCGGCCCCTGCTACCTGTGACGCGCAGGAGGAGACCTGTGGCACACCGCCGACCGCGGCTTCGAGTACGTACCGGTGGGCCCAGACCGCCAGTACCTCAACAGTCCTCACTCTCACGGCGTCGTGCAGCAGCGCCTGTTGCCTCGACCAGTTTCTTCCGTCGAGTGCTCGGCTGGTACCGGGCTGCCGACTGGGCAAAGCACACCGCCGTAGCGGCTGCCGTGATCGCTGCCCTGGGACTGTGGCTGACGGCTTGGAGTTCCTGGAAATCTGCTCAGGTGGCCGACGACCAACTGAACCAATCGGCCGCCGAGCAGCAGGAAGAGGCACGGAGTCAGGTCTCCAAGATCGTGGTGTGCATCGAGGGAGACAAGATCGTGGTCGTCAACCGGTCACTTGACCCGGCAACGGCGTGGCTGGGACTGAACAAGGATGACTACGCAGGAATTCGCATGGGCACGCTTCCTCCCTGTACGCGACTCGAGTTACCCAGAGATGTCTCCAGAATTGATGAGGAATTCGTTCAGGCACCCGACGGAAAACTGTCGGCCGCGTACATCTCGGACATCACGATCACCGACGCTGCGGGGCGGACTTGGCGCAGGTATCCGGACGGCGCCCTGGTGCGCGTCACATTGCAGAATGCTGACCCGATCGAGAGGCTCGCACCGGGGCCCCTGACCGGCCCCGCTGTGACCATGACGACCGTGGAAAAGTGCGGGACCTCGAACTGACACAGGGGTGATGCCGTGAAGCCGCCGCCGGCGAGCAGGGAATCCGGCAGCACTCGGGGAGCCGTCGCGGTTGTTGCGGCACCTTCAGTTCAAGGCACGGATCGTGGACCTGCGCGTTGTGGTGGTGCCGCTGACAGGGGAAGTCAACGAAGCCGGCTTGCACCTCCGTGCGTCGCGCATGGCAGCGGATCGCGGATCACAGTCGTGCCACCGGTGGCAGTGGTCCCTGCTCAGCGCACAGTTCGAACGCCTGGTGTCCACCGACGCGACCCAGTCGAGCTGGGTAAGGCATCGGCCCACCCGGATGGGCCACACCCAGCTCGGACCGATTCACTCCTCGGTGGGCAGCCAGTTCCCGTGCAGCCCCAGCGGGACCCGCACCGGAATCCGCACCCGTGCGACCGGGCCGGAGCCAGGATCCTCGGACGGGATCACCAGCAGCCAGCTGCTCGCGTCGGTGCGGTCGGTAGCGTACGTCATCCAGTAGCCGCTCTCGCCGCCCGGGGAGCCGGGTGACGGGGCGAACACAGGCTCGCCGACCGACAGGTCCCCCGCATCCCACATCACGCTGACGCCGTCGGCGTCCCTCCCGTCGTACCAGCGCAGGGCGTTGTACTCACCCGGCAGCAGGTCCACCTCCCCGGCCTGCGAGGCCACCGCCAACTGCTGATGCCGCTGGCCGATCAACCGGTCGTCGGTGCGCGGCAGTTCCATGCGTGCGTCGTCCAGCAAGGTGCGGCGCATGGTGCCGGCGGCCGGGTCCACGACCGCGCGGACCAGCCCTCCGGGGTTGGTTCCGGACGACTTGTCCGCCGAGCCCATGGAGAGGTGTGACCACTGCACGTACTCGAGCACGACATCGCCGTCGTCGGGCTCGGTGTCGTACGCGTTGACCGTGTGCCACAGCCAGAAGGCATCGTCGGATGCCCAGCGCACCCGGCCTCCGTCGCGAGGGATCAGTGCCACGCGCGTGCCCCGTTCCGGACGCCAGTCGATCAGGGACCCACCACTCATCGCCGCGTCGAGATCGAAGAAGACGGGCGCGAGCACCAACACCAGGAAACGCGAGGTCAGAGCCATGTCGTGGATCATCATCGGAGCGTCGAGTCCCTCGACAGCGGTGGGCCCGCGCACCACGTCGCCTGCGGGCCCGATGAGGGACCAGGTGAGGAAGGGCTGCTCCAGGGCGTAGCAGAAGACCGCCATCTCACCAGTGAGCGGATCGATCTTCGGGTGGGCGGTGATCCCCGCGGGCAGTGCGCCGCCGAACGTCTCCTTGCCCGCAGTCTCCAGCTCAGGAGTCATCAGGAACGGGCACCCCGACTCGGCGAGCGCGAGCAGGCGCCCCGCGTGACGCACCACGTTGATGTCCGGCAGATCCCGGAAGGTGCCGGCCAGCGCCGGTTCCACGTCCGGGACCTGCGGGGTGATCATCGATTCCAGTCCGCCCCACAGGGCGCGCCCGGCCCGCTCCTCCGCGACCACCGCGGGGGTACGCACGAAGCGGTTGCGGTAGCGGGCCTGCCCGCCGGACATCCACACCCCGTGCAGCATGCCGTCGCCGTCGATCGGATAGAGGTACGAACCGATCGGACTGAAACGGGGGTTGGGCCCATTGCGCAGGAACAGCCCGTCCAGCTCCGCCGGCAGCTCCCCCCTCACCTCGAGCCCGGTCTCGTCCACTTCCGCCGTGACCGGAGCGAACTGGCCGGAGAGGTGGGGTACGCGCGTGGGATCGAATGTCTGCGGAGCGTGCGTGGCCATCACGGCCTCCCTCGACGGGCGATGCGAGTCGTGTGTGTGCCGCCTGATTCTCCCCATTCAATAGCTCCGTCGGACCCGCTGCAAAGTGTGGCAGGGAGGGTTCCAGGTGCGGGGCCAGAGGATGCGGGTGGGGCTGATCGGCATCACCATGGAGGAGCGGCATCGTGCGCGTCGGGCGCCCGACGCCGGCCTCCGGAAGCTGCCAGGTGAACCCGGCGATCCGGTACGACATCCCGGCCAGTTCTCAGCAGGCACGGACTCCGCACGGACCGACACGGCGGTGAGACAGGATTCGTCGCCGCTGAGCCGGAGCGTCGAGGGCAGGCTCTCACCCAGGGCGTCCGGAACCTGTGCGGTCGGGCAGCCGATGGGCCTTCCGGGACACTGGCACCCCTTTCACGGACGGCTTCCATCCTCACCCTGGAAAGATCCGCCCGTCGGCGTGCACCCTGAAGTACGCGCACGAGGACCCGGATGTCGCGGTGAGCTGCTGCCGGAGGACTCGGCCATGGCCCCGCTTGACTTGCGGGGCGCGTCCGGCGGCGCGGGAGGGGCAGGGCAGGCTGGCCGGTGCATTGGTGAGGGCCACGGCGACGGTGTTGCGCCGATCCGCGACCACACCGCACCTGACGGCCCTCCACGACCCACCACAAGATCAACTACCAGCCGGGTTCCAGACCCGGGAGACGCCCCGGACCAGCCCCTGCCCACCGTACGGATGCAGGATCGGGGCGGAGGTCCGGGGCGCCACGGGTCAGGAGCTGTAGTCGCGCAGGAACAGCGAAGGGCTGGAGTCCGTCCGGGAGGCGTTGACTCCGTCTCCGTGGGAGTAGTCCAGACCCTCGTTCGTGGCCCAGTCCAGGATCGGACCACCACTCCTCAGATGCTGGAATGTGCTCGCGTCACCTGCGGCGGAGCCGAACTGGTACAGCCTGGAGGTGTCGCCGTAGGGGTGGTAGGGCTCGTACGGGCCTCCGGGGACGCGTTGTTTGGCCAGGGTGTTGTGGAAGAAGACGTTCTGCGGGCCGGTGGAACCCGACCAGCCGATGCCCTTGCTGCCGGCGGCCCAGTAGATCGGCCACCAGGTGCCGTCGTCGCCGGCGCCGCCCTCGCCGCCGCAGTTGGTGTCGCACTCGCCCGAGGAGTGGTTGTACGGCACGCGCACAGTGTTGTTCTCGAACAGGTTCCGGCGTTCCCAGCCGCCGTGCAGATTGAGGTCGGAGTCGAAGTCGTTGCCGATCGCGACGTTGCCCGAAGCCGACCACTGGAAGGTGAAATGCCGCAGATTGCGGCTGGTGTTGGAGGCGTACAGGGAGTCCCAGACCCGTGATCCCCGCAGGTAGCCGTTGCCGCCCTTGCCCTTGTTCCAGGAGCCGTCGAAGACGTTCCGCTCGATCTGGATGTTCCGGGCCACTTCGGTGACGACGGGGTGCGAGCCGACCATGTCGGCGCGCACCCCCCGCACCCAGGAGTCGCGGGCCCACTTGAAGACGATGCCGTGCATGGCGTACTCGGGGGCCATGTTGCCGTAGTTGTGCACCGCCTGGGCGGGGTCGAGCTGGTACGTGCCGCCGAGAAGCTTCGGAAGGCCGTTCAGGTCCTCGGTGAAGGAGAAGTCCTCGAAGCCCACATCGGTGATCATCTTCAGCGCGGTGACCTTGCTGACGTACGCCTTGCCGCTCACCCCCAGTGGCGGCGAGCCGTCGGAGGTCGAGTCCACCGGGAGGTCGAACTCCAGCGGCTTGTCGAGGGTGACGGTGCGCTTCGCGGTGTCCACGGCGGTGATGGTGAACACCTGCTGGCGCATGTGCAGGTTCTCCAGACGGCCGTCGTCCGCGGTGACGCCCGCGATCTCCTGGGACTGGTAGAACTTCAGGCTGTTGGCGGCGCCCACCCAGAGGTCACCGCCCGGTTTGAAGCCGTCCATCGCCGCCTTGGCGTTCAGCTGGACGACCCGGTCACCCTGGCGCGCGGAGTAGTTGGCGTCGCCGGAGGACCCGCCCACGGCGACCCCAGACTCCCAGTGCTGGTTGATCGACCCCTCGAAGAGGTCACGCCGGTTCTCCGGGATCTTGGACGGGAAGCCGCAGATACTGGCGTACTTCTCGGCGGCCTCCCTGGTCTGGACCCGGAAGAGGCCGCGGCCAGGCCAGATCCAGCCGCCGGTGCCGACATTGTTGCCGGTGGTGAACTCGCACTTGTGCACCGTGCCGGTCTGGTCCCAGCGCTCGCCCTTGGCGGTGAGGACGTCGTACCGCGTGTTCTCGTCGGGACGGAAGACGATCCGTGACCCGTTCGCCGGGTCCGAGCCCTGGCCTCGTACGAGCAGGTAGGAAGCGTCCACGGAGAGCTGCTTGCTGACGTTGAGCACGCCCTTGGGCAGCTCGATCACCGACAGACGGCCGGGACTCGCATGCGCGGAGCAGTCGTCGCGGATCCGGTCGATGGCCTTCTGGAGGCCCGCCGTGTCGTCCTGCCCGTCGTCGGCCTTCACCTGGAACTGCGACTCCAGTGCGGAGGGGCCGAAGTGGCAGGCCGCGTCGGGGTTGCGGGCGGCGGCGGACGGCAGCAGTTCACCTCCGCGGTACCCGGCCCGGCTCCAGTCGGGCAGCCCGGCCACGGGCCCGCGGCGATTGCCACGCCCGAGATCCTGGCCCGGCTCGCCCACCGAACCCTCCACGGCGCCGGGCGGAGCGGACGGCCGGCCGACACAGGAGGAGGCCACCGGCTGGTCGCCGAGCTGAGCGGCGATCTTCGTCAGGCAGGCGGCGAGCGCCTGCTGTCCGTAGCGGTTCGGGTGGATCGCCTCCTGCTGGTTGCCCTGGGAGTGCCACGGCAGGTCCTTCAACCCGTCGAACAGGTACGGGACCCAGCGCACCCACTCGGCATGCTCGGCACCCAGCGGGGCCGACAGGCGGTGACTCGAGTCGGCCTGCCGCGTTGTCGTGCTGCACAGTTCATGCCCGGCGAACGCACTCTGCAGGTCGAGGAAGGAGACTGCCGCCTCGTTGGCCGCACCGCGCAGCATGGCGCTGATCCGGGGCACCACGGAGGTGTGCGCCCAGTCGCTGTCGGCGTCCAGGAAGGGGCAGCCGCCGTTGATGTAGCGGCCGTAGTTGGCGGGCGGCACGGGAGCGTTCTCCGCGTCGCGGTAGTTGCGGCCCAGGGGCAGCGGGTTGGCGTAGGACTGGAGCACGATCTGGTACGTGCCGTCGTCCTGCCCCGCCTCGCGGAGGACCGTTCGGATCGCCTCGACGGCCTGTACGACCTTGGCCCGTACCGGGTCGAGGCTCTCGGCGAACTCCTTCTCCTTGGCGCCCCGGCAGCCCTTGTTGAACAACGACGGGTAGAAGTAGGCCTTGACGCAGTCCTGGAGGATGTCGGAGAACTTCAGGTCGTTGCCGCCGACGGACAGCACCACCATGCGCACTTCGTTGTTCTGCGCGATGTCGCGGAGGTCGTCGACCTGGGGCCGCTGCCCCTTGAACCCGGTCGTGGTGACGTTGTCGGTGGTGGCGCCCGAGCAGGAGATGTTGAAGCGCCGCTCCAGCGGTACACCCTCCAGTTCGAGGCCCCGGATCTCGGCGGAGTCGGACCTGTCGCAGGCGTCGGTGCCGCGGTCGTACCCGGTGTCGCCGTAGATCCGGGACACGTCGTGGTCACACGCGCTCTCGTCGGCATTGCAGTTCACCGCTGCCCGGTCGGTGCCCCAGGCCGAGCCTGCCGCCGAGGCGGCCGCGTTTCCCGCCCAGCGTCCGCCCTCGCCGGAGATGTAGCTGTCGCCCATGGAGACCACGGCTGGAGACGGGCCGCAGGTGTCGTCGCCCGCCGCGCGGAGGGCACGGGCCGCCAGGTTGTAGACGGTGACGCTGCCCCAGCTGTCGCCGCACGTGGGCCCGCCGGCGGGGGCGAACCTCACCGGCCAGTGGTCGGAGGTGCCGTTGCGGCCGTTGAGGGACACGGAGAGGTTCTCCAACCGGTCACTGGCGATCATGTAGTCCAGTGCGAAGCCGGAGAGCTGGGTGGTGGCGGGAGTGCCGTCGGGGCGGCCGTTCTGGGTGGCGTAGTAGGTGTTCGGAAACCGGCCGCGGGTGGGTGCTGCGGAACTGTTGAAGTCGCCCAGGGCCCGCCAGCGCTGCCCGGCCATGGTCTGGGAGATGGTGTTGACCAGGGCGACGGCGTGCGGATTGGGGGTCTCGCCGGACCGGATCGAGGCGGCGTGGATGTTGAAGTACCAGGTGGCGCCCAGCTGTACGCCGAAAGCGGGGCGGGTCCTGATCCACTTGTTGCCGGGATCCGCGGCAGGCAGCACGCGGATGCGCGGGGCGAGGGTACCGAGGTCGTCGGGGGCGTCCTTCAGCCAGATCGCCATGGACTTCTGGGTGTTGCCCTCGGTACCGGTGTCGGGGTCGTCTTCGGTTCCGTCGGTCTGGCCCCAGGCCGTCTTGTCCAGGATCTTCAGGTAGATCAGGACGCCGGGGGCGGAACGCGTTCCGGGCTTGCCCCAGCGAGCCGCACTGACGCGGTACTTGAGGCTGGGCAGTCCGGTCGGGGTCTGCGTGGTGTCGGTGCTGTTGTCGAGCAGCACCTGCTCACCCGTGAAGTCGCTCGGTGGCTTCACGGTCTCCTGGAGAGCGATCACGTCGGCGGCCTTGAGCAGGGACGACCTGACGACGTCCCAGCGCGTGCCGCCCTGGGTGTTGAACGTGATGGACGCCTCGGTGACGTCTTCGGCTGCCTGCGCCGAGGTGGGTGCGACCAGCGTGACAAGGGAGGCGAGCAACGCGGTGCAGAGCAGCTGCACGAGCGTGCGCCGGGGTCTGGGACCGGGTCTGCGCCGGGTGGCGCGGTCCGGTGTGTGAAGGGATTGCAGGGACACGGGGGTCTCTTCTCTGGGTCCGCTGGGTGCGGCGTCTCCGAAGCCGCAGGATGCGGCTTTCTGCCCATGGGATGCGGTGGGCAACAGCGAGAGACTACAAAGGTGATCTTGGGGCGTGAGCCCAACACCCCAAGACTGGCGCATTACTGACGGTGCGTCGGGCGCATACGGAACACACGGTTAGGATCTCTCGTGAAGATCGCGGAGCGTCGTTCCGCGTGGTCGTGAGCGGGCCGCGCCGGCGGCTCGGAAGGCGGTGTTCCATGGGGATGGGTTCAGTGGGAATGAAGTCGTTGAAGGCGGCTCTCGCGACAGGCGTCGCTGTCGGTGCCGCGCTCCTGTCAGCTGCGGCCCCGGCCTCCGCGGCCAACCCGCCGTACGCCGACTGCCCGGGCTGGGCGCTCTGTCTCTACCAGCACGGCGGGGGTACGGGCTCCAAGGCGGTCATCACTCCGGCCTCCGGCAACGTCAACCTCTACAGCGTCCACTTCCTGAACGGGGACCTGGCCAACAACCAGGTTTCCTCCTGGCTGAACAACTCCACCTGCCAGGTGAAGTTCGTCGACGACCCGGCCCACTACTCGGACCTGGACTTCACACCGACCCACCAGTACGGCGCCAGGGGCGACTGGGCCGGCCAGTACGCCAACGACAAACTGACCACCGTCCAGTTCTACTGCCCCTGAGCGGACAGCTCGTGAGCAGAGGTGGTCCGTGGCGTGTCCGGCGGCTTGGTCGAGGGTCGGCCGGACCACCGGCGTGACGAGCACCGCGATCTCGGTCATCCCGAAACCGAGCGGGTCCCGGCGCCGGCCGTGACCGGACAGCCGCTGGACGGCGGTGGCGTCGTCGAGCTCGAACTCGATGCGGACCTGGCGGCGCGGTTGGGACGTTCCCATGGTTGACGCACAGATCCCTGGCAGAAAGCCTCGGCGGCTCATCGCCGTCCCCCTGCCGGTCCGTCAGAACGGACGATGTCGTCCGGCAGCAGCGCCAGGGCGAGGTGGTACTTCTTCCTGCTGGACTTCAGCATCTCGGCCGGGGGCGCGGGACCGGTCTCCTGTCTGATGCTCACGGGGATCGGAACGTCGCCGTGACCGCGTGGGCCATGGGCATCGAGGACTGCTGGGCCCCGGTCATGGGCGAAATTCCGGCTGACCGGCTGGTTGGCCGTCCGGCACAGCCCGGACATGCGGCGTTCAGTGGCGGCGCGAGCCGTCACTGAACGCCGCAAGCCGACACCGACACCCGGCTCCCCCACGTGCGCGCGGGCGTCGGCCCGGGTGAGGTCACCGCGGCGCCGGGCCTGTGCGGACGTCGTCGCGGGTGGACGTCAGGGGCGGGGCTTGTGCGCGAACACCCACCGGTTCCCCTCCAGCGCGTCGTTCGGCTCGGGAAGGGGGCCACGTCCCCGCAGAGTGGTGAATTCGAAGGGCGTGTGCATCGAGGTGGACCAGCCCTTCGCCGTCAGGTCACCCGCGGAGTCGGGGCGCGGCCCTCTGTCGAAGAGATCGAGCAGATCGATGCCGATCTGTTCCCGCGTCGCCACGTAGATCGGGCTGTCGCGGTATGCCAGCAGATCCTTCTCCAGCTTGGCCTCGAAGGCCAGGGCGCTGCCCCCGGTGGTGAGCCGGTCAACCGTGTCGATGAGATACGTCTCGGCGGGTCCCGGCAGGTAGAAGAGCAGTCCTTCGGCCAGCCAGAAGCTCGGTGCGGCCGGATCGAAGCCTGCGGAGGTCAGCGCGGTGACCCAGTCGTCGCGGAGGTCGACCGGTACCTGGACCCGCTTCGCCCTCGGGGCGGCCGAGAGGTCATTGAGCACCTGCTGCTTGAAGGCCAGCACGCCCGCCTGGTCGATCTCGAAGACGGCGCAGTCGGACGGCAGGTCCAGCCGGAAGGCCCGGGTGTCCAGTCCCGCTCCCAGCAGGACCACTTGCCGGACGCCCGTACCGACCGATCGCTGGAGGAAATCGTCGAGGACTGCGGTCCGCAGGCCGAAGTAGCGGGCGAACCTCCCCCACAACTGGTTGTCGTCCCCGTCCGGTACCTGCTGGATGCTCACCGGCCAGTCCGCGCAGGCGGGGGCCGCGCGTACGAAGTGTTCCGCGTACACGTCCTGGGCCAGGCTGTCGGGGCGGCGGGTCTCGATCGCCCGTGCGGCGGCGACCAGGAGGGCGGTCAGTCCCACGCCTGCGTCCACGCCTTCCGCGCCGCTCGGCCGCGTCTCTGTGGCGGTCCTGTCCTCTTCGGTGGGAGCGAAGAACTGGGAGGGTTCGCTGCTGGGGTGGCGGGGGGCTTCGGTGGTGGACGATTCACTCATCGTTCTCTTCTTTCCGGCAGCAGGACGGGCTTGATCACGCGTCCGGCGTCACAGTCGCGTTCGGCCTCGTTGATGTCGGCCAGCGGGTAGGTGCGGATCAGTTGGTCGAAGGGGAAGCGGCCGGCCTGCCACAGACCGATCAGCCGGGGTATGAGCAGTTCGGGTACGGCATCCCCCTCGCAGATGTGCCGGATGCTGCGGCCTCTGTCGAGCGTGCCCGGTTCGAGCGGCAGGGCCGAGTGCAGACGTGCCACGAGCCCGAGGATGCCGGTGGGGCGCAGCGCGCGGAGCGCGTCGTTGATGAGCGGGGCGGAGGCCGTGGTGTCCAGGGCGTACTGTGCGCCGCCGTCGGTGTGCCGGCGGATGCGTTCGGCCAGTCCGGCCGTCGCGGCGGACAGCGGGACCGCACCGTACCGCTCGGCCAGGTCCAGGCGCCCCTGATGCCGGTCGACGGCCACGGTCCGTACTCCGGCGGAGGTGGCTGCCATGACCGCGGTCAGGCCCACCGCTCCCGCGCCGAGTACGACGAGGGTGTCACCGGGACCGGCACGGAAGGTGTTCAGTACGGCTCCGGCGCCGGTGAGGGCGCCGCAGCCGAGCGGACCGAGCAGTTCGAGCGGCAGGGCGGGGTCGACCCGGACGGCGTTGCGCGCCGGGACGAGGGCGTACTCGGCGAAGGAGGACTGGCCGAACCACCTGGAGGCCACCGCTCCCCCGGTGGCGTCGGTGAGCCGAGAAGCGTCCGCCTCGCGTCCCCCGAAGAGGTTGAGTGAGGCGAAGGAGTCGCAGTAGGCGGGGGCCGCGCCACGGCAGTTCCGGCAGCCTCCGCAGGAATCGAAGCTCAGCACGACGTGGTCGCCGACGCCGATCGCACTGTCGGGGCTGTCGCCCGACGCCACCACGACTCCGGTCCCCTCGTGGCCGAGGACGGCCGGCAGAGGGGTGCGGCCGGCTGATCGCCGGACCGCGAGATCGGTCCGGCACACTCCGCACCCCGCGATCTTCACGAGGATCTCACCTGCGGCCGGGCCTGTCCTCAGGACGACCTCCTCGACCGCGAACGGGGACCCGTAGGAGCGCAGCACGGCGGCTCGGAACCTCATCGCTCTTCCTCCCGCGGCCGGTGCACGACGAACGGACGGAGGTTGCCGTAGAGACCCCACGGTCCGCCGGCGACACCGACCCCGCTGTCCTTGACGCCTGCGAAGGGCTGGGCGAGGGAGAGTTCGGCGTGGTGGTTGATCCAGGCGGTGCCGCATTCGAGCCGGTCGGCTGTCGCCGCCGCCCGGTCGAGATCGGTGCCCCAGACGGAGCCGCCCAGCCCGAAGCCGGTGCTGTTGGCCTCCTCGACGGCCTGGTCGAGGTCTCGGTACGGCAGTACCGGCAGAACCGGTCCGAACTGCTCCTCGGTCACCACCGGGGTGTCGCGCGGGACGTCCGTGAGGATCGTGGGTGCGAAGAAGTAGCCCGGCCCGTCGAGCCGGTGACCGCCGGTCGCCGCCCGGGCGCCGGCGGCCAGGGCCTGTTGTGTGACCCGCTCGACCCGGGCCAGCTGGGGGGCGTTGTTGACCGGCCCGAGCCGGGTGTCCGGGTCCAGGCCGGGTCCGACGACGACGGTCTTCGCGCGGTGCGCGAGGGCCTCGACGACCTCGGCGTGGAGGCGGGCCGGCGCATAGACGCGTTTGACCGCCATGCAGACCTGCCCGCAGTTGCGGAAGGCGGCCCAGAACAGCCGATCCGCGATCCGGTCCACGTCGACGTCGTCCAGGAGGACGGCCGCATCGTTGCCGCCCAGTTCGAGGGTGACACGGGCGAGGGAGGCCGCCGCGGCACCGGCGACGGCCCGTCCGGTCGGCACCGAGCCGGTGAAGGTGACGTGGCGGAAAGCCGGATGGGAGGCGAGGTGGGCACCGAGGGGTTCCCGCCCGGTGACGACGGTCAGGACGTCCTCAGGGAGAGCCGTGGCGAGGACGGCACCGAGCAGTCGGGTGGCGAGGGGCGTGTAGGGGGACGGTTTGAGAACCACGGTGTTGCCGGCCGCGAGTGCGGGAGCGAACTTGGCCGACGCGAGCTGAAGGGGAAAGTTCCACGGCACGATCGCGGCAACAGGGCCGAGAGGGCGCCAGCGGATCTCGCTGTGCACGGGCCGGCCGTCGTCGATCCGGCGGGTACGGGGGGCCAGATCGGCGAAGTACCGCAGCCGGGCCGCCGTACGGGCGACCTCGGCGTACGACTCGGCGAGGGGTTTGCCCTGTTCCCGGGTAAGCAGCGGAGCGAGGTCGTCCCGGGCGGTCTCCACGGCGTCGGCGGCGGCGTTCAGTCCGGTGGCGCGGGCGGCCGGATCGGCGCGCCATCCGGTCCAGGCGCGCCGGGCCCGGTCGATCGCGTCGTCCAGCTCGTCCGGCCGCTGGTCAGGTGTCTCGTCGAAGGTCTCCCCGGTGGCCGGGTCGATGACGGCGAGGCGTGAGGCGCGGTGTTCGAGGGCGCGGTCCACTTCGGGTGTCGGCATCCCGGCGTTCAGTTCAGGGCCGGGACGTCGGCGGCGTGCTCCCGGGCCTGCCGGTCCATTTCCGCCCGGAATGCCGCGACCAAGTGCGGCTGGATCCTTCCGGCATTGCGGTCACCGCCCGAGCAGACCGCTCCGCGCACGCCCACGATGTCCGTGCCGATACGGGTCAGCGGACCGAGGTCGGCCTGCTTGACGCTGCCTGCGAGGGCGGCGAGCAGACCGGCTGCGTGGGCGCGACGGACGAACTCGCCGCAGACGTCCGGCGGAACGTGGTCGAACAGCCGCGTCCCGTCCTTGATCGCGGTGTCCAGCATGGCCGCGTCGGCACCGGCGCGGGCTGCGATGTCGGGCAGGGCGAGCGGATTGACGCAGCCCACGCGGTGGGCGTCGGCATAGCCCGAGGCGACGACCAGCGCGTCCGGTCGGTGGTCCTTCACCGCCCGGACAACCGCCCGCATGACCTCGACGCCTTGCTCAGGAGTGGTACATCCGTACAGCCCCACCTTGATGTACGTGGCACCGGAGACGGCCGCGCCGAGCGCGGCCTGTGCCACGGTGCCCGGCTTGTACGGCACGTCGCCGACTGTGGCGGACACCGGTTTGTCCGCCGGAACCGCGTCGCGGATCTCCCGGATGACCCAGGGAAAGTTGGCGCCGAGAGAGCCTTCGTCAGGCTTCTTGACGTCGACGATGTCGAGGTGTTCCGCCGCCTTCGCGCAAGCGCGCGCTTCCTCGACGCCGTCCGGGGAGATGAGAAGCAACACCGTGAACTCCTTCCGCCGCGAGTCCGCCCGGCCGGGGCACGGGAAACCGCGGATCACCTGGTTCATGTGCGGTGTTCTCATCATTTCCGCTGCCCGCGCGGGGCGGTAGGGCGTGCGGAGTTCCCCGGACGGCGCGTGTACGTCTGCGAATGACTCCGAGTGCACCGGCGCGATGAGCCCGAGGGCGCCGGTTCGACCGCGGACCTCCTGGACCGTGACCAAGGACGCCTTCTGGCAGATGGCCTGACCGAGACCATCGAGGGCGGAGTCGCCTGTGTCGACGCCTTGGTAGGAGGGCTGCGCGCACTCGGGGCCACTTACCGGAATCGGCCATGGGCGTCCCCACCGACAATCCCGGAAGCCTGACCACCGACTACTTCGTCAATCTGCTCGACCAGGGGTTGACCTGGACCCCGTCGGCCCACGATCCGGAGGTCGCGGATGGCGATCGTCCCCGCCGTCCTCACCCTGCTCGGTGATCGGGACCGCGGTCGGTCTCGTGTGCCGACCTCCAGTGATTGCATACCGCTATCAGCGAGTCTAGGCTCGCCCACGCTCAGTGAATGCAATTCGCAACACATCGCTTCGAGGGCAGGAGTCCGTGCCATGTCCCGCGTGAGAGTCCACAACTTCTCCGTCTCCATCGATGGATTCGCCACCGGTGAAGGGCAGAGCCTCGATGCCCCGTTCGGTCACGCCGGCACACGGCTCCATGAGTGGTTCTTCCCGACCAGGACCTTCCAGCAGATGCTGGGCAAGGCGGACGGAAGCACCGGGGCCGATGACGCCGTCGCCGGCACCTGGAACGCCGGCATCGGAGCGGAAATCATGGGCCGCAACAAGTTCGCCCCTCAGCGCGGGCCGTGGGAGAACGAAGACTGGAAGGGCTGGTGGGGGCCCAACCCGCCTTTCCACACGCCGGTGTTCGTCCTGACCCACCACCCCCGCCCCGCGGTGGAGATGGAGGGCGGTACCACCTTCCATTTCATCGACGCCACACCGCAGGAGGCGCTCCGTCAGGCGCGAGAAGCCGCGGGCGGCCTGGACGTGAGGATCGGCGGCGGGCCGACCACGGTCCGCGAGTTCCTCGCAGAAGACCTGGTCGATCATCTCCACGTCGCCGTCGTCCCGATCATCCTGGGCCGCGGTGAGCGCCTGTGGGACGGACTCGAAGGACTCGACGGGCGCTTCCGGACCGAGTCCGTGACAACCCCCAGCGGCGTCACGCACCTGACGTTCACCCGGCCGTAGGCACCTGAGGGCAGCGCGACCGCCCGCACAGGCAGTACCTCCTGCTTGGCATCGACGCCCGGGGCGGGCCGTCCGCTCCGGCGCGATCGTCTCTGCCCCGGGTCCCTGGCGGACGTCCGCTCAGGTCGGCCCAGGCGTGCGCCCATGCCACGCACGCCTTGACGAGGCGGATGAGGGCGCTCCGGCCGACGATCCGGACTCCGCCGCGAGCCCGTCTCAGTACTGCGGCCGGCGTCCGTGGTCCCTCCGTTCCCTCCGCGGCAGCCATCGCTCCACCAACCGCTGCCCCTCGCAGGACCGCGCTGTGGCCCCGGAGGGTGGCGCATCCCTCGGCGGATGCCGCCACCCTCGACCGTTTCCGGCAGCAGCCCTCAGGCCGTCGCCGCGAAAGCGTCGACGCCTGTGAGTCCGGCGGACAGCGCCCACAGCCGCGCGGCCTGCTCGGGGTCGGTCGCGTGTGCGTGCACGCCTCCTTCCGAACCGTCGACGGCCGGCTCGGCGACGTCGCAGTCCTCGCAGTACACACCTCCCATACCGGCCAGTTGGGGAGAGGTCACCGCCCATACCTGCGTCGCCGCGCCCTGCTCAGGCGTCTTGAAGGTGGGATCGGCCGGGTTGCCGCTCTCGTCGATCCAGCCCGCGTCGACCATCTCCGCCTTCGCCAGGTGGCGCTGCAGCGGGGTGAGGATGCTGCCCGGATGCACCGCGAACGCTCTGACTCCGGCGTCGCGGCCGAGCGCGTCGAGTTGCACGGCGAACAGCACGTTCGCCGCCTTCGCCTGGCCGTACGCCTCCCACCGGTCGTACGCGCTCTCGAACTGAACGTCGTCCCAGCGCACTCCGGTGATGCCGTGGGCGCCGGAGGACACGGCGACCACGCGCCCGCCACCCTGCGCGATCGCCGGCCAGAGGTGGTTGACCAGCGCGTAGTGACCCAGGTGGTTCGTGGCGAACTGGGCCTCCCAGCCCGGCCCGACCCGTGTCTCGGGGCAGGCCATGATTCCAGCGTTGTTGATCACGAGGTCGACCTCGCGGCCGGAGGCGAGGAAGCGGTCGGCGAAACCCCGGACGCTGTCGAGGTCCGCGAGGTCGAGGTCCTCGGTCTCGACACCGTCGATGCCCTGCACCGCCTCCTGGGCGGCCTCCCGTCGGCGGGCGGGGACCACGACGTGCGCTCCGGCACGCGCCAGGGCGCGAGTCGTCTCCAGGCCGAGTCCCGAGTAGCCGCCGGTGACGATGGCGGTGCTGCCGGACAGATCGATGCCGCGCAGGACGTCGTCCGCGGTGCTCCGGGCGCCGAGGCCCGATCCGATCTTGTGCTGAGGTGTGGTCATGGCGGCCAAGCTAGGTGCTGGACCGCGCTCTACGGCAAGTGCTGGTGAACGGCACCGTTCCCCGCCAGGCGTACGCCGTTGGCCCTGACGCGCGCCGAACGTCCTGGCGTAGGCTTCCCTCGGCGTTGGACAGGGGGGCGGAAGACATGACGGTCGAGGCAGCACAGAGGTGGGGATCGACCCTCGATTCTGTGGTCGTGTACGAGCGGGGCGCGGTCTGCCGCCGTCTGGCTCGGGGCAGCGTGCCACCGGACGGCAGGGTGCGCGTGACGGGGCTGCCCCGGGCCATTGACCCGGGCTCGCTGCGGGCCCGGGTTCTGGGCACCCCCGGGGTGCGAGTCAGGGAGGCCCGGGTGGAGGTCGAGGCCGAACCGCGGGCCGTTTCCACGCCCGGCGAGTTGCGGCACGAGGTCGAGCGGCTGCGGGACGAGTACGGGGCGGCGCAGGTTCGCCGCGACCACCAGCTGACCCTGATCGGTGAGATCGGTGGGCTGCGCCCGGTGCCCCCGCCCCGCAGGCGCGAGGACGGGCACCGTAGCACCCCGGTCGGCTCCTGGCTCCAGCTGGCCGACTTCGTGGATGACCGGCTGACGGGACTGCACACGCGCCTCGTCGAGCTGGAGGAAGCACTGCTCCGTGCAGAGCACGAGCTCGACATCGCCGTGGACAGGCTCGCCCGCGCGTCCACCGACGTACCGTCGGCGCACGTGGACACGACGGTGTCGGCCCTGCTGATCGTCGATGCCTCGGGCACCGGTGACGCTGCGGCCGAGGTCCTCATTGAACTGGAGTACGGGGTTCCTGGCGCCGTCTGGGTGCCGACGTACCGTCTCACCCACCGTCAGGGCGACAGCAGCGGCCGTCTGGTGCTGCGGGCCTCGGTGGCCCAGCGCACCGGGGAGGACTGGTCCGGGGTGTCCCTCGCGCTGGCCACGGCGGACCTGCGACGCGGCACCGGGCTGCCGAAGCTCCGCTCGGTCAGGATCGGGCGCCGGCAGCCCCCTTCGGCGCCGACCGGCTGGCGGGAGCCCCCGGCGGGGCTCACCGACCTTTTCACCGGGTACGACGCGGCCGGCCCTCGTCCTGCCCCGGCCGCCGTGCCCGTGGCCGCCGGGGCCGTTCCGCCACCGCCGCCCGCACCTCCGGCGGCGTACGGCGGGCCTCCCCCTCCCCCACCGATGCCGGGCAGTGCCTCCCCCGAACAGTTCGCCGTCGGCATGCCCGCGCCCGCGCAGGCCCGGAGGTCTCGTACGGGCGGCGGGCCCGCGTACGGGGGCGCTCCCCTGGCGGCTCCCGCCCCGGCCGCGCCTGGCTCGCCCCCGCCGCCGCCCGCGGCTGCGGTGACCGGTCCGCCGCAGCCCAGCGGCGCGGAGCTCGATTACGCCGCCCTCGTGCTCTGCGGCCCCGAGGAGCGCTCGGCGCGCAGAGGGCGCCTGTTCCCCGGCTCCCCCGTCGACGCGGTGGCGGCCGAGTTCCGCCGGCGCGCCGAAGCGGTGGCGGCGCTTCCGCTGCCGGGGCACGCGGTGCGGCCCCGTGAGTCGGCCGGTTCCTTCGACCACCGCTTCGACACCGCGGCCCGCGCCGACATCCCGTCCGACGGCACCTGGCACACCGTCACCATCGGGGAGATCCCGGTCGGCACGAACACCGAGTACCTCTGCATCCCGTCCGTGGAACAGACCGTGTACGCGACGTTGGTGATATCCAACGAAACCGACCAGGCCCTGCTCGCCGGCCCGGTGGACGTCACGGTCGACGACGACTTCCTGCTGACCGCGGCGTTGCCCACGCTCGCCCCCGGCGGTGTCCGGCGGCTCGGGCTCGGACGGGCCGAGGGCCTCCAGGTCACCCGCCGGACGAATCTGCTCGAGTCCACGGCCGGCTTGCGCAACAACACCACCGTCCTCGACCACCGCGTCCACGTGGAGCTCGCCAACCGCCTCGCGCTTCCCGTGACCGTCGAGGTCCGCGAGCGGGTGCCCGTCACCTCCGACCCGGATGTCCGGATCGAGGAGCGGGCCGACTGGACCGCACCCGAGGACGAAGGCGCCGATGCCGGTCTCCGGGCACCGGGCACCCGTGTCTGGCGGGTCGAGCTGCCCGCGGGCGGCACCGCCGTGCTCGACGGCGGCTACGAAATCCGAATCCCGGCCGGCAAGGCCCTCGTCGGTGGCAACCGCAGGAGCTGACACACACCATGACAACAGCCCCGGAGCCGATCGCCCTTCCGGTCACCGCCGTCACCTGTCTGGAGGACCGCGCCCACGTCGAGCGTGCCCTCGTACTCGATCTGGAGGCGGGGGTCCGGCGTCTGCGCCTCGGACCCGTCAGCGCTCTCGCCGTCGACCGCACCCTGCATGCCGAGCTGACCGCCGATCACCCGGCGGCCGTGCTCGACGTACGGATCACCCGTAGCTGGACGCCGCGCGGTCCTCTGCCGCATGCCGACGACTCCGAGCTGCGCCGGCGAATCGTCGCGTTCGAAGCGGAACAGCTCGACCTGGGGCACCGGCGGGACCGGCTGCAGGCGCGCCGGGACGTCCTCGGACGCCTCGTGGCGGATCTGCTGCGGGACGTCGGGGAGGGGGCGGGCTCCGGGGAGGCCGACAGCTCCCGATGGTCCCTCGAACTGGACCGGGTCGACGGCGAACGAGCCACGTGCGCCGAGCAACTGCGCACCGTGGAGGCCCGCCTGACCGTCCTCGCCGACCAACTCACCGAGGCCCAGCAGGCCATG
Organism: Streptomyces sp. CB02058; assembly: GCF_001905505.1. GTDB lineage: Bacteria > Actinomycetota > Actinomycetes > Streptomycetales > Streptomycetaceae > Streptomyces. Next base: position 115,344 of record NZ_LIPG01000007.1, read on the forward strand.
TACCTGTCCGAGGAGGAGCCCGCCGAGCTCGTCGCGTATGTCGAGCTGACCGTGGAGTCCTCGGCCGCCGGTCCGGTCGGGCTGCGGCTGACCCATCTGACCCCGTGCGCACTGTGGCGGCCCGCCTACCGGGCGGTGCTCGACGGTGATTCCCTGACGCTGGAGACGGACGCGATGGTCTGGCAGCGCACCGGGGAGGACTGGCGTGACGTGAAGCTGACGTTGTCCACGGCCCGGTCCGCTCTCGCCACCGACCCGCCGCGCCTCGGTGAGGACCGGCTCACGCTCACGGACCGCTCACCGGCGGAACGCCGTACGGTCGATGTCGAGCTGCGCGAGGAGGAGATCGGGACGCTCGGCCCGGCTCCGGTACTGGGCCTGCCCGGGGTGGACGACGGCGGCGAGGCACGGGTGCTGCGCGCACCGGTGCGTGTCTCCGTTCCGTCCGACGGCCGTGCCCACCGTGTGCCGCTGTCCGTCGTCACCACGTCCGCCCAGAGTGAGTACGCCTGCTCCCCCGAGCTGTCTCCGCTGGTCACGCAGGTGGTGCGGTTCGACGGCCCAGCGGGGCACGCGCTGCTCGCCGGACCCGTGGACCTGGTCCGTGGAAGCGGATTCAGCGGGCGCGGCACCCTGGACTTCACGGCACCCGGCGCACCCGTCGAGCTCGCCTTCGGCAGCAGCGACGATCACCGGGTGGTCCGGCACACCGAGGAGTCCCGCGAGACGACCGGCATCACCCAGCGCACCGTCATCACCCGTACGGTCCGGCTGCATCTTTCGCGGTTCTCCGCTCCCGGGGAGGAGGGCAACCGCGTGGTCGCCCTTCGGGAGCGGCTCCCCGTCTCAGAAGTCTCGTCGGTGGAGATACGCCTGCGGAAGGAGCACTGCTCCCCCGTGCCCGATACGGTCGACGAGGAAGGCATCGCCCGCTGGGACGTGGTTCTCCCGCCCGACAGCCATCGCACGGTCACCCTGGTCTACGAGCTGTCGGCGGGCTCCAAGGTCACCGGGCTCTGAGCCCGACGACGTACCGGCACCCGGGCTTGACGCGACGCCGGCCCCGGGTCGCACGACTGTGCCGGGCCCTGGGTTCACACCCGTACAGGGCCCGGCACGTGCCACGTTCCCGCGCCGCTGCGGCTCGTGCACGCCCTCGCGGCGACCGGCTGCGGCAAGGGCCGCAAGGCCGGGCTGCGGAGGCGGCGGCGCGGGAGACCGCGGCCGAGTGGTGAACCGGATCAGCGGATGCTGGTCCGGCGGACTTCCTTGCGGGCTGCGCAGTTGGAGTTGTCCACCGACACGTACACGTTGGAGATGTGACCGCCCCAGCTCACGCAGTAGCCCTTGCCGTAGACGTAGGCCGGTCCCGCGTACGAGGTGAAGTTCCCGTAGTCCTCGGCCCACTCGTCGGTGGCGGGAACGTAGATGTACGTGGACATGGCCTTGGCGGTGCCCGGGTTGGTGCGGATGGTCGCGACGCAGTTCTTGCCGTTCGACGAGTTGTACGTCAGATAGACGGTGCCCAGAGAGCCGACGGGCACCGAGTTCACCGTCTTGTAGCTGCTGCCGCAGACGCCCTGGGGTGTGACGTTGGGTGCGGCGGACGCGGTCGTGGCGACGGCGGTCGTGGCACCCACCACCAGAGCGGTCAACGCTCCGGCGGTCGCGATAAAGCGCGTGTTCCTCATATATCCCCCTTGTGTCCCTGAGAGCGGATTGCTCCTACTTGATGTGACCCTCGAGTGTTGCCGATGGTTGTGCGTGCCCCGGGCCCAAAGGTGGGGCGGCGCACCCGGGACGGCGGCGGCGCTGTGGAGGACGGCGCCCCGGGGTGCGGCCCGGTGACGCGACGTCGGGGGGCGCGACACGCTTCGGACGGATCAGGAATCGAGAAGCGTCGACGGGTGATCCACGGATAACGTCACGGACATGGACATCTCGATTCACACGACGCCTCTCCCGCACGACGATCCGGAGGCGACGCTGGCCTTCTACCGTGACGTCCTCGGCTTCGAGGTCCGCAGCGACGTGGGACAGGGCCGGATGCGCTGGATCACGGTCGGACCCGTGGACCAGCCCGGCACGTCCATCCTTCTGGCACCGCCGGCCGCCGATCCGGGGGTCACGGAGGAGGAGCGCCGCACGATCGCCGAGATGATGGCCAAGGGCACGTACGGCTGGATCCTGCTGGCCACCAGGGACCTCGACGGGACCTTCGCGCAGGTGCGGGCAGGTGGCGCCGAGGTCGTCCAGGAGCCGACCGAGCAGCCGTACGGTATGCGCGACTGCGCCTTCCGTGACCCTTCGGGCAACCTGATCCGCATCCAGGAACTTCGCTGAGCCGGACGGTCGTCCCCGTCCTCCGCACACACGATTGAAGGGAGTTCTCCCATGTGCCACCCCGGGTGGGCACGCGCGCTCACCGCCGCACAGCGACTGAACGATCTCGTGGTTCTGCGCCGCGTCCGTGACCGGATCGACCGGGAGTACGCGCGACCGCTGGACGTCGAGGCGCTCGCCCGCGGCGCGAACATGCCGGCCGGGCAGCTCAGCCGGCAGTTCCGGCTCGCGTACGGCGAATCGCCGTACGCCTATCTGATGAGGCGTCGCGTCGAACGCGCGACGGCGTTGCTGCGACGCGGCGGCCTCGGGACCGGCGAGGTCTGCTCGGCCGTCGGCTGCTCGTCGCCGGCTGTGTTCCGTGCCCGCTTCACCGAGCTGACGGGCGTGCCGCCCGGCGCCTACGGCCGCGGTGCGGCGGGGTCATCGGCCGTCGCACCGGAGCGCACGCCCTGCACCTCGGACACCGGCTGAGCCCTCCCCCTGGGGGAAGGGCTCAGCGTCATCCGGATCGAGGGGCGGGCCGGCAGTCACCGACGGCCGACCCGGCGCCCGTGCCCGATGCCCGCGACATGCAGAGCCAGCAGGCCCAGCCCGAGGAGCATGACGTTCACCGAGCTGAAGACATCGTTGGTCGCTATGTCTGCGGCGTTGATGAGGAAGGCGATGAAGAACAGTACGGCTGCGGCTATTCCCAGCATGGTCGGCTCCTTTTCGTGTTGGAACACGCGTTCCCCCACATGCGTGGTTCAGGCCTGTGAACCGTCGGTTCAGGTCCTGGAGCCGGGCGGGCTGGAGCAGTGCGGCTGCACGGTGTGTCTCTTCGGGCCTGCCCGGGTCCGCTGCTCCTCCCGGGCCCCGGGCAGGCGCCGCCGTGGAGCGTTACGACGATGCGACGGTGCCGCTCGGTGCCACCTGGGGCTCCGGCTCCTCCGATTCGCTGAGCTGTTCCCGCAGGTAGTTCCAGGCCACCGCGATCAGCGCTGCGACGGGTACGGCCAGGAGGCTGCCCACGATGCCGGCCAGGCTGCCGCCGAGCGTCACCGCCAGCAGGACCACCGCGGCGTGCAGGCCGAGTCCCCGGCTCTGGATCATGGGCTGGAACACGTTGCCCTCGAGCTGCTGCACGACGAGGATGATCGCCAGCACTATCAGCGCGTCGGTCACTCCGTTCGACACCAGGGCGATGAGCACCGCGACGAATCCCGCGAAGAGCGCGCCCACGATCGGCACGAACGCCGATACGAACGTCAGCACCGCCAGAGGAAGCACCAGCGGCACTCCCACGATCCACAGCCCGATGCCGATGAGCACCGCGTCGAGCAGGCCCACGTACGCCTGGGAGCGCACGAACTCGCACAGTGTGGACCAGCTCCGCGCGGCGACGACCGGGATATCGGTGGCGAGGCGGCCGGGCAGCTGGCGCGAGAGCCACGGCAGGAACTTCGCTCCGTCCTTGAGCATGAAGAACATCAGGAAGATGGCCAGGACGGCGGTGACCACACCGTTGACCACGGTGCTCACGCCCGTCACGACGGTGGTGACCATGCTGCCGAGGCTGTCCTGGAGACGCGCGATCGCGGTGTCGAGTGCGCCGGTGATCTCGTCGTCGCCGATGTTGAACGGCGGACCGGAGGCCCATTCACGCACCCTCTGGATGCCCTCGACCACACCGTCGGTCAGCTCCCCCGACTGATCGGCCACCGGTACGGCGATGAGCGCCACGGTCCCCGCGGCGACGAGAAGGAACAGCACCGTCACGAGGGAAGCCGCGAGCGTCGCGGGCCAGCCTCGTCTGCGCAGGAAGCGCGCGGCGGGCCACGTCAGGGTGGTGAGCAACAGGCCGACTATGAGCGGCCAGATGACCGACCACATGCGGCCCAGGACCCACAGCGCGACCGCGGCCATGACGAGGACCAGGAGCGCCTCGCCCGAGACACGAGCCGAAGTCCTCAGGGCTGCGCGGGTCTTGGCGGAACTCAACGTGACAGACATGGGGGTCACCCTAATCGCCACCGGTTCCCACCCTCACGCCGCTCCCTCGCCGACGCTCCCTCGATGTGGAGCCGAAGGCCGTCCGTCGGGGCGGCGGGCGAGGCCGTTCAGGCGGCGAGCCAGGCGAGGGCCGCGACGACGAGGGCGCGCACCCCGGTGTCCAGAGTGGGCTGGAGCACGGGGGCGAAGTGCGGACTGTGGTTGACCGGAACGTGCGCGGGCTTCCCGGCGCCGTCGGCCGCCGCGAACAGTGCCGGGTCTGTGCCGCCGATGCCCCAGTAGGTGAACGGCACACCGAACGCATCGGGGATCTTGCTCATGTCCTCGCTGGCGGTCTGCAGGTCGACGGTGTGCGCGTCGTCACCGAAGTGCCGGGCGAACGCCTCCGCGACGCGCTGTGTCGTCGCCGCGTCGTTGACCGTCGGGGGGAAGGAGGTGATCGTCTCGAACTCGGGCGGCTTCGGCGCCCCCGAGGCGTGGCACTCCGCCGTCACCACCCGCCGGATGGCCTCCAGCACCTGGGCGCGCGCGTTGTCGTCGTACGTACGGACGTTGACCTGGAGGACGGCGCGGTCAGGGATGATGTTGGGTTCGGTCCCCGCATGGATGCTGCCCACCGTGACCACGGCGGGCGTGAGCGCGGCCACCTCGCGGGAGACGATGGTCTGCAGGCGTACGACGATCATCGCCGCCATCACCACGGGGTCCACCGTCGCCTGTGGCATGGACCCGTGCCCTCCCCTGCCGTGGACGGTGATGCGCAGGCTGTCGGCCGCCGAAAGGAACGATCCGGCACGGGTGCCCACGTATCCCGCCGGGTAGGGCAGCACGTGCTGGGCCAGCACCACGTCGGGGCGGGGCGACTTGGCCGTCAGCCCGTCCGCGAGCATCGCGTCGGCTCCGTCGCCCCGCTCCTCGGAGGGCTGGAAGAGCGCGATGAAGGTGCCCTTCCACTCGTCCTTCGCCCCGGCCAGCAGCCGTGCGCAGCCGATCAGGGTGGCGACGTGCACATCGTGCCCGCAGGCGTGCATGAGGGGCTGCTCGGTGCCGTCGCTCCCGGTCACCGTCGCGGTGGAGGCGTACGGCAGGCCCGTCCGCTCCCGCACCGGGAGGGCGTCCATGTCGGCCCGGACCATGACGGTCGGGCCCTCGCCGTTGGCCAGCACCCCGATCACCCCGGTGCCGCCGATGCCGTCGACGACCCGGTAACCGAGAGCGCGCAGGGCATCGGCCGCCTTCTCGGCCGTACGGTGCTCCTCCAGGCCGAGCTCGGGGTGGAGGTGAAGGTCCTTGTACAGATCCTCGATGTCGGTCCGGATGCCGTCGAGGCCTTCCAGCACGACACGGGTGCTGTCGGTCATGCCGACTCCGTCCGAGCTCGCGTGCTACTTGCTCCTGCTGAGGCTACCGGCCCACAGCAGGAGCATGCCGCGGGGGCATCGCCCACGGCCGTGAGGCTCCGGTCACGCCTCGATGTAGGCGACCACCACAACCGTGCGGAGCGCGGTGACGAAGTACAGGACGCGGACGTCCTCGACCTCATCGGCGTACTGGCGCAGGGCGGGCTGCGCCGTGTGCCCCGGGATGGGGGCGCCGATGTCGGGATCGACACTGATGGCGACGAGGGTACGGTCGAGCGCGTGCACGGCGCTCTCCGACAGCTCTTCGAGTTGCTTGGCCGCAGAATCGCTGAACGCGATGCGGGCGCGCCTGGGGGCCATCAGGCGACGGCGGGGCGCTGGGTGGCGAGGTGCGCGAGGCGTGCGTCGCGCAGGTCCTCCCACGGGGTGCACTCCTCGACGGAGGGCAGGCCGTTCGTGGCGATGTCCTCGAGTACCGCGGCCAGGCGGTCGGCGTCAGCGCGGGTCTTGGCGGCGTACGCGCGGACCGCATCGGCGGCGGCGGGCTCCAGCGGCTTCCGGTCTGTGGCCGGCTGTTCGCTCATCGGGGCTCCAGGAGGCGGCTTGGCGTGTTCCTTCAACGGTATCCCCCGGCCGGTACACGAGTGGCCCACACCGGCGAACTGGTGCGCGCAGCAGGCAGGACGGTCACGCAGGGCATCTCTGACGTGTGATCAGTCCTTGCGTCCCGTCAGGGCCACGGTGACACCGAGGCCGATCATCGTGAGACCGCCGACTCCTCCGACCAGGGAGAGCCGCCGAGGGGACCGGGCGAACCAGTCGCGTCCGGTTGACGCGGCGAGTCCCCACACGGAGTCGCAGGCCACCGCGATGATGCTGAAGACCAGGCCGAGCAGGAGCATCTGGACAACGACATGCCCTTGGGCTCGGTCGACGAACTGCGGCAGCACGGCGGCGAAGAACACCATGGTCTTGGGATTCGCCACACCGACCGCGAAGCCCTCCCCCAAGGTACGCATGCCGCCCCGCACGGCCTTGTCGCCCGTGAACGCGGCCTGCAGGGCTCCGCGTTGCCGCCAGGCCTTGATGCCCAGGTGGACGAGGTAGGCGGCGCCGGCGAGCTTCAGCACCGTGAAGACGAGGATCGAACGCTCCACGATCGACCCGACCCCGAGAGCCACGGCGGCGATGAGCACGTAGGCGCCCAGGGTGTTCCCGACGACCGTGGTGAGCGCGGCACGCCGCCCTTGGGCCAGGGCCCGGCCGATCACGAAGAGCACACTCGGCCCGGGAACGATGATGAGCAGGAAGGACATCGCCGCGAAGGCGAGCAAGCGCTCGGCAGAGACCATGACGGGCATGCAAGCACGCACCGGGCCCGCCCCGCACGCGCTTTGTTACGGGACTCGCCGGACGCCCGGAACCGCAGGCCGGGGTGCCGCCGGCGAGGAGGAACCGGAGCAGCTCCGTGGAACGCCGCGACGCGCCCCGGCCGGTGTGCTCCCGTCTCCTCCCTCGCCCCTCGGACGCCCCCGGGGCGGCGCACCGGCACACCCGCCGCATCGGGTCAGAGCTGGAATTCCGCCGGGGACAGGCCCAGAGCCGTGCATACCTCCCGAAGGATCATGTGTTCCGGCTGGGAGAAGTTGCCGTCGGCGCCCGCGATGACGATGCCGGTCTGGAGTACGGCCCGTGCCTCGGTCGGCTTCTTGGCCGTCTTGGCGATCTCCTGCATCGCATCGGCCTTGCCCTGCTGGAAGTTCAGCGACAGCTGGTCCACGTGCTTGTTGAAGCGCTGGCGCAGCTGCTCCGGCGGGAAGTTCTGCAGCACCTCGTTACCGAGGATCATCGACTCCACGTGCTGGCGCTCCGCGGGGTCCACATGCCCGTCCGCGGCTGCGACCAGCGCGCACATCGCCATGCTCGCGTCCCGGTAGGCGCCGCTCTTCAGCTCCGTCTTGAGGGAGGCGAGCTGCGACTTCAGCGTGCTCACCAGCTGCGCGCGCGACCCGCCGGTGGATCCGTGGCCGCCACTGCGCCCACCGGTCGACGCGCGCGATCCCTGTGACTGCTGCAACGTCTTGGCCTGGTCCTTGAGCCGGTCCCATACTGCCATTGAGGTCACCTCGGTCTTCGTATGAATGGTCGGTCCCGAGCCCGCGAGCTCAACCAGCCAACGACCCACCCAAGGTAAAGGTTCCGCAAAGTGCCTCCGGCTTTCGACCGGCTTCCGGGAGACCCGGCTCCTCCCGGATCCCCACCGCCCCCGCGCGCTGCGGGGCGGCAACCGGCCCGGCCGGCCGATGCGGCATCATCGATGCCATGCGTACCCGACCTGTACTCGTCTACGACGGAGACTGCGCCTTCTGCACTTCCTCGGTGACGTTCGCCGGGCGTCACCTCCGGCCCCGCTGCGAGATCACCCCCTGGCAGTTCGCCGATCTGGACTCCTTGGGAGCAACTCGCGAGCGGGCGGAGTACGAAGTCCTGTGGATCGCTCCGAACGGAGCGGTGCACGGCGGTGCGCAGGCGGTCGCCAAGCTCCTGCTGAGCGCGGGCAAGGGCTGGAGCGTCCTGGGGGCCCTGCTCACCCTGCCGCCCCTGCGCTGGATCGCCCACGGCGTCTACCGGCTCGTCGCGAACAACCGGGAAAGGCTCCCCGGCGGTACGCCGGCCTGCGGACTGCCCGCGGACCGTCGGCCGCGGCCTCCGGCCGCTCCGTCGCGCTCCGCGCACTGAGGCGCGAGTCCTTCCACGCGGGGACGGACCGGGCCGCCGGCGATCCCGTCAGACCGCCGAGCGCAGTTCGTCCAGTTCGCGGCCGATCGCATCGCGCAAGCAGTCGTGCCGCGGACCGAGCCCGTACCTCTCATCGCTCCACCGGTCACGGGGATAGAGCCATACCGGGCCACCCACCCGCTCGGCCGGCTCCCACGCGAACCGGGGCCAGACATGGGCGTGGAGGAACGGGTCCGTGTTCCCCAGGATCTCCAGATTGACCCGCAGAAACGCCGGATCCAGCCGGCGGCAGGCCCGCTCCACGGCTTCACCCAGCTGGTCCATGTCGGACAGGAACGACAGCCGCTTCACCCTCGACAGGTCGGACAGCCGCCGCACATCCGGTTCGTCCACGAGGAGAACCGAGTATCCCGGCAGGAACTGCACATCGCCGATCACCGCGAACCCCGCCGTCAGCCGTCGCACGACCGTCGGGTTCTCCCCCTTCAGCGCCGCTCCGATCCGGTCCCTGCGCCACTCACCCGTCACGGCGCAAAACCTACAGGGCCCGCGGCAGTAAGCGGAGCCGTCAGAGGTCCCGGGCCGGGAGACCGGCCAGGCCGGTGTCGCGCATGATGCGGTCGACGGTGGAGGTGAGGCTGCTGTCGGCACCGATGACGGTCTCGATCGCACCGGGCAGCAGATCCATCTCCCGGTACCAGCTGCGTAGTTCCGGTTCGCCCACCTCGTCGGCGATCGACTTGGTGGCGTGACGGACGAGTGTCTGTTCGAACGGCACGTGCAGGTAGTACGCATGGGTCGGGCCTCGGTGGTCGGCACGCAGCCGCGCGAGCATGGCGCCGTAGTGGTCGGCGTACAGGATCCCTTCGACCACGACGTGGAATCCGGCGTCCAGGGCATAGCGGGCGGTCACGTCGATCAGGCCGATGTTGGCGGCTCCCGGCCGGTCCCGTTCGCGCAGGACGAGGCGGCGGAGGTTGTCCTGGGCGACCAGGGCGACGCCACGGCCGAACGCGTCACGCAGGCCGCCCGCGACGCTCGACTTCCCCGACGCGCTGTTGCCGCGCAGGATGACGAGCCGGGTTTCCTCGGTACCTGCCATCACGGTGGTCACGCTACCCGCCTGTCGCCGGGGATCGGGTCCCACAGCGTCGGACTTCCTCACTTCGGCGGACCCACCCACCTGTCATCGCGCCCCTCCCGCCTCCCCGGGGTGAGCCGCGACGGTTGCCCTTTGATGAAATATTAGCTTAGGCTTACCTAACTTTTGCATGAGGTGTCGAGTCCCGGCCGCACCCCACGCGCTGAGTGCGCGTCACTCCGCACGCGGCCCGCCGTGACCCCGAGACCGCCGAACGACAGTGGACAGAAGGGCGTGGTCCCGGCCGCGTCCGCATACTGCGCGCACCTCACCGGAGGCGCACGTCCAGGGAGAACAGCACACATGCCCACGCTCAACCCCCGTGTCCGCCGCGCGGCCGCGACCGCCGCGGCGCTCGCCGCCTGCGGCGCACTCACGCCCGCCGGCCCCGCAGCAGCGCAGACCACCACCCGGGCCGGCGCACACGTCACCTCGGTGCCGCTCGCCCAGGGGCTCTACCAGTCCGCCTACTCCGAGCGCAACGACGTGCTGTGGGCCACCTCTTCCGTGGGACAGCCGCCGGCCCCCACCACCGGGTCACGGTTGCTGAAGATCGACCCCGACACCCTCCAGGTGGAAGCGTCCTACACACCCCCCACCGACGGCACGATCGAGGCCGTGTACGGCATCGACGTGGACGATGAGCACAACACCCTCTGGGTCACCAACACCCGGAACAACTCGGTCGCCGTCTACAGCCAGAGAACCGGCCGACACCTCGCCACCCGCCTCGATGTGAACCACTCCCGCGAGGTCGTCGTGGACGAGAAGCGCGACCTCGTGTGGGCGAGCGCCTTCGGCGACGGCTCACTCGTCGCCTTCGACAGCCGCACCCTCGAGGAGGTCAGAAGGGTCACCGTCGAGGGAAGCGGTCCGACGGGCATCGCGGTGAACGAACGGACCGGGACGGTCTACGCCGCCGACTTCACCAACAGCCGGATCATCGAGGTCCGGGCCGGGTCCACGACCCCGCGGCTCATTCCCACCGGTACCGGCCCGCTCTCGATCGCGCTGTCCGCCGACGGGAGAACGGCGTACACCGCCGACCAGGGATCGGGAACGCTCTCCGTCGTCGATCTGCGCGCCGGAGCCGTCGCGAAGACGGTGCCGACGGGCGAAGGCGCCAAGTCGGTGGCCTCCGATCCGTGTTCGGGCCAGGTCCTGGTCGTCAACCGGCTGGCGGGAAGCGTGTCCGTGGTGGACCCGCGTGCGGGAGACGTCGTGGAGACCGTGGCCACCGACGCGTACCCCAACCACGTCAAGGTGACCGACGACAGCACCGCGTACGTCCTCGACAAGTCCGCTTCCGGGACCGCGGGCGAGGACGGACTGACCCGGATACGCCTCGGCAACGGAGCGCGCCAGGGCTGCTGACACGCGTGGGCGACGGACTCGGGGCGCTCCCAGCGCCGTCGCCGCGCGCAGGGCCTCTCCCCCTGCCGCGACACAGCCCGCAGGTCGGCGGGAGAGGGCGGTGCGGCGCCTAGTCTGGGAACCGCCCGAACCCCGGTGATCGCCGTACAGGCCCCACGGACAGGAGCCACCGACCTCGTGCCTCCCCCTCTCTCCCGTCGCTCCGCGCTCTGGGCGCTGACCGGACTCGCGGCTGTCCCGCTCTCCGGGTGCGCGACGGCCTCCCAGGACTCCGCGCCCCCGGCTCGCAGCGATGCGGGTCCTGCCGGTGGTGCGTCCCCGCCGTCGGCGAAGCCGGCGCGCACGAAGGCCTCCTTCGATGAGCTCGAGCAGAAGTTCGACGCCCGGCTGGGCGTGTACGCGATCGACACCGGCAGCGGGCTGTCCGTCACCCACCGGCCGGACGAGCGTTTCGCCTATGCCTCGACCTGCAAGGCGCTGCTCGCCGGTGCCGTACTGGACGCCGTCACGGTCGCGCGTCTGGACCGGCGTGTGCGCTACGGACGCGACGAGCTGGTCGCCAACTCCCCGGTCACCGGGAAGCACGTCGACGCCGGAATGACACTGCGTGAGCTCTGCGATGCAGCGATCCGCCACAGCGACAACACCGCGGCCAATCTCCTCTTCCACGAGCTCGGCGGGCCCCGCGGTCTCCAGGACGCGCTCCGCGGCCTCGGCGACCGTACGACGCGCTGCGATCGCTACGAGACCGAACTCAGCGAAGCCGCGCCCGGCGATCCCCGCGACACCAGCACACCGCGTGCCCTTGCCGCCGGTCTGCGCGCCTACGCCCTCGGGAATGTCCTCGGCGCGAAGGAGCGCGCCCTGCTGACCGACTGGCTCAGGCGCAACACGACCGGAGACGACGTCATCCGCGCGGGTACCCCGGACGGCTGGGTCGTGGGGGACAAGACCGGCACGGGCGGTTACGGGACCCGGAACGACATCGCCGTGCTCTGGCCGCCGGACTCCGAGCCCGTCGTTCTCGCCGTGCTCACCCGTCGCGAGACCCGGGACGCGGTGCACCAGGACGCGCTGATCGCCGAGGCGGCCCGCGTCGCGCTCTCCGCCCTCGCCTGAGAGCCGCCGTTCAGGGGCGGTAGCGGAGCGGGTGGTCCGCTGGAACCTCGGTCAGCACGATGCGGTGGCCGTCGGGGTCGGCGATCCACATCTCGATGAGCCCCCATGGCTCGCGGACCGGCGGCCTGAGGACGCGCGCTCCTCGTGCCGAAACCTCCTCGTGCGCCGCCGCGCAGTCGGCGACCTGCATCCAGAGTTGCAGCGTCTCCGCCGGTGGGGCCTCCGAACGGCCCGACACCTCGAGGAACCCCCCGCCGAGGAAGTACACCGTCCCGCGCTCGGGGCCGGTGCCGAACTCCCTGTAGACGGCGAGCCCGAGCGTCTGTCCGTAGAACTGGCGGGAGGCATCCGGGTCGGCGGGCTTCAGCAGCACCCGGCTGCTCAGTACATGCACCATGGTCACGACCCTACGTGTGCGGGCGTTGATCCCCGTGAGGACAGGGCGGGCGTGGCCGCACCAGGAGGTTCAGGATGCCTCGACGGCAGCCTTGATCCGCTGCCCGAACGCAGGGGCGTCCTTCCGCGCGGCGGCGACGGCGAGTCCGACCAGGAGCTTGCCCACGCGGTGGCCTTCCAGGTCGTTGAAGATCCGCACCCTCGTCCGGCCATCGGCCAGGGACTCCAGGTCGTACCCGCCTTCCCTGGCCGTGACGAGGTTGGTCGACAGCTCGTTCCAGCGGATTCGGGTAGGGGCGACGAGCTCGCTGATCCTGAATTCCCGCTGTGTCGTCATACCGGCGTCCTTCACCGTGCTGCGGAAGACGGTGCCCACCTCCGTGGGACCGGCCGGCGTCCTGGAGATCTCCTGGACACGCGGGCTGAACTTGGTGTCGTTCTCGCCGTCCGCCAGAAAGGCGAAGACCTCCGCAACGGGACGGTCGATGTCGACCGTCGCCTCGAACCGGGACATGGGGACTCCTCTCGTGCGACGGGCAGGAGCCCGCTGCGCGGCACACCCGTCGTGACGCTGCCTCCCAGCATCCGCGCCCGTGGGCCGCTCGGCAGCCCGTCGGGCGGATCCGGCGCGCAATCGGGTGTCTCCGGCTCCGCCGGCGCGCACGTCGGCCTTCGGCAGCGGCATGCGCGGTCCGGCGGACATGGGGTTCCGCCGGACCGCGGGCGTGCTCGTCGATCGACGCGTCCTGTTCGACCTCGCGTGCGCGAGAAGGGTTGTACGGGATCGGGCACGGGACGCGATCCGGCTCAGTGCGCGATCGTGTCGATCAGCTCGCGTGCACCCTGACGCAGCAGGGCGACGGCCACGGAGGTGCCGAGCGTGGCGGGGTCGAGAGGGCCGGCCCACTCGTGTGCGTTGAGCACGGTCTTTCCGTCGGGCGTGAACACGCAGGCGCGCAGGGAGAGGTCTCCGTTGCGCTGGGACTTGGCGTATCCGGCGATCGGGGAGTTGCAGTGTCCCTGGAGTACGTGGAGGAACATGCGCTCGGCCGTGATCTCCCGGTAGGTGCCGGGATGGTTGAGCGCGGAGACCATGTCGATGGTGTTGGTGTCGTACTCACGGCACTGCAGGGCCAGGACGCCGGCGCCGATCGGGGGACAGATCGTCTCGGGTGGCAGGACCTCGCTGATCACGTCCGGTCGGCCGATACGGTGGAGGCCCGCGACGGCCAGGAGGAGCGCGTCGGCCTCCCCGTCCGCCAGCTTCGCCAGTCGCCGGTTGGCGTTGCCCCGGAACGGGACGCACGTCAAGTGGGGATGTGATGCCGCGAGTTGGGCGACACGGCGTACGGATGACGTGCCGATGCGGGTGCCGTCGGGGAGCTCGTCGAGTGTGAGCCCCTCCGGATGGACCAGGGCGTCACGGATGTCGTCGCGCTCGAGGAAGGCGGCGAACGTGGTCCCGGCGGGCAGCGGGCGGTCGGCGGGGATGTCCTTCACGCAGTGGACGGCGAGGTCGGCCTTCCCTGCCAGCAGGGCCGCGTCGACCTCCTTGGTGAAGGCACCCTTGCCTTCGACCTTCGAGAGGTCCCCCATCCATTTGTCGCCCGTGGTCCTGACGGGTACGACCTCGGTGGCGGTGTCGGGGTACAGGGCGGCCAGTTCGGCACGGACGCGCTCCACCTGGGCGAGGGCCATGGGAGAGTCGCGCGAGACGATGCGGATCAGCTCAGGGGCGGACATGGGGCCAACGATAGTCCGCCGACGGCGAATGGAGGACGTGCGGCACCGATCGCCCTTCCGCTTTCGTGCGGCATGTTTCCCCATGTCTCCGAGGGGGGCGCGTCGCATACTCACCACCGTCGAATTCAAGCCGCGTTGGAGCGCTGTTCCGCTTCGGCCGCGCACAGCGGTCCGTTTGCGGCCTCCATGCGATAAATCGCTTTCCACCAGGGCATATTGACACCTCATTGCCGAGCACCGACTGCATATGCCGCAATAGGGCGGGCGGAGCCGGGTCGAGCGCGTGTCCGGGATCGGTCACAGTTGGCCGATTCCACGTCATGCACCCTTGCCTCACTCCCCCGAGGACTGTCAGGCCCTCCCGGAGATCCCTAGCATGACCCCACACCGACACTGATTTCTCTCAGAACCGCGAGGGACTGAATGAGCAACGGGGACACCTCCATTCCGAAGAACATCGACGTGAACGTACCGAGCGTCGCGCGGATGTACGACTACTACCTGGGCGGCAAGGACAACTACCCCGCCGACCGGGTCGCGTGCGAGGAGCTGCTGGAGGTCGTGCCGAGCACCAAGGTCCTGGCGGTGAACAACCGGCGGTTCCTCCGGCGGGTCGTGCACCACCTGGCGTCCGAGTACGGCATCCGTCAGTTCATCGACCACGGATCCGGCCTCCCGACGCAGGACAACGTGCATCAGGTCGCGCAGTTGGTGGACCCCGGCGCGCGGGTGGTCTACATAGACAACGACCCGATCGTGCTGGCCCACGGCAAGGCCATACTCGAGGAGAACGACAGGACCGCCGTCATCCAGGCG
The DNA here is from genome assembly GCF_001905505.1 of Streptomyces sp. CB02058. Taxonomy (GTDB): domain Bacteria; phylum Actinomycetota; class Actinomycetes; order Streptomycetales; family Streptomycetaceae; genus Streptomyces. Next base: position 130,371 of record NZ_LIPG01000007.1, read on the forward strand.
GACATGCGGGACACCGAGGGGATTCTCGGCCACCCGGAGGTGGAACGGCTCATCGACCTCGAGGAGCCCGTGGCCGCCCTGTTCGTGTCCGTGCTGCACTGCATTCCGGACAAGGACGACCCCGCGGGTCTGGTGCGCAGGGTCGCGGACAGGCTGGCGCCGGGAAGCTTCCTCGTCGTGTGCCAGCTCGTGAGCGAGGACGCCGCCACCCGCGACTTCGTCACGGACTTCATGGCCAGGAGCACCGGGAACCAGTGGGGGCGGGTGCGCCGGCAGGACGACGTACGCGACTTCCTCGACGGGCTGGACGTGCTGGAGCCGGGCCTGGTGGAGGTGTCGACGTGGCGGCCGGACTCGGATCTGGCGCCGAAGCAGGCCACCCAGGAGTGGATCGAGTACGGCGGCGTCGGCCGCAAGTGGTGACGCGGGCGCTCAACCGCTCCGTCTGAGCGGGACGAGGCAGGCGCGGCGGACGAGTGGGGGCAGGCGCCCGGGACCGGAGCGGTGGAGCCGCTCAGCTGTAGCGCTCCAGCGCCTGCCTCAGAAGGTCCTTGCTCGCCGCCGGACTCGGGGACTGCGCGCTGAGGGAGTCCAGGATCCAGCGGTATTCGTCCGTGCTCTCCTGTTTGTTCACGGAGGTGGCGTTCGTGAGGTGCTCGATGTACGCGACGTCGGGCAGCCCCTCCATGGCGAATCGCAGATAGGTGATGCCGTTGCCCGGCGACGTGTGGGCGGTCACGTCGAAGGGCGCCACCTGCACGATCACATGGGGCAGTTCGGTCATGTCCAGCAGATGGGCGAGCTGGTCCCGCATCACCGCGGCGCCGCCCGTCGGGCGCATCAGCACCGCCTCGTCCAGCAGCACCCAGAGCTTGGGAGCATCGGGGCGCCGCAGCAACTCCTGCCGTTTGAGGCGCAGCTCGACACGCCGCCTCGTGACGTCCTCCGATTCGAGGGCGTGGCCTGAACGCACCACCGCGTAGGCGTAGTCGGTGGTCTGCAGCAGCCCCGGGACGTAGTGCCCCTCATACGTACGGATGGACGAGGCGGCCTCCTCCAGTCCCACGAGCGGCTCGAACCAGTCGGGCAGCACATCGGCGTAGTGGCGCCACCAGCCACGCTGCCCCGCCCTGCGCACCAGCTCGAGGAACTCGGTGGTGCGGCCGGGATCGGCCACGCCGTACAGGGCGAGGAGATCGACGGCGTCGCGTTCCTTGCACGGGGAGTGCCCCGTCTCCATGCGGCTGATCTTCGCGGTGGAGCAGCGGATGCAGGAAGCGGCCGCCTCGGGGGTGAGTCCCGCCTCGCTGCGCAGCCGTCGCAGCTGTGCGCCCAGAACCAGTCGCAGGGCGGTGGGACTTGCCGCCGCGACCGGGGCGAGCGCCGGCTGCCGTAACGGCTGAAGCGGTTCGATTCCAGGCATGCGGACTCCTGAGGACGGGCGTCGTGACGCCAGTGTGCCATCAGGAGCCCCCGGAGGTCCGGCCGGTACGGGAATGCCGTCCCGATTCAGCCGTTCACTCCCATGCTTTTCAGCCGCCCATGCCGTCGAAGTCGCCGTCCCTGACGCCCGCGAGGAATGCGCGCACCTCGGCGTCGGTGTAGACGAGGGCCGGCCCCTCGGGGTGCCTGGAATTGCGGACGGCCACTCCCCCGCCGGGCAGCACTGCCATCTCGACGCAGTTGCCGCTGGGGTTGCTGTGGCGGCTCTTCTTCCATTCCACGCCCGTCAGGGAGTTGGCGGGAACGCCGTTGTCGATGTTCTGCATGCGGTCCATTCCTTGTCGGCTGTTGTGCGAACTGGCCTTGACGCACGGCCAGGCTCCGCCGCGGGTGAACAGATGTCCCCTGCTCACACCCCTGGGTGCAATTCCGGATGCAATTGCACTGCGCGGGCGGACGGCGAGGATACTAGTGGTCATCCGGCCCCCACGGCACCATCAACCGGCCTTCTGCGGAGGATGATCAGCGCTCATGCACGCGGAGAACACATCACGCCACGGAGCAGCGGCGCCCGCGCCCGCTCCTGCCGGATCAGGCGGAGACCCGCACGTCGAGCTGGCCCGGGAACTCGGCATCGGGGCACCGGGGTTCACCACACGACGGCTGGGTCCGGACGCGGAGAGCCTGCGTCAGGCGCGGGCGTTCGTCCGGGAGGCTCTGGAGCGTTGGGGCCTGCGCTCCTGTGCCGATGATGTCGCTGTTGTCGCGGGTGAGCTGATGAGCAACGCGGTCTGTCACGGACTGCGGCCCGGAGCGGAGCCCGCGGCCGCTTCCACGGCGCGGCTCGGCCTCGCGTGTCAGGACAGCACACTGGTCTGCGCGGTCAACGACCCCAGTCCCGATGTGCCCGTGCTGCGCCGTGCGGACGAGTCGCTCGAAAGGGGCAGGGGTCTGAGCATCATCGACGCGCTGAGCAGCTCATGGGGGTGGTCCCGGCCCACCCGGGCCGGGAAGACCGTCTGGGCCAGGATTCCCGTACCTCAGGAGCCGGGGTGCTCCACTCCGGCCAGCGCGGCCCATGCCTCCGCCAGCAGCGTGTGCCCCAGCGGCGTCGGGTGGACCCCGTCACCCGCGATGTGTTCGGCTCCGCCCGCGGCCCGCGCCGCCTGGTTGAGCATGCCGTCCGCCGCGAGCAAAGCCGCGTCGAACTCCTCGGCCAGCCTGCGGACCGTCTGAATCCGGGGGTCGAGGTCCTCTCGCCAGGCCCACTGCTCGTCCCTCACGGGTACGAGGAAGGGCTCGATGAGGATCAGCTGGGCGTCCAGGCCGTCCCGCACCTGCGTGAGGATCGCGCGGTAGTCGTCCTCGAAGGCCTCCGGCGAGGTGACGTCACCCGAGTCGTAGCGCCGCCAGGTGTCGTTCACCCCGATCAGAACCGACACCACGTCCGGTTCGACGTCCATGGCGTCCTCGCGCCAGCGGGCCCGCAGATCGCCCACGCGGTCGCCGCCGACGCCCCGGTTGACGAAGGTGATGCCGCTGCCGGGCCGCGCGGCGCGTACGAGATCGGCCGCCATGCGCGCGTAGCCGTTGCCGAGCGGTGCGTCCGGTTCCACCAGGCGGCCCACATCGGTGATGCTGTCGCCCTGGAACAGGACGGTTGCTGAGCGGTGCAGGCTGACGGTCACGCGAGGCTCCGGACGGTGAGTAACCAGGGGGACGCCATGATCCTTCCCACGGAGCCCGACTTGATCCGGCCGATCGGCTAGCGGGCGCCGGCGGCGGCGTGCACCGCGCTGAAGTCGAGCGCGAGCTCCACCTCCAGCAGGGTCTCCTCGGCCACGCGGCGCACCTCGGCCGGAACGTCGCCCTGCTCCTCCACCAGGCCGGCGTAGATCGGCGCGTCGGATGTCTCTGCGGAAGTCACGTGAAACTGCCTATCGATCGGTTATGCCCGCCAATCAGCGGAAACGGGAGCCGAGTGTACGCGCCCGCCGGAAGCCGCCTCCGGGCGGTACGGGGCATTGACGACCGTCACGGAAAACGCGTTGCCTGCGGCGACCCCGGCTGTCAGGCTGCTCACACCGAAGGGGTGTAGCTCAGAGGCCAGAGCGCCGGCCTCCAAAGCCGGATGCCGCAGGTTCGACTCCTGCCGCCCTTGCAGGACCGGTTCCCCACCCGGGCGGGTGGGGAACCGGAGTGTCCGAGTGCCCGTGCGGGGCGCTTAAGCGCCCTACTCGACGACGAGCTCGACGTCGATGTTGCCGCGCGTCGCCTTGGAGTAGGGGCAGTACGCGTGCGTCGCCTCGACGAGCTTCCTGCCGGTCTCCCCCTCGAGCGCCTCGGGCAGCTCGACCCGCATGACGACGGCGAGACCGAAGCCGTCGCCGTCCTTGCCGATCGAGACCTCGGCCGTCACGGCGACATCCTTGGTGTCGATCTCCATCTGACGGCCGACCGCGCCCATGGCGCTGGCGAAACAGGCTGCGTATCCGGCGGCGAAGAGCTGCTCGGGGTTGGTGCCCTCGCCGTTGCCCCCGAGGGCCGGCGGCATCGCGAGCGCGAGGTCGAGCCGGCCGTCCGAACTCACTGCCCGGCCTTCGCGGCCGTTCGCGGTGGCGGCGGCGGTGTACAGCGCGTCCATGGAATGTCCTCATCTCGTCCGACGGTGACCGAGGGCCGGCCACGCCCAAAAGAATGACACACAATTCAATTGCACACAACTAAATGACGAGCGGCAGGCTATCCTGGAGCCATGACGCCACCTCCGCCCCCCACCCCCGGCCTCACGGACCTGCCGGACACCGAGCTGCTGCGGCTGGACCATCAGGTCTGTTTCTCCCTGCAGGCGGCCTCACGCGCCTTCGGCGGCGTCTACCGGGAGGCGCTCAAGGACCTGGGCCTCACCTATCCGCAGTACCTGGCGATGATGGTGCTGTGGGAGCACGGCCCCCTGCCGGTCAAGTCGATCGGCGAGCTGCTGCACCTGGATTCCGGCACGCTCTCGCCGCTGCTGAAACGGCTGGAGACTGCAGGACTCGTCAGACGCGAGCGGAGCGCTGAGGACGAACGTTCGGTCACCGTGCATCTCACGGATGCCGGAGCGGACCTCCGTGCGCGAGCCCTGCCCGTGCCCCGGGCGATCCTCAGGGCCACCGGCCTGTCGGTGGAGGAGATCCTCGTCCTGCAGGCGACTCTCGGGCGGCTGACCGCGTCCCTCGGCCGGGCCGGCTGACCCGGGCGGCCCAGCGCTCGCAGGAGTTTCACCTCCGAAATAGGATGCAGGAACTATCGCAACGCGGAGCGGCCCATGAACCGGCGTCGAACTCCCCGGTCGGCGAGTGCCGAGGACCTGCTCAGCACGTTGCAGCACCTGACTGCCCGTGCCAGGCAGGAAGTGGAGTTGCATCAGGCACGCGTCGAGCTGGCGCAGGCCCTGCAGCGCAAGATGCTGCCCGCCGCCCTCCCCGCTCTGCCGGGGCTGCAGACCGCTGCTCGCTACGCGCCGGCCCGCGACGGTCTGGACATCGGAGGCGACTGGTACGACGGCTTCCTGCTGCCCGACGGTGCGCTCGGCCTCGCCATAGGTGACGTGCAGGGACACGACGTGGAGGCCGCCGCCTTCATGGGCCAGATACGGATAGCCATGCGCGCCATCGCCAGCTCGGCGGCCGATCCGGGTGAGGTCATGGGCCGCACGAACGACCTGATCCTGTCGATGGACTCCAGCCTCTTCGCCACCTGTTCGTTCCTCCGGCTCGACCCCCGGACGCGGGAGCTGCAGAGCGCCCGCGCCGGTCACGTCGCGTGCGTATGGGCGACCACCGACGGGCGCTCGGGCATCACCGCGGACGCCGGCGGACTCCCCCTCGGCATCGCACTCCGTCAGCACTACCCCGTGACCCGGCGCGATCTGGGGGTGAACGGCGCCTTCGTGCTGCTCACCGACGGCGTCATCGAGGGGCCGTCCCTGTCCATCGACGACGGCCTGGAGCGGGTGAGGCGCCTGGTGAGCACCCACGCCGGAGCCGACGCCGAGGAACTGGCGGACCTGGTGCTCCAGTCCGCGGTCTTCACGGGCCACGAGGACGACGCGGCCGTCCTCGTCCTGCGCCATGGGGCCGGCTCCCCGGGCCCCGGATAGCGAGACCCCCACCGCGCGTGTCACGACGGCCTGCCGTCGCGGGCGGTGTCTGATGAGATGCGTGATCCGCAGTGAGGGAAACAGACGCCGAGCCGTGTTCGTCGTGCAGATGCTGGCCATCACCGCCGCCTATTACGGATCCGGACGACTCGGCCTGCTCAGACAGGTGGCGGTGGAGAGCGCGGTCGTCACCCCGCTCTGGCCCCCCTCCGGCATCGCTCTGGCGTCCTTCCTCTACCTGGGTCTCCGGATCTGGCCCGCGATCGCGTTGGGGGCCGTGCTCGTGGTCATGTCGCTGGCCGACAGCTTCACCTTCTGGAGTGCCGCCGTAGCGGCGGGCAGCACCCTGGCCCCGCTGTGCTCCTATCTCGCACTGCGCACTGTGGGGTTCCGTGTCGAGCTGGACCGCCTGCGTGACGGGGTGATGCTGGTCTTCCTCGGAGCGATGGGGGGCATGGTCATCAGTGCGACCTCGGGCACCGGCGTGCAGTTGCTGAGCGGTTCCCTGCCGGCGGATCAGTTCTGGCAGGTCTGGTCGGCCTGGTGGGCGGGCGACGCCATGGGCGTACTCATGGTCACCCCTCTGCTGCTCGTCCTGCACAGGGCGCGGATGCCGAGCCTGGACGACCGCTGGGCGGAGGCTCTGGCGCTGACGGTCGTGGCGGTGGCGGTGACCGTCGTCGCGACCAGGAGCTCGCTGTCGATGATCTACCTCCTCTTCCCGGTGCTGGTCTGGGCCGCTCTGCGTTTCCAGTTGGCCGGCAGTGCCCCGTGCGCTCTCCTGATGTCCGTCATGGCGATCATCGCCGGAACCGACGGAGTGGGACCGTTCGAGGACCACTCGGTGCTCGAGGTCATGGTGAACCTGAGCATCCTCAACGGCTGCATCGCGCTCACCGCGCTCCTGCTGGCGGCCATCGTGACCGAGCACAACAACATCCGTCATGAGACGGAGGTGGCCTGCGAGGAACTGGCCGCCCTCGTGGAGGAACTCGCGCCGCGGCCGTCGTCGGGGGGCTGGTCCGACGGGCCGCGGAGCGGACTCGGCTGATTTCCGCAGCAGGTCAGGCGGTACGGGGGAAGTGGTGCGCCAGGAACTCGTTGCGGAAGGTCCCGGTGGGGTCGAATCGGGCGGTGAGCTCCTCGAAGTCGGTGTAGTGCGGGTACAGCTCCCGCAGCGCGCCGGGCCCGGTGGTGAAGACCTTGCCCCAGTGCGGCCTGGCGGCGAACGGGGCGAGGGCCTCCTCGATGGCCCCGAGGGCAGGCGTGACGGCCGCGGTGTCCGGTACCCAGGTGAAGTGGAAGGCCACGGAGTCCCGCCCCTGCGCCGGACTGAGCCACAGGCCGTCACCGGCCACGGTCCGGATCTCGCCGATCTGGAGCAGCGGTGCGAACCGGTCCCTGACGCGGTCCAGTGCCTCGTAGGCCGCCACCGCGTCGTGCCGCGCGACGAAGTACTCCGACTGCAGTTCGTCGCCGTTGCTCGGGGTGAATTCGAGCCGGAAGTGCGGGAGCCGCGCGTACCAGGGGCCGGGGACGCCCTGCTGCCGGGTGCAGTGCTCGGCGGCCACGCCGGGGACGGGGTGCCTCGGGCCGGACGCGAGGGTCGCACCGTGCCACTGGTCCGGGGCGGTGCGGGGCCCGTCGTCGCCGACCTTCCGCTTCAGCCAGACCTGGTCGACCGGGCCGCCGTGCCAGCCGGTGAAGAGGCTCACGCTGTACGCCTCGGACATCACCTCGTCGAACCGGGCGAGCAGCCGGTCCTGCGGGAATGCCTCGTACACCCACTGCTGGACGTCGAACGCGGGTACGAGGTCCAGGGTGAGGCGGGTCACCACTCCCAGGGCGCCCAGGGAGACCACCGCACCGTCGAAGTCCGGCTCGCCCCGTCGCAGGGTCACCAGGCCGCCGTCTGCGGTGACGAGCTCCAGGGCCCGGACGGCACCGGCCAGGGAGCGGTTGCCGACGCCCGAACCGTGGGTGCCGGTGGCGCAGGCCCCGGCCACCGAGATGTGCGGCAGCGAGCCCATGTTGTGCAGCGCGAAGCCGGCGCGGTGCAGCGTGTCCGTCAGCTCTCCGAAGCGCAGACCGGCGCTGACCGTCGCCGTCCGGGCTTCCCGGTCGATCTCGATGGACCGGGGCAGGCCCGCGACGGATATGAGGGAGCCGCTGGTGTCGGCGACGGTGTTGAAGGAGTGGCCGGTGCCCAGTGCCCGTACGGTCGTCCCTGCCGCCACGAGCTCCTGGAGCTCGGCGACCGAAGCGGGTGTGTGCAGCTGCTTCGCGCCGAAGGTGATGTTGCCGGCCCAGTTCGTCCGGCGGGCGTAAGGGGCGTGCGCGGAATGGTCGATCATGTCTCCGGAGCTTACGCTCCGCCGGGCCGCCGTCTCAGGGCTTGCGGCCCACACCGCCGACCGCGTGGCTGGGCTGTGTGCCCTGCCCGCTCCGGCCGGGCTCCGGCCGCCAGTCCGACAGGGCGACCACGCCCGGCTCGACCGGCTCCAGGCCGTCGAAGAACGTCGCGATCCCCTCAGGACTCCGCAGGTGGTAGGAGCTGGCGGAGTTCGCGTTGTACACCTCGATCGCGCGGTTCAGGGTGTCGCTGGTGTCCGTGCCGTCGGCCAGGGCCAGATGGCTCCCGGGCGGGAGCGCCGCGAGCAGCCGGGTGACCAGGGCCCAAGGGTCCTCCTCGTCGGGCAGCTGCCCCATGATGCCGAGCAGGGTGAGGCCGATGGGCCGGTCGAAGTCGAGGGTCCGGGCGGCCTCCGCGAGGATCCGGCCGGTGTCGCGTACATCCGCGTCGATGTAGGCGCAGGCGCCCTGCGGGGTGCTGGTGAGCAGCGCACGAGCGTGTGTCAGGACGAGAGGGTCGTTGTCGACGTAGACGATCCGGGACTCCGGTGCCGTCCGCTGGGCGACCTCGTGGGTGTTGTCGGCCGTGGGGAGTCCGGTGCCGATGTCGAGGAACTGCCGGATTCCGGCCTCGGCTGCCAGGAAGCGCACCGCGCGGGCGAGGAAGGCCCGCTGGTCGCGGGCGATGCCGGCGATGTCGGGGAAGGCCGTGAGGATCATCTCGCCCGCCTCGACATCGGCGGGGTAGTTGTCCTTGCCGCCGAGCAGGTAGTTCCAGACGCGCGCGGAGTGCGGGACGTCCGTACGCAGCCGGTCCTGCGGCGGCTGTGGCTGATCACTCATGTCGGGAGCCTCACACGCCCCGCGCCCGCGAGGCCGGCAGGGACTCGCGGGCATCAGGAGCTGTCAGTAGGGCAGAGGTCGCCCGGACGGGGTTCTCAGGTCGAGCGGGGGCGGCCCCGTGGGGGGCTGCGGTCGGCGGACGATCCGGATGCGGCCCACGGCCACCACCTCCCTGGTCATCCGGTATCTGCCCAGCCAGCCGCTGTTCACACGTAGGGGCCCCTGCGGACCGCCCGGCGTTCCGCGCGGATGCGGACCGGGCGATGTGCGGTGACCCTTGATGGGCGGGGGAAGCCGAGCGAGGAGGATCTGCCATGTCCGCGCTGGACAAGATCAAGAAGATGCTCAAGGGCCACGAGGACCAGGCCGGAAAGGGCGTCGACAAGGCCGGTGACATGGTCGACGACCGGACCCAGGGCAAGTACAGCAAGCACGTCGACACCGGCCAGGACAAGCTCAAGCAGCAGCTCGGCTCGGACCGCGACCGGGACAACCCGCCCCACGCCTGACCCGGGGCGCCGGCCCTTCGCGCGGCGCTCCCCTGCCGGTGCGCCGGAGCCGACGGCGGCCCATGTGACCGCCGTCGGCTCCGGCGTCCGGTGTGTTCGGATCCGGGACCGGATATCGAGCACCTGACCGGATTCCTGTTATTGTCCCCGCCGCACAGCGTCTCCCGAGTGTGGGAAGTGACGGAACAGGACCCCGGAAGAGTGAGCACAGCATGGGCGAGGCACGCGAGACCGCGTTGATCAAGGCCGCGCAGAAGGGCGACCCCGAGGCGCAGGACCGGCTCGTGGCGTCCTACCTGCCGTTGGTCTACAACATCGTCGGCCGCGCGCTGAACGGCCACGCCGACGTGGACGACGTGGTCCAGGAGAGCGTGCTGCGCATGCTCCGCGGCCTGCCCTCCCTGCGTACCCCGAAGAGCTTCCGGTCGTGGTTCGTGGCCATCACCATGAACGAGATACGCGGGCACCTGCGTGAGCGGCGGACCGGGGAGATATCGGCGGACCCGATGGCGGTCGCGTACGACGTCGTCGATCCGGCGGCGGACTTCGTGGAGCTGACCATCGTCCGGCTCGGTCTGACGGGTCAGCGCCGCGAGGCGGCCGAGGCCACCCGGTGGCTGGACGACGACGACCGCGAGCTGGTCTCGCTGTGGTGGCTGGAGACCGCGGGGCAGTTGTCCCGGGCGGAGGTGGCGAGCGCTCTCGACCTCTCGCCGCAGCACACCGCGGTGCGCGTCCAGCGGATGAAGGAGCGGCTGGAGGCCGCCCGGGTGGTGGTACGTGCTCTGGCGGCGGAGCCACCGTGTGTCCTGCTCTCCGATCTGACGACCGGCTGGGACGGGATGCCGTCCGCGCTCTGGCGCAAACGCCTGGTCCGCCATGCTCGGGAGTGCACGGTGTGCGCGGGGCACCGGTCGGGCCTGGTCCCCGCGGAGGGCCTGCTGGTGGGGCTCGCACTCGTCCCCGTGGCCGCGTCCGCCGGGGGCCCCATGACGGAGGCGGCCGACCTCCTGCCCGCCGCTTACCTGCCGGCCGACGGCGTGTCCGCCCACGGACGTGCCGCCCGCCGGCGGGACAGCGCCCGGCGGCGGCGCCGCACCACGGTCGTCGCCGGACTCGTCGCGGTCGCGGCCCTGGGAGGCGGCGGGACCGCCGTGCACCTCTACACGGACGACGCGGGCGAGGACCCGGCGACGGCGATCACCCCGCTCAAGGGTCCGTCCGCACCGGTGACCACCCCGTCGTCGCCGTCGGCCTCGCCCACCCCCTCCCCCACGCCCTCGTCGGCCTCTCCCTCGCCGTCGCGGACCGCTTCTCCGTCCCCGTCCAGGAGCCGGACCGCCTCCGCGACTCCCGAGAAGGCTCCGGCACCGCGCACCCCGTCCTCGAAACCGCCGGCCGCGCCGAAGCCCCCGTCGGCGCCGTCGGTGGCCGAGCAGGTCATCTCCCTGGTCAACACCGAGCGGGCGAAGGAGGGCTGCGGGCCGGTGAGCTCCAACAGCCTTCTGACGACCGCCGCTTCCCGTCATTCCGCCGACATGGTGGCGCGGGACTACTTCTCGCACACCTCGCCGGACGGCACGGATCCCGGTGCGCGTATCACCGCCGCCGGGTACCGGTGGAGCACGTACGGCGAGAACATCGCGAAGGGCCAGCAGACGGCCGCCGCGGTGATGGACTCCTGGATGAACAGTTCCGGCCACCGGGCGAACATCCTCAACTGCGCCTTCAAGGAGATCGGCGTGGGCAAGGAGGACTCGTCGGGCGGTCCCGTGTGGACGCAGGTCTTCGGCGCCGCGCTGTGACACACCGGCTCCTGCCGCCGTGTCACATATCGGAAACCGGTGGTTAGCACCCGCTCCACCTGAGGGAGTTACGCTGGGTTCGCGCCCAGGCCGAAGGCGTCCGCCGGCGACACGACGCCATCCCCTCGCGGACAGGAGCCCGGTGCCCCTTTCTCCTCTCGCCACCCGACTTCCCCCGTGGCTCGGCCATGTACTGCGGGCCCAGCGCGGACCGGTCCCCTGGAACGCGGTGCTGCGCGGGGCGCTCGCCGCCGTACCGCTGCTCGTGGCCGTACTGGCCGAGCGGCCGACCGCCGGCGTCCCGGCCGCCCTCGGTGCCATGCTCGCCGGGATCAACGACCGGCCCGGAAGCCGCCGCGCCTCGGTCACACGCCTGGGAGTTCCGGCACTGGCGGGCTCGGCCGGTCTGCTGCTCGGCACGATGATCGCCTCGGCGGTGGGGGGCGGCCGGTCCCTGGTCGTCCTGCCGCTCCTGTTCGGGCTGCTCGGCCTGGTCGCCGGCGCGGTCAGCTCCACGGGGCCCGTGGCCTCGGCGTGCGGCACGCAGGTGATGGTCACGGTGGTGATCGGGGCCGGCATGCCGCTCCCCGAACCCGGCCCGGTGCGCGCCCTGCTCTTCCTGGCCGGGGCCGGCTGGCTGCTCCTGCTGCGCCTGCTCCTGCCGTCCGACAGCCGCAGGGGAGGCGGCCCGTACCGGCTGGACGGGGAACGGCAGGCGGTCGCGGCGGTGTACGAGGCGGTGGCCCGGCTCCTGCGCGCGACCGGTGGCCCGCACGCCCGCGCCGAGCGCGCGGCCCTGAGCGCCGCGCTCGACCAGGCGCAGGACGCGCTGGCGGGGCCGAGGCTGCGGCGCCGTGCGAGCTCCAAGGCCGAGCGCCGGCTCCACGCGCAGTACGCGGCGGCGTTCCCGCTCGCCGAGGCCGCGACCGCACTGGCCTGGGCCGGGGAACCGCTGCCCGCCCGGGTCGCGGAGGGCCCCGGCAGGCTGGCGGACGCGGTGCGCACGGGCGGGTCCTGCGGGCCTCTGCCGGCTCCGGCGCGTACGGACGCCGGGCTGCGGGCTCTGGACGACGCCCTGCTGCGGGCCGCTTCGGTCTTCGACCGCCCTTCCGGGGCGCCTCAGGGCGCGCGGAAGCGGGGCTCACCCGTCGTGGTGCTCCGGCGTGCGTGGGGCGCTGCGGGGCGTGAGTACGGTCTGCGGGTCGCGTTGTGCTGTGCGACGAGTACGGTCGTGGCGCAGTGGCTGCACCACGACCACTGGTACTGGCTGCCCGCCACCACCGTGTTCCTCGTGAAGCCCGATCTCGGGCCGCTCGTCTCGCGGGTGCTGTGCCGTGCGGCGGGTACCGTCGTGGGCGCCGCGGTGTTCGGTGTGCTGGCGCTGATGGTGTCGGGGCCGTGGCCGCTGTTCGCCGCGGTGGCGCTCTGCGGTGCGCTTCTTCCGGTCGCCACCCGTCACTTCGCGATGCAGACGGCGGTGGTCACCGTGCTGGTGCTGTCGCTGGTGATGCTGGGCGGTGAGCCTCCGGCGTCCTGGCGGCGCGTGGTGGAGTCGCTCCTCGCCTGTGCGACGGTGCTGCTCGTCGGGCACCTCCCGCTGCCCGGCCGGCGCGGGAACACCGTGCGGGCCGCTCTCGACACCGCGGTGGGGGCGGCCCACCGGTATCTCGGACATGTCCTGAACGCCCCCCAGGACCACACCGGACGGGGCGCGCTGCGCCGCGAGGCCTACCGTTCGCTGGCGGCCGCTCGTACGGCGATCGACCTGTCCGCGGCCGAACTCCCCGCGGTCGCCCGGCACTCCGCGGGTTCCGACGGTGTCGCCGGCGCCCTGGAGCGGCTCATCGACACCACGACGGCGTGCGCCGTCCAGCTGGACCACCGCGCCGCGGAACTGCCCCCGGCGCACGCCGAACTGCTCGCGGCGCAGCTGTCGGAGCTCGACCGGGCGTGGGCGGTGCCGGCACGCTGACGCGTGTGGCCACGCCCGGGGTGCCGGTGTGTGTACGCGGCATGCGTACGGCCGTCGGCCGCCCCGGACCAGGGTCCGGGGCGGCCGACGGCCGTCGTCAGCGGCTGATGAGCGTCAGCGCGGCGCAGGTGCCGCCCGTGATGCCCACGGCGAGGACGGACACCGCCACGCAGCGGGCCCTGAGCCGGTCGTAGCGGGCGGTGTACTCACCCCGGAGCTCCGTGGCACGTCCTGCGATCCTCGTGAGCGTCTCCCTGCACACGGCCACCCTGTCCGTCACGTAGACCCGCTCGACGTCGTCACGCTGCGCGGTGGTGAGCCAGGGCAGCGCCTCGGTGAAGAGCCGGGCCTCGCGGCGGGCCTGTTCGACCTCGGCGTTCCAGAGCAGGTAGCCCTCCACCTGGGCGAGGCCCCGGGCGCTCTCCTTGTCCGGCTTCACCAGCTCCTCCTCTCCTCGGGCCGATGTCCCGGCTTCCTAGGCCTGCTTGTCCCCGGGGGCCACGGTGGCGGACTCATGGGGGCGGTTCGCCGCTTCCTCGAGTGCGCGGATCGAGGGATAGTGCAGGTCGAACGCCGGTGACTCGGAGCGGATGCGCGGGAGCGTCAGGAAGTTGTGCCGGGGCGGCGGGCAGGATGTCGCCCATTCGAGGGAGCGTCCGTAGCCCCAGGGGTCGTCGACCGTGATCGTCCGGCCGTACTTCGCGGTCTTCCAGACGTTGTAGAGGAACGGCAGCATCGACAGACCGAGCACGAACGAGGAGATCGTCGAGATCGTGTTCAGCGCGGTGAACCCGTCGGCCGCGAGGTAGTCCGCGTAACGACGCGGCATTCCTTCGGCTCCGAGCCAGTGCTGCACGAGAAACGTTCCGTGGAACCCGAGGAACAGCGTCCAGAACGTCATCTTCCCCAGCCGTTCGTCCAGCATCTTGCCGGTGAACTTCGGCCACCAGAAGTGGAATCCGGCGAACATCGCGAAGACCACGGTGCCGAAGACGACGTAGTGGAAGTGCGCGACCACGAAGTACGAGTCGGACACGTGGAAGTCCAGCGGCGGCGACGCGAGGAGCACACCGGTCAGTCCTCCGAAGAGGAACGTGACCAGGAATCCGACGGACCAGAGCATGGGCGTTTCCAGAGACAGCGAGCCCTTCCACATCGTGCCGATCCAGTTGAAGAACTTCACACCGGTGGGCACCGCGATGAGGAATGTCATGAAGGAGAAGAACGGCAGCAGCACACCGCCGGTCACATACATGTGGTGCGCCCACACCGTGGCCGAGAGACCGGCGATGGCGATCGTAGCGGCGATCAGGCCGATGTAGCCGAAGATGGGCTTGCGACTGAACACCGGAATGATCTCGGAGACGATTCCGAAGAACGGCAGCGCGATGATGTACACCTCGGGGTGCCCGAAGAACCAGAAGAGGTGCTGCCAGAGCAGAGCGCCACCGTTGGCCGGATCGAAGATGTGCGCGCCGAATTTGCGGTCCGCCTCGAGCGCGAGCAGCGCGGCGGCCAGCACCGGGAAGGCCAGCAGGACCAGGACACCGGTCAGCAGGACGTTCCACACGAAGATCGGCATGCGGAACATCGTCATGCCGGGGGCGCGCATGCAGATGATCGTGGTGATGAAGTTGACCGAGCCGAGGATCGTGCCGAAGCCCGAGAAGGCCAGACCCATGATCCACATGTCGGCGCCGATGCCCGGTGAACGGACGCTGTCGGTGAGCGGGGAGTAGGCGAACCAGCCGAAGTCGGCCGCGCCCTGCGGGGTGAGGAAGCCGGCCACCGCGATGAGCGAGCCGAAGAGGTACAGCCAGTACGCCAGCATGTTCAGCCGCGGGAACGCCACGTCGGGCGCGCCGATCTGCAGTGGCATGATCCAGTTCGCGAATCCGGCGAACAGCGGCGTCGCGAACATCAGCAGCATGATCGTGCCGTGCATCGTGAACGCCTGGTTGAACTGCTCGTTCGAGATCAGCTGGTCACCCGGGCGCGCCAGCTCGGCACGCATCACGAGCGCCAGGACACCGCCGACGATGAAGAAGGCGAACGAGGTGATCAGATACAGCGTGCCGATCGTCTTGTGGTCGGTGGTGGTGAGCCACCTGATGACCACGTTCCCCGGCTGCCGACGCCGCACAGGCAGTTCGTCCTGGTAGGCGGCATCGGCTTCCACCGATACTGAGGGGCCCCTCGTCGTCACTGCGGCACTCCTTCGGTCGACGGCCGGTTGCGGACTCGGCGACCAGAATGGACTCCCCGCGGCGGTACCGCAGGTCATCTCGATGCGCACTGCACCGGTGGCTGGCAAAGGGCACTCCATTGGCCGATCGCCGTAATGCCGGTGTTGACGCGGGTACGGCTCTCAGGCCTCGGCCCAGGCTTTCATCGCCTCCCGCGAGGGAAAGTCGGCCACGTCCTTGTCGAGCGGATCGTCGGTGTACTGGTGAATTCTCCAGTCCGCCTCGATCCTCGGCTTTCCCGCCTTTCCGTAGTCGGCGATCCAGAGTCCGTCCCCGGCGTACGAGGTCGTGTCGTGGGTGAGCCAGAAGGAGCGGTTGCAGTACAGCAGGACGCGGTGACCGGGCCTCAGCCGTTTCACCTCGTGGATGAACCGGTCCTTGTCCGCACTGCTCGCCCGGGTCCCGTCACCGGTCCGTTCCCAGTCGACGGCCAGCAGGTCGCCCGCGCGCTCCGGCGTCCTGTCGACGAAGTGCGCCGCCTGCTCCTTGGCATGACCCGGCCACAGGAAGTGGTAGAAGCCGACGACGCACCCGGCGTCCCTGGCGCGTTTCACCTGGCCGTTGAGTTTCGGATTGACGTAGGAACGGCCCTCGGTGGACTTGACGAAGACGAAATCCAGTCCGTCCGTATCGAAGTCGGTCTGGTAGGAGCTGACATCGACGCCGTGCAGCACGGGCACCGCCTCCAAATGGGCATCGCGATTCCGCTTATCTCCTCCATGCGTGCCCACCCGGAGCGATCCCATCCGCCGCTCGGCTGCGGAACCGATTCGCCTCGACGAGTCGTGGCGGCAGCAGCCGGCACTCCGGTCTAGGGGAACCGGGGTGCCGCCGACGTCATCGCGAAGGCACTGGCCGAGGCCTCGCCGGAGCGCACCGCCGAATGGCGCGCCTGAGCGAACGCGCGAAGGACCCCTGGGCCATAACCTGCGCGGCCCGGGGGTCCGGCCGCGGGCTCACCTCTCCGGCGGGAGGCTGTCCATGAAGGAACTCACGGAGAACACGGCACGGCCCGGCCCCGCGGGACCGTATCCGGGGGGCGAGGAGAGGCCGTACTCCTCCATGGTCGAGCGGTAGGCATCGAGCAGCCTGATGTGGTACTCCAGCGGCGCACCGTCGGGGTTGGTCTTTCCGAGGGGTGTGGTGGGCTCGGGGCACCAGGTGGTGAAGCGCGGGGTGATGCCGTGCGACATGAAGAAGCGCAGTCCCTCGGTGGTCGAGGCGATGGCCTCGTCGACGGTCCCGAAGCCGAAGGGCTCGGCCATCTCCACTCCTGCGACGAAGTTGGGAATCACGTTCCGGGCGCCGAAGACCTCGGCGGAGTCCAGGATGCGGCGGTGCCACTCGTCCCGGCCGACGTAGCGTTCCTTGCCGGGGCAGTAGAGCTCGAACAGGCGGCGGTCCCACACCTCGTAGTTGGGGTGGTAGATCTTCACGCCGTAGTCGTGGAAGCGCTGGACGTCGTCCTTGGGGAGCGCCTGGGCGACGACCTTGCCGGTCCACCGGCCGGGGAACCGCTCCTCGATGGCCTTGGCGTAGCTCCCGTAGAAGTCCGCCTCGTCCTTGCCCTGGAGCTTGGAGGTGATGGCGCCGCCGGTGAGCGTGTAGGCCGACGTGGTCTTCGCCGTGTCGTAGCGGTCGATGATCTCCAGTGCCTCCAGGACCTCGTCGACGTCCTTCACGCCGGTGTAGGGGCGGCCCGCCGCCTTGTGCTGGCGCCAGTTGTGGTTGATGTCGCAGTACTGGCACTCCTCCTTGGCGCCGAAGTACTGGCAGACCCGGAAGACGGTGAGGTAGATCAGATAGCCCCACTGGATGGTGGGTGCCACCTCCATGACGGACTTGCCGTTCTCCAGCGTGTGGCGGTAGTAGTCCGGCATCGGGGGCAGACCCACGTCCGAGATGCGTTTCCCGTCGAGGTACAGCCCGAGAACACCGTCGGCGTCCGCCGCGACCCGGTACGGCGAGGCGGGGTTGACCCGTACCGACACGACGGTGCGACGCAGGTCGTAGGGCCCGCCGGTGAGCACGATCTCCTCGGGCGGCCTGCGCAGGGCGGCGGCTCCGAGTTCGGGCAGGGTGCCGTGGTCGAAGGAGAAGATGAAGTACGACTTCGGCTTGATGTCCCCGTGTTCGTTGTCGCTGAGCGCGGACTCGTCGAAGGCCATCCCGCCCCGCAACAGGTCCTCCTTGAGGACCGCCTCTCTCGGCACATGCGGGAACCGCTCCATGAGCTCCTCGACCAGACGCGTCCGCTCACCGGTCATCGCGGCGGTGCGGGTATGGCCGGGCTGAGTGGGGCTTGGCATGTGCGGGCTCCTGGGGGTCCGGTGCTCTGAGCACGATCGCGTGTACGACACACTGTCCAACGAACCAGCATCGCAGGCCGTTCGCACACGATCCGTCCGGGGTTCCGTCAGGCGCCGGGGCGGCAGAGGACGAGGAGTACCGCCCATGCCCCGCACCATGTCGGTGTCGGACAGCATTCTGATCCATGCGGCCCCTTCGGCCGTGTACGAAGCACTGAGCGACCCCACCGCGATGGGCCGCTGGAGCCCGGAGAACCTCGGCGCCAGGGTGCTCGGGGAGCGCCGGAGCGCTCATGCCGGCATGGTCTTCGAGGGCCGCAACAGGCGTGGCGCCTTCCGCTGGACGACCAGGTGCACGGTGACGGCCGCGGATCCGGGCCTCCGGTTCGCCTTCCGCGTGCACGCGATAGGGGTCCGGCGTCCCGTGCTGCCCGGGGCCATCGCCCTGTGGGATTACCGCTTCGAGGAGGTCGAGGGGGGCACCCGGGTCACGGAGACCTGGACGGACAACCGGCGGGCGTGGCCCGATCCGCTGGCCAACGCCTTCGACCGGGTGGCGACGCGCGGGCATACGTTCGCGGAGTTCCAGCGGGGGAACATCCGCACGACCCTGGAGCGTCTCAAGGCGGCGCTGGAGCAGGACGGCCCTCGGCCGGCCGGCCGCGAGCAGGGCGACGCCGGCCGTGGGTGAGCGTGGGCAGGGTACGAGGAGTACGCGGGCGAGGGCGCCGCGTTCAGCGTGACGCGGGTCCGGCCGGGCCCCAGTGCGACGGCCGGGCCAGGGCGGGCGGCAGCCGGGTCGCCGCGTCGCCCTTCGCCGCGTTGATCTGGGCCTGGGTGAGGTAGAGCGCCCCGGTGAGGTCGGCGCCTGACAGGTCCGCGTCCCGGAGGTCCGCGCCGATGAGCTCGGCGCGGCGCAGGTCGGCGCCGCGCAGGTCGGCCGCGATGAGGTAGGCGCCGCGCAGTCCGGCTCCGCGCAGGTCGGCACCGGCGAGCCGGGCCCCCATGAGGTCGGCACCCCGGTGGCGGCGCTTCCCGCGCCGGGGGACGGTGGCCCGTTCCAGTTCGGCGGCGCGCAGCAACAGCGGTGCCACCGCGTCCCGGTGTGCGGACACGTCCAGCTCCGCGAGTTCCCGGGAAGGGCGGTGCGTGAGGCGTTCCGTGCTGTCGAGGGCGTCGCGGAGTTCGGCGGCGAGGGGTGCGGCTGCCGGCAGGGTGAGCGCCTCGGTGAGGTACGCGAGCAGTTCGTGGAGCTGGCGCATCACGGGGAAGACGTGGAACATCTCCTGGGCGGTCTCCGGGGCCGAGCGCCAGTCCTGGCCCCCGTAGGTCTCCTGGGAGACCTTCTGGCCCGCGCCGAAACAGTCGTACACGGTGCAGCCGGAGAAGCCTTCCGGTCGCAGCCGGGTGTGTATCCCGCAGCGGAAGTCGTCCGCCAGATTGGGGCAGGGGGTACCCGCGGCCTTGTCGATCGCGAAGTCCGCCGAGACGGTGAGCGTCAGGGCCACGCAGCACAGCCCGAAGCAGTTCGCGCAGTCGGCTCGCAGGGCGGCACGGTCGGTGACGGGCAGGGCCTTCGGGTGGTCGTCGGACACGTGCGCGGTTCCTCCGTTGTCTGCGGTGCTCGCCGAGCCTATCGCTGTACCGGGACCGGCGGTTGCGGCCGTTGTCGGTGGGTGGGCGCACACTGGGCACAGGATCGGACACCGGTGAAGGGGGCAGGGCGTGGGCACTGCGGGGGAGAGCGGCTTCGAGCCCGCGACCGGGGACGGCCCGGCGGACTCCCGGCCACCGGGCGGCCGGGCCGGAGAGGTGCGGACCGCCTTCGAGGGGATGCTCCAGATCAGGAGGCTCACCCGTGCGGAGCGCGCGGATCCCGAGGGTGCGCCGGCGCCGTGGGAGCTGCACCGCCCGGTGCGGGCCGTGGCGCTTTCGCTGGAAGCGTCGGGCATACCCGCGTCGGCCGTGGGCCCGTCCGGGGAGCGTACAGCCACCGGGTACCGGGTGTGCGCGGGTGAGGCTCCCGGTTCGGTCCGGGTCGAGTGGGCCGGTCCCCCGGGCAGCGGTGCCGTCCATGACGAGGAGGAGGCCCTGACGGGGTGTGTGGCGGCGCTGCGGAGACTGGGCTGGACGGCCCTGCTCTACCGCGGGCCTCGCCGGCGCCGGTACATCGAGGTCGAACCGCCGTCCGGGGAGCGTTCCTGAGCCGTCCCCGTACCTTCTCCGCGCCTTCCTCCGCACCGTCGGAGGGGCGTTGTCAGACCCATGAGGGATGCTTGACGGTCCGACACCTCTGACCGGGAGATGCTGAGATGCACCAAGCAGAAATCGCCGCGGCCCAGGCGTACGTCCGTTTACTGGCGGCCACGCGTGCCGCGCTCGCCGACCCGGCGGACGGCCCGCTCTACATGCCGCTGCTGGCCTCCCCGATCCAGGAGGCCGATGAGGCGTTGCGGAGCGCCGGACTCTCGGGCAACGAGGACCGGTTCTTCGCTCTCGTACGTCAGCTCCAGCCGAGCCTGAGCGGCTCCGGTCACTGATCTCCCGATCGCGGTGGGCGCCGCACCAGGGGCCGGTCGCCCCGCTGAGGCGCCCACCGCGGCGGGCGGCGCACTACCTGCCGGTGTACATGAGCGAGCCGGGCGTGGTGAGGAGCTCGCCCGTCTCGAGCCAGGTCTTGAGGCCGGAGAGGATCATCGGCCAGCCGCCGTACAGCTCCTCGTTCGCGCCCTCGCGCAGTTCGTCGTGGGTGACGGTCAGCCGGCAGGAGTCGCCGATGGGCTCGATCTCCCACGTGATGCGGGTCGGGCCCTCGCTCCTCACCTCGTCGCTCCAGAGGGCCACCATGGTCTGTACGAGTCTGCGCGGTGGGTCGACCTCCAGGTTCCGGCCCTCGCCGAGCATGCCGGGAGCGCCGGCGGGCCCCATCTCGAAGCGTGAGCCCTCCGTCCAGTCGGAGACGACGCGGGCGCCGAAGTTGTACTTGCTTCTGATGTCGGGATCGGTGATCGCCTCCCAGAGGCGCTCGGGAGTCGTGCGGATGTAGATCTCGAAGACCTTCTCCATGGCATTCTCCAGTCGGCTCTTGAGGTCGCTGAGCCCCGCGGCCCAGGGCTCCGCGTACTTGCTCACCCACCGGTCGTGGACGAGCCGGATGGGCACCGGGTTCAGGAAGTGGAGCTTCTCCCGCCCCCGCCGTCGCGTGACGACCAGGCCCGCGGCCTCCAGCAGCTTGAGGTGCTTCATCACCGCGAACCGCGTGATGTCGAAGCGGGCCTCCAGCGCACTCAGTGTCTGCCCGTCCTCGCGGAAGAGCTCGTCGAGAAGGCTGCGCCGCGTCGGGTCCGCCAGAGCTTTGAACACCGCGTCCATATGTCCAAAATATGTGACCTTTTGGTCACCTGTCAATGTTCGCAAGCCGCCCGGAAGCCCCTCATCAGGGCGGATGAATTGATTCAAGTCAATAAGAAACCTGACGAGCTGCTTGACTGGCAGCACCGCGCAAACCTAGCGTACGTTCCGGATGAAACGATTCACATCCCGATCCTGACCGGTCGCCGGATGACTCTGCTTACGAGGTGTTCATGTCTGATGTGTCGGCCGTCAAGGCAGCTCTGAAGTCTCAGGTCATCGAGACGCCGTCCTGGGGTTACGGCAACTCCGGGACCCGCTTCAAGGTCTTCGCCCAGCCCGGGGTTCCCCGTGATCCGTTCGAGAAACTGGCGGACGCCGCGCAGGTGAACGCGTACACCGGGGTGGCCCCCAAGGTGTCGCTGCACATTCCGTGGGACAGGGTCGAGGACTACGCCGCGCTGACCCGCCACGCCGAGGAACTCGGGCTGCGGATCGGTGCCATCAACTCCAACGTCTTCCAGGACGACGACTTCAAGCTGGGCTCGGTCACGCACCCGGACCCCAAGGTCCGGCGCAAGGCGGTCGACCACCTGCTCGAGTGCGTCGACATCATGGACGCCACCGGGTCGCCCGATCTCAAGCTGTGGTTCTCGGACGGCACCAACTACCCCGGCCAGGACGACATCGCTGGGCGCCAGGACCGGCTGGCCGAGGCGCTCGGCGAGGTCTACGCGCGCCTCGGCGACGACCAGCGGATGCTGCTGGAGTACAAGCTCTTCGAGCCCGCCTTCTACACCACCGATGTCCCGGACTGGGGCACGGCCTACGCCCACTGCCTCAAGCTCGGGCCGAAGGCACAGGTCGTCGTGGACACCGGTCACCACGCGCCGGGCACCAACATCGAGTTCATCGTGGCGTTCCTGCTGCGCGAGGGGAAGCTCGGCGCGTTCGACTTCAACTCCCGCTTCTACGCGGACGACGACCTGATGGCGGGCGCCGCCGACCCGTTCCAGCTGTTCCGGATCATGCACGAGGTGGCCAAGAACGGCGGCCTGAAGACCGAGACCAACGTCAACTTCATGCTCGACCAGTGCCACAACATCGAGGCCAAGATCCCGGCGGTGATCCGCTCGGTCACCAATGTCCAGGAAGCGACCGCGAAGGCGCTGCTGATCGACGCCGAGGCTCTGGCCGAGGCGCAGCGCTGCGGTGATGTCCTCGCCTCCAACGGAGTGCTGATGGACGCGTTCAACACGGACGTGCGCCCGCTCCTCGCCGAGGTGCGCGAGGAGCTCGGTCTGGCGGCCGACCCGTTCGCGGCCTATCTCGCCTCCGGCAACCAGGAGCGCATCGCCGCCGACCGCGTCGGTGGGGAGCAGGCCGGCTGGGGCGCCTGAGCCCCGCTCCCCCGCCTCCGCACTCCAGCAGCACCCGCCCGTCCCCACTCTCTTCCCGAAGGAACCCTCATGACGTCCGCCCCGCACGCCGAAGTCGCCGCGCTCCTGGAGCGCGCCCACCGGATCGGCTCCGACCCCCGCAACACCAACTACGCAGGCGGCAACGCGTCGGCCAAGGGCGACGGGACCGACCCGGTCACCGGTGGCGAGGCCGAGCTGCTCTGGGTCAAGGGCTCGGGAGGCGACCTCGGCACGCTGACCGAGGCCGGTCTCGCCGTGCTCCGGCTGGACCGGGTGCGCGCGCTCAAGGACGTGTATCCGGGGGTGGAGCGCGAGGACGAGATGGTCTCGGCGTTCGACTACTGCCTGCACGGCAAGGGGGGCGCGGCCCCGTCCATCGACACCGCTATGCACGCGCTGGTCGAGGCCGCGCACGTCGACCACCTGCACCCGGACTCCGGGATCGCGCTGGCGTGCGCCGCCGACGGCGAGAAGCTGACCGCCGAGTGCTTCGGTGACAAGGTGGCCTGGGTGGGCTGGCGCCGCCCGGGCTTCCAGCTCGGCCTGGACATCGCGGCCGTCAAGGAGGCGAACCCGCAGGCCGTGGGTGTGATCCTGGGCGGTCACGGCATCACGGCCTGGGGCGACACGTCCGAGGAGTGCGAGCGCAACGCCCTCTGGATGATCCGTACCGCCGAGACGTTCCTGGAGGAGCGCGGCAAGGCCGAGCCGTTCGGCCCGGTGCTCCCCGGCCGGGAGGCGCTGGACCCCGCCGCGCGACGGGAGCGGGCCGCGGCCCTGGCTCCGGTGATCCGCGGGATCGCGTCCACCGACCGCCCTCAGGTGGGGCACTTCACGGACGCGGCGCCCGTGCTGGACTTCCTCTCGCGCGCGGAGCACCCGCGCCTCGCCGCTCTCGGCACGTCCTGTCCCGACCACTTCCTCCGTACGAAGGTCAGCCCGCTGGTTCTCGACCTGCCGGCGGACGCACCGCTCGAGGAGGCGGTGGCCCGGCTCCAGGTGCTCCACGAGGAGTACCGCGAGGCGTACCGCGCGTACTACGAGCGCCACGCGGCCCCCGACTCTCCCGCGATGCGCGGCGCGGACCCGGCGATCGTGCTGGTGCCCGGTGTCGGCATGTTCTCGTTCGGCAAGGACAAGCAGACCGCTCGGGTCGCCGGGGAGTTCTACCTCAACGCCATCAATGTGATGCGCGGCGCCGAGGCCGTCTCCACGTACGCGCCGATCGAGGAGTCCGAGAAGTTCCGCATCGAGTACTGGGAGCTGGAGGAGGCGAAGCTCCGCCGGATGCCGAAGCCGAAGGCGCTCGCCACCCGGGTCGCGCTGGTCACCGGCGCGGGGTCGGGGATCGGCAAGGCCATCGCGCACCGGCTCGTCGCGGAGGGCGCGTGTGTCGTGGTCGCCGACCTCGACGCCGGGAACGCGGCCGCCGTGGCCGAGCAGCTCGGCGGGCCCGACAAGGCCGTCGCGGTGACCGTCGACGTCACGTCCGAGGAGCAGATCGCCGAGGCGTTCAAGGCCGCGTCCCTCGCCTTCGGCGGTGTGGACCTGGTCGTGAACAACGCCGGCATCTCCATCTCCAAGCCGCTGCTGGAGACCACGGCCAAGGACTGGGACCTCCAGCACGACATCATGGCGCGCGGCTCGTTCCTGGTGTCCCGGGAGTCGGCGCGGGTGATGCGGGCGCAGGGTCTGGGGGGCGACATCATCTACATCGTCTCCAAGAACGCCGTGTTCGCCGGCCCGAACAACATCGCGTACTCGGCCACCAAGGCGGACCAGGCGCACCAGGTGCGGCTGCTGGCGGCCGAGCTGGGCGAGCACGGCATCCGGGTCAACGGGGTCAACCCGGACGGGGTGGTGCGTGGTTCGGGGATCTTCGCCGCCGGGTGGGGCGCGCAGCGCGCCGCGACGTACGGCATCGAGGAGGAGAAGCTCGGCGAGTTCTACGCCCAGCGCACGATCCTCAAGCGCGAGGTGCTCCCCGAGCATGTCGCCAATGCCGTCTTCGCGCTGACCGGTGGGGAGCTCACCCACACCACCGGACTCCACATCCCCGTCGACGCCGGCGTGGCGGCGGCCTTCCTTCGCTGACCGAGTGTCACCGCGCCGCGCCCCGGCAGCTGTTCCGCCAACGCGCCGGGGCGCGGCGCCGCCCTGATCGGATGAGATTTCCATGTCTGCGACTTCACGACACGACCCGGTGTTCGCCGCGGTGGACCTGGGGGCCACCAGTGGCCGGGTGATCACCGGCAGGGTGGGCCCCGACGAGCTGGTGCTGACCGAGGCGCACCGCTTCGCCAACACCCCGGTCCGGCTCCCCGACGGGCTGCGGTGGGACGTGCTCGCCCTGTTCCAGGGGATGCTGGACGGCCTGGGCGCCGCGGCGCGCACCGGTCCCGTCACCTCGGTGGGCATCGACACCTGGGCCGTGGACTACGGCCTCCTGGATGCCGAGGGGTCGCTGCTCGGTGTCCCGTTCCACTACCGCGACGACCGCAACGCCGCAGCGGCCGAGGAGGTGCTCGCCGGGATCGGCGCGCAGGAGCTGTACGGCGTCGGAGGACTGCAGCACCTGCCGTTCAACACGCTCTTCCAGCTCGCGGCCCACCGGACGACGGCCCAGTGGCCGGCGGCGCGCACGCTGCTGCTGATGCCGGATCTGCTGGTGTACTGGCTGACGGGGTCGGTGGGCGCGGAGGTGACCAACGCGTCGACGACCGGTCTCCTCGACGCGCGTTCCGGGCGCTGGTCCGAGGAGCTGATGGAGCGGCTGGGACTGGACCGTTCGCTGTTCCCCGCCCTGCGCGAGCCGGGCGAGCGTGCGGGCACCCTTCTGCCGCACGTGGCCGGTCTCACCGGTCTGTCCGCGAGCACTCCGGTGACGACGGTTGCCTCGCACGACACGGCGTCCGCCGTGGCGGCCGTTCCCGCGACGGAGCCGGGATTCGCCTATGTGTCCTGCGGTACCTGGTCGTTGGCCGGCCTTGAGCTGGACGCGCCGGTGCTGTCCGAGGCGTCCCGGGCCGCGAATTTCACCAATGAGCGCGGGGTGGACGGCACCGTGCGCTACCTCCGCAACATCATGGGGATGTGGCTGCTCGAGGAGTGCCGTCGCACATGGGACCGCGAGGGTACGCCGACGAGCCTGGCCGGGCTGCTCGCGGACGCGGCGCGCGCCCGGCCGTTCGCCGCTGTGATCGACCCGGACGATCCGGGGTTCCTGGCGCCCGGTGACATGCCCGCGCGGATCGACGCCGCTCTCGCCCGGACGGGGCAGGCCGCCCCGGACGGTCCCGGCGGATATGTGCGGTGCGTGCTGGAGAGCCTGGCGCTGGCCCACCGCAGGACCCTGCGTGAGGCCGCCGAGCTGGCGGGGTGCGAGCTGACCTGGATCCATCTCGTCGGCGGCGGCTCTCGGAACGAGCTGCTCTGCCAGTGGACCGCCGACGCGACCGGGCTGCCGGTCACCGCGGGGCCCGCGGAGGCCACGGCGCTCGGCAATGTGCTGGTCCAGGCGCGGGCCCACGGGCTGATCGGCGGGCTCTGGGAGATGCGTCAGCTGGTCGCGCGCACCCAGGAGTTGCGTCACTACAGCCCGCGGGGGGACGTGAGGGCGTGGGACAGGGCCGCGGAGCGGCTGGACGTCCGCGTCTGAGCACCGGTTACGGCTCGGGGCCCGGCCGGTCGGGCCCCGGCCAGGGAGATCGGCCCCGGGCCCAGGCGTCGGGCCCCGGCCGTCGGCCCCGGCGCGGGGACGTCGGCCGGGGGATGCCGGCCCCCGCCCCGGCCCGTCGAGCGGGCCGGGGTGCGGGGAGCCGGGGTGCGGGGCCGTCGCGCAGGGGCTGTCTCGCGGACCGTCCGCGCGGCCCGGCCTCAGGGGGAGGACAGCCCGAGTTCCTGGTCGCCGAGCGGCTCGAAGTGGCGGGCGACCTCGGCGGCCGTGACCTCACCGAGCTCGGCGGGATTCCATCGCGGGGTCCGGTCCTTGTCGATGATCCGCGCCCGGACGCCCTCCGTCAGGTCGTGTCCGGCGAAGGCCCGGCAGGACACACGGAACTCCTGGTCGAGGACGGCTTCCAGGACGCCGAGCCCCTTGGCGCGTCGTACGGCGGCCAGGGTGACCTTGAGCGCCGTGGGTGACAGGGCCTGGAGTTCGGCGGCGGTCTCCTTCGCGGCGGCCGGTCCACTGTTCGCGAGCCGGTCGATGATCTCCTCGACGGTGTCCGCGGCGTAGCAGTCGTCGATCCAGGCCCGCTGCTCGGCGAGCTCCCCCTCCGGGGCATGGGTCGCGTGGCTCCGCACGGTGTCCGTCACCTCGGCGGGCGTGGTGACCCGGGCGAGCGCGCTGGTGAGGTCGGCGAGGCGGTGCGAGGGAACGTAGTGGTCGGCCAGTCCGCACAGGATGGCGTCCGCCGCCTCCACGGCGCGGCCGGTGAGTGCCAGATGGGTGCCGAGCTCCCCGGGCGCCGCCGCGAGGAGATGCGTACCGCCCACGTCGGGGACGAAACCGATGCCGGTCTCGGGCATCGCGACGCGGGAACGCTCGGTGACCACCCGTACGTCGCCATGGGCGGACACCCCCACTCCGCCTCCCATGACGATGCCGTCCATGAGCGCGACGTACGGCTTGGGGAACCTGGCGATCCGGGCATTGAGCCGGTACTCGTCACGCCAGAAGCCGACGGAGGCACTGCGGCCCGCTCGGGCGTCCTCGTAGATCGACCGGATGTCGCCGCCCGCGCACAGGCCCCGCTCGCCGGCCCCGGCGATCAGTACGGCCGTGACCGCGTCGTCGTCGGCGGCCCGGGCGAGCGCTTCGTCGACGGCGCGCACCATGGTGTGGGTGAGCGCGTTGAGGGCCCGGGGGCGGTTGAGGGTGATGTGCAGGACGGGGCCCTCGGTGTGCAGCAGGACGGGCTCGTCGTCGTTCATAGGTGCGCTCCGGTCAGCCGTGGACGATCTCTGCCTGCCATTCTGCGACGGGCGCCACGGGCTCCTGGCCCCGGGTATGCCGTGCGACCGCTGTGGCAGTCCCGCACCACGGGCTCGACAATTGAGATCTACGGGCCGCGACGTCCAGCAGCCCCGCCGGACGACCTCCGGAGCAGGCATGAGCGACTCTTCACGGCGAGCAGACGACGACGCGT
This sequence comes from Streptomyces sp. CB02058, assembly GCF_001905505.1. Classification (GTDB taxonomy): domain Bacteria; phylum Actinomycetota; class Actinomycetes; order Streptomycetales; family Streptomycetaceae; genus Streptomyces. The sequence goes on from NZ_LIPG01000007.1 coordinate 157,916, forward strand.
CGTCGCGGCTCCGGTTCGACCGGCGCCACGCCGGTGAGACGGGTACCGAGGAGCGGCTCGCCCTGAACCGAACCGGCAGCTTCGAATGGGATCTGGACGCGCGGACCCTGGACGTCGACGAGGCGGGCCTGCTGGTCTTCGGCCTGGATCCCGCGACCTTCGACTCGCGGCCGTCGGCCGTCGTCGAGCGGCTGGACGCCGGTGAGCGGGCCCGGCTGGACGGTGCGATCGACGAGGCGATCTCCGGCGGGAGCAACTCCTACAGCGTGCACTTCCAGGTGCCGCTGGACGACGGGACCCACCAGTGGACGCACGTCCAGGCCCGGATCCTGCGTTCGGAGGACGGCCGGGCACACCGGGTCATCGGTGTGGTGCGGGACGCGACGGCCGAGGTCACCCATTCGGCCTTCGTACTGGATCTGGAAAAGCGCCGCCGCCGCCAGACGAGCATCGTCGAACGCACCACCACAGCGATGTCACGCGCGGTGACCGTGGACGACGTCACCGCGGCCCTCACCGGGCCGGGCGGGCTGGTCGGGATCGGCGCGGACGGACTGGCGCTCGGCCTGGTGGACAACTCCACGCTGAACATCATCGCGCTCAGCGGCGATTCCGTGGAGGTCCTGGAGGGGCTGGGCTCCGGGCAGCTCGACGCGACCCGTCCTCTCGGGGAGACGATCCTGAGCGGGCGCCCCCGGTTCATCACCTCCCTGAATGCACTGGTCCGGCGCTATCCGGTGCTCGAACCCCATATCGGTGAGCTCAATTTCCAGGCCGTGGCGTACCTTCCGCTGATCGCCCAGGCGCGTCCGCTGGGCGGTCTCGCCCTCTTCTACCGTGACCGCACGGTGTTCAACGCGGACGAGCGGATCCTCTGCCTGGGGCTGGCCGCCATCGTGGCGCAGTCGCTCCAGCGGGCCATCCTCTTCGACGAGGAGCGCGAATTCGCCACGGGGCTCCAGTCGGCCATGCTCCCCCGCCGGATCCAGAAGATCGAGGGCGGCGAGATCGCGGTCCGCTATCACGCGGCGTGGAGCGGGCGCGAGGTCGGCGGGGACTGGTACGACGTGATCACGCTCCCCAGGGACCGTATCGGCGTGGTGGTGGGCGATGTGCAGGGGCACGACACGCACGCGGCCGCGATCATGGGCCAGCTGCGCATCGCCCTGCGCGCGTACGCGGCGGAGGGGCATCCCCCGGCGACCGTCATGGCCCGGGCCTCCCGGTTCCTCGCGGAGCTGGACACCGACCGCTTCGCGACCTGTACGTACGCTCAGGTGGACCTGGCCACCGGTGCGGTGCGCGTGTCGCGGGCCGGGCACTTCGGCCCGCTGATCAGGCACACCGACGGGCGGGTCGGCATTCCTCAGGTGCGGGGTGGTCTGCCGCTGGGGATCTCCACGGACTTCCGTGACGAGGAGTTCCCCGAGACCCGTCTCGACCTGGTGCCGGGCGAGACCCTGGTGCTGTACACCGACGGGCTGGTGGAGGAACCGGGTGCCGACGTCGACGCGGGTGTGGCGGCGCTCATCCACGAGGTGAGCGACGGGCCCGACGGGGCCGAGGCGCTGGCCGACCATCTCTCGGACCGACTGTGGGAACGCTGGGGGTCGGGCGACGACGTGGCCCTGCTGGTGCTGCGGCGCAGTCCGGACATCGGATCGCCACGGGCCCCGCGACTGCACCAGTACATCCACCAGGCGGACCCGCAGGGGCTGTCGGAGGCGCGCTCGATCGTGCGTCAGGCGCTGAAGGACTGGGACCTGGCCGGGCTCGCGGACGACGCGGAGCTGGTCACCGGGGAGTTGCTGGTCAATGTGCTGCTGCACACGGAGGGCGGTGCGGTGCTGACGCTCGAAGTACTGCCGGAGCCCGTTCGGCGTATCAGGCTGTCGGTCCAGGACCGCTCCAGCGTCTGGCCGAGACGGCGTACTCCGGGCGAGACGTCGACCTCCGGGCGCGGCCTGCTGCTGCTGGACGCGGTCGCCGAGCGCTGGGGCATCGAGCCCAGGGGCGAGGGCAAGGCGGTCTGGTGCGAGATCGGCCCCCCGCCCCAGCCGTAGGACTCCCACCCCCGCCAGGAGACCTCGGCTGTTCCGGAACGCAACGGGGGCGTACCGCGTCGGAGATGACGCGGTACGCCCCCGCCCCGGCGTTCCGGTCCCGAGGCGTTCCCGCCGCGGGCCGGGCTGCCGGAGGACGCGTCAGTGCTGCACGCTGCGGCGCTTACGGACGGACCACAGGATGCCGCCTCCGGCGAGGAGGACGGCGAGCGCGGCTCCACCGATCACGGGCGTCGCGGACGACGAACCGGTCTCGGCCAGGTCGGGCGCGCTGCTGCTCGGCTCGGCGGGCGCCGGCGCGGCCTCCGTGGCGGTCTCGCTCGGCGTCGCGCTGGGCTCGGGGGCCTCGGGCGTCGCCGGCTCGGTGCTCGGAGTCTCCGAGGGGGTTTCCTCGGTGGGGGTGGGCGACGGAGTGGTCTCCTCGCACACCGGAGCGACCTTCGTCTGGTCGACGGAGTACTTGTCGCTGTCACCGGCCTTGACGACGAGGCGGACGGTCAGCTCCTTGTCGTGCTTCGGGAGCTGGAGCGGCGTCTTCGTGCTGAAGTCCCTGCCGAACTCGGTCGTGGGAAGCAGCACATCGCCGCCCACCACGGAAACGGTCACCTGGTTGGCGACGTCCTTCGAGTACTGCGTCAGGTTGAGCGTCACTTCGGAGCAGGTCACGGCCCAGGTGGGGGTGTGAGCTGCGGCCGGGCTCGCGGAGAGGACTCCGCCCGCCAGACCGACTACCGCAGCGGCCGCGAATGCTCCCGCGCCACGCCACGATCTCCTGGGTATGGTCATGGATTCTTCCTCCATATGAGTTCACCGCTGGAATGGCGGTGGGGCGCACAGTACTGCCCCCCGCTCCCGGGGGGCGCAGCGGCCCCACACTTCGCGCACGCGGTACTCACACCTCAACCACACACACATCAGTGCCACTTGTGACATGACGGACACACGCAGGATGGCCGGAATACGCCCCGTCACCGGATGCACCGGCTGCCGACGTCGCGGTTCTCAGAGGGTCTTGTGCATGATGTGCAGCCCGACGTAGCCCTTGGTGGGGTGGTTGAACCCCTCGGGAAGGGTCCCGATGACGTCGAAGCCGACGGAGCGGTACAGCCCCACGGCGTGGATGTTCGTCTCCACGACGGCGTTGAACTGCATGGCGCGATAGCCCTGCGCACGCGCCCAGTCCACGGTGTACTCGCACAGGGCCCGGCCGACGCCGCGGCCGGAGTGCTCCGGGTCCACCATGTAGCTGGCGCTGGCGATGTGTGCGCCGTTGCCCATGTGGTTCTGGTTCATCTTCGCCGTGCCGAGGACCGAACCGGCGTCGTCGACCGCGACCACCGTGCGGTTCGGCTTCGCGAGGAGCCACCAGTCCTGGGCCTGCTCCCGGCTCAGGTCCTCGGGGTAGGTGAAGGTCTCCCCCGCGGCAACGATGTCGTGGAAGAACGGCCAGATGGCGGGCCAGTCCTCGGCAGTGGCTTCTCTGATCAGCATGAGGCAAAGAGTGCCGGTGGGGGCGGCGCCCCGCAATCTCTTTAGCTCTCTCTCCGCGGTGGCCTGCGCAGTCCGATGCGGGCGAGCAGTCCGCGCCCGGAACCCGGCCGCGAGCCCGGCCGTGCGCCGGGTCGCTCACCCGCTCGCGAGCCGGGGCGGCGGGGCGTCCCGCCGGCCGGTCGGGACAGCTGCCGGACCGCCGGCCCCGATACGGGTCCGGTGCCCGGCCGGGGAGCCGGTCGGGTCTCACGCGCGCGGTCCAGCTCCAGCGTCAGATTCACCCGGCGCCACAGGATTTCGTCCGGATCGTCGGCCAGCATCAGCTTCGCCATGGCCTCCCTCCCGGACAGGGAGGCGGGGCGGCCGTACACGGAGACAGGACGCATCCGTGCGAGATGGGCGCGCTCGTAGGGGTCGTCCACCACCTCCGCGAGCTGGACCGGGTCCAGGGCGGTAGCCTGCAACGCGGCGCGCGCCCATGGGTCCTCCGTACGGCCGAGCAGCCTGTCGACCCTGCGTGAACGCCAGTTGCGCGCACGCCAGTCGGTCCCGGCGTCCAGCATGGCCCGCATCCCGGCCGGGCTCCTGCCGCCGAGCAGGCCTGGTTCTCGGGCGGCGAAGGCGAGGAGGTCGTCCACGAGATAGAGCCAGACCACCGCGCGGTAGCGGTTGAGGTAGAACGCGACCGGTGTGAGGCACCCGATGCGTGCCAGGCCGGTGAAGCGCACGGGGCTGACGCCGAGCAGTGCGGCGCCCTCCGCCGTGCCCGCCGTGCGCACGCGGTCCCGGAGTGATTCGGGAAATCCCGGCTGGGCGCGCAGCCGGTCGATCTCCTGCTGACGGACCCGGGGCCTCGCCCCGCTCGCCGTCGGTTCAGCGCCGATCAGCCCCAGGTGGACGGCGAGCTCGAATTCGCCGTGCTTCAACGTCAGTTCCTGGGCCGCGCGTCCTGCCGGCACGCACACCGGCGTCGCGGCGGTGTGGGTGCGCGTGGATTCCGTAACGGTCATGACCGTCCTCCCCCGTGAGGTCGAATACTCTCCGTGACCACGGTAGCCCGGGGGGGAAATTCTTCGTCCTGCCCTGTGGACAACTCCCCGTCGTCCACAGAACGCGCAGGTCAGAGACGGTCGATGCTGTCAGCTCCCTGGCGTACCGTCACGCCGAGGTGCTCGCCCACGCGGTTGACCAGCAGTGTCATCTCGTAGGCGACCTGCCCGACATCGGCCTCGGCCGCGGTCAGCACGCACAGGCAGCTGCCGTCCCCGGCCGCCGTCACGAAAAGCAGCGCCTCGTCGAACTCCACCATGGTCTGACGTGCTCTTCCCGCGCCGAAGTGCCGCCCCGAGCCGCGGGCCAGACTCTGGAGACCGGACGAGACCGCCGCCAGGTGCTCGGCGTCCTCCCGGGCCAGACTCGTACTCGCTCCGGTCACCAGCCCGTCGTTCGACAGCACGAGCGCGTGCTGGATGTGCTCCACCCGGCTCGTGAGGTCGTCAAGAAGCCAGTCGAGTCCCCGGTCCAGCGCCATCTGCTCGTCCTCCCCGTTCATGTGTTCCCCGCAGTTCGCGCAAGCCTTGCGCACGGCTCCCCTGCGGGCAAGCGCCTCCCCGCCCCGGGGGCGTTGCTTCGCGCCACGTGCCGAGACCTGGCCCGAGGGGCGCATACAGGCGCACGGAATGGGCACGGAGGCACGGCGAGGAGCATGGTGCCGCACTGCTGGCCGGGCCGGGCGCCCCCGTCGTACCGGCATCACTCCGCCCCCGATGCCTGGCCCACCGAGTCGAGGAGCCGGGCCGTGTGCATCCGCCCGGCGTACTCGACCATGCGGATCAGGACCTCCTTGCCGGAGGCGCGGTCGCGTGCGTCGCAGAGGACCACCGGTGTGCCGCTGTCCAGGTCGAGGGCCCGCGAGACGTCGGCCTCCGCGTAGGTCCGCGCGCCCGAGAAGCAGTTGACGGCGACGACGAAGGGGATGCGCCGGTGCTCGAAGTAGTCGACGGCCGGAAAGCAGTCCTCCAGCCGCCGGGTGTCCGCCAGCACGACCGCTCCGAGCGCGCCCTGTGACAGCTCGTCCCAGAGAAACCAGAACCGGTCCTGCCCCGGCGTGCCGAAGAGGTACAGCGAAAGGCCGGACCGGATGGTGATGCGCCCGAAGTCCATGGCGACAGTCGTGGTGGTCTTCTGGTCCACCCCACCGGTGTCGTCGACGGACTGTCCGGCCTCACTGAGGAGTTCCTCGGTCCGCAGGGGACGGATCTCGCTCACCGCGCCTACCAGAGTGGTCTTGCCGACGCCGAAGCCGCCGGCCACCAGTATCTTCAGGGCGAGGGCCGTGGAGTCTCCGGACTCTTCCTCAACCGTGCTGTCCACATGCTCGGAGGACATCGATCACTTCTCTCGCGAGTGCCATCAGTAGGGGCGACAGCATGGCAATCAGGGGCGGTCGCCGAAGGGAGTGAACGGTTTTTGACTTATGTGTCCGGACTGCTTCGGTCAGCGCCCGGACGGCTTCGGTATTCGTCTCGAGTGGGCAGCGCACATGACGATTACGGATGTCCTCAGAGGGCCCGGAGGCCGTCGATGACCTCGCGCAGGATGCGCTCGTCGGGCAGCTGGGCGGGCGGTACGGGCCTGCTGACCCGTACGCAGCCGGCTTCGAGCAGGTCTCCGAGGAGCACCCGCACCACGCCCACCGGCAGGTCCGCGTCCGCCGAGAGTTCCGCGACCGACTGGGTCTCGTCGCGGCACAGAGCGAGCAGGGACCGGTGCTCTGGCCCCAGCAGTGCCTCACCGTCCGGTGTGCCGTCGTCCGCCGCCACGAGGGCGATCAGGTCGAACCGCACCCCGCTGGGTCCCGGCTTCGTCCGGCCGCCCGTGACGGCATAGGGGCGGACCAGCGGGCCCGCCTCCGCGTCGTACCACTGGCTGCCCGGCACCTCGTCGTCCTCACCGGCCGGGAAACCGTGGTGACCGCTGCCGTGCGGCGTACCGGACTCCTCGTCGTACGGCAGGCCGTACACGCCGATCACGGCGTCCGGCGGTGGGCCGTACCCGCGGGGGTCCGGTGGCACTGCGCCGTCGTTCATCCGCACGTGCCGTCCTCAGCCCGTCGCCGGCGGCCCGGCGAGCCTCACCGGGGTGGCGAGGTGTTCGCCCACCCGCTTCACCAGGCGTGCCATCTCGTACGCCACCAGGCCGATGTCCGCGAAGGCCGTGCTCAGGACGGTGAGGCAGGAGCCGTCACCCGCGGCCACGACGAACAGGAAGCCGTCGTCCATCTCGACCATCGTCTGGCGCACGCCACCGGCGCCGAAATGCCGCCCGGTGCCCTTGGCCAGGCTGTTGAAGCCGGAGGCCACGGCCGCGAGGTGCTCCGCGTCCTCGCGGCTGAGTGCGTGGGACGCGCCGACGGCCAGACCGTCGTTGCTCAGCACGACCGCGTGCCGGATCTCACCGACCCGGGCGACCAGATCGTCCAGCAGCCAGTCGAGTTCCCCGGAGTGCCGGGAAGCCCTCCCCGGCCTCTCGTTCACGATCATGTCTGGTCTCCTTCGCTGTGCTGCCTGAATGGGGATACGGATCCGCGTGCGGTGCGGCCCGGAGCGTCGGCCCCCGGTGCGGTCCCGCCTCCGCGGACCCATCCGTTGCGGTAGGCGGTCATACGGTCCCGCGCCTGCTCGGGGGTGCGCTCGACCGTGGGCGCGGGCCCCGGGCCGTGCGGCTCCCGCCCCTCCGCCACCGGCTGACGGCGCAGTTGGGGCACGAGGCTGGCCTGCCGGACCCGGCGGGGCAGTTCCCCGTCGTCGTCGGCGGAGCGGGCACGGCGGTGCAGGGTGGTCACGGGCGCGGGCCCGGCGTCCGGCCCGGGACGCGGCGCCGTCTGCGTGCGTGGTTCGAGTGCGGGTACGGCGACCGGCGCGGGGAACGCGGTGGGGCGTGGGCCCGCCGGGCCCGTCCGGCTGTCGTCGTCCCTGGACACCGTCGTCGAGTGGGCCTCGTCGTCGGCCCGGCCGGCCGTCTCGCCCTCGGGCAGGCTGCTCTGGAGGAGCGCGGTCGGCAGGAGCACCACAGCGGTCGTGCCCCCGTAGGCGGACGTGCGCAGCTGGACCTTGATGTGGTGGCGGGCGGAGAGCCTGCTGACCACGAAGAGGCCGAGCCGGTCGCTGTCGAAGAGGTCGAGGGTCTCGGACTGTTCGATGCGCCGGTTGGCCTCGCCGAGCAGTTCCTGCCCCATACCGAGTCCGCGGTCCTCGATCTCCAGGGCGTAGCCGTTGCCCACGGGTTCGCCGCTGATCCGCACCTTGGTGTGGGGCGGTGAGAACTGCGCCGCGTTCTCCACGAGTTCGGCCAGCAGATGGGTGAGGTCGGCCACGGCCGCGCCCTTCACTCCCGCGTCCGGCAGCGCCCGTACCTCCACCCGGGCGTAGTCCTCGATCTCCGAGACCGCCGCGCGCACCACGTTGGTCATCGGTACGGGCATCCGCCAGGCGCGTCCCGGGGCGGCGCCGGAGAGGATGATCAGGCTCTCCGCGTGCCGCCTCATGCGGGTGGTGAGGTGGTCGAGGCGGAACAGGTCGCCGAGTTCGCCCGGGTCCTCCGCCCTGCGCTCCATGCCGTCGAGCAGGGCGAGCTGGCGGTGGACGAGGACCTGGCTGCGACGGGCCAGGTTGACGAAGACGCCGGAGATGCCGCTGGCGAGCTCGGCGCGTTCGACGGCGGCGTCGAGGGCGGCGCGGTGCACGGTGTCGAGTGCCTCGCCCACCTGTCCGATCTCGTCGTGGGAGTGCCGTCCGGCCGGTGCCTCGGCGCCGACGTCGATCTCCTCGCCGGTACGCAGGCGCCGCATGGCGTGGGGCAGTTTGCGCCAGGCGATCTCCAGTGCGCTGTCGCGCAGGCTGACGAGTTCGACGACGAGCGCGCGGCCGATCCGTACGGAGATCACCAACGAGCCGGCGACGGCGAGGAAACCGAGGACGACGGCTGCTCCGGCTGGGCTGAACAAGGCCCTCGTGAAGGCGCCGCCGCTGTCCGTGGCGCGGTCGCCCGCGTCCTTATCCATGGCGAGCAGCCCTGTGCGCACCTCGGCCGTGTCCCTCTCCCAGGCGGCGGTGGACACCGCCTTCGCGGCACGGCGGCCGGGCGGCGCCGCGAGCACGCTGTCCTCGGCGGCGGTGAGCCTGCGGTAGGCACCCTGGCCGGTGAGGTTCCGCCATGCCCGGTCGGCCCGGGGCGGCAGATCTGCCGCCGCCGTCCCGGCCAGGCTGCGGCGGGTCGCGACGGCGCCGGTGAACAGCCTCAGCTCCTCCCCGGCGAGCGTGCCGGTCAGTGCCGCGGACGCCAGCAGGGCTTCCTCACGGGCCAGCATCTCCCCGCTGCGGCCCAGTTCGAGCAGGACCCGGGCCTCGGAACCGGTCTCGGCGACCTGGATGCCGGTCAGGGCGCCGGACACCCCGAACCCGGCGGTGATGGTCTCGGTGTACCGGGTGTACGCGTCGGCGCCCGTGGCCGTGCCGTCCTCGGAGGGGTTCAGGAGGTCGGCGCGCAGGGTGCGGAGTTCCCGGGCCCTGTCCAGGAAGGTGCCGAGCCTGGCAGCGGCTTTCGCGGGAAGGAGGCCGGCGTCGGCGACGGTGTGGTCGTCGCCCAGGCTCAGCTCTCCCAGGGCGGCGTCCGTCCGTCCGGCCTGCTGCTTCAGGGCTGCGGCGTGGCCGGTACCGGGCGATGCCGACTGGCGCAGGGCGGCGGTGCGTTCGCCCTGGAGGGCGCTCACGGCCGCGGTGACGGGGGCCCGCACGGTGGTGTCGACGCGCTGCACCTCGCGCAGGCGTGCCACGTCCTGTGCGGTGGTGACGGTGGCGAATCCCCAGAGTGCGAGCAGCGATACGACGGGCACCATCAGCAGCGAGATGATCTTCGCCCGTACGGTCCTGGGCCTGAGCGAGCCCCGCGCGGGCGGGTTGCCCGCAGGCGTGGGCGGTCCCGCCTCCCGGTCGGGACGTTCGTCCGCCGGCGGTCCGGCATGTGCGCGTCGTCCGCGCGGCGGTGTCACGGGCCGGCCGGTGTGCGCACCGGGGTCCGGGGTCGTCGTGCGGGGTGTGCGCATGGCCTCCTCGTTCCGGGTGGGGAGCTTTCCGCCCCGAATGCTGTGTACGACGGGTGAGCCGCGGTGCTCGCGGCGGTCAGGGGGCCTGGGCCGTCGCGGGCCGTTCGGCACGCGCGTCGTCGAAGGGAACGGGCGCGACGTCCGTACGGTGTTCCCGCGCCGCCGGTGACAGGGCGACGAATGCCGAGGTCAGGAAGAGGTACGACCCGAGGCCGACGGCGAGGGGGAAGATGAACTGCATGACGGTGGCCCCGGGAAGAACGGCAGCCGAGGGTGTGACCTCGACGCCGACGGCCAGCATCCCGGTGTAGTGCATGCTGCTGACGGCGGCGCCCATGACGAGCGACGCCATGGCCACCGCCCCCGGCGACTTGATGTTGAGCGCTGCCCAGAGTGCCGCTGTCGCCGCTACGACGGCGATGACGACGGAGATGGTCACCAGCAGCGGGTCGAAGGCGACGGTGCCGTGGAGCCGCAGGGCGGCCATGCCCAGGTAGTGCATGCTGGCGACGCCGAGCCCGGTGGTGAGGCCCCCGATGAAGAGAGCGCGCGAGCGGTCCCGGCTGTAGCCGACGGTGAAGACTCCCGCCCCCACCACCAGCATGGCGACCAGGAGGCTGAGCAGGGTGAGCGGTACGTCGTAGCGGATGTCGGTGCCGGTGACGCCGAAGCCGAGCATGGCGACGAAATGCATCGTCCAGATGCCCGTGCCGATGGCGGAGGCGGCGGTGAACAGCCAGTTGCGGCGCGAGCGGCCGCTGGTGCCCAGTGCGCGCACGGTGCACCGCAGCCCGAGCGCGGCGCCGATCGATGCCATCGCGTACGACAGCACGGGGGTCAGCCAGCCGAAGGTGGCGTGGTCCAGGTGTCCCATGGATCCGGGACGCTAGCCCGCACCAGGGCGCACTTCAGGGGCGCATTTCGAAAGCAGATGAAATATGACAGAGAGAGGGTCCCGAACGATCGGCCACAGTTCGAACGAGTACGCCGCCTCACGTCGTTTCGTTCAGCTGCGGACTGCGCGATCATGTCCGCATGGCCGACGACCACACACACGTCCAGGACTTCTTCTCCGTGCGGGCGGCGGACTGGGACAGCCGCTTCCCCGATGACGGACCCGCCTACGCCGCTGCCGTCGGAGAGCTCGGTCTGCGCCCGGGCGACACCGTGCTCGACGCGGGCTGCGGTACGGCACGCGCGCTGCCCGCCCTGCGTGCGGCGGTCGGTGGCGGCGGGACGGTGCTCGGGGCCGATCTGACGCCCGAGATGCTCGACGCGGCCCGGCGGACGGGCAGGGAGACGAGCGGCGTGCTGCTCCTGGCGGACGCCCAACGGCTGCCGCTGCGCGGCGGAACCCTCGACGCGGTCTTCGCGGCCGGGCTGATCTCGCATCTGACGCACCCGGCACACGGCCTCTCGGAGCTGGCTCGGGTGGTACGTCCGGGCGGCAGGCTCGCGCTGTTCCACCCGATCGGGCGGGCCGCGCTGGCCGCCCGGCACGGCCGCGCCCTCTCGGAGGACGACCTCAGGTCCGAGCCCGGTCTCGCACCCCTGCTGGCGCAGTCGGGCTGGCGGCTGGAGTCGTACACCGACGAGGACGACCGGTTCCTGGTGCTCGCCGTGCGAACCGGCTGAGCGGGGGCGGCCGGCCGGGTGCCGGCTCCGCGCGGCTCACTCGGCCGGGGTCTCCGCGGACCGGCCGTGCGGCACGGGGCAGCCGCGGACGCCCGGGGTGGGGAAGGTGCCGAGCCCGGACACCTCGTAGCCGTCCGGGTAGCCCTTGATCTCGGGGTTCTGGCGGGCGTAGTGCGGGGTGGAACGCGGCGGGAGGAGGCGCACGGCGCGCGCTCGCAGGCGCAGGGCGCCGCGGGTCAGCCCGCGGGCGAGGGGCCCCGGCGGCGCGTACCGGAAGGTCCGCAGCAGCGAGTCGTCGAGCAGGGCGAGGCTCGCCCCGCGGACGAGGGGCGCGAGCGGACGGGGGTACCAGGAGCCCATGAGGGCCAGGGTGGCGTCGGAGACCGAGCGTGCGCCCTCGTCCCAGCCGAAGTGTGCGTCCTCGTAGCTGTCGAGGACCCGCTCGAAGTCCTCGTAGGTCTGCGGGACGTCCTGGATGCCCATGCGGGCGCCGAGCGTGCGGTAGTAGGCGGCGAAGGCGCGTAGCTCGTGGCCGGAGAGCCTGCGCCAGCCGTAGGAGTCGATCCAGCGCTTGGGGGTCACGACGAAGGTGCAGAGCACATAGCGCATGTCGTCGTTGCTGATGTCGTAGCTGCGGTGCATCCGGTTGATCCGGCGGACCGCCGTGCGCCCCGCCTCGCTGTCGAATCCGTGCTCCACGACGGCGTCCAGGAGCAGCGAGGTGTCGTCGTACCTCTTCTGCGGGCGCTCCGTCAGCTCCCCTGTCTCCGCGAGCAGTCGGCCGATGCTGGGGACCGCGTAGGTGCGGTACAGGGCGAGTTCGAGCGCTCGGGTGATGTCCCAGGGGAATTCGTACGTCACGGTGAGCCGGTAGATCTCGAGGAAGTCCCGTTCCGGGTCCAGGCGCTGGATCTCCTTGAGCCGTTCGAACCGCTTCACCGTGCTCTCCCCCTCGTCGGCCGGAGGCACCACCCTACGGGGACGCGGAGGGCCGGCACCACGGTGCGAGGGGCGTGCGTGGCGCGTCCGCACCTTCTGTGCAGGTCGGCGTCATCGCTTGTCAGGGCCTCGACGAGGGGGTTACCGAGTAGTTAAGGTGCGCCGACGGATACGACCGATCCAACGGATGAGGGAGGGTGCTGTGGCTGGGACGGACGACACGGTCGCCGAAGAGGACTCGCTGTTCGTGCTGACCGCGGTGCTGCTGACTCCCGCGCAGTTTCCTAGCGTGCTGGGCGACGACTACGTGGCCGCGTGCGACGGGCTCGGCCTGGAGCCGTACGCCGAGGGGTACGGCCTGGTGCTCGGCCAGGACAGCGGCGGCGCACGGTGGACGGTGGTCGTGGACGACGTCTCGCTGGTGGCCGTCGCCATCGCCTCGTGGGACTGCGGGATGGAGTACGACCTCTCCCCCGACGACCGCTCGGTGGTGTGCGCACTGCCGGGGTGGCCGCTCGAGCTGGCGGTCGCGACGCCCGGGGTGCCCGAGCCGCACGATCCGCTCCCCGGCCCGGAGGACGAGGCGCTGAAGCCGCTGACACCGCCGGACACCTCGGTGTGGGGGGCTCCGCAGCGGAGGCTCGGAGCGGACGAGATCGCTCTTCAGTGGTCGGCCTGGCGCGAGCAGATCGATGACGAGACCGCGTTCGGCGCGTCCGGGGCCGGATCGGAGTCCGGATCCGGGGCGGACTCCGCGTCGGATGCCGCCGGGACGGGAGAGCAGGGGGCGGACGGGTCGCAGGCGCCCGATGCCGACGAGGAGACCGGTGGAGCAGCCGCCGGATCCGGGCAGCACCCCGGCGTACGCAGGGCGCTCGAAGCGGCCCGGGCCTATGTGGCCTCCCCGCCCCCGCCCGGCCGGATACGTTCCGCGTTCGCCCCCGGTGGGGCCCGCACCCTGCGTGCCGACGGACCGGGCTGGTCCCTGGTCGCGAGGACGGACGACATCGCCTTCATCCTGCTGGACGAGGAGCCCGGCGAGGTCATGACGGTCGGCCGGGGCCCTGAGCTGCCCGGGCTGCTCGAGGCGCTCGACGCACTGGCCGTCCGGCCGTCCTGACCGGCACCCCACGGACCGCCGGATCGGTCTCACCGGCACCTCACGGAGGACACGGACCGCCGGGCCCTGCCGCGGCGGTCCGTGTCCGTGGGCGTCGGTGCTACACGCGCTCCAGCGGCCGGTGCGGCTCGGCGGGCAGCACGGCGCTGATCCGGTCGCCGGGGCGCACGGCCCCGCCCGTCCTGACGATGCCCATGATTCCGGCCTTGCGGAGGATGGTGCCGTCGTCCGCGCGGCCGACGACCTGCTTGAGCAGTCCTGCCTGGAAGGCCTCGATCTGCAGGCAGGGATTGCGCAGGCCGGTGACCTCGACGACGGCCTCGTCGCCGAGGTGCAGCAGGGTACCCACGGGAAGCGCGAGAAGATCGAGTCCGCTGGTGGTGACGTTCTCCCCGAGATCGCCCGGGGCCACCTCGAAACCGGCCTCCCGCAGCTCGCCGAAGAGCTCCTCGTGGATGAGGTGGACCTGGCGCAGATTGGGCTGGGTCGGGTCCTGGGCGACGCGGGAGCGGTGCTTGACCGTGACACCGGCGTGCACGTCGCCCTCCACTCCGAGTCCGGCCAGGAGCGTGATGCTGTCCCTGTTCGGCTTGGTGAACGCGTACACACCGTTGCTGCTCACCGCGGTGACCGTGCTGTTCAGCGTCCTATCTCCTTACGGCTGATCCTGCGGAGCCTGCGCCTCTGCGACGGGTCGAGCATGAGGTAACCCACGGTGGGCACCCCGATGAGGACCAGCAGTGACCACCAGAATCCGATGAACGGAATCAGGACGACTGCCGCGACGACTCCCCCGATGGCGATCTTTGCACCGTTCGACATGATCCGTGCCTCCTTCGCGGCCGGAGCCGCTCCTGTGGGGAGAACGCCTGTGGGCGCCCGTCGGTTCCGGCTCCGCGGGAAAGGTGCCGCGGGGCCTACCTGAGGGGCTCGCCGACCTCGTGCATGTGCTGCAGCGCCTGGCGGTAGGACTCGATGAGCCCCGTCTCCGCGTAGGGCATGCCGATCGACGCGCAGTGCGCCTTCACGAGGGGCTGCGCCAGCCGCAGATGGGGCCGGGGCATGCTCGGGAAGAGGTGGTGCTCGATCTGGTAGTTCAGGCCGCCGAGGAACCAGTCGGTGAGGACGGCGCCGCGCACGTTGCGCGAGGTGAGGACCTGGCGCTGGAGGTGGCCCCAGCGGTCGCCGTCGGGGTCGGGCATCTCCATGCCCTTGTGGTTCGGGGCGAACGCCATGCCCAGGTGGAGACCGAACAGCGCGTGGTGCACCAGGGCGAAGACGACGGCCTTGCCCGGGGACATGGTGGTCAGCAGCAGGGTCACGTACAGCGCGAGGTGTCCGGCGAGCAGACCGCCGGACAGGGCGCGTTCACGGGCGGGCTGGCGGCTCAGGAACTGGAAGCCGTAGATCTTGAGGGCGATGCCTTCGAGGAGCAGCATCGGGAAGAAGAGGCGCGCCTGGTTGCGGGTGAGCCAGCGGGCGAAGCCCTCGCGCTGCGCGGCCTGCTTCTGGGTCCACACCAGGGCTCCGACCCCGACGTCGGGGTCCTTGTCGATGTGGTTGGGGTTGGCGTGGTGGCGTACGTGCTTGTCGTTCCACCAGGCCTCGTTCATGCCGAGGAGCAGGTTGGCGTGCACGAGTCCGGTGACCCTGCTCGCCCTGCGGTCGCCGGATATCTGGGCATGCCCGGCATCGTGCCCGAAGAAGGCGGTACGGGTCCACAGGACGGCCAGCGGCAGCGCGAGGAAGAGGTTCCACCAGGAGTCGCCGATGAGCACCACCCCCGTGATCACCGCCGCCGACGCGATCAGATTGGCCGCGATGCCTGCCGCGTACCAGCCGGTGCGCCGTTCCAGCAGTCCCTGCCCCTTGACGGTTTTCAGGAGCGGTGCGAAATCACTGCCGGCGGTACGGGTGTCCGCGGGAATCTCCGATCCCTCGCGGGGGTGTTGCTCAACGGTGGCTTCTACCGCCTGGGGCATGACGTCTCCGGTTTCTGGGCAACTGCGCTGACCTCGTCAAAACGTACGGAGGGCGGGCCTGCGGCAGCCATGGCGCCATCACCCCGGCCGTGCGGGGGCAATCCCCCGTGTCCGGTGGTGGGGACAGCTGTACCCCAGGCTTCAGAAGGCAGGAACGAGCGAGGTGGGTCACTGCGCGTTTCTCCCGGGGCGGGCCGTGAGTGAGGTACCCTCGGCGACCCCGGGCTCACTAGTCAAATTTGAGGAATCTGACATCGCTGTGCACAGGCTCCCTGCGGAAACACCAGACCAGAACGCTGAACTGTCCCGCTGCTCCGCAGTCTTCCTCCCCGCGGATCCGGCCCGTACCGGCCTGATCGCGTTCTGGAACCCGGACGGTAGCACCCCTCCCGGTGATCCAGGGAGTCCGCAGGACATCACCGTCGCCGGGAGCGACGCACGCCCTTACGCGGTACCGGCGTTGCTCGTGCCCGTACGGGAGGCGCTGCCCGTCCTGACACGGGCGCGGGCCTCCGCCCACGCCTCCCCGTCGGCCGCGTTCTGGGGCGCCGCCGGAGTGCTCGCACTCCAACTCGTCGCACGCGGACTGCTGTTGCCGGGGCTGAGTCCCACGGACCGCGACGCGTGGCGGGCCGGACCGCTGGCCGCGGCCGACCTCGAACGTATCCGCGTGCTGGCGGCCTCCATGCCGCCCGACGCCCATGCCGTCCCGCTCGACGCGACGGCCGATCCGCTGATGCTGGCCGACCCCGAGTCGCTGCTGCGGTCGTTCATCGACGCGGTGGTGGACGGACTGCCGCGTACACCGGGCGCCGAATTCGCGACGGGCTCACCGGCGTTCGCCGCGCGTGCCGCGCAGCACCTGCCCGCACTGCGGCCGTGGGCGGCCGATGTGGCGGCGGGACATGACGCGGGGGTCCGGCTCTCCCTGCGTGTCGAGGTGTCCGGGCTGGCCGACACGCCGGACGCGGAGCACCGCGCGGGCCCCGGTCCCTCCTTCCGTGTCGTCCTGCAGATTCACAGCGTTCAGGACCCCGCCCTGGTCGCGGACGCGGCGGGCGTATGGACCGACCGTTCCCCCGCCGCTTCGCTCTTCGGTCCGCGCGCCCGGATGGACGCCCTGCTCGCCCTGCGGCGCGCCGCGCGGGCCTGGCCGCCGCTGACGCCCCTCCTCTCGGCGGCGGTTCCGGACGCGGTGGAGCCCGCCGACGAGGAGATCGCGGAACTGCTGGGCCCCGCGGCCAGGGCGCTCGCCGCGACGGGCGTGCAGGTCCACTGGCCGAAGGCGCTGGCGAGGAAACTCACCGCGCGCGCCGTGATCGGACCGGAGGACGGCGACGAGGCGTCACCGGCGGGCACCGGACCGCAGACGCCCTCCTTCCTGTCGGCCGATGCCCTGCTCGCGTTCGACTGGTCGTTCGCGCTGGGCGACCGGAAACTCAGCCGGGCGGAGATCGACCGGCTCGCGGAAACGGGCAGGCCGCTCGTGCGCCTCCACGACCAGTGGGTCCTCGTCGACCCGGAGGAGGTCAGGCGCGCCCGCGCCACCCGGGACCGCAAGGTGACGCCCATCGACGCGCTGGGCGCGGTCCTGACCGGGACGACCGAGGTCGACGGGCGGCAGGTGGAGGTGGCCGCGAGCGGCTGGCTCGACCGGCTGCGCGAGCGGATCGCGGACCCGGAGTCCGCGGACCGCCCTTCGGTCGGACAGCCGGCGGCGCTCGACGCGAGTCTGCGCGACTACCAGCTGCGCGGCCTGGAATGGCTGGACACCATGACCTCCCTGGGCCTCGGCTGCTGTCTGGCCGACGACATGGGGCTCGGCAAGACCATCACCCTGATCGCCCTCCATCTGCACAGGCAGGGCGACCCGTCGGCTGCGGGGCCCACGCTCGTGGTGTGTCCCACCTCCCTGATGGGGAACTGGCAGCGGGAGATCGAGCGGTTCGCCCCGGGCACTCCGGTGCGCCGCTTCCACGGCGTGTCGCGCTCGCTGGAGGACCTCGCCGACGGCGAGTTCGTCCTCACCACGTACGGCACGATGCGCCTGGACGCCGCCCGGCTGGCCGAGGCCTCCTGGGGCATGGTCGTCGCCGACGAGGCGCAGCACGTCAAGAACCCGCGTTCGGCGACCGCCAGGCAGCTGCGCACCATCGGGGCGCGGGCCCGTGTCGCACTCACCGGTACCCCCGTGGAGAACAACCTCTCCGAGCTGTGGGCGATCCTCGACTGGACGACTCCCGGGCTGCTGGGAAGGCTCGGCACGTTCCGCACGCGGTACGCGAGCGCGGTGGAGGGCGGCAACGACCCCGCCGCCGCGGAACGCCTGGCCGCGCTGGTCCGCCCGTTCCTGCTGCGGCGCCGCAAGTCGGACCCGGGCATCGCCCCGGAGCTGCCGCCGAAGACGGAGACGGACCGCGCGGTGTCGCTCACCCCGGAGCAGGCCGGTCTGTACGAGGCGGTGGTGCGCGAGACGCTCGCCGAGATCTCCGGTTCGGACGGCTTCGCCAGGCGGGGGCTCGTCATGAAGCTGCTGACGGCGCTCAAGCAGATCTGCAACCACCCGGCGCAGTTCCTCAAGGAGGAGCGGCCGAGGATCGTGGACCGTTCGGGGAAGGTGGAGCTGCTGGACGAACTGCTCGACACGATCCTCGCCGAGGGCGCGAGCGTGCTGGTGTTCACCCAGTACGTGCAGATGGCCCGGCTGCTGGAGCGGCATCTGACCGCGCGCGGGGTCCCCACCCAGTTCCTGCACGGTGGCACCCCGGTCGCCGAACGCGAGGCGATGGTGAACCGCTTCCAGGAGGGCGGGGCGCCGGTGTTCCTGCTGTCGCTGAAGGCCGCGGGCACGGGGCTCAACCTCACCCGGGCGGGTCATGTGGTGCACTTCGACCGCTGGTGGAATCCGGCCGTGGAGGCGCAGGCCACCGACCGCGCGTACCGGATCGGGCAGACCCAGCCGGTGCAGGTGCACCGGCTGATCGCCGAGGGGACGGTCGAGGACCGCATCGCCGCCATGCTGGCACGGAAGCAGAAACTGGCGGACGCCGTGCTGGGCAGCGGCGAGGCCGCGCTGAGTGAACTGACCGATGCCGAACTGGCCGAACTGGTCGAGCTGCGAGGGGGCGCACGATGAGCGGGAGTCACGAGCCGGAGCGTACGTTCGCCGCCCTGCCGCCGGCGCGGGGTCATGGGTTCGCCTCGTCCTGGTGGGGACAGGCGTGGCTGAAGGCACTGGAGGACACGGCGCTCGACGGCGCGCAGCTCAAGCGGGGGCGCAGGCTGGCGCGGGAGGGCAGGGTCGGGGCGGTGTCGGTCAGGCCGGGCAGACTCACCGCTCTCGTGCGGGACGGCTCTTCGACGACGCACCGCAGTGATGTGCTCCTCCAGGAGCTGAGCGAGGAGGAGTGGGACCGATTCCTGGACATGGCGTCCGAGCGGTCCGGGCACATCGCTGCGCTGCTCGACCGCGAGATGCCGCCGCATCTGGTGGAGGACGCGGCAGCCGCCGGGGTCGAACTGCTGCCTGGCATCGGCGATCTGGAACCGGAGTGCAGTTGCGAGGCATGGGACCACTGTCCGCATTCGGGCGCCCTCTGCTACCAGGTGGCGCGGCTGCTGGACCAGGATCCCTTCGTGCTGCTGCTGTTGCGGGGGCGCGACGAACGGCGGCTGCTGGACGAGCTGCAGGTGCGCAGTGCCGCGCGGGCGGTCCGGGAAGCGGGCGCGGCCCCGGCGGACGATCCGGCCGAGCGGCCCGCGACGCGCGGCGTCCGGGCGGACGAGGCGTTCACCGCGCGGGACATCCTGCCGCCGCTCCCCCCTCCGCCGCCGCTGCCCGCCGAGCCGGGCCTGCCGCCCTCGCTGGACACGGACGCGGAGCCGGCCGGCGGGATCGATCCCGCCGCACTGGAGTTCCTGGCGGCGGACAGCGCCGTACGGGCCTACGCGATGCTGGCGGACGCGCTCGCCCCGGGCCATGGTGAGCAGCCGCCGCCGGCCCTGCTGACGCCGGAACAGGACGCCGTGCGGCTGGCGGCGGACGGGCGGCCCGACACGGCGATGGGGGCGCGTCTCGCCTCGGCGGCGGGACGGCAGCCGGCCGGACTCGACGCGGCGGCCCGCGCCTGGCGGTACGGCGGGGCGGCGGCACTGGCGGTGTACGACGAGGAGTGGCAGCCCGGGGCCGAGGAGCTCACCCGGGCCGGGGCGCAGCTCGCGGCGGCGTGGGAGGAGGGTGAGGGCCCGCGGCTCCGCGCCGCGAACAACCGCTGGACCGTGGTCGGTTCGGGCGCACAGCTGCGGTACGGGCGGGACGGGCGCTGGTGGCCGTACACCAAGAAACGGGGCCGCTGGGTGCCTGCCGGGCCGGCGGACGACGATCCGGCCGCCGCACTGGCCGGGGTGCTGTCCGGCTCCTGAACACGCGCCGGCGCGGAACCGTGGGGCGGGCGTGCGCGTGTTCAGGCGTAGACCTGACGGACTCCCCCCACGTACAGGAGTGCTGATGCAGCGCAGACGGATCCTCCAGGGCGCCGCGGCGACCGCCACCGCGGCGCTCCTCCCCGCGTCGGTCCGCGCCGTGGCCGCGCCGGCGGCGGCGACCGACTTCCCGGGAGCGCAGTGGTCCCCCGCGTCGACGTCCAACTACACGGTGTCGAGCCGCCCTTCGGCGTATCCGGTCGACCGCGTCGTCATCCACGTCGCCCAGGAGACGTTCACCGAGACGATCGGCATCTTCCAGAATCCGGCCAAGCAGGTCTCGGCGCACTACGTGGTGCGGTCGGGGGACGGCCTGGTCGCGCAGTGCGTACGGGAGAAGGACGTCGGCTGGCACGCGGGGAACTGGAACTACAACACCCGCAGCATCGGCATCGAGCACGAGGGCTGGGTCGATCAGCCCTCCTACTTCACCCACGCGATGTACGAGCGGTCGGCGAGGCTGACCGCGGACATCTGTGACCGTTACGGCCTGACCAAGGACCGCGCGCACATCATCGGCCATCACGAAGTGCCGGGCAGCGACCACACCGACCCCGGGGTCAACTGGGACTGGGTGCGCTACATCCGCCTGGTCAACCTGGTCTGACGACGAGGGGCGGTGAAGGTCACGCTATCCGAGGGGAGCGGAACCTTCGCCTCCGTCCCGTTTCCGCGTCGGCACTCCGAGGTCGTGCCCGGCGCCGTCGGCCCGGCCACCCGCCTCGGGGACCTGGTCCGTCCCGGCTCCGGAAGCGTCGTCCGCCATCGGTGGCCCCATGGCGCCCCCGCCGCGCAGGCGTTCGAGGTCGGACGCGCGGACCTGGATGACGATCAGGGCGATCAGCGCGGCCACGACGGAGAAGACGGCGGCGACGATGAACGCGCTGGAGACGCCGGACGCCAGCACCTGGTCACCCCACGGTGAGGGGAGTTCGCCCGTCCTGCGGAACTCCAGCTGCTGGGCGGGCGTGGCCTCGGCGAGGAAGCTCGGTATCTGCTCCGTCGCCTCGTTGCGGCTGGTCGTGCCGAACACCGTGACGAGGATGGACAGCCCCAGCGAGCCGCCGACCTGCTGGGTGGCGTTGAGGACCCCGGACGCCGCCCCCGCCTCCCTGGGCGCCACACCGGAGACCGCCATCAGCGTCAGCGACACGAACTGCATGCCCATGCCGAAGCCGAAGACCAGTATGGGGCCGAGAATGCTGCCGAGGTAGGTGCTGTCGACGTCCGTCAGCGTGAGCCAGGCGAGCCCCGCCGCCGCCAGGACGGCACCCACCACCATGAAGGGCTTGGGTCCCCACCGGGGCAGCAGTTGCGAGGCGAGTCCGGCACTGACCGCGATGATCGCACTCACCGGCAGGAAGGCCAGCCCCGCTTGCAACGGGCTGAAGTCCAGGATGTTCTGCACGAAGAGGGTCAGGAAGAAGAACATCCCGAACATGGCGGCGGCCAGGCTCAGCATCATTCCGTAGGCGCCGGCGCGATTGCGGTCGCGGAACATGTGCAGCGGCGTGATGGGCTGCCTCGACCGGCGCTCCACGGCCAGGAAGGCGGCGAGGAAGACCACGGCACCGACGAAGGCCCCGATGGTCACGGTGTCGCTCCAGCCGTCCTCGGATGCCCGGATGAAGCCGTAGACGAGCAGCACCATGCCCAGCGTGGAGGTGAGCGCGCCGAGGAGGTCGAAGTGACCGGGGTGGCGTTCGGATTCCTTGATGTACCGGGGCGTGGCGAAGGCGATCAGCAGGCCGATGGGTACGTTGACGAAGAGCACCCACCGCCAGTCCAGCCACTCCACCAGCACTCCGCCGGCCAGCAGTCCGATCGCGCTTCCGCCCGCGGAGACCGCGGCGAACACGCCGAACGCGCGGTTGCGCGCGGGGCCTTCGTCGAAGGTCGTGGTGATGAGGGAGAGGGCGGTCGGCGAGGCGATCGCGCCGCCGACTCCCTGGAGCGCACGCGCCGCCAGCAGTTGCCAGGACTCCTGCGAGAGGCCGCCGAGCAGCGAGGCCAGGACGAAGAGCAGCACTCCGAAGATGAAGACCCTGCGGCGCCCGAGGATGTCACCCAGGCGCCCGCCGAGCAGGAGCAGCCCGCCGAAGGTGAGGGTGTAGGCGTTGATCACCCACGACAGGCTCTCGGTCGAGAAGCCGAGCGAGGTCTGGATGTGCGGCAGGGCGATGTTCACGATGGTGATGTCGAGAACCACCATCAGTTGGCACGAGGCGATGATGAGCAGCGCTATCCCGTTGCCGTGGCCCCGCTCCGGGGTTCCGGCAATGGACGCGGACTTCGCTCGGGATGCAGTCATAGCGCTACGTGCCATGCGTGTCGGCAATGAACGGAAACGTTCACTCATCGACGTTAGGTCGGAGCGGACGGCTCCGCCAATCGATCACGCGCGGCGGCGCGAACAGCACTCCCGCCTGACCCGCGAGGCCCCACCGGACAGGGGTGTCCGGCGGGACCGGGGCATGATGCGGGGGGGGGATCAGGTGAAGTTCACGTCACTGCACAGGAAGTACGTCTGGTCCATGTGCGACGCCTGCCAGATCGTGTAGACGACATGGCGGCCACTGAGTCCCGAGGTGCTCACCGGGATCTCGTAGTTCTGGCTGGGGGCGTAGCTCCCGGTCTCGGCGACCAGCTGGAGGTCGGCCCAGGTCAGGGCCTGGGTGGCGGGGTCGAAGCCCTGCCGGGTGACATACACCTTGAAATAGTCGGCGCCGTGGCTGGCCTGGTCGTACAGCTTCACCGTGAAGTCGCCGGTGATGTCCGTGGTCTTCCAGGCGCCGACGGTGTCGAGGGAGTTGTAGCGGCCGCTCTCGGCCCGGCCCCCGCTGCACAGCTGGCCGTCGGGTACGACGGCCGGGAAGTTCCCGGCGGAGCCGTTGCGGTACAGCCCGTTCCAGTTCCACATGGCGTTCGGGTCGGCCTGCCAGGCCTGCCAGCACATGGGGTCTTCCTGCGCCATGGCCGGGTTCTGGAAGTCGTCGCCCCAGCGGAGCCAGCAGCCGTAGTTGCGGGACGCCGGGTCGACGACGGAGCCGTGGGCGCTCGCGGTGCCTGTCCACGGGAGGAGACAGAGCAGGGCCGCGACGAAGACGCCGCCGAGGCGTGGCGCCCACCCGGCTAAGTTGATGCGCTCATGACAGATCATGGAATGCTCTCCGTTTCAGGGAGGTGGGGGGATCCAGTGGCGTGGGAGCGCTCCCGCGCCACTTGGGCTTTGCCCCACCCCGCTCGCCTCAAACATGTCCGCCTCGACACGGCCGGCAGCGGCGAACGGTGGGCGAGGCGGGCGTCAGTCGCGCGGGAGCAGCGTTCCGAGGGGGCCGAGGTCCAGGTTGAGGTCCTCGGGACGTACCCCGTGCTGCTCGCAGAGCTCCGCCATCCGCTGGTCGAGCATCATGAGCGTGGTCCCGATCTCGTCCACCTGGCTCTCGCTCAGATCGCCCTGGTCGATACGGCGGATGGCCTGGCGTTCCATGAGCTGGCGCAGCAGTTCCACCACGGTCAGGACGAGCGCGACCAGATCGCGCCCCAACTGGTCGGAGTCGACGTCGAGTCGTGAGGCCGTCACAGCGGGCCCCCGTCCGCCCAGGGCGCCGGGACGCGTTCGTTGACCGAGGAGAGCAGGGCGTGGAGCGACAGCCGGACGAGAGGAACGTCGGCGATCGCGATCACGAGATCACCGCTGATCACGACGCCGGTGGCCAGTACCCGGTCCAGCAGGTCGACGAGCGGCACTCCGATGGGGCCGCTCAGGGGCTCGGGGTTGTCCCAGGGCACCACTTCGCGTTGCACGTCTACACCTCGCCGACGAAGGAGTACGGCACCCAGGGCCCGGAGATCTCGATGCGGGCACCGGTATCGGCCCGAAGCGTCCTGGTCAGCTCCTCGAGCTCCGCCGTCCGGTGCGCCCTGACCAGATAGGTGGCGTTGAGCACCTGCGCACCGCCCTTCCCCGTCGGCTCCGCAGCGTGCAGCCTCAGCCTGCGCCCCGCGGCGGCGACGGTACGGAAGGAGGCGTCGACCGTCTCGGCGACCCGCAGGGCGTCCTCGTGCCGCCGTTCACGCCGCGCCTGCACCCCGCGCTTGCGCTCCAGGTAGGCGAGACCGGCTCCAGGTGCCGGTCTGACGCCGGGACCCCTGGATTCGGGCCGGTGCGCAGGGGCGACCGGTTCCGGCGCCGGGGGCTCGGCCGGGGCGTCGCTCGCGTAGACCTTCACACCCCATTCGGAGTGGCCCGCCGTGCGCTCCAGGGCCGTACGGAAGCGCTCGGTCTCGCCGAGCAACGCCTCGAGGGCGCGCTCTTCGCCGTGGTAGAGCGTGGCCAGCGGCAACGGAACGGTGGGGCAGCAGGCGGCGGCAGCCGAGACGACGTGGTGATGCGCACGCGCGTACCGTTCAAGCTCTCGCTGGTCGGCCATCCGGGCCTGCCACGCGTCCTCCGTGAAATCGGCGGCCCGCACCGTCTGGACGATCGCGGTCAGCTCTCCGAACCGCAGGGCACGCAGCTGCTCACCCGGCGCGACGCCGGGAAGGTCCGCGAACGACTCCGGGTCGGGGTCTGCGCACACCGCGAAGACGTACAGGGCGCCGGCGTCCGAAGTTTCGGGTCCGCACTCCGTCATGAGGCTCGGTTCTCCTTGCTCGTCAGCCGGCCGATGTCTCGCTGGTCTTCGACTCGAGCGCCTCCAGGCGCTCGCGCAGTTCACGGTTCTCGTCCTGGAGGGAATTGCGGGCGGCCCGGGAACTCAGCGCGGGATCGGTCTCCCACCAGTCGATCCCGGCCTTCTTCGCCGTGTCCACGGAGGCGACGAACAGGCGGAGGCGGATGGTGAGCAGCTCGATGTCGAGAAGGTCGATCTTGATGTCACCCGCGATGACGATGCCCTTGTCCAGAACCCGTTCGAGGATGTCGGCGAGGTTGGTGTTCTGCGGCCCCGGGATGGGGTACGCGTCCCGGCCGAGGTCGAGATCCGTCACCTCGATGCCCTCCGTCCTCGTCGCTTCCTGGGGGCGGTGTCCTCTTCCTCCTCCTCGGGCTCGCCGTCCTCCTCTTCTTCTTCGTCCTCGTATTCCTCGTCCTCGTACTCGGGTTCGTCGTCTTCCTCGTCCTCGTACTCGGGCTCCTCCTCGTCCTCGTACTCGTCTTCCTCCTCGGGCTCCTCTTCCTCCTCTTCCTCGGGCTCCTCTTCCTCGGGCTCGTCCTCGTACTCCGCGTCGTCCTCTTCCCCGTCCTCGGGTTCCTCGTCCGCCTCTTCGTTCTCGGCTTCCTCTTTTTCCATCGCCTCTTCGTGCGTCACGACAACTTCCCCGTCGCGGATTTCACCGCGCCAGCCCTCGGGTTCCTCGTCGGTCAGCGTGACGAACCGCTGGAAGAGTTTGAAGTCGAGTCGCATGCGGCGGCCCTGCACACGCCACAGATTGCCCGTCTTCTCGAAGAATCCTGACGGGTAGTACTCCACCACCAGAACGATCCGGGTCAGGCTCGGCGCGAGTTCGTGGAAGCTGACGCATCCGCGTGTGGAGCCCTTCGCTCCCTCGGAGGTCCACACGATGCGGTCGTCGGGCACCTGTTCCTGGACCGTGGCTTTGAAGCCGCGTGAGGACGGGCCGATCTTGACCTTCCAGTCGCTCTCCACCTCCTCCTCATCCGTCGAAACGCTCTGCACGCCCTTCGTGAAGCTGCTGAACTCGTCGTAGCGCGTCCAGTGGTCGTAGGCGGTGCGCAGGGGCACCCCGACATCGAGCACCTCGATGATGTTCATGGACTTGCCGCCGCTGGACTTGCGCTTGTTCTTCCCGCCGCCGAAAGCGTCCTTGGCCTTGTCCACGATGTTGTCCTTGACGCTGCTCGCCTTGTCCGCGACGAACGCCTTCACCGGGGATTCGCCCTGGAGGACACGGGAGCCGACCGACGCCAGTGAACCGCCGTTCTCGGCGATGTCGGTGAGCTGCCCTGTCAGCCCGGTCAGCTTGTCGCCCGCCTTCTCGGCGAGCTTCCCCGTCTGTGCGCCGAGAAAGTTCGAGAACTCCTCGCGGAGGCGGTCCACACCCGACTCTTCGGGTTCGTCTCTGTCCGTCCTGGCCATGGCTGCCTACCTCTGCCGTCCGCCGCGTCGGGACGCGGCTCGCTTCGATGACGTCGTCTTCTTGGCTGAAGCGCTCTTCCTGGCCGACGACTTCTTGGCGGGAGACGCCGACTTCTTCGCCGGAGCCGACTTCTGGGAGGGCGCCGACTTCTTGGCGGGAGCCTTGCGGGCCGTCTTCTTGGCCGGGGCCGACTTCTTCGCCGCCGCCTTCTTCGCGGGCGCCGACTTCTTGGCTGCCGACTTCTTGGCAGGCGCTTCCTTCTTCGCTGCCGACTTGTCGGCAGCGCTCTTCCTGGGGGCGGCCTTCTTGGCCGCGGCCTTCTTCGCAGGAGCCGGCTTCTCGGATGCGGCCTTCTTCGTCGCCGTCTTCTTCTCAGGCGCCTTCTTGGCGGGCGCCTTCTTGGCAGGAGCCTTCTTGGCAGGAGCCTTCTTGGCTGCCGAGGGCTTCTTCGACGGCGCCGCCTTCTTTCCAGTCCTGCGCCGGGGCTCCTCGGGCTCCTCGTCCTCGTACTCCTCCTCGGGCTCCTCTTCCTCCTCCGGTTCCTCGTCCTCGTACTCGTACTCCTCCTCGCCCTCCTCCGGTTCCTCCTCGTCGTCGTACCCCTCGTACTCCTCCTCGTCGTACTCGTCCTCGTCGGCCTCCTCCGGTTCCCCGAGGCGCGCCGTCCTCTCGCTGAGGGCATCGGCCAGGGAGTTCATGCCCCGGTCCGCCGCAGCCGTCAGCGCCTTCCTGCCGGAGTCGAGTACTTCGCCCTTCAACTGGTCCTGAAGTTCGGCGAACTGTGGCATCTCGCCCAGTCGGCGCATCCCTTCGGCGGCGAGCTGGCGAGGTTCGAGGCCGAAGCGCCTGCCGGCCAGGTAAGTGGCGACGGAGAGTGCGAGACGGCCCTTCTTCGTGCGGCCGAGCACGTATCCGCCCACCACGGCGGCTGCGAGCGTGACCTTTGTCTGTTCTTCCATGAGTGAGTCACCTTCGATGGTTCGGCGCGGGGCGGACCCGGGCGGCATGAAGCCGGTCGAGCAGCTCCTCCTCTTCCCGTTCGAACTCCTCCAGGCCGATGTGGCCGTCCTCGAGTTCCAGGTTCAGCGCGGCGAGCCGGGCCCTGATCACCTGCGGGTCGTTGAATTCGCGTTCGGCCGCGTCGTTCACCTTCTCCGCGACCCAGGCCACGCCACGCACCGGTGCGAGCGGCAGCAGGAGCAGGCCGGTGAACAGTCCCATGTCAGGCCCCTGCGACCGGGGTCCGGAGCGGGCGCGAGGAGACGAAGCTGTAGCAGGGCAGCGGTCCCGCGACCCGGAGCTCCACGTGGTCGCGATGGTCGTCGGCGAACCGCTGCGCCGCGGCCCTGAAGGTGTCGCTCTCGCTCCGGTCGACGAGGAACGACACGTTGAGCGCGCAGCCGTGGACCTCGGGCCCGGCGGCCACTGCGCGAGCCATCGGGGTGAGCTTGTGGAGGATCTTCCTCCCGGCGTCGGCAGCCCGGCGAGACAACGCGGTGGCGACGGCCTCCCCCAGCCGGACGTTCTCCTCGTAGCCGGGGCGCCTGCGGACCGCCTCACGCAGCCGGCGTACGTCCTTCTCCTGCTCGACCACGGCCGCGAGCGCGTCCTGGGCGGGGAGCGCCTTGAGGTTGATCTCGACGCCCCCGTCCAGGTGCCTCAGCGTGGCGAGGTGCTCCGCCCGCGACCCGGCCAGCTGGGCGCGCACCGAGTCCTCGTCCGGTGCGACGGCCCCGAACCTCATGGGCAGCACAGGACCGCCGTCCGAGAGCCGAAGCAGTACGTCCTGATGTGCCATCAGGTCACGTCGCCTGGCCCGCAGTTGTGGTGGGGCGTCGCTCACGACCGCAGTGAGCTTGCCGTCCCTCACCAGCCTCAGCTCGGCCGGGGGGCTGCCCACGCCGGCCGTACCCGCCGGGAGCACGGCCGCCGCCGGGACGATCGCGTAGACGTACACGCCGTTCTGTGTCACGGCTCACGCCTCCGCGCGTCGGCGCCGCTGGGATCCCTCGCGTGCGGGGGCCCTCCGCTTCTTGGGCCGCTCCTCCCGCTCCTCGCCGTCCTCGTCGTCGTCGCCGCCCACCGCCTTGCGCACGGTGTCGCCGACCGACTCCGCGGCCTTGCGTACCTTGCGCTTGCCGATGGACTTGGCGGCGCGTCCTCCGAGCAGCTCGGGAATGGTCGTGCTTCCGGAGTCACGCTCCAGGTCGAGCCTGTTGCACGCCTCGGCGAAGCGGAGG
Source organism: Streptomyces sp. CB02058 (assembly GCF_001905505.1). Classification (GTDB taxonomy): domain Bacteria; phylum Actinomycetota; class Actinomycetes; order Streptomycetales; family Streptomycetaceae; genus Streptomyces. The sequence goes on from NZ_LIPG01000007.1 coordinate 186,073, forward strand.
TAGGTGTCCACACTCGCCACGACGATGCGCGCGTCTATCTTGAGGATCTCGATCCCGACCAGCGACACCCTGACGAACACGTCGATGACCATGCCCCGGTCGAGAATGAGTTCCAGGACGTCGTAGAGCGTCCCGGCCCGGGGCGGGCAGGGGGCGACTTCGTCGGCGTACATGGTCGTGGTCATGGAGCGTCCTTCCGGGTGGGGGGCGAATCGGGTCACTCACTCGTCGGCGGAGCCCCGCCGGTAGCGGCGGACCCTGCTGTACTCCATGAGTTCGCCCCGCTCGTCGATCTGGACCTCGTAGGAGGCCAGCAGGCTCGTCGTGTCGGGGATGCGGGGCACTTCGAGGACATCGACGACGACGCACCAGCCGTCGTCCTTGCGCCGCACGGCCGACACCCCTTCCGCGGGGTGACAGATCAGACGTTCCAGGCTCTCGCAGGCGGCGCGGGCGGCATGTTCGGGACCGCGTCGGGACGCGGTGCGGGATGCCGTCTTCTTCGCTGTCTGCCCGGAGCGGGCGCGACGATTCTCTGCCATGGATTCCAGTCTGGTCAGGAACCGGCCGGGCGCATCTCGAAGGCTGGGCGGGGCCTGTGGGCACTCACCCTTTCGGCGTTCCGGCGGGACGCGTCGTGCGGGAGGCGTGCACAGTCGTAGGCATGAGTGAGACCCGTGAACCGAGTGGGCCCGACGAGGAACACGTACGGCCGTCCGGGGTCGGCGACACGACCGTCGAGGCCCTCGGGGTGCTGACGGAGGCGCTGGAGAAGGTGGAGCGGGCCCGGGGCCAGCTCTACGGGTTCCATCAGCTCACGGGCGGCGCGGACCTGACGCTCGACCGGGCGGTGGAGCTGCTCCGGATGGGGGGCCACGCGGAGCAGGCCGATCTCGTGGAGCGGGAGATCCTGGGCCGCAACGTCGTTCCCGGCTGCTGGACCTTCCAGCTCGTCGAGGCGTACGACGACACCTACTACCGGCCGTTCGTCGCGGTCGAGGAGCGGGTGCGCCAGGAGCTCGCCGGCGGGCGCAGGCACCTGTACGAGGCGGAGATGAAAGAGGCCCGCCGCACGCACGGGCACCCCCAGCACACGGCCCGGCCCTGACCATGGATCCGGTCGACGCGCTGCGCCGGATCGCGTTCCTGCTGGAGCGGTCCCAGGCGGCCACCTACCGGGTGAAGGCCTTCCGCACGGCGGCCGGCGCGATCGGCTCGATGGACGGTGAGGAGCTCGCCGATCGGGTGACGCACGGCTCGCTCGAGGCGGTGCGCGGAATCGGGCCGAAGACGGCCGCGGTGATCCGCGAGGCGGTGGAGGGCGAGACGCCCGCGTACCTCGCACGGCTGGAGGCGGAGTCCTCCAGCCCACTGGCGACCGGCGGCGAGAAGCTCCTCGCGGCGCTGCGCGGTGACTGCCATCTCCACTCCGACTGGTCCGACGGTGGCAGCCCCATCGAGGAGATGGGCCGTACGGCGGCCGAGCTGGGCCACGAGTGGGCGGTGCTCACCGACCACTCCCCCCGGCTGACGGTCGCGAACGGGCTGTCGACCGAGCGTCTGCTGCGGCAGCTGTCCGTCGTGGCGGAGCTCAACGAGCGGTGGGCGCCCTTCCGTCTGCTCACGGGCATCGAGTGCGACATCCTCGACGACGGCTCGCTCGACCAGGATCCCGAAGTGCTGGAGCGCCTCGACGTGGTGGTCGTCTCCGTGCACTCGAAGCTGCGCATGGACGCCGCGGCGATGACCCGGCGGATGCTCGCGGCCGTACGCGATCCGCACGCGGACATCCTCGGGCACTGCACCGGGCGGCTCGTCGGCGCGAAGAAGCGGCCCGAGTCCGTGTTCGACGCCGAGCGGGTCTTCGCCGCCTGTGCCGAGTCGGGCACCGCCGTCGAGATCAACTGCCGCCCCGAGCGGCTCGACCCGCCGCGTGGCCTGCTCCGGCAGGCGGTCGCGTCGGGAGCGCTGCTCTCCATCGACACCGATGCCCATGCGCCCGGCCAGCTGGACTGGCAGGCCTACGGCTGCGCGCGGGCCGAGGAGTGCGGTGTGCCCGCCGAGCGCGTCGTCACGAACTGGCCGGTGGATCGGCTGCTGGGCTGGGCGGGTGACAACAAGCGCGGGTAGCTGCCGGGCGGACGGGCAGCCATGGGCCGGTGGTCCGGGGCGGACCGGTGCGCACGGGCCGGTCCGGGAGGTCCGGCGTACAGTCGATCGGGGTTGTCCAGATGGCTCCGGCTCGGACCGGAGCAGGAGGAAGCTCATGTCCGGTCAATGCACAGGCCCTCTGCTGCCGCAGGCACGCGGTGCGCTCTCCGAGGGTGTGATCGCCTACCTTCGGGGCGCCGGCCCGCTGCCAGGTCCCGGCGACGCGGCGACCGCCGAACCGTACGGCGACGATCTGCAGCTCGCCCTGTACGTCTGCTACGAGCTGCACTATCGCGGCTTCGCCGGCGTCCGCCCCGAGCTGGAGTGGGATCCGCCCCTGCTCGCGGTGCGCGCCGCCCTGGAGGACCGCTTCCTGACGGCTCTGCGGCGCGATGCCGCACCCGCGGCGGGCCTGGACGATGTCCTGGACGGCCTCCTGGTGGAACCGGTCCACGGGACCGGGCTCTCCTGGTTCCTCCAGGACGAGGGCGAGCTCCGCCATCTGCGTGACTACGCGGTGCAGCGCTCCCTCTACCACCTCAAGGAGGCCGACCCGCACGCCTGGGTGCTGCCCCGCCTCCATGGGCGGGCGAAGGCGGGCATGGCGGCGATCGAGTACGACGAGTTCGGCGCGGGGCGCGCGGACCGCGTCCACGCCCAGCTGTTCGCGGACCTGATGGGCGAACTGGGTCTGGACGCGACGTACGGCCGCTATCTGGACGAGGGCCGCGCGCCGATGCTGGCCCTGGTCAATCTGATGTCCCTGTTCGGCCTGCACCGGGGGCTGCGCGGTGCGCTGGTGGGTCATTTCGCGGCGGTCGAGATCACCTCCTCACCCGCCTCACGGCGTCTCGCCAACGCCATGAAGCGCACCGGCGCCGGGCCCGCCGCCGAGTTCTTCTACACCGAGCACGTCGTGGCCGACGCGGTGCACGAGCAGGTGGTACGCCGTGACGTGATCGGGGGGCTGCTCGACGACGAACCGGATCTGTCGGCCGACATCGCTTTCGGCGTCACCGCCACCTCGCATCTGGAGGACCGGCTCGGGGACCACCTGCTCGCCCACTGGCAGGTCTGACCCACACCCACCCTGGCCCGCGCCCCCGAAGGGAGCCGCAGATGTCCGCAGACATGGCCGAGGACACCCCCGCCGCCCGTCTCATGACGCTTCCGGGGGTGTACGCGCCCCAGCACGACACACGCCTGCTCATGGCCGCGCTGGACCGGGAGGCCATCGGCCCGGGCGCCGAGGTCCTGGATCTCGGTACGGGCAGCGGCGCGCTGGCCCTGCACGCCGCCCGGCTGGGCGCGCGGGTGACGGCCGTCGACATCGCGTGGCGGGCCGTGATGACGGCCCGGCTGAACGCGCTGCTCTCCCGTCGGCGCATCACGGTGCAGCGCAGCGATCTCCTCTCCGCGCTGCCCGGCCGGTCGTACGACCTGGTGATCTGCAATCCTCCCTATGTGCCGTCGCCCGTGGGCCGGCTGCCGGAGCGCGGCGCGTCGCGTGCCTGGGAGGCGGGGCGCGACGGCCGGGCGGTCCTCGACCGGGTCTGCCGGGCCGCGCCTGCCGCTCTGCGTCCCGGGGGCCGTCTCCTGTTGGTGCACTCCGGCCTCTGCGACAGCGAGGTGACCTTGCGGCACCTGGCGGACGTCGGCCTGCGGGCCCGCGTCAGTGACCGCGTCCAGGTGCCCATGGGGCCGGTGCTGCGGTCGAGGCTGCGGTGGCTGCGGGACACGGGGCTGGTGGACCACGGCGAGACGACGGAGGAGCTGGTGGTCATCCGTGCCGAACACCCCTGAGCGCCCGTGCAGGATCACCCTCGGCGACGAGGGTCCTCTGCTCGTCGAGGGACCGGTGGAGGTCGTCTGCGCGGACGGCCGTGTGGCCGTCTCCGACCGGTTCGTGGTGGCCGTCTGCATGTGCAGGCGCAGCAGGACCTACCCGTGGTGCGACACCAGCCACCGGCGCCGTGAGCGGCCCGGCCGCGGTAAGGACTGACCGGCTCACTCGTCGGGCCGGAAACGCGTGGGCGTCGCCCCGCGCAGCCGGCGGGACATCGCCCGCAGCCGGGGGTGGCGCTCGTGCACCTCGGCCGAGCGGCGGTCGAGCTCCTCGGCGAGGCGCTCCGTGCGCTTGTCGATGTCGAGTTCGTCGAGGATGCGGTCGATCTCGGCGAGCAGGGCGCCGTGCAGCTGCCACTGCCGGGGGTGTTCCTGCACCCCCGCGAGCAGCAGGTCGGCCACGTGGTCACGTGTGGCGCGACTGCGGGCGAGCGCGTCGGCGAGGCGGTCCTCGGCCTCCTCGCCGCTTTCGGCCATCGGCGTGGTGATCATCACCGCGAAGCCCTCGATGGCCTCGGACATGTTCCGGAACAGTTCCCTGAGGCCTCTGGCCACGTCGTCCGGGAAGAGTGCCTCTCCGGTGCGCGCCTTGGCCAGGTCGGTCAGCGAGCGGGTCAGGACACGCAGCACCACCGCGCAGATCTCCAGCGTGTCGAGCCCGGTCCGCAGCACGACGCGGTGCAGCATCCCCTGGCGCACCCGGGGGTTGAGCATCGTGCTCTCCTCGGCCTGCCGGAGTGAGGCGTCGACCTCCACGATGTCGTGGTCGAGCCGCCGGGCCTCGTGCAGCCGGGCGGCCGCCTCCCGTACGGGGTGGGTGCCGCCGATCTCGTCGCCCAGGTCGCGGAACATCGTGCCCATCCGCTCCCCCAGGCCGCCGATGGACGCGCTGCCGGACTCGACCCAGACGGGCGGTGCGAACAGGAGGTTGAAGAGCAGGCCGACCCCCGCGCCGATGAGGGTCTCCAGCACCCGTTCCCAGGCGTAGTCGGCGACCTGCGAGACGCCGAGGACCAGCATCGCGCTGATGGCCACCTCCGGCACGAACTCGTTGACCCGGACCACCCGCCCGATCAGCAGGGAGGTGAAGATGGTCAGTCCGAGGCTCCACCAGCTCAGGCCGACCAGGGCGCTGAATCCGCCGGCGATCAGGACCCCGACGACGACGGCGTTGACGCGCCGGATGCCGGTGGTGAGCGTGGCGTAGAGGGTCACCTGCACCACGAGCAGCGCGGTCAGGGGCGCGGTGAGGGGCGCCGGGTGCGGGGCGGGCAGGACCAGCTGGGCCACCGCGAAGGCGATGACGGCCGCCGCGGTCGAGCGCAGCGTCTGGGTCGCGGCCGGCTCGGTGGTGCGCTGGACGAGTTTGACGACGGGCGCGGGCGTGGAAACTGCAGGCATTCCTTCACGGTGCCCGGAACCCGCACCGCGCAGCGCTTCAAAGGCCCGGCGGACTCCGTACGGACGTACGCGTGCGCCCATCGGCCAGCCCGCGCGGCTCCGGCGGTACAGGGGGATGGTGGAGGTATGGCTATCTCACTGACACCCCCGGGAGAGACACCTCCCGCCGAGGGCTCCATAAGCGAGGCACACGTCGAACGCCCCGACGGCGGTATCTGGGAGCACCCCGCCCTGTGGGCGGCCGTGGTGCTGCTGGGCTCGCTCGTCGTCGCGGGCTACTTCATCGCACGCATCTTCGGCTTCACATGAGTGCACGCCGGACGATGGACGCGTTGCTGGAGAAGCACGGAACGACATACGCGGCCGAGGCCGGTATCCGGCTGCGGGACACCCCCCAGCCTCTGTACCAACTGCTCGTGCTGAGTGACCTGCTGAGCGCCCGCATCCGGGCGGGCGTGGCGGTGGCCTCGGCCCGCGCGCTCTTCTCCCATCGGCTGCGCACCCCGCGCCGGATGGCCGACGCCACCTGGCAGGAGCGAGTCGACGCGCTGGGCGAGGGCGGCTATCGGCGGTACGACGAACGGACCGCGACGCAGCTGGGGGACGGGGCCCGGCTGCTGCTCGACGCGTACGGCGGGGATCTGCGGCGCCTGCGCGGGGAGGCCGACGGCGATCCGGACGCGTTGCGCACGGGGCTGCGGCGCTTTCCCGGGATAGGGCCCGCCGGCGCCGACATCTTCCTTCGCGAGGTCCAGACGGTATGGCCGGAGACGGCGCCCTGCCTGGACGCGAAGGCACTCCAGGGCGCACGGCGGCTCGGCCTGCCGGGCAATGCCGGGAAGCTGGCACGGCTCGCGGACGGCCGGGACCCCGCGGTGCTCGCCGCCGCTCTCGTGCGGGCGTCGCTGGACAAGGGCTGAACGGAGGGCTCAGCCCGTCGGCCGCCGCTTGCCCGGCTTGACGGAGCGGCCTTCGACGAGGGCCCGCCTGATCTGTGCGGCGGTGGCCCGGGCGTGGTCCGAGGTGGCCGTTCGGTCGGCCACGGACGTGACGAAGCGGTGGGTGGGGCGTAGGCACTGGCCGCACGGGGTGTCGGTGGTGATCAGATAGCCGTCCTCGCACTGGGGATCCGCGCAGCGGCTGGGCCCCACCAGCGCCTCGGCGATCTCCTGCGGTGCCCAGCGGCGCCGGCCGTCCTCGTCCTTCTCGTGCAGGGCGTGGGACCAGCGGACGTTCCACCGGCGCTCGACCCGTTCCAGGAGCTGGTTGGGCGTGCGCCGGGAGAGTTCCTGGTGGATCAGATCGTGGACCGTACGGGGGTGGCGGTGGCCGAGCGCCTGGACCAGCGGTTGCGGAAGCGCCTGGAGGATGTAGGCGACCGGGTCGCCGCCGGCCCGCTCGCGCCACTTGCGGCACGGGCAGGGACCCTCCGGAGGCAGCCGGCGCTGGCACCGGCCGCACTGGCCACGGCATTCCGCGCAGAGACCGTCGTCGAGCCCGTCCAGGTGCGGGGCCGGAGCCCGCCCGCAGTCACGGCAGCAGGCGGCGCAGGGGCCGCAGAGCTTTTCGTCGCCGAGTCTCGTCGTCCACTGCCGCTGCTGGCACCGGCAGCACAGGGCGTTGTTGCAGTACTCGTGGTGTGCGGCGCCCGACTGCCGTCCGGGGGGCGGAAATGACATTGCTGCGTTCTCCAGGTACGTGGCCGGGCGGTCGGGTCCGAGCCATGCCGGCGAAGCGCGCGCAGGGGCCCGCGTACGACGGTAACGCCCCGTACGGGACCCGTGCGGCACTCCGCCACGATCGGGTGGACATTCTCCCACCTGGAGAGGTGGCGCGGTCAGGGCCGCAGGTCACTCACGACGTTCGCGGTGGCGGTGATCCCCTCGTGGATGGTGGGAGCCATGCTCGTACCCGCGAGGAGGAAACCCAGCAGGGCGCAGACGATCGCGTGCGAGAGCTTGAGTCCGCCGTTGCGCAGGAAGATCGCTGCGAGGATCAGCAGAAGCAGCACCACTGAGATCGAAATGGCCATGGCCAACCTCCTCCGCCGCGCCGGAATTGCGGCATTCGGCCGCCAGTGTGACGCAGCGGAGGGGCCGTTCGGCGCACTGGCGTGTCGGCCGAACGGGTAGTGACGCACGGTGACCGGGTCCGCGGTCAGCGGCCGTCCTCGCGGCGGCGCAGGAAGGCTTCGAGTCCCGCGAGGTCGTCCGTGTTGAGGTGGTCGACGCCCGCGGCGAGGAGCTCGGCCCATACGGCATCACGCTGCGGGCCGGCGATGTCGGGGGTGCCCCAGAAGCGGACCCGCTGGCCCGCGGCATGGGCGGCCGAGACGAAGGTGTGCAGCCTGTCGCGTTCGGCCGTGGGGAAGGGGCCAGTGCCCAGCCAGCTGAAGGCCTGGGTCCAGTTGCCGCTGATGAGCGGGATGAAGGAGGCGGGGGCCGCGCTGCCGAGGTCGTCGGGGCGGCCGTCGTAGAAGGCGTACCGGGTGGTCTGTGCCTCCATGGGGACGCGGGCGGCACGGTCGCCCGAGATGACGGGGGTGACCGCGCCGGAGCGGACCCGGCCGCGGTCGTAGCGGGTGAGGATCGGCCGGTAGCGCCGGAGCAGCTGGTCGAGCGCGAGATAGGCGGCAGCTCCGTCGGTCTTGATGTCGATCAGCAGTTGCAGCGGCGCGCGGTGTCCGGCGTGGACCGATCCGTGGTGGGCGCGCACCCGGGCCAGCAGGGGGTCGAGGTAGAGCGAGACCAGGGTGCGTGCGGGGTCGAGGGTCTCGGGCTCGTGGGCGACGAGCAGTTCGCCGTCCACGAGGAAGATGTCCGCCTCGACGCTGGTGAATCCGTGTGCGAGTGCGTCGTGGAGGGGACGCGCGTGCAGGTAGTCGTTGTGCGCGTGGGCCCGGGCCAGGGGGCGAGGGCCGGCGGGCCGCACGGTGGCAGGCGCGGCGGTGGCTGCCTGGGCGGGGATGAACGCGCATGCGGCGGCGGTGGCGAGGGCGGTGGTGACGACTCTGCGACGGGTCAGGTGTGCCATGGGGTCTCCTGAAGCGGTGGGGCGGGCAGAGCGGGTGGACGGACGCGACGAGTATGGGGGCGCGGACGCGCCGAAAGGCAGGTACCTGCCAAGAGTTGGCGTCACCGTCGTCCGTCCGTCGGCTGCGCTGCGCCTGGAGTTCCCCGTGCACACCGCCCCCGGCACAGGGCGGACACGCGTCAGGGCGGGGGCACGCGCCCCCGCCCTGACGGTCCGCCGCCGGCCGGATCTACGGAGCGGGAAGCTCCACGAGCCCGGCGATCGTCTCGCGGTGGCGCCCCGCCGTGCCGTACGCGATCGAGTCGGCCTTGGCCCGCTTCAGATAGAGGTGGGCGGGGTGCTCCCAGGTCATGCCGATCCCGCCGTGCAGCTGGACGCACTCCTCCGCCGCGTGCACCGCGACCCTGGAGCAGTACGCCTGGGCCACGGCCACCGCGAGCGGCGCGTCCGGGCTGCCGGTCGCCAGAGCGTCCGCCGCGTTGCGGGCGGCGGCTCGCGCGGAGACGACCTCCAGCCAGAGCTGGGCCATCCGGTGCTTGAGCGACTGGAAGGAGCCCACCGGCCGGTTGAACTGGTGGCGTTCGCGGGTGTGCCTCACGGTCTCGGTCAGGCACCACTCGGCGAGCCCGAGCTGCTCGGAGGCGAGCAGTCCCGCACCGGCGAGCAGGCCCCGCGCGACGGCCTCGGCCGCGGGCCCGGCCCCGGCGAGAAGGGTTCCGGTCGCCCCGTCGAGGGTGACCTCCGCGAGCGGACGGGTGAGGTCCAGCGGGACCAGCGGCTGGACGGTGACTCCCTCGCCGCCGGTCTCCACCGCGTACAGGCCGTCCGATGCGGGCACGAGCAGCACGTCGGCCACGGCCGCCTCGGCGACCCCGGTCACGGTCCTGTCGAGGGTCCCGGTGAACGCCGCTGCCGCGTCGGCCGCCGGTGCGGCGAAGGGCAGGGCGAGGACGGCGATCTTGCGGCCCGCGGCCAGCTCGCCGAGGAGATCCGCGACCGGGCCGTCCCCCGCGCCGAGCGCGAGGAGGATCTCGGTGGCGACGACGGAACTCGTCAGGTAGGGCGCGGGGGCGACGCTGCGCCCCAGCTCCTCCAGGACGACCGCGGCCTCGCGGTGGCCGGCACCCTGGCCGCCGAGCTTCTCCGGCACCAGCAGTCCCGCCGCCCCGATCCCAGTCGCGAGCGACTCCCACAAGCGCAGGTCGTACGGTGTGTCGGACTCGATCCCCGCGATGACCGTCGGCGCGTCGGCCCGGTCGGCGAGCAGCGAGCGCACGGCGGACCTGAGGTCCTCCTCGGTCTCCGAGTAGAGCAGGTCGGGTGCGGCTTCGGGCTGTGCGGTCATCGGGCGAGATCCTTCCAGGCGACGTCCTTGTCGTTACGCGGCTCGACGGGCAGACCGAGGACGCGCTCGGCGACGATGTTGAGCAGCACCTCGCTCGTACCGCCCTCGATGGAGTTGCCCTTGGACCGCAGGTAGCGGTAACCGGCGTCGCGTCCGGTGAAGTCGACGAGCTCGGGGCGGCGCATCGTCCAGTCGCTGTACAACAGGCCTTCGTCGCCGAGGAGTTCGACTTCGAGGCCGCTGATCTCCTGGTTGAGGCGGGCGAACGCGAGCTTCATGCCGGAGCCTTCGGGGCCGGGCTGCCCCGCGACGAGCTGCTGGCGCAGCCGCTCGCCGGTGAGCCGGGCGACCTCGGCCTCGACCCAGAGCGTGAGCAGCCGCTGGTGGAGGTCGTGGGTGCGCAGCGCGGGCTGTTCGCGCCAGGTCTTCGCGACGGTGCCGATCATGCCGCCCTCACGGGGGATGCGGGCTCCGCCGATCGAGACGCGCTCGTTCATCAGGGTGGTCTGGGCGACCTTCCAGCCGTCGCCGACCGGGCCGAGCCGCCTGCTGTCCGGGATGCGTACGCCGGTGAGGAAGACCTCGTTGAACTCGGCCTCGCCGGTGATCTGGCGCAGCGGCCGGACCTCGACGCCCGGGTCGCTCATGTCACAGATGAAGTAGCTGATGCCGCGGTGCTTGGGGACGTCCGGGTCGGTGCGGGCGATGAGGATCGCCCAGCGGGCCACGTGCGCGCTGGACGTCCAGACCTTCTGCCCGTCGACCACCCAGTCGTCGCCGTCCCTCACGGCACGCGTGCCCAGTGCGGCGAGGTCGGAGCCCGCGCCGGGCTCGCTGAAGAGCTGGCACCACACCTCGTCGCCCACCCAGAGCGGGCGCAGGAAGCGCTGCTTCTGCTCGTCGGTGCCGTATCCCAGGATGGTCGGGGCCGCCATGCCGAGACCGATGCCGATGCGGCGCGGGTCGTTGTCGGGGGCTCCGGCGGCCGCGAGTTCGGCGTCGACGACGGGCTGGAGGGAGCGCGGCGCGTCCAGGCCGCCGAGCCCCGCCGGGTAGTGCACCCAGGCGAGCCCGGCGTCGAAGCGCGCCTCGAGGAAGTCGCTGCGGCCGGTCGTGGCCGGCGGGTGGGCGGCCAGCAGCTCCTGGGTGAGCTCGCGGATCTTCGCCGCGTCGAGGGCGGTGCTCATCGGGTTCCTCCTGACGGCAGGACGACGATCCGGCCCGTGCTGGTGCCGTCGGCGACCTTCTGGACGGCGCGCGCGGCATCGGCCATGGGCACGCGTTCGCTGATCAGCGGCTTGATGACGCCCTGCGCCGCGAGCTTGGTGAGCTCGTCGTGGCAGGCGCGCACGGCGGCCGGGTCCTTGGTGTTGTAGAGGCCCCAGTGGAGCCCGGCGATCGAGTAGTTCTTCACCAGGGCGTGGTTGAGACCCGGCGTGGGGATCGTGCCGCTCGCGAAACCGACGACGACCACGCGGCCCTCGAAGGCGATGCACTTGACGGACTTGGCGTAGGCGTCTCCGCCGACCGGGTCGTAGACGACGTCCGCGCCCCGTCCGCCGGTGGCCTCCTTGACCACCGCGACGATGTCCGCGCTCCGGCGGTCGATGACCAGGTCGCATCCCAGCTCACGGGCGATCGCGGCCTTCTCGGGGCCTCCGGCGACTCCGATGACGGTGGCGCCCGCGGCCTTGCCGAGCTGGACCGCCGCGCTGCCGACGCCGCCCGCAGCCGCGTGCACCAGGAGCGTCTCCCCGGCCTGGAGGTGGGCGCGCCGGTGCAGGCCGAACCAGCCGGTCTGGTAACCGATGTGGAGTGCGGCGGCCTCGGCGTCGTCCAGCGCGTCCGGAGCCGGAAGGAGCGCCGCTTCGTCCGCGACGACGTACTCGGCGAGGCCGCCGCCGGGGAGGGCGGGGGTGGCGAGCACCCGGCGTCCGTCCTCCGTCACGCCGCAGATCTCGACGCCGGGGGTGAACGGCAGCGGGGGCCTCACCTGGTACTGGCCCCGGCAGAGCAGCGCGTCGGGGAAGTTGATGTTCGCCGCGCGTACCTCGAGCAGCACCTGCCCGTCGCCGGGGGTGGGCCGGTCCGTCTCTTCGAGCTCCATCACCTCGCTCGGCTCACCGTTCCGGTGCACTCGCCATGCCTGCATGAGGGGCCTCCACAACACTGTCGGCATTACCACTGCTCCGGCGCATACTAAGCGGTCGCTTGCCCGTCTGGGAACACCTCGCGCCCGTCGGCTCCGGAGCGATCAGGAACGCTTCGGCTTGGCCCTCACATGCATCCGCTCCCCCTGCGGCCCGAACAGGCTCAGGAACTCGACCGGCTCCTCACCGGCGGGACCGAACGCATGGGGCAGCCGGGTGTCGAATTCGGCGGCCTCGCCGGGCACCAGCACCAGGTCGTGCTCGGCGAGCCTGAGCCGCAGGCGGCCGCTGAGGACGTACAGCCACTCGTATCCCTCGTGGGTGCGCTGCTCGGTCTCGTCGGAGCACGGGGCGGTCTGGATGACCTTGTACGCCTGGAGTCCGCCCGGCCTGGCGGAGAGCGGCAGGGACGTCTTCGTACCGTGCACGATCGGTTTGGCCTTGACGCGCGGGTCGCCCACCGGGGGCGCGCCCACGAGGTCGTCGAGCGGCACCTCGTGGGCCCGGGCGATGGGGAGCAGCAGTTCGAGACTGGGGCGCCTGCCGCCGGATTCCAGACGGGACAGCGTGGAGACGGAGATGCCGGTGGCCTCGGAGAGTCCGGCGAGCGTCACCCCCCGGTCCTTGCGCAGCCGCCGCAGCCGGGGCCCGACGCCGGTCAGTACGGCGTCGAGCTCGGGGTCGTCCTGTTTCTGTTCCTTCATGGAGCCCATTGCAGAATCAGCAAACCGATGTGTCAATCCGGACCCGGTCGCGACACCACGCAACGCACGGCGCGGCGCCTTCCCCGGTCAGCGGGGGAACACCTCGAAGGCGACGGCCGGGCGGCCTCCGAAGCGTTCGGTGGCCGACCCGGTGGCACCCGTCAGGAACGTACGGCAGTACGCCTCCGGGTCCTCGTCCGTCAGCACCTCGATATAGGTGCGGTGGGCCAGCAGCGAGTGGACCGCCCGCTCGAACCCCGGTGTCGCGTCGACCGCGTGGGTGGGCCGGTCGGTTCCCGCCACCGCGACCCAGCGCACTCCGTCCCAGGGTTCGAGGCCGAGTTCCGGGAAGATCCAGCGGTTGCCCGCGTCGCCCGCCGCGTCCAGGACGGCCCGGCCGACGGCGCGGTGGTCGGGGGTGTTCCAGGCCACGCCGCCCCAGGTGTCACGGTGGTTGAGGGTGATGACCAGCTCGGGACGGTGCCGGCGCATCGCGGCGGCGATGTCGCGGCGCAGCGCCGTGCCGTACTCGATCACGCCGTCGCGGTGGTCGAGGAACTCCACGGCCGAGACGCCCACGGCCGCGGCGCTCGCTCGCTGCTCCCGTTCCCGCAGCGGGGCGCACTCCTGCGGGGCGATGGTGTCGATCCCCGCCTCACCCCGGCTCGCCAGGAGGTAGGTGACCTCACGTCCCGCGTCGGTCCATCCGGCCACGGCCGCCGCGCAGCCGTACTCCAGGTCGTCGGGGTGGGCGACCACCGCCAGCGCCCGCTGCCAGTCGGTGGGCATGGGTTCCAGCTGCTCTGTCATACCCGGCAGGCTATCCAGGGAAGGGGGACGGACACGTGCATTGCGGAAGCGGTTCGGGGCAGGGAGGGAGGAGTCGCTCCGGCCGGGGACACCGCGGGCGAGCCAGCCCCACGTGGCATTTATACCCCTGGGGGTATGATGAACGTCCGGGGCCGCCGGGGTGAGCAGGACCCCGGGCCGCCCCGCCCCGGCGACCGAAAGGAATTCCGCTCGTGATCAGCCCCGCCTCCCTCACCCCCGCCCAGGCCGCAACCCGCCTGGAGGAGTTCACCGTCATCGACGTCCGGGCTCCCGGGGAGTACGCGTCGGGACATGTCCCCGGCGCCCTGAACATCCCCCTCGACCGGCTCGGCGAGGCGGTGCCCGCCCTGAAGTCGGCCTCGGCGCGCGGCTCCCTGCTGGTGGTGTGCGCCTCCGGCGTCCGCTCGACCCGGGCGTGCGAGATCCTCGCCGATGCCGACATCGAGGCCGCCACCCTGACCGGCGGCACCTCGGCGTGGGAGGGCGACGGTCACGGCCTGGACCGCCCGGAGGGCGCCCGCACCACGTGGCCGATGGAGCGGCAGGTGCGGCTCGCCGCCGGCTCGCTGGTGGTCGCCGGCCTGATCGCGGGACGGCGCTTCCCGGCGGCGCGCTGGCTGTCGGCGGGCATCGGCACGGGCCTCGTCTACTCCGCGGTGAGCAACACCTGCGGCATGGCGGCCGCCCTCTCGAAGCTGCCGTACAACCGCGCCCCCCACTCGGCGGCCGACCTGGACGCCACCCTGGACACCCTCCAGGGCTGACGGGCCCGGCTCCTAACGCTCGCTCTCGTCCCGCACGAGAGCGAGCAGCCGGTCCAGCACCCGGGGGCCGCCCGCGCGCACGCCGTCGTGCTCGTACTCGCTGGTCACCCACGTACGCAGACCGCGGATCGCGGACGCCGTGCTCAGCGCGTGGCCGGTGTCGACGTACATGTCGTCGTGGTAGACGGCGGCGGCCACCGGGACCTCGTTGGCCGCGAGCCGCTCGGCGTCGTAGAGGACCGGCCAGTCGGTGCGGGCGGCGAGCAGCCCGGCCGTCTCGCGCAGCGGGCGCAGCGCGGGATCGACGTCGAAGTGCCAGGGGTGGATGCTCTCGCCGGTGAAGAGCAGGGGCCCGTCACCGGCGAGCGCTCCGGCCGCGTCGAACTGCGGGAACTCGGCGCGGACGCGCTCGGCGGCCCAGTCCGTGGGCCGCCCGCCCTGGCCGTAGATCGCCTCGTGCATGAGGGCGTAGAGCGGGTGCCCGGCGAACGAGGTGGCCGTGCGCATGGCCTCCTGGAAGGCGTCGGAGAGCTCGGCCCCGCGCGCACCCTCCACGAACGCGTTCTCCAGGAGGTAGTGCAGCTGGTGACTGCCGTTCCCGGTGCCCAGCATGATGCCCAGGGACTGGAACCCCTCGGGTGTCAGCCGGTGGCCGCCGCTCTCGGGGCGGTGCTCGGCGAGGTACGCCGCGATCGCGCGGGCGCGGGCGACGTCCTGCGGGTAGCGGGCGTAGTGGGCCGCGACCTTGCGCTCGATGCGCGGGTAGGCGGCGCGGTAGACGTCGTCGGCGTGCGCGTCCAGGGAGGGCAGCCCGCCGGTGATCAGGACGCTTCGCAGCCCCTCCGGGGCGGCCGACAGATAACGCACGGCGCAGAAGCCTCCGAAGGACTGCCCCAGCACCGTCCAGGGGGCGCCGCCGGTGAGCTGCGGGCGGATCAGTTCACAGTCGCGGACGATGCTGTCGGCACGGAAGTGGGCCAGATAGCCGGCCTGCTCGCGCGGTCCGCCGCGCAGGGGCAGGGTCTGCCGGTTGGCCGGGGTGGAGAGCCCGGTGCCGCGCTGGTCGAGCAGCAGCACACGGAATTCCCGCACCGCCCTGCCGAGCCAGGCCTCCGTACCGCTGAAGCGGCGGGCACCGAAACCGGGGCCGCCCTCCAGATACAGCAGCCAGGGGAGATCCTCCCCGGCCTTCGCACTCGCCACGACCTCGCGGCCGAAGATCTCGATGGTCTCGCCGCCCGGATCGCCGTGGTCGAGCGGGACCGTGAAGCGACGGTCGGTGAGGACGGTGCCGGGCTGGCGATAACTGTTCAAGAAGAGCTCCTTTATCGGTGATTCCCGGACAGTTCAGCACATCACCGTGACACGCTCGGTCCCGGCCCGCGCACGCACCTCGCGGCGGCCCCGAGCGCACCGCGACACTTCGTCCGCGTTTGCCATTAACCCGCGTATGCAATTATTGTTGACGCCAGTAACCATCGTACGCAGATCGGTTCAGCCGCACCCATGAGAGGCCCCACCATGTCCACGGTCCCCACCGTCACGCTCAACAACGGCGTCGCGATCCCGCAGCTCGGTTTCGGCGTCTTCCAGGTCCCCGACGACGAGACGGCGGCCGCGGTCTCCAGCGCCCTCGACGCGGGCTACCGCTCCGTCGACACCGCCGCCGTGTACGGAAACGAGGCGGGCGTGGGCCGCGCGCTCGCCGAGTCCGGGCTCGCCCGCGAGGAGCTGTTCATCACGACGAAGCTCTGGAACGCGGACCAGGGGTACGACGCGACCCTCACGGCCTTCGACGCCAGCCTCGCCAAGCTCGGCCTGGACCACGTGGACCTCTACCTCATCCACTGGCCCACCCCCGAGCGCGACCTGTACGTCGACACCTGGCGCGCGCTGGAGAAGCTGCTGGCCGACGGCCGGATCAGGGCCGCCGGCGTCTCCAACTTCCAGCCCGCCCACCTGCGCCGCCTTCGCGAGGAGAGCTCGCTCGTCCCCGCCGTCAACCAGATCGAGCTGCACCCCGGGCTCCAGCAGAGCGAACTGCGCGCCGTGCACGCGGAGTACGGCATCGCCACCGAGGCGTGGAGCCCGCTGGCCCAGGGCACTCTGCTGGACGACCCGGCGCTGCTCTCCATCGCCGAGCGCCACGGGACGACCCCGGCCCAGGTGGTGCTGCGCTGGCACCTCCAGCTCGGCAACGTCGTGATCCCGAAGTCGGTCACGCCCGCGCGCATCCGGCAGAACATCGACGTCTTCGGCTTCGAGCTCCCGGACGCCGACATGGACGCGATCGCCGGACTGGACCGAGGCATGCGCATCGGCCCGGACCCCGACACCCTCAACTGAGCGCCCCCCAGGGCCCTCTCGCCCGCCGGCCGGCCTCCGCACGCCGGCCGGCGGCTCGTCTCACACGCCCGTCGGCACCGCGGCGGAGGCGGCCGGAACGTCCCGGGACCCGCTCCCCCGCCGGTAGCTGCTGCCGTCCCTCGGCCGCTCCAGCAGGTCGGCGACCACCATGTAGCGCCGCAGGGCCGAGCAGTCCTCGTGAACGGTGCGCAGCGCGTCGTTGACCTCGCGCTCGGTGTACACCCGGCCGTGCTCGAAGAGCGTGTGCGCGAGGTGCTCCAGCAACTGCGCACGACGAGCGGGCTTACGAGGGATCGCCGTCAGGCGCCCGCGCGAGAAGAGGGCGGCCACCTGGCGGGCGGCGAGGGTGTCGGTATCGGACATGCCGGAAGCCTCGCAGCCACCGGACGGCGGGGCAACGCGTTTTCTCCCACCGGAAAGCGGCACGCCCGGCGAAATGGACAGCATCTTGACCTTCGGGCCGACCGTCGTACGGTGTGACCATTCATTCACTCTTTCGGTTGAAGGTGGTCCCGCAATGGCCCTGTTCGATCTCCCCCTCGAAGAACTGCGCACCTATCGCAGCAGTTCGGTGGAGCCCGAGGACTTCGACACCTTCTGGTCGACCACGCTCGCGGAGGCCGGAACGCACGATCTGGACGCCCGCTTCGAGCAGCGCACCGACGTCGGCCTCACCACGGTCGACGTGTACGACGTGACGTTCGCCGGATTCGGCGGGCACCCGGTCAAGGGGTGGTTCGTCATACCGGCCGGCACCACGGAACCCCTGCCGGTGGTCGTGGAGTTCATCGGTTACGGCGGCGGGCGCAGCCTCCCGCACACCCATCTGCTCTGGGCATCGGCCGGCCTGGCGCACTTCGTGATGGACACCCGGGGCCAGGGCAGCGGCTGGGCGCCGGGCGACACCGCCGACCCCGTGGGCTCGGGGCCGTCGCTGCCCGGGTTCATGACCCAGGGCATCGAGGACCCGGAGACGTACTACTACCGCCGGGTGATCACGGACGCGGTACGCGCGGTGGAGGCGGCCCGCTCGCACCCGCTGGCCGACGCCTCGCGCTCCGCGGTGGTCGGCGCGAGCCAGGGCGGCGGCCTGGCCCTCGCGGCCGGCGGACTGGTGCCGGACCTGGCGGCCGTGGCGCCCGACGTCCCGTTCCTCTGCGACTTCCCCCGGGCGACCCGGATGACCGACCGGAAGCCGTACCGCGAGATCGGCGACTACCTCAAGACCCACCGGGGCCGGGCCGAGCAGGCCGACAGGACCCTCTCGTACTTCGACGGGGTGCACTTCGCCGCGCGAGGAAAGGCTCCCGCCCTGTTCTCCGTCGCCCTGGAGGACCTGACCTGCCCGCCGTCGACGGTGTTCGGCGCGTTCAACGCGTACGCGCACGCCGACAAGGAGATCGAGATCTACGACTTCAACGACCACGAGGGCGGCGGCCCGTTCCAGCACGCCGCGCAACTGGCCTGGCTGCCCCGGCTGCTGAAGGCCTGACGAGCACAGGGCAGGAACCCCTTGACCCGCCTCGCGCGCGGAGCCTAGGTTTCCGGGAGAGAAAGCGCTTGCTGTCCGGCGAGTGCCCATATCTTCGCTCCAAGGGGTGTTTGTCACGACCAGCCATCCTTCGCACCCGGTCCCGCTGCGGGTCGCGATCATCGGTACGGGCGCGATCGCGCGCGGCAGTCATCTGCCCGCGCTGACCGCGCTCGCCGCCGGGCAGCCGCTGGAGGTCGTCGCGGCGGTCGACGTCGACGCGGCGTCGGCCGAGGCGTTCTGCGCCGAGGCGGGGATCGCCCACGCGTACACCGACCTCGACCGGATGCTCGCCGAACAGCGTCCGGACCTGGTCACTCTCGCCACCCCGCCCCGGTTCCACCGCGACCAGACCGTGGCCGCGCTGCGCGCCGGGGCGTGGGTGTGGTGCGAGAAGCCGCCCTGCCCCTCGCTCGAGGACTTCGACGCGATCGAGGCGGCCGAGGGCCCGGAGGGCGAGGGGCCGTTCGCGGCGATCGTCTTCCAGCACCGCTTCGGCTCGGGCTCGGGGCACGTCCGGAAGCTGCTGGCCGGACAGGCGATGGGCCGCCCGCTGGTGGCCCACTGCCAGACCACCTGGTACCGCGACGACGCGTACTACGCCGTTCCCTGGCGGGGCACGTGGAGCAGCGAGGGCGGCGGACCCTCGATGGGACACGGCATCCACCAGATGGACCTGCTGCTCGATCTGCTGGGTCCGTGGTCGGAGATCCGCGCGATGGCGGGCCGGCTGGTGCACGACGTGGAGACGGAGGACGTCTCCACCGCGCTCATCCGCTTCGAGAACGGCGCGATGGCCACCGTGGTGAACAGCGTGCTCAGCCCGGACGAGGTGAGCCGGATACGCATCGACTGCGAGCGCGCGACGGTCGAGCTCACCCATCTGTACGGACATCGCAACGCGGACTGGCGGATCACCCCGGCCCCCGGGGTCCCCTCCGAAGAAGCCGACGCCTGGCGTGACTTCGGGCCCGATGTGCCCAGCTCGCACCATGCGCAGCTGACGGGCCTGCTCGAGGACCTCCGGGCGGGACGCAGGCCTCGAAGCAGCGGCGCGGACGGCCGGAAGACCCTCGAACTGGTCACGGCGCTCTACAAGGCGGCCTTCACCGGGGCCACGGTACGGGCGGGTGACATCGGTCCCGGCGATCCGTACTACGCCGCACTGCACGGCGACGCACCCGGCTGGGCGCCGGAGTCGCGGGAACCGCGCGCGGAGGTGCCGGCATGACGAAGGCCCTGGAACTCGTCCACCGGCACGGCGAGCACCTCGCGGTCACCGCGGCCGAGAGCGGGGTGGAGCTGCTGCGCTACGTCTACCGTGCCGAGGACGCCTGGGAGGCTCCGAAGCCGTACATCCACCCCTTGCGCACGCTGTCCGGCCGGGTCGTGACCGGTTACCGCCCCAACGACCACCGCTGGCACAAGGGTCTCCAGATGACCGCCTCACATCTGTCGGGGGCGAACCTCTGGGGCGGCAACAGCTATGTGCACGGCGAGGGGTATCTCGCCCTGCCGGAGCGCGTGGGTTCCATGGCGCACGCCGGCTTCGACGAGGTCTCGGCCGACGACGGCTCGGTCCGTTTCGCGGAGCGGCTGACCTGGCACCCGCGCGGCGGCGGGCTCTGGGCCGACGAGACGCGCCGTATCGAGGTGCACGACGTCGACGCGGTGACCGGCAGCTGGGCGCTGACCTGGTCCTCGGCGATCACCAACCGGCGCGAGGAGCCGCTGCGTTTCGGCAGCCCGACGACGCACGGACGTCCGGACGCGGGCTACACGGGGCTGTTCTGGCGGGGGCCGCGGGCCTTCCGGGACGGCCGGATCCTCGCGCCGGACGCGGAAGGCCCGGACATGATGGGGAAGCAGGCCCCGTGGCTCGCGTACAGCGGTGAGCACGACGAGTCCGACGGGCACGCGACCCTCGTGTTCGTCCACTCCCCCGAGAACGGCCACAGCGGTTCGGACGGGCAGCACCCGGCGCACTGGTTCGTGCGCAACACCCCCTTCGCGGCGGTCGCCCCGTCGTTCGCCTTCCACGAGGAGCTGGTGCTGGACCCGGGTGCGACGCTCACCCGCCGCTACCGCGTCCTGGTCGCGGACGGCGCCTGGGAACGCGACCGGATCGCCGCGGCGGTCGGCGGCCTGCGCTGGTAGCCGACCGGCACCGGCCGGGTCCGGGCGTGCGCGCCCCGACCCGGCCTTCCGGCGTCGCGGCTCACCCGGCAGCGGTGAGGACGAATACCGGGATCTCGCGGTCCGTCTTGGTCTGGTAGTCGGCGTAGTCGGGGAACGCCTCGACGGCGCGGCCCCACCACAGGGCCTTCTCCTCGCCCGTGACCTCGCGGGCGACCATGTCCTGCCGCTCGGTGCCGTCCCGCAGCTCCACGTGGGGGTCGGCCTGGACGTTGTAGTACCAGACGGGGTGCTTGGGGGCGCCGCCCAGGGAGGCGACCACGGCGTACTCCCCGCCGTGCTCGACCCTCATGAGCGGGGTCTTGCGGAGCTTGCCGCTCTTGGCTCCGCGCGTCGTGAGGAGGATGACGGGCATGCCGCGCATGGTGGTCCCCTGCGTGCCCCCGGAGCTCTCGATGAGCTCGACCTGTTCACGGACCCACGTCGTGGGGCTCGGCTCGTACTCGCCCTCGATCGGCATGGCACATGTCCTCTCGTCGGAGTGCTGCGGTGCTGTGCCCCATCATGGCTCCGGCAGCCGCGAGGAGCGCGCGGGGACACCGGCGTACAGCCTGCCCGGCGTACGCCGTCTCATTCTCTGGAACCCCGTGAGACGGCCGGGGAAGAATCCACTCACAGAAACCGAGATCATTTAGGCCGCTTTGCACCTTTATTTCCGAAATATCCCCACGCCCCGCTCCAGGGACTCCCGGCCACAGGCCGTACCGTGGGGGCAGCGGAGTAAGCCAAGCCTTACCCCGCTGCACTTTGCCCGTGGTCGTCCGCCCTAAGGAACAACACTCCATGACACGCCCCGTCCGCGTCGCCATCGTCGGAGCCGGTCCCGCCGGAATCTACGCAGCGGACGCGCTTCTCAAGTCCGAGGCCGCCCAGGACCCGGGCGTATCGATCGACCTGTTCGAGCGCATGCCCGCACCCTTCGGCCTGATCCGCTACGGCGTGGCTCCCGACCACCCGCGGATCAAGGGCATCGTCAAGGCGCTGCACCAGGTCCTGGACAAGCCCCAGCTGAGGCTGTTCGGCAACGTCGACTACCCGAACGACATCGGCCTGGACGACCTGCGGTCCTTCTACGACGCCGTGATCTTCTCCACCGGTGCCGACGCCGACCGAGCCCTGGACATACCCGGGATCGAGCTCGACGGCTCCTACGGTGCCGCTGACTTCGTCGCCTGGTACGACGGCCACCCCGAGGTTCCGCGCACCTGGCCGCTGGAGGCGGAGAAGGTCGCCGTGCTCGGTGTGGGCAACGTGGCCCTGGACGTCGCACGCATCCTCGCCAAGACCGCGGACGAACTGCTGCCGACCGAGATCCCGGCGAACGTCTACGACGGTCTCAAGGCGAACAAGGCGCTCGAGGTGCACGTCTTCGGGCGGCGCGGGCCGGCCCAGGCGAAGTTCAGCCCCATGGAGCTGCGCGAGCTGGACCACTCCCCGAACATCGAGGTGATCGTCAACCCCGAGGACATCGACTACGACGAGGGCTCGATCGCCACCCGCCGGGAGAACAAGCAGGCCAACATGGTCGCCTCCACGCTGGAGAACTGGGCGATCCGGGACATCGGCGACCGTCCTCACAAGCTGTTCCTGCACTTCTTCGAGTCCCCGGTCGAGGTGGTCGGCGAGGACGGCAGCGTCGTCGCCCTGCGGACGGAGCGCACGGAGCTGGACGGTACGGGCAACGTCAAGGGCACCGGCCGGTTCACGGACTGGGACGTGCAGAGCGTCTACCGCGCGGTGGGCTACTACTCGGAGGAGCTCCCGAAGCTGCCCTTCGACGTGGCCTCCGGCACCGTCCCGCACGAGGCCGGCCGGGTGCTCACCGGTGGCGAGCCGATGACGTCGGTGTACGTCACGGGCTGGATCAAGCGCGGTCCGATCGGCCTGATCGGGCACACCAAGGGCGACGCCAACGAGACCGTGGCCTGCCTGCTGGAGGACCACTCCGCCGGCCGGCTGCCCGCCCCCACGCAGCCCGAGCCCGACGCGGTCGTCGACTACCTGGAGCAGCGCGGAGTCCGCTACACCACCAAGGAGGGCTGGCACCGGCTGGACGCCCACGAGCAGGCGCTCGGCGCCGAGCAGGGCCGTGAGCGCATCAAGGTCGTCGAGCGCACCGCCATGCTGGACGCCTCCGGGGCCTGACCGATCCGGCGAGCCGTACGCGCCCCCGGGCCTCCCGTCAAGGAGGCTCCGGGGGCGCCGTGCATTCCGGGGCCGGGCCCCCGAGGACGGCCCCGAGCGCATGCGAGCGCCTCGCTACGATGGGGTGCGTAGCGCATGCGCGGGGGGGTCTGCTGTGACGCACGTGGCGATTGTCGGCGGTGGGATCAGTGGTGTGGCGGCGGCCCTTTTCCTGGGCCGCCGGGGTCATTCGGTGACGGTGTTCGAGCGGGATGCCCGGCAGCCCGGCGAGCACCTCGACACGGACTTCTTCGACTGGCAGCGGCCGGGCGTGCCCCAGGCGGTCCAGCCGCACGCCCTGCTGGCTCCCGTACGCACGGTGCTGCGCGCCGAGGCCCCGGACGTCCACGAGGACATGCTGCGCCGCGGCGCCGTCGAACGCCATGAGCTGGACTGGTTCCCCGAGCGGCCGCCCGCCCGTCCCGGCGACGAGGACCTGAGCGCGGCGGTCGCGCGTGAGGCGTCCATCGAGATGCGGCGCGGGGACCCCGCGCTCGGACTCCTCACGGACCGGTCCGGGGCCGTCCCGCGGGTGACGGGGGTGGAGTCGGCGTCCGGACGCCATGACGCCGGTCTGGTGCTGGACGCCGGAGGACGCCGGTCGGAGGTCGGCCGCTGGCTGACCGGGGCCGGCTGCCGCGCGCCGGTGGTGGAGAGTCACCGGACCGGCATCGCGTACTTCTGCCGGTGGTACAGGCTGCGGACCGACGGTCCGGCGAACCCCGGGCGGGTCACGTACGGTTCGTTCTCGCCCGTCGCCGTCGGAGGGGTCTTCCCCTCGGACAACGGCACGTTCGCGGTCTCCTTGACCGTGTCCACGGCGGAGCCCACGCGCGCCGCGCTTCGGGACCCGGAGGTCTTCGAGAGGGTCGCCCGGCTGTTCCCGGCGGTCGCCGCCTGGCTGGCACTGGACCCCGAAGCCGTCTCCGACGTCCACGCGATGGGCGGTCTGGACAACCGCTGGACCTCCCTCGTCACGGACTCCGGCCCGGTGGTGACGGGGCTGGTCGGCCTGGGGGACTCCCTCACCCACACCAACCCGACCATGGGCCAGGGCACGGCGCTGGGCCTGTGGGCGGCGCAGTGGATCGCCCACCACGCCGACGGGGCACCACGCGATCCCGTCGCGTTCGCCGAGGAGTACCACCGCTGGGCGGTGCGCACCCTTCGCCCGTGGTTCGAGATCCAGGCGGCGGCCGACGAGGCGGCGGACAGGCACCGCCGGGGCGCGCCGGAGGCAACGGGCAGGCAGGTCACGGGCGCCGCCCGCGAGAAGGCCGCGAGGTCGGCCTGTGCTCTCGACGACCCCGTGGTCATGCGGGCACGCGCGCATGTGCGCCACCTCGTGCTGACGGGTGAACAGGCTTACGCCACCGAGGAGGTGCGCGCCCATATCGCGCGCTGGCTCGACCAGCACCGGGACTACGTTCCGGAGTTCGACGGACCTGACCGCGAGGAGTGGGAAGCGGCGGCGGTCCGCCGGGCTCCGGGCGGTTAGGCCGTCTTTCCGGATCCTGCCGGGCTCGCGGCGTCTGGCACGCACGCTCGCCGCGTTGTCGTCGCTCGTCGCTCGTCGCCGCTCAGGAGCGGACTTGACCTTGACGCTGGGTCAACCCTCCATCCTTCCGGCAGGAGCTTCCTGGCAGCCCTTGCCCGGAACAGCTCCGCGAAGGAGGCGGATGACCATGACGGCCCGATCGATCGCCGGCCCGGCGCTGAGCGTGCGGGGTCTGGAGAAGTCGTACGGGAAGGTCGAAGTGCTGCGCGGTGTGGACTTCGACGTGACGCGGGGCAGTATCTTCGCCCTGCTCGGCTCCAACGGGGCGGGCAAGACCACGACGGTCAGGATCCTCGCGACTCTGCTCAAGGCAGACGCGGGGACGGCGAGCGTCAACGGCCTGGACGTGGCCGAACAGCCCGCGAGCGTGCGCGAGTCCATCAGTCTCACCGGACAGTTCGCGGCCGTCGACGGGATCCTCAGCGGCAGGGAGAACCTCGTGCTCGTCGCCAGGCTGCGTCACCTGGAGGACCCGGGCGCGATCGCCGACGACCTGCTCAGGCGCTTCTCGCTGACCGAGGCGGGCGCGCGGAAGGTGTCCACCTATTCGGGCGGGATGCGCCGCCGGCTGGACATCGCGATGAGCCTCATCGGGAATTCCCCGGTGATCTTCCTGGACGAGCCGACAGCCGGACTCGACCCGGAGGCGCGCATCGAGGTGTGGGATGCGGTCAAGGAGCTCGCCGGTCACGGCACGACGGTGCTGCTCACCACGCAGTATCTGGACGAGGCCGAGCAGTTGGCCGACCGGATCGCGATCCTGCACCAGGGGCGGATCATCGTGAACGGCACGCTCGCCGAGCTCAAGAAGCTCTTCCCGCCCGCCGCGGTGGAGTACGTCGAGAAGCAGCCGACTCTGGAGGAGATCTTCCTCTCGGTCGTCGGCGGCGGCGACAGGAACGCCGTCATCGGCACGACAACGGGGGAACAGGGATGACCGGGTACTTCTTCAGCGACACCGCCGCGCTCACGGGGCGGACCCTGCGCCATGTCACCCGCAGCATGGACACCATCATCACGACCGTCCTCACGCCGGTCGCCATGATGCTGATGTTCGTCTACGTGTTCGGTGGCGCCATCGATACCGGGTCGGCCTCGTACGTGAACTACATGCTGCCCGGCATCCTGCTCATGACCATCGCATCGGGCATCTCCTACACCGCGTACCGGCTGTTCACCGATGTGCAGAGCGGGATCTTCGAGCGGTTCCAGTCCATGCCGATCGCACGGTCGGGTGTGCTGTGGGCCCATGTCGTCACCTCGCTGGTCGCCAATCTGATCGCGCTCGTCCTCGTCGTGGGCGTCGCCGTGCTCATGGGCTTCCGCTCGGGTGCAGGAGTGTCGGCCTGGCTGGCGGTCACCGGCATCCTGCTCCTGTTCACCCTGGCGCTGACCTGGCTCGCCGTGATCCCCGGGCTCTCCGCGTCGTCGGTCGAGGGCGCGGGCGCGTTCGCCTACCCGCTCATCTTCCTGCCGTTCGTCAGCTCGGCGTTCGTGCCCACGGAGACGATGCCGGGCCCGGTGCGCTGGTTCGCCGAACATCAGCCGGTGACGTCGATCGTCGACTCGATCCGTGCCCTGTTCACGGAGCGGCCGGTCGGCGACGACATCTGGATCGCGCTCGTGTGGTGTGTGGGCATCCTCGTCGTGGCGTACGTCTTCGCGATGACCGCCTACCGCCGGAAGATCGCCTGAGGCAGGCTGGTGCCCATGCTCACCATCAGCCAGCTGGCGCGGTACGCGGGGGTGACGGTGCGGGCGGTACGCCACTACCACAAGATCGGCCTGCTGCCCGAGCCCGAGCGCGACCGGTCCGGGTACCGGACCTACGATGCCGCCGCGGTCGTGCGGCTGATCCGGATCCGCACCCTGGCCGATTCCGGCGTACCGCTGGCCAGGGTGCAGGAACTCCTCGACGCCGGGCCCGCGGAGTTCACCGCCGGCGTCGAGGAGATCGACAAGGGTCTGCGCGCCGAGATCCGGCGGCTGCGGGACACCCGCGCCCGGCTCGCCCGGCTCGCCGCCGGAGAGCATCTGGCGCTCCCGCAGTGCGTCGTGGACTATCTCGACCGGCTGCGCGGTCTCGGTGTCGGGAAGCGGTACCTCGAACTGGAGCGGGACGCCTGGATCATGATCGCCGCGCAGGTGCCCGACCAGATCGGCGCCGTGATCGCCATGAAGCACGAGGAGCTGGACGATCCCGACATGGTGAGGCTCTACGGCTTCTTCACCGGGGAGCCCGACTGGCGGGCCGGTGACCCACGGATCGTCGAGGTCGCCGATGTCCTGGAGCGCCTGATGATTCGCGCCGTGGAGGCCGGCGAGGTGGGGACCGACGGCTTCGACGACCAGTTCGTCGCCCTGATGGACTCGGCCATGCTCGAGTCCGCACCGGGCGCCGAACTGGTGCTGGCGATTCTCAAGGAGCGTGGCTGGGAGGGGTGGACCCGCATCGAGCGCGTGCCTGCCGACAGGCTCCCTCCTGAACCGCCGCCCTCCTGACGGCAGGTCGGCGGCCTCGGCGACGTCGTGCGGTGGTGCTCGCGCCTGCACGGGCGCGAGGGGTCGACCGGTCACCGCGCGGATCGTCGCGGCACACCTCCGGGGAGGTGGCTGAACGCGTCACGGGCCGACTCGTGCCCGGATGACCCGGGGCACCGGTGAGCCTTCGTCGCTCGTACAGGTGGAGCAGTTCGGCGACAAAGGGCGAACGGTCCGTGACGGGCCGTCGGACAGGGGCACCGACACGGAGCACGCCCGGAGTCACCGGGCCACCCGCCCGCGGCACTTCCCCCGCGCGCGAGCATGGGGCGGTCTCTCCCGGAACTCCCCCGGAAGGGCACTCCGAAGGCGGAACGACGTGGTCCGGAGGCCGTAGACTCGCCGGATGGCCAAGTACTTCGACGTGCACCCAGACAATCCTCAGCGCCGCACCATCACCGGCATGGCCGAGAGCATCCGGTCGGGCGCACTCGTCGCGTATCCGACCGACTCCTGCTACGCGCTGGGATGCCAGCTGGGCAGCCGCGACGGCATCGACCGCATCCGGTCCATCCGGAATCTCGACGACCGCCACCATTTCACCCTGGTGTGCCAGAACTTCGCGCAGCTCGGCCAGTTCGTGCAGGTCGACAACGACGTCTTCCGCGCGATCAAGGCGGCGACGCCCGGGAGTTACACCTTCATCCTCCCCGCCACCAAGGAGGTGCCGCGCCAGCTGCTGCACCCCAAGAAGAAGACCGTCGGGGTCCGGATCCCTGATCACACGGTGACGCAGGCCCTGCTGGCCGAGCTCGGCGAGCCACTGCTGTCCAGCACGCTGCTCCTGCCGGACGAGGAGGAGCCGCTGACGCAGGGCTGGGAGATCAAGGAGCGCCTCGACCACGTCGTGGACGTGGTGCTCGACTCGGGCGACTGCGGAACCGAGCCGACCACCGTGATCGACTTCTCGGGCGGCGAAGCGGAGATCGTACGCCGTGGGGCGGGCGATCCGACGCGCTTCGAGTAGCCCGCCCGGGTCCCCGCGCGGTCACTCCGCGCTTCCGCGGGCTCCGCTGAGATGCGCGTACCCCCCGGTGCCTGGTTCGGTGGAGGTGTCCGCTCCGTACAGCGCCAGGGAGTGATCATGAGCGAGCAGGAAGACCTCCGGGGCCGCGCGCAGGAGATGCGCGACAAGGCGAAGGACCTCGAAGCGGCGGCGGAGAAGTCCACCGACCCCGCGGAACGCAAGCGTCTCCAGGAGAAGGCGCACCGGCTCGAGGACCAGAGCGTGCAGGTCAGCGGCATGGCGAGCGGGGACATCTACCCCATGGAGTAGGCCGGCACGGGGGCGTCGCGTCACCCGTCGGTGGAAGAGCCGCCGCGCGTTTGCCGCCCTCGTGCAGCCGTGTTAGTACGAACATGAGGTGGCTTGCGGTGAATACGCGGAGGGCGGGGCACGGGCTCCCCTCCCCCGCCCCGCTCTCCGCTCGCGCTCCGTGAAGGGGTACCGGTGACGTACATGAGATGGCAGGCGTTCCTGGAGGCCGTCCAGGAACGGGGCGACTATCCATCGGGCCTGGAGGCGGAGCGCGCGTCACGTGTGGTGCTGGCGCTGCTCGGGGCGCATCTGGTGGGTGAGGAGCGCAACGAGCTGGCGGCCCGGCTGCCCGAGACCTTCGCGCTGATCCTTCTCAATCCGCTGCAGGCCGCCGAGCCGCTGAGCCCCGAGAGATTCGTGCGCGCGGCGGCCGCCTGGATCGAGGGCGCGACCGAGCAGACCGCCGCCTGGGACACCAGCGCGGTGCTCAGTGTGGCGGCCGACGCCGCGGGCGAGGATCTCCTGGATCGGATGCTGCTGCAACTGCCTCCGGGCTACGACCTCTTGTTCGGTCACCCCGGCAGCATCTGAGGCCGGTGGCGGGCGCTGTCCGACGTGCGGCGCGGGGTGCGTCCGAGGCCGGCACGGCATCCGAAGTTCAGGGCGCGGCGTCGGCGGCGGGGCGCAGGCCCGCGAGACGGGCGAGCCGCCGCATGGAGTCCACGAGCGCCTCGCGGTCGTACGTGCTCGTCGTGACCAGCACCTCGTCGGCGCCGGTCTCCTTGAGCACCAGCTCCAGTCCGTCGGCCACCGTGTCCTCGGTGCCCGCGAGATGCCCCCGCAGTCCGTCCTCGAACAGCCCGCGCTCCTTGTCCGTCATGGCCAGTGCCTCGATCCGTCCGGCCGGCGCCAGCGGCGGGAACGAGCCATGGGTGCGCGCGTACGCCATGGACCACGCTTCGGGGATCAGCAGCCGCCGCGCCTCCCGCTCCGTGCCCGCGACGGCGACGGTGCCCGCCACGATCACGTACGGCTCGGGAGCCCATGGGGAGGGGCGGAATCCGGCGCGGTACTCCTCGACCGCGCGGACGAGCCTCTCGCGGCCCCGGAGGTCGCCCACGACGAGCGGCAGACCGGCCGCGGCGGCGATCGCCGCGCCGCCGCCGGTCGCCAGGACGAACGGCGGAACGCGCAGCCCTTCGGCGGGACGGGCGTGCACCTGGGGGTGGGCCCGCTGCGTGCCGTCCAGCCAGCCGAGGAGTTCGCTCAGCTGACCGGCGAAGGCGTCGGCGTCGCCCTTGTCCCGGCCGAGGGCCCTGCGGATCCCGTCGGTGAAGCCGACGGAGCGGCCCAGGCCCATGTCGATCCGGCCGGGGAAGAGCGAGGCCAGGACCCCGAACTGCTCGGCCACGACGAAGGGCTGGTGGTTCGGGAGCATGACCCCGCCGGTTCCCACCCTGATGGTGGATGTCGCGGCGGCCACGGCAGCCGCGAGCACCGTCGGCGCCGATCCGGCCACACCGGGCACGCTGTGGTGTTCGGACACCCAGAAGCGGTGGTAGCCGAGGTCCTCGGCCGTTCCCGCGAGCGCGACGGTGTCCCGCAGCGCCTGCGGGCCGTCATCCCCCTCGCGGGTGCGGGAGCGGTCGAGGAAGGAGAAGCGGGTCGATCCGATGAGTGGGCTCACTCATGGTTCAACGCCGGGGGCGCGCCGGGATTCCCGTATCCCTGGCGCGGCACGCGGTCACGGCCGGGAGGCCCGGCAGGGCACGCGGCCGCCGCCGGGGTCACCCGGCGTGGCGCGCCGTCACCGCCGGGCTGCCGCGGCGGCGGTTTCGGCGGGCGCGTCGCGGAGTCCCAGGCGCAGATGCTCCACGTGGTAGAGGGCCTGGTCCAGGAGTTCGGCGACGTGGTGGTCGTACAGGGCGTAGACGATCGAGCGCCCCTGCCTCTCGCCCGCGACGAGTCCGAGATTCCGCAGCAGCCGCAACTGGTGGGAGCAGGCGGAAGGTTCCATCTCCACCGCTTCGGCGAGGTCACCGACCGCGCAGGGGCCCTCCTGGAGCCGTGCCAGAATCCGCAGCCGGGACGGGGTGGCCAGCGCCTGGAGGGTCTCGGCGACGCCCGCGGCCCCCACGGCGTCCAGACGCTCGCGGGTGGTTGCGGTGTTCTGCTCGTCGCGTCCGTGGCCCATGGCACTCATTCTACGGATGACACATGAAGACCTGTTCATATGTTCCTGTACGGTGGTGGCGTCGCCGTTCCCGCCGCCCGTGAGGGGTTTCTCCGCCATGCCCGCTGCCGTCATCCCGCGCCCCTCGCGCACCCCGACCGCCGGTCCCGGCACGGTCCCCCGGCGCAGGACCCGCGTCCTCGCGCTGACGGAGGCCCGCTGGGCGGGCGCCTCCCTGGCGCTGTTCCTGCTGGCGCTGCCGCTCCAGGTCACCGGCGCCCCCGCCTGGGCCTGGGGCCCGCTGTACGCCCTGGTGTATGCCGCCGGAGGCTGGGAGCCCGCCCTGTCGGGACTGCGGGAGCTGCGGGAGAAGGTCCTGGACGTGGACCTGCTGATGATCGTGGCGGCGCTCGGCGCGGCCTCGATCGGACAGGTGATGGACGGGGCGCTGCTGATCGTCATCTTCGCGACCTCGGGAGCACTGGAGGCACTGGCGACCGCCCGGACCCAGGACGCCGTACGCGGACTCCTCGACCTGGCGCCGGACACCGCGTCCCGGATCATGCCCGACGGGGGTGAGGAGAGCGTCGCCACCGAGGACCTCGTGGTCGGTGATGTCATCCGCATCCGCCCGGGAGAGCGGGTCGGCGCCGACGGAAGGGTCCTGGACGGCGCGAGCGAGGTCGACCAGGCCACCATCACCGGCGAACCGCTGCCGGTGACGAAGGAGCACGGGGACGAGGTGTTCGCCGGAACGCTGAACGGCACGGGAACGCTGCGGGTCGCCGTCGAGCGCGACGCCTCGGAGTCCGTGATCGCCCGGATCGTGGCCATGACGGAGGAGGCCTCCCGGACCAAGGCGCCCACCCAGTTGTTCATCGAGAAGGTCGAGCAGCGCTACTCGCTGGGCATGGTGGCCGCCACCCTGGCCGTCTTCCTCGTACCGCTGGGCTTCGGCGAGGACATGAAGGACAGCCTGCTGCGCGCGATGACCTTCATGATCGTGGCCTCCCCCTGCGCGGTGGTCCTGGCGACCATGCCGCCGCTGCTCTCCGCCATGGCCAACGCCGGACGCCACGGTGTCCTCGTCAAGTCCGCCGTCGTGATGGAGCGCCTCGGGCAGGCCGACGCCGTGGCGCTGGACAAGACCGGCACCCTGACGGAGGGCACCCCGCGCGTCACCGACGTCCGCCCGCTGACCGGTTCCGGGCTGACCGAGGACACGCTGCTCGCCCTGGCGGCCGCCGCCGAGCACGCCAGCGAGCACCCCCTGGCCCGCGCCGTCGTGAACGCCGCGCAGGAGCGGCGCCTGCCGGTCGCCCCCGCCGGGGACTTCACGTCGGCGCCCGGCACGGGGGTCACGGCCACCGTCGACGGCCACCGGATCGCGGTCGGCTCGCCCGGGCGACTGCTGCGCGAGGTCTCCACCCGTACGGCCACCACGGCCGCCGCCTTCGACCACGCCGCCTCCGCCGCCGAGGAGCTGGAGGACGGCGGGCGCACCGCCGTGCTCGTCCTGCGGGACGGCGTGCCGGCCGGGGTGCTGGGAATCGCCGACCGCATGCGCCGGGACGCCGTGGAAACCGTCGCGTCGCTGGCCCGTCTGACCGGCGGTTCGCCGATGCTGCTGACGGGTGACAACCCGCGCGCCGCCGCCCGGCTGGCCGCCGAGGCGGGCATCACCGACGTTCGCGCGGGACTGCTCCCCCAGGACAAGGCGGCCGCCGTACGCGAGCAGGAACAGGCGGGGCGCAAGGTCCTGGTGGTGGGCGACGGCGTCAACGACGCGCCCGCGCTGGCCGCCGCGCACACCGGCATCGCGATGGGCAGGGCCGGCTCCGATCTCGCACTGGAGACCGCGGACGCCGTGATCATCCGAGACGAACTGGCCACCGTGCCCGCCGTGGTGGCCCTGTCCCGGGCAACGCGCCGGCTGGTCGTGCAGAACCTGGTCATCGCGGGGGTGTTCATCTCCGTCCTGGTGGTCTGGGACCTCGTCGGCCATCTTCCGCTCCCGCACGGCGTCCTGGGCCACGAGGGCTCCACCGTGATCGTGGGCCTCAACGGCCTCCGGCTGCTGCGCGAATCGGCATGGCGGCGCGCGGCCGGCCAGGGCCTCACCCCGAAGCCGTCACCCACACCCTCGGAGCCGGCCGCCGCCTGAGGTCCCGTCAGCGCGGGAGGCTCCCGGCGCCTCACCCGAACCGCGCGACCCGCCGCCATCACGGCCACCTATCGGGCACAATGTCCTATTTGCAACTAAAGTCCCCCTCGTATCTGCACCGCACGAGGGGGACCAGATGACAAGCTCCCGCACCGGGACCGACGTCTCCGAAGGACCGGCCACCCCGGTCAAGATGTCGCTGCTGACGCTGACCATGATGGTGGTCGGCTCGATGGTCGGCGCCGGAGTGTTCTCCCTGCCGTCGCGCTTCGCCCAGGAGACGGGTGTGGCGGGGGCACTGATCGCCTGGGCGATCGCCGGGACGGGCATGCTGATGCTCGCCTTCGTCTTCCAGACGCTCGCGGTGCGCCGGCCGGATCTCGACGCCGGTGTCTACGCCTACGCCAAGGCCGGATTCGGCGAGTATCTCGGCTTCTTCTCCGCGTTCGGATACTGGGCCAGCGCCTGCGTCGGCAATGTGACGTACTGGGTGCTGATCACGTCGACGGTCGGGGCCGTGTGGCCGGCCCTCGGCGACGGCGACACGCTGGTGGCCGTGGTCGTGTCCACGGCCGGGCTCTGGGCCTTCTACTTCCTCATCCGCCGGGGCGTGAAGGAGGCGGCGGCCATCAACAGGGTGGTCACCGTCGCCAAGGTGGTCCCGATCATCGTGTTCGTGATCCTGGCCCTGTTCTTCTTCGACGCATCGGTGTTCGCCGACAACTTCGGCGGCGCGGACTACGCCGGCTCCCTGTTCAACCAGGTGCGCGGCACCATGCTGGCCACGGTGTTCGTCTTCCTGGGTGTGGAGGGCGCCAGCGTCTATTCGCGCCACGCCAGGCGACGCGAGGACATCGGGCGCGCCACCGTCCTCGGCTTCCTCAGCGTCTTCGCCGTCTTCGCCTCGGTCACGATCGTCTCGTACGGCATCATGCCGATGGCCGAGATCGCCGACCTCCGCCAGCCCTCCATGGCAGCGGTGCTGGAGGAGGCGGTCGGTACCTGGGGCCAGGTCTTCGTGAGCGTGGGGCTGATCGTCTCCGTGCTCGGCGCGTATCTCGCCTGGACCCTGATGGCCGCCGAGGTGCTGTTCGTCGCCGCCAAGGACCACGACATGCCGCGCTTCCTGCGCCACGCCAACAGCGCCGACGTGCCGGTGCCCGCCCTGCTGATGACGACGCTGCTGTCCCAGGTCGTCCTGGTGATCACGCTCTTCTCGGACGACGCGTTCAACTTCGCCCTCGATCTGACCAGTGCGCTGTCCCTGATCCCGTTCCTGCTCGCCGCCGCGTTCGCCGTCAAGATCATGGTCCGTCCCGACGAACTGACCAGGGGAACGGCCAAGCGGCGCGACCTGACCGTCGGCATCGTGGCGACGCTCTACACGGCGTTCCTGCTCTTCGCCGCCGGACTGAAATTCGTCCTGGTCTCCTTCATCATCTACGCCCCTGCCACGATCCTGTTCGCGATGGCCCGCAGGGAACAGGGACGGCGGGTCTTCTCCCCCGCCGAACGCCTCATCTGCGCCGTCTCCGTCGCGGGGGCCGTGGTCGGGGTGATCGCCCTGGCGGCGGGATGGATCAGCCTCTGAGGTCCGCACTCCCCGCGTCCGCTTCCCGACCGAAAGGCAGCCCTTCATGACGAACACCTCCGCCTCCGGCGCGCCTGCCGTGCACGGCGTCCACTCCGAGGTCGGCAAGCTGCGCAAGGTGCTCGTCTGCGCACCGGGCCTCGCCCACCGCAGGCTCACCCCGGGCAACGCAGGTGACCTGCTCTTCGACGACGTGATGTGGGTGGAGAACGCGCAGCGCGACCACGCCGACTTCGTCGGCAAGCTCCAGCAGGGCGGCGTAGAGGTCGTGGAGCTGCACGACGTACTGGCGCGGACGGTCGCCGATCCCACGGCCAGGTCATGGCTCCTCGACCGCAAGATCACCGCCAATGAGGTCGGCCTGGGTCTCATCGACGCGACCCGTGCCTACCTCGAGTCGCTGGAACCGCGTGAGCTCGCCGAGTATCTGATCGGCGGGCTGGCCACCGCCGACCTGCCCGACGACTACCGGTCCGGCTATCTCGCCCTGGCGCGCGAGTCGACGGGGGTGCGCGAATATCTGATGCCGCCCCTGCCCAACACGCTCTACACCCGCGACACCACCTGCTGGCTGTACGGAGGGGTGACGCTCAACCCCCTCTACTGGCCCGCGCGTCACGACGAGACGCTGTTGATGAAGGCGGTCTACCTCTTCCACCCGGACTTCACCGGAGCCAGGGTCTGGTGGGGCGACCCCGAGCAGGAGTGGGGCCAGGCCACCTTCGAGGGCGGCGACATCATGCCGGTCGGCAACGGTGTCGTCCTCATGGGCATGAGTGAGCGCACCTCCCGCCAGGCCATCACCCAGGTCGCGGCCTCGCTCTTCGCGCAGGGGGCCGCCGAGCACGTCGTCGTCGCGGGGATGCCCAAACTGCGGACAGCCATGCACCTGGACACGGTCTTCACCTTCGCCGACCGCGACATCGTGACGGTCTACCCGACGATCATGGACGCGGTCCGCACGTTCTCCCTCCGTCCGAGCGACAGGTCCCCCGGGGTGGAGGTCACCGACGAGGGTTCCCGGGCCTTCACCGACGTCGTGGCCAAGAGCCTCGGGCTGCCCTCCCTGCGGGTGATCGAGACGGGCGGCGACGTGTACGCCTCCGAGCGCCAGCAGTGGGACAGCGGAAACAACGCCGTGGCGCTCGAACCCGGGGTCGTGTTCACCTACGACCGCAACACCCAGACCAATGATCTGCTGCGCGCGGCGGGCGTGGAAGTCATCACGATCGTCGGCGCGGAGCTGGGACGCGGCCGGGGCGGGGGGCACTGCATGACGTGCCCGCTCATCCGCGAGCCGGTGGATTTCTGAGCGGCGCGGCCCTGAGGCAGCGTCCGGCCGGGTACTCCGGCGGCCGTCCCACGGTCGCGCCGTGGGACGGCGTGCGGTGCCGGAACCGCTTCCGGCGCGTCGGTTCTACGCGGGCGCCGGCGCCGCCCGGTGAGCTTCGTCGGCGGTGTCGAGGGCCTGGGACCCGCCCGATCCGATGAGGCCGAACAGCGTCAGGGCGGCCGCGGCGAGCGCGGCGACGGCGCAGACCAGGAAGGACAGCGAGAGGGCGTCACCCAGTGCGTCCAGCGCGATCGACTGCGCCGCGGCCCCCGGGGTGCCCGGCGGGAGGCTGTTGACCGCGAGCGGACCCGCTTCCCGCCCGATGCCCATGGCGGCCCCGACTTCCTCGGGCGGGAGCCCGGCGCCCGGCAGGGCCGACATGAAGGCGTCGCCCGCGCTGCTGAGCGCCACCGCGCCCACGACGACCGGCCCGAGGGCGAAGCCGAGGTCGCGCAGCAGGTTGGTCGTCGCGCTCGCCATGCCCGCGTAGGCGATCGGCACCGAGTTGATGGCGACGGCGGTGATCGAGCCGACGGTCAGGGCGAATCCCACACCGACGCAGAGTTGCGGCGCGATGAACTGGGTCCAGTCCATGTCCCGTACGTCGAAGCGCGAGCACATGAAGCCGCCGATCGCGACGAGGACGAACCCGGAGGTGAGGACCCACCGGGGTGACACGTTTCTGATCAGATGCGAGATCACCGGGATGAGGACGAATGCCGGGCCCTGGATGAAGAGGAACAGGAAGCCCAGCTTGAGCGGGCTCTGGTGCTGCACCGCGCCGACCCACATGCTCGTCGCGAAGCAGATGCCCAGGAAGCTGAACATGCCGATCACCGCGACGAGCGACGAGATGGTGAACGCCCGGTTCCTGAACAGGTCGAGGTCCAGCAGCGGCGGGTCGGTGCGCAGCTCGATGACGACGAACGCGATGAGCAGCAGGGCGCCCACCGTGAAGGATCCGATGATCTCGGGACGGCTCCAGCCGACCTCCGAGCCCTGCACCGCGGCGTACATGACCGCGATCAGACCGACGGCGAGGGTGACCTGGCCCGGGATGTCCAGCTTCCGGCCCTCGGGGGCGGAGGAGTCCGCGGCGCCGAAGGTGAGCCCGAAGGTGACCAGGCCCAGTGCGGCCACGACGACGTAGGAGCCACGCCACGAGCCGTACTCGGCGAAGAGACCGGCCAGCAGGGGCGAGATCGCCGCGCCTGCCGAGAGGAATCCGGCCCAGACGGCGATCGCTCTCGACCGGGCGTGCTGGGTCGGGGTGACGGCGGCGATGAGGGCGAGGGAGATGGGGAACAGGACGCCCGCGCCGAGACCGCCGACCGCCTGGCCCACCCACATCGCCTGCACGGAGGGTGCGGTGGCGCAGATCAGCGCGCCGATCGCCGTGAGCACGGCTCCTCCGAAGAGCAGCTTGCGGCGGCTCCAGAGGTCGCCGAGGACTCCGAAGGTGAGCTCGAAGACGACCAGCGGGATCGAGAAGGCTGCGGTGATCCAGGTCAGCTGGGTACCGGCCGTCTGGAACTCCTGCTGGAAGGTGCCGTTGAGCGCACCGGGCAGCGCGTTGGCCAGCTGGGCGACCAGGACGGCGACGAAGCCGGCCACGAGGGTGGCCCGGTAGCGCGGGGAACGCACGCCCCGAGCGGGGCTCTCGGGGGGCGCGGCCTCCTCGGCTGCGGTTCTGTACGGCTCGCTGACGCGGCTCATGCGTGAACTCCTTTGTTCCGTGCGGGAGATGGCCGTGGCGTACCAACCGGCATGCCGGTTCCGGCGCACCGGGGCGTCCGAGGGGGCATGCCGGTACGAACCACGCGGCAGGGCGAGGTCCGGATGAAGGGCGGCTCTACGGGAGGGGCGACAGCCGGGCTGAGCGGCGTGGGCCGGGGCTCAGCCCAGGGGTACGAGGGTGACGGCCCGGAGTGGCCGTGGCCGTAACGAAGGGCGCACCGGACCGTCGGCCCCGGGAGCGGGTGAGCACGTCACGCGGCCCCTCCTGAGGTGGGCAGGAGCCGCACCGGCAGCGCGACACCCTGCGACCGGCTTCACCAGCCGATTGAGGAGTGAAATTGTCACAAGCTTTATGGACTGTCAAGGACTCTTTCAGAACGTACAGATGATTCACTCGGCGATGAGTGCGCGGAACCACCGCGAAGGACGCGGAGGGAGGACCAGGCCCTACGGGGCACCGCCGGCCGAGGAAGGACGCGCCGAAGTGGCGCGCGAGGCGAAAACGCCCTCTGGTGAGGGCGCCCGCGTCGGCGGTTCGGAGCGCTTGGAGCGCAGCGCTCAGCTTGTGATCTGTCCAGCGGCCTCGAGCAGGCGGACCTGGTGATCACTCGTCCGGGTGTTCCCGGGACAACCGCCGCCCCGCGACCCGCTACGACGTCGGCCTGCTCCCGGTGACCGGCGAGCCCTACCGCAGACCAGCCCACCACAAGGTCGGCACCGGACCACGCCGAGCTGGTTGACCAGCCGAAACTTTTGTCGGAGCCGCTCCGTATGCTGCCGCCCATGAGCATGAACGGCGAGTACCTGCGTGTCACACCCGGCGAGTTGGCCCGAGCCCTGGAGGACCCCGAGTGGGCCTTTGACTTCGCCTCCGACGTTCAGGACCAGGAGGACGAGGAGACGGCACCCGCCGACGCGCGGCACTTCACCACGCACCAGACCTGGAACCTGCTGGGGTTCCTGCTGAAGCGGTCGGACTTCCCGGTCGACATCGTCTTCGGTGAGGAACTCATCCCCGAGGCAGACGACTGGGGCTACGATCCGCCGCGGTACCTCTCCGTCGACCGGGTGCAACTGGCCGCCGACAGCCTGAACCGGATGACCTACGACGATCTGATCCACGGCGTCGACCACAACGAACTCACCGCAGCCGAGATCTATCCCCAGATCTGGGACTCGCCGGCCTCCCTGGAATGGGCCCGCGACCTGTTTGTGCCTCTGACCGAGTTCTTCCAGGCTGCGGCCTCCTCCGAGCACGCCATGGTGGTCTGGCTCGACTGACCTCCTACGGCGGGGACATTGAACGGCAAGCTCAGCAGAGACGGAACACGTGGCCCTTCTCGCCCCCGGGGAGCACATCGAGGTCGCGCAGGACGAGGGAGATCCTGTCGCCCCAGGCGGAGCAGCTCTCGTCGAAGCCGACGTCGCCCTCGCCCTCGTACTCGATGGCGAAGACCCGGCCGTCGTACGCGTCGGCGTACGCGTCGCACTCGTCGAACTGGGCGCACTCCTCCGTCACCGCGAAGTCGAAGCCGATCGCCGCGTGCCGGTCGAGCAGGTCGGTGGTGTTCTTCTGTCCGATCGCGAGGCCGTCATCGTGTGCCCGCTCGGCGAGTGTCCTTGCGAACGCCTCGTTGTGCGCCTTGGTCAGCCTGCCGTCGGAGCGCTCGAAGGAGTCGAGGTTGTCCGGCTCCACCGCCTGGAAGCCGCTCTCCGCGCAGCCGTCGATCCAGTCCCCGACGATCTCCGCCAGCTGCTCGCGCTTCGCGGCCGTGGAGGTGTCCAGGAGCACCTCGTCCCAGCCCTCGTCGATGACCGGCTCCCCTTCGGCGTCGGTGAGCAGGAGGTCGGGATGGGTGTCCTTCCACCAGTCCAGGGCACCGGGCTGCGCCTGGAAGGCGTTGACGTAGCAGACGTTGTAGAGGCCGGGGGCCGGTTCGTCCTCGCGGTCGCGGGACACCGCGCGCACCCCGCCGGGGGGCGTGTAGCCGCCGCCGATCTGGTAGTCGAACGCCATGCCGGCCGTCGGCAGGAGCACCTCGGACGCCGGGCTCTTCACCGGCGCGGCATCGCGGGACGGGCCGTCCTCGGCCGCGCACCCGGACAGCACGCTCGCCCCCAGCACGGCCGCGACGAGTGCGGCCGCACCGCCCGCCGTGCGCCTGCGACGGAGAAGCGGGGGAAGGTCGCGGGCGGCCACACGTACTCCAGATGTCGAAGAGGATCTCCCCCATCCTCCGCCATCGCTTCCGGGCCCGGCCCGCCGGGTACCGGGAGCGCGGGTCGGGCCGGGAAGCCGGTCCCCCTCCTGCGGCCGTGGAATCCCCGCCGGCCGAACAGCCGCACGGCATCCGCGCGCGGCGTGGCGACCCGGGGGCCGCCGCGCCGCCTCGGTTTCCGGCGGTGCGTCAGCTCACCGAGATGCGGGAACTCCCGCTGCTCCGATAGCCCTCGGTCGCCATGATCATGTAGTAGTTGAAGCTGCCCAGCGGCATTCCGTAACGGGCCCACGCGTCGAAGTGGTTGCCCGCCGTGATGCTGCCGCCCGTCCGCTTCGACTGCCGGACGCTCCAGTACTGGTTGAAGGTCTTCGTACCCTCGACGGAGGGGGCGTTGACCCTCGTCGTCTGGTAGACGTCGTACGTACCACCATCGCTGGTGACCGTACCCTTGTACGTTCCGGTGGGCCGGTAGGTGCCCCAGTTGTCGACGATGTAGTACTCGACGAGCGGGTTGGCCGTCCAGCCGTAGAGCGTGAGGTACGCGTTGCCCGACGGGTTGAAGCTGCCGGAGTAGTTGACGGTCCTGCGGGCGCCGTTGGCCCAGCCCTTCCCGGCGACGAAGTTGCCGCAGTTGGTCCACGAGGTGCCGTAGCTGCCGCCGGACGCCAGGCTCATGGAGACCGAGCCACCGCCGTCGGTCCAGAACGAGTAGTAGTAGCCGTTGTCGGTACCCGTCTGGTTGGTGGTGATGACGGTGTCGGCGTGCGCGGTGCTCGGCAGCATCAGTCCGGACGTCGCCAGCGCCAGGGCGCCGGCCCGGCCGATGAATCCCCTGCGATCCATCGGCTGGGTGGGGGTGTTGTCCATGGTCACGCTTCCTCCTCGTGGCGGCTCATGGGGAGCCCTGTGACAGGTGGGGGTACCGCAGTCCTGCGGACGGCCTGCGACGGCGCCAGTGTTGATCTGCCCCCGTCAAGTGTCAACAGTTTCCGCAAGGATTACGAAAGTGCCGATCCCACCAAGGAGAGCATCGAGACCAGTTGTGCCAGGTCAGGGCTGATTATTGAAGATTCGAATGCACCACCTTTCCGTGGAGTGCATAATTCCGAGATCATGATTCGAATGAGGAGGTCGAAAGTTTCGAAATTCTTTCGAGATCTACTGGGGTGTCAGTTCCCCGGACGACAGCTCCTCGACCCGGGCGAGGAGCGCATCGCGCCCGATGGCATCGGTGCGCGTGGAGGGCACGGTGCAGGCGTAGGCGCCGGCCACCGCTCCGAACAGCGCGGCACGCCGCGGGTGTTCGCCGTTGAGCACGCCGAGGAGGAAGCCCGCGGCGAAGGCGTCGCCCGCGCCGTTGGAGTCGACCACCGGGGCGTGCGGGGTGACGGCCGGTGTGTGCGTCAGCTCGCCGTCGTACAGGAGGTACGAGCCCTCGGCGCCCGCGGTGGCGACGACGATCCGGGCCCTGCCCCGGGCCTCGATGTCACGCATGGTCCGCTCCGGGTCGGCCAGGGCGGTGGTCGACAGGAAGACGGTGTCCGCCTGGAGAGCGTAGGTCTCGTGGTAGGGGTTGGCTCCGTCCCAGTCGTGCAGATCGGTGGAGATGGTCACGCCCGCCTCGCGGAGCGCCGGCAGCGCCAGGTCGCACGGCTGGGTGATCACGACGTGTGCGTGGCGGGCGTCGGTGGCGAGTTCGCGGACCGTGGACTCGTCGAAGCGTTCCGTGTCGGGCGTACGGGTGGCGTCGTACAGGGACAGCCGCCGCCCGTCCGGACCGACGAGGTTCACCGCGCGCTTGGTCCCGGCCGGAAGGTGTACGGCGGTGAGCGGGATGCCCCGGTCGCGGTGGAGGGCGCGGACCAGTTCCCCCTCGTGGTCGTCCCCGAGCATGTCGAGATGACGGGTCCTCAGGCCGAGGGCGTGCAGCCCGACCGAGACGAAGTCCCCGCTCTGCCCCGCGCGGGTCTCGATGCCCGGCCTGATCATGTGACTGTCGGCGAAGGGGAGCGGGAGTTCGGGGACATGGACGATCGTGTCCACGCCCGCGCCACCCAGGACGAGGACGTCGGTCTGCTTGCGCATGGAGATGGTCGTGCCTCTCGGGTCGG
Organism: Streptomyces sp. CB02058; assembly: GCF_001905505.1. GTDB lineage: Bacteria > Actinomycetota > Actinomycetes > Streptomycetales > Streptomycetaceae > Streptomyces. The sequence goes on from NZ_LIPG01000007.1 coordinate 227,263, forward strand.
TGAACGTGCGTCATGGTCAGCAGCCACGTGGCCGTGACCGTCGCCGGCGCGCGGGACGGAAGTGACTCCGTCCCGCGCGCCGGGTGTGTCTGGTCCGGCCGGTCAGTCCGTCCGGGCTCCGGCGTGCAGGGCCAGCGCCCCACGGGCCGGCAGGGTCGCGCTGAAGGTCCCGTCGTCGCCGACCGTGACGGTGTTGCCGTCACAGCTGCCCGCAGGCGCCGCGGCGACGTTGCAGTACGTACCGCCCGGCAGGGAACTCGTGAAGGTCCCCTCCAGGGCGCCGTCGCCGTTGTTGAGCGCGACGAACCCCTTGTCACCGCGGCCGAAGGCGATGGCGGCGCCGCCGTTGTCCCACCAGTCGGTGAGCTCGGCGGAGCCCACCTCGTTGCGGAACCCCACGAGACCGGTGATCGCCTGCTGGGCGTGCGTGCCGGTCCAGCCGTCGGCGCCGCTCGGCGGGCCGGCGTCCTTGTCGGACCACGTGTAGCCCGAGTACACGTTCGGCGAACCGTACGGCGAGGCGAGCATGAAGACGTTGGCGAGGGTGTAGGCCGCGCCGTCCTTGTACGTCAGGGTCGAGCCGTTGCGCTCGGTGTCCCAGTTGTCCACGAACGTACGGGCGTCGGCGCTGCCCAGCTTGCCGTCCGCGACGGACTTCAGCTGCGCGAGGCCGCCGCCCTGGAAGGCACTCTTGAGGTGGCCCCCGTAGCGGAACTCGTCGACGTCGCCGATCCCCGTGTACTCCTCGGGCTGCACGGCCTCGCCGCCGCCGTGGATGACCTCCGAGACCCAGAAGCCCGGATCGCTCATCTTCCCCTTGATCGCGGCGACATCGTCGGCCGCCATGTGTTTGGCCGCGTCGATCCGGAAGCCGTCGACGCCCAGCGACCGCAGGTCGTCGAGGTACGCGGCGATGGCGGAACGGACCTCGTCCTTGCCGGTGTCCAGGTCCGAGAGCCCCACCAGTTCGCAGTTCTGCACGTCCGCGCGGTCGGCGTAGTCGCTGATCGCGGTGCGGCAGGTGTGGAAGTCGGCGTCCTGGAAGGAGCCGGGGTAGTCGTACTTCGTGTAGGCCGTGCCGCCGGTGCCCGTGCCGGAGCCGGCGGCCATGTGGTTCACGACGGCGTCGGCGATGACCTTGACGCCCGCGGCGTGGCATGCCTCGACCATGCCCGCGAACGCGTCGCGGTCGCCGAGGCGGCCGGCGATCCGGTAGCTGACCGGCTGGTAGGAGGTCCACCACTGGTCGCCCTGGATGTGCTCACTGGCGGGCGACACCTGGACGTAGCCGTACCCGGCGGGTCCGAGCTGGTCGGTGCAGGCGGCGGCCACATCGGCGTACTGCCGCTCGAACATCGTGACGGTGACGGTCCTCTCTCCGGGCGGCGCGGCCTGGGACTGCCAGGGGGCGAGTGTCGTGAGACCGGCGACCGTGACGGCTCCGGCCAGCGTTCCGCCGATCAGACGGAAACGGTGCTGCATGTGCGGCTCCTTCGACGACAGGGCACAGCTGTGCCCTCGAAGACAGCCACGCGCCTGGCTGCCGTGGGGGGAACGTGTCGGAGCCTGCCGCTCCCCGCGTGCCGCCGTCAAGGATTTCTGCAAGGTCTTTCAATTCCTTGCGCAAGATCTTGGAGTCAGCCGTCCTGCCCGGCGGGAGTGGTGCGGGAGGGGCCCGGCGGGCGGGAGAGGCACGCCACGAGAGCCCGGCGGGCGTGGTCCACACCGGCCTCCGAACGGGCCGCGTCCACCGGGTCCTCGGCCCGCGGGGCCTGGTCACGGCGCATGAGCAGGAGCGCGTCCCGGGCGGTGCCGGCCGACAGTGCGGTGGCCGCGCGGGGGTGCCGGACGGCGGCGAGAGCGTCGGACGAGAGATGAACCAGCGCCTGGTCGACGGGCAGCCAGCCCGTTCTCCTTCGGTGCGATGAGGGGCGCCGCCCCGCCGGAAGGCCGAGGGCGCGGGGTCAGGCGGGCGGCGACAGCAGGAGCGCGGCCCTGCGCAGTTCCACGGCGTGCTGGGCCAGTTCGGGTTCGCCGCCCCGGTCGGCCGGCATGGACGCCATCAAGGCGAGCCGGTCGCGCCAGCTGTTGCCTGCGAGCGGCACCGCGACGGCGTTCATCCCCCGGACCGACTCGCCGGCGCTGTCGGCGCGCCCGAGCGTACGGATGCGGGCCAGTTCGGCGAGCAGCTCGGTCCGGGAGGTGAGGGTGCGGCCGGTGACACCGGGCAGCAGCTCGTCCGGGTAGAGGGCGCAGACCTGTTCGGTGGTGAGCTGGGCGAGCAGCGCCTTGCCCGCCGATGTGGCGTGCGCGGGGTGGGCGCGGCCGGTCTCCAGGACGGCGCGTACCGGGTGGGGCGATTCCCTGCCGTCCGTGATGATCACCTGAGCGCCGATGAGCGCGGCGGTGCTGACGGTCTCCCCGGTGGCGGCTGCTGCCGCGTCCAGCACCGGTTGGAGGCGTGCCCTGATCTCGGGGCCGTATCCGGCCGGGCGTCCCAGCGTGACGAGTTCGGGTCCCGCGGAGTAGCCCCGGCCCGAGGCGTCGCGGGTGGCGAAGCCACGCGCCTCCAGGGTGCTGAGCACCCGGTGCGCGGTGGACCGGGCCACGTCGAGCTCCCGGGCGGCGTCGGTGACCGACAGGGTGTCATGGGTGAGGAAGAGCCGCATGAGGCGCAGTCCGGTGTCCAATGACTCGATGATGTAGCTCTTGGCGTCGGCCACGGGATCCTCTCGGTAGTTCATGGGGTGCCGTGTTCATGGTGCGGCGCCCGGCCCCCATGATTCCGGGCCGGTCAGACGGCGGAGTAACCGCCGTCCACCACGAGCTCGGTGCCGGTGACGAAGCGCGACTCGTCCGAGGCCAGATAGAGCACCGCGTAGGCGATGTCCTCGGGCGTGCCGCGGTGGCCGACCGGGGTGTTGTCCAGCATCCGCTGCGCGTAGGCGGCGGCCTCGGGCGACGGGGCGGCGGAGAGCGACTTGCTCAACTCGGTCTCGATCGAGCCCGGATGCACGGAGTTCACCCGGATGTTCGACGTGGCGTAGGTGGCGGCGTCCGCCTTGGTCATCAGCCTGACCGCGCCCTTGGCCGCGTGGTAGAGCGGGATATGGGCGCCGCCGACCAGGCCGTAGATGGACGACATGTTGACGATGCTGCCGGAACGCTGCTCCAGCATGTGGCGCACCGCGTGCTTGGTGCACAGCCAGACGCCCTTGACGTCGACGTCGAAGAGGAGGTCGAACTCCTTCTCCTCGACCTCGTGCGAGGGCTTGATCGGTCCCGGCACGCCGGCGTTGTTGACCAGGATGTCGATCCGGCCGTAGGTGGCGGCGATGTCGTCGAACGCCGCGCGCACCGACGCCTCGTCGGTGACGTCCATCCGCCGGTAGGCGGCCGGACCGCCCTCGGCGGCGGTGGGTACGCCGTCGGCGGGAGCGAGGTCGGCCGCCACGACGGTGGCGCCCTCGGCGGTGAGGATCTTCCCGATCTCCGCCCCGATGCCCCGCGCGCCGCCGGTGATGACGGCGATCTTGCCCTGCACCCGTCCGCCTGCCATGTTCATCCGCTCCTCACTGCGCCTTCGACACCCACTTCATCGTCCCACTCTGAGGGACAGTATTGGAGCGGAAACCCGAAGGGCCGCATATCGATTTCCCCGATTGCTTCCATTCTCAAGATACATCCACCTCCCGAGGAGTAATGACTCCTGAATCTTTGTCCCTCCGAGAGGGACAATCAGCGGAGACGTACACGTCGGGCGCGTACGGCGGGCGGGGCGGATCGCGGATCGGAAAGTTTCCCATTGGACGGAATGGCCGTATCGCGGCCCGTGTGACGGCGGACACGCTCATCCGGCCATCGCATGCGAACCACACAGGAACTCTCTCCGCGAGCCGCGTTCGGAGGATCCATGTCCGCGCACACCCACACCCCGACCGCCACCCGTCCACCGGGCGGCCAGACCGCGCTGCCGCGAGCACAGCCCAGAAAAGCCGCGCTCGCCGCGTTCCTGGGCAGCATGCTCGAGTACTACGACTTCTTCATCTACGGGTCTGCCGCCGCCCTGGTCTTCCCGACCCTCTTCTTCTCCTCGGGGAACCCGGCGGTGGGCACCGTCTCGGCCCTCGCCACCTTCGGCGTCGGCTACGCCGCGCGCCCGCTCGGGGGCATCATCCTCGGCCACTTCGGCGACAAGGTCGGCCGCAAGAAGGTCATGGTCTTCACGCTTCTCATGATGGGCGTGTCGAGCCTGGCCGTCGGCCTGCTGCCCACCTACGAGCAGGTGGGCATCATCGCCCCGGTGCTGCTGGTGATCGCCCGTCTCGGCCAGGGCATCTCGGCCGGCGGCGAGGCGGCGGGGGCCAGCACCCTCACCCTGGAGCATTCGCCCGAGGGGCGCAGGGGCTTCTTCACCAGCTTCGCGATGTCCGGCACCATGGCGGGCATCCTGCTGGCCAACTTCGTGTTCATCCCGGTGGCCGCCCTCCCCGAGGACCAGTTGATGTCCTGGGGCTGGCGGGTGCCCTTCTGGCTCTCCATCGTCATGATCGTGCTCGCCTACGTCGTGCGCAGGCGGCTGGACGAGACGCCGGTCTTCGTGGCCGAGGCGGACGCCGAGGAGCTGCGGCCGCTGCCGCTGGCCCATCTCTTCCGCACCCAGTGGGCCGATGTCGTCAAGGTCATGTTCGCCTCGCTCTTCGCCGTGTTCCAGACGGTCTTCATGGTGTTCGGCCTGGCGTACGCCACGTCGGACGCCGTCGGTCTCGAACGGTCGACCATGCTCTGGGTGTCCGTGGCCGCGAACGCGGTCGCGGTGGTGGCCGTGCCCGCGTCGGCCGCGCTCTCCGACCGGGTGGGCCGCAGGCCTGTGTGGATCACGTCCGCGCTGAGCTGTGCGGTCCTGGTCTGCGTCTACTTCTGGGCGGTGTCCACCGGGAGCATCCCCCTGATCGTCGTGGCCGCCGTCCTGCTCAACGGCTTCGCCTACTCGGGGATGAACGGCCTCTGGCCCGCGTACTTCTCGGAGCTGTTCGCCGCCCGTGTGCGCTACTCCGGCTTCGCGACCGGCAGCCAGTTCGGTTTTCTGCTCGCGGGGTTCGCCCCGGCCATCGGATTCGCGATCATGGGGGACGGCGTCACCGGCTGGATCCCCGTCGCGGTCTTCGCCGCGGCATGCGGTCTGGTCTCCGCGGTCGCGGTCCTCACCGCGCGTGAGACCCACAAGGTGCCGCTGGCCGAGCTGGGCAAGCCGCTCCCCCGCCGCTGAGCGGGCCGGCGGGCCCGCGTCCGTACACGAGGAAGGAACCGGTATGCCGGTCTTCGCTGTCATCTACACCTACACCGACGACACCGCGGGGCGCGACGAGCACCGCCCCGCGCACAGGGAGTACCTGGGAGGTCTCGGTGACCGGGGCATCAACCTCTGCTCGGGGCCGTTCGGCCCGGAGGAGGCCCCCGGTGCGCTCCTCCTGCTCCGCGCCGGCACCAGGGACGAGGCGCTCGGGCTCACCGACGACGACCCGTTCCGGCTCAACGGCCTGGTGAGCGAGGTCACCGCACGGGAGTGGACCCCCGTGCTGGGCCGGCTGGCCTCGCAGATCTGAGAACAGCCGCACAGTCCCGCACGGAGGACCCAGGTCACCGCGGACCCACGGCTCGCGGTGACCGGGCTACCGTGAAAAGTGCCAGTCCGGAACAGAAGGTGACCGTTCATGGCCAGGTCGAACGCCGGTGAGTCGGTGCTCACCCGCGCGATGCGCATCCTGCGGCTGTTCACGTCCAGCTCGCCCACGCTCACCGTGTCGGAGATCGCCCGCCGGGCCGGTCTCCCGGTGGCGACCGCCCACCGGCTCGTCAACGAGCTGGTCGAGCTCGGGGCGCTCGACCGCGTCGAGGGCAGACAGGTACGCATGGGCTACCAGCTCTGGGAGCTCGCGTCCCGCTCGTCCCGGGCCCTCGATCTTCGCGAGGTCGCCATGCCGTTCATGGAGGACCTCCAGACCGTGGTGCGTCAGCACACCCAGATCGGTGTGCTGGAAGGCACCGACGTGCTGTACCTGGAACGGCTGTCGGCCAGGGGCGCCGTGCAGAACATCACCAGGATCGCCGGCCGGCTGCCGATCCACGCCACGTCGGCCGGGCTCGTGCTCCTCGCCCACAGCCCCCTGGAGCTCCAGGAGGAGGTGCTCTCCCAGCCGCTGCCCCGCTACACGCCCCGGACCGTCACCGATCCGGCGCAACTGCGCTCCCTGCTGGCACAGGTGCGCCGCGAGGGGTTCGTGGTGGCCACCCGCATGATCAGTCAGGCCGGCACGGGCGTGGCCGTCCCGGTGCGGGGTGAGGACGGCGAGGTGGTGGCGGCGCTCTCCGTCGTCATCCCGGCCGCCGACCCCCATCCCCGGGCCCCCGTCCCCGCGTTGCAGGCGGCGGGCCGCGGTATCTCGCGCGCCATGGGCGCTCCCGCCGTGGACGAGGACGTACTGCGCAGCCACGGCCCCCGGCTCCCGGGCGACGGCCGGCAGCGCTTTTCCCATTGAGCGGAATGTGTGTTGTGGGCCACCCCCACCGCACCGCACGCTGATCACACCGATCACCGGCCCCGCACCGGGGCCGACGAGCGGAGCGCGCAGGCGAGTCGAGGGCCCCGTCCGATGTTCCGGGGTCTCGTGGCCGGCTCCTCCACCGCGTGGACGGGACTTCGGTCGGCTCCCGCGCACGCATTCGCCCGCGTACCACTTACGCCAGGACGAACAACCGCCGCTCGGCGAACTCGGCCCGGTCACGGGCTCCGTGACCGGGCGCGCCTTCCTGGCCGAGAACTGCACCGGACGGCCCATGGCCCTCACCAACCCGGAGTCGGGCGCCGCCGAAGCGCTCCGGCTCACCGCGGCACGCACCCCGTGACCCGCGAGGACCGAACGAGAGGTACCCGTATGAACACCGATCGGCAGCACACGGGACGCGTCGCCGGCAAGGTCGCCGTCGTCACCGGTGGCAGCGGCGACCTCGGAGCAGCCGTCGTCCGCATGCTCAGCGCGCACGGCGCCCGGGTCGCGAACCTCGACCGCACACCGCCGCCGGCCCCCTGGGACAGCGAGTCGGTGGCCGACTGGACCCTCGACATCACCGACGCCGCGCAGGTCGAGGACACCGTACGCCAGGTGACGGAACGATTCGGCCCCCCGGACGTCCTGGTCAACGGCGCAGGCATCCTGGGGCGGCCGGCTCCTTCGCACGAGTCGACGGAGGAGGAGTTCGACGCCGTCATCGGGGTCAACCTCAAGGGCACCTGGCTGCTCACCAAGTACGTCGTGCCGCACATGATCGAGCGGGGGCGCGGCAGCATCGTCAACTTCTCCTCGATCCACGGCCTGACGGGCGGCGGCAACGTGCCGCTCTACCACGCGTCCAAGGGCGCCGTACGGCTGCTGAGCAAGTCGGACGCCGTGGTGTACGGCCCGCACGGAATCCGGGTGAACTCCGTCCACCCCGGCTCCATGCGCACGCGGATGAGCCGTTCCTCGGCCGAGCGCAGCCCGCTCGGCGCCGAGGAGTACTACCGCCTGCTGGTCGAGGGCAACCCGATCGCACGCCAGGGCGAACCGGACGAGATCGCGTACGGCGTGCTCTACCTGGCTTCCGACGAGTCGTCGTTCACGACGGGCACCGAGCTCGTCATCGACGGCGGCTACACCGCCCACTGAGTTCCGAGCCGCGAAAGTTGGACATCATGAGTGACAAGACCTACGAGTACGACGTCCTCGTCATCGGTTCCGGCGCCGCCGGGATCTCGGCCGCCCTCAAGGCGAAGCAGCAGGGCCTGGACGTGCTGGTCGTCGACAAGGAACCGTATCTGGGCGGGACGACGGCCGTCTCCGGCGGCTGGCTCTGGGTGCCGGGCAACAAGCAGGGCGTCGCCGAGGGAGACACCCGCGAGGAGGCCGAGACCTACATCAGGGCCCTCGCGGGTGAGTCCTACGATCCGGACGCGGTCGGCACCTTCCTCGACCTGGTGCCCGAGGCGCTCGACTTCTTCGAGAACGACGCGGATGTCGAGTTCCACTACCCGGAGACGGCACCCGACTACCAGATGGACACCCCGGGCGCCCGGAAGTCGGGCCGGGCCCTGACGGTGAAGAAGGCCGACGGCCGGATGCTGAAGAAGAACCGGCTGCGCGTCCAGCCGTACCTCCACACGTACACCGTGTTCGGCTACATGCCGGAGATCGGCCCGGACATCGCGACCTTCATCAAGGCCAACCGGTCCGCCAAGGCCTTCCTCTACGTCACGAAGCGCCTGGTCAGGACCTGGGCCGAACGCGGTCTGTTCCGGCGCGCGTTCACCCGGACCAACGGCAACGCGCTGATGACCCGCATGCTGGCGAGCGCGGGAGCGATGGACATCCCGATGTGGACCGACACCCGGGTCACCGAGGTCCTGAAGGGCGAGGACGGCGTGGTGAACGGCGCGGTGATCACGGGCCCGCGGTCGGGCACGGTCCGCGCGAGGTACGGCGTCGTCATCGCGGCCGGCGGCTTCTCGGGGAACGCCAGGCTGCGCACCCAGGCCTTCGGGCACGACCCGCGCGGCGACAACCACTTCACGCCGACCATCGGCCACCAGGGGGACAGCTACTTCCTGGCCGAACCGCACGGCGGTGTGCTCGACACCCGGCCGCACCAGCCCGCCTCCTGGGGGCCGGTCACCGTCTGGAAGAACCTGCGCGGCCAGGACCGGATCTTCCCGCATCTGCGCGCCTTCGGCCTGCCCGGGCTGATCGCGGTCAACCGCAAGGGCGAGCGGTTCGCCAACGAGTCGTACTCGTACCACGACTTCGGGGTGGAGATGATCAAGGAGGACGCGGGCGAGCGGGACACCTTCGGCTGGATCGTCGCCGACAGGAAGGCGATGCACACCTACGGCATCGGGTACGCCAAGCCCTGGCCGCTGCCTGCCTGGTACTACAAGAAGGTCGGCTACCTGGTCCAGGGCTCATCGGTGGCGGAGCTCGCCGCGAAGATCGATGTGCCCGCCACGGCGCTGAGGGAGACCCTGGAGGAGTTCAACGCGGATGCCGCCCTGGGGCGGGACGTGAAGTTCAGGCGCGGCTCGAACTGGTTCCACCACTTCAAGGGCGACATGGAGCACAAGCCCAACCCCAACCTCGCACCCATCGACAAGGCCCCCTACTACGCCGTGAAGATCCAGATGGGCGACCTCGGCACCTACGCGGGACTCTCGGTGAACGGCCGGAGCGAGGTCATGGCCTCCACGGGCGAGGGCGTACCCGGCCTGTACGCCGTCGGTACGGCCGCCGTCAGTGTCTTCGGCGGCGGTTACCCGGGATACGGCGCGAACATCGGCCCCGCCATGGTCTTCGGCTACCAGGTCGGCCGGGACATCGCGGCGCACGCCGCCGAGCGCACGGGCGGGCTCCAGCCGGCCGCGAGCCGGAACGGCGAGGGCTGAGACCGCACGGGGCGAGGAACTGCGGCAGCCGGGGCACCGGCCCGGGACGGACGCGGCCACGTGCCCCAGGGGCCCACGGACGGAGGAATCACAGCGCTCCCACAGGTGTCTCCCTCGTCCCTGACAGGCTGCCTTCCTACCGTCGGACCATGAGCGGACACCACCCAGGCCAGCGGATCACCCGACGCCGTGCCCTCGCGATCCCCGGTGGCACGGCGGTCGCCCCGTGCGGCGCCGTCTCCCCGTCCGCGGCTTCTCCTTCCGCGGCGTCCCGGTAGGCCCGGGGCATGAACAGCAGTCGCGAGGACCAGGCGCTCGCACGGGCGGCCGTGGAGGCCCTCACCCAGCAGGTGGCCCTGTGCCCCAAGCCGGGCCTGCCCGACCCCCGGGACCTCGGCGCGGGAGCGGTCCACCGGGATCACCGTGCGGTGCGCTGGTCGGCCAGGGCGCTCGAACCCGGTCTCGTGGCGATGGCTGCCGCCGCCCGCCGCGCGGGTGCGCCCACGCCCGGGCTCCGGGCGGAGCTGGGCGCGATCGGACGGTCCACCGCGCACTCGGTGGACCTCGCGGGCGGCGGCCACCGCGGCGCGCTGTGGACGCTGGGCCTCCTGGTCGCGGCGGCGGCACTGGAGCCTGACGCGCGGGCGGCCGACGTGGCGCTCCTGACCCGGCGCATCGCCGCGCACCCCGACCGGGGCGCGCCCCGCAGACCGTCGCGCGGCGCCACCATCTCGGCGACGTACGGCGCCGCCGGGGCGCGGGGCGAGGGCAGGGCCGGGTTCCCCCACGTACGCCGTGCGCTGACCGCGCTCGCCACCGCCCGGACGGCGGGTGCCGCGGAGGACCAGGCCCGGCTGGACGCCCTGCTGACCGTGATGTCGACGCTCCAGGACACCGAACTGCTGCACAGCGCGGGCCCCGTGGGCCTGCGTCACGTCCAGGCGCAGGCTCGTGGCGTCCTGGACGCGGGCGGCTCGGCGACGGACGCGGGGGCGTCGGCCCTGGCGGCTCTCGACTCCGAGCTCCGCGCGCGCGGATGGAGTCCGAGGGGCAGCGCCGGACTCCTCGCCGGCGCGCTGTTCGCGGACGCGCTGCCGGTGCGCGCCGGTCGCCCCGCGCGGACGGCCCGGCTCCTCGGGTCGTAGGCGGCTCGGCCGGTGGCCGTCGGCTGCCGACCGCTGGGGGAAGCGCTGTGAAGCACACCGCGCGTCGGCGCCCGCGCGGCCGGGCAGGCCGCACCGTACTTGTCTCCAGCGCGCGCGGTCTTGACCAGGCGTCAGGCGTACTGCTTTGATCATGCACATGAAGCGCTGCCAGAGTCTCACGCGACGACGTCACGTCGATCTCGTGCGTACCGCCGGCGCGCTCTGTCTCCACGCGGGCTGACCGTACGAGGCGGCCTCTTCGCGCCCGCCTCCTGATCCCGCGTCCTCGCATCCGCCCTTCCTCGCGGATGCGCTGCCGTGTGTCGCCCCCTCTGAGACGGCTCCCCGCTCCGCGAGCGGTCCCAGCCGTGCTCGCGTCGCGGTTCCCGACAGGCCGGTCCGCCCTGCCCCACCAGGCGGTCGGCGTGCGTTCTCCTGCCTTCCCGGCATCCCTGTGCCCCCGGACCTGTGTCCCCAGAAAGGACCATCCCACCGTGTCCCCATCCCCCGGCCTCCGCCGAGCCGTTTCCTGGAAACCCCTCGGCGCCCTGCTCGCGGCCCTCGTCATCGGCTGCGCCGGCTCAGCCTCGGCCGTCCCGGCCGGGTCCTTCGGCCCGACACCTCCGCACAACCCCTACGCGGGCCCCGACGGCAGCGCCACGATGCACGGTGACACGGGTTCCTCCGACACCACGCCGCTGGCCGGTCCCGGCGCGGGCACGCTGGACTCCTCGCGCGCCGCTCTCGCGTCGGCGTGCCCGACCGTGCTGGTCGGGGCGGACGGCTATCCGGTGGCCCTGTGCACCCCGATCTTCGGCCAGGTTCCCACCGTCCATCTCCTCGACCCGGCCGACGGCTCCTCCCTGACCACGCTGAAGCTGACCAAGGGCTCGCTGCTGGGCGGCGTGTACGCGTACATCGACCACCAGGACCGGCTGGTCGTCGCGGACGGCAGCCGCAGCCTGCTCCGCATCGGACACCACAAGGACGGCGACGGCGACTGGAGCCTGACGGTCGACAGGAGCCTCTCCCTGGCCTCCGTGATTCCGGAGGACGACGCGGTCACCGGTCTGTCACCCGACTGGAAGGGACGCGTCTGGTTCGCCACGGGCGGCGGTGTGGTCGGCACGGCGGACGACACCACCGGCACCGTGAAGACCCTCGCCCTGCCGGCCGGGGAGCGGGTCGCCAACAGCATTTCCACGGCCCCCGAGGGCACGGCGGTCACCACCACCCATGCCACCTACCTCCTGACCACCACCGACGGCACCCCGAAGATCGTCTGGCGCAAGGCCTACGACAGGGGCACCGCCCGCAAACCGGGTCTGCTGAGCTGGGGCAGCGGTTCGACCCCGACGTTCTTCGGCCCGGGGACCGGCACGGAGTACGTCGCGATCGTCGACAACGCCGACGCCTCCGCGAACCTCAAGGTCTACCGCGCCTCCGACGGTTCGGACGTCTGCTCGGTCCCGGTGCTCAAGGCCGCGGGCGGCCCCGGCAGCGAGAACTCCCCGGTGGGCATCGGCCGCAGTGTCTTCGTGGCCGGAACGTACGGCTACCCGTACCCGGCCGTGCCCGAGGGTGCGGGCACAAGCGTGCCCGCCTCGGCCGACTTCGCGGGCGGCCTGTCCCGGGTGGACGTCCGCGCGGACGGCACGGGCTGCTCGCTGGTGTGGGACAACGCCCTGCGCTCGGCCGCCGTCCCGAAGCTGTCGACGGCCGACGGCCTCCTGCACACGGTGGTGCGCGACCCGCTGATCCCGGGCACCAAGGGGACGAGCCTGCTGGACCCGTACCGCTACGTGCAGATCGATCCGGCCGACGGAAAGGTCAAGCGCTCGGCGCAGGTCGGGGTGGGATCGCTGTACGACACCCTGCAGATGGCGGGCACGATCACACGGGACGGCGCCTATCTCCAGGGCACCGTGACCGGCATTCTGCGTATCGCCGCGGAGTGAGTCTCCGTGGCGGGCGGCCCCGGCCTGCCCGCCACGGCCGCGTCGCATCAACACACCCCGGCAGGTGGCCGGTTGACCGTACGCTGGTCACCGCCGGGGCCTTCGCCGCCCTCTACCACCACGGTCACAATTTAGGTTAGGGTAACCTAACAATGACCGCAGGCGCCCAGTGGTGTGCGCCGCCCCGGGGGGAGGAAGCCGGCCCATGAACATGCCCTCCCTCGGTTCCTATCCGATGCCCGACCGCACCGCCCTCCCCCGGACCCACGTCAGCTGGACCGCCGATCCGGCACGCGCCGTGCTACTGGTCCACACCATGCAGAACCACTTCGTCGGCGCGTTCCGGCGGGGTTTCTCCCCCGTCACCGAGCTCGTCGACAACATCGCATCGCTGCGGCACACCGCACGGACCCTCGGCATCCCCGTCGTCTTCACCGCGGAGCCCGCCGGGCAGCCACCGCACCGGCGCGGGCTCGTCGCCGACGTGTGGGGGCCCGGCATCGAGGACGGACCGGCCGCCGCGATCATCGCGCCCCTCGCGCCCCGCCCCGGCGAGCATCTGCTGCCGAGCACCCGTCACAACGCCTTCCTCGGCAGCCATCTCGGCACTCTGCTGCGTTCGGGCAACCGTGACCAGCTGATCGTCTGCGGGGTCCACGCCCACCTGGGGGTCCTGCTCACCGCGGCGGACGCCTTCATGCACGACATACAGCCGTTCGTCGTCGCGGACGCGGTGGCCGACCTCTCCGCCGAGGACCATGCCATGGCCCTTCGCTGGGTCGCGCGCAGCGGCACGGTCCGCCTGACGGACTCCCTGGTGCGGGAACTCCGCGCGCGTGACAGGACGAAGAACACGTGACCTCACGCGGACGGCACGAGGCTGACACGGACGGCACGAGGCGGACACGGCCGGCACTCACAACTCGCGAACGGGATGGAGAGAGATGAGACCGAGACCGCTCGTCACGGAACGCGAGGACGCCGATCCGTCCGCCGGGCCACCCGGCCCGCGCGGCGCCACCGTCGTCGTCAAGTTCGGCGGCAACGCCATGGTCGACGCGGCCCTCCAACGGACCTTCGCCCACGACGTGGTGGAGCTGTGGCGCACGGGCCTGCGCCCCGTCGTGGTGCACGGCGGCGGTCCCCAGATCAACACGATGCTCGACCGCCTGAGCCTGGAGAGCCGCTTCGAGGCGGGTCTGCGGGTGACCACACCGGAGACCATGCAGGTGGTTCGCATGGTGCTCACGGGCGGGGTCCAGCGTGAACTGGTCGGCCACATCAACAGCCACGGTCCGTTCGCGGTGGGGATGACCGGCGAGGACGCGCACACGATGACGGCGGTGCGACGTCCGGCCTGGGTTGACGGGCGGCCCGTGGACATCGGCCTCGTCGGCGACGTCGTGGACGTGAACCCGGGCATGCTGCGCACGCTCCTGGAACAGGGGCACATCCCCGTGGTCTCCCCTGTCGCCCGCGGCGAGGACGGGCAGGTCTACAACGTCAACGCCGATCTCGCCGCGTCCGCACTGGCCGTGGCGCTCGGCGCCGAGCGGCTCGTGATGCTCACCGATGTGGAGGGGCTGTACGCGGACTGGCCGCGCAGCACCGAGGTGATCGAGCGGCTGACCGCCGACGCGCTGCACACGCTCCTGCCGGGGCTGGCGAGCGGCATGCTGCCCAAGATGGAGGGCTGCCTACGGGCCGTCAGGGGCGGTGTGCGCCGGGCGCACGTGCTGGACGGCCGTGTGCCGCACGCGGTGCTGCGCGGCGTTCTCGACGAGGTCAGCCCCGGCACCACCGTGGTGCCCGGCCGCGTCGAGGACCAGGAAAGCGGGGCGGCGCGCCTCGCACCCGCCGCGGGCCGCGGCTGACGTACGCGGGTCCGCACGGCCGGCGACTCCGCACGGCCGTCCGGGCTGCGCCGGCGCTGTGAGCGCGGGTCGCCCGGCCCGCTCTCACAGCGCCAGCGCGAGCACCCGTGCGTTGCGGCGCGGGTCCAGGGAATCGGCCCAGGACGGGGGCGCCGACCCCACGTGCACGGGCGTGAAGCCATGGCGCAGGAACAGCGCGCCGTCCCCGGTCGTGGCCGTGAACAGCCCGGTGAGCGCCTGGGCGCCGGCCATGGCCAGCGCGGTGCGCAGGAGCCCGCCTCCCACCCCGCGCCCCTGTCTGTGGCCCGCCACACAGAAGTTGTAGAGGACACCCGCGGAGCCCGCGCCGTCCACCGCCCCCGCCGGATACGTCCGCAGGCCCACGCAGCCTTCGAGGGCGCCGCCGGGCGCCTGCGCCACGAGGAAGTCGGCCGCGTGGCGGGCGTAGTGTGAGGCGGGCCGGTCCCGGAGCGCCCCGGAGCGTACGAACGGCCACGCCAGGCCGGCGAGTGCGGCAGCGTCCGCCTCACGGGCCGGGCGGAGCAGGGGTGCCGGCGCGAGCCGCCCGTGGCGTACCGGGGCAGGGCCCGGCGTGACCGTGATCAAGACGTGTCCTCTTCAGGTTCCGCTGTCGGCATCGTTGCGCCAGGAAGGTCAGGCCTCCAACGGCCCGGCGAGGGACCGGGGGCGCAGATCGGTCCAGTGGGTCTCGACGAAGTCCAGGCACGCCTCGCGTGTGTTCTCCTCGAGGACGGTCCTCCACCCTCCGGGCACCTCGGCGAAGGACGGCCAGAGCGAGTGCTGGCCCTCGTCGTTCACCAGGACCAGGAAGCGGCCTTCGGGGTCGTCGAAGGGGTTGGTGCTCATTCCGCGTGTCCTCCTCGGGTCCGACGGGCCGGGGCGGCGCGTCGAGGGTGTGCGTCATGCCTTCGGGCGAGGTTCGGCCGGTATGGAAGAGAGAGCCGTGATTAGGTTAGGCTCGCCTAATCGACGCGAGCTTAGCCTCTCAACTTGCCGCTCACAAGGAGATGTTCATGCGCCGGGTGTTGGATCGGGTCCGCGAAGCGGGCAGCGGGGGCACGCCCTCGAGCACGTCCCTCCGGAGCGTCGGCGGCCGGCCGTGACGGCGCCCTCCGCAGGAGTAGAGCACGCCTTCGAGGCGTTCGGACTGTCCGGTGAGCCCGGCACCGACGCGTTCTGGACGGCGGCGCGGACACCCGCGTCGAGGCCCGTCGAGGACGGGGGCTGGGTGACGCTGTTCCTGTGGCGCGGGTCGCCCGCGAGCATCGGCTTCGAGAGCTGGTCGGACCCCGTGCCCCTGCGCCGGTGGGGCGCCACGGACTGCTGGTACGCCGAGGTGCCCATGCCGGCGCGGCTGCGGGTGACCTATCAGTTCCTCGATGACGGTGAGGCGGGCGGCGCCGCGTACGCCGACCCCCTCAACCCGGCGGGTGCGGGCGGTGACCGCTCCCTCGCGGCGACGCCGGACGCCCCGCCGCAGCCGCACTGGCCGGCGGTCGGTCCCGACGACGTGCTGCCCCTCCCCCGCACCCGTGTCCGCTGGGCGAGCGAGCGGCTCGGCGGGCGGCGCACCGTGCGGGTGCATCCGGCGGGCGGCGGCGGGCCGGTGGTCCTGCTGCTCGACGGGGACGACTGGCTGTATCTCCATCCGGCCATGGCCGCGTTCGACTCGGCCGTCGCCGCCGGTGATCTGCCTCCGGTCACCCTCGTCTTCCTCCCGGCCAAGGACAGGGAGGCCGAGTTCGCGTGCCGGCCGGAGCTCTGGGAGGCGGTCCGGGACGAACTGCCGCCGCTGGTCGCGGAGTCCGGAGTCCTCGCCGACTGGGACAAGCTGGTGGTCGCCGGGCAGAGCCTCGGCGGGCTGAGCGCGCTGTACGCGGCGCTGGAGTTCCCGGACCTGGTGTCCCGTGTCGCCTGTCAGTCGCCCTCGCTGTGGTGGGAGCCCGGGGCCCCGGAACGGCCCGACCCGCTGGGCGGTCCGGCCGGTGGCGCCCTCGCCGCACGTCTGCGGGAGCACCCCGGCCTGTCCGGGCTCCGGGTCGCGTTCGACGTGGGGGAACACGAGACGCGGATGCTGCCCCACTGCGAGGCGGCCGAGGCCCTGGCCCGGGAGGCCGGTGCGACGGTGCGGGTCTCCCGGTCGCCGTCCGGGCACGACCGGGCCGGCTGGCGGCACGCCCTGCTCAGGGATGTCGCCTGGGCGCTGGATCAGTAGGTCATCTGGCGACCGCCAGGCAGTAGTTCTCGTCGGTGGCCAGGAGGTTGCGATGGGTGTCCTCGGCGGCGATGACGCCGTCGTCCAGCACGAGGACCCGGTCGGCGGCATCCAGGAGGGCCGGGCTGCTGGTGAGCACGACGGTGGTGCGGCCCCGGCGGAGCTGCGCGAGGTTGCGCGCGATGAGCTGTTCGGTGACCGCGTCGACCGCCGTCGTCGGGTCGCGCAGGACGAGGATGCCGGAGTCGGCCGCGAGGGCCCGGGCCAGCGAGAGCCGCTGGCGCTGGCCGCCGGAGAGGTTCGCGCCCCGGTCGCGCACGGCGTGGTCGAGCCCCTCGCGGTGGAGGGCCACGACATCGGTCAGCAGTGAGGCCTCCACGGCTTCGGGGAGGATGCGGCTGGTGCCCGACGGATCGATGTTGGTGCGGAGACTGCCCGCGAAGATCTCCCCGTCGTACGGGTTCACCAGCATGTGTTCGCGCAGCGCCTCGATCGAGAGGTCCGTGATCTCCCGGCCGCCGATCCGCACCACTCCCTCGTAGTCCTGCGGCGGGACGTTCACCGCCAGGATCGACGCGAGGTCGGCCGCCGCGCGGGGCTGGTAGGCGGCGATGGCCACGAACTCGCCGGCGCGCACCTGGAACTTCAGCTCGCGCAGCGCCCCGTACCGCACACCGTCGATCTCCAGTTCCCCGTCCCCGGACGGGCTCTGTGTGCCCGGGGCCGTCAGCGGTGGTGCGGCGAGCACCAGGGCCATCCGCTCGGCCGAGGCGCGCGCCATCATCACGTACTTCGGCATCTCCGAGAACATCTTCAGGGGTTCCATGATGAACTGCGCCAGGCCCACGGCCATGACGAGCTCCCCGATGTTGATCCGGCCTCCGTACGCCAGCCAGCCGGCGGTCAGGGTCACGGCGGCGGCGAGCACCGCGTTGAGGGCCAGGGCGGTGCCGGCGTACACGCCGTTCACCCGGGCGACGGTGATCGCCTGCTGCTTCGCCTCCGTGCTGACCTTCCGGTAGGAGAGGAAGGCCGCCTGGTTGCCGCCGAAGCCGTGCAGCGGGCGCAGGCCGGTGATCAGGTCCGCGACCTTGGCTCCGGCCCGGGCGACCCTGGCCTGCTGTTCGCGGGTGCTCGAACCGATCCGCCGGGACATCACGCTGAGGATCGACAGGATGGCGACCGTTCCGACGATCACCAGCAGACCGAGCCGGATGTCCGCGAGGCCCAGGGCGACCGACGCGACCACCACCGCGACCAGCGAGCTGATCAGCAGCGGCACGACCTCGACGATGTCGGCGGTCTGGTCGGCGTCCTCGGTGGCGATGGTCAGCACCTCGCCCGACTTCAGGTCGACGTCCCTGGCCACGGGCTGGAGTCCGCAGGCGGCGACCTTCACCCGCCAGCGGTGCGCCTCGGTCGTGTTGGCCTTCTGCAGGACGCGCATCCCGAACCGCCACGACAGCGAGACGGTGGTGATGATCACCGCCAGCGCGCCGATCGACAGGCCGAGAGAGCCGAGGCTGCGGTCCTGCATCGTGTACTCGACGATCAGGCCCAGCGCGATCGGGAAGGCGGTCTCGCCGGCCTGGTAGAGGCCCATGAGGACGGTGCCCCGGACCACCGCGCCGGCGTTGCGGCGCAGGGCGGTCCGGAGGATGCCGGCCCCCTCCCGGGGGCCCTTGGGGTCAGGAGTTGTCATCAAGATGGCGGGCAATCGCTTCCGGGGTTCGAAGGGTGAGCAGATCACGGATCGTGATCACAGGACCGTACTCCCGGCGGAGCAGCCCGATCAGGCGCACCGCCAGCATCGAGTGTCCTCCGAGGGAGGCGAAGTCACTGACCGCGCTCACCTCGTCGTCGTCCAGGTCGAGTGCCTCGGCGAAGAACTCGCAGACCAGGATCTCGGTCCCGGTCTCCGGGGCGCGCTCCTCGACCATGGTCAGCACGCCGAGGGGCTTCGCCTCCGGCAGCGCCTTGGTGTCGGCCTTCCCGTTCACGGTCAGCGGGATCGCGTCGACCTGGGCGTAGTGCGTCGGGCGCAGGAAGTCCGGCAGCCCCGCGCCCGCCTCCGCGGCAACCGTGGCCAGGTCGGAGCCGTCCAGCACGAGGTAGGCGGCAAGCCGGTACGCTCCGTCGACCTGCGGGTCGGGCTGGGCGACCGCGGCGGCGAACCGCACCGCCGGATGGGCGGCGAACACGGCCTCCACCTCGCCCGGTTCGACCCGGTGGCCCCGGATCTTGACCTGCTGGTCGGTGCGGCCGAGGTACATCAGATTCCCGTCGGGCCGCCTGATCACCAGGTCCCCCGTGCGGTACATCCGCTCGCCGGGTGCGCCGAACGGGCACGCGACGAAGCGGTGCGCGGTCTGGGCGGGCTGCCCGAGGTAGCCGCGCGCGATGCCCACGCCCGACACGTAGAGCTCACCGGGAACCCCGTCCGGCAGGGGCCTCAGCCACGGATCGAGCACGTACACCTCGGTGTTGTCGATCGCCACGCCCACCACCGGGTCCTGGCACTCGAAGGTGCCGACGCCGAGGGTGTTGATGGTGTACTCGGTGGGCCCGTACAGGTTGTAGCCGGCCGTCCCCGGGGTCTCGGCGAGCCGCTGCCACAGCTGCGGGGTGACGGCCTCACCGCCCAGCAGCACGAGCGCGGGGCGCCGTTCGGGGTCGTCGAGCAGTCCCTCGGCGACCAGCTGCTGCGCGTAGGTCGGCGTCACGTTGATGACGTCGATCCCGTGCTCGGCGCAGTACTCGACCAGACGGGGCGCGTCGCGGCGCAGTTCCTCGTCGCAGATGTGCACCTCGTGGCCGTCGGCGAGCCACAGCAGCTCCTCCCACGACATGTCGAACGCGAACGAGACGGTGTGCGCGATCCGGAAGACGCGGTGTCCGTGGTCCGCCAGCACCGGTTCGAAGATGCGGCGCTGATGGTTGATCAGCATGTTGGTGAGCCCGGCGTACTCGGTGACCACACCCTTGGGCTTCCCGGTCGATCCTGAGGTGTAGATCGTGTACGCGGGGTGCTTCAGCCGGTCCGGGTCGTCCGGGGCGAACGTCACGCGGGGTTCGGCGTCCGGCAGCGGGCGGTCGAGTTCCATGAGCTCGCCGGTCAGCCGGTGCGACACCCCGCTCACGGTGAGGATCACGTCCGGACGGGCGCTGTCGACGATCGCGGCGATCCGCTCGTCCGGGTGGTCCAGCTCCAGCGGCACATAGGCGGCGCCGACGCGGAGTACGGCGAAGAGCGCCACGATCGAGTCGAGGGAGCGCGGGATCGCGAGGGCCACGGTCCGCTCGGGGCCGATACCGCGCCGGGCGAGGACCCCGGCCACCGCCCTGCTCCGGTCACGGAGTTC
Organism: Streptomyces sp. CB02058; assembly: GCF_001905505.1. Lineage (GTDB taxonomy): Bacteria > Actinomycetota > Actinomycetes > Streptomycetales > Streptomycetaceae > Streptomyces. The sequence continues at coordinate 247,310 of NZ_LIPG01000007.1, forward strand.
GGCGAAGGTCATGGCCGAGCCGTGGGAGACGAGGGCGGTCCGCCCCGGGTCGCGGTCGGCCGCCAGGTCGAAACGGTCGACGACCGTGTCCGTGCCGATGTCCGTGCGGGCGGCCGGCTCGGGTGCGGCCCCGAGTCCGCGCAGGGCACCGACCGGCCCGGTCGAACGGGCCAGGTCCTCCAGCACCCGCACGTAGTCGTCGACGAGCCGGCGGGCCCTGCCGCCGTCGCCGTCGCGGTACTCCAGCTTGACCGTGAGCCGGTCTCCGGGGGTGACGACCCAGGTAAACGGATAGTGCGTCGAGTCGTCGGCCTTCACCTCCGTGATGCCGTGCCTGGCGTTCATCTCGGCGAAGGCGTCCATGTCCAGGAAGTTCTGGAGAACGAACAGGTTGTCGAAGAGACTCTCGTGGCCGCCGGCCCGCTGGATCTCGCCGAGCCCCAGGTGCTCGTGCTCCATCGCCTCGATCCTGGCCGACTGGACGGCCGAGAGGTAGGCACGGACCGTGTCACCGGGCCGGGCCGACGTCCACAGGGGCACGGTGTTGAGCAGCACTCCGACGATGTCGGACAGCCCCTCGCCCTCGCGGCCGGAGACGGTCACGCCGAAGACGGCGTCGGAGCGGCCCGTGTGCGCGCCCAGCAGAAGGCCGAAGGCGCCGGTCAGCACCGTGTTCAGCGTGACGCCGTGCGTCCTGGCCGCGTCCCGCAGCAGTTCCGACTGTGCGGAGGACAGCTGGTGCACGAGTGCGCGCGGCAGTTCGTCCGCGAAGGCCGGCTGCGGTCCGGCCAGCAGCGTCGGGCTCGTGAGGCCGGCCAGGTGCTCCGCCCAGAAGCGCTCCGAGACGGCGGAGTCCTTGGCGTCGAGCGCCCTGGCGTACTCCTCGAAGCCGGGCGTGGCCGGGGCCGGGTCGAGTTCGCCCCCCGCGAGGACGGCCTCGTAGGCGTCGAACAGGTCCCGGAGCAGGATCTCGCGGGACCAGCCGTCCCATAGCAGCAGGTGGTAGCTGAGCAGCAGGCCGTCGCGCCCGCCGGGCAGCCGTACGACGGTCAGCCGGACCAGCGGCGGTTCGCCCGGGTCGAAGCCCGTGTCGCGGTCCCGGGCCCGCAGGGCGTCCACGGCCTCGTCCGTCGGCAGCTCGACCGTACGGACGGCGACCCGTCGGCCCGCCTTGAGGACCTGTACGGGGTTGCCCCGGTCGTCGGTGGTGAAGCCCGCGCCCACGACGGGGTGCCGTGCGATGACGTACGCCATCGCCTCGGCCAGCGCGTCGGTGTCGAGGCGCCGGTCGAAGGCGAACCAGCTCTGCGCGACGTAGTGTCCGGCCGGGCCCGCCATCTGCGCCTGGAAGAACAGGCCTCGCTGGAGCGGGGTGACGGGCGCCGTGCGTTCGGCGGTCGTGGAGGCGTCCGCGAGGCGTTCGAGTGCGGCGTTCCAGTGCTCGGTCACCTCGTCGGGGATGCCGTCGGCGAGGGTGAACTCCGCGTGCAGGCTTCGGGTGGCCCCGTCGGTCCAGGCGTTGACCTCGACGGCGTACGGGCTGCCCTGGTCGCCGCCCGTGATGCGCGGCGCCCGGGACTCGTCGCCCCGGCCGAGGTAGTTGAACAGCACCTGCGGGCGGGTGCCCAGCAGCGGGGCGGTCTGCGGGTCGAGGTATCTGAGCTGCCCGTAGGCCAGGTGCCCGCGCTCGTCCGGCTGGCGCTCGGCGACCTCGCGTGCGGCCGCGAGCGGGTCGGTGTGCGCGGTGAGGCGCACGGGTGCGATGGAGGTGAACCAGCCGACGGTACGGGTGTAGTCGTGGTGTTCCAGCACCGGGACACGGCCGTGCCGCTCCAGCTCGATCGCCAGATCCGTGGGCGAGGACTGCACATGCGTCAGCGCGGTGCGCAGCGCCCCGCACAGGAGCTCGGTCAGCCCGGTCCCGAGCGCGGCGGGCGCGGTGCGCGTCAGCCGGTCGCTCGTCTCGGGGGCGAGCACGGACGTGACCGTGCGCAGGCCGCTCCCGGCCGAGGGCAGGAGCGGGGGCGCCTGGAGGGTGGTGATCCAGTGCCCGAGGCTCGCGGTGGCATGGGCGGCCCCTGAGCTGAGGGCCTCGGCGTACGCGGCGTAGGACGTGGTCGGCGCCGGCAGCGCCGCACCGCGCATCGCGGCGGCGAGGTCGTCCAGCAGGATCAGCCAGGAGACCGCGTCGACCGCGAGGTGGTGGACGGTCACCACCAGGGTCCTGCTCGGCTCCAGCCAGGTGAACGCGATGACGTCACCGGCCTCCGGGTCGAGTCGCCCGGCGGCTTCGTTCGCGGCGGCCGTCGCGTCGGCCGTGTCCGTCCGGGCCACGGTGACCTCGCGGGCGGGACCGGTGCGCAGCGCCCACACCCCGTGCTCGACGCGCAACTCCATCCGGAGCACCGGGTGCGCGGCCACGACGGCGTTCGCGGCGCGCACGGCGTCGGCGAACCCGGTGTCCTCGGCCGCCTCCACGGTCCTGGCCTGGGCGAACCGGGCGAGGGACGCGCCCAGTTCCCGCTGGCGCAGGATGATCGGTGACGGCGTCAGCGGGCCGTCCTCGGGGACGACGGGCCCGGGTGACGGGGCCGGGGGTGCGTCCGCCGTCAGGTGTCCGGCGAGGGCGCGCGGTGTCTTGAGGAGGAACACGTCCCGGGGCGCGATCGGCAGCCCGAGTGCCCGGGCCCGGTTGATCACCGTGATGGCGACGATGCTGTCGCCCCCGGCCATGAAGAAGTCGGTGTCACCGTCCACGGCGGCGGCGCCGGGCAGGGTCTCGGCGAAGATGCCGATCAGCGCGTCCAGCGCGGAGGCGCTCCCGGCAGCGGCCGGGGTGTCGTCCTGTGCGGCTCGCTCGGCCAGCACCTTGCGGTCCAGCTTGCCGTTGACGGTCAGCGGCAGGGCACCGACCGGGAGCACGCGGCCGGGGACCATGTGCGCGGGAAGCTTCGCGGACAGCAGGGCGGTCAGGTCTCCGGGCACCCGGCCCACGAGGTGGGCGACCAGGTGGTCGCCGTCGGCCGCCACCGTGACGGCGACGTCGACCACGCCGTCGAGCTCACGGATCGCGGACTCCACCTCGCCCAATTCGATGCGGAAGCCCTTGAGCTGTACCTGGTCGTCGGCGCGGCCGGTGAATTCCAGCTCGCCGTCGAGCGTGCGACGGGCGAGGTCGCCCGTGTGGTACATGCGGGAGCCGTCGTCCGCGAACGGGTTGGCCACGAAGCGGCCGGCGGTCAGTCCGGGCCTGCCGAGGTAGCCGAGGGAGACCTGGTCGCCCGCGACGTAGATGGCGCCCTCCCGGCCCGGCGGCACCGGCCGGAGACGGTCGTCGAGCAGATAGGTGGTCAGGCCCGGGATCGGTCCGCCGATCGGGCTGACGTCGGCGCCGAAGTCCTCGTCGGTGAGCACCCGGTGGGTGACGTGGACGGTGGTCTCGGTGATGCCGTACATGTTGACCAGCTCGGGCGTCCCGGTGCCGTGGCGCTCGACCCAGCCGCGCAGGCGTCCCGGGTCCAGCGCCTCGCCGCCGAAGATGATCCGGCGCAGGGCGGGGAGGGGCTCACCGGCGTGCCGGTCGGCCTCGACGAAGCGGTAGAAGGCGGACGGTGTCTGGTTGAGGACGGTCACTCCGCGCTCGCGGACCAGCCGGTGGAAGTCCACCGGGGAGCGGGTCAGCCCGTAGTCCGGCACGAGGAGTTCACCGCCGTGCGTCAGCGCGCCCCACAGCTCCCAGACGGCGAAGTCGAAGGAGAAGGAGTGGAACTGGACCCACACGTCGTGCGGGCCGAAGTCCATGGCAGGCCGCGTGTTCTCGAGCAGGGCCACCACGCTGGAGTGCGGGACGACGACGCCCTTGGGCCTGCCGGTCGATCCGGAGGTGTAGATCACATAGGCGGGGTCGTGCCATCCGTGCCCGGTCGCGGCGGGGTTCGCGGCGTCCTGCCGCGGTGTCTCCTCGCCGGTCACGAGCACGCGGGCCGGCACACCGCTCCGGTCCAGCAGCCCGGTGAACCGCTCGCGCTCCGCGGGGTCGACGAGGACGACCTGCGGTGCGGCGTCGGTGAGGATGTACTCCAGCCGGTCGTCGGGGTACGCCAGGTCCAGCGGCACGTACGCGCCGCCCGCGCTGACGACGGCGATCAGGGCGACCACCTGCTCCAGGGAGCGGGGCACGGCGACGGCGACGCGCGTGCCCGGACCGGCACCGGCGGCACGCAGGGACGCCGCCAGCTCGTCCTTGGCGTCGGCCAGTTCGCGGTAGGTCAGCGAGGTGGCCGAGCCGTCCAGACCGCACAGCGTGACGGCCGGGGAGTCCGGGCCGCGCCGCGCCGCCGCGTCGAACAGCCGGTCCAGGGTCGTCGGGGTGATCCGGGCGGGCAGCCCGGTCTCGTCCGGCGCGAGTTCGCCGACCAGGGCGTCCTGCCGGGTGAGCAGGCCGGTGAGGGTCCGGGTGAAGGTGTCCAGGATCGCCCGGGCGCTCTCCTCCCTGAGCAGCTCGCCGTCGTAGATCAGGTTGAAGCGCGGACGGCCGTCGGGCTCGCGCTCCACGACCAGGGTGAGCGGGTAGTGGGGGGCGCCCTCGTTGACGATGCCGGTGATGACCAGCTCGTCGCCGTGACCACGCAGCTCCCCCACGTCGGTGGCAACGTCGAAGACCACCAGCGTGTCGAACAGGGAGCCGCCACCGCCCGTCCGGCGGGCGATCCTCGCCAGCGAGACGTGCTGGTGCGGCAGCACCGCGCTCTGGTGTTCCCTCACCGAGGCGAGGAGCTCGCGCGCCGTGGTGCGGTCGTCCCAGCGGGCCCGCACGGGAACGGTGTTGATGAACAGGCCCACCATGTCCCCGATGCCGGGCACATCGGCGTCGCGGCCGGAGACGGTGGAGCCGAACACCACGTCGTTGCCGTGCAGGATGCCGCCGAGGGCGAGCGCCCAGGCGCTGTGCACGGCGACGCTGAAGGGCACGCCCGCGGACCTGACACCGTCGTCGATGTCGTCCGCCGGCACCACCGAGGTGTCCGTGAACCGGTCGGACGGGGTGTGTCCTTCGGCGACCAGCGAGGGTCCGGGCAGACCGGCGAGCTGGTCGTGCCACACCCGGTCGCTCTCGTCCTCGTCGAGTCCGGAGAGCCACCGCACGTACTCGGGAAAGCCTCCGGCCGGGTAGAGGCTGCCCGGCGCGTGGTACTCGGCCAGCAGGGCGCGGAGCATGGGCGGCACCGACCAGCCGTCGGCGATGATGTGGTGCACGGTCTGCACCAGTACGTTGCGCCCGCCGCCCGCGCGGATGAGCGTGTACCGCATCAGGGGTCCCGTGGCCAGGCCGAACCCGGCGCGGCGGTCGTGCTCGGCGTGCTCGCTGATCTCCGCCTCGGTGATCCCCGGGCGGTCCAGGGTGGTGAAGGGAGCGGTGACACCCCTCTCCAGGACGGAGACCACACGGCCGTCGGCGAGGGCGGTGAAGCGCGCGGCCAGGTTCGGGTACAGCGTGAGCAGCCGGTTCGCCGCCGCCGCGAGACGGGCGGGGTCCACCTCGCCCTCCAGGGTCAGCAGCTGCTGTTCGACGTAGCTGCCCGCCGAGTCGTCGTCGAAGACCGAGTGGAAGTACAGGCCCTCCTGCAGCGGGGTCAGCGGCAGGATGTCGCGCAGCGCGGGGCCGTCCAGGGCGTCCACGTCGGCCTGGGTGAGCGGTACGAGGCCGAAGTCGCCGGGAGAGTGACCGCCCTGGTCGAGTGCGGCGATTCCGGTCAGCGCCTCCGTCAGATAGGCGCCGACGGTCGCGATGTCCTCGTCGGTGAACATCCCCTCGGGCCAGGAGATGGTGGTGACCAGCTCGTGGGCGCCGGTCGGGCCGGGTTCGGCGATCGCGTTGAACTCCAGGGCGCGCGGCAGTCGCATCCTCGGGTCGCGCTTCTCGCCCAGCTGCCCCGCGGCGCCCGCGAACTGCCAGTCCCCCGAGGTGCCGGAGCCGAAGCGTCCCAGGTAGTTGAACAGCACCTGGGGGGCCGGTGCCTCGAACGCGGTGCCGTGCAGATACCGCAGGGCTCCGTAGGACAGGCCGTTGCCCGGAACCCGGGCGAGATCGTCCTTGACCGCCTTGAGCGCGGCGGCCAGATACGCGGGCGCGGTGGGATCGTCCGTCGCCCCGGGGTCCACGACCACGGGGAAGAGCGTGGTGAACCAGCCCACGGTGCGGGACAGTTCGGGCTCGAAGCCGGCTGTGCCCGCCACGAACCGCCCCTCGCGGCCGTGGCCCTCCAGCTCGATGTGCGCGAACGTCTGGTCCTGCCCGAGGTCGCGGCGCCACCGGGCGAGGGCGACGGCCAGCCCGGTCAGCAGCACGTCGTTGACGCCCGCGTGGAACTTCGCGGGTATCTCCCCCAGCAGCGCGGCGGTGGCGTCGGGGCCGACCTGGACGGTGAGGACGCGCTCCCGGGCGACGGTGTCGGCCGGGGACGGCGCACGCCGGCCCACCGGGTGGTCGGTTCCCGGCAGAGGGCGCAGGTAGTGGGCGCGGTCCGCCGCGAAGTCCGTACGCTCCAGAAGCTGCGTCCAGCGCCGGAAGGAGGTGCCGACCGGGGGCAGTTCGACCGGCAGACCCGTGGAGATCTGCTGCCATGCGGTGGCCAGGTCCTCCATGAGCACACGCCAGGACACCCCGTCGATCACCACGTGGTGGACGGCCACGACCAGCTGACGTTCCGCGCGGCGCCAGACGGCGCGCAGCATCACTCCGCCGTCCGGGTCGAGGCCTTCGGTGGCGAGGTCCACACAGGCGTCGAGCGGCAGACCGCTCTCCTGCCACCCCGCGACGGCGCCGTCGGCCTCCGGGATGTCGAAGCTCCAGCGGTCGCCGCGCACCAGCTTCGCGCGCAGCATGCCGTGCCGCTCCACGAGCGCGGTGAGGACGCGGTCCAGGGTCTCGGCGGTCAGCTCGGCCGGGGCGTTCAGGACGACGGACTGCACGAAGCCGTCGATGGCGTCCGTCGTCCCGCCGAGCCACTGCACGATGGGCGATCCCACGACGGGTCCGGTCGGGACGTCGTCGTGCTCCGCGGTGGAGACGTCCTCGCGGCCGGCCACCGCCGCCAGCGCTCCCACGACGCTGTGGGTGAAGACCTGCCGTGCCGTGACGAAGAGTCCCGCCTCGCGCAGTGCGCTCAGCAGGGAGATCGCCAGGATGCTGTCCCCGCCGAGGCGGAAGAAGTCCTGGTCGACTCCGACCTCGTCGAGCTGGAGCACGGCCGCCACCGTCGCGCACACCACGCGCTCGTTCTCGGTGACGGGCGCGACGACGGTGCCCGTACCGACGTGGGGTTCCGGCAGCGCGCCGCGGTCGAGCTTGCCGTTGGCGGTGAGGGGGAACTCCTTCAGGACGACGATGTGGGCGGGCACCATGTACTCCACCATGTGCCCGGCGGCCCATGCCCGGACGTCGTCCGCCCGCAGTTCCTCGCCGGCGGTCGCCGGGATCACGTATCCCACCAGATAGGTGCCGCCCGCCGAGTTCTTCTTCGCGACGACGCAGGTGTGGCGTACGGAGGGGTGCTCCGCGAGACCGATCTCGACGTCCTCGATCTCCAGCCGCATGCCGCGGATCTTGATCTGGTTGTCGGCGCGGCCGAGGAAGTCCAGCGAGCCGTCCGGGGCGAACCGTGCGAGGTCTCCGGTCCTGTACAGCCGGGAGCCGTCGTCCGCGAAGGGGTTGGCGACGAACCGGGACGCCGTCAGGCCGGGCGCGTTGACGTATCCGCGCCCCAGGAGGAACCCTCCCACGTACAGCTCGCCGCCGACCCCGACCGGGACCGGGCGCAGTTCGTCGTCCAGCACGTACAGCTGGGTGTTGGGGTTGGCCCTGCCTATGGACGTCGACAGGCGTTCCGCTTCGCCCCGGTAGATGACGTGCGAGACTCCGATCGTCGTCTCGGCCGGGCCGTAGCCGTGGTACATGGGGATGTCGAGCCGGGTGCGGAAGCGCTCGTACAGTTCCGGGGTCAGCACCTCACCGCCGCACCAGACGTGCCGCAGGCTGTCCAGCCGACCGGATTCGCCTGCCATCTCCAGCAGTACGTCGAGCATCGACGACACCAGGTACGTGAAGGTCACGCGCTGCTCGGCGATCACACTGAGCAGGTGGTGCGGGTCGCGTTCGCCGCCGGGCCTCAGGACCACCAGCCTGCCGCCGCACACCAGCGGCAGGAAGATCTCGTTGATGGAGATGTCGAAGGACAGCGGTGCCTTGAAGAGGGACGCGTCGTCGTGGCCGAAGCCCAGGATCTCGTCGACCTGCCAGAGCAGGCGTTCGCTGATCGCCTCGTGGCGGATCATCGCGCCCTTGGGCCGTCCGGTCGAGCCGGAGGTGAAGATCACGTAGGCCAGGGCGTCACCGGGGACGGCGACCTCGGGTGCCTCGACGGGGCGGGCGCCGAACCGCCAGTCGCCGAGGCCCACGGCCACGGCCGCCGGCTCGTCGGGGTCGTGCTCACCCGAGTCGTTGAGCTGGAGCACGACCCGGGCGTCCTGGATGACGACGGCGCGGCGCGCGGCGGGCCACTGCGGGTCGAGGGGCACGAACGCGCACCCGGCCTGCAGCACACCGAGGAGTCCGATCACCATGTCCGCGGAGCGGCCCAGCGAGATGCCGACGACCTGTTCGGCGGTGAGCCCCCGGCCGATCAGCTCGTGTGCCAGCTGGGCGGAGTACTCAACCGCCTGACGGTACGTCAGCGATCGTTCCTCGTCGACGACGGCGACGGCGTCCGGCCTCAGGCGCGCCTGTTCGCGGAACATCTCCACGATGGTCGGGCGGACGCGATCGGCCCCGGTGTCGTTCCACCGGGTGAGGGCCTCGATCCTCGCCGCCGCGTCGGAGGGGGCAATGGTGCCGACCGGCCGGTCGGGGAAGTCGGTGAGGTCGTCCAGCGCGAGCTGTGCCTCGCCGCGGTCGACGCCTTCGGGGACGGTGATGGCGGATCCGTCGGCGGCTGCCGCCCAGCCCTCGGGCGCGCTGCCGCCGTTGTCGGCCCAGCCGAGCACGTCGGTGAACAGGGTGCCGGGAGCGAGCTCCATGCCGTCGGGACTGCGGCCCGTCGCCCAGTACGCCAGCCCGACGGCGCACGCCTGCGCGATGGTCCTGTCGGAGTAGTCGCCGGCACGCCTGCGTACGTCGGCCAGGTGTGCGGGAGAGAGCAGCACCGGACGGGCAATCGGATCCGTCATCGAAGACTCATCGTCCTTCCAGCGTAGAAAAGCTGGGCTCGGCCCCACTCGGGCCCGGCCCCAACGGACTTGATCCGGACTCGGACCAGAACCGGTTCGCCGTTGAACCAGCTCGGACCCGGCTCGGCTCGGGCTCGCTCAGCTGCCCTCTCGCCAGGCCCGCCACAGCCGGGCGTACCGGCCTCCCAGAGCCACCAGCTCGTCGTGCGTGCCCTGTTCCACCACGCGTCCCGCGTCGAGCACCGCGATCCGGTCCGCGGCCATCGCCTGGGTCAGGCGGTGCGCCACGAACAGCGTGGTCCTGCCGGAGCACGCGGCCAGTACGGACTTCTCCAGTTCGGCGGCGCCCTCGCTGCCCGCCTCCGCGGTCGACTCGTCGAGCACCACCACCGGTGCCCGGGTCAGCACCAGCCGGGCCAGGGCGATCTGGGCCACCTTCGTGACGTCCAGGCGTTCGCCGCCCTCACCGACCAGGGTGCCGAGGCCGTCGGGCAGTGCCTCGACCCAGCCGTCGGCGCCGACGGTGCGCAGCGCGTCGGCCAGTTCGGCGTCGGTCGCTCGCGGGGCGGCCAGACGCAGGTCGTCGGCGAGCGGACCGGAGAACACGTGCGTCTCCTGCGTCAGGATGCTCACCAGGGCCCGCGCGCCGGCCTCGTCCAGTTCGGAGAGCTCGTGCGGCCCGATGCGCACCGAACCGGTCTGCGGGGTCCCGATGCCCGCGATCAGCGCGGCCAGGGTCGACTTGCCCGCGCCGGTGGCACCGACGAGGGCGAGCGAACCGCCGGCCGGGATCGTCAGGCTGACGTCCCGCAGGACCGGCTCGTCGGAACCGGGATAGGTGAAGGTCAGTCCTTCGACCTCCACAGCGTGCACGGTGTCCGCCCGCGCCACGGAGGTGTCTCCCACGAGCCGGTCCTCCGCCGCCTCCCCCAGCACCCCGACGAGCCGGGTGAGGCTCGCGCCCGACTTCTGCGCCTCGTCGAAGGTGAACATGATGGCGCCGAGCGGGGTGAACAGCCGGTGGAACATGAGCGGGGCCGCCGACACCTGGCCGAGCGTGGCGGCATCGGCCTCCAGCAGGGCGTATCCCACGACGAGGATGAGGACCAGGCCGATGAACTCGGCGCGGTTCTCCCTGCCGACGAACCGGCCGAAGATCCGGAAGACGTCGATCCCGAGCTCGCGCACCCGCCACGACTTGGCGGTGACCTTCTCCCGGAACGCGTCCTCCAGGCGGTAGGCCCGGACGGTGTCTATGCCGTTCAGACCGCTGATCAGCGACTGCGCCCGCTCGGCCTGCGCGGCCCGCTGCTTCTGGTAGAGCGGGGCGGACCGGGGCAGGTACCAGCGCAACGCCAGAGCGTACGCGGGCAGCGCGCCGGCCCCTGCCAGACCGAGCCGCCAGTCCAGTCCGAACATCCCGATCGTGGCGATGGCGACGAGCACGCCCGCCGAGAACACGGTGGGGATCGCCGTACGGATGCCCCGGGACAGCACGGCCACGTCGTCGCCGACCCGGGAGAGCACATCGCCCCGGCCCACCTGTTCGACCCGTGCGCTCGGCATGCCCAGGACCGCCCTGACGGCGCCTTCCCGGAGCTGTGCGAGCAGATCCGCTCCCAGCCGCCCGGTCAGATACGTCGACACCGCGGTGACCGCCGCGCCGAGCAGCGCGGCGGCCCCCATCAGGATCCCGATCGTGACCAGGACCGAACGTCCTTCGCCGTCGACAACCCCGTCGACCACCCGGCCGAGGAGCAGCACCGGGAGCACCTGGAGCGCCGCCCCGGCCACCGTGCTGAGCACGGTGGCGGCGGTCAGCCACGGCACTTCGCGGCAGCGGGCCGCGACCCATCGGGTGGACTCGCCTCCGGCCGCCGTGTGCAGGGTGGCCGGGGCGACGCGCGTGTCGGTGACGCTCACTCAGGTACCGGTCCGGTCCTTCGAAGGGACGGGTGGATCCGCATCACTGGTCGACCGACTTGACGAGCTCGTCGATGGCGTAGGGCAGGGAGAGCAGGGTGCCCTGGGACATGGCCGCGCCGACGGCCGGGCCCTCGCTGTCCAGGAGGTAGGAGACCTTGCCCTCCTTGGCCGCGGGGAGGTTGGCGAAGAGCTCGAACTTCTTCAGCGCCTCCTGGTCGGCCTTGTCGTTGATGACGAAGATGCGGTCGACGTCGATCAGGTCCATGCGCTCGGGGGAGAGCTGGGTGTAGAACTGGCCGTCCGCGATCTCGTCGATCTTCGTGTTGCCCTTGAAACCGATGCCCGTCACCAGCCGTCCGCGCACATCGGTGGTGGTGAAGGGGGCGACCTTGTCCTCGTACCAGGACAGCGCGACAGCGGTCTGGTCCGCGAACTCCGGGTGCGCCTCGGCCGCGGCGTCCAGCTTCTCCTGGATGCCCTCGACCAGCGCGGCGCCCTCCTTCTCCTTGCCGAGCGCCTTGGCGATGTGCACGGCGTTGTCCTGCCAGGGGGCGCTGAAGAGTTCCTTCTCGGTCTTGGTGCGGCCCACCGTCGGGGCGATCTTCGACAGCTTGTCGTAGGCGGCCTTGTCGATCTCGGAGTAGACCGCGATGATCAGATCGGGGCGCAGGGAGGCGATCTTCTCGTAGTTGGGACCGGAGTCGCCGTTGCTCATGACGACCTCGGGCTTGGTGTCACCCCACTTGTCCTTCACCCAGGGCCACTGGGTGTTGATGTCGGGGGACGTGCCCGCGGGGTTCGGGTACTGGTCGACCATGCCGACCGGCTTGGTGCCCAGCGCCAGGATGGCCTGGTCGTCGGTGTAGCCGACCGAGACGACCCGCTGGGGGGCCTTGGTGACCTTCGTCGATCCGAACGCGTGCTCCACGGTGACCGGGAAGGCGCCGGCGTCCGAGGCCGCTGCCGTCGCCTTGTCGCTCGTCTCGTCCGCCGTGTCGGAACCGCATCCCGCGAGGAGGCCGACGCCGAGCGTCACGGCCGACACCGTCGCGGCCACGCGCCGCCATGGCTTCAGAAACGTCGTTCTGTGGAAAGGCATTCGAATTCCCCTGCTTTCGCGCTGTCCGCTACGCCCCGACCGAGGCAGCCAAACACTACCCATACGAGATGAGGTTAGCCTAGCCTAACTCTGCCAATTTCCGGCAGGAAACCATCAGTTGATCTGAACGTGCGTGCGACCTATCGGAACGATGAGCGGACGGTCGCCGACCGGGTCGTCGATCACCTTGGCCCGTAGCCCGAACGCCTCGTCGAGGAGCTCGGCGGTGATCACGTCGCACGGGTGTCCCTGCGCCAGGATCTCCCCCGCCCGCATGACGACGAGGTTGTCGCTGTAGCGGGTGGCCAGATTGAGGTCGTGGAGCACCATGACCACGGTGCGGCCCGACTCGTGCAGGTCGTCCACCAGGTCGAGTACGTCGACGGCGTGCGCCAGGTCCAGATAGGTGGTGGGCTCGTCCAGCAGCAGCAGATCGGTGCCCTGAGCCAGCGTCATCGATATCCAGACGCGCTGGCGCTGGCCGCCGGAGAGCGAGTCGACAGGCCGGTCGGCCAGTTCGGACACCCCGGTCATGGCCAGCGCGCGTTCCACGACGGACGCGTCGTCCGACGACCACTGCCGCAGCCAGCTCTGGTGCGGATGGCGCCCCCTGGCGACCAGGTCGGCCACCGTCAGCCCCTCCGGGGCGACCGGGGCCTGCGGGAGCAGCCCGAGCTTCTTCGCCACCTCCCGGGTCCTGAGCGTGGCGATGTCCTGGCCGTCCAGGACGACGCTGCCGCCCGTCGGCTTGAGCAGCCGGGTCAGGGTGCGCAACAGGGTCGATTTCCCACAGCCGTTGGGGCCGATGATCGTGGTGATCAGGCCCGAAGGGATCACCACGTCGAGGCCGTCGATGACGGTCCGGCCGCCGTAGCCGACCGTGACCCCTCTCGCCGCCAGTCGTGGGACGTCGTCGACCGCGGAATCGGTCTTGGTCGTGCGCTGAGCCGCCACAGGCCCCCCTTGTCCGGGTTGTCCGATCGTGTCGTTCATCTGAGGTTCGCCCGCACCAGCAGATATACAAGGAAGGGGCCACCGACGGCCGCGGTGACCACGCCGACCGGAAGGGTGATCGGCAGCGCCGTGCGCGCGATCAGGTCCGCACCGATCAGCAGCAGCGCACCCGTCAGCCCGGAGGCCACCATGGGCGGCGTGGGGAACCTCGCCAGGCGCATCGCGACCTGCGGCGCCACCAGCGCGACGAACGGCACGGGCCCCGCCACGCTCACCGCCGCGGCGGCCAGCAGCACCGCGCAGAGCAGCAGGACCGCCCGCACCCTGGAGTACCGCACACCCAGCCCGGCGGCGACCTCGTCGCCCAGGTGCAGCGGCTTGAACTGGAAGGCGGCGCAGGCCACGACCATCAGGAGGGCGAGCGTGCACCAGGTGGCCAGCCGCACCTCGTCCCACGACCGGTTGTCCAGCGAACCGACCAGCCACGCCTGGGCCCGCGCCACGTCCCTGATGTCCGCCGTGCTCAGGAGCCAGGTCGTGATCGCCTCCATCACGGCGCTCACCGAGATGCCGATGAGGATCAGCCGGAAGCCGTCGATCCCGCGCCGCCACGCCAGGAAGTACACCAGCAGCCCCGTGCCGAGACCGCCGGCGAGAGCCGCGGCGGAGAGTCCCACGGTACTGACGACCGCGGCCGTGGTGCCACCGGTCACCGTCACCAGGAACACCGCGACCGCGCTCGCTCCCCCGGTGATCCCGAGGATGTCCGGGCTGGCCAGGGGGTTGCGCGCGACGGACTGCGTGATGGCCCCGGAGACCCCCAGCGCGATCCCCACGACGAGCCCGGCCAGGGCGCGCGGCATCCGCAGATCCATGATCACGAACTCGTCGACCTGTTCACCGCGGCCCACGATCGTGGCCATGACCCGGGACAGGCCTATGGGGAAGTCCCCCACCCCGATCGACAGGCAGAACACCAGGAAGACCGCCGCCGACAGCAGCAGCGTGACGAGGACGAGCCAGGGCCGCCACACGAACGACACCTGCCCGAGCCGCACGCCGGGCGTCACCGGCCGCTTCGCGTCCGCCGGTCGCTTCACATCTGTCGCGTTCATGCGCTCCTGAACTTTCCACGCCACACCAGAACCGCGAAGAACGGGGCGCCCAGAAGGGAGACGACGACCCCCGCGTCCAACTCGCCGGGCCGCGCCACCACACGGCCCACGATGTCGCAGACCAGGAGGAGCACCGCACCGAGCAGTCCCGCGTAGGGCACGAGCCAGCGGTAGTCCGGCCCGGTCAGATACCGGGCCACATGCGCGACCATGAGCCCGAGGAACGCGACGGGGCCGCACGCCGCCGTCGCCGCGCCGGCCAGCAGGGTGATGGCGACGATGCCGACGGTCCGGCTGAAGGCGATGTTCACACCCAGCCCGCGCGCCACGTCGTCACCCAGGTTGAGCAGGTTCAAGGACGGAAGCATGGTCAGGGCCAGCACGACCCCGGCGACGATGAACGCCGTCAGCGGCCAGATGACGTCGAAGCCGACCCCTGCCACGGAGCCCGAGTTCCAGAAGCGCAGCGCGTTCAGCGACTTCTGGTTGGACAGCGCGACGGCCATCGTCATCGCGGCGAGGAACACGGTGACCCCTTGCCCGGCCAGCGCCAGCGTCAGCGGGTTGCCCGCGCCCCGGCCGATGCTCGACAGCCCGAACACGACGACACCGGCGGCAGCCGCGCCCAGGAAGGCGAACCAGACGTACTGGAACGGATCGGTGAACCCGAAGACGGCGATCACCGACACCACGCTGAACGAGGCGCCCGCGTTCACCCCCAGCAGCCCCGTGTCCGCGATCGGGTTGCGGGTGTACCCCTGGATCAGGGACCCGCCGATCCCCAGGGCGATGCCCGCCACGATCGCGAGCACGGTCCTGGGCACCCGTACCGTCTGCACGATGAGCCGGATCTCGGTGAGGCCCGCGTCGTCGCCGGGGGCCGCGAACAGCCCCTGCCACACCTCCGTGGGGCTCAGCGAGCGGGCGCCGACGGCCAGGGACACGGCCGCGGCGGTCACGAGGACCGCGACGAGCATCCCCAGTCCGCCGACCCGGTACCGACGGGCCTCCGTTGCGCCCCGGGGTGCGGGACGCTCCACTGCAGTCGTGCTCATGTCGACGTACGATATCCCTTTGATCTTCGGGGAAAGCACGGGGAGTTGGGCTGATCGCGCGGTGGGCCCGGTTGTCCGTGGCCTCACGCGAGGTGCCTCGTCACCACGCACCGCACGCCCCCGGCACGGACCGGGGGCGTGGTGACGGGCCGGCGGACCCTAGTCGGCCGCACCGGCCTTGTCCGCGACGAGCCTGGCCTCGTCGGAGGCGGCCTTCACTCCCCGGTCGAGCAGCGAGTCGAGTATCTCCCCGACCCTGATCGCGGTGTTGGACAGCAGGGCCGAGGTGATGCCGTGCGTGTGCTCCGTACCGCCCTGGAGGTAGATCCCGCAGTGCAGTTCGGGGTCGGTCGCGATGCGGTAGTCGCGCTCGACGCGCACGCGCCCCTCCTCGTCGCGGAGGCAGTGGTCCGCGACGTCACCCAGCAGTCCGAGCGGGTCGACGGGGCTGTACCCCGTGGCGAAGACCACGACGTCGGAGTCCAGGAGGGTCTCCTCGCCCGTCACCAGCGACCTCACCGTGGCCCGGACCCTGCCGGGTGTCTCCTCGACACCGACGAGCCGGGAGACGTTCAGGAAGCGCAGCCGCTCGGTGCCGAGCACCTTCTCCTGGTACATCTGCCGGTACAGGTCGTCGATCAGGTCGATGTCCACCACGGAGTAGTTGGTGTTCCCGTGGTAGTCCATCAGCCGGCGCTTGACGTCCTCGGGCGCGGCGAAGTACTCGTCGACCGCGTCGGGGTCGAAGATCCGGTTGGCGAAGCTGCTGTCGTCGGCCGGGCTGTAGCCGTACCGGGAGAAGACCGCGCAGACCTCGGCCTTGGGGAAACGGCGGTGCAGATAGGCGACGTTCTCTGCGGCGCTCTGCCCGGCACCCACGACGACGAACCTCTCAGGTGCCGCATCCTCACCCAACTCCGCGACCTTCGCCAGGAGTTCGGAGTTGTGCCAGACCCGGTCGCCACGCTCCACCCCTTCGGGCAGGAGCGGCCGCAGCCCGGTCCCGATGAGCACGTTGCGGGCCCGGTGGACCTCGAGCCCCTCGCCCGAACGGACCGTCACATCCACGTACTCCACCGCTCCGTCGAGGAGTACGGGAGTGACGCCGACGACCTCATGGCCGTAGGAGACCATGTCGTCGACCTTGGCCGCGGCCCACTCGAAGTAGTCGTGGAACTCCACGCGCAGGGGGAAGAGGTTCTTGTGGTTGATGAAGTCGACCAGCCTGCCCTTGCTCTTCAGGTAGCAGAGGAAGCTGAATTCGCTGGTCGGGTTCCGGAGCGTGACCAGGTCCTTGAGGAAGGACACCTGCATCGTCGCGTCGTCGATCAGCATCCCGCGGTGCCAGCCGAAGCGCGGCTGCTGCTCGAAGAAGTGGGCGCTGACCGTCCCCTGTGCGCCGGCGCCGGCGTTGTGCTCGCTCAACGCGATCGCCATGGCCACATTGGAGGGGCCGAAGCCGATTCCAATGAGGTCGTGGACCTGTGGTGCGTCGCCAGGCAGAACCTGAGACATGTCACTCCCATCGTGCGGGCAAGCCGCCTATCAGGCGTGGGGAAGTTGAAAGGCGGGGCATGCCGACGGAATGGCCCGCTTGAACTTAGGTGAGCCTAAGCTCATCTCTCGAACCTGTCGATAGGGCAAATCGGACCACCAGGAGTCAACCCGGCCGCCAACTGCCCTGACGTGGCATCCCGTTGCAAAGTTAGGTGAGCCTCGCTTTACTGAGCATCGGTCATTCCCTGCGCTGAGGAGGAACCCCATGCGGGTCGTCATGTTCGGTTACCAGACCTGGGGGCACCGCACCCTTCAAGCCCTCCTGGACTCCGAGCACGACGTGGTGCTGGTGGTGACGCATCCCAAGAGCGATCACGCGTACGAGAAGATCTGGAGCGACTCCGTCGCGGATCTGGCCGAGGAGCACGACGTGCCCGTGCTGATCCGCAACCGCCCCGACGACGAGGAACTGTTCGAGCGGCTGCGGGAGGCCGATCCGGACATCATCGTGGCGAACAACTGGCGGACATGGATCCCGCCGCGCATCTTCCGGCTCCCGCGCCACGGCACACTGAACGTCCACGACTCGCTGCTGCCGAAGTACGCCGGGTTCTCCCCGCTGATCTGGGCGCTCATCAACGGCGAGTCCGAGGTGGGCGTCACCGCGCACATGATGAACGACGAGCTCGACGCCGGTGACATCGTCCGGCAGGAGGCGGTGCAGGTCGGCCCGAGGGACACCACCACCGACCTCTTCCACAAGACCGTCGACCTCATCGGACCCGTCACCATCGGCGCGCTCGACCTGATCGCGTCCGGACAGACGGAGTTCACCCGCCAGGACCGCTCACAGGCGAGCTTCTTCCACAAGCGTTCCGCCGAGGACATCCGCATCGACTGGGGCTGGCCCGCGGAGGACCTCGAACGCCTGGTCCGGGCCCAGTCCGAGCCGTACCCCAGCGCATTCACCTTCCACAAGGGCAAGCGCCTCGAAGTCCTCGCCGCGGTGGTGTCCGAGGGCCGGTACGGCGGAACGCCGGGACGCATCTTCTACCGCGAGGGCGAAGGCGTGGTGATCGTCGCGGGCTCCGACGCCCGCACCGGCCGCAACCACGGTCTGGCCATCACCCGTGTCCGCACCGAGGACGGCCGTGAACTTCCCGCGGCGGACTACTTCGTCACCATGGGCGGCTATCTGACCGGCCGCCCCTGACACCGCGGCACGCCGGAACAACTGTGCGGCGGCCCCGCGAACGGGACCGCCGCACACCGCCGCCGCCCTACAGGGGACGGACGGTGAGGATCTGCTGGGCGTGCCCGACAGGGCCGTCCAGGTCGTGGAGCACGGTGCTGGTGACGCCCTGCCCGGTGGGCCCAAAGGCGACCGTGGTGTCCAGACCGGTCCATCGCCCCGAGGGCCGGCGGTGGAGGTGGACGGTCAGGTCGACGTTCGGGAACATCCACGCGCCGGGTGGCTGGCGTACGGCGATGCCGTTGGCCGTGTCGACGAGCGCGATGTAGGAGGCGAGCGGGCCGGCCTTCTCCCCCGCGACGAGATCGAGGCCGGTGGAGATCCAGGCGGTGGCCCGGCCCGGCTGCGGGGGCGCGAGCGGACGGACGTCCAGGGAGGCGATGTACCCGCCGGGCCACACCGAGGCCATCGGCCAGGGTTCGAGGCCGTCGGGAGGAGTGAGCCGCTCGGCGCCCCCACCCGCGACGGCGGTGGTGTCCGAGGAGCCGAGGAGCCAGCCACGGGCCCTGACGACGGGGCGGCCCCCGATGAGGGCCACGGCTTCCACGAGTTCGATGGTGCGGCCGGGCCGGATGATCTCGACCCGGATCTCGCACGCGTCGAGGGCGAGGCGCCCGAGGATGTCGAAGCTGATCCGGGACAGGAACAGGCCGCTGTCGGGCCGATCGGACAGGTGACGGTCGATGGCATGGACGATGAGTCCGCCGAGCGGGCTGAAGTGCTGTTCGTCCACGTCCCATGCGCCGCCCGCGTGGACGGTCGGCTGGTAGCGGTGCGCGTCGACGGGCTCGTAGTAGCTGCCGGTGTTCAACGGGTACTTCCCTCTCGGCGGTGCGGATCGGGCTGCGGGTGGACGGATGGGACTCCCACCCGCCGAAGACCGTACGCGCCGGGGTCGCGAGCGGAGCCGTGGCATGGGTGAAGGGGAGGCGGGCCGACGGCCGGCATCGGCCTGACGCCCGCACGGGCGGGCGCCGAGGCGCCGGAGGACGGCGCAGGAGCAGGAGGACCACGTCCACGCGGGCCGCGAGACCCTCCTCGGCGACAGGCCGAGGAGCCGTCCGCCGTCCTGCGCCTCGAATCCCCTCCCACGATGAAGAAGATCACAGTGGGCGGCCCACCCCGGGCGCCGGAGTAACTCCTCGGGTCAACATCGCTCATTCCGGAGCGAGTTGACGCACGTCCTGCGCCGAACCCGGGAGAGCGGCCGCCCGCCGCCCCGGAGGCGCCCCGAAGAAAAAGGTAGGGCAGCGTTCAACCAACGGTTTAGGTCAGGCTAACCTAATCCGCATGAGAGCTGGTGAGAGCACTACCAGGGCTGTGGACACCCCTGTGGCTGCCGTCGGGCGTACCCGCGGGCATGGTCTGTCCGCCGACGGGGTGACCGTGGCGTACGGCCGCGTCGACGTCGTGCACGAGGCGGCCATCACCCTGCGGCCCGCTGAGGTGACCGCCCTGGTGGGCCCCAACGGCAGCGGGAAGTCGACGCTGTTGCGCACGCTCGCCCGGCTGCAGGTCCCGCGGGCCGGCTCGCTCACCGTCGACGCGGGCCCGGACGGGGCCACGGACGGCTTCGCGCTCGGCGCCCGCGAGTTCGCGCGCCGCGTCGCGCTCCTGACCCAGTCCAGGTCGACGCCCGGCGGACTCACCGTCCGCGACGTCGTCGACTTCGGCCGCTACCCCTACCGGGGGCGCTGGGGCCGTCCCGATCCGCGTGGCACCGCCGCGGTGGACCGGGCGCTCGGCCTCACGGGTGTCGGCGACCTCGCCGACCGGGGCGTCGAGCAGCTCTCCGGCGGACAGCTCCAGCGCGTGTGGCTGGCGAGCTGCCTCGCACAGGAGACGGGTGTCCTGCTCCTCGACGAGCCCACCACCTACCTCGATCTCCGCTACCAGGTCGAACTGCTCGACCTGATACGCGATCTGGCCGACGACCACGGGATCGCCGTGGGCGTCGTCCTCCACGACCTCGACCAGGCCGCGGCCGTCGCCGACCGTGTCGCCCTGCTGCACGCGGGCCGCGTCGTCGCCGACGGTGTGCCCGAGGACGTGTTCACACCGGAACTGCTGTCCGACGTCTACGGCATCCGCATCGACGTCGGCACCGATCCTTCGACAGGGCGGCTGCGCACCCGCGCGATGGGCCGCCACCACTCCAGATCCGAAAGGCTCAGCACCTCCTCATGAGACGCCACCTCCTCGCCACGGCCACCGTCGCCGTCGCCGCCCTCTCCCTGGCCGCCTGCGGAACGACCGAGCCGTCCTCCGACGACGCCGCCGCCTCCGCCAAGCCCGCCGGGAAGATCACCCTCACCGACGCCAAGGGCACGAAGGTGACCCTCGACGGCCCCGCGACGAAGGTCGTCGCCACCGAGTGGAACGTGGTCGAGGACCTGGTCGCCCTCGGAGTCGCTCCGGTCGGCGTCGCGGACGTGAAGGGCTACACCGCGTGGAACACCGCGGCCCCGCTCACCGGCAGCCCCAAGGACATCGGCACCCGCGGCGAGCCGAGCATCGACACCGTCGCGGCCCTCGCCCCCGACCTCGTCGTCGCCACCAGCGACCTCGCGCCGGCCGTGGTGAAGCAGCTCCGCAAGGTCGCCCCCGTCCTGGAGGTGACGTCCGCCGACGGCGCCGACCAGATCGGCACCATGACGGAGGGCCTCGACCTCATAGCGAAGGCCACCGGCAAGGAGACCGAGGCGGACGCCCTCAAGAAGGACTTCGAGGCGACTCTCGCCGACGGGAAGAAGGCCCTCGAGGACGCCGGTCTCGGCGGCGCCGAGATCGCCTCCGCCGACGGCTACGAGGCGTCCAACCAGGTCTCCATCCGTGCCTACACCGGCACGTCCCTCCTGGGCGCCGTCAACGAGAAGCTCGGCCTGAAGAACGCCTGGAAGGTGAAGGGCGACGAGAGCTACGGCCTCGCCACCACCGACGTCGAGGGCCTCACCGGCCTCGGCGACGTCCAGTTCGCCTACGTCGCCAACGACGCCGACGGTGACACGTTCACCGGCCCGCTCGCGAAGAACGCCGTGTGGAAGTCGCTGCCCTTCGTGAAGGACGGCAACGTCCACCGGCTGCCCGACGGCGTCTGGATGTTCGGTGGTCCCCGCTCGATGGAGGCGTACATCGACTCCCTCGTCACCGCGCTGACGAAGTAGCGCACCGTGGCCGTCATCGACAAGACCGCGGTCGGCCGTGACCGCACCGCCGCGGCCACGACGGGCGCGGTCGCCGTGACGGCCACGCTCGTGCTGCTGGTCACGGTCCTCGCAGCCGTCGACATCACCCAGGGCACCGCCGACGTCGGCACGGCGGAGGTCTGGCACGCGCTCACCGGGAACGCCGAGGCGGGGGACGCCTCCGTCGTCGTCGCTTCCCGGCTGCCGAGGATGGTCGCCGCCGTCCTCGTCGGACTGGCGCTCGGCATGGCCGGCTCCGCCCTCCAGGCGGTCAGCCGGAACGTGCTGGCGGCGCCGGACACCCTCGCCGTCAACGCCGGCTCCTACCTGGCGCTCGGCGTGCTCGCCGTCACCGGCACCACCCTGCCGCTCCTCGCCTCGTCCGGCGCCGCGTTCGTCGGCGGACTCGCGGCGGCCGCCGTCGTGCTCGGGCTGTCCGGGCTCGGCAAGGGCACCGTCCGGCTCGTCCTCGCGGGCAGCGCGCTCGCGCTGGGGCTGAACGCCGTGACCGAGGCGCTGCTGCTCCTGTTCCCCCAGCAGACCGAGGGCCTGTACCGCTGGAACCAGGGCAACATCGGCCAGAACGGCTTCGACGGTGTTCTCCAGATGGCCCCGGTCGTCGCCGTCGGCCTGGCCGGGCTGCTGCTCGTCGCCCGCCGCGTCGACGCCCTGGCCCTCGGCGACGACGCGGCCCGCGGACTCGGCGTGCCGGTCCGCGGGACCCGGGTGACCACCGTCGTGCTCGCGACGCTGCTCTCGGCCGCGGCCGTCACGCTCGCCGGGCCGATCGGCTTCGTCGGTCTCTGCGCGCCCGCGCTCGTGCGGCCCCTGGGCCGCCGGTTCCGGGGCCTCGTACGCTCCCGGGTGAGCATGCCCGTGGCGGGGCTCGTCGGTGCGGCCCTCGTGCTCGGCTCGGACGTGCTGCTGCGTGCGATCGTGCCCTCCGACACCGCTGTCGAGGTGCCGACCGGCGTCGTGACGACCGTCGTCGGCGGGGTGTTCCTCGTCGTGATGGCACTGCGCACCCGGGACACGGCGTCGGCCGAAGTGCCGGACAGACTGCGGATACCGAGCCGGGCGGCGTTCCTCGTCACCGTGGTCGTGCTCGCGGTCGCCCTCGTCGCCGTCATGTTCTCGGCCGTGCTCCTCGGTGACGCGAAACTCCTGCTGGGCGACGTGGTCAACTGGGCGCAGGGCACGTCCGGACGGATCGTCACCTTCGTGCTGGACACCCGGGTTCCCAGGGTGACGGCCGCTCTTCTCGCGGGCGCCGCGCTGGCGCTGTCCGGCACCCTGGTGCAGGCCGTGACCCGCAACCCCCTCGCGGAACCGGGCGTCCTGGGTGTCTCGGGGGGCGCCGGTCTCGGCGCCGTCCTCCTGGTCACCACCGCGGCCTCACCCGGCTCGTGGGAGGTCGCCGGGGCGGCGTTCGGCGGGGCCGCGGTCACCGCGACGATCGTGTTCGGGCTGGCCGCCCGGGGCGGGTTCCGGCAGAACAGGCTGGTCCTGCTCGGTGTCGGGGTGTCCTCCGCGGCGGCGGCTCTGATCAGTCTGGTCATCGTGCTCAGCGACCCGTTCGACACGACGAAGGCCCTCACCTGGCTGTCCGGATCGACGTACGGGCGCAACATGCCCGATGTGGTGCCGGTCGCCGTCGTGCTCGCCACCGGGATCGTCGTGGCGGTGGTACGCCGCCGGGAGCTGGACCTCGTCGCGCTCGACGAGGACACCCCGAGGCTCCTCGGCCTCGGTCTCCCCCGGGCCCGTCTCGGCTTCCTCGTGGTGTCCGTCCTGCTGGCCGCGACCGCCGTGGCCGCCGCGGGGACGATCGCCTTCGTCGGACTGGTCGCCCCGCACGCCGCGCGCGCCCTGGTCGGCCGGCGGCACGTACGCGTGGTCCCGGTCGCCGTCATGCTGGGGGCGCTCCTGGTCTGCCTCGCGGACCTGGCGGGGCGCACCGTGATCGCCCCGGCGCAGCTCGGCGCCGGCCTGATGACGGCCGTGATCGGTGCTCCGTACTTCGTCTACCTGCTGGTCCGCACACGGCGCTGAACCGGACCGCACCGCGGGCCCCCGGCCGACCTCGCGTCGGCCGGGGGCCCGTCGCGTTGCCCACCCGCGCGCCGTCGGCGGGCACGAGGGCCGGCAGGGCCGTCGCGTCCGCCGACCGCTCCGCCCGGTGCCGGGGGCTTCGTCCGCCACGTCATCTTCCGTGGACGATCAGCGGAAGGCTTGCCGGGGACCGAACGGCGGGGCGGACGTGCGGCCGGGGAGGGGCTGTCACCCGGCTTCGCGGGAGAACGTATTTTGGGCGGCAGCCCGGCAGGGGCGTCACAGGCGAGGAGTTGGACATGGACGCGCAGGACACGGCCAGGAGACTGCGGGCGATCGGCGAGGAGCTGTCGGACCGCTTCTACGAACGCGCCGACGTGGTGCGGACGCTGGTGGTCACCCTGCTGGCCGGGCAGCACTCCCTGGTGCTCGGCCCGCCGGGGACGGCGAAGTCCGAACTGGCCAGGGAGCTCACGGGCCGGGTCGAGGGCGCGGCCTACTGGGAGATCCTCCTGTCCAAGTTCACCGCGCCGACACGGATGTTCGGGCCCGTCGACATCGCCGCGCTGGCCCGGGGCGAGTACCGCCAGGTGTACGACGGCCGTGCAACGACCGCGCACATCGCGTTCATCGACGAGATATTCAAGTGCTCCACGGCGGCGCTCAACGAGACGCTGGGTTTTCTCAACGAACGAATCTACCACCCGGAGAGCGGCGGCGAACCGATCCGCTGCCCCCTGATCGGCGCGATCACGGCGAGCAACGAACTGCCCGCCGGGGAGGACACGGCCGCGATCTACGACCGGCTGCTGGTGCGGATCGAGGTCGGCTATCTGGAGGACCCGTCGAACTTCGCCGCGCTGGTCCGCTCCGCCGTGAGCCGTCCGGCGGCACCGGTACGGACGACGGTCGAGCTGTCCGCGTTGCAGCACGCCGTGGCCGAAGCCGTCCCGGCCGTGGCCGTCCCCGACATGATCGTGGACGCGGTGTGCACGCTGCGGGCCGCCCTGCGCCGCAAGGAACTCGTCGCGTCCGACCGCCGCTGGCGGCAGGCGGTGGGCCTGCTCCAGGCGTCCGCGTACCTCGACGGCCGCCCCGCGGTCGCCGAGACCGACCTGTCGGTGCTCACCCATGTGCTGTGGGACTCCCCGGCCCAGCGCCCGATCGTGGAGCGCGAGGTGCTGCACCTGGTCAACCCGGACGCCAAGGAAGCGCTCGACCTGGCGGACGTCATCGACGAGCTGGAGGCCCAGCTCGACGCCATGGCCGGACAGTCGCGCGAGGCTTTGAGCGACTGGGTCATCAAGAAGGCCCACAACAAGCTGGCCATGGCGGGCAAGCGGCTGGAGAAGCTCCGCGAGGAGGCGGCGGGCGCGGGCCGTTCCACCACCGCCATCGACCGGGTCACCGGCCGCCAGCGCGCCGTCCGCACCCGCGTTCTCACCGAGGCACTCGGCATGGACGCGAGCGTGGCGCAGGCTCAACTCTGACCCCGGGGGCCCGATCATGACCATGGACACGACACCGAACAGACTCGACGGGCTGGCGAGCCTGGCCGGCAGATGGCTCGGGCTGTCGTCCACCGCCCCGGAAGCGCACAGCGGGGCCGTGGTCGCGGACCGGTTCGACCGGATCACCTGGCTCGACACGTATGCGCAGTCGGCCGGACTCCGGGAGCTGGCAGCGGAACTGAGCGGGCGTCACGAGGGCGTCACCGACCTCCTGACCGATGTGTTCCTGGCCGCCTACAAGGCCCGTCCCCGGCTGCGCGAGCGCGAGGAGATGACGCCCTCCCGACTGGTCAACCACCACGTGGTCAGTGCGCTGATGGAGTCGCCGGAGTACGCCGGACTGCACCAGGAGACGGCCAAGGACCCCTACGCCGCCGCCATGGCCGTGCTCGCCCAGGCCACCGCGCTGCGCGAGATGCTGGCCCGCTCCCGCGAGGCCGGGGAGCGGGCAGAGCAGGCGGCGAGGTCCCGGCAGGACGCGGAGACCGCGACGGCAGCCGTGAGCAAGGCGCTCCGGCGGGCCGCCGACGAGGCCGACGACGACGGCACCGTGCCGGACCCGGCCGCCGACGCCGTGCACCGGGCGGTGAAGGCAGCCGAGGCAGCCGGGCGACGGGCGGCCCTGGGCGCCGCGCAGGCCGTGGCGGCAGGGGTCCCCGGCATGGGCTCCGCCGCCCGGAACGGGGTGGCGAAGGCCGCCGATGCCACGCGGGAGGAGTCCGCGCTGATGCGGGCCTGGGGTGTCGGCCCCGGCGAGCTGGAGCGGATGCCGTTCGACCGGCGCGCCCGGCTCGCCGAGCGGCTGCGCGACGGCCGGCTCGCGCAGTGGGCCGAACTGATCGGCCGTTTCCGGGAGATGGCGGCCGGCGAGCGGGCCCGCAAGGTGGAGAACGCCACCGGGGAGCTGGTCGGGGTGACGCTCGGCGACGACCTGTCCCGGGTGATCCCCTCCGAGCTGGCCGGCCTCGGCCTGCCCGCGCTGCGCGCGGTGTTCGCCGCGCGCTACGCCGCAGGGGAGCTGATGCTCTACGACAGCCAGGGCGAGCAGACCACCGGCCGGGGCGCGATCATCGCGTGCGTGGACACCTCGCACTCCATGTATGTGGCGGGGCCCGGCGGAGTGACCCGGGAGGCATGGGCCAAGGGGTGCGCCCTGGCGCTGCTGGACCAGGCCCGCCACGCCGAACGCGACTTCGTCGGCATCCTGTTCTCCGCGGCCGACAAGATCCAGGTCTTCCGCTTCCCGGCCGGGCAGCCAGCCGGCATCGACCGGGTCCTCGACTTCGCGGAGTCCTTCCTCGGCGGCGGCACCAGCTATCAGACACCACTGTCGGCCGCCGTCGATCTGCTGGAGGCGGAGTTCGACGACGCCGCCCGCACACGCGGCGACATCGTGATGATCACCGACGACGAATGCGGCGTCAGCGAGGAGTGGATGCGCGGCTGGAACGACTCCAAGCGCCGGCTGGGCTTCCGGGTCTTCGGCGTGGCCGTCGGCGCCCCGGGCGCCGCCGAGGCGGGCTCGGTCCTGGAGGCCCTGTGCGACAACCTTCGCTCCGTCGAGGACTTCACCGACGTCCACACGGCCGCCGACCTCTTCCGGGTGATCTGACCGCGTCGGAACACAAGAACTCACCTTTTCGGACGCCTGGTTGGCGACGCCCCGAGGGCACCCCTCGCTTCCGGGCAACCGGAGGAGCCGCTCTGCTCACAGCGCCTCCGTACACTGCCGGGCATGGCATGCCGCATCAGCGAACTGGTCATCGACGCCGCCGACGCCGAACGGCTCGCCGCGTTCTGGAGCGAGGTCCTCGGCTACGTCGAGCTCGACCGGGAGGACGACGGCAGCATCGAGATCGGGCCGCCCGGCGTGGGCTTCGGCGGCCCGCAGCCCACCCTCGTCCTCAGCCCCAGCAGCGACCCCCGGGGCGGAAAACTCCCGCTGCACCTCGACGTGAGCGCCACCGACCGCGATCAGGACGCCGAGCTGGAGCGGCTGCTCGCCCTCGGCGCCAGGCGCGCCGACGTCGGCCAGACCGGCACCGAGAGCTGGTACGTCCTGGCCGATCCGGAGGGCAACGAGTTCTGTCTGCTGCGCACCCGGATTCAGCCCGTCTGACCGAGCCATTCCCGGACACCCCCCTCAATACGGACAGCCATCGTCCATGTGGTTAGGTTAGCCTCACCTAATTCATGGAGGCGCTCCCATGCCCGTTTATGAGCACAAGTCCACCCTGCCGACCCGCCGGCACCTGCTGCGCGGAATCGGCGCCGGAGCCGTGGCCGCAGGCGGTGCCGGGCTGCTCGGGGCCTGTTCGTCACGCGAGGTGCAGGAGACCGCGGCCACCGCGTCGTCCGGCTCCGGATTCACCATCACCGACCAGCGCGGCAAGAGGATCTCCTTCGACCGCCCGGTCGAACGCATCGTCACCGCGATCATCCCGTCGCCCTCGATGCTCGCCGCCGTCGACGGCACCTACTCCCACATCGTCGGCATCAACGAATCCACCCTGACCGCCAACCGCCAGGGCATCTTCGGCACGGTCTTCCCCGAGTCGAAGAAGACCACCACCATCGCCGGAGCCGATTTCGTACCCAATGTCGAGTCCGTCATGGGCCTCGAACCCGACGTGGTGCTCCAGTGGGCCGACATGGGTGACGAGATCATCAAGCCGCTGGAGACCGCAGGGCTGAAGGTCATCGGCCTGACCTACGGAACCCAGGAGATGATGGAGACCTGGGTCACGTTCTTCGGAAAACTGCTCGGCAAGGAGGAACGTTCCTCCCGACTGCTCGACTGGATGCACACCGAGGACGCGGCGATACGGAAGCTGGTCGCGCCCGGTCTGAGCAGCGGTCGCCAGAAGGTGCTGTACCTCAAGGCGGCGGCGGACGGCTTCACCACCGCCACAGGCGCCGACTACGTCACGCACTGGACGGAGCTGGCGGGTGGCCGCAACGTGGCCGAGAAGGTCTCCGCCGACGCCCCGCAGGTCTCCACCGAACAGATCATCGCCTGGGACCCGGAAGTGATCTTCCTGTCCGCGTTCGACGAGAAGGCGCCCTCGGACCTCTACGGCGACAGGTCCCTGTCCTCGGTCTCCGCGGTGCGCGACCGGCGCGTCTACAAGGTGCCGCTCGGCGGCTACCGCTGGGACCCGCCGTGCTGCGAGTCCCCGCTGATGTGGCGCTGGGCCGCCCAGGTCCTCCATCCCGGGATCGCCGCCCGCAGCGGCCTGCGCGAGAAGATCAAGGAGACCTTCGACCTGCTCTACGGCTACGAGATCTCGACCGCGCAGACAGACGAGGTCCTCCGCCTCGATCTGAACGCCAAGAGCGCGAATTATGCCGGTTTCCGCGCCTGACGGCCGGGGGTCCGGCGCCAGCGGCACCGGCTCCCCCTCCCCCGACGGGCCCACCACGCCCGCCCGCCGCCGTCTCCCCCGGCTTCCGCTGCTTCTCGCGGCCACCCTGGTCATCGCCCTCGCGGCGCTGGCGATCGGCCGTTTCGTCGTACCGCCCAACGAGATGGTGCGGCTGCTCCTGGGTCAGGTGTTCCCGGTCGAGCGGACCTGGACCTCCAACGAGGAGACCGTCGTCCTCGACGTCCGTCTGCCCCGGGTCCTGCTGTCGCTGCTGGTCGGCGGAGGGCTGGCGCTGGGCGGCGCGGCCCTCCAGGGCGTCTTCCGCAACCCTCTGGTCAGCCCCGACGTCATCGGCGTCTCGTCGGGCGCGTCCTTCGGCGGCGTCCTGGCGCTGCTGCTGGGCGTCGGCTCCGCGGGCGTGGTGGGCGGCGCGTTCGGCTTCGGTCTCGTCGCGCTGGGCGCCGTCCTCCTGATAGGCCGTCTGAACAGCGGCAACCCCATCCTGATGATCGTGCTGGGCGGCACGGTGACCGGCGCCTTCTTCACCGCCCTGGTGTCGTTCGCGAAGTACGTCGCCGACCCCGAGTCGGAGCTGCCCTCCATCGTCTTCTGGCTGCTGGGCTCGCTGGCGACGGCCTCGTACGCCAAGGTCGTCACCGCCGCTGTGCCGGTCCTCGTCGGCGCGGCCGTCGTCCTCGCCCTGCGCTGGCGGCTCAACGTGCTCTCGCTCGGCGACGAGGACGCCGTGGCTCTGGGGGTCCCGCCGCGCACCACCCGGCTCCTGCTGCTCACCGCCGTCGCCCTGATGACCGCGGGTTCGGTGGCGGTGGCGGGACTGGTCGGCTGGGTGGGCCTCGTGGTGCCGCACCTGGCCCGGCTGTGGACGGGCAGTGACCACCGGGTCCAGCTGCCCGCCGCCTTCCTGATCGGCGGCGCCTACCTCACGCTCATCGACACGCTCTCGCGGACGATCACCGCGGCGGAGATGCCCCTGGGCATCCTGACCGCCGTGATCGGCGCGCCGTTCTTCATCGGCCTGCTCGCCAGGTCCCGCAACCGGATGTGGTCCCCATGATCGAAGCGCGTGGCCTCGGCCACCGCTACACCAAGGACGCCTGGGTCTTCCGAGGCGTCGACGTCACCGCGCACGAGGGCCGTGTACTGGCCGTGCTCGGCCCCAACGGGCGTGGGAAGTCCACCCTGCTGCGTGCGCTGGCGGGCCTGCTCACCCCCACCGAGGGCACCGTCACCGCGAGCGCCCCGGTGGCCTACGTGCCGCAGTCGCACAGCGCGGCGTTCGGCTACTCGGTCGCCGACATGGTCCTCATGGGCCGCTCCCGTCATCTGAAGGCGTACGCGGTCCCGGGCCGCAAGGACCGTGAACTGACCGCCGGCGCCCTGGACCAGGTCGGCATCACGCACATGGCGGACCGCTCGTACGCGGAACTGTCAGGCGGCGAGCAGCAGATGGTGCTGATCGCGCGCGCCCTGGCCGCGCAGTGCCGTGTGATGGTGCTCGACGAGCCGGTTTCGGCACTGGACCTGCGCAATCAGGCCCGGGTGCTGACCCTCCTCCAGGAACTGGCGGCCGACGGCATGGGCATCGCGCTGACCACTCATCACCCGGATCACGCGCTGCATCTCGCGGACGACGCCGTCCTGGTGCTCGGCCCGGACGACGTCCGTACCGGTCCCGCGGCCGAACTCCTCGACGCGCGGGCCCTCGGCGAGCTGTACGGCCTGCCCGTGGCCACCGCACGCGTCGAGGGCCCCCGCGGACCCCGCACCGTCGTGGTACCGGATCTGGGCCCCGCCCGCAGCGCGCCGGCGGCCACCTGCGCACCCACCCTCGTGAAGGAGACCGCCGCATGACGTCCGCCGCCGCACTCCGGCTCCCTGCCGCCCCCGGGATGTCCCTCCCCCTGGACGGGTCCGTCCGGTACGTGACCATGGGAGAGCACCCGGCCGTGGAGATCTCGCCCGGCCGGACCGTCGCCACCGTCGACCTGTACGACCTCGAATCCGCTCTGGCCGACGGGGTCAGGGGCCTGATGTTCTCCCTGGGCTGCGACCAGGTCTTCCTGGAGCGCCGCCGGGCCCCGCTGGAGCAGTTCGTGCGGGGCGGGGGCCGGGTGGTCGTCAACGGGCATGTGCTCCGCCCCTTCCTCCCGGGACTCGCCCCCTGGCGGGCCGTGGACCATCACGGGCCGGCCGACCTGCGGATCGTTCCCGTCAACCCGCACCCGGTGTGGGAGGACGTCGACCACGACGAACTGCTGTTCCGCACCGGCGTCCCCGGGACACCCGTCGGGGAGGAACTCGCGCGGGTCGGGGTAGCCGGCTTCTACGGCCGCGGCTATCACGCCTTCGTGCCCGACGGCGGAACGGTCATCAACGCGATCGGACCCTACAGGCTGCCCGTGGACGTGCTGTACCCCCTGGGTGAAGGGGCGGTGCTGTCCCATGCGGGGAACGATCTGCACAGCTTCTGCGACCCCGGCCGCTCCACCCGGAACCTGGGCCCGCGCCTCCTCGACTGGCTGAAAGGCTCCCTGACATGAGCTCCCCGTCCCGACTCGGCTTCCTGCACGGCGGTGCCTTCCACCAGCTCGCCGCGCTCGCCGACCCGGCCGTCCGCGCCTGGCGTCCCCGGGAGATCTATCTCCCCGAGGCCCGCAAGGACGACTTCGACGGCCTGGACACCCTGATCGTCTCCGACCGCCTCCACCCCGGCCTGCTCGCGGACACCGCGCCCGCGCTGCTGCGGGTCGCGGAGAACGGCGGCACCGTGGTGGTGCTGGGCGAGAACCGGATCACCGGCTGGCTGCCCGGGCTGCGCGGCCATCTCCCGGCCGAGACCAACTTCTGGTGGTGGCGCACCGGCGACGACAACGGCGTACGCCTCGGCCACGCGGACCACCCGGCGTGGGCGCACCTCTCCGAGCGTGCCGTCCGCTGGCACTACCACGGGCTGCTCGAACCGCCCGAGGGCGCGACCCCCCTCGTCCACACCGTGCTGGAGGACGAGGGAGATCCGGAGCGCCGCCAGGTCCTGCTGTACGAGGACCTGGTCTCCACCCCCGGCCGGCTGATCGTCACCACGATGGACCCGGTCTACCACCACGGCTCCCGCTTCATGCCCGGAGCCACCCAGCTCCTGTACGGTCTGCTGCGCTGGACGGGCGCCGGCCTGCCGGCCGTCTTGGCCCCTACTTCGTCCCGAGGTAGTAGCTGACCTGCGGCGGCTGGTTGTACCCGGTGTTCTGCGAGGCGACGCCCAGCCGGTAGACCGGGTCGTGCATCAGGGTGGGCAGCCGGAACTCGGTCGGGTACGGAGTGGTGTAGAGGCGCAGCGCCGTGGAGTCGTCGTTGCGCCAGATCATCTCCTCGCGCCAGTCGCCCAGGAGATCGGCGGAGAGCGCCGGGTTGCCCTTGGTCCAGTTGGCGGAGCGAGCGGCCTGGTCGTACCAGATGCGGCCGAGTTCGGTGGAGCCGGTGTACTTGAGGATCTGTCCGTAGCCGGAACCCGCCGTGCCCGACCAGCGGTGGTCCAGCAGTTCCCGGTTGGCGTCGCCGTCCCACCAGATCGCCGAGTTGTAGGAGGCGGCACCGCTGAAGGTGGGGACGGCGGTGCTGATCGCCGTACCGTCGGCGGCGTACAGTCCGCCGCCGCTCGACCAGCACTCGGCACCCGCGTACGCGTCGGTGAGGTCGGCGCAGATGCCCCGGCCGACGTCGGTGCCGGTCCGTGCGCCCCAGAGGATCTCGCCGGTCCGCGCGTCATGCATCTCGAAGCCGTAGGCGGAGTCGGTGTGCTCGTGGACGTTGAACGACTCCAGCCCCGGGCGGGCCGGGTTCAGGTCCCCGACGTGCAGCGCGTCGCCGTGCCCGAGCTTCGTGGTCCACAGGCCGCTGCCGTTGTCGTCCACGGCCATCGCACCGTAGACGATCTCGTCGCGGCCGTCGGCGTCCACGTCGGCGACGGCCAGATTGTGGTTGCCCTGCTGGTCGTAGCCCCTGCCCGCGTTGGTGGACGAGTTGGTGTCGAACTTCCAGCGGCGGACGAGGTCGGTGCCGTTCCAGTCCCAGGCGGCGATCGCGATCCGTTCGTAGATCCCCCGGCTGAAGATCATGCTGGGCGTGGTCCCGTTGACGTACGCGGTGGCGGACAGGAGCCGGCCCTCGCGGTTCCCCCAGGTGTCGCCCCAGTCGGAGACGGACCCGCGCGCCGGTTCGAAGGGGACGGAGTCCATGACGCGGCCGGTCCTGCCGTCGAAGACGGAGAGGAACTCGGGACCGCTGAGCACGGCGCAGTTCTCGGCGAGGTGCGAGGCGGTCGCGCTGCCGATGACCGTGCCGGCGGAGTCCTTCGAGCCGTCGGAGGTGCGGACGGCCATCTCGGCCCTGCCGTCGCCGTCGTAGTCGTACACCTGGAACGAGTCGTAGTGCGAGCCGCTGCGCACGTTGGTGCCGAGGTTCAGGCGCCAGAGCCGGGTGCCGTCGAGCTCGTACGCGTCGAAGACCGTCGGGCCGGTACAGGTGCCGGAGTTGGCGACGTCGGTGGCGTTCGACGGCACCCACTTGAGGACGAGTTCGTACTGACCGTCCGCGTCCAGGTCGGCCGCCGAGGCGTCGTTGGCCGAGTAGGTGTAGGCGACCCCGTCGCGGGTGGTGCCGCCCGCCGGTTTCTGCAGGGGGATGTCCCGTCGGCCCGCGGTCCAGACCGCCGCCTTCTCCCCCGGCTGCTCGACGCCGTTCACGACCGCTCGGATCTCGTACGTCGACGAGGAACTCCCGCCGGTGTCGAGGAAGTTGGTCTTGGTGGTCGTGGAGACCAGCGTGGTGCCCCGGTAGAGCTTGAAGGAGACGGTGGAGGGGTCGTCGCCGAGCATCCGCCAGGTGACCAGGACTCCGCCGCTCGCGGGCACGGCGACCAGCCCCCGGTCGAGCCGTTCCGCGACGCGCGCGGCGGCCTGTGCGCGCACGGTGCCGGCGGCGGCCGGGGACGCCTGTTCCTCGGCGGCCCCGGCCGTCTGCTGGAGGACGCCGCCGGTCGCGGCGAGCGCTGCGGCGAGGAGCGCGCCGGCCAACTTGGCGGAGGAGCGGGGTCCGCGCGGGGATCGGAACATCGGGCGACCTCGTGTCGGGGTGGGGAGAGGGTCTGACGCCCTGTGGGTCGCCACCGGTGCCCAGGAGGTTGCCGTGGGCCGTCAACCTCCCTTGTGCAGCCGGTCCTCGATCAGCGCCGCTCCCCCGGCGGTGAGCGCCTCACCGGCGATGGTGACGCCCGGTGCCCTGCACATCGGTGCCTGAGAGCCGTCCTCAGGACAGCGCGGTGTGCAACTGCGTCAGCTCCGCGGTTGCACAGCCTCGGGCTGCGCCTTCGCCACCTTGTCGAGCGCGTCCTCCAGCTCCCGCCACTCCTGGGCCTGAGCACGTACGACACCCAGAATGATCGGGACGCAGTGCACCGGGATGGCTTCGAGCACATCACGCCTCAGCATCTGCGCGGGCCTCTGGTGCAGGAGCCTGAGCAGACCGCGCCCGTTCGCCTGGTACTTCAGCGAGGGGTCCTGCCGCAGATTCGCGAGTGCCGCCTCCACGTCGACGGCAGCGGCGGAAGCCTCCTGCTCGGCCGGCGTCTGCGGAACCCGGGCGCTGCACACACGGGTCAGGGCCGCCGGCACCGCGGATCCCGACGGCGCCTTCTCCATGTCGCCCCGGATCCTCCGCACCGTCCCGGGCGAGATGCCCGCCTGCCTGGCGATCTCCCGTAACGACGCGTCGGGCTGCGCCGTGAGGAGTTCCCTGGCGGCGCTGCGCCGGGCCGCGCTGTCCAGCGGCCTGGCCCGTCCGTCGAGGCCGATCCGCACCTGAGGGCCCGGCTCGCCCTGCCCCGCCCTGCCGCGCAGGGCACTCACCGTCTTGCCCGACAGCCCGGACGCCCTGCCGACGGCGCGGTCCGACCATGCCGGGTAGAGCGCGATGACCTGCCGGGCGGCGTTCCTGCGGTCCGCCAGTGTGAGCGGGAGACCGTGGGCGATGTTGGCCTCCACCGCGTACAGAAATGCCTGTACGTCGCTCATGTCGACCAGCCTGACCCGGATTTCGGTCCGCCCGCAGGCAAGGGCGGCCTTCAGCCTGTGCATGCCGTCGATGACGCGCATGGTCCTGCTCTGAACGACGATGGGCGGAAGCTCTTCATCGCATTCGGTGAGAATTCTGACGTGATCCTTGTCTATTCCGCCTATCCGGACATGCCCACCCGGACGAATCTCCCCGACAGGCATCATGATCACTGGCGTCAGGGTCATGAGCGTCAAAACCGGGCCACCCTCGCGTGCCAAGACTTCACCCTCCCCGCAAGCCGCTCCGCATTCCGGTGACTTCGCCTCGATCCGTCTTCGTTTCTTCCCCGCGACAAAGACGGTCCAGACAATCCGGCCATGAGGACATGCAGCCTCATTACCACTCAGGGAGCGCTCCCATGGCCCATCAGCCTGTCGGATGCTAGTCCTTCGGCCGGGACATGAGAAGAGTCGCGGAGACGACTGCGACAGTTGGCCGAGAAGCGGTCCGCCGGGCCCTTCGAGCACCGTCCCCCGAGCACGACGGCCATGGGGCAACAGGACGACAGGGCATGGGAGAAGCGAACCACCGGCGTGGCCTCCCGCCCGGACCGCGCTGTCGCCCGCCGTCCCGTCCGGACGGTGGCACGGCTCCCCACGGCGTCGGCGCACCGGGTGTTTCGTGCCGGTGAATGCCGCCCTTGACCCGTCGTTCGGTCGCGAGTTAACTACCCGAGCACTTGTCCGCTCCATTCACCTTGCGCGGCTCTTATGGCCCACCCGCATCGAAAAGGAGGCCGTAGGTGGCAGCCACATGGGCGTACCGGAAATGAAGTGCGTGATACCGGCCGCCGGTTACGGAACCCGTTTTCTGCCGGCCACCAAGGCGATACCCAAGGAGCTGATTCCTCTCGTCGACAAACCGGTCGCCCAGCATGTGCTAGAGGAGGCGAGATCCGCAGGACTGCACCGGGCCCTCATGGTCGTCGGCCGCCACAAACAGGCGATCGCTGACCATTTCGACCGGTCGATCGAACTGGAGCAGCACCTCATTCGCGAGGGTAAGGAATCGGCGCTGGAACAGATACGCGCCTGTTCGGAACTGGCGGAGATCCATTACGTACGGCAGGGGGAGGAACGGGGGGTGGGTCACGCGGTTCTCTGCGCCCGCACCTATGTGGGCGACCAGCCTTTCGTGGTCCTGCTTCCCGACGAGATCATCGATCGGCGGGCCCGACTGCTGGAACGCATGACGGCTGTCCAGCGGCGCGCGGGCGGCAGCGTGGTGGCCCTCACCGAGGTGGATCCCTCCGAGATCCACCTCTACGGTTCCGCCCGGGTGGAACCGACCGACGAGAAGGACGTCGTCCGGATCACCGGGCTGGTGGAGAAGCCCGGGGCCGGTGATGCTCCCAGCAATCTGGCCGTGGTGGGCCGGTTCGTCCTGGACCCCGGTGTCTTCGCGGAGTTGGAGCGCACTCCCCCGGGACACGGCGGAGAACTGCAGCTCACCGACGCCCTCCACGGCATGGCCCACCAGGATTCCGGCGGCGGGCCGGTCCACGGTGTCATCGTCTCGGGCAGCCGCCACGACACCGGACACCGGGACGGCCATCTGCGCGCCTTCGTCGCGGACGCCTCCCGCGACGGCTGACCTCTGTGCCGTTGCACGGACCGCCACCGCGCCGTACCGCAGAAGAGACCCCGGAACCGTCATTGATCGGAGATGTCTGATCTCGATGCGCAACCTAGCTGTCTTCTCGGCACTCGGCGGCCGCCTTCTTCTGGAGGAGCCGGCCGAAGCCGAAGCCGTACTCGACTTCTTCCGCCGTCCGGACGGGTCGCCGGACCCCGTGCGCTGCGCGCTGCTCCTCGCCGAGGGCAAGGAGGCGGCCGGGCGCCGCATCGGTGACGCGCTCGGCCGTGCGGCCGCCGGGCGGCTCGTGCCCTCGGGCCTTTCGGCCCAGGCCGTGGTCGACGAAGTGGCCTCCTGGGCCATCGAGCTCACCGGCGCCGAGGCGGTGACCGTGTCACTCGTGCTGGCGGGAGTGTCCACCGTGTTCGCCTATGCGGGGACCTCCGAACTCTCCCTGTGCGACGCCGTGTCGGGCGCCGACGGCATCGACCTCGTCAATGGACGCGGCGACAAGGAATCGGCGTTCATGGCGGCCGGTGCCTCGCTCCTGGAGCCGAACCGAGGCGTGGCACTCCTGCACGGTGCCCGCGGGCTGACCAACGCGATGGGCGCCGTGGCGGACGCCCGGAGGAGCGAGGCGGGGACGCTCTGCGTGGTGGGGCTACCTTCGTCGGGCTCGGCCCGTTTCCTCCCTCCGCACGGTGAGGCCGACCTGCTGGCAGGCCTGAGCGGGCTGGTGGACTGGGTGTGGGAGGCCCCGGCCGTGCCGTCCGGCCGCGCGGAACGTCTGCGCGAAGCGGGGCGTTTCGTGCTCCGGCTGCGGCAAGCCCTTGCCGCGTCCTCGCAACCGCCCCACAGGCCCGCCCTGTTCGGCGTCCCCCAGGACGTTCTGGAGACGCCGTGGATTCCGCTGGATGTGCTCTGTTCCCGGCCGGCCGTCCCGGAGGTGTCCGAGTCCGGGCGGTCGGCCGTGGAACGCGTACTGGAGGAGATGGCCGCGGCTGAACGGCCGCTGTTCCTCATCGATGACTACGCCCTGTCCTATCCGGGATTCCGGGAGGCCCTGGACGGCATCAGCAGGCGACTCGGAGCGCCGGTGCTGCAGGTGCGTTACCGGCGCGGCCCCATGCTGTTCGAACGACTGCGGCAGGACGAGGTGGAGAACTTCGTCGGCTGGCTGAATCCGTTCGCCGAGCCCCACACCGATCTCCTGGACTCCTGCGATCTGCTGGTCACCGTGGAGGACCGCAACATCTACGAACGGGTCGTGGGCAGGCTGCCCGGCTGCCGGAAGATCGCGGTCAACACCGACCCGCAGAAGGCCATCAAGAACGAGTACCTCCAGGAGAAGGACCTGCTGCTCGTCGGGCAGCCGACCGAGCTGCTCAACGAGTTGACGACCGGGCTCCAGCAACGGGGAACGGCCCCCGGAGCCCCGTGGTTCGGCGCCGAGGCGCGGGACCCGGAGGGCTCCGACTCCGACGAGGAGGGCCTCCGGGCCCGGGACGGGCGCCGCCCGGTGGTGGAGGCACTCGCACACGTGCTGGCCGGATGGGACCGGCCGGTGCTGGTGGACGACAGCCAGATGTTCGGCGGCCTGATAGCCGAGCACTACGATCTGCTGCCCAAGGGCCTCCGGGTCTTCGGCGGGCACGGCGCCTTCGTGGGCAGCGGGCTGTCGTACGCGACGGGGCTCGCCATCGGCGATCACGGCGCACGCGTGATGTGCACGCTGGGCGATCAGGCCTTCACCAATTCGTTCCAGGGGCTCGTCTCGGCCATGGAACAGAAGGCCCGTGTCCTGTACGTCGTCTGCAACAACGGCGAATCGGTGTCTCTGCAGAAGCAGGGGCGTACGTCGCTCGGCACGAAGGAGCGGCCCTACCTCTCGAACGTCCCCGGACTCCGCTACGAGGCGATCGCCCAGGCCATCGGCATCCCCTGTGTGCGCGTCGCCGTTCCGGTCGGGGGCGCGGCCGAGGAGGTGCGGGAGGCTGTGGTCCGGCTCAATGCCGCTCTGGCCTACGCCGCCACCGTCGACGGGCCGTGCATGGTGGAACTCGTGCTGCCGTCCGCGCCCGAGGTGTGGGCCGGGATCTGGCTCACGAAGGGGCTCGAGAGCACGAAGCCCGAGGGTGCCGGCCCGGCGTCCGAGGACTCCGCACCGATCCCCGTCCTCGCCCGATGACACCGGCGGACACGTGGGCGGAACCGGCCGGGGACGTGGGCCGGCCACGACGGGCGCGCCTGGGCCTGATCGTCGTCTACTTCGTGAACGGGGCGCTGTTCGGCCACTGGGCCTCCCGTATTCCGGCGGTCAAGGACCATGTGGGCGCGGGCACCGGTGAGCTCGGCCTGGCGCTGCTCGGCCTCGCGCTGGGCGCCCTGGTGTCCAAGCAGATGTCGGGACAGGCCGTGGCCCGGTTCGGCAGTGCGCCCGTCGCCCGGGTGGGCATCCTCCTGAGCTGTCCGGCTCTCGTGCTTCCCGCCCTGGTCGACAGCGCGGTCCTTCTGGGGCTGGCCCTCGTCGGGTTCGGCGCCGCGCTCGGTGTGGTCGACGTGGGCATGAACGCCCACGGCGTGACCGTCGAGAAGGCCCTGGGCCGTCCGGTCCTGTCCTCGCTCCATGCTTCGTACAGCGCGGGCGCCCTTCTCGGGGCCGTGGCCGGTGGCGCCGTCGCCGGTCAGGGGATCGGCCCGCAGGCGCACTTCGCGCTCGTCGCCGTCGTGGGGGCCGCGCTCGCCGCCGTGGGAGCGTCGTGGCTCCTGCCCGCCGGGCTGGACTCCGTCCCTCGGACCGGCTCGCAGGGCCGCTGGGTCTCACTGCCGCGGAGCGGGCGGCTCCCCCTGCTGCTGCTGTCGATCGCCGGCCTGTGCGGCATGGCCGTCGAGGGTGTCACCGCCGACTGGGGCGCGGTCCACCTGCGGGAGGATCTCGGCCAGAGCGCGAGTGTCGCGGCGCTTGGCTACGCCGCCTACTCGGTCTTCATGGCGACGGGCCGTGTGTTCGGCGACAGGGCGACCGCCCGGTGGGGAAGCATGCGCGTGGTCATGTGGTCGGTCGCCCCGGCCGCCGCCGTCTTCGCTCTCACCCTGACGACCGGGAACGCCGGCTTCACCCTGTTCGGTTTCGCCTGCCTCGGTCTCGGCCTGTCCGTCAACATCCCGGTGATCTTCTCCATGGCGGGCAGGCTGGGCGGCGACCGCGCGGGCCCCGCCATCACCCTGGTCTCCAGCATCAGTGGCACCGGCTTCTTCGTGGGCCCGCCGGCGGTCGGCTTCCTGGCCGAGGCCGTCGGACTGTCCGCGGCACTGAGCACGGTGAGCCTCCTCGCCCTCACCTCCCCGGTCCTCCTGTACGTCATCAGGAGATCGCAGGGGTCGGCCCCGTCCGTCCCGTCCCCGCCCGTTCCTTCCTCGTGAACACCTTCCATCGCGTCTCGAACAGGGAGAGAAGAATGCCCGGTCTGATACCCACCGATCCCGATGTGCTGGCTACCGCGGTGGCGGACAGCCTTGTCGTCGCCGTGGACGCGGACTCCCGCCGTTCCTGCCTCTTCTACTGGGAGAACGCCCAGCCCTGGCTGCGGGCGGTCGTCGACGCGGTCAGAAGCAGCGAGGACGAGGAGATCAGGACGCTGGGACAGAGCCTGCTCGACAGCCCGGCGGACCCCCGGCACCACCGGGCGCTGAGATCGGTGCTCGCGGCACGTGGAGCGGATGACCCGTCCGTCGTGCCCCTCTTCGAGACCGCGTGGGCGGCGGAGTGCAACAACCGGCTCGGGTACCACCTGGGCGACAAGTACGAGAACGGCGCCGAGTCGGTGTCCCTGGACGCACTGCGCGACCTGACTCCGGTGGCACCGCCCAGCGGCCGGACGGACGCCGAGATCGTCGTCGTCATTCCGTTCCGGGACCGGGACACCGGCGGCATGCGTCTGCGCAACCTCATGGCGTGCCTGCTCTCGCTGGCTGACCAGTCGTATCCCCGTGACCGCTACCAGATCGTGGTGGTGGAGACCGACGACAAACCGCGGTGGCGCGAGGTCCTGGAACCGCATGTCGACCACCACATCTTCGCTCCCAAGCCCGCCTCGTTCAACAAGTCCTGGGCCGTCAACGTAGGGGTGCTGAACGCTCCCGGACGCGCCGAGGCGATCTGCATCCTGGACGCGGACGTCCTCGCGGACCGCGACTTCATCGCCCGTAACGCGGCTCGCTTCGAACGCCCCGGGACGAGCGGCCATCTCACGTACCGCAACATGCTGAGCCTCAGTGAGCGCGCGACGTCGAAGGCCATCGAGCAGCGGCTCTTCCGGGGCGAGGAGCAGGCCGACCCGGCGCTGCTGCGCGGTTTCGAGCTCCGCCGGCCCCCGGGCTGCTGCCTGTGGGTGCGGCGCAGCGCCTTCGACCTGATCTCCGGGATGGACGAGCGCTACGAGGGCTGGGGCGGCGAGGACAACGACTTCGCGTACCGGATGGACTTCAACTCGGCGTTCGACAGCTACGAGGACGTGCTGCTCCACATGGCCCACCCGCCGGCGTCGATCCTCCAGGAGGACGGGGAACTCGTCAATTCACACATTCCGGGGCTGAGTTGGCGCCCGAGCGAGCCGATCGGAGCCATCGATCGCTTCGCCGACGAGAAGTGACGACCGCGGAGCGGGCGCGCGGTACGCCCCGTGTCGTGGTCATCGGTGGTGGCCGCGGGCTGACCGCGACGGTGAGGGCGGCGCGCCGGTACGCCGGCCACACCACCGCCGTCGTCACGACGGCCGACGACAGCGGGTCGACGGGAAGGCTTCGCGCCTCCATGTCCATTCCGGCGCCCGGTGACATCAGGCGGTGTCTCCTCGCGATGGCGGGTGTGGAGGACGACCCGATCGGAAGGGCCTTCGAGTACCGCTTTCCGGGTACGGATCTCGACGGGCACGCGCTCGGCAATCTGGTGCTGGCGGGTCTTGCCACGGTGCGGGGCGGGTTCACGGAGGGGGTCGGGGAGCTCGCTGCGCTGCTCGGCGTCCACCCGGACAGCGCCCAGGTCTTCCCGGCCACGGTGGATCAGGTCGGCCTGCGGGCGACGACGGTCGACGGGCAGGAGGTCGTCGGCCAGTACGCCGTGTCGCAGACCGCGGGCCTGCACCGGGTCGCCCTGGATCCGCCCGGGTGCGGGGCGCCGGACGGGGTGGTGGACGCCATCCTGCGGGCGGACCAGGTCGTGATGGGCCCCGGGTCGGTGTACACATCGGTGCTGGCCGCCGCACTCGTACCGGACGTGTTCGCCGCCCTGAACGCCACCGCCGCGCGGAAGGTGTACGTGTGCAACCTCGAACCCGAACGGGCCGAGACCACGGGTTACGACGTCGCCGCTCATGTGGCCGCGCTGATGGACCACGGTGTGAAGCCGGACCTGGTGCTGGTCAGCAGCGGGGGCGCGCTCCCGCTGGACGACGTGAAGATCGATGTCGTCCAGGCGCCGCTGGCCCTTCCGGACGGCATCACCCACGACAGCGTCGGACTCGCTGCCGCACTGGCAGGTCTGCTTCCCTGACAGCAGGAGGAATCGCCCATGGCCTTTTTCACCATCGCGTGCGCGTTCCACGACACGGAACGGCTTCTGGAAAGGACATTGCCCCTGGCGATCAGGTCCATCACGCGACCCACCCGCCATGACTTCGAAGTGATCCTGGTGGCGGACCGGGCCACCGATGACGCGGTCGCGCGGCTGCTGCCCCGGCTGGAGGAGTTCGGGGTGGATGAACTCCGCTTCCGGCGCACCGATCGCAATTCCTTCGCCGGCCTTCCGTCGAACAATTTCCACGGGAACAACTTCACCGTCACCAACCCCTATCTCATCGTCTTCACGGACGATTCCTTCATCTGGAAGACGGATGAGAACTTCGACGTCCTCGACGCGACGGCAAGGCTGTTCGAGCAGAACCCCGAAGTGACGTTGCTGAGCAAGGTCGACGACCACGAGGAGTGGGACTCGCCCCTCATCGACGTCGGTCCGGAGATCGAGCCCGGGGTCAGGTCCGTGAACCGCGTGGTGGATCAGTTCATGGCGTACGAGACCCGCCGGTTCGAGCCGGTGGCGCGCCGGTTCGGAGCGTGGGACCGGGACGTCTTCACCGGGAAGATGGGGTTCGAGTACCACTGGGAGGCTCTCGCCAGCCATGTGGGGCGGACCGGGGGCCGCAGCATCGCCTGGCCGGGACGGTGGCCGCTGCGCGTCCGGCACTGCGATCTGCGTTTCAACGCCGGCAGTATGCACGGAACCCAGGACGAGGACATCAAGCTCAAATGCTTCGAACGCCTCCTGGAGACCGAAGGACTGCACAAGAAATAGCACGCCGCACATCGAGAGCGAGGAGATGGCTATGCAACGGCCACAGCGGGCGGTCGTCACGGGCGGGGGCGGGTTCATCGGTTCCCATGTGTGCGACAGACTACTGGCTGCCGGCACCGAAGTTGTCTGTGTGGACAATTTCTCCACCGGCCACCGGAGTAACGTCGAGCATCTTGAGGACCACCCCGGATTCACACTCGTCGAGGCGGACGTCACCGAGGAATTCGAGATCCGGGAACCCGTCACGCTCGTCCTGCATCTGGCTTCCCCGGCCTCACTTCCGGAATTCGCCAGGCTGCCGATCGAGACGATGCTCGCCGGGAGCGCGGGAACGTACAACACCTTGCGCATCGCGCGGAGTCACGGTGCGCGCTATGTGCTCGCCTCGACCTCCGAGGTCTACGGCGATCCGCTCGAACACCCGCAGAAGGAGACGTACTGGGGCCATGTCAACCCGATCGGCCCCCGCGCCGTCTACGACGAGGCCAAGCGGTACGCGGAGGCGATGACGGTCGCCTTCCGCCAGACGTACGGCGTGGACACCGGAATCGTCCGGATCTTCAACAGCTACGGGCCCCGGATGCGGGACGACGGCCGGGTGATCCCCAACTTCATCGCACAGGCGCTGGACGAGGTTCCCCTGCTGATCCACGGCGACGGTGAGCAGACGCGGTCGCCCTGCTACGTGGACGACACGGTCCGCGGCATCCTCGCCGTGGCGTCGAGCCGCCTCGGGCAGCCGGTGAACATCGGCAACGTGGAGGAGATCAGCGTGCTCGGACTCGCGCGCCTCGCGCGGGACGCGGTGGGCAGCGGCTCGCCCTTCAAGCACGTCGAGGCCGACCACGACGACCCCCGGCGCCGCCGTCCGGACATCAGCCTGGCGAGGCGCGAACTCGGCTGGGAGCCGCAGGTCTCGTTCGCCCAGGGGCTCGGGCTCACGGTGGCCGCCATGAGGCAGGCGCGTCAGGGCCTCAGCGGATGAGGACGCCACTGATGTCGGACTCCGGGAAGACGGTGAGGGCGCAACCGTGTACGTGATCTCTGTGGTGGGCTGCGGATACCTGGGCGTCACCCATGCGGCGGGCATGGCGGAGCTCGGTCACGACGTCATCGGCATCGACGTGGATGCCGAGAAGGTGGCACTTCTCAACGAGGGCCGGCTGCCGTTCTTCGAGCCCGGTCTCGACGAACTGGTGGTCCGTCACCTGCGGTCGGGACGGCTGCGCTTCAGCACGTCCTACGAGGAGGCCGGGGCCGCGGACGTGCACTTCATCTGCGTAGGCACCCCGCAGCGGCCCGACGGGACGTCGGCGGACCTGAGCCACATCGACGCCGTGGCGGCCGGTCTCGCCCCCCATCTGACCAAGGAGTGCCTGGTCGTCGGGAAGTCCACCGTGCCCGTGGGGACGGCCGGGCATCTGACGGCCGTGCTGCGTGAGCACGCGCCCGCGGGTGACGTCCTGTCCGTGGCCTGGAACCCCGAGTTCCTCAGCGAGGGCAAGGCGGTGGCCGACACGCTGCGCCCCGACCGCATCGTCCTGGGTGTGGAGAACCCCCACTCGGAGAAGACGCTGCGTGACGTCTACGCCCCGTTGATCGAGGCGGGAGTCCCGGTGGTGGTCGCCGACCTCGCCACCGCCGAGGTCATCAAGTCGGCGGCGAACTCCTTCACGGCGACGAAGATCTCCTTCATCAACGCCATCGCGGAGTTCTGCGAGGCGTGCGGGGCCGACGTCAAGGTCGTGACCGAGGCCCTCGCGTACGACCCGAGGATCGGCGGGCAGTTCCTCACCTCCGGGCTCGGTTTCGGCGGCGGCTGCATGCCGAAGGACATCCGGGCGTTCCAGGCCCGCGCCGACGAGCTGGGAGCCCACCGCGCCCTGGCGTTCCTCGCGGAGGTCGACGCGGTGAACCTGCGCCGCCGGGACCGGCTGGTCGAGCTGGTCCGCGAGCAGTGCGGCGGAACGTTCCGGGACCGGCGCATCGCCGTCCTCGGGGCGGCGTTCAAACCGGGGACGGACGACATCAGGGACTCGCCCGCCCTGCACGTCGCGAACGAGATACAGCGCGAGGGGGGTGAGGTGACCGTCCACGACCCCCGGGCCATGGACAACGCCCGCCGGTCCTTCCCTCTCCTGCACTACGCCCCCGA
Organism: Streptomyces sp. CB02058; assembly: GCF_001905505.1. Taxonomy (GTDB): domain Bacteria; phylum Actinomycetota; class Actinomycetes; order Streptomycetales; family Streptomycetaceae; genus Streptomyces. The sequence continues at coordinate 291,754 of NZ_LIPG01000007.1, forward strand.
CGCCCTGACGGCCGCCGCCGGAGCCGACGCCGTGGCCCTGCTGACCGACTGGCCCGAGTTCGCCGCGCTGGAGCCCGGCCCGCTCGGCCGAGTGGTGCGGCACCGGAGAATCGTCGACGCACGCCATGTACTGGACGACGCCGAGTGGCGCCGGGCGGGGTGGACGTACGTCGCCCCGGGGCGGCCGTCACCTGCGCCGGCCGGGGAGGACGGTTGAACCCGGCACATCGACGGCCCGTTTCATCGAGGTCCTCCGGACACGGCACCGCGCCGCCACCCGGCTGCTGAAGGGCGAATGGCCACGAAGCGGAACGCCGCCCGGCCTAGGGTGCAGCAGACGGGGTTGCCACCACCCCGGTGATCCAGACCCCTCCGGCACCTTCGGACCGCTCCAGAGGAGAACCCTGATGCGCAGTGTGACCTACTCGATGAACGCTTCCCTGGACGGCTTCATCGTGGGTCCGGACGGCGGCTTCGACTGGACGGGCCCCGACGACGATCTCTTCCGCTTCGCCACCGACGAGCTCCGCCAGGTCGGCGTCCATCTGATGGGGCGCCGACTGTACGAGACGATGCTGTACTGGGAGACAGCCGCCGAGCAGGATCCTCCGCTCGACGACTTGAAGCTCGAGTGGGCCGCGCTCTGGAATCCGCTGCCCAAGGTGGTGTTCTCCACCACGCTGTCGACGGTGCAGGGTCATGCCCGCCTGGCCTCCGGCAGCCTCGCTGAGGAGATCGAGCGGTTGCGATCCGAACCGGGAGAGGGCGACATCGCGATCGGAGGCGCGACCCTCGCCGCCGAGGCCGCCGCACTCGGCCTGATCGACGAGTACCGGCCAAGAATCCATCCGGTGCTGGTCGGTGGGGGCATTCCGTACTTTCCCCGGAACGAACGCCGGGTGGACCTCGAACTCCTGGAAACCCGCACCTTCCCGTCGAACGTCCACTGCCTCCGCTACCGCGTGGTGCGCCGGCCCGTGGCGTGATCCACCGTTTCGACGAGATCGGACCGGCCTGCCGGAGTTCCCTTCGTGGCTCGGCCCCAACGTCACCTCCTGGCCGGCAGTCGCTCGTACGGGCAGTGATCGCCCCGGCTCCGGCAGATCGGCCCGCCCCGCCCGTTACCGGCGTTGTCAGTGGCGGCTGCCAAGCTGGCACCACTGACAACTCCGCTCGCGGTGATCAACTGGGGTTCCCATGCCTGATGAACGTTCCGGGTCCGTGCTGCCCTCGACCGGCTTCGACGCCGCGTGGTGCGCCACCGACCTCGGCGAGTACCGCGCCTGCCGTTACACCTATGAGCGCTACCCGTACGAGAGCCTGCCGCCGCTGGACTCCAGCCTGTTCACGGGAGCGTTCCAGTGGCTCGGTGGCGCCCAAGGGCCCGACCCTGAGCAGGTCGCCGAGCTCAACGACGTGGCAGGAGATCTGGCGAGCAAAGGGCTGTCTCTGCCGCAGGACTTCGTCACCTTCCAGACGAGCGCGAATCTGCGCGGCTCACTGGACGAGGTCTCGGTGACCAGCTGCTGGACCGACATCTCGCAACCGCTGCCCAGTCCGGTCGAGCCCGGCTCATTCCTCGTACGGTTCCTGCGGGATCAGCAGGACTGCGTCATCTGGTACCTCTACCTCCGCCCTTCCGGCGAGACGTTCGTCGTGCACTCTCACCTCGACTACGAGTACGAGCTCGAAGCCCGGCGTGACAGGGAGGAGACAGGGAACGACCTCGATGACATGAGGGAGCAGAGGGCCGCGATCCTTTGGTGTGCGCCGTCGTTCGAGGAGTTCGCTCACCGCTTCTGGATCGAGAACCGTCTCTGGTACGGGGTCAACGGCGGCGACCTGTCCCAGCTCGAACCACAGTTGCGCGACTACCTGTATCACTACGCACCGCCCGGGGCTTCCGCATGACGGTGTGTCGGGTTCGATCACCAAGGCGAGGTTCATCGGCGCGGACCAGGTCCGGGACATGGTCCACAACCGCAACGCCGACGGCTTCGACTCCCTCTACCGACGCACGAAGGCAGTCCGCCCACGACGTTCGCCACTCCGGGAACGCGGTGAGATCAGCAGGTTTCCCGCCGCGATCCACTCGCGGGGCGGAGAGATCTGACCAGTGCCTGCACCGGTTGCGGCGCGGCCGTCGCGCCGCACGAGGCTCGTTACGCACGCTCCGCAGGTGGCCACGGAGCCCAGGCAAGAGCGTTTCGCCAGGCAGGGTCGCCATGGGCCCAGTCCTGAACCACCTTGGCAACAGGCTCCACGGCGAACGCGTCGTTCGTCCGCGGCACATGCGCGTGGAAGTGCCTGTCCGGGCCGCCGTCGCGGTATTCGACCCGGTAGCTCAGGTCGTCGTTGAGGTAGACCTGCATGTAGTGCTGGTCCGCGGGTTCGAGGTCGAGTCGCTCGAAGATGACGAAACGCCAGGTCAAGCTCATGTCGGCCAGCAGGTCATGCATCCGGTCGTCGGACGGGTCGTCCCACGACGTCCCGTCCCACTCGATCGCCCGTAGTACTGGTGTTGCCATGCGGCGACTGTACTGGCCGACGACGGCAGGGCCCCAGCAGGGTGCTCCTCATGGAACAGACCCCTTGCTCTCGGCGGACACGTGCGCGGACAGCCCGGGCGTTCCGTGGCGCTGGCACCTCTCCGGCCCCGGCGCGGTCACGGCGGCCCTCACCGGTGTTCGAGGGCTTGCGTCACGCGGTTGAGGTCGTCGGCGGTGAGTGGGGCGGGTGAGCGAGCCGGCCCGTGGCACGCCACCGAACCGGCCGACAGACCTCTGGGCAGGTCGCTCTAGGCAGGTCGCCGCACGGCGTCGGGGATGACCGCCGTCACGAATCTGCTGACGGCTGCCGTGGACGGCGGGCCCGGGTCGCGGTCCGAGAACAGGAGATGCCCGCCGCCGACCAGGGAGAGGGTGAGCGAGTCGATGTCGGCATCGGCCGCGATGCGGCCCCGCTCTCGCTCGTCCGCCAGATAGCCGGAGATCGCCTTCGTGGCCTGGGCGAGAATAGCGATGCCGCCGCCTGGCATGGTCTGCCGCAACCGGGTGCGCAGTTCGTCCCGGAAGGTGATGAGCGGGATGATCGCCACCGGTACCGGCCCGAACAGTGCGGCCAGCGCGCCCACGAGGTTGTCGGTCACCGTGCCGGTCCCGGCGGTCCTTCGCAGCAGGCTCGCCTGCGTGTCGAGCTGTGCGGCCCGGTCGAGGACGAGGTCGGTGAGGAAGGCGTCGAAATCGGCGAAGTGCCGGTGCAGGACGCCTTTGGCGCAGCCTGCTTCGTCGGTGACGGCCCGGCTGGTCAGCCCGTTCGGCCCGTCCCGCAGAAGGATGCGTTCGGCGGCGTCGAACAGCTGCTGCCGCGCGTCGCGAAGGTGTACCCCAGTCGGCACTCGCAGTTCCTCTCGTACGTCGCGGCACACTTTACCGAATGGGCACACGCCCACTAAGGTGGGCACATGCCCATTCCTTTGCGAGAACAACCAGAACCGTCGCGTGCGGAGCCGCACAAGGCCCGGCGGATGGCCGAGGCGTTCGGAACGGACGCACAGCGCTACGACCGGGCCCGACCCGGCTACCCCGAGGCACTGGTGGCACGGATCGTGGCCGGCAGCCCCGGGCGCGACGTGCTCGACGTCGGCTGCGGTACCGGCATCGCAGCCCGGCAGTTCCAGGCGGCAGGCTGCGCGGTGCTCGGCATAGAGCCCGATGCCCGGATGGCCGAGCTGGCGCGAGGCCACGGCCTGCGGGTGGAAAATTCGGGCTTCGAAGCCTGGCAGTCCGACGGCCGCATGTTCGACGCGGTCGTCGCCGCCCAGTCGTGGCACTGGGTGGATCCGGCCGCCGGCGCCCTGAAGGCGGCTCACGTACTGCGCCCCGGAGGGCGGCTGGCGATCTTCGGCCATGTGTACGAGCCGCCTGCCGAGGTGGCGGATCCTTTCGCCGCCGCCTACCGGCGGGCCGCGCCCGACTCCCCGTTCAGCGGCCGGCCCGCCCGACGTCCGCTCAGCCTCTACCGGGCGGCGTACGAGAAGTCCGCCGACACGATCCGCGACACCGGCCACTTCGACGAACCCGAGCAGTGGCAGTTCGACTGGGAACGGTCCTATACGCGCGACCAGTGGCTGGACCTGCTGCCGACCACAGGCGGCCTCACCCAGCTCCGCCCCGAGCAACTGGCCGAGGTACTGGACGCGGTCGGGACCGCCATCGACTCGCTGGGCGGACGCTTCACGATGCACTACACGACGCCGGCCGTGACCGCCGTACGCTCCGGCACCTCCTGAACTCGTCCGCCGGGCCGACGGCGACGCGCCGACCCGGCACGGGGCGGCCGGCGAGCTCTCGACGGGCGCCACTCACCCCTGCGCGAGATAAGTGGATAGCTCATCCGCATACGTGTTACGCTCCGTCAACCGGATGACCTATCCGCATAACCGGCCCTGGAGTGAACGATCATGAAGAGGACCGCCGTCGTCACAGCCGGAACAGCCGGTATCGGCCTGGAGACCGCACTGGGACTGGCCGCCGCCGGATTCTCGGTCACCGTCGTCGGACGAGACGCCGACCGGGGCGCCCGGGCGGTCGGCCGGATCAACGCGACGAACCCGGTCCACCCCGCCCGGTTCCTCCCCGCCGACCTCTCCTCCCTCGACGCGGTGCGCGCGCTCGCCGACCGGATCGGTTCCGAGCACGCGGTCTCGGGTGAGCCACTGACGGTCCTGGTCAACAACATCGGGGCGATGTTCGCGGACCGACGTGAACTGAGCGGCGTGGAGGCGTCGTTCGTCCTGAACCATCTCTCGCCGTATCTCCTGACCGAGCTGCTGCTGCCCACACTGACGGCCGGCGCCCCGAGCAGGATCGTCAACGTGACCTCGGGTGCGGTCGTCGCCGCCAAGCGGGTGTTCGACACGGTCGAACCGCCCGGGGACTACTACGGCTTCCACTGGTACGGCCGCGCCAAGCTCGCCAACCTCGCCTACACGCTCGACCTGGCCGCCCGGCTCGACGGCACGGGCGTATCCGTGTTCGCTGCGGACCCCGGCGGCGCCGCGACCGATATGACCAACGGCACCATGAACGACCCGAAGATCGTCTCCCCCGGGCTGCGGCTGCTGTGGCCGCTGGTGCGTCGCACCTTCGCACGCTCGACCTCCGGCCCGGCGTCCACGGCGGCCCGGTCGTCCGTCATCGCCGCCACCGACAGCACCCTGACGGGTCGTACGGGCCTCGTCATCGGCGCCGGCACACGCCCGGTCGCACCGCACCGCACCGCGACGGACCCTCGCGTCGCCGACGCCGTCCGGCGGCTCAGCGAGCAGTACGCACCCCTCGCGTCCGCCTGAGCCGCCCTGCGGCGACGGCACGGGCGACGAGCTATACGGATGAGGCATCCGGTTACCATGTCCCCATGCCGACGACGCCGCCACTGCGCAAGGACGCCGCCCAGAACCGGGACCAGATCGTCGCCATCGCCCGTGCCCTCGTCGACGAGGGCACACCGTTGCAGCTCAACGACGTGGCCCGACGTGCCGGAATGGGTGTCGGCACCGTCTACCGCCACTTCGCCACACCGGAAGCGCTGCTGGAGACCGTCGCCACCCCCTGTCTGGAAGCGCTGGCGGCACACGGCGAGCAGGCGCTGGCCGACCCCGACCCGTTGCGCGCCCTGGAGGGCTTCCTGGCCCGCACCGTCGAAGCGCAGGTCGGCGACGCATCCCTGGCCCCTGTCACCGCGGCGGCTGAGAACGTCCTGCCGCACACCACGGCACTCAAGGCGTCGCTCTGGTCGGCAGGCACCGCGCTCCTCGACCGGGCTCGCGCGGCCGGGACCGTGCGCCCCGATCTGACCCCGGCCGACCTGGTCCCGCTCATGTGCGGAATCGCCTACGCCGTGGACGTCCACGGCGGAGATCCCGCCGACAGGGTCGGCACCGCTCGTCGCTATCTGACCGCACTCCTCGGGGGCCTCCGAGCCGTACCCCCGGAAGCGTGAGCCGCGTACCCCCTCACGCGGACCGGGCTCACACGGACCGGGTCTCAGCCCCCGGCCTCGGCCAGGTATACCGCCACCGGGCCCAGCGTCAGCATTCCGCTCGTGGCGCCGGCGTCCTCCGCGGCGGCATCCCGCAGGGAGGCCACGGCGCGTGCCGCGATCCCGGGCTCGCCCAGGCGTACGGCGGCGCGGGCCGTCAGGCACCACATGGCCTCCTGCATGTGGTCGTGCGCCGGTTCGGGCATCACGGCCAGGGCGGTACGGGCCTCCTCGGCCCGGTCCTCGGCCAGCAGCACGAGGGGGCGCGCCCATGGCAGGTACGGACCCCAGTCGAGCTGCGGGTCGGTCGGCGCGGGCCGGCCGTGCAGCAGCCGCAGCCCCAGGAGGGCCAGCGGGAACAGGCCGCGGTGGAGCCCTGGCATTCCGGCGGCCCGAAGGGCGTCCTCGGCGGCGCGGTAGAGCGCTGCGGCCGTGGCGGCCGTCGGGCCGCCGGGCTCGGTGCTGCGGGCGGCAGCGGCCCTGGCCCGGAACCATCCGGTGAGGACGGGAACGAGGGGCGCCTCGGTGAGATCGGCCAGCTGTTCGGCGGCTTCGGCGTGCGCGGCCGCGGCGTCGAGGTCGCCGAGCGCGGAGGCGGACTGCAGGCGGGCGAGCCGGCCGAGCACGGCGAAATTGGGCAGCCCGTGCAGGGTGGCCAGGTCGACGATCTCGGAGCCGATCGCGTCCCGTACCCCCGCGAGCCCGGGCCGGTGGAAGGACTGGAGGAACACCCCGTTGAGGGCGAAGGCCAGCAGGGCGGGATCGGCCAGGTCCCGCGCCAGTGCCTCGGCCTGCCCTGCCGCCTGCCGCGCGCGCTCCAGCTCGGCCGCGGAGAGATCGCCGCTGCGGCTCTCGACGGCGATCGTGGCCAGGAGGCGGGCGGACAGGGCGGCGGGACCGTCCGGGCCGAGCGCGGTGAGCGTGCGCTCGGCAGCCGCGACGACGGCGCGTGACTGCTCAGGATCGTCGGCCCGGCTCCAGACGGCGGGCACGTCGTAGGCACCGATGATCCGGGCGGTCAGGGAGACGTCTCCCGTACGTTCCGCCGCCTGGACCGCGGCGAGGCGGTCGCGCCGTGAGTGGACCAGGGCGTCGCCACCGGCCAGTGCGAGGGTGCGGGCCAGATCCACGGTGGTACGCGGGCCCAGCGGGACACCGGGGCCGCTCCACCCCGTACGTACGCCGTCGAGGGGATCGGTCCCGTTGAGGATGTCCGTCTCCAGGCGCTGGAGTTCGGCGCTCGGGTCCAGTCCGAGCCGGCCGACGAGCATCGCGCGGGCGCGGCGGAGCGTGGCCAGGGCGTCGGCCTGGCGGCCCGCGCGGTACAGCGCGCGGGCGAGCAGCCCCCAGGCCGGCTCGCGCCACGGATGTTCGGAGACATGGGCACCGAGTTCCGCGACGAGGCCGGGCCCTTCCCCGGAGTCGATCAGGATGCGGGCGCGCAGTTCCACCGCCTCCAGCCTCAACTCCTCCAGCCGGGTCCGCTCGCGCTGCGCCCATGGGGAGCCGGGAACGTCGGCATAGGCGGGACCGCGCCAGGCGGCGAGCACGGCGCCGAGAGCGGGCACGGCGGCGGAGTCACGCCGGGCGCGGGCCAGGGTGTCCTCGAACAGATGGACGTCCACGTCCTCACGCGGCAGGCGCAGCACATAGCCGGGCCCCTCGGTGACGATCACGCGCGGCGGATCGCGGGGCGGCCTGTCGGGTTCGAGGGCGCGGCGCAGAGCGGCGACGAAGGTCCGCAACGCGCCGACGGCGCGGGCGGGCGGATCGGTCCACAGGTCGTCGACGAGGGTGTCGGTGGTGACCATGCGCCCCTCGGCGGCGACGAGCCGGGCGAGCACCTCGCGATGACGGGGTCCGCCCAGGTCGACCGGGCTGCCGTCGTCGCTGAGGGCCCGCACGGCGCCGAGCACGTCGATTCGCATGCCCCCATCCTCCGTGTCGCGGAGCGCCGCGCCCAACCGTACTGATCAGTTGCTGATCGCCTCCGTACAGGCTGATCCGGTCAGCCCCCGACCGAAGGACGCCCGTCATGACGCTCACCGTTCCCGGCTTCGACCACACCCGCCTGCCCGGTGCGGGCGGTGTGGAACTGGCCGCCGCCGTCGGCGGCACCGGCAGCCCGGTCGTGCTGTTGCACGGCTTCCCGCAGACCCACCTGATGTGGCGGCACGTCGCCGAGCGGCTCGCGGATGAGCACACGGTGATCTGCCCCGACCTGCGGGGATACGGCGCCAGCGGCAAGCCCCCGGCCACCGGCCCCGATGTGTACTCCAAGCGCACCATGGCCGCGGACATCGTGGACCTGGCGGCGGCGCTCGGCCACGAGCGTTTCGCTCTCGTCGGCCACGACCGGGGCGCTCTGGTCGCCTTCCGGGCGGGGCTGGACCACCCCGAGACCGTCACGCACCTGGGCATCCTGGACGTCGTACCGACGCTCGACATGTGGAACGTCCTGCACGGTGTCTCGGCGGCGGTCGGCTACCACCTCTTCCTGATGGCGCAGCCGCCGGGCCTGCCGGAGACGCTGATCAGCAACAGCGCGGACGCGTTCTTCGGCTCGTTCCTCGACGCCTGGGCCGGGGACTCGGCCGCCCTGCCGGAGGATGTGCGTGCCGAGTACCTGCGGGCCAGCGCCGAGGCGGTGACGTCGATCGTCGCGGACTACCGGGCATCGGCGGGGATCGACGTCACGCACGACCAGGCGGACCTGGACGCGGGGTCACAGCTGGCCATGCCCGTGACGGTCGTCCAGCAGGACTGGGGCGCGCAGCTGGGGTACGACGCCGCCGCGGTGTGGAAGGCGTGGGCACCGGACCTGGACCACCGGCTGACCCGGGCGGGGCACTTCATGGCCGAGGAGGCGCCCGACGAGATCGCGACGGCGATCCGGGACCTGCTGGCCCGCTGAATCGCCTGCCCCGGAGCTGGCCGGCCGGCCTCGTCCCGGCCGGCGGGCTCCAGGGCGTACGGGAGGGCGCGATGGCGGCCGTACAGCCAGGGAACTCGCCGGTCCGGCTCCGACGACGTTCCGGGCGGCGCCCCGCGCCCGCCCTCTCAGCTCCGGATCCGCGCACGCAGAGCGTGGACGGACCAGTCGAGCACCGGCCGCAGGCTCTCCGGGGCCGGCCATCCGTTGATCACCCCGAGCAGCGAGAGGTACTGCTCTCTGCGCGGGTCGTTCATGCGTTCCAGCCGGGACAGAAGCCGCACGCGGGGATCGGTGTCGTCCGGGGAATCCACGAGAGGGGCGCAGCGGCTCATGAGGTCGGAGACGATCGGTTCGGCCAGGGATGAGTCGGGGTCGATGCCTCGTGCCACGGCCGGGGCGATCCGGTCACGGACGACCGCGGCCAAGTCGCCCTGTGCTGTGGGTGGTTCTCCCTGAGGATGCCCGGCCACCTGCTCCTCGGCCAACTGCCTCAGATGGGCACGGAACTCCGGGTCCTGCGAGAGTTCGGCCAGTTCCACCCAGGCCTGGACCTGTTCCACATCGGGATCGTCCGGCAGTTCCGGAGTCATCGAGCGCATGATCCCCGCGGGCATCGGGCCGTTGCCCACATCGCCGAGGGTGGCTTCGAGGAACTCGTCGATCAGCCGCCGTCGTTCGGCTTCGGAGAGCTTGGCAAGCCGGTGCATCAGGTTGGTCTCCTCAAGGGTGGCTCCGCGCTTCGCCACAGCGCTCAGCACCGCGCGCCGCATCCGCAGGATCCGGATCTGCGCCTCCAGCGCCTCGGCCTGTGCGGCGGCGGCGTCCGAGAGGGCGAGTTCCCGGTCCATGACCTTCCGGACGACTGCGAGATCCAGTCCGAGATCGCGCAGGGTACGCACGAGATCCAGGCGTGCGACGGCACCGCTGTCGTAGAGGCGGTAGCCGGCCGGGCTGCGGTCCGCGGGTGGGATGAGCCCGTTGTCGGAGTAGAACCGGATGGTCTTGACCGTCATACCTGTTCGCCGGGCGAGCTCGCCGATCGAGTGGAGCGTGTGGCCGTTCATGTCCCCACTCTCAGGTCTCCCCCTGCTGGAGACTCAAGCGCCCCGCTCTCCGGGGGCGCCGCGCCCGATGCGGCTCCTCACCGCGTCGGGGCCGCCCTGCGGGCCACGTCTCGACCGGGTGGCCCCCTGCCTCGGCGTCGGCGCGTGCTCGGGGGACCTCATCGGGCACTACCGATCCTGCCCGAACTGTGCGATGTCCGAAACGGGGTGAAGGCAGTGAGCATCCCCGCGGCCTCCACACCCGGGCGGGGCCGGCAGGGTCGCCTGCAAGACCGACCGGATGCCACGCGGAACCGGTACCTCCCACCAGGGGTGGCGTCACCGCATCCGGCTCTGCGGGCGCCCGGTACGGCCGGACGGGACACAGCCGCCCGGGCCGGGCCTCGGAAGACCCGGCCCGGGCGACCGGTTACCAGCCCAGCGGAAGCGTGGCGAGCTTCTGGTCGAGCAGGCCGGAGATGATCCGATGGTCGTGCAGCGAGGGGTGCCAGTCGCAGCCAAGGCGGTCCAGGGCCGGATCGTCGTAGTACCAGTGGACGATCCGGCCGTCGCCCCGCGCGTTGCGCTCCTGCACGATGCGCTGTGTGGTGTCGGCGAAGGGGGTGCCGGACACGAGGGTGGAGCTGACCACCAGGTGGGTCCGGGGTCCGTAGCGTGCGCGCAGGGTGTCGAGGAAGCCGTGGTAGGCGCTCGCGTAGGCGGTGACCAGGTCGTCCTGGGTGGCCCACTGCTCACCGGGATTGAGCGGGGTCGAGAAGTCGTTGATGCCCAGGCCGATGACGACGACCTGAGGCTGCCAGGTGCCCGGGTTCCGCCAGACGTCGCCCGCGATGTTCAGCAGGGCCCGCTCGTAGTACGTGCGGTAGTCGGTACCGGGCTCGCCGCCGTTGTAGTTGCGGACCATGCCTCGGCCCGAGAAGGCGTTCTGCTGGTAGTCGGCGCGGAGTCTCCTGGCGGTCAGTGCGCCGAAGGCGAGATAGGCGTTGCTGTTGCGGTTGACCCCTCCGATCGGGGAGCAGTCGCGTGTGCCCGAGGTGTTGCCGTATCCGGCGGTGAAGGAGTCGCCGATGAACTCGATCTGTCTGCGGCGAGGCGCGGCGGGCGGGAGGACGGTGCCGCCCCCCGCCGCGACGAACCCACCGAACCGTCCGACGGCCCACGGGCTTTCCGTACGCTTGACGAGCCGCACGCTGTGCACCCCGTCGGCGAGATCGCCGACCCAGGACGTGACCTGACCGGGTGTCACGAGGGTGCTGACGGTCTCTCCGTCGATCTGGACGTCGTAGTCGTTGTCGGAGTCGGCGAGCACGATCCCGACGCCGGTGCCCTTGAACCGGCCTTCGAAGGCGATGCCGGGCCAGGTGTACTCCACGAATCCGTCGGCGGCCTTCTTGACGCGGCCCACCGTCCGGAAGGAGGCAGCGGCGACGGGCGGCCGTGAGGGGCGCGCGACGGCGGTGTGGGCGGGGGTGGCAAGGGCGACGACGCCCGCCGCGCCGGCCGTGAGCAGCGCCCTCCGGGAGAGAGCGGGAATGCTTCGCATGCGTGTTCCTTCCGTTGGCGTGGAATCGGCAGACGTGATGCGGGAGCGCTCCCATGACTGCCGTGCGGGTGAACGGAGAAGCCTTCGGTGCGGGGCCCGGCACGCTCGCCGGGAGGCTTGGAGGGCGCATGGCTCGCCCTGTGGTGCGGTGCCCACACTGACCACGGCTGCGGCGCGCGATCGGTTCGATGCCTCCGGGCCTCACTGGTGGCCGGCACTGGACCGAGGCACCGCGGTAGGGGGCGGCCGGTCCGCGGCCCTGGCCCGCCCGGGGCCGCGGAGACACGCTCAGAAGCGGGCGATCAGCGCGGCCAGCGCGGCACGGGAGGTGACATCGGTCTTGCGGTAGACCCGGGAGAGGTGGGTCTCGACGGTGCGCGGGCTCAGGTACAGCCTGTCGGCGATCGCCTGGTTCGTCAGTCCCTCGGCGACGAGTTCGGCGACCTCCCGTTCACGTGCCGTCAAGGACACCAGTTGCTGCGGGATGCCGGGGCGCTCCGGGGGTGCGGACGCCCCCGCCATCGCCGCCAGACCGGCGAGCAGGTGCGCTCCCCCGGTCGTGGCCAGTCGGCGTCCCCTCTCGAGCGCCGCCTCACCACGGGCCGGGAGCCCGGCGGCCGTGAGGACCGGGGCGGCGATCAGCAGCGATCGCGCCTCCCAGAAGACCGCGCCCGACCTCGCGCATTCCTCGGCCGCGTCGGAGAGCAGGGTCGCGGCCGTGGCCGGGTCGCCACCGTGCAGGGACAGTTGCGCCGCGCTCCGCAGCGCGGAGGCACGTTGCAGGGGCAGCCCGAGCAGGTCGGCCTCCTTGCGCGCCCGCTCGGCCCAGGCGAATGCGGAGCCTATGTCCCCCGTGAGCAGGGCCGCGGTGACGAGGAGCTCCAGGAACAGGGGGCGCATCGAGGGCTGCAGGCCGTGCAGATGGTCGCCGCCCGCCCGCAGCAGGGCGTCCCGGGCTCGGTGCGGGTCGCCGCCGGTGAGTGCCGCGTAGCCGAGCATGCACCAGGCCATGGAGGCCCGCCAGTTGTCGCGGGGCCCTATGCCAGCGACCGCCTCCTCTGCGACGGCCAGTGCCTCCGGGTCACCGGGCGCGGATGCCACGATGAGGACCTGTGCCTTGTTGGCCAGGACGAATGCGAGCAGTTCACCGCTGCCGATGCCGCGTGCGATGTCCTCCGCCTCGTCGGCCAGTTGCCGTGCCGACGGCAGTCGGCACGTCTGGATCCGGACGTGCGCCTTGCACAGCAGCAGGAGCGGCAGGAGGTAGACCTGCCCGCTGCGCCGGGCGATCTCCAGGCCCCGGTCGGCGTGGCGTTCGGCGTCGGTGAACCTGCCCAGGAAAGCCTCCGCCCAGCCGAGCCTGGCCAGGGGCTCGCACAGTGGCTGGAGGACGTCGTCCGGCAGGCCGTCCATGAGCTCCGCCGCTTGGCCCACGAATCCGGCCGCCGTGGCGGTAGCGCCCTCGTAGGCCTCGCCGAAGGCGGAGAGCGCCAGCGCGCCCGCCTCGCCCGGTTCGTCCTCGAGGAGCCGGGCTGCCGAGAGGGTGCCCGCCACTTCGTCCCGCACCTGCGGATAGGGGGTGTTGTGCGGTGCGGACGAGCCCAGTTCGAGCCCGATCGATACTCTCTCGGCGGCCGATGGCCCCGGCTTCCTCCTCAGTTCACGGCGCAGGAGGGCGATCGCCTCGGCATACCGTCCGAGGTGCCTCTCCACCAGAGCGCACAGCACGACGGCCGACGTCCGGACACCGTCCTCGTCCTGATCCGACGCGCTGATGACCTGGTGCAGCAGTTCCCGGCTCTCCCGCAGACCGCCGGAGACTCCGAGCGCACGCGCGCGCCTCAACGTCAGCCGGCGTCGCTCGACGGCGTGTTCGGCCGTGTCCGGCAGGAGCCGGAGCACCGCGCCGAGCCAGTGCGCGCAGCTTGTCGGGGCCTTCGCCTCGGTCTCGTCCGCGGCTCTTTCCAGAACGGCGATCGCCCGGGCGTCCCATTCCGTCACGGAGCGTTCGATGTGCTGCGCCTGGTCGACGGCCGGGGCACCTGCGCGGGCCAGCTCCACGGCGGCCGCGCGATGGATGTCGGCGCGCCGCCACGCGGGGGTGGACTCGTGGACCAGCGTCCGGAGTACCGGGTGGCGCAGCACCAGTCGGCCGCCCGTCCCTGCGCGCACGAGATCGCGCCGGGCCAGGGCCTCCAGATCGTCGTCGAGCTCGGCGCCGGTGCGGCGGGCCGTGGCACCGGTCACGGGGTGTGTGGCGTGGTCTCCGAGCACGGCGACCACCTCCAGGGTCCGGCGCTGCGACGGGGTGAGCGGCGTCAGCTCGTCGAGCAGCAGCGATCCGAGGCCGGCCGGCAGCCCGTCGGCCCCGTCGCCGGCCGAGGCCGAGGGGGAAGCGCCGCCCTGGGCGGTGCCCACCCGGTGGGCGTGCAGGAGGGAGAGGAAGTAGAGGGGGTTGCCCTCGCTGGCGGCGTGGAGCCGTGCCGCCTGTACACGCGACAGGTCGGAGGCAAGACCTTCGACGCATTCCTGTTCCTCGAGCGGGGCCAGGTCGATCCGGAGCACGGAGGCGGTGTCGAGTCCACGGGTCAGCGCAGCGGCGAGCGCCGGCGGGGTCTGGCGGTCGCGGCGCGCGACGACGAGGACGACCGGGCCGGGCACCGGGTGCCGGACGAGATGGTCCAGGAGTTCCAGCGATGCCGGGTCCGCCCAGTGCATGTCGTCCAGCGCCACCACCAGGCCCTCCGCGCCGAGCTGCGCCAACAGCCGTGCCGTGGACCGGTGGAGGGCAAAGCGGTCGACGTGGGGCGGGCCCGTCACGGGGGACGGCCCTGTGGCCCGGCCGCCGAGAACCGGGGCCACCGCGTCGAGCAGCTCGGACGCCACGCTGGGACCGCGGTCGTCCACATCGGCCAAGGCATCGGCTAAGGCATCGGCGAACGGCTGAAAGGGCAGGTGCTGTTCGTATTCCGTCGCCCAACCCCGGAGCACCGTCGCTCCACGTCGCCGGGCGCGCCGGCAGACTTCTCCCACCAGGCGGCTCTTGCCGATTCCCGCAGCACCCGTGAGATCGACGATCGCGGGGCTCCCCCGGCCCAGGCGATCGAGCACGGCGTCCAGCCGGGCGATCTCGGCCGCGCGGCCGACGAGCGTATGCCCCCCGAAGCGGTCCGTCGCGGCACCGAGCGCCGCTTCCGCCTGTGTGATCCCTCTGGCGAACTCCACGGCAATGTCTACCACGTCGGGCAGCCGGCCGTGGAGGAGCACATCCGGCCGGAGAAGGGCTTCCGGGGAACAGGACTGCCGGGAGTCTCCGGCAGCTGCGACCTCCACCCGGATCAGCCGATCAGTAATCAGTACCCTTCCCCGCCCCGCCACCGTCCCGCGAGATGAGGGAGGGGGAGCAGCCAGGCCGGCCGGCCTCGACAGGACTGGGCGCTGCGCCGGCAACGGCCGCCCCTGCGACCGTCGCCCCGTCCTGTCCGCCACACTGCCCCCTCCCTCCCGGGCTTGTCCCCGCTCAAGCCCCCTCGCCCCTGAGCCGGTCGCCTCCGCCGTGTCGGCCGACCTGCCTGGCCCCAGCCTTCCAGCAGGTGCGATGCCGCGCGTCCGTGCTTTCCCTGAGATGCGCTACGCAGGGATGTACGTGATTCCACCGACGCCCGCCGAGGGCGGATCCTGGCAGCATCAATCTCCGGGGACTCAGCGCGACGACGTGGGCAGTTCTCGCCTGGGATCTGGTGGGAATGCGCCCGCACACTCCCTCGGAACGCTGCCGGTTCGAGGCACCGGCGCGCCACGAACGTACGCCCCTCAGTACCACGCACATCTGAACCCCGTGAATCTGAACCCCGTACATCTCATCCGCACGCAGACGGATTCGACCGAGGGAGTGTCCGTGAGTAACAGAGTGGCCGGTCTTGGGCTCGGCCGGATCCGCGGCGACTACGCCGTCATCAACCCGGCTCTGGGCGCCATGCTGCAGGTCATGAGGGGATTCCTGCTGATTCTGTGGATCTTCATGCTCGTCGCCACGGTCGTCAATCCCTCCGCGGTCAACGACAACGCCATCCCGACGACGGCGGTCGTGGTCGCGGTGTACGCCTTGAGATACCTATGGCGCCTGGTCACCGCCCGCCTCGGCGTAAACCGTTGCTATCTCTGCACGGACGGCGTGGCCGTCACCGGCCGCCTCGGGAGGATACGCGACTCGGTCGCGTGGAAGGACGTGACCGGTGTGCAACACATGGTGATAGCGGGACTCGTCACGGGCTGCCACCGCATCGAGATCTTCAGGAACGGCTCCGCCGCGCCGCTCTGGCTGATCGCGCCCGGGGCGAAGTCTCCCTTGGTACCGGCCCTGCTCGCGGAGGGCAGGCGCAGCGGCGTCCTCGAGTGACCGCCTTGCCTGCTCAGCGCACCCGTCCCCGTGGCTTCAGTGCCACGGGCGGCAGTTCGGGAGCGGCCAGCCGCTCCCCGTCGTAGCCGAGCACCTCGCCGAAGCGGGCGCCGGCCGTCCAGTCCGCACGAGCCTGCTCGATCTCCTCGTGGGACCGCCCCACGAAGTTCCACCACATGACGATCTCCTCCGCGAACGGCTCGCCGCCGAGCAGCATCAGTCCCGCGTCGGAGGCGGCGCGGAGGGGCAGTTCGGTACGGCCGCAGCCGAGGTAGAGCATCGATCCGGGCAGGACCGGGACACCGTCGACCTCGGCCTCTCCGGACATCGACAGCACGGCGTACTCGAAGTCGGGTTCCAGCGGCAGCCTGGCCTCGGCGCCGGCGGTCAGGGCGAGGTCGGCTCCGACGATCGGGGTGTACGCCGTGCCGGGGGATGTGGAGCCGTCGAGTCCGCCCAGGATCACGGTGGCGGTGAGGCCCGGCGCCGTCACGGTGGGCAGGTCGGTGTGGTGCTCGAACGCCGGCTCGACATGCCGGTCGGTGTCGGGCAGGGCGACCCAGAGCTGGGCACCGTGGAGGAACCTGGCGTGGGGCTTCGGGCTCTCCTCGGAGTGACTGATGGCCCTGCCGGAGGTCATGAGGCCGAGTTCGCGCGGGCGGACCGTCCGGAGGCTTCCGAGGCTGTCCCGGTGCAGGACCTCGCCGTCGTGCAGCCAGCTCACCGTCTGCAGGCCCATGTGGGGGTGCGGAGGCACCTGCATCCCGGGCTCGTCGGCGATGTCGTCCGGGCCGTAGTGATCCACGAACGCCCAGGCGCCGACCATGCGGCGTCCGAGGTTGGGCAGCAGTCTGCGCACCTCGGTGGACTCGCCGAGCTGGACACGGCGCGGGGTGAGGAGTTCACGGACCGGTTCGGCGACGACGAAGCCCCGTCCTCCACAGACGGAGAGCGCGGCCTGGCGATCGAGATTGCTCATGGCGCACAACCTATTCCCGTACGGCCGTGGAGCGCCGGTCCCCACGCCGAAAATTTAGTGGAATGTTTAACTACCCTGCCGTGTTGACGCGGCTGTAAGCATTCCGGCCGAGGAGGAGAAGTGGACGAGACGTACTACGAGTTCGGTACGCCCGCCGACCGTTGGGACCGAGCGCAGTTCTTCTTCGAGGCGAAGGAGTACCTGACCGCGGCCCGGATCCTCGGGGGGCTGGTCGAGGAGGCGCCGGAGCAGGTGGCGCCGCGGCTGCTGCTGGCGCGCGCCTACTACCACTCGGCGCGGCTCGCCAAGGCGGAGGCGGAACTGCGCGAGGTGCTGGAGCGCAACCCTGTCGAGGACTACGCCCGGCTGATGCTCGGACGCACCCTCGAGCGTCAGGGCCGGCACGCGGAGGCGGCCCCGCATCTGCGGCTGGCCGACGCCATGGCCGGGAACTTCCCACCGGAGTCCTAGCCGCGACGACCACGCAGGGCTGACACATCCGGGGGCGGCGGGCCCCGCCGCCCCCGGAGCCGTGCGCGCCGTCCGCACAGCACCGCGCAGGCCCCTGCGGCCAGCGCCGCACGACGCATGACGTGCGGCGCATGGCGCATGGCCACAACGGTCTCAGTCGGTCCGTCGCTCCGCGTGCGACACCCGGTCCAGCCATTCCGTCATGAGCGCCGATTCCGTGCTCAGCCCACACCCGTGCGACTGGCGCAGCAGCGCGCTCAGCCGGGCCACCGTGGAGGGCACCTCCGTGTCCACGAGCTTGCTCACGTGCGCGTCCGGCGTGAAGACGGCGGCGTGCACGGCGTCGCGCACGCGCTCCGACACGCCGGCGTCCGGGAAGTCCGCCGGACGGGACACGAGCATCAGCGCGACGCCGGTCGTGGACGACATGATCATCTGGGCGGCCGGAAGGCTCACCCGGCAATCATCCGTCCACGGCGTCAGCCCCCGGCCTCTGCCTCAGTCCTCCCCCGGCCGGAGCACGATCGCCGTCACCACGAGTCCTCCGTCGACCAGCCATCTCCCCGTGTACGACCCAGGCATGCCCGGTGCAGTCCGCAGGAGTTCGGCGGTGAACGTGCCCTCGGTCGCGTTCCCCGGGGTTCCGTCCGGGATTCCGTCGAAGCTGATGTCCGCCTCGGAGAAGTCGAGTTCGATCCGGGTGAGCGGGAACCAGGTCTTGAAGACGCTCTCCTTCGCGCTGAACAGCAGCCGGCCCCAGTGGACCGCCGTGCCGTTCGCACCCTCGGGTGTCCGCTTCCGCTCCGACGGCAGCGATATCACGTCCCACACACCGGGCGGCAGCGGTTCGTTCGGCTCGGCGTCAATGCCGATCCCGCGCACCTCCGAGGCCCTCGCCAGCACCGCGGCGCGGTAACCGTCGCAGTGCGTCATGCTTCCGACGGTCCCTTCGGGCCACAGCGGCATACCCCGGTGGCCACGCAGCACGGGCGCCGGTGGCAACCCGAGCCCGGCCATGGCCCGTCTCGCACAGGCGCGCACGGCCGCGAACTCCTGTCTGCGACGCTCCACGCTCTTCGCCACCAGCTCCGCCTCCTGCGGGTAGAGGCTGCCGGGCGGAGCGTCCGCCTCGTACGTGTCCGCGCACGCGACGTCCTGGGGAACCAGCTTCTCGATCATGCGCCGTCACCCGCCGCGGCCTGGGGCTGCTCACCGTCGTACGGAAGGATCTGGCGCAGTAGTCCGCGCGGGTGGCCGCGCTTGCGCCACTCCCTGGGGTAGCCGATCGAGACCTCCTCGAACCGTACGCCGTCGTACCAGGTCGTACGGGGGATGTGGAGGTGGCCGTAGACGACCGCGGCGACGTTGAAGCGTGTGTGCCAGTCGGCCGTGAGTTCCGTGCCGCACCACTGGGCGAACTCGGGGTACCACATGACGGAGGTGGGTTCGCGCAGCAGGGGCCAGTGCCCGGCGATCACGAGCGGGACCCCGGGGTCGTGTGCCGCCAGCCGCTGTTCGGTCAGTGCGACCCGTTCGCGGCACCATGCGTCGCGGCTCGGGTAGGGGTCCGGGTGCAGCAGATACTCGTCGGTGCAGACGACGCCCGCCTCGTGGGCCCGGGCCAGGGATTCCTCCTTGGTCGCCGTCCCCGGGGCCCTGAAGGTGTAGTCGTACAGGAGGAACACGGGAGCCACGGCCACGGGACCGTCCGGACCCGGCCACTGCGGATACGGGTCCTCGGGGGTGGTCACTCCGAGCTCGCGGCAGACCTGGACGAGATGTTCGTACCGCGCCCGGCCGCGCAGTTGCAGGGGATCCTTGTCCACCGTCCACAACTCGTGGTTCCCGGGGGTCCACAGCACCCGGGCGAATCGCCCCGCCAGCACTTCGAGTGTCGCTTCGACCTCTCCGGCCTGCTCCGCCACATCGCCCGCGACGATGAGCCAGTCCTCGTCGGACGACGGGTGCAGCCTGTCGGCGATGGGACGGTTGTCGGCGATGCCGACATGGAGATCGCTCACCGCGAGGAGCCGGCCGCCTCCCTTCGGCGTGCGAGGGACGGCGCCAGTCATAGGACTCATTGTTCGAATTTACAGTCTTGATGGTCCACTCGGAGGCACCCTGCTCGACATGCCCGACGTTCATTCGGCCGCAATGATTGATCAGGTGACTCGGGGGAAGTCTGCGGCGTGTGTACAGCGCGGTCGGCAGCCCGCGACGCAGCACCTCGTGAAAGGACCGGACATGCACATCGCCACTTACTCCCTCGTCGCCCTCGACTGCCCCGATCCCCCTTCTCTCGCCGCGTTCTACCAGGCGGTTCTGGGAGGTGAGGTCAAGAGGTCCAGCGACGACTGGTACATCCTCCAGGTCCCGGAGGGCGCACGCATCGCCTTCCAGCGGGCCGAGGACCACCGGCCCCCGGAATGGCCTCGCGGCGACCGCAACTCCCAGCAGGAACACCTGGACTTCAACGTGACGGACATGGACCGCGCCCACAAAGAGGTGCTGGCGCTGGGCGCCACGCCACTGGACATCGACGACCAGGGCGGCTCGCGCGACTTCCGCGTGTACGCGGACCCGGCGGGACATCCGTTCTGTCTCTGCCAGGCGTGAGCTCCCCGACGGCGGTGTGCGGGACATCCGTGCCGTCACCGCCGCTCGGGACGGTCGAGGAGAAGAAGCCCATCGCTGAGGGGACTTGAAGCTCCCCGGGAGGCCGAGGCTGTCCGGGCCGCTTCACCCGGTACGAACGTCATGTCCGCCCGAGGCGCGGCGCTGTCGGCCGAGGGGCCCGCTTCGGCGTCGCGGAGCAGTGCCGTCAGCGAGGTGCGCGCCCGCGCGACGCGTGAGCGCACGGTCCCGATGGGGCAGCCGATGGCCGTCGCGGCCTCGGCGTAGGGCAGCCCGAGGAGCTGGGTGAGCACGAAGGCCTCACGGCGCTCGGCCGGGATCATCGACAGGAGTTCGTCCAGGGCGACCCCCTCCTCGAAACCGGGCAGGTCGTACGACTGCGTCTGCTCGGCCGCGCTCTGCCAGTCGGACCGGTCGGCGAGCCTGGGCCGGGCGGCGGCATGGCGGAGGCTGTCCGCCACAGTGCGGCGGGCGATCGAGAGCAGCCAGGTGCGGGCGGAGGAGCGGCCCTCGAAGGAGGGCAGGCTGGTGAGAGCGCGGAGGAAGACGTCCTGGGTGAGGTCGTCGGCAGCCTGGGGGTTCGCGCTGAGGTGGGCTACGTAACGCCGGACGTCGCGGTGGAAGGCGCGGACGAAGCGGTCCGCCTTCGCGGGGTCTCCGTCCCGCGCGGCGAGCGCGAGCCGGGTCGCGCTCGCGTCGGAGACCGGGGTGTGCTCTGTCGGCGCGGTTGGACCGCCGACAGACGCGTGCTGGGCAGGGGGCATCGCCACAGAGTCCTCAAGGGCATGGGATGTCCGGCCCCGCGCGGGGGCGGGTGCCGGTGAAGGGAACGGCCTGCCGGACGGCAGCGCCGGTGCCCGAGGCACGCCGGAACGTCCGGGCGCTCTCGGGGAACCGCCGTCGCCAGGGCCCCGTCCGGCGATGGCCGGATCGGACCGGAGAGAGCCGGACCAAGCCGGAGGAAGCCGGATCGGACCGGAGAGACCCGTCCACGCCGCGGACGGCCGGATCAGGTCACTGAAGGCCGGATCGGACCGGAGAGGGCCAGGTCAGGTCGCTCGAGGCCGGACGGGACCGGGGAGAGCCGGATCAGTGACCGGCATCCGCCCCGGAGGACCGGACTTGAGGCTCTGGGCGACAGCCGTTCCCGTCGGCGGGCCCCGTGAGGTGATGCTGTGGACGAGCAGCAGCCGCGCCGGGGCACGCACCGCGCGTCGGCGCCGTACGCGCGGGCGCGGACTGTTCGGGGGCACCCAGAGCGTGAGGAGGAGTTGGAGCGGCGTCCAGAGCCGCACTGCGGCGGCACGCAGCACACTGAAGACGGCCCGTTCCCCGTACGCGAGCCACAGGCCGCACAGCACGGCGGCCAGCAGATGGGCGGCGAGCATCCCCGCCCCCGACGGGCCCGCCGCCCCGAAGAGGCCGTGCGCTGCCGGACCGAGGCCGTCGGACGCGGCGGTGGTCATGCCGTGCATCACGTGGAGGCTGTGGCCGCCCGCGTCGACACCGGGAGGGGCCTGTGAAATCAGCTTCCCGAGCCCGGCGTCCACGACGATGCCGGTGGCATCGCGTTCGGACAGCGCGGTCGCACCGTCTCCGCACAACAGGCGCTCGGCCCATTCGCGCGCATAGGACACCGGTACCGGCGGCGAAGCCGCGGCAGGAGACGGGGCGAGCGTGAACCCCGTGTGGAGGGCGGCCTGTGCGACGACGGCGCCCGAGGTGACGGCGGCCGGTCCCCGCTCGTGGCCCGCGAACGCCCAGGCAGCCGTCGCCGTGCCCATGAGCGCGAGGCATATCGCCCACCCGGACACGGCCGTTCCCGACATGAGGACATGGCCGGTCGCAGCGAGCAGCACGCAGACGACCGCGAACATCGCGGCCCGCACAGCTCGTGAACACCGGCCCGGTCTCATGGCGGCCCCATCGTCGCACCCACCCCCCTCGCAGCGCAGCAGTGCCTCACCGCCCTCGGCTGCCCGCGCCCCGCACGCACCGCCCCGTCAGCCGGCGGTCGTGTACGTGCGCCTGCCGCGCCGGTAGGCGATCTCGCCCAGCGCGATGTCCACGGCCAGGAACACGGCCAGCGGGATCCCGAGGAGCGGGACGAAGTACCCCAGGGCTGCCACGACCGCCAGGAGCGGGACCAGGATGTGGGGCGGAACCTTCTGCCAGGCACCGCGGGGCATCGGGCGGCCGAAGGCCGAACCCCGGCCGCGCTGCCACCACATCCGGTATCCCAGCACGATCAGCAGGATCAGGCCCGAGGTGAGGGCGATGAGCACGAGCTGGTTGGCCAGGCCGAACAGCACGCCCGTGTGCGCGTCGATGCCCCAGCGCGTCAGCTTGGCGAGCACCGGGAAGTCGGCGAACCGCACGACATCGGTGACCTCGCCCGTGGCCGGGTCGATGGCGACCGCGTCCTGCTTCTCGGGCCAGCTGCGCTGGATCTGACGCACGACGTACGCGGACGAGGAGTCGGCCGGAGGCACGAT
Source organism: Streptomyces sp. CB02058 (assembly GCF_001905505.1). Taxonomy (GTDB): domain Bacteria; phylum Actinomycetota; class Actinomycetes; order Streptomycetales; family Streptomycetaceae; genus Streptomyces. Next base: position 314,316 of record NZ_LIPG01000007.1, read on the forward strand.
CTCCACCGGGTTCGACAGACGCTCGGCGCGCGCCGTCTCCAGTACGGCGTCGAGTCCGACGTCCGCGCCCTGCATGCCCGGGGCTCCCCCGGACCCCGTGTGCTCGGTGTGCTCGCCCCCGGACGCGACGCCCGCCGAGACCCCGGGGGTCGTCTGTCCGATGGCCTCACGCAGATCCGCGACGCTCGCGCCCGCGTACGTCGACCACGTCAGACCCGTCGCCGACAGGAAGAAGAGCCCGATCGCGGCCCACACTCCCACCGTGCCGTGCAGGGACAGCGTGCGCCGACGGCCGCTCGTCCCGCGCAGCTTCCGGCGGGCCCGCCGGCGGGCGAACCAGAGCACCAGGCCGCCGCCTGCTATCACCCACAGCCAGCTCGCGGCGAGTTCGCTGTAGAGACGGCCGGTCTGGCCCAGGTGCAGATCGCGGTGGAGTTCGTCGATCCAGGTGCGCAGAGGAAGGGCGCCGGTGGAGCCGTACTGTTCGAGGGCCCCCGCCAGTTCTCCGGTGTACGGGTCCACGAACACCGCGAGCGTGTGGTCGGGGTTCACCCCCGGCACTCCGGACAGCAGGACACGTGTCGTCGCTCCGGCCTCCGGCGAGGGACGGACCGCGCTGACCTTCCCCTCGGGATGGGCCTCCGTGGCCGCCTCGACCTGCTTCGAGACCGGCAGCTCGCTCGTGCCTACGGGAACGCGCAGTTCGTCCGCGTACACGATCTTCTCGGCCTGGTACGAGGCCGCGTAGAGGAGGCCCGTCACGGCGGCTACCAGGAGGAACGGGGCGATGAGCACCCCTGCGTAGAAGTGCAGCCGCAGCACCAGCGGCCGGAGCGACGCCCAGCCGGCCGGTGTCCCCGGTGGCTGGGCGTCGCGGGTCTCCCGCCCGTCGGGGGACGGGCGTACCGCTGGTTCGACGGACATGGCTGCTCTCCTCACGCGCGGAAACGGGCGGGCAGACCGTGGTCGGCCGGTCCGGTAGTCGGCTCGGAGGGTGCTGTGGTTCCCGGCAGTTCACCGTTGTCACGCCAGGAGTGTGTCCGGACGGGCACGACGCCCGTACGAGGTCGCCGCTCAGGTCCACGCGGGAGAGGGCCCGCGTCGCTCGGCCCGTCCTCGCCGGCTACGCGCGCGGCGCCTGGTAGAGGCCCCGGCCCGCGCGGTGTGCCCGGGAGGTGGCGACGAGCCGGTCGAGGGTGCTGCGCACGGTGTTGATGCTGCCCGCGGTGAGCTCGCGGCCGAGGGCCTCGGTGACATCCCGGGCACGCAGTGCCTTGTGGCCCGAGGCGGCCACCACTTCCATGACCTGCTCGGTGAGACTTCCGCCGTCCGCCACCGCGGGGGCGGAGGCGGTGGGGGCCACGGCCTTCTGCGCGCTCGCTGCCTTCGCCGCCTTCGCCGCCTTCGCGGGCTTGGCGGGCTTGGCGGGCTCTGCCTGGGCCTTCTTCGCCGGCTGCTCGGCACGCTTCCTCGGCGCGGCCGCTCCGCTCGCGCGCTTGGCGGTGCCCTTGCGGGCCTTGCCGCGAGCGGATGAGGGAGCGTCCTGCTTCCCGGCCGGGGCAGGGGCCTTCTCCTCCTGGGGCGAGGCTTCGGGCGCAGTGACGATCGCTGCCTCGGCGGCGGCCGGAGCGGTGGGCTGCGGCTCCGCGTCCTGGACGGGTTCCGTACCGCCCGGCAACGGAGGCGCGGCGGAGAGAGCCTGCAGCGCGGTCAGCGCGGAGCGCACCGAACTCAGCCGTGCCGTGACGGACGCGAGGTCCTTCTCCAACGTCTGCTGCTGTTCCTCGAGTCGGGGAAGTTCCGCCTGCAGCAGCGCCGTTGTGGCCGCCACACCGCCTGAAGTGCTGTCGGGAACCGTCATGTTGTCGCCTTTCGTATGCAACTCGGCTGAATGGACTATTGCACTCAAGGCTAGAGGGCGTTGTGTTTCCGCCGACATCGGGTTCGTCGCACCCCGTCGGCCAACTCGACACGGCACAGCCGCGGCTCACCGCAATCGCGTCCCGCACACTCCGAAGTCGCGCCCCGCACACCCTCGGGTTCACCTCTCAAGCACACCCGAGCGGGCTGCCGCACCCGTGCGCTCCGTACACGATTGCGGCTCCGCCCGGCGCCTTCGCGGGCGTCCGAGCGCGGCTGCCGCTGCCCCTGACAGACATCACTGAACACACGTTCGATTCATGATGTCGGCACCCACAGGTCCGCCCCGCAGGGCCGACCTCGGACGAAAGCGCAGCTCAGACCCCACTCGCAGCCCCGGCCGGACGACGATCCAGCCACCAGAATCACCCTCCGCAAAAAGACCTAATCGTGAGTACATTTCATTGACGCCATGTAAACCGAAGGGTTACGGTGACGGGCGCCACAGGGTGCCAAGCACCTTCATCCCGGAGTCGTGAGGCAGACATGACCGCCAAGAGCAAAACCGTCAACACAGTCCTCGGCCCAGTCCCCGCCGACGAGCTCGGAGTCGTCTCGGTCCACGAGGCGCTGCTGTCGGTAGTACCGGGGGCGGAGCACGCGTTCGACGTCACCATGGACCGCGCCGAGATCTTCGAGAGCCTGGCGGCCCGGCTGACGGACTTCCGAGACAAGGGCGGCCGGACGATCGTCGACAGCACCGGCATGTTCCACGGCCGCGACGTGAAGCTGTACGAGAGCCTCTCCCGCACGACCGGGGTGCACATCGTCGCCTCGACCGGCATGGGCCCCGAGGAGCTGCTCGGCGGCTACTTCCTGACTCCGCAGACCAACCCCCCGACGCCGTGGCCGGCGGAGAAGTTCGCCGACCTCTTCACCAAGGAGGTCGTCGAGGGCATGGTGGTCCCGCGTGTGGAACGGCGCGGCCGCGCGGGCATCGTGGCGACGACCGCGAGCCGTGAGGGCATGACCCCCACCGACGAGAGCCTGTTCCGCGGCGCCGCCCGTACCGCCCTGGACACCGGCGTCCCGGTCTCCGTCCGCTACGGGAACGACGCCGTGCACGACCTCGGGATCGTCCTGGAGGAGAAGCTTCCGGCCGGCCGCGTGGTCGTCGGCGGGCTCGACCGCCTGGACGCCGTGGCCGCCGGCGCTCCGCTGGAGGTCGCCCGCCTCGGTGCGTACGTCGCCCTGGACCACGTCGGTCTGGAGGGCGACGGCCACGTCACCGACAAGGAGCGCGCCGCCCTGGTGGCCGAGCTGACCGAGGCCGGACACGGCGACAGGATCCTGCTGTCGAGCAACGCGATCGGTGTCGCCAAGGGGCAGCCCGGCCGCGACCTGCCGTACAGCCACATCCTCTCGGCCTTCGTCCCCCTGCTCGCGGCGCAGGGCCTCGGCGACGCGGACGTCCGGCGGATTCTCGTCGACAACCCGCGCGATCTGCTGACGGTGCGCTGAGCCCTCGCCCGCAGCTACCCCATCGAGCTTCGACAATCTGAGGTGAGTGTTGTGTCCAGAGTGAACACCGTCCTGGGGCCGGTCCCGGCCGAGGAGCTGGGCATCGTGGCCGTCCACGAGCACATCGGGTACGGCATGCCCGGCTCCGAGCTGGACACCCGGTGGTGGAAGACCCCGGAGCAGCGGTACGAGGAGACCGTGCCCAAGCTGCGCCGGTTCCACGAGTACGGCGGCGGCACCTTCGTCGACGCGACCGGCATCTGCAACGGCCGCGACGTCGACTACTACAAGTCCCTCTCGGCGAAGACCGGCGTGCACATCGTGGCGAGCACCGGGTTCGTCGGCGGTGACACCGCGCTGCCGCTCTTCGCCCGGGCGACCGTGGAGTACCTGGCCCGGCACTTCGTCCACGAGATCACCGTCGGCATCGGCGACACCGGTGGCCGCGCCGGCATCATCAAGGTCGGCGTGAGCCGCGGCGGCCGTATGACGGACCTCGACAAGCGCATCTACCGCGCCGCGGCGCGCGCCGCCCTCGCCACCGGTGTCCCCGTCCTGACGCACCTGGCCATCGACGCCGAGAACGCGATCGCCATCTTCGACGAGGAGGGCCTCCCGCTGGACCGGGTGCTCTTCGGGCACGTCGACGACGGCGTGAACGCGGACAAGACGCGCGACACCTGGATCGCCGAGCAGGGCGGGCGGGTCGGCTTCGACACCTTCGGCTACGAGACCGAGCTCGAGGACCCGCCCTTCTGGGCCCGCCCCCGCAAGGAGCGCCTCGACCACTTCCTCCGGTTCATCGGGCAGGGCCACCTCGGCCAGGTGCTCGCGTCGGCGGACGCCAACTGCAGCCCGCTGGGCTGGCCGGGCGTCAAGGGCCACACCGTCAACTACATCTTCGAGGACCTCATCCCGGATCTCCGGGCCGCCGGGCTCGACGAGGCCGCCATCAGGACGATCTTCGTCGACAACCCCGCCGACTTCCTCACGATCAAGAACTGATTCAGCGCGATCAAGAACTGACTAAGGACGAGAGATGCAGCCCTCAGACCTGAAGAACCTGGACGTCGCCATCGTCGGCGCGGGGTACGGCGGCGCAGCGGCGGCCAAGGCCCTGAGCCTGCTCGGCGCCAAGGTCGCCGTGTACGAGCAGGCGAGCCGGATCCGGGAGGTCGGAGCCGGCATCGGTCTGCGCCCGTCCACCATGGACCGGTTCCGCCGGTGGGGAATCTTCGACGCGATCGCGAAGGTGAGCTCGCCGAGCGACTACTTCGAGATCCTCAGCGCCACCGGTGACCCGATCATGAAGGACGCGTGGCCCGGCATCCACGACTTCGCCGTGGAGACCAGGACCCATCTGATCCACCGCGGCGACTTCATCGAGGCTCTCCTGGGCGTGCTCCCCGAGGGCATGGTGCAGCTGGGCCACAAACTGGAGACCGTCGAGGACCACGGCGACCGTACGACGCTCACCTTCGCGGGCGGCAAGCAGGTGACGGCCGACCTCGTCATCGGGGCCGACGGCATCCGCTCGGTGGTCCGCCGGCAGATGTTCAGCGACAAGGGCCCGGTGTTCTCCGGTGAACACGCCTACCGAGCGGTGCTCTCGGCCGACGACGCCCACGGGATGGTCGTCGACGACAACCTCCGGATGTACATAGGCCGGGGCACGAAGGTCTATCTGCTGCCCCTGCGCCACCGCAACCAGGTGTCGTTCGACATCACCGCCCTCTGCCCGGACAGCACCTGGTCGCCGAAGGTCACGACGGAGGACCTGCTGGCGACGGTGGCAGGCTTCGACGAGCGGATCGTGAACATCACGCGAGGCCTCGAACTGGACTCGGTGAACGTCCGCGCGGTCTACGACATCGACCCGGTCGCCACCTGGCACTCGGACTCCGTCGTCCTCGTGGGCGACGCCGCCCACTCGATGCTGCACCACCAGGGCCAGGGCGCGAACTCCGCGATCATGGACGGCGGCGCTCTCGCCGACGCCCTGCTTGAGGCGGACTCCGTCAAGGAGGCGCTGGCCCTGTTCCAGGCGACCCGCAAGCCGGTGACGGACGAGTTGCAGCGCATCTCGCGCCAAGGGTGGACAGAGGAAGAGGTCGATGACGTCTTCCCCGGCCAGAAGCCCGCCGCGACCACCGCGAAGGACTGAGACCATGACACTGCATCCCCGGATCGCCGAAGTGCTCCGCCATCTGCCGGCCCCGCCCGACGGCCCGCTGGACCCGGTGGCGATGCGCGCCGGCGAAGAGGCGCAGGTCCCTCCACTGGAGGGGCGTCTGCCGCTCGCGGGCGTCGAGGACGTGACCGCCAGGACCCCCGCCGGCGAGGTTCCGGTGCGGATCTACACACCGGCCGAGGCCGACGCGTACGGCCTGCTGGTCTACTTCCACGGCGGTGCCTTCTTCCTCGGCAGCCTGGAAACCCACGACCACGTGGCACGGTCGCTGGCGAAGGAGACCGGGCTCAAGGTCGTCTCCGTCGGCTACCGCCGGGCGCCCGAGGCCGCCTTCCCCGCGGGTCTCCAGGACTGCTACGGCGTCGTCCGGTGGGCCGAGGAGAACGGCGAGGGCCTGAAGTGGGACGGCACGACCCTCGCGGTCGCAGGTGACAGCTCAGGTGGCACGTTCGCCGCCGCCGTCGCGGCGATGGCCCACGACGACGGGTTCGACCGCATCACGCACCAGATCCTCTACTACCCGTCCCTGGACCTGGACTTCGACATCGACCGCTATGCCTCGCTGCGGGAGAACGCGGAGGGCTACGGCCTGGAGACGGCGGGGCTGAAGCCCTTCAACGCCTTCTACGTCGACAGCGGCGCGGACCCGGCGGACCCCCTGGTCTCGCCGGTCAAGCGCGACGACCTCTCCGGGCTGCCCGCCGCCCTGGTCGTCACGGGGGAGCACGACCCGCTGCGTGACGAGGGTGAGCTCTACGGCCGCAGGCTCGACGACGCCGGAGTGAGCGCGACGGTCAGCCGCTACGCGGGTGCCGGGCACGGATTCGTCCAGCACTTCTCCTGGATCCCGGACTACCACCGGGTCTTCGACGAGACGCGCGACTTCCTCCGCCGCTGACGCGGACGGCCCCACGAACGAGCTCGAAGGAGAGAGCCATGAACGAAGTGAAAGTCCATCCCCTGGTCTCGCCGTGGGGCCGTTTCGGCCTCTACAGCTTCTACATCGACGCACCCGAGCCCGCCGTCGTCGACACGGGCATCGGCTCCTCGCCCGCCGAGGGCATGGCCCCCGCTCTCGAAGCGCTCGGGCGCCGCGTCGAGGACATCCGCTGGATCCTGCTGACCCACGGTCACATCGACCACGTCGGAGGGGCGTACGCCCTGTGGGAGCTCACGGGCCGACGCGCGAAGGTCGTGATCCACGAGGCGGACGCCCCGATGCTGCGCTCGCGGCGCGCCCATGTGGACGAGTACCTCGCGGGGCGTGGGCGGTATCTCCACGACCCCGAGGGCGAGGCCCGGGTGACGGCGTCGGCCGAGGCGGTCATCTCAGGCGAGATGGAGCCGGCCGTGCTGCTCAAGGGCGGCGAGACCCTCTCCCTCGGTGACGGCGTCACCGTCTCCGCCCACTCCGTCCCGGGCCACACACCCGGATCGGTCGCCTACGAGATCGACGGCCAGGGCTCGGTCTTCGTCGGCGACGCCGTCCAGGTGCACGGGGCGGCCAACGGCTTCCCCGGTTACACCGACCCGGCCGGCTACCGCGCCGGTCTGGAGTACCTCCGCGACGAGGTCCGGCCGCAGCACCTCTACCTCGGGCACCCGTACCGCACGGCCGACGGGGTGCCGTACGGCGTCGAACTGGACGCCGCCCAGGCCCGGGAGGCGCTCCAGGGCAGCCTGGACATCGAGGCCCGGGTCAGCCGGGCGGCCGGGCGCTGCCTGCGGGACGGCCTCCGGGAGACGGACTCGCCCTACTCCCCCTTCGCCCCTGTCGCCGAGGAGCTCGGCTACACCGGCGATCCCGCACTCGAGCCGTCGCCGTTCTTCACGTCGATGCACGGCTACCGCACGCACCACACACAGAACTCGTGACAGAGGGCAAGGAGCTTCGCACTCATGGCTGACTTCCAGTCGATCCGGGCGGGGGCGCGGACGATCGCCGTCCGCAAGGATCTCCACGTTCCGATGCGGGACGGCGTCGAGCTCGCCGTGGACGCCTACCACGGCACCGAGGACAGGCCGCGGCCCGCTCTGATCGCGATGAGCGCCTACGGCAAGGAGCTCCAGGCGCTCGCCCTGACGATGCCTCCGCAGCGGCGCCCCAGCCCGATGTGGGACGGCTGCATCGAGGCCGGTGACATCGCGCGCGTGGTCGAGGAGGACTACGTGCACGTCATCGGTGACATGCGCGGCACCGGTGATTCGGGCGGCGTGATGATCGGCAACTACAACTTCGGCGGGGTGTCCCAGGGCCAGGACCTCTACGACCTGGTCGAGTGGGTCGCCGCGCAGCCGTGGTGCGACGGCAACGTCGGCATGATCGGCATCTCCTACTTCGGTTCGATGCAGGTGCTGGCCGCCGCCGAGCGCCCGCCGCACCTCAAGGCGATCTTCGTCAGCGGTGGCCACTACGACTTCTACGAGACCACCTACCACGGCGGCATCATGTGGTTCATGCCGCGTGCCGCCCGTGAGGGCCGCGGCGGTGACTCCGGTATCGCGCACACGAACGTCAGGTCCCGGATGCAGGACGTCCACTCCCCCGAGGAGCTCAGGAAGCTCGTCGACGAGCGGCTCCTCGACCCGGACGTGGCGGCCTGGCCGAATCTGGTCCATGTGCTCAAGTACCCCAAGAACCGCGAGTTCTGGTTCGACATCGTCATGAACCAGTTCGACGGGGAGTGGTACAAGGAGCGCAACCCCATCACGCTGGCCGAGAACATCGACATACCGGTCTATCTGCAGATCGACCAGGGACGCGGCTGGACCCTGGACGGTCACATCGAACTGTTCGATGTGCTGAAGGGACCGAAGAAGCTGGACATCGGATCGTACCCGCCGATGCAGTCGCGCCCCTGGGTCGAGGAGCACGACAAGATGTTCCGCTGGTACGAGTACTGGCTCAAGGGCATCGACAACGGGATCATGGACGAGCCTGCCGTGAGCACGTTCGTCGAGGGCTCGCGCGAGGTCGTCACGGCCGGGCAGTGGCCGCCGAAGGACGTCGAGTACAAGCCGCTCTACCTCCGCACGCGCCGCAAGCTCTCCTTCGAGCCCGAGACGATGGGTGTGGAGCACGCGGCCCCGGACGGCTTCTACCAGGCGCCGCTCACGGTCACCGACAAGGTGGAGATCCTCAGCTGGAGCACCGCGCCCTTCGAGGAGCCGACGGAGATGATCGGCACGGGTGCCGCGCACATCTTCGCGGAGATCGACCAGGACGACACGAACTTCATCCTGCGCATGTGGGACAGCGCGCCCGACGGCTCGCGCCAACTGATCACCACCGGGTACCTCAAGGCCTCGCACCGCGAGCTGGACGACCGCACCACCGAGGGCAACCCGTACCACCCGCACACCCGCTCGGTGCCGGTGGAGCCCGGGAAGGTCGAGGAGTACGTGCTGCGGCTCTACCCGTTCGCGGCGACGTTCCTGCCCGGTCACCGCATCGTGGTGGAGCTGTCCAACGACGAGCCGCTGGCCGACGAGCACAACTCGCTGCTGCCGCCGGACGCCTTCCACCTTCCGGTGGGCCGCCCCGTCACGCACAAGATCTACCGCGACGCCGCCCACCCGTCCCGGCTGGTGCTGCCGTTCACGGTACGCACGACCGACTAGCAGCGGTCCGTTCCGCGATGCCCCGGCGGCCCCGTACCACCTCCCGGTGGTACGGGGCCGCCGTCTACGGTGCGACGGTGGAGCCGGTGACGTGCGGGTTTACGCCACGTCAGGGTTCGGTCCGCCGCGTACCGGAAGGGGCCTGGGTGCGTGTTTGCCTTACACACAAGGTCTAGGATCGGACCATGGCAAACCTTCGAGAGGCCCAGAAACAGCTGACCCGACGTCTGCTGCTGGAGTCCGGCCTGGACCTCTTCAAGACGAAGGGGTACGCCGCGACGACCGTCGACGACATCGCGACCGCGGCCGGGACGACCCGGGTGACCTTCTACGCGTACTTCCCCTCGCGCAGCGAGCTGATGAAGGCGCTCATCGACGAGCGGCTCAACGAGGCGCTCAAGCGCGTCCGCTCCCCCGAACACGGCTCCACCGCCCAGGACCTGGTCGCCACCGTCGCCGAGGGCACGCGGGAGGCCATCGCCGCCTGGCTGCGGAGCACGGCCGAGAGCTGGCCGCCCATCCGGCCGATCATCCGGATCGGCCGGGACGCCGCGGCCGTGGACCCCGAGCTGTCGAACCTGGTCGAGCGCTGGCTGGAGGAGGCGATCAGCGACGTCGAGGACGGGCTGACCGAGGCGGACCGCTTCGAGCCCCACCAGCGCCACTTCCGCGGTGTGCTGGCGATGGCCCAGCTCGACTACGTCGCCCAGCACTGGGACGGCGCCGACTGGAAGCTCGATCGCGAGCAGATGCTCCACGAGCTGACCGAGAGCTGGACCCAGCTCCTGACCTGACTCCGACGGGGCCGTCAGCCGCGGTCCCCGGCGGTCCCCACGGTATCCGGCCGGTCGTTCAGAGCTGCCAGAAGCCAGTCGTGCGCGGCCCCCGGGGTGGGCTCGGGCCGTCCGTCCGGGCGGCTGATCAGCTCGGCCGTCAGCTCCCAGTACCGGTCGATGCGCGGGTCCGCCGCGAGCCGTCGGGCGAGCACCCGCCGGAAGCCCGGGGTGTCCGCGGTGTCGCCCGCGCGCGCGTACGCGTCGACGAATCCGTCCAGGGCCTCCCCCTGATACGGATCGCGGCCCTGGCGCATCTGGACAGCCGCCAGGGTGTAGGCCTCGGCCAGCCCGGCGTAGAGCACGGCCGAGGCCCGGGCGTCCGCTGCCCGGTGGGCGTGCGGCTGGGTGGGCGCGGTCCCCTCGCACGGGCCGTCGACGAGTGCGTACAGCCGGGCGAAGGCCAGGACCTGGGCCGGGCCGGGGTCCTCCGGCGGCTGCGGTACCGCGACGTCGAGGAAGGCGGTGACCGACCGGGCGGGCATCCGCGGCGGCAGCCAGCCGCGCCAGAACCGGGCGAGGGGCGCGGTGCTCGGCGGCGCGGTCACCGCGCCGACCAGCCGCAGGCGGCCCGCGCGCTCCTGCGGTGGGCACTCCTGCACCAGCCGCAGCGCGGCCTCTCTCCAGCGCAGAGCCCTGAGCTGGGTGCCGAGTGCGCTCAACTGCCCGGCGACGGCGTCCTCCAGGGCGCCGCCCGCCCGGCCGCCGGTGTCCTCCTCGTCGAGGACGCGGCGTACGGCGGACACCGGAAGGTCCATGGCTCGCAGGGAGCGGATCAGCCGGAGCCGCTCGACGGATTCCGGGGCGTAGCGGCGGTGTCCCCCCGCGCTGCGGGATGCCTCGGGCAGCAGACCGCTGTCGGAGTAGAAGCGGACCGTCTTGACGCTGACACCCGCGCGTTCGGCGAGTTCGCCGATGCCGCACAGACCGTCGTACGACGAGAACACTTGAACCTCCCTCAGGGGGAGTTCCTACGGTACCCGCGTCAGGGCCGGTCGATCCGACCGGTCCGCGAGCGACTGCGTACCGAGGAGAGATGATGACCGTGTTCATCCTGGTGTCCGGTGTGTTCACCGGCCCGCACGTGTGGGACGAGACCGCCGCGGCGCTGACGGTGGCGGGTGCCGATGTGCGTGCGGTGGCCCTGACCGGGCTCGGCGGGAGCCGTCCTCCGGCAGATGCGGCCGTCGGCCTGGAGACCCACATCGCGGACGTCCTCGCGGTGATCGATTCGGTCGGGCGGGTGGCCGGCCGGGCGATCGTGCTCGTCGGCCACGACTACGGCATCCATCCGGCCCTGGGCGCCGCCGACCGGCGTGCGGAGTCGGTCGCCCGGATCGTCTACCTGGACTCGGGGCTGCCCGCGAACGGGGTTCCGGCCCTGGCAGCCGTGCCCGACCGGGGAGTGCGCGAGGAGGTGCTGCGCGCCGCCGGGGAGGGTGGCCGGCGAGCGGGCGCGGCGCTGGCGCCTCCCTCGCGCGACGACTGGGGTGTCTGGGGCAGCACGGCGGGCGTGTCCGGCGCCGCGCTGTCCCGGCTGACGGCTCTCTCGTCGCCGCAGCCGCTGGACACGCTGCTCCAGCCACTCGTCCTGACCGGGGCGGCGGCCGGGCTGCCCATGGCCGGGGTGCTGTGCACCGCCAACGGATCGAGCATCTCGATGGTCCAGGCCCGGGTGGGCTTCGGCGAACCCACGCTCCAGGCGCTGGCCGATCCCCGGGTGACCTTCTTCGAACTGCCCACGGGGCACTGGCCCATGCTGTCCACCCCCGCCGCCCTGGCCGATACGCTGCTGAGGGCGGCGGCCGGGGAGGGGCACCGTCTGACTCCGGCGGGCGCCGAGCATCCGCGGCCCTTCCTGCTGGACGTGCCCGAGGTCCCCCGCGAGCGGACCGGCACCATCGACCTGTATCCGCCGCCCTCCGCCACGGGCCCCCGCCCGGCGTTGGTCCTCGTCCACGGCGGACCGGTGCCGCAAGAGGCGCGCCCAACCCCCCGGGACTGGCCGGGCATGACCGGTTACGCCCGCTACGTCGCGGGCCAGGGGGTGGTGGCCGTGACCGTCGACCACCGCCTCCACTCCCTGGGCGACTACGCCCGGTCGGCCGCCGATGTGGCGGAGGCGGTGGAGCGGGTGCGGGCCGATCCCCGGGTGGACGCCGGCCGGATCGCGCTGTGGTTCTTCTCGGGCAGCGGCCCGCTCACCGCCGACTGGCTGAGCAAGCCCCCGCCGTGGCTGCGCTGCCTTGCGGCCAACTACCCGATCATGGCGCCGCTGCCCAACTGGGGACGGTTCGAGGCCCGTTTCCGCCCGGCGGAAGCCGTCGCCCATGCGGGTTCCCTGCCCCTGGTGCTGGTCCGGGCCGGGCTGGAGACGGCCGCGATCGCGGCCACCGTGGACGCGTTCACCGACGCGGCGCGCGCGTGCGGGGCGGAGCTGGAGGTGATCGACGTGCCGCACGGCCACCACAGCTTCGAGACCGTCGACCCGACCGACGAGTCACGCGAGGCGGTGCACGCCGCCGTGCGGGCCGTGCTGCACCGCCTGTGCGGGGAGGACGACGGCTCCCCCCGGTGACCGTGCCCGCCGTTCCGTCCGCTCGCGTCACCCGTTGAGGGGGATGCCCGTGGAGGCTCCTGGCTTCGGCGTCCCGTTCGTGGTCGGCTTGACCACCCGTCAGTGGCGTCGCCGGACGCGGGGAACCGAGCCGAGGGACACGGATGACGAAACCACAGCACCCATCGCCACCGGACGCCGTCGTCGTGGGCGCCGGCCTCGCAGGTCTGGCGTGCGCGCTCGACCTCGTCGAGGCGGGCCTGCGCGTCGAGCTGCTGGAGGCGTCCGACGGGGTGGGCGGCCGCATGCGCACGGACCGCAGGGACGGGTTCCTGCTGGACCGGGGCTTCCAGGTCTTCAACACCTCCTATCCGCAGGTGAAGAGGCGCCTCGATCTGCGCGGGCTGCGCCTGCGGCCGTTCACCCCCGGCCTGATCGCCCGGACCCCCTCGGGGCGCGTGCGCGTCACGGACCCCACCCGGCGGCCGGGGGACGCGGCGCAGCTGCTGCCCGGACGTGTGCTCCCGGGCCGCGACCTCGCCGCGCTCGCCGCGCTCACCGCCCGTGACGCGCTGCTTCCCGCGAAACGCCTGCGGCGCGTGCCCGACCGGACGGCCTCGGAGGCGCTCGTACGTGCCGGGCTCTCGCCGCGCGCCATCGAGGATTTGATGCGGCCCTTCCTCTCCGGGGTGTTCCTGGAGGAAGGGCTCGAGACCTCCGCGCGCTTCCTGCACCTGGTCTGGCGCAGCATGGTGCGCGGCACGCTCTGCCTGCCCGCCGAGGGCATCGGCGCCGTGCCGGCCCAGCTCGCCGCCCGGCTGCCGGAAGGCGCCCTGCGGCTCGGTTCACCGGTCGCCGGGATCACGGACTCCGGGGTGCTCCTCGCGGACGGCGGCGAGCGGCCCGCCGCCGGCGTCGTGGTGGCCACGGACGCCGCGACCGCTGCCCGGCTGCTGCCCGGGCTGGCAGTGCCGGACAGCCGCACGGTGACGACGTACTACCACGCGGCCGACCGGTCGCCGCTGACCGAACCGACCCTGGTCGTCGACAGCGGACTCGCCGTCCTGAACAGCTGTGTCCTCACCGAGGTCGTACCTTCCTACGCTCCCCCGGGCACGGCCCTGGTCTCGACGTCCGTACTCGGTTCCGGGCCGCCCGGCGGGGAGAGGACGGTCCGCGCGCGGCTGGCCGAGCTGTACGACACGGACACGAGCACCTGGGAGACGGTCGCCGCGTACACCGTGGAGGGCGCCCTGCCCGCCATGCGCCCGCCCTGGCCACTGAGCCGCACGACCCGCTTCGCACCGGGCCGGTACGTCTGCGGGGACCACCGGGCGACCGGCTCCGTGCAGGGTGCGCTGGCCTCCGGCAGCAGGGCGGCACGCGAGGTGCTGGCCGACCGCGCGGCGGTCCGGGCCGGCCGGGTGTGAGCGGGTACCGGCGGCGGGTGGACGACGTCGTCGTCGTGGGCGGCGGCGCGGCCGGGCTCTGCCTGGCGGACCGGCTCGTCGGTTCCGGTACGGGCGTGACGCTCGTCGAGGCTCCCGACGGACCGCTGCGCCCCGCGGAGCGCACCTGGTGCTACTGGGAGGCGGGCACGGGAGGGTTCGAGGAGGCCGTCGTCGCCTCCTGGCAACGGCTGCGGGTGCGCGGGCCCGACGGCGGCGCCATCGAGTCGGCGCCCGCGCCGCTGCGCTACCGCATGGTGCGCTCCGGTCCGTTCGAACGGCTGGTCCACGCACGGCTGGCTGCCTCCCCGACGGCCCGCGTCGTGCGTGCCACCGCCCACGAGGTGCGCGACGCGCCGTACGGCGCCGAGGTGCGCTGCACGACGGCCGGGGGCAGGCCGCTCACACTGCGGGGCGACTGCGTCTTCGACTCGCGGCCGGTGCGCGGCACGCCGCCCCACCGCACGCTGCTGCTCCAGCACTTCCGCGGCTGGTTCGTGCGCACCGCCTCGCCCCGGTTCGATCCCGGCGTGGCGGACCTGATGGACTTCCGGGTGCCGCAGCCGCGCCACGGCCTCGCGTTCGGATACGTCCTGCCGCTCGCGCCGGACCGGGCGCTGGTGGAGTACACCGAATTCTCCCGGGCCCCGCTGACGACGGCGGCGTACGACGCGGCTCTGCGGCACTACACGGCCGAGGTGCTGCGGCTCGGTCCCCTGGCCGTGGACTCCGCGGAGCAGGGCGTCATCCCGATGACGGACGCCCGCTTCCCCCGCCGCACCGGGTCCGCCGTGTTCCGTATCGGGGCAGCCGGGGGCGCCACCCGTCCGGCGACCGGCTACACCTTCGCCACCGTGCAGCGCCAGAGCCGGGCCGTCGCAGCCTCGGTGCTGCGGGGCCGGCCGGCCGTGCCGCCGCCGCACGGCCGCCGGGCCCTCGCCATGGACGCCGTTCTGCTGCGGGCCCTGGACACCGGGCGGGTCGACGGGCCGCGCTTCTTCACCGAGCTGTTCCGCCGGGTCCCGATGGAGCGGCTGCTGCGCTTCCTCGACGGCGGGAGCACGCCGTGGGAGGAGTTCGGGATCGGTCTGCGCACTCCTGTGGGCCCGATGCTCCGCACCGCGGCCGAACTGCCGTTCCTCGCCCGCCGGGCCACCGGCCGATCCGAAGAGAGCCCCCGATGACCCTGCTGGGCGCCCATGGGCGCGACCGCCGTGCGGAGATCCTCCTTCCCGCGCCGGGACGCGAGCGTTTCACCGGCGACGCGCCGTCGGCCGCGGTGATCGGCGGAGGCATCGCGGGCCTCGCCGCCGCGACGGCGCTCGCCGAGCGGGGCGTCCACGTGACCCTGTACGAACGCGAGCAGGTCCTCGGCGGGCGCGTCGCCGGGTGGCCGGTCCGGCTGGCCGACGGGTCCGGGGCGACGATGAGCCGCGGTTTCCATGCGTTCTTCCGCCAGTACTACAACCTGCGCGGCCTGCTGCGCCGGACGGATCCGGGGCTCTTGGCGCTCACCCCCCTGCCGGACTATCCGCTGCTGCACCGCGACGGCCTGAGGGACAGCTTCGCGCGCGTGCCCCGGACCCCGCCGTGGAGTGCGCTCGGATTCGTGGCGCTCAGCCCGACGTTCGGATGGCGGGACCTCGCCGCGATGGACGCCCGGGCGGCCCTGCCGCTGCTCGATGTGCGCGTGCCCGGGGTGTACGAGGGGTTCGACGGCATCAGCGCCGAGGACTTCCTGCACCGCATCGGGTTCCCCGGGGCCGCGCGTCATCTGGCCTTCGAGGTGTTCTCCCGCAGCTTCTTCGCCGACCCACGCGAACTCTCGGCGGCCGAACTGCTGTTGATGTTCCACATCTATTTCCTGGGGTCGTCCGAGGGCCTCCTCTTCGACGTGCCGCGCGAGCCGTTCCCCCAGGCCCTCTGGGAGCCGCTGGCCGGACATCTGCGAGGGCTCGGCACCCAGGT
The DNA here is from genome assembly GCF_001905505.1 of Streptomyces sp. CB02058. Taxonomy (GTDB): domain Bacteria; phylum Actinomycetota; class Actinomycetes; order Streptomycetales; family Streptomycetaceae; genus Streptomyces. The sequence goes on from NZ_LIPG01000007.1 coordinate 330,315, forward strand.
GCGCACCGGGACCCCGGTGCGGCGTGTCCGGCCGCTCGCGGACGGGGACCTGGCCGTGGAGAGCGAGGGTGCGTCCGACCGGTACCAGGCCGTGGTCCTCGCGCTCGACACCGGCGGCCTGCGCCATGTGGTGGGCGCCTCGGAGGAGCTGGGGGACGACTCCTGGCGCGCGGACATCGCCGCACTGCGGACGGCTCCGCCGTTCCTCGTCTCCAGGCTGTGGCTCGACCGCCCGGTGCGCGAGGACCGCGCGGGGTTCCTCGGCACGAGTGGGTACGACGGGCTCGACAACATCAGCGTCCTCGACCGCTGGGAGGGCGAAGCGGCACGCTGGGCCGCACGGACCGGCGGCGGGGTGGTCGAACTCCACGCGTACGCCGTCGACGAGCGGGAGGAGCACAAGCGGGTCCAGAAGCGGATCCTCGACCGGCTCCACGAGGTCTACCCCGAGACCGCGGACGCCCGGGTCGTCGACGCGGTCCATGAGTGGCGGGCGGACTGCCCGGTCTTCGCCGTCGGCGGCCACCACCGCCGTCCGGCCGTGCGCACCCCGCATCCGCGCGTGACGCTGGCGGGTGACCTCGTCCGCACCGGTCTGCCCGTCGCGCTCATGGAACGGGCGGCGACCTCGGGCTTCCTGGCCGCCAATCAACTGCTCGCCGGCTGGGGTGTGCGCGGCCACGTGCTCAGGACCGTCCCGCGGGCCGGCCGCTCCCGGGTCCTGCGCGCCCTGGCGGCCCGGGCGGCGCGGTACTGAGCGCGGCCCTCAGCCCGGGAAGCGTCCCGTGCGCCGCAGCGTCCAGCGGCGCTCTGCGTACGCCAGGTCGTCACGCCAGAGCCTGCCGGCGGTCCGGCGCATCAGGGGCCGCAGAAGGGGTGCGGCGGCCCGCGCCAGCGCGAAGCCCCGCCGGCCCGAGGCCGCGACGACGGCCTCCACCACCGCCGTACGCGGCCGGGCGGCACCCGGCGCGGTGAGGGGCGTGGCGTGGGTCTCCACGACCGATCCGGCACCCTCCCCGTCCGTGATGCGCATGACGACCGTGCGCGGCCCGGGAGCGGTGAACTCCGCCCGCACCGGCACCACCAGGCGGCCCGCGACCTTGAACGAGACGTCGACGGCGAAGGCGTCCTCCTCAGCGGCCCGGGCGTCGTCCGGGGTGCCGGTCACCGTCAGCCCGACGAACGCGTAGGGGTGGAACCAGGCTCCGTGCCAGGGGTCCAGCCGGTTGGCGACCACGTCCTCCGGTTCGCACCTGCCCACCGCGGTGAACACCGCGTCGACCGCGTCGCCGGCCCCTGGGCGCACCGGCACGACGGGGTGGTCCAGCGGTGGTTCGCCCCCCGCCGCGTCGAGCCGCACCCACACCAGCACCCCGTCGTCGTGCACCGGAACGGGCTCCCATCCGGCGAACGGCGCGCCGTCCAGGGCCATTCCGTGCCAGTGGCACAGCAACGTCCCGCACACCACGCGGCTGTCGCGGAGCGGGGCCCCCAGGTGGGGGCACTCCCCCGGGCCCGCGCGCAGCGTGCCGTCGCCGGCCCGCCACAGGACGAGTTCCACCCCGGCGACCGTGCGGCCGTACGGGCGTTCCCGGGTGCCGATCGCGCGGGAGGCGCCCGCGACGTACCAGTTGCCCGACGGCCGCGCGCAGGCCCGTTTCAGCGCCTCGGCGATCACGGGGGGCCTGGCTTCACGCCAGGTCGGGGCCTGTCGCTCCCAGCGGGGTGCGCGCCGCATCCGCAGCGGCGGGGTCCATGCCTCGCTTCTCCTGGGCGCGTTCATCGCGCAACACCCTCCGTCCCCGCCACCGGACCCGGAACCGCCGCGTCCCGCCGTGTGCGCATCCGCGCCCCCAGGATGCGTACGAGCCCTCCCGCCGCGGTGGCGGCCCGCCGTCGGCGCGGTACGACGGCCCGTCCGTGCAGGACCGCGTATCCGTCGTCGGCGATCGCGTCGAGGATGCCCCTGTACAGCGTGAACGCCGTACGGATGCAGGGCCTCACCCGCGGCTCCAGCATGGCGATGCCCGGTTCCGCCTCCCGGTAGACGGCCCGGATCATCGCGTCGGTCTCGGCGAACGCGGCGCGCAGGCGCGGGTCGTGCCGTCCGCTGCGGCGGCTCCACTCCAGCAGGGGCCGCCCCACTCCGTGCGCGGCGAGGAGGTCCGCGGGAAGGTAGACGCGCCCCCGGTCCAGGTCCTCGCCGACGTCGCGCAGGAAGTTGGTCAGCTGGAAGGCCACACCGAGGGCAGCCGCGTGCGGTGCGGCCTCCTCGCGGGCCACGACCGTCCCGAGCACGGGCAGCATCTGGAGTCCGATCACCGCGGCCGAACCGTGCATGTAGGCGCGCAGATCCTCGTACGTCGGATAGTCGGTGACGCTCAGGTCGCTGCGCATGGACGCGAGGAAGTCGGCGAACAGGCCGTGGTCGATGGCGTATCGCCCCGCGGTGTCGGCGACCGCCCGTACGACGGGCTCGTCGCCGCCTCCCGTGCGCAGTCCGTGGGCGAGGTCGCTCTCGAGCAGGCGCAGCAGACGGTCGCGTTCCTCCGGGGGCCTCCCCCGGTCCAGGCCGTCCACGATGTCGTCGGCCCACCGGGCGAAGCCGTACAGCGCGTGGACCGCGCAGCGGCGTTCGAGCGGGAGCAGACGGGTCGCCAGGAAGTAGGTGCGGCCGTGCCGGGCGTTGATCCGGCGGCACCGGTCGTAGTCGGCGCGCAGGGCGGGGCCGGTGATCCCGGCGGCGTCGAGTTCACGGCGGCTCACCGGCCCGCTCCTTCGAGGGCGGGGCGGCGGTGCGCTCCGGTGGTGCGGCGGGTGCCGGTGATCCGGGCCGCGGCGAGCTTGCCGCTCACCAGGACCGTCGGCACGCCGACCCCGGGGGTCGTGCCGCACCCGGCGATCACGACGTTCTCGTAGCCGCGTACGAGGTTGCGCGGCCGGAAGGGGCCGGTCTGCGCGAAGGTGTGCGCCACGGAGAAGGGGGTGCCCGCCGCATGCCCCTGGGCCGTCCAGTCCAGGGGGGTGACCAGCAGTTCGCGGTCGATGGACGCCTCGAAGCCGTCCAGGCCCCGGCGTTCCAGTTCGCGCAGGAGGCTGTCGCGGTAGCGGGGCCCGAGGTCAGCCCAGGTGCCCGCCGAGGGGCCGGTCGTGGTGTTGGGACACGGGGCCAGGACGTAGTGCAGGTGTCTGCCCTCCGGGGCGAGCGACGGGTCGTGTGCCGTCGGACGGGTGATGAGGAGTGACGGGTCGCTCATCACGCTTCCGGTGCGGGTGAGTTCGTCGAAGGTGCGTTCCCAGGCGGAGCCGAACGAGATCGTGTGGTGCGCGAGTTCCGGCCAGGTGCGGTCCGTGCCCGCGTGCAGGATCACGGCCGACGGCGAGTGGCGCAGAGCGACGGGGCGTCGCGGGGCCCGGCCCAGGAGGCGGTGGACGACGGGCAGGTCCGGTGTCAGGACGACCGCGTCGCAGGCGATCCGCTCGCCCGAGGCCAGGGTGACGGCCCGTACCCGGCCGGACGTCCGCTCCAGCGCGCTCACTTCGGCGGACCACCGGAAGCGGGCGCCCGCGTCTCCCGCCGTGTCGGCCATGGCCCGGGGCAGTGCGTGCATGCCGCCCTTGGGGAACCAGACGCCCGCGACCGTGTCCATGTAGGCGATGACCGCGTAGGCGGCCAGGGCGCGGGCGGGCGTGACTCCGGCGTACAGCGCCTGGAAGGAGAACACCCGGCGCAGCCGCGGATCCGAGAGGAACCGGGCGATCTGCGGATCGAGCCGGCCGAAGCCGCCGAGTGCGGCGAGCCGGGCCAGGTCCGGGTGCAGGAGCTGGAGGGGCGAGTCGAAGTTGGTGTCGATGAAGCGGCGCATCTGCGCCCGGTACAGCCGCTCCAGCCAGCCGCGCAGTCTGCGGTAGCCGGCGGCCTCGGCGGCCCCGGCGAAGCGCCTGACCTCGGCCTCCATGGCGTCGCCGTCGGTGTGGACGTCCAGCCCGCTGCCGTCGGCGAAGAGGGCCCGGTAGGCGGGGTGGAGCGGGATCAGCTCCACCCTCCGGTGGAGGCTGTCCCCCACGGCGGCGAAGGCCTCGTCGGCCAGGTGCGGCATGGTCAGCACGGTGGGTCCGGTGTCCACCCGGTAGCCGCCGGTCTCCAGCCGCCCCGCGCGCCCCCCGGGCCCCGCGTCCCGTTCGACGACGGTGACCCGGCGGCCCGCGCCGAGCAGATGGAGGGCGGCGGCGAGGCCGGACAGGCCGGCGCCGACCACCACCACATGGTCCGTGGGACCGGGCACGGTCCTCATACGTCCTCCCGTCCGGGCGGGCGCGGTTCCCGCGACCGCGCCCACCGGTATTCCAGAGGCGACCGGAACACGGATGCGCGCATCCCTGCCCGGAGCGCGGCAGGGTGGGGACGGAGTTCACCCGGACGGCGGGCGGGAGAAGCGGCTGCGCGGGCTCGCGCGCCGCGCGGGCCTCACTGCCGGGGGACGCCCCGGACGGGGTGCTTGCTCATGATGGAGACGCGGTTGAAGGCGTTGATGGTGACGGCCACCCAGATCACGGCCGATGTCTCGTCGTCGGAGAGCGTCCGGCGCGCCTCGGCGTAGGCGTCCTCCTGGAGTGCGGCGTCGGCGGGGCGCGTCGTCGCCTCCGCCAGGGCAAGGGCGGCACGCTCCCGTACGGTGAACAGCTCGGTGTCGCGCCAGGCGGCCAGCACACCGAGGCGGCGTGTCGTCTCGCCCTCACGGAGTGCGGCCCTGGTGTGGACGTCCAGGCAGTACGCGCAGCCGTTGATCTGGGACACCCTGAGGTTGACCAGCTCCACGAGGACGCGGTCCAGGCCGGCTTCCGCCGCGACCGTACGCACCTCCTCGGCGGCCGCCGCCAGGGCGCGGTAGGCCTTCGGGTGCTGCTTGTCGACGTAGACCCGCCTGTCGGTGCCGACGGCCTCCGTACCATTCACCCTGGACTCTCCTCACCGGGGCAGGCCGCCCCTTGCCGGACCGTGCGCCCCGGTGGGCGACGGCGTATGATCAAGCATGATTGTTGAACTTGAAAGTACTCTAGTCGTGCGGGGAGACACACGATGAGCGGCGTCGGCACGGACCCGGCCGCACCGGACACGGCACCCGGCGGCGAGGAGTCCGCGTCCCGTACGCCGGTCGAGGTGCTGTCGCCGCGTGACGTGCCCCTGGGAGGGCCGCGCGCGATGACGGTGCGGCGTACGCTGCCACAGCGTGCCCGTACGTTCATCGGCGCCTGGTGCTTCATCGACCACTACGGCCCCGACGACGTCGCCGAGACGGGCGGGATGGACGTGGCCCCCCACCCGCACACCGGTCTGCAGACGGTCAGCTGGCTGTTCAGCGGGGAGATCGAGCACCGCGACAGCCTGGGCAGCCACGCGTTCGTACGCCCCGGCGAGCTGAACCTCATGACGGGTGGCCACGGCATCAGCCACACCGAGGTCTCCACGCCCCGCACCACGATCCTGCACGGCGTGCAGCTCTGGGTGGCACTCCCAGGTGAACACCGGGACACGGGACGCGACTTCCGGCACCACGTGCCGGACCCCGTCCACCGGGACGACGCCGTGATCAGGGTGTTCCTCGGCTCCCTGGCCGGAGACACCTCGCCGGTCCCGGCCTTCACCCCGCTGCTCGGCGCGGAGATCGTGCTGGAGCCCCACGGGACCACGACCCTGGACACGGACACCTCCTTCGAGCACGGTCTCCTCGTCGACCGGGGGACCATCCGCATGAGCGGAACGTCGCTGCGTCCCTCCGAGCTGGGCTACCTGGCCCCGGGGAGCGGCACGCTGACGCTGACCAACGAGACGGACGCCCCGGCCAGGGCCGTGCTCGTCGGCGGGACGCCGTTCGAGGAGCGGATCGTCATGTGGTGGAACTTCGTGGGCCGCAGCCACGAGGACATCGTCCGGGCGCGCGAGGAGTGGCAGGCCGGATCCGAGCGCTTCGGCCATGTCGAGGGCTATCCCGGTGACCGCATCCCCGCCCCTTCGCTCCCCAACGCAACGATCGCCCCACGAGGCAACCCGACACACCCGAGAGGCACCCGATGACCCAGCCCGCCGCCACCCCGACCGTCCGCGACGTGGACGCCAGGCACCGCTACGAGATCCTGGTCGGCGAGGTGAGAGCGGGTCTCACCGCCTACCGCGACCGCGACGAGCAGCGGGTCTTCTTCCACACCGAGGTCGACGACGCGTTCGCCGGACAGGGCCTCGCGTCCGTTCTCGTGCGGGAGGCGCTGAACGACGTACGGGCCTCGGGCAAGCGGATCGTTCCCGTCTGCCCCTATGTGGCGAAGTTCCTCAAGAAGCACGAGGAGTTCGCGGACATCACGGACCCGGTCACGCCCGAGGTCCTGCAGTGGCTGGAGGCCGCGCGGGCGCACTGACGTCCCCGCGGGGGCACGGTCCGCCGGGCATGGCGGTCCGTGCCCCGGCCCGGGGCGCGTGCGTCACCCGTCCTGGGCGGGCCTCAGTTCGAACCAGTCGAAGGCGGGGGCGCCCTGGGTCGCGTACATCCCGATGACCCGGCCGGTGAAGCCGCCCGCGACCTCGGTGGTGAGGTAGCGGCCGTCGAGCTCGGCCAGGACCTCGAAGGCCCCGTCCTCGGTCTCGTAGCCGAGGCGGAGGGTGTCGGGGCCGCCGATACGGAGGCCGGCCGCTGCCGCCTCCTCGGGGTCCGCGGGCGCCGACGTGACCGTGGGCGGAAGGACGACGTTCGTGGTGATGTCGATCCGCAGCGTCAGCGGGCCCGGAGGAACGGGCCGCTCGGCGACGGCCTGACGGACCGGACCGATCCGGGCGACCGCCCGCACCGTGCCGTCGCCGGTCTCCACCTGGTAGTGGTGCGCCTCGTCGAGGCGCACGGCGATACCGCCCCTGTCCCCCTCCCCCACCTCGACGCGGGTGCGCGCGCTGCAGTCGGGGTCACGCTGGCGCCGGCCCACGAACAGCGCGCCGGGCTTGTGGAGGCCGTCCGCGCGGGCATGCAGCACCAGCCGGCCGGGCCGCTCGTCGAGGCGTACCGCGTCCGGGTCGTGCCGTCGGAGCGAGACCCAGCAGGGCGCGAGCACGGGCGCCTCGAAGGAGTCGCGGTACGGCTCGTCGGGCCAGGGGTGCGCGGGGAGGGCCGGCGCCGGTGCGCGGAGCTCCAGCGGTCCCGGCAGCGGCCACCCGTCCTCCCACCGGACCGGCGCGAGGAAGGTCTCGCGGCCCATGCCGTGGAACTTCGGGGTGTCACCGCGGGGCCGGGTGCCCAGCAGCACCATCCACCAGGTGCCGTCGTGCGCCTGCACCAGATCGCCGTGGCCGGTGTTCTGTACGGGGTGGCCCGTGCTGCGGTGGGACAGCACGGGGTTGTCCGGGTGCGACTCGAACGGCCCCGGCAGGGTGCGGGCCCGGGCCACCGACATGGCGTGACCGCGTTCCGTGCCGCCTTCCGAGAGCAGCAGATACCACCAGTCGCCGATCCGGTAGAGATGCGGGCCCTCCGGGTACTGGAGCCCGCTGCCCGACCACATCGCCACCGGCTCGCTCAGCAGTTCGCCGGTCTCCGGGTCGATGCGCACCCCGCGTATCCCGCCGTCGGAGAACACGCACCAGCAGTGGCCCTCGTCGTCCCAGACCAGATCGGGGTCGATCCCGGGGATGCCGACCGGTACGGGGTCCGACCACGGGCCGGCCGGGTCCTTCGCGGTCACCAGGACGTTGCCCGCGCCGGCGACCACGGTCGTGATCAGCCAGAACCGTCCGTCGTGGTGGCGCAGCGTGGGTGCGTAGACCCCGCACGAGGACGGCGCGTCGTCGGCGAGCGCCAGCTGCGAGGGCCGGTCCAGCGCATGGCCGATCAGCCGCCAGTTCACGAGGTCGCGGCTGTGCCACAGCGGCACGCCGGGGACGTACTCGAAGCTGGACGTCGCCACGTAGTAGTCGTCGCCCACACGGCAGATGCTCGGATCGGGGCTGAAGCCGGGTATCACGGGATTGTCGAAGAACGCCATGTCCGTCCTCGGATGAGTCGCGGTCACGCAGTCGGACGGCCACCGGTGAAGGAGGGGCCGTCCGGCGTGCGGGCCCCAACGGACAGGTCGTTGAAGCGCTTCGAAGATCGCATTCGGCCAGCAGGGTGTCAACAGCCTTGCGGACAGCTTCTTCCTGCCGATCCTCCGCGAGGGCCAGGACCGCGAGGATCGAAGCGCTTCGACGGCCGGCCGGACCGGTGCCGGGTGCCACCCATCCGCCCGGTGAGGGCCGAGGAGCGCCCGCGCCGGAGTGCGGGACGGCGCTGTCGGCTTCAAGGTCGAGAGGAGGGGCGCGGCGCCGCCACCACGGCGGTCCGCCGCCCCGTGTCTCCGGGAGGCGATGCCGTGAGCCCGTACCGCACCGCGACAGGGCTGATGACGCATGCGCAGAAGAACGAGAGCGACCTGCTTCCCCGGTGGACCCGGTTCGTGCCGTTCCTCCTGGTGGCCCTCGCGCTGGCGATCGATCTGCCCTCGCCCGGCGCGTTCAGCGGGGACGTGTTCCTGATCCTGAGCTCCATGCTTGCCTCGTGCGTGTACTCCCAGCGGGCGGTCGTCTGGGTGGCCCTTCTCAACAGCGCGGCCGGGCTGGTCCTCCTCTTCGGGAGCCACATGGCGGACGGCACCCGCCACGCGGTGATCGACTACGTCGCCATGGTGATCCTGGCCTGGGCGTCCGTCCCCCTGTGCCGGCTGCGGCTGACCCTGCGGCGCAGGCTCCAGGGCGCCAAACTCGTGGCGGAGAGCGCCCAGCGCGCGGTCCTGCCGCCCGTGCGTGCCTGGTGGGGACGCACATGGATCGCCGTGCGGTACGAAGCGGCCTCCTCCGCCGCCGCGGTGGGGGGCGACCTCTACGCGGCGGAGCACACCCCGTACGGCGTACGCCTGCTGATCGGCGACGTACGCGGCAAGGGGCTGAACTCCATCCCCGGTGTGGCCGCCCTGGTGGGCAGCTTCCGAGAAGCCGCCCACCACACGCCGACCCTGCCGGAGCTGGCGCGCCACCTGGACGACGCGGTGGCCCGCCATACCCGTGAGGCCGCCGCGGTGAGCGGCGAGGACGCGGCGAACAGCGAGCAGTTCACCACCGCCGCCATCGCGCAGATCCCGGCCGACGGCACGGAGGTGCGCCTCATCAGCCGCGGGCACTGCCCGGCCTTCCTGGTGAGCGAGGACGCCCTCCAGGTCTGGGAGCCGGAGAATCCGGGGCTCCCCCTGGGACTGGGCGAGTTCGACATCGGCACGTGGAAGGACGAGTCCCGTCCCTTCGGGCCGGGCCATCTGCTCCTGCTCTGCACGGACGGACTCCTGGAGGCCCGCGACGCCGAGGGGCGCTTCTTCACGCCGGACGAGGTGCTGCGGACGTCCTGGCGCGACGGTCCGCCGGCCGTCGTGGAGAGGCTCGCCCATGCCGCGCACGTCCACACCAACGGGGTGCTCACCGACGACATGGCGCTGGTCGCGGTCACCTGTGTGGAGCGTGCTCCGTCGCACGAAGCGGCACGGACGCCGGTGTCCGGGGCGGAGCGGCGCGCCGCGTGACACCGGTGCGCGCGGGCGCCCGGGTCAGCGGAGCTTCGCGTACACGATGAGGTTGTCCACGGGGTGGCCCTCGGCGTCGAACGCTCCGTCGCAGGTGATCAGCCGCAGCACGCGCTCGTCGGTCGCTCCGTACACCTTCTCGGTCGGAAAGGCCTTCTTGCTGACGGTCTCCGTGCCGGTGACCTCGAAGTGGATCTCCTCGCCCGCCCCGTCGGACACCGAGATGTCCGCGCCTTCGGCGATCGTGTGCAGGTCGTGGAAGACGGCCTTGCCGAAGCGGGTGTCGTTGTGCCCGATGAGCACGGCGGCGCCCCGCTCGCCGGGTACGGCCCCGCCCGCGTACCAGCCGGCCGTCATGCCGTCGTCCGCAGGCGGGACCTCGACCGTGCCGTCCTCGTTGAGCCCCAGCCGCAGGAGCCCGCTGTCTATCCCGAGCGAGGGGACCACCAGCCTGGTCGGCGCCGGGGCCTTGGGCACCTCCGGGGACCGGGGCGCGGGCGCGTGCGTGGCCGTCCGGGCCGAGGGCCCGGGGGCTTCGGCCGGGCCGCAGCCCGTGACGGACGCGAGCAGCAGACCGACGGCCGTGGCGGACACGGCTGCCCGCCGTGCCACGTGAGGGGTGAGACGCATGAGAACTCCGGTACGGGATGAGCTGGAGCGAGCGGGAAGGACAACGCTGACGGCGCCGCCTCCCCGGGTGGGGAGACGGCGCCACCGCAGAGGGTCAGCCGTTGTGACGCGCGGCGGACCGGCGGCGCAGCACGAAGCCGGCGGCACCCGCGAGGAGCACCGCGCCCGCCGCCGAGCCGTACAGCGCGGCGCCGTCCGTGCCCGTGGCCGTGCGCTCACCGGCGTCGACGCCCCCGCGCGGCATCGTGCCCGCGGGAACGGACTCGGCCGGTACGGGCGTGGACACCGGGGCGGGCTCGGCGCCCTCCTCCGCGGGGACGGGGCTCGGGGTGGCGGTGCTCTCGACGGGAGCAGGCGTGGGGCTCTCGTCGGCGACGGCCGCGGTGGACGGAAGAAGGACCGCGCCCACCGCGACGGCGGCGAGCACTGCGGTGCGCAGGGTCGGACGAAGGGACATGAAGAACTCCGATTCCAGCTCGGCGTTGATGGTGCCCCCGCACTGATGTGCGTCGGGCGCCGGGCATGCCCTCAGACTGGAGTGAAGTTGTGAGGAAGCTGTCAGACCGCTGTTCCGATCGGATCAGGGCCCGCCGCCGGCAGACGCAGGGTGAAGACCGATCCCCGGCCCACCGTGCTGGCCACCGCGGTCGTCCCTCCGTGCGCCTCCACGAGCTTGCGGACGATCGCGAGCCCCAGGCCGCTGCCCCCGGTGCGGCGGTTGCGTGACTTCTCGGCACGCCAGAAGCGCTCGAAGACGTGCGGCAGGTCCTCCGGCGCGATGCCGCTTCCGGTGTCGGCCACCTCCACCACCACCTCCGCGCCCTCCTCCCCCGTGACGTACGCGCGCAGGGTGACCCTTCCTCCGGCCGGTGTGTGGCGGACGGCGTTGGACACCAGGTTGCCGATCGCCTGCCGCAGCCTGACCGGGTCGGCGTGGAGCGCGGGGACGGGCTCGTGCCCGGCCGGAAGGTCCGTCGAGAGACCGACCCGCGAGGCGTCGGCCTGTGCCTGGTGGGCAGCTGCGACCTGGGCGAGCAGTTCCTCGATCCGCACCGGTTCGGGGTGCAGCCGCAGGGCTCCGGCGTCGGCCGCCGACAGGTCCTGGAGGTCGTCGATGATGTGCTGCAGCTGGACCGCCTCCTCCAGGAGCGAGGAGACGAACGTGGCGTCCGCCTCCGCGATGCCGTCCTGCGCGCCTTCCAGCCATCCACGGATGTTGCTCAGCGGGGTGCGCAGTTCGTGCGCGACGTCGCTGACCATCACCTTGCGCTGTTCCTCCAGCCGGGCGCGGTGTGCCGACATGTCGTTGAACACGGCGGCCAGCCGGCCGATCTCGTTGTCCGCCGCGACCACCACCTGCGAGGGGTCCTCGCCGTCCCGCATGCGCTGGGCCGCTCCCGTGAGCGCGTGCAGCGGCCTCACCAGGCGGACGCCCGCGAGGACGGACGCACCGACGGTGAGCGCGAGGACGAGTGCCGCGACTCCGGTGATCTTCGCGGTGTTCGCCGGGGACAGCTCGAAGCCGGGCACGGCGCCGCCGCCCGGGTCGCTGATGAAGAGCAGCGCGGGTGAGGCGACATACGAACTGAGCTGTTCCTGGCGGGCGATGCCCACGCACGAGGCGATGTCGCGGTCGACGGCGCTGTCCAGGGGCGAGGGCGTGGGGTACGCCGTCGGACGGGTCTCCTGGGGGACGCTGATGCTCGGCTCGGGCACGGGCACCGGGACGGCCGTGGCCGGGACGGGCTCCGAGGCCGTGTTCCAGGAGAGGTCGAGGTCGAGCCGTACGCCTTCCCGCCCCTGCCGCTCCAGGCATGCGTCGACCAGTTCGTTGAGCGCGCTCAGCGCCTTCTCCTCGGTTTGGGTGGGGCTGTCCAGCGCGTCCGTCGAGCACCGGCTCTCCCGCAGCCGGTCCGGATCGTTGCCCACGACCTGGATGCGGGGCCGTCCGCTCGGGGCCTCGACGACGTCGGAGGCGATCCCTGACCTGCCGAGGCACTGCACCGCCTCCTCGGCCGCGCGCCTCAGCGAGGTGCGTTCGGTCCCCGGAAGCCGGAACGGTCCGACGGCCCGCGGGTCGATCCGGTCGCTGCCGGAGTGCTGCACGCCGTCGGCTCCGGGTGCCGCGATCGTCACGGAACCGGAGGTCACCGACCGGGCGTCGGCTCCGGTCCCGCCTCCCGGCACGGTGGTCACGGAGAGGGGGTCGACGACGGCCGACGCCTGAGGAGGAAGGGCCGGCGCGGGCGTGGGGGAATCGGCCGAGTCGGCGATGATCTCCCGGCTCTGCGTCGTCAGGGTGATCCGCCGGCCGGACGTCTCGGCCAGCTCGTCGACGGTGGCCCCCACGCCGTCCCAGCCCGGGTGTCCGGCCGCGTAGGCGAGAAGGGCGTCGAGGACCCGCGTGTCGGCGGCGAGGTTGCGGCCCTGCTCCTGCTCGATGGCACCGGACGTCGTCTGCACGGCCAGCCACGCGGTCGCGGCGACGGAGCACGCCGCGACGAGCGCCGACACGGCCAGCAGCCTGCCGAGCAGGCTCTTGCGCAGCGGCAGTCGCAGCCGCTGCCCTGCACGCCGGGGCACGCGGGACTCAGCGCGCCGAGGCACGCGAGGCCGCCTTCAGCGGGTCCATGAGCTTGTAGCCGACCCCGAAGACGGTGAGCAGCCGGACCGGGCGGCGGGGCGCGGGCTCGATCTTCTTGCGGAGGTTCATGATGTGCACATCGACGGTACGACTGCTGATGTAGCGGTCGAAGCCGTGCAGTTCGGCGAGCAACTGATCGCGGGTGAAGACGCGTTCGGGTTCGGCGGCCATCGCCGCCAGGACCCGGAACTCCCCCGGAGTGCACTCGACCCGCACACCGTCGACGGCCACCTCGTGACGCAGGGGATCGACGGCGAGCGTGCCGACCCGCAGCACGGGGCCCTCCTCGCGGCCCCCGTCCCGGCGGGTGCGCCGCAGCAGGGTGCGTACGCGCGCCATGAGTTCCCGCGGGCTGTAGGGCTTGGTCATGTAGTCGTCCGCGCCCAGGTCGAGCCCGAGCAACAGGTCGTCCTCGGTCGTGCGGGCGGTCAGCATGAGGACGGCGAGCTCCCTCGCCTCGGCGCGCAGGATGCGGACCACGTCCAACCCGTCCGCACGCGGCATCATCACGTCGAGGACGAGGAGATCCGGAGCCCCCTGCCGGGCCTGCTCCAGCGCGGAGAGGCCGTCCGACACCACGGTGACCGCGTGCCCCTCGCGTTCGAGATAGCGGCGTACAAGTTCGGCCTGTTTCGCGTCGTCTTCCGCGACTATGACGTTTGCGCACACACGGATGATCGTAGAGGAGCCCGCACCACGGCCTTCCGTCGTCGCCCGGCGGCACGGCGGGACGGCCGGCTCCCTTCCGGCCGCCCCGCCGGCGACGTCGCTCAGACGGTCCGGCGCCCGGGCGTCCCCGGCCCTCCTCCGGGCGTCCCCGGCCCTCCTCCGGGCGTCCCCGGCCCTTCCCCGGCCGCCCTGGCCATCTCCTCGCCGACGGCCAGGGCTTCCTCGGTGCGTCCCAGTGCGTGCAGTTCCTCCCTGCGCGCCTCCAGGATCTCCAGCAGCAGTGGCGCCCGCCCCGGTTCCGCCGTGTCCATCCGTTCCGCCGCCGCGGCGGCCTCGGACAGGACCGGCAGCCGGGTCGCCGGGTTCCTGGGCCCGGACGTCCCGAACTCCAGCAGCGCGCGGGCCAGTCGCGGCAGATACACCACCGGGCTCACCCCCGTGAGCACTCGATAGGCGTCGATCTCCTCGTGGACATTGATGGTGCCGGATCCGAGCAGCAGCGTACGAGCCCTCAGAACCCTGTCGTGATCGACGTTCTCGCAGTGATTCATGACGGCGATTCTGCGAGTGGTCCGGGGTCCCCAACAAGCCTTCACAGGCGTGCTGTTCGTCCTACGAAAATGCCCTCTGACCTGTCATGATGGGTGTGTCATCACTCCTTCGGCCCCGACACCGCGACCGGGCGCCGGTGAGAACGTGACACGGGACCCGCCCCGGGAGGGGCGGGTCCCGTGTCGTGCGGGAGCGGTTCAGCACGTCACCGTCATGCCGGTCGGGGCGTCCGCGAAGAGGGACAGCCGCCGTTCCGTGGCCGAGGGTCCCGGGAAAGCCGACCGCCCGGCCCCGCGTGCTCTTCCGAGTCACGGTGGGGTCCGGGCGGGCGGCGGGTTCCGGCGCGGGAGGCCGGACGGGTTCAGCAGACGCCGTCCCCGGGCTTCGGATTGCCGAGGCCGAACAGCGGGCGGAGCTTGAGCCCCACCCACGTACCGGCCAGGGCGAACGCGCCCCAGAGCCAGCCGCTCAGGCTGCCCGAGGCGATGCCCGCCAGATAGGCGCCGATGTTGCAGCCGCCTGCGAGCCGGGCGCCGATGCCCATCAGTACGCCGCCGAGCACCGAGGCGACGGCCGTACGCCAGGGGATGCCGCGGTGCAGGGCCCACGTGCCGCCGAGAGCGGCGGCGACCGCCGCACCGATCATGATGCCGATGTCGGTGAGGCTGTTCTTGTCCGCCAGGACCGGGCCCGCCAGCATCTCGGCGTTGCCGGCCTGCTTCCACCAGGTCCAGTTCTCCGGCCGGCCGCCGAGCGCGCCGACCAGCTCGGAGCCCCAGAGACTGAAGGCGCTCGTGACGCCCCAGGCTCCGCCGGACACCAGCAGCACGCCCGCGCCGAGCACGGCCAGGGCCAGGGCACCGGCCGCCAGCGGCCAGGAGCCGCGGAGGGCGCGGACGGCCGGGGTCCGCGCCGAGGGGACGGCTCCGATGGGCGGCGGGTTGCGGCGCGCCTGGACGCGCCGGGTGACCACGACCATCAGGACCAGCACGGCGATCGTCACGGCCCATGAGCCGAACCAGCCGATGTGGTCGGAGAGGACGACGGGCTCCCAGGCGGGAAGGTCCTTCCAGAGGTCGAACTGCCATGCGGCGAGCGTGGCACCCGCGATGAACCCACCGAGCGTCAGAAGCACGGAGGTCTGCCCGGAGCCGACGGCGAAGAGGGTGCCGGAGGCGCAGGCGCCACCGAGCTGCATGCCGATGGCGAAGAGCACGGAGCCGATGATCAGGCCCGCCCCGAGCGGTCCGGCGGAGGGGGCGGGCTGGGAGCCGAACAGTCCGGTCCCCGTGCCGATGACGAGCGCGAACAGCGTGGCCGTGGTGCCGAGCAGCAGGGCGTGCGCCCTGAGCCCGGAGCCGTTGCCGACGGCCACGAGCTGCCGCCAGGCGGAGGTGAAGCCGAACCGGGAGTGGAAGAGGGCGACGCCCAGTCCGAGCCCGATCAGAAGCAGCACACCCGGCTTGGCGCCGTGCGTGGCCCACACGTAGGCGGTCAGGGCCACAGCGAGGAGCCCGGAAACGACGAGCGGGGTCCTGCGCACGGGCGGCAGGGGTGGTGCTTCCGGCCTCGGAGCGGAGGTGGGAGAGGGGATGAACAGCGCGGGCAGCGCGCGCGGCGGCGCGGCCGGCCCGGCGGGGGGCGCGGTGGTCAAAGGGGTCTCCGGAGTGACACGAGAGGACGGCGGCACTGGCTTCCGGCGCGCGGGACGCGCTGCCGGCGCGGGGTCAGCGGCGACAGAGCCCGTCGTCCACGCACCACTCCGAGTGCGCGAACAGCGCATGGCACAACGACAGAACCGATACAGACATGCGTACGAATATACGGACGGGGTGGCTCCACTTGCCGGATCGTCTCGCCATGCGGATGGGCCCCGAGACGGAGGCGCTGGGGCCAGGGGCACCCTCACCGTGGGGGCGGCACCCGCAGCGGACGTCCCCCTGCGGGAGCGGCGGGCGTCCCGCGCCGCAGGAGGAACGCCCGGAGCTGATGGTCCCGCACCGTGACGACCGGGCGGCGTACAGGCCGCCATGAACCGCGTACGGGCCGTCATGGACCGTGCTCCAGGCCGAAAAGCGGCGTTTGACCGGCACAGGAGCACTTCGGCCGCGAACCGTACGGCCGGACGGGGCACTCACCCGATGGTGACTTCCTCCGCACCCGCGCCCCGCGCGACGCGATCCTGACCGGGACGGCGCCGGTCCGGCGCCGTCCTGGATGCGTGACGGGTGCGGGGAGACGGCATGACGCATGGTGCGGGACAGCGCGGAGGGCCTGACCGGCAGGCGGTGCTGCTGGTGGCCGGACTGGCGGATCTGGCGGTGAGCACCGCGGGGTCGGCCCTGGGGGCCGTACGGGGACTGCTCCGCCGCTCGGACGCCGCCGAGCTGGCGGCCGAGGCCGAGAGCGACCTGATGGCGCGTGGGCGGCTCGTGCTGGACCGGTACGCCGCCGCTCCCCCTGCGCATCTGGAGATCCTCGCCCGCGAGTCCATGGCTCGGCGGGCAGCCGATGGCCTCTGAACTCTGGGAGCCGGCCGCGTTCAAGGCCCGCGTCGACGACGTACTGCGCCGGTTCGTCGCCGAGGAGGCCGAGAGGCTGACGGAGATCGACCCGGCGCTGGACCCGGTGGCCGGGCAGCTGGTGGCGGCGGTCGCGGACGGCAAACGGCTGCGGGCGGCGTTCTGTTACTGGGGCTGGCGAGCGGCCGGGCAGCCGGACAACGACTCGCTGGTGCGGGCAGCGGCGTCGATGGAGCTGGTGCACGCCGCCGCGGTGGTCCACGACGACCTCATCGACGACAGCCCGCTCCGGCACGGCAGGCCCACCGCGCACATGGCTCTGCGCGGTGCCCTGCACCGTCGCCCCCGTGCCGCTGCCGCCGCCGGATCACTGGCGATGCTGGTCGGTGATCTGCTGATGAGTCTGGCCGGACAGCTGTTCGCCACCAGCGGCCTGCCCGCGGCTTATCTCGCCCGGGCCCGCCCCCTGTGGTCGGTGCTGGCACGGGAGCTCATCGCGGGCGAGTGCCTGGAGATCCTGCGCACCGGCACGACGCCTGACACGGCGCAATCGCTGAAGGTGATCCGGTACAAGACCGCCAAGTACACCGTGGAGCAGCCTCTGTTGATCGGTGGCGCGCTGGCCGGGGCCGGGGAGCGGCTGCGCGAGGGCTACTCGGCGTACGGGCTTCCGCTGGGCGAGGCGTTCCAGTTGCGGGACGACCTGCTCGGCCTGTTCGGAAGCCCCGGAGACACCGGCAAGGCCAATGCCGACGATCTGCGCGGCAACCGGCCGACGGCGCTGCTGGCCGAGACCTGGCGTGCCGCCGACAAGGACGAGCGACGGCAGTTGCGCACGCTTCTGGGCAGGCGTGACCCGGACGAGGAGGGTCTGCGCGCGGTCCGTGAGGTGATGCGCCGGCTGCGGGCGCTCGAACGCGTCGAGGACATGATCACCGTACGGGTCGAGGAGTCCCTCGGCGCTCTGCACCAGCTGGATGTGTCGGCGCCCGCCGCCGAGGCCCTGACCGCGCTGGCGCATTCGGTGACGGTCCGCATGTTCTGATCCGCGCGCCGTGCGCCTGCCCCTCTCCCGGTCCCCGGTGCCGCAGCCTCTCCCACCGGATTCGCCGGCCGCGCCACCCTCTTTCGAAGACGACCCTCACCCTTCCCGAGGAGCCCTGCCATGGCCGCCTTTACCGAGGCATCGCTGAACGCCTTGCGCCACACCGGTGACGAACTGGCGGACGCCACCGTCGCCACACTCTTCGAGCGCGGGGAGGTGGGGAAGTTCAACACCCTGATGCGCTACGTCTCCACGGCCGGCGCTCCCCTGCCGGACGGACTGCCCGATGTCGCCCGGGAGTATCTGGAGGCCACCGCCGCGCCCCCGGCCTGGGTGGACTGGGGCGAGATGGAGCGGGCCAGGCTCTTCTTCATCGACAACAACGTGCACATCGCCACCGCCCTGTCCTTCGCCTCCATGCCCGCCTGCTATCTCGTGCCCCATGTGGCGAAGCTGCTCTCGGCCTCCCACGGACTCGCGTATCCCTCCAAACGGATGGCGGAGACCGGCCAGTTCACGGTCCATCTGATGCAGCCGGACGCCTTCGAGGCGGGCAGCCGCTTCATCCCCGCCGCCCAGAAGGTCCGGCTCCTCCACGCCTCCATCCGCCACCATCTGAAGCGCGAGGACCGCTGGGACACCGAGGCACTGGGTACGCCGATCTGCCAGGAGGACATGATCGGCGGGCAGATGTTCTTCTCGATGCTCGTGCTGGACAGCCTGCACCGCCTCGGCATCCACATGTCGGAGGAGGGCGCCGACGCGTACTTCTACGCCTGGCGGGTGGTCGGCGCGATGCTCGGTGTCGATCAGGAAGCGGTGCCCAGGTCGCTCGACGAGGCACGGCAGTTCCTCGACCTCTACATGCTCCGGCACATGGGGCCCTCGGCGGAGGGCGTCCATCTGACCCGGCAGCTCATCGACCTCTACGAGGAGGTCGTCCCCGGCACCCTCTTCGACCCCGTCGTCTCCGCGCTGATCCGCCACCTCGTCGGAGACACCTGCGCCGACTGGCTCCAGGTGCCCCGCACCAGCTGGGACACCCTGGTGAAGGCCGTGCCGCACCTGCTCGGCGTGATGGAGACCATCGAGGACCGATCACCCCTCGCCGCCTGGGCGTTGGACCGCGTCGGCCATCTGACCACCCTCCTGGAGCTGTCCTCCCTCACCCGTGGACGCGTCATGCACTACGCCGTCCCCGAGCGGCTCAGGAAGGAGTACGACATCTCCGGCACGGTGCCTCGGACCCGTCGGTGGGTTCCCCCCTCCGCCACGGTCGCCGGACGCCACACGGACTGAGGTGGCGCGGGCCGGATGCGGCGCGACCGGCCAGGGTATGGCTCCCCCGTCGGTGTGGGACGGGGGAGCAAATCATGATGCGGTGGGGTACGGCGGAGACGATACGTCCGGGCCTGCGAGTGGGACGGTTCACGGTGCTGGCCGAGCTGGCGAGCGGCGGGATGGGCCGGGTGTATCTGGCCCGGTCGCCCGCGGGCCGCACGGTCGCGCTGAAGACGCTGATCACGGACAGCGCGGACGACCGGAGACGGTTCGCGCGCGAGGTCGAATGCGCGCAGCGGGTGCGCGGGGTGTACACGGCGAGTGTCGTCGACGCCGACCCCGACGCCCCGGTGCCGTGGATGGCGCAGGAGTACGTGCCCGCACCGTCGCTGAAGGACCTGGTGGAGAGCTGCGGCGTACTGCGCTCGGACGCACTGCACTGGGTGGCTGCCGGAATGGCGGAGGCGCTGGCCTCGCTGCACACCGCGGGGCTCGTGCACCGCGACATCAAGCCCTCCAACGTGCTGCTGCCGGTCGAGGGGCCGCGTGTGATCGACTTCGGGATCTCGCAGGCACACGACCTCACCCGGACCCAGACGGCTCTGGGCACCGTGGCGTTCGCCTCTCCGGAGCAGGCCCGGGGCGAGCCGACGACCGAGGCGTCGGACGTGTTCTCCCTCGGGGCGACCCTCTTCTACCTGGCGACGGGCCGCCCTCCCTACGCGGACATCGGGGAGCTGTCCGCGATGGAGTTGCTGATGCGGGCGGCCACCGGCGGGACCGATGTCGAGGGGCTCGCCCCGGAGCCGGCCGCCCTGGTGCTCCCCTGCCTGGCACTCGATCCGCAGGCCCGGCCGACACCCGCCGAGCTGGTCTCCTACTGCGCCGACCATCTCGGCGCAGGTCCGGCGGGCCGCTCGGGCGGGAGGGTGCTGGACGCCGTGTGGACCGAGTCCATCGAGCGTCACCGCGCCGAACGCACCGACGCCCTGCGCGCCGCGATCAGCCACATCGACGATGGCCCGGCCTCGCCCGGCGCCACCGGAGCCGGGCCGCGGGAACGGACGAGACCCGTGGCCCGGCCGGACGCCACGACGCGCTTCACCGGCCTCCTGGGGGGCGGCGCTCCCTGGTGGAACCGTCGGATGGGCCTGCTCGGGGGCGCCTTGGCCGTGGCAGCCGCGCTGACCGGGCTGCTGGTGCTCCGGCCCTGGGAGGGCTCGGGGGCTGCCGGGGCGGGCTCCCCCGACCTGCCGGTGCGCATTCTCGAAGTGGAGAGCGAACAGCTCGGGGTCTGCCCCGACGGCAAGGCGTCGTCCGCGGTCGATGCCGTCGCCACACCGCAGCCCGCGGTGCCTTCGGGCCGGGGCTTCACCTCCGACGACCGCAATCTGTGCGTGGTCGTCTCCACCGCGCCCGGAATGACGGTGAACAGGTTCAGGAACGTCACGGCCTTCGAGGACGTGGAGGAAGGCGGTCAGGGCGGCTGGTCGGTGCGGGTCGCCTTCGAGGAGAAGGACGCGAAGGCGTTCGCCGAACTGACGGGCAAGGTGGCGGGCCGCACCCGTCCCACCGACGCACTGGCGGTCGTCCAGGGCGACGACCGGCTGCTGGTGAGAGTCGGGGTCGCCGAACCCATCACCGGCGGCGAGGCGGTGATCGCCACACGGCTCAGGAAGAACCAGGCGGCCTTCCTCGCCAGCGCACTGGGGGCCCGGTGACCGGAGGCGCGGGGGCCAGGCGTGCGGGGCACGCGCGCGGGGCCACAGCGCGAACAGTGGCGCGGGCAGGGCATCGCGCGGCATCCGCACGAGACGCTGCTCAAGACCACGAAGGCCGAGCAGGTGCTGCTGAACGTCCACCCCGGCGGTGAGGCAGCGCCGGCCGCCCACCGGGCACGGGGATACCGCAGGATCGGCGAGGCGCGGCCTTGGGGAACAGGCTCTGCCCTCCATGACGTGATGCTGCTCGGCCTGCGCTGAAGCAGCTTTTCGGTGGCAGCCGTTCTTGATCCGGGTCTGCCGTGGGTGTTGTCCGCGTAGTCATGGCGCGGATTCCCGGGCGAGTCCGGGGCCGGGGTTGCGGTTGCCGCTGCGGCAGCTTCTACCGTCCTGAGCAGGGCCGGAGAAGCCGGCCCGGTGGCACGATCGTGAGGGAGACAGCGATGGACTGGCCTATCGCGGAGGTCGCTCGGATGTCGGGCGTGACCGCCCGGACCCTGCGGCACTACGACGAGATCGGCCTGCTGCCGCCCGCCCGGATCGGGGCCAACGGCCACCGCTACTACAGGGAGCACCAGCTGCTGCGGCTGCAGCAGATCCTCGTGCTGCGGGCGCTGGGCGTAGGGCTTCCCGAGGTCGGCCGGATCCTGGCCGAGCAGATCGACGAGGTGGACGCCCTGCGCGGCCACCACCAGCGGCTGCTCTCCGAGCGGGACCGGCTCGATGCCCTGGCCGGCACCGTCTCCCGCACGATCGCCGAACTGGAACGGTCCAGAAAGGACGGCAACCCCATGACGGTCAACCGACCGGAGAACCTGTTCGAGGGCATCCAGCCCTCCCAGTACCAGGAGAGCCTGCACGGCTTCCCCGAGCACGCCGAGGAAGTCGCCCGCAGGGTCGCCGTGATGACCCCGCAGGACATCGAGGCCGGGCAGCGCGAGCGCACCGCGCAGATGATCCGGCTGGCGGATCTGATGGCTGCTCAGCACCCGGCCGACGCCGAACCGGTGCAGAGCGAGATCGACGCCCAGTACCAGGCCCTCACCCAGCTGCGGACCGTCACCGTCGAGGAATACCGCGCCATCGGACGCTCCTGCGTGGACAACGAGGCCTGGCGCGCCGCGTACGAGGCCATCGCACCGGGCCTGGCCGCCTACCAGCGCGACGCCATCGAGACGTACGCCACCACCCGGCTCGGCTGACCTGGGAACCGGACCGCCCACGGGTCAGCCCCCGAGAACCGGTCGGCCCGGCCCACGGCACGCACCTCGCCCGGCAGGTCACCGCCGGGCGGGGTGCTGCCCGTCCTCATGAACACCGCTCCCGGCCCCGGCCGAAGGCCTTCCGACGAGCTGCGTCATCGGCACCCACGTGATCTTGCGTGAAGGCGGCAAGCTGCTCCTTCTCCCAGCGCGGCCCGGCCCGTACGGCTACGGACGTTGGCCGGGTGACGTGACTGCCGACGCCCGCAGCCGCAACGTCGCCTGACGTGCTCACACCCTCGGCCTGAACGCCGCGACGGTCCGGGTCGGCCCCGTTCCCGTCATCTGTTCAGCACGTCGCAAGAAGGAGCCCTCGGATCAGCCCACCAGGTCCGGCGCGCGCAGCATCTCGGTCGGGATGCCCCAGGCGTCGACGAGGTCGACGGCGAGGGGCCGGACCTTGCGGCAGAGGTCGTTCACCTCGCGGCTGATCGCCTTGGAACGCTGGACGGTCAGCCGGCCGTGCTCCATGAACCAGGCCCGGTCCGCCTCGATCGTCGACAGGGCGAACAGATCGCACAGAAGGCCGAGCGCGACCTTGTTTCCGCTCTCGGGCAGCGCACGGACCTTGGCGACGAACGCCTCCAGCACCAGCCTCTCGACGTGGGCGTGGGCCACCGCGATGACGTGGTCCTGCACCTGCGAGAAGACGACGCCGGGATCGCGCTTCTGGTCGATCCCGCGCTTGAGCCGGCGAGCCACGCCGGCGAGCATGTGCTCCTCCCGGTAGCGGAGCATGGCGAGATGGTATTCCGAGTCGAGCAGCCCGGCTTCCTGGTCCCACTCGTCGCCACCGGGCAGCAGGTCCCGTACCCGTTCGAGCAGCTTGTGGACCGAGGTCTTCTCGATGACCGTCTCGACGGCGAGGTTGGTGACGTAGCGGACCATACCGAGCTGGTCCAGGTCCTCGAACTCGCTCGCGTAATGGGTGAGCAGGCCCTTCGCCACCAACTGCAGCAGGACGTGGTTGTCACCCTCGAAGGTGGTGAAGATGTCGCTGTCGGCCTTGAGGGCGGCGAACCGGTTGACGGTGAGATAGCCTGCGCCGCCGCACGCCTCGCGGCACTCCTGGACGACCTTGGTGGCGTGCCAGGTACCGAGCGCCTTGGTGCCGGCGGCCCGCGACTCCAGCCGGCGCCGCGCCTGCGGATCGTCCGCGATACCGGAGAAGACCTCGTGCAGTTGCGTGCGCACGACGTCCTGCGCGAAGTGCAACGCGTATGTTCGCGCGACGAGCGGCAGCAGACGACGCTGATGCAGTCCGTAGTCGAGGAGCAGCTGCTCCTCCGCATCCGAGGTCGCCTCGAACTGCCGTCGCCGCACGGCGTACTTCGTCGCGATCACGAGGGCGACCTTCGCGGCGTTGACCCCGGCGCCGCCCACACTGACCCGGCCCTGCACCAGCGTGCCGAGCATGGTGAAGAAGCGGCGGTCCGGGTTCTCGATCGAGCTCTCGTAGACGCCTTCGGCGGTGACGTCGGCGAACCGGTTCAGCAGCGCCTCGCGCGGCACCCGCACGCCGTCGAACCAGATGCGGCCGTTGTCCACGCCGTTGAGGCCCATCTTGCGGCCGTCGTCCTCGATCCGGACTCCGGGCGCCACCTCGCCGTCGACCCGGACCGGCACGACGAACGCATGCACACCCTCCGGCTTCCCGCCCACCTCCAGCTGGGCGAAGACGACCGCCAGCTCGGCGTGCCGGGCCGCGTTGCCGATGTAGTCCTTGCGCGCGTGGTCGCCGTCGGTGGTGATGACGAACTCCTGGCTGCCGGCGTCGTACCGCGCGACGGTGCCGAGCGCCTGGACGTTGGATCCGTGCCCGGTCTCCGTCATCGCGAAGCACCCCATCAGCTTCCCGGTGATCAGGTCCGGCAGATGGGCGTCATGGTGGCGTGCTGTGCCCAGATGCAGGATCGCGCCGCCGAAGAGCCCGAACTGGACACCGACCTTCACCAGCACCGACAGGTCACCGAAGGCGAGCGTCTCGAACGCGGCGATGGAGGCTCCGATGTCGCCACCCCCGCCGTACTCGCTCGGGAAACCCATGCCGGTCTGGCCCGTCGCGGCCATCTTGACCACCAACTCGCGCACCCGCTCGCGAAACGCGTCGAAGCCCAGCTCGTCGGCCTCCTCGAGAACGGAGGCATACCTCACCAGGTTGGACCGGACGAGGTCGCGGATCCCGGCGTACTCGCCGTCGAGCACCTCGGTGAGTGCCCGGACGTCGACCTCGGGCTGCACGTACCCGCTCGCAGCAGTGGATGTGTTGTCAGTAGCCATGCCATTTCGCTACCCTGCCCGGCGACGATCAAGCGGTCGACCGTGGCTCTCGGAGCCGGACGAGGCACGTTCACGCGCCCATCATCCTCGACGTCACCGCCGCCCTCGGTCGAAGGGCCGGATCTCACGGACTCGCCGGCCGGCTCGGGGAACCGAACGCTCGGGGCCGCACGTCTCCCGTGCATGCTGACCATCCTGGGGATTCTCTTCGCCGTCGCGCCCGCCATCGTCTGGATGACGATCGCCCGCACTCGCTTCGTCGGCATCGCGATCGGCGGCGCGCTGCTCGCCGGAGCCGGTCTGCTGATCAGCGTCCAGCAGAGCTGGATCGACGCTCCCAGGCCCGACGCCCATCTCGTGTTCACGGTCCTGGCGCCTCTGCTCATCGCCTGCGGAGCGGGACTGGAAGGACGGCACGAGGAATCCCCTCCACGGGAATGGATCCCGCGCCGAAACGGAGCGATCGGCTTCCTGGGGGTGCAGTTCGCCCTCACCCTGGCGGTCGGTCTCCTGTACGCGCTGCTGATCAGCGAAGGCTCGGACGCCCCGTCGTCCAAGGCCCTCCCTGCCTTGCCGCCGGGCATCACCTTGGTCGACGAAGGAACCAGCTGCGGTTCCGGCGGCTGCTATCGCACCGCGACGGTCACCAGCGAGGACGGCCTGTCCCATCCGGAGATCATCCGCGAACTGGGCCTCCAGCAGGAGAACTGCCGCGCCAGCGGGTGGCTGCTCGACTGGCGTGACGTGTGCGTCGGAGCCAGGGACGCCGGCAAGAACGTCACCGTCTACGCCGCCTGGGGGTACTGAAAGAGCGCGTCTCCTCCTCCGGACTCAGCGGTCCAGCCACCCGACAGCGCACCGGTGCCGGGATCGGGTCGAGGGGACCCGCCCCGGCCGATCCGTCCGGCCCCCCTCCTCGCTACGTGGCCGAATCCAGAGGTTCGTTAAGATTCAGCCATGGCAAAGAGGCATGTGGTCGCCGTTCTGGCTTTCGACGGCATGGCGCCCTTCGAGCTGGGCGTGGTGGTGGAGGTCTTCGGCCTACCGCGCCCCGAACTGGGCGACATGCCCTGGTACGAGCTTCGGGTGTGCGCTGAGGAACCCGGCCGTGATCTCCAGGCGGTCGGCGGGTTCACACTGCGCGCCGAATGCGACCTGGACGCGCTGGCCGCGGCGGACACGGTGATCGTGCCAGGGGTGGCGGAGACCGGAACGGAGGTCTCACCGGCCCTGGTGGACGCGCTGCTGCGCGCCCACGCCCGGGGGGCTCGTCTGGTGTCGATCTGCTCGGGAGCCTTCGCGCTGGCGGCGACCGGCCTGCTGGAGGGCCGGCGCGCAACGACGCACTGGCGCTACGCCCGCGCCCTTGCCGAGCGCCATCCCGGGATCGAGGTCGACCCCGACGTGCTGTACGTCGACACCGGCGACGTCCTCACCAGCGCGGGCAGCGCGGCCGGCATCGACCTGTGCCTCTACCTGGTCCGGGCCGATCACGGCGCCGCTGTCGCCAACACGGTGGCACGCCGCTTCGTCGTCCCCCCGCACCGTGAGGGCGGGCAGGCACAGTTCATCGAGGCGGCGGTGGGAGGCATCGATCACGAGGACGACGGCGTCACACGAAGCATGAACTGGGCGATGCGCCATCTGCACACGCCGCTGTCCGTGCCCGCCCTGGCCGGGGCGGCGTACATGTCGGAGCGCTCGTTCGCCAGGCACTTCACCCGCCGCAACGGCGTGAGTCCCATGCGTTGGGTCATCGCCCAGCGGGTGGCCGCCAGCCTGCCGCTGCTGGAGTCCGGCGAGGGCACCGTGGACGAGGTCGCCGCCGCGGTCGGCTTCGACAGCGCGGCGACGTACCGGCACCACTTCGGCCGGCAGATGCGTACGACACCGACTGCCTACCGGAGAACGTTCACCCATGCCGCCGCGTGCTGATGAGGCCCTCGGGCGGGCTGGCGGAATCTTGGTGATCCATGGCGTTCGCGCCACTCGTGGGACCGGTGCCACGGCCAGAGGATGGAGTCGTCGCCGGCCGGGCAACCTGCCAAGGCTCTGGCGGCCCCGTTCCGACCCGACCGTGACGAAAGAGGTACCCCTGTGCCTGCCATCGATTCCGCCGAGATCATCAGTGCCGTTCTGAGCGTGCCCGCCGCCGCGCCGGCCGAGGCCGCCGCCCACTACGCTGCCCGTCTCGCGTTCGAGGCGGATGTCTCCGACGTCCATGCCGATCTGGAGTCCGGGGCACCAGGAATCGTGGTGGTCGACACCCGTAGCAGTGCCGGCTGGGACCAGGGCCACATCCCCGGCGCCCTCCACATCCCGAGCGCGCGGATCGCCGACCTGGCACCGCGGCTCATCGATCCGGCCCTGACCGTGGTCACCTACTGCTGGGGCCCGGGCTGCAACGGCGCGACCCGCGCGGCGTTGACCTTCGCCCGCCTCGGCTACCAGGTCAAGGAAATGCTCGGCGGCTTCGAGTACTGGGCGCGCGAGGGCTTCGCCTACGAATCCTCCACCGGAACCGAGCAGCGCCCCGTCGACGACCTCACCGCCCCTCGTTCGGGCATCTCCTGCGCATGCTGAAGGACACCGGGCGTCCGGACGGCCTGATCCGTCCGGCCACGTCGGCCGACCTGTCGGCGATCGCCCGCCTGTGCGCCGACCACGCCGCCTTCGAACGGGCCGAACCCGTGCCGCCCGATCTCGCCGCCCGACTGGAGCCCATGCTGTTCTCGGCAAGCCCCAGGGCGTGGTGCCTCGTCGCCGAAAGCAGGGGCGAGTTGATCGGCTACGCCACCTTCTCTCCGGAGTTCTCCACCTGGCAGGCAACCGACTACGCCCACCTGGACTGCTTGTTCGTCACCGAACCGCACCGAGGAGGAGGGTGGGGGCGCGCTCTGCTCAGTGCTGTGAAGGACGCGGCGGCGTCCCGTGGCGCCGCGACCCTCCAGTGGCAGACACCGGACTGGAACGCCGACGCCATCCGCTTCTATCACCGCATGGGGGCCCGGGCCCGGTCCAAGGTCAGGTTCTCACTCCCCGTCCGCCCCGCAGACCGCTGAACGCTGAACTTCGAGAGCGACACGAGCGGGAGCGTCCCCCGGGTCGGCCAACCACCGTTCCTGGTTGTGACCTGCGCAGCCACGTGGGGCGTGGATGGTCCTCAGGACCCTGCGGGTGCCGCGATCGGCACGGCGTCCTTGAAGTCGGTGAACGTGATCGTCCCTTCGATGTCGGAGGCGGACGCGAAGTGGATCTTCTGGCGTACGCGCACGACTCGGCCCTCGTCGTCGATCCACGCATCCGCGTCGATGGTGGTGGCAGGTCTCAGGTTGCGCCCGACTGTCCTGTCCACCGATTCGATGTCCTTCGGCGTGAGGCGGGCCGACACGCGCATGGGTTCACCGTCCTGGTGCACGGAGGCGCTGTGGTCGAGCATGAGTCGCACGTACTGCGGGAGCCGGTCCGTGGGTATACCCCCTTTCGCCGCCGACGCAGGGAACTCCTGCCATGGCCCGTGGGTTCCGATGGCGCGCCGGTACACCTTCTGCCGGGTGATCACGACGTCTTCGGTGTACTGCTCGGTCGTGTCTGTCGTGCGCCCTGTGAATGGCGCGTTGAGGTTGACCCGTCCTTCCATGAGCTGGAGTTGTTCGGACCCTGACCGTGTGACGGCTTTGAGCGCGGCGGAGTACGGAACGTCGTCGGCCGAGGCCAGCCGGTCGCGGACTACCTGCGGGCCGCCGTTCGGTGGTGCGGGGCGGATCGAGGAGCATGCGGAGAGCATCAGCCCCAAGAGCACCAGAGTCAGGGGCGCTGTCCGGCGGTGAGACACAGGTGGATCCTCTGAAGTGCCGAGCCCGGACAGGAAACAGTCCAGGCCGCAAGTGGATGGTCAACGCATCCTGCCAACCTCGGGGATCAGGCGGGGCGCAGGGGGAGGTGGCGTGATCAGGAGTGCGTCAGACGGTTACCGAACTGCCGTCTCGGTCCGCACAACCTGGCCTGGTCCCGCGTCAGCTGAGCCGCTCGCGTATGAGAACGTCTCCCTCAGCGCGGTCACGTTCGAGGCAGCCAGGCCTGTGCGGGCAGGACGCGCATCCGACTGATCCGGCCTGTCCCTTCCCCGTGGACCGCTCTCGCCCGGCGCCTCGGGGTGACACCGCGGCCGGCGGCGGCCGGAGGGACCGGTCGCTGCGACGACCGGCAGGTGCCGCCTCGTAAGCTGCAGCCATGACTGATATCACCCAGACCCCGACACCCCGCGACGCCTTCGAGCTGCTCATGGCCGGCAACCAGCGCTTCGTCGCGGGCACCCCCGAGCACCCGAACCAGAACGTCGCTCGCCGCGCCGAGACCGCACCGTCCCAGAAGCCGTTCGCCGTACTGTTCGGCTGCTCCGACTCCCGGCTGGCCGCCGAGATCATCTTCGATCGCGGCCTGGGCGACCTGTTCGTGGTGCGCACCGCCGGGCATGTGACCGGGACCGAGGTCCTCGGCTCGATCGAGTTCGGGGTGAGCGTGCTGCACGCGCCGCTGGTCGTCGTCCTCGGCCACGACTCGTGCGGCGCGGTCGCCGCGGCCGGCTCCGCACTGGAGAACGGGCAGACGCCGGGCGGGTTCGTCCGCGACATCGTCGAGCGAGTCACCCCGAGCGTGCTGGCCGCCCGTGCCGCCGGACGCGAGAAGCCCGAAGAGATCCTCGCCGAGCACATCGAGCAGACGGTGGACCTGCTCCTGGAGCGCTCCCGCACCCTGGCCGACGCCGTGGCCGCCGGCCGCGCCGCCGTGGTGGGACTGTCCTACCGCCTGGCCGACGGCAGCGCCCAGCTCGTCGCCACCCGCGGCCTCGACGCGGCGGTCACCGCCGCGTCCTGACCGCTTCGCCGTGGCCGCTCACGCGGAGGTGCGGGGCCCCGCGGCCCGGCGAAGCCGGTTGGCGATCGCCAGCCCCAGCCCTTCCTCCGCCGGCAGGGAGGCGACAATGAGGTCGCACCCCTGCTGGTCGAGCTCGCGCAGGAACCCGTACAGCCCCTGCGCGTAGGCGTCCGGCGCACCGGGCAGGGACACCACGGCGTGCGCCTTCACCTCGACGCCGGCGAGCGAGGGCGGCAGAAGCACGCCCACCTGGTGCCCCGCCTCCCGCGCGGTCTCGGCTTCGGCGACGACCTCCTCCGGCTCGACCAGGACGACCCGCGCACGCGGCGCGTAGTGCGACGGGTGCTGGCCCGGTACCCGGACACCGCTCGTGGACGGAACCGCGACCGGGTGTCCCAGCACTTCCTCGAGGTCTTCGCGCGTCACCCCGCCGGGCCGCAGGATGCTCGGCATCTCGCCCGTGACGTCGACGATGGTCGACTCGACGCCGACCTGGCAGGAGCCGCCGTCCAGAACGAAGTCGACGGCGTTGCCGAGCTCCGCCCGGACATGGTCCGCCGTGGTGGGGCTGACCGAGCCGAACAGGTTGGCGGAAGGTGCCGTGACGCCGCCGCCGAAGGCCGACAGCAGCGCAAGAGCGACAGGGTGGTCGGGCACACGCACGGCCACCGTCTCCAGCCCGCCCGTCGCCTCCAACGGCACCCGCTGCCCACGCCGCAGGACCAGCGTCAGCGGCCCCGGCCAGAACCGCTCGGCCAGCAGGCGCGCGGCCGCGGGCACCTCCGCGACCCAGTCGTCGAGCTGCTCCGCGGCAGCGATGTGGACGATCAGCGGATGGGAGGGCGGACGTCCCTTGACCTGGAAGATCCGCGCGACCGCCGCGGGGTCCTCGGCGTCGGCGCCCAGACCGTAGACGGTCTCGGTCGGCAGGGCCACCAGGCCCCCGGCGCGCAGCACGCCCGCTGCCCGCTCGATGTCAGTGGCTATGGCTGTCACTCTCGTACTTCCCTCACCGTTCCGCTCTCCCGCGTCCATGGTCCCGCCTCATGCCGACGACACCACGCACGCCCTACAGCCCTCATGATGCCGCCCACAGGCAGATGACCCGGTCGCTGCCAACCGGTCCCCCCGCTTGGGTACAGGGCCGGAGGGCTCGGGCCCAACGTGGCGCGGCCCTGGTGCCGGGCAGGTGCCGGGGCCGCCGACCCGCACAGGTCCATGAAGGGCTTCTACCCCCCTGCACACGTCGCCCTGTCAACGCGACCTCACCGGCAGGGGACACGATCTGCGTCAACACAGGGGCCTGACCGCGCCTCACGCGCCGATGCCCCTCATGCGACCGCGGCAGCGGTCGCGTGAGGGGCATCGACTGCCGGGACTCGTGCGGGGCGGGGCGCTCACCCGCGAGGGAGAGCGCCCCTCTCTTCGAGCCAGCCCACGAGGGCGCTCAGCGCGTCCGGAGCGATGCCGTGGCCGACCGGGTCGAGCCGTGCCACGGCGTCCGCCCCGGACTCGGTGGTCAGATAGCGCCAGGTCCTGTCCAGCAGTTCGCGCGGGATGACCCGGTCGTGTTCGCCGTGGGCCACGAAGACGGGTACGCCGGCAAGCCGTCCCGCGTCGGTCGGCACCCCCGCTTCGAACGGCAGCGTGCCGTAGAGGATCGCCGCACCCGCATAGCGCGCGGGATCGTCGAGCAGCAGCCCGCCGGCGAAGGCGGCTCCGCCGCTGAACCCGACGAGAAGGACCGGCCGACCGGGTGGAGCCACGCTCGCCAGCCACTCCTCGAACCAGTCCATGGTGGCGCGGAGGGAGTCCGGAACCGGCCGCCCGATCCCCCGGTTGGCGAACCAGGCGAACCCGCCGTTCTCGGCGATCGGCGCGCGGAGCGCCGCATAGGAGAGCGTGCCGGGAAGGGCGTCCGCCAGGCCGATGATGTCGCTCTCTCGCGAGCCGCGGCCGTGCAGCAGCACGACAAGCGGGCTCTCGGTGTCCCCTCGGGTCACCACCACGGGGGCGCCGAAATCGCTCACGACGCACCTCCCTCCGGGCTCATGCCTCATTAGTTGACTTGTCAGATATTTCAACCGTACCAAAGTATCTGACTCAGCAACTATTTCGCTCTACACTCTTTTCATGCCCTCCCCCGACCCGATCGACGACCCGCTCATCACCACCTTCGGCCGCCTCCTCGAGGCGTCCAGCAGGCTGGAGCAGCGGCTCGGCGCGTCCATGCAGGCGGAGACCGGGTTGCCGCACGTGTGGTTCGAGGTGCTGATCCGCCTCGCCCGCTCCGAGGGGGGCGGCCTGACCATGGGCGCCCTGGCCGAGGACATCGCGCTCACCACCGGTGGCATCACGAGGCTGATCGACCGGATGCAGGCCGCCCGTTACGTCGAGCGCCGCCCGTGCCCGACCGACCGGCGCGTGACGTTCGCCGTGATCACCGACAGCGGCCGGGACATCCTGGACCGCGCGTCGACCGCACACGCGCGCAACCTGCGCGAGACGTTCGCGGGCTTCGACGAGGCAGCCCTCTCGTCGCTGGACACCCTCCTGGACCGACTGCGCGAGGCCGCGTCCCGCCCCACCCGGCGCCCCTGAGCCTGCTCGGCCCGGCACCTCCAACCCGTCGATCCGACCGGCCCGATCAGCCCCCACCCTCCCGAGCCGACAGGCCGGAGGCACGGCGGACACCTCCGCGATCACATTGTTGAAGTTTCACGCACGTCTGATACGTTCGATGAGCAGCTTGAAGATTCAAGCTTTCTTGTCCCCGACAGAGAGACCTGCGCTTATGTCTGCCACCCTCCACACCACCGACGCCCCACCGGCACCGTCCAGCCCCGGAGCACCTCGCCCCACGCGTACGACGGCGGCCTGTTCCTGCTGCGCCTGGCTCTCGGCCTGACCGTGGCCGCGCACGGGGCTCAGAAGCTGTTCGGCTGGTTCGGCGGTGGCGGGCTCGAGGGCACCGGGCAGTTCTTCGAGATGAGCGGCTACCCGGCCGGCGAGACGATGGCCCTGATCGCCGGACTGAGCGAGACCCTCGGCGGTCTCGCCCTCGCGCTCGGGCTGCTCACGCCCCTGGCCGGTGCCGCTGTCTTCGGCACCATGATCAACGCGCTGGCGGTGAAGTGGGGCGGCGGCTTCTTCGCCCCCGCGGGTGTCGAGTACGAGCTCCTGCTGGCCGCCGGTGCCGCGGGACTGGCCCTCACCGGGCCGGGCCGGCTCGCGGTGGACCGCT
This sequence comes from Streptomyces sp. CB02058, assembly GCF_001905505.1. Lineage (GTDB taxonomy): Bacteria > Actinomycetota > Actinomycetes > Streptomycetales > Streptomycetaceae > Streptomyces. Next base: position 362,631 of record NZ_LIPG01000007.1, read on the forward strand.
TCCTGCCCGGACTGCGGGCACACCGTCTCGGCTACGGCGTGGCCGCCGTGGCGCTCGGCGCGGTGAGCGCGGGTCTCGTCCTGCTCATCCGCAACTGAGCGGCTCCGGACCGCGCGGAGCACCGTCGGACCGGCCGACGTTCATCTACCGCCCCCGGCCGGGCCGTTCGCGTCCGGCCGGGGGCCGGTTGCCGTCCACGCCGGCTCGCCACAGGTCGCGGAGCAGGGCGATCTCGGACATGTGGTGGATGAATTCGAGGTTGGCCCCTGCCAGCACGGTGATGTACGAGTCGTCGGCATCGGTGCTCCCCGCACCGGGCGCGACCGATTTCCCTGTCCCGCCCAGGAGTGCGACACCGGCACGTACGCCACCGGCCCCGGGGCCCGCCGGACGCGCGCCCGTGCGCTGTCACGCATGCGGCGAGCGCGCTCAACGCCGGCACCCCGGGCGCAGGAGGCTCACTGCCCGCTGATGTTGACCATCCAGGCGATGCCGAACTTGTCCGTGCACATGCCGAACACATCGCCCCACATCTGCTTCTCCAGCGGGACGGAGACGTCGCCGCCCTGGGTCAGCTTGTCCCAGTAGCCGCGCAGCTCCTCCGCGTCGTCACCGCTGAGGCTCACCGCGAAGTTGTTTCCGGGCTTGTGCTCGGCACCCGGGGGGTTGTCCGCGCCCATCACCGTGAATCCGGCGGCCGTCTCGAGCGTGCCGTGCATGATCTTGTCGCTGTGCCCGGCGGGGGCTCCGCCCTGATCACCGTAGGTGTGCAGCGTGAGGGTGCCGCCCAGAGCGCTCTTGTAGAACTCCAGGGCCTGCCGCGCGTCGCCGGAGAAGCTGAGGTAGGGGTTGAGCTGAGATGCCACAGTTTTCACCTTTCATGACGGATTATCAGCTTCGGCAGCCTACGCGCACCATGCGAGAAAACGGACAATCGGGAGTTCACGGTCGCCCGCCCGGCCGATGGGCGTGACCGGCCCCAGGAACTGTCCGTCAGGCGTGGCCGCGCTTGCCGTACCGGGTCGCGACGACCCACGCCCCCTGTCCGGCGCGGGAGCCGGCGGCGGCTCGGTGGGGGCTCCGACGGCTCGTTGATGCGTCGGCACAGTCGTGGAGTCGGCCGAGACGTCCCAGTCGATCGCGCCATGAGCCGATGTCGACACGACGCGGACCGTGGGGCGGAAGGGGCGGAGCCGGCCGGAATCGAACCGGCGTCCTCACGGTTTTGGAGACCGGCGCGACGACCTCTGCGCTACGACTCCGCCCCCGGCCCACAATCTGATCCCGGAGCCGGGGACGGGACCACGCGGTTGTTGAAGCACCACTGCGGCGCGTGGCACATCGTCAGCCGAGGCGCCCTGCGATGGCGGCGACCACACCCCCGTCGACCAGCAGATCGGTACCGGACACGAACGAGGCCGCAGGGCCGAGCAGGAACTCGGCGGCTGCGGCGATGTCCGCCGGAGCGCCGGCCCGCTTGGCGTTGGAGGCGTCGATCATCATGCGCATGGCCGCGCCACTGTCGCCGTCGAGCTCCGCCCGGCCCATCGGGGTGGAGATCACTCCGGGGCTGATCGAGTTGATACGGGCCCCCCGCGCGCCCCAGGCCGTGCTGGCGGCCCGCACGCGCAGCAGGTTGGCGTGCTTGGCGAAGCTGTAGGCGGCGCCGCTGTCGCCGAAGGCCTCCTCCGCGCAGATCGGCAGGGCCAGGAGATCGTCGGCGGGGGTTTCGGCCAGCTGCCTGGCCTCCTCGGGCGGGGGCCCGGGCCGCATGTGGCCGGCCATGCTGGCGATGACGATCCCCGCCCCACCCGACGCCACGACCTGGCCGAACTCCTCGAGAACCAGGGCCACACCCAGCAGGTCGACGGCCAGGATCGCCGAGACGGGGGCCTGCACGGGCGACAGTCCGGCCGTGTGCACGACGGAGCGGACCTCGCCCAGCGAGGCCGCCGTCCCGGCCAGCGCGGCGACCGATGCACGGGAGGTGACGTCCACCGGCCGGGCGGTCACTCGGTAACCCTCCCCTTCGAGCTGCCCGGCGGCGCTCTCGAGGACCCCCTCGTCGTGGTCGGCGACGACCAGTTGGGCGCCCGGGCCGATACGGCGCGCGATCGCCTGGCCCATGCCCCCGACTCCGATGACGACGGCCACCTGCTGTGTCATGTGTGCCCTTTCGCGCCGGACCCTGCCGAGTCCCGCTGCATCCCGTGGGCTCGAGTAGCCCAACACATGTCTGTTATACAACAGGCGTCGGGGAAGTAGGCTTGGGCGGGTGACCGCCAATCCTTCGCCGGACCGTCGTATCCGCCGCACCCGCGCGTCCCTGCACGCCGCGCTCCTCGCCCTGATCGCCGAGCGGCCGCTGAGCCGCATCACGGTCTCCGACGTCAGCAAGCAGGCGGACATCAACAGGTCGACCTTCTACGAGCACTACGACGACGTCCCCGCGCTGGCCGCCGACGCGTGCACCGGCATCTTCGACGAACTCATCGCCGCCGCACCGGTGATGCTGCCCACCGACGATCCGGCCGAGCAGCGGCGCGGGCGCGACGAACTGGCCGCCCTGTTCGCCCACATCGCCGCTCACGCGGACCTCTACCGGGCCCTGCTGGGCCCCGACGGAAGCGCCCAGGTGATCACGCACCTGCACCGGCGGCTCACGGTCTCCATCCACATCAATCTCACGCGGCCGCACACCGGCACCCATGCCGACGACCCCGAGTCGGTCCCGCACGATCCGGCGGCGTCGTATCTGGCCGGCGCACTGCTCGGCGCGGCGTCCGACTGGCTGTACCACGGGTGCCCGGGCACGCCCCGGGAACTCGTCGGCGCACTCTGGACCGGACTCCCCCGGATGCCGTCCCCGCACCTGAACCCCGGCCGTCAGGCAGCGCCGGGGCGGACACGAGCATGAGTCCGGCGCGGTGGGGTGACCCGGGCGCACTCCCGGAGCACCCCACCGCGCGGGCGGAGTACCGCCCCGCCCGGGGAGTCACCCGCCCCGGACCTTCACGGCAGGAGCGCCTCGGCGAGCCGGCGCGGCCGTGCGGCGAACGGGCTGTGACCTCCCGGCAGGGTGCGTACGGTGAACGGACCTGCGGGGAAGGCCCGATCCGCTTCCGCGATCATCAGGTCCTGCACGGCGGGGGTGAGGGCCCGGTCGTCCGCGCAGCGCAGGAAGGTGCGTGCGATCCGCCCCCAGCGTGCGGCGGTCACCGGGACCCGGGACATCGGGACAGCGAGAGGCAGATCGGGGCTCAGCGCCGTACGCCAGCGGTCGAAGCGGTCCCGGGGCACGTCGTGGTAGTAGGTCTGCCAGAGCTCCTGCGCATAGGCGGGATCCGGTGAGAGCGGATCGATGCGCACGGCGCCCAGCGCCTCGGGATCGCCGAGGGTGAGGTGCTGTCCCAGCGCGGTGGCGTTCTCGGGCGAGCCGAGATAGTCGGCGAACCGCGGCCTTCCGCCGGGTACGAAGGCGGACAGATAGACGATCCTGTCGACGAGTTCGGGCGCCAGCTCCGTCGCGAGGGACGCGGGACCGCCGCCGGCGCTGTGCGCGACGAGCACGACCGTGCGGTAGCGGCGCACCTGACGCAGCGTGGCCACGACCGCCTCGGCGCACTCCTCCATGGTCACGGTGGCGAGCTGCGACTTCTCGGTCAGCAGGCCGGGCCGGCCCGGCATCAGATAGCCGGTGGGCAACGGTGCGTCGAAGCCGTGGCCGGGCAGGTCGACGGCCACGCTCGCGGCGCCGAATCCGGCGAGTGCGCGCTGAGTCCGTGCCCACTGCGCGGAGCTGTGCCAGGCGCCGTGCACGAGTACGAGGACGGTGCCTGCGTGGGATCGGTCTGTCATGGTCCCATCCCAGGCGACGTCATCGGCGTGGTCCACCGGAAGATCTGACAAGCTGTCGGCTGATACTTCCGAGATATCACTGGAGGTGGCAGCCCATGGAGGCACGGCATCTGCGGTACGCGGTCGCTCTCGCCGAGCACGCGCACTTCGGCCGGGCCGCCGGTGCGCTGGGGATCGCCCAGCCTCCGCTGTCCAAGCAGATCGCGGACCTCGAACGCGAGGTGGGAGCGCGGCTGTTCGACCGCACGCACCGGGGTGTGTTCCCGACGGCCGCGGGCGAGGCGTTTCTCGCTCGGGCGCGCCGGGCGCTCGACGAGATCGCCGCTGCCGTGGTCGACGCGGGCCGGGCAGCACGCGGTGACACGGGACGCCTCCGGCTGGGCTTCATCGCCTCGGCGCTGCTCGAACCCCTGCCGGCCGTCCTGGGCCGGTTCGGCCGCGAGCGGCCCGACGTGCGGCTGGAACTGCACGAGATGGCGACCAGTCGCAGTACGGCCGCTCTCGTCGCCGGTGAGCTGGACGTGGCCATCACCCTCGGCCCGCCACGGGGCGCGGGGGCCGAGCACCTGGTGTCCGTCCCGATCGGCCACGACCATCTGGTCGCCGTGGTGAGCACCGCCCACGCCTACGCGGGCCGGCCGTCGGTGGGTGTGGACCAGTTGCGGCAGCAACCTCTGATCGTCTCGGCGGGTGAGGACGAGCCGGCCGTCGTCGCAGGGCTGCACGCCCTGCTGGGCAAGGACTCCCGGGCCTTGGACGGCGCGACCTCCGCGAGGGACGTCCACACGATCATCGGTCTCGCCGCCTCCGGCGTGGGCGTGGGCCTGGGCCCCTCCCGCATGCTGGCGGCGCCACGTCCGGGCACCTGGTTCTGCGAGGTGCTCCCCCGTACGCCCCTGCCCGACCTGGTCCTGTCGTTCACCGCCCAGGACCGCTCCCCCGTGCTGGCCGCGTTCCTCGACACGATCCGCATGAACTGCCCCGATGTCGGTGCCGCACTCGACGACAGGCTCCGCCGCCTGAAGAGCGCCGGGAGTGCGGAGCCGGCTCCGGACTCCCGGCGCCCGCAAGCCGGCCCCCGAGGCCCACGGAAGGCGTCCGTGGCACCGGCGTGCACCCCAAGGACCTGAACGGAACCGGGCCGCCCCGAGGCTCGTCGCGCACTCAACCCGGTGGCCGGTCAACCACATTGCCCCCGCTTTCCTGCGCCGTGATCGCCACCCTCACGTGATCGCGCCTGCGAACACGTGGGCCCGGTAACACCGTCGAGCTTTCCCGGCACCCTCGCCATCGCGGAGCCTTTTCTACGATCACTCCACCCTTTTAATGAATCATCAGAAAGTTCCAGAGATTCGAACCGAACCTCTGGACAGCCCCTGCACGGCGTTCTACTGTCTCGGCCCATCGAGACAGTGTTTCGTCGCCGTAACACCGCAGCCCACCGGCGTTCCTCCGAACGCCCCGCCCCTCACGAGTCTTTCCACGTCTCTCCCCCCATGACCGGGCCACCCGCCCGATTCGAGGCGCTGTGCGATCGCCGTCACGGCGGTCGTCGCTCACGCACCGTGCAGCACCCCCGTCGGTAGGCGGGGAAACCGGCCGGGTCACCGACTCGGCCGCGACCGCAGCGGAAGGGAAGCGACATGAAGATCCGTACGTTCATCGCCACGGCGTCCCTGGTGGCATCCGGAAGCCTGGTGGCCTTCTCCGGGTCGGCCCAGGCAGCTCTTTACACCACGTGTGTCGGTGACGGCGGGGCCGTGACCGTCAGCAACGACCTGGTCGTGCCGGCCGGGAAGTCCTGCACCCTCACCGGCACGAAGGTCAAGGGCACGGTGACGGTCGAGGCCGGAGCCGACCTCGTGGCCGCGGGGGCCACCTTCAACAGTGCGGTCACCGTCGAGAAGAACGGCTATCTCGACCTCACCGACAGCACCGTCAAGGGAACGCTGACCACCGAGTCCGCCTTCGGCGCCCACCTGGAGAAGAGCACTCTGAAGGCCGTCGACGCCACCGAGGGATTCGTGTACGCCGTCGACTCCACACTCGGCGGGAACGTCAGATCCGAGGCCGGGGAACTGTACGTCTCCGGCAGCACCCTCAGCGGCTCACTGACCGGGGACCGCAACCAGTACAGCGATGTGTACGACTCCACCGTCAAGGGCGCGCTCACCGTCAACGGCAACACCCTGGGCGCAGTGTTCTGCGCCGGAGAGGTGTATGGCGCCGCCACCTACACAGGCAACGCCGACAACCTCCAGATCGGCGGCGAGGGCCTGCTCGGATCGTGCGCGGGTGCCTCGTACTTCGGGGGCGACCTGGTCGTCACCGACAACACCGCGAACGCCGTGCTCGACAACGCCATCGTGCGTGGTGGCCTCACCGCGACCGGCAACAACCCCGTGCTGGTCGTCGGCGAGCTGGCGCGCATCCGCGGCGCGGTCACCGGAGAGACCGCCGCCGCAGGGGCTTCGGCCGCCCGCTCGGCCGAGAAGGCCGCACCGCAGGACCGGGGTGCCGACCTCGCGGCGAAGGCCGCCGAGCGCACCGCCGCCGCTCGGGCCGACGCCGGTGAAGCGGGCAAGTCCCGCCTCTGACACCGGGCTTCAGGGGGCACCCGGCTTCGCTGGGCACCGGTCCCGGCCCTCAGTGGCCGCCGGTCTTCAGGGCGGACTCGACGGGGCGGTCCACGGACCGCATCTCGGCAGCACCGGTGCGCAACGGCGATCGTCCTCGTCGCCGTACCCCGCCCCGCCCCGCTTGCCCGTGCCTCCGCGCCTCCCCGGAGCGCCCGTTTCCCGGCCTTCCCGGCGCGCGGCCCCGCCCCGCGCGCCCGGTCCTTACCCCGTTCTCCTCATTCCCCAGGAGTGACCGTGAGCCATATCCGTAAGTCCTTCGACCGCAGGGACTTCCTGCGGGCCACCGCGGGCACCACCGTGGCCCTCGCCGCCGCCTCCGTCACCGGGGCCGCCGCGACCTCCGCCGCCGCCGCGACGAGCAGCCTGTCCATCCCCAAGGAGCGCATCGGCATCCAGCTCTACAGCATCCGCGACAAGGTCAGCTCGCTCGGCTTCGCCGTCGTCCTCGCCGAGCTGGCCCGGATCGGCTACAAGGAGATCGAGTTCGCCGGATACACCCAGTCCACCTCCATCCTGGGCCGGCAGATCACCCTCCCCGAGATCCGGACGCTGCTCGACGACAACGGGCTGCGCGCGGTCGGCAGCCACGTCGGCATCGGCAACCTGCGGACCAACCTCCAGGCCGAGCTGGACGCGGCGCAGATCCTCGGCATGCCGCACGTGGGCACCGCCAACGCGCCGTCGAACGTCAACACCGTGGCGGGCTACCGCGCCGCCGCCGACGAGTTCAACGTCTGGGGCGCGGCTGCCACCGCGCGCGGCCTCAAGCTCTACCAGCACAACCACGCGGGCGAGTTCGCGTTCGCCACCGACCAGCCGTCCGTCCGGCTGTACGACGTGTTCCTCAAGAACACCGACCCGCGCCATGTCTATCTGGAGCTGGACATCTACTGGGCGTACGTCGGCCAGTACCGCTGGCCCGGATTCGACCCGGCCGCCTACGTCCGCAACCAGCCCTACCGCTACCCGCTGTTCCACATGAAGGACGGCGACGCCAACGCGGCGAACGCCAACGGCTTCGACATCGTCGAATTCGGCGCCGGAGACCTTCCGTACGAGAGATTCGTCCGCGACATCGGGCCGCGCGCCTCGCATGTCGGCATCTGGGAGCAGGACACCGCGCCCAACACCCTTCCCAACCCCCCGGGTTCGCTCGCCGCGGCGCAGCGCAGCTTCACCGCGCTCAAGGGACTCCTCGGCTGAGAGAGGCACAGGGAGCCGCAGGGACCGGCTCCCGCCGCAGTACGCCGGGCGCCGCCGCCACGAATGACGGCGCCTGGTTGTCCGCTCCTTACCGCCAGCGATCGAGGAGACGCATCACCGTGCAACGCACCCTGAGACGCTTGATCACAGGTGTCCTGCTCGTGGCACTGCCCGCGCTGGGCGGTGTGGCCGTCGCGCCCGCCGCCCAGGCGCACGAGGGCCACGAACACGCCCTGGACTGGTCGAACTACGAGAAGGTCACCCTCACCAAGGACACCGGCGAACCGATCGACCTCGCCGTACTGCCCGACAGCCGGGTGCTGCACACCGCCCGCAACGGCGACGTACGGCTCACCGACCCCGGCACCGGTGTCACGAAGGTCGTCAACCACGTCGATGTGTACCAGAACTCCGAGATGGGGTTGCAGACGGTCACGCTCGACCCGGACTTCGCCACCAACAAGTGGGTCTACCTCTACTACTCGCCTCCGCTGAACACCCCCGCCGGCTCCGCGCCGCAGCAGTTGCCCGCCGGGCAGACGGACGCCTACTGGAAGCAGTGGGAGGGATACGACACCCTGACCCGCTTCAAGTGGACGGGTGACAAGTTGGACCTCTCCACCGCGCAGGAGATCATCAGGGTCGACTCCAACCGGGGGCAGTGCTGCCACGTCGCCGGTGACGTCGGCTTCGACGGCGAGGGCAACCTCTACCTCTCGACGGGTGGCAACACACCCGCGTCGGGACCGAACGTCAACGGCTACACGCCGATCAACGACGCGGCCGGCTACAACCCCGGTCTCGACGAGCGCCGGGGCGCGGGCAACACCAACGACCTGCGCGGCAAGATCCTGCGGATCGACGTGCAGGAGGACGGCAGTTACACCATCCCGGAGGGCAATCTCTTCGAGCCGGGCACGGCGAAGACCCGTCCCGAGATCTTCGTGATGGGCCTGCGCAACCCGTTCCGCCTGGCGGTGGACCCCGAGACCGACGCCGTGATGTGGGGCGACTACGGCCCGGACGCCGGCACCGCCGACGCCAACCGCGGGCCGATGGGATACGTCGAGTGGCAGACCACGACCAAGGCCATGAACAGTGGCTGGCCGTTCTGCACGGGTGACAACAGCAAGCCCTACCGCGACTTCGACTTCGCCACACTGACTCCCGGCCCCGCCTTCGACTGCGCGGCGCCGGTCAACGACTCCCGCTGGAACACCGGCCTGACCGAGCTGCCCGCCGCCACCCCCGCCACGCTCTGGTACGGCGACAAGGACAGCGACCAGCCGTGGCCCGAGCTGACCGCCTTCCGCGGTCCGGGCGGTCCCGGCGGCCAGGCCCCGATGGGCGGTCCGGTCTACCACTACGACGCGGACAACCCCGCGCCCGGCAAGTTCCCCGAGTACTGGGACGGCAAGGCGTTCTTCGCGGAGTTCTCCCAGGACTACGTGGCCGCGCTGACGCTGGACGGACCGGACGGCCCCGTCAGCAAGCTGGAGAACGTCCTTCCCAACAGCGAGCGTTCGCAGAACGGCATCCCGCAGTGGGACAACCCGATGGACCTCGAGTTCGGTCCCGACGGCGCGCTCTACGTCCTCGACTACGGCGACGGGTTCTTCCGGCAGAACCCCGACGCGGGTCTCTACCGGATCGACTACGCCGAAGGAAACAAGGCGCCCACCGCGGTGATCAAGGCGGACAGGACGTCCGGGCAGGCACCGCTCGCGGTCTCCTTCAGCGCCACCGGCTCCAGCGACCCGGAGAACGGCGAGCTCACCTACCAGTGGGACCTCGACGGCGACGGGACCTTCGACGCCACCGGAGCCGCGGTCACGCGTACGTACTCGGACAACGGGCAGTTCCAGGCCCGGCTCAAGGTCACGGACCCGCAGGGCAAATCAGGACTGTCGAGCCGTCAGATCACCGTGGGCAACACGGCTCCGACGGTGAAGATCACCTCGCCGCCCGACGGCGGGTTCTTCAACTGGGGTGACGCCGTGCCGTACGGCATAGCCGTCGAGGACCCGGAGGACGGCACCACGCCGGACTGCGCCAAGGCGGCCTGGACCTTCGGTCTCGGTCACAACCAGCACGGGCACCCCGTCAACAGCGGCACCGGCTGCACGGGCGGCGTCCTGACCCCGGCCGACGCCGGGCACGGTGACACCGAGAACGTCTTCGGGGTCCTCGGGATCACCTACACCGACAAGGGCGCGGGCGGTGTCCCGCCGGCGACCGGTGACGCCCAAGTGGTGCTCAACCCGGCGCTGATGCAGGCCGAGCACTACGACTCCGCGGAGGGCGTGACGATCACGGACGACTCCACGGCGTCCGGACAGCGCACGCTGACCTCCTTCGACGCGGGTGACTGGATCGCCTACGACCCGGTGTCGTTCGCCGGGATCAACGGGGTCAAGACCCGTGCACGTGGCGACGGCACCCTGGCGCTGCGCTGGGGTTCGGCCGAGGCGGAACCGTTCGCCACGGTGCGGGTCCCGGCCGGAGAGGGCTGGCAGACCGTCACGACCGCTCTGCCGGACGCCCCCTCGGGAACCGGAGAGGTGTTCGTCACCAGTTCCGGCGGTATCGAGCTGGACTCGCTGACCTTCCAGGGCGCGGGCGTCGCGGACAAGACCGCGCCCAAGGTCACCGCCACGCTCAACCCGCCGCGGCCCAACGGTGACGACGGCTGGTACACCGGCAATGTGTCGCTCACGGTCGCGGCCACCGACAACGGGACGGTCGCCGGCCGTCAGTACTCGGTCGACAACGGCACGACCTGGCAGTCGGCCAACGCCGCCGTCACGCTGTCGGCGGAGGGTGCCACCACCGTCCGCTACCGGGCGACCGACAACGGCGGCAACGTCTCCGAGGTCGGTTCGCTCACCGTACGGATCGACCGCACCGGTCCCACGGTGACGGCGAGCGGGATCGACGCCGACGGTGTCTACGGGGACTCCAAGCGTCCGACGCCGGTCATCTCGGCGGCGGACACGGTCTCCGGAGGAGCCACCGCGACGGCCACCCTCGACGGGAAGGCCGTCTCCTCCGGCCAGGCCCTGGAGTTGTGGCGGCTGCCGCTGGGTCCGCACGACCTCACGGTCAGGGCCCGGGACAAGGCGGGCAACACCACCACGAAGACGGTGGCCTTCACGACCCGTACCTCCTACGCGGACATCCGCGCGCTGATCACCCGGCTGGGGTCCGACGGCCTCATCACGGCGCAGGGGCAGCAGCGGCTGACCGTACGGATCGGCCAGGCCGAGGCACACGCCGAGGCGGGCCGCACCGGTCAGGCGGCTTCCGTCCTGGAGTCGTTCGCCGGTTACGCGGCCGACCGCTCCCTGGTGCCGGACGGCGCGGCCGGCGAGGCCCTGGCCCGCGACGCACGGGCCCTGAAGGGAGGTTCCGCCGGCTGACGCCGGGACGGTCAGGGGTGCCCCGCTCTCACCGGCGGGGCACTCCGGCGCCCGGACCGGCACCGTCGCGGACCGGGACGGTCGCGGGGCGCCAGGGCTGTGACGCCCCCGCGAGGTTGCATTCGGTCAACGAGGCGACAACTTTCGACGTTCTGTGAAAAAGTTGCCGGAAGCGCCCGCGCTGCTGTGATCCTGCCACTGCGCGAGTGCGTTCTGCCGGGAGCACGACACTCCGGCCCCCGTTCCGCCTCGCAGCACCCCCGCATGCTGTCCGAAGGCGCCCAGAGGAAGTGAGCCCGTGAACATCCAGTACCGCGTGTTGAGTCTGCTGCGTGAGAACGGTCCGCTGTCCCGCGCCCAGCTCGCGGACCGGCTGGAGGTTCCGCGCCCACGGCTGCTCGGTGAGCTCGACCGCCTGGTCGTCGCCGGGCGGGTCAGCGAGGCGGGCCCCGCCGCATCGCGCGGCGGGCGGCGCTCCACCCTCGTACAGCTCGACCCCGGCATCCGGTTCGCCGCCGTCGATCTGGGCGCCAGCTCGATCGACATCGAGATCACCGACGGCGCGCTCGCGCCCGTGGCCTCCTGCTCCGAGCCCGCCGACATCCGCTCCGGGCCGGACGCCGTCCTCGGCCGGATCAGCGAACTGCTGCACGCGATGGCGGACGAAGGGCACTACACACGGCTCGACGCGATCGGAATCGGTGTGCCCGGCCCCGTCAGCTTCCGGGAGGGCGTGCCCGTGTCGCCGCCGATCATGGTGGGCTGGAACCGCTTCCCCGTGCGCGACACCCTCGCCAAAGCCCACGGCTGCCCCGTCGTCGTCGACAACGACGTCAACGTGATGTCGCTCGGGGAGCGGCACAGCGGTGTCGCGAGGACCGTCGACCATCTGCTCTTCGTGAAGATCGGCAGCGGGATCGGCTCCGGCATGCAGCACCACGGCCGCATCTACCGGGGAGCGGAGGGGTGCGCCGGGGACATCGGGCACGTCCAGGTGGAGGCCGAGTCGGAGGGGCCTGTCTGCTCCTGCGGGAACACCGGCTGTCTCGAGGCCTACTTCGGTGGGGTGGCCCTCGCCAGGGACGCCACGGAGGCGGCTGAGTCGGGCCGGTCCCCCGCCCTCGCCGGACGCCTCGCCGAGCGGGGGGTGCTGACCGCCCAGGATGTGGCGGAGTGCGCGTCCGGCGGCGACAACACGAGCGTCAATCTCGTCCGGGCCGGTGGCCACCGCGTCGGCCAGGTCCTCGCCACGCTCGTCAGCTTCATGAATCCGTCGATGATCGTGATCGGCGGCGGCCTGACCGGGCTCGGTTATCCGCTGCTCGCCGAGATCCGCAGCGTCGTGTACAAGCGTTCGCTGCCGCTGGCCACGGGCAATCTGCCGATCGTCATGTCCGAACTCGGGCCGCGCGCGGGGGTCGTGGGCGCGGCGTTCCTGGCGAGTGAACTGGCCTACGGCGAGGAGTCCTGAGGCGGCGCACCCCGGCCCGGGACCCGGGCCCGGGCGGCAGCGCGTGCGGCCCGGGACCCAGTGCCTCCGTCAGCCGCTCACCGGCAGTTCCGCGCCGTCGCGCAGCAGGAGCGGAATCCGGTCGATGGGAGCGTCGAGGGTGTGCCGGGCTCCGCCCTCGTAGGAGGTGCCCGTCCACGCGCACCTCCAGCGTGCCCCGGCGGGCAGATAGACCTCGCGGCTCGTCGCACCGGCCTCGGTGACGGGAGCGACCAGGAGGTCGGGGCCGAGCAGGAACTGGTCCGCGACCGTCCAGGCCGTCTCGTCCTCGGGGAACTCCAGGAACAGCGGGCGCATCGGGGGCAGGCCCTCGTCGGAGGCGGTGGCCATCTGCTCGGCGATGTACGGGCGCAGGCGCTCGCGCAGTGCCAGGTATCCGCACATGATCTCGTACGCCTCTTCGCCGTACGACCAGACCTCGTTGGGTCCGCCGGTCATCCCGCCGCCCAGGGGCAGCCAGGGGAGCCGGAAGCCGTGCAGCCGGAAGATCGGGCAGAGCGCGCCGAACTGGAACCAGCGGACGAGGACCTCGCGGAACGCCGGGTCGTCCGGGTCGCCGCCGTGGAAGCCTCCGATGTCGGTGGTCCACCAGGGGATGCCGGACAGGCCGATGTTGAGGCCGGCGGCGATCTGGGCGCGCAGGGCGGCGAAGTCGGTGCCGATGTCACCGGACCACACGGCGGTGCCGTAGCGCTGGCTGCCGGCCCACGCGGAGCGGGAGAAGGACATGCCGTCGGTGTTGCCGGAGGCCGCCATGCCCTCGTGGAAGAGCCGGGCGTTCTCGCGCGGATAGAGGTTGGCGACCTCCTGGCCGTGCCCCGCGTGATAGCGGAGGTTGGCCGGGTGGCCGGGCTTCATCTCCGGCTCGCAGGCGTCCAGCCACCACAGGTTGATGCCGAGGCGCTGGTAGTTCTCCTGGACGTGGGACCAGACGTAGTCACGGGTCTCGGGGTTGGTCGGGTCGTAGAAGGAGACCATGACGCGGCTGTCGGAGCCCTTGTCGATCCAGGTGGCGTGGGCAGGGGTGCCGTACTCGTTGGCGGCGAAGAGGCCCCGGCGTTCCAGCTCGTCGTAGTTCTCGCTGGAGCGGTTGGCCGAGGGCCAGATGGAGACCATGAGCTTGACGCCGAGCTCGTCGAGCTCCCGGACCATGCCGGCGGGGTCGGGCCACTCGTCGGGGTCGAACTTCCAGTCCCCCAGCCGGGTCCAGTGGAAGAAGTCGGCGACGATCACCGAGATCGGCAGACCCCGTCGCTTGTACTCGCGTACGACGCCGAGCAGTTCCTCCTGGGTCCGGTAGCGGAGCTTGCACTGCCAGAAGCCGGTGGCCCAGTCGGGGAACGCGGGGGCGTGGCCGGTGGCGTCGGCGTAGGAGCGGAGGATGTCGGCGGGCCGGTCGCCCGCGGTGATCCAGTAGTCGATCTGGCGGGCGCTGTCGGCGACCCAGCGGGTCCCGGTCCGCACCATTTCGACGCGGCCGACGGCGGGGCTGTTCCACAGCAGCCCGTAGCCCCGGCTGGACAGCACGAACGGGATGGTGATCTCCGTGTTGCGCTGCACCAGGTCGATGACGGTGTCCTTCTGGTCGAGCAGCCCGTGCTGGCGCTGGCCGAGCCCGTACAGCCGCTCCCCCTCGTACGCCTGGAAGTTCTGCTCCAGCCGGTGGTAGCCGTGCCCGACGGGGGTGTGGACGCGGGTGCCGGGCCACCAGAAGTGGGCGGGGCGCTCGGCGAGGAGCTCCGTGCCGTCCTCGGTGCGGACGAAGCGCAGGCCGCCGTCGACGGTCAGCTCGGCGGTGATGCGGCCGTTGACCAGGCGTGCCGGCGGCACGGGGTCGGTGGGTGAGCCGAGGCCGTTCTTGAAGACGGTGAGGCCGGTCAGGTCGGGGAGGACGATCTCGGCCTCGGTGCCGGGACGCTCCATGAGCGCGCCGGGGATGTCGTCGCGCAGCGGGACGAGTGCGGCCCGTACGCGTACGGAGTCGGGTCCCCAGGGTTCGATGCGCAGCGATTCGTGCTGACCGCGCCACTCCAGGCCGCCGTCGTGTTCCCGGAAGGTGCTCAAGGTGTTTCTCCAGTGTGCGTGAGGAGGTGTTCGGTGCCGCGCCGGGGCCGGTCAGTCCTTGACCGAGCCTCCGGTGATGCCGACCGCGATGTACCGCTGGGCGATGACCAGGAGGACGGCCGCCGGGATGGAGGCGAGGACGGCCGAGGCCATCAGGGCGTTCCAGTCGGTGGCGTTGGCGCCGATGAAGCGGTAGATGCCGACGGTGACCGGGGTCACCGCGTCGCGCGAGGTGAGGGTGATCGCGAAGAGGAAGTCGGCCCAGGAGAAGAGGAACGCGAACAGTCCGGCGGTGATCAGGCCGTTGCGGCTCATGGGGACGACGATGCGCAGGAAGGTGCGCCATGACCCCGCGCCGTCCAGCGCCGCGGCCTCGATGACCTCGGTGGGGATGTCGCGCAGCTGGGCCCGGAGCAGGACGGCGGCGAACGGCACGGACAGGGTGGACTGGGCCAGCATCAGCCCGATCGTGTTGTTGAGCAGCCCGAGCTCGCTGTAGAGCGCGAAGAGCGAGTTGGCCTTCACGATGCCGGGGACCATCTGCACGATAAGCAGGACGAACAGCAGGAGTGCGGCCCACCGCAGTCGGAACTTCGCCAGCGACCAGGCCAGCGGGGCCGCGAGGGCGAGTGTGATCAGCACGTTGCCGCAGGCCACGAAGAGGCTGATGACCAAGTGCCTGCCCTGGGTGTCGAAGGCGGCGCGGTATCCGTCGAGGGTCGGGTCCGTGGGGAACCACTTGGGCGGGATGCTCAGCAGCGCCTGGCCGGGCTGGAGCGAGGCGTTGACCATCCAGTACAACGGGAAGAGCAGGACGCCGACGACGAGGAGGGCGATCACCGTGCTGCTCCAGCGGCGGGATGCGCGCAGGGCGGAGAACGACATCGGGACTACCTCTCGGACTGTTCGGCGCGCACGGCCCGCAGGTACACGAACGCGAAGACCATGGCGATGACGATGAGGACGTTGCTGACCGCGGCACCCTGGCCGAACTGCAGGTTGGTGAAGGAGAGGGCGTACGACCAGGTGGAGAGCAGCTGTGTGGAGTTCGCCGGGCCGCCCTGGGTGAGGACCATGACGACGTCGAACGCCTTGATGGTGTAGATCAGTCCGAGCATCACCACGACCGAGGTGGTCGGGCGGAGCAGCGGCCAGGTGACATGGCGGAACTTCTGCCAGGCGCCCGCGCCGTCGAGCGAGGCGGCCTCGTAGAGCTGCGGCGGGATGGACTGGAGGCCGCCGTAGAGGATCACCATGTTGAAGGGGATGCCGATCCACACGTTGGCGATGACGATGGCGGTCATGGCGTGGTCGGGGCTGACCAGCCAGGGGACGGGGTCGCTGATGAGGTGCAGGCTGAGCAGGACCTGGTTGACCACGCCGTAGTCCTGGTCGAGCAGCCAGCGGAAGACTGTGCCGGAGACCAGCAGCGGCAGCAGCCAGGGCAGCAGGAGCAGGGCGCGCAGGGTGCTGCCGAGGGGGAAGCGGCGGCGGAAGAACAGTGCCAGGCCGAGACCGATGGCGAACTGGAGGATCAGCGACGCGACGGTGAACACGGCCGTGTTCCACAGGGACGTGGAGAACAGCTCGTCGGCGAGGACCGCTGTGTAGTTGGCGAGGCCGGTGAAGGGGGCGCCGCCGTCGTAGAAGGACGTCACCGTGTAGTCCTGGAACGACATGATCACGTTGGCGACGATGGGATAGCCGAAGAAGATCACCAGATAGAGCACTGCGGGGACGTAGAAGCTCATGCGTGCCAGTCGCGCCCGGCGGGCGGCGCCGGCGGCCCGGCCGTCCGTGCGTGCCGGGGTGTGGACGGGCTTGTCCAGAAGAGTCGTCATGATGGGGGCACCTCGCCTGATCAGTGGTCTGCCGACTGGGCCTGGCGCTGGGCGGCGGCAAGGGCCTTCGCCGGGCTCAGCTGTCCGATGGCGGTCTGTTGGAGTGCGGTGTAGAGCGCCTTGGAGACGGCCGGGTAGGCGGTGCCCAGCTCGGCGGTGCGGGACCGGGCGGTGGGGGCACTGGCGACGAAGGGGGCGAGGTCGGGCAGTTCCTTCACGAGCTTTTCGGCGACGGCGGGGTGGGCGGGTACGTCGGCTCGCAACCGGGCCCACTCGATCATGTTGTCCTGGCTGAGCACGCAGTTGAGGAGCTCGACGGCCTTGTCCTGCTTGTCCCCCTTGGGCACCGCCCAGGTCTCACCGCCGAGCGGGGTGATCGCCGCGTCGCCGCTCGTCCGTGTGGGGAGCGGCACGACGCCGTAGTCGAGCCCTTTCTCGGCGGAGAGCGCGGCCAGCTGCCAGGACCCGTTGATCATCATGGCGGCGTGGTGGCCGATGAACTGCTCCGCGACGTCGGACTGCTGCCAGTTCAGGGCCGACTTCGATATCGAGCCGTCCTCGAAGAGCGAGGCCCAGTACGTCAGCGCGGACACGGACTCGGCGGAGTCGAGCTTCTCCAGGCCGGCGCCCGCTCCCCAGAAGAAGGGCTCGTACTGCCAGGAGCCCTCCTCGGTGGCGACGGCCGAGAGCGCGAGGCCGTAGCGGCGGCCGTCGGTGAGCCGGGCGGCGGTCTCCTGGAGTTGCTTCCAGGTGGTGGGCGGTTCGAGACCCTCCTTCTCGAAGAGTGCCTTGTCGTAGAAGAGCGCGAGTCCGTTCACACCGGGCGCGACGCCGTACAGCTCGTCCTCGTACGTCCCGGCCTGGAGGACGCTCTCGTAGAAGCCGTCGGTCTTCACCTGGCCTTCGAGCGGCAGCAGCGCTCCGGTCGAGGCGAGCTTGGGCAGGTCGGGGTTGTCGCTGAGCACCAGGTCCGGGAGGGTCTGCGCGGCGCCGTCGCGCAGCAGCTTGGGCACGAGCTGGGCGCGGGGCATGACTTCGCGTACGACGTTCACGCCGGTACTGCGCCCGCAGGAGCGGAGGATCTCGGTCAGTGCCGTGTTGCCGGGCTCCGCGGTGTAGTAGTCCGCGACGGTCAGGGTGTTCGGCGGTGTGTCGGCCGTGATGAGGCCGCAGCCGCCCAGCGCCGTGGTGAGGGCGAGTGCGGCGCAGGCAGCGGTGGCTGCGCGGGTGCGGGGGGACAAGATGACGTCCTTCGGGGTCGTAGGGGGCCCGCGTGCGCGGATGGGGCTGCGCGGGGGCATGGCGAGGAACGGCCGCACGGCGCGGGCGCCGTCGGTCGCGAACAGCTGGACGGAGAAGGGGGGTTGGGTCAGGAGGAGGGCGGGTCAGGAAGGCCGGGGCGGCCCGCTGCTGGCCCGTACGGTGAGCTCCGGCTCCAGCAGGGTGGGCGATGCACCGCCGGAGTCCGTACTCCTGCCGTCGAGCAGCTGTCTGAGCAGCTCGACGGCACGCTCGGCGAGTACGGCCGCGGGTACGGAGATCGACGTCAGCTGAGGGGCGCCCGCGGTGGCCACCGCGTCCGACCCCACGACGACGAGGGACATGTCCTCGGGCAGGGCCCGGCCGAGGCTGCGGAGCAGGGGCGCGATGTGAGGCGTCGCGGCCTCGTTCTGGACGATCAGAGCCGTGGCGTCGGGGCGCTCCTGGAGCACGCGGGTGAGGGTGCCCGCGGTGCTGTCCCAGTCCCCCTCGACCGAGCGGTGCGTGAGCCGGACCCCTCGGGCCGCGGCCCGGTCGAGCGCCCCGGCGACGGTCCGTACGGCGAATCCCGCACGGCGCCGGTACGCGGTCTCGGGAGCGCCGAGCAGTATGACCTCGCGGTGTCCGAGATCGGCGAGGTGGTCGACGCACAGGCCTCCCGCCGCACGGAAGTCCAGGTCGACGCAGACCAGGCCGGCAGGATCGTGGGGCAGGCCGATGAGCACGGTGGGGACGGGAAGCCCGCGTACGGTCTCCAGCCGCGGGTCACGGATCCCGATGTCCATCAGGATCAGCCCGTCGAGCAGTGCGGCGTCCGGTACGCCGTGGTCGGCGTGATCGGTGAGGAGCAGGATGTTGCAGTGGTGGCGGCGCGCGGCGACGCTGGCGGACAGCATGAACTCGGCGAGCAGCGGCCGGTGCGCGCCGTCGTCGACCCGCACGGCGAGCCCGAGGGTGTGCGAACGGCCGGAGGCCGGGCGCTGATAGCCCAGAGCGGCGATGGAATCGAGGACTCGGTTGCGGGTCGCCGGCGAGATGGGGCGCTTCCCGCTGAGCACGTACGACACGGTGCTGACCGCGACGCCCGCGTGCCGTGCCACATCGGTGATGCCGACCATCTCGCTCTGCCCGTCCTCATGTCTGCCGCTCCGGTCTCCGAACCGCCGTCGAAGGATTTCGATGCTCCGGAATGCGCTGCCACCTGGGCTGCGACAACGGCGAGATTAGGTACGGAACGCAGGGCCGTCCATACGTGCCTCTGATTTTCGACGATTTTCGACGGCTGAGCCACCACCGCTCGGGTGCGGCGCGGGGACGGCGGACGACCGTTGCCCCCGCCGGCCGTGGGCATGACGGGCCACTGGCGGGCCGCTGACGGCGGGAAGCGCCGAGGGGGATGGCGCCCTGTCCGCCGGCCGGGGAGCATACGGGCGCCTGCGCCCGGCCGATGTTCGCTCGCCGGGTCAGCGGGTCCGGTCGGGGACCTCCAGGGCGTCGAGCCAGCCGAGGAGGCGGGCTCCCTCGCGGGTCATGATGTCCGGGTCACGCAGGGCGTTGGCCAGCAGCGACATGCCCTGATAGGCGGAGACAAGAGTGACCGCGAGACCGTCCGGATCGGGCAGGCCCAGGAGACGGAACTGCTCTCCGGCCCAGTCCAGCAGTCGCCGGATCACCGCGCCGGCCTCCACGTCGAGGCTCCCGTCGGCACGCTTGTCGAGTTCGACGGCCAGCGTGCCGGTGGGGCACCCGTAGCGGGCGGCGACATCACGCCGGCCGACCCAGGCTTCGATCAGCGCCTCGAGGCGGTCACGCGGTCCGGGCAACTGGTCCAGTGAACCGGTGAGTTCGTCCAGGTACGCGCTGTGCTCGGACAGTGCGGCCCGGACCAGCTCGTCCTTGGTCTTGAAGTAGTAGTAGACGTTCCCGACCGGGACGTCGGCCGCGCGCGCGATGTCGGCCAGGGTGGTGCGCTCGACTCCCTGCTCGTGCAGGACCTGCGCTGCCGCGGCGGTGAGCCGTCGGCGTTTGTCGGCTGCCCGCGCCCCGGGCTTCACTGAGTCAGTCACCTGACCAACTGTAGATCTCCCCCGTACGGCGTGCTACCTTCCCTCAAGTAAGTCAGTCGACTAACTAACAAGGAGCCCCTCATGATTGCAGTGACCGGAGCCACCGGGAACGTCGGCCGCGGGCTGGTCCGCCTCCTCGCCGCAGCAGGCGAGACGGTGACCGCGATCTCGCGCGGCGAGGCACGCGACCTCCCCGCCGGCGTGCGCCATGTGCGGGCCGACCTCGCCGCCCCCGACGGTCTGCGCCCTGCGCTCGACGGCGCTGACGCGCTCTTCCTGCTGGTGGCCGGCGACGACCCGCAGGGCGTCCTCGACGCCGCGAAGGCGGGCGGCGTCCGCCGGGTGGTCCTGGTCTCCTCCCTCGGCGTCGCCACCCGCCCGGACGCGTTCCGCCACCCCGCCGCCTTCGAAGCCGCGCTCCGCGGCTCCGGCCTCGACTGGACCGTGCTGCGCTGCGGCGGACTGGACTCCAACGCCTTCGCCTGGGCCGAGTCGATCCGCACCGAGCGGGTGGCCACCGCCCCCTTCGGCGACGTGGGCCTGCCGATGGTCGACCCGGCGGACGTCGCCGAGGTCGCCGCCGCCGCACTGTTGGAGCCCAGCCACGCCGGCGCCGTGTACGAGCTCACCGGGCCCGCCCCGACCACGCCACGCGAGCGGGCCGCGGCGATCGGCGCCGCCCTCGGGGAGTCGGTCCGTTTCGTCGAGCAGACCCGTCAGGAGGCCCGGGAGCAGATGCTCGCGTTCATGCCCGAGCCAGTGGTGGAAGGCACCCTCGCCATCCTCGGGGAGCCACTGCCCGCCGAGCGCCGGGTGAGCCCCGACGTCGAGCGGGTCCTGGGGCGTGCTCCGCGCCCCTTCGCTGACTGGGCCACCCGCAGCGCCGTCGCCTTCCGCTGATCCGGCCGCGCCACCTCAGCTCGACACACCCCTGGGAGAACCCTCATGCCGACCACACCCGTCCTCGACTCGACGATCGTCCACCGTGAGCTCGGCTCGGGCGCGCCGATCGTCTTCCTGCACGGCAACGAGACCGGAGGAGAGAAGCGCCGTCCGGCGGAGCAGATCCGCCGGACGGCGCCGGGCCGGCGGAGACCGAGGAGGACGCCGAGAGCCCGCGACTGAACGCCTTCCCCCCGACACCGGGGGTACGGCCGGGAGTCGCCCCGCGCCTGCCCAGCGGGCACGGGGCGACTCAGCGGACGGCTCAGAGAGCGATCGTGACGACCTTCTCCGCCGTGACCCGCACGATCAGCCGGACGACGTCGTCCGGCTCCGCCGGCGGGTCCTCACCGAGATACCGCTGCGACAGTTCCTTCGGCAGCGCCTTGTCCGGGTCGGGCAGCAACTCGGCTGTTCCACGGATCTCCACGGACCGGTACGGGTTCGCGATGTCGTAGACCGTCAGGCTGATCCGCGGGTCCCGGGCGAGGTTCCGGGCCTTCTTCCTTCCTGCGGTCGTGGAGAAGAGCACGGCGTCCTGCTGTCTCCCGACCCAGACGACCGACGTCTGCGGGCCGCCGTCCGGATTCAGCGTGGCCACGACCGCGAAGTTCCGGTCGTCGATCAGCTCCCTCGCCTGTACACCGAGCTCCACCGGCACGGGAAGTTCCTCCGGTCCTCGGGCGTTTCCCATTCGTCGTCCCTCGTCTCTCGCCGAACCTGCGGCACCGCGCAAGCGGCCGGGGCCGGCTCCCACGGTGCACCGACGTGCACGGCTCCCATCCTCGAAGAGCACGCCGCACAAGGGAAGAAGGCACATTCATGTCACGTAGGGCCGAGTGCACGGCGGAGGAGACCGAGGGACGCGAGGTCTGTGCCGTCCATGAGGTGCTCCGCAAGGTGAGCGGCAAGTGGACCCTCGGCGTACTGAGCGAGACCGTGCACGGCCCCGTCCGATTCGCCCGGCTCGAACGTTCGATGAACGGAATCAGCCGCCGGATTCTCACCCTGACCCTGCGCGAACTCGAGGAGAACGGTCTGGTGACCCGCACGGTGTACCCCACGGTGCCGCCCAAGGTCGAGTACACCGCCACCGCCCAGGCACGCGAGCTCTACGCCCTGCTCACCGGCCTCACCGCCTGGGCCGCACGCCACTCGTCGACGGCCACCGGCGGTGCCCGCGATCACGAGGACGACATGCGGGGCTCGACGGGCTGACCACCCTCGTTCCCTGGTCCCCGGCTCGCCGACCGCCGCTCACGGCTGAGCATGTGAGCCCGCACCAGACCACGACATGAGTACGAGGGCTCAGGCCAACGGCCCGGACGCGGCGCGACGATGAACCCACATCGCCGCCCGACGTGCCCGCGTCCGGAACTCAGGAGTCCCGTGCTCAGCGACATCGCCTCCGCAGTCGTCCCCGCCCTCGGCCGCCTGACCACGTCAGCGGACCTGGCCGCAGTCCCGGGCCCCGGCATCCTCCTCGCCAACCACACCTCGCTGGCGGACCCCGGCATCGTGCTGGCCGCCCTGCGCCGGATGGACATCGAGCCCGTCGTCCTCGCCGCCGCCGGGCTGTGGCGGGTGCCCGTCCTGGGCCGGCTCCTGGACCAGGGCGGCCACGTGCCCGTCCACCGCCGCACCGCCCGTGCCGCCGACGCGCTGGACGGCGCCGCCGCCGCGCTCGCGGCCGGACGGTACGTGCTCATCTACGGCGAGGGGCGCATCCCCCCGCGCCAGGACGCCTCCGAAGCCGGCCCCGAGACCTTCCGGAGCGGCCCCGCCCGCCTCGCCGCCGCATCCGGGGCGTACGTCATCCCTGTCGGGCAGGCCGGTGCCCGGCGCGTGACCTCCGGCAGCCCGCTCAAGCAGGTGGCGGGGCTCCTCACCGCCCCCGCCAGACGGCCCCGGTTCCATGTGCACATCGGCGCGCCGCTCCACCTGCCTGCAGAGGTGGGGCCGGCGAGCGCGGCCGCGCACCGGGCCGTCACGGCTGCGTGGCGCACCGCCGCCCACCACCTGGGCGAATCCGTCACACACTCCTGCGGACATGTGTACGAGGAAACGAATCTTCAGCTCAACTACCCATCCGCGTAGGAGACATTCACCTTCTTTCGTGTGATGACAGGCCAAGTGACGAAGAGGGAGGGTGATCAAGCGCACCTACAGGAGGGCTGAGAACCACATATGACCGTTGAAGCCGACCGGGAAGCCGTGCAGGCACAGGCGCCCGCCCAGCAGAGTCTGGCGACGTCCGCCGCACGGAACCTGGCGACGACATCGAAGTCCGTCCCGCAGAACCAGGAGACATCCTCCCGGTGGCTGCTCCGGAACCTGCCCTGGGTGGACGTCCGGGGTGGAACGTACCGGGTGAACCGACGGCTCAGTTACGCCGTGGGAGACGGCCGCGTGACCTTCGTGCAGACCGGCGGGCAGGTCTCGGTCATCCCGGCCGAGCTGGGCGAGCTGCCTGCGCTCAGGGGGTACGACGACGAGGCGGTGCTGGGCGAACTGGCCGGCAGATGCGAGCAGGTCGACGTCGCGGCCGGCTCCGTGCTGGCGTCCGCAGGCGACTCCAAGGACCGCGTCTTCCTGCTGGCGCACGGCCGCGTCGACAAGGTCGGCACCGGGCAGTACGGCGGGGACACGGTCCTCGGAGTCCTGGCCGACGGCGCCTACTTCGGCGACGAGTGCCTGACCGATTCCGAGGCGGCCTGGGAGTGCACCTTCCGTGCCACCACCGCGTGCACCGTGCTGGTGCTGCCAAGGGACGACGTCGCCGACCTCGCCGTCCGCGCCGAGTCGCTGGGCAGTCATCTGCAACGCTTCGCGGCACTCCCCCAGCAGCACACCAACACGTACGGCGAAGCGGCGGTCGACCTCTCGGCCGGACATGTGGGCGAGCAGCGCATCCCCCACACCTTCGTCGACTACGAGCCCTCTCCCCGCGAGTACGAGCTGTCCGTCGCGCAGACGATCCTGAAGATCCACAGCCGGGTGGCGGATCTCTACAACGATCCGATGAACCAGACCGAGCAGCAGCTCCGCCTGACCCTGGAGGCCTTGCGCGAGCGGCAGGAGTACGAGCTCGTCAACAACAGGGAGTTCGGGCTGCTCAGCAACTGCGACTACGAGCAGCGTCTCCAGCCGCACGACGGGGTGCCCGGTCCCGACGACATGGACGAGCTGCTGTCCCGGCGGCGCGGGAACAAGTTCTTCCTCGCACATCCCCGGGCCATCGCGGCATTCGGCCGGGAGTGCAACAAGCGCGGTCTGAACCTCGACCGTGTGGAGGTCGACGGCCATCGCATTCCCGCCTGGCGCGGTGTGCCGATCTATCCGTGCGGAAAGATCCCCGTGAGCGAGGCCCGCACCACCTCGATCCTGTGCATGCGCACCGGTGAGGACGACCAAGGTGTCATCGGTCTGCGTCAGCCGGGCATCCCGGACGAGATCGAGCCGAGCCTCTCGGTCCGCTTCATGGGCATCGACGAGCAGGCGATCATCTCCTACCTCGTCACCGCCTACTACTCGGCCGCGATCCTCGTTCCCGACGCTCTCGGCGTCCTGGAGAACGTCGAGGTCGGCCGCTGGCGCTGACCGCCGGCCGCCAGGCACCGGACAACTCCCCGCACCTCTGCCCCCGGGCGCCGACGGCCTCGCGCCGTCCACGTCCGGCCGGGCCCGCGCCCCCACGTACGGCGGCGCGCCCCTGACGCCTGCCCTCGGCCCGCCCCACGCGCGGCCGCCACGAGGCGTGCCTCCAAGCCCCCAGCCGAAAGGCTCTGTTCGCATGAGCTCATCCAGTGGTGCCGACGACCCCCCATGGACACGGCACGGGTTCCCGGCAGGCCGTCTGCCGGGTCTCACCTCCCGGACCGCGGTCCGGAGCCCGTCCCCTCCTCCCCCGTCCGCGCTCCTCGGCCGGCTGCTGGCCGGCCCGTCCGGAATCGGCACGTCCGCGGCCCGGCTGTTCCACTCCCCTGCCCCGTCCGCCAAGGCGGCCGGGGCAGGGAGCGGCGGGCAGGACGGGGGCCCGCCGGCCGGGCAGGGCCACAGCCACACAGCGGACCAGGCCCGGGATGTACGGATCCCGGCCCTGTACTGCCCGGACGCGGTACGGGACGACCCGGCTCTCGGTGAGGAGGTCAACGACCGACTGGTCGAATGGGCCGCTGAGACCGGCATCTTCACGGGTCGTCTCGAACGCCTTCGCTCACACCAGTTCGGGCGCCTGTTCATGCTCGCGCACCCCGACTGCGACGACCCCGACCGGCTGCTGGCCGCGGCCCGCTGCGGGCTCGCCGAATGGTCCGTGGACGACCACTGGGTCGATGAGGGCGAGGACACCGAACCGGAACTCCTCGGCGCCCGTCTCGCGATGGCGCACGCGGTGATCGACCCGGTCCGCCTCCCCGCACGCTATCTGGCGCAGTTCGAGGAACTCGTCCAGCGGCAGCCCGTCCTGCGCGCCTTCCGGTCCAGCCTCGCGCACCTGTCCGGGATCGCGAGCACCACCCAGGTGGCACGGCTGCGCCATGAGCTCGCCGTCATGTTCGTGGCGTACGGGCAGGAGGCCCAATGGCGCAGCAGCGGGCGCACGCCCGCGGTGTGGGAGTACCTCCTGCACCGGTACGAGAACGCCTTCTACCCGTGCATGGTCCTGATCGACCCGGTCGGCGGCTACGAACTGCCCGCGCACGAGTTCGCCGACCCCACCGTGCGCCGCACCTACCTCTACGCGGGCATGGCCAACGTCCTGCTCAACGACATCTATTCGATGGCGAAGGAGGACCCCGGGGACACCAACCTGCCCAACCTCATCGCCGCCGAGGACAACTGCTCCCTCCAGGAAGCCGTCGACCGCACGGCAGCCATCCACGACGAACTCATGCACACCGTCGAGGCCGACTGCGCCGTTCTGGCGACGGCCGGCTCGCCCCAGCTGCGCCGCTACCTGGCCGGTCTGTGGGCGTGGATGGGCGGCAGCAAGGAGTGGCATGCCACCAGCGCCCGTTACCAGCAAGCCGGCTGAACCCGTAACAGACACCGTTCATCACGTATTCAAGGAGACCTGCATGACCGTCCAGGACACCGCCGCCCACCCCCTGCGCAGCCTGTACCAGAAGTCCGTCGCCACCTACTGGAACGAGGAGAGGAACCCGGTCAACCTCCGCCTCGGCGAGGTCGACGGCATCTACCACCACCACTACGGCGTCGGCGACGTGGACTGGTCCGTGCTCGACGGCCCCGAGGAGACCCGCCAGCAGAGGCTGACGGCCGAGCTGCACCGCCTGGAATGCGCGCAGGCCGACGTCCTCATGTCGCACCTCGGCGACATCACCCCCGAGGACCGGCTCATGGACTCGGGATCGGGCCGCGGCGGCAGCAGTTTCGTCGCCCACAGCCGCTTCGGGGCACGCGTCGACGGTGTGTCCATCTCAGAGACCCAGGTCGCGTTCGCCAACGGTCAGGCGAAGGAACGCGGTGTGGACCACAAGGTCAGCTTCCACCTCAAGAACATGCTCCACACCGGTTTCGAGAGCGACAGCTTCCAGGCCATCTGGAACAACGAGAGCACGATGTACGTGGACCTGTCGCTCCTGTTCCCCGAGTACGCCAAGCTCCTCAAGCACGGTGGCCGCTATGTGACCATCACCGGCTGCTACAACGACGCGTACGGGCTGCCGTCGCGGGCCGTCAGCGAGATCAACGCCCACTACATCTGCAACATTCATCCCCGTAGCACGTACTTCAAGGAAATGGCCGCCAACCGCCTCGTGCCGGTCAGCGTCGTCGACCTCACCGCGGCGACCATCCCGTACTGGGAGCTGCGTGCCAAGTCGCCGCTGGCCACCGGCATCGAGAAGGCGTTCCTGGACGCCTACAAGGACGGCAGCTTCCAGTACCTGCTGATCGCGGCCGACAAGGTCTGACCCTGAGCGAAGCCGCTACGAGGGCCCGCCCGGCGACCACCGGGCGGGCCCTTGGCAAAGCCCTGAGTGCCCGGTGCGGGCCGGGCGGCGGCGCCCCGGGCCGTGGAAATGGACGACCTGTGCTCCCTGGAGAACCCGATGTCGTACGGGGCCGGCAGGGCGGGCTCCTCGTGGGAGGGGGGGGACGGATCGCGCGGCCCAGGGTGTCGCGCGAGCGATGAGCGCGGCGACCACCTCGACGCGGAGGCCGGCCGGGACCCCGCCCGCCGTCGTCGGCGCGCCCGACGAGCTCTTCCGGGAGCGTCCGAACGGACCGCTCGATAGCATCCAGCGCATGGCCATCAAACTCGAGAACGTCGGCATCGCCGTTCGCGACCTCGAAGCAGCGATCTCCTTCTTCACCGACCTCGGCCTCACGGTCCTCGGCCGTGACACGGTCAGCGGCGACTGGACCGACACCGCCGTCGGCCTCGACGGCAATCACGCCAGGATCGCGATGCTGCAGACGCCGGACGGTCACGGCCGCCTCGAACTCTTCGAGTACATCCACCCCGAAGCGATCGAGACGGAGCCCACTCTCCCCAACGAGATCGGCATGCACCGCGTCGCCTTCTCTGTGGACGACATCGACAAGGCCCTCGAAACGGCCGCACGGCACGGGTGCCGTCCGCTGCGCGGTGTGGCGACCTATGAGGACGTCTACAAGCTCACGTACCTCCGCGGTCCCAGCGGCATCCTCGTGATGCTCGCCGAGGAGCTCAAGAAGAACTGACGCGCCCCGGTCCAGGCAGTGCCTGCGGCGCCCTCAGCCCGACGCCCGTGTGGTGTCCCGGCCCCAGACTCTCGCCCTCGCGCTCTCGGCCTGGTCCAACCGTGGTCCCCGCGGACCACAGCTGCCCGCCACGTGCTCCGTGGCGGGCGCCACCGTGCGACCACACGCCTTCGGCTCCTCACCCATCGCCGGCCCTCCACACCCGCCGGGTCATGACCAGCGTTCGAGTTCGCTGTCGATACGGGGATCCGTGCGCACCCACACCTCGCCGTCGGCGGCTCCCGGCGGGGCGTCGACCCGCTCGAGTCCCAGGGTCCGGATCAAGCTCAGGAGTTCGTCGCGAGTCTCGCCCGCCTCTTCGAGTGTCCGGCTGTCGAAGAGGACGTAGTGCACGTCCCACCGGTCGTTGTACCCGGAGTCGGCCCAGATCCTGCAGAAGCGGTCCAGTGCGTCCTGGTCGAGTCGCGCGCTCGCGGACTGCGCCTCCTCCAGCGCGGCGGTCGCGGCGAAGCCCCTCGCGACGTCGTCGGCGCTCCACCACTCCGCTGCCTCCGCGACCGCGCCGGGTGTGAAGTCCTTCATCGCGAGGAAGCGCTCCAGCAGCCGGTCGACCCCGGTGTCCTCGATACCCAGCCGGGCTTCCTGCAGGCGGGTCAGCAGGCCGTCCGCCATGGCGCAGGGGCCGGAGAAGTGGAAGACGCCGGTGGCGGCCACCAGGGTGCCGCCGTCAGGGTGTGGAACGTTGCGCGTGGTGGCCGTTTCCGGCACGTCCCTCACCGGAGCGAGGACGTCCGCCGGTACGCCGTCGTACAGCTCGGCGTGCGCGCGGGCGTCGTCCGGGGAGATGAGCGCGCTGGTGTGGTCGTACGTCACCACCAGGGCGCGGGCATCGGCGGCGAACCATGCGTTGACGGTGTCACCGTCGCCGTTGCCGAAGCCGAGGTGTGTGACCTCGCCGGCCGTTGCCGGCTCTCGTCCGTCGACGCGGGTCAGGACCTCCAGCCGGCGGCGCAGTTCACGCGGGTGGGTCCGCCGGAGTACGGATGCGTCGAACTCGTTCCGGAGCCGGGCACGCCCAAGGGCGGCGATGTCGGGCAGCCAAGGGCCATGGCGGTCGAGGGCGATGAAACCGCCGCGGACGAATTGGGCGATCTGGGTACCGTATGCGCTCGCATGGGTGACCAGGCGGTACTCGGTCCTCGGACTCTGCGCCCCCTTGACCCGGCAGACGGCTCCACCGTCGAAAAGCAGCACGAGTGCCTCTTCGCTGCCCTCGTCCTCGATGCGGAGCGACGTGCTGTCGTCATCCAGGTGCTGGTCCATGAACTCCCGGATCGCATCGACGACGGAAAGAGGACCACCGGGCAGCCATGCCTCCTCGTTTCCCTTGTCGTCGCTGAAGGTCAGTGGTCTCATCGTCGTCCTTGGTGTCCGTGGCCGGGGCTGTTCCTGAACCTCATGTGTTCAGCGTTCACTTGCGTGCCTGACTGCATCATCCGTCCGGAGCCGGAAGCGGCCACGACCAGACCATCGCAACTTGCCCCGGTCGATCACGGGGAAGCCCAGATCCACCCATCGCGGAGTCTTCTCGGACATGTCCCGACCGAGAGCATGCTCAAGAGCCTGCATGATCGACAGGCCGTCCGAGATTGGGTCCTTCTCCCGCGCGGGCCGATGGAGCGCGCTCACCACGCCACACCCACCCGATGCCCCTGTTCGCCGAACGACCCGATCATGCGACAAGCGAATCACATACGACGTCGGTCACACCGACGCGGGCCGCACGGAAGGCGTGCGGAGCCACCCGCGCTCCCCCGGACTTCGCCGCGTGACACTCCTGCCGGAATCGTGTCCGGCCCACCCCCTGCCGACGTCGGGCTCAACGGCTCGGCCGTTGCCCGCCGCCGGTGGAAGGGAGCACCGCCAGGACGGCGGAGAGAACAGCTGCGGCTGCCGCCAGGGGGATGAGTCCGCGCAGGACGAGGCCGATCATGCCGTAGAAGGGCAGGGTGCTCAGCGCCTGGAGCGCCACGGCCGTGCCGCCCGCCATGATCAGCCAACGTCCGGCCACGTTCCGTACCCACAGCAGCAGCAGGCCGGTGACCAGGACGGCCGCCACGACGCCGAACAGCGTCATGTGCAACGTGCGCGCGTTGCTCGTGATCATTCCGGCGGTGCAGGCCTGATCCGATGCCACGGGAATGATCGGAGCCGTGAGCAGGCAGACCGACGCCGTCACGAAGGTCGCGGTCCTGCGCGACCTCGGGATGCGGCCCACCGGCGGCAGTGGAGTCGTACCGGAAACCGTCGGGATCGGGGCGGACTCGTCCGGCGGCGCGGTGGTGGTCCGCGCCTCCTGGTCGAACCGTCGCAAAGCTCGGGCGAGTTCGGCCGCGTCCTCGTACCGCCGGCCCGGGTCCTTGTCCAGCAGGGTCAGCACGAGCTCGTCCCACTCGGACGGGATGCCGGTGGCCACCGAGCTGGGAGCAGGAGGTTCCTGGGTGAGGTGCGCCGAGAGATGTCCCACGGCGTCCGGAGCCTGGAACGGCAGTCGCCCTGTGAGCAGTTCGAAGAGCACGCAGCCGAGTGCGTAGAGGTCACTGCGCGGTTCGGGGTGGCCCCGGGCCTGTTCGGGCGCCATGTACGGGGGTGTGCCCACGATGAACCCGGTCCGGGTGAGGCGCTCCGACGTCGCGTAGGGGTCGGCGGCGCGCGCGATGCCGAAATCCAGGACCTTCACGAGGCCCGCAGACGTGATGAGGATGTTCGAGGGCTTGATGTCCCGGTGCATGATCCCGGACTCGTGCGCCTCCGCCAGCGCATCGCATATCTGCGCACCCCATCGAGCCGCCTCCCGCCGTGTGACGTCGCCTCGGCGGAGTACCGCGTCCAGTCCCTCTCCCCGGACCAGTTCCATCACAAGGAACGGCGCCGAGTCGCCCCTCGTGTCCGTCTCGCCGAGGTCGTGGATGGTCACGATGTTGGGATGCTGCAGGCGGGCGGTGATCTGCGCCTCTCGCAGGAACCTGGCCCGTGCCTCGGTACCCTGGCTACCGCCGCCGGCGAGCAGGGAGATCACCTTGACCGCGACGGGGCGCCCCAGCGACTCGTCCCGCGCCTCCCAGACCTGCCCCATGCCGCCTTCGGCGATCTGCTGAACCAACCGGTAGCGTCCCCCGAGGAGTTCGTCCCGCACCGCCCCGCCTCCCGCTTCAGCCCTGTCCGTCGCTCCGCCGATCCCGCGCCTCGGATCATGGCGCATCATCGGAGCCGGTACATCCCGTACGCCGAAACCCGCGGAGCGTGCGGTAGGTTCCCCGCCATGACCGAGCTCGGAACCGGCACCTGGCCGCCTGCCCCGATCACGACCGAGCGGCTCGTGCTCCGCGAGCCGGAGGCCCGGGACCGTACGGCGTTCATCGAGCTGTTCGCCTCGCCGGAGGTGGGTACCTACATCGGCGGCCCTCGACCGCGCGACGAGCTGGAGCGGACGGTGCCCGAAGTGCCCGGGCGCCGCCCCGGCCTGTTCGTCGTCGAGCTGGGCGGAGCGATGATCGGCATCATCACGCTCGACCGGCGCGGCGCGGAGCGTCCGGGACACGTGCGCCCGGAGGCAGGCGAGGCCGAACTCGGGTACATGCTCCTGCCGGAGGCGTGGGGCCGCGGTTACGCCGCCGAGGCATGTGCGGCAGCTCTCGCCTGGTGCGCCGGGGCACTCCCCGACGAGCCGGTGGTGCTCTGCACCCAGTCCGCCAACGACCGCTCCATGCGACTCGCGTCCGGACTCGGGTTCACCGAGGTGGAGCGGTTCGAGGAGTACGACGCCGAGCAGTGGTTCGGGGTGTGGTCCGCGGCCTGGTAGGGCGGCAATCCCCGGGGGAAAAACGTGTGCGTGTCCCTGGAGCGCCCGATGCGGCGGGCGGCGGCGAGGAGCCGCGCCTCCCCATCGATGCCTGCCTGCACGGCCCGGCCACTCTCATCCGTCACACGCAAACCCTGCGGACGCTGGTTGCCGGAGCACAGCGCATTGATCACACCACTGCAGGCGCCGTCGCGGAAGGATCAGTAGTGTCGGCGGCGTGCGTGATGTACGAGTGGTTCTGATCGGTGGGACGTCGAACGTCGGGAAGTCGACCGTCGCCCAAGTGGTGGCGGAGAAATGCGGGTTCGAGTGCCTGAGTACTGACGCGCTGGCCCGGCACCCAGGGCGACCCTGGAGAACCCCGGACCGGGAGGTGCCGGCACACGTCGCGGAGCACTACGGATCGCTCACGGTGGACGAACTGATGACGTCCGTTCTCGACCACTACGGTCGGCTCTGGCCTCGTATCGAAGAGCTGATCACGGCCCATGCGGCCGAAGACGGCGGCAGTACGGGCCTGGTCCTGGAGGGGTCGGCACTCTGGCCCGTCTCCGTCGCGAGGCTACGGGTCCCGCACACGGCCGCCGTGTGGCTCACCGCCGACGATTCCCTCGTACGCGCCCGCGTTCACGCCGCGGGCCGCTATGACGCAGCGACAGACGGGGAGAAGGTCCTGATGGACAAGTTCCTGGCCCGCACCGAGCGCTACCAGACACTCATGATCGAGGCCATCGACAGGCTGGGCATGGATCGCATCGACGTGGGTCGTGGACGGTCCGCGGCAGAACTGGCCGACACCGTGCTCGTGGCAGCCGACGCACAGACCGCAGGAGGTCGGTCGTCCAACGGCGGGTGACCACGCGTGGCGGCGGCCCGCCCATGCCGATGGCTGTTCACGCCGCGGAGGGCACGCGCAGGGCCTTCCAGGAGGCCGGGCCCGGGAGACCGTCCGCGTCCGCGCCGCGGTATCCGAGTCTGCGCTGCCGATCGGCGAACGAGTCCCGGTCCGCCTGGTTCCACTGGGGTCCCAGGCGGACTCGTGCAGGCCGAACGGCCCTCGGCGACCAGCCGCATACCCCTCGCGAGGACGATCGGGCTCTTGGCCACGCCTTTGGACCACGCCGCACCGGTACAGGGCACGTAGGCGACGGACGACACGAGCACCGGATTCGGCGCCGACCGGACACCGCCAGGGCGGTGAGGGCGCGTCGGGTTCCGCTCCCGGCCCTCCGGGAATGCCTTCGGGAGGGCATTCCCGCCCGTCCGGGAAAGCCCTCCCGCGAGCCCTCACCCTGACTGCTCCAGGTCACCAGTTGGGATTGACGTCGGAACCGAACCCGCCACCCGCCGGGCGCTTTTCGAAGTGGAGGTGCGGACCTGTGGAATTTCCGGTGGAGCCGACTTCTCCGACCTTCTGACCCGCCTTCACGGCACCGCCGTCCACCGTCCGCTTGGAGAGGTGGCAGTACCAGTAGTCGAAACCACCGGTGCGCAGCACGAGGTAGTTGCCGAAACTCGGGTCACGTCCGCTCCGGGCTATGGAACCGCCGCGCACCGCGACGCAGGTCTTCCCCTGCGGAGCGGGGTAGTCCGCGCCGGTGTGATAGCCCAGGCTCCAGTGAGGTCCCTTCCTGCGGTACGGGGTCGCCACGCCGACACCTGGCACGGGAGACGCCACCCGACCGCCGCCACCACCGGCCGGCCGCCCGGCCGAGGGGACGCGGAGCCTGTCCCAGGACATCTTGCCCGGGATGCCGTTGGCGTCAGCCCCCTTCAAATCCAGCTTGTGCTGCCAGGCGGCATAGGACTGCTGGTCCGCTTCGGACCACTCACGATCGGGACCCGCCTTGTACTTTCCGCACCCTTCATCCATCAAGCGTTTGCCCATTGCGGTGATCAGGGGACTCCGCTGCCCCTTGTGGAAGAATTTGGCTCCCGGGAACGGCGCCAACGTAGCCATGGCCTTCCCCTCTTTCAGCGGCTGTCGGATCACGATGAGGATTCGACTGTTGAACGTGGGAAGATGTCACCGCGCCGACACCGGATTTGGTTGATCGCTGCCCCAATTTTCGCCAACGAGATGCCGGTTCCCGTTGGGCATCCAGTCGGACCTACCCACCGGACCGGGCCCGCCGCATGGGAAGCGCACGCAACTCCTGCTGATGGAACGGGCTTTCCGGTCGGCCGGGCGGCGCTCCTGCCCGAAAGACGGGGACCTCCCGGGACCGGTCTGCTGCTTTCCGTCACAGCTGCCCTGTCTCCACGATGCGCCCCTTGGGAACCGCGTGCAAACCCGGCGACGTGCGGAAACCCGGCTTTCGGTGTACCCGGTCAGGCGAGGATCTCGACGTACCCCTCGGTGCCGTGCAGACGGATCCGCTGCCCGTCCCGGATCAGCGTGGTGGCCCGCTCGACACCCACGACGGCGGGCAGTCCGTACTCCCGGGCGATCACCGCGCCATGGGTCATCAGGCCGCCCACCTCCGTGACCAGGCCCGCGATTCCGACGAACAGCGGCGACCAGCTGGGGTCCGTGAAAGCCGTGACGAGGATGTCGCCCGCTTCGAGATCGGCGTCCGCCATGTTGAGGACGACGCGTGCCCTCCCCTCGACCACCCCCGTGGAGACCGGCAGGCCGGCCAGGGCGCCGGCAGGCACGTCGTCGCGCCGGTACGACCCGGTGACGGCCTCACCGTCCGAGGTGAGCACCCGCGGCGGCGTGAGCGCGTGGTACGACCGGAACGCCTCCTTGCGCTGCTGGATGAGCCGGCTGTCCGCCCGCTTCGAGCGCACGACTTCGTGGAGTTCCTGGAACGTGAGGTAGAAGATGTCCTCCGCCTCGGGGACCACACCGGCCTGTACGAGGCGCTCGGCCTCCCCCATCAGGGCCTGCTTGTAGACGAAGTAGCGGCTGACGATGCCGTACTTGGGGTACTCCCGGTATCCGATGAAGGTTCTCACCCGGTCGATCATCCACTTGGCCTCGTCGGCCTTGCTGTCCCCGTCCGGCAGTTTCCGTAGGCTCGACAGCACGTCGTGCTCCTTCTGGCGCGCCTTCTGCTTCCCCTCCTCGAAGCGCCGTTCGGCGGCGCCCGGCCCGAAGTTCCTGACGTTGTCGAGGATCACGGGCACGAGCGTGGTGGGACGCTCGCGCCAACGCGGCCTCGTGATGTCGATCTCGCCGACGCAGCGCATGCCGTAGCGGTCGAGGTAGGCCTCGATGGCGTCACGTGCTTCGGTCCCGCCCTCGAGCTCCGCCAGCTCGTCCAGGAAGTCCTCGTCCTGGACCCCCCGAAGGAACGCCACCACCTCCGGCCGGGAACGGATCACGTCCGCGACGTCGAGCAGGTCGAGACCCATCTCCGAGGTGATGTTGTCGGGGGCGGAGAGCGTCAGGGTGTCGGCCGGGTTCTTCTCGCCCAGCCACTCCCCCAGCTTGTCGTTGAGCCACCAGGTGGACTCCATCCCCGCCATGATCGCCTGGTGGCTCAGGGGATCCCCGAGGACCTTCCTGTGCTCCTCGAACGCCTCGAGCAGGAAGTCGAACAGCTCTGTTCCGGTCTTCGCGCGGATGCCGCGCTCAAGGGCCGCGATGGACTCCCGGCTGCGTTCGATCAGCTCGGTGACGACGGCCGGATCGTTCTCGATCGAGGTCGGCGCACCGCCCGCCCGCCCGCCGGGAGCCGCGTCGGGGACCGACGGGACGAAGTCGCCACGGTCGAGGACCGTCTCCAGTGCGTCCCTGACCAGTGGATCGCCCTTCCCCATGGCCTCCAGGAGGCCGGCGCGGCTCGCTGACGAGGCCAGGCGCGGGGTGACGTCGACGAACAGCCTCCCGCCGGCCTCGGTCATGGGCACCATGGCCGTCAGCTGCCACATGGAGTACCCGAGAGGCCTCATGGGATCGGTCATCATCTGCTGGTGACCGACGGACACATAGACGTGGTTCTCCTGGTCGCCCGCCTCCGGTACGGGGAACAGTGTCGTGACCGGCCGGCTCTGGACGATCCTGAAGTCGTCGCCTGTCAGGCACCACTCGATGTCCTGCGGGCAGCCGAAGTGCGCCTCGATCCGGCGCCCGAGCCGCACGAGCCGCACGGCCTGGTCGTCCGTCAGCGCGGCTTGCCTCTGCCGCTGCCCGTCGATCGCCACTTCCCGGGTGCCACCGGTGGGAAGCGCCAGCACCGCACGCTGCTTGGCGGCGATCGTCCTGGCGACGACCTCACCGTCCCGTACCTTGAACACGTCCGGGTTCACGATGCCGGAGACCAGGGCTTCCCCGAGGCCGAAGCCCGCGTCCACCGTGGCGACCTTGCGGTTGCCGGTGACGGGGTCGGCGGTGAACAGGACGCCGGACGCGTCCGGGAACACCATCCGCTGCACGACCACGGCCATGTGGACCGTACGGTGGTCGATGCCGTTGTGCCGGCGGTAGGTCACGGCCCGCTCGGTGAACAGCGAGGCCCAGCACCGGCTGATGTGCTGGAGGACGGCCGTCGGCCCCAGGACGTTGAGGTACGTGTCCTGCTGGCCGGCGAACGAGGCCGTCGGCAGGTCCTCCGCCGTCGCACTGGACCGGACGGCACAGGCGGCCTGTTCGCCGAGGCCGCTGAGCGCACGGGTGATCTCCGCCGAGAGGTCGTCGGGGACGGCGATCCCTTCGATGGCCCGGCGGATCTCCGCGCTGAGCGTGCGGGTCGTCTCCCGGTCGTCCGGGTCCACTCCCGCCAGCCGGTCGAGCCGGTCCTGGATCGACGGCTCTTCGGACATGATCCGGCGGAAGGCAGACGTCGTCACGCAGAATCCCCCCGGCACGCCGACGCCTTCGATCCGCGCCAGCCCGCCCAGGTGCGCTGCCTTGCCGCCGACGACCGCCACCTGCGTCCCGTCGACGTCCTGAAGGTCGAGCACGTACTGCTCGGTCACCGCGATACCTCCGAGGTCGTGCTTCGTCGTGCTGCGGGGGCCGGTCGTGCCACCGGCGCCTCCCCCTCCGGCCGCCTTCCCTGCGACGGGCCGGACGGCGGGCTCACCGGCACCGGCGTGGCCGGTCCCACCACCGGTTCGTACGTCGACGGCAACTCACGCACGTCGTTCCTCCATCTCCGCGGATTGTGGCATCGGCCGACGATTCTGCGCCGTGACCCGGGCCTTGCGGCAAGCCCCCCGGCGCGCTATAACTTGGGAGAGGCAAGGAGAGGGTTCTCCTTGCCTTCGCTGTTTCCACCCGTCGGTGTGATGCGCGCCACCATCCGGGTGCCCGGGTTCTGACATGCGCGATCATGGCCACATGGACACACGTTTCCTCGGCATTCCCGAACTGGCCGACGCAGAGGTGCCGCCCGTGGCGGTCGTCGTCGATGTCATGCGTGCGTTCACGGTGGCCGCCTGGGCCTTCGCCCAGGGCGCGGAGAAGATCGTTCTCGCCGAGTCGCTGGACGATGCCCTGGCTCTCAAGGCTCGCCACCCGGAGTGGGTGGCGCTCAAGGACGGTGCTCCCGCGCCCGGGTTCGACACCGTCAACTCGCCCGGCCTGCTGCGCTCCCTCGACCTCGGCGGAAGGACCGTCGTACAGAAGACCACGGCGGGGACGGTCGGCGCGCTCGCGGTCAAGGAAGCGAAGCTGGTGCTGTGCGCGAGCTTCGTGGTGGCGGAGGCGACGGCACGGCTCCTGCGGACCCGCGCGTGCGACAGCGTCACGTACGTGGTCACCGGCGAGGACGGGCGCGCCGATGAAGACCTGGCGTGCGCTCAGTACATCGCCGGGCGGGCCACCGGGGCCGGGACGGACGCGGCCGGGTACCTCCGCCGCGCGGGCGAGTCGCGCGCCGCGTCCGAGCTGGCGGAGGGTGTGCGCCAGGGTGTCCATCCCGACGACATCGCGCTCTGCCTGGAACTCGACCGGTTCCCCTTCGCCATGGTGGCGACCTCGGAGGACCCGCTCATGGTCCTCCGCCCGTACGCCATGCCCTCGGCGGGACACTGACACCTCGTCGTTCACGGTGGAACGCGGCGGGGTCGTGGGGGCGTTCCACCGCCGTCAGGACGTTCGCGGTGCCTCAGTCGAGACAGAACTCGTTGCCCTCGACGTCCCGCATCAGGATGCAGGACTCGTCGACGCCGTCGGCGAGCAGTGTGCGCTCACGCACCGCGCCGAGCGCCGTCAGCCGCGCGCACTCCTTCTCGAGCGCGGCGAGGCGCTCGTCGCCCACGAGCCCGGTGCCGACGCGCACGTCGAGATGCACCCGGTTCTTGACGACCTTCCCTTCGGGAACACGCTGGAAGTACAGGCGCGGACCGGCACCGGAGGGATCGACGCAGGCGAACGACGCCCCCTGACGCTCGGGCACCAGCGAGCGATCGTAATCGGCCCAGGTGTCGAACCCCTCGGGCGGCGGCGGTACGACGTACCCCAGCACCTCGCACCAGAACCGGGCGACGCGCTCGGGTACCGCGCAGTCGAAGGTGACTTGGACCTGCCTGATCGACGTCATCGGCACACCATAGTGGCGCGGCCTCGACCGGTCCCTCGAATATCGCCCGAGGCGGCCGAGGTGCCGCGCCCGGCGAGCCCCGTCGGTGGCGGCACGTCTCCGGCAGCCGCGGCGGAGGGACACCGCGAGGCCTGTCCGGAACACCTCACGCCCGCACGGCCCTGCGGAGCTCGGCATGCCACGGGCGTGCTTTCACGCAGGATCGCTGCGGGCCTCCACGTACAAGGTCTCGTCGTCGTGCACAGCCCGGTCCAGAACGTACGGTCGGCCAACGGCAGAGGGTCTCGCACATCCAGACCGATGAAATAGCACTCGTCGTCGACGCGGTACAAGCGTCCGGGCTCGGTGGCGGTGTCGAAGGAAGCCAGCCCTACCCGGTCGGTGTTCAGGCACACTGTGGATCTCTCGCCCCATGATCCGAACTGGATGCCCTCCAGCCCCAGAGTGCGCAGTTACTCCCGGCCGAACGCGCGGCCCGACGACTCGACTAGGGAGCGGCAGCGGATCGGCCTGTCGGCCTCTTCCGCCTCCCAGGTCCATTCCGCCACCGCGCTGCTCGGCCGAGGTTCCTCGTCGGTCCTGTCGGGGGTCACCAGGTCTCCTTGACGGTTTCCAGCGCGGTCATCACCACGTCGACGAGGACTGCGGTCAGGGGGGCGGGGAGCCTGCGGTCCTGCGTACGGGAGCGCAGTCGGAGTCCATCAGCACCATGGGTATCTCGTCCGGGCCAGCCGCGCACCCTCGTTCCGGGCCTTTGCCACCCGGAATCCCTTGTCCTCCTGGAAGTAGTACGTGAGGCGCAGGCTGTCCGCGAACGACGCGACGACCTCGGCCGTTCCGTCGGATGAACCGTCATCCGCGACGATGACCTCGAACAGCTCATTCGAAATGCTCTGGCGGGACAGTCCGAGTAGCCCCATGCGTAAGAATTCCGCGCGGTTATAGGTGGGCATTACCACCGAAATCAATGTCTCGTTCACCCTGTTCGTTGCCACGCGCTTACCCCTTTCCGGGCAGCTGAACGATGGTCCGAACCGTTCGAGTGCAGCGCAGAAAGTTACGTCACCGTGATCGCCGGCGCAAGGGTGTCGTCACGGTCGATCAGGCCGTGGGCATATGCGATGGACACCGATGACGGACGATGGTCGCCGGAAAAGTCACACACATCCCCCCAATTACCTCACCGTGGTGCACAAGTCGGACAAAATCCCGACGGGCCGCACATCGAAACTTTCGAAGAAAGCACCCAATCATGCGATCTTGACGTCGGAGTGAGGCACTGTGTACGGTGCACGATATTTAAGGAGGGCGAATTGCGTGTCCCGTCCGGAAGAAATGCATCACTCCGTCCGCAGGAGCGGTAAATTACTCAGCCCCGTCGGAGAAATAACTCCGCTGGCCGCCGCCGGAATCGTCGCTTCCATGGCGGTGGCCGCGTTCTCCTTCGTGACTACCGAGAACCTTCCCATCGGCCTTCTCTCATTGATCGCCGGCGACCTGAACACATCCGTCTCGTCGGTCGGTCTACTCGTCACCTGCTACGGCCTCACGGTCGCCGTGGTATCCGTTCCGGCGGCAAAGCTGACACTCGGCATCCCCCGGCGGATTCTCCTCATCCGAATCCTCGGGATCTTCCTGGTGGCGACGTGGATCTCCGCCGCAGCGCCGTCGTACTGGGTACTGCTCCTCGCCCGGCTGCTCACCTCTCTGAGCCAGGCGGTCTTCTGGGCTGTGGTCGCTCCCACCGTCGCCGGCCTCTTCCAGCCCGCAGTGCGGGGGCGAATCCTCGCGCTGACGTTCTCGGGGGCCTCGCTGGGCGGCGTCCTGGGCGTTCCGGCTGCCACCTGGATCGGTCAGAGCTCGGGCTGGCGGATCGCGTTCATGGCGTTGAGCGGACTTACCGCCCTTGCTCTCGTCGTGGTGATCCTTCGGCTCCCGGACACCGATCCCGAGCACAATCACGCCTCCAGGGGTACCGATCCCGACCGCCGGGTGTACGCCCTGGTGGTCTCCGCGAACGCCTTGATGGTGGCCGGCGTGTTCACCACGTACACCTATCTCGTCGCGTTTCTGGACGAGGTGAGCGGTTTCGCCGCTCGGTCGATCACGCCGATGCTGCTCGTCTACGGAGCCGCGGGAGTGCTGGGCGGCCTCGCGGCGGGTGCGGCATCGGACCGGTACCCGCGACTGGCCTTCACCGCGCCGAGTGCCGTGCTGGTCGGTGCGCTGGGAGGGCTCTACGCATTCGGAGAGGACAAGGGCGCGGTCATCGCCTGCGTCAGCCTCGCGGGCTTCGCCTGTGCGTGCGTCCCCATCGCCACCCAGAACCGGATCATGCAGGTGGCCCCCGGGAGCACCGATGTGGCATCGGCGGGGAACTCGGCCGCTTTCAATCTGGGCATCGCCTCCGGGGCACTGATCGGCGGCGTACTCGTCGAGACCGCCGATGTGCGCAGCGTCGCCCTCGTGGGCGCGGTGCTTGCGGCCGCGGCGCTCACGCTGGCCCTGATCGAACCCGCGCTGCCGAGGAGAGCTCCCGGCGGAAGCCCCCGGACCGGGGAGTGCCGGGCCGAGGGCTGAACACGGGTCGGAGCGGCTTCCGGCCCCCGCATGCCGACCGGGCGGTTACCACGGCGGACCATCGATGGCCCGCGAGGCGGACGAGGCGGACGTGGGGCCAGGCGACGCCGCCCGAACGCGGGTCGGCCCTTTCGGGTGGCTGCTGAGCCCGACCGATCGAGGGTTGTCGGCCGATCCCACCACTCGCCGTTTCGGCCCGGACAATTCCACTCCGCTTCCCGTACACGCAACCCGTTCCGCATGAAACTGAGCAGAGAAAAAAATTCCGGCAGACCTGAATCGAATCGCTTCGAAAACAGGGCGACTCCAAGGCAGCCGGAGGTCGGCGTCAACGGCACATTCCGTTTACGCAGTGCACGAGCCGCCCTCGCCCTCAAGGCGAGTGGCCACCGCGGTGGCAGGGTGGAGCCGGCCGCACCGACGGCCGTAGCCGCCGGGCGCAACGAGATACTGGCTGGTCACGACGGCAGCGATGCCATTCAGGGAGAAATATCGCCCTCCCGGCGATCATGCGCCGAACGGGCCAGGTGCCGTCACATATCAGTCAGCGACATCTTAAATGCGTCGAAGACACCATTGCGCTACACATGGAAACAGATCGCAAAGACCTTGACGCCGCACGAGTTCGCTCCTTAGCATCGAAACGCTTCGACGACCACCTGGCCACCATTCACCCCTTCTGATGCGTGGCAATGAGCAGACAGATTTCGGAGAGCTCACCCCACTGCCGACTCGGAACGCACCGAACCGCAGATCGGGCAGCAGGCAGATACAGGAGATATCAGTGCGAATCGCCATAGTCGGCTGCGGATACGCGGCCGACTTCTACGCCATCACAGCACCCAACCATCCTCTGCTCGAAATCATAGGTGTGTACGATCGGGTCCCCGAGCGGCAGCAGGCATTCGCGGATTATCACGGGTTCAAGGGGTATGAGTCCCTCGACGCGTTACTGAATGATCCGGCAGTGGAGATCGTGGTCAACGTGACCAATCCGACCAGCCACGCCGCCGTGACCCGAGCAGCCCTGATGGCGGGTAAGCACGTCTATTCGGAAAAGCCTTTCGCGCTGGACCTCGGTGAGGCGAAGAGCCTGGTGGAGCTCGCGAAAGCACGCGGTCTGGAGCTTGGATCGGCG
This sequence comes from Streptomyces sp. CB02058, assembly GCF_001905505.1. Taxonomy (GTDB): domain Bacteria; phylum Actinomycetota; class Actinomycetes; order Streptomycetales; family Streptomycetaceae; genus Streptomyces. The sequence continues at coordinate 404,215 of NZ_LIPG01000007.1, forward strand.
CCCTGCAACCTGCTCAGCGAAACGGCTCAGACCGTTTGGCAGGCCATACGGCGCGGCACCATCGGCACACCGCGCCTGGCCTACGCCGAACTCGACGCCGGCCCGCTCCTGCGGTTGCCCTTCCAGTCGTGGGTGAGCTCATCGGGCGCACCGTGGCCTTATCACGACGAACTCGTCACCGGCTGCACCATCGAGCACGCCGGCTATTACCTGACCTGGCTCACGGCATTCTTCGGGCCGGCCACCCAGCTCACCGCGTTCGCCGGCTCGATCGTGCCCAAGGGCCATCTCGTGGCGGACGAGTCCGAACTGGCTCCCGACTTCTCCGTAGCCTGCATGACGTTCGCCGACGGCGTGGTGGGCCGGGTGACCACGGGCATTTCCGCGCCCAATAACCAGTCGTTGCGCATCATCGGCGATGAAGGTGTCCTGGAAGTGGCGGACGGCGGGCACTTCGGATCACCCGTGTCCGTGACCTACGAGCCGGAGGGCGACCCCGTCGGGCTTCCCCTCGTCCGGGACACCGGGCGCCTCGCGGGCCTGGGCGATCACCACAACTACGACTTCGCCCGGGGCGTGGCGGACTTCGCGGCGGCTGTGGCCGGAAAGGACAAGTCGCACCTGCCGACGGATCACGCCCTGCACGTGCTGGAACTGACCCTGACCATGGCGAACGCGACGGAGGGCGTGGTCGCTCACCCCGAGACCACGTTCGCCCCCGTCCCGCCGATGCCCTGGGCCGTGTGAGACACGGACCGTTCGCGACGCCTGCGTGGCGTGCGAGCCGCGGAGCCCGGTTCGGAGGCACACCTGCGGACAAGAGGGTGTGCCGGTGCCACCTGGAAGTCCGCAGGGACGGCTGAGCCTGCCGGTCGCGCCGATCTCCGCCCGGGGCCAGGCCTGTCTCCGGGCCGGGCCCTTGGCGGGGAGGCCCACGCGTCGTCCCGTCACGGACGCGGGCCTTGACCGGGGCCGGAGTGCGCGCGGCGCATTCGACGGCACTGGAGGGGTGACCAGGCCCGACTCCCCTCCAGTCGGCCACCGTACGAGCGGTGGCCCTTCGACGTTGCCGGTCGGCCCTGGTCTCATCCGATGGGGAAGACTGAGGCCATGAGAGACATCGTTTTCACGCGCAGGAGCGGCTGGATCCCGAACGTGATCCTCGAGGACGGTGAGTTGAGGCTGATGCTCGGCGCCGGTGCCGACGCCAACCATGAGCCTCGCACGTTCACTTTCCCGATCGGGGATGCCCATCTTGCGGTGATCCAGGAGGACCTGGGCAGACACCTCCTGCTGTGGAGTGCGGTCCTTCCACTGTGCGACGCCGCCGGAACCCGGGGCAGTCTCGACGAGAACGCCGCCGCCGCGCTCCTGGACCCGATCCTTCTCTCCGCGCCCGCCGACGTCGACGCGCTCTTCCGGCGCATCCGGTGGGACAGGAGCCGGCTCATCGCCCACGGGGCTGACATCGATCTGCTCGAACGCGGTCAGGTCTGCGCGGCGATGCGCACGGCGACGGAGGCGTCCGACGGGAAACGCGCTCAGAAGTACGGCGCGGACCGCCGTCGCGCCGAACGCGGAGTGGTACTCGGTCCGCTCGACGCCGCGCTTCTGATGTACACGGGCCAGTACCTGCACGGCGCGACGATTCCGAGGCGGACGCCTGCTGCCGTCGAGCCCGCGCTGCTGCCCGAGGTCATACGTGTGATCGCCACCGCGGAGCAGGCGTGCGCCGGCATGCGGATCGGCCGCGATCCGCGACGGGGCAAGCGTGCCACGGACAAGGGCGACTGGGACCGGATGGCCACGACCGTCGACGCGGCCGTGCGCCGCGCACACCCCGGCCTCGTCGATGACGCGGTGCGAACCGTGAGCTTCCTGATGTGCTCGGAGGCCGCGGACCGCTCCAGGAAAGCGCCCGTGGACGACGAGGAAGCCGATGGCTCCGGCGGAGGTACGAGGAGGACGCCCCTGTCGTTCACCGACGACAAGGATGTCGAAAGGAAGTGGCTCCCCGGCAGTCCTCGCACTGCGACAGCGGATTTCTGGGAGTTCGTCGGCGATCGCTCCGCCTCGGACAACGAAGTGTTCACCATCGAGGACGAGACGCTGGGTGAAGGGATCCAGCTCCACTTCTACGCGGACTCCGCCGCCCGGATCACGACGGAACGCGAGGGCGGTGGCGGGTCGGATCCGGAGTACCGGGTCAAGTACAGCCTGGTCGACGGGATGCGCGGCTACCGGAGTCTGGTGAGCGCCTTCGTCCGCGGTGGCTGCGCCGCACTGGACCAGCACGGCCCCTGGATGGCGGATGTCGACGAGTTCGAGCGCGCGCGCCGGGAACGCAAGGCCGGGTAGCCCCACCGGCACACGCGCACGCACCGCAGACCGCGCCAACTCCGCCGAACGGCTGGTCGGGCGCGCGTGAGTTCGCTCCACCGCTCCAGTTCGTCCGTGTGGCTGCCACTCGCTGATCCCAGGGCGACCTCTTCGGCCTCCTCCGGTGCCGGCTCGCCCTGGCGGAAGAGCAACCCCGTGGCACGGGTACGCCCCTCGGCTCGCTCGTTCCCGTACCGTGATCGTCCTGCCGCATGGAATGTCCGTGTGTCCGGCCGTCCCGTGCGGGGAATCCGGTGGCGAACGATGGGACCGTGATGAGCGAACTGGAGAAACCCGGCATCGAGATTCCGGAGGGTGAGGCGCCCACCGAGCTGACGATCCGGGACATCGTGGTCGGGGAAGGGCCCGAGGCTCAGCCGGGCAGGGTCGTCCAGGTTCACTACGTAGGAGTCACCTTCGCGTCCGGAAGGGAGTTCGACTCCTCCTGGGAGCGGGACCGGCCGTTCAAGTTCGCCGTGGGCGGCGGCAAGGTCATCAAGGGCTGGGACCGTGGAGTGAGGGGAATGAGGGTCGGCGGCCGGCGCCAGATCATCGTTCCTCCGCGCCTCGGTTACGGCAAGCAGTCCCCCACTGCCTCGATCCCGGCGAACTCGACGCTGATCTTCGTCGTCGACCTGCTCACGGTCGCGGGCGGCCCTCCGGAGCGACGCCCGGCCTGACCGCCCTCGACCGGAAGCTGGTGCGGATGTCGCCGCGCCCGATTCCTCCTCCGATTCCCCGCCCGTTCGTGTCTTCCCGGCGCACCAGGGCCGGTCATGGGCGCAGGCCGGTGTCGTATACCGGTTCCGCCGATGGGACAGGTTGCCTTTCCTGTCCGGCCTGCCGTTTACCTGTCACCCACGACGGTGAAACCGCGCCGATACACACCCCGCCTAGCGTCCATCACCGGCATACGAGATGAGGGGTGCGCCAGATGTGGACGAACCGGCGGTCGATTCTGGGACTCGCGGCGGCGGCAGGGGCAGGGGCACTGGTCTCTTCCGCGGGACAGCCGGCGTTCGCGGCGGCACGAGCCGACAGGTTGCCGGCACCGGACGCCCGTACACCAGGGGAGCCCGATCCCACGGTGTGGAGGGAGCTCGGCGACCCGCTGGTGCCCGCGACGGGATTCGGTCCGCTGGCCGGACTGACCGTGGCCGTCAAGGATCTGTTCGCCGTCGAGGGTCATCGGGTGGGCGCGGGCAACCCTGAGTGGCTGGCCGGGAGCCGCCCGGAAGCCACCACCGCTCCGGCCGTGGCGGCGTTGCTCGCGGCGGGCGCGGCCGTCGCCGGAATCGCCCGTACCGATGAGTTCGCGTACAGCCTGGCGGGCACGAACGGACATTACGGTACGCCGCCCAACCCGGCCGCTCCGGAGCGCATTTCGGGCGGCTCGACCTCCGGGCCCGCCAGTGCGGTAGCGCTGGGACAGGCCGACATCGGTCTCGGCACCGACACCGGAGGCTCGATCCGCATCCCCTCCTCCTACCAGGGCCTGTACGGAATCCGCCCGAGCCACGGCGCGGTGTCCACCGAAGGGCTGCTGCCGCTCGCGCGGTCCTTCGACACGGTCGGCTGGATCACGCGTGACGCCAGGGCACTGCGCGCCGCGGGGCGGGTTCTGCTGCCCCGCGACGGCGGCCCGGCGCCGTCGGGTGCCGTACTCGCGCAGGAGATCATCGATGTGGCCTCACCGGAGGTCGCCGCCTCCGTGCGCCGGGCGGTGGGCGGCTGGCGCGCCGCCGGGCTGCCGCGCATCCGGGGCGTACGGTTCGACGCCGGTGTCCTGCCCGGCTGGGTGCGCGCCTTCCAGACCAAGCAGGGCGTGGAGGCCTGGCGCCAGTGGGGGCCGTGGGTCTCGCGGCACTGGGACTCGCTCAACCCGGACGTCAGGTCCCGGTTCGAGACCGCGTCGAAGTACACCCCGGACGATCTCGCGGCGGCCGAGCGGGTCCTGCGCGAGGCACGCGCCCGTGTCGACGATCTGCTCGGCAACCGGGTCCTCATCCTGCCGTCCGCGTCCTCGGTGGCTCCCACCCGTGAGGAGGCCGCACTCGGCGGCCCCGTCATCGAGCAGGCCAGGGCCCAGACCTTCCAGCTCACCTGCCTCGCCGGCCTCACGGGCCGCTGCGCTGTCAGCATCCCCGTCCGCAGCCGCACCGCCCCTGTGGGCCTGTGTCTGGTGGGCCCGCGCGGAAGCGACCGCCACCTCCTGGACCTCGCCGTCCGCCTGGAGGCGGCCCGCGTGTGAGCCGTAATAGCCGCTCGCGGGCGCCGTCTCCCGACTCCCGGGGCGCGCGGTGAGGGGGCACGGTCGGCGGGCCGGCGCCGCTCGGCAACGGGTTCCGATATCTCATAATCTGGACAACGCGTAACCGGTCCGTGAGATACATGAGATCGTTCCGGGGCCCGCACGGGTCGCGCGGCCTTGCCACGAGGGGGACCCGCACCGCCGTGCGGGACCGCCGGCGCCCCCTACGCCGACGGCCGCACTACGCCCTCGTGGGAAAGCCCAGAGATGTACGTTCCCACCACCGGGCCCGCTCAGGCCCCGTCGCAGTCCCAGGCCGACGCCGCGCCCGTCAACTCCCGCTCCCGCGTCCTGATCGCCAGCCTCATCGGCACGACGATCGAGTTCTACGACTTCTACGTCTACGCGACCGCCGCGGTCCTGGTCTTCCCGAAACTCTTCTTCCCGAGCAGCGACCCGACCACGGCCCTGCTCTCCTCCTTCGCGGTGTTCGGCGCGGCGATGGTCGCCCGCCCCATCGGTGCGATCGTCTTCGGGCACCTCGGCGACCGTCTCGGCCGCAAGGGCACCCTGGTGGCCTCGCTGCTCACGATGGGCATCGCCACCTTCCTGATCGGCGTTCTGCCGACGTACGCACAAGCCGGCTGGGTCGCCACGGCGCTGCTGGTGCTGATGCGACTCGCCCAGGGCTTCGCGCTCGGCGGTGAGTGGAGCGGCGCGGCCCTGGTCGCCACCGAGAACGCACCTGCCGGGAAGCGCGCACTGTGGGGGACCTTCCCCCAGCTGGGCGCCCCGCTCGGGTTCATCATCGGCAACGGTCTGTTCCTGATCATCGCCGCACTGCTGCCCTCGGCAGCGGGCGCCGACCCCTCGCAGCCCTCCGACGCCTTCCAGAGCTGGGGGTGGCGGATCCCCTTCCTGTTCTCGGCCGTCATGGTCGCGATCGGGCTGTGGGTGCGCATGCGTCTGGTCGAGTCGCAGGTCTTCGCGAAGACGCAGGAGACAGGCAAGGTCCGCAAACTGCCGCTGGCCACCGTCTTCCGTCACCACTGGAAGCAGCTGATCCTGGGCAGCTTCGCGATGCTGGCGACGTACGTCCTCTTCTATCTGATGACGACGTTCTCGCTGAGCTACGGCCGCACGGCCGAAGACGCGGACGTCCCGGGCCTCGGCTACAGCTACACCACGTTCGTCCTGATGATGATCTTCGGCGTGCTGTTCTTCGCCGCGTTCACCCTGATCTCCGGCCCGCTCGCGGACAAGTACGGCCGCCGCAGGACCCTCGCCTGGGTCACCGCCGGCATCATCGTCTTCGGCCTGGTCTGGGTGCCGCTGATCAACCTGGGCACGCTCGGTGTGGTTCTGTGGCTGGTCCTCGGCTTCACTCTGATGGGCACGACGTTCGGCCCGATGGGCGCGATGCTCCCGGAACTCTTCCCGACCAGCGTCCGCTACACAGGCTCCGGCATCGCCTACAACGTCAGTTCCATCCTCGGCGCGGCCGTCGCCCCGTTCGTCGCGGTCGCCCTCTGGGAGGCCGGCGACGGCTCACCGTGGCTGGTCGGTGTCTACCTCTCCGTGATGGCTGTCCTCACTCTGACCGCCCTCCTCATCGGCAAGGAGACGAAGGACATCGCCCTGGACGAGGGCGAGGTCCCGGCAACCCCCGCCAGGACCGGGGCCCCGTCAGCCTGACCCGGACCCGGACCCGGACCCGCGGCGGTGGCCGTCGCGGGTCCGGATACCTCGATGTGCCCGACGCCACGGAGACTCCCCATTGGTCGGCTCACCATCGCCGCGCGTTCTCCTGGACCGCTGACAGCCGCGGTTCCGATGTTGTCGCGAGCTTCGCGATCGTCAACGCGTCCCACGTCGATTTGGCAGCCAGAGGCGCCAGGTGCGCCGCGGAATCCGTGGCAGCGGTGGCAGGTCCGCAGGCAGGGGGACCGAGTGAGTGCGCAAGTACGTCTCGTTCGTCGGATCGGGCTGGGGACCAGCGGGTGCGCCGGTTTCGCCGAGGCCCGGGGGCTGGGGGTTGCTGTCCGAAGGTGCGGCAACACGCCCCGGGGGCGCCGAAGGTGGCCCGGAGGCCGGCTCACGTTCAGGGCGTTTGACATGCACAGTGACGGTCCGGTCCAATCTCGGCTCCGGATCCGACTGCGGTTCCTCATCGAATGTCCCGGTGTGAAGGGTGGACTCGTCATCGCCGTGGTTACCCAATGGCGGCGCCGGCAGGGACGCGTGCGCGCCGTCCCGTTCGAAGACTTTTCCGGCGTGTTCCCGCGTCTGGCGACGGATGGCCTCGGGCAGCCATTTGCCATGCGCCAGTAGCCGGGACACCTCGTCCGACTCCGCCGTCGGCAGCATATTGATCAGCTCGGGGACCGAGGGCCGGGACGGTGGATCCTTCTCGAGACAGGGACGGATCAGTGACGCGATCCGGTCCGGCAGAAGACTGAGATCTGGTTCGTCATGGATGATCCGATACAGCACCCCCATGACGTTCCCGCCATTGAACGGGCTGGTGCCTGTGGCGGCGTACGACATCATGCAAGCCAGGGAGAACACATCGCTCGCGGGCACGGACTCGTTGCCACTGATCGCCTCCGGCGCCATGTACCCGGGGGTTCCAATGACCATTCCCGTATTCGTGAGTCTGGTCGAGTCGGCGAGAACCGAGATACCGAAGTCGATCAGCCGCGGGCCGTCTTCCGCGAGCAGTACGTTCGACGGTTTCAGGTCGCGGTGCACGACACCCGCCGCATGGATCGACTCCAGTGCTCCGAGCAGCCCCAGCCACAGTGCCAGCAGGGTCGGCAGGGCCAGCGGGCCGAACTTGGAGACGGCCTGGTCCAGGGACGGGCCTGGAACGTATTCGGTCGCCATCCACAGACGCTCTTCGTCCGTATCGCCGGACGACGCCAGAACAGCGGCGGTGAAACGGCCGCTGACCCGCGACACTGCGGCCAATTCACGCACGAACCGCCTACGGAACTCAGGGTCCTGTGCGAACGCGTCGTGCAGCACCTTCACCGCGGCCAGGTGCCCGGTGCGCGAGCGGCCGAGATAGACCTTGCCCATGCCGCCGGCACCGAGGCGACCGAGCAGTTGGTAGGGCCCGATACGCCTAGGATCCGACGGCTCCAAGGCAGAGCCGACCCCGGGGCGCTTTTCCCCACCGTCCCATGCGCCATCCCTTTCCCGTCGGTTCACGGCGAGCCTCCGTAGGGCCCGGTGCCGTAGAAGATCTGCTTCTTGAGCCGCCGATCCGCCTTCTTCCGCCAGAAAGCCAGCAAAAAGCGGTTCTCGACGGATTCGGGAGCATCCGGCCCCAGAACGCGGTTCAGATCCGGCAGGACAGCGTGGAACTGGCGGATGGCATCACCCACCTCGCCCTGTACCGCCGTCCAGTGGGCCAGCCGCGCCCTGGTGACCAGCGTGGCTCTGTCGTCGGAGCCGAGGACCCAAGCGATGTCGCTCGCCAGCAGGCTGAAGATCCGAACCGCTTCTGCGGGCTGCCCGGTCTCTCCGGTCCAGTGAGCGAGCTGGCTGCGGGCGATCAGGGTCTCGCGATCATCGGGGCCCAACACTCGTTCGAGATCCGGTACCGCGGCGGCGAACAGCAGCCGCGCCCGGCGCCGCCGTCCTGCGGCGCCCGACCAGTGAGCCAGTCGCGAGCGACTGAGAAGAGCATTCCTGTCATCGGGTCCCAGAGCCCAGGAGACGTCCGGCACCAAGTCCGTGAGCAGCCGCACGGCCCGCTTGCTGCCACCCGCTCGGCCTGTCCACTGCGCCAGGTTCATACGCCCGGTGAAGGTCTCGCGGTCCTCCGCCCCCAGGACGCGAGACAGATCCGGTACGAGTTCACCGGTCAGCCGCGCCGCTGCCGCCGGGTCGCTGGCCTCCCCGGTCCAACGAGCGTGCCGGGCACGGCTGATGAGTGTCTCGCGGTCATCAGGACCCAATACGTGCACAAGGTCCATGAGGACGGAAGCGGTGAGGCTCAGAGCCTCGTGATGCCTGCCTGACTCACCTGTCCAGTAAGCGAGTTGGCTCTTCCCCACGAGTGTGGCCCGATGGCGCGGTCCAAGCACGCGCGTCATGTCGCCGACGACGGTGGTGGACAGCCTGAGGGCCTCGTCGGTGTCCCCCTCACGCCCGGTCCAGTAGGCGAGGTTGATCCGCCCGACGAGCGTGGCCGGATCGTCCGGCCCCAGCACCCGGGTGAGGTCGGGCACCACTTCATTCAAAAGACGAATGGCCTCACCCGTCTGCCCCTCCTCCCCTCGGCGGCGGCCGAGGTCCCAGCGGGCCAGCAGCCCCTCGCGGGGACCAGGAGGCCCGCCCGCATCGGTGACTGGTACGGCCCGGGCACGCAAGCGGGGCCGGGCCAGGACCAGGAACTCCGCTGTGTCCGTTCCGCATTGCTGGGGTTCCGGCAGACCCCTGGCCGGCAGCACCCGCTTGAGGTGCCGGAACAATGCGCCCAGTGTGACCTCGGGCGAGGACGCGGCGGGGATGCCGTCCCGCAGAGTCAACAACAGCTCCCCGGTGAAAGCGGTGTGCCGATCGCCCTCCTGGAACCTGGCCGGCTCATTGGCGGCTGCCGAGGTCAGCGTGTACGTACCCGTGATTTCCATCTGTTCGATGAGCGGCACGTGAGTTCCGGACAGATCGCCGGTGATGGCACGTCCGGAAAAACAGCAGTCGAGGATAAGAACCCGGTTGCGCGCCGGGGTGGCCAGGAATGCCTCGCGGATTCCCTGGAACGGAAAGGCCGTGAACGACGGCGCCTCGCTGACCGACTTCGACAGCCCGAGATACAACTCGCGCCGCTCGTAACCGATCAGCCCGTGCCCCGCGTAATAGACGAGAAAGACGTCCTCGGCCTGGCGTGCGGCCTCGAGCAGCGGTAGCCCGAGATCCCTCGGCGTGGCCGGGTCGAACACGGTACGGGTGGAATCCACGGAGAAGGCCCCTGGCCGGCCTTCGGTGAGCAGTCTCTGGAGGTCGCGGACGTTGTTACGTACTGCCGGTACTCCGGGCAGTAGTTCGTCCTCGGAGTAGTCGGCCGTGCCGACCAGGACGGCGCGTGAACGAGCCGGGTCGGGTGGGCGCAGCATCCTCAGCCCTCCGTTTCGGAGGCCTCGCCGAGAGCGGGGGCGGATCCGTCCGGGATCGCTCCTCTGCCCGTGTCCGGGTCCGGATGCAGCGCCGTGCGCAGCAAGGTCTCGACCGCGTCGAGGTTCTTCGCGTGCTGGACCGTCAGTTCCGTACGCGTCCCGTCGGGGGCGACCACTTTGACCCGCACGGTGCTGCGGCGCGGCTGGCGAAAGTAGACCGCGAGCGACCTGGCCAAAGCCGTCAGAGCGCCCCCGGCGCCAACCGCCACGATGAGTGTGTCGCTCCAGGCGCCCAGTTCGCCCGTGCCGGGCGCGCACGGCTGCACGAATACCCGCCCGCGCAATTCTGCTTCGCCGCTGAGCCAATCTCTGAGGTCCGCAAGGGAATCGGGTCCTCCGGAATCGTCCATCACCAGCAGTGACCGCATGTGGCAGACCGCCTCTCCACCGCACATATCTCATGGGCCCGCGGATGAGCGGTCCCCCCGTGTTCCGTTCCTTGCATCAGTGTGCCACTTCGAAGTCCTGGCGGAGGCGAAAGAAAGCGCCACGGCATCCGCGCTGGGATTCGCCCCCTTGATCGCATACGAGGGGTACTTGTACGGCTTCCGTTTCGCTCAGCCCACCGGCCCGTGTATCAGACGATCGACTGAGCCCACTCCGGAATGCCGCAGTGCCTGCACCCGCTCCGGACGGGAGCCCCTCCGGCGCCCGGACCCGCACCTGAGCGCCTGTGACGTGGCGGAGGTGGCGAGGGCTGCCGAGGAGCCGCGAGGTGAGGTCGGCGATTCCCGGGGAACAAGGGCGACAGACGATGGGAGGTTGCCATGGATGGCAGAGATCTGGAACTTGGCGAGCTTCTGGCCGCCGCGGAGTCCGCCCCGCCCGGGGCGTCCGTCGGCGTGGTGGCGCACGATCTGCGCAAGCGCTTCGGGGCGGAGAGTGTGTCGTTCCTGTTCGTCGACCTGTTGGGGGAGCGGCTGCTACGGCTGAGGGCGCCCGTCGAGGGTGACATGGCTGATGTTCCGGAGCGGATCGGCCTGCGGGGCAGCGTCTACGACTCGGTGCTCCGCAGCCAGCGCCAGCACGTGGGGCCGGACGGCCAGGGCGGACAGCGCGTGATCTCGCCGGTGAGCAACAGGGGCGACTGCATCGGTGTGCTGGAGGTGACGCTGCAGTACGCCGACGAGGCGGTGCTCGGGCAGATCAGCGAAGCGGCCCACGCACTGGCCTACATCATCGTGACGGACCGCCGCTTCACCGACCTGTACCACGCCGGCCGGCGCACCACCCGGACCAGCCTGGCCGCAGAGATCCAGCATCAGCTGCTTCCTTCGGCTTCCTGCTGCGAGGCTCCCCAGTTCACCCTCGCCGCAGGTCTTGTCCCGGCCGACGACATCGGCGGCGACACCTACGACTACACCCTGGATCAGGACACTCTGCACCTGTCCATCACCGATGCCATGGGCCATGACACCGAGTCCGCCCTGCTGGCCACACTGGTCACGGGCGCGCTGCGCGGCGCCCGCCGTGCCGGCTGCGACGCGCTGCACCAGGCCCATCGCGCCCAGGAGGCCCTGCTGAGCCACAGCCGTGGGCTGGCGACCGGGCAACTGCTGTGCGTCCAGCTCGAGACGGGCACCTGCGAACTCGTCAACGCGGGGCACCCCTGGCCGCTTCGCCTGCGGGAAGGTGCCACACGGGCCGAGGAGGTCAAGCTCGCCGTCAACCTGCCGTTCGGCGTCGCGGCGCCCACCTCCCACGAGCTCCAGACGCTTCAGCTGCACCCGGGCGACCGCCTCGTCCTGCTCACCGACGGGATGCAGGAACGAGGGGCTGCGGCTGTCGACCTGGCCGCTCTCGTGGGCGAGACCGGCTCCTCGCACCCCAGGGAGGCCGTCCGCACCCTGACGACCACGGTGCTGGACGCCTGCAAGGGCAATCTCAAGGACGACGCGACCGTCCTCATACTGGACTGGCACGGCAACGAGGAGACCGCTCGGCGAGGCGCGCTCGCGGCGCACTGAGCCGTTCAGACGGTGATGGTCTTGTACTCGATGTACTGCGAGAGGCCGGCAGCCCCGTACTCGCGACCGATGCCGCTGGCCTTGAACCCACCGAACGGACCGTCGAAGCCGACGGAGGCGCCGTTGACGGTCACGGTCCCGGTGCGGATCCGGCGCGCCACGGCCAGGGCGTGGGCCTCGTCGGAGGACCACACGCCGCCGGAGAGGCCGTACTCGGAGTCGTTGGCGATGCGTACGGCGTCGTCCTCGTCGTCGTACGCGATGACGACCAGGACGGGGCCGAAGATCTCCTCCTGCGCGATCCGCATCGAATTGTCGACGTCGGCGAACACGGTCGGGGTGACGTAGTTGCCCGCTTCCAGGCCCTCGGGGACCTGTGGGCCTCCGGTCACCAGGCGGGCCCCTTCCTCGATGCCCAGCGCGATGTAGTCGCGCACCCGCTGCTGCTGGTCCCGGCGGATCATCGGGCCGATGAAGGTGTCCGGCTCCTCGGGGTCACCCACCTTCAGGGACTCCACGAGCTCCTTCAGTGCGCCCACGATCTCGTCATGACGCGAGCGCGGGACGAGGATGCGGGTCTGGGCGATGCAGGACTCGCCGTTGTTGAGCAGCGAGCTGAACTTCAGCCCTTGAACCGCCTCGGCCACATCGGCGTCCGGAAGGACGAGCGCCGCCGACTTGCCGCCCAGCTCCAGGCTGACCCGCTTCAGCTGTTCACCCGCGATCGAGGCGATCCGGCGTCCCGCCCGCGTCGATCCGGTGAACGCGATCTTGTCGACTCCCGGGTGCGACACCAGGTATTCACTGGTCTCCCGGTCCGCCGGCAGAACGCTGATCACGCCCTCCGGCAGACCCGCCCGCTCCAGCAGTTCGGCCAGCAGCCCCATGCTCAGCGAGTTCTCCGGCGAGACCTTCAGCACCACGGAGTTTCCCGCCAGCAGGGCCGGGATGATCTTCGCCGTCGCCGATGAGAACGGTGAGTTCCAGGGAATCACCGCGGCCACCACGCCCACCGCCTCCCGGCGCACCACGCTGCGCACCGGCGAAGCCGGGTCGGAGGGCTCCACGGTCTCCTCCCACCCGAACTCCTCCGCCGCCTTCAGGTACGCGTTCGCCTGCCGCGTGAGGCCGGGCTGGCCGGCCAGCGTGAACCACTTCGCGGATCCGTTCTCCGCCGAGATCAGCGCGGCGATCCGCTCCGCGCCCGCTTCGCGCAGGGCGTTGAACTCACGCAGTACGGCGATCCGTTCAGCAGGCGCCGTCCCTTGCCACACCCCTGCGTCGAATGCCGCGCGCGCCGCTGCCACCGCCCGGTCCACATCGGCGGGCAGGGCCTGCGCCGCGCGGCCGATGACGGTCCCGTCGTGCGGGGAGCGGATCTCCAGCAGCTCTCCGTCGCTCGGGTCCGTCCAGGAACCGGCAATGAAGAGCCGGTCGTAGGTGATCATTCGCTCCCGCCTCCAAGGCATCGTTAAGTGTCCCATCAATGTAGCACTTCGCTAAGTTGGTGCCACACTCTCGCGCTGCGCGGAGTGCTGAGCGCGGCGTACACGACCTGTTCGTGCACTTCGGCCGGACCCCGTGACACTCGACGGTCGCGGGGTGTACGCGCGCTCCGCGCCGGACATGACCGCGTGGAACATGCCGTGGCGACCGATGAGCACTGGTCAGCGAGTGACCGAGCCCGGACCGACCGGATCCTCCGTCATGGGCATGCACTCGGAGAGCAGGTCGACGACGTCCTGCCAGGCTCGTTGTGCGTGCCGTGGGTGGTAGCCGACGCCTGGGACCACGGGGTGGTCGACCGGCGGGTGGTGGAAGGCGTGCAGGGCGCCGCCGTAGACCGCGAGGCGCCAGTCGACGCCCGCGGCCTGCATCTCGGCGGTGAACGCGTCCCGTTGTGCGGGCGACATGATCGGGTCCTCCGACCCGACACCGGCCCACACCGGGCAGCGGATACGCGCCGCCTCGCCGGGGCGGCCCGTGGTCAGCGCGTTGACCGTCCCGATCGCGCGCAGGTCGACGCCGTCGCGCCCGAGTTCCAGCCCGACGGCGCCCCCGGTGCCGTAGCCGACGGCGGCGATCCGGTCGGGATCGGTCCGCGGTTCGGCACGCAGCACGTCGAGTGCCGCGTGGCCGATGCCCCGCATCCGGTCGGGGTCGGCGAGGAGCGGCAGGCAACGGGCCAGCATCTCCTCGGGGTCACCCAGATAGCGCCCGCCGTGGAGGTCGAAGGCCAGCACCACGTATCCCAGCTCGGCGAGAGCTTCGGCCCGGCGGCGCTCGACGTCGCTGAGCCCCGTGCCCTCGGGCCCGAGCAGCACCGCGGGCCGGCGGTCCACACCGGCCGGGAGTGCGAGGTGCCCGATCATCGTCAGGCCGTCGGCCGGGTACTCGACCGTGCGCGTTGTCGTCGTCATGAACGGGACGTTAGTGATCGCCGAGCCCGTTCGGGCCGAAGTTAACTGCGGGCAGAACAGCGCGGGGTGCCCCTCCGACGCAGATCCCGGCCCCCAGGGCGGGTGGATCCGCCGTACGTCAGGTCCTTCCCAGCCCCCGCAACAGCGTGTCGACGACGAGGTCGGCCGCCCGGGCGGCCGACAGGTCCGGCAACTGACGCGACGCCAGATGCATGAGCTGGGGCAGCAGAGCGCCGGCCCACCCCGCCGGTGCGTCGGGGCGGAGCAGGCCCTCGTCGGTGGCGCGTCGGAGGAAGGCGTCGACTTCGCGGATCGAAGCGTCCCTCCGGGCGCGGATCTCGTCGTCGGCGAGCATGCGGGCCAGGTCCACGGGCCAGGTCCGGTTCACGCCGATGATGTTCTCGACGTACCGGTGCAGTGCCACGGCTACCGGGGCCTCACGCAGTCGCGCGTCCTCGATGGCCCGCTCGATGGCCTCCAGCCGGGCGGCGTAGACGGCCGCGAGGAGGTCCTCACGGGAGGCGAACCGACGGTAGACCGTGCGCCGGTCCACCCCGGCCTCGGCGGCGATGCTCGCGATGCTGGCGCCCGGATCGGCGGCCAGCATGCGCGCCCCGGTCGTCAGGACCGCTTCCACGTTGCGTACGGCGTCGGCTCTCACGCCCGGAGTTTACCGTCGCCGGAGGACCCTGCGACCGGATCTGCCTCACCAGGGGCGAGCATCACGCCCTGGACGCCACATCCAGGTGGCGGACGGCCGAGCCGCCGACGTCATCCCGGCACCGGGCGGCCCGCGCCCACACGTCGCCCCGTGGGCGCGGGCCGCTTTGACGCCTCGCCGCCCGGTCTCGCTACCAGCCGGCCTTCACCCCGGTGTAGGCGGTACGGCAGTCGGCGTTCGTGGCCTCCGCAGCCAGCTTCTCCATGGAGTTCCTCCAGACCTTCTTGGCCAGCTTCTCCAGCTCCCTCGTCGCGGCGGGCACGTTCGGGGCGTACTTCTTGATCGTGGCCATGGAGGACTTGGCGAACTTGTTGCACGCGGGCCCGGTCGCGCTCCGGTAGCGGGTGTCCAGGTCCGTCGCGACCGCCTGGCCGTTCCGGGTCGCCCAGGTGTTCCAGGCCGCGCACGCCGTCTCGGTGAGGACCGCCTGGTCGGCCTCGCTCAGCCCCAGGACCTCGGCCAGCATCGTGTTCTGGACCTTGTCGGGGACCGTGAAGTCGACCACGGGGAACTTGTCGAGGGTCTCGAGCAGCGCCTCCTGACAGGCCGGGGGCAGCGGGGCGGCCTGTGCGGGAGAGGGGACGGCCAGGGCGGAGGCAGACAGGAGGGCGACGGTGAGAACGCTGCGCCGGACGGTACGCGAAAGGGTCATGAGGGTGGTGCTCCTTGCACGAGGAACGTGTCGGTCCGGGCACCGCGTCAGCACCCGCGGCTACAGAACGATCAACGGCTTCCCTTGGTCACGGCCCTTGCGGGCAGGGCCGCTTGGGCGCTCTCGGCCGCGGCGGGGCCGGCAGGAGCCGGGACTCGGCGCTTCCGTTCCCGTGGCAGCGCGTCGCGGGTGCGACGGCGGAAGACCAGGAATCCGGCGGACGCGGCGCCGGTGAGCCAGAGGACCTGGATCGCGAGGCCCTCGCGCACCGAGGCGTCGGAGAAGGCCGCGGACATGCTCGCCTGCACGGCTCCGTACGTCGGCAGGAAGTGCACGACGGCGCTGTCCGATCCGGAGCTGGAGAGGGGGTTCTGCAGGGCGACGTCGAGGATGCTGATCATCAGGATGGCGAACATGCCCTCCACCTCACGACGGAGCACCGATCCGAGGACCACGCCGAACGCGCCGTAGGTGAGGGCGGCGCAGAACAGCGCGGTGGCGAGCATGAAGGGCTGCCGGGGGGCCCACGCGAAACCGGCGGCGGCCGTCGCGTACACGGCGACGGCGGCGCAGACCAACGTGAGCGCGGAGAGCTTGGCGAGGACGAGGTGATACCGCGGGTATCCCGCCATGGCCAGGCGGCGGTCGAACGCCCCGCCCGTGAAGGTTGCGGCGAACATCATGAACCCCGCGATCAGGGTGACCGCGTTGAGCGCACCGGTGATCTGGGTGAGGTGGTTCCCCGGAGGGGACAGGATCTCCCCCGTGGCCCGCAGCCGGAACGGCGCGCGTTCGTCGGGGATGGTCACATAGGCGAGCCCGATCCACACGGGGATGTACACGACCACCAGCAGCATCGCGAAGCGGTTGCGGGCATGCCCGATCAGCGCGTACCGGGACGCCGTGGTGAAGAGGGACCAGTGCCGCCTCATGCCGTCGCCCCCGCACGCCGTTCCTGAAGGGTGAGGCGCCCGCCGTCCAGCCGCCACAGCACGTCCAGCCGGTCGATGTCGTACGCGAGATGCGAGACGACGAGCACCGAGCGTCCGGCGTCGCGCAGACTCGTCGCCAGCTCCCAGAAACGGAGATACGTCTCCCAGTCGAACCCTTGGTAGGGCTCGTCCAGCAGCAGCACGTCCGGATCGTGCATGAGCGCCAGGGTCAGGTTCAGCTTCTGCCGTGAGCCCCCGCTGAGCTGGCCGGCGCGCCGGTCGAGGTACTCGGTGAAGGCCAGGGTCTCCATCACTTCTTCGGCCCGTCGCAGGTCCGGGAGCCCGAACGCGCTCCGGAAGAAGTCGAGATGCTGGCGGACGGTGAAGGAATCGTCCAGGACCACGGACTGCGGGCAGTAGCCGAACCTGCCGGCGTGGTGCACCGTTCCCCGGTCCGGTCTGAGTTCACCGGCGAGGGCCTTCAGCAGAGTCGTCTTGCCGGCGCCGTTCTCGCCGACGATCCCGGCGAGGGTGCCGGGGCGCAACCGGAGGTCGACGCCCCGGAGAACGGCGTGCTGCCGGTAGGAGTGGTGCACATCTCTGACGTCCATCGCGCTGCTCCGTCGTGCCAGGTCTTGCCGATGGCCGCGGAACCGCTCCGCGTCCTCCGGTCGGCGTCTTCCAGTCGGCGGGTTCGCCCGGCCTGCCGCTCGGCGGCTCGGCCGGTCCGCACAGGGTCAACGAGCGGGCCACGCAGGGGAAACGGCGACTCCGGACGGGCAGGCGCCGAGCACGCGGCACGCTCCTGACGCTGCCCGGCGGGGGGGCCGGCCTGCTGCGGCGGCCGGCGCTGCCCGGTCGTCGCCGTCACAGGGCCCGCCGAGCCGGGCACGAGCTCAGGCGGGCGCCGAGCTCTCCTCCAGTTCCCCCACGGCCTGCTCCCAGAGCTCCGGCAGCAGTTCCCCCGACGGAAGCGCGCGGTCGGCGACGAAGGACACCTCGGCCCAGTCGCCGAAGAACGACAGCCCCACCCCGAAGAGGTGCCCGGGTACGAGCAGGGGCAGCAGGGCGGTGCCCGTCACCTGCGTCTCCCCCAGGCTCCCCTTGTCGGCGAGCGGCATGGAGGTGGCCATGACGTTGGTGACGCGCGGGGAGAGCATCCTTCGCATGTACCAGTCGGTGGGGCGTCCCGGCATGAAGCGGACCAGGTCCTGAATGGCCTGCCGCCACGCCTCGCCGCGCAGCTTCCGGGTCGCCTTCATGACCTCGTCCAGTCGCCGCAGGGACGCCGCGCCGTCCTGGGACCCGTCCGGGCGCCGCGAGGCGATCCGCACGGGCAGCTCCAGCGGCAGGGCGAAGCATCGGTTCCCCCAGGTCTGGTCCTCGTCGGTACGGCGCGCGTCGACGGGCAGCACGGCGGTCACCCGTGGGAGCGGTACGCCGGAGCGGTCCGACCAGACCGACAACGCCCCCGCGAGCGCGGCGAGATGTACGTCGTGGGCCGAGCCGCCGCGCGGCGCACCGATCCGGCGGAGGGTGTCCACCGCTACGCGCCCCCGCCAGAGCCGTTGCTCCCCCGAGGGGACGAACGCGGCGCCGGGACGGTACCGGCGGAACGCCAGCGATCCGGCGACGAATCTCGTGGCCAGCCCGACGGCCGCGCCCACGCGCCGCGGCACCCCGGGCCCATGACCCCCGCCCGGCACCGGGCGGGCCGAGGGCTCGCCCCCGCCCAGCATCGTGCGGAAGGTCATGGCGGCGGCAGAACCGTCCTGGCAGGCGTGACGGAAGCGGTAGCACACGGCGTACGCGTCGGGTGCGTGGCCGTGAACCAGCCAGACACCCCAGAACGCGCCAAGCGCGAACGGGGCGTTGAGCGCGGTGTGCAGGGCGGCGTCCCACCCGTCGGGGCCGTCGGCGACCACCTCGTGCACATGCCGGTCCACGGCGAAGTCCGCGTCCGGCTGCCACCGGAGCCGCCGTCCGCCCTCGACCCGGCTGGTGAGCAGGGGCAGTTCGCCCAGCCGGAAGCCCACGTACGCGCGGAGGTCCGCCAGGGCCGGGGCCGGACCGCTGAGGTACGCGACGCCGCCGGCGTCCCAACGGACGTCGGGCCGACGGCGTTCCAGGTTGAGGAAGGCGCGGTCGACGGAGTGGGTCGGGTGGCGGGGAGAGGGAACGGACCGACCGGGCCGGACGGACGTGTCCGACGGAAGGGACGGGGCGGACTGATCGGATACGGGCATGGGGCAGGGCTCCTGATTCGTGCCAACAGCGAGCGGGCCGACGGGAAGAGGGACGGGCGGATCGACGGACGAGGCCGTGCCCGGCCGTGCTCGACGCCGTCGAGGACGGATCGCTGCCGGAGCCACCGGCAGGCCGAGCACCGCACCGGACGGCCCGGCCGCCCCCGTCCGGCCGTCCAGGATGACCACCGGCCACGGCGGAGCTGTCCGGCACCGGAAGGCCGCTCCCGTCCCCCGGTGGCCCCGTTGCCACCCGTCGCGGTCGACCGCCGTACGCGCCGGCGGGCTCACGGGCGTCCCGTACGCCGTGCGGTGACTGGCGTGCCGCCGCCCGCTGCCCGCCGCCGAGCGCGCCGGCGCGCTCGGCGGGGCGGTCCCTGAACGCCGTCCGCAAGATCCCTCGAAGGAGGGACGGGGCTCCGCGCGCCTCCGCTCCGCCGCGTCACCCCCGTGCGCCCGGCTCCCCGGTGCGCGGCGGGAATCCTCCCGTTCCCGCAGGTCGGCACCGCCACGGCCCGCCGTACTTCGTTCGGGTGAGCGGATCGAATCGGAGGTCCCGCCCTGCTCACGGTCTGACATCGTGTGCCGTGCGCCGGAGATCACCGGGCCCTGGAGGGTCCGAGAAGCCCTCGGCGAAGCTGGGGGCGTCGGGGGGCCGACGGGCACGCGTCGCATCGGCACAGCCGGGCGGGTCGAGCCGCCCGCACCACGACCGCCGGGGGGTGACACTCCGCGCCGTGGGACGGCCGGCGGCGCCCCGTGCCGCGGCTCCCGGTGGCCGCGGCACGACGTCCCTCCGCACCCGGTCGCGGATCCATCCCTTTCGAAGCCTTGGAGTCATGGTCGTGCATGTCGCCCTCACCGGCGCCACCGGATTTCTCGGACTGCGCCTGTTGCGTCGCCTGCTCGACACGAACCGGTCGCTCACCGTCCTGGCCCACGCTGGGTCGGGAGACGCTCTGCGCCGCATCATCCGGTTCTTCGAACTGACAGGTGCCACGGAGGCGTTCGTCGCCGCGCTCCCCGGCCGTCTGCGGGTGGTGGAGACCGACCTCGCACAGCCCCGGCTGGGACTGCCCGCGCGGGCGTTCCGGGAGCTCGCCGACGGCCTCGGCACGATCTGGCACAGTGCGGGCAGCATCAACCTGGAGGGGGACCTCCCCGAGCTGCGCCGGACCAATGTCGAAGGGACCCGGCACCTGCTGGAGCTGGCCGGAGCCGGCCGCGGCCGGCCCGTGCTGCACCATGTGAGCACCGCCTTCGTGGCCGGAGCACGGCGCGAAGGAGTAGCGTACGAGGACGAGCTGGACGATGCCTCGGGTTTCGAGAACGCCTACGAACGCTCCAAGTACGAGGCGGAGCTGCTCGTCCACGCGTGGTCCAGGGAGCACGGCCGCCCGGCCCTGGTCATGCGGCCGAGCATCCTGGTCTCCGACCTGCCGCCGCACCCCGAACTGCCCGCGCATCCGCTGCTGGTCGTCGAGCGGATCCTGCGTGACGCGCGAGGTGCCGCGGGCCTCCGGGACCCCGACCGGCCCCGCGTCCGCATGGTGGGGCATCCGCACGGCCACCTGAACCTGTTGCAGGTGGACCACGCGGCCGAGGTCATGGTGCGGCTGGCCGGCCGAAGGCCCTCGGGCGGGGTCGACACGTACCACGTCGTCCATGACCGCGACGTGCCCGTGCCCACCGTCGTGACCTTGCTCGAACAGCTCGGCCCGCTCTCGGTCGAACTGGTCCCCGTCAAGCCGGAGGCCCCGTCGGCGCTGGAGGCGCTGCTGGACTTCTATCCGGGCATGACGGCCTACCTCGCCCACCGGCGGCGCTTCGACGACACCCGGGTCAGGTCACTGCTGGGGCCCTCGGGCGCGTCCGCCCCCGTGGGCCTCGACTACCTCTGGTCCGGTCTGGCCCCGCCCGGCCGGACACGCACCGGCTCGCCCGACGCGCACGCCGCCCTCTCGTCCTCCCGTCACGCCTGACCAGCAGACGTCCTCTCCCGTTGGAGCCTCTCCGTGTCCGTCCTCGCAGATCCCGGTTCCCCGGCCGCGTCCCCGCCGGTCTTCTCGCCCGAAGGGATCGCGGCCCGCGCCCGGCGGATCCGGGAACCCGTCCATGTGGTGAGCGGACCGGACGGCCGCGAGCTGGGGCTCGCGACCGGTCCCGTACCGGGCGGAACGGTGCTCGGGACGCTGCCGCCGCTGTATCCGGAGTGGCTCGGCGGCCGCACCTTCTGCGAGGGGCACGGCGTCCGCTTCCCCTATGTCGCGGGTGAGATGGCGAACGGCATCTCGACCACGGGGATGGTGACGGCGATGGCCCGGGCGGACATGCTCGGCTTCTTCGGCGCGGGAGGCCTGGCGTACCCCGACGTGGAGCGTGCCGTGCACACGCTGGTGCAGGAGCTGGGACCGCGCCCGAACTGGGGCGTGAACCTCATCCACTCCCCGACCGAACCGGAGCTGGAGTGGCGCGTCGCCGAGCTGCTGCTGCGCCACGGTGTCCCCCGGATCTCCGCTTCGGCGTTCATGGAGCTGACCCCGGCCGTCGTGCTGTGCGCGGCCCGGGGGCTGCGCCGGGGCGTGGACGGCGGCGTAGTCCGGGCCACGACGCTGCTCGCGAAGGTCTCCCGCCCCGAGGTGGCCGAGAAGTTCCTCTCCCCCGCCCCCGCCGCACTCCTGAGCTCCCTCGTCGCCCGGGGCGAACTGAGCCGGGATGAGGCGGAGCTGGCGGCACGGGTGCCGGTGGCCGAGGACATCACCGTGGAGGCGGACAGCGGCGGGCACACCGACAACCGGCCGCTGTCGGTCCTGTTGCCGAGGATCGCCCTGCTGCGCGACACCCTGTGCAGGCGGTTCGGCTACCGCCGGCCGGTCCGCATCGGGGCGGCCGGCGGTCTCGGCACACCGGATGCGGTGGCCGCCGCGTTCGCTCTCGGCGCGTCGTACGTGGTCGTCGGGTCGGTGAACCAGACGGCCGTCGAGGCCGGTCTGTCCGGTGAGGCCAAGTCGATGCTCTGCGACGCGGACATCGCGGATGTCGCCATGGCGCCGGCGGCCGACATGTTCGAGCTCGGGGTGAAGCTGCAGGTCCTCTCCCGGGGAACGATGTTCTCCCAGCGGGCCGGGCGGCTCCACTCGGCGTACCGGGCGCACGGCTCGCTCGAGGAGATCCCGTCCGCGCTGCGCGTCCCGATCGAACGTGATGTGCTGCGCGCCCCGTTCGACGAGATCTGGGAGCGGACGCGCGCCTTCTGGGAGCAGCGCGATCCCGCGGAGATCACCCGCGCGGAGGCCGACCCGAAGCACCGCATGGCACTGGTCTTCCGCTGGTACCTGGGTAGTTCGAGCCGGTGGGCGATCACCGGCGACGGGTCACGGCGCGTCGACTACCAGATCTGGTGCGGGCCGGCGATGGGCGCGTTCAACCGGTGGGTCGAGGGCACCGTGCTGGCCGAACCGGCGAACCGGTCGGTGGTGCAGATCGCGCTCAACCTGCTCGAAGGGGCCGCCGTGCTGACCCGGGCCCACCAACTGCGCACCTACGGGGTCCCGTTGACTCCGGAGGCTTTCACGTACACACCGTGCGAGCTGGCGTGAGCGCGTCCGGCGCCCCGGAGGCGCCCACCACGCCGGCCCCACTCGGAGGAGAGACCGTGCACGAGTCCCCGTCCCACCGGATTCCCGTCGCCGTGGTCGGCGTGGGCGCAGTGGTGCCCGGCGCGACGGACGCGGCCGGCTACTGGCGGATCGTGACCGGCGGCCGGGACCTGATGACCGAGGTGCCCCCGTCCCGCTGGCGGGTGGAGGACCACTACGACCCGGACCCGGCCGCCCCCGACAAGACGTACGCCCGTCGGGGCGCCTTCCTGCCGGAGGTGGACTTCGAGCCGATGGCCTACGGGGTGCCGCCCGCCAATCTGCCGGCGACGGACACCTCCCAGCTGCTCGCCCTGATGGTCGCCGACCAGGTGCTGGCAGATGCCGGAGGAACGGCCGGACTGGACCGGGAGCGGACCGGCGTCGTCCTGGGCGCCGCCGCCCTGGAACTCCTGCCGCACATGTACGGGCGCACCCAGCGCCCGCTGTGGCTCGCGGGCCTGCGGGAGAGCGGTCTCGGGGAGGCGGAGGCGGAGGCCGTGTGCGACCGCATCTCGGCCCGTTTCGAGCCGTGGCGGGAGTCCACCTTCCCCGGGCTGCTCGGGAACGTCGTCGCGGGCCGGATCGCCAACCGGTTCGATCTGCACGGCGTCAACCACACCACCGACGCCGCCTGTGCCAGTTCACTGGCCGCCCTGTCCACGGCCGTCGGTGAGCTTGCCCTCGGCCGGGCCGACCTGGTGATCAGCGGGGGCGTGGACACCGGGAACGACATCGGCATGTTCCTGTGCTTCTCCAAGACCCCCGCGCTGTCGCCCAGCGGTGACTGCCGGCCGTTCTCGGCCTCGGCCGACGGCACCATGCTCGGCGAAGCGGTCGTGATGTACGCGCTGAAGCGGCTGTCCGACGCGGAGCGCGACGGCGACCGGATCCACGCGGTGATCCGGGGCATCGGCACCTCGTCCGACGGCAGGAGCACGGCGATCTACGCCCCACTGCCGGACGGCCAGGCGCGCGCCCTGCGACGCGCCTACGAGGAGGCGGGTTACGGGCCGGAGACGGTGGAGCTGGTCGAGGCGCACGGCACGGGCACGAAGGCCGGGGACACCGCCGAACTGGCCGCTCTCGGCGAGGTGTTCGGAGCCTCGGGCCGTCCGGACGGGCAGTGGTGCGCGATCGGCTCGGTCAAGTCGCAGATCGGCCACACCAAGTGCGCGGCGGGCGCGGCCGGGCTGCTCAAGGCGGTGATGGCCCTGCACCACAAGGTGCTGCCGCCGACCGTCAAGGTCGACCAGCCGAATCCGGCGGCCGCCGCTCCCGACGGCCCGTTCTACGTCAACACGGAGACCCGCCCGTGGGTACGGCCCGCCGGGCATCCGCGCCGGGCCTCGGTGTCGAGCTTCGGCTTCGGCGGCAGCAACTTCCACGTCACGCTGGAGGAGTACGTGCCCTCGGCGCAGGGCCGGGCGGCCCTGCGCCACCGCTCGGCGCCGAGCGAACTCGTCCTGTTCAGCGGCGCCTCCGTGTCGGACCTGGTGCCGCCACGGACGGACGACGGCCGTCCGCTGGCCGCACTGGCCCGGGAGAGCCACGCCTCCTTCTCCTCCGCCGACCGGGTGCGGCTTGCCGTCATCGCCACCGACGGTGAGGACCTGCGGAAGAAGTACGCCCAGGCGGTCGCGTCGATCCGGCAGCGACCCGGCACGGCGTTCTCCACACCCACCGGCGTCCGGTACGCGTCCGGGGAGCCCGCTCCGGGCCGTATCGGTTTCCTGTTCCCGGGTCAGGGGTCCCAGTACGTCGGGATGGGGGCCGACCTCGCCATGCTGGCGCCGGCCGCCCAGGCCGCGTGGGACCGGCTCGGCGGCACCCGCTTCGACGGACGGCCGCTGCACCGGGTGGTGTTCCCGCCGCCTGCCTTCACCGATGAGGAACGCGCGGACCGGCGGGCCCTCCTGGACGCCACCGAGTGGGCGCAGCCCGCCCTCGCCGTGCACGCGCTCGCCCTGCTGGAGGTGGTGCGGGAGCTGGGGCTGCGACCGGACTGCGTGGCGGGCCACAGCTTCGGTGAGCTGGTGGCTCTGCACTGCGCGGGTGTGCTTGAGGCGGAGGCGCTGGTGGGTCTGGCCCGCCTCCGCGGCGAGCTGATGCGGGACGCGGCGGTGCGGCCGGGCGCGATGCTGGCCGTGACGGCGGACCGCGCGCACGTGGCGGAGGTGCTGGCCGCCGGAGGATTCGGCGAGATCTGGACCGCCAATCACAACTCCCCTCGCCAGGTGGTGCTTTCGGGGTCCCGGGAGGCTGTCCTGCGCGCCGAGGAGGCGTTCGCGGCCGAGGTCGCGGGCACCCGCCGGCTGGCGACGTCGACCGCCTTCCACTGCCCGCTGGTCGCCTCGGCCGCGGAGCCGCTCGCCACCCACCTGCGCACGGTGCCGCTCGCGGAGCCCGGGATCGAGGTCTACGGCAACGCCGACGCGGAACCGTATCCGTCGCACCCCGACGAGGTGCGCCGCCGGATCGCCGGTCATCTCGCCTCACCGGTCCTCTTCCAGGACCAGATCGAGGCGATGTACGCGGCGGGGGTCCGGACGTTCGTCGAAGTCGGTGCGGGCGCCACGCTGACCGGGCTGGTCGGACAGATTCTCGGCGAACGCGAGCACGCGGCCGTTGCCCTGGACCGTCCGGGCCGGTCCGGGGTCAGCACCCTGCACACCGCGCTCGGCGAACTCGCCGTGCGCGGCGTCCCCCTCGATCTCGACAGCCTCTGGGCGCCGTACGGCACGCCCGGAGCCTCAGCGAAGGAACGCGAGCCCCGAATGACCGTGAAGATCAGCGGAGCCAACTACGGTCAGCTCCACCCGCCCCGCGCCGCATCCGGCGCACCGTCGCCCGCACCGGAGCGCGGGCCGTCACCCGCACCGGAGGGCCGGCCGCGCACCGCCCCCGTGCACCCGTCCGCATCCGGCACGCCTGCGGTCCCCCCGCCCTCGCCGGAGCCCGCGCACCATCCGGTGAGCGCTCACGCCGTCGTCCCGTCCCCGGGGCCCGTGGACGAGGCCCCTTACGCAGCGGCGGGCGTCGGCGCCGACTGGTACGCGGCGGTCGAGAGCGTCCAGAGGCACACCGCGGAGGCCCACGCGGCCTGCCAGCGCATGCTGACGGACAGCCATGTGGCCTTTCTGCGGATGACCGAGACGACTCTGGCCGCGATGCTCGGAGTGCCCCACACGGGAGAGGTGCTCGACGCGGCGGCTCCCCCCGTTCCCCTGCCGCTGCCCCGGCCTTCGTCACCGGGGCTCGCGCCGGCGTCCATGGCACCGGCTCCGGTCACGACCGGTGTCACGGCGGCCGTGCCCGCCCCGGCCGCCGCTCCGGCAGGCCCCGCGAACGGCGGTGCGGGAGCGGCACCTTCGCCCGCTACAGCTTCGGCCCCGGCTCCGGCTCCCGCCGATGAGGTCGCGCCTCTCTCACCGTCGGAGCTTAAGGAGTTGCTGCTCTCCGTGGTGGCCCGGCTCACCGGCTACCCCGGCGACATGCTCGACATGGACATGGAGCTGGAGGCGGACCTGGGGGTCGACTCCATCAAGCGCGTCGAGATCCTGTCGGCCGTACGGCGTCAGGTGGGCGACCTGGGGGCGGGAGACGTCGGCCGCCTCGGCAAGCTCCGCACACTGCGCGAGATCGTCGACGCGCTCACCGCCGGCACCCGTCCCTCCGGGGACCCGGCGCCGGATCCCCGGGACGCGGTCGGCCCCGTACCGGAGCCCCGCAGCGCTTCCGGGCCCTCCGGCACCCCGGAGGACACCGGGCTCACCGCCACGCGCACCGGGGTCGGTGGGACGGCGGTGCTGACGAGGCTGGTACCGCGCGTGGTGGAGTCGCCGGCCTCCGGCCTGGCCACGGCCGGGCTGCTGGACGGCCCGGTCGTGGTGACCGGCGAGGGCACGGACGGATGCGGGCTGACCGGTCTCGTCGCCCGGAAGCTGACGGAGCGCGGCGTGGACGCCGCCGCGTCGGCGGAGGTGCCCGCAGCCGCACGCGGTGTCGTCCATCTCGGCGGGCTGACGGCGGGCGACGGACCGCAGGAGGCGACGGAGGTCCACCGGTCGGCGTTCCGAGCGGCGCGTACGGTCGCGGCGCGAGCCGCCGCAGGGGGTGCGCTGTTCGTGACCGTGCAGGACACCGGGGGCGACTTCGGGCTCGGTGGCCGTGCGCCCGGCCGCGCGTGGCTGGGTGGTGTCGCGGGGCTGGCCAGGACCGCGGCCAGGGAGTGGCCCGACGCCTCGGTCAGGGTCATCGACTGCGAGCGGGACGGCCGGGACGCCGAGGAGCTCGCCGAGGCGATCGTGCGGGAACTGCTCGAAGGCGGAGCCGACATGGAGGTCGGACTCCGCGCGGACGGCACCCGCACCCTCCTGCGGGCGGTGCACGTCCCGGTGACGCCGGGCGGGACGCGGCGGATCACCTCCTCGTCCGTGATCGTGGCCACCGGCGGCGCCCGTGGGGTGACCGCCGCCGCCCTGCTGGACCTGGCCAGGACCCACGGCCCCCGGATCGTCCTGGTGGGCAGGACCGACCCCGCCCCCGAACCCGCCGGGCTGGCCTCGGCGTCCGACGAGCCGGCGCTCACCCGGCTGCTCGCTGAGCGCTCCGGCAGGGACGCGGCGGTCTCCTCGCCCGCCCTCATCGCCGCGCGGGCCAGGGAGATCCTGGCCGCACGGGAGGTACGCGCGACACTGGCGGCGCTGGAGTCGGCGGGGTCCGCCGTCCGGTACGTCCAGGTCGACACCCGGGACGCCGACGCCCTGGCCGCCGCCCTCCGCGACGTACGCGACACATGGGGGCCGGTCACCGGCATCGTGCACGGTGCGGGGGTACTGGCCGACAAGCTGATCGCCGACAAGAGCGACGAGCAGGCCGAGCTGGTGATGTCCACCAAGGTGGACGGTCTGCGGGCGCTGCTGGCCGCGACGGCGAACGATCCGCTGGACACGATCTGTCTGTTCTCCTCGGTGGCCGCCGTGTTCGGCAACACCGGGCAGAGCGACTACGCCATGGCCAACGAAGTCCTCCATCAGGTCGCGTCGGCCGAACAGGCCCGCCGCCCCGGCTGCCTGGTGCGGTGCATCGCCTGGGGACCCTGGCAGGGCGGCATGGTCACGCCTGCCCTGGCCACGCACTTCGGCCGGTCCGGGGTCCCGCTCATCCCCCTCGAACAGGGCGCGGCCGCCTTCACGGCCGAGCTGGACGGCACCGCCGGTGAGGCCCGGGTCGTCCTGGCGGCCGGGGACGGCCCGGCGGCCCTCTCCCCGGCCGGCAGTCCGCCCCGGGCACAGGTGCTGGTCCGCTCGGACAGCCTTCCGCAGCTGGCCGACCACACTCCCGCCGAGGCCCCGGTGCTGCCCGTGGCCCTGGTCCTGGACTGGTTCGCGGGCGCCGCCACAGCGTGGCTGCCGGCCCACGGGCCGCTCGTCCTGCGCGATCTGCGGGTGTACAGGACGTGCGCCCTGCCCGACCTGGCAGGTGCGGGCCACCGGATCACCCTGTCCGGCAGCCGGGGCGCACCCGGTGCGCCGTCCGCTCTGGAGGCGGAGCTTCGGGGAGAGGACGGCCTGGCGCACTTCCGCGCCGTGCTGGACACCTGGAGCGGGGAGCCGGACCCGGCGTGGGACACGCCGGCCGGCCTGAGTCCGCTCGGCCGGGCCGATGTGTACGACGGGAAGGTCCTCTTCCACGGTCCGCGGTTCCACGCCCTGCACACGGTGCACGGCGTCGGTGAGCAGGGTGCCGAGGCGACCGTCGCGGGCGTGCGCGCCCTGGACTGGCCGGGCGCCCGCTGGACGGTCGACCCGGCCGCCGTGGACGGCGCGCTCCAGCTCGCCCTGCTCTGGGGCGAGGCCGTCCTCGGTGCGGCGACGCTGCCGATGGCCGTCGCCGAGTGCAGGGTGCACCGGCGCGGCACGCCCGACGGCACCGTGCGGTGTGTCGTAAAGGGACGCAAGGCGCACGACACGGGGGCGCGTTGCGACGCGGCACTGATCGACGCCGACGGGTCCGTACGGCTCGAGCTGATCGGTGTCGAGCTCGTCCGCCGCCCCTCCTGACCTCGTCCCCGGACTCCGCCCCGCCCGTGAAGTGAGTACCCGTATGGAATTCGAACCGATCGCCGTCGTCGGCCGCGGCTGCGTGCTGCCCGGCGCGCTCGACCCGGACACGTTCTGGGAGAACATCGCCGCCGGCCGTACCACGGTGTCGGCCGCCCCGGCGGGCCGCTGGCGGTTGCCGCGCCGCTGGGCCATGGGCTCGGTGGACGACCACCTCGACCGCACCTGGACCGATGTCGGCGGCTACGTCGAGGGGTTCGAGTCCGTCTTCGATCCGGACGGCTTCCGGATCCCCGGGGAGCGGATCTCCTCTCTGGACCCGCTCTTCCACTGGGTCCTGTACGGGGTGAGGCAGGCACTCACCGAGGCGGGCCGCGAGGGACCGCTGCCGCGCGGTGGCCTGGTGATGGGGAACCTCTCGTACCCCACGCAGGCCGGGGCGGAGTTCTCCGAGCACGTCTGGCTGGCCGCGCAGCGGTCCCCGCTCCGTGAGGCCCTGCTGACGGGGGAACACCGGTCGCGCCCCGACGCACGCAACCGCTTCTCCTCCGGGCTGCCCGCCCGGCTCGCGGCCCGTGCGCTCGGACTCGGCGCGGGTGCGTGGGCCCTCGACGCGGCCTGCGCGTCCTCGTTGTACGCGATCAAGCTCGCATGCGACCGGCTGCACGACGGCACGGCCGATCTGATGGTGGCCGGCGGGGTCAGCCGACCCGATCCCCTCTATCTGCACGTGGGGTTCTGCGGCCTGTCCGCGACGAGCCGCACGGGGCGCAGCCGTCCCTTCCACCGGGACGCGGACGGGCTGGTGCACGGTGAGGGAGCCGGTTTCGTCGCCCTGATGCGGCTGTCCGAGGCCCGCGCCTCCGGCCTTCCCGTGTTCGGTGTGATCCGTGGTGCGGGGCTGTCGAACGACGGGCGCGGTTCCGGGCTGATCAGCCCGTCGGAGGAGGGTCAGGTACGGGCCATGCGCCTGGCCTACGGCATGGCGGGCGTCGCTCCCGAGTCCGTGTCGCTCGTCGAGTGCCATGCGACGGGAACCCCGGTCGGCGACGCGGTGGAGGTGCGGGGCATGGCCCGGGTCTTCGGGGCCGGGGACGACGTGCCCATCGGTTCGGCGAAGTCGAACGTCGGGCACCTGCTGGCTTCGGCGGGCGTGGCCGGGCTGCTCAAGGTGCTCGGTGCGCTGCGGGCGGGGGTCCGTCCGGCGACGCTGGGCGCGGACCGGCCGCTGGACGCGCTGGCGGGCACGCCGCTGCGGGTACTCACGGCTCCGGAGGAGTGGGCGGGGCCGCGCAGGGCGGCCGTGAGCGCCTTCGGGTTCGGCGGGACCAACGCCCACCTGGTGGTGGATCACGCGGAGGACGCTCCCCCGTCCTCCGTGCCACGGCCGCCGCGCCGCGCGACGGCTGCCGGACGGCGGCCCGACGAGCCTTCCGGCGGCCGGGAGGTGGCGATCGTCGCTCTCGGCGCCCGGGTCGGCGACGGGACCTGTGCCGAGGACTTCCGCCGGGCCGTGCTGGGCGGTGAACGGCGCGGCCCTGCCACGGAGATCGCGGTGGAGCTCACGGGGCTGTGCTTCCCGCCGTCGGGGCTGGAGCGGACCGTACGCCACCAGCTTCTGGTGCTGGAGGCAGCCCGGGAGGCCGCACGGGCGGTGTCCCTGCCCCGCGAGCGGACCATGGTGGTCATCGGCATGGGGGTGGACCCAGAGGTGGCCCGGGCGGGCGCCCGTTGGCGGGTTCCGTACTGGCTGGACCGGGCCACCGGTCGGGGCGTGCCGGTGCCGCAGGCCGGTCCCGCCCGGGACGCGTTCGTACCGCCCATGACCGCGGAGGGGGTGGTGGGCAGTATGCCGAACCTCCTGGCGAGCCGGATCAGTACCCAACTGGACCTGGCCGGACCGTCGTTCGCGGTGTCGGCGGAGGAGGCGTCCGGGCTGGTGGCGCTGGAGGTCGCGGCGCGGGCCATCCGGTCGGGGGAGGCCGATGCGGCACTCGTCGGTGCCGCGGACCTGTCCTGCGAGGCGGTTCACCGCTCGGCCCTGCGGGAGCTCGGGCACGAGGGCGATCCGGGCGACGCGGCGGTGGTCCTGGTCCTCAAGCCCCTGGACACCGCGCGCAGGGACGGCGACACCGTCGTCGCCCTGCTGGACGAGGGAGCCCTCGACGAGCCCGACATGGTCATCGGCGACGTCTCCGGTGCGGCGTTCGACCCGGCGTCGGCGTTCGGGCGTGCTCACGCCGCGTCCGGGCTGGTCTCCGTCGCGGTCGCGGCGCTCGCACTCCAGCACCGTGCCGTGCCGCGTCCGGCCGCACCCGCGGACACCGCGGCCGTCGCCCACACGGCGCGGGCCGTGGTGACGCCGATGGAGGGCCCCGAGGCGAGCGTGCGCCTGCGCACGGGTGATCCCCGGCCGTGGCTGCGGGGACCGGCTCCGCGTCTGCACGTCTTCTCCGGGGCCGACCGCCGGGAGGTGCTGGCCGCGCTGGACGCGGGTACGGAGTCCAGCGCGGGGCCGGCCCGGCTGGCGCTCGTGGTCGGCGGCGGCGCCGCTCTGCCGGACCGCACCGCTGCCGCCCGCCGCTGGCTGACGGAGGGCGGGCGCCGTCCCGCCGATGTGCTGTACCGGGACGGGCCGGTCGAGGGGCGGACCGCGTTCGTCTACACCAACGGCTCGGCCGCGTATCCGGGGATGGGCCATGAGCTGACGCTCGCCCTGCCGTCGCTCGGCGAGGCCGTCCGGGACGGCCACCGGGCGCTGGGCACGCGGCTGCGGTCCGGACCGGAGCCGGAGCGCGGCGTGCTCGGCCAGATCTGGGCCGCCGCCGAACTCTCCGTCCTGCACACCGTGTTCACCCGAGAGGTGCTCGGCCTGCGGCCGGACGCCGCGCTCGGGTACTCCTCGGGCGAGTCGGCCGCCCTGGTCGCGCTGGGGGCGTGGCCGGACGCCTCGGGGCTGTACGAAGCCACCCGGGACAGCGGTCTGTTCACGACCGAACTCACCGGTGAGCTCCGGGCCGTCCGGCGCCACTGGCGGCGACGGGGCATCCAGGGCTCCCGGTGGTCGAGCTATCTGGTCAGCGTCCCCCTGGACGTGGTCCGCGCGGAGCTCGCCACTCGGGACGCGGTCCATCTGATGGCGGTGAACGCGCCCGGTGTCTGTGTCATCGGTGGCGAGTCCCGGGCGTGCGCGGATGTCGTGGCACGGCTCGGTGCCGACCGTGCGATCGAGCTGGACTACGACATGGCGGCCCACGCGCCGGAGTTGGCCGAGGTCCGGGAGGTATGGCGCGAAGCCCACCACCGCCCCACGGTCGACGTGCCCGGGGTGCGGTTCTACAGCGGGGCCACCGGACAGGCGTACCGGCCGACGGCCGAGCGTGCCGCCGAGGCGATCACCGCTCAAGGGCTGGGCACGATCGACTTCGCGGCCACGGTCGAGCAGGCGTGGGCCGACGGTGTACGGGTGTTCGTGGAGCACGGGCCGAGGCGGCTGTGCACCGGCTGGATCAAGCGGGTGCTCGGCGACCGGGAGCATGTGGCCGTCGCGCTGGACTCCCCGGAGGACACCGGGCTGCGCCAGCTGTGCCTGGCCGTGGCCGAACTCGTCGTCGCCGGAGTGCCCGTGCGGGCCGACGAGATGTTCGCCCGGCTCGCCCAGGCCGCCACGGATCTCCCTCGGCCCGGGCCGACCGTCACCGTGCCCATGGTCCCGTCACCGTGCCTGCCGCCTGCGGAGCCTGTGGTGGCCGTGGCACCTGCTGTACCCGTGGTGCCTCGGGTGACGATCCTGCCCCGGGCCCCCGAGCTGGCCCCGGTACCGGACGCGGGCAGGAGCCGCCCCTCCGCTGCCGCGGCTCCGCCGGACCGTGGCCCTCGGCACTCCGCCGCACCGGCCGTCCCGCCGGCGCGGGACTCCGGCGGCCTCACCGCCACGTCCGCTCCCGCCGCCCTCTCCCCCGGTGCCGCGGAACAGCGACTCCGGCCGCCTGCCGAAGGCTCGGAGGAGTGGGGGACGGTGGGAGTACGGGCCGCGGTCGCCCGGCAGAGTCTGCGGGTCGCCGCGCTGCACCAGGAGGTCATGGCCGCCCACTCGGAGGCCCATCAGCGGTTCCTGCGGGTCTCGGCGCTCGCCGTCACCGCACTGACGGCCCCGGTGCCGCCGGACTCCGTTCCCGTACGGCTGACAACCCCGGTGCCACCGAACCCCGTTCCCGTACGGCGGCACGCCCCCGTCATGCCTTCCCCGGCCGTCCGGCCCCGACCGGCTCCCGCACCGGCCCCGAGGCCCGGTCCGGCCTTCGATCGCGCCCAGTTGGAGCACCTCGCCTCCCGTGAGATCTCCGCCCTGTTCGGCCCGCGCTTCGCCGAGCAGGACGGATACGCGGTGCAGACCCGGATGCCCGGGCCACCCATGCTGTTCGCGGACCGGGTCACCGGCATCGACGCGGTGCCCGCGGCGCTCACCCTGCCGGAGCCGGTGCGCACGGACGGAAGGATCTGGACGGAGACCGACGTCCTGAGCGACAGCTGGTACCTGGACTCCACGGGACACATGCCGGCCGGTCTGCTGATCGAGGCGGGCCAGGCCGATCTGCTCCTGCTCAGCTGGCTGGGTGTCGACCTCCTCAACCGGGGCGAGCGCGCCTACCGGCTGCTGGGCTGCGAGGTGACGTTCCACGGCGAGCCACCGCGCGCCGGCGACACGCTGTGCTTCGAGATCCGTGTCGACGGCCACGCGGAGGAGGAGGGCGTCCGGCTGGCCTTCTTCCACTACGACTGTTACGTGGACGGCGAACTCCGGCTGAGTGTCCGTGAGGGCCAGGCCGGGTTCTTCACCCCCGAGGAGCTCGCCGGCAGCGGCGGTGTCCGGTGGGATCCCGCCGAACACGCGCCCGTCGACGACCTGCCGCTCGACCCGCCTGCCGTGCGCTGCGGAGCGACCCGCTTCGGCCCGGACCGGGTGCGCGCCCTCGGGGAGGGGCGGCCCGCGGACTGCTTCGGACCGGGCTGGGAGACGACGGCGGCCCATGTGAGGTCGCCGAGACTCGACGAGGGCCGACTGCGGCTCCTGGACGAGGTGACCGCCTTCGACCCGGCCGGCGGCCCATGGGGCCGGGGCTATCTGCGCGCCGAGACCGCGCTGTCGCCGGACGACTGGTTCTTCGCCGGGCACTTCAAGAACGACCCCTGCATGCCGGGCACTCTGATGCTCCAGGGCGGCCTCCAGGCGATGGCGTTCTACCTCACGGCCATGGGCTTCACCGTCGACCGGGACGGCTGGCGCTTCGAACCGGTCGGCGGGATCCCCTACAGGACCATGTGCCGGGGCCAGGCGACCCCGGAGAACCGGCGGGTCGTCTACGAGGTGTTCGTCCGCGGTGTCTCG
Source organism: Streptomyces sp. CB02058 (assembly GCF_001905505.1). GTDB lineage: Bacteria > Actinomycetota > Actinomycetes > Streptomycetales > Streptomycetaceae > Streptomyces. The sequence continues at coordinate 438,058 of NZ_LIPG01000007.1, forward strand.
GCCGGGCCGGAACCCACGCTCCACGCGGACGTGCTGGGTTCGGTCGACGGGACGAAGGCGTTCCTGGGCCGCGGCATGGCGGTGCGGCTGGTACCCGACTGGCCGCTGTCACAGTGGCGGCACTCTGGCCCGCCCCTCGTCCAGGGCGGCGGAGCCCCTGTGCCGCTCCCGCGGCTCGGCGGACTGGCCGGGCACAGCGAGGAGAAGCCGGTGGCTCTGGCGGCCGACGGACTCCCCTTCGGCTACGCCTCACTGCTGGCGTGCGCCTGGGGCAGGCCGAGCGAGGCGTTCGGCGCCATGTACGAGCCCTTCGACGGCACCCGCAGGGTGGCCCGGCTCCCCGGGCCGCCGTACCACTTCATGAGCCGGATCGTCTCGGTGGACGGGCCGCAGGCCGGGATGCGGGAAGGCAGCACCGTCGTCGCGGAGTACGACGTACCGGCGCAGGCCTGGTACTTCGAGCAGAGCGGTGGTCACACCGTGCCCTTCGCCGTGCTCACGGAGATCGCGCTGCAGCCGTGCGGGTGGCTCGCCTCGTACGTGGGCAGCGCACTGACCACCGGCATGGACCTGCTCTTCCGCAACCTCGACGGGTCGGGGACGGTCACCGGCGAGGTGACCCCGGTGACGCGTACGGTCCGCACCCGTGCCGAACTGACGCGTGTCTCGCGCAGCGGGGACATGATCATCGAGTCGTTCCGGGTGTCGTGCACGGCTGACGGCGTGCCCCTGCTCGAACTCTCCACGGCCTTCGGCTACTTCCCTCCGTCAGCCTTCGACGACCAGCCGGGCCTCGCGGTGGCGGCGGACGACCGGGCGCGTCTCGAGGAGCGCTGCGGCCGTACGGTCGATCTGACCACCCGGCCCGCCCGGTACTTCGCCGGGGAGCCGTGCCTCCCCGGCCCCATGCTGCTGATGCTGGACCGGATCACGGGCTACTGGCCGGACGGGGGGAGCGCGGGACTCGGCCGGTTGCGGTCGGAGAAGGACGTGCGCCCGGACGCCTGGTTCTTCCGGGCCCACTTCTTCCAGGACCCCGTGCAGCCGGGCTCCCTGGGCCTGGAGGCCATGTGCCAACTGCTCCAGTTCCACCTCGTCGAACGGGGAGCGGGCGACGGTCTCCCGCACCCCAGGTTCGAGCCCGTGCTGCCCGGCCGCGAGACGGCCTGGACGTACCGGGGCCAGATCACCCCCGCCCAGCGGCTGATCCGGGTGGACATGGACATCGTGGAGAGCGGCACGGACGAGCGCGGCCCCTACGCGGTGGCCGACGCGTCGCTCTGGGGCGATGACACATGCATCTACCGGGTGCGTGGGCTGGGTATGCGCGTGGTGTCCGGGGCGGACCGTCCACCGCACAGGGCCCGGTAGACGCCGTCGGGCATGTGTCGCCGTCGCGGCGTGCGCGGCGTCCGAATCCTGGTGTCGCGACCGGCGGGGTGGGCGGACGCCGTCAACCGGCTCGCGTCCGCCTGATCGTCATGACCGCGCCTGGCGTCCGTGCCCGTCGCGGGCACTTCGGCCACTCTCCTCGCACGGACCTGCTCGCCCTCACCCCCTGTACGTCTCCAGCAGCCGCAGCCAGACCTCGCTGATCGTCGGGTAGGCCGGCACCGCGTGCCAGAGGCGGTCGATCGGTACCTCGCCGGCGACGGCGACCGTCGCGGAGTGCAGCAGTTCACCGATACCGGGGCCCACAAAGGTGACGCCGAGCAGGATCTCGCGGTCCAGGTCGACGACCATCCTTGCGCGCCCCGTGTACCCCTGCGCGTAGAGGCCGGATCCGGCGACGGAGGCCAGGTCGTAGTCGACGGCGCGTACGCGGTGGCCCGCCGCCTCCGCCTCCGCGAGGGTGAGGCCGACCGACGCCGCCTCCGGGTCGGTGAACACGACCTGGGGGACGGCCGCGTGGTCGGCGGTGGCCGCGTGGGCGCCCCAGCGGTCCGTCTCCAGCAGTGGCGTCCCCTGCGCGCGGGCGGCGATCGCCGCTCCCGCGATGCGTGCCTGGTACTTGCCCTGGTGGGTCAGGAGCGCGCGGTGGTTGACGTCTCCGACCGCGTACAGCCAGTCGCTTCCCTCCACCCGGCAGCTGTCGTCGACGGTGAGCCAGGAGCCGGGCTTGAGTCCCACGGTGTCGAGGCCGAGGTCGTCGGTGCGCGGGGCGCGGCCGGTGGCGAAGAGGATCTCGTCGGTCTCCAGCCGTTCCCCGTTGTCCAACTCGACTGTGACCGGGCCGTCGTGCCCCGCCCTGTGCACGCTTCTGGCCGACACTCCGGTCAGGATCTTCGCGCCGGCCTCGGTCAGGGCGTCGGCGACCAGTTCGCCCGCGAAGGGCTCCATCTTGGGGAGCAGCCGCTTGCCGCGGATCAGCATCGTCACCTGGGCGCCGAGCCCCTGCCACACGGTGGCCATCTCCACGCCGACCACTCCCCCGCCGACGACGACGAGCCGGCCGGGTACCTCCTTGGCGCTGGTCGCCTCGCGGCTGCTCCAGGGGCGGGCCTCCGCGACGCCGGGCAGTGCGGGGACCACGGCGCGGCTGCCGGTGCAGACCGCGACGGCGTGCCGTGCGGTGAGGTGCCGCTCCGACCCGTCGGCGGCCGTCACCGACACCTGCCGTACTCCGGTCAGCCGTCCCTTGCCGCGGTAGATGTCCGCGCCGACGCTCTCCAGCCAGGCGACCTGACCGTCGTCCTTCCAGTGGGAGGTCTGCTCGTCGCGGTGGGCGAGGACGGCATCCGCGTCGAGCGGGCCCTGCACCGCGCCGCTCAGCCCCGGCACACGGCGTGCGTCGGCGCGCGCCACCACCGGGCGCAGCAGCGCCTTGCTGGGCATGCACGCCCAGTACGAGCACTCGCCGCCGATGAGTTCGGACTCGATCACGGCGGTGCTCAGCCCGGCGGCCCTGGCGCGGTCCGCGACGTTCTCGCCCACCGGTCCCGCCCCGATGACCACCACGTCGTATTCGTTGGTCTGTGCACCCTCAGCATCTGTCATGGGAACAGTGTGGTCATGGGTGTGCGCCGCGGCCACACGGGCAGGCGGAATACCGCAAGAGTCGTCACCGTTGTGCCGGACAGGTTCGAACGGTCCCAGGAAGAGGTAACAGAGTATGAGCACCGTAGAGCTCACCAAGGAAAACTTCGATCAGGTCGTGAGCGACAACGAATTCCTTCTGATCGACTTCTGGGCTTCCTGGTGTGGTCCGTGCCGGCAGTTCGCCCCGGTCTACGACTCGGCGTCCGAGCGCCACCCCGACCTGGTCTTCGCCAAGGTCGACACGGAGGCGCAGCAGGAGCTGGCGGCGGCCTTCGAGATCCGTTCGATCCCGACGCTGATGATCGTCCGTGACAACGTGGCGGTCTTCTCGCAGCCCGGCGCGCTGCCCGAGGCGGCGCTCGAGGGTGTCATCGGGCAGGCGCGGAACCTCGACATGGATGAGGTCCGCAAGTCGGTCGAGGAGCAGAAGCAGGCTCAGCAAGCACAGCAGGAGCAGCAGTAGTCCCTTCGCGCGTGCGGCACACGTGACGAGGCCCGGCCGGAACGGCCGGGCCTTCCTCGTGCGCGGACGGGAACCGGATCGCCTGTCCCGGCCCTCAGGGTGTGCGGGCTCAGCCGGCGGCGGGCAGCCCGCCGCTCCCCTTCTCCACCGCGCCCGGCGCGTCAGGGGCTTCAACCGCGTCCGACGCGTCGCGCGTGTCCTCCTCTGCCCCGCCCTGGTCCGCCTCCGGCCCGCCCGTGGCCTGGTCCACCGCCTGCGGCTCTCCAGGGCTCTCGTCGTGCCGTACCGGTTCCTCCGTACCGCCGATCCGCTCGGCGATCCTGACCGTGAGGCCGTAGTCCAGTTCGTGCCCGTCCACCAGCAGGGCTTCCACCGTGTGCGAGGCCGGGTCGATGTCCGCCACCAGGCCGTCTCCCGCGTAACGCGGGTAGCCCGAGGTCCCGGTCTGCCCGGTGGCCGCCACGACCGCGGAGCGGATCGCGGTACTGGGCTCGGGGACGCCGGTCGCGGTCTCCTCGGGTTCCGGGAACACCAGGATCTCGTAGCTCTGCGGATGGCTCATGCCGACGACGCTAGACATCCGCCGCCGGTGGCGCATGTCGTGGCGGCGGGCGCGGGCGCCGGGACCGCCCGGTCAGGTGGATTCGCGCCGCACCGCGAGGGCCCGGAGCAGGTAGTGGCGTTCCGGCGCGCCGCCGGGGTTCTGCACCAGCCGGTCGATCATCTCGGCCAGTGGCTGCTCGGTCGCCAGTTCCGTCCTGACGCTGCTGAGCCGGGGCCGCAGGAGCCTGCCGAGCATCAGGTCGTCGGCGCCGATCACGGCTGCCTCCGACGGGATGCGGATCCCGGCGTCCTGGAGCGCTCTCATCAGGAGCATGGCGTACGCGTCGTCGTAGGCGAACACCGCGTCCAGGCCGAGCGTGTGCCAGCGGGAGGCGAGGTCCTGGGCCGACGCCTCGTCGTAGTGCAGCGGCAGTGGCTGGACACGGGCGTCCACCTCCGCGTCCTCGGCCGCGCGGACCGCGCCGGCCAGGCGTGGTTCGGCGAACAGGGCGAGGCCGGGTTCCCCGGGCATGACCACGCCGATGGCGCGCCGCCCGCGGGAGAGCAGATGCCGCACGGCACAGCCCCCGACCTCCCCCTGGTCCATGACCAGGGCGTGCGCCCCTTCGACGGGCTGCGGGCCGAGGGTGATCACCGCCTTGGCGCCGGAGCGGGTGAGCACGCCGATCCCGTGCGGGGTGAGGGCGATGCCGCTGGGTGACACCACGGCGACGGGGCGGAGCTCGGCCCATGCCCTCGCGGCCTCGTCGGCGTCGAGGCCGACGCTCCCGTACTGCACGACGGTGTAGTCGAGACGGCGCAGGTCCGACTCCAGGCCGGTGAAGAAGCGCTGGTGCAGGGGCCCTCCGGGCGCGTGCGCGGCGGGCAGCAGCACCATTCTGGTGTGCCCGGCGCGCAGGCTCCGGGCCGCCGCGTGCGGGACGTAGCCGAGGTCCGCCGCGGCCTCCTTGACCCGGAGGCGGGTGGGTTCGCTGATGCGAACAGTGGTGTTGTTGTTCAGTACGTAGGACACGGTGGCCCGTGAGACTCCGGCGAGCCGCGCCACATCGGCGCTGGTCGGAACGGAGACGCCTGCGGGCTGCTCGGGTAACTGGCTCATGGCGTCCGGCAGTCTTCCAGACCAGCTCGCCCCGTCGGCGGCCCGGGGGGGTTGTCGGGCCCGTCACGGGACGGGCCCCGGCGGACGGGTGTCAGTCCCCGGCGAGCACCGGCCAGATCCCCGGGTCCTCGAAGCCGAGCGCCCAGAGCACCGTGCCGGCCACTCCGTGCCCGCGCAGCAGCGGCAGGTGGGTGGCCACGCCGCGTGCGTCCTGGTACCAGACCTCGCGGGACTCCGTGCCGTCGTCGTAGGTGAAGTGCGGGGTGCCCGAGACCTCGTCGAAGCGGTAGGCGGCGTCCTCCTGGACACGCAGCGCTTCGGCCTCCTTCCAGGTGACGTGCTGGGTGGGTGCCTTGCTCGCGCTGTCGGCGGGCCAGTTCCAGCCGTACGCCGGGAGGCCCATCTCCAGCTTGGCGGCCGGGACGAGCGCGGTGGCGCGGGTCAGGATGTCGTCGTACCAGCGGGTGTCGGCGAGAGGTCCGGGGTCACCGGCCGCGTGGTGAAGGTTGTAGCCCATGATGCGGAGCCGGTCCACGACACGCCCGAGTGCCGCGTAGTCCCAGACCCGTCCGGTGGTGGCGGTCTTCGGGAAGACCGTGACGACGCACTGCTTGCCGAGGAGGTCCAGACGGTGGCAGACGTCGGTGGCCAGTGCGGTGAATCCGTCCCGCACGGCTGCGTACGTCGCGTCGCCGGTGGTGGCGATGGATTCGTAGTCCAGGTCGAGGCCGTCGTAGGCACGGCTCGCGACCGTGCGCATCAGCGCGTCGGCGTGTTCCGTGCGGCGGGCCGGGCTGGTGAGGATCGCCGCGAGGGCGCCGGGCTCCATCGTCTCCATGACCGTGGGGACGACCTTCACCCCGGCCCGGTGGAGCCCGTCGATGACGCGGCGCTCGCCCGCGCCGGGGTGTCCGTCGATCCGGCCGGCCGAGACGGCCTGGTACCAGAAGGGGCTGACGGTGTGCAGCTGCCCGGCGTGACTCAAGGCGTCCTGATAGGCGCCCTCCTGGTCCCAGTAGGGCAGCCACGCCGACACCGTACGAGGGCCTGCCGGCGGACCTGGAGCTGTGGCCGAGGTCGAGGGCGGAGCGTCCGGCCGCGGTGCTGACGCCGCGCCAGAAGCCGTGGGCAGCACGGCTGCCGCGAGGAGGGCCGTGACCATGAGGGCACGGGTGAGCCGGGGACCGGCGAAGGGGGTGACCATGAGGTAGAGCCTGAGGGTCGTTCACCCGACCCGCTCCATGGACTGGGCCGTACAGGTTCTACGGTGTTGCGATGACGTTCCAGCGGATGAACCACAGCAGTGACGGCACGACCGACTTCCCCGGCCGCAGCGGCCCCGCCGCGACCGCCCAGGCCGACCCCCGCGAGGTGGGCCGCGTCCGCACCTCGTACGCCCCGGACCGCGACGGCGATCCCGACCCCGGGGAGATCGTGTGGACCTGGGTGCCCTTCGAGGAGAACGACGGGCGCGGCAAGGACCGGCCGGTTCTCGTCGTTGCGCGGGAGCAGGAGGGGACGCTCCTCGCCGTACAGCTGTCCAGCAAGCAGCACGACAGGGACCACGAGTGGGTCGCCCTGGGTGCCGGACCGTGGGACAGCTCAGGACGCCCGTCCTGGGTGGATCTGGACCGGGTGCTGCGGGTCAGCGAGGACGGGATGCGGCGCGAGGCCTGTGCGCTGGACCGGGACAGGTTCGACCTGGTCGTGGGGCGTCTGCGGGAGCGCTACGACTGGAGCTGACCGGCGAACGCGCTGGTGAAGGCCGCCCGGGTGGCCGATTCGGGGTCGCGGTCCGGGATGCCGAAGACGATCTGCTCGAAGTGGCCTGCGAAGCGCCCGCCGTCGGTGAGCAGGGCACGGAACGCGCCCGCCACCTGGGCCGGGTCGTTCATGAAGACGCCGCAGCCCCACGCGCCCAGTACCAGCCGGCGGTAGCCATGGACGGCGGCGACTTCGAGCACCCGTTCGGCCCGGTCGGCCAGTGCGGCCGGGATGCGGTGGGCCAGGCCGGGCTCGCGGCTGCGGATCACCCCGGCGTTGGGCGCGGGCGAGGTGAGGAACCCGACGGTGTACGGGGTGTCCAGCAGCCTCCCCCGGTCGTCGCGGAAGACCGGCACACCGGGTGAGTGGATGACCATGTCCGTGTAAAAAACGCTGCGTTCGGCGCGGTGGTGCGCGTAGAACTCGGGGGCGCGCAGCAGCGTGGCGTGCAGGGCCGAGCCGCGGCAGAGCGACTCCTCCTGGGCCTGCGCGCCGTTCAGGTAACCGCCGCCGGGGTTGCGGGCGGAGGCGTAGTTCAGCACGGCGACCCTGGCCTCGGACGCGCCGGTCATCCGCCGTGCGGCGCCCAGGCTCGTTTCGTCCGTCACTTCGATCACCGGGCTGCGGCCGGTGTCCAGGGCGGCGACGGGTACGGGCTCGGGCCCGTGGAGTCGGGTGCCGGAGAGCGCCGCGGCGACGGCTCGCCCGATCGTGACCTCGCGTCCGGCCGGGGTGCGGTACTTCCCGGCCCGCACGATGTCCTCGGTCTCTCTCGCGATCCCTCTCAGCCGTGCGCTCATGGTCGTGCCCCCGTGTGGTTCATACGGGGCATGCTGGGCACCCCGGCGGCATGGACGCAACCGGTTTTCCGTGGCTCAGGGGCACCCTTGTGCGAAATCCAGGTACGGGTTTGGGTGGTAGGGAAGCACCCGAAAAGGAGGCCCAGCATGCCCCCGGACGCTCTCGGCCGGCACGGCCCGCCCCTCGAGGCGGCACCACTCGGTGAGGAAGAGGCGGAGGATCTACTGCGCGGCATATGTTTCAAGACGGGACCGCCCCGGACGGTCGGTGTGGAGCTCGAATGGCTCATTCACGATCGTGAACACCCCGAGACCGCTGTCTCGCACGAACGTCTCCGCGCCGCGGCCGAAGCCGTGCGCGCGACCCCGCTGGACGCTGCCCTGACCTTCGAGCCCGGAGGCCAGCTGGAGCTCAGCTCCCAGCCCGCGGGCTCCCTGATGGCCTGTGTCGACGCCACGGCCGCCGATCTCGTCTCCGTACGCGAGACCCTCGGCCGGGCGGGGCTCACCCTGGCCGGGCTCGGGGTCGATCCGTGGCAGGTTCCCCGCCGTCTGCTCCAGGAGCCCCGCTACGACGCCATGGAGGCCGCGCTCGACCGCTCGGGTTCCGCCGGGCGGGCGATGATGTGCACCTCAGCGTCGGTCCAGGTCTGCCTGGACGCCGGTGAGGAGGAGCCGGGGCCGCTGGGCTACGGGCGACGCTGGCAGCTCGGGCATCTGCTGGGCGCGGTGCTGGTCGCCGCGTTCGCCAATTCGCCGTACCGGCAGGGCCGGCGCACCGGCTGGAAGTCGACCCGGCAGGCGCTGTGGGCGGATCTGGATCCTGCCAGGTCGCTGGCGCCGCAGAGCCGTCTCTCGCCCCGCGACGCCTGGGCCGCCCATGTCCTCGACACCTCGGTGATGTGTGTACGGAACGGCGACGCGCCCTGGGCGGTACCGGTGGGTCTGTCGTTCCGGGACTGGATCCGCGGCGGCGGTCCCAGGCCGCCGGTGCGGGCCGATCTCGACTATCACGTCACGACGCTGTTCCCGCCGGTGCGCCCGCGCGGGCACCTGGAGCTGCGCATGATCGACGCCCAGTCGGGTACCGACGGCTGGCTGGTCCCGCTCGCCGTCACCACCGCACTGTTCGACGACCCGGAGGCGGCGGAGACCGTGTACCGCGCCGTCAAACCGCTGGCGGAGACCGCGGGCCCGGCGCCCGCGCCCCGTAACCCGCTCTGGGCCACCGCCGCCCGGGACGGGCTGAGCGATCCGGAGCTTGCGACCGCCGCGGCGGCCTGCTTCAGGGCCGCGCTGGAGGCGCTGCCCAGGATCGGGGCGAGCGACCACGTCCTCGGCACGGTCGCCGCCTTCCATGACCGCTATGTGGCCCGGGGCCGATGTCCGGCCGACGATCCGTTCGACCCGGACACGGCGCCGCTGCACGGAAAGGGCCTGGTCCGATGACCGACACTCCTGCTCCGCACACCACTGAGGAACACGATCCCGAGGCGCTGCGCGAGCGCGCCCTGGCCGCACTCCTCGCCGCCCGCGAGCGGACCGCTCTGCTCACCGACAGCGTCGACGACCACGACCTGACCGCACAGCACTCACCTCTGATGTCACCCCTGGTCTGGGACCTGGCGCACATCGGCAACCAGGAGGAGCTGTGGCTGCTCCGCGCCGTCGGCGGCCACGACGCGCTGCGTCCCGAGATCGACGGGCTGTACGACGCCTTCGAGCACTCCCGGGCGAGCCGGCCCTCCCTGCCCCTGCTGGCCCCCGCCGAGGCGCGGGCCTACGCGTCCGACGTACGCGGCCGGGCACTCGACGTCCTCGGAGGCGCCCCGCTGCACGGCTCCGGCCGGCCGCTGGAGCGGGCGGGCTTCGCCTTCGGCATGGTCGCCCAGCACGAACAGCAGCACGACGAGACCATGCTGATTACCCATCAGCTGCGGTCCGGTCCCGCCGTGCTCGGCGCTCCGGAGCCCCCGGAGCCCTCGGACGCCCTCCCGCTGCCCGCCGACGTCCTGGTTCCCGGCGGCCCCTTCACCATGGGGACCTCCACCGAGCCCTGGGCCCTGGACAACGAACGGCCCGCGCACCGGCGCGAGGTGGCCCCGTTCCACATCGACACCGCCCCGGTCACCTGCGGTGCCTACGCGCGCTTCATCGAGGACGGCGGATACACCGACGAGCGCTGGTGGGCGCCCGAGGGCTGGGCGATGGTCCGCGAACACGACCTCGTGGCACCGCTGTTCTGGCACCGCGACGCGGGCCAGTGGCTGCGGCGGCGTTTCGGGGTGACGGAGCCGGTGCGGGCGGACGAGCCGGTGCTGCACGTCAGCTGGTACGAGGCGGACGCGTACGCCCGCTGGGCGGGCAGGCGTCTGCCGACCGAGGCCGAGTGGGAGAAGGCCGCCCGCCACGACCCGGCGTCGGGGCGTTCCCGCCGCTACCCCTGGGGCGACGAGGACCCGGCGCCCGAGCACGCCAATCTGGGCCAGCGCCATCTGCGGCCCGCCGCCGCCGGCGCGTACCCGGCGGGCCGTGCCCCCTCGGGCGCGGGCCAGCTGATGGGCGACGTGTGGGAGTGGACCTCGAGCGACTTCCTGCCCTATCCCGGTTTCGTCGCGTTCCCGTACCGCGAGTACTCGGAGGTGTTCTTCGGCCCGGAGCACAAGGTGCTGCGCGGCGGCTCCTTCGGCGTCGATCCGGTGGCCTGCCGCGGCACGTTCCGCAACTGGGACCTTCCGGTGCGGCGCCAGATCTTCTCCGGATTCCGTACGGCGAGGGATGCCTGATGTGCCGTCATATCGCATACCTGGGTCCGCCGGTGGCCCTGGGCGAGGTGCTCGTCACCCCCGCCCACGGACTCGTACGCCAGTCCTGGGAACCCCGGCGTCAGCGGCACGGCACGGTGAACGCCGACGGGTTCGGCGTCGGGTGGTACGCCGAGGGTGACCCCGTGCCGGGCCGCTACCGGCGCGGCGGGCCCGTCTGGGGCGACGAGACCTTCGCCGATCTGGCCCGCGTGGTGCGCACCACCGCGCTGCTCGCCGCCGTACGGGACGCGACCTTCGCGGGCGCGGACGGTGAGGCCGCCGCCGCGCCCTTCGCCGACGGCACCGTGCTCTTCAGCCACAACGGCGCGGTGCGTGGCTGGCCCGGCTCCCTGGCGCCGCTGGCCGGGACCCTGCCGCCCGAGCGGATGCTGACCCTGGCGGCGCGGAGCGACTCGGCGCTGATCTGGGCGCTGGTGCTCCACCGGATGGCGCAGGGCGACGAGATAGCGCAGGCGGTCGCCGACACGGTCGTCGACGTCGGCGCCGCCGCCCCCGGTTCCCGCCTCAATCTGCTGCTCACCGACGGTTCCGCCGTCGTGGCGACCACCTGGGGCGACTCCCTCTGGTACCTCCACGAACCGGGTCACCGCACGGTGGTGGCCTCGGAGCCGTACGACGACGATCCGTACTGGCGCGAGGTCCCGGACCGCACCCTGCTGGCCGCGACACGCACCGATCTTCTGCTGACCCCGCTCAAGGAGCCCACCGCGTGAGTCCCTTTCTGCTGACCCGCACCCTGCCTGCGGACGCGACGGACGCGGCGCTGCGCGCCGACGTGCTGAGCGGTCTGACCGCGCAGCCGAAGACGCTGCCGCCCAAGTGGTTCTACGACGCGCACGGCAGCGACCTCTTCGAGGAGATCACCCGGCTGGACGAGTACTACCCGACGCGTGCGGAGCGGGAGATCCTGATCGCCCGCGCCGGTGAGATCGCGGCGGCGTCGGGGGCGAAGACGCTGATCGAGCTGGGTTCGGGCTCCTCGGAGAAGACCAGGCATCTGCTGGACGCGCTGCCGGAGCTGCACACCTATGTCCCGGTCGATGTGAGTGAGAGCGCGCTCAAGGGGGCGTCCGAGGCGCTGCTGGCCGAGCGCGATGGGCTCTCCGTGCACGCGCTCGTCGCGGACTTCACCCATGTGCTGGAGCTGCCCGACAGCCCCGGCCCGCGTCTGGTGGTGTTCCTGGGCGGAACGCTGGGCAATCTGCTCCCGGACGAGCGTGCCGCGTTCCTGAAGTCCGTACGGGCACGGCTCGCGCCCGGGGACGGGCTGCTGCTCGGCACCGACCTCGTGAAGGACGAGGCGACACTCGTCACCGCGTACGACGACGCGGCAGGGGTGACGGCCGCGTTCAACAAGAACGTGCTGACGGTGGTGAACCGTGAGCTGGGGGCGGACTTCCCGGCCGGTGAATTCGACCATGTGGCCCTCTGGGACCCGGACAACGAGTGGATCGAGATGCGGCTGCGCGCCCGCCGGGCGCTGACGGTCAAGATCCGGGAGCTGGATCTCGTGGTGCAGTTCGAGGAGGGCGAGGAGCTGCGCACGGAGGTCTCGGCGAAGTTCCGCGAGGAGAAGGTGCGGCAGGAACTGGCCACCGCGGGACTGCGGCTGGATCAGTGGTGGACCGACGCGGCGGGCCGGTTCGCGCTCTCGCTGGCGACGGCCGACTGAGCGGCCAGCGCCAGAGCACGCCGGTCGGGCTCACCGCCCGCGGGGATCGACGGCAGGACGCGGATCTCGGCGGTGAGCCCGGCGGCGGTCACCACCCGCCACAGCGACGCGGCGAGCGGGTCGTCGCCCACGAAGGCGGCGGCCCCCGCCGGGTCCCTCTCCGCCGTCCGGTAGGCGATGCGGAGCGGCCGCACGGTGGCGCCCGCGTCGACCGCGGCCTGGAAGGCGGCCGGCCGGAAGCTGCCGCCGCCGTCACGGCCGCACCAGGTGCTCCCCTGCGGGAAGACCGCCACCCGCGATCCGGCGGCCAGCGCCCCGGCGAGGCCGTGGACCGCGCCCGGCAGGGCGCGCAGCCGGTCCCGCTCGATGAAGAGCGTTCCGCCGAGCGCCGCGAACCGCCCGACCACCGGCCAGTGCCGTATCTCGCTCTTGGCGACCATCCGGGCCGGGAGCACGGCCGCCACGAGCGGGATGTCCAGCCAGGAGACGTGGTTGGCGACCACGAGCTCACCCGTGGCCGGCCGGCCGGGCTCCATCCGGCACCCGGTGACACGTACGCGTACGCCGAAGGCCCGCACCACCGCGTACGCCCATCCCCGTACCAGCCGGTCGCGGAGCGAGGGCGCGAGGAGCCGCACCCCGGGCACGCACGCCACCCCGAGCAGGGTGATCGCGCACCCGGCGAGCAGCAGGGCGGCGGCGGTCAGCGGTGCGCGCCTGGCGCCCTCGTGCGCGGCGCAGTCGCGCGGGGTGCAGGGGGCGACGGGCAGCCAGGCGCTCATCGCAGCGGTGCCAGGGAGAGGAAGTGGCGCAGGTAGCGCGGGTCGGTGCGCCGCATCGACAGCAGGACGTAGAGGTCGGCGACGCCGAAGTCCGGGTCGTGGGCGGGCGCTCCGCACACCCAGGCCCCGAGGCGCAGATAGCCGCGCAGCAGCGGCGGCAGTCCCGCCCGGCCCCCGGCTCCGCCACCGGGGTGGCCCGTGGTGTCCCAGAGGCGGTGAGGGGCCACCCAGTACTCCTCGGGGGCGAGGTTGTGGGTCCGTACGGTGTCCCAGGTCCTGGCGGCCAGGGCGCCCCCGTCGGCCAGGGGCACGGAGCAGCAGCCGGCGAGCCAGTTGTGGCCCGTGCGCTCCATGTAGCGGGCCAGTCCGGCCCAGATCAGGGCGATGACGGCGCCGTCGCGGTGGGCGGGGTGGACGCAGGACCTGCCGACCTCGACGAGGTCGTCGCGGATCGGATGCAGCCGGCCGAGGTCGAACTCGCCCTCGGCGTAGAGCCCGCCGGCCGCCCGTGCGCCCGCGGGCGGCAGCAGCCGGTAGGTGGCGACGACCTCGCCGGTGGCCTCCTCGCGCACCAGCAGGTGGTCGCAGTGGGCGTCGAAGGCGTCGCTGTCCAGGCCGGGTTCGGTGGTTTCCAGCCGGGCGCCGAGCTCTCCGGCGAACACCAGGTGGCGCAGGCGCTGGGCGGCCCGTACGTCGTCCTCGTCGGCGGCCAGGGAGACACGGTAGCCCGAGGGGGCGGGCAGAGCGGGCCGGCGGGGAGCGGGTACGCCGACGGGGGTGGGAGTGGCGAGGGGCAGCACGGTCATGGCAGTCTCCGGAGACGGATCAGCTGGGGCGGCTGCCGGGCCGTTCGCGGAGCGCGAAGGCCCGGCCCCCTACTTCTTCCGTGACCGGCTGGAATCGACGTGACCGCCGCGAAGCGCGGGGATGTGCGACGGCTGAATCCCCCGGGTCGGCCCCCGGCCGCCCCCGGTCCCGTCGCCCGCCACCCGTGACCGGGGCGCCCCTCCGCCGCGGTCCGGCCGCCTCTGGCCGGGACGCCTTCCCGTCCCGGCCGCCCCCGGCGTCCGGTCAGCCGCTGATCAGCTTCGAGCTGATGAGCTCCGACGCCTTCCTGGCCTCCTCCGCCGGGTCGCCGCCCTCCAGCACCGCCGTCATGTACGGCTTGATCGGGTTCTCCGCCTCGACGGCGGGCCAGTACGGCGAATTGGGGGTGGCCCGGCCCTCGGTGGCGCCCTGCGCCATGGCCGAGGTCCCTTCCTGGCCCTCCACCACGCTCGCGAGAGCCGGCTTGTTCGGCACGTAGCTCATGGCCCGGGCGAGCTCGGTCTGCCACTTCTCGCCGGCGAGCGCCTTGACGACCTCGATGCCCTCGCTCCGCTGGTCGGCGCTCTCCGGCACGATCAGGTCCGATCCCCCGGTGAACACCGAGCCGGGCTTCGCCGCGCTCTTGCCGGGGATCGGGAAGTATCCGAGCTTCCCCTTGAGTTCGGGGTTCTGCTGTTCGATGAGCGCGGCGCTGCCCGGGACGGAGATGATCTGGGCGACGTCGCCCTCGGCGAACACGTCGGTCTCCGGGGGTGTCTGCTCGTCGGCGTCCTTGGGGCCGTCGCCGTTGGCCTGGAGCGTCTTGTAGAAGTCCATGCCCCGCAGTGCGGCGGGCGAGTCCAGGGCGCCCTGCCACTCACCGCCGCCCTCCTCGGCCAGTTCGCCGCCCTCGTCCCAGATGAACCCGGCAAGCACGTACCAGTTCTGTCCGGCGAGATAGATGCCCTGCTGCCCCCCGGTGTTCAGCCGCTCGCTGATCTCCACCCACTCCTCGCGGGTTCTGGGGAGTTCGGTGATGCCCGCCTGCGCGAAGAGGTCCTTGTTGTAGATCACGACACGGTTGGCCGCGTACCAGGGAATTCCGTACTGCGCGCCGTTGACCTTGCCCGGCTGCGCGAGTCCGGGCAGCCAGTCCTCGCCGCCCAGGTCGCGGATGGATTCCAGGGTGAGGTCGCGCAGTTCGCCGCTCTCGGCGTACTGGGCGACCTGGGTGTTGCCGACCTCGATGATGTCCGGTGCGTCGTCGCCCTCCAGCGCCTTCAGCACCTTGGGGCCGATACCGCCCCACTCCTGGAGGATGAACTCCAGTTCGACCGAGGGGTTCTCGGCCTCGTACGACTCCTTGAAGCGGTCCAGGAAGCTCTGTGAGGCGCTGCCCTTCATCAGCCACACCGTCACGGTGCTGCGGTCGGCGCCCGCGCCGGGGAGGACGCCACAGCCGCTCAGCGCGACGGAGGAAACGAGCGCGAGGGCTCCAGCCAGTATGCGGATCTTCACGGGGCCACCTTCTGCGAAACGGCACGACGACATGACAGGACCCGGGTGGGGGGACTGCGGGCGGCGCTCGCACGGGCGTGTTGGGTCGGAGTTTGGTATGGACCAATGGGCAGGTCAAGCCCGACCCTCTCGCACATCACGGGCGGCATGCCTCGCGCTCCTCCCCGGAGTGAGGCACCGCGGAATGACGAAAGGAGACATTTGATGTCCAATCACACCTACCGGGTCACCGAGATCGTAGGAACCTCCGAGGAGGGCCTCGACGCGGCGATCCGAAACGGCGTCGCCAGAGCCTCCGAAACGTTGCACAATCTCGACTGGTTCGAGATGACGGAGGTCCGCGGCCACATCGAGGACGGCCGGGTCGCCCACTACCAGGTGGGGCTCAAGGTCGGCTTCCGGCTCGACGAGAAGGCCTGACCAGGCCCTTCCCCTCCCTCACGAGAACGCACGGCCGTCATCAGGAGCCCCGCGGCCACCGTCACGGGACGGCACGGGCGCCGGCAGGGGTCAGGTGCGGCCCTCGCGCTCCTGCGCGTCCTTCAGCGACGGCGAGGCGACCGCCCAGCGGGCCCGTACGACCGTGAAACCGGCCAGCTCGGCCTCGTCGCACACCAGCTCGTCGTCATCGACCAGCACGCGCACCTCACGGGTCCGGCTCAGCCGCCGCAGGATCTCCAGCTTGGTACGGCGGGCCGGACGGCGGTCGTCGTTGCGACGCATGTGGACCGCGCCCTTCGGCAGACCCTGCTTCTCCAGCCAGGCCAGGGTGTCCCTGCGGCATCGTTCGGGCCTGCCGGTCAGATAGACGACCTCGCACTCCCCGGCGCTCGCGAGGGCCAGGTCCACCCCCTCCTCCAGCGGAGGGTCGTCGGGCGCCGCGGCGAAGAACCCCGCCCAGTCGCGCCGCCGGCCTTCGAGGAAGTGCTGCCGGTGGCCGCTGTCGGCGAGCGTCCCGTCCAGATCGAATACGGCCAGCGGCCGGGTGTCGTCACTCACGGCGCCCAGCCTAGGAGAACGCGCCCACGCTCACGCCGGAACGGCCGGTCCTCCCGCCCTCAGCGCCCGAACACCTTGCACAGCCGCTCCGTGCGCGCCGCGATCTCCTGGGCGCGTTCGAGATGCATGCGGGCCGGTGCGCTGCTTCGCTGAGCCTGTCCGCTCCCCCACAGATCCAGGAGTGATCATGAGTGTTCCAGGTGAGTCCGGCGGCCGAGCCCGGCAGCTGCGTGACAAGGCGCAGGAACTGAACGAGGCGGCCGAGCGCGCCACCGATCCGGAGCAGCGTCAGCGGCTCCAGGACAAGGCCCGCCGCCTGCGGGAGCAGAGCGAGCAGGAGAGCTCGATGCGCGACCGCGGAATGGACCCGATGGTGTAGCTCCGCCGGTCCCGCCCTGCCGGTGGTCCACTCGTGCGCGCAGGTGCGCGAGGATCACCGGCAGACCCCTGTACACCGACGCGACGGAGCCGTACCACCGATGTCCACCCCCCATGATCCGTACGTCCGGGTGCGCGGAGCGCGCGAGCACAATCTCCGTGACGTGGACGTCGACATCCCGCGCGACACCCTCGCCGTCTTCACGGGAGTCTCGGGCTCGGGTAAGTCCTCGCTGGCCTTCGGGACGATCTACGCGGAGGCCCAGCGGCGCTACTTCGAGTCGGTGGCGCCCTACGCCCGCCGGCTGATCCACCAGGTCGGGGCTCCCGATGTCGGTGAGATCACCGGCCTGCCGCCCGCGGTCTCCCTCGAACAGCGCCGGTCGGCGCCGGGAGCGCGCTCCTCGGTCGGTACGGTCACCACGCTGTCCAACTCGCTGCGCATGCTGTTCTCGCGCGCCGGCGACTATCCGCCGGGGGCAGAGCGGCTGGACTCCGACGCGTTCTCGCCGAACACGGCGGCCGGGGCCTGCCCCGAGTGCCACGGCCTGGGCCGCGTCCACGGCACGTCGGAGGAACTGCTCGTACCGGACCCTTCGTTGTCGATCAGGGAGGGCGCGATCGCCGCCTGGCCGGGTGCCTGGCAGGGCAAGAACCTCCGCGATGTGCTCGATGCCCTGGGG
The DNA here is from genome assembly GCF_001905505.1 of Streptomyces sp. CB02058. Classification (GTDB taxonomy): domain Bacteria; phylum Actinomycetota; class Actinomycetes; order Streptomycetales; family Streptomycetaceae; genus Streptomyces. Next base: position 455,454 of record NZ_LIPG01000007.1, read on the forward strand.
TACGACATCGAGCGCCCGTGGCGGGAGCTGGCTCAGGGCGACCGGGACTGGATCCTCTTCACCGACGAGCAGCCGGTGGTGACGGTCCATCCGGTGCGGGACGCGGGCCGCATCCAACGCCCCTACCAAGGCACGTACATGAGCGCCCGGCGCTATGTGATGCACACCTTCGCCGACTCCAGGAGCCGCACGCTGCGGGCCAAGGCCGAGCGTTTCCTGACCAGTTCGCCGTGTCCGGTGTGCGCCGGCAGCCGGCTGCGCCCGGAGGCCATGGCGGTCACCTTCGCCGGCCGCACGATCGCGGACCTCGTCGCGCTCCCCCTCACGGCGCTGACCGAGGTGCTGCTGGAGGCGGGCGGCGGGAGCGACACCGCGCGGGTGCTGACGGCGGATCTGCTGGCCCGGATCGAGACGGTCACGGAGCTGGGGCTCGGCTATCTCGGCCTCGACCGGACGGCGCCGACCCTGTCCTCGGGCGAGCTGCAGCGGCTGCGGCTGGCGACCCAGCTGCGGTCGGGGCTCTTCGGTGTCGTCTATGTGCTGGACGAGCCGTCGGCGGGACTGCATCCCGCCGACACCGAGTCGCTGCTCGGTGTGCTCGGCAGGCTCAAGGACGCCGGGAACTCGGTGTTCGTGGTGGAGCACCAGATGGACGTGGTGCGGCAGGCCGACTGGCTGGTGGACGTGGGTCCGCTGGCGGGAGAGCACGGGGGCCGGGTGCTGCACAGCGGCCCTCCCGCTGAGCTCGCTGGTGTGGCCGGTTCCGCGACCCGGCGCTTCCTCTTCGACGAGGACCCGGCACCGGCACGCGAACCCCGCACCCCGACCGGGTGGATCAGGCTTCGCGGGGTGGACCTGCACAATGTGCGGGGTGTGGACGCCGCGTTCCCGCTGGGGGTGCTGACGGCGGTGACCGGTGTGTCGGGGTCGGGCAAGTCGACGCTCGTCGGCCAGGTCCTGGCGGGCGTGCTGGCCGACCGGCGCGCCGCACAGAGCACGGAGGAACCGGCGGCTCCGGTGGCCCGGGGCTGCGCGTCGGCGCGGGGGCTGGAGGCGGTGGACCGGCTCGTACAGGTCGACCAGCGGCCCATCGGCCGTACGCCCAGGTCCAACCTGGCCACGTACACGGGGCTGTTCGACGTCGTACGGAAACTCTTCGCGGGGACGGAGACGGCGAGGGCCCGGGGGTACAGGGCGGGCCGGTTCTCGTTCAATGTGGCGGGCGGGCGGTGCGAGACCTGCCAGGGCGAGGGGTTCGTCTCGGTCGAGCTGCTCTTCCTGCCCAGTACGTACGCCCCCTGCCCCGACTGTCACGGCGCGCGCTACAACCCGGAGACATTGGAGGTCACCCTGGGCGGTCTCACGATCGCCGAGGTGCTGGACCTGACGGTGGAGGCGGCTGCGGGGTTCCTCGCCGGGACGCCGGCGGCGGAGCGCAGTCTGCGGGCCCTGCTGGACGTGGGGCTCGGCTATCTGCGTCTGGGCCAGCCCGCGACGGAGCTCTCGGGCGGTGAGGCGCAGCGGATCAAGCTGGCCACGGAGCTGCAGCGGGCCCGGCGCGGCCACACGCTGTATCTGCTGGACGAGCCGACGACGGGGCTGCATCCGGCCGATGTGGAGGTGCTGATGCGGCAGTTGCACGGCCTGGTGGACGCGGGCGGCACCGTGGTGGTCGTGGAGCACGACATGACGGTGGTGGCGGGCGCGGACCACGTGATCGACCTGGGTCCCGGCGGCGGTGACCGGGGCGGGCGGATCGTCGCCACCGGAACGCCGCGGGAGGTCGCACGCGCGGCGGGGAGCCGTACGGCCGCGTACCTGGCGAAGGCGTTGCGGTCGGACTGACTCCCCGCCGGAGGGAGGGTGGTCAGCGGCGCACCTTGCGGGTGGCGCGCAGCCACTCCTTGTTCATTGCGGTGATCGACGGCAGCGGGATGCCCTTGGGGCAGGCCGTGGCGCATTCGCCGGTGAGGGTGCAGCCGCCGAAGCCCTCGTCGTCCATGGTGGCCACCATGTCGAGGACCCGGGTCTCGCGCTCGGGCGCACCCTGCGGGAGCACGTTGAGGTGGTTGATCTTGGCGGAGGTGAAGAGCATCGCCGAGCCGTTGGGGCAGGCGGCGACACAGGCGCCGCAGCCGATGCACTCGGCGTGCTCGAAGGCGGAGTCCGCGTCGGGCTTGGGTACCGGGGTGGCGTGTGCGTCGGGCGCCGTGCCGGTGGGCGCGGAGATGTAGCCGCCGGACTGGATGATCCGGTCGAAGGAGGAGCGGTCGACGACGAGGTCCTTGACGACCGGGAAGGCAGAGGCGCGCCACGGCTCGATGTCGATCGTGTCGCCGTCGTCGAAGGACCGCATGTGGAGCTGACAGGTGGTGGTCCGCTCCGGGCCGTGGGCGTCGCCGTTGATGACGAGGCTGCACGCGCCGCAGATGCCCTCGCGGCAGTCGTGGTCGAAGGCGACGGGCTCGTCCCCGCTGAGGATGAGTTCCTCGTTGAGGGTGTCGAGCATCTCCAGGAACGACATGTCCTGCGAGATGCCGTCGACTTCGTAGGTGGCCATGGCGCCGGGCGCCTCGGCGTTCTGCTGGCGCCAGACGCGCAGGGTGAGCTTCATGCGTAGCTCCGCTGAGTGGGGTGGACGTACTCGAAGACGAGGTCTTCCTTGTGCAGGACGGGGGCGTCGCCGGTGGCGCTGAACTCCCAGGCGGCGGCGTAGGAGAACTCCTCGTCCCTGCGGGCGGCTTCGCCGTCCGGGGTCTGGGACTCCTCGCGGAAGTGGCCTCCGCAGGACTCGGCCCGGTGCAGGGCGTCGAGGCACATGAGCTCGGCGAGCTCCAGGTAGTCGACGACGCGGTTGGCCTTCTCCAGCGACTGGTTGAACTGCTCGCCGGTACCGGGCACCTTGATGCGGCGCCAGAACTCCTCGCGGATCTGCGGGAGGCGGTCGAGGGCCTTGCGGAGCCCCTCCTCGGTGCGGCCCATCCCGCAGAACTCCCACATGAGTTCACCGATCTCGCGGTGGAAGGAGTCGGGTGTGCGGTCGCCGTCGACCGCGAGGAGCAGGTTGAGCCGGTCCTCGGTCTCGGCGACGGCTTCCGTGACCGCCGGGTGTCCGGCGTCGACCGCCTCGGTGTGCGGGTTGCGGGCGAGGTAGTCGTTGATGGTCGACGGCAGGACGAAGTAGCCGTCGGCGAGGCCCTGCATCAGCGCGGAGGCGCCGAGCCGGTTGGCCCCGTGGTCGGAGAAGTTGGCCTCACCGATGGCGAAGAGCCCGGGGATCGTGGTCTGGAGGTCGTAGTCGACCCAGAGGCCGCCCATCGTGTAGTGCACGGCGGGGTAGATGCGCATCGGCGTCTCGTACGGGTTCTCCGCGGTGATGCGGGCGTACATGTCGAAGAGGTTGCCGTACTTCTCCTCGACCTTCTTCCTGCCCATGCGCCCGATGGCCTCGGCGAAGTCGAGGTAGACGCCCTGGCCGCCGGGGCCGACGCCGCGGCCCTCGTCGCAGACGTTCTTCGCGGCGCGGGAGGCGATGTCGCGCGGCACGAGGTTGCCGAAGGCGGGGTAGATGCGTTCCAGGTAGTAGTCCCGCTCGTCCTCGGGGATCTGGTTCGCGGGGCGGTCGTCGCCCTTGGCCTTCGGGACCCAGATGCGTCCGTCGTTGCGCAGGGACTCACTCATCAGCGTCAGCTTGGACTGGTGGTCACCGGTGCGCGGGATGCAGGTGGGGTGGATCTGCGTGAAGCAGGGGTTGGCGAAGTACGCGCCACGCCTGTGCGCACGCCAGATGGCGGTGGCGTTGGAGTTCATGGCGTTCGTCGACAGGTAGAAGACGTTGCCGTAGCCGCCGCTGGCCAGGACGACCGCGTCGGCGAAGTACGTGTCGATCTTCCCGGTGACGAGGTCACGGGCCACGATGCCGCGGGCCTTGCCGTCGACGACGATCAGGTCGAGCATCTCGGTGCGCGCGTGCAGTTCGACGTTGCCCGCCGCGATCTGCCGGGAGAGGGCCTGGTAGGCGCCGAGGAGGAGCTGCTGCCCCGTCTGGCCGCGGGCGTAGAAGGTGCGGGAGACCTGGACGCCGCCGAAGGAGCGGTTGTCCAGGAGGCCTCCGTACTCGCGGGCGAAGGGGACGCCCTGGGCGACGCACTGGTCGATGATCTCCACGGAGATCTCTGCCAGGCGGTGGACGTTGGACTCGCGAGCGCGGAAGTCGCCGCCCTTGACGGTGTCGTAGAAGAGACGGTGGACCGAGTCGCCGTCGTTGCGGTAGTTCTTGGCCGCGTTGATGCCGCCCTGGGCGGCGACGGAGTGTGCGCGCCTCGGCGAGTCCTGGAAGCAGAACTGGACGACGTGGTAGCCCTGTTCGGCGAGAGTCGCACCGGCCGATCCGCCGGCCAGGCCGGTGCCCACGACGATGACCGTGTGCTTGCGGCGGTTGGCGGGGTTGACGAGCTTCGCCTGGAAGCGGCGGGTGTCCCAGCGGTCGGCGACGGGGCCCTCGGGGGCCTTGGTGTCGACGACGGGCTCGCCGGTGCGGTAGTTCGTGTAGTCGCTCATGTCAGCTCACCACTCCGGTCATCACGGCGACGGGCACGGAGACGAAGCCGGCCGTCAGCACCACTGCGAGGACATTGGCGAGGGCCTTCAGGACGCGGTCCCGGGTCGCGCTGCCCACGCCGAGGGTCTGCGCCGCACTCCAGAAACCGTGCTGGACGTGCAGGCCGAGGGCGAGCACGGCGACGATGTAGATGACGTTGCCGTACCAGGTCGAGAAGGTGTCCAGCACGTTCTGGTAGGGGTGGCCCGACTGGAATCCGCCGGTGTGCACGGTGCCGGTCGTCAGGTCCAGGATGTGCCAGACGATGAACAGCGCGAGGATGATGCCGCCGTAGCGCATGGTGCGGGTGGCGTAGCTGGAGCGCGCCTTCTTGTGGACGTACGCCGTCGGGCGCGCCCTGAGGTCACGGCGGCTCAGCTGGTACGCGGAGACGGCGTGCAGGACGACCGCCGCGACGAGGACCACGCGGATGATCCACAGCGCCCACTCGTAGTGCAGGAAGGGCTCGCCGATGGTCCTGAGCCAGTGCGCGTAGTGGTTGAACTCGTCTGATCCGAAGAAGATCTTCAGGTTGCCCAGCATGTGGACCACCAGATAACCGAGCATGATCAGGCCGCTCACAGCCATGATCGTCTTCTTGCCGACGGACGAGTCCCAGAGCGTACGCGTCATGGACGGCCGTCGGTCCGTCCGCGTTGCCAATGCCATGGACACGACGCTAGAGGCGAGGGGCACCATCAGTCCAAGACATGAAACGACTCATCTCCATAGGCAGCCGCTATGGACTTCGCTATCCTGGACTCCATGCACTTCCAGCAGCTCGCCTACTTCGTGGCCGTGGCCGAGGCCAGACACTTCACCCGGGCCGCCGAGGAGGTGCATGTGTCGCAGCCCTCCCTCTCCCAGCAGATCAAGGCCCTGGAGAACGAGCTGGGGGCCGAGCTCTTCAGCCGGGCGCGCGGCAACATCGCGCTCACCGACGCGGGCGAGGCACTGCTGCCGCTGGCCCGCAGGATCCTGGCGGACGCGGACACCGCACGGCACGAGGTGCAGGAGCTGGTGCAGCTGCGCCGGGGCAGGGTCAGGCTCGGCGCCACCCCGAGCGTCTGCACCGGCCTGCTGCCCGACGTGCTGCGCGCCTTCCACGGCGCACACCCGGGCATCCAGCTCCTGATCGAGGAGGGCGGCTCCCACGACCTCGTACGGCAGCTCGCCCGGGGCGCGCTGGACCTCGCGCTGCTGGTGCTTCCGCTGCCCGCGGCCTCCCCCGCCCTGACCACCGTGGAGCTGCTGCACGAGGACCTGGTGGTGGTGTCGTCGGCGTCGCGGCCCGCTCCCGGGCGCAAGGGCTCCGTGCGCGTGGCCGATCTGGAGAACGAGCCCCTGGTGATGTTCCGGCACGGCTACGACCTGCGGGAACTGACCGTCGCCGCGTGCCGCGCGGAGGGCTTCGAGCCGTCGTTCACGGTGGAGGGCGGCGAGATGGACGCCGTCCTCGGCTTCGTGCGGGCGGGCCTCGGAATCGCCGTGGTGCCGCGCATGGTCGCCGTACGGGCCGGTCAGGATCTGCGCACGACTCCGCTGGCCTCACCGGGACTTCGCCGTACGATCGCACTCGCGCACCGCAGCGACGTCGAACCGCCGCGCGCGGCGCGGGAACTGCAGCGCATGCTCCTGGGGGCGGGGCCTCAGGTCGTGCCCCCGGCCGCCGGAGGAGCCGGCGACTGAGGGCACGAGCCGTCAGACCGCGTCCGCCAGGACCAGCGCGTGGATGCGGTCCGGGGCGCCCGGCCGGGCGTAGTACCAGCCCTGGGCGGTGTCGCAGCCGAGCTGCCTCAGCTGCTCGGCCTGGGCGCCGGTCTCCACTCCCTCCACCGTGACCGCGAGGTCCAGGCTGTGGGCGAGCGAGACGATGCCCTCGACGATCTTCAGGTCGACCGGGTCGGCCGGGTGGTGCTGCATGCCCTGGGTGAAAGAACGATCCAGCTTGAGCACGCTCACCGGCAGACGGCGCAGGTTCGCCAGGTTCGAGTAGCCGGTGCCGAAGTCGTCGAGCGCGATGTCGACGCCCATCTCGGCAAGCTGGCGCAACGGCTTCAGCAGATCGTCGTCGGCGCCGATCAGCGCGGACTCGGTGACCTCCAGGCAGAGCGCGCCCGGTTCCAGGCCGGAGCGCTCCAGCACGTCCACGGTCTCCGCGACCAGGTTCGGGTGGTGCAGCTGGGTCGGCGAGAGGTTGACGTTGATCCGCAGCGGGCCACCGTCGGTGTGACGCTCCTGCCAGAAGTTCGCCTGCCGTACGGACTCCTCCAGCACCCAGCGGCCGAGCGGCACGATCAGCCCGGTGTGCTCCGCGAGGGGGATGAACCGGTCGGGGCCCAGCACACCGTGCTGCGGGTGGCACCAGCGCACCAGCGCCTCCGCTCCGTGCACGCTGCCGTCTCCGAGGTGCACGAGCGGCTGGTACTCGATGAAGAACTCGCCCCGGTCCAGCGCCGCGGGCAGCGCCGTGGTCAGCCCGTGGCGGGTGATGGCGCGGGCGTCGGCCTCGGCGTCGGCGAGGGCGAAGCGGTTCCCGCCCGCCGCCTTGGCCCGGTACATCGTGATGTCGGCGCTGCGCAGCACCTCGGCGGCGGTGCGCTCGCCCGAGGGCCCTTCGACGACGCCGACCGATCCGCGCACGGTCAGCTCCCGGCCGTCGAGGCGCACCGGGGTGGCGAGCGCCGAGAGGATGCGCCCGGCCAGTTCGTGGACCTCCTCCTGGGTGCCGGGCCCGGTCGTCAGGGCCACGAACTCGTCGCCGCCGAGCCGGGCGACCATCTCGCCGGGCGCGGTGGCGCAGCTCTGCAGGCGGTCGGCGACCTCCACCAGGAGCCTGTCCCCCGCCGCGTGGCCCAGGCTGTCGTTGATCGCCTTGAAGCCGTCCAGGTCGAGGTAGCAGAGCCCGAAGCGCATGCCGTCCCTCGGCGCGAGGGCCTTCTCCAGGCGCTCGAAGAACAGCGTCCTGTTGGGCAGGCCCGTGAGCGCGTCGTGGGTGGCCTCGTAGCGCAGCCGCAGGTTGAGCAGCCGCCGCTCGGTGGTGTCCTCCATGAGCGCCAGCTGGTACTCGGGACGGCCCTCCGAGTCCCGCAGCAGTGACACGGTGAGGTTGGTCCAGAGCACTGTTCCGTCGTTGCGGTAGTACGGCTTCTCGACGCTGTAGTGCTCGCGGTCGCCGCGTACCAGCTCGTCGTAGTACTTCCAGACGTTCGGTGAGTCCTCGGGGTGGACCCATTCGTTCACCTTGTGGCTGCGGACGTGGTGCTCCAGGCCGCCGAACATCCGGGTGAGGGTGTCGTTGATCTCCAGGATGTTGCCGTCGAGGTCGGCGATCCCGATGCCGATGGCGGCGTCCTTGAACACGGCACGGAAGCGCGCCTCGGTCGCGTGCAGCGCCTGCTCCGCGTTCGAACGGGCGGTCAGCGCCGAGCGGGCGATGGCCTCCTGCTCGGCGAGCGTGCGCTCGCGCAGTGCCTGGGTGAAGCCCCCGGCGAGCGAGTGCTGGATCCGCGCGCAGCGCGCCCTGCTGTCCTCGGTCGGCAGCTCCACCGGTCCGTTGCCACCGCAGTAGAGCACCAGATAGGAGTCGACGACGCCGAGTGTGGAGCTCAGGGCGTCGGGATCGGTGCAGTGTGCCGCGACGAGCGCGGAGCCGACGCGGTGCGCGGGCGCCGCGTCGAAGACCCGGGCGTGCAGGATGGTGCTGAGTTCACGGGCCAGCGGGAGCAGATGCTCCTCGAACTCGGGGCGGGTCATGGAGGTGGCCGTGGAGGGGAAGATCGCCCGGCTCCAGATGGTGGCGAATCTCCGGAGCCGGCCCTCGGGGCCGTCGGGTTCCGCGTCCGGCGCGCCGGACGACTGGGCGGGAATGCTCACGCCGTGCGCCCAACCCCGGCGAAGCCCGAGTAGGTGAAGGGGTCCTCCTGCGCGAGTGTCTCCGGCGACTCGGGACGCCACTCGGGCATCGCGACGAGGCCGGGCTCGACCATCTCGTACCCCTCGAAGAAGCGGCTGATCTCCGCGCGCGAACGCATGATCAGCGGACTGCGGATGTCGCGGTAGACGCCGACCGTCCCGCCCGCCTCCTCCTGGGGAAGCGGAATGCCCTCGTACGAGGCGTGGGTCAGGATCAGCAGGCTGCCGGGGGCCAGCGCCTCGCGGAGCTCGGTGACCGCCCCGTACGGATCGTCCGCGTCCTCGAGGAAGTGGAGCACCGCCACCAGGAGCAGCGCCACCGGCTTGTCCAGATCGAGGAGGCCCGTGATCTCGGGGTGGTCCAGGATCTCGCGCGGCTTGCGGAGGTCGGCGGCGGCGATGACGGCCCGTTCGTTGCCTTCGAGGACCGCCTGACTGTGTGCGACCGCGACCGGGTCGTGGTCGACGTAGGCGATCCTCGCCTCCGGATCGGCCGCCTGGGCGACTTCGTGGACATTGCCGAAGGTCGGTATGCCGGAGCCTATGTCCAGGAACTGATTGACGCCCGAAGTGGTGGCGTACTGCACCGCCCGCCGCATAAAGGCCCGATTGGCCTGCATGACCTTCGGCAGGCCCGGCATGAACTCCATGGCCTTGCGGGCCGCTTCCCGGTCCACCTCGAAATTGTGCGATCCGCCCAGATAGAAGTCATACATACGAGACACGCTCGGCATCGAGATGTCGATGCCCTTCGGTGCCCAGGCGGGACGCTCCATCGATGTCTCCAACAAGTCGCCACGGCGGTCCGGCCATGTTCATGGTCAGTGTTGACCAGAGGCTACTGATCGACCGCCAGGAGAGCGAGTGGAAACGGAAATTAGAGATCCGTTATTGGTCACACACCGGAGGCATGCGCGGCAGGTCCGTCGCTGCGTGTGAACATGCGGCGACGGACCGGTACCGCGGGCGTTTCCCGGCTCTACTTGGAGGCTCCGGCAAGCTTCGCGTCGGGTGTGACCGCGTACCATGTCCCCCCGACGCCTTGGCCGTTGGTGTCTCCCGGCCGCGTGTCGCCGGAGAAGGTGTAGAGGGGCCAGCAGTCGAGCGACTGCTGCTTGATCCCGTCGGGCCGGCTGAAGGTGACAAATCCCTTCGTGGTGACGCCCTCGACGTCATTCTTCTGCACGGGGCTGACGACGGGCCACTTCTTGAGACAGTCTCCCGTGCACGCCGACTTCATCGGCCAGGCCGAGTCCTTCTTGAAGCGGTAAACCGTCATGCCGCGCTTGTCGACGACGATGTCTCCGAGTTCCGGATCCTTGCGGACCGAAAGTCCGGCGGCTTCGGCCTGCTCACCGCCCGAGGGCTCGTCCGCGTTCACCGCGGCTTTCTTTCCGTCCGGAGCGGCGGCGAACCATGTCCCGCCGACGCCCTGCCCCTTGGCCTCACCCGGTTCGGTGTCCTGGGCATAGCGGTAGACAGGCCAGCCACCGACGGTCAGCTGTTCCGTGCCGTCGTCCCTGGTCACCTTGGAGAGCAGGGAGGCGTCGGTCCCCGCGGCGGCCTTCGCGTTCCCCGCGGACACCACGGGCCAGGTCTTCGCGCAGTCGCCCTCGCAATTCGACGCGGGTGGGTCCGCGGTGTCCTTGTCGAAGCGGTAGAGCGTGAAGCCCTCGCCGTCGGTGAGCACCTTGCCCAGCTCCTTGCTGTCCCACACCGCGAGCTGTCCGGCCTCCTTCGGGGCGGTGCTCGCACCGGATCCGTAGGCACCGTCCGAGCCGTAACCGCTGTCGGCCGGCTGCTGCGCGGGGGCCGCGTTGCCCACGGCCTGGCCGTTGGGGGACGCGCTGCCCTTCTCCTGACCGCACGCCGTCGTCAGTGCCACCAGGGCCAGCGCCGTCACCGCGAGCGAGGCGTTGCGCCAGGTATTCATGTCGACTCCCGTCGTCCTGCTGCCGTTCGTGACGCGGGCCCGCGTCGCTGTCGGCCCTAGGTACGGGCGGCATGGGTCCGGATGTTCAACATGACGCCGAAAAGTTTCGGCGGGCGCAAACGCGAATCGCCCGATGTCCCCACCATCAGGGGAATCAGCTCCGCCGTCCGCGTGTCCGGCGGCCGGGGGGAACATGCTCCCCGGCGTGTACGGATCACGCATCTGGCGGCTGACGGCCGCCACCCTGCTCCTGCTGCTCGCCGTCCCTCTTCCGGCGGCGGGCGGTGACGACTGCGCGGTCGCCTCCATCGGGCAGGGGGACGGCGGCTCGTCCATCGCCGTGGCGGGCGAGGGGCGGTGCGGTGCGGTCATCGCCGAGCCCGAACCGGAGCCGGAGCCGCCACCACCTCCTCCGCCCCCGCCGCCTCCACCACCCCCGCCTCCTCCACCGCCTCCCCCGCCACCGCCTCCGCCCCCTCCGCCGCCCTCCATCCCGCCTCCTCCTCCGCCGCCCGCCCCCGCACCACCCGAACCGAAGCCCTCGCCGACGCGGACCACGGCGCGTCCCACTCCACCCGCCCCGTCACCCGTGGCGCTCCCGGCCTATCGGAAGCCGCCCCGCAAGGCACCCCGGTCGGGACCGTCCCTGGTCTCGCTCACCCTTCTGATCACCGCGCCCGCCGTGTTCGCCGTGGCCGTGCTGCGACCCCGCTCCTCCCGCTGACCCATGAAGGGAACCCATGTCCGAATGGCTTGTACTCACCATTGCCATGGCGTCGGCATGCGCCGTCGTCCTGACGATCGCCGTCCTCAGCAACCGCCGGATCGCAGAGGACGACGATCCCTCCGAGACACCCGACGTCATCGAGTACATGACGATGATGATCGGCGTGGTGTACGCGATCGTGCTCGGCCTGGCCATCGCGGGCGTCTGGGAGGGGCGCAGCGCAGCCCAGGAGTCCGTACGCCTGGAGGCGCAGGCACTGCACGAGGTGAGCGCGCGGTCGGCCGTCTATCCCGTCGAGGTCCGCGACCGGATCCGCGCTGACGTCGACGCGTACGTGGCCCATGTCGTGGGCGACGAGTGGAGGTCGATGACGGACCACGGCAGCCTCACCGAGGAGGGCACCAGACTGCTCGACAAGGTGCGGGCCGACGTCACGCAGTACGTACCGAAGACGGACCACGAGGGGCAGGCCTATCAGCCGCTGGTGGACCAGGTGGCCGCCGTCGACGACGCACGCGGGTCACGCGGGCAGAACGCGGGCGCGACGATGCCCGGGGTGGTCTGGTTCGGACTGATCACGGGCGCCGTGGTCACGGTCGGGCTGATCTTCACGCTCCAGATCCGCAGAACGTTCCGCGAACTGCTGCTGGCGGGCCTCTTCAGCGTGCTGATCGCGTTCCTGCTCTTCCTGATCTGGGACTTCGACGCTCCTTTCGGCCGGGGCATCTCGGCGACGACGGCCCCGTTCGTCGATCTGTTCCCGCACGCCACAGGGGGGTAGGGGGCACGGCCACGGCCCCCTGCCTCTCCCCCGGCCGGTGCGCCGGCCGGGGGACATGGCTGCCCCATTCGCCTGACCCCGATCGCGGGTGATATGCGGCACTTCTAGCGTTTCGGTCATCGAGGTGCATGTCCTACCCCTAGCGGAAATCCGTTCCGCGGCTGCTCCTCGGGACCCGGAGGATTCACCATGCGCGCGATACGTGTCGCACCCGTCGCCCTGCTGGGCGCCACCGCCTGCCTTCTGATGGCCCCCACCGCATCGGCCCTCGCGCCCGACGGCGGCACGTCCACCTCGTTCACGCCGACCATCACCCCGTCGACGGTCGCCCCGGGAGGACAGGTCACCCTCGGCGCCGTGGGGTGCACCACCGACGCGACCGCGTTCTCGGGCGTGTTCGACACCACCACCATCCCGAGCGGCAGGTCGGCCACGGCCACCGTCGACTCGGACGCCCGACGGGGTGCCGTCTACGAGGTCACCTTCCGCTGCGGCACCACCACCCGGTCGGCGAACCTGACCATCACCAGCGCTGCCACCAGTTCGCCCACGGCCACTCCCACCACCGCGCCCACCACCAGCTCCACGGCTTCCCCCAGCGGTGTGCTGGGTGGCCTCGGCGGCAGCGTGGACACCATGGACCCCGCGGAGATCGCGGCGGGTTCAGCACTCGTGACGGTCGCGGCGGCCGGAGCCTTCTACGCCCTGCGCAAGAGGCGCACCAGCCGTCAGCACTGAGAACCGGCCACCACGTTCCGGCACACGGCAGTCGCCCCGGGTCCTGATCCACAGGACTCGGGGCGACGGGCGTATCGGGCCGGACGGGAGGCTGGACGCGTCAGATCGCCGCATTGCTCATCCGGCGACGGACGATGAAGACGGCGCCACCGACAGCAGCGGCTGCGACGAGGCCGCCACCGACCTGCATCTCGACGGAGCTGGGGCCCATCGAACCGCCGAGGCCGCCCTGCGCGCCGCGGGAGGGGAGCACGGTGAAGCGGGCCGTGGCGACCGGGTCGCCGTTGCCACCGTTGCCACCCTGACCACCGTTGCCGCCCTGGCCACCCTGGCCGCCACCGTTGCCACCCTGGCCGCCGTTGCCACCCTGGCCGCCGTTACCGCCCTGGCCGCCCTGGCCCCGGTCGCCGCCGTTGCCGCCCTGACCGCGGTCGCCGCCGTTGCCGCCCTGGCCGCCGTCACCGCCGTTGCCGCCACCGAAGTTGTTGTCGCTGTCGTTGCACCGCACGGACAGGCTGTACTGCCCGGGCGTCGCGTCGTCCCTGATGTGCGCCGTGGCGTAGCCGACCCGGCCCGGCGAGAGGTTCACCGTCGGGAAGGCGTTCGACCACACCTTGCCGCCGGAGCGGCCGCAGCCCTCTGCGCTGACCTGCATCGTGGCGCCCTGGTGGACCGAGGACGGGTTGACGGTGACATTCGTCGGTACGTTGCTCGGGTTGCTGCCCGGGCCGCCACCGGCGACCGCGAGCGGCGCAGCGAGGCCGACCGCCGCGAACGCGGTCGCGGTCACCGCGAGAGTGCGTGAAGCACGCATCGTTGAACCTCCAGCGGGAAGCGCCCCGGAGTCCTGTTCCCCGGGATCATTCGACGAGTACGCATCCCATGACGAACCCTCACCAGATATGCCGATTGTCGCACTTCGACACTGCTCCACCCCGGTGAGCCGACACGCCGTCAGGCGATACACGGATCTGACGGACCCGCAGGTCACGGACCGTCAGAACTTTTATCCGCTCATTACTCCGAAGAGAACTCGGCGCCCTCGGCGCCCGGTCGGCCGCCACCCGTTCGCTCTTCCCTGATCGCCGCCGCCCGGAGCCGCGCCTAGCGTGGCGATGTCGCGACGAAGGGAGAACCATGGGCCGGGACCAGTGGGGCGCGCAGCGGAGCAGACGCACACCATGGGGCGCGATCGCCCTGGTGATGCTCACGGGGCTCGCGCTCATGCGCAACGGCGTGGAGACCTCCCCCGGGCCGCCGCAGCCGGCCGCCGCGGCCTCGGTGGCCGGCCCGCGCGACATGGCGGTTTCCGCGCCGGCCGACGCGGAGCCGGTGCAGCCGCTCGCGTACGCCCCCGCGTCGCGCGTCCAGATCCCCTCGATCCAGGTCGACGCGCCCGTCATCGACGTGAACCTGGACCCGGCGGGCTGGATCGAGGCGCCGCCCGCCCAGGATCCGAACCTCGCCGGCTGGTACCAGAACGGCATCGCCCCCGGCCAGCGCGGCACCGCCGTGGTGGTCGGCCACGTGGACAACCTGTCCGGTCCCGCGGTGTTCTACGGACTGGGCTCCCTGACCAAGGGCCAGCAGATCGAGGTGTCCCGCTACGACAACCGGACCGCCGTGTTCGAGGTCTACGGCGTCGAGGTCTTCTCCAAGAACGACTTCCCCGGCGCCCTGGTGTACGGCGACACGGGCCACGCCGAACTGCGGGTCATCACCTGCGGCGGGGGCTACTCGAAGGCCAACGGCTACGACGGCAACGTCGTGGTCTTCGCCCGGCTGATCGAGACGCGATAGCCGGTACGAACACCTCGCGCGGCGTCAGCCGCGGAACGGCACGGTCGGGCGGTAGCCCTTCTTGATGAGCGCGGGCAGATACCGCCGCAGGGCGGCCACGCTCTGGGAGCGGTCGCCGCCCGCATCGTGCGACAGCACCACGACGCCGGGCGCCGCGCCCTTCTTGACCCGGCGGACGATGGTGTCGGTGCCCGGCGTGGTCCAGTCGAGGGTGTCGACGGTCCAGGCCATCGGCTCCATGCCCATCGCGGCACCGATCTCGAAGGAGTTGCGGTTCCAGGCGCCGTACGGGGCCCTGTACCAGAGCGGCGGGGAACCCAGCGTCTTCTCGATCACCTCGCTGGTACTGCCCAGTTCGTCGCGGATCCCGCCCCGGGAGAGCTTCGGGATCAGGGGATGCGACCAGGAGTGGTTGCCGACCACGTGGCCGTCGTCCGCCATCTCGCGCAGCAGGTCACGGTTGTCCGCCACCATCTCGCCGCAAACGAAGAACATCGCCCGGACGTCGTACTCACGCAGCGTGGCCAGGATGTCCGGGGTGTACCGCGGGTCGGGTCCGTCGTCGAAGGTGAGCACCATGGCGTCGTCGCCCAGTTCGGGGAGCTCCTCGAAGGGCCTGGTGCGGACGGGGGGCGGGGCGGGGCTGAAGCGGGGCGGGGTCGTCGAGGTCATGGGACGCAGCCGGTAGGAGCCGGGACCGGCCTGGGCCGCCGCCTGAGGACCGGCGGCGGGCGCCGGCTCCGGCGGCTCTCCGCCGGGACGCACGGGAGTGCCGGCCGGATCCGCCGCGATCATGTGCACGGTGGCGGCGGCCCCCAGCGCGAGGCCGACCCGCAGCAGGGTGCGTCGGTCCATCGGAATCTGATCATGCTTCATGACCAACTGCTCGCACGGACTTCCGGCCGCACCCGCCGCCGACACCGCGGACGGGACGTTTTGCACCCGATGGAACGAGTGCCGGCGCCGATCCGGAGGGGAGATCGACGGCGGCGGGGAGGGCGCCAGGGGGGCGGCCCGCAGGAGCGGCTACCCTCATGGCCGTGACTGACCAGCAACACCACCGGTTCGAGCGCGGCACCGACGGCCCCAAGGTGATCGTCGCGGGCATCGACGGCTCGGAGTCCTCGATGCGGGCAGCGGCGTACGCGGCGGGCCTCGCCCGCCGCCAGAACGCGATGCTCGCCCTGGTCTACGTGCAGCCGGTGATGTCGGCGGGCGTCGCTCTGGGAGCCCCGGTCGCCGATACGACCGGGGAGGTGGCCGAGGGTCTGGTGAACGAGATCCGGACGGCGACGGAGCGGCTCAAGGACATATGGAACGTCCGCTGGGAGTTCCACACGTTCCACGGCGATCCGTACAACGGGCTGGTGACGGCGGCGGACGAGCTGAAGGCCGACGCCGTGGTGGTGGGCGCCTCGGAGTCCGCCGGGCACCGCTTCATCGGTTCCGTGGCGGTCCGGCTGGTGAAGGCGGGACGCTGGCCGGTCACCGTCGTGCCGTAGCCCTGCGGCCGCCCCGCCCGCCGTGGTGCCCCAGTCCGGCCCTGCGGCCGCCCGGCGTCGTCCCGGGGCCCTGCGGCCGCCCGCCGGGCGGCCCGGCCCGACTGCCGCCCGGCCGTCGTCACCTGCCGGCGGTCAGGCCGTCCTGTGCGGCGCCACGGCTGAGCACGACCGTGCCGATACGGTCGCGGATCTCGCGCAGGCGGCTGTCGCCGTCCGCCCTCGTGGAGCCGAGGCCGATGACGCGGCCCTTCTCCGTGTCGAACCACTGCGGAAGGAATTCGGCCTTCTTCACCGTCCAGCGCTGCCCGGGTTTCGCGGGCGGAGCGAAGGTGAAGCGGCCCATCGAGCTCTCACTCGCCCGCGGGTCCCGGGCCCCGTCGTGGTTGATCATGGAGCCGGCGATCTGGTTGCCCATGCCGTAGACGATCCAGGTACCGTTGACCTTCTCGTACGCCTGCGGGACATGGGCGTGGGTGCCGAGGATCAGGTCGATGTCGGGGCGTTCGCCGTTGCCCGAGGCGGTGAGTTGGCGGCCCAGTCGAAGCTGTACATCGTCGGGCGCGTCCTGCCATTCGGTGCCCCAGTGCAGGGAGACCACGACCACGTCGGCTCCCGCCTCGCGGGCGGCCCTGGCATCCGCCACGATGCGGTCCCTGTCGATCAGGTTGACCGCCCAGGGCTGTCCGGCAGGCAGTGGCAGGTCGTTGGTTCCGTAGGTGTAGGCGAGGTGGGCGACCTCGGCCGCGTCCTTGCCCTTGCCCGCCTTGAGCAGGGTGGGACGGGACGCCTCCTCGGCGGTGCGGGCCGATCCGGCGTGCGCGACGCCCGCGCGGTCCAGTGCGTCGAGGGTGCGGGCGATGCCGGAGGCGCCGTCGTCCAGGCTGTGGTTGGAGGCCGTCGAGCAGGAGTCGAAGCCGGTGGCCCGCAGAGCCGTCGCCACCTCCGGCGGCGACTTGAAGGACGGATAGCCCGTGTAGGGGCCGCCCTCCTGCCCGTACACCGTCTCCATGTGGCAGATGGCCAGGTCCGCACCCGACACCGCCGGGGCCGCGCCCTTGAGCATCGGGCGGAAGTCATAGCCCTTGCCGTCGGCGTCCGCCGCCGCGCGGTCGATGACCGGTGCGTGGGGCAGGATGTCGCCCGATGCCAGCAGGGTGAAGGTGCGCCTGTCCTTCGCCGCCCCGGCGCCCGCCCCGTGCACTCCCTGCTCGGCGGAGAGCTGCCGCCCGGCGAATCCGGGGGTCGTGGACGAATGGCCGGTACAGGCTGTTGCGGTGGCGAGCAGACCGGCGACGGCGATCGCCGCGCCCGTCCGGATGCGCTGCGTCATCGGCACGACTCCCAGTTCGGATGATTTCGGCCATCCGACTACACATATATTCATACTGATGAGTCAAGAACAAAAGCGACCAAGTACCTGAATCGGCCGTATCGATGTCCGCCGACCGTTCACCGCACCACTCGCCGCTCCGTGCGACCGCTCAACGCACACCTCGGTGCACCGGCTGTTCCCCCGCGCCGCGATGCGTTCGTATACGCCAGGCGGGAGCGAGGCGTCAGATGCCTCTTCGGGAAAGGACGTTCACGATGACCACTGCGACAACCGATGAGCGGACCCTCGCGGAGCTCCAGCGCGACCACGGACCCGCGCTGTTCCACTTCCTGCTGGGTCTGACGTTCGGCGACCGGCAGCGGGCCGAGGACCTGCTCCAGGAGACGCTGGTGCGCGCCTGGCTCCACCCGGAGGCGTTCGACGCCCCGTACGACTCGATGCGGCCGTGGCTCTTCACCGTCGCCCGGCGCCTGGCCATCGACGCGCGCAGGTCGCGCCAGGCCCGTCCGGCGGAGGTCAGTGACGTGGTCCTGGAGAGCGCCCCGGCCCACGAGGACACCGCGGACTCGGCCGTCCACGCCCTCGATGTGCGCGAGGCCGTCAGGACGCTCAGCCCCGAGCACCGGGCGGTGCTCGTGCAGATCTACTTCCGGGGACTCAGCGTCGGCGAGACCGCTCGGACCCTGGGCATACCCGCCGGGACCGTCAAGTCCCGTTCCTACTACGCCCTGAGGCTGCTCTCGCGTAGCCTGCCCGGCTACTCCAGCAGGTCGTCCGCGCTCAGCAGTGCGAGCAGGGACACCGCGTCCGCCACCTCCATGTAGGCGGCGGCACATGCCCCGCACCGCTGGAGATGCCGAGCGACGAGACCGCTCTCGTCCGCGTCCAGGGCGTCGAGCACGTACGCGCCCAGCAGCTGCCGCACGTGCGGGTCGTCACCGCGGTCGACGCTCATCGCACCTCGAATCTCCCGACGGATCCTGCCCTTCTGCCCACGCGGGGCGCGTGCCCCCGGTTCAATGCTGCGTGTAGCCCGGTACCGAGTCGAGAGAAGAGGCGAGACGGGATGCGTCCCGAACATCACGACGGAACCGGTGGGGGCGGGCTGCTGGTCCCGATGGCATGGATGTACTCCGAGTACATCGCCGACGAAGTACTGGTGACCGGCGACCTGATGGAGCCGACGACCCTGGAGTACCGGGCGGGGCGCGATGCGCTGGCCCTGACGATCTTCCTCTCCGACGGGGCGGTGGCCGATGAGCTGCCCGCCGCCCGGGTGGACGAGCTGCGCCTCCTCACGGCGTACGGGGCGCCCTGGAGACGGTGGGTCTGCGCACGTCTGGAGGCGCTGGAGCGGCCGACCACACCGGCCGGGCTCGACGATCCCGACCTCGCGCTGGCGCGGGCCGCCTGGCGGTGGCTGGAGGAGACCGAACTGCTGGCGGCGGACCTCGACGCGATCGGCCCGCAGCCGTGGGAGCCGGTGGGCGACGAGGAGGAGGGCGAGGCGCAGGTGTGGACCCCGGCGTGGCAGCTGGGGCTGCCGCTGGGGCACCTGGCGGTCCATCTGTACTGAGCCGGCCCCCGCCCGGCACCGGGCGCATGGCCCGCGCCGTCAGGAACCGTGCACGCCCGCACGGTACTTGGGCAGCCTCAGGGTGATCTTCATGCCCGCGCCGACGCCCGTCTCGATGACCAGCCCGTAGTCGTCGCCGTACACCTGGCGCAGCCGCTCGTCGACGTTGAGCAGGCCGATGCCGGAGGAGGCACCTCCCTCGCCGCGCAGGATCTGCCTCAGGCGCTCGGGCTCCATCCCGGCACCGTCGTCCTCGATGACGACCTCGGCCTCCGCGCCCGCGTCCAGGGCGCTGATCGTGATGCGGATCGGGGCCTCCCCGGCGCGCACGGAGCCGAGATCCCGGGGAGCCAGGGTGACGGCCCCCTCCAGGCCGTGCTTGACGGCGTTCTCGACCAGGGGCTGGAGGCAGAGGAACGGCAGCGCGACGGGCAGTACCTCCGGGGCGACCTGGAGCGTCACCGAGAGCCGCTCACCGAAGCGGGCCCGCACCAGGGCCAGATACTGGTCGATGGAGTGCAGTTCGTCGGCCAGCGTGGTGAACTCGCCGTGCCTGCGGAACGAGTACCGGGTGAAGTCGGCGAATTCCAGCAGCAGTTCACGAGCCCGCTCCGGGTCCGTCCGGACGAACGAGGCGATGGCCGCGAGTGAGTTGAAGATGAAGTGGGGGGAGATCTGGGCGCGCAGCGCCTTGATCTCGGCCTCGATGAGCTGGGTGCGGGAGCGGTCGAGTTCGGCCAGTTCGAGCTGTACGCAGACCCAGCGGGCCACCTCCCCCGCCGCCCTGGCCAGCACCGCCGACTCCCGTGGCGCGTAGGCGACGAGCGTGCCGAGCACCCGGTGGTCGACCGTCAGCGGCACGGCGACGGCCCAGCGCAGCGGGCAGTCGAGGTCGCCGCAGTCGCTGTGGAAGGCGGTGTCCCTGCCGCTGGCCAGGAGGCCCTCGACCTGGTGCATCACGTCCTTGCCGTGGTGGTCGCCCTCGCCGTCCCAGACCAGCACCCGCTCACGGTCGGTGAGGCACAGGGCGTCGGTGCCGAGCAGCGAGCGCAGCCCGCGTGCCGACCGGCGCGCGCTCTCCTCGGTGAGCCCGGCGCGCAGCGGGGGCGCGGCGAGGGAGGCGGTGTGCAGCGTCTCGAACGTGGCGTGTTCGACGGGTGTGCCCACATCGCTGGTGCGTACGGGGCGGGCGGTGCGGCCGAGGAGGAAGCCGGTCCCGAGGAGCAGCAGGGCGAGCACGGCGATGGCGGCGAACCCGGCCCCGGTCATCGTCCCCGCCCCGAGGTCAGCGCCTCCGGAAGATGGAAGCGGGTCATGGCAGCGTTGGTGCCCGGCGGTATCCGCCCCGGGGTGGCCAGCGAGACCAGGATCATGGCGAGGAAGCCGACCGGCACGGACCAGACGGCGGGCCAGGCCAGCAGGGCGTGCGGCCAGCCCGGCGGGCGTACCGCGCCGCTGACGGTGATGGCCACGGACAGCAGCGCGGAGCCGCCGCCGAGGAGCAGCCCGGCGATCGCGCCCGGCGGGGTGAGCCCGCGCCACCAGATGCCGAGGACGAGCAGCGGGCAGAAGGACGAGGCGGAGACGGCGAACGCCATCCCGACCGCGTCGGCGACGGGCACCCGGCTGACGACCAGCGAGCCGGCCAGCGGCACCGCGATGGCGAGGACGGTGGCCAGCCGGAAGTGGCGTACGCCCCGCGAGGGCAGGACGTCCTGGGTGATGACTCCGGCGACGGCCATGGTGAGCCCGGACGCCGTCGACAGGAACGCGGCGAAGGCGCCGCCCGCGAGGAGCGCTCCCAGCAGATCGCCGCCGAGGCCGCCGATCACCCGGGCCGGCAGCAGCAGTACGGCGGCGTCCGCGTCCCCGCCGTGGATGAGCTCGGGCGCGTACAGCCGCCCCAGTGCCCCGTACACCGGCGGCAGCAGGTAGAACAGGCCGATCAGGGCGAGTACGGCGACGGTGGTGCGGCGGGCGTCGCGGCCGTTGGGGCTCGTGTAGAAGCGGACCACGACATGGGGCAGGCCCATCGTGCCGAGGAAGGTCGCCACGATCAGTCCGTACGTCGCGTAGAGCGGATGGTCGGCGCGGAAGACGGAGATCTGCTCGTCGAAGCTGACGCGGGGGCGCCCGTCGCCCTGCCAGGCCAGGACCAGGAAGATCGCGGGCACCAGCAGCGCGGTGAGCTTCAGCCAGTACTGGAACACCTGCACGAAGGTGATCGAGCGCATGCCGCCCGCGGCGACGGCCACCACCACGACGGAGGCGACGAGCACATCGCCGAGCCAGCCCGGCGCCCCGGTGAGGATCTTCAGTGTGAGGCCGGCTCCCTGGAGCTGCGGCACGAGGTACACCCAGCCGGCGCCGACGACGAACACACTGACCAGCCGGCGCACCTGGCGTGATTCGAGGCGCCCCTCCGCGAAGTCGGGCAGGGTGTACGCCCCCGAGCGGCGCAGCGGGGCGGCGACGAACACCAGCAGCACGAGGTATCCGGCGGTGTAGCCGACCGGGTACCAGAGCATGTCGGGGCCGTGCACGAGGACGAGGCCCGCGATGCCGAGGAAGGACGCGGCGGAGAGGTACTCGCCGCTGATCGCCGCGGCGTTGAGCCGTGGCCGCACGGTGCGCGAGGCGACGTAGAAGTCGGAGGTGGTACGGGAAATCCGCAGCCCGAAGCCGCCGACGAGGACGGTGGCGATGACGACGAGGGCGACCGCCGCCACCGCTGCCGGGTGGCCGGGGAGGCTCACGGTGACGGGAGGCCTTCCACGAGCCGGGCGAAGTCGCGCTCGTTGCGTTCGGCGCGGCGGACGTACCACCAGGCCGCCAGGGTGAGCGGCGGGTAGGTGGCGAAGCCGAGCACCGCCCAGACGACCGTGTTGCTGTGCAGCGCCTCGAAGACCAGCGGCAGGGTGCCCGCGACGAGTGCGAGCACGGCGAAGGTGGTGAGCCCCGCGCGGAGCTGGCTGCGCATCAGTGAGCGTACGTACGCGCCGCCGAGCGCGGTCTGTTCGTCGATCTCGGACTGGGCGCGGTAGCGGGGCAGTGGACGCACCCGCCGGGGCTCGCCCGTGACCACTTCGCGCCGGGGCGTGCTCTCTGCGGACATGGGCCCGGAGTGTAGGCGGCGCGGGGTCCGGCTGGGAAGGGGTCTTCCCCGGTAGGGCCAGGTCAGCGGCCGGTCTGCCGCATCAGGAGGTCGCGCAGGGCGCGGGTGTGGCGGCGGCTCACGGCCAGCTCCGCCTCCCCGATGCGCACGCTCATGCTGCCCGCGTCGAGCCGTAGTTCGTCGATCCGGTTCAGCGCGACGAGATGGCGGCGGTGGATGCGCACGAAGCCCCGGGAGCGCCAGCGCTCCTCCAGGGTGGTGAGCGGGACGCGGACGAGATGGCTGCCGGTCGCGGTGTGCAGCCGGGCGTAGTCGCCCTGCGCCTCGGCGTACGCGATGTCGTCGACCGGGACGAAGCGGATCACGCCACCCAGTTCGACGGCGACCTGGTCGGCCGCGGCGTCGTGGACGGACGCGGAGCGTTCGCCGACCTGTTCGGCGACCCGGCGTACGGCTTCGGCGAGGCGCTCACGGCGCACCGGCTTGAGCACGTAGTCGACGGCCTTGAGGTCGAAGGCGTGCACGGCGAAGCCCTCGTGGGCGGTGACGAAGACGATGAGCGGGGGTGCCGCGAACCCGGCCAGCAGCTGGGCGACGTCCAGTCCGGTCAGCCCCGCCATGTGGATGTCCAGGAACACGACGTCGATCGCCGAAGGGTCGTCGGGCCCCGCGTCGACGGCACCGCCTATCCTGCGCAGCGCCTCGGTGGCGCCGGTGGCTCCCTCGGCGCTGCGGATACGGGGATCGGCCCGCAGGAGGTAGAGGAGTTCCTCCAGGGCGGGTTCTTCGTCGTCGACGGCGAGTACGCGCAGCATGAGGCCGGAGTTTAGGTGCATTCCCGGGGTGATGGCGTGAGTGATTCACGGGTTCGTCGCGTACCTGAGTGCATGCGCGCGATCGAACCTCACGTCGATGCCGGAGCCTATGCGCTCGGGGTCCTCGGGCAGGCCGACGCATGCCGTTTCGAGCGGCATCTGTCGGAGTGTTCCGCGTGCGTGGTGCGGGTGCGCGAGTTCGGCGAGGTGGTGGAGCATCTGGCGGCGTACGTCCGGCTCCTGCCGCCCGGGGGCGCCCACCGGGCGTTCCCGTGGCGGCGGTGACCGGGGCCGCTACTTCAGCAGCCGGGACATCCGACGGTCGGCGAGCGGCTTGCCCCCGGTCTGGCAGGTGGGACAGTACTGGAGCGAGGAGTCGCTGAACGACACCTCAAGCACGGTGTCGCCGCACACCGGGCAGGGCTGCCCGGTGCGGCCGTGGACCCGCATGCTGCTCTTCTTCTCCGCTTTGAGGCGGCCCGCCGCGACGCCCTTCGAGCGTTCGACGGCGTCCTGGAGCGTGGTGCGCATCGCGTTGTACAGGTGGGTGATGTCGTTGTCGCCGAGGCTGGTGGTGAGCTTGAACGGGGACATCTTCGCGACGTGCAGGATCTCGTCGCTGTAGGCGTTGCCGATGCCCGCGATCAGCGACTGGTCGCGCAGGGCGCCCTTGATCTGCCTGCGTTCCCCGCCCAGCAGCATGGCGAAGGCGTACCGGTCGAAGGAGTCGGCGAGCGGGTCGGGGCCGAGGCGCGCCACCCCGGGCACGTCCGCCGGATCATGGACCAGATGGACGGCGAGGCGCTTGGTGGTGCCCATCTCGGTCAGATCGAAGCCGTCCCCTCCGGCGAGGACCGTCCGCAGGGCGAGCGGCCCCTTGCCCGGCCGCGGGGTGGTCGCCGGAAAGCTGTCCTTCCACTGCAGCCAGCCGGCCCGCGCGAGGTGGATGAGCAGATGGAGTTCCCCGGCGGTGATGTCGAGGAACTTTCCGTGCCTGCCCACGGCGGTCACGGTGGTTCCCGCCAGGTCCGTGAGCGGGGGGTCGTACGTCTTCAGGACGCTGATCGCGAGCGGGAGCACCCGGGCGATCTCCTTGCCGACCAGGTGGTCGTCGAGGAAGTCCCGCAGGGCTTCGACTTCCGGCAGTTCGGGCATGACTCCAGCCTGCCGCACCGGCCGGGCGGACGCGCGGCACGGGTGTTCAGACGGCGGGTCCCCGCAGGCCGTAGACGCGCCGCGCGGTGGCCGCGAGGACGGAGCGCTGTTCGTCCTCCGTCAGCCGGCCGGTCAGCTCGCGTGCCGCGCCGAGGACGTCGGCGTACGGGGCGGCGAGCCCGCACACCGGCCAGTCGGAGCCGAACATCAGCCGGCCGGGTCCGAAGGCCTCGATGACCGTCTCGGCGTACGGGCGCAGGTCGTCGAGGGTCCAGGAGCGGTGGTCGGCCTCGGTGACCAGTCCGGAGAGTTTGCAGACGGTGTTGGGCAGCGCCGCGAGCGCCCGCAGTCCGTCGGCCCAGGGGTGCGTGCTCCCGCTCGCCACCGGTGGTTTGCCCGCGTGATCGAGCACGAAGGTGAGTCCTGGCAGCAGTGCGGCGGCGCGGACAGCGGCGGGCAGCTGGTGCGGCCGGACGATCAGGTCGTAGACGAGGCCGGCGTCGGCGACGGCCCGCAGCCCCCGCCGCACGTCGGGGCGCAGGAGCCACTCGGGATCGGGTTCGCCCTGGACCTGGTGGCGGATTCCGACGAGCCGGTCGCCGCCGGGCAGCGCGCGGAGCGCGGCGAGGGTGTCCGCGACGTCCGGCGCGGTCAGGTCGGTCCAGCCGACGACGCCCGCGACGAGGGCGCTGCCGTCGGCGAGCGCGAGGAATTCGGGGGTCTCCTCGGCGACGGTGACGGTCTGGACGAGGACGGTGGCGACCACTCCGGCGGCGCGGGCCTCGGGTTCGAGGTCGGCGAGGGTGAAGGTGCGGCGGATGGGGGCGAGTTCCTCGCCGGTGATCCATTCCTGGTCGCGCACCGCGAGGTCCCACACATGGTGGTGGGCGTCGATGACGGGCAGCCGCTGTGTCATGTCACAGGAGCCCTTCGGACCGCAGGTCGTCCCAGAGCGCGTCCGGGATGGGCGTGCGGAGCCGGGCGGCCGCGTCCCGCACCTCCTCCGGGGAGCGGGTGCCGACCAGGACCCCGGCGACGGCGGGGTGGCGGAGCGGGTAGTGCAGGGCGGCCGCGCGCAGCGGGACGCCGTGTCCTTCGGCGACGGCCCGGATGCGCAGGGCGCGGTCGAGAAGGTCCGCGGGCGCCTCCGCGTAGTCGTAGGTCGCGCCGGGTCGTGGGTCGGCGAGCAGCCCGGAGTTGAAGACTCCCCCGACGACGACACTGCGGCCCCTGGCGGCGGCCTCCGGCAGGAGTGCGTCGAGGGCGCTCCGGTCGAGGAGGGTGAAACGGCCGGCGCACAGGACGGCGTCGACATCGGTCTCGCGGAGGAAGCGGGTGAGCATGGCGGTCTGGTTCATGCCCGCGCCGATGGCCCCGACCATGCCTTCGGCGCGCAACTCCTCCAGCGCCGGATAGCCCTCGCGGAAGGCCGCTTCGCCGTGCTCGTCGGGGTCGTGGAGGTAGACGACGTCGACACGGTCGAGCCCGAGACGGACGAGGCTCTCCTCGACGCTGCGGCGGATGCCGTCGGCGCTGAAGTCCCAGCGGCGGCGGTGGGTGTGCGGTACGGCGAATCCGTCGGAGAGCCCGTGCCGGGCGGCCGACGCCTCGGGAGCGAGGGGGTCGAGCAGGCGCCCGGCCTTCGTGGACACCGTGTACTCGTCCCGCGGCCGGTGGCGCAGTGCCTCTCCGAGGCGGCGTTCGGAGAGACCGAGCCCGTAGTGCGGTGCGGTGTCGAAGTAGCGCACGCCCTCGTCCCACGCGGCGTCCACGGCTGCGGCCGCCTGCCCGGGATCGACCTCGGAGAAGAGGTTGCCGATGGCCGCGGCCCCGAAGGAGAGTTCGGTGATCTCGACCGCGCTGTGTCCGAGCCTGATGCGCCGCATGCCCTTGCCGCTCCCGACGGTCGTCCTGATGGTCTGCTCTGTTCCGTACAGGACTATTCATCGGATCAATCGGGCCCGTCAACACTCTCCGGGTGATTGACCGTCACGCGGGAGCGGGGACCGTGGGCAGGAGTGTGTGCAGCTCGTGGAGTTCTTCGTGGACCGCGGAGGCCAGCTGGTCGAGATCGGGCAACGCCTTGCCGTCGGCCACCAGTCCGACCTGTACGCGCCCGCCGTAGGTGGACAGGGCCACGGCCAGGGCCTGCCCGCGGGCCAGCGGCGCCATGGGGTAGACGGCGCGGAGCGGGCAGCCGCCGAGCGAGAGCGCGGAGCGGGGCAGGGGCACGCTGGTGACCAGGATGTCGAAGAGCATCCGGGCCGCGTTCCCTGCCAGCGGCGCTCCGAACCGGTGGGCCAGCGCGGGCAGCTGGTCCGCCAGCACGGCGACGGCCCCGGCGCCGCGCAGCGGCCCGGCCGCCTTGTTGCGGTCCATGCCCGTGCGCACCAGGCGGAGCCGTTCGCGGGCGTCGGGTTCACCGACGGGGAGCCCGAGGAGGTAGCCGGAGAGCTTGTTGCCGGTGGCGGCGCCACCGGGCCTGCGCCGGGACACGGGGACGAGGGCGCGCGGATCGGCGCCGGGCAGCGACTCGCCGCGTTCGAGCATCCAGCGGCGCAGGGCACCGGCGACCACGGCGAGGAGGACGTCGTTGGCCGTGCCGCCCTCGGCACGCCGGATGCGCTGCACCGCCTCGGCGTCGAGCTCGGCGGTGGCCAGCCGGCGGGTGCCGCTGGAGCGCGCGGTCAGGGCTGTGCCGGCGCGCAGGTCGAGGCGGCTCGCGCGCACGACGGAGGCGCCGACCCCCAGGGCCCTTCCGACGTCACCGAGCCGGTCGAGGGCCATGCCGGCCGCCTCGTACGGGCCGGGCAGCCAGGAGCGGGGCGGCACGGGCGCCCGCCGGCGCACCTGGCCCCGGCCGGCGCCCGCGGAGGCGATCTGGTCGAAGATGCCGGCGCCGATGGCGACGGCCCGCATCCCGTCGGCGAGCGCGTGGTGCAGCTTCACGAGAACGGCGAACGGGCCGCCGCCCGCGCTGTCGAGGAGGTACATCTGCCAGGGCGGCAGCCCCCGCCCGAGCGGCTGCTCCATGAGTTCTCCGGCGAGCCGGGTCGCCTCCGCCATGAAGTCGCCCTCGGCGAGCACGACCCGCTTGACGTGCCGGTGCACGTCGAAGTCCTTGTCGGTGAACCATGCCGCGCCGCCCACGGGCAGCAGGACGTCGCGCACCCGCATCCGCAGCCGGGGAATGGCGGCGGCACGGGCGCCGAGCAGGTCGAGCAGTTCGCGCGAGGTCACGCCGGGAGCCGGTTCGAAGACGGCGAGCGCGCCGAGGTGCATCGGATGGGCATCGGATTCGAGGTGCCAGAAAGCCAGATCAAGAGGTGCCAGAAGCTCGGTACTCAACGGGGCCTCGCGTCATCGACAACGGAACGGCGGAATCGAAGTCAATCCCTCCGCGCCGGTTACGGTCAAGCATGGACATGTTACGTACTGTTACAGTCTCGCGCCGTCTCGAAAGGGGCGCTACCGGTCCGAACCGCTACCGGCGCTCCGCGATGAAGAACTCACACCACACGCACTTGCCGGTCCCCCGGGATTCCACACCCCAGACATCGGCCAGTCGGTCGACGAGCATGAGCCCGCGGCCGGAGACGCCGGACTCCCCGGCCTCCCTGCGGCGCGGCAGCGCGCTGGAGCGGTCCTCGACATCGACCCGCAGGCGCCGGTCGGGTCCGGTGAGCACCCGGATGGTGACGATGGCTCCGCCGTCGGTGTGCATCAGCGCGTTGGTGATCAGCTCGTCGGCGGCGAGTTCGACCTCGTCGGCCCGGTCCCTGGCCCCCCAGGCGCGCACCGCCGCCCGGATCATGTGGCGGGCGGAGGTCAGCGCCTCCGGGTCGTTCTGCGCGACGTGCTGCTGGAGCCGGCCGCCCGGGTGCGGGGCGTGGGCGGCGTTGCGGCGCAGCAGCAGTACGGCCATGTCGTCCTCGCCGCCGCGCTCGTCGACGACCTCGCAGAGCCGCTCGGCGAGCTTCTGGAGGTCCTCGGGCCCGTCCCGCACGGTCGAGGCCAGCAGTCGCATGCCGTCGTCGAGGTCGGTGCCCGGCAGCTCCACCATGCCGTCGGTGTAGAGGATCAGCGTCTGGCCGGGGTCCAGGTCGACGGTGCTGACCGGGTATTCGAGCTGCCCGAACTCCGCCGAGAGACCGAGGGGCATCCCGCCGTCGACGGGCAGTTTGCGGCAGCTCCCGTCGACGTCGCGCAGGGCCGGATCGACGTGCCCCGCCCTGACCAGCTGCACTACTCCGGTGGTCAGGTCGGCCTCGGCGTAGGTGCAGGTCGCGAAGCGGTCGGTGTCGAGCTCGTGCAGGAAGACGGAGGCCCGGGCCATGACCGTGGCCGGACTGTGCCCCTCGGCCGCGTACGCCCGCAGCACGATCCTGAGCTGGCCCATGACGGCCGCCGCGTGGGTGTCGTGCCCCTGTACGTCGCCGATGACCGCGCCGACACGGCCGCCGGGCAGCGCGATGATGTCGTACCAGTCGCCGCCGATGTCCCGGCCGAGCTTCGCCGAGCGGTAGCGGACGGCGACCTGGGCACCGGGCACCTCGGGAATCCGGCGGGGCAGCATCGCCTGCTGGAGCCCCTCGGCGAGATCGTGCTCCTGCTCGTAGAGCATCGCCCGCTGGAGGCTCTGCGCGATCGAGCTCCCCAGGGCCACCAGCAGGTTGCGTTCGTCGCTGGTGAAGCCCGCCTTGTTGCCGTAGAGCAGCCCGAGCGCGCCGATCGGGCGCGCCTGGGCGATCAGCGGCATGTAGGCGGCGGCGGTGATGCCGAGGTGGCTGATGTGGGGCCACAGAATGGGGTACGAGGCCGCGAAGTCCTCCGCGCTCTCGATGAAGCGGGGTGCGAGCGTGCGGATCACCTCGCTCATCGGGTAGGGCTCGTCGACCCGCGTGTAGCGGGTGCCCTGGACGAAGGCCCCTTCGGGTCCGTCGGCGACCAGATGGATGCGCCCGGACTCCAGCAGGCCCATGACGAGGCTGGTGGCACCGAGATGGGCGAGGCCCCGGGAGCTCTTCAGCACCTCGGTGACATCCTTCACGGTGCGCGCGTGCGCCAGGGCGGCCGTGGTGCCCTCGACCAGGCTGGTGCGGCGCCGTCGTTCCTCGTCCACGGTGCGGCGGGCGGTGGACTCGGCGAGCTCCTGGGTGGCGTCACGGATGATGCCGATGATGCGGCAGGGCCGCCCCGTGCCGTCGCGGCGGATGAACCCCTGGGTGTGCGTCCAGCGCAGGCCGCCGTCCCGCCGCGTCCTGCGGAAGTAGGCGCCGTAGTTGCTGCGGCCGCTCTTCAGCGCCTGCGAGACCATGTCGTCGAGGCGGATCCCCTCGTCCGCGGGCACCCGCTGGGCGAGCGTCGCAGGCCGGCCGTCGTATTCGTCGGGGCGCAGGTCGAACACGTCGAGGGCGGCCTCATCCATGTGCATGAGACCGCTGTCCAGATCCCAGTCGAAGCTGCCCATTCGGTTCAGGGCGAGGCTGAGGTCCGGGTGGGCGGGCCAGTCGTCCGGGAGTGACAGGGCACCCGCTACCCGATCATCCATGTGCGCCACTCTGCCATTATTTGTCCGATTCCTCGACCGAACCGGGCGACTTGAACGCGTTCAAGTCGCCCTCTATGCTCAGCGCGAGACGAGTTGAACACGTTCAACTCGTTCGTCGCGACACGTCGTGAGGCGGGGGTGGGCACGGTGTCCGTACTGGTCGGGCTGATCGTGATGCTGGGCATGCTGGTGATCGTCCCGATGGGGCTGCGGCTCGTCGGCGACCCCCTGCTCGACCCGGTACGCCGCCTGTGGCCGCTCTTCGCGGTGCCCGGCGCCGTCTCCCTGTGGCTTCCGCGCGGGGATGCCGCGACGGCGCTCGCCCTCTGCTACGCGCTGGGGACCCTGGCCCTGGCCGCCCACGCGCCCCTGCGCCTCGCCCGGACCCGCACCGTGCGCCCGGCGGAGGCCGCCGTGCTCACCGCGCTGGTCACTCCCTCGGTCGCCGCCCTCGCGCTGGTCGCCGAGCGCTCCGGGCACGAACTGTTCGGTTTCGGGCTCGGCATCCTGGCCCTGACCGTGCCCCACTTCCACTTCGCCGGGTTCGCCGCCGCCCTGGTCGCCGGTCTCGTCTGCCGCGCCCAGGACGGCACGGGGGGCCGGTTCGCCGCCCTGAGCGTGCCGCTCGGCACCCTTCTCGTCCTGGCCGGCTACTTCGTCGGGGACTGGGCCGAGCTGGCCGGGGCGGTCGTCCTCACGGCCGGAATGTGGACGGTCGCCCTCCTGACCTGGCGCGCCGTCCACGTCTCCGGACGCGACCGCGCGACCCGGACCCTGCTCACCGTCTCGGCGGCCGTACTCGTGGTGACCATGGTCCTCGCACTGAGCTGGGCACTCGGCGAGGCGACCGGGCTGCCCCACCCCACCCTCACCTGGATGGCCGCCACGCACGGGCTCGGCAACGCGCTGGGCTTCGCGCTCTGCGCGCTGCTCGCCCTGCGCCGGCTCCAGGACCTCACCCACCCGGAAGGCAGCACCGCATGAGCACCCTGACGTACCCGGAGGTAGGAGCCACCCGGCTCGGACCGCTCCCCGACGGCTACAACCACCTGCACCACCGTGCCGCCATCGGCAGGGGCCGGGCCGGATTCGAGGCGGCGGGCGCCGCCGTCACCGAGTGGCGCATGCACCGCGCCGCCGGGGCCGGGCTGGAAGCCTCCGCCGAACGGGCGGCAGAGGGGGTGACCGTCGAGGTGTCGGCGGGCATCGGGCGGCTCAGGGTCGCCGCCCCCTGCGAGATCGTCTGGACGGCGTACGAGAAGAACCGCACCGGATTCGCGTACGGCACCGGGCGGGGACATCCGGAGCGCGGCGAGGAGAGCTTCGTGGTGGAGCTGGCGGACGACGGCACGGTGTGGTTCACGGTCACGGCGTTCTCCCGCCCCGCCTGCTGGTACGCCCGGCTCGCCGGCCCTCTCGTGCCGGTGGCCCAGCGCTGGTACGCACGCCGGCTCACAGCCGTGCTGCGGAGGATCGCGACCGCTGCCTGAGGGCCCGGCGGGCCGGATACTGGAAGCGATGCAGTGGTTCACCGCAGACGGCTACTGGCTGAGCAGGCTGATCTTCCAGCGGACGCTCGCCGTCGTCTACCTGGTCGCGTTCGTCGGCGCGGCGCTCCAGTTCCGGGCGCTGATCGGCTCCCGGGGCATGCTCCCCGTGCCCGAGCTGCTGCGGTACACCCCGTGGCGGGCGGCGCCCGGGCTGTTCAGGCTGCACTACTCGGACCGCTTCTTCGCACTGGTCGCATGGGCGGGCGCCGCGGTCTCGCTCGCCCTCGTCGCGGGGCTGGACGGCCTGGTTCCGCTGTGGGCGGCCATGGCGCTGTGGGCGGTGCCCTGGGTGCTGTACCTGTCGATCGTCCAGGTCGGCCAGGTCTGGTACGGCTTCGGCTGGGAGTCGCTCCTGCTGGAGACGGGCTTCCTCGCCGTGTTCCTCGGCAACGCGGACACGTCCGCCCCGGTGCTGGTGCTGTGGCTGCTGCGCTGGCTGCTCTTCAGGGTCGAGTTCGGCGCCGGGCTCATCAAGATCCGGGGGGACGCGTGCTGGCGGCGGCTGACCTGTCTGGACTTCCACCACGAGACCCAGCCGATGCCGGGACCGCTGAGCTGGTTCTTCCACCGGCTGCCGAGGCCCGTGCACCGGGTGGAGGTGGCCGCCAACCACGTCACACAGCTAGTGGTGCCGTTCCTGCTGTTCACCCCGCAGCCGGTGGCGAGCGTCGCCGCCGGGCTGATGGTTCTCACCCAGCTGTGGCTGGTGCTGTCGGGGAACTTCGCCTGGCTGAACTGGCTGACCATCACCCTCGCCCTGGCCGCCGTCGACTGGTCGCCGATCGCCGGAGCACCGCCCGCCCGGTCCGCGCCGCCGCTCTGGTACGAAGTGGTGGTCATCGCGGTCACCGCGCTGGTCCTGGCCCTCAGCTACCGTCCGGCGCGCAATCTCGTCTCCCGCCGCCAGGTGATGAACCGGTCCTTCGACCCGCTGCACCTGGTCAATACGTACGGAGCCTTCGGGAGCATCAGCAGGATGCGGCTGGAGGTGGTGGTCGAGGGCACCGACGAGCCGGTGATCCACGAGGGGACCCGCTGGCTGGAGTACGGCTTCCGGGGCAAGCCGGGCGATCCGCGCCGGCTGCCGCGCCAGTTCGCGCCGTACCACCTGCGGCTGGACTGGCTGATGTGGTTCGCGGCCCTCTCCCCCGCGTACGCCCGCTCCTGGTTCGAACCGTTCGTGGAGAGGCTGTTGCGGGGCGACCGGGACACCCTGCGGCTGCTGGGCCACAACCCGTTCCCCGGGGGCCCGCCCGCCCACATCCGGGCCAGGGTCTTCCATTACCGCTTCACGGACTGGCGGGAACTGCGGGCCACCGGCCGCTGGTGGCACCGGACCTACGTACGCGACTTCATGCGGCCCGTGGCCCGGCCGGTTCCGCTCCGGCCGGGCGGGCGCGCACCGGAGTAGGCGGAGCACCGGGCCCGGCGCCGCGTACCCCCGTACCGCGCCGGGGCACCGGTGCGGTACGGGGAAGGGAAAAGCTCCGGCCCCCGTCCGTGAACGGGGGCCGGAGCCGAGGCGCTGTGCGACGTGGCCGTCAGTCGATGCCGGGCAGGATGTGCGGCTCGGCCAGATCGTCCTCGTAGCCGGCCAGCCTGATCGGGGCCGACCTGGCCCAGACCTCGATGTTCCGGAGCTTCTCGGGCCGGCGGACCCGCTCTCCGGTCGATTCGGCCGGGCGCGTCTCGGTCTTGGTCATTTCAGGTGTCACCGCGGACTCCTTTGTGTCGCGTAACCCCGGGCGGTGGCGACGTCGCGGCTGTGAGAACCGTGTCGACCGCCCTCTGCGGGGCAGGGGCAGAAACAGTTCGGTCGCGGTGGCGCCGGGTACGGGGCGGGACGGCGGACTGCTTACAGACCTGTCCCGGGACGGCCGAGGAAGTTTCGTGGATCCCTTGGTGGCGTCCGTTCACCTCAGACTAACCAAATGAGCGTCATTGCGCTCGACAGAACGTGTGGCCTAGGTCACTTTCAGCCAACAGAACGGCGGCGGCCCCTGAATCACGGGGCCGCCGCCGTGTCACCTGTTTACGCAGGTGACGGGAGGTGCGGAAGATACAGAAGGTGCTGGACGCGCCGAAGTCACGCAAGGTCCCCGAGGGGCTCGGATCGCGCCAGGAGCGCTCAGGTCACCAGCCCGCGGGCGCGTAGTCCTTCAGGAAGCAGCCGTACAGGTCCTCGCCCGCCTCACCACGCACGATCGGGTCGTAGACCCGGGCCGCGCCGTCGACCAGATCGAGCGGGGCGTGAAATCCCTCCTCGGCGAGACGGATCTTGTCCGGGTGGGGACGCTCGTCGGTGATCCAGCCCGTGTCGACGGCCGTCATGAGGATGCGGTCCTTCTCGAACATCTCCTGGGCGCTGGTGCGGGTCAGCATGTTCAGCGCGGCCTTGGCCATGTTGGTGTGGGGGTGTCCCGCCCCCTTGTAGCCGCGGCTGAAAACGCCCTCCATAGCGGAGACGTTGACCACGTAGGCCCGCCCGGACACGGCCCTCGACATCGCCGGGCGGAGCCGGCTGATCAGGATGAAGGGCGCCGTGGAGTTGCAGAGCTGGACCTCGAGGAGCTCGATCGGCTCGACCTCGTCGACGGTCTGGATCCAGCTGTTCGTGTCGTGCAGGTCCGGGACGAGCCCGCCGGCGTCGATCGCGGTGCCCGCGGCGATACGGGCCGGCGAGGCGGACCCGGTGACCAGGGCGAGGTCCGTGACGTCCTGCGCGCTCAGCCCCTCCCCTTCCTTGCGGGCGGCGGGCAGCGCGGCCACGCGGTCGACGGTGCCGCTGCCGAACGTTCCGATCACCTCGGCGGCGGGGAGCTCGCCGGCGGGCAGCGGGGCGGACTCGGCGCCGAGCAGCTCGCTGTAGGCCTGCGGGGAGCGGCGGACGGTCTGCGCGGCGTTGTTGATCAGGATGTCGAGCGGGCCCTCCGCCGCGACCGAGTCGGCAAGGGCGACGACCTGGGCGGGGTCGCGCAGGTCGATGCCGACGATCTTCAGGCGGTGGATCCACTCGTCGCTGTCCGGCATCGCCTTGAAGCGGCGGATCGCGTCGTTGGGGAAGCGGGTGGTGATGGTGGTGTGCGCGCCGTCGCGCAGCAGCCGCAGCGCGATGTACATGCCGATCTTGGCCCGGCCGCCGGTGAGCAGGGCACGGCGCCCGGTGAGGTCGGTGCGCGCGTCACGCCGCTCGCGGTTCTCCCTGGCGCACTGCCGGCAGAGCTGGTGGTAGAAGGCGTCCACCTCGACGTACCGGGTCTTGCAGATGTAGCAGGACCTCGGGCGCTGGAGCACGCCCGCGATCTCGGCCGTCGCCGAGGAGGAGGGGAGGACGCCCTGCGTCTCGTCGTCGATGCGCTCGGCGGAGCCGGTCGCCGTGGCTTCGGTGACGGCCTTGTCGTGCGCGGTCTTGGCGGCGCGACGCTCCTGGCGCCGGCGCTGCTTCACGGTGCGGTAGATGCCGGCGGTGGCCCGGCGCACGGCGATGGCGTCCGGGTGGTCGACCTCGATGCCGTTCAGCTCGTCGAGCACGCCCAGGCAGACGGCCAGCCGCTCCGGGTCGATACCGGGACCGAACTCGTCGATACCGGGAGCGAGCTCCGGGCTGTCCTCTGTCACCGTCATTGCCGTTCCTCTGTCACTCGTCACTCATGCCGCTGGCGGGCTTCGGTGGGGAGTGATCCGGCCGGGGCCGGCGAGGGCAGGCACGCACGGGCCGAACGCCCCGGTCAAGTCTGCCATGAATCGGACGTAGCTCAGTTCGAGTCGGGCACCCCTGCCTTCACGCCCACCGGGCGGTACTGCCGGTGCCCCGGGCGCCGGTGACGCCCGGTCCGCTCGGGCAGGGCTGCGATGAGATATCGGTCTCAATCACAACAGATCGGTACATTCGGTCGCGTTGTCCGGCCCCGCTCGACGCCCTCCGCGAAAATTCCTGGAATTCGGTGGCATTACTTCCGGATAGCAGGGCATGCGCTGGTCACCACAGCACATCCCAGGGAGGGCGACACCATGACGGCCATGTCAGTGCGAACCAACGAAGCGATCGACGCGGCGGCGACGCGGTGCGACGAGGCGGAGACGGGTTCGGACACGGGCGCGCTGCCGTGGATCGAGGACGCCGGCAAGGTGGCCCCACAGGACGCCCGGACGATGTCGAAGCTGTTCTTCGACAGGCTCCAGGTCCTGGAGGAGGGGACGCACGAGTACCAGTACGCGCGCAACACCCTGATCGAGATGAATCTCTCGCTGGTCCGCTTCGCCGCCTCGCGGTTCCGCAACCGTGGCGGTGACGACGCCGAGGACATCATCCAGGTGGGGACGATCGGCCTGATCAAGGCGATCGACCGGTTCGACCTGTCGCGCGAGGTCGAGTTCGCCACCTTCGCGGTGCCGTACATCGTCGGCGAGATCAAGCGCTTCTTCCGTGACACCACGTGGTCCGTGCACGTGCCTCGACGGCTGCAGGAGCTGCGGGTCGAGCTGGCCAAGGCCAAGGAGCTGCTGTCGGCGAAGCTCGACCGCGACCCGACGGTCGCGGAGCTCTCGGAGCACCTGGATCTCCCCGAGGAGGAGATCATCGAGGGTCTCGTCGCGGCCAACGGCTACTCCGCGGGCTCGCTGGACACCCCGAGCGCCGACAGCGAGTCGGGCGGCGACCAGCGCGCGTACGCCGATCTGCTGGGCGAGGACGACCCGGCGATGGAGACCGTCGAGAATCTGCACGCCCTGGCTCCCCTGCTGCGGCAGCTGGACGACCGGGAGCGGAAGATCGTCCGGATGCGGTTCGGCCAGGAGATGACGCAGGCTCAGATCGGCGCCGAGCTGGGCGTTTCCCAGATGCACGTGTCCCGGCTGCTGAGCAGGATCGTGCAGCGGCTGCGCACGGGCATGTGCGTCGAGGCGTGACCGCCCGACCCGTCCGCTGAATCACCGATGCCCGGCCGAGTGCCGGGCATCGGTCGCATATGCTTCCTGCCGAAACGGCCGCGGGTGCCCCGTGCCGTCCGTCGGAGGGGGTGGAGAGTGACCGAGACGCCGTTGGACACCTCTGCGCGCGTGAAGGAGCCCAGCGGGATTCCGGAGCAGCAAGGGGTTCTCGCTGCTGCCGACGCGTCCGCCTGGGCTGTCGGTGCGACCCTTCTCCTGGTCGAGGACGACTCGGGGGATGCTCTCCTCGTCGAGGAGATGCTCACCGACAGTGAGCTGGACGCTCCCCTCACGTGGTGCAAGACGCTGGCGGAGGCCCGGCGGTTCCTGCTGGGGTGCCGCACTCCTGTCTGTGTGCTGCTGGATCTGCATCTGCCGGACGTGAACGGCCTCGAAGCCGTCGGCCAGCTCGTGCAGTCCGCGCCGGATGCCGCCGTCATCGTGCTGACCGGTCTGGACGAGTCCGAGACCGGACTGTCCGCGGTGGCGCAGGGCGCCCAGGACTATCTGGTCAAGGGCCGGATCGATCCCGAGGTGCTGGGCCGCGCGGTCCGGTACGCCCTCCAGCGCAAGCACACCGAGCGGTCGGCGGCGGCGATGCGGACCAGCCGTCTGATCGCCCAGGAGAACGCCCGTCTGGAGCGCGCGCTGCTGCCCATACCGCTGCTGCTCGACGAGACCTTCGACGTGGCCGCCCGCTACGAGGCGGGGCGCGCCCACGGACTGCTGAGCGGCGACTTCTACGACGTGGTGCAGACGGCCGACGGCGCGGTGCACGCGGTGATCGGTGACGTCTCGGGTCACGGCGCGGCGGAGGCGGCGCTCGGGGTGTGTCTCCGGGTGGCCTGGCGCACGGCCGTACTGACCGGGGTGTCGCAGCTGGAGAAGATCGGTCTTCTGGAGGAGATACTCGTCGCCGAGCGGTCCGATCCCCATGTGTTCGCCACCGTGACCACGCTCGTCTTCCCGCCGGGCGGGGACAGGGTGCTCGTCGCGCGGGCCGGGCATCCGGGGCTGCTCATACGGCGCGGCCCGGACGTCAGCTGGGTGGAGCCCGACACCGGCATGGCCCTCGGGCTGCTGCCGGGCATGGGCCGCTGGACGATCACCGAGCTGGAGCTCGTCCCGGGCAACGAGCTGGTCCTGTTCACGGACGGCCTGTTCGAGGGGCGTACGGGGCCCAGCTCCCGGCTGGGAGAGGACGGACTGCTCGCCATGGCACGGAAGTACGGGGAACTGGCGCCGCGCGCCTTCGTGGACGCCCTGGTGGCCGAGGCCACCGAGAGCGCGTCCCCTTACGGAGGGCTGGCCGACGACGTCGCCGTACTCCATCTCGGCTGGAGGAACGGCTCATGAGCACAGAGGAACCCGCGGACGCACGCCCGGGCCCCATAGCCCGGCTGTCGGTGCAGAACTGGGTCCATCTGATCCTCGCCGGTTTCGTACTGGTGGTCTGCGGATGCCTCGTGGTGGGCGGGCTGGTGCTCTCCCGCATCTCCGACCGGACCACGGACCTGGTGGACCGTATCCAGCCCGCCCGCTCCTCCTCCTTCCAGCTGCAGAACTCGCTCCTGGACCAGGAGACCGGCGTCCGGGGGTACGCGCTGACCGGTGACAGCACGTTCCTGGAGCCCTACGAGGCCGGCGTGCGGAACGAGGCGGAGCGGCTGGACCGGGTGCGCGCCCTGGTGGGGGACGAGCAGCCGTACGCCGAGGACCTGCTGCGGATCGCGAGGGCCTCCGAGCAGTGGCGTGTGCTGCGGGCCGAGCCGCTGATCGCCACGGTGCGGGAGAACGGGCCGACCGCCGCGTCCTCGGCCCCGATCCTCCGGAGCAAGCAGGATTTCGACGCGCTGCGCCTCCTCTACACCACTCAGCAGAGCCATCTCGACGACGCGCGTGACAAGGCCCGCG
Organism: Streptomyces sp. CB02058; assembly: GCF_001905505.1. Lineage (GTDB taxonomy): Bacteria > Actinomycetota > Actinomycetes > Streptomycetales > Streptomycetaceae > Streptomyces. The sequence continues at coordinate 493,388 of NZ_LIPG01000007.1, forward strand.
CCGAGCTCGACGACGCGCGCGCCACGCGCGACCGGGTGCTCATCGCCCTGGTGATCGGCTTCGTGCTGTCCGTCGTCTCGCTCAGCCTGCTGCTGCAGCGCGTGGTCGGCCGGCCGCTGAACGCGCTGACCGCGGCCTCGGACAGGGTCAGAGCGGGCGCCTTCGACGCCAGGATCGCGGTCCGCGGCCCCTCGGACGTCAGAGCGGTGGCCGCGGCGGCCGAGGACATGCGCCGACGCCTGGTCGCGGAGCTGGCCGAGTCGCAGGACCGCGAGACGCTGCTGGCCGAGCAGACCACGGAGCTGCGCCGGTCCAACTCCGAGCTGGAGCAGTTCGCGTACGTGGCCTCGCACGACCTCCAGGAGCCGCTTCGGAAGGTGGCCTCCTTCTGCCAGCTCCTCGAGAAGCGCTACGGCACGCAGCTGGACGACCGGGGCCGGCAGTACATCGCCTTCGCGGTCGACGGTGCCAAGCGGATGCAGGTGCTCATCAACGACCTGCTGACCTTCTCCCGGGTGGGCCGGGTGCAGCAGAGCTGGAAGCCCGTCGACCTCGGCGGAGCCCTGGACCGGGCGCTGTCCAACCTCACTCTGGCCGTCGAGGAGTCCGGGGCGACGGTCGTACGCGAGGATCCGCTCCCCGAGCTGCTCGGTGACTCGACGTCGCTGACGATGGTCTGGCAGAACCTCATCGGTAACGCGGTGAAGTTCCGAAAGCCCGATGTGCCGTGCCGGATCACGGTCGGGTGTGTCCAGGAGGGCGAGGACTGGCACCTGACCGTCGCCGACAACGGCATCGGGATCGCGCCGGAGTTCGCCGACAAGGTCTTCATCATCTTCCAGCGCCTGCACGCCCGCGACGAGTACGAGGGAACGGGCATCGGGCTCTCCCTCTGCCGCAAGATCATCGAGTTCCACGGTGGCCGGATCTGGCTGGACCCGGAACCCGCCGAGGGCACACTCATACACTTCACCCTGCCGGTGCTTCCCGAAGCACCCACACACACCACGGCGGAGCTGCTCGCCCCCGCCCCGCTCACCCCCCGGTCGGGAGACTCCTCTTGAACGACGCCGTCAAGCCCATCGAGGTCCTGCTCGTGGAGGACGATCCCGGTGACGAGCTGATGACCCGTGAGGCCTTCGAGGACAACAAGATCCGCAACACCCTGCATGTGGTGCGCGACGGCCAGGAGGCGCTGGACTTCCTCTACCGTCAGGGCGAGTACCCCGACGCCCCGCGCCCCGACCTGGTGCTTCTCGACCTGAATCTGCCCAAGTACGACGGCAGGCAGGTGCTCGAGAAGATCAAGACCGACCCGGAACTGGCGTTGATCCCGGTGGTGGTCCTCACCACGTCCTCGGCGGAGGAGGACATCCTGCGCAGCTACAAACTGCACGCCAACGCCTATGTCACCAAGCCGGTCGACCTCGAGCAGTTCATCGGAGCGGTGCGCCAGATCGACGACTTCTTCGTGAGCGTGGTCCGGCTGCCGCCACGTGCGTAAGATCTCGGTACATCTCCCGGAGTGAGATCTCTCGACACGGGTAGACGAACGGCGAGAAGAGGTTGACGACCTCCCCTGCGCGCCCTGGCTGGAGCACATGAACGAACAGGCCACCTCACGGCCGGAAGACCCCTGTCAGGGGTCTCCGTCCACCGAGGTTCTGCTCGCCGCGGAGGTGTTCGACGGCGAGCCCGGATGCATCGCGCAGGCTCGCGCCCTGGCCGACCGTTTCCTCGCGCGACTCACGGCGGAGTGGCTGGCCGTTCTGGGTGAGCACACCCGCAGCGATCTGATGCTGGCGGTCAGCGAGCTCGTCACCAACGCCGACCGGTACAGCCACGGGCCCTATCTGCTGGAGCTCGAAGGCGACGCACAGCGGATAAGCGTCACGGTCTACGACAGCAGCACGGCGCTCCCGGTGCTCTACTCCCCCGACCCGGCCCGTCTCGGCGGCCACGGCATGGAGATCGTCGTCGCGCTCTGCGACCGTCTGACGGCCGAGCGGGTGCCCGTCGGCAAGCGCATCCGGGCCGAATTCCAGCTCAGCACCTGAGCCACCCCTCGTCGGCTCCCGGCCCGGAGAAATGGGCCGTTTCACCCCTTTTCGCACACTTTCCGCAGCCGTACGACGGCACGGCGTCACCTCCTGGACGAACTTCTGAGCCCGCGGGCGATGAGGACTACCGTCGAGAGGAGGACCCAGGAGTGAGGTACGTACAACTGGAGCAGTACGCCGAATCGCCGCCTCAGGGACGACGACGCGGCCGCTCCGACGAGACATCGTGGTGTACATGAGTTCCCTCGCGCTTTCCGTGCTGCTGTCACTGGTCTCCGCCGTCGCCTACGCGGCCGGCGCGATCGTCCAGGAGCGCGTGGCGTCGGCCGCGGGAAGCCGCCCGTACGCGCCGCTGCGCAACGGCGTCTGGTGGGTGGCCGTCGGGCTCAACGGCGTCGGGGCGCTGCTCCACGTGGTGGCTCTGGCGTACGGACCGCTCAGCCTCGTGCAGCCGCTGGGTGCGCTGACGATCGTCTTCGCGCTGCCGATGGCGGCGGTCTTCGTACGGCGCAGGGCGGGGCGCACGGCCTGGCGCGGCGCCGTGATGGCCACGGTGGGGCTGGCCGGGCTGCTGGCTCTCACGGGGAGCGCCGGATCGCACACGCTGGCGGGCCCGGAGCAGCTGACCCTGGCGACGGGGACCTTCGGCGCCGTGGCGGCCGTACTCGTCGTCGCCAAGGGACTGCACCGGCCGATGCTGCGCAGCGTGGTGCTGGCCACCGGCGCGGGCGTCGCCTTCGGCATGGCGTCGGTGTTCACCAAGACCGTCGCGGTGGAGTGGACCTCCGGCGTGGTGGGTTCGGGGCTGCCGACGCTGCTGGTGATCGCCGCGCTCGCCGCGGCGGGCCTCCTGCTCTCCCAGGCCGCCTACCGGGGCGCCGGGCTCACGGCACCGCTGGCGACGGTCACGGTGGTCAACCCGGTGGTCGCCGCCGCCGTGGGCATCACCATGTTCGGGGAGCAGTTCCGCTACGGCCTGACGGGAGCCCTGCTCGCGCTCGCCTGCGGTGCTCTGGCGGCGGCCGGTCTGGTGCTCCTGACCATGGAGCGGGTGGCGACCGAGCGATCCATGCCGGAGCACCCGGAGGCCGGGCGGGACACGCCGGAGGGCACCGCCGACGCCCCGGACGAGGACCCTGTCCGGCCGGTGACACCGCCCGAGGTGAAGCTTCCCGAGCCGTCGAGACCCGCCGTCGCGCCGGGGGCGGCCCTGCCGGACCCCTTTCCCGCGCCGACGGCGCTCTCGCTGCCGCTGACGATGCCGCTGGACCACGGCGGCGGGCGGGTCGAGTTCGGCGCCGGGCGTCCCACGTCCCGTGCCGAGCCGCCCGTCGCCGGTCCGTCGCGGCGGTGCGACTTACTGATCGCTTCGGACTGAGTCCGGGCCGCGTCCGTGGCCGGATCCGCCGGACACGGAACGCTCAGACGCTGACGCCACCGGCCCTGAGGTAGGCGAGCGGGTCGATGTCGGAGCCGTAGCCGGGGCCGGTGCGGATCTCGAAGTGCAGGTGCGGGCCGGTGCTGTTCCCCGTGGAGCCGGAGCGCGCGATGCGCTGGCCACTGCCGACCTGCTGGCCCTCGCGCACGTGGAGCGACGAGAGATGCGCGTACTGGCTGTACCTGCCGTCGCTGTGCCGGATGACGACCTCGTAACCGTACGCGCCCGCCCAGCCGGCGGAGACGACCTTTCCGGACGCCACGGCCTTCACCGATGTGCCGGTGGGGACGGGGAAGTCGACGCCCGTGTGGTAGCCGCTGGACCATGATCCCGCCTGGTGGTACGGCGTTCCGGTACGGGCCGAGACGGGGGCGGTGAGGCCGGTGCGGGACTTCGCCGTCTTCTTCTCGCTCTGGGCGGGTTTCGCGGCCTGCTTGGGCGCGGCGGTCTTCGGGGCGGCCGTCCTGGGCGCCGCGGCCTTCGGGGCCGCCTTCTGGGCCGTCTTCTGCTTCGGCGCCGAGGTCGTGGGCTTCGGCGTCGCGGTCACGGGCTTCCCCGCCACGTCCAGGGTCAGCCGCTGCCCCGGGAGGATGAGATCGGGGTCGGCGCCCACGACGGAGCGGTTGGCGGCGTACAGCCGCTGCCAGCCACCCCGCACCCGCTCGGCGGACGCGATGCCGGAGAGCGAGTCGCCGTGCGCCACGGTGTACGACTCGCGCTTGCCCGGCACGGTGGTCGGTGATGCCTTCGCCGCCCCGGCGTCACGGGCGGTCTTCGTCGAGGAACCGGACTGGGGCGTCTTGCCCTTCCCGGTCCCGGCCGTGGTCTGGCGCTCGTGCTGGGGGGCGATGTCGGGTGCGTCCCCGCCCTGCTTCAGGCCCGCCCGCACGGAGCAGGTCGGCCAGGCGCCGGGGCCCTGCCCGTCGAGCACCTTCTCGGCGACGGCTATCTGCTGGTCCTTGGTCGCCAGGTCGGCCCGTGCGGCGTACGCGGTGCCCCCGTACGCGGCCCAGGTCGACCCGCTGAACTGAAGGCCCCCGTAATAGCCGTTGCCCGTGTTGATGTGCCAGTTCCCGGTCGACTCGCAGGCGGCGACCTTCTCCCACACATCGGTCGATGCGGCGCCCGCCGAGGCAGCGGTGAGGAGCGGGAGCGCGATGCCCGCACCCCCCGCCGTCACCGTGAGCGAAGCACGGTTGATCCGGCTGGGCTGATATCTGCGGTGCCGTCCGTTCGCGGCCATGATTCGGCTCCCCCACTGGCTGTAGGACACGTCGCAAGCGGCCAACGTATGGGCATACAGAGGGTGGTGACAAGTGAACAATCAGCTCTCGCCGCCCATGCGCCCCGGCGCACGACCCCCGGGGGCACAGTCGACGGCCCGGCGGGCCGCACCTCGCGGACTTGGGAGAGCGCTCTATCCGGGCTGCCCGCTGATGCTATAAATGCGCCCATGACGGATGCTCCCCGACCGCCCGGCGCGGCCCCCACCCTGGAGGACGTGGCGAGGGCGGCCGGTGTCTCACGCGCCACGGTCTCCCGGGTCGTCAACGGCGTGCGGAACGTCGACCCCGCGATCCAGAAGGCCGTGCGGCAGGCGGTCTCCGTCACCGGTTACGCGCCGAACCGCGCGGCCCGTTCCCTGGTGACCCGGCGCGCGGACGCCATCGCGCTGGTGGTGTCGGGCGCGGGGGTCGCCGAGGAGGGCGCGGAACCCACGGCGGAAGGGTCCTTCACCGCCCAGGTGTTCGCCGATCCGTTCTTCGGCCGCGTGGTGACGGGAGTCGTCGACTATCTGCGCCCGCGCGGCATGCACCCGGTGCTGATGTTCGCGGAGAGCTCGCGGGCCCGGGACGAGGTGGTGGACTACCTGAGGCAGGGCAGCGCCGACGGGGCGCTGATCGTCTCGACGCACGCGCAGGACCCGCTTCCCGCGCTGATCACGGACGCCGGGCTGCCCGCCGTGCTGTACGCGCGCCCCGCCAGGCCCGCCCGGATCAGTTACGTCGATCTGGCGCACCGGGACGGCGCCCGATTGGCCGCCGAGCATCTGCTGGCGCGCGGCTGCCGGCGGATCGTCACCATCAGCGGGCCGTTGGACCTGCCGGCGGGGCAGGAGAGGCTCGCGGGCTTCCAGGACACGCTGACGCGGCACGGGCATTGCGGCGTCCCGGTCGCCGAGGGCCGCTTCACCCAGGAGAGCGGCGAGGCCGCCATGGAGCGGCTGCTCGCCGAACATCCGGACCTGGACGGGGTGTTCGCGGGGAACGACCTGATGGCCATGGGCGCCTGCCATGTGCTGCGGGAACACGGCAGACGGGTGCCCGACGACGTGGCGGTGGTCGGCTTCGACGACAGCAGCGCAGCTTCGACCTGCCGGCCACCGCTCACGACGGTGCGCCAGCCGGTGGAGGACATGGCGGCGGAGATGGCCGGACTGCTGCTGGACCGACTGGCCGCGCCGGACCGGCCGGTGACCTCGGTGATCTTCGAACCCGTACTGGTGGTGCGGGACTCCGCCTGACCGCATGAGCTGAGCCGCCCGGGCTGCCTGTCCTGCCACCCGTGGAGCGTCGCCACATGTGGAACGTCACCGCACCCGGCGCCCGGAACGCGGCGGACACGGATTCGCCGGACGAGTCGGAGTTCGACGGGGTCGGGGAGTGATTCCCGCCGGGCGGGTTCGTCGGAGAGGGCAAGGAAACTCCGCCAGGCTGCTTCGACGGGGTCGGTCGCACCGTCATTCTGCACGTCTCGGGCGACGAGGTGAACAGCTGCTGGTGCGGCGCTAGTTCGGGAAGAGGAAGTTGGCGATGGTCGTGTCCACGACCTGTGAGATCGGCAGTGTCGCGGCGTCATCGGGGAAAACCTGGTTCTGGAAGACGGCGACGAAGCGCCGTCCGGATGTGGGCTCCTTGATGATCGCGGCCTCCGAGGCGACGGTCGTGCCGTTGTTCACCGGCCCCAGGCCGTTCTTCGACTGGAAGGTGATGAACTGGACGTCGGGGTCGTGGCTCAGGAACACGTGCCGCCTTTCGGCCGCGCGGAAGAGGTAGACCAGCATGGCGAGGTCGGACGCCGGGTCGACGAGCGGTGTGTTGTCGGTGGCGGGGGCCTCGTCGGCGCCGGTTCCGACCCCAGGTGCGCCACCGGCGCCGGGACTGGACGCCAGGAACGCGAAAAGGCGCGCCATCTGCAGGGCGGACGTCGCCTGGGCGACGGGTGTGTCGTTGACGCAGGGAACACGCTGAGGCGGGAACCCGTGCCCGAAGTCACCGCACAGCCACATTCCGTCAGCCGTCTGTGGCTCAGCGGCGGCGTCCTCGTCGAAGAAGCCCGCCGACGCCGTGGCCCGGGTGAGGTAGCCGAAGCCCAGTCCGTGCACCACCGATCCAGCGGCACTGTTCTTGCCGGCGACGATCGCATCGAACAGTTGCTCGGCGAAGTGCTGCGTGAAGTTGACCGTGCCATCCGGCTGCAGCTGGAAGACCTCGCTCCACCGGGGAAGCAGGAAGCCGTCGAGGTTGACCCCGGCCAGCTGCGCGACCCGGTCCTCCTTGATCAGGGTGTCGAAGGTGCTGCCCACGATCGCGAGTGTCTGGTCGCGCGGCGGGCCGAAGGTGGCGACGAAGTCGTTGACCGCTCTGCGCAGTTCGAACGCGACCCACATCGCCGCGGTCTTGAGCAGGCTCGCCGAGTAGTGGACCTGCTCCCCCAACTGGCCCGCGAAGTCGTGCGGTTCGGTCTGGTTCAGTGCGGCGATGATGATCGGCGTGCTGTCCAGCCCTCCGCCGAAGGAGGACATCGCGGCGTCGAACGCCTGCTGGAGGTCGGGGTCCGGGTCGAGCAGTTCAGGTTTGGTCTCGGGGAAGATGGCCATGCGAAGCTCCCGGGAGTTACGACCGGGTGGTTACCGGGGTCCCGGTCGTGGCAACGCCCCAGTACGGGCGGCCTTCACTTCCACGGGATCACGCCACTCCCCACTCCGCACGTCCACGGTGAAGGCTCCCCCGCCGAACCCCCGCGCACCGTGAACTGCCGACCCTTTGCACGTAAGTGCGGCACCTGCAACCATGAGACAGGAGGGCTTCCGCCCTGCCTGCGGCAGGAGGCCGGCCGCACCCGTCGTCCATGCCACCCAGCTGCCCCCGGTGCGTCTCACGCCTTCGCCTTACGGCTGCGGTTCGACGTCCCTCCGTCCTTGGCCGTGGTGACGACGTCCTTGGCCGTGGTGACGACCGGGAGGGGCATCCGTGCGGAGCGCGTGCCGCCGCGGGCCAGGAAGTCGGCCAGGGGCAGGGTCGCGGCGCCGACCGTGACCGCGTCCGGGCCCAGGTGCCCCAGGTCGATCGTGGTCCGGGCCGCCGCGTGCCGCAGGGCGTAGTCCTGGGCGTACCGGCGGATGTCCGGGAGCAGATGGGGACCGATGAGCAGCCCCGCCCAGCCGCCGAGCAGGATGCGTTCGGGCAGGAAGAGGTTGACCAGGTCGGCCAGGGCGGCACCCAGGCACTCGGCCGTCTCGTCCAGGATGGAGACGGCGACCGGGTCCGGGGCTCCGCCCCCGGGGCCCGGGTAGGCGGCCGCGAGGAGTGCGGCGAGGGCGCTCTCGTCGTCGGCGTCCGGTGGCAGCGGGCCGCCCGCCTCCTGCCAGCGCTCGCGCATCGCTTCCGCTCCGGCGTACGCCTCCAGGCAGCCGATGGAGCCGCAGCGGCACCGGCGGCCCCGCAGCTGCACGGTCGTGTGGCCCCATTCCAGCGCGGCGTCGGAGAGGTCCTCGTCGAGGATGTCCCCCCGGTTGACGCTCGCGCCCACGCCGGAGCCGATCAGGGCGACGGCCGCCGATCCGGCGCCCCGCCCGCCGCCGAACCACATCTCGGCCTGGCCCAGCGTCTTCGCGCCGTTGTCGATGAAGAACGGCACCTCGGGCGGCACGTCCACCGCGGCACGGAGCAGCCGTTCGAAGGGCACGGCGCTCCAACCGATGGTCTGCCCGTGCACGACCGCGCCCGGACCTCCGGCGGCTTCCGGTGCGTCGCGTTCGATGATGCCCGGCACCCCGATGCCGACGCCGAGCAGCGCGCGGGGGTCGGCGCCCGCGTCGCGCAGGACGTCCAGAACGCCCGAACGGACATGGCTGACGATGCGCTCGACGTCGTATCCGTGCTGTGCCAGCAGGCGGTCGGTGCGGGCGAGCTCCGTCAGTGAGAGGTCGAACAGCTCGACGCGCACCCGGGTCTCCCCGATGTCGATGCCCACGAACAGTCCGCCGCCCGAGGAGATCCGCAGCAGCGTGCGGGGGCGTCCGCCGTCGGAGTCGACGATGCCCGCCTCCTCCACGAGCCCTTCCGAGACGAGCTCGGCGACCACGTTGCTGATGGATCCCGAACTGAGCCCCGTGACGGGCCCGAGCTCCTGACGGCTCAACGGACCGTCGAAATACAACCGTTGCAATACCCGCGCCCGGTTGCCCCGTCGCAGGTCACGCACGGTCCGTCTGCTGCGTTCAGCCATGTTGCTCCCTTCCTTCCGGCAACATACCCCGGCCCCAGCCCTTGACGCGCACTTTCTTCAGCTCTTAAATCACATCTTAAATTAAGAGCGAAGGGGCGTTCGGATCCCGAACCGCGCCCTCCCCGGAAAGGGGCCACCTTTCATGCGTCACCTCAGAGCCGCAGCAGCCATCACCCTCGCCATGTCCGTAGCCGCCGGAGTGACCGGCTGCGGCGGCGGCACGTCGTCGGACGACGGCAGCAACGAGTCGCCGAAGACTCTGACCTACTGGGCGTCCAACCAGGGCCCGAGCATCGAGGCCGACAAGAAGATCCTCACGCCTGAGCTGAAGAAGTTCGAGAAGGAGACCGGGATCAAGGTGAAGCTGGAGGTCGTGCCCTGGGCCGACCTGCTGAACCGCATCCTCGCCGCCGCCACGTCGGGGCAGGGCCCGGACGTACTGAACATCGGCAACACCTGGTCGGCTTCGCTGCAGGCCACCGGCGCGCTGCTCCCCTGGGACGACAAGAACTTCGAGGCGATCGGCGGCCGGGACCGCTTCATCGAATCGGCGGTGGCCTCGGCCGGCAAGGAGGGCGAGCCGCCCGCGGCGGTACCGCTCTACTCCCTCGCGTACGCCCTCTACTACAACAAGAAGATGTTCGCCGACGCGGGCATCACCACCCCGCCCGCCACCTGGGACCAGCTCGTCAAGGACGGCAAGAAGCTCTCCAAGGACGGCAAGTGGGCCCTCGGCGCCGAGGGTTCCAACCTCTCCAACAACATCCACCAGACCTTCGTCCTGGGACAGCAGCACGGCGCCGACTTCTTCGACGAGGCGGGCAAGGCCGACTTCACGTCGGACGGCGCCGTCGCGGCCGTGAAGCAGTACGTCGACCTCATGGCCAAGGACAAGATCATCGCTCCGGGCAACGCGGAGTACGCCCAGAACCAGTCGCTGACGGACTTCGCCAAGGGCCGGACGGCGATGGTGCTCTGGCAGGCCGCCGCCACCACCTTCGCCGCGCAGGGCATGAAGCCGGAGGACTGGGGGGTGGCTCCCGTCCCCGTCCCCGCCGGTGCGCCGGGCGCGGGCAAGCAGACCAACTCCATGGTGGCCGGGATCAACATGGCGGTGTTCAAGAACACCAAGAACATCGACGGTGCCAAGAAGTTCGTGAAGTTCATGACGAGCGACGAGGAGCAGAAGATCCTCTGCAAGACCTACGGGTCGATCCCGCCCGTCAAGGCCGCCCAGTCCGACCCCGCCTTCGCGGCCCCCGAGCTGAAGGTCCTGCGCGACACGCTCGCCACCAGCGCCGCACCGCTCCCCCAGGTGCCGAACGAGTCGCAGTTCGAGACGGCCGTGGGCACCGCGGTGAAGGAGCTGTTCGCGGACGCCGCGGCAGGTACGCCCGTCACCACCGAGTCGGTCAAGGCGCGCCTGGAAAAGGCGCAGCAGACCATGCAGCAGTGAGGCACCTTTCATGACCGCCACCGTCACCACGGACCCCGAAGCCGGCACACCGGCCAGGGGTACGAGCCGGGGCAGCGGGGATGCGCGGCGCGGACTGCCGCGCATCCCCGACCGGATCCGCCGCGGCGGACTGCCCTATCTCCTGCTCCTCCCGGCCGTCCTGCTCGAACTCCTCATCCATCTGATCCCGATGATCGTCGGCATCGTGATGAGCTTCCGCCAGCTCACCCAGTTCTTCATCAGGGACTGGGGTGCGGCACCCTGGACCGGCCTCGACAACTACAGGATCGCCGTCGACTTCGACGCCCCGATCGGTGAGGCCCTGCTCCGCTCCTTCTTCGTCACCTGCGTCTTCACCTTCTTCGCCGTCGGTCTCGCCTGGCTGCTCGGGGTCGCCGCGGCGATCATGCTCCAGGAGAACTTCCGGGGCCGCGGCCTGTTGCGGGCCGTGTTCCTCGTCCCGTACGCCCTGCCGGTCTACGCGGCGGTCATCACCTGGGCGTTCATGTTCCAGCGGGACAACGGACTGGTGAACCACGTCCTGCACGACCAGCTGGGTCTGACCGACCAGCCGTCGTTCTGGCTGATCGGCGACAACAGCATCTACGCGCTGATCATCGTCTCGGTCTGGAAGGGCTGGCCGTTCGCCTTCCTGATGCTGATGGCCGCGCTGCAGAACATCCCGCGCGAGCTGTACGAGGCCGCGTCGATCGACGGCGCGGGCATCTGGCAGCAGATCCGCAGGATCACCCTGCCCTCGCTACGGCCCGTCAACCAGGTGCTGGTGCTCGTCCTCTTCCTGTGGACGTTCAACGACTTCAACACCCCGTACGTGCTGTTCGGGAAGGCGGCTCCTTCGAGCGCGGACCTCATCTCGATCCACATCTACCAGTCGTCGTTCGTCACCTGGAACTTCGGCACCGGCTCCGCGATGTCGGTGCTCCTGCTGCTCTTCCTCCTGGTCGTGACGGCCGTCTATCTGTTCTTCACCTCCCGCGGAAGGAAGGGTTCCCGTGCCTAGCCCCCGTGCAGTCCGGTCCCCCATGGCCGCGCCGCGGTCCTTCCTCTGGACCCGCAGGGTCGTCCTGACCCTGCTCGCGGGCTTCGTCCTGCTGCCGGTCTACGTGATGGTCAGCAGTTCGCTGAAGCCGCTCCAGGACGTGTCGGGGAAGTTCCGGTGGATACCCGACGAGCTGACCGTCCGGCCGTACTTCGACATCTGGGAGACCGTCCCGCTGGCGAAGTACTTCGTGAACTCGCTGGTGGTCGCCGGGGCCGCGACGGTCTGCTCGGTGGTCATCGCGGTGTTCTCGGCCTACGCCGTGAGCCGGTACAGCTTCCGGGGCAAGCGGGTCTTCACCGTCACGGTCCTGTCCACACAGATGTTCCCGGGGATCCTCTTCCTCCTCCCGCTGTTCCTCATCTTCGTCAACATCGGCAACAGCACCGGCCTGGCCCTGTACGGCTCACGGGGCGGGCTGATCCTCACGTATCTGACGTTCTCGCTCCCCTTCTCCATCTGGATGCTGATCGGCTACTTCGACTCCATCCCGAGGGATCTCGACGAGGCCGCGATGGTCGACGGCTGCGGCCCGGTCCGCGCCCTGTTCCGGGTCGTCGTGCCGGCCGCGGTGCCCGGGATCGTCGCCGTGTCCGTGTACGCGTTCATGACAGCGTGGGGCGAGGTCATGTTCGCCTCCGTGATGACGAACGACACCACCCGCACCCTGGCGGTCGGGCTTCAGGGCTACGCAACCCAGAACGACGTCTACTGGAACCAGGTCATGGCGGCCTCGCTGGTCGTCAGTGTGCCGGTCGTCGCGGGATTCCTGCTCCTGCAGCGCTATCTCGTCGCCGGCCTCACCGCGGGAGCCGTCAAGTGACCCACGAAGAAAGGCAGTCAGTGAACGACCTCACCGGCCTCCCGGCCGACTTCACCTGGGGCGTGGCCACCGCCGCGTACCAGATCGAGGGAGCGGTGGCGGAGGACGGCCGCTCGCCCTCGATCTGGGACACCTTCTCGCACACCCCGGGCGCCGTCGACAACGGTGACACGGGGGACGTGGCCTGCGACCACTACCACCGGGTCCCCGAGGACATCGGCCTGATCGGGGAACTCGGTGCGAACGCCTACCGCTTCTCGGTGGCCTGGCCGCGCGTGGTGCCCGGCGGCGACGGCCCGGTGAACAAGCCCGGTCTCGACTTCTACGACCGGCTGACCGACGGCCTCCTGAAGGCCGGCATCACACCGTTCGCCACGCTGTACCACTGGGACCTGCCGCAGGCACTCCAGGACCGCGGCGGCTGGACCGTCCGCGAGACCGCGGAGCACTTCGCGGAGTACGCCTCCGTCGTCGTCGGTCGCCTCGGCGACCGGGTGAAGGACTGGGCCACGCTCAACGAGCCGCTCTGCTCGGCCTGGATCGGGCATCTGGAAGGCCGGATGGCGCCGGGCCTGACCGACCTGACGGCCGCCGTCCACGCCTCGTACCACCTCCACCTCGGCCACGGCCTGGCTGTTCGGGCGATCCGCGCGCAGTCCGCGGACGCCCGCGTCGGCATCGTCAACAACCTCAGCCCGATCGAGCCCGCGAGCGACAGTGCGGAGGACCTCGCCGCCGCCGTCCGCGCCGACGGCCACATCAACCGCTGGTGGCTGGACCCGATCCACGGCCGCGGCTACCCGCAGGACATGCTCGACCTGTACGGCGTCGAACTCCCCCAGCGGCCGGGCGACCTGGAGACCATCGCCGCGCCCCTCGACTGGCTGGGCCTGAACTACTACTTCCGCCAGATCGTCACCGCGGACCCGGACGGGCCCGTGCCGAACGCCAGGCAGATCCAGCCGACCGGCGCGCGGCACACCGCCATGGACTGGGAGGTCCACGCCGACGGCCTGGAGCAGCTGCTGCTGCGCCTCACGGACGAGTACGGCGCCCGGCGGATCCACGTCACCGAGAACGGCTCCGCCTACGAGGACACCGTGCGGGCCGACGGCTCGGTGCACGACCCGGAGCGCACCCGCTTCCTGGAGGAGCACCTGTCCGCCTGCGCCCGCGCGGTCCGCAAGGGTGCGCCGCTGGCCGGCTACTTCGCGTGGTCGCTGCTCGACAACTTCGAGTGGGCGTACGGCTACGACAAGCGCTTCGGTCTCGTCCACGTCGACTACGCGACCCAGCGCCGCACGGTCAAGAGCAGCGGACGGCGCTATGCGGAGCTGATCCGCGGGCTCTCGGGCGACAGGCCCCGCACGACGGCCTGAGCCCCTTCCCCGGGCGACGGCCCGAGCCCCCGGCCCGGCGGCCCCACCCGCCGGCGTCCGGGGGCGTTCCGCTGTTCGGCTCACCGCAGGCCGGCGAACGGGTGCGGGACTCCGGGGCACATATGCTCACCGTATGGAGCAGAGCGAAGTCCTCAAGCGAGTGATCGGCATCCTCACGGAGGCCGGCGAGATGCAGCGCCATGCCGAGGAGGACACGGGCGGGGGCGACCCCGACGCGGGCGGCAACATGGTGACCACTCTCCTCAACGAGACGATGCCGCACATCGCCATTCCCTCCGACGCCACCGTCGAGGAGATGGCCGTCCTGGTGGGGCGCGAGGTCGGCGGAGCGGTCGAGCAGCTGGTCGGAGCCTTCACCCTGGCCTTCATCGCGCTCGCCCAGGTCCACGACTCCGGCCAGGAAAACGTGAGTTCGGCCGATGTGCTCCAGGATCTGGCGCTGCGGGCCGAGGAGCTGAGCGCGGGCGACGAGGGCCCGGAGGGTCCTCTGTAGGCGCGAGGCCCGCTCCTGACGGAGCGACGGACCGACCCGCGAGGGTACGAGCCACGAGGCCGATGTGACCGTCACACGATTGGTTCGTTTGCCGTGTGACGGATCTCCGCCCACGGCTCGGAAGGCACCCACCCCATGCCGCTCCATCCCCCGCCGCTCCGCCGGCTCGGCCCCGGCGCGCACCTCGGCGTCAAGGAGGCCGAGGCAGCGCTGGTAGAGCACTATCCGCGCCTCGTGCGGCTGGCCTATCTCACCCTGCCGCCGGGCCTCGGACGGCACCGCAGGGTGCTCGCGGCGCACACCGCCGTACAACGCGCCCTGCGCGGCCGGGCCCGCCCCGCACCGGCCCCGGGTGCGGAGGGCATCCCCGCTCCGCGGTCCGGGTCCGGGGTGGTGGACGGCACCCGAACCCCCGCCTACGCCGCGGTCCGCCTGCGTGCCGTGCGCCACGCGCTGGCATACGGGCGGAGGCCTCGCTGGTGGCCGGGGCGGGTCCCTCCACCCGCGGCGCTGCGCCCCTCACTGCCGGTCGTACGGGGGCTCCGGCTCTTCCCGCGCGCCGGCGGCATGGACGAGTTCACTCTGGACCGCGCCCTGGCGGACGTACCGGCGCCCGTCCGTGCGGCGTTGGGTCTGTGCCTGCTGGAGTCGCTGTCCCCGGACGCCGCCCGGGCGCTGCTCTCCGAGGCGGGAGTGGCGGATCCGGGCGCCGCCGTGCGGGCCGCGGCCCAGGTGTCCGGGAGCGATCACGAGCAGGTCCGGCGCATGCTGGGGTCGGGCGAGTTCGACCCCTGCACGGTGCAGACGCGCCCCGGCGATCTGCTCCGGCGCCGGTACCGGGTACGGGCGGGCGCGGCTGCCCTGGCGCTCGCCACGCTGGCCGGGGGCTTCGCCCTGACGGCCGGACCGGATTCAGGCGACGCCCCGTCCCGGGCGGCCGCCCGGCGCGTGACGGTGCCGGGCGGCGCGCTCGACCCCGCCGCGCTCCTGCGGACCTCTCCGGCGCAGTGGGCGGACACCTCACGGGTGGACTTCAGCGCCTGGCCGCCACGCGGCGGCCGGACCGGCGACCGTGAGCTCCTGGAACGGGCCCTGGGCAGCTGGGCCGCCCCCGGTCCGGGCACCACCGTCACCGCCACCCCCGGTACTGCTGTCGTGGCGCCCGCCCAGCCCCCTCAGCTGCTGTTCGCGGGCGACGTGGACGGTGAGACCGTCGTGCTGTTCCACGACGGCGGGGTGCGTGTCGTCCGGTACGCCGAACCGCTCTCCGGAACGGCCTCCCCCGCCCTGGACTTCGCCCGGTCCGACGAGGCGGACGTCACCACCGCGGCGGCGCTCACCGTCAGCCGCACCGCCACGTCGGCGCGGTATCTCCTGGCGCCCTGGGTGACGGAACCGGCGACGCGGGACCTCCTGGCACCCGACACCCCGGCGCGGCCGCTGGAGACGGACGGTGACGGAATCACCGCGGCAGTGCCCCTTCCTGCGGAGGGCGGCGCATGCGAGTCCTGGCCCGCGATGCAGGTGCGGTCGTCGGAGAAGATCGTGGAGAAGCACGCGTTCCTCCTGACCGATCTCGGCGAGCTCGCACCGGTGCACCTCACCCACACACCGGCGCCCGGCTCCGGAGCGCCGGCCCGTCAGCCGCGCGAGGCGACGAGTGCCGAAGCCCTGACCGGCTGGGCGCGCACGGCGTGTTCGCTGCGGGACCTGCGGCGGTCGGGGGTGCGGGCGGTCAACAACTGGCGGTTCGCGGTGCAGCCGCTGCCCGGCACCCGCTCCACGGCTGACTGGCTGTGCACGCGGGCGGACACATGGCGCGGCCCGGGCCGGGTCATGGTGCAGTTCGCTCCCCCCGCCGCCTCCCCGTCCGCGCCGGCCGAGGTGGTGACCGACCGCCGGAACACCGCCCTGTGCAGCCGGTTCGGCCAGCACGTCGTCGCCGGCACGCACTGGAGGTCACCGGCCGGAGCCTGGTACGTGCTCGCGGCGGGCAGCCGCGCCGTGCGCCGCGTCGAGGTGGCGGGTGCCGTCCGCGGGGCCGCCTCAGGCACGACGCTGGCGGTCCGCGCACCGCAGGACGCCGTCTTCCGGGTCACCGGGGAACTCCACGACGGCGGGAGTGCGCCCTCGGTCCGGTGACGGGCCCCCGGCCGGGGATGTCGCGCGGCAACAGAAGGCCGCGGCGGGCCACGGATGTCCGTGGCCCGCCGCGGGCTCTCCGGCCGCACCGACAGCGGGGAGTGGGACGGTGCGGCAGGCCCTGACCGCGGTCCGTCAGCTCCGGTAGACCCCGAATTCGTAGAGCGAGTAGCCCCAGGCGGTGCCGCGTGCCGTGGCGTTCACCCGTACGTAGCGCGCCTCACCCGAGACGTCGAGGTCGTCGATCCCTCCGTTGCCGTCGGTGACGGTACGGACGGTGTTCCAGGTCTGCCCGTCGTCCGAGGTCTGGACGGTGTACCCCTTGGCGTACGCGGCCTCCCAGGCGAGCTGCACATGGTCGAACGCCGTCCTGGCCCCCAGGTCCACCTGGATCCACTGCTGGTCGGCCCACGCACTCGCCCAGCGGGTGTCGAACGAACCGTCCACCGCGTTGCCCGCCGGGCACGGGCAGCCGACGCTGTCCGGCTGGAAGCTGGACGCGGTGGCAGGCCTGCCCGCCGCCAGGTTGGTGCCACCGACCTCCGGCGGCACGACCCGGAAGGACTTGGTCTCGATGCCGACGTTGCCCTTGCCGTCCGCGCTCTTGAGGTAGACCTTCCACACGCCGAGACGGTCGGGGGCGGTGACCTCGAAGGTGCCGTTGCCCTTGTCCGTGAAGGGCGTGTCGACGAGTTGGCCGCTGTCGTCCACGTACTTGCCGCCGAGCAGCACCTGATGGGTGAGCGGGTCGCCGTCGGGGTCGGAGACGGAGGCCTTCACGGTGAAGGGCTTGCCCGCCTGGACGGCCGAGGCGTTGTCCACGGTCATGCCGCTGATCACCGGCGGCGTGTTGTCGCCCGAGGTGTCCGCACCGTACGCCTTCTTGACCGCGTAGTACGAGAGCCGCTTCTGGCCCGCCGGGAGCAGGTTGAACCAGACGCCGCCGAAGTCGTACTCGGTGCCGTAGTGGAACAGCGTCGCGCCGAGCGCCACCCCTGTGTGGCCCGTGACGCACTGCCACGCCCTGCTGTAGCCCTCGGCCTTCGCCACGTCGGTGGGCTCTTCCGGTACGCCGTTGGCGTCGTCGGGCACCTCCCACTCACCGGCCGGGCCGCCCTCGGTCACGATGTAGGGCTTGTCGAAGCCTCCGTCCTCCCAGGTCCTGCGGATGTCGCAGACGGCGCCGTAGGAGTTCACGGCGTACAGATCGAGGTCCGGCGCGTTCTTCTTGTAGTACGGCCAGGCCCCCGTCCAGGCGTCGGTCGAGGTGACCGGGTGGTCCGGGTCGACGGCGTGGATCTTCTTGGTGATGTCGTTGACGAACGTCGTGTACGCGTCGCGCTGCCGCTCCAGGGCATCGCCGCTGTAGCAGTTCTGCAGGCCGAGCACGGACTCGTTGCCGACGTTCCACATGAGGACACCGGGGTGGTCCTTGTAGGTGTCCACCCACTTGGGGAACTCGGCGAGCATGTTGTTCTTGTAGGTGGTGTCCGTCAGGTAGTCGACACACCCGCCGCTGCCCGGACCGCCGCCCGGCTGGAGCCAGAAGCCGGCGATGACCTTGATGCCGTTGGCGGCCGCGCTGTCCAGCAGCGGTGCGGTCGTGGCGTCGGTGCCCCAGGTGCGGATGGTGTTGACGCCCATCGACCTGACGTCCGGCATGTACCGTCCGGCGTCGGCGACGGCCGGACCCCAGGTCAGGCCCTTCACCGTGTACGGCGCCCCGTCGACGGTGAGGCGCCAGGCGCCCTGTGATCCCTCGACCTTCACCACGGTTCCGGCCGCCTGGGCGGCGGGCACGGGCAGGGCTGCCGCTCCGGCGGCGAGGAGAGCGGCGACGGCGAGCCTCGCTGTCGTGCGTCTGCGGCCGAGGGCCGCGGGGGTGGGACGTGTCCGTTTCATGGTCCTGGAACTCCTCGTGGGGGGAGAGTATCGGAGAGCGCTCTCCCTCATGGGCATGGAGCACCCATGAGGGAGAGCGCGGCGGGTCAGGGCAGTTCGTAGTTCTCGTCGAGGGCGGCACCCTCGCCCGGGTTGTTCTGGTCGTACCCCCGGGCGTCGCACTGGAGGCCGCCCACGATGCAGTGACCGACCATGGCATCGAGCGTGGCGTCGTCCCACGCGTTGAAGAAGTCGTAGTGGAAGGAGTGGCCCGTGCCGCTGGCCAGCCTCACCTGCGACATGTCACCGTTGACCGGCCACGCCATCTTGAACTCGATCATCGGCAGTGCGACGGGGTGGCTGGTCGGGCAGACGTCCTGGTTGGCGCCCATCACGACGGGATAGGCCATGTGGGCCTTGTGGTCCGGGGTGTCGAGATTCCTCCCGTCCCAGCAACTCGGCGCCTGCATACGCAGGTTGAGCTGAGTGTCCCGACTGGTCGGGCAGCTCGCCGGGAAGTCGAAGTTGTGGTAGCTCTCACCGCACTCGTAGCCCTCGACCGTGCCCGGGTGGTCGCGGAACTCCTCTGCCGTCTGCGTCGGGCTGCCGACGACGAAGCGCAGCCCCTTGGGGAACGGCCGGACGGTGCGGTAGTCGGTGACTCCCGCCTTGTAGTAGATGGTCTGCGGACCGACCGGGCGCACTTCCTGGTCGCCGTTGTACAGCGTCGGCATCCAGTAGGCGGACAGATCACCGGGCGCCTTGCACGCGGTACCGCCCGCACCCAGCGACGAGGTGGTGCTGTTCTCGTCGGTGGTGTCGTTCCCCATGAACGTATGGTTGTGCGACTTGCCCGTCTGCCCCGGGTAGACGATCGGGTCGACCGATCCGGTGTGGTTGACCGAGCAGTTCGCCTGGAACTCGTGGAAGTACCGGTGCGGCGGTATCTCGGTGGACGGCTGCACGCCGGTGACCGGCGGGTTCGCCGGGATGTAGCCGTCTCCGTCGGGGTCGTCGCCCGAGGGAACGGGATCGGCCGCCGCCATGACGTGCCCCTGCGCCATGTGCGACGCGGCGGCCGGCGCCCCCGCGCCCTGCGGGGCTGCCCCGGCCTTCGGGGCACCGGCACCCGTGATCGCCGTGAGCCCCATGACGACCAGGGCGAGCGCTGTGGCGACGACGAGGGCTGACACCAGGGTGGTTCTGCTGATTCTTTCGGCCATGCGGACCTCCGTACCGCTCTGCGTCCCGTGCACATCGGGTGCACGGTGGGGGGAGAGTGGAGCTGGCTGGTGCATCGTGCGCGAAACCTTCGGAGAGCGCTCTCCGAAGCGGTGCCAGTGTTGCGTCGCCGCTGAGAACATGTCAATAGCTGGTGAACGGTGCCCTGCACACGGGGAGTTGCGTAACGGGCACCCACCGCCTCCTCGGCCTGCGGCAACGGGCAGCCGGGCGGCGCCCGACGAGCACGCGACGAACTCGGGGCCGGAGAGGCGTTCCACCGGCCGGCTCGTCCCCTGCGGGCCGGGAGCCGAAGACTCGACGGACCGCTCGGCCGACGTTCAGTCCCGGGGGACGTTCCGCAGGATGCGGTCGAGGACCTGCGCGGCGTACGTCGGCCGGTCCCCGAGCCAGGCGCCGAGGTGTTCCCGGACGGCCTCCGCGACGCAGTCCCGCACCTCGGGATTGCCGAGCAACTCACATGTGGCGCCCAGGTATTCGGGGCGTTCGAGCTTCACCGACACCACGGCCGTGAGGCCCTCGCAGATCCGGTCGGCCCAGGAATCACCTTCCACGTCGGGGAGCCCTCGTGCTCGCGCGTACGCGGTGACCACCGCCGCCACTCCGTCCCTGAAGCCGTCCACATGCGTGCCGCCCTGACGGGTGGCCCGGCTGTTGGCGAAGCCGCGTATCCGCTCCTGGTGGGAGCCGCTCCACAGCAGCGCCACCTCCATCGTCCCCGCCATCCGCGGATCCTCGCGCTCGAAGCCGATGACGTCCGCCTGGAGGGCGGTCCCCGTCTCCGCGCCGAGGGCCGCCACGCACTCCCGCACTCCGCCGGGGAACCGGAAGCTCACCGCCCGAGACCCGCCCCCCGGACGTTCGTCGGTCAGCGACAGCCCGAGGCCACGGTTGAGGAAGGCCACCTGCCGGAAGCGCTCCTCCAGCTGGGAGAACGAGCACCGCGTCGTCTCGAAGATCTCGGGGTCGGGCCAGAAGGTGACGGTGGTCCCGCTGCCGGCCGCCGGCCCCATGGCGGCGGGCGGGGCGACCGCGACACCACGCGCGAACTCCTGGACCCGGCGGGTCCCCCCGCACCGCGCCTCGGCCGTCAGCCGGCTCGACAGGACGTTGGCCACGAAGAGCTCACCTCCTGCACAGCCGTGGCCCATGTACACGAGGGGCCTGCCGGCCTCGATCGCGACGGGCATGCTCGTCAGCAGGGCTTCGAGACCGGTGCCGCCGGTGTCACGGGCAGCCGCGACCGACCCGTTGTCGGAGACCCGCACGCCACCGTCGGGGGTGAGGGTGACATCGACGGCGCCGCCGCCCCGGCCGGCCAGGGCGTGATTCACCGCCCGGCCGATGACCTGGAACACCATTTCGTGCAGACCGCGTTCGCCGGTCGATCCCACCCACATACCGGGCCGTTTCCGAACACCTTCCCGCCCCTGCAGCTCCTCGGTCCGGACAGCGTCGTACCCCGTCGTTTCCCCACTCACGAAGACCCCCCACATGGTGCCGGCAGACCTCCCGAGCGTACGGGAAGGCCGACAGAACACCAGGTCAGAGCGGTTGCGGCGAAGCTGTGACCGGGCAGGTGAGGGCGTACCGGCAAGCAGTCGGCCCAGGCGCCGCGCACCACGCCCGGAGCCTGCCCACGAGCTCGCCGAAGGCGCGTACGACCCCATTCCCAGCGCCCCGGAGGCCCCCGATTCCGATACGTGACAGAGCCGCCGGGAGACCGCGCGCCGTGAGTGCGCCGAACCGGGGTGCGGGGGGCGCTCGCCCGGTAACTCCCCCGGAAACGACGAGGTCTGCCGCGGCAGGGGGCCACCCTGCTGCCGCAGCAGACCGGTCGCGTTCCGCCGGGTCACCGTGACCCGGCGGGGTCATGGGTCAGGCGGTGTGGAGGGTCAGCCCGTAACGGTTGAGGATCTCGTTGATGGGCTGGTGCCAGGTCTCGCCGCCGCTGCTGCAGTTGCCCCAGCCGCCGGAGGTGACACCCTGCGCCTGGTCGCCGCTGATGAACGAGCCGCCGGAGTCGCCCGGTTCGGCGCACACGCTGGTCTTGGTCATCTGGTGGACGGCGCCCTGGCTGTAGTTCACGGTCTCGTTCTTGGCCAGGACGTTGCCGCAGTGCCAGTGGGTGGTGGAGCCGGAGCGGCAGATCGAGGCGCCGATCGGGGCCTCGTTGGAGCCGCGTACCAGCTGGTCCGAGACGGTGCCCCAGCCCAGGACGACCGGGACGGTCCACCAGCCGCTGCCGACGTTCACCCAGGCGTAGTCGTTGTCGGGGAAGGACGATCCCTGGAAGTTGCCGATGGCCGAGCCGTCCCAGCCCCTGACCGCTCCGCCCGCCTGGCCGCAGTGGCCGGCCGTGACGAAGCCTCCGTGCACCGAGAAGCCTATGGAGCACCGGACGTTGCCGGTGTAGTACGGGTCGCCGCCGACCGTGCCCGCCGCGAAGGTCTGCGGAGCCTGGGTGGTCTGCTTCACCGTGACGGGTCCGAGTGCCCGCGCCTTGGTCAGGAAGGCGCGGACATCGTTGTCACCCCGCTCGGAGGCGACGACGTTCACGACCACGCTGTTGGCGCGGGGGTCGACGTGCCAGCTGCTGACCCCGGTGGGGGCGGAGAGCGCGTCGAGCTTGTCCTTCGCGGCGTCGAGCTGACGCGCCGTGTGGTCGACGACGCGCGCCTCGGCGCCGGTGGCGCGGACGGCGCGGGCCTTGGCGCTGTCCGTGACGGCCACGGTCAGCTTGCCGCTGCCCGCGTCGAACCAGGAGCCGCCGAACGACGTCCCGGCCGCGCTCCGCGCGGTGCCCTCCAGGGCCGTCGCCGCCTTCTCCGCGGTGATCCGGGCCACCGCCTGGCCCTTTGTCAGCCCGAGGTCCCGCTGCATGGCCGTGAGGAGCCCGGCAGAGGCCTGGGGGCCGGTGGAGGAGGTGGCGTCCGCCGCGGAGGCCTGGGTGAGCCCGGCGGTCGCCCAGGTTCCGATGATGAGCAGTGCGGAGAGACCGGTCCGCACCATCGTCGTATGTCTCAAGGGAGTGCCCCTTCGTGTTGTTCCAGCATCGTGGGGGTGGAACAGGAAGCATCCGAAAGCCGTCTGAGAGCGCTCTCAGAAGTGCCGCTACGGACTGTAGTGCAGTTCGACGGGCAGGTCCATGCCAATGACCGCGAGGCGGCGCGCCCGACGGCAGATCCCTCGGAACGGCCGCCGTTCCACCGGTCGTCACGGCGGCCGTTCCACCGGTCGTCACGGCGGCCGTTCCAGCAGTCGTCCCGGCCCGCGACGCCGGCCCCGGCGTCAGGGCGTGAGCAGCGGCAGTCCCGTCGCACGCCACGGCTCCCGGAAGGCGTCCCACCGGCCGCCGGGAGCCTTTGTCGCGGTGTCCCAGATCCGCACGGGGCCGCCGTCGGGGGTGAGTCGCGGCCAGCCCGGATCGCCGGAGGCCGCGAAGTCCGCCCAGGCCCGCGTCATCCGCGCCGCCAGCTCACGGTCGGCCGCACCCGGCGGTCCACCGATGAGGAAGTGGACGCTGTCGTCGTCCAGGGTGCCGAACGCGAACGGGATGTCGGCGCAGTGCCACGCCCTGACCGGTCCCCCACGGCCGTCCTGCCGCCGGACGAAGCGCGCGAGACGCGTCCGGCCGCCTGACCGCGCATGGGCCTCGGCCAGTCTGCTGCTGTACTCGCCGAACATCAGATCCCCGTACAGGGCGAGGTGGACGTCCTGCACCGATGCCTCCGGGGCCAGTCCCCGATAGGCCTCCACCAGCGGTTCAGGGAGCTGGAAGTCCGCTGCGAAGACGGTGAGTTGCTCCTCCGTCGTGATCTTCGCGCAGCTGCCCACCGCATCGAGCAGCCAGTACTCCTCGGCCGTGTGACACACCATCAGGTCCACCTCACGTGCGGTGCCCGCGGCGCACGCGGTGAGTGGGTCGAGGGGAAGCGTGTCGCCTCCTGCCACCGGTCCGTAGATCGCGGGATCGTAGTGGCGCCGCCCTGACCCGGGGTCGCGCCGACAGGCCTCCACGACCCGGTCGGAGGCGTCGACCAGCGCCTTCGGGGACGTGGACACCAGCCCGGCGTACGTGGCGGACACCCCCGCCTCCGCGGCCACCTCCGCCGTGGTGCGGGCCGCGGACGCGAGCGATGCGCAGGCGTTCACCGCGCTGTGGACGATGGCGCGGCGGAACAGGCCGCGTGCCCCGTCCATCGCCATCAGACAGGCGACCGAGGTGGCCCCGGAGGACTGGCCGGCCACGGTGACACGGTCGGCGTCGCCACCGAACGCGGCGATGTTGTCACGCACCCATTCGAGCGCGGCGATCTGGTCGAGCAGGCCCCGGTTGTCCGGGCAGATTCCGTCGGCCCCCGCGGACGGTACATGACCGAACCCCTCGAACCCCAGGCGGTAGTTGAGCGTGACGACCACGAGGCCCCGGCCGGCCAGGACGGTGCCGTCGAAGTCCGGTTGCGCGGAGGAGCCGAAGACATAGGCACCGCCGTGGATCCAGACGAGCACGGGGAGCGCGTCGCCGCTGCCGCCGGGCGTCCAGACGTTGAGGCTGAGCACGTCCTCCTCGCCGGGGGACCAGGCCGGAGCACCGGGCAGCCGTGCGGACTGCGGGGCGACCGGACCGTACGCGGCACAGGACCGCACCCCGTCCCAGGGAGCGGCGGGGCGCGGGGCGCGGAACCGGCCGGCACCGAACGGCGGTGCGGCGTAAGGGATTCCGCGCAGCACGGTGATGCCGGGATCACGTTCGCCCGGCCGCCCCTCGACCGCTCCGGCCTTCGTCCTGAAGACGCTCATCCGCACTCCCCCGTCGCTCCCCTGCCGATCCGGTATCACCCTCGCACCGGCCGGGCTGCCCTGGCCAACACCTGATCGGCGCCTATTGACGCACACCCGATGTGAATCAGTCGGGCGACCTCACGGCCTGTCGCCCCCCTCACCCCACCCGCGTGCGCCGATCCTGGCAGGGCCCAGAACCGACCCCTCACACGGAAAGCCCCGGTGCCACCATGGCGAACGGCCCGTCCCCGGCAGCGGACGTGAGCGTCCCGGACACGAGACTCGCCGTCGAGGCGACCGAGCTGGTGCGCGACACGACGGACGATCTCGTCTATCACCACTCGCGCCGGGTCTTCCTCTTCGGCGCGCTCCAGGGCCGTCGGCGGGACCTCTCCTTCGACCCGGAACTGCTGTACGTCGGCGCCATGTTCCACGACCTCGGACTCGGCGAGCGCTTCCGCTCCAGCGGCAGGCGTTTCGAGGTGGACGGCGCGGACGAGGCGCGCCGCTTCCTGCAGTCCCACGGGGTGCCCGAGGACAGTGTGCGGCGGGTGTGGACGGCGATCGCCCTGCACACCACCCCCGGCATCCCGGCCTTCATGGAACCCGAGGTGGCGCTCGTGACGGCCGGTGTGGAGTACGACGTGCTCGGCATCGGCTACGCGGACATCTCCGAGGCCGACCGCGCGGCGATCGTCGCCCTCCATCCCCGCCCGGACTTCAAGCGGCGGATCCTCGCCGCCTTCACCGACGGGATCCGCCCGAAACCGGAGACGACCTTCGGCAACGTCAAGGCCGATGTGCTCCAGCACTATGTTCCCGGCTTCGAGCGCGGGGACTTCGTACGCACGATTCTCGACTCGCCGTGGCCCGAGTGAGACGGCGTCGGCCTGCGGGCCGCCGCGCGGAAACCGTTTGCGGGAGGGCAGGCACCCGGCCTACGGTCTCGTCATGCGCCAGTGAACCCGCAGTCCCCGTGCCCCGGCAGACCGCCGGACCCGAGTGATGCCGTCACGGCACCGCCGGCCGTCCGGTCTGTGCGCGACGGCATGCCCGCGACCGGGCAGGACCCCGCTCCACGCCGCATCCGGCGGCGGGCGCCCTCGGCGATCACCCCGCACCCCGGCGGGTCCGGCGGGTTCTCGCCGGCCCGGGGTGCCTGGCATGCCTCACCCCCACCCGTCCCACGAGAACAACGGACGTATATCCACGTGTTCGCAGAACTTTCGGCCGTCGTCGCCCGTCCCCCGCTCTACTCACTGGTGACCACCCAGGAGATGTGGGCCGACCCCCATATCTCCGCTCACATGCTCGCCGCCCATCTCGATCCGCTGCTGGACCTCTCCTCCTACCGGGAGGAGTACCTCGAACGTGTCGTGGCCTGGCTCGTCGACCGCTTCGGCCTCGGCGGCGGCAGGCGCGTCGCCGATTTCGGGTGCGGGCCCGGCCTGTACACCTCCCGGCTGGCGCGCGCCGGGGCCGTTGTCACAGGGCTGGACGTGTCGTCCCGCTCGCTCGGCCACGCCGTGTCGGACGCGCGCCGCGAGGGCCTGGCGATCCGCTATCTGCACCAGGACTACCTCGCCTACCGGGACGAGAACGCCGCGTACGACCTCGTCATCATGGTCATGCGCGACTTCTCCGCCCTGTCGCCCGACGCCCGCCGGACACTGCTGCGCACGGTCCGGGAGCACCTCACCCCAGGGGGTGCGTTCGCCTTCGACGTCGATGCCGTTCCGGCGTTCGCCGCGGTGCGCGAGCAGGCGGTTTACGCGCCTTCCCTGATGGACGGGTTCTGGTCCGCCCGCCCCTACTTCGGCTTCCACGACACCTTCAGGTACGAGGACGAGCGGGTGTCGCTGGACAAGTACGAGATCGTCGAGGCCGGGTGTCACCGGACGTTCTGCAACTGGATCCGCTACTTCGCC
Source organism: Streptomyces sp. CB02058 (assembly GCF_001905505.1). GTDB lineage: Bacteria > Actinomycetota > Actinomycetes > Streptomycetales > Streptomycetaceae > Streptomyces. Next base: position 519,607 of record NZ_LIPG01000007.1, read on the forward strand.
CCGGGCGAGCTGGAGGAGGAGCTCCTCGGTGCGGGGTTCACCGGTGTCGAGGTCCTCGGCGACCTCGCCGGAGCACCCTACGACGGCGGGGCCGACCGGTTCGCGGTCGTCGCCACGGTGCCGTAGGGCGCCACGGTTCATGGGCGTACGGCGGCTCCCCATCGCGTCGATGCGCCGAGCAGGGAGACCGTGAACGGGTGCCCGGGGGCGGTCAGGATCTGTCCGGCAAGCCCTTCCTCGACGATCCGGCCGTCGTCCAGCACCGCGATGCGGTTCGCCGGGGCCGCGGTGTCGAGGTCGTGCGTGATCAGTACGACGCTCAGCCCGTCGTTCCCGCGGAGCAGCTGCGCGAGCAGGTCCAGCAGGGAGCGGCGGGCCGTGGGGTCCAGTCCTGAGGTGATCTCGTCGCAGACCAGCACCCGGGGCCGGGCGAGGAGCGCCCTGGCGAGGGCCGCGCGCTGGAGTTCGCCGCCGGACAGCCGGGAGGGCGGCCTGCGGGCGCGGCTCTCGTCCAGACCGAGGCCGGCGAGGGCGCGCCGGGCCTGAGCCGTCGCCTCCTGCGGGCCCGCACCGCGCAGACGTACCGCGGTGCGGGCCACCTGGTCGACGACCGGCCGGTGCTCGTCGAATGCGGCCCGCGCGTCCTGGAAGACGTACTGCACGGCCGCGAGCTGTTCCCGGCCGCGGGCGCGCAGGCTGCGGGGCAGCGTCGTGCCGTCCAGCCGGATCTCGCCGGTGTGGTCGCTGTGGAGTCCGGCGAGGCAGCGGGCGAGGGTGGTCTTGCCGCTGCCCGAGCGTCCGACGACGGCCAGGCATTCGCCGCGGCGCAGGGTGAGACGGTCCACCCGGAGCACCGGGACACGGGCGCCGCCGCTGCGATGACGGGCCGTCATGTCGGTGACGGTAAGAACCTCGTCGCCGGTCCGGCCGGGGTCCGCGTACGGCACGGTCCGCGGCTCGGCGAGGAGTTCCTCCGCCCACGGGTGTGCGGGCGCGTCCAGGACCACGTGTGCCGGGCCCTGTTCCACCACTCTGCCGCCGCGCATCACCAGGACCTCGTCGGCGAGTTCGCGGACGACGTCGAGGTCGTGGCTGAGCAGCAGGACGGCGATGCCCCTGCGTGTGACGGCGGCCAGTTCGTCGACGATGCGGCGCTTGGTCAGGGCGTCCTGCCCGGTGGTGGGCTCGTCGGCGACGACGATACGGGCACCGAGCAGCAGCGCCTGTGCCAGGACGGCGCGTTGCTGCTGGCCGCCGGACAACTGGTGCGGATAGCGGCGCAGCAGGGCGTCGCCGTCGTCGAGCTGGGCGTCGGCGAGCGCGCCGGTGACGCGTTCCGCGGCTGCGCCGCGGCGCCTCGCGCGGGGCAGGTCACGGACCTGCTGCCGGGCCATGTCGTGCAGGAGGGTGCCGGCCCTGCGGGCGGGGTTGAGCACGGCCGCGGGGTGCTGGGGGACGTAGCCGGTCAGGGCCCTGTCCACGGTCACCTCGCCGGTGACCCGGGCGCCCGCCGGATACTCGCCGAGCAGGGCCAGGCCGGTGGTGGTCTTGCCGCTGCCGGAGGGGCCGACCAGGGCGGTGACGGTGCCGGGCCGGATCTCGAGCGAGACCCGGTCGACGAGCACCTGACCGTCGACCTCGACGGTGAGCCCGGTGACGGTGGCGAGCGGGGGCTTGTGGTTCATGGGCGGCGGCCCTTCCGGGACGGGGTGGGCTTCTCCATGGCGGCGTCGACGAGCAGGTTGCTGCCCGTCGTCAGCGCGATGATGAGCAGGGCGGGCACGACGACGGCCCAGGGCTGGATGAGGAGTCCGGTGCGGTTGCGGTCGACCATCACCGCCCAGTCGGCGGCGTCCGGGGCGACTCCGATGCCCAGGAACGCCGCGGTGGCGACGAGGTAGAGCACTCCGGTCAGCCGGATACCGGCGTCCGCGGCCAGGGTGCGCAGGATGGACCTGCCGACGTATCCGACGGCCATGCGCCACCAGCTCTCACCCTGCATCCGCAGCGCCTCCACGGCCGGCCGGGACGCCGCCTCGGCAGCCGCCGCGCGCACGATCCGGGCCGCGTCCGGTACGGAGACGAAGGCCACCAGCAGCGTGAGTCCGGCGGCGCCGGGCGGAAACGCGGCGGCGACCAGCAGGAGCATGAGCAGGGAAGGAACGGCCAGCAGCACGTCCAGGGGGCGCATCAGCACCTCCTCCAGCCATCTGCGGTGGGTGAGCGCGCCGATCAGTCCGAGGGGCAGGGCGACGAGATACGCGAGGGCCGTCGCGGCGAGGGCGACGAGGACCACGGACCGGCCGCCGAGCAGTATCTGGTGCACGACGTCCCGGCCGACGAAGTCGGTGCCGAGCCAGTGGCCTCCGCCGAGCGTGAAGGAGGCGGCGCGTGCCGGTGGGTCACCGGCCAGGAGCGGTCCGGCGAGGGCGAGGGCCAGCGGGAGCGCGGCGACGGCGGCTCCGGGACCGTATCTCCGCAGACGGCTCACGCGGCCACCGCCGAGCGGGGTGCGAGCCGGTGGGTGACGAGGTCCGCGCCGAGGTTGAGCACGACGGTGGCGAGCCCGAACACGACGGCGAGACCTTGCACGACGGGGATGTCGCGGTCGGCCACCGCGTTCATGAGGACGGTGCCGAGTCCTGGGATCACGTACAGGGCCTCCACGACGACGACTCCGCACAGCAGCCAGTCGATGGTGCGGGCGAGCTGCTGGGTGGCGGGTGCGAGGGCGTTGGGCAGGGCGTGCCCGTAGCGGATGCGGGCGCCGGGGATGCCGTACCGCCGGGCCTGGGCGGCGTACGGGGTGGCGAGCGCCTCGATCATGCCCGCCCTGACCAGCCGTGCCAGCGAACAGACGGGCCGGGCGAGCAGGACCAGGACGGGCAGGACGAGCACGGAGGGGTGGGCGAGCAGACCGTCGCCGTACCCGACGGCGGTCGGCGGGAGCCAGCCGAGCCGCAGGGCGAGGACGCTCACCAGCAGCACCCCGAGGGCGAATTCGGGGACGGCGTAGACGCCGAGTGTGGCGGAGCTGATCAGCCGGTCGGTGAACCGTCCCTCGTGGCGGGCGGCGAGCACTCCGAGGCCCACCCCGGCGGGCACCAGGAGCAGGACGGTGACTGCGGCAAGGAGCAGGGTGGGGCCGAAGCCGTCGGCGAGGAAGCCGGAGACGGGCCGCCCGGAGGTGAGCGAGGTGCCGAGGTCGCCGTGCAGCAGGCCCGTGACCCACTCGGCCAGCCGCTCGTGGGCGGGCCGGTCGAGTCCCATCGCCTCGCGTACCGCCTCGATGCGTTGCGGGTCGGGCTGGTCGCCCGCGAAGGCCACGGCCGCGTCGCCCGGGAGCGCCTCGGTGAGCGCGAAGACCAGCAGCACGACGGCCGCGGTCTGTGCCGCTCCGAGGAGGAGCCGCCGGGCGATCCAGGAGCGCGGTCCGTTCACGCCAGCCAGACCTTGTCGAAGCGGGCCCAGTCCAGGGTGTTGGCGGGCGCTTCGCGTGCGACGCCGCGCAGGGAGCGGGTGGTGCCGAGTATCCAGTCACCGAACCCCCAGACCAGGAAGCCTCCTTCGGCGTGCAGTTGTCGCTGCATCCGGCCGTAGAGGGCGGCGCGCGCCGTCCTGTCCTTCGTGGACTGGGCCTGCTGGTAGAGCGCGTCGAACTTCTTGTCCTGCCATCGGGTGGCGTTGGTGGTGGATCCGGTCAGCAGCCGCTGGGAGATGTGCGACTCGATCGGCATGGCCCCGGACCGGTAGCAGCAGAGCGTGCCGGAGTCGAGGATGTCCTTCCAGTAGGAGTCCTTGCTGCCCATCCGGACCTCGACGGTGACTCCGGCGCGTGCCGCCTGGTCCCGGAAGATTCCGGCGGCCTCGGTGAAGCCCGCGGCGACGGCCGAGGTGTCGAGGGTGACCCTCAGTCCGTCCGCGCCCGCCCGCGCGAGCAGAGCGCGGGCGCGGTCGATGTCCTGTTCACGCTGCGGGAGTTCGTCGGCGTAGTACTCGTATCCCTTGCCGAAGAGATCGTTGCCCACCTCCCCCGCGCCGGACAGTGCGCCGTCCACCAGTTCCCTGCGGCCGGCGATGTGGAAGAACGCCTGGCGGACCAGGGGATCGTCGAAGGGCGGCCGGTCGGTCTTCATGGCGAAGGCCTGCATGGCGCTGTTCCGCAGGCGCACGATCTCGATCGCTCCGGCCTTCTCGTGGGCGCGTCCGGTGGCGGGGTTGAGCTCGTGGGCGTATTCGATCTGGCCGCCGAGGAGGGCGTTGACGCGGGCGGACTCCTCGTTGGCGACGATGAATTCGAGCTCGTCGAGATACGGGGCGCCGTCCCAGTAGGCGTCGTTGCGCCGCAGGACGGTGGAGCGCCCGGGGGTGAAGGAGACGAACCTGAAGGGGCCCGTTCCCACCGGGTCACGGTCGAAGGAGGTGGCGCCGTCCTGGACGATGTGGGTGCCGAACGCCGCCATGACGTTGGGGAACTCGGCCGTCGGGCGCTTGAGTACGAATTCGAGGGTGCGCCTGCCCGTGGCGCGGCTCGCCCTCAGATCGACGGGTTCCAGGGACGCGCGGGCGCGGTAGGCCTGTTCGGGGTCGGCGATGCGGCGGTAGCTGTACAGGACGTCGGCGGCGGTCACCGGCTTCCCGTCGTGGAAGTCCGCCTGCCGCAGGGTGACCTTCCAGCGGTCGAGCGCGGCGTTCGGCTCCCAGGTCTCGGCGAGGCGCGGTTCGGCCGACAGGTCGGCGCCGTAGTCGGCGAGCTTGTCGAAGAGCGCCTTGCCCCGGGCCGCGTCGGCGAAGAGGTTGCCCAGGTGCGGGTCGAGGGTCTCGCTCGCGCCGCCTCCGGCGAAGGCGGCACGGAGCCGGCCGCCCCGCCGGGGAGCGCCGGTCGCCTTCCCCGCCGGGTCCTGGGTGGCGCCGGGTCCCGAGCATCCCGCGAGCGCGAGCGCCCCGGCGCCGGCCACTCCCCCGGTTGCGGCGAGGAAGCCGCGCCTGCGCAGGGCGGGGAAGCTCTCGTGTCTGTCGTGGGGTGCGGTCATGGCCGTACTCGCTTTCCTGCTGGGGCTGGGGGTGGTGCTGATGTCGTGTGCGGCTTCCTCGGCTTCCTCGCGACGAGGTGGAGCCGGTCGCCGTCTGCGGCGGTGCCGGGTCCGGCGCCCGGCCGCCAGGCCGGTTCGGTGCGTGGCCCGGGGCCGTCGTACAGGCCGAGGACGTCGAAGCCGTGGGCGGTGAGGAAGTGGCGCAGTTCCTGGGGCAGGAGCAGCCGCCACGCGGAGTGCTCCTCGACGGGCGGGGTGCCGTCGTCGGCGGTCCAGTGGCGGGTGCGCCGCAGGAGTTGCGCGGCGCGGTCGATGCGCAGGGCGGTGGTGGAGCGGTAGGTGATGCCGTCCAGGGTGAAGCGGGAGACGGCCGGCTCGGCGGGAGGTTCCGCCCGGCCCAGGAACCAGGCGCCGTTGCGCATCTCCGCGACCAGCAGACCGCCGGGCACAAGGGTGCGGTGGCAGGACGTGAGGAAGCCGTCGAGCTGCTCGTTCGAGTGGCAGTAGAGCAGTGAGCTGTCGAGGCACACCACCGCGTCGAAGACGCCCTGTCCGAAATCGAACCGGCTGAGATCGGCCAGTACGTGCTCCGGGCCCGGGTGGTGGGTGCGGGCGTGGGCGAGCATGGTGGCGGACAGGTCGGCGGCCGTGACCCGGCGGCCCGCGTGGTGGAGGAAGGCCGCGTCGCGGCCGGTCCCGCAGCCGAGGTCCAGGACGGCCGGCCCCGCCCCGTACCGCCGCAGGCAGTCCTCCGCCCAGCGTCCGGCAAGCCGTTCGGGGTCGGGGAACCGTGCCTCGTACAGCTCCGGCCGGTCGGTGAGCAGGTTGCCCGTGCGCCGCTTCACGCCGTCACCGCCACGGGTTCGGGCCGGGTCGAGGGAAGGCCGCCCCCGCGCTGCAGCCGGGCCACGGCGGCGGCCGAGATCAGGCCGGTCACCAGGCAGCAGGCCCAGGGCAGGAGTTCGACGGCGCCGTTGTCCGCCCCGCCCCGCTGCGCGGCGTCCATGGCCCATCCGACGGCCGTGTTGCCGACGGCTGCCGCGATGCCGGAGACGGCATAGAAGATGCCGAAGTACGTTCCTGTCAGATCCTGCCGGCCGAAGCCGGGGATCAGTTCCATGACGAAGGGCTGCGCGGTCATCACCCCGAGGTGGAGCAGCAGCGCTCCGGCCAGCACGGGCAGCACGCGCAGGGCCGCGTCCAGGGTGCCGTCCGGCGGTGTGCCGTCGCCCGCGACGAGCATCGGCGGTACGAAGGCGAGGCCCATCAGCACGAGCCCGGCGGCGATCCAACGGCCTCTGGTACCGCGCCCCTTCAGCGTGCGGGTGATCCGCAGTTGGAGCGTGATCCCCGCGATGGTTCCCGTGAGGAAGACCAGGCCTGCGGCACCGTCCCAGCCGCTGGCGTGCCGGGCGCCGTCGGGCAGCAGCAGATAGAGCTGGTTCTCCAGGGTGAACATGCCGACCATGGCCAGGGCGAAGGCGAGGAAGGCGCGGTTGCCGACGGCTTCCCGCCAGTCGGCGGTGATGCGGCTCCTGGCCGGGGCCACGTCGCGGGCCGGGAGGACCAGGGCCTGGGCGACGGTGAGGAGGGCGAATATCCCGGCGGCGGTGAGCGCGGAGGCGCGGAAGTCGACGAGCAGCAGGGCGCTCCCCAGGAGCGGGCCGACGAGCGCCCCGGTGGTGGCGAAGACGTTGAAGAGGGCGAACGCCTCGGCCTTGCGCTCGCCCGCCTCCAGGGCGAGGTAGGTGCGGACGGCGGGGTTGAAGAGGGCGCCGGCCACTCCGCTGAGCACGGATGCGGCGAGCAGGACGGGCAGTCCGTCGCCGAGGGCGAAGAGGGCGAAGCCGACGGTGCGTATCGCGCAGCCGGTGATGATGACGCCCCGGGCGCCGAGCCGGTCGGCGGCGGACCCGCCTATGAGGAAGAGGCCCTGCTGGCTGAGGTTGCGGACACCGAGGACGATGCCGACGACGGCCGCCGACATGCCGAGGTCGTCGCCGAGGTGGGTGGCGAGGTAGGGGATGAGCAGGTAGAAGCCGGTGTTGACGCCGAACTGGTTGACGAGCAGCAGTCGGATGGCGAGCGGGAAGCTCCGGATCTCGTGCCAGGTCCTCATGAGGCCTCGCTCCAGGTCCCGGCTTCGGCACGGGGCCGGACGCCGAGTCCGGGCTCCCCGGTGGTGCTCACGAATCCGTCGGTGCCGCCGATGCCGGTCCAGGGGTCGTGGGCCAGCAGGAGGTGGCCGTCGAGGTCGGTCCAGCGGGCGCGGTCGGCGATGTGGACCGCGGGGGCGATGCCGAGCGTGCTGGCGGTCAGGCAGCCGAGCATCAGATCCGTGCCACTGTCCTCGATCAGCGCCGCGATGCGCAGGGCGGCGTGGACGCCGCCGCATTTGGCGAGCTTGACGTTGATTCCGTGGACGCGTCCGGCGAGCCGCCGCGCGTCCTCGTACGTGACGGCGTCCTCGTCCGCGATGACGGGGACGGGTGAGCGGGCGGCGAGCCGCGCGAGGGCCTCGGGATCGCCGGGGGCGAGGGGCTGCTCCACCGCCTCGACTCCGAGTCCGGCGAACTCGGGCAGGAGTGCGCGGGCCTGGGCCGCCGACCAGGCCCCGTTGGGGTCGAGGAGGAGCCGGGCGGCGGGGGCCGCGGCACGGACGGCGCGTACCCGGTCCAGGTCGGTCTCCGGGTCCCGGTCACCCGCCTTGATCTTGATGACGGAGAACCCCGCGTCGGCCAGGCCACGGGCCTGGGCCGCCGCCCGGCCCGGCGACACCAGGGAGATGGTGCGGGCGGTGGCGGCCCGAGGCGGCACGGGGGAACCGAGGAACCGGTGGACGGCGGTGGCGGTGCGCTTGCCCACCAGGTCGAGGAGGGCCGCCTCGGTCGCGGCGGTCATCGCGGCCGGGGTGTCCGGCGGGGCGAGTTCACCGGAGCGCAGGGCGTGCAGCGCGGTCTCCGGTCCGCCGAAGCGGGTGAGGTGCTCGGCGGTGCGGGCGGCCAGGCCCTGCAGGGTGCGGGTGTCGAGGCCGTAGAAGACGCTGGTGACGGCTTCTCCATGGCCGCTGAGCCCGTCGTGTTCGACGGTGAGGCGTACGGCGTCGCGGGCGGTCATGGTCGAGCGGGAGATGCGCAGCGGCTCGGCCAGGACGAGCCGCACGGTGTGCTGGGTGAGTTTCACGGCTTCTTCTCCATGCCTTCCGCCAGGGGGTCGGTGACGGTGGTGCACCTGGCCCATCCCACGGCCTGCGCGGCGCGCGGGTGCGGGACGTCGACGGGGTGTTCGGCGGCGAGGCCGGGTTCCAGGCGGTGGGCGGTCGTGAAGTCGTCGTCGTAGACCGTGCCGAGGTAGCGGTGCGGCCCGTCGGGGAAGACGGTGGCGACGGCCTGCCCGGGGTGGGTACGGGCGGCCCACGCGGCGACGCGGGCGACCGCGCCGGTGCTCCAGCCGCCGCTGACGAAGTTGCCCCGGGCCAGGCGGCGGCAGGCGTCGGCGGCCTCGGCCGGGCCGATCCAGTGGACCTCGTCGAAGGCGTCGTAGGCGACGTTGCGCGGATGGATGCTGCTGCCGAGCCCTCGCATCAGCCGGGGCCCGGGGGCCTGGCCGAAGATGGTGGATCCGGTGGAGTCGACGGCGACGAGGCGCAGTCCTGGCCAGTGCCTGCGCAGTGGTCCGGCGATCCCGGCGCTGTGTCCGCCGGTGCCGACGCTGCACACGAGGATGTCGAGATGGTCGAGCTGGGTGGCGAGTTCGGCGGCGAGCGAGGCGTAACCGGCGGTGTTGTCGGGGTTGTTGTACTGGTCGGGCCAGTACGCGCCGGGCAGCCGGCCGAGCAGGTCGTGGAGCCGCTCCAGACGGGCGCCCTGCCAGCCGCCGTGCGCCGCGGGGCGGTCCACGATCTCGAGGCGGGCGCCGTAGGAGCGGAGCAGCTTCCGCATCGACGGCTCCAGTTCGCTGTCCCCGACGAGTACGACGGGATGCCCGAGCGCCTGTCCGGCGAAGGCGAGGCCTATGCCGAGGGTGCCGGAGGTGGACTCCACCACCGGTGCGCCGGGCAGGAGTTCGCCGCGTTCCTCCGCACCGAGGAGCATGGACACCGCGGCCCTGGCCTTCATGCCGCCGACGGCGTGCCCCTCGAGCTTGGCCCAGAAGCCGGGGTGGGGCCGGGGCAGTCCTGTGGTGATCCGGGCCAGCGGGCTCCGGCCGATGAGGGAGAGCAGTTCGCGGTTGGGGGCGAGGACGGGCGGGGAGACCGTGGTCATGAGGTGACTCCCTCGTCGTCGCGGTAGCAGTGGACCGTGCCGGGACCCCCGTCGAGCCAGAAGAAGGGGTACGGTTCCGCGCACACCGCCGCCACTCCCGCGCCCAGGAGCCGGGGCAGGACGGCGCTCCCGGTCTGGGCGAACATGACCAGCGGCTTGCCGTGCTCCTGTGCGCTCCGGCGCAGTGGTTCGAAGGTGCCGTTGCCGAGCGTCATGCCCGAGGCGAGCACCGCGTCGCAGTGGCCGACGTCCCCGAGGGCGTCCGTGCCGATGGGTTCTCCCCATTCGGTGGTGCCACCCTTCAGATCGCGCGGGATGCCGATGAGTCCGCGTGAACGAAGTTCTGCCAGAAGGGAGTTGACGACTCCCACGACCAGGACCCGGCTGCCGGGCGGCAGTTCCAGCAGATCCACGACGACGGCCGCCCGCGCCCGGGAGCGTTCCAGCGAGGTTCCGGCGGGGATGTGCGCCGGACGGGCCCCGTGCTCCGGGGTGTGCGGCAGGACGTCCATCAGATAGGCGTCCAGCGCCGCGACGCGGACGGGCAGGAGCGGATGGGCGAGCAGCGCCGCCACGTCCGCGCCGGCGCACTCCTCGACCGCTCCCCCGGGAAGGGCGCCCGGCTCGACGGCGCAGGAGCCGACGGCTCGGTCGAGGCGGAGGCTGAGCACCTCGTTGCGGTATCCGCCGCGCCGCCCGTCGTGCCGTACGGCCTGGGATGTCGTGAAGGCGACGGCGATACGGCGGTTGCGGGGATCAGGGCCGAGTTCACCGCGCAGGGCCTGGCCGGTGAGCGTGTCGAGGCAGGGGGCGAGGGTGCGGGGAGACGTCGTCATGAGCGCACCAGCCGGGGCCGCACGCCCGAGAGCAGCGCCTCGACACGGCGCCGGGCGCCGAGCCCCGCGGCGTCGCCCGCCATGATGTGCCCGAGGTAGCCGTTGTTGCTGTCCGCCGCCTGCACGGCACGGCCGGCCTCGGCGAACTGGGCCTCCAGCACTCCGTCGGCCTCCCGCACCGCGGCGGCACCGTCGAAGGACGCGAGGGTGCCCGCGGTGTCGGGGACCAGGAAGCCGATGGCAGCGCTGCGCAGTCCGGTGTCCCTGGGGTGGAGTGCGGGTTCCCTGCCGAGCGCCACATCGACGCAGACGGCCGCGAGGTCGATCCCGGTGACATGGCGGACCAGTTCGGTGATGCGGTTCCCCGCGGGCCGGGGGTTGACCTCCACGACCCGGGGCCCGTCGGCCGTCAGCTTGATCTCGGTGTGCGCCACGACGTCGTCGAGCCCGAGCGCGGCGCCGGCGCCGACCGCGGTGGCGGTCACCGCGGCGAGGTCGCCGGGGCTGAGGGCGGCAGGGAACATGTGGCCGGTCTCGACGAAGGCCGTGGCCCCGCCGAGGCTCTTGTCCGTCACGCCGACGACGGTGACGGCCCCTCGGAAGGTCACGGTCTCGACGCTGACCTCGGGACCCGGGAGGAACTCCTCCAGCAGGATGCGGGACGTGCGCCGCTGCCCCCTGGCGTTGTACGGGAAGTCCGCCAGCGCCCGGCAGGCCTCGGCCAGCTGCCGTTCGTCGTCGACCCGGCGTACGAGCATGCCCGCGCACAGGTCCACCGGCTTGACGACCAGCGGATACCCGAGGTCGAGGGCTGCCGCCGCGGCCTGGGTACCGTCGGCGCAGACCGCGAACCGGGGTCCCGGGACACCGGCGTCCGCGAGGACACGGCGGGTCGCGTCCTTGCGGCAGGCGTTCTCCATGGCCTCCGGTGAGGAACCAGGCAGGCCCAGACGAGCGGCGATCCGGGCCGCCGTCGGCAGATAGTAGTCACAGGAAGTGACCACCCCGTCGAACCCGAGAACGCCGTGCAGGCGCTCCACCTGCGGAAGCAGGGCGTCGACGTCATTGGTGGGCGCCGTGACGACATGACGCGCGGTGAGCAGCGGATGATCCGCACCCTCCGGAGCCGAGCGGAGGTAGTGCCGCAGGTCGCGGGTGAGGAAGGTGAAGTCGTGCCCTCCCTCCCCCAGCGCCTTCGGCAGCAGCCTGCTCATCGACCCGACCCAGCTCTCGACAACCAGCAGATGAGCCACTGGTTCCCCCTTCTCACAGTGCCGTTGGGAATGCGGGCAGGCAGAAGTCACCCCCTGCGGCGGTGGCGGCCCGCCCGCACACACGCTATCGATAATCGTTTTCATTGTCATCTAAAACAGTGTCACTGCCGCTGGGAGCCGCTTTCCGTTGCGTCTCTCGCCGGACCGGAGTGGAATGACGTACAGGGGACCCGGAGGAAGGGACTCGCCATGACTGACAGCGACAGCGACCGGGGGGACGACGTCTACCAGCCGCAGGAGCCGGAGGCCTCCGACCCCGCTGACCTGCTGGACGTGGAGGACACCCTCGACACGACAGGTGTCACCGACGTGCTGGAGGAGGGTTACTCCCCGCCCGACCGGCCGTGGGCCGTCGACGACGAGGGGACCACCGCGTCCGAGCAGCACACGGGCGAGTCCCTCGACAGCCGCCTGACCAGGGAGGTTCCCGAAACTCCGGGTGCCTCCGAGGACTGGATCGGCGATCTGCCGGGCGGTGACGGCGAGCCGTACGACACCGAGGTGGGCACGGACCGCGCCGGGCGGCTCACTCAGGGGGGCGACGGCCATGTGCCCTCCACACTCACCGCCCAGGACGTCGGCATCGACGGGGCCGCGGCCTCCGCCGAGGAGGCGGCGATGCATGTGATCCCCGAGGAGGAGGACCTGTTCGGGTAGGAGCCGGCACCGCCGGGGCGCTGTTCCGCCCCGGTCGCGCGGTCAGGCCGTCCCCTCCTCCCCGGCGTCCGCATCCGCACGGATGCGGGCCCGTCGCGCACCAGGCGCAGATCATGCGCATCAGGACATACGCGCGTACCATTCCGCCCGGCCGCGCCCCGGAGCGCACTCCCGCTCGTCACGTCCCGCACCTCCGAGACGTGCGTGCGCCCGTGGTGCCAGGGTGCGCGGACACACCGGTCGGAACGAGCCGCTGTGCTGCCCATGCCCCCGAAAACCTTTGGACTCCGACTGCCCGGCGAGGGGAGACTCTTCTCCGCCGGATCCCTTACCGCGGACGCGCGGCGAGCGCTTCCGCCCGGTGCGGTGACACGCCTTTCGCAGCGATGACTCCTGCCGCGGCCGAGGCCCGGAACAACTGCCCGCGACACGACATGAGGTCGGCATGGAATCGCAGCAGTCCCAGGGCACCGGACCGGGCAGAGGCCCGGTCCGGCTCGCTCTCCGCCGCTACCTGCGGGAACTGACCCGCCAGCGCTTACTGTCCGTTCCCGCCCTCGCGCTCCCGGCGCTGGGCAACATCGGTATCACGTACGTCGCACCGCTCGTCGTCGCCAAGCTCGTCGGCCGGATCGCCGAGGACGGGACGCTGAGCATCGATGAGGCGCTCCCCTACGTCGCGCTCTTCGCCGGAGTCCTGCTGCTGGCCGAGACGCTGTGGCGGGTGGGCCTGCACTGCCTCAACCGCGTGGACGCACGGGGCATCGAGCACCTGTACGTCACCGGCATGGACGACCTGTTCGCCAAGGACGCCGCGTTCTTCCAGGACAACTTCGCAGGATCGCTGACCAAGCGGGTGCTGAGTTTCGCCTCGCGCTTCGAGGAGTTCGTCGACACCCTCACGTTCAACGTCATCGGGAGTGTGGCCCCGCTGCTGTTCGGCACGGTGATCCTCTGGAGCTACGACCCCCTGCTGGTGGTCGGCCTGCTGGTGATGATCACACTGACCGCGGTCTGCGCCGCGCCGCTCATCCGGCGCCGTCAGAAGCTCGTCAACCGGCGGGAGGCGGCGATCGCCCGGGTGTCGGGCCATGTCTCCGACGCACTGATGAACATGGACACCGTGCGCGCCTTCGCGGCCGAGGAGCGTGAGGCCGCCGAACACCGCGCACGGGTCGCGGAGTCGCGCCGTCTGACGCTGCGCTCGTGGGACTACGGCAATCTCCGCATCGACACCTTCGTCGCACCGATGTCGGTGCTCACCAACGCGCTCGGCCTGCTGCTCGCCGTCGGAATCGGCGCCGGGGGCGGCAATGTGGAGGCGATCGTCGTCGCCTTCACCTACTACACCGGCTCGACCCGCATCATGTTCGAGTTCAACCAGATCTACCGCCGCCTCGAAAGCTCGATGACCGAGGCCGCGCAGTTCACCGAACTGCTCCTCACGGAACCGACCGTGGTCGATCCCCCGGCGCCTGAGCCCCTGCTCACGAAGACGGCGGACGTCCGCTTCGAGCACGTCACCTTCGCCCACGGCGGCGCCGACCCGATCTTCGAGGGCCTGGATCTGGATGTGCCGAGCGGATCGAGGATCGGGCTCGTCGGGCGGTCGGGCGGTGGGAAGACCACACTGACCCGGCTCCTGCTGAGGATGTCCGACGTCCAGTCGGGCCGCATCCTGATCGGCGGTCAGGACATCAGCCGGCTGCGCCAGTCGGACCTGCGGAGTCTCATCGCGTACGTTCCCCAGGAACCCGCGATGTTCCACCGCACGCTGCGCGAGAACATCCTCTTCGCCCGGCCCGACGCCACCGAGGCGGAGGTCCGTGCGGCCGCCGACGCCGCGCACGTCACCGAGTTCGCCGACGGCCTTCCCGCGGGCTTCGACACGATGGTCGGGGAGCGGGGCGTGAAGCTCTCGGGCGGGCAGCGCCAGAGGGTCGCCCTCGCCAGGGCCATCCTGCGCGACGCGCCGGTCCTGCTCCTGGACGAGGCGACCAGCGCGCTGGACTCCGAGAGCGAGACGCTCGTCCAGCAGGCGTTGTGGCAGCTGATGGAGGGCAGGACCGCACTGGTCGTCGCCCACCGCCTGAGCACGGTCGCGGCCATGGACCACCTGATCGTCCTGGACCACGGCCGCATCGCCGAGCAGGGCACGCACCAGGAACTACTGCTCACCGACGGTGCGTACGCCAAGCTCTGGCACCACCAGTCCGGCGGATTCCTCGTCGACACCGCCGTCGGCCGGCCCGCCGCCCCGGCCGAACAGGCACGCTGACCGGTGCGGTGCCCCGGTGCTCGCACACCGGGGCACCGCGCGTCTCCGGCCGGCGGACCGCTCCCTCCCGGCCGGTGGATCACACGCTCCGTGCCGGTGGACCGCGGCCTCGCTGCCGGGCAGATCGCGCCCGTCGGCCGCCGCGCCCGCGCCCAGGGCTCATTGACACGGCGAAGGATCACACCGAGACTCGATCGCATGTACGAGGTCCGGCCCCTTCCCAGCGAGCGCTGTCCCCGTCTCGTCCGCGCGTCGCGCGCCGGGTGTTGACCTTCACCGCGCCCCTCCCGCTTCCGCGCCCGGGCCCCCGCGCCTGATCCGGCCTCAGAGCCCCGCACCGCCGATACGTGGTGCGCGGCCGGCCGGCGCGCGCCCCGGCATCGGCCGTCCGTCCTGATTCAGGCCCGCCCCTCACGCGTCGCGCATACCGGCGTGTGCGCGCCGCGTCCGGCCCGACTCCAGCGGCACGACGGCCGATGTCCCCGGCATGGACGCCCCCGTCCCCCCTCCCCGCCACCGGCCTGGCCCGCCGCGCCCCGGCGCGCCGGCCGATCAGTGATCGGAACACCACGATGAGCCCCAAGTTCCTCTGGTACATCCCCAACACCGTCGAGCCCGGTCACCGGGGCGACGACACGACGACCGGCTGGGGGTCCATCGAGTACTCGACCGACCTCGCCCTCACCGCGGAGGCGCACGGCTGGAGCGGCGCCCTGCTCGGCACCGGCTGGGGACGCCCCGACACCTTCACGGTGGCCACGGCGCTGGCGGCGCGCACCACGACGTTCGAGCCGCTGATCGCCGTCCGCCCCGGATACTGGCAGCCGGCACATCTCGCGAGCGCGGCGGCCACCCTCGACCAACTCAGCCGTGGTCGCGTCCTGTTCAACATCGTCAGCGGGCTGGACGATCTCGGGGCCTATGGCGACACCAACGTCGTACCGGCCCAGCGGTACGCGCGTACGGAGGAGTTCCTCCATCTCCTGCGGCGCCTGTGGACCGAGGAGGACGTCACCTTCAGTGGCGAGTACTTCCAGGTGACCGGCTCCACGGTGGCCCCGCGCCCGTACGTGACCGGGGAGCGGGCGCATCCCACGCTCTACTTCGGCGGCGCGTCCCCGGCCGCGGAGCGGGTGTCGGCGGCCGAGGCGGACGTCCAGCTCTTCTGGGGCGAGCCACTCGACGGGGTCGCCGAACGCATCGACCGGCTCAGGGCGCTGAGCGGGCAGCTGGGCCGGCGGCACGAGCCGCTGGAGTTCGGGCTGCGCATCACCACCCTGGTACGCGACACCACCGAGGAGGCCTGGCAGGCGGCGGAGGAGAAGGTCGCCGCGATGGCGGCGGCCGACGGCGCCCCCTGGACGGGCAACCGCCGGACCGCGGTGGGTCAGCAGCGGCTCTTCGACCTCGCCGCGCGGGGTGAGGTGCTCGACAGCTGCCTCTACACCACCCCGGGCAGATACGGAGGCGGCGGAGCGGGGACCACATGGCTCGTCGGCTCCCCCGCCGATGTAGCCACGGCCCTGGAGAACTACGCCAAGCTCGGCATCACGCATTTCGTCCTCTCCGACACTCCCTACAAGCAGGAGATCGGCCGCATCGGGGACCAGCTTCTTCCCCTGCTCCGGGAGCCTTCCGCCTGACGCCACGGGGACCGCCGCGCGAGGGGCCGGCCGGAGGGTCGGGCCCCTCGCCCACGGCCCTCGACGGCCCGGCGGACCGCCGAAGAAGAACGGCGTGTTGCGTACCGCCGTATCCCCTGGACCTCGATATGTGTATCTGCCAGGCTCTCCGGCGTGATCGGCATACCGCGCATCCCCGCCCGGACCCGTTTCGAGGCCGCCGGGTCGTCCGCACGCGACGGCGGCCCGGCGCGCCCGTCCTGTCCCGGCCGCCGCTGAGCGGCCGTCCCGCAGGTCCCCCGCGCCGCCTTCGTACGGACGCACACCCCCCGCGCGTTGTGCGCGTACCACCCTGGAAAGGGAGCAGAACCATGACGACCTACCGAACCCTCGGCCGTACGGGTGTGAAGGTCAGCCCGCTGACGCTCGGCGCCATGAACTTCGGCGCCTGGGCCAACCGCGACCACGACGAGGCCGTCAAGATCATCCATCAGGCTCTCGACGCCGGGATCAACGTCATCGACACGGCGGACGTCTACTCGCGGGGCGAGAACGAGGAGATCGTCGGCAAGGCCCTCGCGGGCGGCCGTCGCGACGACGTCTTCCTCGCGACCAAATTCCATGGCCAGGTGGACGACAACCCCCAGCACCAGGGCAATTCCCGCCGCTGGATCTTCAAGGCCGTCGAGAACAGCCTTCGCCGTCTGAACACCGATCACATCGATCTGTACCAGGCGCACCGCCCCGATCCGTCGACGGACATCGAGGAGACCATCGGGGCCCTCGACGACCTCGTGCGGCAGGGAAAGATCCGCTACTTCGGCACCACCACCTTCGAGCCCCATCAGATCGTCGAGGGACAGTGGGCCGCCGAGCGCCTCCGTCTGCAGCGCCCCGTCACCGAGCAGCCCCCGTACTCCGTCCTGGCCAGGGCGGCCGAGCGCGCGGTGCTCCCCGTGGCCGAGCGGTACGGCCTCGGGGTGCTGCCCTGGAGTCCGCTGGCCGGCGGCTGGCTGTCCGGCCGCTACCGCAAGGGGGACCAGGGCCACGCGGAGTCCAGCCGCCTGGAACGCCAGCCGCACCGCCACGATCCGGCTCTGGAGGCGAACCGGCGAAAGCGCGAGGCCGCGGAGCTGCTCGGGGAGCTCGCCGAAGAGGCGGGACTGTCCCTGATCCACCTGGCGCTGGCGTTCGTCCTGGAGCACCCGGCCGTGTCCACCGTGATCATCGGTCCGCGTACCCAGGAGCACCTGGTGAGCCAGCTCGGTGCCGCGGACGTCCGCCTGACGCGGGACGTGCTGGACCGGATCGACGAGATCGTGGCGCCCGGAGTCACGATCAGCCCGGCCGACGAGGGCTACCAGCCGCCGTCCCTGACCGACGCCGCCACACGCCGCCGCGGGGCGGCCGGCCGCTGACCTGCGCGGGAGTGGGACCATCCGGGGCGCGGTCGCGACACCCTGGCGGACTCCCGGGCCGCGGCCACCCCCGCGCCGTAAGCTCGGTAGCCCGTTCCAGCACGGCGGTCGGCCGGAGTGCCGAACGCGACGAGACCGGAAGCAGGCAGGGTCACAATGAGCAGCACAGCGCAGATCGGTGTCACAGGGCTTGCCGTCATGGGGCGCAACCTGGCCCGGAACTTCGCACGCAACGGCTACACCGTCGCTCTCCACAACCGCACCGCCGCCCGCACCCACGAGCTCGTCGAACACTTCGGCGACGAGGGTGATTTCATCGCGACGGAGAGCGCCGAGGACTTCGTGGCGGCCCTGGAGAGGCCGCGGCGTCTGGTCGTCATGGTGAAGGCGGGGGAAGCCACGGACGCGGTGATCGCGGAGTTCGCGCCTCTCCTGGAATCCGGTGACATGATCATCGACGGCGGCAACGCGCACTTCGCGGACACCCGCCGCCGTGAACGCGAGCTGCGCGAGCAGGGCATCCACTTCGTCGGCACCGGTGTCTCCGGCGGGGAGGAGGGCGCGCTCAACGGCCCGAGCATCATGCCGGGCGGCAGCAAGGAGTCGTACGAGTCGCTGGGCCCGATGCTGGAGAAGATCTCGGCGAAGGCCAAGGACGGGGCTCCGTGCGTTACGCACATCGGCCCGGACGGTGCAGGGCACTACGTCAAAATGGTGCACAACGGCATCGAGTACGCCGACATGCAGCTCATCGGCGAGGCGTACCAGCTGCTCCGTGACGTGGCCGGCTACTCCGCCGAGGAGATCGCGGGCATCTTCCGCACGTGGAACACAGGGCGCCTGGACTCCTACCTCATCGAGATCACCGCGGACGTGCTCTCCCATGTCGACGCGGCGACCGGCAAGCCTTTCGTGGACGTGGTGGTCGACCAGGCGGAGCAGAAGGGCACCGGCCGCTGGACGGTGCAGATCGCGCTCGACCTGGGCGTCCCAGTCTCCGGTATCGCCGAAGCCGTCTTCGCCCGCTCGGTCTCCGGCCACGCCGACCTCCGCGAGGCCTCACGCCACCTCGCGGGACCGACGGCCCGCAAGCTCGGCACGGACGAGGCGGCGGCCTTCGCCGATCAGGTCGAACAGGCGCTGTACGCCTCGAAGATCGTCTCCTACACCCAGGGCTTCCACGAGATCGCGGCCGGCAGCGAGGAGTACGACTGGAACGTCGACCTCGGCAAGGTCGCCTCGATCTGGCGCGGCGGATGCATCATCCGGGCCGCGTTCCTCGACAGGATCACCAGCGCCTACGAGGCGCAGCCCCAGCTGCCCAGCCTCCTCTCCGACAAGAGCTTCGCCGAGGAGATCGCCGCCGCACAGGACGACTGGCGCTCGGTGATCGCCACCGCCGTCACCCAGGGCGTCCCCACCCCCGCCTTCGCCGCCACCCTCGCCTACTACGACTCCCTGCGCGCCGAACGCCTCCCCGCCGCCCTCACCCAGGGCCAGCGCGACTACTTCGGCGCCCACACCTACCGCCGCGTCGACCGCGACGGCGTCTTCCACACCCTCTGGGGCGGCGACAAGACCGAGGTCGAGAGCTGAGCGGGTAGCGGACCTGGCGCCGGACCGAACCGCGTGACCCGGCCGCTGGAGCCGTCGAACAACGCGGCCGGGGCAGACGGGTCAGTTGCGCACAGCGGGCCCACGGTGGCGCGTAGTTCGCCCGGCGCCGCCCGGCCGGCGTCGCGGATCTGTCCGAGAGCCTTCAGGACGCCGCGCGGGACGGTCGGCGAACTTCCCCACCGTCGTCCAACGCACGGCACGACCGTCGGGTGCGGGGCGCTGATCGCCGCTGCCACCTGTGGGCCCGTCAGTGGTGTCTCCGCCTTTCCGCGCACGTCCGGCCCGGCCTGAGCCGGACACCGCGTCACCGCAGGTGAAGCAACTCCACTCCGCAGCAGGATGGTTGTGCCGGAGGTCTGATCCTGTGGCAGACAGTGATGGTGTGGACACGCCATAACGAAGGGGGCCAGACTCGCCTCAGCCCTCTACGGGGAAACCGGGAAGGACTCACAACGGAGGCGCCGTGCCAACGCGTACGATCCGGCCCGCGCTCAAGATGTGTCATGGCCATGGCAATATCACTGCACGGCCGTGGGCCCCGCACCTTCCACAGGGTGCGCGGCCGATCGGACACGGCCGCGGGCGGGCGCCGCTCGCGGCCGAACCGGATCGGACCTGCCGTTCCGCGCTCCTCCCCCACCCTCCCCCCACATCCGAGCAGGAGTGAACCGATGTCGTCCTGGATCCCCTGGCGCGCCCGCGCCGGAACGGCCCTGCTGGCAGTGCTCGCCGGTATCGGCACGTTCGCCGCCCCCGCCCCCGCCCTGGCGGATTCCTCGCCCGAGAACCGGCAGAGCGTGACCTACCACGGCTACCGCATCGAGGTGCCCGCCGAATGGCAGGTGGTCGATCTGGCCGAGAACCCGCGTGCCTGCCTCCGGTTCGACAGACCCGCCGTCTATCTGGGCGAGCCCGCCGAACAGAGCGACTGCCCCGCCGGAGTCGTCGGCCGTTCGGCGGGCATCGTCGTGGAGCCCATCACCGCCCGCTCCGCCGGACAGACGACGGCGGCGACCGCGCGGACCCAGCGGGGCCGGGCCACCGCGCCGTCCACCACGTCCACCGACGGCACCATCCGGATCGCCGTCGAGGACGCGGGCGTCCTCGTGACCGCCGCCCACACACCGGAGACCGAGACCCTCGTTCGCGACGTCCTCGCCTCCGCCGAGCTCACCCGGGGCGCCGAGCGCACCGAGCTGCCCAGCACGGCCCAGCGCGCCGACGTCACCCCCTCGGCCGCGGCCGGACCGCAGCCAGGCACCTACCTGGGCAAGGGCTTCGACGCCTGCGCGGCGCCCTCCCAGGCCGCCATGGACGCCTGGCAGGCAAGCTCGCCGTACAGCGCGGTCGGCGTCTACATCAGCGGCTCGTTCCGGGGCTGCGCCCAGCCGAATCTGACGGCGAGCTGGGTGACCAGCCAGACCGGCAACGGATGGCGTCTGTTCCCCATCGACGTCGGCCGTCAGGCACCGTGCACCAGCTACTCGCTGAAGATGTCCAACGATCCGGCCACCGCCAAGTCCCAGGGCGTCACCGCGGCGGCCGGGGCCATCACCGCCGCCGCGGGCCTCGGTATCCCGGCGGGCAGCGCCATCTACAGCGACATCGAGGCGTACACCTCCACAGCCGCCTGCAAGGCGTCCGTGCTGTCGTACCTCTCCGGGTGGACCGAACGACTGCACAGCAGCGGCTACCTGTCGGGCTTCTACTCCAGCGCCGCCTCCGGGATCAGGGACGCAGCAGCCGAGTACGCCAACGGCGCCTACACACGGGTCGACCACCTCTTCTAGTGTGGTGGAACGGCGCCGCCGACACCGACACCGGTTCCTACGTGCCGTCCTCCTCCTGGTCCGGCCACCAGCGGATCCACCAGTACGCGGGCGAGGTCACCGAGTCGTACGGCGGCTACTCGATCAACATCGACCGCGACTACCTGGACGTGGGCAATGGCTCCACCCCCGCACCCACCTGCACCGGGGCAAACCTCGGCTTCACCTCGTACACCACCGTCCAGAACGGCTCGACCGGAGACCGGGTCAAGGCCGCACAGTGCCTGCTCAAGTCCGCCGGCTTCGACCCGGGCACGCCCGACGGGATCTTCGGCCCCGACACGACCGCCGCCGCCCGGAACTTCCAGGCCGGCAAGGGGCTCACGGCCGACGGTGTGGTCGGCGCGAAGACCTGGACGGCCCTGCTGTCCCGCGGTTCCACCCCGACCGTCCAGGACGGCTCGACAGGAGAGGCCGTCACCCGGCTGCAGCGCGCGCTGACCGCCGCACTGGGCCGGACGGTGTCCATCGACGGCGTCTTCGGGTCGGGCACCGCCCAGGCCGCACGCGACTACCAGTCCTCGCGCGGGCTGGGCGCGGACGGCATCGTCGGGCCCGCCACCTGGAGCGCCCTCCAGGCCGGGAAATGACCAGACGAATGAAGAGGAAGACGAGGCAGAAGCCGTGAGACGACTCGCACGCATCATCACGCTGTTCACCGCCCTGGCGGGCCTGCTCCTCGGCCTGGGCGTACCCGCGCAGGCCTTCCCGCAGGCGGCGTTCCCGCTGACCAGCAACGGCAGCCGGGGCTCCGACGTCGTCGCGCTGCAGCACCTGCTCGCCGCGCACGGCCGCTCCGTGGCGGTGGACGGCGTCTTCGGAACGGGCACCCGGAGCGCCGTGCTGAGTTTCCAGGAGTCCAAGGGCCTGACCGCGGACGGCACCGTCGGGCCCGCCACCTGGGGGGCACTCGCCCTCACCGTCCGACAGGGCGACAACGGGCCGGCGGTGACGGCCCTCCAGTCGCTCCTCAATGCCAAACGGGGCGCCGGCCTCTCGGCCGACGGGGCCTTCGGGCCCGCCACCGCCACCGCCGTCCGCGCCTTCCAGTCCCATGCGGGAATCGGCGCGGACGGTGTCGCCGGGCCGGCCACCTGGCAGAACCTGCTGTGGCACTACGAGAAGATCGACTTCGGCGGCAGCACGATGTGCGCGCAGAGCCCCGACGGGAACGCGGGCGCACACTGGGCGACTGCCGGCGCCGTCGGCCAGCTGGAGGCAGCCGCCGCCGGCTTCGCCGCCACCGGAAACGGCAGACTGCCGGTCGGCGACGCGGGCTTCGAGCACGGCGGCGACATCCCCGGTCACGGCAGCCACGAGGTCGGGATGGACATCGACGTGTGGCCGGCCCGCACCGACTCGGCGCAGTGCACCGCGGGGCGCATCACCTGGCAGTCGAGCACCTACGACCGCGCGGCGACCCGCAGGCTGGTGCAGGAGATCCGGGCGAAGGCCCCCGGCCACGTCCAGCTCATCTTCTTCAACGACCCGCAGCTGATCGCGGAAGGGCTGACCACGAGCTACGCCAACCACGACAACCACCTGCACATCCGCTACCGGTAGCGGCCCGGCCGCGGACCCGGGCCCGGGTCCGCGGCACCCGGCGGATCACCAGCGCGGCGCCACGTACGCGGATGCTCCTCCCAGGTCCGTGAAGCCGCGATGCGCGCCCCGCCCCGGGTTCGCCGCCACCCCGGGCTCCACTTCGACTGTGACCCAGGTCACAATCGATTCCTGTCAGCAATCGGCCCCCTGTCCCGGTCAAGTCAGTAGGAACGAGCGACCAGACAGGAGCCTCACATGAAGCACCGCATCGTCGTCCTCGGCGCCGGTTACGCCGGGGCGTACGTGGCCGGGAACCTGGCGCGGCGGCTGTCCGCCGCGGACATCGAGATCACCGTGGTGAACGCCGAACCGGACTTCGTCCAGCGGCTGCGGCTGCACCAGCTCGCGGCCGGGCAGGACATCGAGGCTCCGCAGCTCGCCGACGTCTTCGCGGGGACGGGGATACGGCTGCGCCTGGCCCGTGTCACCGCCGTCGACCCCGAGCGACAGGTCGTCGCCCTGGCCGACGACGAGGGCGGGAGCGAGCTCGGCTACGACACGCTTCTCTACGCGCTCGGCAGCCACGGCGCCGACCAGGGCGTCCCCGGCGCGGCCGAGCACGCCTTCGACATCGCGAGCAGGCCCTCGGCGCTGCGCCTGCGCGAGCGCCTGGACAGCCTGAGCAGGAGGGACGGTGGCGGGAAGGTGCTGGTCGTCGGTGACGGGCTGACCGGCATCGAGACCGCGACCGAGATCGCCGAGTCCAGGCCCGGCCTCTCGGTGACTCTGGTCGCCCGCGGAGAGCTGGGCGCCCGGCTCTCCCCCGGGGCCCGGGACCACCTGCGTGCGGCCTGCGCACGGCTGGGCATCACCGTTGTGGAGCACACCCGCGTCGAAGCCGTCGAAGCGACGCGAGCGCTGTGCGCGGACGGCACGGCCGTGGTGTCCGACGCCACCGTGTGGACGGCCGGCTTCACGGCCGGCCCCATCGCCGCCGCCGGCGGGCTGGCGGTCACCGACAACAACCGGATCGTCGTGGACCGCACGATGCGGTCGGTCTCGCACCCGAACTTCTACGCCGTCGGCGACAGCGCCTTCGCCATCGGCGACAACGGCCTGCCGCAGCCGATGTCGTGCGCGTCGGCCGGCAACACCGGTATGCAGGCCACGGTCGCGATCGTGGCACAACTGACCGGCCGGAAGGTCTCGAAGACCCAGCTCAAGTACATCGGCAACCACATCAGCCTCGGGCGCCGCGACGGCATCCTGCAGATGGTCGACGGCGAAGGGCGGGCCAAGCCCAAGTACACCGGCGGCGGGAAGGCCGCGCGGATCAAGGCGGGCATCGTCTGGATGTCGCTCTGGGCGATCTCGCACCCTACCTTCAGCCTGCCCAAGCGCAGGCAGCGCATGGCCGCCGCCGTGCCGGACACGTCCGCCGCGAAGACGTTCGCGTAACCGTCTCCGTTCGCACAACCGCCTCACAGGGGTACCGAGTGGACAGCACAGCGATCGATCGCTTCGAGGCCGGCCGGAACCGGCTGGCCTCGCTGGCGTACCGGCTCCTCGGCTCCGCCGTCGATGCCGAGGACGCCGTACAGGACGCGTTCCTGCACTGGCAGGCGGCCGACCGGCAGCGGATCGGCGTGCCGGAGGCGTGGCTGGCCAAGGTCGTCACCAACCTGTGCATCGACCGGCTCCGCTCGGCACAGCTCCGCCGCGAGCGCACCGCCGGGGCCTGGCTGCCCGAACCGCTCCTCGACGGCGATCCGATGCTCGGCCCCGCCGACACCTTCGAGCAGCGCGAATCGGTCTCCCTGGCCGTGCTGACGCTCATGGAGCGCCTGTCGCCCCATGAACGGGCCGTCTACGTGCTGCGCGAGGCCTTCTCCTACGCCCATGCCGAGATCGCGGAGATCCTCGACATCACCGAGTCCGCCAGCCAGCAGCACCTCCACCGCGCCCGGCGCCGCGTCACCACCGCGCGCCGGGGCGACGGCGAGGTGGACCCGGCGTCCGCTCGCAGGATCGTCGAGGAGTTCCTCGCGGCTGCCACCTCGGGCCGCACCGAACGGCTGGTGGCCCTGCTCACCGACGACGCGAACGCGATCTCCGACGGCGCCGGCCTGGCCCGGAGGCTGATGCGGTTCGACACTCCGCAAAAGATCGCCGCCGTCGCACGGGCGGGTTTCAGGCCCACACCCGCGAAACGACAGTTCGCGGGAGGCACGTCCGCCGTCCACTACGCACACGTCAACGGCGCTCCCGCAGTCCTCTTCGTGCCCGGCGACAGGATCCTCGGGGTCGTGACGTTCGACGTGGCGGACGACAGGATCGCCACGGTGCGCGGCATCGCCGCCCCGGCCCGCCTCGTCCGCCTCACCGAGGCCTGGCGGCGGTACGAGGCCGACCCTCCGCTCATCGCCCAGTGGTGACGGTCCCCCGGTGCCGGACGGCACCGGGGGACGAACGCGTCCGGACACGACGAGCGGACCGGGGCGGGCCCCGGGGGCAGGTGACGCGGTGATGCCAGCTCAGTACCGAGTCGGCACTACGCATGTGAGCCTGCCCGCGTCTCCTGTTCCGCGCCGTACACCAGCCCCATCCGCACTCGTACGGAGAGCGGGCGATCGGCGTCGCCCGGCCGGACCGGGCGGGCGTGCGGCCGGGTGCGGGGTGTGGGTTAGTGGCAGTGAGCCCCGTCCGCCAGCCACGGAGTGCGCGCATGTCCGACGCCGTACCGGAACCCGTCGTGGTCCAGCCCGTCGTAGCACCGCTGACCAGCGCAGCCGTGATCCTGGTCGCGACGATCGAGCCGGGCGGCGAGGCCGCCGTGCGTGAGGTGCTTCCCGACCTCGCGGCGTTCGCGCGCTCGATCGGCTTCCGGGTGCCGAACGCCGGGCTCGCGTGTGTGACGGGCTTCGGGTCGGACGCCTGGGACCGCCTCTTCGCCGGCCCCCGGCCTGCCGGGCTCCACCCCTTCCAGGAGCTGAGGGGGCCGCTGCACCACGCTCCGGCCACACCGGGCGATCTGCTGTTCCATGTCCGTGGCGAGCAGATGGACGTCTGCTTCGAGTGGGTCTCCCAGCTGCTCGGCCGGCTCGGCGACGCGGTGAAGGTCGTCGACGAGGTCCACGGTTTCCGCTACTTCGACCACCGTGACCTGCTCGGTTTCGTCGACGGTACGGAGAACCCGGTGGGCGACGACGCCAGGGCCGCAGCCCTGATCGGTCCGGAGGACCCCGACTTCGAGGGCGGCAGCTACGTCGTCGTACAGAAGTACCTGCACGATCTGGCCGGCTGGAACGCGCTGAGCACCGAGCAGCAGGAAAAGATCATCGGCCGTACGAAGTTCACCGACATGGAGCTCTCCGACGACGTCAAGCCCGCGGATTCACATGTCGCCCTCAACACCATCACCGGGGCCGACGGCACCGAACGCGACATCCTGCGGGCCAACATGCCCTTCGGCAATTTCGGACAGGGCGAGTTCGGCACGTACTTCATCGGGTACGCGGCCGATCCCTGGGTCACCGAGCAGATGCTCCGCAACATGTTCCTGGGCAGTCCGCCCGGCATCCATGACCGCATTCTCGACTTCTCCACGGCGGTCACCGGCACCCTCTTCCACGCCCCTCGCGCCGATTTCCTCGACGCTCCCCCACCGCCGCCCTCCCCCGCCGCGACGACCGCCGCCCCCGAAACCCGGCCGCAGCCGCGGCCCCGGGATCCGGCGGAGACGCGCGACGGTTCGCTGCGTATCGGCAGCCTGCGAGAAAGCGCCCCGCGATGAACAACCTGCACCGTGAGCTCGCCCCCGTCACCGATGCCGCCTGGGACCAGATCGAGGAGGAGGCCACGCGCACCTTCACCCGTCATGTCGCCGCCCGCCGGGTCGTGGACGTCAGCGATCCGCAGGGCCCGGCGCTGGCGGCGATCGGTGACGGACATCTGCGTGACATCGACCCGCCCGCACCGGATGTGATCGCCCGCGCCCGCACGGCGACGCCCGTCATCGAGTGGCGGGTCCCCTTCACCGTGACCAGGGCGGCGGTCGACGACGTGGAGCGCGGCTCCGAGGACAGCGACTGGCAGCCGGTGAAGGACGCGGCCCGCACCTGCGCGTTCGCCGAGGACATGGCCGTCATCGACGGGTACGCGGCGGCCGGCATCACCGGTCTGCGGGACGGCTCCTCGCACGCCCCGGTGCCGCTCCCGGCGGACGCGCGCGACTACCCGGCCGCAGTGAGCCAGGCGCTGACCAAACTGCGGCTCGCCGGCGTGGACGGGCCGTACCGGCTGCTGCTCGGCGCCGACGCGTTCACCGAGGCCACCGAGACCTCCGACCACGGATACCCGGTGGCCACCCATCTGGCCAGGCTGCTGGACGACCCGATCCTCTGGGCGCCCGCCGTCGCCGGCGGGGTGCTGCTGTCCACCCGGGGCGGCGACTTCGAGCTGTGTCTGGGCCAGGACCTGTCCATCGGCTATCTGGACCACGACGCCACGAGCATCCGGCTCTACTTCCAGCAGGCGTTCACCTTCCGGATGCTGACTCCCGAGGCCGTGATCCCGCTCATCGCCTGAAGGCTCCGACCTGCGAGGCTCCCATCGACGAAACCCGCCGCACGCCGCCGGCCCCCGAGGAATCCGTTCCCGCACCGCGCTCCGCCCGGTTCGCCGAGGCACTCCGCCTCGCCGTGACCGAGGGGCTGCTCGGCGAGCGGCGGCCCGTCGCCGGGTTCCTGGACGCGGACGGGGTACGCGCGTCCGTCGACGCCCTGCGGGACGCCTTCGCCGTCGAGCCCGGGGTACGGGTGCTGCACACGTTCGCGGCGAAGGCCGCCTCGCTGGTCCCGGTGCTGCGGCTGCTCGCCCGGTGCGGCATGGGCTGCGAGGTGGCGAGCCCGGGCGAGCTGCGGCTCGCGGTCGAGGCGGGCTTCCCGCCGGAGCGGATCGTCCTGGACTCGCCCGCCAAGACCCGGGACGAGCTCAGACTGGCGCTCGCGCTCGGCATCGCCGTCAACGCGGACAGTTTCGGGGAGCTCCGCCGTATCGAGGAATTACGCTCCCCCCACTCGCCCTCCGTTCTCGGGCTGCGGGTGAATCCGCAGGTGGGAGGCGGTTCCATCGGTGCCATGAGCACCGCCACGACGACCTCGAAGTTCGGGGTGGCCCTGCGTGACCCCGGTGCCAGGGAGCAGGTCGTACGCGCCTTCGCCGATCGCCCCTGGCTGACCAGGCTGCATGCGCACGTGGGCTCGCAGGGCTGCTCGCTGGAGCTCATCGCGGCGGGCATCGCCGAGACGTACAGGCTCGCCGAGGAGATCAACGGGACACTGGGTGACCGGCGGATCACGGGGATCGACATCGGTGGCGGGCTGCCGGTCAACTTCGCGGGGGACGAGGTCCGGCCCGCCTTCGCGGACTATGTGGCGGAACTCAGGAAGGCGGCGCCCGGGATCTTCGACGGGCGCTACGACCTGGTCACCGAGTTCGGCAGGTCGCTGCTCGCGAAGAACGGTTTCATCGGTGCGCGTGTTGAATACACGAAGGACGCGGGGGGCCGGCGGATCGCGCTCACCCACGCGGGCGCGCAGATCGCCACCCGTACCGTCTTCATGCCCGACGCCTGGCCGCTCCGGGTGGGCGCCTTCGACGGTGAGGGCCGTCCCCGGAGCGGGCGGCCGGTCGTCCAGGACATCGCGGGGCCCTGCTGCTTCGCCGGGGACATCGTCGCCCACGCCCGGGAACTGCCCGAGCTGCGGGAGGGCGACTTCGTGGCGCTGTACGACACGGGGGCGTACTACTTCTCCACCCCGTGGGCGTACAACAGCCTCCCCCGGCCGGCCGTGTACGGCTTCGCCGGGGACCCGGGCGGCGCGGGGCTGCGCTTCGCGCCCGTACGCGACGCCCAGTCGCTGGACGAGGTGGCGGCGGAGAGCGGGCTGCGCCACGCGGACGCGCTGACGGGGCTCTGCGGGACCGCCGGCCCGTAGGCCGCCGCCCTCACCCGGCCGGCTGGGGCGACGGCTCCGGCTCGGGCACCGGTTCGGGGTTCGGGTTGGGCGGCTGGGGAATCGGGTCCGGCGCGGGGCCGGGCGGTACGGGGCCCGGCGGTACGGGCGGCGGGGAGGGCACCGGCGTCGGCGGTCCCGGCACCGGCGGGGGCGTCGGCGCGGGCGGTACGGGGTCGGGATACGGATGCGTCATCACATGCCTCCAGCTACGGCTGACGAGGGCCGGTGGATCTCATCTCCACCGTCTCCCCGTGCGGCTGCCCTCGCCTGCCGAGTCCACACGTGCACACTGTGACGCCTGCGGTCCCGGCCGGCTGTCAGAACAGCTCGGGATGCGATTCGAGCTGCCGCTCGGCCCCGCGCACCAGCTCCTCCGGTGCCTCCGGCGCCAGGTCGGGATGGCGCTGCGCCCACCTGACGACGTACGGACAGAGCGGCACGACGGGCACCCCTTCGCGCCCCGCCATGGCATAGAACTCCCGCGCGAGGGCGCCCGCGATTCCCCTGCCCTCGTGCTCCGGCTCGACGACGGTGTGCACGGCGACGAGGGCGCCGGGCTCGGGATACATCACGAAGTACGCGATGACACCCGTGGCCGAGCCGTCCTCGTACGCCACGAGCCTGCCGTGCTCCCGGTCGTCCCGGATCTCGACCGAGGTGTTCTCTGCTGCCATGGCGGGTGCTCCCTCTTACGGGCGCGTGAGCGGGTCAGCTCCGTGCGGGAACGGCGTGCGGGCTGCGCTCGGTGCGTGTGCCCGGCACGGGGGCGGATGCGTCGGCACCCACTTCCACGATGCGGTTCGCGGCGTCGACATGCACGACGTTCGGCACGAGCGCCCGCGCCTCCGCGTCGTCGACCTGGGCGTAGCTGATGAGAATGACCAGGTCACCGGGGTGCACGAGGTGTGCGGCGGCGCCGTTGATCCCGATGACACCGGAACCGCGCTCGCCCTCGATGACGTACGTCTCGAGCCTGGAGCCGTTGTCG
This sequence comes from Streptomyces sp. CB02058, assembly GCF_001905505.1. GTDB lineage: Bacteria > Actinomycetota > Actinomycetes > Streptomycetales > Streptomycetaceae > Streptomyces. Next base: position 548,989 of record NZ_LIPG01000007.1, read on the forward strand.
ATGTCGACGATGTGCACGAGCTCGCCCGGCAGCAGATCCGCGGCGTCCATCAGGTCGGCGTCGATGGTCACCGAACCGACGTAGTGCAGGTCGGCCTGGGTCACGGTGGCACGGTGGATCTTGGACTTGAACATCGTTCGCATCATTGCTGTACTCCTGGACATAGGCTCCCTGCCTGCGTTTTTGCAGGTCAAGTGCTGTATCCATACTTTACAACGATTCGCATGCGCGGTCAGCTGTCCCCAGGTCTTTCAGGACTCGTGCTGCCCACTTGCCGACTCCGCTTCGCGCAGACGTGCCGTGATGGGTTGTGGGTGCCTCCGGGGTCACCGGGTCCGGAAGCGGCGGTGGAGGTTTCGGGCCACGTGTACGCCCGGCCCGCCGAAGCCGACGATGTCGACGCGTCCGTCGCCGGTGATGTCGGCGAGGAACCGGGGGTGACGGTCGACCCGCCAGGCGCCCGCGTCGTCGTTGTACCCGAATCCGCGGCACACCAGCTGGGCTTGCTCGAAGGTGCCGTCGCCGTTGTTGTGCGATACCCAGACGCCCTCGTTGCCGAAGCTGACGATATCTGGGGTCCCGTCGCCGGTGACGTCGGCCAGGAACCGGGGGTGCTTGTCGCCCCTCCATCCCTGGGCCTGCCCGTAGTCGTTCAGGACGAGCCGGGAGGGCTCGAACGTGCCGTCGCCGCGTCCGCGTGCGACGGTGACGCCCTGCGGACCGAAGCCGACGATGTCCGCTGCCCCGTCGCGGGTGGTGGCGACCACGAAACGGGGGTGCTCCCTGATCGAGCTCCATCCGTGGTCGACCCCGAAGTCGTCGAGGACGTAAAGAGGTTCGGCGAACGCCCCTTCCTCGTCCTGGATTGATACCCAGAGGCCGTCGTCGTGGCAGCCGACGATGTCGAGCCTGCCGTCACCCGTGGTATCGGCAAGGAAGCGCGGATGCTTGTCGACCAGCCAGCCACCGGCCTCCTCACTGTGGCCGAACGCCCGGAGGACGGGTTCGTCGGAGAGCGGTGCGAACTTCCCTTCCTCGTCCTGGATTGATACCCAGAGGCCGTCGTCGTGGCAGCCGACGATGTCGAGCCTGCCGTCACCGGTGGTATCGGCAAGGAAGCGCGGATGCTTGTCGACCAGCCAACCGCCGGCCTGTTTGCCATGGCCGAACGCCTTGAGGACCAGTTCGCCGCCTTCGGGTGTGAACGCCCCGCCCTCGTCCTGTGCGGACACCCGGACTCCGCCGGTACACAGGGCGACCACGTCGGGCCTGCCGTTGCCCGTCAGATCCACGACGGACCACAGATCCGACGAGTTCGGAGTGGCCACCCCCTGGTGCAGCGGGCGCTCGTCGTCGAACGTCCCGTCGCCCCGGCTGGACGAGGTCACGGCTCCTTTCGTGGATCTGATCCCCACGATGTCGGCCCGCCCCGTTCCCTCCGTGTCGGCGAGGAACCGCGCACCGACCCCGGCCCAGCGGCCCGGTTCCCCGCCGGGGGAAGGGGTGAGCGCGTCGTTCTTCCAGCCGGCGGTGTCCTGGTCGCTCCCGAACTTCTCCAGAACCAGCAGTACGTTGCTGAAGGAGGGCGTCGCGTCGGGTGCCGGCCGCAGTGCGCTCCGGTGGTGGGTCAGTCGCCAGGACTGGCGGCTGTTCCAGTGGCTCAGCGGCGCCCAGTCCAGCACGAGGTCGCTGGTGCGCTCCGGCTCGGCGGGGACGAGGCGCCACCGCTGGCTCTCCGCGAGGTCGTCGTACTCGCCAAGGACGATCCGGGTGTCGTCCTTCCCCGGTTCGTCGAGGTCGAGCACGGCGCCGTCGGCCACGCCCTCGATGAAGTAGAGGCCCGCTTCACCCGCGACGGGGACGAGGCGCCACTGCTGGCCCTCCTTGCCCGAGGCGTCCGACTGGCGGACGCCCTGGCCCGCAGCGGCTGGGGTGTCGAGCACTTTGCTGCCGGCCGTGTTGCGGATCACGTATGCGGGGTCGTCCTGCGAGCCCGGCACGGGGGTGAACTGCCACAGCTCCGGTCGCGGGCCGCCCTCGGGGTAGTCGCGGACGACGAGCGTCCCGTCCGCGGCCGGCGTGGCCTTGGCACCGAGGGGCCGGCCTGTGGCGGCGTTGACGATCTCCAGCTTCAGTTCTTGCGTGGGCACGGGCATCGTGGTGCCTCTTCCAGGCGGTTGGTGCGACGGCTCGGGACAGGTGCGGCGCGGTGGTGACCGCGGATCACGTGAAGACGTGGTGGTAGGGAACGTCCCACTCGTTGGGCAGCCGCGGGTAGAAGGTGTTGATGACCGTCCCGGTGAAGTCCCCGCCCCAGTTGTAGGTGAGCCGCGCTTCGCTGTCCTTCGCCACGGTGTGGTCCTTGAACCCGAGGATGGCGTCGGGGTGGGTGATCGGCACGAAGGTGATCCCGCCCCACGGCGTCACCGTGACCACCCACAGCTGGGTGTCCTCCATCGCACCGTTCTTCCCACGCCACTTGTCGGCCACCTTGGCGGGCAGGCCCACCTGCAGGGTGTCGGCCGTGCTCTGCGGGGCGTCCTGGTGGACGGTGACGCGCCTGCGTTGCGGCTTCGGGGTTCCGTCGTCGCCCCGCCCCGTGTCCGCGTCGGCCGCACCGGCCGGCGGGGGCGTCACCTGTCCCGCAGCGCTCTCGATGAAGTACAGCGGGCGCTGGCCGAAGAAGCCCCCGGGGGTGATGTGCCAGAGGTGGCCCTGGGCCTCCTTGGTGGCCGGGTCGAGCGCGGTGGCCAACTTCACGCCCTTGTCGTGGCTGCTCGCCACCAGTTCCGCGGGCCTCAGGTAGCCGCCGTTGAAGGCGTGAACGAGCATGACCGGCCGGTTCTCGACCAGCGCGGCCACAATCGCGTTGTCGTAGCTGTTCACCGCCACCGGGCCGCCGACCACCAAATTCGCCATTGCCGTGCGTTCTTGGGTGTACATCGCGGAAACCTCACCTGTTTCTCAATGTGGGGAAACAACGCCTCAGGCGCTCAGTGACATGGTTTATCACGCGGCATTACCGCACTCTCCATCATGCGCGAGCGCAGGTGCCTCCATAACCGAATGTGCGACCGAAGCAAATAGCCCCAAAGTGGCAACATTCGAGGTCATGGCGCTACAGCGGAGAGCAGGGAGACCCTCGATCGGGTGATCAAGAGCACCCAGGAATCTTGATCACCCGTTTGAGTGCGATGCGCATAAGTGACCACTCCACCAAAGGGAAGCCTGTTAGCTTAATTTGCCGGAGCGTGTACAGATTCCCTTTTCGCCATTTCACCGAGTGCGGTTTCGGCCAGATCAGTCGAGGACAGAAATTGCCTTCCAACGCGTACAACCTGGAACGGGCCAAGCGCCAGCCGCTGACGAAGAAGAACCTGCGGGAACTCAACATCGAGCAGACCTGGCAGTCCATCCTGGAGCACCCCAACCTGGTCTACGTCGACGACTACGGGGTGCGGCACAAGCCCGTCGGCTTCTCCGTGAACAAGTCGAGCTTCGGCTCCTTCCCGGGTACGGCGTTCGGGCTGGGCTGGCTCGCCTACATGAACCTCGGGGAGCCGCTGATCGAGGAGCGGCGCAACATCACCCAGCCCCCGCCCGATACGTTCTCCTCGCGCACCTACGTCAACCGCAGCGGCTCCGACATGAACTTCACCGACTCCGTCGACTTCAACGTGTCGAACGGGGCAACCTGGTCGCTCTCGGGAGACACCAAGCTCACCTTCGGCGGCAACGTCAGCGCCCAGCTCCAGCTCCAGCTCCAGAACAAGCTCGGCCTGAACCTTCAGGGGCAGCTGGGGACGCAGCTCAAGAACGAGATGGCGAACAAGAACGCCAACACGGTGACCAACAAGAACAGCAAGGACAGTGTGGGCGTGGACAACGCCAACACCGTCGACACCTCGGTGAGCAACGGGATGACGAACTCCGCCTCCGCCTCGATGACCGGCTCCGTGGACTTCACCACCACGGGCACCGCCTCCGGCACCGCGGGCCTCAACGCCGCCCTGGCCCAGGGCATCACGGCCTCCGTCGGCGGTTCCCTCACCACCAGCTGGGCGTCGAAATCCCAGATCTCCGGGACGGTTCCGCCGAACTCCCGCGTGGAGACCATCGTCACGCAGCGCCGAGCCCTCAAGCAGTACACGTACGAGATCCCGGTGACCTTCTCCGGGCTGCTCGCGGTGAAGTACGACGTGCCGGTGACCGTCCTGTCTCCCCCACAGCCGGACACCTACCCCGGACTCGACGAGCTGGTCGCCCGCGACATCGCCGACCTCGGCCTGGCCGGCGGTGGTTTCCGTATGAAAGGGCTGGCCGAGGTCGTCTCCGCCCTGGAGGTACACCACACGATGTTCGACGGCGAGAGCCTGACCGACAGCGAACGAGACCTGTACAAGCAGCCGTGACCGGCGGGCGGCACCGCCACAACGACCAGAGGTGACGACCATGGTGTTCAAAAACGTCTTCGACTCCGCCGGGACAGGCGCGGGACTCTTCTCGGTGACCACCGACGGCCACAAACCGCGACCGGGAGCGGGCGTCGACTTCGAGGACGCCGACGACGACACGTACGACGACACGACCACGAGCCTGTTCACCAGCGGGGTCCACGGGGCCTCCCACCGGGCGAAGATCGTGCAGGAACAGGCACCCGAAGCCCGGGCCATCCTGGGCTTCCTGGCCTCCTTCATCCAGACCACCCAGGCATCCGCAGGCACCCAGGCCGCCTACGCCCAGGACCCCGGATCCGTGTCCACAGCCGCAGCAGCCGGCATGGAGAAGTCGAGCGAGACGGTGACGCAGCACGGCGACCTGCAGAAGGACGAGGGCCTGCGGGCACCGAAGAGGGACGACTTCAAGGCGCCCGACGCCCCGGCCTCCCCCACGGCCGAAGCGCCCCCCAAGGCGCCCAAGGCCACCGCCGAGAAGCCGTCCGATCCCAAGTAGGGGTCACAGGTGCCGAGTGGCCGGGGGCGGTACCGCCCCCGGCCACTCGTGCGTACTCGTGCGTTCACACCGGGAGCAGCTGCCACTGCCGGTCGCGGTGGTCGCCCTGTGCCCCGTACTGCTTGACCACCGCTGGGGCGTTGGTATCGACGCGCAGCAGCAGACCGCTGTTGCGGTTCGCGATCTCGTACACCCGCGGGGTGTCCGTCACCGAACCCACCGGGATCAGCCTCCACTGCTGATGGTCGGCTGCGGTGCCTTCGTAGGCACGCTGCGCGACCACCGCCCCGTCGACGGTGCCTCCTCCGACGACCTCCAGGACCTTGCCGCTGCGCACGTTCTCGATCCGGTACAGGATGTCGGCCTCGTCCTGGCCGGACGCGATCAGCCGCCACTGCTGGTGTGCCCGGGGGGAGGCGAGGGACTGGTGGATCTCGGCGCCGTCCCTGGTGGACTCGCGCAGGACACCCATCCGCAGCCTGCTGCGGACGTTGGCCCAGGAAACCACCGTGCCTGACTCGGGCAGCCCGGCCATCCTCGCCGAGGCGACCTTACGCACGCGGTTGTTGAGGTGGTCGGCGATGTAGAGGGTGTCGACGCAGTCCACAGCGAGCCCGAACGGGTAGTTCAACTGGGCAGCTGCGGCCGGGCCGCCGTCGCCGCCGATTCCCGCGGTGCCCTTACCGGCGAGCGTGGAGATCTTGCCGTCCGGTCCGACCTTCCGGACGCGATGGTTGTTGTAGTCGGAGATGTAGAGGGTGCCGGTGCTGTCCACGACCACCCCCAGGGGCAGGTTCAGCTGTGCGGAGGTCGCCGGGCCGCCGTCACCGCTGAACCCCGCGGTGCCCTTGCCGGCGACCGTGCTGATGGTCCCGTCGGCCGCGACCTTGCGGACACGGTGGTTGTTCCCATCGGTGATGTAGAGGATGTCCGCGTCATCCACCGCCAATGCGTACGGGCGATTCAGCTGAGCTGAGGCCGCCGGGCCATCGTCTCCCTTGAATCCCGCTGCACCGTTCCCAGCGACCGTACTGATCTTCCCGTCCGTGCCGATCTTCCGGACCCGGTTGTTGCTGTGGTCGGAAATGTAGAGGGCGCCGGAGCTGTCCACCGCCACCCCCAACGGATAGTTCAACTGGGCCTTGGCGGCAGGACCGCCATCACCGCTGAACCCTGCGGTGCCCGTTCCGGCAACTGTGTCGATCTTCCCATCAGGGGTGATCACCCGGACCCGGTGGTTGGCGGCGTCGGTGACGTAGACACTGCCCGCAGCGTCCACCGCCACCTCACGCGGGCAGTTCAGCAGGGCCGAAACAGCGGGACCGCCGTCACCCCGGTAGCCGGCACCGGTACCGGCGACCGTGCTGATCTTCCCGTCCGTGCTGATCTTCCGGACCCGGTGGTTGTTGTAGTCGGAGAAGTAGAGGCTGCCGGTGCTGTCCAGCGCAATGCCGTACGGGCGGTTCAGCTGAGCCGCGACGGCCGGCTCGTTGTCTCCCTTGAACCCCGCGACCCCCGTCCCCGCGACCGTGCTGATGTCAGGATCGAAATTCTCGCCGCCGGCTTCCGTCCCAGCAATGCTCATCGTCATCCCTTTACTCTTCACCGGCCGCCCACTACAGCCGGTTCCAGATCGATTCCAACAAGACATGCGGGCACCCGGCCTGCAAAGTCACCAATGGGTGCCTTCACGCATTGCGTTGACGCAAGCCCCGCAGGCCCTCATGGCTGAGCCGCGGAGTCGACGGCCGGATGGACTCCGCGGCTCGGCAGACTTCGGTCAGGTTCCGGATCCCCGGCTGTGAGCCCTGTGCCACGGCGGGTGTCTCTCCGGAAAACGCAACGCCGGCCTGGCGGAAGCCCTCCAGGGTCGACGCAGTCGCGCCAGGGGCGACGCCAACCGAGTGGTCCAGGAGCACCCGGGCGCGAAAGCCGGCCTTGACGGCGTCCAACGCTGTCGCCCTCACACAGTGGTCGGTGGCGATGCCCACCACATCGGCGTCTTCCACCCCGCGGGCGCGCGGCCAGTCGGCAGGAGGTGTGCCGTGTTCGTCGGCTCCTTCGAAGCCGCTCCGAGCGGGTGGTTCGTGAGTCTTTGAATGGGTTTGCTGTCGCCTGATGGTGTGGTGGCGGGGCAGAATCCGCCGGTCCGCGGTTGGTGATCTGGTGCTGTGATCGGATGAGTGAACGCAAGCCGCACCCGAGTGACTTATCGGACGAGCAGTGGTCGTTGATCGAGCCGGAACACGCCGCCCGGGCCTTGGCCGACGACCTCCGTGCACAGATCGACGGCCTGCGGAGCCGATTGCGACAGGCCGAGCCCGTACCTGGAGCACCTCGCGATCACCCGCAAGACCGTCACCGGCCTCGCCGACCGGCTTCCGGCTGTCGCGCCGGATCTGCCGGAGCACCCGGACTGTCCCCGCATCCTCGACGCCTTCAACCACGCGACCGGGCCGCTACGAGCCAAGAACGCCTGCGAAGCCCTCGGCCACGAACTGTTGCCGAAGAACGTAGAAGGCGCCCGCGCCAAGCTGAAACGCCTGGTCAAGCTCGGTATCCTCACCGAGGCCGACACCGGAAACCTCGCGAGAAGGCCGAAGCCGGACACCTATGTCCAGCAATCGCCGGCCACAACCTGGCGTGCGTACTGGTCCTCCGGGCCGATGTCCGCAACCACCTTCTGAGCTTCTTGCACTCGACCCGTCTCACACATCAGTCGAACAAGGACGTACAGGGCGTCACGGTCGCCGTCTTCGGCGCGGTCACACAGCGCCGCCTCCATACCCCGCTCTCGAAGCGATCTGTTAAGTCTTCGACGTGCGTGGCTATCCGTGAGGGCGCGCTCCGTAAGTTCTGAAATCCGTTCCGCTCGGGCCAGCAGATCCATGTGCCACAGATGGTTGTCGTGCATGTCTGGATCGCAGGAGAAGCATTCGGCGTGGGCGCTCACCAGCGCGATCGCCTCATCCCAGTCTTGAAGCTGTTCCGCCGCCCGAGCTCGCTCCGACCAGTCCACAAGGCGAGTATCGCACCACGGAGGTTGGGTGCGGTGACGGTGATCACCACATCCCCGATGGCGGCCACACGACCCTGGCCGCCAAGCCGGCCAGAAGACGGAACTGCAGCACACGGACGGTGCTCGCCCGCGCGATCTGCGCGGTCAGAGAAGGGGCTCGCTCACCGGTACGAGGAGGGCGAAGGGACAACGCGCACCTCGGGCAGTCGCATCGGTCGTCGGAACTGCCCGAGCATGCTGCCGCACCGAGGAATTGCAAGATCCCCGACAGAGTCAAGTCAGTGATCCTTATCAGAAGTCGCTGGTGCTGTGACTGTTGACTTGGATGCTCGTTGGGTTGTTCGTGGGGAAGAGAGAGTCGCGTCCGTGGGTCGCCTCGGATGAACCGTGGTCGCTGATCGAGCGGTTTTTGCCTGATCCGGCGCCGAAACTGGTGGCAGGTCGGCCGAGAATGCCTGACCGCCAAGCGCTGTGCGGGATCCTTTTCGTGCTGCATACCGGGGATCCAGTGAAGGTTCCTGCCGCAGGGGACGAACTTCGGTTCGGGCATGACATGCTTGCGTCGGCTTGCGGCCTGGAGCGAGGCCGACGTCTGGGACCGGCTCCACGATGTGTTGTCGGCAAGGCTGTGAGCGGCGAAACGGCTGGACCGGTCACGGGCGGTGATCGTCTCCTCCCATGGGCGGGCCGCTCGGCGAGGCCCAGAAGCGGGCCCAGCCCGGTTGACCGCGCACGGCCGGGCAGCCAGCACCGCACACTCGTCGACGGGCACGGGCATCCCACTCGCGATGTGTCCGACCGGCGGAAACCGCAACGACGTCTCCCAGCTGATGCCCTTCCGGAAACGAAGATTCCCTCCGTCCCTGGACTTGCCGGACGACCACGTCGGCGGCCTGACGTCGTCTCCGGTCATGGAGTGAACGTCCGGCCCCGGACGACGACCCACCTGGTGTTCAGCTCCCCGCCACCGTGGCGGGCGGGGCTCTCCATATCCGGTCCAAGATGACCACGCTCTGTCACGCCGTGAGCACCGACATCAGTCCCGACGTACTGGGCGGCCCCCGGGGACACGATGGGCTCGTCACCATCCGCTCCACCGACCGCGGCCATCTCACCACCCCGGCCATGCCCCTCAAGATCGACCGCTCATCCTCAGAACGACAACGAGGAACACTTCATGCTTTCCGCACCCGCCAGTCCCGACCCGACCATGGAAGCCATCGGCCAGGCCGTTACCGAGGGCCTAACGGGCAACACGCTTTCTGCCCGTCAGAAGCTTCTGAACCTGTGGTCGGTGATCGGCGTCACCGGCGACCCGCTGCACCGTTGCTCAGTCGCCCACTATCTGGCAGACCTCTACGAAGATCCTGCCCAGGCCCTCGCCTGGGACGTCCGAGCCCTGGACGCCGCCGGCGCCATGACCGAGCAACGCGTCCAAGAGCACCACGCCGGCCTCAGCATCGCCGGGTTCTATCCCTCCCTCCACCTCAACCTGGCCGACAACTACCGCCGACTCGGATCCTTCGATGCGGCCACCGACCACATCAACGCGGCCAAGGAGCACGCCCCCAACCTCCGCCAGGACGCGTATGGCGCCTTGCTGCGCACCGCCGTTGATGAGGTGGCAGAGGCCATCTCCCAGCGGGACACCGCCAAACGGCCGTCCGCGCCCAGCCCCACTGCCTGACACCCCAGGCGTGCGCGTCGGAGTGGCCAGTCGATGCTCTTCGACAGCCTGCTCGCGGGGACAGACGGCGAGCACTTCACGCCGGCTCCTCAGATCGCCGACGACTGAGCGCCCTGCTCCGCAAGGACGACCATCAGTATCTCGGCATGCGGGCTCGGGCATCTTTGCGAACGACACCCGCGTGGGGCGGTAACACCCAGGGTCGCGAGCTTCTGTCTTCTCGGGCTTCGCCGAGCCTCGTAACCACCATCGGATCCAGTTTCGCCCGGACACCTGGAACCAGGTACCTATTCCAAGGTTGCGGTATTCGGCAGCAGCGCTTTTCCTGCCGCTCCGGGACGCCGGACCTGCAAGGACAAACGTGCATGGGCCGTAGTCACCCCTGCGCCGGCGCGAGGCGGTGAGGTCGAGTGGCCGGTGTCCTCCGCCGTCTCCCCCGCAGCCGTTCCTCCACCGGGTACCGCGGGGATCCATCACCAAGTCGCTGTCCAGAAGGAGGACTTCAGCTAACATCTCAACGAGATGGGCTACCCTTGATCAAGTCCACCTCCCGCCCGGAGACGCGGCGTCAGGGCGACTCTCCGTCCAGGGTGTTCATCGGCCGTTCCCCCATCGCACACCGGAGCTCACCGAGGGAGACCACCCAATGCGCCGAATAACCATCTTTGACACCACACTGCGGGACGGCGAACAGGCTCCGGGAAACGCCATGTCTCCAAAGCAGAAGTTGAATATCGCGCTCCACGTGGAGAAGCTCGGCGTCGACCGTATCGAATTGGGTTTCCCGGCCTCCTCCCCCAGTGACTTCGAAGCCGCCCGACTCATCTCCCAGCACCTGACGACGGCGCAATTCGCCACCCTCTCCCGAGCGGTCCGCGAGGATGTCGAGACCGCCGTACGGGCGGGTGGCACGGAGCGGCACGAGATCCAGGTGCTCGTCTCGGGCAGCGACCTGCACCTGGAACACAAGCGCGGGATCAGCCGTCGCGAAGGCATCCGTGAGGTCGTCGACGCCGTGGCCTACGCACGCTCCCTCGGCGTGGAGTCCATCGCTCTCGCGATCGAGGACGCCAGTCGCGGCGAGCACGATCTCCTGCGGGCCTACACGGAGGGCGCCGTCGAGGCCGGCGCCACACGCCTCGTACCGGCGGACACCTGCGGATACTCGACACCGGACCAGTACGCCGACGTCATCGCCGCCTTCCGGGAATGGGCGCCGCCGTCGGTGGGGGTCTCCACCCACTGTCACAACGACTTCGGGCTCTCCCTCGCCAACGCGGTGAGCGGACTTCAGGCAGGTGCCGACGAGGCACAGGTCACCCTGGGCGGCATTGGAGAACGGGCGGGCAACACCCCCCTGGAGGAGCTGGCCGCTCTGCTCCTCTACAAGAAGGACCATTACGGGTTCTACACCACCATCGCGACCGAGGACATGTACGCGGCCTACTCCGCGCTGCGAGACGTGATCCGGCTGCCTGAGCCGCGGACCAAGGCCGTCTTCGGCACCTACGCCTTCGGCACGGCAGCGGGTATCCACCAGCAGGGCGTGCTGCGCAACCCGGCGACGTACGAGTACGTGGAGCCGGCCAGGTTCGGCCGTGAGCGCTCCCTGCTGATCGGGCGCCACTCCGGGCGCGCCGTGCTGCGTCACCTCCTGGGAGAGCTTGGGGTCGAGGTCGACGAGGCGGAGCTGGCCGAGCTGTACCGGGTCCACATAGCCGAGCGGGTGAACGCTGACTGCGAGGACCTGGACGTCCTCAAAGAGCGACTCGGCGTGGCCTTCGCCAAGCGTGACAGCGCCGCGGCCCGGGCCTGAGTGGCGTCGGCCGAGGGACGCGTCCGCATGGGCACCACACTGTCCAGGAAGATCTGGGATCTCCATCGGGTGGCATCGTTGGGGGGCGACGACCTCCTCTACATCGACCTGCACCTGCTGCACGAGGTCAACACGCCACAGGCGTTCGACGGGCTGCGCGCGGCGGGGCGCACGGTTCGCAGGCCCGACCTGACCGTCGGGACCGAGGATCACAACACTCCCACCATCTCCGTCGACCGTGCCGTCCAGGACCCCAGGGCGGTGGAGCAGTCGGCGCTCATGCGGGCGAACTGCCAGGAGTTCGGTATCCCGCTGCACCGCCTCGGAGATCCGGGGCAGGGCATCGTCCACGTCATCGGGCCGGAGCTGGGCCTGACCCGTCCGGGGATGACCATCGTCTGCTGCGATTCGCACACGACCACCCACGGCGCGTTCGGGGCCCTGGCCCTGGGTATCGGTACCAGTCAGGTCGAGCATGTACTGGCCACCCAGACACTGCCGCTGCGGTGGCCGGGCACCATGGCGGTCACCGTGAACGGCGCACTTCCGTCCGGAGTGACCGCGAAGGATCTCGCCATGGCCCTGATCGCCCGCATCGGTACGGCGGGCGGCCGGGGCAGCATCATCGAGTACCGGGGTGAGGCGGTCACCTCCCTCTCCATGGAGGGGCGGATGACGCTGTGCAACATGTCCGTCGAAGCGGGGGCCAGGGCCGGTCTCGTCGCACCCGACGAGACCACCTTCGCGTTTCTGCGCGACCGTCCCGGCATGCCTCAGGGCGCCGACTGGGAGGCCGAGACCGCCTTCTGGGAGTCGCTGCGCACGGACGAGGACGCGGTCTTCGACCATGAGGTCGTCCTGGACGCCGCCGAGCTGAGTCCTTATGTGTCCTGGGGGACGCACCCCGGGCAGAGCGTGCCCTTGCACGACACCGTTCCGGACCCCGCCGCCATCCAGGACGAGGAGGAGCGCGCGGCGGCCGAACGTGCTCTGGAGTACATGGACTTGAAGCCCGGCACCCCGATGCACGACATCCGGGTCGACACAGTCTTCATCGGGTCCTGCACCAACGGCCGCATCGAGGATCTGCGGGTCGTGGCCGAGGTACTGAGGGGCCGCAGGGTCTCCGAGGAGGTCAGCGTGATCATCGTCCCGGGCTCGGCTCAGGTGCGGAGACAGGCCGTCGCCGAAGGGCTGGACCTGGTCTTCGCGGAGGCCGGGGCCGACTTCCGGGCAGCGGCCGGCTGCTCCATGTGCGCCGCCCTGAACGAGGACCGGCTCGGCCCGGGCCAACGTGCCGCGTCGACAACCAACCGCAACTACGAAGGACGCCAGGGCAAGGGTGCCCGTACCCACCTCGTCGCCCCGGCGGTCGCCGCGGCCACCGCCGTCGCCGGCCGACTGGCCGGGCCCGCCGACCTGGAAGCAAGGGGCTGAGCGGCCATGGCCAGGTTCACCGTCCACCGGGGCACCGCGGTACCGCTGCGCCGCAGCAACGTCGACACGGACCAGATCATCCCGGTCCGCTTCTGCACCCGGTCCACCCGGCACGGCCACGCGGACGCGCTGTTCGCGGACTGGCGCGACGATCCGTCGTTCGTCCTCAACCGACAGGAGCACCAAGGGGCGTCGGTCCTCGTCACCGGAACCGACTTCGGCACCGGCTCCTCACGCGAGTACGCGGTCTGGGCACTCCAGGACTATGGCATACGGGCCGTCATCGCCCCCCGCTTCGGGGAGATCTTCCGGGGGAACGCGGCGCTCAACGGCCTGCTGACCGTAGTCGTCCCCACCGAGGTGGTGGAGTCGCTGTGGGCGGCTGCCACCGCCGACCCGGTGACCGAGGTCACGGTGGACCTCGAACGGCTGGAGGTGCGCTGGCTCGACCGGACCCAGTCCTTCACCTTCGACCCGGAGGTACGGCGCCGGCTGATGACCGGGCTCGACCCCATCGCCGCCACCCTCTCCCACGCGGAGGAGATCGCGGCGTACGAACGCGGGCGCCGGACCCATCTGCCGTTGACGTCATGACGGTCCGCACCGCCGGCAGGCGGTGTCGCAGCCCGGTACGCGAGACGAGGGCCCCTCCTTCACCCCTTGGCGAAGGAGGGGCCCTGGTGCGTCAGTCACCCTGCGACCAGTCACCCAGCAGCCACTGTCGTTCCTCTTCGGTCATGATCTCGATCGCGTCGATGCGCAGGTCCGGGTCGGCCACCACCTGCTGGAGAACCGTGGCCCACCGCCGCACGAGCGCGTCGATGGTCGCGGTCTCGAAGAGATCCGCCGAGTACTCGATCGTGCCGTCGATACCGGCCGGCTCGCCCTCCTCCTCGAACCGCTCCCAGAGACTGAAGAAGAGGTCGAACCTCGACGTCCCCGTGTCCACCTTCTGGTAGGTGGCGGACAGCCCTTTCAGGGACAGCCGCCCCTGCGCGGTGTTCTGCAGCGCGAGCATGACCTGGAACAGAGGGTGGTGGGAGAGAGTCCGCTGCGGATTGAGCCGCTCCACCACGAGATCGAAGGGGAGATCCTGGTGTGCGTAGGCGGCCAGGTCGACCTGGCGCACCCGGTCCAGCAACTCCCGGAACGTCGGATCACCCGAGGTGTCGGTGCGCAGCACCAACGTGTTGACGAAGAACCCGACCAGATCCTCCAGCGCCCGGTCCGTGCGGTTCGCGATCGGACTGCCCAGCGGGATGTCCGAACCGGCGCCCATACGGGTGAGCAGCGCGGCCAAGGACGCCTGCAACACCATGAACAGCGTGACGTCGGATTCCTGGGTCATCCGGATGACCCCCCGGTGCACGTCGGCGTCCAGCCCGAACGGCCGCCACGCGCCCCGATAGGAGCTGACTTCCGGGTACGGCCGGTCGACGGGGAGCGAGATGCGGTCGGGCAGCCCGGACAGGGTCTTCGTCCAGTACTCGACCTGCTGGGTGAGCACGCTGTCCGGTTCGCCCTGGTCGCCGAGCAGCCGTCGCTGCCACAGGGTGTAGTCGGCGTACTGCACCGGCAGCGGCTCCCAGTCGGGAGTGGCCCCCATGGACCGCGCCCCGTAGGCCCGCGCCAGGTCCCGTGTGAGCGGACCCATCGACCAGCCGTCACCGGCGATGTGGTGCAGCACCAGGAGCAGCAGGTGGGTGTTCTCGTCGATCGTGAACACCCGGGCGCGCAGCGGCGGCTCCTTGCGCAGATCGAACGGCCGGCGGGACTCCTCCCCGACCGAGTCCTCCACGGTGTCGGCGCTGGCGGGTACGACCTCGAAGTCGACGGCCGCCTCGGCCGGGCAGAGGATCTGCTGCACAGGTGCGCCGTCGACCTCGGGGAAGATGGTGCGCAGGCTCTCGTGCCGGGCCATCACATCGTCCAGGGCCCAGCGCAGCGCCTCGACGACCAGCTCTCCCTTCAGATGGAGCGCAATGGGAATGTGATACGTGGACGACTCCTCGAAGCGCTGGAGGAACCACAGGCGTCGCTGGGCAAACGACAGGGGCAGCGACTCGGGCCGTCTCATGGGAACCACCGGTGGACGCGCAATCATGTCCGCCGAGGCCTCCAGCCTGCGCGCCAGCCCTTCCACGGTCGGGGCCTCGAAGAGGGCCCGGATCGAGACCTCGGCGCCGAGCACGGCCCGGATCCGGCTGATCAGCTGCGTACCCAGCAGGGAGTGCCCGCCCAGGTCGAAGAAGTTGTCCTCCACACCGACCGAGGACACATCCAGCACCTCGGCGAACAGGACGCAGAGCGTCTCCTCGTACGGCCCCCGCGGCGCACGGCCCTCGCCGCCGCCCTCCAGCACCGGAGCGGGCAGCGCCTGCCGGTCCACCTTCCCGTTCGAGGTCAGCGGGAAGGCGTCCAGAAGGACGACGGCAGCCGGAACCATGTACTCCGGCAGCCGGTCCCCCACGAATCCGCGCAGCTCCCGGGGGTCCGCCTCGGCGCCGTCCTCGGGGACCACGTAGGCCACCAGCCGCACCTCACCCGGGGTGTCGTCCCGCGCCAGCACGACCACGCTGCGGACTCCCGCGCAACGGGCCAGCACCGCCTCGATCTCACCCGGCTCGATGCGGAAGCCACGGATCTTGACCTGCTCGTCCGCACGCCCCAGGTACTCCAGCTGGCCGTCCGCGCGCCAGCGCACCAAGTCACCGGTGCGATACATCCGCGAACCCGCCGGACCGAAGGGATCAGCCACGAACCGCTCCGCCGTCAGACCGGGACGGTTCACATAACCACGCGCCAGACCCGGCCCGGCCAGATACAGTTCACCCGCGACCCCGACCGGAACCGGCCGCACCGCCTCGTCCAGCACATACGCCCGCTGACCCCTGATCGGACCCCCGATCGGAGGCGTACCACCCGGCTCCAGCCGCTCGCTCAGCGTGGCACAGATCGTCGCCTCGGTCGGCCCATAGGCATTGAACATCGCCCGCCCCACCGCCCAACGCCGCGACAGCTCCTCCCCCACCGCGGCACCCCCGGTGGCGATCGTGCGCAGGTCGGGCAGGTCGGTGTCCGGCAGGGTGGCCAGCAGGGCCGGGGGGAGCATCACATGGTTGACGTGGTGTTCGCGCAGGAGCGAAGCGAGTTCCTCACCCGCGACCACAC
>NZ_LIPG01000008.1 GCF_001905505.1 Streptomyces sp. CB02058
AATTTGATTCCGGCGGCCTGTGGAGTGGCCTTTGCCTTTCGGCTGACTCGACTTTATCAGAAGCATTTCGGCCGAAGCGAATCGGCTTGTTTGCTCGAAAGAGAAGAATCGATCGGCTCTGCGGGAATCTCGTCCCCTGCACGAGCGAGATGAACTTTAACTGTCGCGTCCGAGCTTGTCCAGCTCGCTGCAACCGTTAAAATCTACCTCCCCACGCGGACCGTGTCAACGGTTTTTGTGGGCGATGAGGAGACTAGCAGGTCAGCGCCCTCGCACGCACATCGCCCCTCAGGCGGCGGAGGGCAGCTCCGCACTTCGCTCCGCGGTCTCGACGTCTCCCGTGTCCCCGGCGCGAGCCGCTCGGCCCCCGAGGACGTAGACGTAGGTCAGAAAGGCCAGCTCAGCCGCGATGCCGATGGCGATCCGGGCCCAGGTGGGGAGACCGGACGGGGTGACGAAGCCTTCGATGACTCCGGACACGAACAGCACCAGGGCCAGGCCGATGGCCATACCCAGCGCGGCGCGCCCTTGCTGGGCCAGTGCCGAGCGCCGGGTCCGGGGGCCCGGGTCGATGACCGTCCAGCCGAGGCGGAGGCCCGTACCCGCCGCGACGAACACGGCGGTGAGTTCGAGCAGGCCGTGCGGCAGTACCAGCCCGAGGAAGGTGTCCAGTCGGCCGGCGGAGGACATCAGGCCGATGCCCACGCCGAGGTTCAGCACGTTGATGAAGAGGATCCAGATGACCGGAACGCAGAGGAACGCCCCCAGGACCAGGCACATGGCCGCGGCCTGGGCATTGTTCGTCCACACCTGCGCGGCGAAGGACGCGGCCGGGTGGCTGGAGTAGTACGTCTCGTACTCCCCGCCGGGGCGGGTGAGGGCCCTCAGGTCCTCCGGGGCGGCTATCGCCGCCTGGACATCCGGGTGGGCGCCGATCCACCACCCGATGACAGCCGCCATGAGTACGGAGAGCACGGCCGTGGGTATCCACCAGTGCCGCGAGCGGTAGACGGCCGCGGGGAAGCCGGCGGTCAGGAACCGTGCGGCATCGCGCCACGAAGCACGTCGGGTCCCGGTCACGGTGGAACGGGCTCGGGCCACGAGCTGGGTGAGGCGCGCGGTCAGCAGAGGGTCGGGCGCGCTGGACTGGATCAGGGACAGGTGAGTGGCGGTCCGCTGGTACAGGACGACGAGTTCGTCCACCTCCGCACCTGTCAGGCTGCGCCCTTGGTGCAGAAGATGGTCCAGGCGGTCCCACTCGATGCGGTGGGTGGTCACGAAGACGTCGAGATCCATGGTCGGCTGCTGCTCCAGGCATGGGTGCGTACGGGTCCGTACTACGGCGGCGCGCTGCGGGTCAGCTTGGCAGACTGTGGGCCCGAGGGGCAGGGAAGGGCGGCGAGGGGTGGGTGGCGATGAATGAGCTCGTGACCGGAGACGCGGTCGTATTGGGACTGCAGCCTGCGAGGCTGCCCAGCCGGGCGTTGGCGATCGCCATCGATCTCGTGGTGGTTCTGACCGTTTTCGTTGTGCTGTCCATAGGTCTGGCCGTCGCGACGGTGACGCTCGATGAGGCCGCGTCCGCCGCGATCGCCGTCGCTGCTTTCCTACTGGTGCTGGTGGGCGGGCCGATCGCGGTCGAGACCCTCACCCACGGCCGTTCGCTGGGAAAGCTCGCCTGCGGTCTTCGGGTGGTGCGGGACGACGGCGGGCCGATCCGTTTCCGGCACGCGCTGGTGAGGGGGTCGATGGGCGTGGTCGAGATTCTCGGCACGTTCGGTGTCGTGGCCTGCGTCTCCTCGCTGGTGTCCGCCCGGGGGCGCCGGCTCGGTGATGTCTTCGCGGGAACCCTCGTCGTACGTGAGCGGGTGCGCGCCGGACGGACACTCGCCGTGCCCCCGCCGCCGCCCTGGCTCGTGGGGCGTTTCGCTCAGCTGGACCTGTCGGGCGTGCCGGACGGTCTCTGGCTGGCGGTGAGGCAGTACCTGACGCGGATGAACCAGCTCGACGCCGCGGTGCGCTGGTCGATGGCCGAACAGCTGTCCGCGGATCTGGCCGCGCATACGGGTGTTCCGGTACCGCAGGGCGTGCCGTCGGCCGCGTATCTGGCGGCTGTGGTGAACGAGCGGCAGACACGGGATGTGCGGCGGGTCTCCGCTGCTGCGAGCCGCGGCGCTCAGCTGCCCCCGTCCCTCCAGGTGCAGGCGCCGCTTCAAGTTCCGGGCCCTCTTGCGACGCAGGTGCCCTATCCGATGCAGGTGCCGTTGAACGGCACGCCCGCACCCATGTACGGGAGCGGGCCGTCACCCGTTCCGCTGGAGTTCCCGGCCGGGGAGACGGACGAGGTGCGGCCGTCCCCGACCGGCTTCGCCCCGCCCGCCTGACCTCCCGCCTCCGGAAGTCCTGCCCGCCCGAACACTCCCCCGCCCGGAGCCCGTCCTTCCGCGCCGGGCCCGGAACTCTCGGCAGAGCCCCACGCGGGGCCTCGTTCCTGGTCCTCGGCGTTCCTGGGCCCTCGGTGTGTCTAGCCTTCGGCGCGGGACATGTCCGAAGGCGGGGATTCGAGGTGTTCGAGTTCGATGCCCGGGGCTGCCAGCACCACGTCCCCGGCGATGTGGACGGTGTGCTGATCCCCCGTGTCCAGCGCGTTGACCTGATATTCGTCCACGGTCAGGGGCCCGTTGTCAGTGGCGTGCGCTTCACTGTTCAGCAGGGACCAGGACTGGTCGACGGTGCGGGGGGCGAGGACCGGGTCCGTGAAGGTGACCAGACGGACGCGGGTCGCGGGGGAATCGGGGGTGAGGCGCAGGAGCCGGGACACGGCGACGAGAAAAGCGGGGGATGTGCCGGAAAAGGCATGGGCACGGACATTGCCTTCGGTGGCATGGGTGCCGGTCGGATCGGTCCGTACCCAGGTGACCCCGTCGAGGGCGGCGCCGCGGATCTGCCAGCTCGCGGCGTGCAGTTCGAGGCGGATGGGGCGGCCGAGTTCGTCCAGGGCCAGATCGACGGATCCCAGGTGGGCGCCCGAGGGGTCCGTGCTCTGGGAGACATAGCGCCAGCCCGAGGGGCCGGGCGCGCAGTGGAAGTGTTCTTCGCCGAGGGGGGTGTGGTCGTGGAGATCGTGGAGCGAATAACGGCCGCGGGGCATGGGGTCCTTCGGGTTCCTCGGGTCGTGCGGGTGCGGTACGGGGCAGGCCCCCGGCACGGGGGTGCGGGGGCCTGCGCTCGGACCTGCTGCTGAGAACTGATCCGGCCGTCGGCCGACGGCCGGATCAGTAGCGGTAGAGCTCGGACTTGTACGGGCCCTCGACCGGGACACCGATGTAGTCCGCCTGCTCGGGGCGGAGGGTCGTCAGCTTCACGCCCAGCGCGTCGAGGTGGAGACGGGCGACCTTCTCGTCCAGGTGCTTCGGCAGCACGTAGACGTCGGTCGGGTACGCCTCGGGCTTCGTGAACAGCTCGATCTGGGCCAGGGTCTGGTCCGCGAACGAGTTGGACATGACGAACGAGGGGTGACCCGTGGCGTTGCCGAGGTTCAGCAGACGGCCCTCGGAGAGGACGATCAGGACCTTGCCGTCCGAGAACGTCCAGGTGTGGACCTGCGGCTTGACCTCGTCCTTGACGATGCCGTCGATCTTCGCCAGGCCGGCCATGTCGATCTCGTTGTCGAAGTGGCCGATGTTCCCGACGATGGCCTGGTGCTTCATCCGGGCCATGTCACCGGCCATGATGATGTCCTTGTTGCCCGTCGTCGTGACGAAGATGTCCGCGGTCTCCACCACGTCGTCGAGCGTCGCGACCTGGTAGCCGTCCATCGCGGCCTGCAGGGCGCAGATCGGGTCGATCTCCGTGATGATCACCCGGGCGCCCTGGCCGCGGAGGGACTCCGCGCAGCCCTTGCCCACGTCGCCGTAGCCGCAGACGACGGCGGTCTTGCCGCCGATCAGGACGTCGGTGGCGCGGTTGATGCCGTCGATCAGCGAGTGGCGGCAGCCGTACTTGTTGTCGAACTTCGACTTGGTGACCGCGTCGTTGACGTTGATCGCCGGGAACAGGAGGGTGCCCTCACGGTGCATCTCGTACAGCCGGTGCACACCGGTCGTGGTCTCCTCGGTCACGCCCCGGATCTCGGACGCCAGCTGGGTCCACTTCTGCGGGGACTCGCCGAGGGTGCGGTTCAGCAGGGTGAGGATGTGGGCGAATTCCTCGCTGTCCGCGGTCGACGGGTCCGGGGCCGAACCGGCCTTCTCGAACTCGACGCCCTTGTGGACGAGGAGGGTGGCGTCACCACCGTCGTCGAGGATCATGTTCGGGCCGCCGGTGGGGGTGTTCGGCCAGGTCAGCGCCTGCTCGGTGCACCACCAGTACTCCTCCAGGCTCTCGCCCTTCCAGGCGAAGACCGGGACGCCGGCGGGGGCGTCCGGGGTGCCGTTCGGGCCGACCGCGATGGCGGCGGCGGCGTGGTCCTGGGTGGAGAAGATGTTGCAGGAGGCCCAGCGGACCTCGGCGCCCAGGGCGACGAGGGTCTCGATGAGCACCGCGGTCTGCACGGTCATGTGCAGGGAGCCGGTGATCCGTGCGCCGGCCAGCGGCTGCGCGGCGGCGTACTCCTTGCGGATCGACATCAGGCCGGGCATCTCGTGCTCGGCGAGGGTGATCTCCTTGCGGCCGAAGGCGGCGAGGGAGAGGTCTGCGACCTTGAAGTCCTGGCGATTGGCGGCCGTCGTCATAACGGGCTGCTCCTCGTGATGGGTCGAGGGTGGGCTGGCTGGCTCTGCGGCGCGCACGGGCATACGAATGCCCGGGTGATCCGCAGTGCAGTCCGTCGGAGGCCCTCTCTCCCTCGGCCGGCCCGCTTCCGCGAACCGATCGACCGCCATCAGCAGCGACGTCTGGTACTTCCCCGAATCTACACCGAACGGCCCAGTGAGCCCCAGCCCGCCAGGCAGACGGTGTGGGTCACGGGGCCGTTCAGGGCTGGTCCTCAGCAGGTCAGTGGCCGGATCCCGCCGGTGCGTCGGGAGACTCCGGGCCACCGGCTTCCTTGCCCGGGTTGGTGCCCGCCGCGGCTGCCGCCTCGTCGTAGATGTCGGGCTCCAGGTAGATGACCCGGGCGATCGGGACCGCCTCGCGGATCCGGGTCTCGGCGGCGTTGATCGCCTCGGCGACCTCGGCCGCCGACTCCTCGGCGCGCACCGCGATCTTGGCCGCCACCAGCAGCTCTTCCGGACCGAGGTGGAGGGTGCGCATGTGGATGACGCGGGTGACGGTGTCGCCGTCGACCACCGACGCCTGGATCTTCTCGACGTCCTCGACGCCGGCCGACTCACCGAGCAGCAGCGACTTGGTCTCGGCGGCGAGGACGATCGCGATGGCGATCAGCAGGATGCCGATGCAGAGGGTGCCGATGCCGTCCCAGACGCCGTCGCCGGTGGCCAGTGCCAGGCCGACACCGCCGAGGGCCAGGATGAGGCCGACGAGCGCGCCGAGGTCCTCGAGGAGGACGACCGGGAGCTCGGGCGCCTTGGCGCGGCGGACGAACTGCGTCCACGACAGCTTTCCGCGGGTCAGGTTGGACTCCACGATGGCCGTACGGAAGGAGAAGCCCTCGGCGATGATCGCGAAGACCAGCACACCGACCGGCCAGTACCAGTGCTCGATCTCGTGCGGGTGCTTGATCTTCTCGTAGCCCTCGTAGATCGCGAACATGCCACCGACCGAGAACAGCACGATGGAGACGAGGAAGGCGTAGATGTAGCGCTCGCGCCCGTAGCCGAAGGGGTGCTGCGGGGTGGCCTCCCGCTGGGCCTTCTTGCCGCCGACCAGCAGGAGTCCCTGGTTGCCCGAGTCCGCCAGTGAGTGAACGCTCTCAGCCAGCATCGATGACGAGCCACTGAAGAGGAACGCCACGAATTTGGCCACTGCGATCGCGAGGTTGGCGGCGAGTGCCGCCACGATCGCCTTGGTTCCGCCTGACGCGCTCATGGGTGCGTGGTGTCCCTTCCTCGGTGCTGCGGCACTGGCGCCGCGCTACGGCCGGACATTGTTGCAGCCGCTGACGCGGACGGTACGTCAGACTGCCACGGTCGCCCTGAAGAGGGTTCCGCTACCTGACACTTCGACCGTTTCGTCCGCCGGCACGAACACCGATTCGCCGGGGCCGAGCGCGATCTCACCGGCGCGCGGGGCGCCCGCCGTGCAGAGCAGGATCTGCGGGGTGGCCGCGGTGAGGTCGACGGGGGCGCCGCCGTCCGGCAGGACGTAGCGGGAGAGCCGGAACTCGTCGACCGGCGTCTCGTACAGCTCCTCGCCCGAAGGTGCGGCCTCGGGGCGCAGGATGCCGGGTTCGGTGGCCTCGAAGCGCACGATGCGCAGCAGTTCGGGTACGTCGATGTGCTTCGGGGTCAGGCCGCACCGCAGGACGTTGTCGGAGTTGGCCATGATCTCGACGCCCAGACCGCCGAGGTAGGCGTGGGGCACGCCCGCGCCGAGGAACATGGCCTCGCCCGGCTGGAGTTGTACGTGGTTCAGCAGCATGGCCGCGATGACACCCGGGTCGCCCGGGTAGTGGTGCGCGATCTGGGCGTACGGGGCGTGGTCGCCGCCGAGCCGGTCCGCGGCCTCGGCCGCCTCGGCGACCGTACGGGACATCTCGTCCGGGTCCGCGCCGAGGATCGCCGTGAGGACCTCGCGCAGGGCCGCGTCCTCCGGCCGGGCGCGGAGCAGGTCCACATAGGGCTTGAGGGAGTCGACGCCCAGGGCCGCCAGCAGATCGGCGGCCTCGGCGGGCCTGCGGAAACCGCACAGCCCTTCGAAGGGGGTGAGCGCGCAGATGAGCTCGGGCTTGTGGTTGGCGTCCTTGTACGTGCGGTGCGGTGCGTCGACGGGGATGCCCCGGCGCTCCTCGTCGGCGTATCCGTGCTGGGCCTGCGCGAGGTCGGGGTGGACCTGGAGGGAGAGCGGGGCGCCCGCCGCGAGCAGCTTGAGCAGGAAGGGAAGGCGGGGGCCGAAGGCGGCGACGGCCGCGGGGCCCAGTTCGCGTTCCGGATCGGCCGCGATGACGTCCGCGAGCGACCGCCCGCCCGCGCCGGAGTGGTCCGGACCCGCGCCGGAGTGGTCCGAAACGGAGCGACCCGTGCCGGAACCGGAGCCCGGGTCCGTGTCTCCGGGACGGGTGATGCGGGACGGGGCTCCCGGGTGGGCGCCCATCCACATCTCGGCCTGCGGTTCACCGGTCGGGTCCGTGCCGAGCAGCTCGGGTATGGCCGTGGTGGACCCCCAGGCGTAGGGGCGCACGGTGTTGGACAGTCGGTCCATGGAGATTCGTCCTCGTGGGTACGCGGGGGCGGTGGCGCCAGGGAAGGGGCGGGCCGTCAGGCCCTGTTGTCGGAGGCCAGTGAGGCGTAGACGGCGGCGAAGTCGGTGACGGCGAGCAGCTCGGCGAGGGTCTCGAGGGCGGTGCCCTCCTCGGGTTCGAGCTCGCTGATCGCCGTGTCGTGGCTCAGGGCGAGCTCACGGGCGGCCGGTGCGGCGGTGAGGCCGCCGGTGGGCCGGTCGCGGAGGAGGACGACGCGGGCCCGCATGGCCTCGGGTTCGTCCACCCGGTCCCGGAAGAAGTCGTCGGGGTCGGCCCCCGCCGCGAACGCTCCCGCGAGCAGCCCTCCGTGGGAGGGCAGCGCCTCCGGCAGCTCGGCCACGAGGGCGGGCCGCCCGGCGAGCTCGGCCAGGACCGCGGCGAAGCGGCGCCCGACGGGTCCGGCGGCGTCGCCCTCCGTCCAGACGAGCGGCAGGCTGTCGGCGAGTTCCGCCGCGAGGGTCTTGGCGGGGTTGCTGTACGTGGCGATGGCCGGTCCGCAGCGCTCCGCGGTGCGGTCGAGACGGTCGGCGGCCTTCTGCAGCGCCTCCGGGGGCGCGTCGATCAGGCCCACCCGGTCCAGCAGCGCGAGGAGCGGGGTGAGCAGCGCCCAGAGCGTGCCGGGGCCGGCGGCCGAGGTCTCGGCGTCGTACTCCCCGTGCGGGGCCGCTGCCATGGGGACGACGATTCCGTGGACCCCGTCGACCGCCTCGCGCAGCGGGGAGCGGACGGGGGCGACGGCGACGACCGTGCAGCCTCGGCGGTACGCCTGCTCGGCGAGCAGCGCGAGGCCGGGTTCCGAACCGTCCGCCGTGGCGATGAGCAGCAGATCCACGGATCCGGCCCAGCCCGGCAGCGTCCAGCGCAGTGCTCCGCCCGCAGGCGCGACCCCGGTGGGCCGGATGGAGGTGACGGGTGCGGCGGCGCCCGCGAGGGCGCCGATCAGGTCGGCGACGCCGGACGCGGCGGTACCGGGCCCCGCGACGAGGACGGCGCGTGGTCTGCCCTCGGGGGCCAGGGCACCGATCCCCGCCTCGGCTGCGTGCCGGGCGGCGGTCCGCACACGGGCCCCGGCCTCGGCGGCTCCGCGGAGCAGACCTCGCCTGTCGGCTCTGGCCAGGGCTTCCGGTGCGTCGAGCAACGACTCGTCGAGCATGGCTTTGGGCCTCCGATCACCGTGCTGATCAGGGTGCGGGTTACGCGGGGCGGCGGGCCTCGTCGACCAGCAGGACCGGGATGCCGTCCCGTACCGGGTAGGCGAGACCGCAGTCCGCGCCGGTGCAGACCAGCTCGGGGCTCTCGGCCGCCGACCTGTCGTCGAGCCCGGCGTGACAGGCCGGGCAGGCGAGGATCTCCAGGAGGCCGGCTTCGAGCGGCATGGGGTGGGTCCCTTCGGGCGAGCGGTGCGGATCTGGTCCGGGCCCGGTGTGGGGTCCGCGGAGCTTGGAGCGTGGTCAGCCTACCGCCGGGCCGACGGCGTCGCGGCCCGGCAGGCCATGAGCGACGGGGCATGCGTCGGCACGGCGCGGCGGCGCGCACGGACGGACACGGGCAGCGGCGGGACGGGCACGAGAGCCGCACGGCGTACGGGAGCCGGGCGCACACGAGGTCCGTGCCCGTGCGAGGGCCGCACGGGCACGGACCTCACACCGCACAGGAGCCGGACGCACACACCGTCGAGCGCGCAGGAGCGGCACGGACACACGGGCCGCCAGGCGTACGGGGCGAGCGACGGACACCAGGAGCGTGGAGCGCCTTCCGCACGGGAGCGAGGGACGGACACAGGAGCGCCTTCGGCACGGGAGCCCCGGCAGGCACGAGGACCGCCCCCGCAGGGAGCAGCCCGCCTCACGCTCGTACGAGAGCCAGGACCTCGTCGCGTACGGCCGTCATCGTCTTCTTCTCCCGGGCCTCGACGTTCAGGCGCAGCAGCGGCTCCGTGTTGGACGGGCGGAGGTTGAACCACCAGTCCTCGCCGCTCACCGTGAGCCCGTCGAGCTCGTCGAACCGCACACCGTCGCGGCTCGCGTACTCCGCCCTGATCTCCGCCAGCTTGCCGGCCTGGTCGGTCACCGTGGAGTTGATCTCGCCGGAGCCGGCGTAGCGGTCGTAGCTGTCGAGGAGCCCGGAGAGAGGGCCCTCCTGTCCGCCGAGCGCGGCCAGGACGTGCAGGGCGGCGAGCATGCCCGTATCCGCGTTCCAGAAGTCGCGGAAGTAGTAGTGCGCGGAGTGCTCGCCGCCGAAGATCGCACCGTGCTCGGCCATCTCGGCCTTGATGAAGGAGTGGCCGACACGGGTACGGACGGGGGTGCCGCCGTTCTCGCGGACGACCTCCGGGACCGACCAGGAGGTGATCAGGTTGTGGATGACGGTGCCCTTGCCGCCGTTGCGGGCGAGCTCCCGGGCCGCGACCAGGGCCGTGATCGCGGACGGCGACACGCCCTCTCCGCGTTCGTCGACCACGAAACAGCGGTCGGCGTCGCCGTCGAAGGCGAGGCCCAGGTCGGCGCCCTCGGCGAGGACACGGGCCTGGAGGTCGACGATGTTCTTCGGGTCGAGGGGGTTCGCCTCGTGGTTGGGGAAGGTGCCGTCGAGCTCGAAGTACATGGGTACGAGGTCGAGCGGGAGCCCCGCGAAGACGGTCGGGACGGTGTGGCCACCCATGCCGTTGCCCGCGTCCACGACGACCTTGAGCGGCCGGATCCCGTCCAGACCGACGAGGCCCAGCAGGTGGGCGGCGTAGTCGCCGAGGGTGTCGCGCTCGGTGAGCGTGCCCGGGGTGGTGACGGCCGTGGCGGGGAGGCCGTGTTCCGACCACTGCTCGACCAGGGTGCGGATCTCGGTCAGACCGGTGTCCTGGCCGACGGGCGCGGCTCCGGCGCGGCACAGCTTGATGCCGTTGTACCGCGCCGGGTTGTGCGAGGCCGTGAACATCGCTCCGGGCAGGTCCAGCGCCCCGGACGCGTAGTAGAGCTGGTCCGTCGAGCAGAGCCCGATGAGGGTCACGTCGGCCCCGCGTGCCGTCGCGCCGCGGGCGAAGGCTGCGGCCAGACCGGGCGAGGACGGCCGCATGTCGTGGCCGATCACGATCGCCGAGGCGTCGGTGACCTGGACGAAGGCGGCACCGAACAGTTCGGCCAGCGGCTCGTCCCACTGGTCGGGCACGACTCCGCGCACGTCGTACGCCTTCACGAGCTGCGACAGGTCAGCAACCACGGCCGGTCCTCCTGGGGTCTTTACGGACCGCCCAAACTACCCGGCGCCCCCGCCCCCGCGGTCAGGGGAGCATCCAGCCCAGCACCGCCGTGCTCTGCGCCATCACGACGAGACACATCACCAGCAACAGGCCGAGGCTCCAGGGCAGGACCTTGCGCAGCAGATCGCCCTCGCGTCCGGCGAGCCCGACGGCCGCGCAGGCGATCGTCAGATTCTGCGGGGAGATCATCTTGCCCAGCACTCCGCCGGAGCTGTTGGCGGCGGCGAGGAGCTCCGGGGAGAGGCCGGACTCCCGTGCGGCGGACACCTGGAGGGCTCCGAAGAGGGCGTTGGCCGAGGTGTCGGAGCCGGAGACGGCGACGCCGAACCAGCCCAGCACCGGCGAGAGGAAGGCGAGTCCGGCGCCGGCCGCGGCGACGAACTGGCCGATGGTGGCGGCCTGTCCGGAGAGGTTCATGACGTAGGCGAGGGCGAGCACCGACGTCACGGTGAGGATGGCGTACCGCAGTTCGTGCACGGTGGCCGCCCACTCCCGCGCCGCCGCGCCGGCCCGTACACCGAGTACGACGGCGGTGACCAGGCCCGCGAGCAGGACGAGCGTGCCGCCCGTGCCGAGGAGCGGCAGGGTGAACGTGTTGGCGCCGACCGGTTCGCCGTCGGGCGCCGCGACATCGAGGAACGGCCAGTCGAACACCTGCGTCGCCCGGGCCAGCAGTTCCTTGACGGGCGGTATCTGGGCGAGGGAGAACACCACGATGATCAGGGCGTACGGGGCATAGGCGCGCACCACCTCGCGGCGCGGGTCCTCCTTGTCCAGGTCCTCGCTGCGTGCGCCGGTCAGCACCGCGGCGCGTACCGGCTCGGCGGCGGGCCTGCGTGCGCCGGGGAGTGCGATCAGCGCGCCGGCGCCCACCAGCGCCGCCGCGATGTCGGCGAGCTGGGCGGAGACGAAGTTGGACGCGGCGAACTGGGCGACGGCGAAGGCCACCCCACACACCAGCGCGGGCAGCCAGGTCTCCCGCAGCCCGCGCCTGCCGTCCACGAGGAAGACGAGGATGAGCGGGACGACGAGGGCGAGCAGCGGGGTCTGGCGGCCGACGACCGTGGCGACGTCGTCCAGCGGCAGCCCGGTGACCTGGGCGAGCGTCACCACGGGCGTGCCCATGGCGCCGAAGGCGACGGGCGCGGTGTTGGCGACCAGGGAGACGACGGCGGCCTTCACCGGGTCGAAGCCGAGGGCGACGAGCATGACCGAGCAGATCGCCACGGGCGCGCCGAAGCCGGCCAGCGCCTCCAGGAGCGCGCCGAAACAGAAGGCGATGACGAGGGCCTGGATACGGGGGTCGTCGGACACCCGGCCGAAGGAACGCCGCAGGATGTCGAAGTGCTGGGTGCGGACGGTCATCCGGTACACCCAGAGGGCGTTGACGACGATCCACATGATGGGGAAGAGCCCGAAGAGGACGCCCTGGGCCCCCGCGGAGAGGGTCTGTCCGAGAGGCATCCCGAACGCCAGCACGCCGACGAGGACGGCGACGGCGAGGCCGATGAGTCCCGCACGGTGGGCCTTCATCCGGACGGCGCCGAGCAGGACGAGGACGGTGACCAGGGGCAGCGAGGCGACGAGGGCGGACAGGGCGAGCGAATCGGCTACGGGTTCGAGTTGCTGGACAAACACACAGACCTCCCCGGATTCCGTGATGCGGAAGCGATCTCTCACGGGTGGGGGAATGGTCGTGTCCGCGACAAGCCGCCGTCAATGCTCCGTACCGGAAAACTTCTTCCGAACAGATATGTGACCGGTGGGACGCGTGGGGCGGCTGGTGCGCGCAGAAGGCCTTCTCGAGCGCGCCGTCAGACGCGCACGGCGTCAGGATCGCCGCAGGCGGGGCAGAGTGGATGCCGGCAGCGCGATACGTCGGGCGGGCAGCAGCCCCCGGTCAGGCACAGCGCGGTCAGGCGCACGGCCCGTCAGGCACGCGGTGCGTCAGGAGTCCGGCGAGCGCAGCACCCGCAGATGCCCCCGGCGCGCGACCTCCACCGGGTCGGCGGCGCGCGGACCTCGTCCGCCCTGCTGGCGGTCTTGGGGACGGGCCGCCTCGCGCACGGCGTTGGCGAGCGCTTCGAGATCGTCACCGCTGGGGCGCGTGGGGGCCGAGGGATCGGAGAGCCGGACGACTTCCCAGCCGCGCGGCGCGGTGAGCCGCTCGCCGTGCTCGGCGCAGAGGTCGTAGCAGTGGGGCTCGGCATAGGTGGCGAGCGGGCCGAGGACCGCGGTCGAGTCGGCATAGACGTACGTCAGTGTCGCGACGGCGGGACGGCCGCACGCGGTTCGCGAACAGCGACGTACAGGGCTCACGATGTTGGACGGTACCGCACTCTTGAGCGGGCTGCGACGACTCTCCCTCAGCTCACCCCCACGTGTCGCCCCGCGACACGTGCCCCGGCGGGCCCCGGCGCACCCGTTCCGACCTGCGCGGCAGGTGATGCGCGCGGGTGTGCGCGGGCTCCTTCGCGGCCGTCGGGAGGAACATGAGCGGTCGTCCGACGGAGGGTCAGCGATCGGAGCAAGGGCCGGATTCGCACGCGATCCTGGCCGGAATGTTCATCTGTGGACATCGGGCCGACCGGCGGCGGAAGCCGTGATCGCCCGGGCCGGAGGAGGGTTACGCTGCGTCGGTGATGGACAGTCCCGTACCGCCCCCTTCGTCCGAGCCGCGGCCCCGCCGCCGCGACCGTCACGGCCGCGGAATGCGTGGACCGGTCGCGCCGCCCCAGGTGCCGCTGTCGGTCAGCAGGGCCGAGAGCTTCCGCGACCTCGTGCAGGACTCGGTGGAGCGGCTGGAGCGGCGCTGGCCTCAGCTGACGGATGTCGACTTCCTGGTCCTCGACGTGCCGGGATCGCTGGAGGACACCGTGCCGCTCGGGCGCGCGCTGTCCGCCGTCAAGGGCCAGCCGGCGCAGATCGTGATCTACCGGCGCCCCGTCGAGATCCGCACCAAGAGCCGCGACGAGCGCGCCCTGCTGGTGCACGAGGTCGTGGTGGAGCAGGTCGCGGAGCTCCTCGGCCTCTCCCCCGAGTCGGTCGACCCGCGCTACGGGCAGGACTGACCCACCTGGGGCGTGTCCGGCCCACCCCCGGCGCGCCGGACACGCCCGAAGCGCGCGGGCCTCAGTCGTCCAGGACGGACAGGTCCTGCTCGGCCGTGGGCACCTCGACCGTGCCGCCGTCGTCCGGAAGGGTCTGCACGGTGAACATGTCGACCCCGCCCTGGGTGAGCGTGAGCGTGCGGGCGGCGTGCACCGGCCCGCCCGACTCGGTCTCCACCGTCAGCGCGTAGCTCCCCTTGAGCCCTGACGGGGCCTCGGGGGTGACGTCCAGCGTCGTACCGCCCTTGACCGTGTACGTCTTGACGGTCGCCTCGCCGCCCTCGCTGCCGGCCGAGGCCGTCACCTTGACCTTCGCCGTTTCGCCCGGAGCGGTCAGGGAGAGCACGGAGCCCTTCGCCCGGTTGTCGGCGACGCTCGCCCGGTCTCCCACCGGCTCGGTCGCCGGGATGAACGCGATCTCCTGCTTGGCGCCGGTGCCGCGCACCACGCGCAGCGCGGCGACGACGGGGGTCCTGCTGCCGTCGGCGGGCGAGAGCCGGATCGAGCCGGGCTCGCCGCGTGTGACGTCCTTGAGGTCGACGCTCGCGGTCATCTGCGACTTGATGTGCAGGGTGTCGTTCCCGGCGGGTGCGAACGTCGCGTTCTTCCCCATGAGCTGGACCTTCACATCGGCGTCGTCCTCGCCCGGCGCGAAGGCGACCAGGCGTACGTCGGTGGCGTCCGCCGGGATGCCGGGCAGCACCAGGGTGTCCGCCGGGTCGGCCGAAGCGGCCAGCCAGTCGCTGCCCACCTCGTCCTCGGCGGCGCTGAGGACCGCGCCGACGCGCCCCGACCGGGTGGTGACATGGACGGTCACGTTCTCGGCGGCCTCGCCGGTCAGCGTCGAGATCAGCATCGGGACGCTCGACCTGGCCGGGACCGTGATGCCCTCCGCGACATCGGACTTGAGGGCGCCGTCGGCGCCGTACAGCTCGATGTCGGCGACGGCGGCGGTGTCGTCGGGGTTGGTCAGGTGGACGTAGTCCTGACGCTTCGCGGAGGTGCTCGCGCCCGGGAACCAGAAGTCCGTGTCGGGCGCGGTGCAGCTGACGCCGAGCAGCCCGCGGGCACCGCCGGCGGCGGCCGTGGTGGTCTGCTGGGCGGCCCAGCCGGGGGCCAGCCTGCCGGTGGCGGTGCCGATCAGCGCGGGGGCGTCGGACTTGTCCGTGTCGGCGGTGGACGGCTTGCCGGGTTCCTTGAGGGAGATGACGGGCTTGCTGTCCGCCGCCTTGTCCTCGGCCTCGTCGTCCTTCGCCTTGTCCGCTTCCTTGTCGGCGTCCTCGTCGGCCGGTGCGTCCTCGTCGACGGGGAGCGGCTCGGCCGGCTTCAGCTCGGCCGCTCCGGCTTCTCCCCCGCTCTCCCCGGCAGGGGTGAAGGAGGTGTACGCCGTCTCCGCCACGTCGGAGGTGCTGGGCGCGGGGCAGAGCAGGCTGGTGCGCTCGACGGGAAGCCGGGCCGCGGCCTTCGCCTCCGGTTCGCCCGCGTCGCCGGGCGCGGTGAGCGCGGCGAAGCCGGTGACCGCGGCAAGGGCGACGGTGCCCGCGATGAGGGACAGGGGGGTGGACTTCACTCGGACTCGCCTCGCGATGCGTTGCCGTTGCCGTTGCCGTTGCCGGTCTGCCACGGGTTCTGGCCCGGGGCTGCGTTCTCGTCGTGCCCGTCGTACGGGGCCTCGCCCGCACCCGTGGCGTAGGGCTGCTGCTGGGCGTAGCCGTACGGGTCGTAGGCGCCCTGCTGCTGGTACGGGTCCTGCTGGTAGGGATCGGCCTGGTAGTACTGGCCGGCGTCCTGCCCGGTCTGGTACTGGCCGTAGTCGGCGCCCTGGTACTGCTGCTGCGCGTCCCACTCCCCGTACGCGTTCTGCTGCGGGACCGCCGCGTAGGTGCCGGTGCCGTCCTGGTCCCCGGGGATCGCCGCGTACGTGCCCGTACCGTCCTGGTCCCCGGGCACCACCGCGTACGTACCCGTACCGTCCTGATCACCAGGGACCGCCGCATACGGATCGGCGGTCTGCTGGGCCGGGATGTACTGCTCCCCGGTGTCGGGCGCCGCGTCGGCGTGGAGGGCCTGGGCGTTCGCCGCGCCGGGCTCGTCCTCGCTCCCCGCCGCCTCGGCCTGGGCGGCCGCGCGCAGCCTGCGCGCCCTGCGTCCCTCGCCGGCGACCGGCTCGGCCGGTACGGACTCGGTCTCCTCGGGCAGGTCGTCGTCGATCTCCCGGCGGCGGCCCGGCAGGGCCAGGACCACCAGGACGACACCGAGCGCCACCTGCGTCCAGACCCAGGCGGTGTGCGCGACCGGGGTGTCGTAGGTGAGGTCGAGCGTTCCGCCGCCCGCGGGGAGCGCGAAGCCCTGGGCCCAGCCGTCCACGGTCTTGGGGGTCAGCGCCACGCCGTCGAGCGTGGCCGTCCAGCCCGGGTCGGCCGTGTCGGCGATCCGCAGCACCCGGCCGGCGTCGCCCTCGGGGATCTTGGTGTGCGCCTCCACGGGGAGCGAGCCCACCGGCACGGGCTCGGCGCCCTCGCCGGAGGGGACGATCGTGAGGCGGGAGGCCTGGCGGTCGACGCGCCACAGGGCGCTGCCGTCGAGCTGGCTGAGCCGGCTCAGACCGGGCGTCGAGTCCAGCACGCGGCTCATCTGCCGGGGCGCCCCGTCCCGTACGAGGACGTAGCGGATCGCGAAGCCGCTCAGCTGGCTGCCCTGGTCGGCGCCGGAGCCCGCGACCAGGTTGGCGACGACCTTGTCGAGGTGGGAGTTGCTGCCGCCCGCCTCGGTGAGCTCGGCGTCACCGAGGCGCGCGCCGGAGCCGCGGACCAGGCTGTAGGAGACGGCCGCCTCCGACGTGCCGCCGAGGACCAGGGTCCGCGGCTGGTCGCGGGTGGCGCTCTCCTCCGCGACGAAGGCCGGCACCTGCACGGGGTCGCGGCGCTCCAGCGGCCCGGTGGCGCCGCCGATCATCCAGCCCACCGCGGCGAGCACGGGTGCGATCCCGGCGGCCAGGGCGATCAGCGCGGCGACCGGCTGGCGCCACCCGAAGCTCAGCGCGGCGACCCGCACCCGGGCTCCGTCCGCACCGAGCAGCGCCGCGGCGAGCAGCGCGATCCCGTAGACGAGGGTCGCGGGCCCGGCCCAGGTGGAGCCGTTGGAGACGGCGGCGAAGACGAGCGCGGTCAGCACGACGGCCCAGGCGGTACGGATCGCGAACTGCCGCTCCCCGCGCAGCAGCGCGGCCAGCGCCGCGAGCACGATGCCCAGCAGCAGGATGCCGCCGGCCGCCTTGGGGCCGCCGGGACTGATGCCGAGCAGGTCCAGGGCGGACGCCGTACCCGTGCCGAGGTCGAGCCCGGCCTCCTCGAGGAAGCCGGACGGACTGGTCAGCAGCGAGAGCGACCAGGGCGCGAGGACCAGCAGCGGGGTGCCCGCCGTGGCCAGGAAGCGCAGCCCGTACGCGGTGATGTCGTTGCGGCGGAGCACGAGCACCCCGATGCCGAGGACCACCGCGAGCGGCCACACGATCGGTGTGAAGGCCGTCGTGAAGGTGAGCAGCAGGGTGTACGCCCAGGTGGCCCGCCAGCTGCCGCGTGCGGTGGAGCCGTCGCCGCGCAGCCCGTGCGCCGCGACGGCCGCGCGGGCGATCAGCGGGAGCAGGACGGCGAGCACGGCCGTACCGAGGCGCCCGGTGGCCAGTGCGCCGGTCGCGGCGGGGAGGAAGGCGTACGCGATGCTCGCCCAGGCCCTCAGGAGCCGGGACTCGATCAGCGGCCGGGAGGCGAAGTACGCGGTGAGTCCGGCGAGCGGGACCGAGCAGACGAGCAGGAGGGTGAGTGCGAAGCCGGTGGAGCCGAGGAACAGGGCCGACAGCGCGGCGATCACGCCGAGGTAGGGCGGCGCGGTCTGGGTTCCGCCGGTCCCCACGGGGTGCCATCCGCCCGCGTAGCGCGACCAGAGGTCGGAGACATCGGCGGGGGCGGGCAGCAGGGCTCCGCCCGCGAGGGCGCCGCTGCCGAGGAGGCCCCGGCAGGCGACCAGCGAGACGAGCAGGAGGAGGGCGAAGAGCACGGGGCCGGGCTTCCGGCCGAGCTTCTTCAGCCGCGCGAACTGTTCGATCTCCAGGAAGTCGGCGTCGTCACCACCGGGGCCGGACTCGACCACCCCGTGGCGCGAGCCTCCGGAGTCGGAGTCGGTGCGGCTGCCGAAGTTGCCCGCGATCTGCTCGACGGTGGCCCGGACGGTGGCACCGGGCGGCGGGAACAGGGCCCGCAGTTCGGCCGCGTCCACCGCTCCCTTGCCGCGCGCACGGCGCGCGGCGAAGATCCGCCCGGGGCGCAGCAGGGTGCCGAAGAGCCCGGCGACCTCGTCCAGCGCCTGCCCCGGCACCTTGCCGACGAGATAGGCGAGGGTGCGCAGGAAGGTGCCGACGACGAGGCGGAGCAGCGCCCACGGCAGCTGCTTGCCCCGGGCGTTGACGAGCATCGTGTAGACGGCGCCCGCCTTGTCGACGCGGTGCGGGCTCGCGACGGAGCGTCCGGCGCAGTCGATGGGACGGCGTTCCCTCGCGGAGGCCTCGGCATGCCGCAGGATCGCGTCCGGGGCGACGAGCACCCGGTGGCCGGCCATGTGCGCGCGCCAGCAGAGGTCGACGTCGTCACGCATCAGCGGGAGCCTGCGGTCGAAGCCGCCGAGCTCCTCCCAGACGTCACGGCGCACCAGCATGCCCGCGGAGGACACGGAGAGCACGGTACGGACCTGGTCGTGCTGGCCCTGGTCCTGTTCGCGGCGGTCCAGGCCGGTCCAGCGGCGCCCGCTGTTGGCGATGGAGACGCCGACCTCCAGGAGCTGCTTGCGGTCGTACCAGCCGCGCAGCTTGGGTCCGACGATCGCGGCGTGCTTGTCGTTGTCGACGACGCGCAGCATCTCGGCGAGCGCGTCCGGCTCGGGGGCGCTGTCGTCGTGCAGCAGCCAGAGCCACTGCACGGGGTCGCCGTGCGGAAGCTCCGGCATGTCGTACGCGTCGTCACGCCAGCTGCGGGTGACGGGGTCCCAGCCGCTGGGGCGCTTCAGGTACGGCAGGTCGTCGGGGGTGAGGACTCCGGCCGTGCGGACCGCCTCGTCGACGGCGGTGCCGAAGCTCGTACGCCGTGCCAGGTGCAGGACGCGCTCTCCGCCGAGCGACTCGGTGACCAGGCGGGCGGAGTCGTCGGCGCTGCCGGTGTCGGCAGCGACGACGTTCTGTACGGGGCGTTCCTGCCCGAGCAGCCCGGCCAGCACACGGGGCAGCCAGCGTGCGCCGTCGTGGGAGACGAGCACGGCGGTGACGACGTGCCGGGGGAACTCTGGGGCGGCGGCGGCCGCGTTCGGCGCCGCCGAGTGGCTGTGCACGGACATCGGGGTACGGGCCCTCCGGCCGGGTCCGGAGGGGGTCCCCCCCGGGGGCTGCATCGGTGTACACGCGCGCCCCGGCGGGGCGTTGGCGCGTCTCTCGGACGGGGCCCCACACTAACGGTACGGATGTGCGCCCCGCGCCGAGCGGTTGACGGGCGGGATCCGGAGCGCCCGTGGACGCCGATGGCCTGGGGGCCGCGCCCTGCGTTCAGGGTGCGGCCCCCAGGCCATCGCGGTCCCGGTGTCCGGGTGCGCGGGGTGCGTCAGATGGCGGCCTTTTTCAGGCGTCGCCGTTCGCGCTCGGAGAGGCCGCCCCAGATGCCGAACCGTTCGTCGTTGTTGAGGGCGTACTCAAGGCATTCAGAGCGGACCTCGCAGGCGAGACAGACCTTCTTGGCCTCGCGGGTGGAGCCGCCCTTCTCAGGAAAGAAGGACTCGGGATCGGTCTGGGCGCACAGTGCGCGCTCCTGCCAGCCGAGCTCCTCGTCCGCGTCCTCGACCAGCAGTTGCTGGAACAGCTCGGTCATGTGCGCCCCTCGTCTGTCTCTTGCGTCCCCGTGATGCGGCCGTTATCGATGCGGCCGAACGACACGAGTGAAATTACAAGTGTGTAGCTTCGGGCCAGTCAAGCGAAGATCTGCTATTGGCCTTGGTATTCACTCTGCGGAACCAAGCGTATGCGGAAAGTGTTCAAATCACCAAAAATCTGACATATGCCACGCGCGTCCACCCGGCGTCGCTTCTCACCGAATGAGACGAGCGGGGCCGCGGTGATGTTTCGATTTGATCACTGTAGCGACCAAGATCACAGTAGGGTCACGAGCCCTCACCCATGTTTGGGCACACGCCCGTTGCGCCACCTTGCCTCTCCGGTGGGTGGCAAAACCTTTCTCCATCCCCTGCAACCAGAAGGGGTGAAACATTGCCGCCAAATCGGGCATTGAGTTGACAGACCGCACATCGAGCCGGTCTCCTTGACTTCATGCCAGCGACCGCAGCCTCGTACACGACCCGCATCCGTGGGTTCCGTACGGCTGTCCAGGCCCGCTGTTGCTGTTCCAGCTGTCACAGCTGTTGAAGCCGTAGAGCTCCAGCTCTGATCCAGCTCTCTTCACCGTATTTCCGGTCTTCCGCGACACCCCCACGCACGCGCATCCACATGCCGAGGAACCACCGCACCCATGAACAGCGACAGCGACCTCTCGATCGCCGGCGACATCCTTGAAGTCCAGCACCTCCTCCAGCCGGCCCGCCCCCATCCCTCCACCGTGGCCGAGTTCGTCGGGCTCGCCCGCACCATCGCGGCCGACCGCGACCGGTGGGCCCCGCTCGTCCGCTACGACACCACGACCCGCTGGTACCACCGCCTGCAGACGGTTCCCCAAGCTCTCGGCTCCGCTCGAGCAGGGGAGGCCCCGATCGGCTACGAGGTGTGGCTGCTGAGCTGGGTCCCCGGGCAGGGCAGCGGACGCCATGACCACGGCCTGTCCTCCGGTGTACTCACCGTCCTGGACGGCGAGTTGACCGAGCACACGGCACGTGGGGCGGTCACCCTCACCCCCGGCGCGCAGCGCGTCTTCGCACCCGGTTACGTCCACGAGGTCGCCAATGACTCCCTCGAACCCGGGGTCAGCCTGCACATCTACTTCCCGGGCCTCACCGAGATGCCGATGCACTCGGCGCAGTGCGCCCCGGCCGCCGAACCCGAAACCGTCGTACCGGCCTGACGGTCGCCCGCCACCACCCCACCAACGATCAGGCTTCGCCTGACAGTCCCACCCGTCGCCCGCCACCACCCCACCAACGATCAGGCTTCGCCTGACAGACTGATGCTCATGCGCATTGTGGTTCTGGCCGGCGGTATCGGTGGTGCTCGTTTCCTGCGCGGTCTCAAAGAGGCCGCTCCCGACGCGGACATCACGGTGATCGGCAACACCGGCGACGACATCCATCTGTTCGGGCTGAAGGTCTGCCCCGACCTGGACACCGTGATGTACACCCTCGGTGGTGGCATCAACGAGGAGCAGGGCTGGGGGCGTACCGACGAGAGCTTCCAGGTGAAGGAGGAACTCGCGGCGTACGGCGTGGGGCCCGACTGGTTCGGGCTCGGCGACCGTGACTTCGCCACCCACATCGTCCGTACGCAGATGCTCGGCGCCGGCTATCCGCTCAGCGCGGTCACCGAGGCGCTCTGCGCGCGGTGGAAACCCGGGGTCCGGCTGATCCCGATGTCCGACGACCGCGTCGAGACGCATGTGGCGGTCGACGTGGACGGCGAGAGCAAGGCGATCCACTTCCAGGAGTACTGGGTGAAGCTGCGCGCCTCCGTGGCGGCGCGGGCCGTCGTGCCGGTCGGCGCGGAGCAGGCCAAGCCCGCCCCCGGCGTCCTGGAGGCCATCGCCGAGGCCGACGTCGTCGTCTTCCCGCCGTCGAACCCGGTCGTCTCCGTGGGCACCATCCTCGCTGTGCCCGGCATCCGGGAGGCGATCGCCGAGGCCGGGGTCCCCGTCGTCGGGCTCTCCCCCATCGTCGGCGACGCACCCGTGCGGGGCATGGCCGACAAGGTCCTGGCCGCGGTGGGCGTCGAGTCCACCGCGTCGGCCGTCGCACAGCACTACGGCTCCGGGCTGCTCGACGGCTGGCTCGTCGACACCGTGGACGCCGGGGCGGTCGACGAGATCGAGGCCGCGGGCATCCGCTGCCGCGCCGTCCCGCTGATGATGACGGACCTGGAGGCCACGGCCGAGATGGCACGGCAGGCCCTGGCCCTCGCCGAGGAGGTACGGGCATGAGCGGTACGGCACCCTCCTACCGGGTCTGGGCCCTGCCCGGGATGCCCGAGGTGCGGGCGGGCGACGACCTGGCGAAGCTGATCGCGGCCACGGAGCCGGGCCTGGTGGACGGCGACGTCCTGCTGGTCACCTCGAAGATCGTCTCCAAGGCGGAGGGCCGGATCGTCGAGGCCACCGACCGGGAGGCGGCGATCGACTCCGAGACGGTCCGGGTGGTCGCCCGGCGCGGAACGCTCAGGATCGTGGAGAACCGGCAGGGGCTCGTCATGGCCGCCGCCGGGGTCGACGCGTCGAACACCCCGGCCGGGACGGTCCTGCTGCTGCCCGAGGACCCCGACGCCTCGGCCCGGCTGATCCGGGACGGCCTGCGGGACGCGCTCGGCGTGGAGATCGGGGTCGTCGTCACGGACACCTTCGGCCGCCCCTGGCGCAACGGCCTGACGGACGTGGCGATCGGTGCCGCGGGGGTCAAGGTGCTGGACGATCTGCGGGGCGGCACCGACGGCTACGGCAATCCGCTGAGCGCCACGGTCGTGGCCACGGCCGATGAACTCGCCTCGGCCGGTGACCTGGTGAAGGGCAAGGCGTCCGGGCTGCCGGTCGCGGTGGTGCGCGGGCTCCCCCATGTCGTGGCGGGCGCGGACTCACCGGAGGAGGAGGGCGCCCGTGCGATGGTGCGGGTCGCCGCCGACGACATGTTCCGGCTGGGCACGTCCGAGGCGGTGCGCGAGGCTCTGTACCTCCGGCGCACGGTACGGGAGTTCACGGACGATCCGGTCGACCCCGGCGCCGTACGGCGTGCGGTGGCGGCGGCGGTGACCGCCCCGGCCCCGCACCACACGACTCCGTGGCGGTTCGTCCTGCTGGAGTCGCAGGAGTCCAGGACGCGGCTGCTCGACGCGATGCGGGACGCCTGGATCGCGGACCTGCGCGAGGACGGGCGCGGCGAGGAGTCGGTCGCCAAGCGGGTGCGGCGGGGTGACGTCCTGCGCAACGCACCGTATCTGGCGGTGCCGTGCCTGGTGATGGACGGCTCGCACACCTACGGGGACGAGCGCCGGGACACCGCGGAGCGCGAGATGTTCGTGGTCGCGGCCGGCGCCGGGGTGCAGAACTTCCTGGTGGCGCTGGCCGGTGAGCGGCTGGGCTCGGCGTGGGTGTCCTCGACGATGTTCTGCCGGGACGTGGTGCGTGAGGTGCTGGACCTTCCGGACTCCTGGGACCCGCTGGGCGCGGTGGCCGTGGGCCGTCCGAAGAGCGCACCGTCCGCCCGGGCCGACCGGGACCCGGGGGCGTTCGTCACGGTCCGCTGAACCGGGTCTGCCGGGGAGCGGGCTTCCTGGGACTCCCCCGGGGCCCAGGAAGCGCCAGGGAGCCCGAGGGGTTCTCAGAGCCGGGCGATGTCGCCCGGTGTCATCCGTGGGGCCCGGCGCGCCGGGACATGGCCCGAGAGCAGGATCAGGCGGGTCGCCCGGTGGCGCTGGCCCTCGTACGGGGCGAGGAGCTCCAGCATCTCCTCGTCGCCGGCGTGCCGGTTGCCGCCGAGGGCGTGACCGACGATGCCCGGCAGGTGGTAGTCGCCGACCGTGACGGCGTCGGCCGCGCCGTTCGAGCGCTGCAGGGTCTCCGCCGCCGTCCAGGGGCCGATGCCGGGGACGAGCTGGAGCCGGGCCATCGCGTCGGGAAGCTCCATCGAGGCCGCCTCCTCCATGCGCCGGGCGACCCGGACCGCCCGCAGGACCGTGTCGGAGCGCTTGGAGTCGACGCCCGCGCGGTGCCACTCCCAGGACGGGACCATCGACCAGGTCCTGGCGTCCGGCATGACATGGAGGCCGTACGCCCCGAACGCCGTGTCCTCGGGGCCGGGGGCCGGGGTGCCGTGGGTGCGGACCAGCAGCCGCCAGGCGCGGTACGCCTCGTCGGTGGTGACCTTCTGTTCCAGGATCGACGGGATCAGGGACTCCATGACCAGCCCGGTGCGCAGCAGGCGCAGCCCCGGCCTGCGGTGCTGGGCCGCGGCGACCAGCCGGTGGCGCGGGCGGAAGTCCTCCGGGGTGTCGTCGGCGCCGAGCAGCGCCGGGAGCCGGTCCAGGAGCCACTGCGCGCCCGGACCCCAGGCCGCCGCCGAGACGCCGCCGTCACGGGAGCCGGAGACGCGCAGGGTGCCGGGGCCGGCCGGGGTGCGGGTGGCCCGCCAGAACGTCCCGTCGGGCAGCGCCCGGAAGCAGGGGTCCGCGGGGCCGCGCCGCAGCGGGCTCAGGACCAGCCGGAGATCGAGCGGCCACGGCGGCGTCCAGGTCCTGGTGTGCGGCGCGGACGCGTCCGTGCCCGCCGCCTGCCGGCGCGGCACGGCGGTGGTGCGGGGTACGAAGCGTCCTGCCACGGGTGAGTTCCTCGGTCGTCGGGGTGCCTATCGAGGGTAAGGCCGACCGGGGCCGTTCACTGGTCGGAGGAGAAGCGGACCGAGGCGTCCGGGATGCTCGCGCCGCACCAGATCCGGATTCCGTCGCGCAGTTCGTTGTCCGCGCCGACGTGGGCTCCGTCACCGATCACCGCGCCCGTGAGGACCGTACGGCTGCCGATGCGGGCGCCGGCTCCGACCAGCGAGTCGGTGATCACGGCGCCGGGTTCCACGACGGCGCCGGCGAGCACGGTGGACCCCGCGATCCTGGCGCCCTCGCCGATCAGCGCGCCCTCGCCGACGACCGTACCGCCGGTGAGCTTGGCGTCGGCGGCCACGGAGGCCGTGGGCAGGACGAGCCGGTCGCCGCAGCGGCCGGGCACCGCGGGAGAGGGCGCGCGGCCCAGGACCAGGTCGGCCGAGCCGCGCACGAACGCCTGCGGGGTGCCGAGGTCCAGCCAGTACGTGGAGTCGACCATGCCCTGGAGGTGGGCGCCGGAGGCCAGGAGTCCGGGGAAGGTCTCGCGCTCCACGGAGACCGGCCGGCCCGCCGGGATGGTGTCGATGACCGAGCGGCGGAAGACGTACGCCCCCGCGTTGATCTGGTCGGTGACTATCTCCTCGGGGGTCTGCGGCTTCTCCAGGAAGGCCGTCACCCTGCCCGAGGCGTCCGTCGGCACGAGACCGAAGGCGCGCGGGTCCTCCACCCGGGTCAGATGGAGGGAGACGTCCGCCCCGGACGTGGCGTGCGCCGCGACCAGGGCCCGGATGTCGAGACCGGTGAGGATGTCCCCGTTGAACACGATGACCGGCTCGTCCGGCCCCGAGGACAGCCGGGACGCCACGTTGCGGATGGCCCCGCCGGTGCCGAGCGGCTCGCGCTCGGTGACGTACTCGATGGAGAGGCCGAGCGACGCGCCGTCACCGAAGTACGGCTCGAAGACCTCCGCCAGATAGGACGTCGCGAGCACGATGTGCTCCACCCCGGCAGCCCTGGCCCGCGCCAGCTGGTGCGTGAGGAAGGGCACCCCCGCGGCCGGGACCATCGGCTTCGGGGTGTGCACCGTGAGCGGACGCAGCCGGGTGCCCTTGCCACCGACCAGGAGGATCGCTTCTTTTGCCTCTGTCACAGCACCGTCTCTGCTTCCTGCTGGGGCCGGGCCTCGTTTCGGCTGGCCAGTGTATGCAGACCGTTCGGTCCCTCCCGGTCAGCGGCCCTGCAGCTTCGCCGAACTCGTCCGGGCCGTGCCGAGCTTCTTGTAGAGACGGATTCCAGGGCATTCGGTTGCGAAGCCGTCCCGATGCCCCGAGATGACGTGGAGCTTGGCCTTGGCGCCCTTCTTGTACTTGCCGCTGCCACCGGAGACGAGGGTGACCTTGCCCTTGGGGTTGCGGCCGAACAGCCCGAGCTTCCAGGCCGTCAGCTTGGCGATCGCGTTGACGGCGGCGGCGGGCGGATTCTTCGAGCTGTACGTCCCGAGTACCGCGATGCCCATGCTGTTGGTGTTGAAACCGAGGGTGTGGGCCCCCAGGACCGCCTTGGACACGCCTCCCGCGCGGCCTTCGTAGATGTTTCCGCACTTGTCGACGGCGAAGTTGTAGCCGAAGTCGCGCCAGCCGCTGCTCTTGACGTGGTAGCGGTAGATACTGCGCAGGACCGAGGGTGCCTGGGCACACGTGTAGTTGTTGCCGGTCGCGCTGTGGTGGACGAAGGCGGCCTTGACGGTCGAGGTGTACGCGAAGGCGCGCTCCCGCAGGCTCTCGTCGGCACCCCAGCCCTTGCGCGTGACGATGCCGGGGCGCGGGCCCACGAACGGCTTGGCGGCCGGTCCGACGACCGCCTGCTCCTCGGACTCGGCCTTGCTCAGGGGCTGGATCATCGTGGCGCCGAGCGGGGCGAGATCGGCGTTGACCGCGGAGCTCTCCGCCGCGGCCATGGTGAGGCCCGCGGCCTCCGGGAGCGCGCCCGGCTGGGCGGCCGTGGTGGTGCCGGGCGACGGGGCGACGGCGGTGACGGCGGACGGACCGCCCTCGGCGCGCGGCTGCTCCGGGTCCTCACCCGGGTCGACGAGCTCCACCCGCAGACCGGACGGGAGCGCGGCGGCGGCGCTCCGCGCCCCGGCGCTCTCGGACCGTACGCGCACCTCGACGCCGTCCGAGTCGCCGACCCAGAGCGGGGCCGTGGAGCCGCGCACCCGGCCCGATTCGCGCTCGGCGCTGCCGGAGTCGGCGGCGTGGTCGGTGTTGTGGGTCTCCAGGGACTGCCAGCCGGACCAGTGGGTGGTGCCGGTGGCGCGGGTGCGGACCTGGACCGATCCGTGCAGTTCGGCGTCGGCGTCGTCCCAGATCACGCCGACGAGCGAGAAGCGCTGCGCGTCCCGCCGGAGCAGCCCTTGTCCGGCTGCGGGGTTCGTAGGTGCGGTGGGTGTACCGGTGGCCCTCGGTGCGGCGCCGGTGAGCGGCCGCAGGGGCAGTGACTGGGTCGAACCAGCGGGTTCGACGGGGGATGCCGCGGGCGCCTGGGCGACCGGGGCGTGAACGGGGGCGGCGGGGGCGGGCGCGGCGAGCGGAAGGGTGAGTGCCGTCGCGCAGGTGACGCCGATCGAAGTCGCAAGAAGTGCACGCATACAGGAAATACTTGACCCAGTCGGGCATAACCGGCTACTGGAGTACGAGCACCTGAAGTTGACGCCCCGTCTGCCGAACCGGTGTACGGGGCACCCGTCACCCCCTGTCGGGCCGGCGCCGGCCGCGTACGCTTGCGCGGATGAACGCCAGTGATCGCACCCCCGCCGACCTGCTGCGATCCGCGCTCGCCGCGGACCCGGGCCGTCCTCTCGTCACCTTCTACGACGACGCAACCGGAGAGCGCGTCGAACTGTCGGTGGCCACCTTCGCCAATTGGGTGGCCAAGACCGCCAACCTGCTCCAGGGCGACCTGGCCGCCGAGCCGGGCGACCGGCTCGCGCTGCTGCTCCCCGCCCACTGGCAGTCGGCCGTCTGGCTGCTCGCCTGTTCCTCGGTCGGTGTGGTCGCGGATGTGCAGGGCGATCCCGCGTCCGCCGATCTGGTCGTCAGCGGACCCGACGGCCTCGACCGGGCGCGCGCCTGCCGGGGCGAGCGGGTGGCGCTGGCCCTGCGCCCGCTGGGGGGCCGCTTCCCCCAGCCGCCCGAGGGGTTCGCGGACTACGCGGTGGAGGTGCCGGGCCAGGGCGACCGCTTCGCCCCGTACGCCCCGGTGGACCCCGGTGCCCCCGCGCTGGCCGTGGGCGGCGAGGGGATGACGGCGCAGCAGCTGGTCGC
The DNA here is from genome assembly GCF_001905505.1 of Streptomyces sp. CB02058. Classification (GTDB taxonomy): domain Bacteria; phylum Actinomycetota; class Actinomycetes; order Streptomycetales; family Streptomycetaceae; genus Streptomyces. Next base: position 27,599 of record NZ_LIPG01000008.1, read on the forward strand.
CCGGGCCCGCGAGGACGCGACGGCGCTGGGGCTCGGCCCGGGGTCCAGGCTGCTGACAGGGCGTACGTACGACACCTGGGAGGGGCTCTCCGCGGGGCTCTTCGCACCGCTGGCCGCGGGAGGCTCCGTGGTCCTGTGCCGCCATCTGGACCACCTGGGGGAGGACGGGCTCGCCAAGCGTGTCGAGAGCGAGCGGATCACCAACACTGCGGTATGACAAGCGCTCTGAGGGCCACTCGTCCGGCCCACGGCGGGCCGAGCCCCCGGGACTGAACACCGACGGCGGTACATGATCGGGCGGTACAGACCACTCCGCCTGAATGCACAACCAAGCGTGAGGTTCAGCCGTCTACTTCTGCGACCGGCGGCCCATCGCGCCGCCGAACGTGAGGATGGACGCAGACGTGAGCGACACCCCCGGCACCCCGGCCGACCCGGACGACCAGGACGACACGGCCGGGGGCGGGCGGGCGGACGGGGCTCCGGAGACGTCCGGAGCCGCGCCGAAGGACGACAGCCCCGCCGGCACCCCGGGGGCCGCACCCGAGGGCGACGCCTCCGACGGAACCCCTGAGACCGCGCCGAAGGACGCCCCCTCCGCCGGAACCCCGGGGGCCGCGCCCGGAGGCGACGCCTCAGCCGCTCCGGCCGGGGACGGGACCTGGGGTGCGCGGCCCGCGCGCGACCCCGGGCAGCGCAAGCGGCACTGGCTCCGCTGGACCGCCCTCGCCGCCTCGTTCCTGGTGCTGGTCGCCGCCGGGGTGGGCTGGTGGGTGTACAAGAAGCTCGACGACAACATCACCACCGACACCAGCGCCGCCGCCGAGCTCAAGGCGTACGAGAAGGACCGCCCGCTGCCGATCGCGCGGGACGCGCAGAACATCCTGCTCATCGGCTCGGACACCCGCTCCGGCGACAACAGCGCCTACGGGCGCGACGACGGCGGCAGCCAGCGCTCGGACACCACGATCCTGCTGCACCTCGCCGCCGACCGCAGGAGCGCGACCGCCGTGTCGATCCCGCGCGACCTGATGGCCGAGATCCCCAGCTGCCACACCGAGGACGGCAAGGCCACGAGAGCGCAGTTCGCCCAGTTCAACTGGGCCTTCGAACTGGGCGGCACCGCCTGCACGATCCGTACCGTCGAGAAGATGACGGGCATTCGCGTCGACCACCACATGGTCATCGACTTCAGCGGCTTCAAGGACATGGTGGACGCCGTCGACGGAGTCGAGGTCTGCCTCAAGGAGCCGGTCGACGACGACGACGCACACCTCAAGCTCCCCGCGGGCCGCCAGAAGCTGGACGGCGAGGAGGCCCTGGGGTACGTACGGGCCCGCAAGTCGATCGGGGACGGCAGCGACACCGAGCGCATGGACCGTCAGCAGAAGTTCCTGGGGGCCCTCGTCAACAAGATGCAGAGCAACGGCGTCCTGCTGAACCCGGCGCGGCTCTACCCGGTGCTGGACGCGGCGACGAAGTCGCTCACCACGGACCCGGGCCTCGACTCGCTGAGGGACCTGTACGACCTGGTGCGCGGGATGCGGAACGTCCCCACGGACAAGGTGCAGTTCCTGACCGTGCCCCGGCAGTCCTACCGCGCCGACCCGAACCGGGACGAGCTCGTGCAGCCGGACGCCGACCGGCTGTTCACCGCGCTGCGCAAGGACGAGCCCGTCGCCGTGGTTCCCGCCGAGGAAATCAATTCCGGGGATTCACAGGCGGATCACAGCTCCGAGAAGGACTCGTCCGGTCGAAAGCCGGGAGAAACGGAGGGGAGCCCCACCCCCGCTCCCACGTATTCGGGATCGAATGCGGCCGATGACCCGTGCGACGCGTAGAACAATTCTCAAACAGGGGGCTGCAATCGGAGAGTATTAGACGGAATGCCCGGTTGTAAGGAGCGTGGAATGTGTCACGCGCGCCCCCCGTGGGCGAATCGGCCGGATAGTGTGACGCGATCCGGTGGACGCGGCGCCCGTGCCGCGCAGGGCCGGAAGCGAAGAAACCGAGCGCCGTGCAGGGGGAGGCGCCTCGCGTGGCACCGACGGAGGATTCAGGCGACCGTGGACGCGCACAGCCGTGGGCGGGCGGGGGAAATCGATCCCGCCGAGCAGTGGGTGCTCGACCCGCGGACCGGCAATTACGAATTGCGACCGAACCACTCCGGAACAGAGTCGCCGGGCCCTTCCCTTACCCAGGACATCCCCTCCGGACAGCTCTCGATGATGCGCTCCGACACCCCCTTCACCGAGGTGGAGGAGAAGGAGCAGGCGGCCGGGAACGAGCAGGAAGCGGTCCTCCGGGGCAGCAGGGCCGAAACCGCCGGCCTACGTGCCGGCGTCCTCGACGGGGGCGACCCCGCCGACGCGGCGGACGCGACCGTCACCCGGCTGCGGGACAAGGGAGTCACGGAGCCCACGAACAAGGCGGCCGCTCCGGCGAAGACCGCCATGACGACGGCGTACGCGCCGGAACAGGCGGACCGGGCCCGTGCCCTCGCGGACAGGACGGGCCTGCACGCCACCGCGCCGAAGCAGGCAAGCTCCGGCACCGAGGGGCTTTTGGCGATGGTGCCGGTCCCCGGAGCGGACTTCGGGGGCGCGGGAGTGCCGGTCACCGGCGCGACGAAGGCGCCCGGAGACATCCAGAAGACAAACGCCGACAAGGCGGTATGCGCGCAGTGACGACCGTCCTCGCGCCACAACAGAATTCTGAGCAGTAGGGGGGTCCTGGTGGGACGGAGCAGCACGCGCGGGGAGAGGACTCGACCACGCGGCCGCCACGACGGCGACGGCGTGGACGGGACGGACGGCCGGGCGGCGCGCGGCGAGCACGGGCGGCGGGAGCGGTCCGCCCCCGCGGAGGGCGGACATCGCCAGGGGCCGCCGAACCGGCGTTCGCGGCGGGCCGCGAAGGGCGGCAAGAAGCGCGTACTGCGCTGGGTGGCCTGCGTTCTCGCCCTGCTGATACTCGGCACCGGCGGCGCCGGATACCTGTACTACAAGCACCTCAACGGCAACATCAGGAAGGAGGATCTGACGCTCGGCGACAAGGCCATGGCCGATCACAAGGCCAACGCCGCGGGTCAGACCCCCCTGAACATCCTGCTCATAGGCTCCGACGCGCGGGACTCCGCGGCCAACCAGAAGCTGGGCGGCGCCAAGGAGACCTTCGGCGGCACACCGCTCGCCGATGTGCAGATGCTGCTCCACCTCTCCGCGGACCGGAGCAACATCTCGGTCGTCAGCATGCCGCGCGACACCATGCTGAAGATGCCCAAGTGCACCGACCCCGACACCGGCAAGGTCTATGCGGCCAGCACGGTCGACGTCCAGACCAACGAGAGCCTGGGCCGCGGCGGCCCCGGCTGCACGGTGGCCGCCTGGTACGAGCTCACCGGCATCACCATCGACCACTTCATGATGATCGACTTCGCGGGCGTGGTCTCCATGGCCGACGCGGTCGGCGGGGTCCCGGTCTGTGTCGACGCTAACGTCTACTCGCACACCAGGGACGGCAAGGGCTCGGGGCTGAAGCTGGAGGAGGGCACCACCTCCGTCAAGGGCAAGCAGGCCCTCCAGTGGCTGCGTACGCGCTACGGCTTCGAGGACAACACGGACCTCGGCCGCACCAAGGCCCAGCACCAGTACCTGAACTCGATGGTGCGCGAGCTGCGCAAGGGCACCAAGCTCACCGACCCCGGAAAGCTGATGAACCTCGCCGAGGCCGCCACCAGCGCGCTGACGGTCGACAAGGGGCTCGACACCGTCAAGAAGCTGTACGACCTGGCGGAGGAGCTCAAGAAGGCCCCGACCAACCGCATCACCATGACGACCATGCCGAACGTCTACGGCACGGGCCAGTACAGTGGCCGGGTGTACCCGAAGGCCGAGGAGGCCGAGCAGGTCTTCCGGATGATCCGCGAGGACATCCCGCTGGACGGCAAGGCGTCCAAGCGGAAGACGGCGGTCACCAAGGACGCCGCGGCCCCGGCCGCCGAGATCGCGGTCAGCGTGCGCAACGCCACCGGCACGGACACGCTCGGCCCGGCCCAGGGCCGTGCGAGCACGGTCAAGGACCTGCTCACCGGGGAGGGCTTCGCCAAGGCGTCGGTCGACTCGCAGAACGTCGAGGGCGCCGCCCGCACCGGCATCCTGTATCCCAGCGCGGATCTGGAGGGCGACGCGCAGGCGGTCGCCAAGGCGCTCGGGATCCCGGTGTCCCAGGTGAAGAAGTCGACGGACGCGTCGGGCATCGTCCTGGCCGTGGGTGCGGACTGGCGCGAGGACGGGGCGTACCCGGCCAAGGACGTCGAGGAGAAGACGCCGGACTCGGCGAACCCGCTCAACGGGGCGAACGAGGAGGCGTGCATGCACGTCAACCCGGGGTTCACCTGGTGACGTCGTAGGACATGGAAAGGGCCCCGCCGGCTGGTTCGCCCGGCGGGGCCCTTCTCCTGTGCGTACGGGGTCAGACCGCCTGCTCCTGGATGGCCGGGCGGCGGCTGGCGATGACCTTCTTCGCCAGCGAGCGGGGGCTGGTCAGGAAGCCGTAGCCCCAGGACATGTGCATGGTGGCCAGCGCCACCGGGATCTGCGCGCGGGCCTTCAGCGACAGGCCCTTCCCCGCGGGCAGCGATCCGGCGACGATCGCCGCGACGTAACCGGCGGGCACGACGAAGGCCCACGGGGTGACCGCGGCGCCGACGACGACGCCCGCCGCGATCGCGCAGACGGCGGTCGGCGGGGCGAGGTAGCGCAGGTTGATCGAGCCGGAGTGGTAGCGGGCCACGACGTGACGCCAGCGGCCGTAGTCCTTGTACTGCTTGGCGAGCGCGCGCACGCTGGGCCGCGGGCGGTACTGGACCCTCAGCTCGGGCGAGAACCAGATCAGGCCGCCCGCCTCGCGGATGCGGAAGTTCAGCTCCCAGTCCTGGGCGCGGATGAACTCGACGTTGTAGCCGTCGGCGCGCTCCAGCGCCTCGCGGCGGAAGACCCCCAGGAACACGGTCTCGGCGGGGCCCGCCTCGCCGCCGGTGTGGAAGGCCGCGTTGCCGACGCCGATCTTCGAGGTCATCGCTGCGGCGACGGCCTCCTCCCAGGCGTTCTCGCCCTCGGCGTTCATGATGCCGCCGACGTTCTGCGCGCCTGTCTCCTCCAGCAGCCGGACCGCCGTCGCGATGTAGTTCGGCGAGAGCATGCCGTGGCCGTCCACCCGTACCACGATCGGGTGACGTGAGGCTTTGATCGCGGCGTTCAGCGCAGCGGGGGTCCGGCCGGTCGGGTTGGGGACGGTGTGGACCCGGGAGTCCTCCCGGACCAGCTCGGCAGCGATTTCGTCCGTACGGTCGTTCGAGGGACCGAGGGCGATCACGACCTCCATCTCACCGGCGTACTCCTGCTCCAGGATGTGCCGGACCGAGTTCCTGAGATGGCGTTCCTCGTTGAGCACCGGCATGATCACGGAGACGGCGGGGTACTGCGCGGCAGACATGTGGTCCTCGGGGGTCCTCGGGGATGCCGGGGGTCCGGGGGTTTTCGCACCCCAGGAGGCGGCGTGATTCGGCCGCCACGTTACCGCGAACGAGGGACACCGGCGCGCCCCGCCGGGTCTCGTCCCGGTCTGCAGATCGTATGGGCCTACCGTGCGAAAGTCCCACTCGCACCGCGGAGGTGTCCCTCGTGCCCACGCCGCACCGATCGCCCCGTCCACCGCACCCCCGCACCGCTCCACCGCAGCGCAGGAACCCCCGGCAGTCCGGAGGCGGCACCGCTCGGCGTGGCCGGTCCGGGGGACGGACGCCACCCCGCTGGGGCATGCGGGTCGCCACGGGGCTGTCCGTGCTGGTGCTCGGTGCCGGCGGGATCGGCCATGCCGTCGTCAGCGGTCTGGAGACGGGGATCGACCGGGTCGACCCCTTCAAGGACATGAAGAACCGCCCCCAGGGCGGAAACGGGATGAACCTCCTGCTCGTCGGCACCGACGGCCGCGACAGGATCAGCAAGGCGGAGAAGAAGAAGTACAAGCTGGGCGGCGCCCCCTGCCACTGCACCGACACCCTGATGCTCGTCCACCTCTCCGCCGACAAGCGGCGCGCGAGCGTCATCAGCCTGCCGCGCGACAGTTATGCCGAGCTCCCGGCGCACACCGACGCCACGACGGGCCAGGAGCACTCCTCGCACCCCGTGAAGCTGAACGCCGCCTACGCCGAGGGCGGCCCCCAGCTCACGGTGCGGACCGTCGAGAAGATGACGAGCATCAAGATCGACCACTATCTGGAGGTCGACTTCACCAGCTTCATGAAGACGGTGGACACCCTGGGCGGGGTGGAGATCTGCACCGCGAAGCCGCTCAAGGACACGTACACCGGCCTGAACCTCACCCCCGGCACCCACAAGCTGGACGGCGGGCAGTCGCTCCAGTACGTACGCTCACGGCATCTCGACGGAGCCGCCGACCTGGGCCGGATGCAGCGCCAGCAGAAGTTCATGGCCGCGCTGATCAAGCAGACGACCAGCAGCGGTGTGCTCATGAATCCGGTGAAGTTCCAGCAGGTCACCTCGACGATGCTGGAGTCCGTACGCGCCGACAAGGGCTTCGGCACGGAGCAGATGCTGGAGCTCGGCAAGGCCATGCGCGGCTTCACCCCGGCCTCGTCGGAGTTCGCCTCCGTGCCGCTGGAGGAGAAGGGCTTCCAGGTCAAGGGCATCGGCTCCACGGTGAAGTGGGACGCCGCGAAGGCGAAGAAGCTCTTCCAGGCCCTGCGCGAGGACCGGCCGCTCGCCCCTCACCTGCCGAAGGAGCCGAAGGCGACGCTCGTCGACGTGGCGCCGCAGCAGATCCGGGTGCAGGTCTACAACGGGACGCAGAAGGACGGGCTCGGCCAGGACGTCGACGCGGGCCTGCGCGGCACGGGCTTCAACACGACCCGCGCTCCGCTGACCGGCGGCCCGGGCGATCTGAAGCGGACGGTCGTCAGCTACGACCCGCGCTGGGACAGGTCGGCGAAGTCCCTGGCCGCCGCGCTGCCCGGCTGCGAGCTCAGGGCGGTGAAGGGGCAGGGCGGGACGATGGAGGTCATGGCGGGCTCGGACTTCAGGAAGGTGCAGCGGGTGAAGGCCGAGGACCCGCAGCGCGGCGAGTTCGGGACGGTCACGGGCGACCAGGTGGTCTGTCCCTGACCGGCCGCGCGACCAAGTGGTCCGCCCCTGACCGGCCGGCGCTGAACCCGGCGCCCCAGGCCCTCGCGACGGCCGGCCCCCGGGCCGGTCAGCCCTCGCGGCGCCGGGAGAAGGCGGTGGCCGCCAGGGCGATCAGCGCGGCGGCCGAGGCGACCAGCCACAGCGCCTCGTAGCCGCCCTCGCCCGGCTCTCCCGTGGACTCCACGAGGAACGCGCCGAGCAGGGAGGCGAAGACCCCGCCCGCCACGGCCCCGCCCAGCGTCTTCACGTTGTTGTACAGGGCCGCGCTGATCCCGGACCTCGACGGGTCCGAGGCCTCGACGATCACCGTCGGCATGGCGCCGAGGGCCAGCCCGATCCCCAGGCCGGTGAAGGCGGAACCCGCCGCCATCTGCCAGATCTCGTCGTGCAGGAGGGCGAACTGCAGGAAGGTCAGGGCCACCAGTCCGAACGCCGCCATCAGCGTGGGCCGGTAGCCGATCCGCTTGGCCACCGCGGCGGTGCCCAGCGAACCGACGACACTGCCGAGGGCCCCCGGCAGCAGGACCAGCGAGATGGACAGCGCGCTCAGCCCGAAGCCGTATCCGGTGGCCTCCGGGTCCGCCGCGTAGAACGTCGAGTTCGGCGCCTGGCTCCCGAAGTAGAAGACCCCGAAGAGGAACGACGCGCAGTAGAAGGGTGCGGTGGTCCGCGCCGCCAGCGCCCGTACGTCCACGAGGGGCTCGGAGCTGCGCAGTTCCACCAGCACCCACACCGCCAGCAGGGCGAGCCCGAGCACCAGGGGCCCCAGGACCCGCGCGGATCCCCAGGAACCGCCCTCCGCCCCGGAGACCCCGCCGAGCAGGGCGACCATGGCGCCGCTGAGCAGCACCACCCCGGCCCAGTCGACCCGGCCGCCGGCCCTGATCCGCGACTCCGGCACCGCGACGAAGGAGACGGGCACACAGATCACGGCCAGCACGGCGGGCACCAGCAGGGTCAGCCGGAGGTTGCCGAAGGCGGTGTCGACGAGCCCCATCACCACGCCTCCGGCCATCGCGCCCAGCGTCAGCGCGCCCACCAGTCGTGCGATGGCCCGCCGAGCGTCGGCGACGGGCAGCCTGTCGCGTACGAGGGCGATCTCCAGGGGCAGCAGGGCGGCGATCGGCCCCTGGAGCACCCGGCCGGCGAGCAGCGTGGCGTAGTCGGGGGCGAGCGCGACGACCAGGGTGCCGACGGCGATCAGCGCCAGGGCGACGCGCAGCATCCGCCGGTGGCCGTACAGGTCGCCGAGGCGGCCGAACAGCGGGACGCAGACGGCGGCGGCCAGCAACTGCACGGAGACGACCCAGTTCAGGGCCGCCGAACCGATGCCGAGGTGGTCGGCCAGGTCGGGGAGCAGCGGGGCGAGCCCGACCTGGAGGAATCCGCTGGTCACCTCGAAGAGGATCAGGAGGCCGACGACGGCGGTGACGGACGCGGACAGCGGCTGCTCGGTGGCCCCGGACGGCGGCGGGGTGGCGGTCGCGGTCATGGCTGCTCCTGCGGGGCGGGGGTGAGCGGGGCGCCGAGCCGGCGCAGGGCCAGTCCGGCGAGGAGGGCGGCGGCGTGCGGCAGCGCGCCGTCGTCGTAGACGGCCTGAGCGGAGTGGTTCATCGGGGCCGTCGCCGGGTCGGTGCCGGGCGGGCAGGCGCCGAGGCCGAGGAAGGCCCCGGGCACGTCGCGCAGGACGAAGGAGAAGTCCTCGGAGCCCGCCATCGGCTTGGGCGCCTCGAAGACGTGGTCCTCGCCCAGGACCAGGCCCGCCGTCTCCAGCGCGAAGGCGGCCTCGGCCGCGTCGTTGACGGTCGGCGGGTACTGCTCGACGTAGTCGATCTCGGCGCTCGCCCCGTGTGCGGCGGCCACGCCGTGCACCGTACGTTCGAAGGCCGCGCGCACCGTTGCGTGGGAGGCGTCGGAGAAGGTCCGCACGGTGGCGTCGAAGCGGGCGGTCTCCGGGATGACGTTGGCCGCGGTGCCCGCCTCGATCCTCCCCACGGTGATGACGGCGGGGTCGAAGACGTCGATCTCACGCGTGACGGCGGTCTGGAGCGCGGTGACCATGGCGCACATCGCGGGGACCGGGTCGGCGGCGGAGTGCGGTGAGGACCCGTGGCCGCCCCGGCCGCGCACGGTGACCGCGACCGCGTCCGAGGCGGCGAGCATGGGGCCCGGCCTGGTCGCGGCGAAACCGGTGGGCGCGCCGGTGGAGATCACGTGCAGGGCGTAGGCGGCGACGACCCGCTCCCCCGCCGCGTCGAGGACGCCCTCGTCGATCATGATCTGCGCGCCGCCCTGCCCCTCCTCGCCGGGCTGGAACATGAAGACGACGTCCCCCGCCAGTTCCGCGCGCCTGGCGGCCAGCAGCCGGGCGGCGCCGACGAGCCCGGTGACGTGCAGATCGTGCCCGCAGGCGTGCATCCGGCCGTCGACGACGGAGGCGTACGGGACGCCCGAGTCCTCCTGGACCGGCAGCCCGTCCATGTCCCCGCGCAGGAGCACGGCGGGTCCCGGCAGGCCGCCCCGCAGGACGGCGGTCACGGAGCTCAGCGCCTTGCCGAGCCGGATCTCCAGGCCCAGGCCGTCCAGCGCGGCGACGATCTTCGCCTGGGTGAGCGGGAGGTCGAGGCCGAGCTCGGGCTCACGGTGGAGGGCGTGGCGCAGTTCGGTCAGGGCGGGGGCGAGGTCACGGGCCTCGTGGAGCAAGGACATGGGCGTATCGTGCGGAACGAACACCCTTGACCATGATCGTCCGCAGGAAAGCGCTCCTCATGAGTTCATCGACGCATGAATCCGCCGAGCCCTCCCTGGGGCTGCTGAGCACCGAGCAGCCCGCGCCGCTGGACGAGCTGGACTACCTGCTGATCACCGCCCTCCAGACCTCGCCCCGGGCGGAGTGGGCCCAGATCGGCAAGGCGCTCGGGGTGGACGCCTCGACGGCGGCGCGCCGCTGGAACCGGCTGACCGAGGCCGGGAACGCCTGGCTGAGCTGCTACACGGTGGCGGTGGGGCCCACGGTGCCGATCATCGCGTTCATCGAGGTGGACTGCGTCACCGGTGCGCTGCACGACGTGGCGGCGGAGATCGCCGACGATCCGCACCTGATCAGCATCGAGCACGTCACCGGCGCGCGTGACCTGCTGCTGACCGCGGCCTTCCCCGACCTGGCGATGCTCGCCCGCTACGTCGGCTTCCGCCTCGGCCGGCTGCCCGGGGTGTCGGCCACCCGCTCCCAGACCGCGACCGCCGTGCACACCGAGGGCAGCCGCTGGCGGCTGGACCGGCTGGCCCCCGACAGCCAGGACGTCCTGGCGAAGGACCGGGGCCCGGCCGCACCGAGGCGCGGACTGCCCGCCCCGGACGCGCTCGACACCCGGCTCTACCTGCTGCTGAGCGAGGACTTCCGGCAGCCCGCCGCCCGGCTGGCCGAGCGCCTCGGCGTCAGCCCGACCACCGTGCGCCGCAGGCTGGACCGGATGCACCGGCAGGACGCGCTCATCTACCGGTGCGAGGTGGCCCGTCACCTCTCCGGCTGGCCGATCTCCGTCACCTTCTGGGGCGTCGCTCCGGCGGGCGAGGCCTCCCGCATCGCCTCACAGCTCATCCGGATGCGCGAGACACGGCTCTGCGCCTCCCTGACCGGCCCGCACAACCTCCTGCTGACGGTGTGGCTGCGCTCCGCCGAGGACATCGGGGCGTTCGAGGCCAGGCTCACGGAGCGCTTCCCCGAGCTCGCCGTCATGGACCGGGCGGTGGCCCTGTGGCAGCTCAAGATCGCCGGGCACCTCCTCGATCCCCGGGGCCGCCACATCAGGGGCGTACCCGTGACGTTCTGGGAGGAGCCGGAGGCGGAGCGGGCCGAGGACGCGCTGCTGGAACGGCTGCGCGTCCCGCGCTGACGGACCACCGCGCGCCCGGGACGGCCTTCCGGGCCGGGAGACGGCCGTCCGGACACGAGGGCCGGCCGTCCGGGCGCCCGCGCCCCTCAGTCGTCGATGCCCTCGGCGGCCCGCTGCTCCCGCAGCTCCTTGATCGCGCGGCGCCTGGCGAGGCGGTGCGTACGGCGGATCTGCGCCTCCTGGTAGCGGCGCTTGTCGCGCTCGGTCTCCGGGACGACCTCCGGCACACGGCGCGGCTTGCCCTCCCCGTCGACGGCCGCGAACACCAGATACGCGCTGCCGACCTGCTGGGCGGGGGTGGACTCGTTCCACCGCTCGGCCATCACACGGACGCCGACCTCCATCGAGGACCGGCCCGTCCAGTTCACCTGGGCGCGGACGTGAACGAGGTCACCGACGCGGACCGGCTCCAGGAAGACCATCTCGTCCATCGACGCCGTCACGGCCGGGCCGCCGGAGTGCCGGCCGGCGACCGCGCCCGCCGCGTCGTCGACCAGTTTCATGATGACGCCGCCGTGCACGGTACCCAGGAGGTTGGTGTCGTGGCTGGTCATGATGTGGCTGAGGGTGGTCCGGGAGGCCGAGGTCGGCTTGACCGGAACATCGCCCTCCGGCGGCTGGGGCTGATCTGTCATGCCGTCCACCTTATGCGGCGGCTTGCACCGGGTTGCTTTGCATCAGCTTCGCAACAGCCCTGATCCGAATTCCCGTACACCCTGTAAGAGGCACAGGTCGAGACGGCACACTGTTCGGCATGAGCGATTGGCCCGAAGGACGGAACGGCGGACCCGGCGAGCGCTACGGGCGAGGCAGCGCGAGCTCGCAGCCCGAGAGCGCCCGCGCCATGCCGCACGTCCGCCGGCGCCCCGCGCCGCCGCAGTCCCCGCCCCGCATCCCGCCGCAGCAGCAGGGTCAGGGGTACGACGACGGATCCGGTTACGACAGCGGCTACAACACGGGCCAGGTCTACGGCGGCGGCCACGGTGGCGGCGGCCGTGGCGGTGACAGCGGCTACGTCCAGCCCCGCGCCGCCCCGAACTGGGGCCGGCGGATCAAGGTCGGCGTGCTGACGCTGGTCGTCGTGGTCCTCGCCGTCTCCATCGGCACGTACTTCTGGGCCGACGGAAAGCTCAAGCGCGAGGTCGACCTCTCCAAGGTCATCGACCGCCCCTCCGAGGGTGACGGCACGAACTACCTGATCGTCGGCTCCGACAGCCGCGAGGGCATGACGTCCGAGGACAAGAAGAAGCTGCACACCGGTTCCGCCGAGGGCAAGCGGACCGACTCGATGATGATCCTGCACGACGGCTCCAACGGCCCGACGCTGATCTCCCTGCCCCGCGACTCGAACGTCGAGATCCCGTCCTTCAAGGGGTCCGAGTCCGGCAAGATGTTCGAGGGCACCGGCCGCCAGGTGAAGCTGAACGCCGCGTACGCCGAGGACGGCCCCGAACTGCTCGTGCGCACGGTGGAGTTCAACACCGGGCTGCGCATCGACCACTACGTCGAGATCGGCTTCGGCGGCTTCGCCAAGATCGTGGACGCCATCGGCGGCGTCGAGCTGGACATCCCCAAGGCCTTCAAGGACAAGAAGTCCGGCGCCGACTTCCAGGCCGGCAAGCAGACACTGAACGGCGAGCAGTCCCTCGCCTTCGTCCGCACCCGCTACGCCTTCGCCGGCAGCGACCTGGACCGCACGAAGAACCAGCAGAAGTTCCTCGCGGCGCTGGCCTCGCAGACGGCGACCCCGTCGACGATCCTCAACCCGTTCAAGCTCTACCCGACGATGGGCGCGGGCCTGGACACGCTGATCGTCGACAAGGACATGTCGCTCTGGTCGCTCGGCAACATGTTCTTCGCGATGAAGGGCGTCACCGGCGGCGAGGGTACGTCGATGAACATCCCGCTCTCCGGCCAGAGCGTGAACGGCAACCTCGTCTGGGACAAGGGCAAGGTCAAGCAGCTCGTCGAGCAGCTGAAGAACGACGAGAAGGTCACGGTCAAGGGCAGCTGACCCCCGGCCGCGCCACGACGAAGGAAGCCCCCGCCTCGGCGGGGGCTTCCTTCGTGACGCACCTGACGCGCGCGACGCACCCGACGCGCTCAGGGCGCGGGCGCGAGGGCCTCGCTCACGGCAGGTTGCGGGCCATGACGATGCGCTGGACCTGGTTGGTGCCCTCGTAGATCTGGGTGATCTTGGCGTCGCGCATCATGCGCTCCACCGGGTAGTCACGGGTGTAGCCGTAGCCGCCGAGCAGCTGGACCGCGTCCGTGGTGACCTCCATCGCGACGTCGGAGGCGAAGCACTTGGCCGCGGCGCCGAAGAAGGTCAGGTCGCCGTCGAGGCGCTCGGACTTGGCCGCCGCCGCGTAGGTGAGCTGGCGGGCCGCCTCCAGCTTCATGGCCATGTCGGCGAGCATGAACTGGACGCCCTGGAAGTCGCCGATCGGCTTGCCGAACTGCTTGCGCTCCTGGACGTAGCCCTTGGCGTAGTCGAGGGCGCCCTGCGCGATGCCGATGGCCTGGGCCGCGATCGTGATGCGGGTGTGGTCCAGGGTCTTCATCGCCGTGGCGAAGCCGGTGCCCTCCTCACCGATCATGCGGTCGGCGGGGATGCGGACGTTGTCGAGGTAGACCTCGCGCGTCGGGGAGCCCTTGATGCCGAGCTTCTTCTCCGGGGCGCCGAAGGAGACGCCCTCGTCGGACTTCTCGACGACGAACGCCGAGATGCCCTTGGAGCGCTTCGTCGGGTCGGTGACGGCCATCACCGTGTAGTACTCGGACTCGCCCGCGTTGGTGATCCAGCGCTTCACGCCGTTGAGCACCCAGAAGTCGCCGTCGCGGACGGCCTTGGTCTTCATGCCGGCCGCGTCGGAGCCCGCGTCCGGCTCGGAGAGGGCGTACGAGAACATCGCGTCGCCCTTGGCGAGCGGGCCAAGGTACTTCTTCTTGAGGTCCTCGGAGCCGGAGAGGATCACCGGGAGCGAGCCCAGCTTGTTCACGGCCGGGATGAGGGAGGAGGAGCCGCAGACGCGGGCCACCTCCTCGATCACGATGACGGTGGCGAGCGCGTCGGCGCCCGCGCCGCCGTACTCCTCCGGGACGTGGACCGCGTGCAGGTCGGAGGCGACCAGGGCGTCCAGGGCCTCTCTCGGGAAGCGCCCCTCCTCGTCGACCGCGGCGGCGTGCGGGGCGATCTTCGCCTCGGCGAGCGAACGGATCGTCTCGCGGAGCATGTCGTGCTCCTCGGCCGGACGGTACAGGTCGAAATCGGTCGAACCCGCCAAGACGTTCACTCCCCAAGGATGCTAACTACCGTTAAGTAACCCAATTTTAGTGGCCTCGCCGCGCGAAGGCATACGGGCACGGCACGTGAGCTTGCCGACAGCACCGCTACGGCCGGAAAACAGCGTTCCGCACGCACGGTTATGCTCGGCTCCGCACGTCTGTCCGCATCGTTCAGGAGCACCCATGGCCCTCAGGATCACTGTGATCGGCACCGGCTACCTCGGCGCCACCCATGCCGCGGCCATGGCGGAGCTGGGCTTCGAAGTCCTCGGACTCGATGTCGTGCCCGAGAAGATCGAGATGCTGTCGGCGGGCAGGGTGCCGATGTACGAGCCGGGGCTCGAGGAGATCCTCCAGAAGCACGTCGCGGGCATCGAGGGGTCCACGGGGCGGCTGCGGTTCACCACCTCCTGGGAGGAGATCGGCGCCTTCGGCGATGTGCACTTCGTCTGTGTGAACACTCCCCAGAAGCACGGCGAGTACGCCTGCGACATGAGCTACGTGGACAGCGCCTTCGAGTCGCTCGCCCCGCAGCTGACCCGGCCCGCCCTGGTCGTCGGCAAGTCCACCGTCCCGGTGGGCTCCGCCGCCCGGCTGGCGAAGCGGCTGGCCGAGCTGGCACCGGTGGGCGCGGACGCGGAGCTGGCCTGGAACCCGGAGTTCCTGCGCGAGGGCTTCGCGGTGAAGGACACGCTGCACCCGGACCGGATCGTGGTCGGCGTCGAGAGCGAGCGGGCCGAGAAGCTGCTGCGCGAGGTGTACGCGGGACCGATCGCCGAGGACTCGCCCTTCGTGGTGACGGACTTCCCGACCGCCGAGCTGGTGAAGACCTCGGCCAACTCGTTCCTCGCCACCAAGATCTCCTTCATCAACGCCATGGCGGAGGTCTGCGAGGCCGCCGACGGCGACGTGGCGAAGCTCGCCGAGGCGATCGGCCACGACGAGCGCATCGGAAGCAAGTTCCTGCGGGCCGGGATCGGCTTCGGCGGGGGCTGCCTGCCCAAGGACATCAGGGCCTTCATGGCGCGCGCCGGTGAGCTGGGCGCCGACCAGGCCCTGACCTTCCTGCGGGAGGTCGACTCCATCAACATGCGCCGCCGGGGCCACATGGTGGAGCTGGCCCGCGAGGCCGTGGGCGGGGGCTCGTTCCTCGGCACGCGCGTCGCGGTGCTCGGCGCCACCTTCAAGCCGGACTCGGACGACGTACGCGACTCGCCGGCCCTGAACGTCGCCGGGCAGATCCACCTCCAGGGCGGCCAGGTCACCGTCTTCGACCCCAAGGGCATGGACAACGCCCGCCGCCTCTTCCCGACGCTCGGCTACGCGGACACGGCGCTGGACGCGGTGCGCGGTGCGGACGTGGTGCTGCACCTGACGGAGTGGCGTGAGTTCCGCGAGCTGGACGCGGCCGCGCTGGGCGAGGCCGTGGGCCGCCGGATCATCCTGGACGGCCGCAACGCGCTGGACCCCGCGGTGTGGCGCGAGGCCGGATGGACGTACCGCGCGATGGGCCGCCCGAAGGCCTGACGCCGACGGGAGAAAAAGGGCCGGACGGCCCGGCCCTCTCCCTCCCTGGGCCGGAGACGGCGACGGGGCGGGCGCCGTCGGCGCCCGCCCCGTCCTCCTGCCCGCTCCTCAGCCCAGCGGGCCGTCCAGCTCGTCGATCGTCGCGTGCGACGGGCCGACCCGGGCGCTCAGGTCCCGGGCCACCGCCTCCGCGTCGCGCAGGACCCGCACGGCGTTCTGCCAGGTCAGCTTCGCCAGGTCGGTCTCCGACCAGCCGCGCGTGAGCAGCTCGGCGATCAGATACGGGTAGCCCGACACGTCCTCCAGCTCCAGCGGGAGGAACGCCGTGCCGTCGTAGTCGCCGCCGATGCCGATGTGGTCGATCCCGGCGATCTCGCGCATGTGGTCGAGGTGGTCGGCGATCGTGGCCACGGTGGCCATCGGGCGCGGGTTGAGCGCCTCGAAGTCCGCGTGGATCCGCATGGCGGCCGGGGTGGTGTCCAGGTGGTGCAGGCCGTGCTCCCGCATGTTGCGGTCGGCGGCGAGCGTCCACTCGACGGCCGCCGGCAGGACGAACTTCGGGACGAAGGTCGCCATCGCCACGCCGCCG
The DNA here is from genome assembly GCF_001905505.1 of Streptomyces sp. CB02058. GTDB lineage: Bacteria > Actinomycetota > Actinomycetes > Streptomycetales > Streptomycetaceae > Streptomyces. The sequence continues at coordinate 44,104 of NZ_LIPG01000008.1, forward strand.
TTGGCCGCGAGCATCCGCAGCACGTCGTCGGGGATGTTGCGCGGGTGGTCGCAGACCGCACGGGCCGAGGAGTGCGAGAAGATCACCGGCGCGACGGAGGTGGCGAGCGCGTCGCGCATCGTCGTCGCCGCGACGTGGGACAGGTCGACCAGCATCCCGACGCGGTTCATCTCGCGCACGACCTCACGGCCGAACTCCGACAGCCCGCCGGTGCGCGGGGAGTCGGTCGCCGAGTCCGCCCAGTCGGTGTTGTCGTTGTGCGTGAGCGTCATGTAGCGGACGCCGAGGGTGTGCAGCGCGCGCAGGGTGCCCAGGGAGTTGTTGATGGAGTGGCCGCCCTCGGCCCCCATCAGGGAGGCGATCCGGCCCTCGGCGCGGGCCTTCTCCATGTCGTCGGCCGTCAGCGCGCGCCGCAGGTCCTCCGGGTAGCGGTCCAGCATCTCGGCGACCACGTCGATCTGCTCCAGCGTGGCGCTCACCGCGTCGTCGCCGGCCAGATGCGGCGGCACGTAGACGGACCAGAACTGGGCGCCCACACCGCCGGCCCGCAGCCGCGGGATGTCGGTGTGCAGGGTGCCGGTCTGGTCCAGGGCGATGTCGCGGACGTCGAGGTCGTAGCCGACCTGCTCGCGCAGGGCCCAGGGGAGGTCGTTGTGGCCGTCGACGACCGGGTGCTCGGCGAGGAGCTGCCTGGCGCGGTCCAGATGGTCGAGCTGGGACACGGGGCGCCTACTTCCCGAAGCCGAAGGAGTCCGCGCCCTGGGTCTTGGCGCGCAGTCGCTTGCCCTTCTCCGTGGCCTGCTCCTTGAGCTCCTGCTGGAAGTCCTTCATCCGCTCCAGCAGCGCGCCGTCGTGGGCGGCGAGGATACGGGCGGCGAGCAGGCCCGCGTTGCGGGCGCCGCCGACGGAGACCGTGGCGACCGGGACACCGGCCGGCATCTGGACGATGGACAGGAGGCTGTCCATGCCGTCGAGGTACTTCAGCGGCACCGGCACGCCGATGACGGGCAGCGGGGTGACGGACGCCAGCATGCCGGGCAGGTGGGCCGCGCCGCCCGCCCCGGCGATGATCGCCTTCAGACCGCGGTCCGCGGCCTTCTCGCCGTACGCGATCATCTCGTGCGGCATGCGATGGGCGGAGACGACGTCGACCTCGTAGGGGATCTCGAACTCGTCGAGGGCCTTGGCCGCCGCTTCCATGACGGGCCAGTCGGAGTCCGAGCCCATCACGATGCCGACGACGGGGGCGGAACCAGGTGCGGTCATTCGGTGATCGTTCCTCGCAGGTAGTCGGCCGCGTGCCGGGCGCGCTCCCGCACGTCCGCCAGATCGTCGCCGTAGGTGTTGACGTGGCCGACCTTGCGGCCCGGCTTCACGTCCTTGCCGTACATGTGGATCTTGAGCTGCGGGTCGCGGGCCATGCAGTGCAGATACGCCTGGTACATGTCCGGGTAGTCGCCGCCGAGGACGTTGCACATGACCGTCCAGGGGGCGCGGGGGCGCGGGTCGCCGAGCGGGAGGTCCAGGACCGCGCGCACGTGGTTGGCGAACTGGGAGGTGATCGCGCCGTCCTGGGTCCAGTGCCCGGAGTTGTGCGGGCGCATCGCGAGCTCGTTCACGAGGATGCGTCCGTCACGCGTCTCGAAGAGCTCGACCGCGAGGTGGCCCACCACGCCCAGCTCATCGGCAATCCGCAGGGCCAGCTGCTGGGCCTCGCCGGCGAGGCTCTCGTCGAGGTCGGGGGCCGGGGCGATGACGGTGTCGCAGACCCCGTCGACCTGGATGGACTCGACGACCGGGTACGCGACGGCCTGGCCGTGCGGCGAGCGGACGATGTTGGCCGCGAGCTCCCGGGTGAAGTCGACCTTCTCCTCCGCGAGGACGGCGACACCGGCCCGGAAGGGCTCGGCGGCGTCCGCCTCGGAGCGGACCACCCACACGCCCTTGCCGTCGTAGCCGCCGCGGACCGTCTTGAGGATGACGGGGAAGCCGCCCACCTCCTCGGCGAAGGCCGCCGCGTCCGCCGGGTCCGCCACGATGCGGTGGCGGGGGCAGGGCGCGCCGATCTCGGTGAGCCTGGCGCGCATCACCCCCTTGTCCTGGGCGTGCACCAGGGCATCGGGACCGGGGCGTACGGGAATGCCGTCCGCCTCCAGGGCCCGCAGATGCTCGGTGGGCACATGCTCGTGATCGAAGGTGATCACGTCGCAGCCGCGGGCGAAGGCGCGCAGTGTCTCCAGGTCGCGGTAGTCACCGACGACGACCTCGCCGACCACCTGGGCCGCCGAGTCCTGAGGAGTGTCACTGAGGAGCTTGAATTTGAGACCGAGGGGGATGCCGGCCTCGTGGGTCATACGGGCGAGCTGACCGCCACCGACCATGCCGACTACAGGGAACGTCACCACTCCAGGGTATCGGGCGGCAGGCAGGTCCCCGGCCTCGCCGGCTCACAGGCATCACACGGGAGGGCTGGTTAGCATGGCCGGGTTGACGAAACCGACCGGACGGGGCTGAGCGATCACCATGAGCGAACGGGGCGCACTGCGGACCCGGCTTGATCTGCTGGCCCGGGAGGTCGCCAAGTTCGGCGCGGTCGGCGCACTCGGGCTGGTCGTCAACATCGCCGTCTCCAACCTGATCTGGCGCACCACGGAGATTCCGGTGGTGCGGGCCGGGCTGATGGGGACGGTCGTCGCCATCCTCTTCAACTACGTCGGCTTCCGCTACTGGACGTACCGGGACCGTGACAAGACCGGCCGGACCCGCGAGCTGATGCTGTTCCTGCTGTTCAGCGCGGTCGGAGCGGTGATCGAGACGGGCGTCCTCTATCTGGCGACGTACGGCTTCGGCTGGAACAGTCCCGTCCAGAGCAACGTCTTCAAGATCCTCGGCATCGGGATCGCCACCCTGTTCCGCTTCTGGTCCTACCGCACCTGGGTGTTCAGGGCGCTCCCCGCCAAGGAGGCCGTGCTCAACGCGGAACGATTTCTGGAGCAGCGGCGGCCCTCCGACGACGTGACGCCCGGCCCGGTCCCCCACTGACACCCGGCGTCCCGCTCCGGTGCTTCACCGCACCGGGCGCACGGACTCCTTGCGGCTCGGGACGACCCGGCTGAGGAAGAGGGCGAAGACCGGGGGCTGCTGCTGGAGCAGTTCGAGCCGCCCGCCGTCGGCCTCCGCGAGGTCCCGGGCCACGGCGAGGCCGATCCCGGTGGAGTTGCGGCCGCTGATGGTCCGCTCGAAGATCCGCGCCCCGAGATCGGCGGGCACGCCGGGTCCCTCGTCCGTCACCTCGACGACGACCTGGTTGCCCGTGACCCGGGTGCGCAGCGCCACGGTGCCGCCTCCGTGCATCAGCGAGTTCTCGATCAGCGCGGCGAGCACCTGCGCCACGGCTCCGGGGGTGCCGACGGCCTCCAGCCCGTGCTTGCCGGAGCAGACGACGGCGCGGCCCGCGCTGCGGTAGGCCGGGCGCCACTCCTCGATCTGCTGCTTGACGACCTCGTCGAGGTCGAAGACGACGGCGGACCCGGTGCGGGGGTCACGGGCGTTGGTCAGCAGCCGCTGCACCACGTCCGTGAGCCGCTCGACCTGGGTGAGCGCGATGTTCGCCTCCTCCTTCACCGTGTCCGGGTCGTCGGTGACGGAGATCTCCTCGATCCGCATGGAGAGCGCGGTCAGCGGCGTACGCAGCTGGTGCGAGGCGTCGGCGGCCAGGCGCCGTTCCGCGGTCAGCATCCGGGCGATCCGCTCGGCGGAGGAGTCCAGGACGTCGGCGACCCGGTCCAGCTCCGTCACCCCGTACCGCTTGTGCCGGGGCCGCGGGTCACCGGAGCCGAGGCGCTCGGCGGTCTCGGCGAGGTCGGTGAGCGGGGAGGTCAGCCGGTTGGCCTGGCGTACGGCGAGGAGTACGGCGGAGACGATGGCGAGCAGCGCCACGGCTCCGATGATCAGCAGGGTCCTGCCGACCTCGCGCGTCACGGTCGAGCGGGACTCCTCGACGGTGACCTTCTCGCCCTGCTCGCCCGTCTCGGTGCTGCGGATGACGCCGTCGGTGGGGCGCTCACCGACCTCGATGGGCGCCCGCCCCGGGATCTCGACACGGGCGTAGCGGGTGGGGTCGACCTGCTCGGAGAGCACGTCGGGGGTGATCCGCTCGGCGCCGAGCAGCCGGCTCTCGACGACGCTGATCAGCCGGAAGGCCTCGGCGTCGACGCTCTCCTGGGCGCTGTTGCTGATGGTGCGGGTCTCGACGATGACGAGGGAGACGCCGAAGACGGCGATCACGACGAGCACCACGGCGAGCGTGGAGTTGATCAGTCGGCGGCGCATGACTGTCTCTGTACGTCAGCTCTTCTCGAACCGGAAGCCGACGCCCCGGACGGTCGCGATGTAGCGCGGATTGGCCGCGTCGTCGCCGAGCTTCTTGCGGAGCCAGGAGATGTGCATGTCGAGGGTCTTGGTCGAGGACCACCAGGTGGTGTCCCAGACCTCGCGCATCAGCTGGTCGCGGGTGACGACCCGGCCGGCGTCCCGGACGAGGACCCGCAGGAGGTCGAACTCCTTGGCGGTGAGCTGGAGTTCCTCGTCGCCCATCCAGGCGCGGTGGGACTCGACGTCGATCCTGACGCCGTGCGTCGCGGGCTGCGGGGCGGGCTCGGTGGCGCCGCGGCGCAGCAGGGCGCGGACCCGGGCCAGGAGCTCGGCCAGGCGGAAGGGCTTGGTGACGTAGTCGTCGGCGCCCGCGTCCAGGCCGACCACCGTGTCGACCTCGTCGGCCCTGGCGGTCAGCACCAGGATGGGTACGGCGTGGCCGTCGGCGCGCAGCCGCCTGGCGACCTCCAGGCCGTCCATGCCGGGCAGCCCCAGGTCGAGCACGACCAGGTCGACGCCTCCCTGGAGTCCGGCGTCGAGTGCGGTCGGACCGTCCTCGCGGACCTCGACCTCGTAACCCTCCCGACGCAGGGCGCGGGCCAGCGGCTCCGAGATGGATGCGTCGTCCTCGGCGAGCAGTACACGGGTCATGCAGTGATGGTAGTCCGCGCGGGACCGCTGGGGTGAAGCCCTCGACAGGCCCTGCGGCACAGGGTGAAGAATCGGTCATCCACCTTTGAATATGGGACCGTGGTTCCATCCGAACCTGTGATCCATCTCTCAAGTCCTTTCATATCCCCCTCTGTCGTGTCGTATGGTTGCTCGACGCCTGTTGCACAGCCGAATGACCTTTGGGCAGCGTTTCGCGCCAAGGGTCACTTTTGTGTACGGGCCGGTTCCCGCCGGCCCGACCAGTGAATGACCTGTGGGCCGGGCCCGGAGCGCGAGGACGCGTACCGGGCGTGGATCCCGGAGCGGTCGGTCCCACGACTCCGCCCCCCGAGTCTCCGAACGGAGCGGGGCCGGATCGAATCCCCTCGAGGCGTCGGGGGTGGGATGCCTCCGCACCGGTGCCGGCTACCCCCCACCGGGCGCGCATGCTCACGAGGCGACGCGTCCCGACCAGCAAGGATCGACCATGGCGTCCAGCCTGACGAAGGACTCCGCCGGCACTGCCGGCTCGGAGAAGACCTTCTTCGGCCACCCCCGCGGCCTGGCCACACTCTTCATGACGGAGATGTGGGAGCGCTTCAGCTACTACGGCATGCGCGCCCTTCTCCCGCTCTACCTGATCGCTCCCAACGGGCTTCACATGAACCCCGCCACGGCTACGGCGATCTACTCGGTGTACCTGTCGCTGGTGTACCTGCTCGCCATGCCCGGCGGCTGGTTCGGCGACCGCGTCTGGGGTCCCCGCAAGACCGTCGCCATCGCGGGCGGCGTGATCATGATCGGCCACCTGACGCTGGCGCTGCCCTCCGAGGGCACGTTCTTCGCCGGTCTCGGCCTCGTCGCCATCGGCTCCGGCCTGCTGAAGTCGAACATCTCCACGATGGTCGGCCACCTCTACGACGGCCCGGACGACCCGCGCCGTGACGGTGGCTTCACGATCTTCTACATGGGCATCAACATGGGTGCCTTCGCCGCACCGCTGATCATCGGCACCGTCGGCGAGAACGTGAACTGGCACCTGGGCTTCGCCCTGGCCGCCCTCGGCATGGGACTCGGCGTCGCCCAGTTCCTGCTCGGCACCCGGCACCTCAACGAGCGCAGCCTCGTCGTGCCGAAGCCGCTCTCCGCCGACGAGCGCGCCTCCACGCTGCGCAAGTCGATGATCTGGCTCGGCATCGCGGCCGTCTTCTACATCGGCACGGTCGTCACCGGCGTCTACACGCTGAACTGGCTGCTCGTCCCGATCACGATCGCCGGCCTGGTCATCCCCGTGATGGTCCTGGCGCGCATCAAGCGCGACAAGGAGCTCAGCGAGACCGAGCAGAAGAAGATGTCCGGCTACATCTGGTTCTTCGTGGCCGCCGCCATCTTCTGGATGATCTACGACCAGGGCGGTTCGACCCTGGCGATCTTCGCCGACTCCTCCGCGGAGAACTCGGTCCTCGGCTGGGACTTCCCGGTCTCCTGGTACCAGTCGGTCAACCCGGTCCTGATCATGGCGCTGGCCCCGGTCTTCGCCGCCTTCTGGATGGCGCTGAACCGGCGGGGCAAGGAGCCGAGCACGGTCGTGAAGTTCAGCTCCGGTCTGGTGCTGGTCGGCGCGTCGTTCTTCCTCTTCCTGGCACCGCTGACCATCGCGGGCGACGGCCACAAGGCCGCCGCGATGTGGCTGGTCGCGATCTACTTCGTGCAGACCGTCGGTGAGCTGACGCTCTCCCCGGTCGGCCTCTCGGTCACCACGAAGATGGCCCCGGCCAAGTACGCCAGCCAGATGATGGGTGTCTGGTTCCTCGCGGTCACCGCGGGCGACTGCACCACGGGTCTGCTCTCCCTCGCGGGTGTCGAGCTCAACGGCACCGGGGTGGTGGCCCTCCAGGCGGCCCTCGCGGTCGCCGCCGGTGTCGCGGTCTTCATGTACCGCGGCAAGGTCAAGGAGCTCATGGGCGACGTGCGCTGACACGGACCCCGGCCGTACGACGGAGGGCCCCGCACCGAATCGGTGCGGGGCCCTCCGTCGTACGGATGCGTCGGTCGGTCCAGGCGGACGAACGCGTGGTCCAGGAGGAGTCCTAGGCCGGCGCTGCGAGCTCCGCCCAGACGGTCTTGCCCGGCTGGTCGGGCGTACGCGTCACGCCCCAGTCCAGGCAGAGGCGCTGCACGATGAACATGCCGTGCCCTCCGGGCCGCCCGGCGCGGTGCGGGGTGCGTGGCGCGGGCTGTCCCGCGCCGCCGTCCACGACCTCGACCCGGAGCATCTTGGGCGAGCAGCCGATACGGAGCTCCTCGGGACCGCCCGCGTGCAGGCACGCGTTCGTGACGAGCTCGGAGACGACCAGCAGGACGTCCTCGGCGGCGGCTCTGCGGTCGGCGCCGGACGCGGGCAGCCAGCCCCAGTCGTGCAGCGCCTGTCTGGCGAAGTCCCGGGCCATCGGGACGATGCCCGTGGCCTGCCTCAGCGAGAGCGTGCGCCACTGCCGGTCTGCGGGCGCGACAGAGGCGGTGCCCGTGCCGTCCGGCTCGCGGCCGAGGCCGCCCGGCGGATGCTGCCGGGTGGTGCTCATCAGCGCTTCACCTCACCGATTCACCGTGTGTTGCCATCGAACAGATATTGATCAGATACAGAGTGCGCGGGGCCCCTGACCCCGACGGGGTCTCTCCTGCCCGGCTGAATGGTGACAACACCCACTTCGCGTACGCCATGAGCGTGACTCGCGCGACAAGGGGGGACACCAGGTGCGGGAAAGGACAATAGAAACGCCGCTGTCAGGTGCGCAGGGCCTCTTCGAGCGAGGCGTGGACGGTGAAGACCGCCTCCGCCCCCGTGATCTCGAAGACGCGAGCCACCACGGGCTGCATTCCGGCCAAGTGAACCCCTCCCCCGGCGGCCTCCGCCTTCAGGCGCGCGCCGAGCAGCACGTTGAGCCCGGTGGAATCGCAGAAGTCGAGGCGCGAGCAGTCGACCACGAGGCGCGTGCGCCCCTGATCGAGCGCGCTCTCCAGAGGCTCCCGCAGCAGATCGGCGGTGTGGTGATCCAGCTCACCCACCGGCGTCACGATCTCGCTGCCGCCCTCGGTCCGGACATCGACCTGTAGCCGACCCCGGTTCGCACTGCCGACCGTCCCGCGGTCCATCCCGTCCCTCTTCGCCGTCCGTCACTGTCCGCACACCGTGTGCGCGGTTGTCATCGTGGCTGCCCTCGACGTGCGTAAAACATTACGCGTTTCCCTCGCCACACGGTAGTCGAAGAACTCAACAAACCGGACATACAGGCGCATTTGGCGCTTGTAACTCACAGCTTGGACCGGGTAAGGGTAGGTAGGACAGCTCGACCAGGAACGCGATCGGCTTCGGAGGCGCCGCTTCACCGCAGGAACACGTATGGGCATCGGCAGCCATATGCCGAGAACGATGGAGGAGAACCATGTCACCCCGGCTCGACGTATCGCGTACCCACATCGCGACGTCGGCATGTCCTCAGGGACCGACCGATTCCGACTCCGCTGCCGCGAGCGCCGTACCCGGCCCGCGCACCAGCACCCGCACCACCGGCACCACCACGGGCCCGGCCACCGACGACGACTTCCCGGCCGAAGGGTTCGAGGGGCTCGAAGGCCTCCCGGAGATCCCGCACTACGCCGAAGTCGGCGCACTCGACGCCAGGGCGCTGTCGAAGACGCTCTTCGCCCGGCTCGAAGTCCTCGAAGAGGGCACCCACGAGTACGCGTACGTCCGCAACACCCTCGTCGAACTGAACCTCGCGCTGGTCAAGTTCGCCGCGTCCCGGTTCCGCACCCGCAGCGAGCCCATGGAGGACATCGTCCAGGTCGGCACCATCGGCCTGATCAAGGCGATCGACCGCTTCGAGCTCAGCCGCGGCGTGGAGTTCCCGACCTTCGCGATGCCCACCATCATCGGCGAGATCAAGCGCTTCTTCCGCGACACCAGCTGGTCGGTACGCGTCCCGCGCCGGCTCCAGGAGCTGCGGCTCGACCTCGCCAAGGCGGGCGACGAGCTGGCCCAGAAGCTGGACCGCGCGCCCACCGTCGACGAGCTCGCCGAGCGCCTCGGCCTCAGCAGGGACGAGGTCGTCGAGGGCATGGCCGCGAGCAACGCGTACACCGCGAGCTCGCTGGACGCCAAGCCCGACGACCACGGCGACGGCAACGAGGCCGCTCTCGCGGACCGCCTCGGCTACGAGGACCACGGCATCGAGGGGATCGAGTACGTCGAGTCCCTGAAGCCGCTCATCGCCTCGCTGCCGCTGCGCGACCGCACCATCCTCTCCCTGCGGTTCGTGGCCAACATGACGCAGTCGGAGATCGGTGAGGAGCTCGGCATCTCGCAGATGCACGTCTCCCGGCTGCTCTCCCGGACCCTCGTCAAGCTCAGGAAGGGCCTGACCGTCGAGGAGTGAACCGGCCTCCCGCACACCGCGGGAACGCCTTGCGGAAGGACCTGCCCGGGCTGACGGGCGGGTCCTTCCGCATTGTTGACGAAGTGCCACGCACTGGGCCACATTGGGCATGGTTCTGGGGGGAACACATGGCTCATGGTCAGAGCGGTCCGGCGGCCCGTGGCGTACCGGCGGCGGTGGGAGCAGCGGAATCGGCGATGGGCGCCCGGCTGGGCCGGGAGTGCCTGTACGTCCCGTCGTGCCGGCTGGGCCTCTACGTGGCGCTCCGTCACTGGTGCGAACCGGGCGGCAGGATCCTCATGTCCCCCGTCAACGACGACGTCATCCTCTTCGTCGTGCTCGCCGCCGGGCTGCGGCCCCTCCAGGCGCCCCTGTCCGCGACGGACGGCTCGATCGACCCGGACGCCGTGCCCGAATCCGTGTGGCAGGACCTCTCGGCCGTCCTCACGACCAATCTGTACGGCAACCCCGACCCGGCGGGCAGGCTGCGCGAGCGCTGCGACCGTCTCGGGATCCCCCTGATCGAGGACGCCGCGCACGCCATCGGCAGCGCGTCGGACGGACGGCCGGTCGGCACCTTCGGGGACGCGGCGGTCTTCAGCCTCTCCAAGCACGTCGGCGCGAAGGCGGGAGGGTTCCTCGCCGTCGCCGACCCGGCGCTGCGCGCACCGCTGGAGCGGGCCCGGGACGCGCTGCTGGACCCGGCCCGGCTCACCGCCGAACTCGCCTACGCCGTACGCCCGTACGCGGAGTCGGCGGTGCGCGGGCTGCGGCTGGCGCCCGCCGCGTGGTGGGCGCTGCGCCGTCTCGGCCTCCAGGAACGGGAGGAGATCCGGATGCCGTTGAGACCCGCCGAGCTGCGCGGCGCGCTCGGCACCGCGCCCTCGCTGACCGGCTTCCACTCCTGGGTGCGCGTCGACATGCACGACTACCGCACCGCCCCCGGCCGGCTCCGCTCCCGCCGCGTCGGACGCCTGCTGGGCCGGATCGACGAGCGGCTCGCCGCGCACCGCACGGGCACCGAGCGGCTCCTCACGACCCGCTGGGCGGCCCCGGCCCGCGCCGGCGCGCCCGTACAGCCGCTGTTCCGGGTGCCGTTGCTGGTGGCCGACCGGGACGCGGCCGTCGCCGCCCTCGCCCGCCACCGGATCACCGTCGGCTATCTCTACGACCCGCCGCTCGACACCTACGCGGGCGAGGCGTTCACCGACCCGTCACCCTCCCCCGGCAACGCCGCCTGGTTCGCCCGGCACGCCCTGCCCGTGGACCCGCTGCGGGCCGGTCCCGTCATCGGCGTCCTGGAGGCGGCGGGCGCCGAACCCGCGGGAGAGCTGCCCGGTGGCTGACACCGCCAGAGCGGGCCCGCCGAGGACGCAGGCCGCCCCCGCCCCCGCTCCGGAGGGCGCGAGCGGCGACTCGATGTTCCGCAACGCCTACGCCCTGATGCTCTCCACCGGCGTCTCCGCCGCCCTCGGTCTCGGCTTCTGGCTGGTCGCCGCCCGCTACTACACCGAGGAGGCCGTCGGCCAGGGCTCCGCCGCCATCGCCGCGATGCGGCTCCTCGCCTCGGTCACCGCCACCACGATGATCGGCGCCGTCGTCCGCTACGTGCCCCGCGCCGGGCGCGCCACCGGTTCGCTCGTCGCGGTCACGTACCTCGCGAGTTCCGTCGTCGTCACGCTCGTCAGCGTGGTCTTCCTGCTCACCCTGGCCCTGTGGGGGGACTCGTACGCGCCGCTCGGCACACTCTCCGCCGGGCTGGTCTTCACCGGCTCCTGCGTCGCCTGGGCGATCCTGACCCTCCAGGACGGGGTGCTGACGGGACTGCGCAAGGCCGTCTGGGTGCCCGTCGGCAACGCGGTGTTCTCCCTCGGCAAGCTGCTGCTCCTCGCCGCGTTCGCGACCGCCCTGCCCGTCCTGGGGGTCTTCGTCTCCTGGGCCGCCGCCATCGCCCTGTCCGTGCTGCCGCTCGGCTGGCTGGTCTTCCGCCGGCTGATCCCGCGCCAGGCCGGTGCCGACCGGGACCGCGAACCGCCCGGGCTGCGGGAGATCGGACGCTTCCTGGCCGGTGACTCGGTCGGCGCGCTCTTCAGCCTCGCGATGATCAACCTGCTGCCCGTGATGGTGGCCGTCCGCTTCGACGCCGCCCACAACGGCTTCTTCTACATCGCCTACACCGTCGGCGGGACCATGGAGTTCATGGCCATCAACATGGCCTCCTCCCTCACGGCGCACGCCTCGCACAGCCCGGGCCGCCTGGCCGAGGGCGTACGGGGAGCGCTGCGGCGCATGGCGGTCCTGCTCGTCCCGGTCGTCCTCGTGCTGGTCCTCTTCGCGCCGTACATCCTCGCCCCCTTCGGCGAGGACTACGCGGCCCACGGCACCCTGGTGCTGCGGCTGCTGGCCGCCGCCGCCCTCCCCCGGGTCCTGGTCGAGCTGTACATCGGGGTACTCCGGGTGCAGGGCCGCACCGGTGCGCTGGCCGTCCTCCAGGGCGCGATGTGCGCCCTGGTGCTGGGGAGCGCGGCCCTGCTGCTCGGCCCGCTGGGGATCGCCGGGGCCGGCTGGGCGATGCTGCTCGCGATGACGGCGGTGGCGACCGCGTCCGCCCTGGGCCTGCGCTCCGCGCTCACCGGCCGGCCCCTGTGGGGTGTGCGGCGGCCGGCCCGGGGAGGCGAGGAGTTCGGGACCGACTGGGCCAGGCTCGCGGCGCAGCGCACCCGGGACCGGCGGGCGCAGGCCTACGAGGCGGACCGGACCTCCGACACGGTGTATTCGCGGGCCCACGACACGGTGACGCCCGCCTTCGGCCTGCCGGTGCACGGGCCCGCGGCCCCGCACGCTCCCGTGGCGTCCGCCGCGGCGGCCCGGTGGCTGTGGGGGCTGCTCGGGCTCGCGGCCGCGCTGTTCTGGGTGCCGTTGGCACGGGCGGCGGACGTCGGCACGGGCCGGCTGAGCGGTGCGGAGCTGGTCGACGCGCTGCCGCCGGTCACCGTGACCGCCGGGGTGCTCATGGTCGTCGTCCACAGCGCGGCCGTCGCCCTGCACAGGCCCCGCCCGGCGCTGCTCGGCTCGGCCCTGCTGGTGACCGTCGCCGCTCTGCACTCCGCACCGCTGCTCCTCGGCATCCGGCCGGCCGCCGCCTCGCCGGAGTGGCACGGGACGCTCGCCGACTTCCTCGCCGGGGCCGCCGGGCTCGACTCCCCCTCCGGGGTGCTGCGGGTCCTGCCCTTCGCGCTCCAGCTGCTCTGCCTGGCGCTGGCCGCGGTCCTGCTGCGGACCGCGGGAGCGCACTGGCGGGCCACGGCGTCCGTGGTGTGGGTGCTCGCGGTCGCGGGCTGGGCGGCGCAGGACGCCTTCGCCTGGGCCGGACTGCCCGTGTCCGGAGCGCTGTCGGCGGCCACGGCGGTGGCGTACGGGGTGCGTGGGTGGGTCAGCGGCCGGGCACCGGCTGCTTGAACCAGTCGTCCTGTCCCGCCGTGCGGTAGCCCTCCAGGCCAGGACCGTCGTCGACCGTGAGGTCGCAGCCCTCGCCCGGCACCGCCCTGTTCCAGTGCACCAGCGCCTTGGCCCCGGGCATGGTCCGCGCCACCTCCGGGATCGCCTCGTACCACTCGCGCTGGCGGTCCTCGTCCGCCGGATCGGGCACCGTGGCGAACTCGGCGAACATCAGCGGCTTCTCGGCACTGATGTGGGTGCGCAGCCAGTCGTAGGCCGGCCGCTGGCTTCGGTCGAAGTCCTTCCAGTCCGTGGTGTCGTGGCAGGTGAAGTAGTTGTACTGGTCCATGCCGATCCAGTCGACGTAGTCGTCGCCCGGGTAGAGCCGCTCGAAGAGCTTCCCCGACGCGAGGTAGCCGGACACCGTCCACACCCACACCACGTTGTCCACACCGAGCTCCTCGAAGCGGTCGCGGAGGTGGCGGTAGGCGGCGACGTACTCCTCGGGTGTGCCCGCGTCACCGACCCGGGCGTCGACCTCCTGGTCGAAGGAGAAGAAGACCCGCTTCCCGTACGCCTTGATGCGCCGCGCCTGCGGGTCGATGATCTCGCGGTCGTACTCCCCCGACGCGATCCTCGCCCAGCCGAGCTGGTCCTCCGTCCAGTTCGCGTGGTGGGGCTCGCGCCAGACCGTGGACTCCCAGGCCAGCATCAGCAGCCGGTCCCTGCCGAGGATCTGCTCGTCGGGGGTCAGGAGCTGTCCGTCGAGCTCCGTGCCCGACATGTCGTGGTAGGTGTACAGGAGGTCGAGCTTCCGGCCTATCTTCTTCTCGAACGCGTACACCGCGTCCTTCAGCGAGCCGTTCTCCGCGTATGGCACATAGGCGCCCCACCAGGCTCCGCACGGTGGGACCAGGGTCTTCGTCGGGGCGCACGTACCGCCGGGAACCGGGCCGGTGGCGGCGTCGGCGGGGAGCTCGCCTGCGGAGGGCACCCGCCCGTCCGCCTCCTCGGACGACGGGGTGCCGAACCAGGCGAGCAGGCCCGTCAGCAGGGCGGCGACGACCACCAGGGCGAGCACCCGAGCCGTACGCGTGCGCGGGGTGCGGTGGCGGGTCACCGGCGCCTCACGGGTGTCGGCCCGGTCCGCTCGACGGCACCCCGGGTGGCGGCGGGCAGCGGAAGCCCGGGGAGGGCGGCGGCGAGGGTGGTGAGCGCGGCGAGCACCACCAGGAACGACGTTCCCGAGAAGCGCTCCACGAGGAAGAGCGCGGTGGCCGCGAGGACGCCCAGGGAGAGCCCGAGCGGCGCGGCGAGCGCCGCCGCTTCGAGGCGGGCCCCCGGCCTGAGCGGGCCCTGCTGCGGATACAGCAGGGCGAGCCCGGGGCCGAAGCAGACGAAGAGGAGCACGGGTGCCCAGCGCAGGGGCGCTCCTCCCGGCAGCGCGGTCGCGGCGAGCGCCACCCACCCGGAGAGCGCCAGGGCGGCTCTGGTCCGGATCTGCCTGGCGGGGAACGCCGGTTGCCGGTTCTGGGACACGTCGCTGCCTTCCTGTTCCGGGTTCTGCCGTTCGGTCGGGCCTCAGGGGCTGTCGTAGCGGAGCACCACGCCGTGTCCGGTGCGCTCGACGACGCGGAACAGCGGAGAGGCGGTGAGGTCCCTGGTCAGCCGTGCGAAGCCGCCGGGGGGCAGCAGCCCTTCTCCGGCGGTGTAGATGTCCTGGGTGGGCGTGAGGATGACGTAGGCCGTGGTGCCGGCCGGCAGCCTGGACGACAGATAGCCCGCCGGGTCCTCGAGCATCTCGGTGTTCTCGGGCAGCTCCTGCTCGGCGAAGAACCAGTGTTCGAGCTGGTCGTAGCGGTGCAGCGCCTGCGGGAAGGAGCCCGTGGTGGCCAGGATCAGCGATCCTTCCGGGGCGCTGTCGAGGGTCCGGGTGACGAGCGCGGTCTCCGCGGGCGGGGTGTAGTTCATCCGCTCCTTGCCGTAGTAGGACGGCATGAAGCCCGCCGCCAGCGCGATCAGCGCCACCGGGAGCCCGATCGCGCAGGCCCTGCGCACGGCGGGACGCACCCGGTGCGCCCCGAGTCCCCCGGCCGCGGGCACGAGCGCGGCGGCGGCGAAGAACGCGGCGCCGGGCAGCGCGAACAGATAGACCCGGAAGAGCATTTCTCCGCCGTAGTCGTTGACGGCGAACAGGGGTACGGGGGCGAGCGAGGCCAGCAGCAGCGGCAGGGAGCTGTGCACCAGGCGGCGGCGCAGCAGGAGGGCCGTTCCTGCGAGTGCGGCGAGGGCCAGCACCATGAGGATGTTCGCCCGTCCCGCGAGCTCGGGTCCCGCCCCGGTGAGCTCGCCCGCGTATCCCGCGCGGGAGTTCTGGGTGAGCCGGCCGAGCGAGTCGCGCAGGGTGCCCAGGGTCTCCATGAACAGCGGGCGGCCCATGGTGAGGTCCCATGCCAGCATGAGCAGCACGGCCACGGCGAGGAGCCCGGGGTTGCGGTAGCGGCGGGTGAGGCAGAGGGCGAGCAGGGTGACGCAGAGCATCACCGGGGTCAGCTGGTGCACCGCGTTCACGGCGAGGATCAGCGGGGCGAGGACCACCACGCACACCGCACGCTGCCGGGTGCCGGTGGGCGGCGGGACCGCCGCCGCGGCCGGGTCGAGATACGCGCGCGAGCGCAGCCTCCCCGCCGAACCGGGCCGCACGAAGTGCCGTACGGCCACGGTGAGTACGGCGAGATGGAGGAGGAAGGCGAGGCCCTGCGGGGCGAGGTAGTCCTGCCCCACCCAGTTGGCGAGCTGGAAGATCCAGACGGCGGTCCAGACGAGGCGCCAGTCCTCGCTGAAGGTGCGGTAGAGGAGGACCAGGACGGGCATCATCAGCAGGCCGAGGACGATGGGTGCCCAGTTCAGGAAGGCGGCGGCGCTCTCGGCACCGAAGGCGCGGACGAGACCTGCGTTGAGCGTGAAGAAGCCGGGCCACTGGTCGTACGCCGACATGTTGCCGGACAGGCCCTCGCCCGGGCGCAGTTCGCCGTTGGCCAGCAGATGGTTGATCACGGCGTCGTGCTTGGAGGCCCAGGGGTAGCGCTCGGAGTCGTAGAGCACGGCGGGGACGCCCTTGAGGGCCATCAGCAGACCGGCGCAGTGGAGCGCGGGCCACCACGGGGCCGTGCCCGCGCGGCGGAGGCCGACCAGGAAGCCGAAGGTCAGGACGAGCAGGGAGAGGTAGTAGGTGAGGGGCAGCCGGTCCAGGAGGCCGTACTCCCCCATCGAGCGGAAACCGATGTGCGGCAGCGAGAGGGTCCAGAGCCCGGCTGCCAGGAGTAACGGCAGCCAGGACAGCAGCGACTGGAGCCCCGGAGCACCGGGAAGGCCGCGGGCCGCCTTCCCGGGTGCGGCGCCCGGCGGCCGGCCGGGGGGCGGCACCGGCCCGGCGCTCCCTCCGGCGTCCCCCTTGACCGGCACGGGCACATGCTGTGGCACGGTGCGACTCCCCCCACGGATGTGGTCGCGGCCGTCACGCCGCTGTCCCCTTAAGCGAAGTATAGGAATGTGCTTCGGCTTTGTGGCGCTCTCGCCGGTTTCTCCGTGCTGCCGCGACGCACCGGATCAGCCCGCGAACTCCGGACCCCGCACCGCGGCCCGGGCCCTGCGGTACCACCGCCACCCCACGGTCGGAGGGGCGTCGGGGAACGGGGCCACCCGGGCGCCCCGGCCCGCCATCCAGCGCTCGACGTCCCGCACGGTGTGGCTCCGGCGCAGGATCAGCCGTGCGATCCGGAACGGCTCGTCCCCGGCGGAGCTCAGCGCGTGCCGGACGGCCACCGCGCTCTCGTAACCGGCGGCCCGTGCGGCACGGCGCACGCGCGGGCTGTTGTAGCCGTGCGGATAGGCGAGATGGGTCACCTCGTGGCCCAGCACGTCCTCCAACGCCACTCTGGAGTCGGTGAGTTCGGCCCGGAGTGCCGGGCCGGACAAGGTGTCCAGCTGGGCGTGGGTGACGGTGTGGGCGCCCACCTCCATGCCGTACTGCTCCAGCAGCGGGGCCTGCCGGAGGCTCATCATCGGCGCGGGCGGCAGAAGGCTGCCGCCCGCCCGGGTCAGCGCCCCGGTGGTCAGATAGGCGGTGGCGGGCATCGAACGCCCGGCGAGCGCCTCCGCCGTCGCACCCGGCAGATCGGCGAAGCCGTCGTCGAAGGTGAGGACGACGGGGCGCTCCGGCAGCGGCTCGCGTCCCACGAGATGGGCGACGAGGGCGCTGAGCGGGACGGGCGTACGGCCGCCCGCGGCGATCGCGTCCAGCTGGGCGGCGAACGACCGTGGCGTGACGGTGAACTCGGCGATCCAGTCCGGCGGATCGTCCATCACGGCGTGGTAGAGCAGCACCGGAATCCGGGATGCCGCCCCCGGCCCTCCGGGCCTGCCGGGTCCGAAGGGGCTTCCGGACGCGTCCGGTCCGCGCGGGCTCATCTCCCCTCCCCCGGACGTGCCGCGCCGCGGAGGGCCAGCCGGGCGCGTACGTATCCGAGGGGGCCGTACAGCAGTCCGCGCCGCTCAAGACGGGACAGATGCCGGGGCCACGGGTAGGTGTACGCACCGTGCGCACCGGGAACACCCGCGCGCCCGCCCGCGCCGTCGGCCCGTGGCGCCGTCATCGCCCGGGCATGGGCGAGGCCGCGGGGCAGCCGGGCCAGGAGGGGCGGCAGCAGTGCCGGCCTGCGGACCAGGAGCGCGGTGAGGCAGGCGGTGAGCCCGGCGCCGTAGCCGTACGCCTGCCCGCACAGGTCGCCCCAGCGCTCCCGGTGGTGGTGCCAGACGATCGCGTCCGGGGTGTAGAGCAGCGGATGGCCCTCGGCGAGCAGCCGCACGAAGGCGTAGAGGTCGTCGCCGCCCCTCGCGGGGGTTCCGGTGCCGGTGGCCGGGTCGAAGCCGCCGACCGCCCTCAGCGGACCCGCCCGGAAGGCCATGTTGGCTCCGGAGCCGAAGCGTCCGGCGGTGAAGGGGAAGAGCGGCTCGTCGGCAGGCGGGTGCGCGGGGTCGTACCGGCGCGCGGCGAACCCCTTGGCGAAACCGCCGTGGCTCTCCAGCAGGATCTGCGCCGGGGTGCTGAGCCTGGCGGGCAGGATCAGCCCCGTGACACAGGCCAGCCCGGGGTCCTCGCCGAAGGGCAGAGTGAGGGCGCTGAGCCAGTGCGGGTCGGCGATGACGTCGTCGTCGGTGAAGGCGAGGACGTCGGCCCCGGCGACGGCGACCCCCCTGTTGTGCGCGGCGGCCAGCCCCGGCACCGGCTCCCGCACGTAGCGCACGCCCCGCCCCGCGTACGCCGACGAGACGAGATCGCGGGTGGCGGTGGTGGCCGGGGCGTTGTCGACGACCACGACGTCGAAGTCCGGGTGGTCCTGCGCGAGCAGCGAATCGAGGGCGCGGGCGAGCTGCTCGGGGCGCTCGCGGGTCGCCACGACGACCGTGGCGCGGGGGATGTCCCCTCGTCGGGCGTCCGCGCCCCGTGCGTCCCCGGTCGGCCCGTCCCCGGCAGGCTCACCGGGCGGCGCCAGCTCGTCCGCGGCCTGCCTGGCCAGGACGGAGGCCGGGTCCTCGCCCTTGCGGACCCGCCCGACGACCGTGCCGACCGGCCGCCCCCGCAGCCGCACGAGGGCGAAGACCCGCAGGTCGTCGCCGTCCCTCGGGGCGTCCTCCAGGGGCGGGCCGCCGGGTGCGGGGGCGATCCGCACACCCGAGCCGTCCCGCGCGTCGAGCTCCAGCTCGGCCACGGCCAGTCCCACGAGCCGGCCGATGCCGGGTAACCGCGCTGCGCTGTCGGCCTGTTCGTTCCCGTACGGCATCCGGTCCCCCCGGTCGCGACGCTATGGACGTTTCGGTTCGCGCAGCCGGCCGGCCCGTTCGAGGCCGCGCTGCGCCAGGCCCGCGAGCCGGGGCCGTTTCGTCACGAAGCCGTGCGCGCGACGGGACGGCTCGCGGCCGAGCCACTGGAGGGCGGCCCCCGCGCCCGGCCTGACCGACGCGCCCTCGTACACCGTCAGCTCACCGGTCTTCAGGGCGTCCTTGTACTCGGCGGCCCCGCGCCCCATGTCGAGCATCCCGATGCCGTCGTCCGCCGCCGCCCGGGCCATCCGCAGATGGAGGACGAGCCCCGGGGAGTACTTCGCGAACTCCGGGTCGTAGGCCGGGAACCAGCACGAGAGCACCGTCCGCGAACGGAGCCCGAAGTGGGCCGCCACGGGGCGGTCACCGGCGTACAGGACGGAGAGCAGGCCCGAGCAGCCCGGCGCCCTGGTGTGGAAGAGGAACTCCACGAGGTCGCGGATCCACTGCTTGGCGAAGCGGTCGCGGCGGCCGGTCCTGCGGTACTGCGCGGACTTCCACTCCATCAGCGTCCGAAGCGCCGCGGGGTCGCGCTCGTCGAGGACGAACCGGACCCCGCCCTTGTCCCGGCCGAGCCTGCGCTCCTTGGCCAGGGTGGTCCTGAGGAACTTCGGCGACTGCGCGCGCAGCACCTTCTCGTAGCTCTCGTACCCCTCGCCGACATCGATGACGTACGAGGCGTACGAGCGGGCCGCGTCCGGCTCGAAGAGGACCTGCCCCTCCTCCAGGTTGTCGAACTCCCATGCGGAGAGGCCGCAGGCCCGCAGCAGTTCCTTGGCGTCCGGCCGAAGTCCGGGGCGCAGCACCGCGCCCTGGAGGTCGGACACGCCCAGGCCGATCGCCCGGCCCTGCCCCAGCCGTCCCCGCTCGAAGGGGAGGAATCCGCCCGTCCCCCCGGCGCCGTCACCGATCACGGCCACCCTCGCGTGCGGCCGGACACGGCCGACGGCGAGGGTGAATTCCGGTTCCATGAACGGATGGGCGGGTGCTCCGGACTTCGCCCGCAGCTCCCGCCAGGTCTCGATGTCCCCCGCGCCCAGATCTCCGGGCCTGACCACACGTGTGCGCCGACTGCTCATCAGACCCCCCGGTCCTGCCCCCCTGAGCCACGCTGCGCAGAACGGTACCGGGCGCGGTCACTCCGCGGTAGACAGCCGCGACATCTTGTGACCGACCGGTGAAAATCGGGTCCGCCGCCCGCGGTGCGTCACACGACCCGCTCCCCGCTCCGCCACACGGCCCTGACCAGCGGCACTCCCGGCCGGTAGGCGAGATGGACATGGCTGGGGGCGTCGAGGAGCACGAGGTCGGCGCGGGCCCCCGGGACGATGCGGCCGATGTCCGTGCGGCGGAGCGCGGCGGCGCCTCCGGCGGTGGCCGACCAGACCGCCTCGTCGGGGGTCATGCCCATGTCCCGTACGGCGAGGGCGATGCAGAACGGCATGGAGGAGGTGAACGAGGAACCGGGGTTGCAGTCCGTCGACAGGGCGACGGTCGCGCCCGCGCCGAGGATGCGGCGGGCGTCCGGCCATGCGGCGCGGGTGGAGAACTCGGCGCCGGGGAGGAGGGTGGCGACGGTGCTGCCCTGGCCGAGCGCTTCGAGGTCGGCGTCGTCGAGGTGGGTGCAGTGGTCGGCGGAGGCCGCGCCGAGCTCGACGGCAAGCCGGACACCAGGGCCGTGGCCGAGCTGGTTGGCGTGGACGCGGGGGTGCAGGCCCCTGGCCAGGCCCGCGGTGAGAACCGTGCGCGCCTGGTCCTCGTCGAAGGCGCCCCGCTCGCAGAAGACGTCGATCCAGCGGGCGTACGGGGCACAGGCGTCCAGCATCGGCCCGGTGACCAGGTCCACGTAACCGGCGGGGTCGTCGGCGTGTTCGGGGGCCACGATGTGGGCGCCGAGGAACGTGACCTCGTCGGTGTGGCGGGCGGCGATCCGCAGGGAGCGCGCCTCGTCCTCGACGGTGAGGCCGTAGCCGGACTTGGTCTCGGCGGTGGTGGTGCCCTGCCGGAGCGCCTCGGCGAGATAGCGCGCGACGTTGGCCGACAGGTCCTCGTCGGACGCCGCGCGGGTGGCGGACACGGTCGTTCGGATACCGCCCGCGGAATAAGGGCGTCCGGACATACGGGCGTTGAACTCGGCGGTGCGGTCCCCCGCGAACACGAGGTGGGAGTGGGAGTCCACGAAGCCGGGGATCACGGCCCGGCCCTCCGCGTCGACGGCGTTGTCGGTGGCGGGTGCTTTGCTGGATTCACCGGTCCAGACGACGCGGTCGCCCTCGATGACGACGGCCGCGTCCCGGATCAGTCCGAGGGGGGTTCCGTCACCGAGGGAGGGGTCGTTGGTGACCAGGTTCGCGATGTGGGTGATGGCGGTCGTCGGGGTGGTCGTCGTCGTCATCCGGGCTCGGCTTTCGTCGGGTTCGCCGCCCGGCCGGGCTGCCGGGGTCTCGGGCGGGGGGCGTTCTTCGGGGCGTACTGGGGGACTTTCTTCGGGGCGTACTGCCGGGCGGGGCCGGGGGTTTGCCCCCGGCGTGGGGGCGGTCCCGGGTGCGGTCCCTGGCGTCGAGGCCGGTCCGGGGGCAGTCCCCGGCGTGGGGGCCGTTCCGGGGGCGGCCCCCGGCCGGGAGGCCGTTCCAGGGCCGACGCCCGGCCGGGAGGCCGTTCCGGGGCCGGTCCCGAGCCGTCGGGCCGGGCAGCCGTCCGGCCGGGGCACGGGGCGGGTGTTCAGCCGTGCAGGGCGGCGATGGCGGAGGCCAGCGCTCCCGGCACGTCCTCGATCCGGGCGTGCCGTCCGTCCCGGACGATGTGCCGTCCCGCCACCACGGTGTGCCGCACATCCGCCGCGGAGGCCGCGAATACCGCCGCTTCCGCGGCGAGTCTCGGCACCGGCCCCGCCGTCCTGACGGAGTCCAGCGCGACGGTGGTCAGGTCGGCCGGCGCGCCCGGTTCGAGCACGCCCGCGTCGGGGCGGCCGAGCGCGGCGTGCCCCTCGGCGGAGGCGGCCCTCAGCAGCGCGGCGGCGGTCCAGTGCCCCCGCACATGGCTGCGCAGGCGTTCGTTGAGCTCCATCGCCCGGGCCTCCTCGAAGAGGTCGATCACGGCGTGGCTGTCGCTGCCCAGCGAGAGCGGGGAGCCCGCGCCCTGGAGCGCGGTGGCGGGCCCGATGCCGTCGGCGAGGTCGCGTTCGGTGGTGGGGCACATGCAGGTGCCCGTCCGGGAGCTGCCCAGCAGCTCGATGTCCTCGGCGGTGAGGTGGGTGTTGTGGATGCCGGTGGTGTAGGGCCCGAGGACACCGTGGTCGGCGAGGAGCCGGGCCGGGGTGCGGCCGTGGGCGGCGAGGCAGGCGTCGTTCTCCGCCGTCTGCTCGGAGAGATGGACGTGGAGCGGGGCCGCCCGCTCCCGTGCCCACTCCGCGACGGTGGAGAGCTGCCCGGCCGGCACGGCGCGCACGGAGTGGATCGCGGCGCCGATCAGGGCCTGGTCGCCGTCGCCCTTGAGGAGGGAGGCACGCTCGGCCCAGGCGTCGGCGGTGGTGTCGGAGAAGCGGAGCTGGTGCCGGTTCGGCTTCTCGCCGAATCCGGCGGCGAGATAGGCGGTGTCGAGCAGGGTGATACGGATGCCCGCCTCGGCGGCGGCCGCGATCAGCGCCTCGCCCATGGCGTTCGGATCGTCGTAGGGCGTTCCGCCGGGCGCGTGGTGGAGGTAGTGGAACTCACCCACGGCGGTGATGCCCGCGAGCGCCATCTCGGCGTACGTCGCGCGGGCCAGGTCGTAGTAGGTGTCGGGGGTGAGCCGGGCCGCCGTGCGGTACATCGTCTCGCGCCAGGTCCAGAAGGTGCCGGAGCCCACCTGGACGGTGGAGCGCAGGGCCCGGTGGAAGGCGTGCGAGTGGGTGTTGGCCAGCCCCGGGACGGTCAGGCCGCGCAGCGTGGTGGCACCGGGCGGCGGAGCGTCGATGCCCGTACGCACACCGGCGATACGCCCTCCGGCCACGTCCAGCAGGACCCCCGGCTCGACATGGGTGCCGAGCCAGGCGTGGGACATCCAGTACGTCGCGGTGACCGGTGTGCCCGTCGGTTGCGTTGTCAGCTGCACGCGAGACCTTCCAGTACGTCGGCGAGTGCCCCCACCCCGGCCACGCAGTCGTCCTCCGAGGCGTGCTCGGCGGGTGAGTGCGAGATCCCGGTGGGGTTCCGTACGAACAGCATGGCGGTCGGCACGGAAGCGGACAAAATACCCGCGTCGTGTCCCGCCCCCGTGCCGAGCACGGGCACGGTCCGCCCCGCGCCGTCCGGACCGCGCAGCCCCAGCAGCCGGCACATCTCGTCCCGCAGCGCGTGCTGGAACTCCACGACCGGCGTGAACGACTCGCGTACGACGGCGAGATCGATCCCGGCCCGCTCGGCGTGCTCCCGCGCGGCCCGCTCGACACCGGTGACGACGGCGTCGAGGGTGGCCTGGTCGGCGGCGCGCGAGTCGAGCCAGCCCCGCACGAGGGAGGGGATCGCGTTGACGCCGTTCGGCTCCACCGAGATCTTGCCGAAGGTCGCGAGGCCGCCGGCGAGCTCCGCCTCGCGACGGGCGGCGAGCACCGTCTCGGCGTAGGTGAGCATCGGGTCGCGCCGGTCGGCGAGCCGTGTGGTGCCCGCGTGGTTGGCCTCGCCCCGGAAGTCGAACCGCCAGCGGCCGTGCGGCCAGATGGCCGAGGCGACGCCCACCGGGTCACCGCTCAGGTCGAGTGCGCGCCCCTGCTCCACGTGGAGCTCGACGAACGCGCCGATCCGGGCGAGGCGTTCGGGGTCGGGTCCGATGGCGTCGGGGTCGTGGCCGGCCGCCTCCATCGCCTGCGGCAGCGAGACGCCGTCCCCGTCGCGGAGCCGGTGCGCGTCCTCGGTGGTCAGCTGTCCGGCGGCGAGCCGGGACCCGACACAGGCGAGCCCGAAGCGGGCGCCCTCCTCGTCACCGAAGTTGACGATGGCGAAGGGCCTGGTGAACACCGCTCCCCTGCGGCGGAGTTCGTCCAGGGCGGCGAAGGAGGACACCACGCCGAGGGGCCCGTCGAAGGCGCCGCCGTCGGGCACGGAGTCGAGATGGGAGCCGGTGACCACGGCGTCCCCGGCGAGCGGGTCTCCGAGCCAGGCCCACTGGTTGCCGTTGCGGTCGGTCTCGGTGACGAGGCCGCGCGCCTCGGCCTGCGCCCGGAACCACAGGCGGCATTCGGCGTCCGCCCCGGTCCAGGCGTAGCGGCGGTAGCCACCGGAGGCGTCGCTGCGGCCGATGGGCAGCAGCGAGCGCCACATGGCGTGGAAGGTGGCGCTCACGCGGTGCCGTCCTCCCGCATCGGGATGCGCACGCCGCGCTCCTGCGCCACCGACTCCGCGATGTCGTAGCCCGCGTCCACGTGCCGGATCACGCCCATGCCGGGGTCGTTGGTGAGGACGCGGCGGATCTTCTCGCCGGCCAGCTTCGTGCCGTCGGCGACCGAGACCTGGCCCGCGTGGAGGGAGCGGCCCATGCCGACGCCGCCGCCGTGGTGGATGGAGACCCAGGAGGCACCCGAGGCGACGTTCACCATGGCGTTCAGGAGCGGCCAGTCGGCGATCGCGTCGGAGCCGTCGAGCATGGCCTCCGTCTCGCGGTAGGGGGAGGCCACCGAACCGCAGTCCAGGTGGTCACGGCCGATCGCGAGGGGCGCGGCGAGGGTGCCGTTGCCGACCATGTCGTTGAACATGTCGCCCGCCTTGTCGCGCTCGCCCTGGCCGAGCCAGCAGATCCGGGCGGGGAGCCCCTGGAAGCGGACGCGCTCCCCGGCCATCCTGATCCAGCGGTGCAGGGACTCGTTCTCAGGGAAGAGCTCCAGCAGCGCCTTGTCCGTCTTGTGGATGTCCGAGGCCTCCCCGGACAGCGCGGCCCACCGGAAGGGCCCCTTGCCCTCGCAGAACAGCGGCCGGATGTAGGCGGGCACGAACCCGGGGAAGTCGAACGCCCGGGTGTATCCGGCGAGTTGCGCCTCGCCCCGGATCGAGTTGCCGTAGTCGAAGACCTCGGCCCCCGCGTCCATGAAGCCGACCATGGCCTCGACGTGCGCGGCCATCGACTCCCGGGCGCGCCGGGTGAAGTCGGCGGGCTTCTCGGCGGCGTACGACGCCATGTCGTCGAAGTCGACGCCGACGGGCAGGTAGGCGAGCGGGTCGTGCGCGCTGGTCTGGTCGGTGACGATGTCCACCGGCGCCCCCTCGGCGAGCATCCGGGGCAGGAGCTCCGCCGCGTTGCCGAGCAGGCCGATGGAGAGCGGGCGCCGTGCGTCGCGGGCCTCGACGGCCAGCTGGAGCGCGTGCTCCAGGGAGTCGGCCCGTACGTCGAGGAAGCGGTGCTCGATCCGGCGCTCGATGGCGCGCGGGTCGACGTCGACGCAGATCGCGACACCGTCGTTCATCGTGACCGCCAGCGGCTGGGCGCCGCCCATGCCGCCGAGCCCGGCCGTCAGCGTGATGGTCCCGGCGAGCGTCCCGCCGAACCGCTTGGCCGCGACGGCGGCGAACGTCTCGTACGTGCCCTGGAGGATGCCCTGCGTCCCGATGTAGATCCAGGAGCCCGCGGTCATCTGCCCGTACATGGTGAGGCCGAGGGCCTCCAGACGGCGGAACTCCTCCCAGTTGGCCCAGTCGCCCACCAGGTTGGAGTTGGCGATCAGGACGCGCGGTGCCCATTCGTGGGTCTGCATGACGCCCACGGGGCGCCCGGACTGGACGAGCATCGTCTCGTCCTGCTTGAGCGTCCGCAGCGTACGGACCATGGCGTCGAAGGACCGCCAGTCCCGGGCCGCCTTGCCCGTGCCGCCGTAGACGACGAGCTTGTCGGGGTGTTCGGCGACCTCGGGGTCCAGGTTGTTCTGCAGCATGCGGAGGGCGGCTTCCTGCTGCCATCCCAGGGCGCTCAGTTCCGTACCGCGCGGTGCCCGTACGGGGCGGGGTCCTGACATGGGGATGCCTCCTCGCGAATGTGACGCTTCCATTCACATCCTGTCTACCTGAATACTTCTAGTCAACAGGTGCGGCACGCGCCTCCTCCGGGCAGACGTCCTGCCATCACACCCCCCGAGGAGGACCGGTGCCTTCGACGCAGACCACGACCTCGGCGGATGAGCCCGCGCTCAAGCGGGTCATCGGCCCCAAGCTCCTCATCCTGTTCGTCGTCGGAGACATCCTCGGCACCGGCATCTACGCCACGACCGGAAAGGTCGCGGGCAAGGTCGGCGGGGCCCTCTGGCTGCCCTTCCTGATCGGCTTCGTGGTGGCGCTCCTGACCGCGGCGTCCTACGTCGAGCTCGTCGGCAAGTACCCCAGGGCCGCCGGCGCCGCGCTCTACACCCAGAAGGCGTTCAAGGTCCCGTTCCTGACGTTCGTGGTCGCCTTCATGGTCATGTGCTCGGGCCTGTCGTCCGCGAGCGCCGCGGCCCGCGCGTTCAGCGGCGACTACCTCGGCGAGTTCACGGACGTGCTGCCGCCGACACTCGTCGCGATCCTCTTCATCCTCGCCCTCGCGGCGCTCAACCTGCGCGGGGTCTCCGAATCGGTGAAGGCCAACGTCGTCCTGACGATCGTCGAGCTCAGCGGCCTCCTGGTGATCCTCACGATCGGCGCGTACGCGGTCCTCTCGGGCGACGGACAGCCGTCCAGGCTCACCGATCTGGACACGGGCGGGACGGGCTACGCACTGCTCACCGGCATCCTCGGCGCGACCGCGCTCGGCTTCTTCGCCTTCGTCGGCTTCGAGGACTCGGTGAACATGGCCGAGGAGACCCGCGACCCGGCCAGGACCTTCCCGCGTGCCATCTTCGTCGGCGTCGCGGTGACGGGCACGATCTACGTCCTGGTCGCCCTGGTCTCCTCGCTCCTGGTCGACCACCGCACCCTGGAGACGTCCAGCGGGCCGCTGCTCGAAGTGGTGAAGGCGGGCGGCATCGACTTCCCGCCCAGGCTCTTCGCGCTGATCGCCCTGTTCGCGGTCACCAACTCCGCGCTGATCAACATCATGATGGCCTCGCGCCTCTGCTACGGCATGGCCAACGAACGCATCCTGCCCCCCACGATGGGCCGCGTCCTCGCCCGCCGCCGCACCCCCTGGGTGGGCATCGTCTTCGTGACCGCGCTCGCCGTCGGGCTGGTCTCCACCGGCGAGATCGAGGGCCTCGGCGACACCACGTCCTTCCTGCTCCTCTGCGTCTTCGCCGTGGTCAACATCGCCGTGCTCGTGCTGCGCAAGGACCGGGTGGAGCACCGGCACTTCCGTGCGCCGACGGCGCTGCCCGTGCTGGGGGCGGTCACCTCCCTGATCCTGGCGAGCCCGCTCGCCGACCGGGCCGCGGACGTCTACATCCGCGCCGGAATCCTCCTGCTGATCGGAATCGGTCTCTGGGCGGTCAACAAGGCGGTGATGTCGGCCCGGGAGAAGGCCGAGAAGGCCTGAGAACGAGCACGGAACGACCCGTTCGCCGTGGAGGAACGACAGCCGGTAGGACGGATTCCGACCGGCCGCGACGCGTCCACCTGCCGTCCTTTACAGCGGCGAGCGCATGTACCAATGGAAAATGCCAGAACTCCCACCAGGACCGCACACGTTGCGTAGCCTCTCCACTACATCCGTACGCCACGTCGGGAGGGGAATCCGCGGTGCCCGGAATCGACGAGTGCCTCATCGAAGTCATGAGGCTGCCCGGTGCCCGAGGTGCCGCGGTGGTCGACTGGACCAGCGGTCTCGCGCTCGGCACCATCGGTGAGTCGCCCAACGGCGACCACGAGGCGACGGCCGCCGAGACGGCGGAGGTGGCGAGGATGGCCGCCGAACAGCCCGTCTTCGCACAGGCGGAGGGGCATGCGAGCGCGTCCGGCCCGCCCGCCCCCGCCGTCGAGGACGTCATCGTCACCACCGCCCCCGGCTACCACATCCTCCGTTTCGTGGAGACCGCCTTCGACAGCAGCGTCTTCCTCCACCTGTGGCTGGACCGCGCGGAGGGCAATCTGGCCCTCGCCCGCATACGGCTCGGCGAGATAGCGGAGCGGCTGGTCCTGGCATGAGGGCCACCGGCGCCGCCGGAGCGGACCTCTCCGAACGGGCCGCACCGTCTCCGATGCTCCAGCGGCTGGCGGCCGAGCGCGCGACCGGGGCGCTGATGCGGGACCGCGGCACCCTCTACCTCGCCGACGGCCAGGTCGTCCACGCCGAGAGCCCCGCCACCCCCGGCATCGACGTCCTGCTCACCACCGGCGGGGCCCTGCGCTCCGAGGGCTGGTGGGACGCGGTCGCCCAGGCGGGCGCGGGACAGCGGGTCGGCCGCTATCTCGTGGACAGCGGCCGGGTCCCCGGCGGCGCCCTGGAGCTCTGCCATCTGGGCGCGCTGTACGACGCGGCCTTCTTCGCCCTGGCCCCCACGAACACCCCGGCCCGCTTCCGCTACGGGGTCTCCCACTGGATCGGCCCCGTCCGCCCGGTGCCCGTGCACGCCGTGCAGCGCGAGACGCTCCGGCGCCGCGAACTCCTGGACCGCATCTGGCCGGACGCGCTCACCGACAGCGCCCCGCTCGTCCCCACCGCGCGCCCCGTCGACGCCCCCGTCCCCCCGCGCCAGCGACGCGTCCTGGCCCTGGTCGACGGCGAGCGCACGGCCACGGACATCGCCACGGAACTGGGCCGCTCGGCCTTCCACATCCTCGTCGATCTACGCCGGCTCGCCGCCGCCGGACTGGTCGAAGCGGTCCGCCCGGCCACAGCCGGGTCCGTATCGGAGCCCGGCCGCATCCCGCTGCCCGAGGTCACGAACGACCCCGACGTCGCCCTGTTGCGCCGGCTCAGAGACGCATTGGAGGCCCTGTGATACGCGCGCTCAGACAGCGTGCCGGGAGGAGACAGCTGATGGTGCCCGAGGCCGAGGTGCAGGACGTCCTCGACGAGCTCCAGCGGTTACGCGCCCGCGTACCCCTCCTGACCGGCGCGCTGGCCGCCAGCACCGACGGCCTGATCGTCGCCCAGGACACCCCTGGCATAGAGGCCGAGGGCGTCGCCGCCCTGACGGCCGCGGCACTCGGCGTCTCGATCCGGATGACCGACGCCACCGGACGCGGCGGCTTCCGCGAACTCCTGATCCGCGGCGAGAACGGCTACATCGCCACCTACGCCGCGGGCTCCTCCGCCGTCCTGACCCTGCTCGCCGAGGACCGCATCAACGTCGGCCGCCTCCATCTGGAAGGCCGCAGGGCCGGCGCGCGCATCGGCGAAGTGGTCGACGCCGCACAGGAACACACCGACCGGCCGGCACCTCCCTCGCGACCGCAGCAGACCGGGGGCCTGCCCCGCCGCACCACCACACCCGATCTCACGTGACACCCGTACGCCAGAAACGGACCGGCCAACGGGCCGGCCAGGGAAAGGAATCGAGCACTATGGCCAACACCGAAGCGTCACTGAAGGAAGCGATGTCGTCGATCGAGGGCACCCTCGGTGTCGCTCTCGTCGACTACACGAGCGGCATGGCCCTGGGCACCCTCGGCGGCGGCAAGGAGTTCAACCTGGAGGTCGCGGCGGCCGGCAACACGGACGTCGTGCGCGCCAAGCTCCGCACCATGGAGCACCTGGGGATCAAGGACGAGATCGAGGACATCCTGATCACGCTGGGCACCCAGTTCCACCTGATCCGGCTGCTCAAGACCCGTGGAAGCAACGGCCTGTTCCTCTACCTCGTGCTGGACGGCGGCAGGGCCAATCTCGCGATGGCCCGCCACCAGCTGCGGAAGATCGAGGCGTCCCTGGAGGTCTGACCCCCCGTCCTCACCGGCGGCGACGCCGCGCCCCTCCGGGTGCGGCGTCCCCCGCCATGGGCCCGGTCGTCCGGTAGCCCTTCACCCGGCTGCCCGCGGGCCGCCCGCGCTCCACCCAGTCGGTGCGCACCCAGTACAGGACGTCCTCCCGCCGCTCCCGCTGTCCGATCCGTACGGACTTCAGCCAGAGCCCGGCGCCCGCACCGGCCAGCAGGAGCCCCCCGGCCCCCGGCAGCACGGCAGCGCTCGCCACCGCCACGAGGAACGCCCCGGCGAGCGGCCAGCGGTATCCGCGCCGCCAGTTCCGCACGGTCACGTCCCGGTCCTGGAGGAAGTCGCTCCGCCCCGCCCGGGTGGCCCCCCTGGCGAGCTCCGCGTACCTCCCCGTACGCGAGAACGCCACGACGGCCAGGGCCACCAGGAACAGCGCGGCACCGGCCGTCAGCCCGATCCGCCGCCCGGTCAGTCCCGGTACGAACGCCCCGACGGCCGCCGCGAGCAGCCCCGGCCACCACAGCGGCGAGGCCCCGGCCCGTACGATCACGGCCACCCTCGCCAACGACTGCGCTCCGCGCCCCACGTCCGTACCCCTCTCCCGCAGCTCCCTGTGCACCTTCTGGGCGCGGAGATTAACGGGCACAGATGAGCGACGTCTGAGAATCGGCGGAAGCGGGCCCGTCACTCGACGAACAGCCCCCGCGCCGCGGCCCTCGCGTCGAACTCCTCCAGCCGTGCCTGCGCGTCGGGCAGCCCGTCGCACATGGCCTCCAGCAGCACCCGCCCCAGCAGCATCGGCGCGCACGCGGTGTCGAAGGCCAGCCCGGTCCCCACCGCGGCCGGGATCAGCAGATCGCTGTGGGCGGCCACCGGGGCGAACGCGGAGTCGGCCACGGTCACGACGGTCAGTCCCTGCGCCCGCGCGTACGCCAGCGCGTCCACGGCCTCACGCGGATACCGCGGCAGCGCGAAGCACAGCAGCACGCTCGCGCCCGCGCTCCGCGCGGCGTCGATCCGGTCGTGCAGCATGCTGCCGCCCTCGTCGAGCACCCGCACATCGGGGTGCACCTTGGCGGCGAAGTAGCCGAACCCCCTGGCCTGCGAGGACGCGGCCCTCAGCCCGAGCACGAGCAGCGGCCCGGACGCGGCGAGCAGCCGCCCCGCGCGCTCCACCGGGGCCGGGTCGGCGAGCAGCTCGGACAGCTGCCGCAGGTTCTCGATCTCGGCCCGCACCGCCTGCTGGTACTCGTTGAAGGACTCCTCCGTCCCCGTGCCGCTCTCCGCTCCGGCCGGTGCGACCTCCCTCAGGTGCTTGCGCAGGGCCGGATAGCCGTCGAACCCGAGCGCCACGGCGAAGCGGGTGACGGACGGCTGGCTGACCCCTGCCAGCTCGGCCAGCTCCACACTCGACAGGAACGGGGCGTCCGCGGCCCGTCGCACCATGGAGTGCGCGATCCGCCGCTGGGTGGGCGTGAGCCGCTGCCCCTCGAAGAGCCGCTGCAACCGCGCAGCCGGGCTGCTCCCGCTCATGCTGTCCCCTCCAGAAACTCCGCCGCGCCGGTCCGGCACCCGAGAAATCCATTCAGCCAGCAAGCAGTCTGCATGTCCATATACAGACCGGTCGCCTGCACGTCCACGGTCCCGGCCGGGCCGCCGTGCCGGCGGCTCGCATTGCGGGACCGCTCTCCCCTGCCGACCCTTGGAGCATGATCCCAGCCAATACGAGAGGGCCCGGCGGCATCGTCGTCCGCTACGGGGACGACGACGCCGCACATGTGCTGAGCGTCTACGCCGATCTGCGCTGCCCCTACTGCAAACGCATGGAGCTGGACCTCGGGGCCGTGATGGAGCGGGCCGCCGACGAGGGCCGTTTCGCGGTGGACCACCATTTCGGCACGTTCATCGACGACAACGCGGGCGGCAGCGGGTCCCTGGAGGCGCTGGCGGCGCTGGGAGCCGCGGTGGACGTGGGCCAGAAGCCGTTCATGCACTATCTGCGGGCCCTGTACGCCGATCAGCCCAGCGAGGACGTCGACGCCTTCGCCGACCGGGACAACCTGCTGCGGCTGGCCGGCGAGGTCGAGGCGCTGCGCTCCGACTCCTTCCGGCAGAAGGTCATGGAGCGCACCTATCTGCCCTGGGCGGCGCAGGTGTCGGCGGCGTTCGCGACGAGCGGTGTCCGGTCCACCCCGACGGTACTGATCGACAGCACCCCGGTCGCCGTCATCAACAGCCTGGGTTACGCCGTCACGCCCGAGGCGTTCCTCGCCGAGGTCACTCCCCCCTGACGCCGGGCCCCTCCGTCGCCGGGGCCCCGTGACGGCGGCGCACCGCGTCAGAACACGACGCGAGCCGCCAGCAGCGCCGCCCCGGCCTCGGGGTCCCCCTCCAGCTCCAGGCGCCCTCGCGTCGGCCGGCCGGACAGGTGCCGGGCGAAGTCGACCGCGTCCGCGCGGAGGGTGGCGGCCGGGGCGGCGATGCCCAGCAGGTAGTGCCCGCCCGCCGGACCGCGGAGGTCCAGTTCCGCCGAGGGCCCCGTCCAGGAGAGGGCCAGGTCCAGCACCACCTGGCTCACGATCTCCCGGTCGTGCCCGTCGAGGACCGGTTCGGCGCCCGTGGCGTCCCCCAGGTCCACCCGGTGCATCCAGGTGTCGCGGACCAGCAGGACGTTGCCGAGGTAGTCCATCGAGTCGTCGGGCAGTGCCCTCGCCTCCGGGTAGAGCAGGCTGAGGCGGACCTTGCGGCGGGCAGGGGCGGGCATGCGGCGCAGGGCGATGAGTCCCTGCGGTGCGAAGTGCGCGAGGGCGCCGATCAGTTCGGGCCCGGGGACGGCCTTGCGGTCCTCGATCTGGACCTCGTTGTGCCCGTCGAGCGGGCCGAGCCCCGGATGGGTCCGCGCCGCCTGCCGGACACGGCGCACGGCGACCCAGGGACGCGGCAGCTCCTCGAACTGGCCGACGGTGTGGGCGAGCATGTCCCGGACCGTCCAGCCGTCGCAGACCGTGGGGCGCCGCCAGTCCTCGTCGGAGAGCTCGCGGAAGGTGGACAGGGTCGCCCGCAGCTCCGCCTCGTTGACCCTGCGGGCCCGCGTCCCCGTCGTACGGGGGATGGTGCGGGCGGACGACGTCGTGGTGGCCATGGGACGCCTCCCGTCTCCGGCATCAACGCTACGCCGAGGGGGCACGGGGCGCCCTGCCCGAAGGAGGGCGCAAACCGGGGGGCTAACCCCACTGACCCGGGGACGTCGGCTTCGTAACGTACTGGGTATGGAAGCCCGTGACCCTGAGCTCAAGCGAGAGCTCGACGCCACCCTCCAGGCCCGTGCCGAGCTGGGGCCCGAATACGAGGCCGCGCTCATCGACTCGTTCCTGGAGAAGGTCGAGCAGCGGCTCGACGGAACGGTCGACCGGCGGATGCGACGCGGTCTCGCCGAGCAGCAGATGGCCGCCGCACGGGGCGCCGCACGGCAGACGAGGCCGTTCGGGGTCTTCGCCGAGCGCTACGGCTTCGGGATCGTGTCGCTGGTGCTGGCGATCCCGCTGTCCGCCATCGGCGTCGCGAACGCCGGGATCGAGGGGCTCGTCGTGGCCTGGCTGGGAATCTTCGGGGTGAACGCCGTTCACGCCGCCCGCACGTGGCACTGGGCCCGGGCAGGGAAGCGGTATCCGTCCGACTGGGAGGACTGAGGAACCCGGCGGCGCGAGCGACAGGGGCCGCGTGCCCGCGGGCACGAATAATCGCGGGGACCGCCGCACCCCCGGTTGCCCAGGGGGCGGGACGACGGCGGTCCCCGCGAGGGACGCGGTCCCGGGTCAGGGCCGGGTGTCGCGTCCGGGCGACGGTGGAGGTCCGGGAGCCGCTCCGTAGTCCGTGTCGCCGTATGTGGTGCCGGCGGGTTTCCCTGCCGACACCCATTACTCTGCCGGAGCCGTGTTAAGCCGGTGCTGCGCGTACGTGTCGCGCTCGTACCGATTTCGCGAACCCCGGAAACCTGCCCGCTACGGCTTGGGCGCGGAGCCCTTCGCGAGGAAGGCCAGCAGGTCCTGCCTGCTCACGACACCCGTCGGCTTGCCCTCGACGAGGACGATCGCCGCATCGGCACCGTCCGCACCACTGAGCACGGCCAT
Source organism: Streptomyces sp. CB02058 (assembly GCF_001905505.1). Lineage (GTDB taxonomy): Bacteria > Actinomycetota > Actinomycetes > Streptomycetales > Streptomycetaceae > Streptomyces. The sequence continues at coordinate 77,821 of NZ_LIPG01000008.1, forward strand.
CAGGTCCTCGACGGGCTCACCGGAGCCGACCTGCGGCAGCGGCGCCGACATGTGCTTCTCCAGCGGGTCGGAGAGCGTGGCCCGCTGGGTGAACAGCGCGTCAAGGAGCTGGCGCTCCACGACGGAGCCGATGACCTCGGCGGCCATCACGTCCGGGTGACCCGCGCCGGGCTTCACGATCGGCATCTGGGAGACGCCGTACTCCCGGAGCACGTCGATGGCCTCGCCGACCGTCTCCTCCGGGTGCATGTGGACGAGCGAGGGCAGCGGGCCGTCCTTGAAGTCGAGCACCGCGCCGACCCTGGCCGAGGGGCCGGTGTCCTCCAGGAAGCCGTAGTCGGCCATCCACTCGTCGTTGAAGATCTTGCTCATGTAACCGCGGCCGCTGTCCGGCAGCAGGACGACCACCACGTCATCGGGACCCAGGCGCTCGGCGACCTCCAGGGCCGCGACGACCGCCATGCCGCAGGAGCCGCCGACGAGCAGCCCCTCCTCCTTGGCGAGACGGCGGGTCATCTGGAAGGAGTCCTTGTCGGAGACCGCGACGATCTCGTCCGTGACCGTGCGGTCGTAGGCGCTCGGCCAGAAGTCCTCGCCGACGCCCTCCACGAGATACGGCCGTCCCGAACCGCCGGAGTAGACGGAGCCCTCCGGGTCCGCGCCGACGACCTGCACCCGGTTGTCGCTGATCTCCTTGAGATAGCGGCCCGTGCCGGTGATCGTGCCGCCGGTGCCGACGCCCGCGACGAAGTGGGTGATCCGCCCGTCCGTCTGCTCCCAGAGCTCCGGGCCGGTGGTCTCGTAGTGCGAGCGCGGGTTGTTCGGGTTGGAGTACTGGTCGGGCTTCCAGGCTCCCGGGGTCTCACGGACCAGCCGGTCGGAGACGTTGTAGTAGGAGTCCGGGTGCTCGGGATCGACGGCCGTCGGGCAGACCACGACCTCGGCGCCGTACGCGCGCAGGACGTTGATCTTGTCCGTGGACACCTTGTCGGGGCAGACGAAGACGCACTTGTAGCCCTTCTGCTGGGCGACGATGGCCAGGCCGACTCCCGTGTTGCCACTGGTCGGCTCGACGATCGTGCCGCCGGGCTTCAGCTCGCCGCTCTGCTCGGCAGCCTCGATCATGCGCAGCGCGATGCGGTCCTTCACCGACCCGCCGGGGTTGAAGTACTCGACCTTGGCCAGGACCGTCGCCTGAATGCCTGCCGACACATTGCGCAGCCTCACCAGCGGGGTGTTGCCGACAAGACTGATCATCGAATCGTGGAATTGCACCGTGTACTCCGGGATCTCCGAGATGGTCCGCCAAGAGTATGCGTACGGGCACGAGATTGGACGAAGCGATTGAGCTACGCCCTTGGCGGGGCAGGTAGTGCTGTGTACGGCTGTACGGCACGGAGGAGGTGGACCGGACTGTGTCGAGAGCGAGGGTGGCACGGCGGATCGCGGCGGGTGCGGCTTACGGGGGCGGCAGCGTAGGGCTGATCGGAGCGGCGACCGTCGGCCTGGTGCTGGCCGAGGTGCAGTTGGCGAAACGGCAGGTGGGCGGCGGAAAGGCGCCGGTCCCGCCGAGCGCCGACGGGCGTTACGGGGTGGCCTTCGCCGGCCCCTCCGATCCGCTGCGCTTCGTGATGCTGGGCGACTCGACGGCGGCGGGCCAGGGGGTGCGCAGGGCCGGCCAGACCCCGGGCGCCCTGCTGGCGTCCGGGCTGGCGGCGGTGGCCGAGCGGCCGGTGGATCTGCGGAACGTGGCGCTGCCGGGCGCCCGGTCGGACGACCTGGACCGCCAGGTGTCGCTGGTGCTGGCCGACCCTTCGGGGGTGCCGGACGTCTGCGCGATCATGATCGGTGCGAACGACGTGACCCACCGGATGCCCGCCACGCAGTCGGTGCGCTGTCTGAGCACGGCCGTGCGACGGCTGCGCACGGCCGGCGCGGAAGTGGTGGTGGGGACCTGCCCCGACCTGGGCACGATCGAGCCGGTCTACCAGCCGTTGCGCTGGCTGGCCCGGCGGGTGAGCCGGCAGCTGGCGGCGGCGCAGACGATCGGCGCGGTGGAGCAGGGCGGTCGGACGGTCTCGCTGGGTGACCTGCTCGGCCCGGAGTTCGAGGCGAATCCCCGCGAGCTCTTCGGCCCGGACAACTACCACCCCTCGGCCGAGGGGTACGCGACCGCCTCGATGGCGATGCTGCCGACGCTCTGCGCCGCACTCGGACTGTGGCCGGAATCCGACCATCTGGACAGCTCGCGGCGCGAGGGCATGCTGCCGGTGGCCAAGGCGGCGTCCAGGGCCGCGCGCGAGGCGGGCACCGAGGTCACGGGGGCCAGGGCTCCCTGGGCCCTGCTCAAGCACCGCAGGCGCCGGCGCCTCCCGGCCCACACGGAGCCGGTGCCGCACGAGAACAAGGACAAGGACACGGGTGCCGGCACGAGCACGGGGCCGGACCCGGGCGCGGGCCCGGTCAAGGAGAGCGGCACGGAACCGGGCACCGCCCCGGGCAGGAACGGCCGGCCGATGCCGGGCCGCGGCTCGGGAGCGACCTGGCGCCGGGCCTGAGCACCGCCCGGCCGGGAACATTGCGGGCGACTGAGCGGTTGCTTAGAAAAGAGGTCCGCATCACATCGTCTGTTGGGTGACCTCAGCTATACGTCCGGGTAACTTCCAAGGCAGCCCAGCCTTCCTGCCTTCCAGCCCTCATGGAGCCGCGTGATGCCCGAAGCCGTGATCGTCTCTGCTGCCCGTTCGCCGATCGGCCGGGCCTTCAAGGGGTCCCTCAAGGACCTGCGCGCGGACGACCTGACCGCGACCATCATTCAGACCGCGCTGGCCAAGGTCCCCGAGCTGGACCCGAAGGACATCGACGACCTGATGCTCGGCTGCGGCCTCCCCGGCGGCGAGCAGGGCAACAACCTGGGCCGCATCATCGCCGTGCAGATGGGGATGGACCACCTCCCCGGATGTACGGTCACCCGCTACTGCTCCTCCTCGCTGCAGACCAGCCGTATGGCGCTGCACGCCATCAAGGCGGGCGAGGGGGACGTCTTCATCTCCGCCGGCGTCGAGATGGTGTCCCGCTTCGCGAAGGGCAACTCCGACAGCCTGCCGGACACCCGCAACCCGTTCTTCGCCGAGGCCGAGGCCCGCACCGCGGCCCGCGCCGAGCAGACCGGCACCAGCTGGAGCGACCCGCGCGAGGAGGGCCTGGTCCCCGACGCGTACATCGCGATGGGCCAGACCGCCGAGAACCTGGCCCGGATCAAGGGCGTCACCCGCCAGGACATGGACGAGTTCGGCGTCCGGTCGCAGAACCTCGCCGAGGAAGCCATCAAGAACGGCTTCTGGGAGCGCGAGATCACCCCCGTGACGACGCCGGACGGCACGGTCGTCTCGAAGGACGACGGCCCGCGCGCGGGCGTCACCCTGGAGGGCGTGCAGGGCCTGAAGCCGGTGTTCCGCCCCGACGGACTCGTCACCGCGGCCAACTGCTGCCCGCTCAACGACGGCGCCGCCGCCCTCGTGATCATGTCCGACACCAAGGCCCGCGAGCTGGGCCTGACCCCGCTGGCCCGCATCGTCTCCACGGGCGTCTCCGGCCTCTCCCCCGAGATCATGGGCTACGGCCCGGTCGAGGCCAGCAAGCAGGCGCTCACGCGCGCCGGGCTGACCATCGGCGACATCGACCTCGCCGAGATCAACGAGGCCTTCGCCGCCCAGGTCATCCCCTCCTACCGGGACCTCGGCCTGCCGCTGGACAAGGTCAACGTCAACGGCGGCGCGATCGCCGTCGGCCACCCCTTCGGCATGACCGGCGCGCGCATCACCGGCACGCTGATCAACAGCCTGCAGTTCCACGACAAGCAGTTCGGTCTGGAGACCATGTGCGTGGGCGGCGGACAGGGCATGGCCATGGTGATCGAGCGCCTGAGCTGAGCCCTCGTACAGCCGTCGCGGACCCTAGGGCGGTTTCCGGCCAGGTTCCGCACTCCCGCGCCGGGGACCGCTTGAACCCGGCCGAGCCGCGATCGTGACCGAATCTCCCCCAGGATGTGATCTGCGTCCCGGGGGAGAGTCGTTTCTGCAGGTCACACCCGTCACAGGGATAAACACAGAGCCCAAAGACCTGTCCAATTCGTGACGTAATGCACTGACAGGACGCACCAGTACAGGACAAGCTGATGTAGGAAGTCGGGGGTGTCGATTGAAACCGGGAGTATGTCAGTGAGCGCCATGCCGTTTGCCCTGTTGCTGACCACCGCCGCTGCCACGGCTGTCGGCGCCGCCGCTCTGCACGCTGCTCACGGGCTGCGCAAGCAGGTCAGCGCCCTGCGCACGGAGCTGGCGGAGGGCCGGACCCTCCGCGCGACCGTCCCCGAACAGCAGGACCGCAGCTCCACCACGCCCGTCGAGGAGATACGCGCGGCGGTCGCCGAAGCACTCGCCGAGGAGCGGGAGCGGGAGCTCGCCGAGGCTCGCGCCTTCTGGGCCGCCCAGGAAGCCCGCGACGCCGCCGACGCCCCGTCCCTGCTGGGCGGGCTCGGCGATGACGCCCCGTTCTTCATGCCCCGCCAGAGCGATTTCGCGGGCCTGGAGGCGATGGACCTCGAAGCGGGCGACGCCCTCGACGAACTGGTCGAGCTGGCCGAACTCACCGACCTGCCCGAGGTCGCCGAGTACGCGGAGTTCGCCGAGGACTCCCCGGAGCTGGCCGCGGCCCGTCGCCGCCACCCCTCGCACCCGGACTTCGTCCCCGTGCAGACACCGGTCGTCACCGACCATGAGCGTACCGTGAACCGCCTGGAGCGGCTCGCCGACACCGGTACGGAGCTCACGGACGTGCGGCCCGGCCCGCTCGGGACGCTCGACGTGTACGTCTTCGCCGACGGCACGACGCTCTGTATGACCCCCGGCCACCGGGAGACCGCCGAGCGTCTCGCCGAGTCGCTGCGCTCCGGCCAGCAGCCGGTACTGCTGGGCGGTTCCGGCGTCTCCGGTGCCTACGCGCTGACCTTCTCGTGCGGCGACGAGAACGTCTACATCCTCGCCGACCGCGTCATCGCCTCGTTCTAGCGCGGCCCGGGTGCGAACGCACGCGCCGCCGCCTCCTCGACACACCGCACGGCCTCGTCCAGCTCCTGGGACGAGGCCGTTTCCAGTGCCACGGCCAGATCCCGGCCCGCGACGGCCAGCTGGTCACCGACCGCGAACATCCCCGCGTCCGGCATCACCCGCGGCTCCCGTCCGGGCGACTCGGCGCGCTGGGCACGGGCGGACAGCTCCCTGGCCGCGGCCAGGGCCTCCGCGGCCGTGCCGCGCTGGAGCCGGCTCTGCGGGGCGCTGCGCACCCGGTCGGCGAATCGGTCCACGGCGGTGATCAGAGGGGTCGTATCGAGCACGCCGTGACCCTACGCGCCCCCGCAGGACGGTTGCCAACGCGCCCCGGGGTCACCCTTCCCGCAACGACGGAACGGCCCGCAGGCGAACCTGCGGGCCGTTCCGTCGTCGTCCACCTACAGGGGTCAGTCGTCCCCGTTGAGGATGGAGAGCAGACGCAGCATCTCCAGGTAGATCCACACGAGGGTCATGGTGAGGCCGAAGGCCGCCAGCCATGCCTCCTCGCGCGGGGCGCCGTAGTTGATGCCGTCCTCGACCTGCTTGAAGTCCAGGGCGAGGAAGCACGCGCCCAGGATGATGCCGATCACGCCGAAGAGGATGCCGAGGCCGCCGCTGCGGAAGCCCAGGCCGTCACCGCCACCGAAGACGCTGAACAGCAGGTTGACCATCATCAGGAGCACGAAGCCCATGGCCGCGGCCATCACGAAGCCGTAGAAACGGCGGGTGACGCGGATCCAGCGCATCTTGTACGCGATGAGGACACCGGCGAAGACACACATGGTGCCCATGACCGCCTGCATCACCGTGCCGGGGCTGATGTAGGTGCTGACCGTGCTGGAGATCACTCCGAGGAAGACACCCTCGAAGGCCGCGTAGGCCAGGATCAGCGCGGGCGAGGCCTTGCGCTTGAAGGACTGGATGATCGCGAAGACGAACGCCACCAGGGCCGCGCCGATGGCGATGCCGTAGGACTTGCCGAGATTGGCCTCGTCGACCGGCAGCAGGGCCCAGGACAGCGCGGCGGTGAGCACCACGGTGCCCAGCGTCATCGCCGTACGCGTGACGACGTCGTCGATCGTCATCGCGCCGGAGCGCGCCGGCGCCTGCGGGGCGCCGTACTGGGTGTCCTGCTGGGCGTAGGGGTTCGTGGCGTACGGGTTGGCGGCGGCGCCCTGGGCGTACGGGTTGGCACCCGCTGCCGGGGCCCCGGCCTGCGGCGCCGCGTTGAAGCCCGCGTAGCCGTTGTCGCGGCTGAACCCCCGTCGCGAGAAGACCGGGTTGCTGCTCCTCATTTCACTCCTCCATGGCCACCGTGCGTGGCCTTGCCACAAGAGTAATGGGTAGGCAAAACAATGACCCTAGTGCCAGAGGAGGATCTTTGAGGAGTTGACGACTGAAGTACTCAGCGGCCCCCTCGGCCCGCGCCGCACCGGCGGCCCACGGCGCCGCACGGACCGGCACCCGCGCCCCTCGGGCCGCCCTCGGCTCCGGCCGGACCGGTGACTGCGTTCGGGTGCGGCCTTCTCACGCTCTGCGACGTACGCCGCGCACGGCAGCGGGGAGGCGGTGCTCCCGCCGTGCGCCCAGTGCCCGGACCGCGGGCTGCGAAGTCAGCCTTTCGTGCAGCTCAACCCGTGCAGAGTTGAGTGCCCGGAGCCGGACTCGAACCGGCACGCCCCCGAGGAGGCAGCGAGGTTTAAGCTCGCCGTGTCTGCATTCCACCACCCGGGCGTGGGCGCGCGGCTCCGCGTTGGCACAAGACCCTATCCGGGGGCGTCCCTCGAACAGCGGAACACCCGCTCGATGTTGTCTTATTTTATTGACCGTTTGAGTGTCCGTCAGACACTTCGCACCGCATCAGCACACGCCCGGACCTTCCGAGCAGGACGAACCCCGGCAAACGGGAATGACGGAAACTCGCCGCACTCGCACGGCCCATACGCCAGGGGCCCGCGCCACCGTTCGCCAGGGTTCCGCCACCTCAGGTGCGGGCGGTGTCGTTGACGCACCTCAGCACCGGGCGCGTCCCCAGTGCCTCCGGGTCCTTCAGCACCGCGCCCGTGACATGGAACACGGCGCTCTCGCCGGGCAGCAGGGTGACGAGCATGTCGTCCACCTCGGCCGCCGGGTCGAGCCGGTCGGGGAAGAGGGCGAGGTCCCTCAGGAGGGTCCGTGCCGTCACGGTCACCCGGTATCCGATACCCGACTCGTCACCCTGGGTCACGGAGACGTCGTACCGGGCGGGTGGCAGCGCGAGGCGGGTGTCCTCCTCGTAGAACTCGACCGCACGCAGCTCGCCCAGCTCCGCCACGAGCACCTCACGGGTGCTGTCTCCGGGCTCGGCGACCGCGGCCGGCAGGGGGACGCGGGAGACGTCGCGGGGCGCCGTGCTCACCGTCACCTCCTCCTGGGCCAGGACCGTGCCGTCCAGCGAGCGCCGGGTCAGCCGCAGCACGCCCTCCCAGAGGCGGGGGGAGTCGTTGACCAGGTGCAGGGCTCCGTCCCGTACGGCCATCAGGCGGTCGGCGTACACCGCGCGCAGGGCGTACCAGAGGGGCTTGCGGCGGCCGTCCCCGTCCACCGCGGCCCAGGACACGACCGGCCAGCAGTCGTTGAGCTGCCACACGATCGAGCCCATGCAGTACGGGGTGTGCGAGCGGAAGTGGCGGATGCCGAAGGCCACCGCGCGGGCCTGGTTCAGCTGGGTGAGCCAGTGCCAGTCGTCGAAGGAGGTGGGCTGCGGAAGATGGTCGCCCAGGCCGCGCAGCAGCTTGGCGTCGCCGTCCTCCGCCTTCTGGTGGTGGGCGATCAGCGGGGCGCCCAGGCCGAGCGGACCGCTGACGGCCCGGCGCAGGGTGGCGTACGCGGGCGGGCCCTGGAAGCCGAACTCGGCCACGAAGCGGTGGGCGGTGTCGGCGTAGTGGGTGTAGTCGACGCGGTTCCAGACATCCCAGAGGTGCACCGTGCCCCGGGCGGGGTCCTGCGGGGGCAGCTCCGGGGAGCCCGAGTAGGGCGAGCCCGGCCAGTAGGGACGGGTGGGATCGGTCTCGGCGCACAGGGCGGGCAGCAGCTCGTGGTAGTACGCGTGCCCCCAGGTGCGGCCCTCCAGCTTCTCCTGCCAGCCCCAGTCGGCGTGGCCCTCCAGGTTCTCGTTGTTCCCGCACCACAGCACCAGTGAGGGGTGCGGGGCGAGCCGGACGAGGTTCTCGCGCGCCTCGGCGGCCACCTCGTCGTACAGCGGCTGCTCCTCCGGATAGGCCGAGCAGGCGAACGGGAAGTCCTGCCAGACCAGCAGCCCCTTCTCGTCGGCCAGCTCGTAGAAGTCGTCGCTCTCGTAGAGGCCGCCGCCCCAGACGCGGATGAGGTTCACACCCGCCGCGACCGCCTGGTCGAAACGGTCGGAGATCCGCTGCCGGGTGACCCGCGCGGGGAAGCAGTCGTCGGGGATCCAGTTCACCCCGCGCACGAAGACGGGCTCGTCGTTCACCGAGACGCGGAACGCCTCGTGCTCCAGGGCGACGCCCCGGAAACCCGTCCTGCCGCTCCACGCCTCGTCGCCGAGGCGGACGGTGACGTCGTACAGCGGCTGCTCGCCGTGGCTGTGCGGCCACCAGCGCTCCGCGACGGGGACGGAGAGCGTGACCTCTCCGCGGGACCCTCCGGCCGGGACACTGAACACGGCCCGTTCGCCGGCCACCTCCACCGTCGCCTCCAGAGGGCCGTCGCCGGACCGTTCGACGTCGAGGGTGAGGGCCAGGCGCGGCACCCCGTCCCCGTCGAGGTCGGCGAGGACCTTCACCTCGGCGATCCTCGGGCCGCTCCAGGACTCCAGGGCGACGGGCCGCCAGATGCCCGAGGTGACCAGGGTCGGGCCCCAGTCCCAGCCGAAGTTGCATGCCATCTTGCGGATGAAGGCGTACGGCTCGGAGTAGGCGCCCGGCCGGTCGCCGAGCTTGTCGCGCAGTGCCTCGGCGTAGGCGTACGGCGCGGTGAAGCGTACGGCGAGGGTGTTGGAGCCCTCGCGCAGCAGCTCCCTGACGGGGAAGCGGTAGGCGCGGTGCTGGTTGGCGGTGCTGCCCACCTCGGTGCCGTTGAGCAGGACCGTGGCGACGGTGTCGAGGCCGTCGAAGCAGAGAGCGGCGGACTCGTGCCCGTCGTCGGACCAGTCGAAGGCGGTGCTGTACGTCCAGTCGGTGCGGCCGATCCAGCCGAGCCGGTTCTCGTTGTCGTCCAGATACGGGTCGTCGATCAGCCCGGCGGCCAGCAGGTCCGTGTGCACGCAGCCGGGGACGGCCGCGGCGACGCCGCCCGTGGGGAGCCCCACCGGTACGGGGCCGTCGGCGGTGAGCGTCCAGCCCTCGTGCAGGGGCAGGTGGCGAGAGGTCACGCGGAGGTCCTTCCGCAGTCGGGGAGTTGGGCGCAGGCGACGAAGTGGTCCGGTTCCGTCTCGTGCAGATCGGAGTCCTGTGCGCCTCCCTCGTGGTAGGCGCAGGACTCGACGGGTTCGGCGGACGTCCAGGGCTGGTTCAGCCGGGGCACCGCGGCCAGGAGCGTGCGGGTGTAGGGGTGGAGCGGGTTGCCGAAGACCTTCTGCGTATCGCCGCGTTCGACGACCCGGCCGTTCCTGAGCACCACCGTCCTCTCGGCGAGATAGGTGCCGAGGGAGAGGTCGTGGGTGATGTAGAGGACGCCGAGACCCCGCTCCTTGAGGCCCGCGAGAAGGTTGAGCACGTCGATGCGGGTGGAGGCGTCGAGCATGCTGGTGATCTCGTCGGCGACCAGGAAACGCAGGTCGAGCAGGAGCGCCCTGGCGATCAGCAGGCGCTGGAGCTGGCCGCCGCTGAGCTGGTGCGGATAGCGGCCGAGCACCTGCCCGGGGTCCAGGCGTACGTCCCGTACGGCCTTCTCCACGCGGTCGGCCCACTCCTTGTCGGAGACGCCCGGGTGGTAGGCGCGGCGGACGAGGGCGAAGACTCGGTCGGCCTTGAAGACGGGGTTGTAGCAGCTGAAGGGGTCCTGGAAGACGCCCTGGACACGGCGGTAGAAGTCCTTGCCGGGACGGACCTGTTCGCCGTCGAGGGTGAGGCTGCCGGAGCTGACCTGGGTGAGGCCGAGCACCATGCGGCCGATGGTGGACTTGCCGCTGCCGCTCTCTCCGATGAGGGAGACCAGCTCGCCCGGTGCGGCGGAGAAGGACACCCGGTCGACGGCGGTGGTGGAGCCGCCGCCGAAGGCACCGGCCCGGAAGGTCTTGGTGACACGGTCGAGGGTCAGCATCAGGCCGCCTTCCAGCATGCGACGGTGTGGCGCGGGGCTACCTCGACGACCGGGGGCTCCTCGGCACACCCGCTGTCGGCGAGCGGGCAGCGGGCGCGGAAGCGGCAGCCGGCGGGAGGGTTCAGCAGGGAGGGCGGGGAGCCCTCGATGCCGCTGAGCGGCTTGTCCTTGAAGCGGGCGCCGACCTGGGGCAGCGAGCCGATCAGCATCTTGGTGTACGGGTGGCGGGGCGCGGTGGTCAGCGTCTTCGTGGGCGCCTTCTCGGCGAGCTTGCCCGCGTACATCACCATGATCGAGTCGGCGATGTGCGAGGTCAGCCCGAGGTCGTGGGTCACGAAGATCATGCTGGTGACCAGGCCCTTGTCGCGGAGCCCGGTGAGCGCGCCCACGACGGCCTGCTGGTTGGAGACGTCCAGCGCCGACGTGACCTCGTCGGCGATGAGCACGGACGGGTCGAGCAGCGTGGAGATCACCATGACGGCGCGCTGCTTCATGCCCCCGGACAGCTCGATGGGATAGCGCTCCAGGACCTCGGGTTCGAGGCCGACCAGCGCGAGCCTGCGGTGCAGTTCGTCCGTGTCCACGGTGACACCGCGCGAGGCGAGGAGCTCGCGGATCATGCGGCCGATGCGCCGGGTCGGGTTGAGCGCGCTCATCGAGTACTGGGGGACGAGCGAGATCTTGTGGAAGCGGTAGGCGTTCATGGCCCGGTCGTCGGACAGCGGCAGTTCGTCGCCGTCCAGGGTCACGGTGCCGCCCACGTGCCGCATCCGCCCGTCGAGACGGATGAGGGACTTGCCCAGGGTGGTCTTGCCGCAGCCGGACTCGCCGGCCAGGCCCAGGATCTCGCCGTCCGCCAGGTCGAAGCCGACGCCGTCCAGGGCCCGGACCTCGCCACGCAGCGTGCGGTAGTGGACCCGCAGATCGTTGACGGTCAGGGTCATGTGCTCAGGACTCCCTCAGCTTCGGGTTGAAGACCTCGTCGAGGCCCACGTTGGCGACGTAGAGCGCGCCGACGATCGCGGTGATCCCGGCGCCCGGCGGAATGAACCACCACCACATGCCGAGTTGGAGCGCGCTCCACTGCTGGGCGCTCTGGAGCATCAGGCCGAGCGAGACGCCCTCGGTCGGGCCGAGCCCGATGAAGTCCAGCGAGGAGGCGATGAGGATGGACCCGCCGAAGAGGAGGATGAACATCATGAAGAGGTACGAGCTCATGTTGGGCGCGATCTCGCGGAAGACGATCCGCCAGGTGCCGCTCCCGCTGAGCCGGGCCAGATCCACGAACTCCCGGGTGCGCAGCGAGAACGTCTGCGCGCGGATGGCCCGCGCCGCCCAGGGCCACGAGGTCAGTCCGATGAACAGGCCCTGCACGGCCACGCTGCGCACGCCCATGTAGGCGTTGATGATCAGCAGGACGGCGAGGGCGGGGATCACGAGGACGACGTTGGTGAGCATGTTGAGGATCTCGTCGGTGACTCCGCCCCGGTAGCCGGCGAGGAAGCCGACCACCATGGCGATCACGGCGGCGATGGCCCCGCCGACGACGCCCACCAGGAAGGTGGCGCGCAGCCCGTGCACGAACTGGGCGTACACGTCCTGGCCGAAGGTGGTGGTGCCCATCCAGTACGTGCCGTCGGGCGCGGCGGCCTGCGGGCCCACGTACTCGTTGGGGTTGCCGCTGTCGAGCAGCATCGGGCCGATGACGCCGACGGCGAGCAGGACGGCGACGAGGGTCACGCCGATGATCAACTTGGGGTTGCGCACCGCGTAGTGCAGCGACTCGCGGCCGGGCTTGGCGACGGGCGCGTCGGCGGACGGGGCCTCGGGTGCCGGGTCGGGCAGTGTGCTCATGACGTGCCTCCTGCCATGCCCGTACGGGTGCGGGGGTCGACGATGACGTACACGATGTCGATGAGGAAGTTGGCGATCAGTACGCCGATGACGATGAAGAGGAACGCGCCCTGGAGCAGGAAGAAGTCCTGGTTCTGGATCGCGGCCAGGATCAGTGAGCCGAGCCCCGGGTAGGCGAAGACGATCTCGGTGACGAGCGCTCCGGCGACGAGCACCCCGAGCTGGAGCGCCAGCCCGGTGACCTGGGGCAGTACGGCGTTGCGGAACGCGTAGCGGCGGATCAGCCGCTGGGGTGCGCCGAGGGCCGACAGATAGGCGGAGTAGTCCGACTCCAGCTCGTAGATGATCATGTTGCGCATGCCGATGGCCCAGCCGCCGAGCGCGACCAGGAAGAGGGAGAGGAACGGCAGCACCCAGTGGTGCAGCGCGTCCACCGCGAAGTCGGCGCTCCAGCCGGGCTGGATGTCCAGGCTGTAGCCCCCGGATATGGGGAACCAGCCGGCCTTGGCGCCCAGCGCCCAGGCGAGGATGACGGCGATCCACATGTACGGCATGGCGGTGAGCAGATACCCGGCCGGCAGCACGGTGTTGTCCAGGACCTTGCGGCGGGCGGACAGCGCACCGATCCAGTTGCCCACGAACCAGCTGAGCAGGACGGCCGGGATCATCAGCCCGAGCGTGTACGGGAGCGCGTCGAGCAGGACGTCGCCGACGGGCGTGGGGAAGACGAAGATCGAGATGCCGAAGTCGCCCTGGAGGAGTGCCCCCCAGAAGTGGAGGTACTGCTGCCACAGCGGCTCGTCGAAGCCGAACAGGTTGTTGTAGTACGTGCGCATCGCCTCGGCGGCCTCCGGCTGCGAGACCCGGGCGCGGGCGACCATGGCGGAGACCGGGTCTCCGGGCATGAAGCGCGGGATCATCCAGTTGACGGTGACGGCGACGACGAAGGTCAGTGCGTAGATGAGAAGTTTGCGGGCGAAGTAGCGGCGCAAGGGTGCTCCCCTGGTGGAGAGCCCCGCCGTGCGCACACGGTCAGGTGTGGGCGCACGGCGGGGCGGTCATGGACGGCGGCTTCCGCGCTACTTGGCGGGCTTCAGCTGGGTGAGCGTCTCGAAGCCGCCCATCTCCAGCCAGTTGCGCCACAGGGCGGGTGCCGTCTTGGGAGCACCGTCGGCGTCCGACGGCCAGTTCGTCCAGGTACCGGTGGTGGACTGCGACCAGAGGCCGTTGTACCAGAGCGGGATGATGGGCATCTCGGTCAGCTGGATGTCCTGGATCTTCGACACGGCGGCCTTCATGCCCGCGGCGTCGTCGGTCTTCACCCCGCCGAGCTCCTGCACCAGCTTCCAGGCTTCTTCGTTCTCGTACCGGCCGAAGTTGACCGTGTTCTGCTGCTTCTGGACGGGCATCTGGAACATGTAGTCGTAGTACGTCCAGGGGGTGTTCGACAGCTGGCGCTCGTTGTTGATGACGAGGTCGAAGTCGCCCTTGCCGCGCTGCTCGTTCAGGGCGTTCTGGTCGGGGAACTCGGTGCTGAGCTTGATGCCCGCCTCCTTGGCCCCGGCGGCGATGACCTTGGCGGCCTCCATCCAGTCCGTCCAGCCGGAGGGCACGGCCAGCTTCAGGCTGAGGGCGGAGCCGTCCTTGTTCTCGACGAAGCCGTCGCCGTCCTTGTCCTTGTAACCGGCGTCCGCGAGCTCCTTCTTCGCCGCGGCGGCGTCGTGCGTGAAGCCCTTCTCCGCGATGAGGGCCTTGTCCTCGTACTGCTCCCACTGCGGCAGCAGCCCGGTCGGGGAGGCCGGCTTGACGAGGTCGCCGTACACACCCTTCACGATCTTGGAGGTGTCGACGGAAGCGGCCAGCGCCCTGCGGAAGGCGGCGTCGTCCATCGGCTTCTTGGTGGTGTTGGGCACCAGCCAGGCGGTGTTGGCCGAGAGCATGTAGGGGGCCTCGTCGTAGTACGAGACGACCTTCTTGCTCTTGACCAGCGAGGAGGCTCCGGGCAGGAAGTTGTTGCTGAGGTCCAGCTGGCCCTGACCCAGCTGACCGATGACCACTTCGTTGCTCGGGTTGGAGACGTCGACGATGTAGCGGGGGGCGGGCGTCATGCTGAGCGCCTTGGTGCCCCACCAGTCGTCGCGCCGCTCCCAGACGACCCGGTCCTGGGACTTGCTCTTGAGCTTGTACGCCCCGGTGCCGACCGGCTTGTCGTTGACGCCGTTGAGGACGTCCTCGTCGGAGCGGGTGCTCCAGATGTGCTCGGGGACGACCGGCTGGCCGTAGAGGGTGTAGTCCCACTCCTGGTAGCGGGCCTCCTTGAAGGTGAAGCGGACCGTGCTGTCGTCCACCGCCTTCGCGTCGGACAGCCAGCTCCACAGCGAGTGGAAGGAGGCGGCCTCGATCTTGCCCAGGCCGTAGGAGTACGCCACGTCCTTCGCGGTCAGCGGCTTGCCGTCGGCCCAGGTGATGCCGGAGCGCAGCTTCACCTCGTACGTCTTGTCGTCGGTCCAGCTGCCCGACTCCGCGAGCCAGGGCGTCAGCTTGCCCTCGTTGGGGTCGAAGTGGAACAGCGTCTCGTAGACCAGGCCCTTGGTGCCGGTCGCGTGGTCCCAGTTGCGCAGCGGGTTGTAGTTGGCCGGAGGCCCCCACTGGGTGCCGGTGGTGTAGAGCGTCTCATTGCGCGGAAGCGAGCCGCCCTTGCCGACCGGGCCGCCGGAGCCGCCCGTCCCCGAACCGCCTCCCGTGCACGCGGTCGCGGCGAGTGTGAACACGGCGAGTGCGGTGGTGACCCGCAGCCGGGTACGCGTACCCATAGCCCCTCCTTTTCCCCCGCCGTCCCTGCCGAGCGGAGTTACTGAACCGGGTAAGTGCCGTGAAGGTATGGGGGCCCAGTAGCGGTGTCAATAGAGCGGGAGCGCTCCCATTCGAGTTTTTTCAGGGGTGTTGGAAGAGGTCTGGACCGCGCCGGGGAAGACAGAGGTCAGGGCCCTGCGGCTAAGATGCGCCCTGAACACGAACCGGTTAAGCGAGGTCGCATGTCCAAGCACCGCCCCACGATCGCCGACATCGCGCGCCGCGCCGGGGTGTCGAAGGTGGCGGTGTCGTACGCCCTCAACGACCGCCCCGGGGTCTCCCCCGCGACGCGCGCCTCCATCAAGGCCATCGCGCAGGAGATCGGCTGGCGCCCCAACAGCGCGGCCCGGGCCCTCACCCGTGCGCGGGCCGACACCGTGGGGCTCGCGCTGTCCCGGCCCGCCAGGATGCTCGGGGTCGAGCCGTTCTTCATGGAGCTGATCAGCGGCATCGAGACCGAGCTGTCGGCGCGCGGCTGCGCCCTGCTCCTCCAGGTCGTCACCGACCCCGCGCAGGAGCTGGAGATGTACCGCCGCTGGTGGGGCGAGGGCCGGGTGGACGGGGTCTTCGTCGTCGATGTCCGCTCCCCCGATCCGCGCATCGAGGGCATCACCGAGCTGGGCATGCCCGCCGTCGTGATCGGCGACCCGTCCGCGGCGGGGCCGCTCACACCCGTCTGGTCGGACGAGCGGGCGGCGCTGCGGGACACCCTGACGTATCTGGCCGCGCTCGGTCATCGCTCGATCGCCCGGGTCGCCGGGCTGCCCGAGCTGACGCACACCCAGCTGCGCGACCGCGCCCAGCGCGAGCTCAGCGCCGAACTCGGCCTCGACGAGCCGGTGGTGGTGCACACCGACTACTCCGGCGAGGAGGGCGCGCACGCCACACGGCGGCTGATCAGCTCGGCCGCGCGCCCCACCGCCGTGCTCTACGACAACGACATCATGGCCGTCGCCGGCCTCTCCGTCGCCCAGGAGATGGGACTCGACGTGCCGGGCGACCTCTCGCTGGTCGCCTGGGACGACTCCCAGCTCTCCCGCGTCGTACGGCCCCCGCTGACGGCTCTGAGCAGGGACATCCCCGCGTACGGCACCCACGCGGCCCGTACCCTCCTGGCGATGGTGGCCGACGGCACCGCCCCCGGGTTCGAGGACGCGGCGGCCCGGCTGGTGCCCCGGGGGTCCACCGCGCCCCCGCGCTGAGGTCCAGGACCGCGGGGCCTGGGCCGGCGGATCTCGGGGTCGCTCTCCTACCTCAGGACTACGCCGCCGCGCCGCGGGTGCGACTCAAGAGGGCCCCGGGAACGGGCACGGGGGCTGACGACCCGGCGCGATACGGCGGCGACGATGGTGGGGTCCCCGCGAAGCAGTCGTCCGAACCAGGAGTACCCCCGTGACCACCACCACCGTTCACCGCACCACCGCGGTCGCCGCCCGCGCCACGGAGCTGTCGAAGGTCTACGGCCAGGGGGAGACCCAGGTGGTCGCCCTGGACCGGGTGACCGTGGACTTCCCGCAGGGCGAGTTCACCGCGATCATGGGCCCCTCGGGCTCCGGCAAGTCCACGCTGATGCACTGCGTGGCCGGTCTCGACAGCTTCAGCAGCGGCTCCGTGCGCATCGGTGAGACGGAGCTCGGGACCCTGAAGGACAAGCAGCTCACCCAGCTGCGCCGGGACAAGATCGGCTTCATCTTCCAGGCCTTCAACCTGCTCCCCACGCTGACCGCGCTGGAGAACATCACCCTGCCGATGGACATCGCGGGCCGTAAGCCCGATGCCGCCTGGCTGGAGAAGGTCATCGGCATGGTGGGCCTCTCGGAGCGGCTGAAGCACCGGCCCACCGAGCTCTCCGGCGGCCAGCAGCAGCGCGTGGCGGTCGCCCGCGCCCTGGCCTCCCAGCCCGAGATCATCTTCGGCGACGAGCCGACCGGGAACCTCGACTCCCGCTCCGGCGCCGAGGTCCTCGGCTTCCTGCGCAACTCGGTGCGCGAGCTCGGCCAGACCGTGGTGATGGTGACCCACGACCCGGTGGCCGCGTCCTACGCGGACCGGGTGATCTTCCTGGCGGACGGGGCCGTCGTCGACGAGATGACGCAGCCCACCGCGGACAAGGTGCTGGACCGGATGAAGGCGTTCGACGCGAAGGGCCGCACCAGCTGACCCGGCGGCTTCCGCCCCTGCCCTCCGTACCCCGAACTCCCCCCAGGAATTGACGACATGTTCCGTACCGCCGTGCGCAATGTGCTTGCGCACAAGGCCAGGCTGCTGATGACCGTGCTCGCCGTGATGCTCGGCGTCGCCTTCGTCTCGGGCACCCTGGTCTTCACCGACACCCTCGGCAACGCCTTCCGCAACCAGTCCGCGAAGAACTACGACAAGGTCGCCGTCGCCGTCACGACCTGGGCCGAGCGCGGCGACGAGGAGACCGCCGCCGTCGACGAGGAGACGCTCGGGAAGATCCGGGACCTCGACGGCGTGGCGGAGGCCACCGGGCGGGTCTCCGGCTTCGCGGGCGTCGCCGACCCGGACGGCAAGCTCATCGGCAACGGCTGGTCCAACACCGGCTCCAACTTCGCCCCCGGCGCCGGCGGCAAGGACGCGCAGTACACGTTCACCGAGGGCACCGGGCCGGTGAAGGACGGCGAGATCGCGCTCGACAAGGAGACCGCGAGCAAGGGCGAGTACCGCGTGGGGGCCCCGGTCCGGGTCGCCACGAACGGCCCGGTGAAGGAGTACACCCTCTCCGGCGTCTTCACCACCGAGGACGGTGCCGTGAACGCGGGCGGCAGCCTCGTCCTCTTCGACACCGACGTGGCCCAGCGGCTCTACCTGCGGCCCGGCGAGTTCAAGGACGTCAGCGTCGTCGCGGAGCCCGGCGCGTCGGACACCGCGCTGCTGGCCGCGGTGAAGCCCCTCCTCCCCAAGGACGCCGAGGCCAAGACGGGCGCGGCCCTCGCGGACGAGGAGGCCGAGATGACCGAGTCCGGCCTCAAGAGCCTGAACACGATGCTGCTCGCCTTCGCAGCCATCGCGCTCTTCGTCGGTGTGTTCCTGATCGCCAACACGTTCACCATGCTCATCGCCCAGCGCACCAAGGAACTCGCCCTGATGCGCGCCGTCGGCGCCTCCCGCCGGCAGGTCAAGCGGGCCATCCTGCTGGAGGCCGGTGTCGTCGGCGTGGTCGCGTCGGTGGCCGGCTTCGCGCTCGGCGTCGGCCTCGCCACCGGACTGCGCTCCGCCATGGGCATGTTCGGCGGGAAGATCCCGGCCGGACCGCTGGTCGTCTCCCCCGTCTCGGTCGCCTCGGCGTTCGCCGTCGGTGTGCTGATCACCGTGTTCGCCGCCTGGCTGCCCGCCCGCCGCGCCGCCAAGATCCCGCCGGTGGCGGCGATGAGCAGCGTGCACGCCGTGGCCACCACCAAGTCCCTCGTCGTACGGAACTCGATCGGCGGGGTCCTCACCCTGCTCGGGTCCGCCGCGATCATCGGCGGTGCCGCCCAGGGCGACGAGAACGGCCGCTGGCTCATCGGCGGAGGGGCGTTCCTGGCCCTGATCGGTGTCATCGTGCTCATCCCGCTGCTCTCGCGGCCGGTGATCGCCCTCTTCCGCCCGCTGCTGCGCACGGCGTTCGGGGTCTCCGGCAAGCTGGCGGCGCAGAACGCGGTCCGTAATCCGCGGCGTACCGGAGCCACCGCCTCCGCCCTGGCGATCGGTCTCACCCTGGTCACCGGCATCTCGGTGCTCGGAGTCACGCTGGGCCAGGCCATCGACAAGATGACGACGGACAACATCCGGGCCGACTACATGGTCTCGATGGCCAGCGGGGAGCCGCTCGACGAGACGGCCCTCACCGCCCTGCGCAAGGCCGACGGCGTCGCCGCGGCCTCCCCCCAGCGGTCGGTCTGGCTGACCGTCGGCAAGGAGGAGGGCGTCTCGGCCTCCGGAGTCACCCCGGGTGACGTCGAGAAGGTCTTCGCCCTGAAGACGGTCTCCGGTTCGCTCTCCTCCCTGAAGGACGGCGAGATCGCCGTCGACCGCAAGACCGCGAAGTCGCACGGCTGGAAGACCGGCGACAGCGTCCCCGTGACGTACCAGGACGAGAAGAAGGAGACCCTGAAGGTCGGCGCGCTCTACGAGGGCAACGAGTTCCTCTCCCCCGTCCTGATCTCCGAGGACCTCGTCGACCCGCACGAGACCCTGTCGGACATCCGTGAGGTCTGGCTGACCATGGACGGCGGCCAGAGCGAAGCCAACGAGCAGGCCGTCGTGGACGCGCTCGGCGACAACCCCGCGATGAGCGTCATGGACCGCCAGGGCATCCGGGACATGTTCGGCGGGTTCATCAACACGGCGCTGAACATCATGTACGGGCTGCTGGCGATGGCCCTGGTCATCGCGGTCCTCGGCGTCGTCAACACGCTCGCCATGTCGGTCTACGAACGCCAGCAGGAGATCGGCATGCTGCGCGCCATCGGCCTGGACCGGCGCAGGGTCAAGCGCATGATCCGGCTGGAGGCCGTCGTCATCTCGCTCTTCGGGGCAGTGATCGGTGTGGGCCTCGGCACGTTCCTCGGCTGGGCCATCGGGAAGAGCCTGTCCTCCTCGATCCCGGGCTACGCCCTGGTCATCCCGTGGGACCGGCTCGCCGTCTTCCTCGTCCTCGCGGGCCTGGTGGGCGTCCTGGCCTCCCTCTGGCCGGCCCGCAGCGGCGCGAAGCTGAACATGCTGACCGCGATCAAGACGGAGTAGCCCCTCCGGCTCCGTACGGGAAGGGCCGGTACCCGCGGGTACCGGCCCTTCCGTGTGTGCGGAGCAGCCGTCAGCCCCCGGCCGACGCCGTCCAGTCACGGGCCCGCAGCGGCATGTCCGCGGCGCCGCCCTCCCGTGGACGCACCACGAGGATCTGGTTGACGCCGATCTTGTTGTGCTCGAAGGAGAGCGCGGAGGCCGCCATGTAGAGCCGCCACACCCTGGCGCGTCCGGGCGAGGTGGCCCGTACGGCCTCCTTCCAGTTGTTCTCCAGGTTGGTCACCCACTGGCGGAGGGTCAGCGCGTAGTGCTCACGGATCGCCTCGACGTCACGGGCCTCGAAGCCGGCCTCCTCCAGGGTGGCGACGGTGCGGCCGACCGGGGCCAGTTCGCCGTCGGGGAAGACGTAGGCGTCGATGAAGTCGTCGATGCGGTAGGCGGTCTCGTCCTTCTCGGGGCGGCGGGCGATCTGGTGGTTGAGCAGACGGCCGCCGGGCTTGAGGAGTGCGTAGAGGTCGTCGGCGTACTCACGGAAGCGGACCGAGCCGACGTGCTCGGCCATGCCGATCGACGAGACGGCGTCGTACGGGCCGTCCCTGACGTCCCGGTAGTCCTGGACCCGGATCTCGATCCGGTCGGTGAGGCCCTCCTCGGCGATGCGCTTACGGGCGAAGGCGGCCTGTTCGGTGGAGAGGGTCACACCGGTGACCCGGGCGCCGTACTCGCGGGCCGCGTGGATGGCCATGGAGCCCCAGCCGCAGCCGACGTCCAGGAGCCGGTCGCCCTCCTTCAGGGCGAGCTTGCGGCAGACGAGGTCGAGCTTGTCCCGCTGGGCCTCTTCGAGGGTCCGGCCGTCCTGCCAGTAGGCGCACGAGTAGACCATGGACGGGCCGAGGACCATGGCGTAGAAGTCGTTGCCCACGTCGTAGTGGTGGCTGATGGCCGCCTTGTCGCGGCGCTTGGTGTGCAGCGCGCCGGTGCGGCGTCTGACCTCCTCCGCGGGCGGGGCCGGCGGCGGCCAGGGCCCGGCCAGCTGGACGAGGCCGCGGGCGAAGGCCCGGACCTTCGGGTCGCGGACGGGATGGACGGTGTCCTTGGCGTCGGCGCCGCGTTCCCAGAGCAGCGAGGCCAGGGAGTCCAGGACGGCGTACAGATCACCGTCCACGTCGATCTCGCCGGCCACCCAGGCGCGGGCCAGGCCCAGTTCGCCCGGCTTCCAGAGCAGGCGCCGCAGGGCGCGGCGGTGGCGCAGGACGAGGACGGGGGCACCCGGCGGCCCGGATTCGCTGCCGTCCCACGCCCTGATCCGGACGGGCAGGGGCTCCCCCAGCAACTCTTCGGCAAGAGCGGTCAGCCGCGATGCGGCGTCGGCCATGGTGCACACCTCCGTGGTGGTGTTTCCGAACGTGCCTAAATTCGCATATACGCACCCGAACCGGGCCGCGACACCTCGGGGCCGCGGCGAGGTACACCAGCCTCAACGCAACCCGGCCGCGATGCCATCCCCCGGCCGGGCAACGGAAGGGCAAAATACCTGCACCACCCATCTAGTTGACGGCGCGCAGGCACGCCGAAGGGGCCGTCCGCACCACGGATGGCGGACGGCCCCTTCGATGACGTACGAGCGCTAGGAGGCCTTGGCCTTCTCGCCCTCGGTCTTGCTCTTGTCGCCGTCGGCCTTGGCCGCGACGGGCGCGGGGCTCGGCTTGGCGGCCTCGTAGAACTCCTCGCGCGGAGTCTCCATGGCGCCGAGCGAGACGACCTCGCGCTTCAGGAACATCGCCAGGGTCCAGTCGGCGAAGATCCGGATCTTACGGTTCCAGGTCGGCATGGCCATGCCGTGGTAGCCGCGGTGCATGTACCAGGCGAGACGGCCCTTGACCTTGATCTTCACCTTGCCCATGACGATCATCGCGACGCCCTTGTGCAGGCCGAGTCCGGCGACCGCACCCTTGTTGGCGTGGCTGTACTCCTTCTGCGGGAAGCCCCGCATGCCGGAGATGACGTTGTCACCGAGGACCTTGGCCTGACGCAGCGCGTGCTGGGCGTTCGGCGGGCACCAGGCGTTCGGGTTGCCCGCGCGGCGGCCGACCATGTCCGGGACCTGGGCGTTGTCGCCCGCGGCCCAGATGTAGTCGGTGCCCTGCACCTGGAGCTTCTCGGAGGTGTCCACGTGGCCTCGGGGGCCGAGCGGGAGACCGAAGCGGGCCAGGGCCGGGTTCGGCTTCACGCCGGCCGTCCACACGATCGTGCTGGAGTCGACCTCGAGGCCGTTCTTCAGCACCACGTGACCGTCGACGCAGGAGTCCATGGACGTCGAGAGGTAGACCTCGACACCACGGCTCTCCAGGTGCTCCTTGCCGTACGCGCCCAGCTTCGGGCCGACCTCGGGAAGGATCTTGTCGGCGGCGTCGACCAGGATGAAGCGCATGTCCTCGCGCTTCACGCTGGTGTAGTACTTGGCCGCGTCGCGGGCCATGTCCTCGACCTCGCCGATGGTCTCCGCGCCGGCGAAGCCGCCGCCCACGAAGACGAACGTCAGCGCCTTGCGGCGGACGTCCTCATCGGTCGTCGAGTCGGCCTTGTCCAGCTGCTCGAGGACGTGGTTGCGCAGGCCGATGGACTCCTCGATGCCCTTCATGCCGATGCCCTGTTCGGCGAGGCCGGGGATCGGGAAGGTGCGGGAGACCGCGCCCATCGCGATGACCAGGTAGTCGAAGGGCAGCTCGTAGGCCTCGCCGACGAGCGGCGCGACCGTGGCGACCTTGCGGTCCTGATCGATGGTCGTGACACGGCCGGTGAGAACCTCGGCCTTGGGCAGCACGCGTCGCAGCGGGACGACGACATGCCGAGGCGAGATGCTGCCGGCAGCAGCTTCGGGGAGGAAGGGCTGGTACGTCATGTACGAGCGAGGGTCGACGACCGTGACGGTCGCCTCCCCGTACCGCATCTTCTTCAGAATGCGACGAGCTGCGTACAGGCCTACGTACCCACCGCCTACAACGAGGATCCTGGGACGCTCCGTGGTGCTCATGCCATCGAGTATCCACCCCTCCCGGGGGGCATGCTCGTGAGCCCCTTCACAAGGTATGCGCGACCCTCTGCTACACTTCGCCGCCCACGTGACCCAGGTCATGGCTTCCACGGGGAACCACGAGGTCCTGGCGAACGTTGTTCACCGCTTGTGAGCTGGCCCTTGGGGCGGCGGACGGGATGAACCAGCCGCCCGGGACACACCCCGGCCACACCACCGAAACGTCCCCGCACCACCGCGACACGGCCTCGGACAGGACCCTCGCGGCCCCCCGGAGGCAGAACTTCCCCCAGAGGGACCGAATTCCTTGTGAAGAAGTTCACGAACTTCGTGGCGGCGCTCCGCGAAAGGCCCCTCCGGACGGGTCCGGAGGGGCCTTCTCGAGCTCAAAGGTGCAGGCGGGAATGCGTATGAGCAGCTTCTCACCGCGCCCGCGGGAGCACTGTGATCACGCGGCGGACCAGGCGATCCCGTCCAGGATGTCGTGTTCGCTGACGACGACCTCGGCGGCCCCGCTGCGCTCCATCACCGCGAGCAGGACGAGCGCGCCCGAGGCGATCACATCGACCCGGCCGGGATGCATCGCGGGGATCGCGGCGCGCTCCTCGTGCGTCGAGGCGAGCAGCCGCGCGGTGATCTCCCGGACCCGCTCCACGGAGACCCTGGAGTGGTGGATCGCCGCGGAGTCGTACTCCTCCAGCCCGAGCTCGATCGCAGCGATCGTCGTGACCGTCCCCGCCAGTCCCACCAGCGTCGCCGCGGAGGCGAGCGGCACGGTCTCGGCGGCGAGATCCAGGGCGGCGTCGATGTCCGCGCGGATCGCCGCGATCCGGTCGGGCGTCGGCGGGTCCACCACGGCGCCGTCCTGGACGAGATGACGCTCGGTCATGCGCACGCAGCCGATGTCCACCGACCGGGCGGCCTGCACCTGGTCGTCGCCCACGACGAACTCCGTGGAGCCGCCGCCGATGTCCACGACGAGATAGGGCTTCTCCAGGTGGTCGCTGCCCGCCAGCTCCTTGGTGGCGCCGTCGAAGGACAGCTGCGCCTCCTGGTCACCGGTGACGACCTCGGGCTCGACGCCCAGGATGTCCAGCACGCCCTGGACGAACACGGCGCTGTTCTCCGCGTCCCGGGAGGCGGAGGTGGCGACGAAACGGATCCGCTCGGCGCCGAGGTCCTTGATCACGGCCGCGTAGTCGCGGCACGCGTCGAAGGTGCGCTCCAGCGCCTCCGGGGCCAGCCGGCCGGTCCGGTCGACACCCTGGCCGAGCCGGACGATCCGCATCCGGCGGTCCAGCTCGGTGAACCGCCCGGTGACGGGGTCCGCGTCCGCGACGAGCAGGCGGATGGAGTTGGTACCGCAGTCGATGGCGGCAACGCGGGTCATGGGGCTCCTGTGGTTGTACGGGGACCGCGCGGGGTCAGGACGCGTCGGCTTCGCCGCACGGCGTGACGCAGGGGCCCTTGGCCCACCACTCCGGCAGCATCGCGATGGCCTCGTCGCCCAGCGGGTTCACTCCGGGGCCGGCGGCCAGGGAATGGCCGACCAGGACGTGCAGGCACTTCACCCGGTCCGGCATGCCGCCGGCGCTCGGGAAGCCCTCCAGGACCTCGATGGCGTCGCGGCGCGCGATGTAGTCCTCGTGCGCGGCCCGGTAGGCGGCGGCCAGCTCCGGGTCGGTGGCGAGGCGCTCGGTCATCTCCTTCATGACCCCGTTGGCCTCCAGCGTGCCGATCGCGGACGCGGCGCGCGGGCACGTCAGGTAGTACGTCGTCGGGAACGGCGTGCCGTCCTCCAGACGGGGCTGCGTCTCGACCACGTCCGGGTTGCCGCAGGGGCAGCGGTGCGCGATGGCGCGCAGACCGCGCGGCGGGCGGCCGAGCTGGAGCTCGAACGCGGCGATGTCCGCGGCGGTGGGCGTGGTGGATTCGGTCTGCGGAGGGGGCGTGTCCATGCCTGCCTTGAATGTCATCGGTCGGACTGTATGAATCGGTGCGGGAAGGGGGCACGGTACCGCGACGGGGTCACTCCCGGTCCGCGGTGTCGACGCCGTCCCAGAGGTTCGAGTGCCAGGGCCGCCCCGTCTCCCCCGGCTCACCGCGGCGCACCTCGGCCGCGTCCGGGTCGACCACCGTATAACCGGTCTCGCCGGGCAGCACGTAGTGCAGGTGCTCGCGCGCGAGACGGCGGATGTAGGCGTCGTCCTTGAGCCGCGCCTTCTCGTCCCGCAGCTCCTCGGTCCGCGCCCGCGCGTCCTGCGAGAGCCTCTCCTGCTCGGCGATCTGGTCGCGCTGGGAGATGTACTGCCGCATGGGATAGGCGAGCGCCACCACCAGGGAGCAGACGATGAGCGCCAGGAAGGCCGCCCGCCCGGTGAGCCGGGAGCGGCGGGCCTGACGGCGGTTCTGGGACCGGTAGACGCGGGCCGCCGTCTGCTCGCCGAGCAGCCGCAGCCTGGTCGCGGTGGAGAACCGGTCGCGGTCCTTCCCGGCCATGTCTCACGCTCCCCGTTACGCACGTCCGTCCCCGCACACGGTACGGGACCGAGTGCGGGGACGGACGGAGGCTGGTGCCCGGACTCGGGCCGTCAGCCCTCGAAGCGGAACCGCGGGAACGCCGAACGCCCGGCGTAGACCGCGGCGTCGTCGAGGATCTCCTCGATGCGCAGCAGCTGGTTGTACTTGGCGACGCGGTCCGAGCGGGCCGGGGCGCCGGTCTTGATCTGGCCGCAGTTCACGGCGACGGCGAGGTCGGCGATGGTGACGTCCTCGGTCTCACCGGAACGGTGCGACATCATGCACTTGAAGCCGTTGCGCTGGGCCAGCTCGACGGCGTCCAGGGTCTCGGTCAGCGAACCGATCTGGTTGACCTTGACGAGCAGGGCGTTGGCCGAGCCCTCCTCGATGCCGCGGGCGAGGCGCTCGGGGTTGGTGACGAACAGGTCGTCACCGACGATCTGCACCTTGGAGCCGAGCTTGTCGGTGATGACCTTCCAGCCGGCCCAGTCGTCCTCGTACAGCGGGTCCTCGATGGAGACCAGCGGGTACGCGGAGACGAGCTCCTCGTAGTACTCGGTCATCTCGGCGGCCGAGCGGGACTTGCCCTCGAACTCGTAGACGCCGTCCTTGTAGAACTCGGACGCGGCGACGTCGAGCGCGAGCGCGATGTCGCGGCCGGGGACGTAACCGGCCTCCTTGATGGCCTCGAGGATGAGGTCGAGGGCGGCGCGGTTGGACTCGAGGTTGGGGGCGAAGCCCCCCTCGTCACCGAGGCCGGTGGACAGGCCCTTGGTCTTCAGGACCTTCTTCAGCGTGTGGTAGATCTCCGCACCCCAGCGCAGGGCCTCGGAGAAGGACTCGGCGCCGATCGGCGCGATCATGAACTCCTGGATGTCCACGTTGGAGTCGGCGTGCGAGCCGCCGTTCAGGATGTTCATCATCGGAACGGGCAGCAGGTGCGCGTTCGGGCCGCCGAGGTAGCGGAACAGCGGGAGGTCGGACGCCTCGGACGCGGCGTGCGCCACGGCCAGCGAGACGCCGAGGATGGCGTTGGCGCCGAGGGAGCCCTTGTTCTCGGTGGCGTCCAGGTCGAACATCGCCTGGTCGATGAGGCGCTGCTCGGTGGCGTCGTAGCCGACGAGCTCCGGGCCGATCTGCTCGATCACGGCGAGGACGGCCTTCTCGACGCCCTTGCCCTGGTAACGGTTGGGGTCACCGTCGCGAAGCTCAATGGCCTCGAACGCGCCGGTGGAGGCGCCGGACGGAACAGCAGCACGTCCCGTGCTGCCGTCGTCGAGGCCAACCTCGACCTCGACCGTGGGGTTGCCCCGGGAGTCGAGGATTTCCCTGGCTACGACGACGTCGATGGACGGCACGAGGCATCTCCTTCTGGGATCTGACACTGGTTGGGCAGGGTCACTGTGGCCTTGCGGCACGAGCCTAACCGGCTCGGCCCGCTCCGTCGGCCGTCCGCCCGTCCCCTGGGACGAAAAAGGACCCAAGGGCCCGCATTACGGGCAAAGCTCCAGAATTTTACTGGCAAGTAACTACAACAGTTGAACGGTCGCGCCCGCCGGCAGCCCTCGACGGCTCCATTCCGCGGAGCGCCGAAGCGCCTCCGGTTCCGGACACGGCCCCGGCCCGGCGCGCGGGGGGTGGGCGCACCGGGCCGGGCCGCCGGGGCAGGAGGAAGACCCCGGGCTGCTTCCGACTACTTCAGGTGGAGCTGCTGACCCGGGAAGATCAGGTCGGCGTCGTCGACGATGTCGTCGTTGAGCTTGAAGAGCTTCTCCCAGCCGCCCTTGACCTTCTTGGCGTCGGCGATCTTGCTGAGGGTGTCGCCGGCCTTGACCTTGTACTCGCCGTCGCCCTTCTGGACCTTCTCGCCGGTCGGGGTCGTGACGGTCTTCCCGGCCTTCGGCTCCGCGCGCTTCTCGCTGCGGTTGGCGGGCTGCTCGGCCGTGCGCTCGGGCTCGGTCTTCGTCTCGGCCGCCTTGGCACCGGAGCCGGTGTCGACACCCGGGTCCACGCCGTCGTTCGTCAGGCCGCCGGCACCGGCACAGGCCCAGGCGCCCGGGCCCTGGAGGTCGAGGAGCTTCTCGGCGGTGGCTATCTGCTGGCCCTTGGTGGCCAGGTCGGCGCGCGCGGCGTACTGCGTACCGCCGGCGGCGGCCCAGCTGGACTGCGAGAACTGGAGCCCGCCGTAGTAGCCGTTGCCGGTGTTGATGGACCAGTTGCCACCGGACTCGCACTGCGCGACGGCGTCCCAGGTGGCGACGGAGGCGGCAGAGGCGTTGGTCGCGCCCATCAGCGGCACGGCGACGGCGGCGCCGGCGACACCCGCCAGGGTGGCGACACGGACGGCCTTGGACGGGCGGCGGTGCTTGCCCTTGCTGGAAAGCAGCATGGTTCTCCTCACCGACGCCTACGAGGTGAGCTGTCGGGTTCGGGCCTGTGAGTTGCCCGGTCACCCGCACTCGCGGACGACTTCACCCCGAGCCGTGTCCGCGCCCGTCTTCCGACGGCCGGGTCCGGCGCTTACCTGGGTCCCCCGCTCCTGCCTACGGCGCTTTACGCGTCGGTTCCCTTCGTCCGACGGCAGGATTCGGCGTGACGGTCGAAGGTGCCCGCGGTGCGAGCGGCTCCGACCGTAGACACACGCAACCCCCACATTCAAAGATGGACATAACGGTCAATCAACATGAACCGGAATGGCGCGGTGAGCCGTTTGCGCAGGTCGGAGCCAATATGGACGGACCGGACAGGCGGAGCGCGGCAATTGAAGCAAAGAGACCCATGTCTCACTTACGCATAAGTGGACATAGGCCTCTGAACTACCCCTGATTTCGGGGTGTTTTCCCGCTTTGGATCAGTTGTGGATCAACCGCCGGATCAGTTGCCGGCCGCGGCCTCCGCCCGGGCGTCGGCAGCGTCCGCCGCGACGTCGAGGACGAGGTTCTGGCCGGGGAGGATCAGGTCCGGGTCGGAGCCCAGCTCGCTCTTGTTGGCCTCGTAGAGCGCGGGCCAGCCACCGGGGAGCTCCTGCGCGTCGGCGATCGCCCAGAGGTTGTCGCCCGCGCGGACGGTGTAGGTGCCGTCAGCGCCCTGGCGCGCGTCGGAGTCGCCCCGCGAGGCGTGGCGGCCGGACTCGCGTCCGCTCCCCACCTCCGAGCCGGTGCTCGCGCTCGCCTCGGGGGCGGGCGTGCCGCGGTGCTTTCCGCCCTTGGCGGCGTCACCCTTCGACGCGCCGGACACCTCCGACGCCTCGGACGACGGGGTGGCGGACGGCGACGCCTCGGCACTCGCGGAGGTGTCGGCTTCGTCACTCTTGTCCGTCTTGGCGCCGGACTTGCCGTTGGACTTGTCCGACTTCTCCGCACCGTCGGCCTCGTCGGAGGCCTCGGCGGAGGGAGTGTCGGACGCGGTCGCGGTGTCCGAGGGCTCGGCGGAGGGCTCGCCGCCCGGGTCGACACCCGGCAGTGTCCCGTCCAGGGCGAGCCCGGAGATCACGGCGCAGCTCGGCCACGCCTGCGGCCCCTTGTCGTCCAGCACCTTCTCGGCGACGGCTATCTGCTGCGAGCGGCTGGCGAGGTCCGCCCTGGGGGCGTAGTCCTTGCCGCCGTAGGCCGACCACGTCTCCTGCGAGAACTGCAGTCCGCCGTAGTAGCCATTGCCGAGGTCGGCACTCCACATGCCGCCGCTCTCGCACTCCGCGACCCGGTCCCAGGTCGTGGCGTCTGCGGCCTGTGCGCCGCCCGCGCCGAGGAGCGGGATGGCGATGGCCGATCCCGTGACGCCTGCGGCGACGACGATGGCGGGTGCCTGGCGAGGGCGACGGTGTCTGCCGGTCGCGGAGCCCATGGGATTGCCTTCCGTGTGACTGACATGTGACGGGTGAGTCGAACGGTGAACCTAGCCCTACTCGAACGTGTGTCACAAGTCGATGCAGCGGAGATCACGTGAAAGTCACAGAGTTGACAGGCTGTCACTTTTTTCGGCCGGGCGCCCCGGTTCGAACTCGACGGGAAGCGTGCGCAGTCCACGCATGATGAGCCCGCCCCGCCAGCGCAAATCGGCAGGTTCCGCAGCGAGCCGCAGGTCGGGGAGGCGTCGCAGCAGCGTCGCCAGAGCCACCTGACCCTCCAGACGGGCCAGCGGAGCACCCAGGCAGTAGTGGATGCCGTGCCCGTATCCGAGGTGCTGATTGTCACTCCGAGCGAGATCCAGGGTGTCCGCATCCTGGAATCTGGCCGGATCCCGATCCGCGGCGGCCAGAACCACGAGCACGGGGTCCCCCGCCGCGATCTCCTGGCCCCCCAGCGTCACGGGCTCGGTGGCGTACCGCCAGGTCGCGAGCTCCACCGGCCCGTCGTAGCGCAGCAGCTCCTCGATGCCCGTGGCGAGCAGCTCCGTCTCCCCCGCTTCGAGGGAGCGCTCCAGGCGCTCGCGCTGGTCCGGGTTGCGCAGCAGCGCGTACGTGCCGTTGCCGATGAGGTTCACGGTGGTCTCGAAGCCGGCGAAAAGGAGGATGAAGGCCATCGCCGCGGCCTCGTTCTCGCTGAGGTGCTCTCCGTGGTCGCTCGCCCGGATCAGCCCGGAGATCAGGTCGTCGCCGGGATTCTCCCTCTTGCGGTGGATGAGTTCGGCGAGATATCCGCGCATCTTCTTGACCGATCTGGCCACCCCGCCGCGCGGACCGCCGCCGTGGCGGATCATCATGCCCGCCCAGTCGCGGAAGTCGTCCTGGTCCTCGCGCGGCACCCCGAGCAGGTCGCAGATCGCGTAGATGGGCAGCGGGAAGGCGAAGTCATGGATGAGGTCCGCCTTCCCCTCCTCGATGAACGAGTCGATGAGGTGGTCCGTCAGCTCCTGCACGCGCGGCGCGAACTCCGCGACCCGGCGCGGGGTGAACGCCTTGGACACGAGCCGGCGCAGCCGGGTGTGGTCCGGGGGGTCGATGTTCAGCAGATGCGTCATCAGCTCCGCCTTGCGCTCCCCCGGGATGCCCGTCTTCCCCTTGGCGTTCGCCGACCCCGCGTGGTGCGCCGGGTTCTTGGAGAGCCGGGTGTCGGCGAGTGCCTGCCTGGCGTCCGCGTACCGGGTCACCAGCCAGGCCTCGACCCCGCTGGGCAGCGCCGTGCGGTGCACGGGGCTGTGCTCGCGGAGCCAGGCGTAGGCGGGATACGGATCGGAGGCGAACTCCCAGGTGAAGAGTTCGGGTGCTGCGTCGGGCGCGGAGGCCGTCCCGGGGCTGTCGTTCACCCCTCGACGCTATCCGGAGCGGTCCCGCCGCCGTCCGGGGCGTCCCCGGCACCCTCCCGGGCGGTGCCGAGCCCTTCCGCCGCCCGGATCGCGTCCCGGTAGGCGCGGGCGGCGGCCCGCAGGGCGGCCTCCGGGTCCGTGCCGTCCTGCTCGGCGCGCACGGCCAGGGCGAGCAGCCGGTAGCCGACGCCGTCCCCCTCGGGGAGCGCGGCGTCGATCCCCGCCGTACGGGCCCTGCTGCCGAGCTTGGCCGCGAGCGCCAGACCGGGCTGCCCGAGCGGCACCCCGTCGGTGACCGAGGCGCGCTGCTTCTCGATCGCCTTCGTACGCAGCCAGTGCGCGTGGACGTCCTCCGGTGTCTCGGCGGTCTCGTCGCCGAACACATGGGGGTGACGGTGGATCAGCTTGTCGACGATCGTGGCCGCGACGTCGTCGACGCCGAACGGCTCCTCGGGGTCCTCCTGCGCGATACGGGCGTGGAAGACGACCTGGAGGAGCACGTCGCCGAGCTCCTCGCGCAGCTCCTCGCGGTCACCGTCCTCGATGGCCTCGACGAGTTCGTACGCCTCCTCGATGGCGTACTTCGCGAGGCCCTCGTGCGTCTTCTGCGAGGTCCACGGGCATTCCAGCCGGATCCGGTCCATGACCTGGACCAGATCCAGGAGGCGTGCGCCGGGCAGGTCGTACGAACCGGGCAGCAGCTCCAGGTCCGGCATCCGCACCCGGCCGGAACCGCCGAGCCTGGCCAGTCCGTCGGTGAGCGGCTGATTGCCCTCGCCGCCCACCAGCACCACCACGGTCCGGCCGCCCGCGCAGTCGTCCACCAGCTCGTCCGCGGAGGGCACGGCCTGCTCGACGGCGACGCCCGCCTCCCGCAGATACGGCAGCTGCGGGTGCTCGGCCTCCGCGCACACCACCCGGTCGGCGGCGTGCAGCGTCTGCCAGGCGGGCCAGGACAGGAGTCCCGGCGCGACACGGTGGCTGGCGGTGAGCAGGACGATACGGCCGGGATCTTCAGCGTTCACACCCCGAACCTACCCCCGGCCCCTCGGGGTCAGGCGCCTGCCTCGGGCTCCTGCGCCTGGAAGGTGGTGACCTGCTTGATCCAGGGGGACTCGTAGGTGCTGAGCTGGACCTTCGCGTCGTCCCAGCTGCCGTAGCGCGGATTGACGTCGATGTGCAGCGACTTCGACGCCTCGGTGAGCGCCTTCCCGACGGCCTGCTGGCCGGCCGGGGTCTGCAGGTCGGCGCCGAGCGCCTGCGCCAGCTTCGGGAGCTGGACCTCCTTGCGCAGGTCCGCCTCGATCTGGCCGGGGGCGACCCAGCGCTGCTCCAGCATCACCGTCCGCAGCCCCTGGGCGCCACCGGACTGCTGGGCCGCCGCCGCCTCGATCTGCTGGATCTCCTTGCGGCTGACGCTGACCCCGGCGTCCTCGGCGGCCCGGTCCAGGACCCGGCCGAAGATCAGGCTGTGCAGCTTGGCGCGGTTCAGCTGTCCTGACTTCTTCACCAGTTCGTCGGACTGCGCCGAGGCCTGCTGGGCGGTGCGCACGTCCGCCGCCTGCGCCTGGACCGTGGCCACGTCGATCCGGTCGCCGCCGACCACGGCCGCGGCACCGGGATGGGCCTCGCTGCCGCAGGCCGTCAGGAGCGGGGCCGCGAGGAGTGCGGCGGCGGAAAGGGCGAGCGCGGTGCGACGACGGCGGTGCAAAGGAGCCTCCCGGGGAGAGTTTGTGCATCAGTGCACAAAGCCTTGCGGTGATCGATGTTAGGCAGTGGACGTGATTCGGGCCACTGCTTCGACCAACGATTTCCGGACCCGTGGGTGTGGGGTCGGAACCGAAAACCCCTCGGCTCGCCCTTTTCGGCCGGCCCGCGGCTCACACCGAGCCGCGGACGTCCTGATGGTGGGCCAGCTGCCTGCGCAGCTCCGTGGGGAGCGGGTGATGGGGGCCGTACGCCCGCTCCGTGTCGTACAGGAGCGCCTGCAACTGGGCGCGGCCCGCCGCGTGGTCGCCTGCCCCGAGCAGCAGATGGCCGATCCGGTGGCGGATGTCGAAGGCCCTGCCGGGGCCCCCGGAGTGGGCGTAGCCGTTCTCGTAGTAGGGGAGGACCGCGCGGTACTCGGCGAGCGCCGCGGCGGCCTCGCCGAGCTGCTCCAGGCACTGCGCGGCGTCGTAACGGAACTGCAGGGTCTGGGAGTCGGCCGGGCCGGCCTCCGCCGCGCGGTCGTCGGCGAGGCGGCGGAGCTCGGGGAGGGCGCGGCGGTACTGGCCGTCGTCCATGAGCGTGGCGGCGTACTGCTTGCGCAGGATACGGACGACGGGCGAGTGCTCGCCGTGCTCCGCCGCGGCGGCCGGAAGGATGCCCCCGAGGATGTCGACGGCCTGGGTGATGCGGCCCTCACCGAGCAGCCGCTTCACGTCGTCGACGGCCTGCGCCACGTTCGGACGGGCGGGCGGCTCGTGCGGCGCCGCGGGCATCTGCTGGGCGGGGACGACCGGCACGGGCGCCGGGGTGGCGGCGCGGTCGGGCCAGGGCGCGTGCGGGCGGAGGAAGGGGCGGGTCGGGTCGAGCGGCCCGGACGGGGAGCCCCCGGAGGGCAGCAGGGGCCGCAGGGACTCGTAGACCTCCTGGGCGGAGGCGGGCCGGTGCTGGGGGTCCTTGGAGAGCAGCCGCAGGACGAGCACTTCGAGCGCCTCGGGGACCTCGGGCCTGAGGTGGCGGACCGGCAGGGGCGGCTCGTAGAGATGGCGGTGCAGGACGCCCAGGGCCGTGGAACCGGCGAACGGCACGTCACCGCTGAGGAGTTCGTGCATGAGCACCCCCAGGGCGTACAGGTCGGTGTACGGGCCGACGGCGCCGCCCATCGCCTGCTCGGGCGCC
Source organism: Streptomyces sp. CB02058 (assembly GCF_001905505.1). GTDB lineage: Bacteria > Actinomycetota > Actinomycetes > Streptomycetales > Streptomycetaceae > Streptomyces. Next base: position 111,352 of record NZ_LIPG01000008.1, read on the forward strand.
ATGTAGGCCGGGGAGCCGATCGGTGAACCCGTGTGCGTGAGACGGGTGGTGTCGGTGTCCATGACGGAGGCGATGCCCAGGTCGAGCACGGTGACCGTGCCGTCGGGCTTGACCATCGCGTTGCGCGGCTTGAGGTCGCGGTGGACGATCGGCACCGCGTGCACGGCGGAGAGCACCGCGCAGAGCTGGGCGGCGATGGCGACGGCCCAGGGCCACGGGTAGGGGTCGTGCTCGGCGAGATGGTCGGCGAGGTCCGCGCCCTCGACGTACTGCATGACGAGATAGAGGTCCTCGCCGTCGCTCCCCGCGTCGTGCACCGTGACCAGACCGGGGTGGTCGACCTGTGCGGTGACCCGGCACTCCCGGACGAACCTGCGGCGCAGATCGTCGGCGGCCTCGCTGCCGGAGGGGCCCGCGACCCGGTCCGGGCGCAGGAGCTTCACCGCGACCCTGCGGTCCAGGCGCTGGTCGTACGCCGTCCAGACCTGGCCCATGCCGCCCTGGCCGAGAATGGTCGCCAGCTCGTAACGCCCGGCGATGACACGCCCGTTCACCGGCCGTCGCCCTCCTTGCGGAGGTAGTCGCTCAGCTCGTCGAGCTCGGCGCGCACCTGGTCCAGGCGCTGGGGCGCCTGGGGCCTGGGGGTGTCGGCCGGGGGCGTGGGGGCGGGCTGCTGCTGCCCGGGCGCCGGAACGGTCTGCTGGCCGGGCGCGGGCGGGTAACCGTAGGACGGGGCGGCCGACGTGGGCTGGACGGGCACGGTCTGCTGCCCGTATCCCGGCACGGGCGCGCCCGGGTGCGGGGCGCCGTATCCGTACGGCACCACCTGCGGGACGCCGTACGGGCCGAAGTGGCGGATCTCCGTGTACAGGTAATAGGTGATCGTGCCGGCGAAGAGCACCAGCATCCAGGTGAGAGTGATGAGCGCCTGCGCGTCGGACATCACCTCCTCCTCGTCCGGCAACGACCCGAGGTAGGCGATGAGTCCGACGTTCAGCGCGATCACCAGGCCGAACAGCCACCAGTCGCGCTTCCTGCGGGTGACGATCGCCAGGCGCAGCATCGCCGCCCAGGAGAGGAGCCCGCAGCTCAGCAGGGTGAGCGCGACGAAGACCACGCGCAGCGTGACCAGCGTGGCCGAGGACGGACGACGCTTCGGCTGCTGCTCCGGCGGATAGCCGTAGCCGTGCATGTGCTGCTCCCGGAGGGCGTGTGTCGGACGTGTGCAGTGAGCGTATACACCGACACGGACAACCGGTCCCGGGTTGTGCACAACCGTTGTGGTTCACATCACGGTTGTGCACCCCGGTGGCGTCGACGGTCGCCCCGCCCGTCACCTCACTCCGGGGCGACCGTGCCCTCCGTGAGCCCGTCGTACATCCCCTGGACCAGCTGTCCGCCCAGTCTCCCGGCCGTGCGCAGTGCGTCCTCGAAGGCGGCGAGGGCGCTGAACCGCTCTCCGTACCGCTGCTGTTCGTCCAGCGGCAGGCGCGGCACCTGGAGGCGTCTGGCGTCGAGCCGGGCAGCGGTGGAGGCGTAGCTGCTGGCCTGCCGGTTGTTGGCGGTGGCGCGCAGGAAGCCGGCGAGGAACCAGGGGTCGAGCGCGGCCGGATCGGGGCGCAGCAGCTGGAGGTTGCGGCCGAGCGCGGCTCCGGCGGTGGCCTGGTCGACGACCCTGGCCATAGAGCCGCCGCCCAGCACGGGCACGACGACGTCACCCTCCTCCAGGAGGAGCGGCTCGGCGTCGGGCGAGGCCGTGTGCGCGGGGCCGGCCGCCGCTCCGCTCGGTGCCGTACCGGTCGCCGCCGCACCGCTCGGTGCCGTACCGGCGAGGACGTCGTGCTCGGTGAGGACCCGCGCGGTGCCGCCGGATGCGCCGGTGCCTGTACGCAGGTGGAGCGCTCCGGCGCGCGCCAGTTCACCGACGGTGGTGAAGGGCCGCCGGGCCGGCTCCCCGGGCACGGCGGGCGGCGGGGTGAGCCGGGAGGTCAGCTTGAGGGTGTCGTCCAGGCGCTGCCGTACGCGGACCAGTTCGGCCGCGCCGCCGCCGGCGGCCCGGGGCGGGAGATGGCGGGCGGGGGCCAGGTCCACGTCGTCGTCGAGGAGTTCGATGACGGGGACCGCCCGGCTGGTCCCGGGGTGTTCCTCGACGGGCTCCCGGCGCCCGGGGGCGTCGAAGGGGGTCCAGGCGTCGAGCACGGCGGCGCGCACGGCGGGCCAGTCCAGCCGGTCGCGGCCCGTGGGAGCCCCCGCGGGCTCGGACTCCGCCGTGTCGACGACGAGGAGTTCGGGGGCGGGGGGCTGCTCGGAGCCCGGCTTGCGGAGCACCCAGATGTGCAGCGGAATGCCGTACGGGGGCGCGGCGCCCGCCGGGAGCGCGATGACGGCGCGCAGCGCGCCCCGGCGGAGCAGATCGGCTCGGATGCGGCGGCCCGACCGGCGGGACGCGGCGGCCGGGGGCATCAGCACGACGGCGGTGCCGCCCTCGCGGAGATGGGCCAGGGCGTGCTGCACCCAGGCCAGTTCGGATTCGGTGCGGGCGGGGAAGCCGTACTCCCAGCGCGGGTCGTAGGCCAGCTCGTCGTGGCCCCAGTTGCGCTCGTTGAACGGGGGGTGGCAGAGCACCGCGTCCACGGTGAGCCGGGGGAAGGCGTCGGCGCGCAGGGTGTCGCCGGTCCGCACCGCGAGCGCCTCCCCGCTCCCGCCCGCGTGCAAGGCGAGCCGGAGCGCGGTGAGCGCCGCCAGGTCGGGGTCGGTCTCCTGGGCGTACAGCGCGGTGGGACGGCCGACGGCGCGCAGCAGGGCGCCGGTTCCGGCGGCGGGGTCGAGGACCGTGCGCGAGGGGTGCTTGCCGCTCTGCCGGGCGCTCCTCGGCGGCTCCGCGAGGTCGGCCATCAGTTCGGCGAGGCCGGGGGGCGTGAGTGTGTACTGCCGCGGATTGGCGTCGAGCTGGCGGCCGAAGAGGAAGTCGAAGGCCTGCCGGGCCCCGCTCTCCGCGGCGAGTTCGGCGACGGCGCGCAGCAGCGGGACGGACGGCAGGAGCTCCCGCTCGGTGGGCGTGGGCACCGCCCGGCCCTCCCCGAAGCGGTCGGCGAGCACCTGGTCCAGCGCGCCGGGCAGCACTCCCGCCATCCGGGCGTCGGAGACGGCGGTGATCTCCAGCCAGGCGGTGGGCCTGTCCCTGACCAGCAGCAGGGCGCATCCCGCGTGGACGAGCGCGGTGACGGCGCCGCCGGGGTGACCCGTCAGCTGCTGCCACACCCGCTCCCGCAGCGGGACCTCGGCGAGCTTGCCCTGGTCGCGCAGCCACCGCTCGACCTCGGGGAGCGCGAAGGAGGGGCTGGCCTCCGTGCCGCCGACCGGTTTCGGGAAGTCGGCGTGCCGGCGGCGCCAGTTGCTGACGGCGGCACGGCCGACGCCCGCGAGCCGGGCGATCCCGGCGGCGGTCACCTCTGTCGAGTTCTCCGGCACTGGCCTGTCTCCCGTTCCGCGCGCATGGGTGTCGCCTGCTGTGTGGGTGAGCATACCGATCTCACCCCACCCATCGGTTCACAGCACGTTCAACTCGACATCCCCGTGAACAGTGTTGACTTGGTTCACAGCAACTGGTCTCATTGACTCATCGCACACCAGAAGGTGATGCGGATCCGCTCACACTTCCCGTTCTTCCTCGAAGGGCACACCCATGTCCCAGTACACGCAGCCGCAGCCCCAGCAGCCGTACGCCCCGGCGCAGACGCCCGGCACCCGACCCGCCCGCAACGGCCTCGGCATCGCCGCGCTCGTCCTCGGCATCATCGGCACCGTCTCGGGGCTGGTCCCCTTCTTCTTCTGGCTCGCGGGCATCCTGGGCCTCATCGCCCTGATCCTGGGACTCTCGGCACGGGGGCGCGTGAAGCGCGGTGAGGCCACCAACAAGGGCGTGGCCACGTTCGGCGCGGTCCTCGGCCTCGTGGCGCTGGTCCTGTCGGTGGTCGGAGCCGTCCTCACGTTCAAGGCCGTGGACGACGTGGTGAACGACATCAACAAGTCGGCCACCTCCAGTGCGGCAGCGAAGCCGGCGGACGCCGGGGACGACACGGCGAAGGACGAGGCCAAGGGCGAGAGCCTCGCCGAAGGGGACACGGCTGTCTACGACGACGACCTGGAGGTCACCGTCAACGCCCCCGCCGCGTACACCGCCGACGAGTTCGCCATCGGCCACACCAAGGGCAACAGCGCCTACAAGGTGACGGTCGTCATCGAGAACAAGGGCAAGGAGAAGTTCGACGCGACGCTCACGACCGTGGACGCCCGCGCCGGGGAGGACGGCGTGAACGCCGAGCAGATCTTCGACGCCAAGGTCGGCGAAGGCTTCAGCGGCACGGTGCTGCCGGGCAAGAAGGTCACGGCGACGTACGCCTTCGACGCCCCGGCCGACGCGAAGAACCTGACCGTCGAGGTCTCCCCCGGCTTCGAGTGGGACGCCCAGCAGTGGGACCTGAAGCTCTGAGCACCGGCCCGCGCCCCGACGAAGGCCCACCCCGTGAGACGCCCCTCCAGCAGTCACCGGAGGGGCGTCCTGGGGCGTTCGGGCCCCACACACCGCCTCAGGGCCTCAGGGTGCCCCTCTGAGAGCCCACATCCCTCAGGTCCGGTGCCGCACCCAGACGTTCGGCTCGACGTACACCGCGTACCCGTGGGCGGGCGAACAGTGCACCGGCACCAGCGCGCCCGGGACCTCCACCGGCCCCTCCGCGTCGAACGGCAGCCCGGTCCAGGCACGCCACCGCTCCAGCGACCCGCTCACCGTCATCGACACCGGGGCCACCGCCTCGATCACCCCGCCCGCCCGCACATGGACCCGCAGCCAGGGGTCGGCGGGCAGGCCGTCCTCGGGGCGGGTCCGCCGGGCGTACTCCTCCATCGGCACCGCGGCCTCGGCGTGCTTGGCGCTGGGCCGGACCGGGGCGACGAGTTCCCTGAAGCCGAGGCGCCGGGTGTTCTCCCGCATCGCGGCAACCATCCGCCCGGAGATGCCCTGCCCGAGACTCCCGGTCGCGACCGTGATCTCGATCGCGCTGACGGTGTCCGGTGCGCGCCCGTGCCTCAGGTCGGAGAAGGCCCACAACAGCACCTGGTCCCAGCCGCCTTCGGGCAGCTTCCCGTCACGCCCCGGCGCTTCGAGTGCGAACGGCACGCTGTAGCCCCGGGCCACCACGTCCCCCTCGCGGCCGGTGGCGACGAGCACGAACTCGGGGAACTCGGCCGCGATGCGCGGGAAGTTCGCCCAGCCGACCAGGTCCTCCAGGACGAACTCGGGCCAGGTGTCGGGCATCTCCTCCAGCGCACCTGCGAGTTCGGGCCGTTCGGCGAGCGTGGTGATCTTGACATCCATGCGGCCACGGTAGAGAGGCCCCGAGCCGCCGCCAACCGGTTAAGGCAGGAGGCACTCTCGGGTGCGGGCGCCCGGCCACCGCCCCGGCCGCCCGCTCACACGTAGCTGCCGACGATGAGCACACCCGTGGGCACGAGGGTCAGCAGCACCCCGGACGGCCAGTACACGCGCGGGTTCAGAGCGGCCCTGCGCCCCACCGGCTCGTTGACCATCCACCAGATGATCCCGAAGGCGGCCCACACCGGGACGATGATGACCAGCCAGAGCATCATGCCGTCGTTCTCCGTCGGCTCACGGCTGGTCCAGCCGACGTCCGCGAGCGGGCCGTTCGTCAGGAAGTACCACGCCAGCCACACGGGAATCACGCCCGGAACGCCGAGCAGAAGATTCGCCCCCACGGCCGTCAGCCGCCATTTCCACATGCCCGAAGTATCCACACCCCGCCGCTCCCACCGCCCCTCCGGCGGCGCACGGCCGACGCGCCCTCCCGGCCTCCCCGGCCCTGCGCCTACGCTGATGCCTCGTGACCCGTCTCCGCGCAACACCCTCGTCCCGGCGCCCCGCAGGGCGCCCCGCCCGGCTCCTCCCCTCCGGCCCGGCCGCCGGCTGCGCCGTGGTGGCGCTCGGGGTGCTGCTGACGGGCTGCACCGGTACCGAATTCCCCGAGGGCGGCGGTCTTCCGGGCGGCGGGGTCTCCTCGGCCGCGCCGGACGGCCACGGGACGAGCCCCCTGGACGATCCCGACGGCACGAAGCCGGGCCTGGCGGCGGTCTCCTCGGAGAAGGACGAGGCGGCGGGCCGCGATCTGATCTCCGGGCTGTCGACGAAGGGCCGCGGGCCGAAGACGGGTTACGAGCGGGACAAGTTCGGCTACGCGTGGATGGACACGGCGGACGGCATCCCGCTGGCCAGGAACGGCTGCGACACCCGCAACGACCTCCTGAAGCGCGACGGCCAGGACCTCGAGTTCCGTTCCGGATCCGACTGCGTCGTCGTCTCGATGACCCTGCACGACCCGTACACCGGCAAGGACATCGACTGGAAGAAGGCCGAGGCCTCGGCCGTACAGATAGACCATGTGGTGCCGCTGTCGTACGCCTGGCAGATGGGCGCCGCCCGCTGGTCCGAGAGCAAACGCAAGCAGCTCGCGAACGACCCGCTCAACCTCATCCCGGTCGACGGGCCCGCCAACGGCTCCAAGAGCGACTCCGGCCCGGCCTCCTGGCTGCCGCCGGACAAGAAGATCCGCTGCTCGTACGCGGTGCGGTTCGCGCAGGTCTCCCTGAAGTACGAGATGTCCGTGACCTCGGCGGACAAGGAGATGATGCTGGAGCAGTGCGGCGGCTGACCCGGCACCCCTCGCACCCCCGGGCCGTCACCCCGGGCCCGCCACCCGGGGTCCCTCACCCGACGCCACCTTGACCAGGCGTCCGTAACCCGGGGCCCTTCACCCGACGCCCGCGTGGCCAGGCGCCCGCCCCCCAAGACCCGTGACCCGGCACGCGCCCGCGCACCCGCACCCGCGCCCGCGCACCCGCACCCGCACCCGCACCCGCACCCGCACCCGCACCCGCACCCAGGGTCAGCCCGCCGCGCCCCGGGCTCACACCTTGCCGATGCCCAGCGTCGTCTCGGACGGCAGCAGTCCCGAGCCGATCACCTCCACCCAGATCGGCCCCAGCAGCTCCACGAGCCGGTCCCGCTCCCCGGAGCCGAGCGCCGCCCAGGGGCCCGACGCGCTCTCGTCCGTGCGCCGTTCGACCTCCGCGCGCAGTGCCCGTCCGGCGGTCGTGGCCGTCCCGTCCGCCTCCAGCAGTCCCCGCGCGGCCAGCCTGCCGCGCGCCGCGTCCCACTCCTGCGCACTCCACCCCCGGCTCGCGAACACCTCCGGGCGGGCGGCGCCGATCGCGGCGAAGGAGACCAGCGACTCCACCGGGTCCAGGCCCGCCGCCACGAGTGCCGCGACATGGCCGTCCCCGCGGTGCTCCCGCAGGACCGTCGCGGCCTGCCAGAGCACCAGATGCGGGGCCTCGGGCCATGGCAGTGCCGCGTTGGCCGCGGCGAGCGGGCGGCCCCGCACATCGGCGGCGAGCGCCGCACGCCGGGCGAGGCCGGCGGCCTCGGCGAACTCCGGGCCGTGGACCCGGTCGCCGAACAGCGCGCCGTACGCCCGGCCGACGGCACGCGTCCGGGCCGCGAGCACCGCGTCCGGGGTGGCCACGGACCAGCCGGCCGGGACGTAGGACGCGGTCATCGCCGGACTGAAGCTGTGGAAGGTTTCCGTCACCCGGTCCGCCCCGACCGCGCCCAGCGGCGCCGCGCGCCAGGCGAAGTAGCCCGGCCAGCGCTCGTGGGTGGCGTACCCCAGCGCGGCAGCCTCGTCGACGGCCTCCGGCGCGTAGTAGAGGACGGCGTGCAGCGGCTCCAGCAGATGCCACATCCTGCGTACGAGCCCCAGTTCGTCGGACATGTCGGCCTCCCGCTCGGCACTTCATCTTGGCAGTGACTAGATCCCCAGGGTGGACCTCTCCCCGGTAACTTGTCAATGACTAGATTCCGCGTACCGTACGTCCCATGAGCAGTGAACGCACCTACCACCACGGCGACCTGCGGCGCGCCGTCCTCGGCGCCGCACTCGACGTCATCCGGGCCGACGGTCCCGACGCCCTGTCCCTGCGCGATCTGGCCCGCCGGGCGGGTGTCTCGCACGCCGCACCGGCCCACCACTTCAAGGACCGCACCGGCCTGCTCACCGCCGTGGCCGCCGAGGGCTACACCCTCTTCGCCGACGCCCTGACGGACGCGCCGGACCTACGGGAGCGGGGCGTGGCCTACGTGCGCTTCGCGACCGGGCACCCCGCGCACTTCCAGGTGATGTTCCGCCCCGAGCTCCACCGCGCCGACGACCCGGACCTGCTCGCCGCGAAGGAACGCGCCACCGAGGCCCTGCGCGCCGGGATCAGCGGCCTCTCCGACGCCGACCGCGGTGACGACGCCCGGCTCGCGGGCATCGCCGCCTGGTCCCTCGCCCACGGCTTCGCCACCCTCCTGCTCAGCGGCAACCTGGAAGGACCCGTCGACGGCCGGGACCCCGCCGAGGTGTTCCGCGTCCTCGCCGGGCTCCTCTTCGACAGCCCTACGAACCGAGAATCGTCGTGAGGAACTCCCCGGTCCACGACAGGAGTTCGCGGCCCACCACCGGCTTCCCGCCGATCCGGCCCGCCGTCGGCCTCGGCACCAGGATCTGACGCGTGGCCGGCTTGAAGATCGTCTTCGGGTGCAGCCGCTTCAGCCGCAGCTCCTGCGACTCGCGCAGCTCCACCGGCGCGAAGCGGACGTTCGGTCCCTGGAGCACGATCTCGCCCACCCCGCAGGCCCTCGCCAGCATCCGCAGACCGGCCACCAGCAGGAGGTTCTCCACCGGCTCCGGCAGCTTGCCGTAGCGGTCGGTGAGCTCCTCGCGCACCGCCCTGATGTCCTCCTCCGAGTTCGCGGAGGCGATCGCGCGGTACGCCTGGAGGCGCAGCCGCTCCCCCGGGGCGTAGTCGTGCGGGACGTGCGCGTCGACCGGGAGCTCGATCTTGACCTCCAGCGGCGGCTCCTCCTCGGCCCCGCCGTCCACCGCCGCCCGGTAGTCCGCCACCGCCTCGCCGACCATCCGGATGTACAGGTCGAAGCCGACCCCCGCGATGTGGCCGGACTGCTCACCGCCGAGCAGATTTCCGGCGCCGCGGATCTCCAGGTCCTTCATCGCCACGTACATGCCCGCACCCATCTCGGTGTGCTGGGCGATCGTCGCGAGGCGCTCGTGCGCGGTCTCGGTGAGCGGCTTCTCCGGCGGATACAGGAAGTAGGAGTAGCCCCGGTCACGGCCGCGGCCGACACGGCCGCGCAGCTGGTGCAGCTGCGAGAGGCCGAAGTTGTCGCCGCGCTCCACGATCAGCGTGTTGGCGTTGGAGATGTCGATGCCGGACTCGACGATCGTCGTCGAGACCAGCACGTCGAACCGCTTCTCCCAGAAGTCGACGACGACCTGCTCCAGCTGGCTCTCGCCCATCTGCCCGTGCGCCGTGGCGATCCGCGCCTCGGGCACGATCTCGCGCAGCCGCGCGGCGGCCCGGTCGATGGACTCCACCCGGTTGTGGATGTAGAACACCTGCCCCTCACGCAGGAGTTCACGACGCACGGCCGCGCCGATCTGCTTCTCCTCGTACGGGCCGACGAAGGTCAGGACCGGGTGGCGCTCCTCCGGGGGCGTCGTGATCGTCGACATCTCGCGGATGCCGGTCACGGCCATCTCGAGCGTACGGGGGATGGGGGTCGCCGACATCGTGAGCACGTCCACGTTGGCCCGGAGCTTCTTCAGCTGCTCCTTGTGCTCGACACCGAAGCGCTGCTCCTCGTCGACGATGACCAGGCCCAGGTCCTTGAACTTCGTCTCCGACGAGAACAGCCGGTGCGTGCCGATGACCAGGTCGACCGAGCCGTCCTTGAGCCCCTCCAGCGTCGCCTTCGACTCGGTGTCCGACTGGAAGCGGCTCAGTGCCCGTACGTTGACGGGGAACTGGGCGTACCGCTCGGTGAACGTGCCGAAGTGCTGCTGGACCAGCAGCGTCGTGGGCACCAGGACCGCGACCTGCTTGCCGTCCTGGACCGCCTTGAAGGCCGCCCGCACCGCGATCTCCGTCTTGCCGTAACCGACGTCGCCGCAGATCAGCCGGTCCATCGGGACGGACTTCTCCATGTCCTCCTTGACCTCGGCGATCGTGGACAGCTGGTCGGGCGTCTCCGCGTACGGGAAGGCGTCCTCCAGCTCGCGCTGCCACGGGGTGTCCGGGCCGAAGGCGTGGCCGGGGGCCGCCATCCGCGCCGAGTACAGCTTGATCAGGTCGGCGGCGATCTCCTTGACCGCCTTCTTCGCCCGCTGCTTCGTCTTCGTCCAGTCGGCGCCGCCGAGCCGGTGCAGGGTCGGTGCCTCCCCGCCGACGTACTTGGTGACCTGCTCCAGCTGGTCGGTGGGGATGTACAGGCGGTCGCCCGGCTGGCCGCGCTTGGCGGGGGCGTACTCGACGAGGAGGTACTCGCGGGTCGCGCCCTGCACCGTGCGCTGCACCATCTCGATGTAGCGGCCGACACCGTGCTGCTCGTGCACGATGTAGTCGTCCGCCTGGAGGGTCAGCGGGTCGATCGACTTGCGGCGGCGGGCCGGCATCCGGCCCAGGTCCTTGCTGGCCGTGCGCTGCCCGGTCAGGTCCGTCTCGGTCAGCACCGCCAGCTTCAGGGCCGCGTCGACGAAGCCGTGGTCGATCGCCCCGCACGAGACATGGACGAGCGACGGCGCGAGATCGGCCAGGTCCGGGTCGAGGCGGGCCGCGATGCCCTCGCCGCCGAGCACCTCCACGGTGCGCGACGCGGGCCCCTGCCCCTCGGTGACGTACACCGTGCGCCAGCCCTCGGCCAGCCATCCCTTGGTGTCCGCGAGCGCCCGGGCGGTGTCGCCCCTGTACGCCTCCGGGGCCCGCATCCCGAGCTTCAGGGTGTCGTCGTCCAGCTCGTCGTCCGCGGCGAACGGCGAGACCGACCACCACAGCATGCCCAGCTCACGGGCCCGGTCCCGGACATCGGCGATGCCCCACAGGGAGGCCGCGCCGACATCGATCGGGGCCTGGCCGCCGCCCGCCGTGGCCGCCCAGGACGCCTGGAGGAACTCCTGGCTGGTCGCGACGAGGTCCGCGGCCCTGGTGCGCACCCGCTCGGGGTCGCAGACCACCGCCATCGAGCCCTGCGGCAGGACGTCGAGCAGCAGCTCCATCTCGTCGACGAGGACCGGGGCGAGCGACTCCATGCCCTCGACCGCGATGCCCTCTGCGATCTTCCCGAGCAGTTCGCCCAGCTCGGGGTGTTCCTCCGCGAGGGCCGCCGCCCTCGACCGCACGTCCTCGGTGAGCAGCAGCTCACGGCAGGGCGGGGCCCACAGTCCGTGCTCGGCGACCTCCAGGGAGCGCTGGTCGGCGATCTTGAAGTAACGGATCTCCTCGACGTCGTCGCCCCAGAACTCCACCCGCAGGGGGTGCTCCTCGGTCGGCGGGAAGACGTCCAGGATGCCGCCGCGCACGGCGAACTCGCCCCGCTTCTCGACCAGTTCCACACGGGCGTACGCCGCCGCCGCGAGGGCGTCCACGACCTCGCCCAGATCCGCGCTCTGCCCGCTGCTCAGCGCCACGGGCTCCAGGTCGCCGAGCCCCTTGACCTGCGGCTGGAGCACGGAGCGCACGGGCGCGACGACCACCCGGACCGGACCGGTCTCCGGGTCGTCCTCCCGGGGGTGCGCGAGCCTGCGCAGCACCGCGAGACGGCGTCCCACGGTGTCCGAGCGGGGCGAGAGCCGCTCGTGGGGCAGCGTCTCCCAGGAGGGGAACTCCGCCACGGTGTCCGGGGGCAGCAGGGTCCGCAGCGCGGCCGCCAGGTCCTCGGCCTCACGGCCGGTCGCGGTGACGGCGAGCACCGTACGCCCGGCGTCCCGGGCCAGCGCCGCCACGGCGAAGGGACGCGCGGCGGGCGGGCCCACCAGGTCGACATGGGGCCGGTGGCCGTCGGAGGCGGCCTTCACCGCTTCGGAGAGCGCCGGGTCGGTGACGACGACGTCCAGCAGACCGTGCAGGCTCATGAAGGTTCCGTCCGGTGTGGCGAGTGAGCAACGCGAAGGGCCCGACACGTGGCACGGGCCGGGGGCTCCCAGCGTACGACGCCGGTGTGTCACTCGCGCGAGGGAACGCCGTTGTCCGTACGGGGGCGGCGGGGCTAGCCTTAGTCCGGTAGCTAGTCCACTTCTGGCCCGAGCGAGGCGTCATGGAAGCAGCCCGGCAGTACAACGTGCACGAGGCCAAGACCCACTTCTCCCGGATACTGCAACAGGTCGAGACCGGCGAGGAGGTCGTGATCAGCCGGGCGGGCGAGCCCATCGCGAAGGTCGTGCCTCTGCGGTCCAAGGTCAACCGGACCGATTACGGGGCGCTCCGGGGGCAGATCCACATCCCGGACGACTTCGACGAACTCCCGGACGACGTCGCCGAAGCCTTCGGGATGCGCGGATGAGGCTCCTGCTCGACACACACGTCGTCCTGTGGTGGCTGGACGCCTCGCCGGAACTCCCCGAGGAGATCCGGGAGCTGCTGCGCACCGAGTCCGACGTCCGTGTCAGCGCCGCGACACCGTGGGAGATCGCGATCAAGCAGGGCCTGGGAAAACTGCAGGGAACCCAGGATCTCGCCGAACGGGCCAGGGACATGCAGTTCAGGCCCTTGCCGGTCACGGCCGAGCACGGCGTCAAGGCCGGCCGCCTCCCCCCGCTCCACCACGACCCGTTCGACCGCATCCTCGTCGCCCAGGCCCAGACGGAGGGGCTGACGATCGTCACCCGCGACAAGTGGATCCCCCAGTACGACGTGCCGGTCATGCACGCCTGACCACCCCCGCACACGACGCGATCCGGCCCCGGGGCGTTTGGAGGAACGCCCCGGGGCCGGATCAGTCATCCTACGGCCGGGCCGTCACCCGTCGGTGGCGATCGCGTTCAGGACGTTCATCCGGCCGGCCCGGAAGGCCGGGACCAGTGCGGCGAACAGTCCGACGAAGGCCGAGGCGACGAACACGGTGACGATCGTCGGCCAGGGGATCTCCAGGACCTCGAGCCCTTCCAGGGCCAGCAGCTTCTGGGCCGAGGTGCCCCAGCCCATGCCCAGGCCGAGTCCGAGCAGCGCGCCGAAGAGGGCGATGACGACGGACTCCAGCCGGATCATGCGCCGCAGCTGGCGGCGGGAGAGGCCGATCGCCCGCATCAGGCCGATCTCGCGGGTCCGCTCGACCACCGACAGGGCCAGGGTGTTCACCACTCCGAGCACCGCGACGATGATCGCCAGGGCGAGCAGGCCGTACACGATGTTCAGCAGCTGGCCGATCTGGTCCTTCAGGTCCTCCTTGAAGTCGGCCTGGTTCTGGACCTTGTACTGCGGGTAGGCCGCGAGCGAGCTCTTGAGGGCGGCGTACGCCTCCTTCTCCTTGCCGTCCTCCGCCGACGCGAACATGATCATGTTCTTGGGCATGCTGTCGGCGTCGACGTACCGCTCGGCGGTGGTGACGTTGGTGTAGTTCGCGCCCCGGTCGACGTTCGTGTCGTCCGAGGTGATCGCGGCGACCTTCAGCTTCGCGGTGTCGCCGGCCTTGAAGGCGACGGTGATGTCGTCGCCGACCTCGATCCCGTGCAGGGCGGCGTAGTCCGATCCGACCGACATGGAGTCGGCGCCGTACGCCTTCGCCAGGTCACCGGCGGTGGTCTTGCGCCGCAGGTCCCGCGGGTACGTCGGGTCGGCGGCGGTGACCTGCTCGTCGGCGGTCGAGCCGTCGGGGTTGGTGAACGTCGCGGAGAGCACCCGGTAGTCCGTGACGTGCTCGATGCCGGGGACCTTCTCGATGGCCTGTGCGGCCTGCGGCACGATGAGCTGGCCGGTGTTCGACTGGACGATGAAGTCCGTGCCGACCGACTTGTCGAGCTCGTCGGTGGCCGAGGCGACCATGGACGAGCCTACGACCGACAGGCACGCCACCAGGGCGAGGCCGATCATGAGGGCCGCGGCGGTGGCTCCTGTACGCCGGGGGTTGCGCAGCGCGTTGCGCTCCGCCAGCCGCCCGACCGGGCCGAAGAGCCGCAGGACGACGGCGCCGAGCACCCGCACGACGACACCGGCGAGCAGCGGGCCGATCACGATGAAGCCGATGAGGCTGAGGACCACGCCCAGGCCGAGGTAGAGCGAACCCTCGCTCGCCTCGTCCGCCCGGGTCGCCGTCCACAGGCCCGCGGCACCGGCACCGGTGAGGACCAGGCCGAGCGCGGCCCGTACCCAGCCGGACCTGGCGTCCGCCGGGGTGCCGGCGTCGCGCAGGGCGGCCATCGGGGAGACCTTCCCGGCGCGGCGGGCCGGGACGTACGCGGCGAGGACGGTGACGACGATGCCGAGCGCCAGCCCGATCGCCGGTGTCGTCCAGGCGATGGTGAGGTCCCTGGTGGACAGCTCCATGCCCACGGCGCCCATGAGCTTCATCAGCCCGACGGCGAGCCCGATGCCCGCGCCGACGCCGAGGACCGATCCGACGACGCCCAGGAGCACCGCTTCGACCAGCACGGACCGGTTGACCTGCTTGCGGCTGGAGCCGATGGCCCGCATCAGGCCGATCTCGCGGGTGCGCTGGGCGACCAGCATCGAGAAGGTGTTGACGATCAGGAAGATGCCGACGAGGAAGGCGATCCCGGCGAAACCGAGCATCGCGTACTTCATGACGTCCAGGAAGGAGCCCATGGAGTCCTTGCCGTCCGCCGCGGCCTCCTCCTGGGTGCGCAGCTTGTACGAGGCCGTGTCGCCGAGGGCGGTGGCGACGTTCTTCTTCAGCAGGGTGTCGCTGACGCCGGGTTCGGCGGTGACGGAGATGTGGGTGAAGACACCGGGGGCGCCCAGCAGCTTCTGCTGTGCGGTGGCGGTGTCGAGGTAGACGACGGCCGCACCGGGGTTGGTCACGGTGAAGGAGGCGATACCGCTGATCCTCGACCTGATGTCACCGGTGACGGCGATCGTGCGCACCTCGTCGCCGATCTTCAGGTGGTGCTTCTCGGCGGTGTCGGCGTCGATCATCGCCTCGGTGGGGCCGCGCGGGGCGTGGCCGGAGGTGATCTCCATGGAACGCAGGTCGTTCCCGGTCCAGTTGCCCGCGATGGTCGGGGCGCCGGTGTCCGAGCCGAGGTTCTTGTCGCGGCTGTCGACGAGGGTCACGGACATGCTGGTGACCGCGCCCTCGGCCTTCTTCACACCCTCGGCGCCGGCGACCTCGGCCACGACGGACTCGGGGAGCGCCTCGGGCTTGCCGTTCTCCGGGAGGTCGTCGACGGAGGTCGCCTTCTTCGGGCTGACCGTGACATCGGCGGACGTCACCGCGAAGAGCTTGTCGAAGGTGGTGTTCATGGTGTCGGTGAAGACGAGCGTGCCGCAGACGAACGCCACCGACAGCAGGACCGCGATGGCGGAGAGCGCCATCCGCCCCTTGTGCGCGAGGAAGTTGCGCATCGAGGTCTTCCATACGGTCATGACGTCCGCCCGCGCGCGTCGAAGTCCTTCATCCGGTCCAGGACCTGCTCGGCCGTCGGGTTCTGCATCTCGTCGACGAGGGAGCCGTCCGCGAGGTAGAGCACCCGGTCCGCGTAGGAGGCGGCCACCGGGTCGTGGGTGACCATGACGATCGTCTGGCCGAGCTCGTCGACCGACCTGCGCAGGAAGGACAGCACCTCGGCCCCGGCCCGCGAGTCCAGGTTCCCGGTGGGCTCGTCACCGAAGATGATCTCCGGGCGGGCGGCGAGGGCACGGGCCACCGCCACACGCTGCTGCTGGCCGCCGGAGAGCTGGGTGGGCCGGTGCTTCAGCCGCTCGGCGAGGCCGACGGTCTCCACGACCTGCCGCAGCCAGGCGGCGTCGGGCTTGCGGCCCGCGATGTCCATCGGCAGCGTGATGTTCTCGATCGCGTTGAGCGTCGGGAGCAGGTTGAACGCCTGGAAGATGAAGCCGATGCGGTCGCGGCGCAGCTGGGTGAGCTTCTTGTCCTTCAGACCGGTGATCTCGGTGTCGGCGAGGTGGATCTGCCCCGAGGTCACGGTGTCCAGACCGGCGAGGCAGTGCATCAGCGTCGACTTGCCCGACCCGGACGGACCCATGATCGCCGTGAACTGCCCACGGGCGATGTCCACATCGACGTGGTCGAGCGCGACGACCCGGGTCTCCCCCGCCCCGTACGCCTTGACGACCTGCCGCGCCCGCGCTGCGACGGCCGTACGCCCTCCAGTGTCCCCGTGCCTGGGAATGGTTACAGCCGTTGTCACGGTAATTCTCCTATGTCGGTCGATGCGTGGACGTCTCTGCGTACGTTCCGAGTCTGGTGCGCGAGGGGGGTCCGGCGCGCTGGTGCCCAGCGCAGTCTTCACAGGGGGTTTTCCCCACCCCGCCCCCTGCGGCCGGCCACATCCCCCCGGTACAGGAACACGCTAGGGAACGGGGCCCCCGTCTCTCGTCCTCCGGCGGGAGGAACCGCCCCCGGCCCCAAGTACGGAGCTCCCCCTAAGGGTTCGGGACCGCCGGCCAGGACCTGGGTAGGGGGTCGTCCGCCCCTCGGCCACCGTCTCCCGTACGGCCGCCTGCGGTGAGACAGTGTCCTCCGGGAAATAGATGCATAGGGAAGGAACCCCTGTGGGCGGCACGGAAGGCGTCGGCGGTACGGAGAGCCAGGAAGCGGTGCCCGGGACACCACCCACCGGCACGGCACCGGACGCGGTGCGCGCCCGCCGCCGGGTCGCGGCGGCCCTGATGCTCGGCATGGGCCTCGCCGCCCTGGACGGCACGATCGTCGCGACCGCCGTCCCCCAGATCGTCGGCGACCTGGGCGGCTTCGCCGTCTTCTCCTGGCTCTTCTCCGGCTATCTGCTCGCCGTCACCGTCACCCTGCCGGTGTACGGGAAGCTCTCCGACACCTTCGGCCGCAAACCCGTCCTGGTCGCGGGCATCATCCTCTTCCTGGTCGGCTCCGTCCTGTGCGCCGCCGCCTGGAACATGGCCGCGCTCATCGCCTTCCGGGTCGTCCAGGGTCTCGGCGGCGGCGCCCTCCAGGGCACCGTGCAGACCATCGCGGCCGACCTGTACCCCCTCAAGGAGCGCCCGAAGATCCAGGCCAAGCTCTCCACGGTCTGGGCCACTTCGGCGGTGGCGGGGCCCGCGGTCGGCGGGCTGCTCGCCGCGTACGCCGACTGGCGCTGGATCTTCCTGATCAACCTGCCCGTCGGCGCGGTCGCCCTCTGGCTGGTGGTCCGCCACCTCCACGAACCGGCCCGGCCGCGCCCCGCCACCCGTCCCCGGGTCGACTGGGCGGGCGCCCTCGCGGTGTTCGCGACGGGCGCGCTGCTGCTGACCGCGCTCGTCCAGGGAGGCGTCGCCTGGCCGTGGCTCTCCGCGCCCTCGCTCGGGCTGCTGGGGGCGAGCGCCGCGGCGGCCGCCCTGACCGTCGTCATCGAGCGACGGGCCGCCGACCCCGTCATCCCCGGCTGGGTCTGGCGGCGCCGCACCATCGCCTCGGTGAACCTGGCCCTGGGCGCGATGGGGCTGCTCATGGTCGCGCCGACGGTCTTCCTGCCGACGTACGCCCAGTCCGTCCTGGGGCTGGGCCCGATCGCCGCCGGGTTCGTCCTGTCGGTGATGACGCTGAGCTGGCCCGTGGCCGCGGCCCTCTCCGACCGGGTCTACAACCGGATCGGCTTCCGCCGCACCGCGATCACCGGCATGTCCGGGGCCCTGCTCGTCCTGCTCTGCTTCCCGCTGCTGCCCTATCCGGGCGCCGCCTGGCAGCCCGCCCTGCTCATGCTGCTGCTCGGCGCGACCCTCGGCCTCTTCCAGCTTCCGCTGATCATCGGCGTCCAGTCCACGGTCGGCTGGACCGAGCGCGGCACCACCACCGCCTCCGTCCTCTTCTGCCGCCAGGTCGGACAGAGCCTGGGCGCCGCCCTCTTCGGCGCCGTGGCCAACGGCGTGCTCGCCGGCCGGCTCACCGCCGCCGCCGTCCCGGGACTGCCGGGCGACCTGGACGCCGTCTCACACGCCCTGGAGGCCCCGGCGTCCCTGTCCGCCGCCGCGACGGACCATCTGCGCCGGGCCGTCGACACCGCGGTCGACCATGTCTTCGCGGGCGCCGCGGGCGCCGCCGTACTCGCCCTGCTGGTCCTCGTCCTCCTCGCCCCGCGCCGCTTCCCGGTCCTGGACGAACACGGAGACACCTCCCGTACGCCGAAGGACTGAGGGCCGGCCCCGGGACAACTGGCGCGTTACCCACGGTAGTTCACCCATAACGCTCCCCCTCCGCCATACCCGCGAGTAACGTACGCGCTCCCGACAGCGCACCCGCGCCACCGCCTTGCAGCCCGCCCCGGGCCCGAGCCATGCAAGGAGCACCGCCATGCCGCACGACTCGCACCCCCACCCGGTGCGGCCCCACCGGCCCCCGCCACCCTCGTATCCCGGCGACTACCTCATGCCCTGGCAGAGCTCACCACCACCGCCACCGCCCGGCGAGCCCGCCACCGGCCCGCGCCCGGCCCCCGCGCCCGGACGCCACGGCGACCTGCGACGGCTGCGCGCCGCCTACCGCCTGCTGCGCCGCGTCTCCACACTCACCGCGCTCGGCTACTTCACCCTCTTCCTCGTGCTGTCCGGCTACGCCCCCGGCCTGATGACCCGCCCCGTCGGGGACAGCGGACTCACCACCGGCCTCGCCCTCGGCCTGGGCCAGCTCCCCGTCGCGCTCGCCGCCGTCGCCGTCTACGAATGGACCGCCCGCCGCACCGTCGACCCGCTCTGCGCCGGGCTCCGCGACCGGGCCGCACCCACCGGCCCACCGGCCGGCGACCGCAGAAGGGGCACGGACCGGTGAACGGCTTCGAGGAGTCCGCCCGGACGCTCTCGCTGACCGCGTTCATCGCCGTCGCCAGCATCACCCTGCTGCTCTGCGTCATGACCGGACCCGACCGCGACGACCTCGACGGCTTCTGCGCCGGCTACCGCTCGCTCTCACCCCTGCCCGGCGGCCTCGCCATCGCCGGCGACTACCTCTCCGCCGCCACCGTCCTCGGCACCACCGGAGTCATCGCCCTCACCGGCCACGACGGCCTCGTGCTCGCCCTCAGCACCGCGCTCTCACTGGTCCTGCTGATGTTCCTGCTCGCCGAACCCCTGCACCACGCGGGCCGGTTCACCATGGGCGACATGCTCACCCGGCGCACCCCCGGCCGCGCCGCCCGCATCGCGTCCTGCGCCGTCACCCTCGCCGCACTGCTGCCGCTGATGGTCGTCCAGCTCTCCGGCAGCGGCGACCTGCTCGCCTTCATGCTCGGCTTCGACGGCTCCGGCTTCCGCACCGGATCCATCATCACCCTCGGCATCCTCATGATCGGCTACGCGGCCATCGGCGGCATGCGGGGCACCGCCGTCATCCAGATCATCAAGACCCTCGCACTCCTCGGCGCGGGACTCCTCGTCTCCGCACTCGTCCTCGACCGCTTCGACTGGGACACCGCCGCACTCCTGCGCGCCGCCACCGCCGGCAGCGGCGCCGGCAGCGCCTACCTGCACTCCGGGCTCCAGTTCGGCGGCAGCGACCTCGACATGATCAGCTCCGAACTGACCGTCGTGCTCGGCGCCGCCTGCCTCCCCCACATCACCATGCGGATGACCGGCGCGAGCGACGCCCGCGCCGTCCGCCGTTCCCTCTCCTGGGCGGTCGGCGTCGTCGTCGGACTCTGCCTGCTCCTCGCCGTCATCGGCTTCGGCGCCGCGGCCCTCGTCGGACACGACCGCATCACCGCCGCCGGAGCCCAGGGCAACAGCGCGATCCTCCAGGTCACCGGAGCCGTCGCGGGCGGAGGCAAGGCCGGGGCACTCGTCGTCACCACCATGACCACGGCGATCTTCCTGACCCTGCTCGCCTCCGTCGCGGGAATGATCCTGGCCTGCGCCAACTCCCTCGCCCACGACCTCCTCGCCCACGGCCTGCGCCCCGGCAGACCCATGAACGACCGGCGCGCCACGGCCACCGCACGCGGCGCGGCGATCGGCGTGGGAGCCCTCGCCATCGCCCTCGCCGTGCCGGCCAGACACTGGAACGTCCAGGCCCTGGTGACCCTCTCGTTCTGCATCGGGGCGTCCGCCATCGCCCCGGCGCTCGTCTACAGCATGTTCTGGCGCCGCTTCACCCGCACCGGCCTGCTCTGCACCCTCATCGGCGGCACCGCCTGCGTACTCGTCCTGATCACCGGCACCAACCTGGTCTCCGGCTCCCCCGGCTCCGTCTTCCCCGACCGCGACTTCAACTGGTTCCCGCTCACCACGACCGGCCTGGTCTCCATCCCCTTCGGCTTCCTGGCCGGCTGGCTCGGCACCGTACGCGGCCGGAACACCGACCCCGCGGAACAACGCCGGCAGTACGAGGCCGCGGAACCCTGGATCCTCGCGGGAGCCCCGCCCGCCGGACGACGGTGAACCCCGCGCCTACTCCACCGGCCCCGCCACCGCACGCCCCGTCAGAGCCGCCAGCGAACTGCGTACGTGCGCCATGTGCGCCTGCACCTCCTCGCGGCCCTCCTCGTGCTCCCGCAGCACCCGCTCGGTCTCCCGCACGATCCGCTCCTCCGCCACCCGGGCCGCCGACACCAGCTCCGCCGCCCGCGCCTCCGCGTCCTCCTGGCCGTGCCTGGCCGCCTCCTCCGTGTCCGCGAGCTCCCGCCGCGCCCGCGCGAGCAGCGCCTCACCACGGGCCGTCAGCTCCGCCTCGCGCTCCGCCGCGGCGGCCTCCGCCGCGGCGAACCCGGCGTCCGCCGCCTTGCCCCGGTCGCCGTGCTCCTGCTCCTGGTGCGCCAGCACGCTCGCCGTACGCCGACGCGTCCCGTCCATCTCCGCTTCCGCGGCCCCCCGCACCTCGGCCGCCTCCCGGCGCGCGTCCTCCACCAGACCGGCGGCCGAACTCCGCGCCCCGTCCAGCACCTCGTCCGCAGCGGCGTCCGCCGCCGCCCGCGCCACGCCCGCCTGCTCACGCGCCGCCTCACGGACCTCCCGGCCCGCCGAGTCCGCGGCGTCCCGCAGCGCCTGCCCCTCCTCCTGCGCGGCGCCCAGCACCGCCTCCGCCTCGGCCTCCGCCAGCGCCAGGATCTGCCGCGCCCGCTCCCCCAGGGACTGATACGTCTGCGGAGCGAGGGACGCGACCACCTCGCCCAGCCGCGCCGACTCCTCGGCCAGCTCATCGGCCAGCGCCGTCAGCCGGGACAGCCGCTCCAGGGCCCCGTCCCGCTCGGCGGACAGCGAGGCCACCATGCGGTCCACCTGCTCAGGACGGTAACCACGCCCCCGTACACCCACGAAACCGTGCCCGGACACCGGTCCACCACTCATCCCTGAAGCCCTCTTTCCCGCTCTCCGACTCCCCGACCATGACGCAATACGTCAAGGATGCGGTAATTGGCCCGGAAGTCGGAATCGATCAGCCGCTTTCAGGACGTAAGCGTTCCGGATCACAGAACCGCACACAAAAGGCGCCTGCCCCCAAAAGGAGCAGACGCCTCTCGCACACAACCGGTCGGATCAGAGCAGCCCGTCCCACATCTGCTCCAGCAGAACCGACCACCAGCTCTCCGGCGACGCCAGCGCGGCAGGATCGACGGCCACCAGCTGAGCCTGGAAATCAACCGTCCAACGGCCCGCCTGCTCCGGATTCAGCCCGTACCGCAGCCGCCACATCCGGCCGAGCAACGCCATCGACCGCACGAACTCGGGCAGACCCGTGTTCACGAACTGCGGCGGCACCGGCGCACCACCCGGACCCGCCTCCACCGGGACGGCCACGATGTTCGCCGTCCCGTACTGCACACAGATCGCCCGGCCGAAGTCCGAACCCATCACCAGATACGAACCCGCGTCCGACGCCGGCTGAACCTGCCGCTGCGCGGCGAGCTCCGCCAGCGTCGGCACCACCGGGTGACCCGGCTGCGCCCAGAAGAACGGCCCGAAATCGGCGGGCAGACCCGCCCACACCAGCGTCTGCGCCACGACCTCGGGCACACCCTGACGGGACACCGCCCGCTGGTCGAACCGCAGCACACCAGGACCGAACGCCCCGTGCAGCTCCTCCGCCAGCGCCTCCGGCGGAACAGGCATGGCAGGCGGCATCTGCGGCAGCGGCGCCCGCACCGGAGCGGGCCGCGCGGGACCGTCGGCCACCTGGTGCAGCTCACCCTGGTGCGTCAGCAGATGCTGCATGCCCTGCTGCCGGCTCGCGTGATCCGTCCCGTACGGCGCCACACTCGTGATCCGGACCTGCGGCCAGGTCTCCCGGATCATCCGCGCGCAGTACCCACCGGGCAGCTCGCACGACTCCAGCTCCGTGTGCAGCTCGATCACCTGCTGCGGCGGCACACCCATCGCCCGCAGCTCGTGCAGCATCTGCCACTCCGGATGCGGAGTACCCGGCGCCGAACGCCGGATCAGCTGCTGCTCGCTGCCGTCGGCCGCACGGAAGCGCAGCACGGCCTGATAGCCCGGCCCGACCGTCGGCTGACCGGACGGCTGCTGCGGATAGCCGTACGCACCGGGCGGCGGCGGAGTGTGCGAACCCGGCATGCCGGGAGGCGGCGTCGCGCCGGGGCCGACCTGACCGGGACCCGCCAGCATCGTCGCGGCATGGTGCACCCCGCCCCCCG
Organism: Streptomyces sp. CB02058; assembly: GCF_001905505.1. Taxonomy (GTDB): domain Bacteria; phylum Actinomycetota; class Actinomycetes; order Streptomycetales; family Streptomycetaceae; genus Streptomyces. The sequence continues at coordinate 134,052 of NZ_LIPG01000008.1, forward strand.
GAGGCGGCGTCGCACCCGGAGGAGGCCCGGGCGGACCGGGAGGACCGGGAGGACCCGGCGGCGTGGAACCGGGCGGAGGCGGCATAGCACCGGGAGCGCCGGGGGCACCCGGAGGACCGGGCGGGCCGGGAGGACCCGGAGGACGCGGCGCGTTCGGGCCGCCGATGCTCGCGTCGGCGAACATCGTCGCGGCCTGGTGCATCCCGCCACCCGGAGGCGGCGTCGAACCCTGCGGGGGTCCCGGCGGACCGGGAGAACCTGGAGGACCGGGAGGCTGAGGAGCACCCGGAGGAGCGGGAGGCTGAGGCGCACCCGGAGCCCCGGGAGGACCCAGCTGCGAGACGAGCTGCGTCGGGACGTACCCACCCACCGGCGCACCGGGCGCGCCCGGACCCGAAGGCGGCGGAGTCGCCCCCGGCCGCACCCCCGGCGTACCCGGCGCACCGGGCGGCGGCGGAGTCGTCGACACCGGCCCCCGCGCACCCCTGGGCGGCACGACGGCCTTGCTCGTCGCCGCATCCGAGATGTCACCAGGACCGGCAGAAGGAGCGGAAGGAGCAGGCGCGGAAGGCGCGGCCGCCCCGGGCGGCGGCGCCTGCGGGTCCAGCCCCGGAACCAGCGCCGTCGGCGGCAGCTGGCTGCCACCCGACATCAGCGCGGTGGGTGCCTCCGCGGACACCACCGGCGGCGGAGTCCCGTCGTCGTCCGAACCCGAGAGCGGAGGCGCGAACACCGTCGCGGGCAGCGCCACGCCACCCTCGTCGCCCTCCGCGTTCGTGTCCGTACCCGCCCAGGGAGTCCCCGACGCGGGCACACCGTCCGACGCCGTCGGCTCATGATCCGGCTGCCCACCGGCCGCCGGCCACGCACTCACACCCGCGTCGGAGCGAGCCGGCGCGGGAACAGAAGGAGAAGAAGGAGGAGAAGACGCCGGATCGTCGGAGGACGGCGCGTCCGCCCCCGCACGACGATCCGGAATACCCAGCTTGTCCGCCGCCTCCTGCAGCCACTCCGGCGGACTCAGCAGGAACGACGTCTGATTCAGATCGATACGCTGCGGCGGCTCCGGAGCAGGCTCCGCCACCGCGGACACCCCGTACTCCTCCTCGTACCGCCGTATCACCTCGCCCACAGGCAGCCCCGGCCACAAGGTGGCCTCACCGCTGTCACGAGCGATCACCAGCCGCTGACGGCCACCGTCCGAAACCGGACCCTCGGCCCGGTCCTCGGCCCACACCACGAAACCCAGCTCGAACTCACGGACCCGGACCTCACGGTGCTGATACGCGGGCACGTCACCGTTGACCCACTCATCCGCCCGCTCCTGCGCCTGCGCGAACGTCACCACCGCGCTCACCCCTCCACCGGGACGGCCCGCGCGAAGCCACCGTCCACCATCAGGTTCGCCACCGTCTCCAGCTCCGGCGGATTGCCCGCGAGACGCTGAAGGAAAGCATCGAAGTCCTCACCGCACGGCAGCAGCAACCGGTCCACCCGCTCCTGCACACCCCAGCCGTCCTGGTCCCGCGCGTCGTCGAAGGCGCAGAACCACACCGACCCCACACCACCGCCCCGCACCTTCACAGCCAGGATGCCGCCCTGGACGAAACCCACGCCCAGGAAGTCCTTCGTGAAGTGATCCCGCAGACACTTGTTGACGTACACCAGGTCGTTCATCGCGGCTTCCTCGCGCACCGTGAAGAACGGCTGGTCCACCAGCAGCCCCAGCTCCGCGTCCAACGCGGCACCCACCGGAGCCGAACCACCCGCGGCCTTCAGGAACGAACGGTAGGCCCCCGGAAGGCGGTACCCGAGATCCTCCTCGACCCCCAGGATCTGCTGCTCACCCACGGCGACAGCGCCCTTCGGCAGCCGGAAATGAGCAGGCCTCGTCTCCTGCAACGGCCGCGTACCCCGACGGTTCTGATCCACCGGAGTCGTCGCCAGACCACCGTGATGACGCAACAGCGCCTTCACCTCGACCGGAACCAGCTCCATCCGCCGGCCACCCGCCACGTGATGCCACGTCCAGCCGTGCGGAGTCGCCACCGCGGGAATCGTGTCCCACAGCTCATGACCACTCGCCGCGAGCGCCGCGTTCGCCGACACGTAGTCCGTCAGCCGCAGCTCGTCGATCCCGAAACCCGGAGGCGGATCAGCGATCTCCGCGGCGGCACGCGCGTACGGCGAAAGCACCGGATAGCCGTTGCCGTCCACCTGCACACCTCTGGGGTGGCGGGACGCCCGGACAGGATCCGGGAAATGCACGACCTGCCCGGCATAGGCCGCGTTCGGTGGCGCGGCTTGCTGCCCGAGCCGACCTGTCGTCATGGCGGTTGCCCCCTGCTGCGTCTGGTGTTCCGCACAGCCTATGCGGTGGCGCAACCAGGCCCCCCGCCCCCGCACTCCCACTCACCCAACGTCACCGTCGCGTGACGGACGCGCGACAACGGGGCCGCCCGCCCGCGACACGAAGACCCGTTTCACCCACCCAGCTTCCCCACCACCCTGCATATTTGGCAGGCTGTCCCCCGCAACTCGGGGGATTGCAGGGAGGGACACCAGCACCATGCGCACAGCACAAACAGTCACATCCGGAGACCCGCGACTCAGTTGGAGCACCACCGAGCCCCACCGCCCACCCCAGCTCCACCACCGCCGCGACGGCATCCTGCCCGCCGTGGCCGCAGCCCTGTCCGTACGCGGAGAAACCCTCACCTGCACCGCAGGCAAGGGCGACCAGCCCCCGGTCCTCCACCCCCTCGTACAGGACTTCCTCGACACCCTCGGCAGCAACCAGCGCGAACGCTTCACCGGCCGCTGCCCCGAAGCCATACTCCTGTCACGACAGCTCACCGCCGCCGACGACAGCCGCTCCAAACGCGCCCAGCGCAAACCCCTCACCAACGGCGAGGCCCGCCGCGCGCTCAAGCACGCCCGCCTCACCGCCCGCCGCATCCGCGAGGACGGCGACCCCCTCCACGGCAGCTACGCGCCACCCTGCCGCTCCTGCACCGAGATGCTCGCCCACTTCGGCGTGCGCCCCGTCGACCTCACCAACGGTGCGGCGACCACAGCCGAGAAGGGCTGAGCAACAGCACCATGCGTGAACGAACCGACGTACCCGCCCAGCAGGACCGCACCTCCACCACCCGCTTCCCCGTCGCCGTGGACGCCGCGCTCCGCGACGCCGGATGGCAGCCCGGACGCTGGGACATCCGCCAGGCCGAGGAGTGGGCCGACGCACTCCGCTCCCACGCGTCCCCCGCCGGACACCAGCACGCCGTGTTCCCCGCCGCCGTCGAGGCCTGGGCCGAATTCGGCGGACTCCACATCAGCTCCACCGCACCCGGCCGGCAGATCGCCACCGCCACCGTGCACATCGACCCGCTCAGCGGCCTCCACCTCGCACGCACCCTGGGCGACCTCGGACGCGCACTCGAAACAGAGGTCGCACCCCTCGGCGAAGAAGGCGACGGACAAGCCGTCCTCGCCATCGACAGCGAAGGACGCGTCTACTCCATCGACCACACCGGAGACTGGTACCTCGGCTCCGACATCGACCGCGCCCTCGAAACACTGATGACAGGCGTACAACCGGCCAGGCTCACGTCGGGCTGAGCGCACCGGGCCGAGGCAACCCCTTCCGGTGAGGACCGCACAGGCCTCGGGGAAGGCCCCCCACGCCCTCAGACCGCCGTCGCCCCGCCGTCCGGCAGCACCGCCGACACCCGGAAACCCCCCGCGTCCGTCGGCCCCGACACGAACACACCCCCGAGCCCGAGCACCCGCTCCCGCATCCCGACCAGACCGTTACCCCCGCTCGGCAGACCCGCGTCCGCCGCCGCACCGTCCGACGGACCGTTCTCCACCTGCATCGCCACCTCGGACCCCCGATGCGCGAGCCGCACCCACGTCCTCGCCCCCGCCGCATGCTTGTGGACATTCGTCAACGCTTCCTGCACCACCCGGTACGCGGTCTGCTCCACCTCCGGGGCATACGGACGCAGCTCCCCCTCCACCGACAGCTCCACCGTCATCCCCGCATCCCGGGACTGCGCCACCAGCACCTCCACCTCACGCAGACGCGGCCCGTCCTCCACCAGCACCTCCGCGACCTCCGCGGCAGCACGCCCCACCGACGCCAGCGGCACCCGGCCCGACCGCGGGGCCACCAGCGCGTCCCCGCTCCGCAGCACCCCGAGCATCTCCCGCAGCTCCGTCAGCGCCTGCCGGCCCATGTCGCCCACCAGCGCCGCGTTGCGCACCGCCTTCGCCGGATCCTTCGGAGCCACCGCCTGCAACGCCGCCGCGTGCACCACCATCAGACTCACCCGGTGCGCCACCACGTCGTGCATCTCCCGGGCGATCCGCGTCCGCTCCTCCGTACGCGCCCACTCGGCCCGCTCCTCCGCACGGTCCGCCAGCAGCGACAGCTCCCGCTCCAGCGAATCCGCGCGCTCCCGCAGGCTCTCCATCAGCCTGCGCCTGGCCCCGATGTAGAGCCCGAAGAGCACGGAGGGCGCCGTCAGCCCCAGCGACATGAAGAGGGACACCACCGGGACGTACCAGAACCCGGGCCCGAAGTCGGCGTGGGCGTCCACACTCTGCCGGAGCCGCACGTACGACACGATGAACGTGCCGACCAGCGTCATCCCCGTCAGCACGACCGTGATCCGGCGCGGGACGTCGGACGCCGCCAGGGTGTACAGCCCGACGATCCCCATCAGGAAGCCCATCTCGGCCGGCGTCGTCGCGATCGACACCAGCACCACGGCGATCGGCCACCGCCTGCGCAGCACCAGCACCGACCCCGCCGCCAGCCCGAAGAGCACCGCCAGCGGCACCGGCAGCCCGGTGTCCCCGGCGAACTCCACCCCCTCCAGCGCACACTCCAGCGCCGAAAGAAGCGCCAGTCCCACGTCCAGGGCGACACTGCGCCGCCGCTCCCACCACCAGTAGCCGCGGGTGGTCTGCCCCGCCGCTTCCTGGTCTGCCCCCGTTGCGGTCATGGCATCCAGCGTACGGGCGGGCGCATCTCTTTTTCCGGAGACTCCAAGAGCACAGAAAGTGACTGGTCAAGCCGTAAACGTAGGTAATCGCACGATCCGGTGAACCGAGCATCCTTTCGCCCCGGGACGTCCGCATTCCGGACGACGCTGTCCGTCTGACACATGCCAGTGGCAAGTACGCGGACTTCGAGGGGCTGCGGGAGAAGGCGGTCGCGCTGCGGCGAGAGGGCCTCAGCCGCCGCCAGATCCGAGACAGGCTGCACGTCGACAACAACGACATCCTGAACCGCCTCTTGGAGGGCGAGCCCGCCCCGGAGTGGACGAAGCGCCCCAACGCGAAGGACGACCTGCGAGCCAAGGCCCGGGAGCTGCGGCTCCAGGGGATGACCTACGACCAGATCCAAGTCGAGCTGGGGTGCTCCAAGGGGTCCATCTCGCTCTGGGTCCGGGACCTGCCGAAGCCGACCCGGAAACGAACACGAGAAGAAGCGTCTGCCATCGCACGACGCGGCTGGGAAGCCACCCTCCAGCGACGTGAAGCAGAACGCCAGACGACGAAGCGGGACGCAGCGGCCGAGTTCGCGACCATGACCGACCGAGAGCTGTTCGCCATCGGGGTCGCGCTCTACTGGGCAGAGGGCTCCAAATCCAAACCTCACCGACCCCAGGAGAGGGTCACGTTCATCAACAGCGACCCGGACATGATCTCGGCGTACCTCACATGGCTACGCCTCCTGGGCGTACCACCGGAACACCTCCGGTTCCACGTACACATCCACGAGACCGCCGACGTCGCGGCCGCAGAGCACTACTGGGCCGACCTCACAGGCGCCGCGCCGACCGCGTTCGGTAAGACCACGCTCAAGAAGCACTCCCCGAAGACGAACCGGAAGAACACGGGGGAGGGCTACCGGGGTTGCCTCGTGGTCCGAGTTCTGAAAAGTGCGGACCTGTACCGTCGCATCGAGGGCTCGTGGTGCGGCATAGTAGGGGCTGCACTCAAGTCCGAGGAGCGAAAACGGATATAGGTGCCAAACCATCCCGGGTCGTCTAATGGTAGGACAAATAGTTTTGGTCTATTGAATGAGGGTTCGATTCCTTCCCCGGGAGCACCTCATGCGGGCCCCGACCTCACCGGTCGGGGCCCGCGCTCGTTTCGGGCATATACGCCCCCGGTATCCTGCGGATGTCCACCACCCGAAGCCGAAGGGCACATCCGTGAGCGCCATCAGCCCGGCCGCCGTCGTCGTCCTCGCAGCGGGTGAGGGCACCCGCATGAAGTCGAAGACCCCCAAGGTCCTGCACGAGATCTCCGGGCGCTCGCTCGTCGGACATGTCGTCGCCGCCTCCCGTGAGCTCGACCCCCGGCACCTCGTCGTGGTCGTAGGCCACGCCAGCGAGCAGGTCACCGCTCACCTCTCCGCCGGGGAGACCCCCGTACGCACGGCGTACCAGGCCGAGCAGAACGGAACCGGCCACGCCGTCCGCATGGCTCTCGAGGAGCTCGGCGGGACCGTCGAGGGCACCGTGATCGTGGTCTGCGGCGACACCCCCCTGCTCTCCGGCGAGACGCTCTCCGCACTGGCCGCCACCCACGCCGCCGACGCGAACGCCGTCACCGTGCTGAGCGCCGAGGTCCCGGACTCGACCGGCTACGGCCGGATCGTCCGTGACGCGGCCACCGGTGCCGTCACCGAGATCGTCGAGCACAAGGACGCCACCGACGCCCAGCGCGCGATCCGGGAGATCAACTCCGGCGTCTTCGCCTTCGACGGCCGGCTGCTGAGCGAGGCCCTCGGCAAGGTGCGCACGGACAACAGCCAGGGCGAGGAGTACCTCACCGACGTGCTGTCGATCCTGCGTGAGGACGGGCACCGTGTGGGGGCCTCGGTGGCGGGCGACCACCGGGAGATCCTGGGCATCAACAACAGGCTCCAGCTCTCCGAGGCCCGGCGGCTGCTCAACGAGCGGCTGCTGGAGCGGGCGATGCTGGCCGGCGTGACGGTCGTGGACCCGGCGTCGACCCTGATCGACGCGACGGTGACGTACGAGCGTGACGCGATCGTGCACCCCGGTACACAGCTGCTCGGCTCGACCCACCTCGCGGAGGACTCCGAGGTCGGCCCGAACTCTCGCCTGAAGGACACCGTGGTCCACGCGGGCGCCCGGGTGGACAACACGGTCTCCGACGGCGCCGAGGTGGGCCCGGGGGCGACCGTGGGTCCGTTCGCCTATCTGCGGCCCGGGACGCGGCTCGGCGCGAAGGCGAAGGCCGGGACGTACGTCGAGATGAAGAACGCGACGATCGGCGAGGGCACGAAGGTGCCGCACCTGAGCTATGTCGGGGACGCGACGATCGGCGACCACACGAACATCGGCGCCGCGAGCGTCTTCGTGAACTACGACGGGGTGGCCAAGCACCACACCACGATCGGGTCCCACTGCCGGACCGGGTCGGACAATATGTTTGTGGCGCCTGTCACGGTGGGGGACGGCGTTTACACGGCCGCCGGTTCGGTCATCACCAAGGATGTGCCGGCAGGTTCGCTGGCCGTCGCCCGGGGCCAGCAGCGGAATATCGAGGGCTGGGTCGCCCGGAAGCGTCCCGGGAGCGCGGCGGCTCAGGCCGCTCAGGCTGCCGCACGGGAGACCGACGGCGAAAGCTGACCGGAAACAGGTGCGCCAAAGGCGGCGTACCGTGATAGATGCTCACCCATTTCGGCTGGCTCGTCGCACATCGGGACACATGCGTGCGGTGCCAGATACACGTCTGAGGAGACTGTGCTGTGACCGGGATCAAGACGACCGGCGAGAAGAAACTGATGCTCTTCTCCGGCCGCGCCCACCCCGAGCTGGCCGAGGAGGTCGCGCACCAGCTGGGTGTCGGCCTCGTGCCGACGAAGGCCTTCGATTTCGCCAACGGTGAGATCTACGTCCGCTTCCAGGAGTCCGCCCGTGGCGCCGACTGCTTCCTGATCCAGAGCCACACGGCTCCGATCAACAAGTGGATCATGGAGCAGCTGATCATGCTGGACGCGCTGAAGCGTGCGTCGGCGCGGTCGGTGACGGTGATCGTGCCGTTCTACGGTTACGCCCGTCAGGACAAGAAGCACCGTGGCCGTGAGCCGATCTCGGCCCGCCTGGTGGCGGACCTGATGAAGACGGCGGGTGCGGACCGTGTCCTCACGGTCGATCTGCACACGGACCAGATCCAGGGCTTCTTCGACGGTCCGGTGGACCACCTGTTCGCGCTGCCGATCCTGGCGGACTACGTGGGTGCGAAGGTCGACCGGTCGAAGCTGACGGTGGTCTCCCCGGACGCGGGCCGGGTGCGGGTCGCGGACCGCTGGTGCGACCGTCTGGACGCGCCGCTGGCGATCGTGCACAAGCGCCGCGACAAGGACGTGCCGAACCAGGTCAGCGTCCACGAGGTCGTCGGTAACGTCGAGGGCCGGGTGTGTGTCCTGGTCGACGACATGATCGACACGGGTGGCACGATCTGTGCCGCTGCGGACGCGCTGTTCGCGCACGGTGCCGAGGACGTCATAGTGACGGCGACGCACGGGGTGCTCTCCGGCCCCGCCGCGGACCGTCTGAAGAACTCGAAGGTGAGCGAGTTCGTGTTCACGGACACGCTGCCGACGCCGGGCGAGCTGGAGATCGACAAGATCACGGTGCTCTCGATCGCGCCGACGATCGCGCGTGCGGTGCGTGAGGTGTTCGAGGACGGTTCGGTGACGAGCCTCTTCGAGGAGCAGGGCTGATCACCTTCGGGTGACCTCCCTCCGGAGGGCGATCCCCGGACGACCGCCTGCGGGTGATCGACTTTGGGTGCGGCCTCCCCGCCGGGTAGACTCAGTGAGTTGCTCGGCGAGGGAGGCCGTTCTCATGCGTGGTCATGGGAATCGGTGGTCCGTTATCGACGCGCTCTTCGTAGCAGGCCTGTCGTGGGCCGGGTGACCATCGGTTTTTCGTCACCTTACGAGGAGTGCAGCATGGCTGAGATCAAGCTCGACGCAACGGTCCGTACGGAGTTCGGCAAGGGCGCTGCCCGTCGTACCCGTCGTGCCAACCTGGTTCCCGGTGTGGTCTACGGCCACGGTGCCGAGCCGGTTCACATCAACCTGCCGGGTCACGAGCTGCTTCTCGCGCTCCGTACGGCGAACGTCCTGATCGGTCTCGAGATCGACGGCAAGGACGCCCTGGTGATCCCGAAGGCTGTGCAGCGCAACGCCCTCAAGGGCAACATCGAGCACGTCGACCTGCTGACCGTGAAGCGCGGCGAGAAGGTCAACGTCGAGATCGCGGTGCACGCCGAGGGCGACCTGGCGCCGGGTGCCAACCTGCTGGAGTACGTGCAGAACACCCTGCTCGTCGAGGCCGAGGCCACCCACATCCCCGAGTCGGTCACGGTCTCCGTCGCCGGTCTGGACGCGGGTGACTCGATCGTCGCCAAGGACATCGAGCTGCCCAAGGGTGCCGTGCTTGCCGGTGACGAGGACGCCATCGTGCTCCAGGTCGTGGCCGCGCAGGCCGAGGAGGCCCCGGCCGAGGGCGCCGAGACCGAGGCTGCCGAGGCCTGAGCCTCGCCCCACCTGCTTGACTGACGGGGTGGCGGTTCCCTTCCGGGGTTCCGCCGCCCCGTTTCCCTGTTTCGACCTGTGTGTACGCACTGCGAGGAGACCGAGCTCTGATGTCCGACGCCACCGACCCCTGGCTGATCGTGGGCCTCGGCAATCCCGGCCCCGACTACGCGGCGAACCGGCACAATGTCGGGTTCATGGTCGCCGATCTTCTCGCGGAGCGGATCGGGGGCTCGTTCAAGCGGGCCCAGAAGGCTCAGGCGCAGGTGCTGGAGGGGCGGATCGGCCCGCCGGGGCCGTCGAGCCGCCGGGTGGTGCTGGTGAAGCCGATGTCGTACATGAATCTGTCGGGTGGTCCGGTGACGGCGTTGCGGGACTTCTACAAGGTCCCCACGGATCATGTGGTGGCGGTGCATGACGAGCTGGACATCGACTTCGGGATGCTGCGGCTGAAGCTGGGCGGCGGTGACAACGGGCACAACGGGCTGAAGTCGATGACGAAGGCGATGGGTCCGGATTATCACCGGGTGCGTTTCGGGATCGGCCGGCCGCCGGGGCGGATGCAGGTCGCGGATTTCGTGCTGAAGGATTTCTCGGGTGCGGAGCGCAAGGAGCTCGCGTATCTGGTGGACCGGGCGGCGGATGCGGTGGAGTCGTTGCTGGACGAGGGGCTGGAGCGGGCTCAGTCGGCGTACAACTCCTGACATTCCTGTCGGTAGTTGGGTGTTTTTCGGCCACAGGTTGACCGAGGGGAGCGCTCTGCCCAAGGATCGGCGTCCATGAAGCGGAGTTCCTCGCACCGGATGCTGGCTCATGGCCGTACGTTCGCCGCGGGCTGTGTCGTCCTGTTGCTGCTGGTCGCAGGTGTGTGGGCGTCGTGGGACACGGCGCACCACATAGTCCTGGCCAAGGGTCGTGAGCACGGCACGATGGTGGTGACGGAGTGCGGTGAGGACGCGTGCTCGGGGTCGTTCTCGCCCGACGCGGATGCGCAGGACCGGTCCGAGGTGAGGATCGAGCGGTCGGTGGCGGCGCAGAAGGGCGACCGTTTCCCCGTGGTGGTGAAGCCCGGCACGGGTGATGTGGTGAGGACGGGTGTGCCGGGCTTTCTGCATGCCTGGGTGCCGCTGGGCGGGGCGCTGCTGATGGCCGCGCTGATGATCGGCGGAGGGCTGCGGCTGACGCGGACGGCGTGGGGTACGGGAACGGCGGGTGCGGTCCTGTTGATGGCGACGTTCGTCGCTCTCTGACAGGTCCGCACCCGCCGTTCTTCGTCACGGGCCGGCGGTGCCGGTGTTCGTCAGCCGGTGTTGCGCAGGCCTGCGGCGACGCCGTTCACGGTGAGCAGTAGGGCGCGGGCGAGCAGCGGGTCGGGCTCCTCGCCGCGTTCGGCGGCCTGGCGCTGGCGGGCGAGCAGGGAGACCTGGAGGTAGGAGATCGGGTCCAGGTAGGCGTCGCGGATGGCGAAGGTCTGCTGGAGCACCGGGTTGGTGTCGAGGAGTTCCTTGCCGCCGGTGATCTTGAGGACTTCCTGGACGGTGAGCGCGTGCTCGGCCTCGATGACGTCGAAGACGTGCTTGAGCTCGTCGGGGACGAGGGTGTCGACGTAGTGCCTGGCGATGCGCAGGTCGGTCTTGGCCAGGGTCATCTCGACGTTGGAGAGGAAGTTCTGGAAGAAGTGCCACTGTTCGTGCATTTCTTCGAGGACGGTGTCGAGTCCGGCTTCGCGCAGGGCCTTGAGACCTGAGCCGACGCCGAACCAGCCGGGGACGATCTGGCGGGACTGGGTCCAGCCGAAGACCCACGGGATGGCGCGGAGTCCGTCGAGCGAGACGCCCGAGCCGGGGCGGCGGGAGGGCCGCGAGCCGAGGTGGAGGTCGGCGAGCTGGTCCACCGGGGTGGAGGCGAGGAAGTAGGTCGGCAGGTCGGGGTCCTCGACCAGCTTGCGGTAGGCGGCGTGGGCGGCGTCGGAGACGGTGTCCATGGCCGCGTCCCAGCGGGCGAGCGCCTCGTCGGACTGGCGGGGTGCGGTGTGGAGTGCGGAGGCCTGGAGGGTGGCGGCGACGGTCAGTTCCAGGTTCTCGCGGGCGAGGGCGGGGATGAGGTACTTGTCGGAGATGACCTCGCCCTGTTCGGTGACCTTGATCTCGCCCTCGAGGGTGCCCCAGGGCTGGGCGAGGATCGCGTCGTGCGAGGGGCCGCCGCCGCGGCCGACGGTGCCGCCGCGGCCGTGGAAGAGGCGCAGGCGTACGCCGTAGCGGTGGGCGACGTCGCGGAGGCGGCGCTGGGCGCGGTGGATCTCCCACTGGGAGGTGGTGATGCCGCCGAACTTGGAGGAGTCGGAGTAGCCGAGCATGACCTCCTGGACGTCACCGCGCAGGGACACGAGGCGTCGGTACGAGGGGTCGGCGAGCATTTCGTCGAGGATGACGTCGGCCGCGCGGAGTTCGTCGGTGGTTTCGAGGAGGGGGACGATGCCGATCTTGGCCCAGCCGGCGTGGAGGTCGATGAGTCCGGCCTCGCGGGCGAGGACGGCGGCGGCGAAGACGTCGTCGGCGCCCTGGCACATCGAGATGATGTAGGACTCGATGACTTCGGGGCCGAAGCGCTCGAAGGCCTGCTTGATGGTGTGGAAGACGCCGAGGGTCTTCTCGCCGGCGGCGTCGAGCGGGGCCGGGGTGGGGGCGAGGGGGCGGCGGGAGCGGAGTTCCTTGGCGAGGAGCTTCTGCCGGTAGTCGCGGGGCATGTCGGTGTAGCGCCAGGATTCTTCGCCGAGGCGGTCGAAGAGCTGGCCGAGCGCGTGGTGGTGGGCGTCGGCGTGTTCGCGGACGTCCATGGTGGCGAGCTGGAGGCCGAACGCGGTGAGGGTGCGGATGGTGCGGTCCATGCGGCCGTCGGCGAAGAGTCCGCCGCGGTGTTCGCGCAGGGAGGTCTGGATGAGGGCCAGGTCGGCGATGAGTTCGGCGGTGCCGAGGTAGTCGCAGCCGGGGCGGTGCGCGGTGCCGGCGGCGAGGCGCTCGCGGGTGTTGACGAGCTTCTGGCGGACGCAGGTGGCCTTGAGGCGGTAGGGCTCCTCGGCGTTCAGCCGCTTGTAGCGGGGGCTGATCTCGGGGAGGCGTTCCAGGTCGGTCTGGAGCGAGGTGAGGAGCTCGTCGGTGGCTCCGGTGTAGCGGATGGAGTTGGAGAGCAGTCCGCGCAGCTGGTCGACGAGTTCGAGGGCGTCGGTGATGCCGTGCTCGTGCTGGAGGATCAGCACGTCCCAGGTGACGGCGGGCGTCACGTTGGGGTTGCCGTCGCGGTCGCCGCCGATCCAGGTGCCGAAGGTGAGGGGGCGGGTGCCGGCGGGGAGTTCGACGCCGACGCGCTCGAGTTCGGCGGCCAGGTCCTCCAGGACGTCGCCCACGGCGTTGGCGTGGAGTTCGTCGAGGTAGTAGATGGCGTTGCGGGCTTCGTCGGCGGGCTCGGGGCGGACGACGCGGAGTTCGTCGGTCTGCCAGATGAGGTCGATGTTCTCGGCCAGGCGGATGTCCTGGCGTCGGCGGTCGGCCTCGATGACGGGGGTTTCGAGGAGCTCGGCGATGCGGCGGAGCTTGTTGAGCACCGAGCGGCGTGCGGCCTCGGTGGGGTGTGCGGTGAAGACCGGCCGGACGTTGAGGTTCTTGACCGTCTCGCGCAGGTGGTCGGGGTCGGCGTCCTTGAGGCGGTCGGCGGTGCGGGCGAGGAGTCCGCCCTCGGCGGCCCGGCGGTCGCGCATCTCGTGGGCGCGGTGGACCTGCTCGGTGACGTTGGCGAGGTGGAAGTAGGTGGAGAAGGCGCGCACGAGCTGTGCGGCGGTCTCCAGGTCCGTGTCGCCGAGGAGTTCGGCTGCTGCCTCGCCGTCCTCGCGGGTCAGGGCGCGGACGCGCTCGACGAGGTCGAGGAGGTCCTGGCCCTCCTGTCGTACGAGGGTCTCGCCCAGCAGGTCGCCGAGGCGGCGGATGTCGGCCCGCAGTTCGGTGCTGGCGGCGGGGGTCTGGTCGGCACTGCTCACAGTGTGCGGCTCCTTGCAGTGGTTGAGCACGTCTGTCAGGGGGGCCGGGGCGCTCGCGGTGCTGACGGGTCACCCCGGATATGCAGAGTGCGGACCGCGCTGTCCGACCCACCCAGGATAGGTGTCCTCGGGGCGGGCGTGCTCGTTGCCCTTGGGGGTGGTCGGTCGTGGTGTCGCGGGCCGGTTCCCCCAAGGGTTGGAGCGGCGCCGCTCTCGTGTCGCGGGCCTGGTCGCTGCCATACTTACGTTGCCGTAGGTTACGCATGCGTAGCCTACTCATTTCGTCATATTTCCTCACCCCACGGGGGACTCCCGATGCCCACCAGTCCCGATGTGATCGACGACGGCCTGCCGGCGGCGGCAGGCGGTACCTCCGCGCCCTCCGCCACGCTGGGTGGTGACAAGAAGCGTTCGGTCGAGCAGATCGCGCTGCTGCTGTTCATCGTGGTGCCGTTCGCGGCTCTGGTCGCGGCGGTGCCGCTGGCCTGGGGCCGTGGTGTCAGCTGGCTCGATCTGGGTCTGCTGGTCTTCATGTACTACTGGGGCTGCCACGGCGTGACGATCGGTTTCCACCGCTACTTCACCCATGGCTCCTTCAAGGCGAAGCGTCCGCTCCGTATCACCCTGGCCGTCGCGGGTTCGATGGCGGTGGAGGGTCCGCTGGTGCGGTGGGTGGCCGATCACCGCAAGCACCACCGGTTCTCCGACGCGGAGGGCGACCCGCATTCGCCGTGGCGGTTCGGCGAGAACCTGCCGGCGCTGGTGAAGGGCCTGTGGTGGGCCCACATCGGCTGGATGTTCAACGAGGAGCAGACCCCGCAGCAGAAGTACGCCCCGGACCTGGTCAGGGACCCGGCGATCCGTGCGATCTCGCGTCACTTCCTGAGCTTCACGATTCTGTCGCTGGCGATTCCTCCGCTGGTCGGCGGTCTGGTCACGATGTCGTGGTGGGGTGCCTTCACCGCGTTCTTCTGGGGTTCGCTGGTCCGTGTCGCGCTCCTTCACCACGTGACGTGGTCGATCAACTCGATCTGTCACGCGGTCGGCAAGCGGCCCTTCAAGTCGCGTGACCGGTCGGGGAACGTGTGGTGGCTCGCGGTCCTCTCGTGCGGCGAGTCCTGGCACAACCTGCACCACGCGGATCCGACGAGCGCGCGCCACGGGGTGATGCGGGGCCAGATCGATTCCAGTGCCCGGCTGATCCGCTGGTTCGAGAAGCTGGGCTGGGCGCACGACGTGCGGTGGCCCGATGCCTCGCGTATCGCCTCCCGGCGCAAGCCCGCGGCCGCCGACCCGGCATGATTGACGACGTGGCGACCGACGGAAGCACCAGCGGCGAGAAGAGCATGCCTGCCCCCACGCGACGGGCCCGGCGGGTCCGCATGACGGGTAAGGAGCGCCGGGAGCAACTGCTCGACATCGGCCGCACCCTGTTCGCCGACAAGGGGTTCGAGGGCACCTCGGTGGAGGAGATCGCGGCGCGCGCCGGGGTCTCCAAGCCGGTGGTGTACGAGCACTTCGGCGGCAAGGAGGGCCTGTACGCCGTGGTGGTCGACCGTGAGATGCGCCAGCTGCTGGACCTGGTGACGGGGGCGCTCACGGCGGGGCATCCGCGCGAGCTGCTGGAGCAGGCCGCTTTCGCGCTGCTCGACTACATCGAGACGTACACGGACGGTTTCCGGATCCTGGTGCGTGATTCGCCGGTCGCGCAGTCCACGGGCACCTTCGCGTCGCTGATCAGCGACATCGCGACGCAGGTCGAGGACATCCTGGGCCTGGAGTTCAAGGCCCGGGGCTTCGACCCGAAGCTGGCCCCGCTGTACGCCCAGGCACTGGTCGGGATGGTCGCGCTGACCGGCCAGTGGTGGCTGGACGTGCGGAAGCCGAAGAAGGCGGAGGTCGCCGCCCATCTGGTGAATCTGGCGTGGCACGGGCTGGAGAACCTGGAGTCGAAGCCGCGTCTGATAGGGCACCGGAAGAGCTGAGCCCGGCCGCGGTGCGCGCGTGATCACTCGTTGTGATGACGGGGTCGCGAACCGGACCTTACTGTGGTGGGGCAGGACCAGAATCCCGTCCATGGGAGGAACCATGACCGCCGAGCCGATCACCGGGCACAGCAGCCGCTGGCCGGTGCCCCCGCAGGACGGATACACCGTGGACGACCTGTTCACGCTGCCTGATCTCCCGCCGCACACGGAATTGCTCGACGGGAGCCTGGTCTTTGTGAGTCCGCAGCGCATCTTTCACAGCCGCATGATCGACCTGCTGACCTACGGGCTTCGCAGCGGTGCGCCGCGCGAGCTGAAGGTCGTCAGGGAGATGACAGTCGTCCTCGACCGGCGCAACGCGCCCGAGCCGGATCTGTGTGTCGTCCGGGCCGAGGCGGTCACCGGGCCGGAGCTGACGCGTTTCGAGGCGGCGGACGTGCTCCTCGCCGTCGAGGTGGTCTCCCCCGACTCCGAGGCCCGGGACCGTGACGCCAAGCCGCAGAAGTACGCGGCGGCGGGCATCTTGAACTTCTGGCTGGTCGAGATGGCCGGCAGCGACAAGCACCCGGTCGTGCGGGTCTACGAGCTGGACCCGGTGAACAAGACGTACGCCCTGACGGGCATCCACCACGACCGGCTCAAGGCCGGTGTTCCCTTCCCCGTCGATGTCGACATCTCGCCGGAGGCCCTCGACGCGCTCTGAGCGCTCACCCGGCGGTGCGGGCCACCGCGAAGATCCTGCGGAACGGGAACACCGTGCCGTGCGGGCCGGCCGGGTAGGCGGTGCGGAGCCGGTCGCGGTATTCGGCGAGGAAGGCGTCGCGGGCCTGGGGGTCGTCCGCGAGGGCGTCGAGGAGGGGGCGCAGGCCGGTGCCCTTGACCCAGTCGAGGACGGGGTCCTCGCCCTGGAGGAGGTGCAGATAGGTGGTCTCCCAGACGTCGACGGTGCGGCCGGGCGCGGTGAGGTGTTCCAGGTAGACGGCGGGGCTGTGCACGGCGTCACCGTGGCGCAGGAGGCCGCCGAGGCGCCCCTGCCAGCGGGGGGATCCGGCCAGTTCGCGCATGAGGGTGTGGCTGGGGGCGTCGAAGTTGCCGGGCACCTGGAAGGCGAGCGTGCCGCCGGGGGCGAGGGCGTCCAGCCAGCGCGGGAAGCGGCCGGTGTGGCCGGGGACCCACTGGAGCAGGGCGTTGGAGACGATCAGGCCGTACGTCTCCGTGGGCTCCCAGGTGCCGGCGTCGGCCTCGGCGAAGTCGAGGAGGGGTCCGGCATGGGTGCGGGCGCGCTCCAGCATCTGCGGGGAGTTGTCGTAGCCGGTGACGCGGGCCTCCGGCCAGCGGGCGGCGAGGAGGGCGGTGACGTTGCCCGCGCCGCAGCCGAGGTCGGCGATGCGGGGTGCGGGCTCATGGGGCAGAGGGCCGATCCTGGCCAGGAGGTCGTGGAAGGGGCGGGTGCGGTGGTCGGCGTGGCGGAGGTATTGGCGGGGGTCCCAGGTGGGTGCGGTCATGGGATCAGGATCACCAAGAAAATATCTTGATGTCAAGACACTTGAATTCAAGAGACTTCATGTCGAGGGACCATCTACACTGATCGACATGGAGGACGAGGTCGACCGACTGGTCGCTGCATGGCGCCGTGAGCGCCCCGACCTCGACGTGGAACCACTCGAGGTCCTGAGCCGCGTCTCCCGCCTGGCCCGGCACCTGGACCGGGCCCGCAGGATCGCCTTCGCGGAGCACCACCTGGAGCCCTGGGAGTTCGACGTCCTGACGTCCCTGCGGCGCGCGGGTGCCCCGTACCAGCTCTCCCCCGGCCAGCTCCTGACCCAGACGCTGGTCACCTCGGGCACGATGACGAACCGCATCGACCGGCTCACCAAGAAGAATCTGGTGGAGCGGCTGCCCGACCCGAGCGACCGCCGCGGTGTCCTGGTGCGGCTGACCGACCTCGGCCGCGACAAGGCCGACCAGTCGCTGGCCGGACTGCTCGACCAGGAGCGGGCCATCCTGGGCGAGCTCTCCCACCAGCAGCGGTCCGAACTGGCCGGGCTGCTACGCCAGTTGACCGCCCCGTTCGACAACATCCCCGGTTAGCGGCGCCGGGCCCACCCCGGCCCGCCTGGCCAGCGCCACGGCGGCGAGCGTCGAGTGCACGCCCAGCTTGCCCAGCACGTTCTGCATGTGGGTCCGCACGGTGTGCGGGGACAGGAAGAGCCGCTCCGCGACCGCCTTGCGGCCCAGGCCCGCCACCATGCAGCGCAGCACCTCCCGCTCGCGCGGGGTCAGCGACTCCACGAGCTGCTCGCTCTCGGTGCGGTGCTTGCGGGCCGCCGTCAGCTCCCGCAGGACCCCGGTCAGCAGGGCGGCCGGCAGATGCGTCTCGTCGCGCAGCACACCCCGTATGACCGTCAGCAGCCGCTGGAGCGAGCAGTCCTTGGCGACCCAGCCCGACGCGCCGGCCTGGAGCGCCATCGCCGCCCTGCGGGGGTCGTCCCGCTCGGCCAGCACCACCGTGCGGATGTGCGGCTGGGTCGCACGCACCCCCGTCACCAGTGAGATGCCGTCCACCGGGCCGCCCGGGCCGGGCCCGCCGTCCGGTGCGGCTCGCGGCGCGGGCACGGTGCGGACGCCGTTCGCGGCGAGGATGCCCAGCTCGGCGTCGACCAGCATCACGTCGTAACGCCGCCCCTCGGCGGACGCGCGCTCCAGACAGCGCAGCGCGGCGGGACCGCTGCCCGCCGCCGACACGTCGACGTCCGGTTCGGCCGCCAGCGCGGCGGCGAGGGACTCGGCAAAGATGCGGTGGTCGTCGACCACCAGAACCCGGATACGCGCCACAGACACCCCCATGCTGTGTGAACTCCTGGGGCGCCCCGTGAATGGCCGGCCCCGACGAGGACGGGGACCACGGCGGACACGACACCCGGAGCACTCCGGTGAACCGCAGGCCCACGGCCGCCGCCGTGTGCCGGCCGCCACCCGCCCCGGGCGTCGTATCCGACTGTCTCGTCCCCTGAAACGACACCGGCCCCCACCGGTGCTGAGCATCAGCGTACGGAAGCGGGTGGGCGCCGGAAGGCGATTCGCGGAACTGACCACCCGAGGTGTTTAGGGTGTTGTTCATGTTCCGTCTTGAGACAGAAGTAGACAAGGAACGTCGTATTCTGCTGGGCCGTCGGCTGCACGACGACAACAGGGACGGATCACCGCAGCTGCGCGCCCTGCACTCCACCCCGGCCGAGCACGAACTGCCGCTGGAGATATGGCTGCTGGACGACGAGGGCGCGCTGGCCGGCGGGCTGAGCGGGCGGACCTGGGCGCACTGGCTCCATGTGGACCTGCTCTGGGTGGACGCCCGCCACCGTGGCCTGGGCCACGGTGCGCGGCTGCTCGCCGAGGCGGAGCGCCTCGCCCGCGACGACCGGTCCTGCACCCGGTCCCGGCTGGAGACCTGGGACTTCCAGGCCCCCGGCTTCTACCGGAACCAGGGGTACGAGGTGGTCGGCGCGGTCGAGGACTATCCGCCCGGCGTCGTGGAGTTCATCTTCGTCAAGCAGCTGGAACCAGCCGCCGGCCACCGGCCGAGGGAACGGCGGGGAAGACTCCTGGGGCGGCGTAACCGGCGGAAGTGAAGGCCTCCGTCACGGCCTTGGCGACGGTGTCCGCCGCCGCCTCCTCGACCAGGACGACCGCCGAGCCGCCGAAGCCGCCCCCGGTCATTCTCGCGCCGAGCGCCCCTGCCTCGTTCGCGGCCGAGACCACGAGGTCCAGTTCGGGGCAGGAGACCCGCAGATCGTCGCGGAGCGAGACGTGCCCCTCGTTGAGCACCGGGCCCGCCGCGCGCACCTCGCCCGCGTCGAGCAGCGCGATGACCTGCTCGACCCGGCGGTTGTCGCTCACCACATGGCGGACGTAGCGCACGACGGACTCGTCCTCGTCCGACGCCCGGAGCTTGTCCAGCGCGGCCTCCAGACCCTCGTACGGAAGGTCGCGGAGGGTGCCGATGCCGAGCGCCCTGGCTCCCGCCTCGCAGCCGGCCCGGCGCTCCGCGTACGCGCCGTCGCCCAGGGCGTGCTTGACCCGGGTGTCGACGACGAGCAGCTGGAGCCCGTGCGCGGCCAGGTCGAAGGGGACCTGGCGCTGGGTGAGGTCGCGGGTGTCGAGGTGCAGGGCGTGGCCCTCGGTGCAGCACGCGGAGGCCATCTGGTCCATGACACCGCAGGGCACACCGACGAAGGCGTTCTCGGCTCGCTGGCCGAGCACCGCGATCTCCGGTGCGCTCAGGCCGAGTTCGAAGAGGTCGTTGAGCGCGAGCGCGGTGACGACCTCCAGTGCGGCCGACGAGGAGAGTCCGGCGCCCACCGGGACGGTGGAGGTGAGCTGGATGTCCGCGCCGGTGACCGGGTGCCCGGCCTCGCGCAGCGCCCAGACGACCCCGGCGGGGTAGGCGGCCCAGCCGTGGCCGGAGTGCGGGGTCAGCTCGTCGACGCGGAGGGAGACGACGCCACCCGGTACGTCGGTGGAGTGCAGCCGCAGCTGTCCGTCGGTGCGGCGGGCGACGGCCGCGCGGGCGGTGTGCGGGAGGGCGAGCGGCATGACGAAGCCGTCGTTGAAGTCGGTGTACTCACCGATCAGGTTCACTCGTCCGGGTGCTGCCCAGATCCCCTCGGGCGCGCTCCCGTAGAGCTCGGTGAAGGAGGCGGTCAGCTCGGCGTTGTCGGTCATGGTGCGGTGGGCTCCTCTCGGCGGGCGAACGTCCACGCGTCGGCGACGATGGCGGCCAGGTCGGCGCGCGACGGCTTCCAGCCGAGCCGCTCCCTGGCGGTGGCGGCGGAGGCGACGAGGACGGCCGGGTCGCCGCCGCGCCGGGGGGCCGCGGTCTCGGGGACCGGGTGGCCGGTGACCTGGCGGACGGTCTCGATGACCTCGCGTACGGAGAAGCCGTTGCCGTTGCCGAGGTTGCAGATGAGGTGCTCGCCCGCGGTGGCGTTCTCCAGGGCCAGCAGATGGGCCTCGGCGAGGTCGGCGACATGGATGTAGTCGCGTACGCAGGTGCCGTCCGGGGTCGGGTAGTCGTCGCCGTACACGGAGATCGACTCGCGCTGCCCGAGGGCGACCTGGAGGACCAGCGGGATGAGGTGCGACTCGGGGCTGTGGCGCTCGCCGCAGCTGCCGTAGGCGCCCGCGACGTTGAAGTAGCGCAGGGAGACCGCGGCCAGCCCGTGGGCGGTCGCCTCACCGGTGATCATGTGGTCCACGGCGAGCTTGGAGGCGCCGTAGGGGCTGGTGGGCGCGGTCGGGTCGGTCTCCGTGATGGGGCTGGAGACCGGCTCGCCGTAGGTCGCCGCGGTGGAGGAGAAGACCAGCGTCCGGACCCCGGCGTCGCGCATGGCGGCGAGCAGGGCGGTGGTGCCGCCGACGTTGTTGACCCAGTACTTCTCCGGGTCGACGACGGACTCGCCGACCTGGGAGTACGCCGCGAAGTGCAGCACTCCGTCGTAGGAGGCGTCCAGCCATTCGGCGGCGTCCTGGATGCGGCCCTCGATGAACTCGGCGCCCTCGGGGACGCCCTCGCGGAAGCCGGTCGACAGGTCGTCCAGGACGGTCACGGTGTGGCCGGCCTCCAGCAGATGCGCGGCGACGACACTGCCGACGTATCCCGCACCACCCGTCACCAGGTACTTCTTGCCGGTGCTGCTCATTCGCTCGCTACCTCTCGCAGTCGCTGGGCCGCGGCCTCCGGCGGCACGTCGTTGATGAAGACGCCCATGCCGGACTCGGAGCCCGCGAGGAACTTCAGCTTGCCGGAGGTCCGCCTGATGGTGAAAAGCTCCAGGTGCAGTCCGAACTCCTCGCGGCCGGGCGCCCTGAAGGGCGCCTGGTGCCAGGCCGAGATGTACGGGGTCGGCGGCTCGCCGGGGCCGAAGATCCGGTCGAATCGCCTCAAGAGTTCCAGATAGATCTGTGGGAACTCTGTGCGGGCGTCCTGGTCGAGTTCCCGCAGGTCGGGCACGCGGCGGCGCGGGTGGAGGTGGACCTCGTAGGGCCAGTGCGCGGCGTACGGGACGAAGGCGACCCAGTGCTCGCCCTCCAGGACGACGCGGTCGCCGTCGGCGAGTTCGCGGGCGACGACGTCGTCGAAGAGGTTGCGGCCGGTGTCGGCGCGGTGGCTCTCCATCGAGCGCAGCATCTGCTCGGTGCGCGGGGTGACGAAGGGGTAGCCGTAGATCTGTCCGTGCGGGTGGCCGAGGGTGACGCCGATCTCGGCGCCCCGGTTCTCGAAGCAGAAGACCTGGGCGACCTGGGGGAGCTCGGCGAGGTCGGCGGTGCGGTCGGTCCAGGCCTCCAGGACGAGTGCGGCCTGTTCCTCGGTGAGGCCGGCGAAGGACACGTCGTGGTCGGAGGTGAAGCAGACGACCTCGCAGCGGCCGGAGTCCCCGGCGAGCGAGGGGAAGCGGTTCTCGAAGACGGCGACGTCGTAGCCGGAGTCGGGGATCTCGCTGAGCCTGCCCTCCTGCGAGGGGCAGAGCGGGCACTCGTCGGCCGGCGGGTGGTAGGTGCGCCCCTGCCGGTGGGAGGCGATCGCGACGGAGTCGCCGAGCAGCGGATCGCGGCGGATCTCCGAGGACGTCGAGACGGCGTCCAGGGGCCGCCGGTCGACGGCGTCGCGGACGGTGTCGTCCGCGGAGTCGTAGTAGATCAGCTCACGGCCGTCGGCGAGGGTCGTAACCGTCTTCTTCACCAGGCTCCTCCATGTAACGCCCTCTAAACAGAACCGCACATAACAAATCACAAGCCAACACGACAGTCAATGCCGCCGATTCCTGTGAACGGACAGTGACCGTGGGCCACCAGATCCGGACATATCAACCCGTGCGATCACGATCAAACAAAGAACGTCATGAGAGCTGTTCATTTTCTGAACACAAAGGCGTAGGTTCCGACGGGTTCAGTTCGCGCAACGAAGCGAGTACCCCCCATGCACTATCTGGCCGAAGGGCTCCGGCTCCCCACGAACGGGCTCGATTACACAATTCTGGCGATCTACTTCGTCGTGGTGCTCGGCATCGGCTTCGCCGCCCGGGCCAGTGTGAAGACCAGCCTCGACTTCTTCCTCTCCGGACGGTCACTGCCCGCATGGGTGACCGGTCTGGCCTTCGTCGCGGCGAATCTCGGTGCCACCGAGATCCTCGGCATGGCGGCGACCGGAGCGCAGTACGGCGTCGCGGTCGTCCACTGGTACTGGATCGGCGCCATCCCCGCCATGGTCTTCCTCGGCCTGGTGATGATGCCGTTCTACTACCGCTCGAAGGTCCGCTCCGTGCCGGAGTTCCTGCTCCAGCGCTTCGACAAGTCGGCGCACCTGCTGAGCTCCATACTCTTCGCCTTCGCGGCGATACTCATCGCGGGCGTGAACCTCTACGCCCTGTCGATCGTCGTGGAGGCGCTGCTCGGCTGGGACCGCTGGGTCGCGATCGTCGTCGCCGGTGTGTTCGTCCTGCTCTACATCACCATCGGCGGACTCTCCTCCGCGATCTACAACGAGGTGCTGCAGTTCTTCGTCATCCTCGCCGCCCTGATACCGCTGACCCTGCTGGGCCTCAAGCGCGTCGGCGGCTGGGACGGGCTCACCGGGTCGCTGGAGCGCAGTCACGGCGAGAACTTCCTCTCCGCCTGGGGCGGGACCGGCATCGGTGACGCCAACCCGCTCGGCGCCAACTGGCTGACGATCATCCTCGGCCTCGGCTTCGTGCTCTCCTTCGGCTACTGGACCACCAACTTCGCCGAGGTCCAGCGCGCCCTGTCCGCGAAGAACCTGTCCGCCGCCCAGCGCACCCCGCTGATCGCCGCGTTCCCGAAGATCTTCATCGTCTTCGTCGTGATGATCCCCGGCCTGGTCGCGGCGGTCGTCGTGCCCAGGATCGGCACGGCGGGATCGGACCTCACGTACAACGACGCCATCCCGGTCCTGATGCGGGAGCTCCTGCCCAACGGTGTGCTCGGCATCGCGGTGACCGGTCTGCTGGCCGCGTTCATGGCGGGTATGGCCGCCAACGTGTCGTCGTTCAACACGGTGTTCACCACGGACATCTGGCAGCGGTACGTGAAGAAGGACCAGCCGGACGAGTACTACCTGCGCTTCGGCCGGCTGATCACGGCCGTGGGTGTGCTGGCCTCGATCGGCACGGCGTTCATCGCCGCCAGCTTCTCCAACATCATGACGTACCTCCAGACGCTGTTCTCGTTCTTCAACGTCCCGATGTTCGTCGTCTTCATCATCGGCATGTTCTGGAAGCGCGCCTCGATGAAGTCCGGTGTCTGGGGCCTCGTCGCGGGCACCACGGCCGCGATGGTGAACTACTTCGTCATCTACAAGCAGGGCATCATCGACATCCCGTCCGACCAGGGCGCCAACTTCGTCTCCGCCATCGTCGGATTCGTCGCGGGTGCGGTCGTCATGGTCGCCGTCACCCTCTTCACCGCCCCCAAGCCGGAGGCCGAACTGGCCGGGCTGGTCTACGGGACGGAGTCCCCGGACGCCGACGAGGCACCGGAGGAGGGCGACAGCGCCTGGTACCGCAGGCCCGCCCTGCTCGGCTGGGGCGCCATCGTCCTCGCCGCCCTCTGCTACCTGCCCTACTCACTCTGATCGGAGGCACTCACCATGTCCGACCTGCACAAGGAAGTCTCCGCACTGGAGCGCAAGTCCGCGACCGCGGCCCGGCTCTTCGACATCCGGCGGATCATCGGCGGTCTCTTCGTGGTCTACGGAGTGATCGTCACCATCGCCGGCATCAACCCGTCCGACGCCGACCTGAAGAAGGCCGAGGGCGTCCACATCAACCTCTGGACCGGCCTGGCCATGCTGGCGCTCGGGCTCTTCTTCCTCGTCTGGATGAAGCTGCGCCCGGCCCAGGTGCCCGACGAGGCCCCGGACACACCGGAGAGCTGACCCCTACGCGGGAGAGCCGACCGGCACGAGCGGGGGCCGGACCGTCACGCGTTCACGCGAGGCCGTCCGGCCCCTGCGGCGTACCCGCCGCCCTGTCCAGCAGACCGGTGCGCGCCGCGAGCGCCGCGGCCTCCAGCCGGGAGCCGACGCCGAGCTTCATCAGCACCCGCTGGACGTGGGTGCGCGCGGTGCTCGGCGCGATCCCCATCCCGGCGGCGATCAGCCGGGTGTCCTCGCCCTCGGCGACCCGCACCAGCACCTCGACCTCGCGCGGGGTGAGCATCCGCAGCAGCCGCTGCCCCTCGTCGTCCGGCTGGACCGCCGGGTGCAGGAGCTCGGCGAACGCCCCCCGCAGCAGCTGCGGGGCGACGGCGGTCTCTCCGGCGCGGGCCTTGACCATCGCCCGTTCGACGCCCTCGATGCGCTCGTCGTGGCGTACGTAGCCGGCCGCACCCGCGGCGAAGGCCGCCGCGATCCCGCGCGGGCTCGGCACCGGGCCGAGCACCACCACCGCCACCTGCGGGCGTTCCCGTCCGATCCGCACGATCGGGTCGAACACGCCGGGTTCGGCGGGCGTCGCGGTGCCGAACAGACAGACCTCGGGTGCCCTGCTGACCACCAGCTCCGCGGACCCGGACGTCGGCGCGGCAGCGGCGAGCACCCTGTGCCCGCGCAGTTTCAGTGCCGAGGCGAGTGCCTCGGCGAGCAGGCGGTGGTCATCGACCACCATGAGCCGCACGCCCATCGAAAAGCCCCCATGTGTGCAGCGCCGTACCGCTGCGTAACCCTGAACAGGCCCCCCGGCCCCTCTGACCCGGCAAGCTACACGCTTGTTCGACGCTGTGCGCCCTCTACTGGGCAGAAGCCCCCCAGAATGCCGAATTCTGCGTTATTCAGGGCTACTTGCCCGTCGGAAAACGATCGGCCCTGCCGGTCGGATGATCAACCGGCAGGGCCGTCGGAACTCCCCGCGAACGGGGTCGTGCGGGTCAGACGGTGGTGAAGGACACCACGAGATACTGCTTGTCGTCCAGCGAACTGGCGCTCTTGCTGGGCTCGCTGATCATCTTCTCGGAGATGAACAGCCGCCCCTTCTCGTAGATGAACTCGGAGTAGTCGATGGAGAAGCTGGTCTCCGCGTCACGCACCGCCTCCGTGTCCGGGTTGACCATCAGCACGGTCTCCTTGAAGGTGGCGCCGTCGATGGAGACGACCTGGCCGCCCTTGTCGTACGGGGGCTCCTTGTACGCGATGATGTTGGAGCCGTCCATGCGCAGCGGGGTCAGTGTGTAGTCGTCGCCCGCGTCCGCCCTGCCGCCGAGGAGCTTGCCGGTGGTGAGGTCGAAGGCGACGATCTCGTTGGTGTCGCCGTACTCGCCGCCGCCGTCGTGCTCCTCGGTGGGCACGTACAGCTTGTTGTTGCCGACGGCCAGGGAGTGGCACGTCTCGACCTCGGTGGAGCCGCACTCCGCCGCGTACTTGTCCGCGTCGGCGGAGATCCGGACGATGAGCTTGCCGGTGGCCGCGTCGATCGAGAAGAAGTCCGAGATGCCGCTGCCGTCACCGGCGGTGTCACCGACGTCGGCCGCGACGACGAGCGGCTTCGTGGAGACGATGCTCGCGTACTCGACACCGGCCGGCATGGCGTACGAGGAGAGCGGTGCGCCCGTGTTCGGGTCCAGCGCCTGGATGGTGAGCTGCGGTTCGTCGTAGCTGCCGCACCTGCGCACGACCGCCAGGGCCTCGCCGCCGCCGTATCCCCGGTCCGAGCAGTTGTTGGTGTCGGCCTTCGGCTTCCAGAGCTCGGCACCGTCGGTGAGCTTGAAGGCCGCGCCGCCGCTGGTGCCGCCCGCGGCGACCGTGGTGCCGCTGAGCGTGATCTCGCTGAACCTGACGGGCTCGTCGCCGCCGGTCGTCGAGGTGACCGACTTGCTCCAGGCCAGCTTGCCGGTGGCCAGGTCGAGCGCGCCGACCTGGGTGCAGGAGGGGTACTTGTTCTCCGCGGTCGGCTTGCCGTCCTCGAAGACGATGGCCGTCCTGTAGTCCTTGCTCATGTGCCGGGAGGCGGCGCAGAGCTGACCGGTCAGCGGGATCGACCAGAGCTTGGTGCCCTTGGCGAGGTCGTAACCGACGATCTCGTACACGCCGGTCTTCACGTACGCCTTGTCGGTGACCCAGGAGCCGTCGACGGTCGTGGTGTCGGTGACCTTCGGGTGCGGGAGCTGGAAGCCGACCTTGGACGCGGTGTCGGCGGGGGCCTTCTCGCTGCCGCCGCCGAGTCCTCCGCTCTCGCCGCCCTTGTTCTCGCCACCGGTGGTTCCGGCGGACGACGCCTCGTCCTTCTTCCCGCTGTCACTGCCGTTGGAGGCGTAGATGACGCCGCCGCCGACGATCAGGACCACGGCGACGACCGCGGCGACGATGATCTTCGCCTGGGTGCCGAGCTTCTTGGCGCCGCCCGGCTGCGGGGTGGCGTACTGCGGCTGCATCGGGGCCGTCGGGTAGCCGTAACCCTGCTGCGGGGGCATGCCGTGCTGTCCGGGGGGCGGTCCCTGCGGGAAGCCGTAGCCGGGCTGGGTGGGCGGCTGTCCGGGGGGCGGCGCCTGCGGGTAGCCGTACGCGGGGTTCTGCGGCGGCTGTCCGGGCGGCGGCGTCTGCGGGGTGCCGTAGCCGCCGGCGGGCGGCGGGGTCGGGGCACCGTAACCACCGGCCGGCGGGGGCGGCGGGCTGCCGTAGCCACCCGCGGGCGGGGTCGGCGGCGCGGCCGAGGGCTGCTTGCCGAGCGGGTCGGCGGGCGGCGGGGTGGGGGCGCCGAATCCGCCGGGCGGCGGGTCCTGGGGGGCGCCGAATCCGCCCTGGGGCGGTTCGTTGGGCGGCTGGCTCATGGCGTACGTACCTCTGCGGGGTCTGAGAAGAAGGGGCTGCGGTTGCCGTGCTCGGCCGTCACTTGCCGAAGGCCATCATGGTCGTCTGCTCCTTCTCCTCCTCGTCGTTGCTCGCGCTGACGCGCTCGCTGACGATGAAGGAGCGGCCGCCCGCGTAGGCGATCGTCGAGGAGAAGAAGTTCTCGATCTGCGTCGTGGAGTCCGGGTGCTGGAGCACCACCTTGGGTGCGCCTCCGGTGGGCGCGATCGTCGCGATCGCCCCGCCCTTGTCGTACGAGGGCTCCAGGTAGACCAGCACGTTGCCGCCCTCCATGCGCAGCGGCTTCATGGTGCGCTCGGCGGGGGCGGCGGCCTTCCACTTGGGCTTGCCGGTGTTGAGGTCGAAGGCGATGACCTTGTTGGTGCGGCCGGTGCCGCTGGTGTCGTCCTCGGTCATCATGTAGAAGGTGTTCGCGTCGGCGGCGAGACCGGTGCAGCCTTCGAGCTTCTGGCCGAAGATCGCGAAGTCGTGGCCGCAGTCGACGGAGAACTTGTCCTCCTTGTCACCGACCAGCTGGGAACGGAGCGTTCCGTTCTCCTTGAGCGCGAGGATCGACCACTTCTTCTCCTCGGGCTGGGTCAGCGAGACGACGAGCGGGCTCACCGAGTAGACCTTGTCGACCTCCCAGCCCCGCTTCGGCTTGTACGTCCACTTGGGCTTTCCGGTGGTCGGGTCGACCTCCTGGACCTGGTGCTGAGGGTTGTTCACGTCGTCCGTACGGCAGCTGGACGCGGCGATCAGCTTGGGCCCGCCGGCGAAGGCGAACGGCTGGCAGTTGCCCGACGGCTTGCCGAACAGCTCCTTGCCGTCGCTGACCCGGTAGGCGTTGGAGTTGCTGGTGCG
Source organism: Streptomyces sp. CB02058 (assembly GCF_001905505.1). GTDB lineage: Bacteria > Actinomycetota > Actinomycetes > Streptomycetales > Streptomycetaceae > Streptomyces. The sequence goes on from NZ_LIPG01000008.1 coordinate 162,383, forward strand.
GCCCACGGTCACGGTGTCCCCGCTGATCGCGAGGCCGATGTCCGAGAGCAGGTCCCAGGTGCCGTTCTTCGTGATCGACTTCTTCCAGCCGGCCTTGCCGGTGTTCAGGTCGATCATCTGGAGGTCGGCGCAGTCGGCCTTGTCCGTGGTGCCGTTCTTCACGCCGATGACGATCTTGCCGTCGGCGGTGGCCGTCGCGGGTGCCGCGCACATGTCGGCGGGCAGCGCGAGATTCCACTTCTTCTTGCCGTCGGCCACCGAATAGCCGGAGACCGAGCGGTACATGCCCTTGACCAGGGTGTCCCCGACGATCCACGGGCCGTACACGTCGGCGCCGTTGCGCGGCAGGTCGACGTCGTTCGTCGTCAGCCAGAGGACCTTGGCCTCGCCCGCCTTGCGGCCGGCGTTGAGGTCGTCCTCGGCCTCGCGACCGTCGCCCTTGCCGTCGCCCTGGTCGACGGTGGGCGAACCGGTCGGTTCGGGGGCGCCGCTGCTCGTCTTCGCGACGGGCTTCTTCGGGTCGTCCCCGCCGCTCGTGGCGAGGAAGATGCCGCCGCCCACGACGAGGAGCGCGGCGAGAGCCGCGCCGATGACGACGGCGGGCTTGCCCTTGAAGGGGCCTCCGCCGGAGCCGCCCGGGGCGGTCGGCGCGCCGGGGTACTGCTGCTGCGGATAGCCGTAACCGCCGGGCGGCTGCTGCCCGTAGGGGCCGGGCTGCTGGCCGTACGGACCGGGCTGCTGGCCGTACGGACCGGGCTGCTGCGCGTACGGACCCGACGGTGCGCCGTAGGGGCCGGGCTGCTGGGCGTACGGACCGGGGGCGGCCTGGGGCTGGCCGGGTGCCTGCGGGTAGCCGTAACCGGGCTGCGCGCCGGGTGCCTGCGGATAGCCGTAGCCCGGCTGCGTGGGCGGCGGCGTCTGAGGGGGCGTGGGCGGCATCTGCGGCGGAGCCGCCGGAGGTGTCGGCGGCTGCTGGGGCGGCTGAGGAGTGCCCTGCGGGTCCTGCGGAACCCCGGAGCCCCCCTGCGGCGGTTGCTGGCTGGGCGGCTGGGTCATCAGCACGTCCCCCTTCGTGCGGTCCGGTGCCCGGTTCGGTCTCCCCCGCGATTCCGCTGGGCTCAGAGGGCCGGATACGAGAACTCTCTGAATTCCCCCCGGAAAGGAGCGAATCGGGCATGGCTTCCGCGGCGTCAAGACAGTCGAGCGGGGCTTCTTTGTACCACCCGCACCATGGAGGGCACCGGATCGGTCCATCCCCTGTTCCCAAGGGAGAACCGGCCCGTGATGCCCTCGTTACGCGCCTGCCGGGGCCGCGGATGCGGCCTTTCGACCGACACTCCGTCAACTGCGCGCACCGGGAGTTCCTTTCACGGAATCTCCCCGGTCCGGCCCCTATTCGCCGAAGACCAGCACGGCGGTCGCCGCCATCTCCTCCTCGTCCTCGTCCGCGCTGATGCGCTGCGGAAGGAGGTAGGAACGGCCGTCCCGGTAAACGGCCTTCGGCTCGTACAGCGCGCTCTCGGTCTCGGCGGCCGACGCGGGGTGCTTCAGCACGGTCGCCGACGTCCCGGAGGACGGGTCGAGCGTGCCGATCGCGCCGCTCGTGCGGTAGTAGGCCTGCACATGGACCACGACCTTCCCCGCGTCCATGCGCAGCGGCATCATGATCTGCCCCTCGGGCGCCGGTGCCTTCCAGACCGATTTGCCGGTGGCGAGGTCGAAGGCGACGACCTTGTTGGTCAGCCTCTTCTCGGCGCCGCCGGGCAGGGGCAGGGTCGCGAGGTAGAACCTGCTCGCGTCGGCCGCGACTCCCGCGCAGCCGTCCAGGTTGCTGCCCGTCTCGACGGATTCCTCGCCGCACCGCACGGCGTACTCCTCGTCGCCGCCGGCCATCTGCGAGCGGTACTTCCCGTTGTCGTCGAGGACGAGGACGGCCCACTTCTCCGGCTGCTTGATGGAGACGACGAGCGGGCTCACGGAGTAGATGTGCGCGACGGACCAGCCGGCCTTCAGCTCGTACGTCCATTTCGGCGCTCCGGTGACCGGGTCGACCTCCTGGACCTGCTGGCGGACCGGGTCCGCGGGTTCGGCCTGGCAGCTGACGGCCGCGATCATCCGCTCTCCGCCGGTGAACGCGAAGGGCTGACAGACGCCTTCACGCTTGCCGAACAGCTCCTTGCCGTCGCTGACCCGGAAGGCGTTCGACGCGGAGTTGCGCCCGAAGGTGACGGTGTTCCCGCTGATCGACATGGCGACGTGCGAGAGGCCGTCCGTGAGGTCGGAGCGGTCGACGGTCTTCTTCCACCCGGCCTTGCCGGTGCGCAGATCGATCATCTGCAGGACCGAGCAGGACGCCTCCGACTCCGAGACGTTGTCCTCGACGCCGACGACGACCTTGCCGTCGGCGGTGGGGGCGGTGGGTGAGGCGCAGATGTCGGTGGGCAGCCGCAGGCTCCACCGCTCGGCCCCGTCGGTCACCGCGTAGCCGGTCACCTTGCGGTACATGCCCTTGGCGACGATGTCCCCGGCGAACCAGGGGCCGTGCGTCTCCTCCCCGTACTGCGGGAGGTCGACGCCGTTCTCCTGGAGCCACGCCACCTTGGCCTCGCCGGGCTTGCGGCCCGCGTTGAGCTCGGCGGCGGTCGGTCCGGCGAAGCTCTTCTCCTCCTTGGAGGTGGGCGAGGCGGTCGGCTTCTTCCCGTTCTTCCCGTCGCCGCCGGGTCCGGCGACGGGCTTCTTCGTCCCGCCCCCGTCGTCGCCGGTGGCCAGCCAGATCCCGCCCGCGGCCAGCAGCACGGCGAGCACCGCGCCGATGACCACGCCGGTCCTGCCCTTGAAGCGGCCACCGCCGCCGGGGCCGCCCGCCGCGGGGGACGGGACGGTCGGCGGCTGCGGTGGAAAGCCGTATCCGGACTGCTGCTGGGTGTACGGGCCGGACTGCTGCTGACCGTACGGGCCGGGCTGCGGCGGAGGGGTGTACGGGCCCGGCTGCTGCCCGTACGGGCCCGGCTGCTGGGTGTACGGCCCGGGCTGCTGCTGCGGCGGGTAGCCGTAGCCGGGCTGCGGCGGAGGGGTCCCCTGCGGCGGGTCGTACGGAGCCCCGAAGCCTCCCTGCGGCGGTTGCTGGCCGGGCGGCTGGGTCATCAGCACGTCCCCCTTCGTGCGAATCGCGTACGGTGCCCCGGAACGGGCAGGGGTTCTTTGTACCACCCACTCACCACCCGTCCCACGGGCACCGGCGATCACATCGGGGAGATCACGCGTCCTCGGCCAGTTCCAGCCAGCGCATCTCCAGCACATCGCGTTCCGCGACCAGTTCACGCAGTTCGGCGTCGAGCGAGGCGACCTTCTCGAAGTCCGTGGCGTTGTCGGCGATCTGCGCGTGCAGTGCCGTCTCCCTGGTCGACATCTTGTCGAGCTGCCGCTCGACCTTCTGCAGCTCCTTCTTCGCGGCACGCGCCGCCTGCGGCGAAACGGCCTCGGCGGCGGCCGGCTTGGGCGCGGAGGAGCCCGCGGCGGAGGCCGGTGTCGCCGTCTCCTCCATGCGCTGCCTGCGCTCGATGTACTCGTCGATACCGCGCGGCAGCATCCGCAGCGCCCGGTCGCCGAGGAGGGCCATCACCTTGTCCGTGGTCCGCTCGATGAAGAACCGGTCGTGGGAGATCACGATCATCGATCCGGGCCAGCCGTCGAGGAGGTCCTCCAGCTGGGTCAGGGTCTCGATGTCCAGGTCGTTGGTGGGCTCGTCGAGGAAGAGGACGTTGGGCTCGTCCATCAGCAGTCGCAGGATCTGGAGCCGCCTGCGCTCACCACCGGACAGGTCGCCGACCGGCGTCCACTGCTTCTCCTTGGCGAAGCCGAACTGCTCGCAGAGCTGCCCGGCCGTCATCTCCCGGCCCTTGCCCAGGTCGACGCGGTCGCGCACCTGCTGGACGGCTTCGAGTACGCGCAGGTTCTTGTCGAGCTCCGCGACCTCCTGGGAGAGGTAGGCGAGCTTGACCGTCTTGCCGACGACGATCTTCCCGTCGGCGGGCTGCACGTCGCCCTGGCTGCGGGAGGCCTCCGCGAGGGCCCGCAGCAGCGAGGTCTTGCCCGCGCCGTTGACGCCGACCAGGCCGATGCGGTCGCCCGGACCGAGCTGCCAGGTGAGGTGGGTGAGCAGGGTCTTGGGCCCGGCCTGGACGGTCACGTCCTCCAGGTCGAAGACGGTCTTGCCGAGGCGGGCGTTGGCGAACTTCATCAGCTCGCTGGTGTCGCGCGGGGGCGGCACATCGGCGATCAGCTCGTTGGCCGCCTCGATGCGGTAGCGCGGCTTGGACGTACGGGCGGGAGCACCGCGCCGCAGCCAGGCCAGCTCCTTGCGCATCAGGTTCTGCCGCTTGGACTCCTCGGTCGCGGCGATGCGCTCCCGCTCGGCCCGCGCGAACACGTAGTCGCTGTAGCCGCCCTCGTACTCGTGGACGGCGCCTCGCTGGACGTCCCACATGCGGGTGCAGACCTGGTCCAGGAACCACCGGTCGTGGGTGACGCAGACGAGCGCCGAGCGCCGGGTCCGCAGGTGTCCGGCGAGCCAGGAGATGCCCTCGACGTCGAGGTGGTTGGTCGGCTCGTCGAGCACGATCAGGTCCTGCTCGGCGATGAGCAGCTTCGCCAGGGCGATCCGGCGGCGCTCGCCACCGGAGAGCGGGGCGATCACGGTGTCGAGGCCGTGCTCGAAGCCGGGGAGGGCGAGACCGCCGAAGAGCCCGGTCAGCACATCGCGGATCTTGGCGCTGCCGGCCCACTCGTGGTCCTCGAGATCGCCGATCACCTCGTGCCGGATGGTGGCCTTCGGGTCCAGCGAATCGTGCTGGGTGAGGACACCGAGGCGCAGCCCGCCGTTGTGGGTGACCCGGCCGCTGTCGGCCTCCTCCAGCTTGGCCAGCATCCGGATGAGCGTCGTCTTGCCGTCGCCGTTGCGGCCGACGACGCCGATCCGGTCGCCCTCGGACACCCCGAGGGATACACCGTCGAGCAGGGCACGGGTGCCGTACACCTTGCTGACCTGCTCGACATTGACCAGATTGACGGCCATTTCACTCCTGCCTCGGGGATCCCTGCGTCGGGGACCGCTCGACGTCCCAGAGTAGTCGCCGCGCGGGGTGCGATAGCGTGCGGCGATCGATCATGGGGAGTAACCCCAGGTCGGAGCGGTTCGGAACATCTCTGGGGTGGGGACTTCATGAAGCGTCGCGCGATACGGGCACTGATTCCGGCGGTCCTGGCGACGGCGGTGCTGGCCGGCTGTTCCTCGTCCGGTGGCGGCACGGCCCCGGACGACGGCAAGAACGGCGACAGCGCGCCCGCGAAGGCCGCGGAGAGCACCGGGCCCGGGAAGGGCGTCTCGCTGGGCGGCGCCGGGTCGGCCTGCGAGCTCCCCGTGACCTTCGACGTGGCGGCGGACTGGAAGCCCGGGGCCGTGGAGGTGGACCCCGGCTCCGACCTCGCGGCACTGGGCCGGCAGGGCTCGGCCACGATGGTCTGCGAGATCGACGCCAAACCGGCCGGGAACATCGGCTACATGCGGGTCTGGCAGGGCAAGGGCGCCTCCACCACTCCGCGCGCGGCGCTGGAGGACTTCGTGGCCGGCGACCGGAACGCGTCGAAGGCCGCGTACACGGAGACCGAGGCGGGCTCGGCGCCGGCCGTCGAGGTCACGTACACGGTGAGCGGCGAACTGCTGGACGAGCCGAAGACCGAGCGCGCCTTCGCGGTCGCCACTCCCCGGGGGCCGGTCGTGGTGCACCTGGGCGGGCTGGACTCCCAGGAGCACGAGGAGATGCTCCCGGCGTACGAGCTGGCGAGGAAGACCCTGAAGCTGGGCTGAGGGGCCTCCCGCGCGCCGGACGCTCCTCCCCCGGGCCGCGGGGCCCCCGGCTCACCGCCCGGCGCGTTCGACGAGCAGCCAGCCGCCCAAGGCCATCGCCACGGCCGCCGGGGCGCTGACGTGGAAGGCGATCAGCAGCGCGGTGTGCCCTTCCAGGAGTCCCGCGTATCCGACCATCGACAGGCCCAGCACGCCGAGCAGGGCAAGGGTCACGCCGATCGCCGAGACGGCACCCGCGCCGATCGCCGCCCGGCCGGGGGCGACGCGGACGGGCCGCTCGAACGTACGGAAGGCGGCGACCAGGGCGGCGGTGAGCGCGGCGGCGGCCACGATCCGCAGCGGGACCTGTGCCCACCAGGCGCCGGTGGCCGGCTCGGGGAGCGGGACGCCGAGGCCGAGCATCGCCCCGTAGACGCCGAGCATCGCGGTGAGGTGCCAGAGGAAGGCGGTCATCGCGACGCCGTTGGCGGCCACGACGGCGCGCCAGACGCGAGGCCGGGCGACCAGCCGCGCACCGGGGGCGCGCAGCAGCTCGACCGCCCCGACCAGCCAGAGGCCGTGGCCGAGGAGGGCGAGCGTGGGCGGCGCCATGTTGCTGATCTTCTCGCCGGGCATGCCGACCATGGACAGCGGATACGGGCCGAGGGCCACCAGCGCGACGGCGGCGGCGAGCCCGGCACCGGCGAGGAGCGCGGGCCTGCGGATACGGCCGTCGGCGCGCAGGAATCCGAGCTGGTGCACCGCGAGCCAGACGAAGGCGAAGTTGAGGAACTCGACGTGGGGGACGCCCGCGGCGAAGCGCAGGAGGTCGACCGCGGCGGCGGCTCCCGCGAGCGCGGCGAACGCGCCCCAGCCGTACCGGTCGTGGAGCTTCAGCAGGGCCGGGGTGAAGGCGACCATCGCCAGATAGATCCCGATGAACCAGAGGGGCTGGGTCACCAGCCGCAGCGTCACTCCGGTCAGTCCGCCGCCACCGCCCAGGAGTTGGACGAGGAGCGCGGCGGCGCCCCACACGAGCACGAACACCATGGTCGGCCGCAGGAGCCGTTGCAGCCGGGCCCGCAGGAACGACGGGTAGACGGAGTCCGTGGAACCCTCCGGCCGCCTGCGGAGCAGGGAGCGGTAGGACAGCGCGTGGGAGAAGCCGCCGACGAAGAAGAACACCGGCATGATCTGGAGGACCCAGGTCAGCGGTTGCAGCTCCGGCACGACGGCGAGGAGGTTGCCGACCCCGTCACCGGTGACGGCGGCCATCAGCCAGTGGCCGAGGACGACCGTGCCGAGCGAGCCGACACGCAGCAGATCGATGTAGCGGTCGCGGGTGGCGGGTGTGGCCTCGGCCAGTTCCCGAACGTGTGATCCCATGCGACCACGGTCGCGCCGGGCCCCCCGGGGGCGGCAGCGCGACCGTACTCAATTCCCGTCTGAGTACCGGCCGTCGGACGACGTACCGGTGCCGGACGGCCTACCGGTGCCGGACGGCGGACTGCCGGTCGTCAGACGACGGTGGCACCCGGGGCGGGCGACACCGCGGTCCGGGCCTCGCGGCAGGTGCCGGACGCCAGCAGCGCGTCGGCCACCTTGTGCGCCGACTCCGCGTCGGACACCAGGAACGCCGTGGTCGGCCCGGAGCCGGAGACCAGGGCGGCCAGGGCCCCCGCCGCGGTGCCCGCCGCGAGGGTGTCGGCGAGCGAGGGGCGCAGGGAGAGCGCCGCCGGCTGGAGGTCGTTGCCGAGGGCGTCCGCGAGCGCGGTGGTGTCGCCGGAGCGCAGGGCGGCCAGGAGAGCGGCCGACGGGGCGGGCTCGGGGACGTCCGTCCCCGCGGTGAGCCGGTCGAACTCGCCGTAGACCGCCGGGGTGGAGAGCCCGCCGTCGGCGACGGCGAAGACCCAGTGGAAGGTGCCGCCGACGTCCAGGCGTGTCAGCTGCTCGCCCCGGCCGACGCCGAGCGCGGCCCCGCCGACGAGGCTGAACGGCACGTCGCTGCCCAGCTCGGCGCAGATCGCGAGGAGTTCGTCCTGGGAGGCACCGGTGGACCACAGGGCTTCGCAGGCCAGCAGGGCGGCGGCGCCGTCGGCGCTGCCGCCCGCCATGCCGCCCGCGACGGGGATGTCCTTGGCGATGTGGATGTGCACGTCGGGGGCGATGCCGTGCCGGGCGGCCAGCGCGATCGCGGCGCGGGCCGCGAGGTTCGTGGTGTCCAGCGGGACCTGGGCGGCGTCCGGCCCCGAGCAGGTGACGCGCAGCTCGTCGGCGGGGGTGACGGTGACCTCGTCGTACAGGCCGACGGCGAGGAAGACGTTGGCCAGGTCGTGGAAGCCGTCGGGGCGCGGGGCTCCGACGGCGAGCTGGGCGTTGACCTTGGCGGGTACGCGGACGGTGACGCTGTGGGTCATGCGGAGGGCTCCGGCTTGTTCTCGGCGATGGCGGCGAACTCCTCGACGGTCAGTGCCTCGCCGCGTGCCTGCGGCGAGATCCCCGCCGCGACGAGGGCCGCCTCGGCGGCGGGTGCCGAGCCCGCCCAGCCCGACAGGGCCGCGCGCAGCGTCTTGCGGCGCTGGGCGAAGGCGGCGTCCACGACGGCGAAGACCTCGGTCCTGCTGGCGGTCGTGCGGAGCGGCTCGGTGCGCCGGACCAGGGACACCAGACCCGAGTCGACGTTGGGCGCGGGCCAGAAGACCGTGCGGCCGATGGACCCGGCGCGCTTGACGTCGGCGTACCAGTTGGCCTTGACCGACGGGACGCCGTAGACCTTGTTGCCGGGCCGGGCGGCCAGCCGGTCGGCGACCTCCGCCTGCACCATCACGAGCGTCCGCTCGATGGTGGGGAAGCGCTCCAGCATGGTGAGCAGCACCGGCACCGCGACGTTGTACGGAAGGTTGGCGACCAGCGCGGTGGGCGCCGGGCCGGGGAGCTCCGTGACCAGCATCGCGTCGGAGTGGACCAGGGCGAAGCGGTCCGCGCGCCCGGGCAGCCGGGCGGCGACGGTGGCGGGCAGGGCGCCCGCGAGCACGTCGTCGATCTCCACGGCGACGACGCGGTCGGCCGCCTCCAGCAGGGCCAGGGTCAGTGAGCCCAGGCCGGGCCCGACCTCGACCACCACGTCGTCGGGCCGCACCTCGGCGGTCCGGACGATCCTGCGGACCGTGTTGGCGTCGATGACGAAGTTCTGGCCGCGCTGCTTGGTGGGGCGTACGCCCAGCGCTGCGGCCAGCTCGCGGATGTCTGCGGGGCCCAGGAGGGCGTCGGGCTCTGTGGTGCTCACCCGTCAAGCCTACGGCCGCCACGGGGCCGGGAGTCCGCCGCCCGGCAGCGGCAGGGGCAGGGACCCGTGCGCCTCCCGAAGGACCACGACCTCGTCACCGTCGTCGAGCCCGGTGCCCGGGGCGGGGGCGACGAGGTCGCGGCTGCCGAGCCTGACGCCCTCCGCGTCGAGGAGCTCCCCGACGTCGTCCGCGAAGGTGTGCAGGGTGCGGGAGGTGCCGTCCACGCTGACGCTGACGGCCTTGTCCTGGGCGAGGAAGGCGGCGGTGCCGCCGGCCAGCACGGCGAGGACCAGGGCCCGGGGAACGAGCCGCAGCAGCCCGTCGGGGCGGCTCCGGTGGCGCCGGGCAGCGCGGTGCCCCCCGGGCTGCCCGCGTACGGCCGGCTGCCGGGGCACCAGCGGGGTGTCCAGCACGGTCGGGTCGTGGACCGGCACGCGGCCGGGCCGCAGCCCGGCGACGATCGTCCGCTCCTCGTGCAGGGAGCGCGGCGGCGCCGGGGCCGGGACCCGCGCCGGGGCCTGCCCCGTACGCCGGCCGCCGCGTGCTGCACGGTGACTGCCCTGCGAATGGCCCACGACGCTCCAGAGACTCCGGCTGCCGACCCCGTTGCGCGGGCACGATAGCCGAGGTCCCGTCACCGTCCAAAGTCGTACGATTACCCAACGTGTCGGGCGGGGCGGGCGGCGGAGCTCAGAAGTCGAACGCCCGCGCGGTGTTGTCGTAGACGGCCGCCGCGAGGGTGTCCTCGTCGGTGCCCCGCACCTCGGCCATCGCACGCAGCGTGACCGGGATGAGGTAGGGCGCGTTGGGCCGTCCGCGGTAGGGGGCGGGGGTGAGGAAGGGCGCGTCCGTCTCGACGAGCACCAGCTCGGCCGGGGCGACGGCGAGCGCGTCGCGCAGCGGCTGGGCGTTCTTGAAGGTGACGTTGCCCGCGAAGGACATGAAGTAGCCGGCCGCCGCGCAGATCCGGGCCATCTCGGCGTCCCCGGAGTAGCAGTGGAAGACGGTCCGCTCCGGCGCGCCCGCCTCGGCGAGGATCCGGAGCACGTCCGCGTGGGCCTCCCGGTCGTGGATGACCAGGGCCTTCCCGTGCCGCTTGGCGATCTCGATGTGGGCCCGGAAGGACTCCTCCTGGGCGGCGATGCCCTCGGGGCCGGTGCGGAAGAAGTCGAGGCCGGTCTCGCCGACCGCGCGGACGTGTGCGAGGGCGGCCAGCGCGTCGATCTCGGCGAGCGCCTCGTCCAGTGCCGCCTTCCCGCCCGGCTCCCGGGCCCCCTGGCGGGCCGTGCCCTCCGGGTCGCCGTGCACGATGCGCGGCGCCTCGTTGGGGTGCAGGGCCACGGCGGCGTGGACGGAGGGGTGCGCGGCGGCGGTCTCGGCGGCCCAGTGAGAGCCCTTCACGTCGCAGCCCACCTGGACGACGGCGGTGACATTGACCGCCGCGGCCCTGGCAAGACCCTCCTCGACGGTTCCGTCCTGCATGTCCAGATGGGTGTGGGAATCGGCGACCGGAACCCGGAGGGGTTCGGGGAGCGGCGGGGCGTCGGTACGGCTCATGCCCCGACTCTACGAGGGCACGGGCCTCCTCTCACGGCCGGTGGGGCCGCTCTCACCGGCGCTGGAAGGGGTGGAGCAGATCGGACAGCTGCCAGTGGCGCGTGGCGGGGGCGGGCACGGCGGTCGCCGCGACCTTCTCCGCCTCCGCCTCCGGACGCACGTCCTTCCGGTGCTGGAGCAGCTGCTGGACGGTGGAGACCCGGCCGGCCCGCATGATCCGGACCACATGGCCGCCGCAGTTCGCGCAGGTCGGGGTGGAGAGCGGCGAGGGCACGCGCTCCCCGTCCGCCTTGTAGACCACGAAGGCATGGCCGGAGCCGTCGACGTGGTGCTCTATCTCGTAGGACTGTTCCCAGCCGTACCCGCACCTCATGCAGGCGAAGGCGTACGCCTCGTGGACGGTGGCTGCTGCGATCTCACTCATGCCTGCTCCTCTTGTCCGATGGACAAGCACTCCGGACAAGCACTCCGGATGGTGCGTTCCACCCTCAAGTGGACGCCTCCACCCGGTGGCGGCGCACCAGGTCTGCCGAGTGTTGGAACGGTTTTGGCCGATCCGTGGGCCAAGGGCCCGGTACGCGGCTCGCGCTTTACATTTCAGGCTAGTCCCTTGCCCTGATCCTGGCCGGTCCGAGCAGCGTTCTTTGCCGCCACCACCGCATCGAACACCTCGCGCTTGGGCAGCCCCGCCTCGGCGGCGACCGCGGCGATGGCCTCCTTGCGCCGCTCCCCCGCCTCCTCGCGCACCTGCACCCTGCGCACCAGCTCGGCGGCGTCCAGGCCCTCGTTCCCGGAGTCCGTCGCGCCCTCGACCACGACGGTGATCTCGCCGCGCACGCCCTCGGCCGCCCAGACCGCCAGCTCGCCCAGCGGACCGCGCTTCACCTCCTCGTACGTCTTGGTCAGCTCCCGGCAGACGGCGGCCCTGCGGTCCGCGCCGAACACCTCGGCCATCGCGGCGAGGGTGTCGTCCAGCCGGTGCGGCGCCTCGAAGAAGACCATCGTGCGGCGCTCGTCGGCGACCTCGCGGAGTTTGCCGAGCCGCTCGCCCGCCTTGCGCGGCAGGAAGCCCTCGAAGCAGAAGCGGTCCACGGGCAGCGCGGACAGGGCCAGCGCGGTCAGCACGGCGGACGGCCCCGGTACGGCGGTGACCTTGATGTCCCGCTCCACGGCGGCGGCGACGAGCCGGTAGCCGGGGTCGGAGACGGACGGCATCCCCGCGTCGGTGACGAGCAGGACGCGCGCCCCGCCGGCCAGCGCCTCGACCAGTTCCGGCGTGCGCGCGGACTCGTTGCCCTCGAAGTAGGAGACGACACGCCCCGTCGTGTGGATGCCCAGCGCCTGGGTGAGCCTGCGCAGCCGCCTGGTGTCCTCGGCGGCCACGACATCGGCCGTCTCCAGCTCGGCGGCGAGCCGTGGCGGGGCGTCCGCCACGTCGCCGATGGGGGTCCCTGCGAGTACGAGCGTTCCAGTCGTTCCAGTCACATCGGCCATCCTCCCAGCACCGGACGCACCACTCGCACAGATGCGTTCCCTACGATGGCGCGGTGACGAGTACTGCGCCCGAGGCCCAGCAGGGCAACGACGCCGGGGATCACACCGGCGACCAGCCGCATTCCTGGCAGCAGCGGCTGCGCCGCTTCGGCCATTCCCCCAGGCCGGAGGCGGGGCTGCGCGAGCGCCTGATCCCGCCCTACACCCGGCCGGGCCGCCAGTTCTGGAACGTACTCGCCGTGCCACCGGTCCTCGCCGGTCACCTGGTGCGCTGGTCCGCCTGGGGCGGACCGCTGCTGGTGGCCGCGGTCGCCGGGGTACTGCGGTTCTGGAACCTGGGCAGCCCGAAGGCGGTGATATTCGACGAGACGTACTACGCCAAGGACGCGTGGGCGCTGGTCAACCAGGGGTACGAGGGGTCCTGGCCCAAGGACATCGACAAGCAGATCCTCAACGACCCCTCCTCGGTGGACATCCCCGTGGACCCGGGTTACGTCGTCCATCCACCGGTCGGCAAGTGGATCATCGGGTTCGGCGAGCAGCTCTTCGGGTTCACCCCGTTCGGCTGGCGCTTCATGGTGGCGCTGCTCGGCACCGTCTCGGTCCTGATGCTGTGCAGGATCGGCAGGCGGCTGTTCCGCTCGACGTTCCTGGGCTGCCTGGCCGGCACCCTGCTGGCCGTGGACGGGCTGCACTTCGTGATGAGCCGCACCGCGCTGCTCGACCTCGTGCTGATGTTCTTCGTGCTCGCCTCCTTCGGCTGCCTGCTCGTCGACCGCGACTGGGCGCGCCGCAAGCTGGCCGCCGCCCTGCCGGTGGACGAGGAGGGGATCCTGCGCCCCGACGCCCGGATCGCCGAAACGCTCCGCCTCGGCTGGCGGCCCTGGCGGATCGCGGCCGGTCTGATGCTCGGCCTGGCCTTCGCCACGAAGTGGAACGGCCTCTACATCCTGGCCGCGTTCGGCGTGATGGCGGTGCTCTGGGACGTCGGCGCGCGGCGCACGGCGGGCGCCGTGCAGCCGTACAGGGCGGTGGTCCTGCGGGACCTGCTGCCCGCGTTCGTCTCCACGGTGCCGGTCGCGATCGGGACGTACGTCGTCTCCTGGACCGGCTGGATCGTCACGGACAAGGGCTACTACCGCAACTGGGCCGCCACCGAGGGCAAGGGCGGCAGCTGGACCTGGCTGCCGGACTGGCTGCGCAGCCTGTGGCACTACGAGAACCAGGTCTACGAGTTCCATGTCGGCCTGACCTCCGGCCACACCTACCAGTCCAACCCCTGGAGCTGGATCGTCCTGGGCCGCCCCGTCTCGTACTTCTACGAGGAGAAGACGGGCTGCGCCACGTCCGCGACCGGCAAGTGCGCCCGCGAGGTCCTGGCGCTGGGCACCCCGCTGCTCTGGTGGGCGGCGTGCGTGGCGCTGCTGTACGTGCTGTGGCGCTGGTTCTTCCGCCGCGACTGGCGGGCGGGCGCGATCGCGTGCGGTGTGGCGGCGGGCTGGGTGCCCTGGTTCTTCTACCAGGAGCGGACGATCTTCCTCTTCTACGCGGTCGTGTTCGTCCCGTTCCTCTGTCTGGCGGTCACGATGATGATCGGCGCCCTGCTGGGCCCGGCGGCGGGAACGGGCACCAGACACCGCCTGGGGATGGACAAGGCCGACCCCACGGGCGAGCGCAGACGCACCCTGGGAGCGATCGCGGCGGGCGTGCTGGTGCTGCTGATCGTCTGGAACTTCGTCTATTTCTGGCCGATCTACACGGGCACCTCGATCCCCGAGGACTCCTGGCGCGACCGGATGTGGCTGGACACCTGGGTGTAGCGGGCCGGCCCTCAGGGAGCCCAAAGCCTCCGCGCCCGCGTGTGATTGACTCCTGGCATGGCCCCGTCCCCGCGTCCGACCGCTCGGCCGTGACCGATCCGGTCGCGGCCACGCGGCCCCGTAACCGCAGGCAGCTCATCGTCGAGGCCGCCGGCCGGGTCTTCAGCGAGCACGGCTACCACGCGGCGTCCATGGAGATGATCGCGGCCGGTGTGGGCATCACCGCGGCGGCCCTCTACCGGCACTTCCCCAACAAGTACGCGCTGTTCGCCGAGTGCGCCGACGTCACGGCGGAGCGGCTCGTCACCGCGCTCGACGAGGTGCCCTCCGGGGCGCCCCTGGCCGATGTGGTCACGGCCGTCACCCGGGTCACCGTCGCCCATCGCGCGTCGGGCGGTGTGTACCGGTGGGAGGCCCGCTACCTGAACCGCCAGGACCGCCGGCAGCTCACGGCGAAGTTCGGCCACGTCGTCCGGCGCGTCGAGGAGGCGGTGCAGCGCGCGCATCCGCTGCCCGACGGGCGGCTGCGGGCCCTGGCGGCCCTCGGTGCGATCGGGTCGATCACGATGCACCACACGTCGATCGCCCAGCGCCGGGCCGAGGAACTGCTGTCGGCGTCCGCGCTGCGCGTCGCCGCGACCGATCCCGCGGCGGCCCGGAGGCAGGGCGGGCGCCCCGTCGAACTGCCCGCCCTGCCGGTGCCGCGCACACGGCGCGCGGAGATCCTCGCGGCGGCCGTCCCGCTGTTCGCACGGGACGGGTTCGCCAGCGTCACGAACGGGCAGATCGCGGAGGCGGTGGGGCTGGCCCCCTCCGCGCTCTACCGCCACTACTCGGGCAAGGTCGACATCCTGGCGACGGCATGCCTCCAGGCGGCGCGGCTGCTGGCCCAGGGAGTGGAGCAGAGTCTCCGGGAGGTGGCCGGACCCCACGACGCCGTCGTCGCGCTTGCGGCGACGTATGTGGCGTACAGCTTCGAGTACACCGAGCTCAACAGCGTCGCCGAGGCCGAACTCGCGGGCCTGCCCGCCGACCTGCGGCGGTCCCTGGTCCTCGCACAGCGGGAGCACATCGCCGTCTGGGAACAGCAGTTGCGGCTGGCCCGTCCGGAGCTGGACCCGCGCCAGGCCCGGGCGCTGGTGCACGCGGGCTTCGGCGTGGCGGTCGAGGCGGGACGGGGGCTGCGGTGGCGGGACGGCCAGGAGAACCGCGAGGCCGTCACCACCCTGGTCGTGGGCGCCCTGGGGCTCTGAACGGGCACTGCGCCACGGGTCACGGGCACCCGGGTGCCGTGGACTCGGGGGCACCCGGGTGCCCGCCCCTCGGCACGGCTGCCGGGGCGGGCGCCCGGGGAACCGTCCGGCGGGTCAGCCGGGCCTGTTCCCGGTCGGGATCGTGATCGGGGTGGTGGTGGAGGACGAGCCCTTGTTGAGGAAGAGCATGGCGAGGGCGCGCACGAACTGGTCGAACATGTAGAAGGTGCCCGGCATGACGGGCGACAGCCCCTCACGGAACAGGATGAAGGCCGGCCACACGGTGCGGACCAGGGCCGCCGCCGCGTAGTCGCGCGGGAGTTTCAGCCAGTCGCCGACCTCGTTGCTGAGGACGTAGCGCACGAACTCGTTGAGGAACCCGCGTGTGACGCCGAGATCGATCTCCGCGGTCAGACCGAGCAGCACCTCGGCCAGGTCGAGGCCCTCGGGCGTCGGGGCGAGGATCGGGGTGAGCACCTGCGCCGACTGCGCTTCGGCGGCGGCCCAGGTCTTCGGGATGTACTCCTCCGGCACACCGAGGAGGTAGATGGCGACCTGCCACGAGTGCAGGAACGCCTCCTCGTCCGCGGCCGACATCGGGACCCGCCAGTCGACCAGCTTCTTGTGCACGAAGGTGCCCAGGCTGTGGAAGGTGACCAGGATGTCGGCGACGCTGATCGGGATGTTCTGGTCGGCGCCCGCCTTCCAGTGCGGCGACTGCGGCAGCAGGGTCCGCACCGCGCCGTGCACCAGTCGCGTCTTGTTGGCGGTGACGACGAACTGCCCCGTCGGTTTGAAGGCGTCCAGCTGCGAGAGGTCGTAGCCGAAGGTGAACGTCTTGGCCGCGCGGTCCTTCATGTCGGCGCCACCGAAGGACCAGTAGACGCTCCTGGCCTCCCTCGGGATCACGGTGCTCATGATCCCGCTGCCGAGGCCGTACAGCATGAACAGGTACGTGTCCTTGCGCCGGTTGAAGTCGGCGGCGCGGGTCAGCTTGGTCTGGTCGGCCCACGAGGGCAGTTTGTTGACCGTCCGCAGGTGCGCGGCGAGTTCGGCCGGGAGCCCGCTGGGCAGCGCGTCGCCGTTGTTGACCCAGCTCGCCATCGCGGTGTTGACGGCGGGCACTTGGCCGTTCTTGAGCAGCGAAGCCATCAGAGGGTCCGTCGCGCTGTCCCAGATGTACTCCGGATCGAGCCCCGCGCCCGCGCCCGCCACCGAGTCCGCCGACGCCCACGCCCAGGCCTTGGCGGGGTCGGCCACACCCACGAGGCCGAGTGCGACACCGAGCGACAGAACGCTTCGCCTGTTGAGATTGGTCATTTACTTACCCACTTCCGAGCTGGACCAGAAGGCACTATGGGCCTTTTCTGGCTTGCGAGTTGGGCTACCACCACGTTTCGGATCCTGCTGAGTTATGTGATTCTGAATTAACATAGCGAGCCGCGACACCGTGGGCAATGGTCATGACGGACGCCGCTCCCCAGGCCCTGGACGCGGCGCCTCCGGATCCAGGTCAGGACCGTCCCGGGGTGCATCGCGGTCCGGTAACAACCTCCTCCGGGGGCACTCGCGTCCCGTATGGTGCCGAGGGAAGGCTCTCCTTGAACGTGTTCAAGGAGAGGCGACGGGGAGGGGGACTGCACAGATGCGCAGTGGGGCGAAGGTCGCCATCGTCGGCGGAGTGTTCGTACTGGTGGCCGGAGGACTCGGCTACGGGGTGTACGACGTGGTGCTGGGGGGCGGGGACACCGGGGGGACGGAGACCGCCTCCGCGTCCTCGGAGGTGAGGACGGGCCCGCTCGGCAAGGACGAGATCAAGGAGACCGCGGGGGACTTCCTCAAGGCGTGGGCGTCGGGCGACGCCTCGGCCGCCGCGCTCCTCACGAACAACGAGACCGTGGCGGAGCCGCTGCTGACGGGGTACGCCGAGGACGCCCACGTCACCGAGGCGGTGATCACACCGGGCGTCGCCGTCGGCACGAAGGTGCCGTACACGGTGAAGGCGACGGTGTCCTACGAGGGGAAGACCAAGCCCTGGTCGTACTCCTCCGAACTGAGCGTGGTGCGCGGGCTGACCACCGGCAAGGCCCTCGTCGACTGGCAGCCCACGGTGATCCACCCGGAGCTGACCGAGGGCGCCACGCTGCGGACCGGCGAGTCGGAGACCGCGGCGGTCGAGGCGGTCGACCACAACGGCAAGGTGCTCGACAAGGAGACGTACCCGTCGCTCGGGCCCGTCCTGGACAGCCTGCGCGAGAAGTACGGTGACAAGGCGGGCGGTTCACCGGGCGTCGAGACCTGGATCGAGCCCTCGGACGCGCAGCTTCCGAACACCACGCTGCTGACGCTCGCGAAGGGGAAGCCCGGCAAGCTGCAGACGACGCTCGACGCGGACGCCCAGGCGGCCGCCGAGCAGGCGGTCAAGCAGTTCAGCGGGGCCTCGGTGGTCGCGGTGAAGCCGTCCACGGGCGCGATCCGCGCGGTGGCCAACAACCCGGCGACCGGCTTCAACGCGGCGATGCAGGGGAAGCAGGCGCCCGGTTCCACGCTGAAGATCATGACGGCGGCGATGCTCCTGGAGAAGGGCCTCGTCACGGCGAACGGCCCGACCCAGTGCCCCAAGGACGTCATGTACCAGGGGCGCTCGTTCCACAACCTGGCCAACTTCGACCTCCCCGACTCCAGCAGCTTCACCACCAGCTTCGCCCGCTCGTGCAACACCGCTTTCATCAAGCTGATCGACGACACGCACGACGACGCGGCGCTGTCCAAGGAGGCCCGTGACGTCTTCGGGATCGGCCTCGACTGGAAGACCGGTGTCGTCTCCTTCGACGGGAGCGTGCCCGCGGAGAGCGGCGGCGAGGCCGCGGCCCAGTACATAGGCCAGGGCACCGTCCAGATGAACGCCCTCAACGTCGCGTCCATCACGGCCACCGCCCGCACCGGGACGTTCCGCCAGCCGGTCATCGTCCCGCAGTCCCTGGACGACCGTCCGCTGGCCACCGCGTCCCGCTCGCTCTCGCAGAACGTCACCGGTCAGCTGAACTCCATGATGCGGGCCACCGCCGCCTGGGGCACCGGCCAGAAGGCCATGGCCTCGGTCGGCGGCGACAAGGGCGCCAAGACCGGCTCGGCCGAGGTCGACGGACAGGGCACGTCCAACAGCTGGTTCACTGGCTTCAGCAACGACCTCGCGGCAGCGGCGGTCGTCCAGTCCGGCGGCCACGGCGGCGACGCCGCGGGTCCCGTGGTCGCGGCGGTGCTGCGCGCGGGGTCGTGACCCGCGGGTTCCAGGAACGGATCGACCGGCCGGGCCGGCGGCGGATCACGCCGCCGGCCCGGCCTGCTTCCCGCCGTCGCCCCGCCCGCGCCGCCGGCGCGCCGCGATCGCCTCGGGGTCGATGTCCGGGCGGGACCACTGCGCCGCGAGGGCGAGGCTGGTGGCGCGTCCGTCCGCGACGTGTTCGTGCGCCAGGCGCGCCGCGCGGTCGGCGTCGCGGGCCGCGATGGCCTCGTACATCTGCTCGTGCTCCGCGCACTGCTGGGCCGGGTCCCGCAGCGCGGTCAGCCGGAACAGCCAGTGCATGCGCGCCTCCAGGGGCCGCATCACCCCGCTGAGCAGCGCGTTGGAGGCGAGCTCCACGATGCCGGTGTGGAAGGCCGCGTTGGCGGCGGCGATCGCCGCGCGGTCGTGCGCCCGCGTCGCGGCCCGGGCGGTGGCGAGCCCCTCCGCCAGGCGCGCCAGCCCGTCGTCGTCCGCCCGCTCCGCCGCCAGACGGGCCGCCAAAGACTCCAGTGATTCGCGTACGTCGAAGAGATCGCGCACGTCGCCCGGCGTGAACGGCGCGACGAGCGCGCCCCGGTGCGGCACCAGCAGCACCAGCCCGTCGGCCGCCAGAAGGCGCAGCGCCTCGCGCAGCGGGATGCGCGAGACCTCCAGCTCCGCGGCGAGATCGCGCTCCACGAGCCTCTCCCCCGGCTGGAGTTCGACCTCGATGATGCGTCGCCGCAGGGTCTCGTACGCACGGTCGCGCAGCGAGGGACGCCCCTCGTCGGACGGTCGGGCTGCTGTCACCAAGGCTTTTCCTCCGCTGTCGGACCGGTCCCACCGTAAGCGGACGGCCCGGCGGGGCCCTTACTGCTAACCGCTCGCTAACACGACGGCAACAAACGACCCGGAAACTGGGGCGCCATAGCGGTATACCACTAACTGGCTCGCGGGCCCCGTCTCCTGGAGGCATCCCAGTGGCACCATCCCGAACGCTTCTCTCTCCCGTCACCGTCGCCGCCTCCGTCATGTCGGGGCTGCTCCTGCTGTCCGGCTGCGGCGGCTCCTCCTCGGCCGGGAGCGAGGGCGACGGCGGCAAGCTCAAGGTCGGCGTCCTCTTCCCCGGTTCGCTCTCCGACGACGGCTTCATGGGCTCGGCGTACCTCGGCTACCAGCGCGCGGCGAAGAAGCACGCGGACACGGTGGAGTTCAGCAAGGTCGAGCAGGTGGCGACCGCCGACTACGAGAAGGCGCTGGTCCGCTTCGCCACCGACTCCGACCTCGTGATCTCCCTCGGCGGGCAGACCGACGCCGATGTGCGCAACGTCGCGGCGCGCTTCCCCCAGGTGAAGTTCGCCGAGATCGGGGGCCCGGCCGACGGCAAGCCCCTCGCGAACCTCTCGCTGTACGACCCGCAGCAGGCCGAGGGCGCGTTCCTCGCGGGGGCCGCGTCCGCCCTGCTCTCCAAGACCGGCACGGTCGGCTTCATCGGCGGCGCGGAACTCCCGGCCATCGTGAACGCCGCCAAGGAGTACGACAACGGCGCCCGGGCGGCCGACCCGAAGGTGAAGGTCCTCGCCCCGCAGTACGTCGGCGACTTCAACGACGTCGCCAAGGCCAAGCAGTCCGCACTCGCCGACTTCGGCGCCGGGGCGGACGTCCTGGGCCAGATCCTCAACCTCGGCCACAAGGGGGTCGCCCAGGCCGCCGGCCAGCGCGACGGGGCGCTCATCGGCGGCCCGATCGCCCACAAGTGCGGGTCCGACCCGGCCTACGCCGGATATGTGGAGACGGACATCGGCGCGGAGATCGAGTACGCGGTGGACCACCTGGTCGCCGGGGACTGGAAGGCCGAGGCCGTCCACTTCGGGCTGACCTTCGAGGATCCGCAGAACGACATCGTGCTCTGCGACACCAGCGACCCGGCGGTCACCCAGAAGCTCGACGAGCTGAAGCGGAAGATCACGGCCGGCGAGATCACCACCCGATGAACGCCACCGCTCCCGCACTGGAGATATCCGGACTCACCAAGTCCTTCGGCGCGATGCGCGCCCTGGACTCGGTGGACCTCGTCGTCGGCGCCGGCACCGTGCACTGCGTGCTCGGGGAGAACGGCGCGGGCAAGTCGACCCTCTGCCACATGGTGGGCGGCTCGCTGGTCCCGGACGAGGGCACCCTGCGCCTGTACGGCTCGCCCTACGCCCCCCGCCGGCCCGCCGACGCGCTCGCCGCCGGGATCGCCATGGTCCACCAGCACTTCAGCCTCGTACCGACACTGACCGTCGGCGAGAACCTGCGCCTGCTGCGGCTGCGGGACCTGCCGCGGCGGGTGGCCCGGGTGCGCGAGGAGTACGGGCTCGAACTCGACCTGGACGCGCGGGTGAGCGAGCTGCCGGTCGGGGTGCGCCAGCGCGCCGAGATCGTCAAGGCGCTGCTGCGCGAGCCCCGGCTCCTCGTCCTGGACGAGCCCACCGGGGTGCTCGGGCCCGCCGAGACGGACGCGCTGCTGGAGACCTGCCGCCGGATCGCGGGGGCGGGGCACGCGGTGGTGCTGGTGACGCACAAGCTCGGGGAGGCGGCACGGGCCGGGGACGCCGCGACCGTGCTGCGCGCGGGGCGGGTGTCCGGCGGCGGCCCGCTGTCCGAACTCCCGCCGGAGCGGCTGGTCCCGCTGATGATCGGCAGGCCCGCCGACTCGCTCGGGGCGGGCCTGGCCGGGACGATCGGCCTGGCGCTCGACGGGGACACTCCGGAAGAGGCGTCCGGGGCCGAGGACCTGACCGATGCCGCCGGTGCCGCCCCGGAGCTCAACGGTGTCGTCCGCGAGCCTGCCGATGCCGCCTCGGAACCCGCCGGAGCCGCCCCGGAGCCCGCCGGTGCCGTCCGGGACGGCGCGGCGAAGGCACTGCGCATCCGTGAGGTCAGCGTGCGGCGCCCCGACGGGACCCACGCGCTCGACGCGGTCTCCCTGGACGTCGGCTTCGGCGAGATCGTCGGGATCGCCGGGGTGGAGGGCAACGGGCAGAGCGAGCTCATGGCCCTGCTCGGCGGCTCGCTCGCCCCCGGCTCCGGACAGGTGGAGCTGGACGGTCGCGATGTCACCCGCGCCGCGCCGCGCGAGCGGAGCCGGGCCGGTCTGGGCGTGGTGCCCGAGGACCGGCTGCACGAGGGGTGCGTGCCCCGGCTGCGGGTCTCCGAGAACCTGTTCCTCGGACGGCTCGACCGCTTCCGCCGGTACGGGGCGTTCCTCGACCGGCGGGCCATGGCACGGGCCGCGGAGTCGGTGCTCACCGAGCACGGCATCCGCGCCGACGGCCCGGGCGCGCCGATGTCGTCGCTGTCCGGCGGCAACCAGCAGAAGGTCGTCCTGGCCAGGGAGCTGGCGCTCGACCCGCTGGTCTGCCTCGCCTCGGCGCAGCCGACCCGGGGCCTGGACATCGGGGCGGTGGGCGCCGTGCACTCCCGTATCCGGCAGGCGTCCGCCGCGGGGACCGGGGTGCTGGTGGTCTCCAGCGAGCTGTCCGAACTCCTCGTCCTGTGCGACCGGATCGCCGTGGCCTACCGGGGCAAGCTGCTCGGCCCCATCGACCCGTCGGAACCGGACGCCCGGGAACGGATCGGCGCCCTGATGCTCGGCGCGCACCCCTCGGACTCCGGAGCGGGGAGCGAAGCCGGCGCGGACGGAGGCGTCCCCGTGTCCGCGCTCGGCGACGCACCCGGCCGCTGAAACGGGGCGCCGGAGCGCAACGAGCGCCGGTCCGGGACGAGCGCCGGCAAAGAACGGCGAGCGGGTCCGGGACGAGCACTGACCGGGACCGGCGAGCGCCGGACCGAAAGCACGCCGTACCGAAAAGGGCGCTGCCCGGGCGCTCACCGAGGGCGCGCGCACGCCCTCAGACCCGGCGCCCCCGCACCCCGGCACACGCCCCCGCAGCATCAGCGCACCGGCGCTCTCCCCGGCCCCGGCCGCGCGCCTCCCGACCATCCGCAACCCGTAAGCCCGCAGAACCCGCAAGGAGCCGCCATGCCGCCCCCACCGCCTCCCCCGTCCACCACCTCCCCGGCCCCGGCCCGGACCTCCGCCCCCGCTCCCGCCCCGCGTGGCGCGGGCGCCCGTCTGGTCCCCGTGCTGCGGCACCCCGTCGCCGTCGGCGTGCTGGCCGTCGTGCTCGCCGGACTGGCCGGGCTCGGGCTCGTCATGGGCGCCGGTACCCAGCCCGCGGTCGCCTGGGACGCGCTCGTCGAGGGCATGTTCGGGTCGTCGTACGCCATCGGGAGCTCCCTCAACTCGGCCGCCGTACTGGCCCTCATCGCCACCGGGTTCACCGTCGCCCACCGCGCGGGCCTGGTGAACGTGGGCGGCGAGGGCCAGCTCTGCGCGGGCGGGCTGGCCGCCGCCGCCGTGGGCGGCACCCTGCCCGCCGGGGTCCCGGCCGCGCTCGCCGTTCCGCTCGTCCTGGCCGCCGGCTGCCTGGCGGGCGGCGCCTGGGCCGGGATCGCCGCCTGGCTGCGGACGAAGCGCGGGACCAGCGAGGTCATCACCACGCTGCTCCTCAACTTCATCGGCGTGGGGCTCGTCTCGGTCGCCGTCCACGAGGAGGCGCTGCTGCGCCAGCCCGTGACCTCGTCCGAGACGCTGCCGCAGTCCGCTCCCCTGCCCGAGGGGGCCCGGCTGCCGCTGATCGGCGGCCTCGAGTCCCCCGCGACGGCGATCGTCGTGATCGCGGCCGTCGCCGCCGTGCTCACCGGTGTGGTGCTGCGGCACACCCCCGTCGGGCTGCGGCTGCGGTCCGTGGGCCACTCCCCCGCCGCCTCGGCCCGCCTCGGACTGCCCGTGGCCCGGCTGGAGGGCGGCAGCCTGGCGTTCGCGGGCGCCGCGGCCGGACTCGCGGGCGCGGGCCTCGTCGCCATCGCCCCCTATGTGCTGGCCGAGCACTTCTCCTCCGGCTACGGCTTCTCCGGACTGGTGGTGGGACTGCTCGCCCGGGGTTCGCTCACCGCCGTGGCGGCCGTGTCGCTCCTCTTCGGATTCCTCACCAACGGGGGCATCAACCTCCAGCTCGCGGCGGAGGTCCCCGCCTCCTCCGTACAGATCGTGCAGAGCCTGCTCGTCCTGTTCGTCGCCGCGGCCATGTTCACCACCACACGTGACAGGAGCGGCTCATGAGTGCCGTCGTGGAGGAGCTCGCCTCCGGTGGGGTGCGCCTGGCCGTACCCCTGCTGCTGGCCTCGTCGGGGGAGCTGCTGAGCGAACGCGCCGGCGTGCTCAACCTCTCCGTCGAGGGCATGATGCTGACCGGCGCCTTCGCGGGCGCGGCCGGCGCCCTGGCCTCGGGGAGCGCGGAGGTGGGCGTGCTGGCGGCCCTCGTCGCCGGGCTGCTCTTCGCGGGCCTCCAGGCGCTGCTCAGCGTCGTCCTGCGCGCCGACCAGATCGTCACGGGCATCACGGCGAACGCCCTGGCCCTCGGCGCGACGACCTACGGTTCGCGCGTGCTGTTCGGCGACGGGTCGGCCGACTCGGTGCCCGGGTTCGACCCGGTCGCCGTGCCCCTCCTGCACGACATCCCCGTCCTCGGCCCCGCCCTCTTCGAGCAGACCGCGCTCGGTTACGCCGCCTTCCTCGTCGCCGGTGGCCTCGCCCTGGCTTTCAGCAGGCGTACGGGGTGGGGTCTCGCGGTCGACGCGATCGGTGAGGACGCGACCACCGCGGACCGCTGCGGCCTTCCGGTGCGGACCGTACGGTTCGCCGCAGTGCTGCTGACCGGCGCCGTATCGGGCCTGGCGGGGGCGCAGTTGGCCCTGTCGGAGGTGCACGCCTTCAGCGACAACATGACCGGCGGCATCGGCTATCTCGCCGTCGTCGCGGTGATCGCGGGCCGCTGGCGGGCCTGGCCCACGATCGTGGCCTGTCTCTTCTTCGGTGTGGCGCAGTCGCTCCAGTTCGTGGCGCCCGCGCTGGGACTGCACCTGTCCGCGCCGCTCCTGACGACACTTCCGTACGTCATCGCGCTGCTGGCGGTGAGCGGCCTCGTCGGCCGCAGCCGGGCGCCCTCGGGGCTGACCGTCCCCTTCCTGCGCGGCAGCTGACCGGCGGCCGGACGGCCCGCGGCCGACCGGCCGCCGGCCGGACCGCCACGACTCCCACGATTCCCCTTGAGGACAGAGGACTTACGAGATGACGCTGATCCTGACCCGCTCCGACATCACCGCCCTGCTCGCCGACGTGGGCGAGGAGATCGAGGCGGCGGTGGCGGAGTGCCACCTGGATCTCGCCCTGGGCAGGGCCGTCCTGCCGCCCCCTCCGGCCATGCCGTTCCCGGGGTCGGACGGGACCTTCCTCGCGATGGCTTCCGCCTCCGCCCCGGCCGGTCTCGCCACCGTGAAGCTGCTGGCCGACCTCCCCGCCAACCGCGCCCTGGGGCTGCCCGTGCAGCGTTCGTCGGTCCTCGCGGTGTCCGCCGGGACGGGGGCGTGCGAGGCGCTCCTCGACGGCGCCGGGATCACCCGTGCGAGGACCGCGGCCGCCACCGCGGTCGCCACCCGGGCCCTCGCCCGGCAGGACTCCCGTGTCCTGGGGCTCGTCGGCACCGGGCCGCTGGCCCGCGCCCACGCCCTCGCCCTGCTGCCGGGCCGCGCCTACGAACGGGTGGTGCTGTGGGGCCGCCACCCCGGCCGGAGCGCGGAACTGGCCACCTGGATCACGGAGGAGCTCGGTGTGGAGGCGAGCGTGCTGTCCGGGCCGCGCGCCGTGGCGGAGTCCTCGGACGTCCTGTGCACGCTGACGCCGTCCCGGGAACCGCTCGTCGAGGGTGCGTGGCTCTCCCCCGGCCAGCACATCAACGCCGTCGGCGCCCCGCCGCGCCCCGACCACCGGGAGATCGACACGGCGGGCGTGGTGCGCTGCCGGATCGTCGTCGACGCCTGGTCCACGGCCCGCGCCAAGTCCGGAGAGGTCCTGATCCCGCTCGCCGAGGGCGCGCTCACCGAGGACGACTTCCGCTGTGAACTCGGCGAGGTACTCGCGGGAGTGAAGCCCGGCCGCACCTCGGACACCGAGCTCACGCTGTTCGACTCGGTGGGCGTCGGCCTCCAGGACCTGGCCGTGGCCCGGCTGCTGATCGACGCCGCACGGGTGCGGAACGTGGGGACCGTGATCGAACTCAGCGGCTGACCCGCGCACGTGACGATCGGCACAGGCGGCCGAAAGCCTGTGGTCCGTGCGAGGCCCCGTTCGTTAGCGTGCGGGGCATGAGCACTTCCGACACCACCGGTATCCCGGCCGTCCCCGCGTCCTCCGAGGCCCACCCCCGTTTCGCCGAAGCCCTCCGGGAGCTGGGCCTCCAGGTCGAGGTACGCCGCTTCCCCGAAGCCACCCGCACCGCTGCAGAGGCCGCGGCGGCGATCGGCTGCGAGCTCAGCCAGATCACGAAGTCCCTGATCTTCGAGGCGGACGGCGTGCCGGTCCTGGTCCTGATGGACGGCTCCTCCCGGGTGGACGTGGAGCTCGTACGGACCGAGCTGGGCGCCGGGAAGGTCGGCCGGGCCAGGGCGGACCTGGTCCGGGAGACCACCGGTTACGCGATCGGCGGCGTACCGCCCTTCGGGCACCGTACGAAGACGAGGGTGCTGGCCGACCGGGGGCTGCTGGCGCACCCGGTCGTATGGGCTGCGGCGGGCCATCCGCACGCCGTGTTCCGGATCGAACCCGCCACCCTGATCGAGCTCGCGGGCGGGACCCTGGTGGACGTGCGCGAGCAGTCCGCGTGACCCCGCTGGTGGCGATGGCCGTCCTGGCCGCCGCGATCACGCACGCCAGCTGGAACGCCATCGCCCACGCCATCCGCGACCAGCTGCTGTCCTTCACCCTGATCTCCGGCGGCGGGGCGCTGATCGGCGCCCTGCTGGCCTGCTTCGCGCCTCTGCCGGCCGCCGGTGCCTGGCCGTTCCTGCTGGTCTCGGCGGCTCTGCACGTGGCGTACATGCTGCTGCTGATGCGCTCGTTCACGCTGGGCGACTTCGGCCAGATGTATCCGATCGCCAGGGGCACGGCCCCGCTGGTGGTGACGGTGCTCGCCGCCGTCTTCGTCGGGGAGCGCCCGGACGGCTGGGCGACGGCGGGCGTCGCGGTGGCCTCGGCGGGGCTCGTCGGGCTGGCGCTGTGGGGCATCCGCGGCTCTGGGAAGCGTCCGCACGGACCGGCGGTCCTGGCGGCCCTGGCCACCGGTCTGGCCATCGCCGGATACACCACGGTCGACGGTGTCGGGGTGCGCGCCTCCGGGACACCGCTGGGCTACATCGCCTGGCTGATGATCCTGGAGGGCGTCGCCATCCCGGCCTACGCGTTCTGGCGGCGCCGGGGACAACTGGTGGGCCAGCTCACCCCGTTCGCCGCTCGTGGGCTCCTGGGTGCGGCGCTCTCGGTGTCCGCCTACGGCCTCGTCCTGTGGGCGCAGACGAAGGCGCCCCTCGCGCCGATCGCCGCGCTGCGCGAGTCCTCGATCATCGTCGGCGCCGCGATAGGCACCCTGTTCTTCAAGGAGCGGTTCGGCGCCCCGAGGATCGCGGCGGCCGGTCTGATGGTGGTGGGCATCGGCCTGATGCTGCACACGAGTTGAGCACGGCCGGTGGAGCGGCGGGGTCCGGCCCGGCCGCTCCACCGCTCCGTACGGCAGCGGTCACCCGGCGAGCGCGGCCGGCAGCTCCACGACCACCTCGGTGTCCTCCAGGTCGCCGGTCGGCCGGAAGCCGAGCGAGGTGTAGAGGCGTGCCGCCGCCGTGTTGCCGGGCTCGTAGGAGAGCCGGATCACCTCGCAGCCCTCGCGCCGCGCCAGCCACCCGGCGAGCGTGCGCACGGCCGCGCGGCCGAGGCCCTTGCCCTGCTCGGAGCCGTCCACGAGCATCCCGCCGATCCAGTACGAGCCGTCGTCGTCCCGGGCCCACATCACATGCCCGGTCACGGTCTCGTCCCCGTAGACCGCGAGCGAGTGCCAGGTGTCCTCGTGCAGGGTCAGCAGCAGATAGCGGGCGGCCAGCGCGGGCGCGTGGTCGCGCTGGCCGTCCAGGGGCGCGATGTCGGCCACCGCACGCCAGTTGCCGCCGTCGACGCCGCGCAGCGTGACGCGGCGGCCGGTCCGGTCCGCGAGGCCGTGGTCGATGAGGACGTCGTCGGTGCGTGCGGGGCCGGTGTGCGCGTGGCCGGTGTGTTCGTGGCCGGTGTGTTCGTGGTCGGTCATCCGGGCAGGCTAGGCAGCCTTCTCCCGCTCCGGCGAACCCTTTTCAGGGCTCCTCGGTCATCGCCGCGCGGAAACCGGTGTTGACGGCGAGGAGGCCCCCGTCCACCCGCAGCGTCGTGCCGGTGATCCAGGCCGCGTCCGTGGAGGCGAGGAAGGCGACGGCGGACGCGATGTCCGCCGGTTCGCCGATCCGGCCGAGCGGGTAGAGGGCGCTCGCCCGCGCCAGCGCCGCGTCCCGGCCCGCCCAGGCCTCGGTGCGGATCGTGCCCGGCGCGACGAGGTTGACGCGGACACCGCGCGGTCCCGCGTGGCCCGCGAGCGTACGGGTGAGACTCGCGAGGCCCGCCTTCGCGGCGCTGTAGGCGTGGCCGCCGAAGTCCTGTTCGCCGTTGACCGAGCCGATGTTGACGATGGCGCCCCGGCCGGAGTCCACCAGGTGCGGCAGCGCGGCCCGCGAGCAGCGGTAGGGGCCGCTCAGCGTGATGTCCAGGGTGCGGGCCCAGGGTTCGTCGGCCTCGTCCTCGAAGAGCGCGGCATCGTCGTGGTTGGCATAGGCGTTGTTGACCAGCACGTCGAGCCGGCCGAAGGCGCCGGCCGCGTGGGCCACCGCCGCCTCGACCGCCGTCCGGTCGCCCACGTCGCAGGCCAGGGACTCGGCCGTACCACCCGCCGCGCGTATCCCGGCCGCCGCCCGCGCGGCACGGTCCCCGTCCAGATCGGTGACCAGGACGGCCGCGCCCTCGGAGGCGAGCCGGTGGGCGGTGGCCGCGCCGATGCCCTGTCCGGCGCCCGTGACGAGCACGGCGTACCCGTGGAAGCGTGGAGGAGTCATAGAACCGACCGTACTGCCCTGACCAGGGCCTGGGCACGGGGGTCGGCGGTGACTCCCTTCTGCAGACCGTTCGTCACATAACCGAGCGCGATGCCCGTTTCGGGGTCCGCGAAACCCAGGGAGCCGCCCCTCCCCGGGTGCCCGAAGGAGCCGGGTCCGAGCAGCGGGGCGGCCGGGCCGTGCAGCATGTAGCCCAGGCCGAAACGGGTGTTGACGACCAGGACCCGGTCCGGGCCCGCGGACTCCTCGGTGCGGGCCAGGGTGAGCGTGGCGGGGGCGAACAGCCGCTGTCCGTCGACCTCGCCGATCATCGCGGCGTAGCAGCGGGCGAGGCCCCGCGCGGTGGCGACCCCGTTGGACGCGGGGAGTTCGGCGGCGCGGTAGGCCGGGTCGTTCTCGTCGGGGAAGGGGTCGATCGCGCCGAAGGCGCGCCGGGTGAGGGAGGCCGGGTCGGCGTAGGCCTCGACGACGGAGCGCTTGGGGCGCACCCGCAGCGTGCCGCTGCCCTCGGCCGGCGGGGGTTCGACGGGCCCGATCCGCCCGATCCGGTGCGCCTCGTCCTCGGGGAGCCCGAACCAGAAGTCCAGGCCGAGCGGCCGGGCGATCTCCTCGGCGATCCAGCGGCCGATGGTGCGCCCGGTGACCCTGCGCACCAGTTCGCCGATGAGCCAGCTGTAGGTCTGGGCGTGGTAGCCGTGGTCCGTTCCCGGCTCCCACAGGGGCTGTTGGGCGGCGACCGCCTGCGGCCCGGAGACCTGGTCGGCCGCCTGCGCGGGGGTCAGCGTGCCGTCGAGCGCGGCCAGTCCGGCGCGGTGGGCGAGGAGATGGCGTACGAGGACGCGCTCCTTGCCGTTCGCCTTGAACTCCGGCCAGTACGTGCCGACGGGCGCGTCCAGGTCCACCTGCCCGCGCTGGTGCAGCAGCAGCGGCACGGCGGCGGCGACGCCCTTCCCGGCCGAGCGGACGATCTGCACGGTGTCGACGGCCCAGGGTTCGGCGCCGTCCACGTCTCTCGTGCCGGCCCACAGGTCGACGACCTTGCGGCCGTGGCGGTAGAGGGCGACGGCCGCTCCCCGCTCCCCGCGCTGTTCGAAGTTACGGACGAAAGCGTCCCGTACCGCCTCGAATCCCGGCGCCACCGTGCCCCGTACGTCCACGCCTGTTCCCGTGCTCCCGCTCATCCCCCCATGGTGCATCGCGCCGCAGGTGGAACGGGTGCCGGGTCACCATCTGTTCATGGACGCGGAACGGACACGGAACGCGGGTCGAAGCCGAACGGGAGCTCCAGCCGGTGCCTGCGCATGAGCGCGTCGTCGCAGAGCAGATCCTGCGTCCGGTCGTCGGCGGCGATCACCCCTTCGCTGAGGATGACGGCGCGCGGGCAGAGTTCGAGGGCGTACGGCAGGTCGTGGGTGACCATCAGCACCGTGACGTCCAGGGACCGCAGGATGTCCGCGAGTTCACGGCGGGACGCCGGGTCCAGGTTGGAGGAGGGCTCGTCCAGGACGAGGATCTCCGGCTCCATGGCGAGGACGGTGGCGACGGCGACGCGGCGGCGCTGGCCGAAGGAGAGATGGTGCGGCGGCCGTGCCGCGTACTCCTCCATGCCGACGCGCCGGAGCGCCGTCATGACCCGCTCCTCCAGCTGGGGGCCGCGCATGCCGGCCGCGGCGGGCCCGAAGGCGACGTCCTCGCGGACGGTCGGCATGAAGAGCTGGTCGTCGGGGTCCTGGAAGACGATGCCGACGCGGCGGCGGATCTCGGCGAGGTTCCGCTTCTCGACGGGTGTCCCGGCGACCCGGACGGTGCCGGCTCCGGCGTCGAGGATGCCGTTGAGGTGGAGGACCAGAGTGGTCTTGCCCGCGCCGTTGGGGCCGAGGAGCGCGACGCGTTCGCCGCGGGCCACGGTCAGATCGACGCCGAAGAGGGCCTGGTGGCCGTCGGGGTAGGCGTACGCGAGGCCGCTGACCTCCAGGGAGGGCACGGGGGCGGTGGGCAGGCTCATAGGGTCCATCCCAGCAGACATACGACGAGGGCGAGCACGGGGAGTGCCGCGGAGTGCGCCCACTGGGTGCGGGTGGCGGTCACCTCGTCGATCACCGGCATGGTGCCCGTGTAGCCGCGGCTGACCATAGCGAGGTGCACGCGCTCACCGCGTTCGTAGGACCGGATGAAGAGGGCGCCCGCCGTCTTGGCGAGGACGCCCCAGTGCCGTACGCCGCGGGCCTCGAAGCCGCGGGAGCGGCGGGCGACCGACATCCGGCGCAGCTCGTCGGTGACGACGTCGCCGTACCGGATCATGAAGGAGGCGATCTGGACGAGCAGCGGGGGCAGCCGGAGCCGCTGGAGACCCAGCAGCAGGGACCGCAGGTCGGTCGTGGAGGCGAGGAGCACGGAGGCGGCCACGCCGAGGGTCCCCTTGGCGAGGACGTTCCAGGCGCCCCAGAGTCCGGCGACGCTGAGGGAGACGCCGAGCACCTCGGTCTGCTCACCGGGCACCACGAACGGCATGAGCAGCGCGAACGCGACGAACGGCACCTCGATGACCAGGCGCTTCAGCAGGAAACCGGCCTGGATGCGGGCCGTCGCGGCGACGGCGGCGAGCAGCGCCGCGTACAGCGCGAAGGCCCAGACGGCCTCGCGCGGGGTGGACACGACGACCACGACGAAGCCGAGCACGGCCACGAGCTTGCAGTGCGGGGGCAGGGCGTGGACGGGCGAGTGCCCGTGCCGGTAGAGCTTGTGCGCGTGGCCGGCGCCCATGTCAGACGGTCTCGGTGGCGCGGGGCTGGGGGGCCTCCGGCGTACGGCGCTTGCGGACCGCCCAGAACACCCCGCTGCCGACGGCGACGGTGACGCCGACGCCGATCACTCCGGCGAGGCCTCCGGAGATCCGCGCGTCGGTGATGTCCTTGACGCCGTAGTCGGCGAGTGGGGAGTCGGCCGCGTCGTGTTCCTGGACCTTCTCGTCGATGCCCTTGTCGGCGGCGACCTTCTCCAGCCCGTCGGGGTTCGCGGAGGCGTAGAAGGAGACGAAGCCGGCGAGGACGAGGGCGGCGGCCAGGCCGGTGGCCCACACCGTGCGGGTGGAGCGGGCGGCTGCCGGGACGGGGGCGGCGGCCGGAGCGGCGGGCGCGTCGACGAGCTCACCGTCGACGCGGAGCTTCAGCGGGGCGGCGAGCCCGCGGGCGCCGTGCACCAGGTCGGGGCGTACGGCGATGACGGCGCCGACGGTCAGCGCGGTGATGGCCGCCTCCCCGATGCCGATCAGGACGTGGACGCCGACCATCGCGGTGAGGACCTTGCCGATGGGCACGTCGGTGGTCCCGCCGACCGCGTAGATCAGGGTGAAGGCGACGGCGGCCGCCGGCACGGAGACCAGCGCGGCCACGAAGGCGGCGGCGGTCGTGGAGCGCCGGGTGCGGGGCAGCACACGGGTCAGCCCGCGGA
The DNA here is from genome assembly GCF_001905505.1 of Streptomyces sp. CB02058. Taxonomy (GTDB): domain Bacteria; phylum Actinomycetota; class Actinomycetes; order Streptomycetales; family Streptomycetaceae; genus Streptomyces. Next base: position 194,422 of record NZ_LIPG01000008.1, read on the forward strand.
AGAGGCCGTAGGCGACGACGACGGTGACGACGCCCATCACCGTGATGTTCACGCCGAGCGCGGTGAGGCCGCCGTCGGCGAAGAGGATGCCCTGCATCAGCAGGACCACCGCTATGCAGAGCACCCCGGTAAAGGGCCCGACCAGGATCGCGGCCAGCGCCCCGCCCAGGAGGTGCCCGCTGGTGCCGGCGGCGACCGGGAAGTTCAGCATCTGCACGGCGAAGATGAACGCGGCGACGAGCCCGGCCAGCGGGGCGGTCCGCTCGTCCAGTTCCCGCCGGGCGCCCCGGAGGCTGACGGCGACCGCGCCTGCGGCGGCGACGCCCGCGACGGCGGAGACGGGTGCGTTGATGAATCCGTCGGGTACATGCATGGAGTGGCTCCGCTTTCGGGCGTTACTGCGGGCGGGGTCGGGAACCGCTCAATGATAGAGCCCTGTTGCAAACAGTTCGCAAGAGCGCAGGGATGCCAACTGATGACGCCCTCGTGATGCCCAAATGGGAAAATATGGGACATTAGGGGGAGCGATATTCACACAGGAGGAGCCGGCCATGTCCCTCGTGATCCAAGAACACGCCCGCGCCCGGCTCATCACCGACGGCCCCGACCCCCGGCTCGTCCCCGTCGAGCTGCGCTGCGACCCGGCCGATCCACGCACCGTCCACGTCCGGCTTCCCGGCGGCGTCGACTGGGCCTTCGGCCTCGACCTCCTGGAACGCGGCATGCGATCCCCCGTGACGCGGGGGGACATACGGGTCTGGCCGTGCGGCCGGGCCCAGATGGTGCTGGAGCTGCACTCGCCGGACGGGGTCGCCGTCTTCCAGTTCGACAACGCGCCCCTGATCCGCTTCCTGTCGCGGACCCGCGCGAGGACGCCGAAGCGACCGCCGGCCGCCACCCCGGCCGCCCCCGCCTCACGCGCCTGACCCGCCCGACCGCGGGCAGAAACTCCAGGCCGGGGCGGAGGCGCCCGGCCCCTGGCACGACGAGAGCCCCCGTGCCGCGTGCACGGGGGCTCTCTGTCGCCCCGGTCCCCCGTCCCCACAGGTAACCGGTGCTCCGGGGCCGCGTTCCGCTCAGACGCGGCCCCGGGGTTCATGCGGCTCGTACGACGCGAGCCGTGTGTCAGACGCGGACCAGTTCCCGCTCGTCGCCACCCTCGGCCGGGCCGTCGGAGAGCTCCTTGCGGAGGCCCTCACCCTCGACGTCCACGTTGGGCAGGACACGGTCCAGCCAGCGCGGCAGCCACCAGGCACGCCTGCCGAGCAGGGCGAGCACCGCGGGCACGATGGCCATCCGCACCACGAAGGCGTCGAAGAAGACGGCGATGGCCAGCGAGAAGCCGATCATCTTGATCATCGACTCGCTGGAGCCGATGAAGCCGGCGAAGACGGCCATCATGATCACCGCGGCTGCCGTGACCACCCGGGCCCCGTGCTTGAAGCCGGTGACGATCGCCTGTCCGGGCGTCTCCCCGTGGACGTACGCCTCACGCATCCGCGTGACCAGGAAGACCTCGTAGTCCATCGCGAGACCGAAGACCACACCGACCATGAAGATCGGCATCATGCTCATGATCGGACCGGTCTGCTCGACCCCGAAGAGCGAGGCGAGCCAGCCCCACTGGAAGACCGCGACGACCGCGCCCAGGGCGGCGACGACCGAGAGCAGGAAGCCGAGGGCCGCCTTGAGCGGTACCAGGATGGAGCGGAAGACCACCATCAGGAGCAGGAAGGCCAGGCCGACCACGAGCGCCAGATACGGCAGCAGCGCGTCGTTCATCTTCTCCGAGAAGTCGATGTTCATCGCCGTGGCGCCGGTGACCAGCACCTCCGCGCCGGTGTCGCCCTTGATGTCCACGCCCGCGTCACGGATGTCGTGGACCACGTTCTCCGTGTCGGTGGAGCTCGGCCGGTCCTTCGGGACGACCGTGATGGTCGCGGCGTCGCCGGCCTTGTTGAAGACGGCCGGGGTGACGGCGACGACGTGGTCGATGCCCTCGATCTCCTGGGAGACCCGGTCGACAGCGGTCTTGCCGTCCGTGCTGCCCTTGGTGTCCACGACGACCAGCAGCGGACCGTTGAATCCGGGGCCGAAGCCGTCGGACAGCATGTCGTAGGCCTGGCGCTGCGTGGTGCTCTTGGGCTGGGAGCCGTCGTCCGGCAGACCCATCTCCAGCGAGGCGGCCGGTACGGCGATCGCGCCGAGGCCGATGACTCCGGCCAGCAGCACCCACACCGGCTTGCGCAGCACGAACCGCGCCCAGCGGGTGCCCATGTTCGGCTTCGCATCGGGCTTGTTCTCCGCCTCGGCGGCCTTGCGCGCCTTGCGCCCCATGACCCGCTTGCCCGCGAAGCCCAGCATCGCCGGGACGAGGGTGAGCGCGATGAGTACGGCGATCCCGACCGTGCCCGCGGCGGCGAAGCCCATCTTCGACAGCATCGGGATGTTGACGACGGCCAGGCCCACCAGCGCGATGACCACGGTCAGACCGGCGAAGACGACGGCGGAACCCGCCGTGCCGACGGCCCGCCCGGCCGCTTCCTCGCGCTCCCTGCCCTCGGCCAGCTCGGCACGGTAGCGGGAGACGATGAAGAGCGCGTAGTCGATGCCGACCGCGAGGCCGATCATCATCGCGAGCGTGGAGGTGGTGGAGCCCAGGTCCAGCACGTTGGCCAGCGCGGTGATCGTGGAGACCCCGATACCCACCCCGATGAGGGCCGTCAGCAGCGGGAGCCCGGCGGCGATCAGCGAGCCGAAGGTGATGACCAGGACGACGGCGGCGATGGCGACACCGATGATCTCGGTGGCCCCCGTCTCCGGCATCACCTGGAGGGCGTCACCGCCGATCTCCACCTTCATCCCACTGCTCTGGGCGTCGTGGCCCACGTCCTCCAGCGCCTCACGCGTCGCGTCGGTCAGCTCCATGGAGCTGACCTTGTACGACACGGAGATGTACGCGGTCGAGCCGTCCTTGCTGACGGCGTTCGCCGTGTACGGGTCGGCGACGGAGGCGACCTGGTCCGAGCCGGACTTCAGCTCGCCCACGATGTCCTGGATCTCGGCCTTGTTGGCGCCCGCGGTGACCTTCTCGCCGTCGGGTGCCTGGAAGACGACCCGGGCGGTCGCGCCGTCGGCGCTGCCCCCGGGGAAGCGCTCGTCCAGCAGGTCGAAGGCCCGCTGGGCCTCCGTGCCGGGGATGGAGAAGGAGCTGGAGGTGGCGGTGGCCGCGGAGGAGGCGCCGAATCCGGCCAGCGCCAGCAGCGCCACCCAGATCAGGGCGACATAACGGCGGCGCCGGAAGGCGAGCCGTCCTAGTTTGTACAGGAATGTAGCCACGGAGGGGGTACTCCCGGTCAGGTCGTTGAGTGGAATGGGGCGTGAGGAACCAGCCCGACGACGAGAGCGGCGTGTCAGGTGGAGCGTCGGGGAGAGGTCGTACGGACGAGAAGGGGACGTCAGACGCCGAGGGCGGGGAACACCACGGCTTCCGCGTAGTCGGTGAGGAACGCCTGGTCGACGGGGCGGCCCTCGACCAGCTCACGAGCGGCGAAGGCACCGATCATCATGTGCGGGACATAGGAGACCGCCGGATTGTCCGGACGCACTTCACCCCGGTCGACGGCACGCCTGATCATCAGTCCGAGACCGGTGAGTTCCGGCTCGATCATCAGCTCACGCAGCGCCTGGAGCAGATCGGGGTTGCTGTGGACGGCCTGGCCGAGTCCCCGCATCAGCGCGGAGCTCTTCTCCATCTGGCAGTCGTCGGTCCGCAGGAGCGCGGCCTGGAAGTCTCCGCGCAGGGAACCGGTGTCGATCTCGCCGAGCTGCACCGGCTTGTTGTGCCGGAGCGCCTTGACGACGAGTTCGGCCTTGCTCCCCCACTGGCGGTAGAGGGTGGCCTTGCTGGAGCGGGTTCGGGCGGCAACGGCGTCCATGGTCAGGGCTTCATAGCCGACCTCGCCGAGCAGATCGAGCACAGCGGCGTACAGCTCGCTCTCGCGTTCGGGCGTGAGCCGGCTGCGTGCCATGGGTCGACCTCCTCTTGAATTGCGCCTGCTGGATGGTACGCCAGCCGAAGATCAACTAGCGGAACGAAACCGTTTCGTACACTTCGAAGGTACCCCCTCCCCGAGCGAAACGAGACTGTTTCGCTTGTGTCGTGCACCACAAGTTGCCGCGGGCCCTTCGCGCGGAAAGCATTGGAGGGTGAGTGACGACGTCGCGTATCTCCGGTTCCCGCACATCCACAAGGACTTGCTCTGCTTCGCGGCGGAGGACGACCTCTGGGTCTCCCCCCTCGCCCCGGCCGGACAGCGGCCGGGGCGGGCGTGGCGGCTGACTGTCGACCGGACCAGAGTCAGCCATCCGCGCTTCTCGCCGGACGGAAGCCGTATCGCCTACACGACCTGGCGCACGCTCGACCCGGAGATCCACATCGCCCCCGTCGAGGGCGGGCCCGCCCGCAGACTCACCTACTGGGGCTCGACCGACGCCCGGGTCTGCGGCTGGAGCCCCGACCCGGGCGACTCCTCCCAGATCCTCGCCGTGTCCTCGCACAACCAGCCGTTCTCGTACTTCTCCTGGGCCTACAGCGTCCCCACCGACGGCAGCCCCGGCGGCAAGCTCCCCTGGGGTCCGGTCTCCGACATCGCGGTCGCCGACATCGACGGCGAGCGGCGCACCCTGCTGCTCACCGGGAAGCCGCCGCACGAGCCGGCGGCCTGGAAGCGCTACCGGGGCGGGGCGACAGGCCGGCTGTGGCTGCACGGCAAGCGCCTGCTGCCGGACATCGGCGGGCATCTGGACGCGCCGATGTTCGTCGGGCGCCGGATCGCGTTCCTCTCCGACCACGAGGGCGTCGGCAATCTGTACTCCTGCCTGATGGACGGCACCGATCTGCGCCGGCACACGGACCACGACGCGTTCTACGCCCGGCACGCCTCCAGCGACGGCAGCCGGATCGTCTACCAGTGCGGCGGCGATCTGTGGCTGGTCGACGATCTGGAGTCGCCGGGGGCCGTGCCCAGGAAGCTGGAGGTCAGGCTCGGCGGCCCCCGGACCGGACGGCGTACGTACCAGGTGCCCGCGGCCAGCCATGTCGACTCGCTGTCCGTGGACGAGACGGGCCGGGCGAGCGCCGTCTCCGTGCGCGGCAGCCTGTACTGGCTCACGCACCGCGACGGCCCGGCCCGCACGATCGCCGACACCCCGGGCGTGCGCGTCCGGCTCCCCGAGATGCTCGGCAGCAGCGGTCAGGTCGCGTACGTCACGGACGCGGAGGGCGAGGACGCGGTCGAGATCGCCCACCTCCCCCGGGCCAGCGGCGACCGCCCGCCGCGCAGGCTGGCCGCCGGCCGGCTGGGCAGGGTTCACGAACTGATCTCGGACCCGGAGGGCGAACGGCTGGCCATCGCGTCGAACGACGGCCGGCTCCTGCTGCTGGACGTCACGGACGAGGAGGAGACGCTCGACCTGGACGGGGACGAGCACTCCCCGCCCGGGGACTCCTCCGACGAGGCGGCACCGTCCGGGGCGGCCGAGACGGAGCCCTCCGGAGCCGCCACCACCGAGCCCACCGACGCCACCAGCGCCACCGACGGTCCGGAACCCTCCAAGGCCGTCGCCCCGCCCAGGACCCTCGCCCCGCCGGGTGCTCTCGGTCTGCCGGGGGCCCTCGATCCGCCGGGAGCCGACGGGTCCCGCGTCACCGAGCTGATCCGCTCCGTCAACGGCCCCGTCCGCGATCTGGCGTTCTCGCCGGACGGGCACTGGCTGACCTGGTCGCACCCCGGTGTCGGCCGGTCGCTGCGGCAGATCAAGCTGGCCAGGATCACCGGCCCGGACGCCCCGGTGATAGTGGATGTCACCAACGGCCGCTTCGAGGACGAGAACCCCGTCTTCACCGGCGACGGCCGCTATCTCGCCTTCCTCTCCTGGCGTGGATTCGACCCGGTGTACGACGTCCACACCGGCGACCTCTCGTTCCCGCTGGGCTGCCGGCCCTATCTCGTGCCCCTCTCCTCCGCCACCCCGTCCCCCTTCGCCCTGCTCCCCGACGGGCGGCCCGCGGCGGGCGGACTGGACCCCGTGGACATCCCCGACGGCGCGGTCGAGGGGCCGACGGTCACCGTGGAGTTCGAGGGCCTGGAGAACAGGGTGACGCCGTTCCCCGTGTCGGCGTCCAAGTACTCCGCGCTGCAACCGGTCAGCGGCGGCGGTCTCGTCTGGCTGCGCTGGCCGATCTCCGGCGCGCTGGGCGAGACGTTCGCCAACCCGGCGGACATGTCGGGGCGGCCCACCCTGGAGCACTTCAACATCGCCAAGGCCCGCAAGACCGAACTGGTCGGCCACCTCGACTGGTTCGCGGTCAGCGGCGACGCCACCCGGCTGGTCGTCATGGACGACGGCGAGCTGCGCGCCGTACCGTCCAACGAGCCCGGTGACAACGACTCCACGGTCTACATCGACCTGCGCCGCATCCTGCACGACGTCGACCCGGCGGCCGAGTGGCGCCAGGCGTACGGAGAGGCGGGGCGCATCATCCGCTCCTACTTCTGGGAGCCGGACATGTGCGGCATCGACTGGGAGGGCGTACTGGACCAGTACCGCCCGCTGGTCGAACGGGTCTCCTCACCCGACGAGTTCGCCGATCTGCTGCGCGAGGTCCTGGGCGAACTGGGCACCTCGCACGCGTACGTCTCGCCCGCCCGCCGCAACGAGGGCCCCCCGCACTACCAGCGGGCGATCGGCCTGCTGGGCGCCAACCTCGTCTGCCGCGACGGGGACTGGACGGTGCAGCGCATCCTGCCCGGCGACTCGTCGGACTCCAAGGCACGTTCGCCGCTGGCCGGTACGGGAATCCGCGAGGGCGCCGTCCTCACCCATGTGGACGGCCGGCCCGTCGACCGGGTGGCGGGCCCGTACCCGCTGCTGACGGCGGCGGGCGGCACCACGGTCGAGCTGACGTTCCGCCCCGCGGGGGGCGAGTCCGGCGGACGGTCCCGCCGGATCGCGATCGTCCCGCTCGTCGACGAACGGCCGCTGCGCTACCAGGACTGGGTGGCCAAACGCCGCGAGGTCGTACGGGAGTTGAGCCATGGGAAGTGCGGCTATCTGCACATCCCCGACATGGGCGGCTCCGGCTGGGCGCAGTTCAACCGGGACCTGAGACTCGAAGTGGCGCGCCCCGCCCTGATCGTCGACGTACGGGGCAACGCGGGCGGGCACATCAGCGAGCTGGTCGTCGAGAAGCTCACCCGCACGATCCTCGGCTGGGACCTGACCCGCAACGCCCAGGCCGTCTCGTACGCCTCCAACGCGCCCCGGGGGCCCGTGGTGGCGCTCGCAGACGAGGCGACGTCCTCCGACGGCGACATGATCACGGCCGCGTTCCGGCTGCTGAAGCTGGGGCCGGTGGTGGGGCAGCGCACCTGGGGCGGTGTGGTCGGCATGACCGGGCGGCACCGGCTGGGCGACGGCACGGTGATCACGGTGCCGATGAACGCGGCCTGGTTCGACGCGTACGGCTGGTCCGTCGAGAACCACGGCGTCGAGCCCGACCTGGAGGCACTGCGCACCCCCCTGGACTGGGCGGAGGGCCGCCACGCGGTACTGGACGACGCGGTCAGGGTCGCCCTGGACCTCCTGGGCGCCCACCCGGCGGCCACACCCCCCGGCTACGGCTCGGCCCCGGACCTGCGCAGGCCCCCGCTCCCCCCGAGGTGACCGAGCCCGACCTGCCGGCCGCCCACACCGCCCCAGGTGCGCTGACCCACCAGCCGCCTCAACCCACCCCGGCGAAATCAAGCCCCTCCAGCCGCTTCAAGCCCACCCCAGCAAAATCAAGCCCCTTGGGGGTCCCCCCGGACGAAGTCTGGGGGGAGTTTGAGGAGCGGGGTCCGGGGCAGAGCCCCGAGACCTGCACCGCGCGCACCTCGCACGCACACCCCGCGCCGCACGCACACCCCGCGCCGCACGCGCACCGCACCCGCGCACGCGCACGCGGAAGGGGCGTACCCGGCACCCGGGTACGCCCCAACAGACCTCAGACGCGCAGTGCGTCAGCGACCGGAACGCTCACGCGCCTGGTCCGCGGCGTCCTGCGCACGGTCCCGCGCCTCGGGCCGACGGCCCTGCGCCTGGTCCGCGCCACGGCGCGACGCCTGGCCGGCCGAGCGCTCACGCGCCTGGCCCTGCTGCTTGCCGCCCGCCTTCTGCTGCTTGGCCTGGTCGGCAAGCTCCTGCGCCTTGTCCTTGAACTGGTCTGCGATACCCATGCTGTTCACTCCTATGTGGGTGCGTGGGGGATGGCCCCGGTGGGGCCTCGCTCAGACTTACACACCCGGACATTCAGCGCATTTCGATCATCCCCGCCGGACTCGCGCCTCCCGGTCGGCCTCTCCTCCGGCTCCCACGAGCCCTTTGCCCACGCCGTCCAGCCGGGACCCGAAGCGCTTCATCTCGCGCTGCCCGATGGTCCCCGTCACCGACGGCAGGTACCCCCGGATCGACTGCATCCCCCGCAGCCACCACTGCGCGTACACGTGCGGGGAGCGCCGTTCGATCCCGGCGACGATCCGGTCGACGGCCGGGCCCAGCGGATAGGTCCGGTTCGTCGGCCACGGCAGCCGCTGCCTCAACTCCCGCATGACGTCGTCCTCGTCGGCCCCGCGCACCATGTCCGTGTCGGTCCAGGACAGATAGCCCACCCCGACCTTCACGCCCCGGTGGCCGACCTCGCCGCGCAGGCAGTGCGCGAACGCCTCCACGCCCGACTTGGACGCGCAGTAGGCGCTCATCATCGGCGCCGGGGTGATCGCGGCGAGCGACGCTATCTGGAGGAAGTAGCCCCGGCTCTCCATCAGCACCGGCAGGAACGCCCGCGCCGTGACCGCGCCACCGATCAGATTCACCTCGATGACCCGCCGCCATGCCTCGGGGTCGGAGTCCACGAGGGGACCTCCGGTGGCGACGCCCGCGTTCGCGACGACGATGTCGATCTTCCCGAAGCGTTCCTTGACCTCGCCCGCGACCCGGCTCATCGCCTCGTGGTCGGTGACGTCCGCGTACCAGTGGTCGCTCGGGGAGTGCAGCCGCTCCGAGACCTTCTTCAGCTCGTCCGGTTCCAGCCCGACCAGCGCCAGCGTGGCTCCGCGCGCCGACAGCTTCCTGGCCAGCAGTTCACCCACGCCCCGCGCCGCGCCCGTGACGACGACGACCTGTCCTTCGAGACTCCGCCTGCCGCTCATGCGACCTCCTCCTCGCTCACGGCTGCCGCCGTGCTGCCCGCACCTTCCACAGTGACGTACTCGGCCACCAGCTCGCGCAGCTTCCTGGTGACCACTTCGGGAGCCTCGACCGGAGTCATGTGCCCCATGCCCGCCAGTTCGGTGAGCCCGAGGCTCTGCGGCAGTGCCGCCTCTATGGCCCGGGCGTGCACGGGCGGCGTCAGCCGGTCCTCCGTGCCCGCTATCACCGCGGTCGGCAGCCGCAGCTCCCGCACGCGTGCCTCCAGGTCGAGCTCGGCGAGCACGTGCCCCCAGGCGACGCGTGCCCCGCGCGGACACGCGTGCACGATCCTGGCACAGGCGTCGACCCGCTCCGGGGCCGAACCACGGCCCATCGTCGCGTACTTGAGGATCGCCTTCGACACGGCGTTGACCGGCCCGAGCGGTGCGCGCGCCCCGAGGACCGCCGCGGTCATCCGGGTGCGCAGGGCGCCCGCGCGGATCGGCAGCACCAGCGACTCGGCGGTCAGCCGCGAGCTACCGGTGCTGCACAGCAGCACGGCCGCTCCGTGCTCCCGCACCGCCGCCCGGCCCGCCGCGGCCATCAGCGTCATCCCGCCCATGGAGTGCCCGCCGAGCACCGCCTTCTGCCCCGGCGCGAGCGTGGCCCTGAGCACGGCCTCCAGGTCGTCGGCCAGCGCACGCGTGCTGTATCCACCGGACCCCGCGGCGGGCGTACGCCCGTGGCCCCGCTGGTCGTAGACGACGACCCGGTGGTCCACCGCCAGGTCCCGCACCTGGGCGTCCCAGAAGCGCGTGTTGCAGGTCCAGCCGTGCGCGAGGACCACGGCGGGCGCGCCCTCCGGGCCGTGCAGCTCGGCGTGGACGCGTGAGCCGTCCGCGGAGACGACGCCCAGTTCGCGTACGGGCACGGGCGGGATGTGGGCGGAGTGCGTCAGCCGGCTCATCGCGCCGCCTCCTCGGTCACGGCCTGCGGGGCGGAGCGCGTGACGGGCGGACGGACGATCTCGTACTCGGCCAGGTCGACCGCGCGCGTGGCCCGCCGGAACTCCGCCGTCGTGCCGGGCCAGACCGTGGTGTTGCGCCCGTTGGCGTCGAGGTACCAGCTGGTGCAGCCGCCGGTGTTCCAGACGGTCCGCTTCATCCGGTCCTGCACCCGCCGGTTCCAGGCGCCGACGGCGGAGGGCCGCGCGTCGAGCGCCGCGCGCCCGCCGAGGACGTCCAGCTGGCGCAGGTAGTCGGCCATGTAGTTCAGCTGGGACTCGATCATGAGGATCATGGAGGAGTTCCCGAGCCCGGTGTTGGGGCCGATGATCGTCATCCAGTTGGGGAAGCCGGCCGCGGTCGCACCCCGCAGCGCCTGCATCTCGTCCTTCCAGGACTCGGCGAGGGTGATGCCGTCGGCGCCGACGACCCGGGAGGCGATCGGCATGTCCGTCACATGGAAGCCGGTGCCGAGAATGATCACGTCGGCCTCGGTCTCCGTACCGTCCGACCCGACGAGGGTGGAGCCCCGCACCTCGGACAGCCCGGAGTCGACCACGTCGACATTCGGCCGGGCGAGCGCCGGGTAGTAGGCGTTGGAGAGCAGGATGCGCTTGCAGCCGATGCGGTACGAGGGCGTCAGCTTGGCCCGCAGTGCGGGGTCCTTGATCGCCCGCGCCATGTTCGACTTGGCTATGGACTCGACGAGCCCGAGCTGGTTGGGGTGCTTGGTGAAGGCCCCGACCTGCAACTCCCGTATGCCCCACAGGAGTCCGCGGCGGGCGGTGGCGGTGAAGGGCAGCGCGCGGTGCAGCCACTTCTCGGCCCCGCTGATGGCACGGTCCATGCGCGGCATGACCCACGGCGGAGTCCGCTGGAAGAGGGTGAGCCGGCCGGCCCGGGGCTGGATCTCCGGGACGATCTGGATCGCGGAGGCGCCGGTGCCGATCACCGCGACGCGCTTGCCGCTCAGGTCGTAGTCGTGGTCCCACCGGGCCGAGTGGAAGACCTTCCCCGGGAAGTCGGCGAGCCCGGGGATGTCCGGCAGCTTCGGGTCGGAGAGCGGACCGGTGGCGGAGACCACGGCGTCGGCGGTGATCGTCGCCCCGTTCTCGGTCTCGATCACCCAGTGCAGCTCGTCGTTGTCCCAGCGCATCACCGTGACCTCGTGGTTCAGCCTGATGTGCGGGCGCAGACCGAAGGTGTCGGCGACGTGCTCCAGATAGGCGCGGATGTGCTGCTGCCCGGAGAAGGTGCGCGGCCAGTCGGGGTTGGGCGCGAAGGAGAAGGAGTAGAGGTGGGACGGTACGTCGCAGGCACAGCCCGGGTAGCTGTTGTCCCGCCAGGTACCGCCGACGGCTCCGGCCCGTTCGAGGACCAGGAAGTCGGTGATCCCTTCGCGGCGGAGCCGGACCGCGGCCCCGAGGCCGCCGAATCCGGATCCGATCACCGCCACTCGTACGTGCTCGTGCTGGGCCATGCTGCCGCCTCCCCGCGGTACGTACACGACTCTGCCAGCAATCACTGGCATTGTTGGGAGGGTAGAGCAGCTCCGTACTGATGGGTAGGGGGCGGGACAAGGAAAGTTACCGGCGGTACAACATAGGGTGCGGGTGTGGCTGAAGGACGCGAGCACCGCGAGTACCGCATGGAGGAGCTGGCCCGGGAGGCCGGCATCACCGTGCGCACCCTGCGCTTCTACCGGGAGCGCGGCCTGATCCAGCCGCCCCGCCGCGAGGGCCGTATCGCCTGGTACGACGACCACCACCTGGCCCGGCTGCGCACCATCACGGGCCTGCTGGAGCGGGGCCACACCCTCAACGGCATCGCCGATCTCGCCGCCACCTTCGACAGCGGCCGCGACGTCGCCGAGGTCCTGGGCCTGGGCGAACCCACCGAGGAGACCCCGGTCCGGCTCACACCCGAGCAACTCGCCGACTACTTCCAGGACCAGGCCACGGCGGAGAACCTCTCCGCCTCCATGGAGCTGGGCTACCTCGGGATCGACGGTGACGAGATCGTCCACATCAGCCGGCGGCTGCTGGACGCCTCGTCCGAGCTGGTGCGGGCCGGGGTCCCGCTCGATGCCGTGCTCTCCTCGGGCCGCCAGGTCCGTGAGCACGCCGACGCCCTGGCCGACCTCTTCGTACGCGTCCTGCGCACCCACACCACGGACAGCGACCCGGAGCAACTGCGCACGCTCGCACACGCGGTGGTGGACGCCGAGCTGTCGATGGCGCTGGACCGCCGCCTGCGCGACGCCAAGGCCGCGGACGGCGACTAGGAGTTGGGCGGCGCGTGCGAACCGCGTCGTGATCCGCCGGAGCACGCGCCGCGACGGCGGCGCGGGGGCTCCGCTCCACAGGGAACCCGATCCGGATCGCCGACGTCGAACGTCCGATCAAGGGAGCTCGCCACGCACACGGTCTCAACGCCGTGCTGAGCGACGGCGAGGTCGGTCGGCAGAGAGGAAACGTTTCTCCTCTCTGCGCATCCACCGAGGGGGGACACACATGATCCGGAGCGGACGATCCGCCGGCTTGCTGATGGCGGCAGCCATGGTGATGTCGGGAGCCGCGTGCACGGCCGGGGGCGGCGGGGACGAAGGGCTCTCCTGCGCCGGCCGGTACACCTACCAGGACAGGACGTATCAGGACGTGGGCGGCGCCACGTTCACGCCCGGCAAGAAGCTCGGCGTCGCCACCCAGCCGCCCTGCGACGACACCGGCGGCCAGGACAAGAGCGAGGTGCCGGTGACGACGGGGACCGCCTACGAAGTGGACGGCATCCCACCGGAGGTCGCCATCGCCGTCGGGGACGCACCGGGGACGGCCACGCTCTTCGCCGTCGACTCCGGCCCGGACCTGCCGCCCGAAGTACGGGGACTGATCGACGGCTCCTGATCCGGGACGCGGGGTCCGGTGCGGCACCGAAGCCGCCGGCGCCGGACCCCGCACGCCGGCGGCGCATGCGGGGGCTCCGCGCCGGTCGCGCAACGGAGCCACCGCTCAGGACACGGCCTACCGCTCGTACGTGGCGGTCACCGGCGCGTGGTCGCTCCACCGCTCGCCGTGCGTGGCGGCGCGCTCGACCCAGCCCTTCACGGCCCGGGACGCGAGGCCCGGCGTCGCCACCTGGTAGTCGATCCGCCAGCCCGCGTCGTTGTCGAAGGCCCGGCCGCGGTAGGACCACCAGGAGTACGGGCCCTCCTCGTCCGGATGCAGCGCGCGGACCACGTCCACGTACTCCGCCTCGTCGAACACCCGGGTCAGCCACGCCCGCTCCTCGGGGAGGAAGCCCGAGCTCTTCTTGTTGGCCTTCCAGTTCTTCAGGTCGGCCTCGCGGTGGGCGATGTTCCAGTCGCCGCAGACCAGGACCTCGCGCCCCTCGGCGGCGGCGCGTGCCTTCAGGCCCTGGAGATACGGGAGGAAGGCCGCCATGAAGCGCTCCTTCTCCTCCTGCTTCTCGGTGCCGACCTCGCCGGAGGGCAGATACAGACTGGCGACCGTCACACCCGGGAGGTCCACCTCGGCGTAACGGCCGGAGGTGTCGAATTCCTCACTCCCCGGGACCCCGAAGCCGCCGAAACCGATCTGTACGCGCTCCGGCGCACGCCGCGTGTAGACGGCGACCCCCGCGCGCCCCTTGGCCGCGGCCGGGGCGTACACGACGTGCCAGCCCTCGGGCTCACGCACCTCGTCGGGCAGCTGCTGGGCTTCGGCACGGACTTCCTGGAGGCAGATCACATCGGCCTCGGTCCGGCCGAGCCACTCGACGAAGCCCTTCTTCGCGGCGGCGCGGAGCCCGTTCACATTGACCGTGGTAACACTCAGCATCCCCGTACAGTACCTACATCCGGAAGGTGCATACCTGTACCATGACTCGCATGAATATCCAGACTCGGCCTTTCGACCACCCCGACGCCGTCAAGCTCAACGACCAGGTGCAGCTCGAATATGCCGAGCGCTACGGCGACGAGGGCGACATCACACCGCTCGACGCCACGATGTTCGATCCGCCTCGCGGACTCTATCTGCTCGCCTACGACGAGCAGGGCCGACCGATGGCCACCGGCGGCTGGCGCAGCCAGGAGCGGAACGACGAGGGCTACTCCGACGGCGACGCCGAGATCAAGCGGATGTTCGTGATACCCGAGGGCCGCGGGCAGGGCATCGCCCGCCGCCTCCTCGCCGCGCTGGAGGCCGACGCACGCGCGGCGGGCCGCACCCGCATGGTCCTGGAGACCGGCGACCAGCAGCCCGAGGCGATCGCGCTGTACACGTCGAGCGGCTACACGTCGTGCCCGAAGTTCGGGCACTACCGCACGTACGACAGCAGCATCTGCATGGCCAAGCCGCTGTGACGGCCGCCTACGGCACGCGCGCCACACCCACGTAGAACCCGCTCCGCTCGTACACCGGCGCGGGCTCCTCCTGGTACCACTCGGGCGCCGTCACGAGCCCCGGCCCGACCAGCTCCAGCCCCTCGAAGAACGGCTCGACCTCCGCACGCGTACGCATCCGCAGCGCGATCGCGCCCTTCCTGTACGCGGACTCCGTCTCCTGCCTGAGCTCCGGGTGCTGATCGGCGGTCCCGTGCGACAGGACGAGATGGCTCCCCGAGGGCAGCGCGCCGACCAGCCCCCGGGTGATGCCGTACGGGTCCTGGTCGTCGGGCAGGAAGTGCATCAGCGCGATGAGGGACAGCGCGACGGGCCTCGTGAAGTCCAGCAGCCCCGCCGCCCGTTCGAGGATCTCCTCCGGCTGCCGCACATCGGCGTGGATGTAGTCGGTCGCGCCCTCGGGACTGCTCACCAGCAGCGCTTCCGCGTGGCGCAGGACGATGGGGTCGTTGTCCGCGTAGACGACCCGGGCCCTCGGGGTGACCGCCTGGACGATCTGGTGGAGGTTCGGCGCGGTGGGGATGCCCGTGCCGATGTCCAGGAACTGGTCGACGCCCTGCCGGGCCAGCCAGGCGGAGGCCCGGTGCATGAACGCCCGGTTCCGCGCCGCGTTGGCCCGCGCCTCGGCGGGCAGCTTCTCGGCGACCTCCTGGTCGACCGGGTAGTTGTCCTTGCCGCCGAGCAGCCAGTCGTAGACCCGGGCCGGGTGCGGCTTGCTGGTGTCGACGGGGGAACTGGGTATACCGGCTGTCACAGGACGCCCTCCACACGGAACCACGAACAGGCGCACCCCGCTCCGGCCCCGGGCGCCCCCAACAGCGGTCACCACAAGGGCGGATGAGCGAGGACCGACCAGGTTACCCGGCGGTCGTCCCGAGCGGGTCCGCCCCGGTGATCGCTCAGCCGCCGCCGGGGACCGCCCGGAGCCGGCCGGGACGCAGGATCACCTCGCTGCCGATGGGGGTGAATCCGCAGGCCAGGAAGGCGCGGAGCGAGCGGGCGTTGCCCGGCGACACGGCCGCGAAGACCGGCTCGCCCTCGGGCACGAGGGAGAGCGCGTCGGTGAGGAGCCCCCGCCCGTGACCCCGGCCGGGAGCGCGGAGTTCGATGCTCAGCTCGCGGCGGCCGGCGAGCCCGTGGGCCAGCGTGACCAGGCCCCGTCCGTCGCCGTGGACCGTGACATCGGTGCGCAGTTCACGGGCGTACAGCACCCGGGGGTGGGTGTCCTCGTCCTTCAGCTCCGCGAGACGTGGCGCGCCTCCGGTGCCCCGGGCCGTGAGCATGGCGTCGGTGAGCCCGATCCGCCCGTCGGGACCGGCGAGGTACCGGAGGAAGGCGGGTTCCGCGGAGGCGCCGAATCCGTGGGGATTCCCGGCGTGGACCTCGGCGGCGGCCAGGGCGGTGGCGACGACCGCGTGCCCGGTGAAGGCGACGGAGCACTCCAGCCCGCCGGTCAGCGGCGGAAGCACCGTCACGCCTCCGTCGGACGGCGGGAACCTGCCGTCGGCGGCCTCGGTGAAGTAGGCCAGGAGCGGATGCGGCTCAGTCATGAGCGGCCACCCGGGTCGCGAGGAAGTCCAGCAGGGCGGCGTTGAAGCGCTGGGGCTGCTCGGCACCGGGAAGATGCCCCGCTCCCTCGATCACGGTCAGGACCGCGCCGGGGACCAGCCGTCGGATCGCCTCGGCGTCCGCCACGGGCGTATAGGCGTCGTCCGCGCCGACGACGATCCAGACCGGCACCCGGACACCCGCCAACGTGTCCCGGTAGTCGGGGCGTTCGGCCCGCCCGCGCAGCGCCGCCGCGGCCCCGCGGGGGTCGGTGGCCCGCATCATGCCGAGGACCCGTGCGGCCACGTCCGGCATGGCGTCGACGTTGTACGCGGCGAGCATCCGGCCGATCACCTCGTCCGCGTAACCGTCCATGCCCTCGGTGAGCAGCCTGTCCGCCAGACGGTTGCGGAACTCCTTGCCCTCGTCGGTCTCGGCGGGGGCGGAGGTGTCGGACAGGACGAGGCCGCGCACCCGCCCCGGGTGCAGGCGCTGGAACTCCATGGCGATCTGGCCGCCCATGGAGACACCGCCGACCACCGCCTTCTCGATGCCGAGGTGGTCGAGGAGCGCGGCGAGGTCGTCGGCGAAGTCGGAGAGGAACACCTTCCCGGGTGTGACGCCGCTGCGGCCGTACCCGCGCAGATCGGGGGTGACGACCCGGTGTCCTGCCCCGGTCAGCGCTTCGGCCTGGGGCGCCCACAGGGTGCGGTCGAAGGGGTGGCCGTGGATCAGGAGGACCGGCAGCCCGGCCGGGGGCCCGAGGTCGTCGTAGCCGATCACGGTGGATCGCAGGGTGACGGTGCTCATGCCGGGCACCCCTGACGCCGGGCCGCACGCGCGGCGGCGTCCACGGTCTGTTCCAGCAGGACCGCGATGGTCATCGGCCCCACCCCGCCCGGTACCGGAGTGATCAGACGGGCACGGGCGGCGGCGCCCTCGAAGTCCACGTCACCGACGTTGCCCGCGTTGTACCCGGCGTCCATCACCACCGCACCCGGCTTGACGTCCTCGCCCCGGATCAGCCGGGGACGCCCCACGGCCGCCACCACGACGTCCGCCTCCCTGACGACCGCTGCCAGATCCGCCGTACGGGAGTGGCAGTACGTCACCGTGGCGTCCCTGGCGAGGAGGAGCATCCCGGCAGGCTTGCCCAGGATCGCGCTCCGGCCGACCACGACCGCGTGCTTGCCGGACAGCTCGACGTCGTACGCGTCCAGCAGGCGCATGATGCCCCCGGGTGTGCACGACACGAAGCCGGGCAGCCCGAAGCTCATCGCGCCGAAGGAGTGCGTGGTGACGCCGTCGACGTCCTTCTCCGGCGCGATGGCCTCGAAGGCGGCGCGCTCGTCGATGTGCGGACCGACCGGGTGCTGGAGCAGGATGCCGTGCACCTGCGGGTCCTCGGAGAGCGCGGTGAGCGTGTCGACGAGCTCCGCGGTCGTGGTGGCGGCGGGGAGGACGACGCTGCGGGACGTGATGCCGGCCTTCGCGCAACGGGCCTGCTTCATGCGTACGTACGTGACCGAGGCGGGGTCCTCCCCCACGAGCACCGTCGCCAGGCAGGGCTCGACCCCCTGGCGTCCGAGCTCCGCCGCCTTCGCGGCGGTCTTCTCGACGAGGCGCCGGGCGAGCCCGGTGCCGTCCATGAGCTGTGCGGTCCGTGTCGGGGACATGGTCGCCTCCAGGCGTGGTTGACCACTCGCCCAGGCGCACGGCATCCGACGCGTTCGTCAGGCCGCTCCCCGGTGGTACTCCACCTCAGCGCCAGTCACGGCCCGCGCAGAACCTTAGTCGAGACCGGTGCACGGCGAGGGGCACGTCCGACAATCGATGGCGCGGGAAACCGGGTTCAGCTGCTCTCGGAGCCGGAGCGTGTCCGGGTCCGCCCACCCGCCCGGGGAACTCCGGTGCGCAAACGACGGGATCCCGCCCGATCTCGCGATCGGACGGGATCCCGTGTGTGCGGTGGACCTGTGGGGATTTGAACCCCAGACCCCCTCGATGCGAACGAGGTGCGCTACCAGACTGCGCCACAGGCCCTTGCAACGAGTGAAACTCTAGCACCCTCATCGGGGTGCTCGGAAATCCGTATCCCGGCAGGTCACCGAGCCGGGTCCGGCGCCGGTCTCACTCGTTGGCCGCGCGCGGCCGGTCCTCACCGTCGTACTGGTCGAAGAGGGGGGTCCGGCCGCGGTCGCGCGTGCGCCTGGGCGGGTTCGCCCGGCGCCGCGGGGCCGGCTCGGCTTCGGGTGCGGCGGGGTCCGCGGCGCCCGTGCGGGTCGGCTCGGCGGAGCTGGAGCGGGAGGCGCTCCAGGTCTCCGGGTCGCCGACCTCCACCCCGCCCGTGGCGCGCGGGGCGACCGGGGCGGTGACGTACGTCGGGAGCGGGACCGGGACCGGCTCCCAGCTGTCGCCCTGGGCCGGGCCGCGTTCGCGCTGCTGGTCGACCCACTCGGCGTGGTCCGTCTGCTCGACGAGGGCGCGGCGGCCGGCCTCCTGCGGCGAGACGGTAGGCGCGGGCGCGGGCGCCTCGGGCTCCTCGTCGGGCTCGGCGGGAGCGGACGCGGCGGGCTGCTGCCTGCGCGGGCGGTTCTCGCGCAGCCGCTGCGCGGCGTCCTCGGCGCGGCGCCGGTCCATGGTGAAGACGAACCGGCGGCGCTCCTGGGCACGCAGATGCACGATGTACGAGCTCAGCAGCACAGCCGGAACGGCGGGCGCCCACAGGAAGCGGAGACCGCCGACCGCCGCGACGACCGCGCCGAGCGTGAACGCCATGAACAGCACCGTGGTCGTACGCCGACGACGCGCCAGGACCTGGGAGCGCTGCCGGCGCGCCCGCTCGGATTCCGCGCCGGAGGGACGCGGGCGCCGTCCGGGCGCGGGCCGCGCCTGCCGGTCGCGCGGGCGCTCCTGGTCGGGCCGTTCGAGCGCGGGGTCGCGCAACCGGGCTTCGGTATGTGCCGGAGGCGCGGAAAAGGCCCGGACGTCGACGGACTCCAAACGGTCCGTGACGGCATCCGGGTCCGCGTCGCCAGGCGCCTCCTCGGCATCCCGCTCCCGCAGCTCCTTGGCGTAACGGCGCTCCATGGCCGCCCGTCCGGACAGCAGCCGGATGGCGGTGCTGAAGCGTTCCGTCGGACGGGCCTCATTGAGCTCGTCCTGCCTGCGGAGCCACATCGGCACCAAGTAGGCGGCCCAGGCACCGACGATGACTGCGTAGATGAGGCCGCTGCTGCTCACGCTCACACCGTAGAGGGGTTTGCACGGCAGCATCCGCCAATTGGCCCGGTGTGTCGCACGATCCAGCTCATATGACGGACTTTTTTTGCGATTGTTCGGCTCAACGCCCGGCGAAAGTGATGCCGATTACTGGCGGAGAGCGATCAAATTCGAACACTTATTTTATTTCTCCGGGCGTGCGAGGCGTTTCCGGTGTACCCGGCCGCACCCTGCGCCAACGTCGCAGGAGCCCGTCGGGCACCTCCTCCGCGGTGAGCGCGAAGATCAGATGGTCCCGCCACGCGCCGTCGATGTGGAGATAGCGTGGACGAAGCCCTTCCGAGCGGAATCCGAGTTTCTCCACGACCCTTCTGCTGGGGCCGTTCTCGGGCCGAATGCACACCTCGATCCGGTGCAGTCCTACCGTGCGGAAGCAGTGGTCGACGGCGAGTGCCACCGCCGTCGGCATGACCCCGCGGCCCGCCACGCTCTGGTCCACCCAGTAGCCGACGTGACCCGAGCACATCGATCCCCAGGTGATGCCGGCCACCGTCAACTGCCCCACGAGACGCCCCTCGTACTCGATCGCGAAGGGCAGCATCCGGCCCGCGTTCGCCTCGGCGCGCAGGTGGCGGATCATCTGACGGTAGGTGGGGCGCTGGGCCACGGGGCCGCCCGGCGCGGGCGGCGGGACGGTCGCCTCCCAGGGGCGCAGCCAGTCGCGGTTGCGCCGGTTGACCTCGCGCCAGGTGCTCTGGTCGCGCAGTTTTATCGGCCGGAGGGTGACGGCGCCGTCGGTCAGGATCACCGGCCAGGTCCGGACGTTCAGTTCAGGCTCCCCGGTCGGGGGTGATCGCCACCGCGCAGCTGGTCGACGGCGTGCACCAGGAGCCTGCCGAGGACCGCGAGCCCGTCACGCACGCCGCCCGTCGAACCGGGCAGGTTCACGACGATGGTGCCGCCCGCGATGCCGGCGAGGCCCCGCGAGAGCGCGGCGGTGGGCACCTTGTCCCTGCCCTCCGCCCGGATCGCCTCGGCGATGCCCGGGATCTCGCGGTCCAGGACGCGGCGGGTGGCCTCGGGGGTGCGGTCGGTGGGCGAGATGCCCGTACCGCCCGTGGTGACGATCACGTCGTAACCCGCCGCCGCGCCGGACCGCAGGGCCGCTTCCACCGGGTCGCCGTCGGGCACGACCTGGGGGCCGTCGACGGTGAACCCGAGTTCCGCGAGCGCCTCGGCGATGAGCGGGCCGCCCTTGTCGGCGTACACACCGGCGGAGGCCCGGTTGGAGGCGGTCACGACGAGGGCGGCGTAGGGAGAGGTCAACGCGCCGCCGAGCGGCGCCGCCGCACCGCCGGGCTCCGGGACGCCGCCTGACGCGGGGGCACTGCCGGGCGCGCTCATGCGTCCGCCCCCTCCGCCGCGGGGCGCCGGTAGTCGCCGGACTTGCCGCCCGACTTCGCCTCGACCCGGACGTCCGTGATCACCGCGCTCTTGTCGACCGCCTTGATCATGTCGATCACCGTGAGCGCGGCCACCGAGACGGCGGTCAGCGCCTCCATCTCGACCCCCGTGCGGTCCGTCGTCTTCACGGTGGCCAGGATCTCCACCGCGTCGTCGGCCACACTCAGATCGACCTTCACCCCGGAGACGGCGAGGGGGTGGCAGAGCGGGATCAGATCCGGGGTGCGCTTGGCCCCCATGATCCCGGCGATCCGCGCGGTGGCGAGCGCGTCGCCCTTGGGGACGCCCTCACCCCTGAGGAGTTCGACGACACGCGGGGACACGAGGACCCGGCCGCTGGCACGGGCGACGCGTGCCGTCACGTCCTTCTCCGACACATCGACCATGCGGGCGGCCCCCGCCTCGTCGATGTGCGTCAGCCTGTTCTGCGTACTCAACTCACTCCGCCTAGCGGTAGGGCGCCGGTTGCCCGCGCGTCCCGCGCGAAGGCGCGGGCCGGGGCCCCGAGGGGCTTCCCCCGGTACGGCACAGCGCCAGATACCGTACCGCCACAACGCGCGGGTCAGCGGAGGAGGATCACCTCGGTCCGCGTGCCGGGCTCGGCCGATGTGACGTCCTCGGGCAGCACGATCAGCGCGTCGGCCTGGGCGAGCGCGGCGATCAGATGCGATCCCGGCCCCCCGACGGGAGTCACGGTGCCCGCCTCGGCGTCGTACGTCCCGCGCAGGAACTGACGCCTGCCGGACGGCGAGGAGAGCGCCTCGTCGGTGCTGAGCACGGCCTGGACCCTGGGGCGGTGGACGTCCGGGAGACCCATCAGCGTCAGGATCGCCGGGCGGACGAACAGCTCGAACGAGACGTACGAGGAGACCGGGTTGCCGGGCAGCGCCATCAGCGGCGTGTGGTCGGGCCCGATCGATCCGAAGCCCTGCGGCTTGCCCGGCTGCATGGCGAGCTTGCGGAAGTCGACCCCGCCGCCGGCCCCGTCCTCGTCACCGGCGTCGCCGACGGAGGACAGCGCCTCCTTGACCACGTCGTACGCGCCGACGCTCACGCCACCCGTGGTGACGACGATGTCGGCGCGGATCAGCTGGTCCTCGATCGTGGCCCGCAGCGTCTCCGCGTCGTCGGCGACCGCGGGGACGCGGTAGGCGATGGCCCCCGCGTCCCTGGCGGCGGCCGTCAGCGCGAAGCTGTTCGAGTCGTAGATCTGGCCGGCGCCCAGCTCCTCGCCCGGCTGCGCGAGCTCGCTGCCGGTGGAGAGCACGACGACGCGCGGACGCGGGCGCACCCGCACCGTCGAGCGGCCGATCGCGGCGAGCAGCCCGATCTGCGGCGGCCCGACCACCGAACCCGCCCGCAGCGCCAGGTCCCCGGGCTGCACGTCGCTGCCCCGGGCCCGGACATGGGCGCGGGGCTTCACGGAACGGTGGATCCGGACCTCGCCGCTCGCCCCCTCCGGGGACTCGCTGTGGGCCCGCATGGCGGCGGCCGGACCGCCGCCCGTGCCGCCGTCGGTCCACTCGACCGGGACGACGGCCTCGGCGCCCGCGGGCAGCGGGGCACCGGTCATGATCCGTGCGGCCTCACCGGGGCCGACGGACCGCCCCCCGGCCAGACCGCCGTCCCCCGCCGCGACATCGCCGATGACGGTGAGGACGGCGGGGAACTCCTCGGTGGCACCCTCGACATCGGAGATCCGGACGGCGTATCCGTCCATCGAGCTGTTGTCGAAGGGCGGCAGCGCGACCTCCACCACGACGTCCTCGACCAGGACGCAGCCCTGGGCGTCGGGCAACTGCAGCTCGATGGGTTCGAGCGGCCTCACCGCGGCGAGGATGTCGTCCAGGTGCTCGTCCACCGACCAGATCGTGCTGCTCAAGCTCTTACAACTCCTCGGTGACGTAACTGCGGAGCCAGGTCCGGAAGTCCGGGCCCAGGTCTTCACGTTCGCACGCGAGTCTGACAATGGCACGCAGATAGTCGCCCCGGTCACCGGTGTCATAGCGGCGGCCCTTGAAGACGACGCCGTGCACCGGGCCGCCGATCTTCTCGTCCTCGGCCAGCAGCTGGAGGGCGTCGGTGAGCTGGATCTCGCCGCCGCGGCCGGGCTCGGTCCTGCGCAGTATGCCGAAGACGGCCGGGTCCAGGACGTAGCGGCCGATCACCGCGAGATTGCTGGGGGCGTCGGCGGGGTCGGGCTTCTCGACCAGTCCCGTGACGCGCACGACATCGCCGTCGGCGGTGGGCGCGGTGGCCGCGCAGCCGTACAGGTGGATCTGCGCGGGGTCGACCTCCATCAGCGCGACGACGCTGCCGCCCTCACGCTCCTGGACCTCGACCATCCGCGCCAGCAGGGGGTCGCGCGGGTCGATGAGGTCGTCGCCGAGGAGCACGGCGAACGGCTGGTCACCGACGTGCGGCGCGGCGCACAGGACGGCGTGGCCGAGGCCGCGCGGGTCGCCCTGGCGTACATAGTGCATGGTGGCCAGGTCGCTGGACTCCTGGACCTTGGAGAGCCGTTCGCCGTCCCCCTTGCGGGTCAGCGCGGACTCCAGCTCGTAGTTCCGGTCGAAGTGGTCCTCCAGGGGACGCTTGTTCCGGCCGGTGATCATCAGCACGTCGGAGAGCCCGGCGGCGACGGCCTCCTCGACGACATACTGGATGGCGGGCTTGTCGACGACAGGCAGCATCTCCTTGGGAGTGGCCTTGGTCGCCGGCAGGAACCGGGTACCGAGACCTGCAGCTGGAATGACAGCCTTGCTGATCCTGGGGCGCGACTGATTCATGCGCAGAACTGTATCCGGTGCCTATGGGCGGAAGATGAGCGTCCGGTTAACTTCGTTCTCATTCATCCACATAAACGAACCTATGTGAGCGCCCGTTGAACCACGATATGTCCCGAAAGCAATCATTGCGGCGTGAACTGATCGCCGCACGGCGGCTCCTCACCCAGGAGGACGTCAGGGAGGCCGCCTCGGTTCTCGCCTCCGCGGCCGTGGATCTGCCCGAGCTGACAGGCGCTCAAACCGTGGCGGCCTATGTGTCCGTCGGGCGCGAACCGGGAACGCACACGCTCCTGGACGTCCTGCGCGCACGGGGCGTCCGCGTGCTGCTGCCGGTGCTGATGGCGGACAACGACCTCGACTGGGCCGTGTTCGAGGGACCGGAGCACCTCGTGCCCGCCGGCCGGGGCCTGCTGGAGCCGGACGGCCCCCGCCTCGGGCCGCGGGCGGTCCTGGAAGCGGACGCGGTCCTGCTGCCGGGACTGGCGGTGGACGGGCGCGGGATGCGTCTGGGACGCGGCGGGGGCAGCTACGACCGGGTGCTGGCCCGGCTCTCGGCGGCCGGGGCGCACCCCGCGCTCGTCGTCCTGCTGTACGACGACGAGGTGGTCGCGCGGGTCCCGGAGGAACCGCACGACCACCCCGTGGACGCCGTCGTCACGCCGGCCGGAGCCAGGCGCTTCGGAGGATTCGGAGGATAGGGCCGTCCCGGGGTCCGCCTGCGGGTACTACGGGACAGCCCTCAGGCTCCGGCGGCTGTCGCGCCCGGGCCCGCGGAGACGGCACCCGAGGGGGCCGAACCTGCCGGGACGGCGCCCGCGGGAGCCGTCCCGTCCTGCGCGGCCGAGGGGCTCGCACCGCCGCCCCGCCGTACGGTCTGCCCGCCCGGCGCCGCGGCCTCGCGCGGGGCGCGCAGGAGGACGAAGGCGAGTACGGCGGCCAGGAAGGTCAGTGCCGCGGCGACGATCAGGCACAGGCGCATGCCGTCGAGGAAGGACTCGCCGACGGCGGCCCACACCCGTCCCGCCTCCGCGCCCAGCGGCACGCCGCCCGCGCCGCCGAGGCCGTCGGCCCTCACGGCCTCCTCCACACGGGCGCCCGTCGCGCCGGAGACCCCGGCGTCGGCGAGGTGGCCGGGCAGGGCCGCGGCGGCGCGGCTGGTGAGCAGGGCACCGAGGACGGCCGGGCCGAGGGCGCCGCCGACCTGCCGGAAGGCGTTGTTCCCCGCGGCGGCCATCCCCGCGAGCGGGTGCGGGACGGACCCCACGGCGGTCGCCGTCATGGGCGTGGTGACCAGGCCCATGCCGAGGCCCAGCAGGATCAGCCGCCAGGACAGCGCCCCGAAGGACGTGTCGGCCGCCACGCCCAGCAGGGACACCATGGAGGCCGTCACCATGAGCAGCCCGACGGTGATCATGCCGCGCGTGGAGATCCGGTGCATGAGCCGTCCGGCCGGACCGCTGACGATCAGCGACGTCCCCGTCATCAGGAGCATCCGCCAGGCCGCGTCGAGGGTGTCGAGGTGCTGGACCATCCCGAAGTACAGGCTCAGGACGAAGAAGAACCCGATCATGGCCATGAACATCACCATGGCGACCAGGGTCGTCGCGGCGAATCCCGGGCTGCGGAACAGGGCCAGGTCGAGCATGGGGCTGTCGGAGCGGCGTTCGACGAGCACGAACAGGACGCCGCTGACCACCGCCACGGCGAGCGCCACCAGGACCTGGACGTCGCCGAAGGAACCGGCTCCGCCCTCGATGACGCCGTAGACGAGCCCGGTGATCGCGAGGGCCGCGGTGATCTGGCCGGGCCAGTCGAGGCGGCGCCCGTGGGGGGCACGGGAGTCCGCGAGCAGCCGTACGGCGATGGCGAAGGCGATCAGGGCGACCGGGATGGGCGCCACGAAGATCCAGCGCCACTCGGTGTGGGACAGGACGGTGCCGGCGAGGACCCCGCCGACGGCGAGCGCTCCGAGCAGGCACATCGCCCATATGCCGATGTACTTGCCGCGCTCCCGGAAGTCGGGCACGGCGTGGCTGATGAGGGCGAGGGTGGTGGGCAGGAGGGCGGCGGCGCCGAGACCGGACAGTGCCTGGCCGATCCACACGACGTGCACGGAGCCGGCGCTCAGCGCGGTGGCCGCACCGGCGGCCGTCAGCAGGAGACCGGTGAGGAAGACCTTCTTGCGGCCGTGGACATCACCGAACACCCCTGCGGTCAGGATGAACGCGGCCATGGGCAGGACGAAGGCGTCCGAGACCCAGGACAGTTCGGCGGTCGAGGCACCCAGCGCCTCCTGGATGGCCGGGAGGCTCACCGACACCGTCGTCACGGGCAGATAGGCGACGAAGACGCCCAGACAAGCCATCAGGATGGTGGCGCGCCGGTGGGAGACCTGCGGCGCGGGCGCCGGGCGACCGGACACGGTGGTCGGGCCCGGCACGGTGGCCGGACTGCTGTGGGACACGGGAAGAGCTCCTTCTGCGCATGCGGCTGCATGGGCGGCCGCCCGGCGACCTCGTCGCGCCGAGCCGGACCGCCGGGGCACCGGTGCGGCACGGGTGTGCACCGCAGCGGTGACCCGACGGCCTCACCGTGCGCCTTCGGGGGCGTGCGCGGTGGTCCGTCCGGTCGGAACCAGGCCGCGTCGGGACGACGGGCCGGACCTGTGCGCGCTCCCGCGGCCGGGACGGCCGCGCGGTGGGGCGGGGAGGCGGGCGCGGCGGCACGACGGACGGGGCGCGGTGAGGCGCTTCCGACGTGGTGGGACGCGGTCCGGTCTCCGCCGCCCGGCCGCGGGCGGCACCGGGCTTCCTTGCCCGGGACCGTGACCGACGACGGGTCTGCGCGCGGCAGTCCGGCCGCACCTGATTCCTCGCCCAGTCTCCGGCAGGCGCGCCCGAACTCCCCTCTCGACCCTGACGCCGCGCACGAAACTGGCATCGAGGGCCTGGACGATGGATATTTGCTCCATGCTCGACGCCGTGGACTCACATATCCTCCATTCGCTCCAGATCGCGCCCCGGGCGCCGTTCCGTCTGATCAGCGAGGTCGCGGGAGTCTCCGAACAGACGGTGGCACGGCGCTTCCAGGCGCTGCGGCGGCGTGGAGTGGTGCGCGTGATGGGCCTGGTGAACCCCGCGGTCCACGGCCGCGCCTCGTGGGTCGCGCGCGTCACCTGCCGTCCGGACCGGGTCGACGCGATCGCGGAGGCGCTGACCCGTCGGCCCGACGTGTCCTACTCGCACCTGGCGTCCGGCGGCGCCGAGATCATCTGCACCCTGAACGCCCCGATCGCCGCGGACCGCGGCCCGGATCTGCTGCCGCGCCGCCTGCAGCGGTCCTCCGGGGTGCTCGGAGTGGACCTGTCCCTGCTGCTCCACTCCTTCTCCGCGCCCTGGGCGCACTGGACGGGCTTCGGGCCTCCGCTCAGCGAAGAAGCGGTCGCCCTGCTGACGGCGCACGCCCCGCCGCCCGAGCCCGGGCCCGGGGCCTCGCCCGTCCCGCCGAAGGAGGAGGACCTGCCCCTGCTGGCGGCGCTCGCCGAGGACGGCCGCGCGAGCCACGCCCACCTGGCCGAAGTCACGGGCTGGTCCACGCACCGGGTCGGTCGCCGCCTGGAGACCCTGGAGGAGGCCGGAACCCTCTACTACGACGTCGATCTGCTGTCCCAGCGCCTCGGCTGGAACCTCCAGGCCACCCTGTGGCTGCGTACGGCCCCGGCGCATCTGCACCAGGTGGGCTCCGCGCTCGTCCACCACCCGGAGGTCGCCTTCGCCGGTGCCATCGCGGGCGAGCACAACCTCATGGTCATCGTCATCTGCACCGACGCACAGGACTTCTACCGCTATCTGACGACGAGCCTCGCCACGGTCCCCGGTATCGACGCCTACACGGTCAGCATCCGCGTACGCCACCTCAAGCAGGCGGCCTCCCTCATCAACCAGGGGCGGCTGGTGCACTACCCGGGCGTGGGGTGAGGGGGGCGGGAACGGCCGACGGGCCGCCCACCCCGTGCAGGAGGTGGGCGGCCCGTCACCGCTCGCCGGGACCGTCAGGCCCCCCTAGGGTTTCTTGAGCGTCAGGGTGTCGGTCGTGGACTGCTTCACGGCGTCCTCCCCGAAGGACCAGTCGAGCAGTTCACCGTCGACCCACTTGTCGGTCTGATCGGTGTAGTGCGCGCTGAAGGCGTGCCCCGACGCACCGGTGAGGTTGATCCAGCGGGACTTGTCCCACTCCCCCACGTTGACGACCATCCGCATCGACGGGACCCAGATGACCCCGTAGCCGCCCGCCGCGTTCCAGCCGGTGGCGTTGACGGCCGCCTCACCGCCGCCGAGGTCCCAGGGGCCGCGGTTGAGGGCCCGCTGCAGGATGTCGGGGCCTTCGGTGCCGAGCGTCTGGTTGCGCAGGGTCAGCCGGTGCAGCCGGCCCCAGCTCCAGGTGGTGATGTCCTTGCCGAGCTTGGCGGTGAGCTCCCAGCGCGCGTCCTCCATGGCGCGGGCGAAGAGCTCGTCACGGCTGTCGATGGCCTCTTCGCGGCCCACGGCCGGGACCTTCCACCACTCGTTGTCCTGGTCGTCCAGGATGTTCAGGACCACCTCGGACCAGCGGTCGCCGCCGTCAGGCTGCGCCGCGTCCGGGGCGCGCTGGCCGCATTCGCGTACGAGCTTGTCCTGCTCGTCCACCGGCCCGGTGGAGCCGGCCGGCTCCACGTAGATGCAGTCGCCCTTGGCGCGCATCTCCTTGGGCAGCTTGTTGCCGAAGGCCAGCAGGAGGATGTGGCGCCAGACGCCGTTGAAGTAGGCGGCGGCGGCCGAGTCGGAGTCCTGGACGAAGTCCCAGCCCTCCAGGAGCTTCTGCGCCTCACGGACGCTCGTGTCTGAGACGGAGATCTTCTTGAGCTCCGGCACCAGCTCCGCGGCGATCGCGCTCTGGTCGTCCATCTGCATCGTCTGCATGTCGTCGGTGGAGATCTTCTCCCCGCCGGCGATCTTCTTCTCGATGAGGTCGTCGATCCGCTGGCTGCGGGTGCCGTAACCCCAGTCCTTGGTGAGCATGTGCTTGTAGTCGTCGCCGATGACCGCCTGGTTGGCGGTGACGATGTAGCCCCGCTCCGGGTTGTACTCGTACGGCAGCTCGGCGAACGGGATGGGTTCGTCCTCCCAGCCGTACTTCGAGCTCCAGCCGGGGCTGGGCGTCGTGCCGTCACCCTGCAGGCGGACCGGGATCTTGCCGGGCGCCTGGTAACCGATGTTGCCGTCGGTGTCCGCGTAGATGAGGTTCTGCGACGGCACCTCGAAGTGGGAGGCGGCCGTCTGGAAGGTCTTGAAGTCCTTGGCGCGGTTGAGCTCGAAGACCGCGTCCATCGACTTGCCGGGCTCCAGTGCCGTCCACTTCAGGGCGACCGCGTAGCCGTCGCCCCGGTCGGGGGCGGAGTTGGTGACGGGGGCCTTCTTGCCCACCTTCTCCAGTTCGCCGCTGCGGTCGGAGACCAGCGGACCGTTGTTGGTCTCGCGGATGGTGATCTTCCTGTCCTTGCCGCCCGCGACCTTGATGGTCTCCTCACGGGTGACGAAGGGCTCGGTCTTGCCGTCGTACTGGTAGCCGTCGTCCGAGACCTTCTCCAGGAAGAGGTCGGTGACGTCGGCGCCGAGGTTGGTGAAGCCCCAGGCGATGTCCTGGTTGTGACCGATGATCACACCGGGCATCCCGGAGAAGGTGTACCCGGCCGTGTCGTACTGGCAGGTCTCGGAGACCTGACGGCAGTGCAGCCCCATCTGGTACCAGAGCGAGGGCAGCTGCGGCGCCAGGTGCGGGTCGTTGGCCAGCAGGGGATTGCCGGTCGCCGTGTACTTGCCGGAGACGACCCAGGAGTTCGACCCGATGCCGTTGCCGTTGGGGCCGAGCAGCGCCGGGATCTCGTCCAGGGTGTCGGAGAGCGCGGAGAGCTGGGTGTTCAGGCCCTCCGTCGCCCCCTGGGGGGTCTCCGCACCGATGGAGTCGGACGGCTCGGCCTCGGGGTCGAACTCGCCGGTGACGGGCGAGACCGCGCCCTGGTCGACGATCGGCCGGTTCTTCTCGAACGGGTAGTCCGGGTAGAGCTCCTTGATCTGGGCCGCGCTGAGCCTGCTGGTCATCAGCGAGCGGTCGATCTCGTCCTGCATGTTCCCGCGCAGGTCCCAGGCCATCGCCTTCAGCCAGGCGACCGAGTCGACCGGGGTCCACTCGGTGGGCTTGTAGTCGTTGGTCAGCCCGAGAGCGGCGTACTCGACGGAGAGGTCCTTGCCGTCCTTGCCGGCCAGGTAGGCGTTCACCCCGTCCGCGTACGCCTGGAGGTTCTTCTTGGTGCTGTCGTCCAGGACGGTGTCGTACTCCTCCTGCGCGACCTTGCGCCAGCCCAGCGTGCGCAGGAAGGCGTCGGTGTCGACCTGGCCGGAGCCGAACATCTCGGAGAGCCGCCCCGAGGTCATGTGGCGGCGTACGTCCATCTCCCAGAAGCGGTCCTGGGCCTGGACGAATCCCTGGGCGCGGAAGAGGTCGCTGTCGGTGTCCGCATAGATCTGCGGGATGCCGTAGCTGTCGCGTCTGACCTCGACGTCACCGGTCAGACCCTCCAGCTCGATCGAGCCGGTGGTCTGCGGGTACGAGGCCCGGACCGTGTCTACGGACCAGTACGCGCCGTACCCGACACCCGCGACAAGCGCCAGCACCAGGACGAGCACGAACAGGCGGGCGCGTCGCCCCTTCTTCCTGCCGGTCTTCTTCGCAGCGGAAGACCCGGAAGGGGCGGTTGTGTTGGCGGGCATCGCTGTCCTTCGAGGGGCAGGGTGGTCCTGGGAGTGCAGGAGCAACCATAGGCGCCCCGCCGAAGCCACTCGGACGCGGTATGGGGATGCATCCATTTGCGCACCGATTCGCACGAACACTCGAAGGCGTCAAGAAAACGTTAAAGATTAGGTAAGGTAACGAAGTACCGGCCGCCGGAGAACGATCCGGGAGGCGCACGCAGGGAAGGAACGGACCCTGACTGTCCACGCGCTCAACGAACTTCTGCTCGTCTGCTCACTCGTCCTGCTGGTCGCCGTCGCGGCCGTACGCATCTCGTCGCGCAGTGGGCTCCCCAGTCTGCTCCTGTACCTCGGCATCGGGATCGCCATAGGGCAGGACGGCATCTTCGACGTCAAGTTCGACAACGCCGAGCTGACCCAGGTGATCGGCTACGCCGCCCTGGTCGTCATCCTGGCCGAGGGCGGCCTGGGCACGAAGTGGAAAGAAGTGAAACCCGCGCTTCCCGCGGCGGCCGTCCTGTCGACCGTCGGTGTGGGCATCAGCGTGGGCATCACCGCGAGCGCGGCGCACTATCTCGTCGGCCTCGACTGGCGGCAGGCACTGATCATCGGCGCCGTCGTCTCCTCGACCGACGCCGCGGCCGTCTTCTCCGTGCTGCGCAAGGTCCCGCTCCCCTCCCGGATCACCGGTGTCCTGGAGGCCGAGTCGGGCTTCAACGACGCCCCCGTGGTCATCCTCGTGGTCGCGTTCTCCGCCGCGGGCCCGGTGGAGCACTGGTACGTACTGGTCGGCGAGATAGCCCTGGAGCTGGCCATCGGCGCGGCCATCGGCCTCGCGGTGGGCTGGCTCGGCTCCTTCGGACTGCGCCATGTGGCACTGCCCGCGTCCGGGCTCTACCCGATCGCCGTCATGGCGATCGCGGTCTCCGCGTACGCCACGGGCGCCATGGCCCACGGCAGTGGCTTCCTGGCCGTCTACCTGGCCGCGATGGTCCTCGGCAACTCCAAGCTCCCCCACTGGCCCGCCACCCGGGGCTTCGCCGACGGGCTCGGCTGGCTGGCGCAGATCGGCATGTTCGTCCTGCTCGGTCTGCTGGTCACCCCGCACGACCTGCTCGACGACTTCTGGCCGGCCGTGGTCGTGGGGCTCGTACTGACCGCCGTCGCACGGCCGTTGTCGGTCTTCATCAGCCTGGCGCCGTTCCGGCTGCCGCACCGCGAGAAGGCACTGATGTCCTGGGCGGGGCTGCGCGGCGCCGTGCCCATCATCCTGGCGACCATCCCGATGGTGTCCGGGATCGAGGGCAGCACCAGGGTCTTCAACATCGTCTTCGTGCTCGTCATCGTCTACACGCTGATCCAGGGCCCGACGCTCCCCTGGCTGGCGAAGGCCCTGAAGATCGGCGACGACCCCTCCGAGACCTCGGACCTCGGCATCGAATCGGCGCCCCTGGAGCGGCTGCGCGGTCATCTGCTGTCGGTCGAGGTGCCCGGCAGGTCCAAGATGCACGGCGTGGAGGTCGGGGAACTGCGGCTGCCCGCGGGGGCCGCGGTCACCCTCGTCGTGCGGGACGGCAAGAGCTTCGTCCCCGCGCCGTCGACCGTCCTGCGCCATGGCGACGAACTGCTGGTCGTCGCGACCGACCCGGTGCGCGACGCGACCGAGGCACGGCTGCGCGCGGTCGGCGAGGGCGGCAAACTGGCCGGCTGGCTGGGCACCGGCGGGGCGGGGCGGCAGGGGATCGCCACCGCGGAGCCGCCCCACCTCGTGCGGCTGGCCAAGAGGCTGGGCATGGGCGGGGACGGCCACCCGGAGGTCAGGGCCGGCGAGAAGGCCGGCAGCAGGCGCACGCACCACTGACCGGGGCGGCTCCCGGGGGCGATCCGGGAGCCGTACGCGATCGCAGGTGCGGCAGGGGCGGTGCCTGTAACATGAAGGACCGGATCTCGTGATCCGATCGATTCGAACCTGATCAACCAATTCTGATCGACCAACTCTGCCTGACGCAGAGCTGGCGCGACCGTATGGCGGTCGTGGCGCCTTCGCCTCTGGAGCGAGCGCCCGGCATCTACCGCAGTCCCGCGCGAAGAGGACAGCTCTCGGCAGCCCCCGCACGTCCCCGCACCGCTGTGCGCGGATGCCCCCGGGCGCACGGCCACCAGGCGGCAGAAAGGCAAGGACCGTGGCGTCCACGGTCTCCGACCGCCCCGGTTACGGGCAGTTGCTGCGCACCCCCGGTGCGTGGACCTTCCTCCTCCCGGGCTTCGCCGCCCGGCAGCCCTTCGCGATGCTGACCATCGGCATCGTGCTCCTGGTCCAGCACACCACCGGCTCCTACGGCAGCGCGGGCGCCGTGGCCGCCGTCTCCGGTGTCTCCATGGCCCTGTTCGCTCCGCAGAGCGGCAGGCTCGCCGACCGCTTCGGGCAGCGGGCCGTGCTCCTGCCCGGCGTCCTCGTGCACGCCGCCTCCGTCTGTGCCCTCACGGCGCTCGCGCTGGCGGACGCGCCCCTGTGGGCACTGTTCCTGGCCGCGGTGCCCACCGGGGCGTCCATTCCCCAGGTCGGGCCGATGGTGCGGGCCCGCTGGGCCGCCCTGCTCGGGGCCGCCCCCGGGCGCCCCGCCTCCCCGCTGATGTCCACGGCCGCCGCCTTCGAGTCCGTGACGGACGAGTTCACCTTCGTCGTCGGACCGGTGCTCGCGACGGCGCTGTGCACCGGCGTGCACCCGGCGGCCGGACTGCTCGCCGAGGCCGCGCTGACCCTCTTCGGCGGTGTCCTGTTCGCCGCCCAGCGCTCCACCCAGCCGGCTCCCCGGAGCGCCGCCACGGCGGCCGAGCCGCACCGCTCGGCCCTTTCGGTCCCCGGGGTCAGGGTCCTCGCGATCGCCTTCCTGGGCATCGGCTCGGTCTTCGGCGGCATGCAGGTCTCCCTGACCGCCTTCGCCGAGGAGATCGGCAACCCCGGCGTGAACGGGCTCCTGTACGGGATCTTCGCGGCCGGCAACATGCTGGCGGGCATCGCCTGCGGGGCCGTCGCCTGGAAGAGCGGCCCGCGCCGCCGGCTGATCGTCGGGTACTTGGCCCTGACCCTGACCGCGTCCGGGCTCTGGGCGGTGCACTCCGTGCCGCTGCTGGCCGGACTGGGCCTGCTGGTCGGGCTGTGCATCGCCCCTGCCCTGATCAGCGGCTACACCCTGGTGGACGCGCTGGTCCCGGCGTCCGCCAGGACCGAGGCCTTCACCTGGCTGACGGGCGCCGTGGCGCTCGGCCAGGCGGCGGCCGTCACGGTGGCCGGGCAGCTCGCCGACGCCCACGGCGCGAGCACGGGTTTCGTGGTCCCGCTCGTCGGTACGGCGCTGGCGCTGGCGACCCTGCTGGCGCTGCGCACACGGCTGGCGCCGCGGTCCGAAGGGCGGACGGTGGCACGTGGGATCGGTCACCGCGAGCCGGTCACGGTGGACTGATCGCTCGGAATACGTCAGTATGGAGCGTCGTTAGCACTCATTGAGTGAGAGTGCCAGGAGGAGCAAGTGCCGACCTATCAGTACCAGTGCACCGAATGCGGCGAGGGCCTCGAAGCGGTGCAGAAGTTCACCGATGATGCCCTGACCGTGTGCCCGAACTGCGAGGGACGCCTCAAGAAGGTGTTCTCGGCCGTCGGCATCGTCTTCAAGGGATCCGGTTTCTACCGGAACGACAGCCGCGGCTCCTCGTCGAGCAGCACGCCGGCCACGTCGTCGTCCTCCAAGACGTCCGACTCGTCCACCGGGTCGTCCGCGTCGAAGCCTGAATCGAAGCCGGCCGCCTCGGCGTCGACCTCGTCCTCGGCTTCCTCCACGTCGTCGAGCGGTACGTCGGCCGCCTGACGCCGGCCCGACGTGGGCAGCCCTCCGGGGCGGCCCGGCCGTGGGCAGCACGTCGAGGGCAGCCCGCTGAAGGCACCGCGCTGAGGGCGGCGCGCACACCACACGCTTCACCAGGACCCCGCTGATTCGATCAGCGGGGTCCTGGTCGTGCGCGCCCGTTACTGTGACCGCATGGCGAACGCGGAGACGAACGCAGCGGACATCGGTGTCATCGGCGGATCGGGTTTCTACTCCTTCCTGGAGGACGTGACCGAGATCGAGGTCGACACCCCGTACGGACCCCCCAGCGACTCCCTCTTCCTGGGTGAACTCGCGGGCCGCCGGGTGGCCTTCCTCCCACGTCACGGCCGCGGCCACCATCTGCCGCCGCACCGCATCAACTACCGCGCCAACCTCTGGGCCCTGCGGTCCGTCGGCGCACGCCAGGTGCTCGGACCGTGCGCCGTGGGCGGCCTGCGACCGGAGTACGGGCCGGGCACCCTGCTCGTACCGGACCAGATGATCGACCGCACCAAGGCCCGCGTCCAGACGTTCTACGACGGAGTGCCCCGCGCCGACGGGGTCCGGTCGAACGTCGCGCACCTCGGCTTCGCCGACCCGTACTGCCCCCAGGGACGCAGGGCGGCCCTGGCGGCGGCACGCGGACGCGACTGGGAGCCGGTGGACGGCGGAACCCTGGTCGTGGTCGAGGGCCCGCGCTTCTCGACCCGGGCGGAGTCACGCTGGCACGCGGCCATGGGCTGGTCGGTCGTCGGGATGACGGGGCACCCGGAGGCGGTACTCGCCCGTGAACTGGAGCTCTGCTACACGACCCTGACCCTGGTGACGGACCTCGACGCGGGGGCCGAGGCCGGGGAGGGCGTCAGCCACGCGGAGGTGCTGGAGGTGTTCGCGGCCAACGTGGACCGGCTGCGCACGGTGCTCTTCGACACGGTGTCGGCGCTGCCCGCGAACGAGGACCGCGCCTGCGTGTGCGCGCACGCGCTGGACGGCATCGACACGGGGATCGAACTGCCTTAGCCCGCCTGGGTTCCGGGTCCGCTGACTGCTTCCTGTTGCCTGCTCGGCTGGTTGGCTGCTCGGCTGCTCCGGCCGGGCTGGTCGGACTGGGCAGAGCTGGCCGGGCTGGTCGGACTGGCCGACTGGGCAGGGCTGGGCAGAGCTGGCAGGGCTGGGCAGAGCTGGCAGGGCTGGGCAGGCGTTACGAGCTCCTGCTCCGTGGAGTGCGACTCGTACGGGTGACCAGGTTTTCCACATCCCGGGGGTTGTCCACAGGGCCGAGCGGGATGTGCGTCGAGCGTGGATCGTGAGGGGAGTCCGGCGGGGCATCCCCCGGACTTCCCTCACTGCAGGTGGTGTTGGCCATGGTCCCGTCGGTGCCCGCTACGCGTCCCGCCCCTCCCGCACCCTGCGGGGTGCCCCCCTTCGCGCCACTGAGAGTGCGGGGTGGCGGGCGCCGGTTCCGGCGGGTGCTGCGCGGCCGACGTCGCGCGCTGGCCGCCGGGTTCGCGCTCGCCTCGGCCGCGCTCGCCGCCTCGGGGACGGGCGGCGGGAAGGGTGCGGCGGCCGTCGCCGGTGACGCGCCACCGGGGCCGGAGCAGCGCCGGGCCGTGCGGCTGGTGTCCGCTCCGGTGCGGATCGCCGACGCGGCGACGGTGGGGCTGCTGCGGCCGGGCGACCGCGTCGATGTCATCGCGGCGGTCGACGGGAGCTCCGGAGCCAGAGTGGTGGCACGCGACGTACGGGTGGCCCAGGTTCCGCACGATGCCGGGGGCACCTCGTCCCCGGGGGCGGACATCGAATCGGGCATGGGCGACGGCGCCCTGGTGGTCCTGTCGGTGGAGCGGCACACGGCGACGGCTCTGGCCGGTGCGGGTGTCTCGGGACGGCTCGCGGTGGCGGTCTCCCATGCCGAATAGAACAGACGTCATGGGAACTCACTCGCGGGGGGTACCGGATTGGACAGTGCGCTCCTCTGCCGCCTTATGTGGCGGGGCAGTCGGTCCCACCTCGCGCGGCGGGACCGTCGGCTCCCCCCACGGAATGTTCAGAGGAAGGCTCACGCGTGAGCGAGAAGAAGGTCAGTCTGCTGGAGGGGTTCAAAGCCTTCCTGATGCGCGGCAATGTGATCGACCTCGCGGTCGCCGTCGTCATCGGTGCCGCCTTCACCAACGTGGTGAACGCGATCGTCAAGGGAATCATCAATCCGCTGGTCGGTGCGTTCGGCACCCAGGACCTGGAGCGGTACCGCTCCTGCCTCCGGGGCCCTTGCGGTGTGGACCCGGTGACCGGCGACGCGGAGGGCATCGAGATCCTCTGGGGCTCGGTCCTCAGCGCCGGACTCAGCTTCCTGATCACCGCCGCCGTCGTGTACTTCCTGATGGTGATGCCGATGGCGAAGTATCTCGCCCGGCGCGCCGCCGCCCAGGCCGCGAAGGAGGGCGTGCAGGAGACGCTGGAGGTCAGCGAGCTGGAGGTGCTCAAGGAGATCCGGGACGAGCTGATCGCACAGCGGGGCCGGGCCTAGCCGCCCGGTGGCGAGGGCCCTGGCCGGAATCAGATGTGGTGGGGCGGCTTCTCGTCCAGGAAGCGCGCCAGATCGGCGGCGCTGCCACCCGCAGGAGCCCGCTCACCCCATCCCTGGTCCGTATCGTCCGTGGACTGCCGGTCCAGCGGATCGTCGAAGATCAGAGCCGGCGGCTTGGGCCTGGACTCCTGCGGCGGCTGCTCCTGCGGCTGCGGCGGCTTCGAATCTCGCGGTCCGGGGGCGGGGGCGGTACTCATACCTCCAGGGTACGGCCGCGTTCACCGGTCCTTCGGATCGATGAGCCACAGCCCCAGCACGACGAGGAACGACAGGCACAGGAAGCCGGCGCCCCACCAGGCCGTGCCCGTGTCGCCCTCCATCCACACGTTGACGACCTCGGTCAGCGCCCACAGCTGGCCGACGACGACGCTCAGCGCCAGGAGCAGCCGGGCCGTCAGCTTCGCGGAGCGCTCGGGTTCCTGCTCGGTACCGGCCCCCGGGCCGGGGCCGGTGTGGCTCACCCGTGGATCGGCGTATCCACTGGTGGGCCGGATCTGTGGATAGCGCTCGTGGACGGGGCGGTTCAGCTCGGCCCTGGCGCTGCCCGGGTGGTATTCGGGATACGCGGTTCCGGCCGGCTCGGGGGGCCTCGGGGGCTCGACCGGGTCCAGGGGCTCGGTCATGACCGCCTCCCCGCCGGGGCATCGGACGCGCCCGGCGAGGCGCTCTCCGGAGCCGGCGCGGGCGGTGCCTCCGCGCCGCCTCCGGTGCCGGGGCAGCCGATCCGGGACGCCAGGTCGGGGCGCTCGTCGGCGAGCTGGCGGCAGAGCCCCGCCTCGATGCTCTCCCCGGACCGGGTGGTGCCCACGGCCCAGACGCTGCCGTCCTCCAGCTCGGTCAGCGCCACCTTGGGCAGTCCGCGGGGCGGCGGCCCGGCGGTGACCTCACCGGTGCGGGCGTCGAAGACCCCCTCGTGACAGGGGCAGTAGAGCTCGCCCTCGGTGCCGCGGTCCTTGCGCCAGAGCACGGCGCAGGCCAGGTGGGTGCAGACGGCGGAGTAGCCGACGAGGGTGCCGTCGTTCATCCGTACGGCGACCGCCCGGTCCTCGTCCCCGGGGTAGCGGAAGGCGAGCGATTCGCCGGGCAGCAGCTGGGCGGCGATCTGCTTCGGGGCCGGCGCCTTCCCGTCGTCCGGGTCGCCGTGGCGGTGGAGGATGCCGCCGGCCACGGCCAGACCGCCCACGGCCAGGCCGCCGGAGACGGTGGCGACGATCCGGAGGTAGTCCCGCCGGGTGGTCAGCGAGTCGGCGGCGATCCTGTCGTGCAGGGCGTCGCGGGGGTCGTTGCCGGAGTTGTGGTCGTTGCCCGGCTGCTGCTGCT
The DNA here is from genome assembly GCF_001905505.1 of Streptomyces sp. CB02058. Taxonomy (GTDB): domain Bacteria; phylum Actinomycetota; class Actinomycetes; order Streptomycetales; family Streptomycetaceae; genus Streptomyces. Next base: position 232,643 of record NZ_LIPG01000008.1, read on the forward strand.
CGGTGACGCTCATCGGCGGACGTCCTTCCCGTTGATCTCGACGACGGGGAGTCCGCCGGGTACCGGCCACTGGACCCGGTCGGCGGGCACGACCATGGCCACGCCGGTGCGGACCTCGCTCTCGCCGAAGACGAAGGTGTCGGCGACCTGCACACCGGGGCGTTCCGCCTGGAGTTCCTCGACGGTCCCGTAGAAGAGGGCACCGGTCGGGCAGACGGTGGCGCACATGGGCGCGAGTCCGTAGGCGGTGCGGTCGTAGCAGAGGTTGCACTTCATCTGCAGCTTCGCCTGGAGGTCGATCTTCGGGACGCCGAAGGGGCAGGCGTTGACGCAGTTGGCGCAGCCGATGCAGCGGGTGGTGTCGGCCTGCTGCACGACTCCGTCGGCGGTGACCAGGATCGCGTCGGCCGGGCAGACCTCGGCGCAGGGGGCCACGGGGTCCTCGCAGTGCATGCAGACCGTGGGAAGGGAGGCGACGGAGGAACCCTCGTCGGTGTAGTCGAGGTGGATCATCGACTTGCCGCGGTGGGAGTCGCATTCCCGGCAGGCGGAGACACAGGCCTGGCAGCCGATGCAGCGCCCCGGGTCGATGAAGATCGTTCGGCCCATCATCCGGGCATCAGCCCCTCTCCGAGGTGCCGCGGCCCTGCGGGGCCGTGGGCGGCAACGGGTCGGTACGGGAGACCTGGGTCTCGGGGTAGGCGACGTGTCCGGGTGCGACCGGGGGCGCGGGGACCTCGTCGATCTCTGCGGCGTGCTCGATGCGGCACGCGCAGACCTTGTACTCGGGGATCTTGGAGCGGGGGTCGAGGGCGTCGATGGTGAGGGCGTTGGCCGCGGTGGGGACGGGCCAGTGGTAGGGGATGAAGACGGTGTCCGGCCGGATCGCCTCGGTCACGAGGGCGGGGAAGACCTCGCTGCCGCGCCGGGTCACGACGCGGACGGGTTCGCCGTTGCGGAAGCCGTGGGAGGGGTGCACCTCCGCCCATGGGCGCGGGGTCTGTTCGACGAGGCCGCCCAGCCGCCGGGTCTGGTTGCCGGACAGGAAGTGGGCGACGGTGCGTCCGGTGGTCAGCGTCATCGGGTGTTCGTCGTCGTACGGGTCGGCCGGCGGGTGCCACTCGACGACCTGCAGATGGATCTTGCCGTCGGCGTGGTAGGTCCTGCCGTCCTCGAACAGCCGGGGGGTGCCGGGATGGTCGGTGGAAGGGCAGGGCCAGGGGATTCCGCCGGTCTCCTCCAGCCGTTCGTAGGTGATGCCGGAGTAGTCGATGGTGGTGCCCGCGGAGGCCCTGCGCAGTTCGTCGAAGACGTCGCGGGAGCCACCGAAGGCGAATTTGTCCCCGGCGCCGAGGCGCCGGGCGATCTCGCACATCACCCAGGTGTCGGTCCGCACGCCGGACGGCGGTTCCTGCGCCTTGTTGTGCTTGACGACCCTCGCCTCGGCGTTGGCCATCACTCCCTCGTCCTCGGCCCAGATGGTGACGGGGAAGACGACGTGCGCGTTGGCGGCGGTCTCGGAGAGGAAGAAGTCGAACTGGGCGTGGAACTCGGTGGTGTCGTACCCCTCCTTGACCACGGCGTAGTTGGGGAGGGAGACGAAGGGGTTGTTGCAGATGCCGATCAGGCCGCGGATCTCCTGGCGCTGCATCTGCCAGACCATCTCCATCATCGAGGTGCCCGCGGGTGGGAGTTCGGACTCCTCGATGCCCCAGATCTCGCAGATCTGCCGGCGGTGGTCCTCGTTGAGGATCGAGCGGCCGCCGGGAAGGAGGTCGGCCTTCTGGCCGTGCTCACGGCCGCCCTGCCCGTTCCCCTGCCCGGTGAGGGTGCCGTAGCCGGCGCCGGGCTTGCCGATGTGGCCGGTGGCGGTGCAGAGGTTGATCACGCTGAGGCAGTTCTCCACGCCCTGCGTGTGGTGCTCGATGCCCCGGGCGTGCCAGGCCATGGCCTTGGGGGCGCGGGCGAAGGCACGGGCGACCTGGACGACCTGCTCGGCGGGGATCCCGCAGATCTCGGCGGCGCGGGACGGCGGGTACAGGGCGGCGTTGGCCTTGACCTCCTCCCAGCCGGTGGCATGGGCGGCGAGGTAGACCTCGTCGGTGAGGCCCTCCTCGATGACCACGTTGAGCACGGCGTTGAAGAAGGCGGAGTCGGTGCCCGACTTCAGCGCGACATGGATGTCGGCGGTGCGCGCGACCGCCGTCTCGCGCGGGTCGATCACGATCAGGGTGGCCCCGCGGTCCCGGGCACCCCAGACGTACTGGGTCAGCACGGGGAAGCACTCGCCGACGTTGGCCCCGGCGAGCAGGAGGCAGTCGGTGAGGAGGATGTCGGAGAACGGGTTGCCGGCCCGGTCGATGTTGAAGGCGAGCTTGTTGGCGCCCGCCGCGCTGACCATGCAGAGCCGGCCGTTGTAGTCGACGTGCCGGGTCTTGAGCGCCACCCGGGCGAACTTGCCGACCAGATACGTCTTCTCGGAGAACAGGCTGGCGCCGCCGAGCACCCCGAAGGCGTCCCTCCCGTGGGCCTGCTGGATGCGCTTGATCTCGGAGACGGTGAAGTCGAGCGCCTCGTCCCAGGAGACCTCCCGCAGTTCCTCGTCACGGGAGCGGCGCATGAGGGGCGCGGTGAGCCGGTCGGGGTGGTTGACCTGCTGGTAGGCGTTGATGCCCTTGGGGCAGAGCCGCATGCGGTTGATGTCGTGGTTGCGGGGCTCCACGCCGAAGACCTTGCCTCCGCCGTCCACGCGGAGATACATCCCGCACTGGACCCCGCAGAAGCAGCAGTGGGTGGGGACGAGCGTCTCGCCGGTCTGGTCGGCGTGCCAGCGGTCGGCCGGGATGCCGCCCGCGTCCCGGAACCCCCGGGTGCCCGGCGGGGCGAGGGAGGGGTCGAGGGGGATCACCGTACGGCCGTCGGCGGCGTGGGGGTCCGCGGTCACTTGTAGCCCTTCTTCACCTGGGAGAGATATGCGTTGCCGCGCAGCACCCGCTTGCAGCGCGGGCAGTATTCGGCCCATTCGTCGAAGCCGAGTTCGAGGTCACGCATCGTGCCGCGCAGGTTGTCGACGTAGGCCCCGGTGTCGATGGGCTCCTCGCAGCGGCGGCAGGCGAAGACCTCGTCGCCCTGGCGCGACGTGTATTTGAAGAGCTGCATGCCGACCGCCGCCGGGCGCTGAACGATGTGGAAGAACTTCCCGAAGGGGATGTAGATGAGGGTGAAGACCACCGACACCATGTGGAGGATCGCCAGGAACTCGTATCCGCCGCCGTGCAGGAAGATCGAGGAGAAGGTGAGCAGCAGCCCGGTCACGGAGATGATGATCAGGGCGAGCAGCGGGACCAGGTCGTAGGCGAAACGCTGCCCGGTCATGGCGCCCCGGTCCTTCATCCGGCGCCAGAGGAAGTAGCCGGCGCCCGGGATGACCAGGACGGCGGCGAGGTCCAGGCCGTGGAACATCACCCAGCCGATGAAGCTCAGCGAGTCGAATCCGAGGACCTTGATTCCCCAGATGCGCATCTCGTAGCCCGGCCCCGAGCCGCTTCCGGACGTGAAGGTGAACCAGCCCCAGACGAGCGGGAAGGTGACCAGCGCGGCGATGACGCAGCCCCAGAAGATCAGCTGGTGGGCCACCCAGCGGGCGTGCGACCGGGCACCGAGGAACTTCTGGAAGCCCAGGTACGTCGCGATCATCTTCGGCAGGGCGGTGGGGGCCTTGCGGAAGTTCTCGGCCGAGAAGAAGCTCCGCCAGCCGTTGACGAAGAGCCGCCGGGCGCCCGGCGCGGAGACCCAGACCGTGTAGCGGTAGGCGACGCCGAAGGCGAGGAAGACGCTGGCCACGGTGTACGGGAGCAGCGCCGAGTCGAAGTCGTGCAGCAGCCGGCTGCCGAACACGATCGCGAGGATCATCAGTCCGGAGACGACGGCACCGGCCAGGGTCGCCCTGCCGTTGACGGACCTCGGAAGTGCCTGAGCGGCCTTCGTGACGGCTGCGGGCCCCCGGTGCGGCTGCCGGACGTCCGGACCGCCAGGGGGGTCGGTAGGAGTGCCAGGGGCGGGCTGAACCCCTGCGGCGGGCGGTTCTGGTGGCTCGGTCACCCGGCCACCGTAGGTCCGCAAGGAGCGTTCGGTCCCGTTTTGTGCCCCTATGGGGTGAGCGCGTCGCCCACCCGGCCCGCGTCAGGCGGTCCGCGCCCCCACCGCCGCTCCTCCGGCGGCCACCGGTACCTTCGCCGGTACACGCACCGCCCCTTCGCACCGCACCGAGGAGCCCGTGATGACCGAGCACGCCGAGGACCTGCCCGTTCCTGGCCCGCTGGACGCGCTGACGGACGTGGCCGGAATCCGTGTCGGGCACGCCCGGGTGCCGGGCGAGGGCGCGCTGAGCGGGACCACCGTCGTCCTCGCCCCCGAGGGCGGCGCCGTGGCGGCCGTGGACGTGCGCGGCGGCGGCCCCGGCACCAGGGAGACGGACGCGCTCGATCCGCGCAATCTGGTGCAGCGGGTCGACGCGGTCGTCCTGACCGGCGGCAGCGCGTTCGGGCTCGACGCCGCGTCCGGCGTGATGGCCTGGCTGGAGGAGCGCGGGCGCGGCGTCCGGGCAGGCCAGGACCCCTCCCAGGTGGTGCCGGTGGTCCCGGCCGCCTGCCTCTTCGACCTGGGCCGGGGCGGCGCATGGCGCGCCCGCCCCGACGCCTCGACCGGCCGGGCGGCCGTGGAGGCCGCCGCCGCGTCCGAGCCCGGCTCCCGGGTCCCCGAGGGCACGGTCGGGGCGGGCACGGGCGCGGTGGCGGGCGCGGTCAAGGGCGGCGTCGGCACGGCGAGCGTGCGACTGCCCTCCGGGACCACGGTCGCCGCGCTGGCCGTGGTCAATGCCGCGGGTTCCGTCATCGACCCCCGGACCGGCGTGCTGTACGGGGAGTACGGCGCCGGAGAGCCGCCCGCGCACCCCGCCCCCGCCGTCCACGAGGCCGCGCGCCGACGGCTGGACGAGATCCGGGAGGCGCGGGAGCGGACCGGGCGGGGGGACAACACCTTCAACACCACCATCGCCGTCGTCGCCACCGACGCGGCACTGACCCGCGCCCAGGCGCAGAAGCTCGCGGGCACGGCGCACGACGGCCTGGCGCGCGCCGTGCGGCCGGTCCACCTGCTCAGCGACGGGGACACCGTCTTCACCCTGGCCACCGGCCTGCTGCCCCTGCCCCCGGAGCCCGTCGCGGCGCTCAACGACATCCTGGCGGCCGGGGCCGACGCCCTGGCCCGCGCCATCGTGAAGGCCGCCCGGGCCGCCACCGGGGTCGACGGCCCTGGCGGCACGTTCCCCTCGTACAGCGAGCTCTACGGCGGCCCCGACGCGGGGCCGGGCGGCGGGTCCGGGGGCGGGAACGAGACCGGCTGAGGGGCGAGTCGCACAGGGCGCTCCGACACGTGGGAACTTTCTGCGTGAGCGGTACGTTTTTTGCGAACCCCGGTCACGATGTCAGACCCAGGGACTACGTTATGCACGCATCGGGTAACACGCGGCAACGGCCTGGAGACAGCACCTTGAGCGATCCGTACGAGACAACCGAGCAGCACCTCGAGCGACTCCTGCGATGCGCCCTCAACTCCTTCGATCTGTCGGACACCACGGTCGACCGGCTCGGGACGGCGCTGGCGCACAGCAGCGCCCTGCACTCGTCCCACCACAGCGCCGTCCTGCACCGTGAGACCTACCGCCACACCTACCTCCTCTCCGACGGCACCGCGCTCACCCTGTGGGAGCTGGTGCACGGCGGCGGCAGGGACACCGTCGCGCCCCTCCGCCACGAGCTCTACGACGACGAGGGCGACGCTCAGATCGCCGCCGCGCGCCTGGACGGCACCTTCTGGGACACCCCCGCCTTCGGTGACGACAGGCTGCGGGAGGACCTGGAGGCGCTCACGCTCCTGCTGAGCGTCCCCCCGGTCCCGCTCCCCCGCATGTACGCCCCGGACAATTCGGCGGACCACGCCCGCCGCGTCCTGCGCCGCGCGGAGAACGGCGACCGGCCGGGGGCCGCGAAGGCCGGGCTGCTCCGGGCCGCCTTCGCCCACCACATCACCCAGATCTTCGGCCGCCAGTGCCGGGTCGACGGCCAGGACGCCGGCTTCACGCTCTACGAGCACGCCTTCCTTCTCCTGGACGGCAGCGAGACGAGCCTGTGGGAGGTCGAGCACACGGCCACCCCCGACGGCCGCCACATGTGCGAGGTGTACGAGGACGAGCACGCCGCGCGCCGCGCCATGGAGAACCGCAGCCGGATCTGCTGAGGGGCCGCATCCGCCGAGCAGCCCGGTTCCGCCGAGCGCCGGGACCTCCTGAGCGCCCGGGTCCGCCGAGCAGCCGCGCCTCCGAGCGGCGGGATCTTCCCAACAGGACGGAACCTGACCTGTTGGGAAGGCATCCTGTGCCCATGACGGATACCGCGGCCCGGCTGCTGACCCTGCTGTCGCTGCTCCAGACCCCGAGGGAGTGGCCGGGCCGCGAGCTGGCCGACCGGCTCGAAGTGAGCGCGCGCACCATCCGCCGCGACATCGACCGGCTCCGCGAGCTCGGCTATCCCGTCGAGGCCTCGCGCGGTTCGGTCGGCGGCTACCGCCTGGTCGCGGGCACCGCCATGCCGCCGCTGCTGCTGGACGACGAGGAGGCCGTGGCCATCGCGGTCGGGCTGCGGGCCGGTGCCGGGCACGCCATCGAGGGCGTCGACGAGGCGTCCGTACGAGCGCTGGCGAAGCTGGAGCAGGTCCTGCCGTCGCGGCTGCGGCACCGGGTCAACACCCTGCAGAACGCCACGGTGCCGTTCACCCGCGGCGACGGCGCGACCATCGACCCCAGGACGCTCACCGTGATCGCCTCGGCCGTCACCGCCCGGGAACGGCTGCGCTTTGCCTACCGCTCGGGCGACGGCACGGCCTCGAAGCGGCAGGCCGAGCCGTACCGGCTGGTGAGCACGGGCAGCCGCTGGTACCTCGTGGCGTACGACCTGGTCCGAGAGGACTGGCGCACCTTCCGGGTGGACCGGGTGAGCGAGCCGTTCCCCACCGGCGCCCGTTTCACCCCGCGTGAACTGCCCGCAGGGGACGGGCACGCCGCGGAGTTCTTCGCCCTGTCGATGTCACGGGCACAGCCGCAGCTGTTCCTCGACGTGACGTTCCACGCCCCGGCGGGCACCGTGGCGGCCCGGCTGCCGGCGGGGCTCGGCACGGCGGAGCCGAGCGGCGACGCCAGCTGCCGGCTGCGTGCGACGACCTCGGACTCGCTGGAGTGGGTGGCCCTGCGGCTCGCCATGGTGGACTGCGAGTTCCAGGTGCACGGGCCCCCTGAGCTGGTGGAGCACATCGCCGGCCTGGGCGCCCGTCTGACCCGCGCCGCCTCGGACGGGCCGTCCGGCCCCTGACATGGATGAGCCCCGGCGCCGGGGGGGGGTGGGCGCCGGGACTCAGCTCATGGGACCGGAAAGGAGACCGGTCGTCGGGCCGGTGCGAACCGGCTTGATGGGGAGATTACGGGTTATCGGCTCACGCCGCAGCGTCAAAGCCCGTGTCGTGAGCCATTCGCTTCAATTCGAGCAACGCGTGCTTCTCGATCTGGCGGATCCGCTCCCTCGTCAGACCGTGCTGCTTGCCCACCTCGGTCAGGGTCCGCTCCCGGCCGTCCTCGATCCCGTACCGCATCTTGATGATGGAGGCGGTGCGGTTGTCGAGCTTGCCGATCAGGTCCTCGAGCTCCTCGCTGCGCAGCAGCGTCATCACGGACTGCTCGGGCGAGACGGCGGAGGTGTCCTCCAGGAGGTCGCCGAACTGCGTGTCGCCGTCGTCGTCGACCGACATGTTCAGGCTGACCGGGTCACGGGCCCAGTCCAGGACGTTGCCCACGCGCTCGGCGTTGGAGTCGAGCTCGGCGGCGATCTCCGCGTGCTCCGGGTCGCGCCCGTGCTCGCGGTTGAACTCGCGCTGCACACGGCGGATCCGGCCGAGCTCCTCCACGAGGTGGACGGGGAGCCGGATGGTGCGGGACTGGTCGGCGATGGAACGGGTGATGGCCTGCCTGATCCACCACGTGGCGTACGTCGAGAACTTGAAGCCCTTGGCGTAGTCGAACTTCTCGACCGCGCGCACCAGGCCCGCGTTCCCCTCCTGGATCAGGTCGAGCAGCGGCAGACCCGCCCTCGGGTAGCGCCTGGCCACGGCAACGACGAGCCGGAGGTTGGAGCGGATGAACACGTCCTTGGCGCGCTCGCTCTCGGCGACCAGCGCCTCCAGCTCCTCACGCTTCGCTCCGCCGGCTTCGCTCTCCACCACTCCGTCGAGGATCTGCTGGGCGTAGACGCCCGCCTCGATCGTCTGCGAGAGCTCGACCTCCTTGGCGGCGTCGAGCAACGGTGTGCGAGCTATTTCGTCGAGGTACATGCCGACCAGGTCGCGATCGGCGATCTCCCCGCCAGAGGCGCGAACACTGCTTGCCCGGTCGGTCCCACCGGTGCTGGCGGACGAACGACGGGCGACGGCACGGGTTGCCATGCGTGCTCCCTTGCTGAGTAGGTCGCGACACCCTTCCGGGTGCCCTGCATCCGATGGAAACAACGACTGGAATCCGGACAGAATTCCCACGACGCCCATTCACTTTCGAGATCATGCAGTACCCTGTCGCCCCCCAATGGAGGACAGATGCCGCAGATACCTACAGAAGTGCAGGTCAGGCCGGGCGTGGAAGCCGATCTGCACTCCCTCACGGACATCTACAACCACTACGTCCGTGAGACCGCGCTCACATTCGACACAGCCGCCATCTCTCCCGAGGACCGCCTGCCCTGGTTGCGTTCCCACCCGGAGGACGGCCCTCACCGGCTGCTGGTTGCTTTGGACCCGGCTACCCCTGACAACGCGCGGCATGTCCTCGGCTATGCCACCAGCAGCCCGTACCGCCCGAAGGCCGCGTACAGCACCTCGGTCGAGGTGAGCGTGTACCTCGCTCCGGGCGTCACGGGCCGCGGCGTCGGCACGCTCCTCTACAAGGCGCTCTTCGAGGCCCTGGCGGACGAGGACATCCACCGGGCCTACGCCGCGATCGCGCAGCCGAACGAGCCCTCGGTCCGGCTGCACGAGGCCTTCGGCTTCCGCCACGTCGGCACGTACACCGAGGTGGGCAGGAAGTTCGGCAGGTACTGGGACGTCTCCTGGTACGAGAAGCCGCTGCTCAGCCGAACTGCACCGAGCGCTTCGCCAGGCCCATCCAGAAGCCGTCGATGACGCTGCGGCCCTGATCGAGCTCGCTCTCGGCCGCGCCGAGCGTCACGAACAGCGGCGCGAAGTGCTCGGTGCGGGGATGGGCCAGCCGGCCCGCCGGTGACTTGTGCTCGAAGTCGAGCAGCGCGTCGATGTCCTGCGCCTGGAGCGCCCGGTGCCCCCAGTCGTCGAACTCCGACGACCAGCCGGGGGTGCCGCCGGCGTGCCGCAGGGCCGCCAGGTTGTGCGTGAAGAAGCCGCTGCCGACGATCAGCACGCCCTCGTCGCGCAGCGGGGCGAGCTTGCGCCCGATGTCCATCAGCTTGCGGGGGTCGAGCGTCGGCAGGGAGATCTGCAGCACGGGGATGCGGGCGTCGGGGAACATCTCGACGAGCGGCACGTACGCACCGTGGTCGAGGCCGCGGTCGGGGATGTCCTGGACCGGGGTCCCGGCGCCGCGCAGCAGCTTGCGTACGTCCTCGGCGAGCTGCGGGGCGCCCGGGGCGGCGTACCGCACCTGGTAGTAGTGCTCGGGGAAGCCCCAGAAGTCGTAGACGAGCGGCACCGTCTCGGTGGCACCGAGGGCGAGCGGGGCCTCCTCCCAGTGCGCGGAGACCATGAGGATCGCCTTGGGGCGCGGCAGCCCGGCCGACCAGGCGGCCAGCTCACCGGGCCAGACCGGGTCGTCCGCGAGCGGCGGTGCGCCGTGCGAGAGATAGAGGGCGGGCATGCGTTCCTCGACGACTGTCATGACACTCCCATTCCTCTGCCGATCAAGGTATGTGTGTTCTCTACAGGCACCGATGACGGGCACCTGCGGCAGCACCGGGAATTCGGCAGATCGACTCTTCGAAGCAGGCTCTTGAATCTTCAAGCTCCTACTACCGGAGACCTTAGCTCTATCTAGTTCAACTTTCAAGAAAAGGTCGTACAGTGGAGTACATGACCACGGCAACCACCGGCGGGCCCCGTTGGCTCACCGCCGAAGAACAGAGCGTCTGGCGCGCTTACCTCCACGCCACCACGCTCATGGAGGATCACCTCGACCGCCAGTTGCAGCGCGATGCCGGCATGCCGCACATCTACTACGGACTGCTCGTGCAGCTCTCGCAGGCCCCCCGCCGGCAGAAGCGCATGACCGAGCTGGCCAAGGACGCCAAGATCACCCGTTCCCGTCTCTCGCACGCCGTCGCCCGGCTGGAGAAGAACGGCTGGGTCCGCCGCGAGGAGTGCCCCTCCGACAAGCGCGGCCAGAACGCGGTGCTCACCGACGAGGGGTACGAGATGCTGGCGCGCTCCGCGCCGGGCCACGTCGAGGCCGTACGGCAGGCGATGTTCGCCCGGCTCACCCCCGAGCAGGTGGTGAGCCTCGGCGAGATCATGCAGGTCATCGCCGCGGGCCTGCAGCCGGAGGGCACGGACGCGGATCTGCCCTGGCTCCGCTGAGCGGAACCAGGGCAGGAGTCCCGGGACGCCGGGGCCGCCGGGCGTCACGCCCGGCGGCCCGGCACCCGGTTCAGTGCGCGACGACCGGGATCTTGTACTCGTCCTCGACCCCGTCCGCACGGCCCGAGCCGTCGGCGGGACCGGCGGAGCCGGAACCGGGGCGGCCGGTGTTGATCAGGGTCACCGCGATCGCCGAGGCGACGACCAGGATGCCGACCGCCCACCAGATCGCCGCGGCGAAGCCGCTGACCATGGCCTGCAACTGGAGCAGCTTCGGGTCGCTCGCACCGGCGGCGTGATCGACGACGTAGGCGGTGGTTGCACTGGCGGCGATGGTGTTGAGCAGCGCCGTACCGATGGCGCCACCGACCTGCTGCGAGGTGTTCACCATCGCGGAGGCGACGCCCGCGTCACGCGGCTCGATGCCGTGCGTGGCCAGGGACATGGCCGGCATGAACGCCGTACCCATGCCCAGGCCGAGCAGCAGCTGGCCGGGCAGGATGACGGCCGCGTACGAGGTGTCGGTGTCCAGCTGGGTCAGCAGCAGCATGCCGACGGCCGCCACCAGGAAGCCGGGGCCCATCAGCAGCCGCGGCGGGACCCGGGTCATGAGCCGGGCGCCGATCTGTGTGGAGCCGGTGATCATGCCCACGATCATCGGCATGAACGCGAAGCCGGTCTTGACCGGGGTGTATCCCTTGACCACCTGGAGGTAGTACGTCAGGAAGAGGAACAGCCCGAACATCGCGATGATGGCGAGGCCCAGCGAGAGGTAGACGCCTCCACGGTTGCGGTCGGTCACGACGCGCAGCGGCAGCAGCGGCGACTTCACGCGCGACTCGGTGATGACGAAGGCCAGCAGCAGCACGGCGGCGGCCACGAACATGCCGATGGTCAGCGAGTCCGACCAGCCGGCCGCCTCGGCGCGGGTGAAACCGTAGACCAGTGAGACGAGACCCAGCGTGGACAGCACGACGCCGGGGATGTCGAGCGGCGCGCGATTGCGGCCGCCGACCGGCTCACGGATGACGAGATAGGCGCCGACGGCGGCGACGATCGCGAACGGGATGTTGACGAAGAAGGTCCAGCGCCAGTTCAGGTACTCGGTGAGGAAGCCGCCCAGGATCAGGCCGACCGCGCCACCGCCACCGGCGATGGCTCCGTAGATGCCGAACGCCTTGGCGCGCTCCTTGGCGTCGGTGAACATCACGGCGAGCAGGGAGAGGGCCGCCGGTGCGAGCAGTGCGCCGAAAACACCCTGAAGGGCACGGGAGCCGAACATCATCGCCTCGCCGGTGGCGGCGCCACCGAGCGCGGAGGCCGCGGCGAAGCCGATCAGGCCCACGACGAAGGTGCGCTTACGGCCCCAGAGGTCGGCGATGCGCCCGCCGAAGAGCAGGAGCCCGCCGAAGGCGAGGGCGTAGGCGGTGATGACCCACTGCTTGTTGCCGTCGGAGATGCCCAGGTCCGTCTGGGCCGAGGGCAGGGCGATGTTCACGATGGTCGCGTCGAGCACGACCATCAGCTGGGCGAGGGCGATGAAGGCCAGCGCTTTCCAGCGGCTGGGATCCGGAAGTGTGCCGGCTGTTTTCGACATGGGAGTAGCCACCTAAGGACACGAGGAATTGCGGTATCTGCGGCGCGGGCCGTGGGCGGACCGGCGTACGAGACCGAAAAAGGGCGAGCTGTGCTGACGACCGGACCCGGTCGGGTCCCGGCCTGCTTCATGGTCGTGGTGTGTCGGCCTCTGGGGGCCGTGAGTCTTCTGGGTCTGCTGGGTCTCCGGTGCGCGGGCGTCAGCGCCCGCGGCGCAGGTCCTCCAAGGTCGCCGCCGATCCGGGCAGTTCGGAGCGGGCCGGGGATTCCAGGCCGTCGAGGAAGAGCTGCAGATGGCGGTGGGTGAACCGGTCTATGTCCAGGCAGGCGATGCCGGGCAGGGGCCGGGTGAGCTGGGAAAGGGCGACGAGTACGTCACCGACGGCGATGTCGGTGCGCAGCCTCCCGGCGGACATGGCGCGCTCCACGAGTCCTTCGACGGCCCCTTCGAGGCGCCGGCGCTCGGCGAGCAGTTCGGGGTGGTCGTTGTCGAAGCCGCCGGAGAGCATCGGGCACAGGGCGCCGATCCGCTCGTCGGCCGCCGCGTGCACGAAGCGGCTGAGCGCGACGAACGGGTCGGGCTCGGCCGCCACGGCCTCCTCCAGCCGCTCGGTCGTGCGGCAGGTGACGGCGAGGACGACCTCATGGATCAGAGCGGCCCGGTCGGGGAAGTTGCGGTAGAGCGTGGCGTTGCCGACCCCGGCACGCCGTGCGACCTCGTCGAGCGGCACGTCCGGCCCGAACTCGACGAACATCTCACGCGCGGCCGCGACGATCCGCTCCCGGTTGCGCAGGGCGTCGGCCCGCGGACGGGGCGTGCGGCGCGCTGCGGCACAGGATGCGGTTCCGGCGACGGTCTCCACGACTGCTGCCCTTCCCTTGCGGTGTGTGGCCGGCCCTCGGAATGAACCGGGGACCGCTTCCCCGTTTCACGGGGACACAGGTGCAAACGGGGAAGGGATCCCCGGTTATTTCCCGACCATATGTGACCTGAGTCACACATGGGCCCGGTCTTGATATCACTCGACCGGCTCACCCAGCGAGCGGGCCCCCACCGCCCCGAACAGGCTGATCGCCAGAGCGCAGCCGGGGCCGGCCGGCTGCCGCGGCACCGAAGGCGAGCCCTATGCAGCAGCCCCGCCACCGGATACGCGGATACCGTCGCCCCCTCGCGCTCGCCGGAGCGTCCGCCCTGGTCATCGCGACGATGGCATCGGCCAGCTCCACGCTCCCCCTCGCCAGCCGCGCCTCGGCCGGACCGGCCTCCGCCCCCCGTGGAACGGGCCTCGCCCCGTGCCGAATACCCACGACCATGGGCGTACAGATGTCGGAGGGGATGCCCACACCTCCTGGATACGCGCGCTCCACCGGGCAGATCAGGGCCCTCAACCTGATGATCGACTTCCCCGACGCACGGGCGACGGAACCGGTGGAGGACCGGCTCGCGGAATTCTTCCCGCAGACCTCCGACTGGTTCCGCACCAGCTCCTACGGCCGGCTGACCTATCTGCCGGAAGCCCCCGTCAAGGAATGGCTGCGGATGCCGCTGCCCTTCTCCGAGTACGGGATCGAGCGTGGCTCACCGTACGAACCGGGCTACCGCAAGCTCGTCAAGGACCTGGTGGGCGTCGCCGATCCGAAGGTCGACTTCTCGGACTACGACCTGGTCAATGTGCTCGTCACCCCGAACGCAGGGCCCTCCGCTCTGGACACCGTCCTGTCCGTGACCTTCTCTGGCAACGACGACGCCCCGTTCGCCGACGGCGTCCCGCTCGCCAACACGTCCTTCGTCTACAGCCGCCAGGACGACGGCTCGGGCTCGTACGCGGAGACCGGCTACCGGGTCCTGCCCCACGAGAACGGCCATGTCTTCGGGCTGCCCGACCTCTACACGACGGAGGGCGGCGGCTCCGTGGGGCACTGGGACATCATGTCCGAGGACTGGGGGGCCAACAACGACCTCCTGGGCTGGCACAAGTGGAAGCTCGGCTGGCTGGGCAGCGACCAGATCAGCTGCGCCGCCATGCCCGGCACCAGCGAACACACCCTGGAACCACTGGCCACGCCCGGCGGCCCGAAGCTGGCCTTCGTACCGCTGAGCGGGCAGTCCGGTTACGCCGTGGAGGTGCGCACCGCCGAGGGCAACGACGAGGCGGTCTGCCGGCCCGGGGTCCTCATCTACAAGGTGAGCTCCGACGTGGACACCGGCCAGGGGCCGGTCTCCGTCGAGGACAGCACGGAGGACAGCGGCGGCTGCACCCGGCGGCCCAACGTCCACGCCGAGCTCTCGGACGCGGCCTTCGAGCCGGGTGAGACCTTCACCGACCGGACCAACGGCATACGGATATCCGTGACGGAGAAGGACGCCGACGGGAACTACCGGGTCCGGATCACCCGCCCGTGAGCCCCCGGGACCCGTCCTCGCCCAGCCGCTCCCGAACCGCACCCCGCAGCTCCCGCTTGAGAACCTTGCCCGTGGCGTTCCGCGGCAGCGGCTCCCCCGTCACCAGCACATGGGCGGGGACCTTGAACGCGGCCAGGGCCCGCCCCACGTGCGCGCGCAGATCGTCCGCCGTGACCGGCGAACCGGAGCGCAGCCGGACGACCGCCGCGACCTCCTCCCCCAGCACCGGATGCGGAACGCCGAGCACCGCCGCGTCCTCGACATCGGGGTGCTCGTGCAGAGCGGCCTCGACCTCGACGCAGTACACGTTCTCGCCGCCCCTGACCACCATGTCCTTGATCCGGTCGACGACGGCGACCCGCCCGTCCCGGACGACGGCGAGATCCCCCGTACGGAACCAGCCGCCGGTGAACGCCCCCGCCGTGGCCTCCTCATCGCGCCAGTAGCCACGGACCAGGGACTGCCCGCGCAGCCACAGCTCGCCGGTCCCGCCGTCGGGGACCTCCGCCCCGTCCGGGCCGGCGATCCGTACCTCGGTGACGGGCGTCGGGGTGCCGACACAGTCGGGATGCGCCCGGTACTCGGCCCCGAAGTTGGCCAGCACCCCGCCGCTGGTCTCGGTCAGCCCGTAACCGTTGCGCGGCTCGATCCGCTCCCCGTGCCGGGCGGTGAGCCGCGCGACCAGGTCGGGCGGGGCCGCCGCCCCGCCGGTGTTCAGCATCCTCAGGCTCTCCAGGGAGTCCCCGGCGCCGTCCGCCGCCGAGAGCAGCTGGAGCGCGGCGGCCGGTACCCCCGCGTAGTGCGTCACCCCGTGCCGCCGGATCAGCCGCAGGGCCTCGTCTGCGTCCCACTTCGGCATCAGGACGAGGGTGCCTCCCGCCGCCATCGCGGCGTACAGGCTGGTGAACGCCGCGACGTGGAAGAAGGGGAACGTCATCAGCGTCACCGGCGCGGGCCCCTGTCCCGGGAGGACCCCGCGGCCCAGCGCCGAAGCCGCCGCCTGGTAGCGCGGGTTGAGGGCCGCGCCCGCCTGCGCGAGGTGGGTGGCCACGGCACCCTTGGGCCGCCCGGTGGTCCCGGAGGTGTAGATGATCGTGGCGTCGTCCTCCGGCCGGATCTCCACGTCGGGAGGCGCCGCCCACGGATCGGGCTCCGGGAAGTCCTCGTACCGCTCGGCCCCGGCCACGCCCTCCCCCGTGCCGTGGAAGACGACGAAGCGGGCCCCGGCACGCTCACCCCAGGCCCGGACCTTCGGCAGCTGCTCCCCGTCGACCAGCAGCACCCGCGGCTCGCAGTCGTCGAGGGCGTACCCGAACTCCCCCTCGGTCCACCACGCGTTGAGCGGCACGGCGACGAGCCCGGCGAGCTGCGCCGCCCAGAACGCGATCTGCCACTCGGGGTGATTACGCATGGCCACCACGGCCCGGTCGCCGGGCCGCAGCCCGTACTCCTCGGTGAACCGCCGGGCGAGCGCGGACGCTGCCGCGAAGAACTCCCCGTACGAACAGCTCCGTTCACCCGAAATGAGGAACGGCTGCTCGCCGAACGCCCAGGTGGTCTCCACGAACTCCCGGAGGGTGCGCGGTCCGTTCGCATAGACGAGCACTCCGTCCTCACCCCTCACGACGGCGAAGGGGGCACCGGGGCCGGTCAGCGATGCCTCGACACGGGCGCGGTCGGCCGGGGAGCTGTTGGGATCGGTGTGCGGCACGAAGGGCCTCTCCACGTACTGGCTCGGCGACCCGGCGAAGCTATGCCCGCGCCCAGCCCCCGTCAACCGGCTCGCCCCGGGGCGCGGGGCCGGACGGGGACGGCGCCGGAGCGGCCCGGAGGCCACCGGTCGCGGGGCAGCCCTCCCGATTGCCTCCGCACCGCGCTCCACCGCATCCGCACCCGCACCCGCCGGCAGGCGACGGACGCTCCCCCGGACGCCGGCGCGGACCACGGCACAAACCCGAGGGAGTGACCTCGGCCCACCCGCTACACTGACGGCGGTGGCCCGATCCCCAGGGGTTGGATCACCACAAACCTGTCGGCAACCGACGAAGCCCACCGCCCACCCGGGCCGGGCCCATGAGACGGTTTCCGGCGGTTCCCCGCCTTCGTAGCTCAGGGGATAGAGCACCGCTCTCCTAAAGCGGGTGTCGCAGGTTCGAATCCTGCCGGGGGCACAGCACAGAGGGCCGGTTCGGAGGATTGATCCTCTGAACCGGCCCTTTGCCGTGAACGCGGCTGTGCCACGGATGGGGCCCAGGGCAGCACGCGAGTGCGGCGCTACAGTCACCGGATGAACCCCCAGGAGCAGGTGAGCTGCGCGTTCTGTATGGAAACCACTGATATCGGCGTATCCGGTGATGGCGTCACGTTGGAGATCACGCGGGCCGGGGAACAGAGCAGGCAGTTCGTCTGGGCCCACCTGAGCTGCCTCGACGAGCGACTTCACCAGCAGATCACCCGGGGCCCATGGCTCGACGACTAGAGGTGCGCCCCTTTGGACCTCTCGTACGGGGCCGTTCCTGCGAGAGGAACGGGCAGTTGATCTCCGGATGCGCGACGAGAACGCAGCAGCCGTAGCCGCCGGGTGTGGCGGCTACGGCTGTGACGCGCGGTTCTCCGTGCTTCGGCGACCCGGCGGCTCAGCGCCGCCGACCCGCCGGTTCAGCGCTGGCGGCCAGGCAGCGGCACCTTGGACCAGTCGGTGTCCGAGGCCAGGTAGAAGCCCGGGTACGCCGGCTGGTTGTACGTGGTCTGCTGCCGCGCCACCTCGGCGCGGTACTGGGCGTCGTGCATCAGCGTGTACATCTTGTGCCCGGTGACCTCGGTGCTGAGGTACATCCGGATCGCCGAGCTGTCCGCCGTGCGCACCAGCATCTCCTCGCGCCAGTCGCCGAACACGTCTGCCACCAGCGAGGGGTTGCCCTTGGTGCCGTTGTTGGTCCTGGTGTCCGTGGCGGTCAGCAGGGTGCCGCGCCGCCAGTCGTTCACCGTGGGCGTGGCATCGCCCGAGCCGTCGACCAGCTGGGTGGTGAGATCGCCGGCCCACCTGATGCTCATGTTGGTGCCGGGGGTGGTCGTCGCGACCGGTTCGCCGGCCGCGGTCCACAGTCCGGAGCCGTCCGAGCCGCCCGGCATCGAGGCCCAGGTCTCGAGGCCCGGGTGACTCGGGTCCACATCGCCGACCATGCCGCGGCCGGTGTCCCGGCCGCTGTACGCGCCGTACAGCACCTCGCCGGTCGCCGCGTCGCGCAGCGCGTAGCCGTAGGGCGCCGAGGTGCCGCCCTCGTGCACGGTGTAGATCTCCATGCCGGGGCGGTCGGGGTCGATGTCGGTCACGTGCATGGCGTCGCCGTGGCCGAGGCGTGCGTTCTGGCCGGGGGCCGGGCTCTGGGCCGGCATGGTGTCGAAGGAGCTGTAGAGCAGGCTGCCGTCGTCGTCGATGGTGGCCGAGCCGTAGACGATCTCCTGGCGGCCGTCGCCGTCCACATCGGCGGCGCTGAGGGAGTGGAAGCCCTGGGTGGTGAGGGTGCCGAACTCCGGGTCGGTGCCGTCGACGCCGTGCGGTGAGTCGTTGAACGGGTTGGACATCGGGGTGAAGCCGCTGTCCACGTTCCAGTCCTTGCGCAGACTGCGGCCGTCCCAGCGGTAGGCGACCAGGGTGGTGCGGGTGTAGTAGCCGCGGGCGAACACCGCGGAGGGGTGCCGGCCGTCGAGGTAGGCGACGCCGGACAGGAAACGGTCGACCCGGTTGCCCGGCTCGATCCGGCTCATGGCGTAGTCGCCCCACATCAGTCCGTCGTCGTGCCGGCCGGGCTCGTAGCGGACGGTGTCCAGCTCGCGGCCCGTGGCGCCGTCGAAGACGGTCAGGTACTCGGGCCCGTCGAGGATGAACCCCTCGAAGGCGCGCAGATTGTTCCTGGTGCTGCGGCTGGGCGCGTAGACATCGATGAAGTAGTCCACCAGCGCCTCGGCGTCCGCCTGGGAGAGCGGGTAGGTGTAACGGTCCTCGATGCCGAACGCCGACTCCAGGGTCGCGGGCCAGTTGCCGGCGGCGACCTCGGGCTGCTTCTGCCAGTCGCGGAACATCCCGACCAGGTGGTCGCGGTAACCGGCCGCGCTCAGCCGGTAGTCGTCGGTGTTCGCGTACCCGGCCCTGATGTCGGCGCGGGGCATGGTGATGTACCGCTCGGAGGCGACGCTGCCGTCCGCGCGGTAGCGGATGCTCTTGGTACCGGGGGCGGTCTTGAACATCATCTCCGAGCGGCCGTCGCCGTCGAAGTCGTAGACCAGGAACTGGGTGTAATGAGCGCCCGCCCGGATGTTGGGGCCCAGGTCGATCCGGTTCAGCAGCGTGCCGTCGAAGCGGTAGGTGTCGATGTAGGTACGGCCGGTGTACCCGACCTGGGAGACGTCCTTGGAGTTGGACGGGTCCCACTTGACGACGTACTCGTACTGGCCGTCGCCGTCCACGTCGCCGACGCTCATGTCGTTGGCGGAGTAGGTGTACGCCTCGCCCGCGGGCGTGACGCCGCCGGCGGGCTTGCGCAGCGGCAGGTCGTAGTACCCGTCGGCCCACGGCGAGACCGGGTCGCTGCGCCGGGCCTCCCGGCCGTCGACGATGGCGGCGACGCGGTACTCCGCGCCGGAAGCGCCGTCCCGGTCGAGGTAGTTGGTGCTGTCGGTGACGACCGCTATCGGCCTGCCGTCACGGTAGACCCGGAAGTCGGCGCCGGACAGGCCGGTTCCAGTGTGCCCGGTGGCCTCGGAACCGAGCAGCCGCCAGCTCAGGAACACTCCCTCGGCGCTGGACACGGCGACCAGTCCCCGGTCCAGCCGCTCCAGCTGCGCGCCCTTTGCCCCTTGCCCCGCCCGCCCGGACTGGCCTGCCTGCGCCTCGGCTCCCATACCGGCGACCAGCACCCCCGTCAGAAGCGCGACGGCCCATCTCCGTGTCTTCATCGACAACCTTCTTCCGTGGGGTTGATTCGTTTCATTGATTCGTTTCAATGCTGGCCAGGCGCGACAGTACGAGGGTGCCGAGTACCCGTCAAGACTTCGCACAGCGACCGGGATCCACCGCCGGAGCCGGGCCGCGGTCACCGTCGCCGGACAGCAGCGGCCCGATCGGGGACGGCGCTCGCTCCGCGCGAGGAGGAACGTCATGTCACGCGTACAGCTCGCGCCGCGGGTCCCCTGCCTCCGGGACTCGGTCGCCCCCGTCGCCGCCGTGCTGGACCGAGACATCCGCCGGGACCGCGGGCGCCTGCGGCGAGGACCGGGCGGGACCGCGAGCACCGTGAGAGACCAGGTCAGGAGCCCTCCCCGCTCGGAGGAGGGGAGGGCTCCCGCGGTCGCGGCACACGTCCTACCGGGCGTTCAGGGTGCTCTTCAGGCTCATCAGGCGTTCGTGCCATGTGCAGACCAGTTCGTGGAAGCCGCCCGCGCTCCGGCTGCGAGCCGAATGCAGCCGGGACTCCGCGAGGTTCAGCCATCCGCGCCGCCCGCTCTCGCCCGGGAACGGCGCCACGGAGTTGTCGAGTTCCGCGGCCCAGGTGATGGTCTGGCCCCGCAGGAAGGCGGTGTCGACCTTCTCGCTCCTGCTCTGGCTGGTCTCCATCACCCTGCGCCCGTCGAAGCAGTTGTACGCACGCCAGGCGTCGACGAGAGCCTCCGTCCGCCCGCGCTCCGCGCTCAGGATGGAACGGCGCAGATAGAGACTCCCCAGGGACTTCAGGACGTCGGTGTCCGTGAAGTTCTCCTCCAGCAGGTCGTCGACCGCGAACGAATCGGACGGGTCCGTGGTGTCGTCCCACTCCTCAGCGTCCGAGTAGGCCGTCTCCTCGACGCCGGGCTCCCCTCCCGCCGGCTCCGCCGTCCCGTTCCGTCGTTCGTTGAGATGGCGGCCCATGTTGCCGACGTAGTCGTCGCCGATGAGCTCGGAGAACTTCGAGTCGGCCAGGTCCCAGTCGACCGGCCTGTCGAGTTCGAGGGCGATGCGCGCCGACAGCAGCGACACCCGGTGGGCCTGCGAGTGGAGCCCGGCCACCTGCTGGAGGTAGTCCGACGCCGTGCGCAGCGCGGTCACCCGCGCCTCGGCGGGCATCCCCGCCTCGTAGAGCGCCTGGCTCAGCAGGCACTCCGAGGCGTCGATGAGACCACGGCGGAAGCGGTCCCCGTCCCGCTCGTCCTGGGCCACCTTGGCGTACAGCTTCGCCGCCGCGCCGTACTCCCAGATGTACCGGTGGTACTTGGCGCGGGCCCGGTCGACGTCCGGGTTCCTGGGGAACGCCTCCTTCGCCTCGTCCAGGAGCTGCCACACCGGCGCGTGGTCGACCTCCTGCGGGTGCTTGGCGTAGATCGCGGTCCAGTGCTGGTATTCGCGGGTGAGCCTGTAACGGGCGTCGTACAGCCCCCATGTCCTGCCGTAGACCCGCTCGTGGGCCTGCAGTGCCTTGGAGCGCAGCCGGTGCACCTGGTCCGCCCGCACGTGCTCGGGAGAGCGGCCGGTGTTCCATCGCGCGTGCAGGGCCATCGACTTCGCCGCGACCGGGAGGCTGCCCTCCCTGCGCCAGTCGCTGTCCAGGCACCAGAGGTGCAGCAGAGCCATCAACTGGTTGCCGTACCGCACCTCCTGGCCGCTCTCCAGCCAGGCGCGGACCTCCTCGACGGCTGCGGCGTACTCCGGGAGCAGGTTCCGTCCCCGGCCGCCGCCGAACCAGTCCTGCTTGGTACGGAGCAGCCGGAGCCAGGTCCTGTACACGTGCCCGGAGGGGAACGCCTTCGCCACCTGACGGGCGATGTGGATACCGCGCTGGAGGTTCTGCCGCGCCGCGGGCAGGTCGTTGCGCTCCCGCAGCGCATAGGCCAGGAAGGCGTAGGCCTCGGCGAGTTCGATCATGTGATCCGCGTCGACGGCGCTGGCGGGGCCGGTCTGCGCCGCCGCGTTCCCCGTGCCCCGGCTCTGGAGCAGGGCGAGCACCTCCCGGGCGCCCGCGTACTGCAGCTCCGAGTCGGCGTGGCGCGAGTGCACCTGGCGCAGGAAGCCGACGGCCTCGGACAGCAGGGACATCGCCCACTCGTCCCGGGGACCCCACGCCTCCTCCAGCGCGAACATGGTCTTCTCCGCGAGGTCCAGACGCTCCCGGTCGTCCCGGATCTCCTGCGCGTAGGCGTGCCCGCTCATCAGGAGGTTGTGCGTCCACTGCTGGAGGCGGTCGGGCATCCCGACGGCCAGCAGCGTGTTCTCGCGCGCGAGGCCGTACGCCGAACGCAGGGCCAGACGCCGCTCGCCCGCCGTCACCGCCGTCGCACGGCGCAGCCCCGCCAGACGGTAGTTGAGCCAGTTCCGGGTCTGGCGCGCCCGCGCGTCCGGCGCCGGGGGCAGTGCGTCGAGGAGCCGCTCCACCAGCACGAGCGTCTGACCCGCTCCCTCCCTGTCGTCGGCCGTGACCTGGGCGGCGCCCGTGTTGAGCGTCCAGGAGATGGACCAGAGCAGGTGGTTCAGCCGGAATTCGTCCCGGTTCTCGACGGCGGCCGCCAGTTGCCGCGCCAGCCTCACCCGGGCGGGGACGATCTCCGCGAACACGCGGTACCGCCGCGCCCCGTGGAAGCCGCACTGGTCGACCGCGCGCAGGACGTGCCAGGGCGTGGCCTCGCCGCACGCCTCCAGCAGGGACACGGCGTACTCGAAGACGGCGAGGAACCTCTTCCCCGCCTCGGGATCCTGCGCCGAGGCGCGGGAGGCGAGGTTCAGGCGCCCGGCCGCGGCGTACAACTCGCCGATGCGCTCCCACGGCCGCGGCTCCCCGCCGCTCGCGGAGGGCCCCGTGCCGCCCGCCCCGGAGGTGACCGGGACGGCTGCCGTGTCCTGCGGAACGGAGGTCAGCTCGGCGGGCGGGGCCGCGTCGATCGTCTGCGCCACCGGGAGCAGGAGCGCGTCGGTGTACTGGCTGTTGACGTACAGGCCGAGCAGATAGCGCAGGCCCGCCAGCGCGTCGGGGACATGGCAGTCCAGCCATCCCGTCGCCCTGCGCAGAACCTCGATGACCTGCGGCACCTCTTCCGAGGACCCGTCGGCCCGCCCGTCCGGCAGCACCGCGGACGCGAGCAGCCGGGACGCCGCCGTGAGCCGCTGGTCGAGATCGTCGAGCGCGCCGCTCACCCCGGTCTCGGCGGCGGAACGTACCGTACGGCGCAGATCGGACCTGAGCGCCTCCCGGCTGACCGGGCTGATCTCCAGGCAGGGCACCGAGGGCGCGGCGTCGGCGGCCGGCCGCCACGGGACGAGGACGCCCTCGTTGAAGAGCACCCGCAGCACGTTGTTGGGCAGGCCGACACCCTGCAGGACGTCGACGGACAGAGGCAGGTCGTTCATCACGCCCCACACGGTGAGGACGGCGTGCGCCTCGGTGCTCTCCGCACTCTCCAGCATGGACCAGGCCTTTTCCAGTGCACCGGCGATGGTCGGCTCCGCGGCTTCCATCAGCGCCTTGTCGAAGTCCTCGGGCGGGACCTCCTGTGCTGCCGCGGAGGCCGTGTCACGCCCTGCGAGGAAGCTGTCGAAGTCGTCGTTGCGGTGATCACTGGCCACCAGGCGGACGGCGCGCTCGATGATCCCGGGGCGGCGGATTATGTCGTCGTAGCTGACGAGCTCCAGCGCCTCGACGTCCGTGACGAGATTCTCCGCGGTGAGCCAGTCGCCGATCAGCCGCAGCGCGTCGGGGGTGGTCAGCGCGGGCACGGGGAAGGGCTGCGGGCGCCAGCGCCCCTCGTCGAACTCGACGGGGTCGGTGCTCTCCACGATGACCGCGGCCCGCTTGAAGACGTCGTGCCCGAGCAGCTCGGCGAGCTCACGCTTGAGCTCGGGGCGGCCGAGGTCGATGTGGGAGGCCTTGATCACGAGGATCAGGCTCCTGCCCTTGACCTGCCGGGGCAGCACGAGGTCGAGCAGACGGTCGGTCCGGGGCTCGGAGACCGCCGAGATCTCGCTGTCCTCCAGGGTCTGGTGCAGCGCTCGGGCGATCGCCTCCATCAGGGGCTTCTCGGCCGCCGAGCTGGGCTCGATCTCCAGCACCGCGGGCGGGAGGGAGAGCTGGCTCCATGTGTCGGACCGGGCCACGAGCGCGGTGAGCACGGCGGACTTGCCCACCTGCTCCCGGCCGGTGACGGGCAGGACGCGGCCCGTGCGCACCAGCCGGCCGGCCTTGTCCAGCAGCTCGTCACGGCCGATGAAGGGCGTCGGCATCGGCAGCGGGTCGGGGCCCAGATACCGGATCTTCTCGGCGCGCGAGGAGCCCGGGGCACCACCGCCCGACGGCGGCCCGGAGAGCTCGGCGGCCTCGTAGAACTCCTCGTACCCGCGGTTCTTCACCCAGGGCAGCTCGCCCACCGGAGAGCTGTTGGTGACCGGCTGGGGATAGCCCTCTTCCTCGAGCAGCTCGGTGACCCGGGCCAGGAGTTGCGCCGGGCTCCAGAACTCCTGGTCGGCGGGGCCGCCCTTCGCGAGGCAGCTGATGAGGGCGCGGCCGAAGGCCGTGAACTCCTGCCCCTGGGGCGACTTGGCCGTCCTGTTCGCCTCGCAGGCCGCGATGACGTGGCAGCCCTCCGGCGGTTCACCGGCCACATGCTGCTCGAAGGGCAGAGAGCCCATGGCCAGCCCGGCGTGGCAGCAGTCGATCAGCACGATCTTGCTCTGCGCACGTCCCGAGTTCACCGCCTCCATCAGCTCGGCGAAGTCGAGCATGGTGCTCGGCTGACCGGCCTTGGAGAACGGGAGCGGCAGCAGGAGCCGGCCCTTGCCGTTGACCCCGTGCCCCGCGAAGTAGAGGACGAAGGTGTCCTCGGCCTCCTGGGAGGCCTCCCGGACCACTTCCAGCAGTTCCTCGCGTGTGCAGTCGTTCGCCGTGACCACGCTGCAGTGGCCGAAGCTGACCCCCCACACGTCCGTGTCGCGCAGCTGTCTCCTGATCTCCTTGGCCGTGCGCTCGACCGCGTCGAGATCGGTGAAGTCACCGTCGGTGAAGGTTCCGGACGCGATCAGAACGGCTCGCGACGCATTGGCCCTGGGCAGCTGGGTCGTCATGAACTACTCCAGCGAGCCGCGCAGTTCACGAAGAGCGACCTCAGCCGTCTCGGGATCCCGCGCCTCGATGGTCACCGTCTTCGTGCCGTCGGGAGCGTCCACGCGCTCGATCCGGAGCGCCGGCCTGTCCTCCACCGGACGGGGGTCGTTCCCCGACCTCCAGTAGTCGATGAGCGACTGCGCCAGTACGCCGATGAGCCCCGCGTCGATCGTGAACTGCAGGCAGTCCGTGAGCAGCCCCATGTCGCCGGGGCGCGTGGGCGCGTGCTCGCGCGCGATCAGCACGCGCCGCAGCGCGCGTTCCGACCGGAGCCACTCCTCGAGCGCCTCCAGGTCCTGCGCGTTCGCGTCCACGAGACGAAGCTGGATCTGCACGTGCCCCCCTGAACCAACGATCCACCAAGCACTGAACGCTATCAGCCGTGATGCGGCATGAGAGCTGCTTCACATCGATTTCCGGTCACCGGCGGAGCGGCCACCGGGGAGCACGGCTTCGTTCCTTCGCCTCGTCGGCGAACCGGAGCGCGCGGGGCGGGCCGGAGCCGCCCCTTCGCCGTGCCGGTCCCTGCCTCACCCGCCCCGCCCGGTCGTGGCCCCTAGGATCCGCGCATGACATCGGGATTGACGCATCAGCAGGTCCTTCGAGGGTGGCTCCTGACGACGTTGGGTGAGCACCGCGGCTCCATGCCCACGAAACAGGCACACGAGCGGATGGAGGAGCGGTACGGATCAGCCCTGTCGGAGGCGGACTGGAATCTCACCGATCGGGGCGACGAGCACACCTGGTGGAACAGGACGAGGTACGAGCGGAAGAACATGGAGCGCGAGGGCCTCCTGGTGTCGGCCAGGCAGTCGCGGGGGATATGGACCCTGACGGAGGCCGGGTGGGAGGAGCTCCGCCGGCTTCGGGCCGCCGATGTCGTCCCCGAGCCGGCCGAAGTGGTCTCCACCCCCTCACCGGACGGTCCCGCCACCGAGCCGCGCGGGCGAGAGGCCCCTCACCGAGCGGAGACGACCACCCAGCGCATCGTCCGGAGCACCGCCGTGGCGGACTACGTCAAGCGGCTTCACGCCTACACCTGCCAGGTATGCGGTACGCGAATAGCCACCCCTGGGGGTGCGTATGCCGAAGCGGCGCACATCCAGGCTCTGGGACAGCCCCACTCCGGACCCGACGTCGCCGCCAACGTGCTGTGCCTGTGCCCCAATCACCACGTGCTCTTCGATTTCGGCATGCTGAGCATCTCCGACGACCTGATGGTGACCGATCACGCCTCCGGCGCCCGGAATCAGCGCCTCAGAGAGGTGCCGGAGCATCGGATAGGGCGTGAGTACCTCACGTACCACAGGAACTGTCACCGTCGAGCGTGACGGAACCCGGGTCGCCCCCGCGACCTCGTCCTCGTCAGACCCGTGCAGCGGCTATGTCCGTACCCAGCCGGTCGATGGAGTTCACGTAGCCGTGGAAGCCGGGCCGGCTCCATCGGGAGACCGGGCCGGGCGGGGAACTGCGCGACGACCGGGCGCCGTACGAGCGCGGCTTCGGTCCTTCGTCTCGTCGGCGAACCGGAGCGCGCGAGGCAGCCGGAACCGCCTCTGCGTCAGGCCGGACCGGGGTGCGGGCCGTCCGAGCGCGATGCCGCACGTCAGCGGCAGGACGCCTTCACCTGCGCCGCCGCGTGGTGCGCGCCGACCAGTGCCGTGTCGCCCCAGTCCCGGCCCCGGTCGGTCAGGTGCACGGCAAAGGTGTCGCCCTTGACCGGGTAGGTCCCGGCGGCGACGGCGCTCCCCCGGTGCTCGGGCTGGCGCACCGAGAAGCCCGTGTAGGCGGAGTCCGGGTCGTGCGGGTCGGAGAGGACCCGGTAGACGGAGGGGTCGCCCGCCACGTCCTTGTCGCGGACGCTCCGGGGCACGAAGACCGTCAGGGCGCACTCGCGGAACCCGTCGCCGAGCCGCCAGGACCAGACGGCGCTGCTCCCCCGCTCCTCGGCCGGGCTCCCCGACATGGGGACGGCGCTGAACCGCCCGTCGCACGAACTCCCCTCGAAGCCGCCCGACTCGACCGTGTACCAGCCCGCGTCGCCGCTCTCGAAGCGCCCGTGCTCCGCGTAACCGCCCGTGGTGCAGCCGGGTCCGGCCCACTCCGAGAAGCGGTAACGGCCCGTCTCCTCAGGGGGGTCGGACGGGGCCTCACCGGGAAGCCGGGGGCCGGACGGGGCGTCACCGGGAAGCCGGGGGCCGGACGGGGCGTCACCGGGAAGCCCGGGGTCGGCGGGGGCGATCCTGGTGGGTGCCCCGCCGCCGATCGGTGCCGGTACGGCGCCCGCGCGGCCCGCGGCCCCGGGGCGCCCGGCGTCCTCTCCGGCTCCCGTCGCGAGCAGCGACACGGCGGTGGCCAGGCTCCCCACGGCCACCACGACTCCTGCCGCGAGCAGCACCTTCCGGCGCCGGGGCAGGACGGAGATCCGGCCCGTCAGCGTCTCCCGCGCGATCCAGGAACCGCTGCCTCCCGGCGAGCGCGCCACGGAACCGCACCGGGGGCAGGCCAAACCCGGCAGCCGGCCGATGTGTTCCGTGCCGCACTGTTCGCACCTCATGGCAGGACACCTTGCCAGTGCCGCCCTCCCGGAGGGAGAGGTCCCGCACGATCAGCGGAGTTCCTCCGGGCACGGCGTCCCCGGCTGGAACTGGTAGGGGGCCGCCAGCCGGTAGACCCCGGGGCGCGGGGCGAGGAGCTCGGTCCACTCGTCACCGTACCCGTCCTCGTCCACCTTGATCAGGCAGCCATGGGCGTTGGTGAAGTCCTTGGGGGCGTTCCCGTCGTCCGCCGAGCGCTTCTTGGACTCCTCGGTCTCCTGCGGACGCTCCACGCTCTTGCCCTCGCCGTCCACGACGGCGAGCCAGCGCGAGTACGGGATGCGGATCAGGACACGGCCCGCCGACCGCACCCGGATCGTCAGCTCGTCGGCGCCCGCCTTCTCCACCGTCGCGGGCGGATCGGCCAGCGGCGCCGGGTCCAGGACCCGGAACAGCTTCCAGTTGGCGTCGCTCCAGACCGCCTTCAGATACGGCTGCCCCTTCTCGACGAGCGCCGCCTCCTGCGCCGCACCGCTGGAGTCCGGCTTCCCGGCGGGCAGCACCACGTAGTGCACGGCCCAGCGGTCGAGCCACTCGCGGTAGTTCATGGCGTCGAGGGTGTCGTCGTAGAAGAGCGGGTTGCGCTTCATGTCGGCCTGCCGGTTCCAGCCGCGGGCCAGATTCACGTACGAGTCGAGCGCCGACGCCTCGCGGTGGCTGCTGGCCGGGACCACCTCGACCCGGCCGCGCTCCGCCCCGGCCTTCTGGAGCTGGTTGACCAGGGGGGCCAGCTCGCGGTTCCAGGAGGCGGTGGGGGCGGTACGGACGATGTCGTCGACGCCCTTGAAGCCGATCCAGAAGTTCAGTCCGGCGAAGGCGATGACCAGCGCGTACCAGCGGCGGGTGCGCGGTGCCGTGTACGGGAGCGCGGCGAGCAGCACGACCCCGGCGAACAGCATCGCCATGCGCGAGACGTTCGAGCCGATCTGCGAGTCGACCACATAGGTGAGGAGCGTCCCGACGCCGTACACCGCGGCGGCCGTGCGCACGGTGTACCAGTCCCGGGGCACGAGCACGAACACCAGGACGGAGAACACGAACGGCAGGGACAGGGTCCCGAGCGACATCGGCTGCGTACCGGAGAAGGGGAACAGCCACGCCGACAGCACCACGACCACGACGGGCGGCAGGCCGATGGCGTACGCCCCCGGGCGCCGTTTGTTCAGGAAGAGCGCGGCGGCGACCACGCCGAGGAAGAGCCCGGCGACCGGACTGCCCGCGGTCGCGAGCGCCGCGAGCGGCGCGGCGACGACGGCCTTCGCCCAGCGCCGGTAGCGCCAGCGGTGGGGCCAGCAGAAGACCGCGGCCACCGCTCCCAGGGCGAACATCATGCCGAGCCCGAACGTCACGCGCCCGGACAGGGCGTTGCACAGGTAGGCGAAGACCCCGGCGAGCGCGCACGCCAGGGGGTTGCGGACGGCTGGCACCCTGACCAGGATCAGCGCGGTCAGCGCCGAGGACACCGTGCCGGCGATCATCATCGTCGTACGCACGCCGAGCACCGACATCAGATACGGCGAGACCACGCTGTACGAGACGGGGTGCATGCCCCCGTACCAGGCGAGGTTGTACGCCGTGCCCGGGTGGCGGCCGACGAACTCGGCCCAGGCGTCCTGGGCGGCGATGTCGCCGCCGCTGTTCGCGAAGAAGAAGAACCAGAGCAGATGGGCCACCGCGGCGATCGCGGCCGTCAGCAGCACGGGATGGCGCAGGACACGGCTCCGTATCGAGCCGTCGGGCCCGCTGTCGCCCCTGTCGGGCTGGGCCGGAATCCGGAGGGAGATGCCCTCGGTGAGCGGACCGTCCTTGGCCCGTGTCGGCTCAGCGGTGGTCACTGCGACTCTCCCCGTCCTTGCCCGGGCCTGCCGAACCTCGATGCACCGCACGGCCTCGTCCGTACCGAAGGACGCGTCCCGGCGCCCACTCGTTGCCCCTGGGACGCTAGCACGCAGCGTTTTCCGCGCGCTGCCCCACCGGCCGACGGCCCCTGCCCCCTCCGGCGGCCGGAGGGGGCAGGGGCCGTACGGGCCGGTCAGGTGATGCGGGTGAACTTGTCGCCGAAGCCCGGCTCCGTCATCTCGCTCTGGAGGGCTACGGGGGCCGAGACCTTGCCCGTGCCGGTGCCGACCGCCACCTGGCCGACGACCGTGCCCGCCTTCGCCGTCTGCTGGAGCGGCTCGTCACCGCCACCGAGTTCGAGGTCGACCTCGAGCCCGCCCCAGCCGACCGCCTTCAGGTCCTTGGTGGCGACCACGGGTGTCCGGGTGCCGAAGCCGTTGTCGACGTAACCGACGACCTGCCCCTTCTTGACGACGGTGGCGGAGTCGACGCCCTTCTGCGCGGCCTGGATCAGCTTGAGGCTGTTCTGCCTCGCGCGCTCCAGCTTCGCGTCCAGCGTGCCGTCGAGCGTCGCTCCCATCACCGCACCGATGATGCGCCGGGACTTGCCGTCGACGACCGTGTCGGCCGTCCACAGCAGGTTGCCGCCGGCCGGGGTGGACGAGCCGGTCTTGATCCCGCTGACGCCGGGCTCCAGCAGGATGTAGTTGTTGTTGTAGATCCTGCCGACGTTCGGGATGTCGGCCTGAGGCTGGTTCACGATCTCCCGGAAGACATCGCTCTGCATGACCGCCTTGCCCAGCTTGATCTGGTCGGCGGGCGTCGAGACGGTGGAGGACTTGAGGCCACTCGGGTCCGTGTACGTCGAGTTGGTCATTCCGAGATCCTCGGCCGCCTGGTTCATCTTCTCGACGAAGGCCTTCTCGGTACCCGCGTCCCAGCGGGCCAGCAGCCGGGCGACGTTGTTCCCCGAAGGAATCATCAGCATCTCGAGCATCTGGTACTCGGAGTACTTCTGACCCTCCTCGATCGCCACCCGCGACTCGTCCTCGAGGCTCGCCTCCTCGCCGGCGCGCTTGTCCACCTCGATCTGCTCACCGGTCTGCTTGCCGGTGATCGGGTGCTCCTTGAGGATCACGTAGGCGGTCATCACCTTCGCCATGCTCGCGATCGGCGCGGACTTCTCCTTGCCGTACGAGCCGATCGCGCCGACGCCCTCGACCTCCACGGCACCCTGGCCCTCCGCGGGCCACGGCATGTCCAGCTTCTCGCCGCCGAAGGTGTACGTCGGGGAGACGGTGAGCGTCAGCGTGGGCTCGGGAAGCGGGCGTACCGCCTGCGCGATCGCAAAGATGATCACGACGAGCAGCAGCAGCGGCGTCCAGATCTTGACCCGCCTGACCGCGGTGCGGACCGGGGTCTCCGGGGGCGGCGGGGTGTTCGTGAGCTCGGCGAGCAGGTCGAGCGGAGGCAGGGGCGGCATGGGCTGCTGCCTGGTCCGCTCGGCCTCGGTGAGCCCGGCCCCGGGGGCACCGGGGGTGCCGGGGGCCGCCGAGACGTCCGGGGTCACGGTGGGGCCGACGACGGGTTCGGGGCGTACGTCGTCCGAGCGCAGCGGGACGAACTTGCTGGTCCGCTCGGCGGGAGCCTCGGGGGCATCGGAACTCTTGGCCGCCCAGGTGGGCTTCCGGGTGCCCTCCTTCGGGGTGCTCTCCTTCGGGGCGCCCTCCCTCGGGGGGATCTTCAGCGCGGTCGTGGGCTGGTCGACCTGCTGGGGCCGGAGGGCCTTGAAGACGGTGGTCGGATGATCGATTCCTCGCTGGTCACCCTTGGGCTCGGCGTCCTCGGAGGCCTCGTCGTCGTCCCGCTCGCCGGAGGCGTCGGCGGAGGCGTCGGCCTTGTCGTCCGCGCTCGGCTTGTCGGCCTTGGCCGCTGCGTCGTTCTTGCCGGCCGCGTCGGACTTGCCCGCCGCATCGCTGCGGCCGGCCGCGTCGGACTTGTCGGTCTCGGCACCCTTGTCGGCCTCGGCCGTCTTGTGAGCCTGGTCAGCCTTGCCGGCCGTGGCCCCCTTGTCCGGTGCGGAGGACTCCTCGCGGGTTTTCGGGATGCGCGGAGCGTCGGCCGAAGTGCTGCCGCTTCCGGCGGGGGTGGTGCCGGCCGGTGCGTCGTCCTCGTCGGCCGGGACCGCGTCGGCCGCGGCGTCGCCGTCCGGCTCTTCGCTCCCGGTGTCCGACGGGGCGCCGGCGGCGGCGCCGGCCGCCTTGCCGTCACCCTCGGCAGCCTGGCCGGCGCCGTCAGCCTTACCGCCCTGACCTGCTTCTTCGTCGTCACCCTCGGTCGCGACCCATGCCGCGACGGCGGCCCGCAGCCGGGAGTCGGTCGGCTCGGAACCCGAAGGGGAACCGGAACCGGAAGCGGCACCCGCTTCGGGCTGCTCGTCCGGCTCGGCATCGGACCCGGACGCGTCGGCCCCGGGCACGTCGGCGTCGGACGCGTCGGGGTCGGCACCCGCGTCGCGCTCGGCATCGGCGTCCGAAGCGGTCTGCGCCTGCGGCTCCGCGTCCGGCTCCGCGTCCGCGTCGGGCCGCGAACCGGCCTTCCCGCCGTCACCCGCCTCCGCAGTCGTGTCCACCGCGTCCGCAGGCGCCGCGTCCGCCGCCGCGGGCGCTCCGGCCGCCCCGTCGGCCTCCGGAGCCTCCCCAGGACCCTCAGGGGCCTCCTCGGCGCCCTCTGCGCCCTCCTGAGCCCCCTGAGCGCCCTCGGGCGCCCCGAGCTCCTCGGAGCGCGGCAGACGGAAGACCGCCGTCCTCTCGTCCTTCGCGGCGTCCGTCGTCCCGCCCGCCGTACTGCCGCCCGCCGAGGCGACCGGTTCACGGAGGACGGCGAGACGCGGATCGCGTTCCTCGGCCGCCCCTGAAGCCGTCCCCGACGACTTCCGCTGCTCCGACCTGTCGGGGGACTCGCCCGCCACCGATACCTCCTTGATGAGCCGCGGGGACTAGCCCGCACTGTCCGAACCATGTACCAGTGTCCTGTGTGAACCCCTGGCCGAGCCGCTAGACGAGAACGACATACCTAACGGTTCCCTTACAAAGCACCCAGGCACTCTCGACAGACCAATGTGAGAGGGGTCACCCTGTCATTCATCCACGCGGGGAGGCATGGATGGGCAGGAGCCGCAGAACAATTCCGGAGGAGCTTCTGCTGCTCGCTCTGGACCCGACCACGGGTACCACAGCGCAGCCGCAGTCGCTCGACCTCGGCCTGGCCGGGGCACAGCTAGTAGAGCTGGCTCTGGCAGGACGGATAGCCCCTGACGGGGATCGTATCGCCGTGGTGATGCCACGGCCGACAGGAGATCCAACTCTGGACTCCGCACTGGAACTGCTGCGCCGTCGTGGCAGTCCGGTTCGGGCGGTCCACTGGATCGGCGGGCCCCGACTGGGACTTCGCCAGATCTATCTCGCTCATCTGGAGCGGTGCGGCATGGTTCATGCCGTGGCGGGCCAGATGTGCGGAGTGCTGCCGACGACTCGCTACCAGGCGACGGACACGGCGATCAGCCGGGACATCAGAGCCCGGCTGGACAGTGCGATCCGCACCGGTGTACCGCCGGACCCGCGGACCGCGGCGCTCGCCGCACTGGCCCACGCGGTCGGACTCGGCAAGCACCTGTACCCCGGGAACGAGGGGCGCTCTTCGCGCTCCCGGCTCCGGGACCTGATCAGACACGACCCGATGGGCGGCCTCGTGGCGCATGCCGTGATGGACGTCCAGAACGGTGTGGCCGTCCAGCCGCGCCGCAATCAGCAGGCGGCAGGTGTGCCGTTGCAGCCGCAAGCGCAAGCGCGACGCGGAAGCATGGCGCACACCTCGGTCCACTGACAGCACGACCGCGCGGACAGTTGCGCGGAGTACCGAATACCGCCGCACCGACGTCCCCATGACCCGGTTCGGGAGCCGCACCAGGCGCGGGGCAGCCGGATCCACCGGCTGCCCCGCGCTGTTGCGTGCGCTGATCGCGTGTGGCCATTTCCCAGCGCGGCCGGTGCCCCGGGTGGCAATCTGCTGAGCAAGCAGATACACACAGCTACAACAGCTGCATAGCCGGAGGTGCCGTTCCCGTGCCGACCAACGTCAATCCCACCGTCAGGCGACGCCGGCTGGGCCAGGAACTGCGCCGCCTCCGTGAGATCAAGGGCATGACGGCCGAGGAGGTCGCGGAGCGCCTGCTGGTCTCGCAGTCGAAGATCAGCCGCCTGGAGAACGGCCGCCGTTCCATCAGCCAGCGCGACGTGCGCGATCTCTGCGGGGTCTACGAGGTCGAGGACCACCGGGTCGTCGACTCGCTCATGCAGATGGCCAAGGACTCCCGCCAGCAGGGCTGGTGGCACGCCTTCGGCGACATCCCGTACAGCGTCTACATCGGACTGGAGACGGACGCCGAGTCCCTCCGGGTGTACGAGCCCCAGGTCGTCCCAGGGCTTCTGCAGACCCGGAGCTATGCCGAGGCGCTGATCAACGGAGCGCTGCCCGAGGCGCCGCCGTCGGACATCGAGAAGCGGGTGAACGTCAGGGCGCGACGACAGGACCGCGTGAACTCGCCCGAACTCCCCCTGCGGCTCTGGGCCGTCATCGACGAGTCCGCCCTGCACCGGCTCGTCGGCGGCAAGCAGGTCATGCTCGAGCAGCTGGAGCACCTCATCGAGCAGTCCCAGCTGCCCCATGTGACCGTGCAGGTGCTGCCCTTCGACATGGGGGCACACCCGGGCATCAACGGGCAGTACGCCATTCTGGAGTTCCCCGACGCGGCGGACTCCAGCGTCGTCTACATCGAAGGGGTCACCAGCGACCTCTACCTGGAGAAGGCGAACGACGTGCAGCGCTACAGCGTCATGTACGAGCACCTGAGGGCCCAGGCGCTGAACGTGGACCAGACCCGGCAGTTCATCGGGGACATCGCGAAGAAGTACACACGGTGAAGTCGCCGTGAGGGGGCGGGGGCGGGAAGATACACCGCCGCCACCTCGCAGCGGAAGACTCGCATGGAATATGCCATCCGGTCGAGTGAACGGCCCCACCACCAAGCGATGTTGGCGAGTAGCGTCGATCACGCCAACAGGAACGAAGTTGGTGCCACTCACATCAACTCTCTGAACCGGAGTGAACATGGCTATTCTTCAGGGTGCTACGGATAACTGGACGAAGTCGTCGTACTCCGGCGGCAACGGGGCGTGCGTCGAAGTGAAGTCACCCCTCACCCAGGCCATCGACGTGCGCGACTCGAAGGCCCCCGAGGGCCCCTCGCTCACCTTCGTCCCGGGAGCGTGGAACGCCTTCGTGCGTGACGTCGCGTCGGGTTCGATCAACGCCTGACCGACCCGCCCGACCGGTACGCCGGCCGGTTTCGCGCCGCCCCGTGTCCGGTCGTCGCACACGACCGCCAGGAGCCCTCTCGACTGGCCCGCCGTCCTGGCCGAGGGGGCTCGGCCGTGGGCCGGACACAGCGCCCGCCGATCGACGTACCACAAGCATCACGTGTTCAGCTTTTCCTCTTCTCCGGCCGCACGGGACCCGCATCCCGTGCGGTCGTTCTGCGTTCTCGGGCGTTCCTGAGTCTGTAGCGTCAATCTCTGCACAGCCTGACGAAGTGCCCGCTCATCGTGAGCCGTGGTCACGTTCACGACAACGCCCCGCAAGGTCAAGAAAACGCAAAATCGTGCGCCTTGCTGATCAGCGTTCACATCCCTGACCGTGAAAACCTTGACCGAGGACCCGGACAAGCGGTTCAATCCCCGAAAGCCCCCGTTCCCGCGCGGGGACCCGCTGAACGGCCGTACTGACGAAGTGCGTTCCCGTTCACAAGGCGGACCCCTGGAGGGGGCACATGAACAGTCTCGACTGGGCCGTGCTCATCGGTTACTTCGGTGTGATGGTCGCGATCGGACTCTGGTCGCACAAGCGCGTGGACAATGTCAGCGACTTCTTCACGGCCGGCGGCAAGATGCCGTGGTGGCTGTCGGGCATATCGCACCACATGTCCGGTTACAGCGCGGTGATGTTCACCGGCTACGCCGGTATCGCGTATCAGTACGGCGTCACGTCCTTCGTGACGTGGTCGCTGCCGATCGCCATCGGCATCGGCATCGGGGCGAAGCTCTTCGCGCCCAGGCTCAACCGGCTGCGCTCGCGGCTGCACGTCGCCTCGCCGCTGGAGTACCTGAAGAACCGCTACAACATCCAGACCCAGCAGGCGCTGGCCTGGTCCGGGCTGCTGCTGAAGATCGTGGACGTCGGTGCCAAGTGGGCCGCCATCGCCACGCTGCTCTCCGTCTTCACGGGCATCTCCCTCACCCAGGGCATCTTCATCACCGGTGCCATCACCGCCGTGTACTGCACGGTCGGCGGGCTGTGGGCCGATGCGCTCACCGAGCTCGGGCAGTTCGTCATCCAGCTCTTCGCGGGTATCGCGATGCTGGTCATCGTCCTGAACGAACTGGGTGGGTTCAGCTCGCTGTGGACCGTCTGGGACAAGCTCCCCGAGGGCCACACGGACCCGACGGCCGGCCCGTACACCACGACCTTCCTGCTGGCGTACCTGTTCATCAAGACCTTCGAGTACAACGGCGGCATGTGGAACCAGGCCCAGCGCTACATGGCCACGGACTCCGCACGCTCCGCGACCCGTTCGGCCCGCCTCTCCGCGGTCCTGTGGCTGGTCTGGCCGGTCGTCCTGTTCTTCCCCATGTGGGTCGCACCGCTGCTCGTCGAGGCCAAGAAGCCGGACGCCTCGGACAGTTACGCCCTGATGACCGAGCAGCTGCTGCCGCACGGTCTGCTCGGCCTGGTCGTCGTCGGTTTCTTCTCGCACACGATGGCCATGTGCTCCTCCGACGCCAACGCGATCTCGGCGGTCTTCACCCGGGACATCGCGCCGGTCCTCTCCAAGGCGGCCCGCACCTGGAGCAACCGCAGCGGGCTGCTGGCCGCGCGGCTGTCCACACTCGCTTTCCTCGGTCTGTCGATGGCACTGGCGACGCAGATCAACTCGCCGACGTTCAAGGACATCATCTCGGTCGTCATCAAGTGGGTGGCCGGTCTGATGGGCCCGATCGCCATTCCGTTCATGCTCGGCATGCTGCGCAGGTTCCGCAGGTCGGGCCCGACGGCGGCGCTCACGAGCTGGGCAGCCGGTCTGCTCGCCTTCTACTTCACCAACTACAACTTCGACGGTTCGGTGAAGACGGACGTCGCGCTGCAGTACCAGGTGGCGCTGCCGCTCGCGATCTCACTGGTGCTCTACATCGTCATCGGCTTCATCAAGCCCGAGGACACCCCGGAGCGCGACGCGCTGATCGAGATCATCAACTCGGACGACGGAGGCCCTGCGGGCGGAGCGGCAGCGGCGGGCATTCCCCAGCAGAAGGGTTCCGAGGGCACGGGTGTCCACGAAGGCGTGAGGGACTGACCCGTCCCCGGAACATCCCTGTACGCGGGGACGTATGTGCCGGGGACGCGGGAACGGTGGGCGGACGCGGCGGCGTCCGCCCATCTCCGTCTTCCGCCCGCCTCCCGCTCAGTCCCGGGGGTAGCGGGCCAGCCAGCCGGGCGCCACGGCGGTCGGGCCGTGCAGGGCGGGTCCCTGGGTCATCTCCATCGCGAAGTCGTCGGAGAGTTCGAGGAGCGTCGAGCGCCCCTCCAGCTCCGCGAGCCAGGCGGGCGGCAGCGCCGTCTCCCCGTGCAGCGCCCCCAGGAGCGCCCCGCAGACCGCCCCCGTGGCGGCCGAAGGACCGGAGTGGTTCACCGCGAGCCGCAGCCCGTGGCGTACGTCCTCGCCGACCAGCGCGCAGTACAGCGCCACGGCGAGCACCTCCTCCGCGGAGTCCGTGTCGCCGAGCGCCTCGATGAGCGCGGGTCCCGGAATCCCCTGGCGTACGGAGCCGAGGGCCTGCCGGAGCCCCTCGGTGACCTGCTCGCTGCCCGGCCGTTCGGCGAGCAGGGCCAGCGCGTGCTGGACCGCGCCGTCCAGGGTCTCGCCGCGGGCCAGCCCGTGCACCATCACGGCGAGGGCCCCGGCCGCGAGCTGGGCGGTGGCGTGGCCGTGGGTGTGCGCGGCGCACTCGACGGCCAGCTGGAGCACGAGCTGCGGCTCCCAGCCGACGAGCAGCCCGAAGGGCGCGGAGCGGGTGAGCGCGGCCGAGTCCCGCGCGGCGGGGTTCTTGGGGACGGCGAGGGTGCCCATCGTGGCGTCGCCGAAGCCGGCCAGGCACTCCCGGGTGGGGGCGCGGCGGGTGTACAGCCACTCCTCCCGGGCCAGCCATCCGTTGTCCTTGCGGCGCTCGTCGGGCCCCCAGGCGCTCTGGGTGGCGGCCCAGCGCAGATGTGCGCGGTGCACGTCGGTGGGCGGGTGCCAGGCGCCGGTGTCGCGGCGGACCTGGGCGCGGATCAGCCCGTCGACGGTGAAGAGGGTCAGCTGGGTGA
Source organism: Streptomyces sp. CB02058 (assembly GCF_001905505.1). GTDB lineage: Bacteria > Actinomycetota > Actinomycetes > Streptomycetales > Streptomycetaceae > Streptomyces. The sequence continues at coordinate 270,376 of NZ_LIPG01000008.1, forward strand.
CGGCGGTGACGGCGCCCCGTCTGCCGTGAGCGGGGACGAAGTCGGCCACCCCGTCCACACCGTGTGCGGCGCGGATCGCCTCCAGGGTCAGCCCGGAGACACCCGCGCCGAGCGCGTCCCCGATGGCTCCGCCCAGCAGTGATCCCCGTACCCGGCTCCGGAAGTCCTGCTGCTGGACACGGCCCCAGACAGCTGTGGTCCCTGTGCTCACCGTGCCCCTTCCGTCCGGCTTACCGTGTGCGACTGCGCAAGCACTGTAATCGAACGGATGGAGCGGTTCAGGGGCGGAACGGAATGTACCCACTGGTACGCGAGAGCCCCTGTGCGCCGCTTTCCTCATGGTTTCCGGCGCGGCTTTCCGGGGCGGATCGGGGCACGGCTCCACACAGAAACCGGATGCCCTTCAGTTCTTGACCTACAGGTCCAATAAGGTCTACCGTTCACCACATGGCACGACCCAAGCAGTTCGATCCGGAAGTCGCCGTCGATCAGGCCATGGAGGTGTTCTGGCGCAAGGGTTACGGCGCCACCACCCCCCAGGACCTGGTGGACGCGCTCGGCATCGGCAAGGGCAGCCTGTACAACACGTTCGGAAGCAAGCACGCCCTCTTCGAGCGGGCACTCCGCCGCTACCGCGACAGCCAGACCCAGGCACTGGCGGAGATGATCGAGGCACCCGGCCCGGTCAAGGAACGCCTGCGCAAGGTCCTGACGCTCCTCGCGGAGATGGACCTGGCCGACCCCGACCGCCGCGGCTGCATGGCGGTGAACACGGCGGCGGAGCTCGCCGGAACCGACGAGGCGGCCGCCGACATCGTCCGCCGCACGCTCGACATCACCGAGGGAGCCTTCCGCGCGCTGGTCGAGGAGGGGCAGCGCCGGGGGGAGATCGCCCCCGACCGCGACCCGGCCGCCCTGGGCAGCCTGCTGCTCAACACCGTCATCGGCATGCGGCTCATCGCACGCGTCACCGAGGGCCCCGACCGGCTCTCCCGGGTGATCGACGCGACGATCGACTCGCTCTGACCCTGCACCACACCCGTCCCGCCAGGGCCGGGTCTTCTTTTGGACTCATTTTGTACCCACAGTTAAAGAACTGGAGACACGCCATGGATCTCAACCTCACCTCCAAGACCGCGGTCGTCACCGGTGCCGGCCGGGGCATCGGGCTCGCCACCGTCCGGACGCTGGTGTCCGAGGGCGTACGCGTCATCGGGTCGGCCCGCACCATCACGCCCGAGCTGAAGGAGACCGGAGCGCTGACGGTGTCTGCGGACCTCAGCACCGCCGACGGCGTCGCGGCCCTCATGGCCGAAGCGCACACGGAGTTCGGCGCCATCGACCTCCTGGTGAACAACGTCGGAGGCGGGGACGACGTGGAGCCCGTCGGCTTCCTCGACACCGACGACACGCAGTGGACCGGCACCTTCGACATCAATCTGCTCAGCGCCGTCCGTGCCACCCGCGCGGCGCTGCCCGGCCTGATCGAGCGCCGCGGCTCGATCGTCAACGTCTCGTCCATCAACTCCCGGCTGCCGGCGGCCGGCCCGGTCGCCTACAGCGCGGCCAAGGCGGCTCTCACCGCCCTCGGGAAGTCGCTGGCCGAGGAGTTCGGCCCTCAGGGGGTACGCGTCAACACCGTCTCCCCCGGTGTGGTGCGCACGGCCATCTGGGACGACCCGGACGGCTTCGGCGGCAAGGTGGCGGCAGCCGCCGGGGCCGAGCACGCCGCGTTCCTCGAACAGATACCGCAGGCCTTCGGCATCACGACCGGACGCATCACCGAACCGCATGAGGTCGCGGCCCTCATCGCGTTCCTGCTCTCGGACGTGGCCGGCAACATCACCGGTGCCGACTTCGTCATCGACGGCGGGACGGTCAAGGCGATCTGACCCCGCCTTCACCCGCCCGGGGCGCGGAAGTCCTCCCGTACGGACAGGACTTCCGCGCCCCGGGGCGCCCTCCCCGCCCACCGGGTTCATCAAGGGCGTCCAGGAGGAGCGGAGAGCATGAGCCGCATGCGTCGCCCACACGGCTCACCCCGCGGCGTCCAGCGTCGGGTAGTCCGTGTAGCCCGTCTCCCCGCCCACGTACATCAGGTACGCGTCCCGGACCTGGTTGACCGGGGCGCCCGTACGCATCCGGCGGATCAGGTCCGGGTTGGCGAGGAAGGGGCGGCCGAGCGCGATCACGTCGGCCCCGGCGGCGAGCAGCCGTTCGCCGTGGGCGGCGCCGCCGTCCTCCGGGATGTGGTCCTTCGGCAGTACGGGGTTGGCGATCAGGGTGCCCGGCCAGTCCTTCCGGATCCGCTGGAAGACGGGGTCCTCCGGGTCGGCGTACCCCACGTGGAGATACGCCAGGCCGCGGTCGGCCAGGGCCGCCAGGAGCGCCGGGTAGATCTCCTCGGTGTCGCCCTCCACCATGCCGTTGACCGTGCTCCACGGAGAGATCCGCAGGCCCACCCGCTCGGGCCCGATCTCCGCCGCCACGGCCTCGACGACCTCCACGACGAAGCGGATGCGGTGGGCCACGGGGCCGCCGTAGGCGTCGGTGCGCCGGTTGGTCCCCTGGCCCAGGAACTGGTGGAGCAGATGGCCGTTGGCGCTGTGCACCTCGACGCCCTCGAAGCCCGCCTCGATCGCGTTGCGGGCGGCGGTGGCGAAGTCGGCCACGGTGGTCCTGATGTCCTCGGCGGTCATCTCGCGGGGTACGACCGAGGGCACGCGCCCGGCCGGGGTGTGGATCGTCTCGGGCAGCGCGATCGGCGAGGGGGCGACGGGCGTCAGTCCGCTGGTGTCGGGGTGGCCGGCGCGCCCGCCGTGCTGGATCTGGAGGAACATCTGCCCGCCCTCCGCCCGGACGGCCTCGGTCACCCGGCGCCAGCCCTCGACCTGGGCGGGGCTGTGGATGGCCGTGATGTTCGGGTAGGTCTGCCCCACGGGGTTCGGCGTGGACGCCTCGGCGATGATGAACCCCGCCGAGGCGCGCTGGGCGTAGTAGGTGGCCATGAGCGGGGTCGGGACGCCCTCGGCCGTGGCACGGTTCCGGGTCAGCGGGGCCATCACGAGGCGGTGGGGAAGGGTGAGCGGGCCGAGTGCGACGGTCTCGAAGAGCTTCCTGGGGGAAGTGGCTGCGTTCGTCATGCCGGAACGGTAAGAATTGACACCGGTGTCAGGTTCAAGTCCGGAGGCGAGGAGTCCCATGCGAATCGGCGAACTGGCCCGGCTGACGGGCGTGAGTGAGCGCTCCCTGCGCTACTACGAGGCCCAGGGGCTGCTGACCGCCGACCGTACCCCGGGCGGCCACCGCGACTACCCGGACTGGGCGGTCGACCGTGTGATCCGTATCCAGGAGTTCTACGCGGCCGGACTGTGCAGCTCGAAGATCGCCGAGCTGCTGCCGTGCGTACGGGACTCGGACGGCGGACCCTCCGCGATCGCGACCCCGCGCCTGGTCGGCGACCTGTCCATCGAGCGCGACCGCATCGACCGGAAGATCGAGGAGCTGCGCCGCTCCCGGGAGGTGCTGGACGACGTGATCGCGACGGCGGCGGGCGAGACCCCGAGCGAACAGCGCACCGCGCGCCACCCGTCCTGAATCGTCCCGTACGGACATGTACCGCTGACGGTCGGGTCGGGCCGTTCGGGAAGTCGCTCCGATTCAGGAGCCGCCTACTCCTCGGCGAAGACGTCCTCGGCCGACCGGGCGGTGGGAGCCCGCAGAAGCCAGCGGTTCAGGGTGTCGAGGTCGCCGCAGGTGGTGATCCGTTCACGCGCCTCGTCCGACACGTCGACGCCCGCTTGCGCGAGGAGGAGCAGGATGCCCTGCGCGATGCCTTCCGTCCGGCCTTCCGTCCGGCCTTCCGTCCGGCCCTCGTCCCGGATTTCCTCTGCCATGAAGGACTTGTAGAAAGAGAGGTCCACGGCCACCAGGTTCCTCCACTGTTGTGCGGCCGGGCGGTTGCCCAGGCCTTGTGCGGTGAGTTCGACAAGGGGATCGGCGATGACTTCCGGTACGTCCCGCAGAGCGGTGGACAGGGTTTTCAGTATGGCACCGATGTCCGGATCAGCGGCATGTGTGATCGCCGCCAGAGTGGTGAGCGCCAGATCCTTGCGGGCCTCGGCGACATCGGTGATCACCGGCATGTTGTGCGGGCCCGCGACGAGCGGGAGCAGGGTGAGCGCGGGCCACTGGCGAGGGCCGATCGGGACCGGGCGGGAGGCCCATTCCGCGGTCGCGCGGTCCTGACAGACAACCAGCAGCAGTGGCGGAAGCCGGTATTTCGTGTACAGGTAGGACAGGTAATAGGCCCAGCTCGCCGGTTTGTCCGTGTCCTTCTTTCCTTGAGCCTCGATGGCCAGGAGAAGCGGCTCATCGTTCTCCGTGTCCAGCCGCAGCAGCGTGTCCACACGCCGTTCAAGCGGACGGTTCTCGGTCAGGTCGGTAGGCATCACGGTGACCGAGACGGGTGGGGAGATCGTGATCCCCAGCACTTCCGAGACACGGGAGAAGAGGCCCGGGTGCTCCTGGAAGATGCGGTGCATCGCCTCATGGGGCGAACTGACCATGTGGGGCTCCTGCGAGTGGCTTTGATGCTCGAAGCACCACCGAGCACCAGGTCCGATCTTGCCTGGAGCATATGCCTGAGGCGTCGCCCATCCCCGCCTGAAAGGGTCAATTCATCCATGTGGGTGACGTATGCGGAGAAGCAGTAGCGAGCAGCTGCTTCCGGAGCCCGGCCGTGCGGCTCCGGAAGCAGCCCGCGCCCCGCGTCAGCCCTCCAGCACCGGCAGCAGCTCCGGCAGATGGCCGTCCGATGCCGTGGCGGCCTTGACGCGCTCCTCGGGCACCTCGCCGTACAGCGTCGTACGCGGCTTCGCCGGGCGGTCCGCCAGGTCGGCGATGGCGACGAGGTCCTGGATCGAGCGGTACGAGCCGTAACCGGAGCCCGCCATACGGGAGATGGTCTCCTCCATCAGCGTCCCGCCCAGGTCGTTGGCGCCCGAGCGCAGCATCTCGGCGGCGCCCTCCGTGCCGAGCTTGACCCAGCTGGTCTGGATGTTGGTGATGTGCGGGTGGAGCAGCAGGCGGGCCATCGCGGTGACGGCGCGGTTGTCGCGGTCGGTGGGACCGGGACGGGCGATGCCAGCCAGGTAGACCGGGGCGTTGGTGTGGATGAAGGGCAGGGTCACGAACTCGGTGAAGCCGCCCGTCTCCTGCTGGAGGCGGGCCAGCGTCCTGAGGTGGCCCAGCCAGTGGCGGGGCTGGTCGACATGGCCGTACATCATCGTGGACGAGGAGCGCAGGCCCGTCTCGTGCGCCGTCCTGATGACCTCCAGCCAGGTGGCGGTGGGCAGCTTCCCCTTGGTGAGGACCCAGCGGACCTCGTCGTCGAGGATCTCCGCCGCCGTGCCCGGGATGGAGTCGAGGCCCGCCTCCTTGGCGGCGGCCAGCCAGTCGCGGATGGACATGCCGGTGCGGGTCGCGCCGTTGACGACCTCCATCGGCGAGAAGGCGTGGACGTGCATGCCGGGCACGCGCTCCTTCACCGCGCGCGCGATGTCGAAGTACGCGGTGCCGGGCAGGTCCGGGTGGATGCCGCCCTGCATGCAGACCTCGACCGCGCCGACGTCCCACGCCTGCGCCGCCCGGTCGGCGACCTGGTCCAGGGAGAGGGTGTAGGCGTCGGCGTCGGTACGCCGCTGGGCGAAGGCGCAGAAGCGACAGCCGGTGTAGCAGACGTTGGTGAAGTTGATGTTCCTGGTGACGATGTAGGTGACGTCGTCACCGACCACGTCCCGGCGCAGGGTGTCCGCGATGCGGCACAGCTCGTCCAGCGCCGGGCCGTCCGCGTGGAGCAGGGCGAGGGCCTGGTCGTCGGTGAGCTTCGTGGGGTCGTCGGCGGCCTGGCTCAGCGCCTGGCGCACGTCGGTGTCGATCCTGGACGGGACCATGCCGGGGGCGGCGGCCTCACGCAGGGCCTCCCAGTCGCCGTACACCTCGTCGAAGTCGTCGCGCCGGTCCCCGGTGCGGCCCTCCGTGTCGATGGTGCGGTGCAGATCGGTGCGGCCGGAGGCGTTGAAGCCCTCGTCGGGCTCCTGCCAGGGCAGCCCGGCCGGGATCGCGCCCTCCTTCGCCAGGCCCGTCTCCGGGTCGGCGAGGGCCCGCACGTGCGGGAGGAGGCGGGGGTCGAGCCAGGGCTCGCCGCGCTGGATGAACTCCGGGTAGATGGTGAGGCGTTCGCGGAGCTGGAAGCCGGACTCGGCCGTACGCGCGGCGAGTTCGTCGATGTGCGGCCAGGGGCGCTCGGGGTTCACATGGTCCGGGGTGAGCGGTGAGACGCCGCCCCAGTCGTCGATACCCGCGCCGATCAGCAGGGCGTACTCGGCGTCGACGAGATTCGGCGGGGCCTGGATGCGCGCCGAGGGGCCGAGGATGTGGCGGGCGACGGCGATCGCCGCTGCCAGCTCCTCCAGTTCGGCGTCCGGCATCCCGCGCATCGCCGTGTCCGGCTTGGCGCGGAAGTTCTGGACGATGACTTCCTGTATGCCGTGATAGGCGCGGGCCGTCCTGCGCAGCTCGAAGAGGGAGTCGGCCCGCTCCTCGTACGACTCGCCGATGCCGATCAGGATGCCCGTGGTGAACGGCACGTTGGACCGGCCGGCGTCCTCCAGCACCCGCAGCCGGACGGCCGGCTCCTTGTCCGGGGAGCCGTAGTGCGGTCCGCCCTTCTCGGACCAGAGCCGGGTGGCCGTGGTCTCCAGCATCATGCCCATGGAGGGGGCGACGGGCTTCAGCCGCTGGAGGTCCGTCCACGTCATCACACCCGGGTTCAGGTGCGGCAGCAGCCCCGTCTCCTCCAGGACGCGGATCGCCATGGCGCGTACGTACGCGAGGGTGTCGTCGTAGCCCTCCGCCTCCAGCCACTCCCGGGCCTCGGGCCAGCGGTCCTCGGGCCGGTCGCCGAGCGTGAACAGGGCCTCCTTGCAGCCCATTTCGGCACCCTTGCGGGCGATGTCGAGGATCTCGTCCGGCGACATGAACATCCCGTGCCCCGCCTTGCGGAGCTTGCCCGGCACGGTCACGAAGGTGCAGTAGTGGCAGGTGTCGCGGCAGAGCCGGGTCAACGGGATGAAGACCTTGCGTGAGTACGTGATCACACCCGGCCGGCCCGCGGCTTCGAGGCCCGCGTCCCTGACCCGGGCGGCGGACGCGGCGAGGTCGGTCAGGTCCTCCCCCCTGGCCTGGAGCAGGACGGCGGCCTCGGCCACATCGAGGGCGACGCCGTCGCGAGCCCGCCGCAGGGCACGCCGCATGGCGTTGGTCGTGGGGCGCTGAGCATCGGTCATGAACCGAGCATACGAGCGCGGCACCCGGTCCGGACCAGGGCCTCTGCAGGGCGTAACCAGCTGTTCACCGCTGGCGCCTTGACCGTTATGCACCACTTGCCCCGTAGGCTCGGAGAGGTGATGGAAACGATCGTCTTCGACATCGGAGAAACCCTCGTCCGCGACGACCGCCTCTGGGCCTCGTGGGCCGACTGGCTCGGAGTCCCGCCGCACACGGTCAGCGCGCTGGTCGGCGCCTCGGTCGTGCAGGGCCGTGACGCCGCCGACGCGCTGCGGGTGCTGCGCCCCGGCATGGACGTCACCGAGGCGTACCACGCCCGTGCGGCGGCGGGGCGGGGCGAGCACCTGGACGAGACGGACCTCTATCCCGACGTCCGCCCCGCCCTGGCCGAACTGCGCGCGCTCGGGCTGCGGGTCGTCGTCGCGGGCGACCGGACGGCGCGGGCGGGAGAGCTGCTGCGGGCGCTGGACCTGCCGGCCGACCTGGTCGTCACCTCGCAGGAGTGGGGCGCGGCCAAGCCGGATCCGGAGTTCTTCGCCCGTGTGCTGGAGGTGTCGGGAGCCGCTCCCGAGGCCACTCTCTACGTGGGCGACCACCCGGCCGACGACCTGTTCCCCGCGAGGTCGGCGGGCCTGCGCACGGCGCACATCCGCCGCGGCCCGTACGGTCATTGGTGGGCGGACCACCCGGACGTCCTGGAGACGGCGGACTGGCGCGTCGACTCCCTCACCGAGCTGCCGGCGCTGCTCGGCGGGATCGAGCGGCGCGAGATCCCGGTCGCGGAGTCGCAGGGCTGAGCGCCCCCTCGGGGCCGGGCACCGCCACAGGGGCCGGGCGTCGCGCAGGAGCTGGGCGTCAGTCCTCGTCGCCGCTGAGCGAGAGCCGCAGCCGGTCGCTCGCGAGCCGCATGTGCTCGGCCATCGCCGCGTCCGCGCCCTCCGGGTCCCCCGCCCTGATCGCGTCGAGCACGGCGCCGTGCTCGTGCAGCGTCCCGCTGACCGTTCCCTCGATGTCACCCGCCCGCTCCATCCACACCTGGAGCAGGGCCCGGATGGAGTGCAGGATGTCGCTGAGCACCGTGTTGCGGGCGATGTTCGCGGTCTCCAGGTGGAAGGCGATATCGGCGTCGATGAACGCCTTGACGTCCGTCCCCGCCTCCCGCATCCGCTCCAGGTGCTCCTCCAGCCGCTCGACGTCCGCCTCGGACGCGCGGTCGGCGGCCAGCCGCGCCGACATGCCCTCCATGAAGGTGCGGACCTCGACGAGGTCCTGCGTGCGGCGCTGACCCAGCATCAGACCCCAGTTGATGGCGCGCGGCAGGAACTCCGAGGTCCCCTCGCGGACGTACGAGCCCGAGCCCGGCCTGATCTCGATGATGCCCAGCACGTCCAGCGCCGAGAGCGCCCCGCGCACGCTGGAGCGCGCGACGCCCAGGGCGTCGGCGAGCTGACGCTCGGCGGGCAGTCGCGTGCCCGGCTTCAGGTTGCCGTCGGACAGGTGATCAAGGAGCCGCTTGGCCACCTCACTGACCGAGGACTCCCTGACGACGGGGCGCAGAAGTGACGTGAAATCGGGCTCTTCGGGCTGCGTGGACACGCTGACCAGTACATCAGACGGGGCGGCGGAACCCCGGAGCGGGCGGACGATAACGCGCTCATCGGTCCAGGAGAAGAGCTCAGGGGAGCGACCTACGTCACTTTGGTAAATTGGTGACCAATTTAGGATCCGGGGCTAGCTTGGAGTTGTTCACCGGCCGGAAACACGACCTTCCACGGCTCGCCTTCACCGGCCGGAGTAGACACAGAACCGGACAAAGCGGTCCGCAAGCGAGGAGTCTTCCATGGGCGCGACTGCGCATTCCGCGATCGAGAGATCAGCGATCAAGAAGGTCTCGATCCGTCTCGTCCCCTTCGTGGCCCTGATGTTCTTCGTGAACTACCTGGACCGGACGGCCGTCTCCTTCGCCGAGCCGAACGGCATGGGCCAGGACCTCGCACTCACCGCGGCGCAGTTCGGCTTCGCCTCCGGCGTCTTCTTCATCGGCTACATCATTCTCGAAGTGCCCAGCAACATGGCCCTGCACAAGTTCGGCGCCCGGCGCTGGCTGGCCAGGATCATGGTGAGCTGGGGCGTCGTCGCCCTCCTCTTCACCTGGGTGCAGAACAGCGAGCAGCTGTACACGCTCCGCTTCCTGCTCGGTGTCGCCGAGGCCGGGTTCTTCCCCGGCGCGATCCTCTTCCTCAGCCAGTGGGTGCCCTCCCGGCACCGTACGAAGGTGCTCGGCCTCTTCTATCTGGCACAGCCGCTGACCACCGTCATCGGCGCCCCGCTGGCCGGCTGGTTCATCAACCAGCACGGGCTCTTCGGCCTCGAGGGCTGGCGCGTGATGTTCCTCGGCGTGTCCGTCCCGGCGATCCTGCTGGGCGTCATCGCCTGGTTCTACCTGATCGACAAGCCGGCCGACGCGAAGTGGCTGACCGCGGAGGAGAAGACCTGGCTGACGGACGAGCTGGCCGCGGAGAACGCCGGGAAGACCGGCGCCGACGAGGAGACCGGCCACGGCAAGCAGGCCCTGAAGGCCGCCTTCACCAACGGCCGCGTCTGGACGCTCGCCCTCATCTACTTCGGCTTCATCTACGGCCTGTACGCCCTCGCCTTCTTCCTGCCGACGATCATCAACGGCTTCCAGGACCAGTTCGGCACGACGTTCAGCGTCATGGACAAGGCCCTGATCACGGCCATCCCCTATCTCCCGGCCGCGATCGTCCTCTACTTCTGGTCCCGCCACGCCACCCGGCACGGGGTCCGCACCTGGCACATCGCGGGCCCGGCGGTCGTCGGAGGGATCTCCATCCCCCTCGCCCTCTACATGGGCTCACCGGCCGCCACGGTCGCCGTCATCACCGTCACCGCGTGTGCGATCTTCGCCGCGCTGCCGGTCTTCTGGTCCGTCCCCTCGCAGTTCCTGACCGGCGCGGCAGCCGCCGCCGGTATCGCCCTGATCAACACCGCGGGCAACGTGGCCGGCTTCGCCGCCGGTTACGTCACCGGCTGGCTGAAGGACTTCAGCGGTGCCTACTACCTGCCGCTGTTCCTCGTCGGGGCCTTCATGCTCATGTCCGCCGCGCTGATGCTGTGGCTCGCCAACCGGTCCAAGGGCCAGGGCGCGAACCACGGCCGGCCTCTCGCAGAGGTTCGCTGATGACCCGCCTGTCCAACGACCCCGCCGCCTTCGCCGACGAGGCGCTCGAAGGCTTCGTCGCCGCCCACCCCCGCCGGGTCCGCCAGGTCCCGGGCGGGGTGGTCCGGGCCACCCGGACCCCTCCCGGCCAGGTCGCCGTCGTGGTCGGCGGCGGCTCCGGCCACTACCCGGCCTTCTCCGGCCTGGTCGGCCAGGGCCTCGCCCACGGCGCGGCGGTCGGCAACGTCTTCGCCTCGCCCTCCGCCCACCAGGTGCTCCAGGTGGCGCGGGCCGCCGAGACCGGCGGCGGCGTCCTCCTCGCGTACGGGAACTACGCGGGCGACGTCCTGCACTTCGGCCAGGCGGCCCGGCGGCTGACCGCCGAGGGCATACCCGCCCGCACGCTCGGCGTCACGGACGACATGTCCAGCGCCTCGCCCGACGAGGCGCACAAACGCCGTGGTGTCGCCGGTGACCTGGTCGTCTTCAAGACGGCCGCCGCGGCGGCCGAGGCGGGGCTCCCGCTGGACGAGGTGACCCGGATCGCCGAGCTGGCGAACGCCCGCACCCGGTCCTTCGGTGTCGCGTTCTCCGGCTGCACACTGCCCGGCGCGGACCACCCCCTCTTCACCGTGCCCGAGGGCCGGATGGCCGTCGGCCTCGGCATCCACGGCGAGCCCGGCATGGGCGAGCGGCCCGTGCCGACCGCCGACGAGGCGGCCGAACTCCTCGTCTCCACCGTGCTCGGCGAACTCCCCGAGGGCGTCGCCTCGCCGCACGGGCAGCGGGCCGCGGTGATCCTGAACGGCCTCGGCTCCGTGAAGTACGAGGAGCTGTTCGTCGTCTACCGCAGGGTCGCCCAGCTCCTCGCCGAGGCCGGGATCGAGGCCGTGGACCCCGAGGTCGGCGAGCTGGTCACCAGCTTCGACATGGCGGGCGTCTCGCTCACCCTGTGCTGGCTCACCGACGAGCTGGAGCCCCTGTGGACGGCCCCGGCCGACGCCCCCGCCTATCGCAAGGGCGTCGTCGAGGCCGCGGACCCGGTCACCGCGCACGTCACGGCACAGGACGCCGAGGACACCGTCCCACCGGCCTCCGACGCGTCCCGGGAGGCGGCCCGCACCGTCCTCGCGGCCCTGCGCGTCCTCAAGGAGACCGTCGACGACCACGCCGACGAGCTCGGCCGGATCGACGCGGTCGCAGGTGACGGCGACCACGGGATCGGCATGCAGCGCGGCTCCACCGGGGCGTACGAGGCCGCCACCCGCGCCGAAGCGCTCGGCGCTGGAGCGGAAACGCTTCTGCACAGGGCCGCCGACGCCTGGGCCGACCGGGCCGGCGGCACCTCCGGCGCCCTGTGGGGCGTGATCCTCCGGGCCGTCGGCACCTCGCTCGGCGACACCGAGCGGCCCTCCGCACCCGTGGTCGCCTCGGGGGTCGCGCAGGCCGCCGCCGGTGTGATGGAGCTGGGCAAGGCGGAGGTCGGCGACAAGACGATGGTCGACGTCCTCGTCCCCTTCTCCTACGCGCTCACGGCCGCCGCCGATGCGGGGCAGCCGCTCGCCACCGCCTGGGACACGGCCGCGTACTCCGCGCACGCCGCCGCCGAGGCCACCGCGGACCTGCTCCCCCGGATGGGCCGCGCCCGCCCGCACGCCGAGAAGAGCCTCGGCACTCCGGACGCCGGAGCCCACTCGCTCGCCCTGATCGTCCGCGCCGTGCACGGCGTGTTCGCACCCACCCTGGAGAACCACTGATGTCCGAGAAGCTCCGTATCGTCGTCGGCTCCGACGACGCCGGCCACGCGTACAAGGAAGCGCTCAAGAAGGACCTGGAGGCCAGCGGTCTCGTCGCCGCCGTCACCGATGTGGGCGTCGACGCGGACGGGCACACCGCCTATCCGAAGGTCGCCATCGCCGCCGCCGAGATGGTCGCCCGCGGCGAGGCCGACCGCGCCCTCCTGGTCTGCGGCACCGGCCTCGGCGTGGCCATCGCCGCCAACAAGGTCAAGGGCGTCCGGGCCGTCACCGCGCACGACTCCTTCTCCGTCGAACGCGCGGTCCTCTCCAACAACGCCCAGGTCCTCACCTTCGGCCAGCGCGTCGTCGGGCTGGAGCTGGCCCGCCGGCTGGCCGCCGAGTGGCTGACGTACCGCTTCGACGAGGCGTCGGCCTCCGCCGCCAAGGTCGCGCTGATGGACGACTACGAGAACAAGAACGACGAGAACCAGCAGGAAGCCGCAGCCTGATGTCCGCCGCGCAGAACGCCGTGCAGAACCCCCGGGTCACGATCGGGGTGAGCCTGAAGATGTACTTCGGCCACCACGAGACCCTCAACTGGGCCCGCGCCATCGCCTCCCTGGCCGCCCGGCACCCGGCTGTCACCGGCGGCACGGCCGAGCTGTTCGTGCTGCCCGCCTTCCCCGCGCTCGTCCCGGTCACCGGCATCCTGGCCGGTACCGAGGTGCGGACCGGGGCGCAGGACCTGGCCACCGAGGACTCCGGTCCGTACACCGGCGAGGTCAGCGGCGCCCATCTGCACGAGATCGGTGCCCGCTACGCCGAGGTCGGCCACGCCGAGCGCCGCCGGCTCTTCGGCGAGGGCGACACGGTCGTCGCCGCCAAGACGGCCGCCGCCCTGCGCAACGGCCTCACCCCGGTGCTCTGCGTCGGCGAACTCGACCAGGTCGCCCCGGCGGAGGCCGCCGCCCGCACGGTCGCCGAGGCCGACCGCATTCTGGCCACGGCCGCCCACGAGGGCCCCCTCGCCCCGGTGATCCTCGCGTACGAACCGCAGTGGGCCATCGGCGCGCCCCGGCCCGCCTCACCCGGGCACATCCGGACGGTCTGCGAGGCCCTCACCACCTGGCTCGCCACCCAGCCCGCCCTGGCCGGCAGCCGCGTGATCTACGGCGGAAGCGCGGGCCCCGGCCTGCTGACCGAACTGGGCACGGGCGTCGACGGGCTGTTCCTCGGCCGCTTCGCCCACGACCCGGCGGCGGTGGAACGCATCCTCGACGAGACGCTGGAAGGCGCGGCACAGGAAGGAGCCCTGGCATGTCCTACGGCCTGAGCACCTACGCCTACTTCTGGCGCATCTCGGACAAGGCGCCCCGCCCCCTCACGCTCGACGAGATGCTCGCGCAGACCCGGGAGCTGGGCGGCGAGGTCTTCCAGATCTGCGACTACCCGCTGATCGAGACGTACGACGACGAGCGGCTCGACGCCCTGCGCGCCACGGCGGCCGGCCACGGCATCACGCTGGAGCTCGGCACCAGGGGGGTGCGCACCGAGCACCTCGCCACCTATCTCCGCATCGCGCGGCGTCTGGGCGTCACCCTGGTCCGCTCCATGATGAACACGGCGGATCACCGGCCGACGGTCGCGGAGGCCACCGCCCTGCTGCGCGAGGCCGTCCCCGCCTACGCGGCGGCGGGCGTCACGCTCGGCCTGGAGACCTATGAACAGGTCTCCACCGACGACCTGCTGGCCGTCGTGCGCGGTGTGGACAGCCCGCACCTCGGCGTCGTCCTGGACCCGGGCAACAGCGTGGCCCGGCTGGAGCGCCCGGTGGACGTCGTCGAGGCCACCGCCCCCTACGTGGTGAACATCCACGTCAAGGACTTCTCGTTCTCCCGCCGCGACGGCTGGGTCGGCTTCACCTTCGCCGGCTGCCTTCTCGGCGAAGGCCTGCTCGACCACCGCCACATGACCGACACCGTCGGGGCGGACGAGCGGGGCATCAACCAGATCGTGGAGCACTGGCTCCCCTGGCAGGGCGATTTCGAGGAAACCGCCCGCCTGGAGGACCAGTGGACCCGGCACAGCATCAACACCCTTCTGAGGAGCAAGTAATGGCCACCGGATCCAGGACCGTCGCCGTCATCGGGGCCGCAGGCAAGATGGGCCAGCGCGTCTCCAACAACCTGGTCGAGAGCGACTTCACCACCCTCTTCGCCGAGAACTCCCCCAAGGGCCAGGAGCTCATCCGTGAGCTCGGCCGCGAGCTGACGGACAGCGCCGACGCCGCCGCCCGGGCCGACGTCGTGATCCTCGCCGTCCCGGACGTCGTCCTCGGTACGGTCTCCGAGCAGCTCGTCCCGGTCATGAAGCCCGGCGCGATCCTGCTGACGCTGGACCCGGCCGCCGCGTACGCCGGTCTGCTGACCCGTCGCGCGGACGTGCACAACGCCGTCGCGCACCCCTGTCACCCGTCGGTGTTCCTGGAGCGCACGACGAAGGAGGAGTGGGCGGACACCTTCGGCGGCATCGCGGCCCCGCAGGAGGTCGTCGCCTCCTTCGAGCCCGCCGCCGAGTCGGCCGACCCGGACGCCCAGCAGCTGGCCGAGGCCGTCATCTCCACCATGTACGCCCCGGTCGTCGAGGTGCACTGGGTGACGGTCAAGCAGCTCGCCGTCCTGGAACCGACCCTCGTCGAGACGATCGCCTGCATGGTCGGCGCCCTGCTGACCGAGGCCCTCCACGAGACCGTCCACACGGTGGGCGTCCCGGAGAAGGCGGCCCGCGCCATGCTGCTCGGCCACACCCAGGTCGCGCTGGCCAACACCCTCAAGGGCTCGAACCCGTTCTCCGACGCGTGCCTGATCGCGATGGACTACGGCCGTGAGTCGATCGTCCGCGACGACTGGAAGAACGTCTTCAAGGACGACGAGCTCGACAAGGTCATCACGCGGATGCTCAAGATCAAGGAGATCAGGCGCTGACCCGGTCCTGACCACCGGCGTCACCGCTCAGGTCCCCGCGAAACCGGGCCGGGCTCTCCATCAGGGGTGGAGGGCCCGGCCCTTTCGCGTGCCCGCGCGGACCACACCCCGTAACCTCCCACCGGTCAGGAGGACTTCACAGGGTGCGATCACACGGGGGCAGCACATGACATACGGACGCGCGGCGATACCGGCTCTGGCCGGGGCGCTGCTGCTCACGGCTCTGCTGTGGTGGGCGGGGGCGAGCGTGAACGCGCTGCACCTCCAGGGCACGGCCGAGGCGCTCGGCGGCAAGACGGTCGCCGACCTGGAGTACTGGCTCAACCCCTGGTCGTACGACCCGCCGGAGTCGGTACGTCTGGGCACCCTGGCACAGGGCGGGACCGGCTCCGACTACGCCGCCCTGTACGGGACCGCGAATCAGATCCGGTTCGCCGCGGTCTTCGCCTTCTTCGTGCCGGGGGCGCTGCTCCTCGTCCGCAGGCTGCCTCCGGTGGACCGCCGGCTGCCGGCGACGCTGCTGACGGTGTGGGCCTGGGGCCTGGTGGCCGGGACCCTGGCGGTCACCGTCTCCGCGCCCTGGGTGATCGCCTCGCAGGGGCGCGGGAGTTACCGCTTCCTTCCCCAGCTGGCCGGCATGATGACCGCCGGACGGCAGATCCTGGTGCCCCTCGCGCTGGTCGCCGCGCTGGTCACCGTACTGATCGCCCGGATCACCGCCAAGGGCGCCGGCGACCTGCCCCGGGCGGCCGTCCCGGCGCGCGCCGCCCGTACGGCTGCCACCGTGGGAACCCTCGTCGTCGCCGTCTCCCTGGTCGTCCTCTCCTACCAGCCGGTCGCCGGGCGGATCCAGTCCGTCTCCCTGTACGGACGGCTGCTCTCCGAACCGGGTGACTTCCTGCGCCAGTGGCTGCTGCTCGGCGGCTGGGACGGCCCGGCGGGCACCTCGATCAGCACCTGGCTGCTGTACCGCACCGCCGACGGGCTGTTGCTCGCCGTGGTCTGGTGCGCGCTGCGGTGGGTGCCCGGACTGCTGACCCGGGCGACGGTCCCGGCGACAGCGGCGGTGACGGTCTGCGCGACCGTCATCGGGCTGCTGGCGGGCCAACTGCTGCGGATCGCGGTGGACTCGACGGGTCTGGCCATGCTCTACGGACCGGTGCACCTGATGTCGGCCCTCGGGACCGGGGTCCCCGCCGCCCTGTTCGTCGGCTCGGTCGCGGGCGTCCTGGCGGCCCCGCCCCTGCGCCGGGCGGGCACCCGCGCGGAGGCCGGGCCGCCCGCACCGCTGCCGGACCACGCCGCCGTATGACGGAACCGCCCGCCCGGCGGTGCGCCGGGCGGGCGGTGACGGACGGCGCCGGTCCTACTTCCCGAGCACCGCCTGCATGACCTTCTTGGCGATCGGGCCGCCCAGCCCGCCACCCGAGATGTCCGAGCGGGAGATGTCCATCGCCGTCGGGTCGATGAACACCGCGACCGCCACCGACTGGCCGTCGGACTTCTTGCCGTACGAGACGAACCAGCCGTACGGGACTTCCTTGGTGACGTCGTCGCCGCGCTGGGCCGTACCCGTCTTGCCGCCCACCGTCACGCCGTCGATCAGGGCGCGCTGCGCACTGCCCTCCTTGGCGGTGAACTCCATCATCTCCTGGACCTTCTTCGCCGTCTCCTCGGAGACCGCCTGGCTCTTGAGCTCGGGCTCGTGCTTCTCCAGGGTCGACAGGTCCGGGCCGCGCAGCTCGTCGACGATGTACGGCTGCATCAGCTTGCCGTCGTTGGCGAGGGCCGCCGTGACCATCGCCATCTGCATCGGGGTGCTCGTGAGGCTGCCCTGGCCCATGCCGGTGAGGGCGGTGCCGGGCTTGTCCAGCTCGGCCGGGTAGAGGCTCTTGGTGGCGAGCATGTCTCCGAAGGCCTCGGAGTAGACGTCCTCGTTGAAGCCGAACTTCTCGGCCGTCTCACGCATCCCCTCGTCGCCCACCTCCAGCGCGGCGTCCAGGAAGACGTTGTTGCAGGAGTACTGCATGGCCGTCTTCATCGACGCCTTGTTGCACGTCGCGTCGCCCGCCTCGCTGCTGATAGTGCTCGACGACAGCGGCAGCTTGTACGGGGAGGCCGCCTTGCTCGGCGCGTTCACGTCGGTGACGACACCGTGCTCCAGGGCCGCCGCCGCCGTCAGGATCTTGAAGGTGGAGCCGGGCGGGAAGGTCTCGCGCAGCGGGCGGTTGGCCAGCGGCTTGCTCTTCGCGTCGACCAGGGACTGGAACTTGTCGCCCTCCTTGAAGGAGTTGCCGGCGAAGACCGAGGGGTCGTACGAGGGTGTGGAGACCAGCGCGAGGACCTTGCCGGTGGCCGGTTCGAGGGCGACGACCGCGCCCCGGGCGTCGAGGTCCGTCAGGCTCTTGTAGGCCGTCTCCTGCGCCTTCGCGTCGATGGTGGTGATCACATCGCCGCCCCGTCGCTCCTCACCGGTGAGGATGTCCTTGGCGTGCCGGAAGGCGAAGCGCTCGTCCTGGCCGCTGAGGATGCTGTCGTACGTCTTCTCCAGGAGGGACATGCCCTGCGCCTGGGAGGCGTAGCCCGTGACGGGGGCGTACATCGGGCCCTGCTTGAAGGTGCGCTGGTACTTGAAGTCGGTCCCCTCGACCTCCTTCGAGCCCGTGATCGCCTTGCCGTCCACGATGATGTCCCCGCGCGGGGTCGCGAACTGGGTGATCTTGACGCGACGGTTGTGCTCGTGGGTGGCGAGCTCCTCGCTGTCGGCGAACTGCAGCCAGTTGGCCCGTATCAGCAGAGCCAGCATCAGCAGCCCACAGAAGACGGCTATGTGCCGCAACGGCCTGTTCATCGTGCTCCCGCTCCCAGGCAGCCGGGCACACACGCACACGGGCCGCACCATCGATGTCCGGAGGTGATAGATGCGATTTTAGCGCCGATGGTTCCTCCGAAGGATCACGCCGCCGGTTTCACGGAGACGGGCGCCGCACCGGGCCGGAACGGACCGCGCGCTTCCGCACCGGGCCCGGACGGACCGCGCGACGCTCCCGCACCGGCCCGCATCGCCGGACGGCACCGAGACCCCGGACGGCTCGGCCGCCGCCCTCTCAGAGGTACGCCGCATAGGCGTCCAGCGCCCGCAGCACCTCCGGCTCCGCGGCCGGGGGCAGCTGGAGCACGACCTCCTCGACGCCCAGTTCCGCGAAGTACTCCAGCTTCCCCGGGGCGGGGATCACCGCGTACGGGACCACATGGAGCTGCTTCGGGTCGCGCCCCGCCTCCTCCCAGGCCGCGCGCAGCTTCGGCACGGACTCCGACAGGCCGCGCCCGCCGATCGGCAGCCAGCCGTCCGCCTCCCGGGCGATCTGCGCGAACAGCTTCGGCCCGGCCGCCCCGCCGATCAGGGTGCGCGGGCCGCTCACGGGACCGCGCGGCTCCTGCACCGGCTTCGGATAGGCGTGGCTCGCCCGGACCGAGCCGAACTCACCCTCGTACGCCGTCGGTTCGTCCGCCCACAGGGCCCGCATCAGGGCAAGCCGCTCGCTGCCGAGCGCGCGCCGGGTCGGCCACTCCACGCCGTGGTCGGCGGCCTCCTCCACGTTCCAGCCGAAGCCGATGCCGAGCGTCAGACGGCCGCCCGAGAGGTGGTCGAGGGTGGCGGCCTGCTTCGCGAGGTCGATGGGGTCGTGCTGGGCGATCAGCGTGATGCCCGTGCCGAGCGCCAGCCGCTCGGTGACCGCCGCGGCCTGCCCCAGGGCGACGAAGGGGTCCAGGGTGCGGCCGTATTCGGCCGGCAGCTCGCCGCCCGCCGGGTACGGCGTCTGACGGCTCACCGGGATGTGGGTGTGCTCGGGCAGATACAGCCCGGCGAATCCCCGCTGCTCCAGCTCACGCGCCAGCCGAACCGGCGTGATCGTCTCGTCGGTGAGGAAGATGGTTGTGGCGATCCGCATGCGAGGCACCTCCGTCGTCGTCCGTGACGGCTCCAAGTCCGTGACGGCTCCCACGGTATGCGTTCCCGCAGGCCAACCGCGATACCCAGGGCCCTGTTCCGGCCGCAACTCCCGCCGGATTCCGGCCGGAAGCAAAAACTTAGGCTAGCCTAAGTTTCATTCGTTCCGCGGTCACGGGAGGGCATTCATGGGTCACGGCTGGGAGGGCGTCGTCCTCAAGCTGTTCCGGGGGCGGGACTTCACGTTCACCGTCACGGGAACCGAGCGTGTCACGGAGGACTTCCTCCGGATACGGGTCACGGACGGCGGACTGCTCGAGGCGACGGGCGGCGCGCATCCCACCATGTGGGTCAGGGTCTGGTTCGAGCGGGACGGCAAGCCGCACCAGCGCGCCTACACCCTCGTCGACCCGGATCCGGCCACCGGGACGTTCAGCCTGGAGTTCGCCCTCCACGACGGGACGGCCAGCGACTGGGCCCGCGCCGCGCAGCCGGGCGACACCGTCGACGCGACACTTCAGGGCACCCGCTTCGCCCTGCCCGAGCCCCGGCCCGCCCGGCTCTTCCTGATCGGCGACGCGGCCTCGCTCCCGGCGATCAACTCCCTGCTGGACGCGCTCCCCGGCACCCCGGCGACGATCTGGTTCGAGACCGCCCACGACCCGGCCGGCGAACTGCCGCTCCGCCTGGACCCGGCCCACCACACCGTCCACACGGTCCCGCGCCACGACGCGGGCGCCCGGCTGGTCTCCGAGGTGAAGTCGGCCCTGCCCGCACTGCTCGGCTCCGACGCCTCGGACGCGTACGTCTGGATCGCCTGCGACACGGCGACGACCCGGACCCTGGGGTCGTACGCCCGCAAGGAGCTGGCCGTCCCCAGGGACCGGGTCGACGCGCTGGGTTACTGGCGCGCCGGCTGACCGCCTCAGTCGCTCACCACGAGCGCCGGGGTCTCCTTCGTCAGCACCTCGCCGCGGAAGAACGCCGGGCCGCGGCGGCGCATGGCCTCCATCAGCACCACGCCGAGCAGCAGCAGCCCGACGCCGATGACGAAGACCGAGCCGACGCCGAACACCGAGGAACCCGAGCCGTAGGCCGGGTCCCACATGTCGTACAGCGTCTTGCCGAAGACCGCCGTGAGCAGGACGCCGCCGACGACGGGGAACAGGCCCTTGAAGACGAGGTCGCGCGCGGAGCGGGTCAGTTCGGTGCGGAAGTACCAGGCGCAGGCGAAGGCCGTCAGCGCGTAGTAGAAGCAGATCATCAGGCCCAGCGCGTAGATCGTGTCGACCAGGACGTGCTCGCTGACCAGGGTCATCACCGTGTAGAACACACCGGTCGCGACGCCCGCCACGACGGTGGCCCTCCCGGGCGTCCGGAAGCGCGGGTGGACCCGGGCGTACGAGGCGGGCAGCGCCTCGTAGGCCGCCATCGCCAGGACCGTGCGCGCCACCGGGATGAAGGTGGTCTGCAGGCTCGCGGCGGCGGAGGCCAGCACCGCGAGGAAGAGCAGGACGCCGAGGCCGGGGCCCATGACCGGACCGGCGAGGGCGGCGAAGACGTTGTCGGAGGTGTCCGGGTTGGCGAGGGCGGCGAAGACGTTGTCGGAGGTGTCCGGGTTGGCGAGGCCGAGCCCCGAGTCACCGGTGCCGACGGCCATCTGGGCCGCGATGCCGGTGGCGAGGTAGGAGCCGACCAGGACGACCATCGCGATGAGGGCGGCGCGGCCGGGTGTCCTGTCGCTGCCCGTGGTCTCCTCGTTGGCGGTGAGACAGGTGTCCCAGCCCCAGAACATGAAGATCGAGAGGGACAGGCCCGCCGTGAAGGCGGCGAAGGACTGGACCGCGAACGGGTTCAGCCAGGACCAGGAGAAGTCCAGCGACGTCGCGGCGAATTCACCGCTGCCCGCCTTGCGCACGGCCATGGCCACGAAGACGGCGAGGACGACGAGCTGGAGCGCCACGAGGGTGTACTGGATGCCCTTGGTGGCCGTCATCCCCCGGTAGCTGACGGCCGTGGCCGCGGCGATCAGGAGCAGACAGGTGAGGATGTGGACCGGCTTGCTGTCGTCCAGGGCCGCGACCGCGTCGCTGCCGGAGATCTCGCCGGCCAGCAGCCAGAAGTAGGAGGTCGCGACGCCCGCGAGGTTGGACAGGACGATGATCGTCGCGATGACCAGGCCCCAGCCGCACATCCATCCCAGGCGGGGCCCGAAGGCCTTCACGGTCCAGGTGAAGGAAGTGCCGCAGTCCGGCACGGCCTTGTTGAGCTCGCGGTAGGCGAAGGCGACCAGCAGCATCGGGAGGAACCCGGCCAGGAACACGGCGGGCATCCGCACCCCGACCTCGCCCGCGGTGGAGCCGAGGGTGGAGGTCAGGCAGTACACGGGGGCGACGGTCGAGATGCCGAGGACGGCGCTGCCCATCAGCCCGACGGAGTTTCCGCCGAGGCCCTTCTCGCGTACGCCACCGTCGGCCGGGGCGCTTCCCCGTACCGTGTCTCCGGCCTGTGGCCGCGCGTCCAGCTCAGTCATGGAGAGGACGCTATGTGCTGCGGTTTCCACATCCGGAGGATGAGACTCCGACGTCTCACCCTTGACTCGCCACCACCCAGCGGCAATTGAGCGGACACATCGAAGGCGCAAAGTAAACACAGCCTTGCATTCAATGACCCCGAACGCATCGGCTTTGTATACGGGAATCGCACCACCGCCCGATTTATGACGGTTCAAAAATTTCCCGTCGCCGACGGTCGGGCCCCTTCATCGAGGCCCCTCCGCCGGCGCGGCCGGGAACCCTACTTGCGGTACAGCTCCTCTATCTCCGCGTCGAAGTCCCGCGCGACGGCGTCCCGCTTGAGCTTCAGCGAGGGGGTGAGATGGCCGCTCTCCTCGGTGAAGTCCCGCGGCAGCACCGTGAACTTGCGGATGGACTCGGCGCGTGAGACCAGCCTGTTGGCCTCGTCGACCGCGCGCTGGAGGGCCGAGCGCAGCTCCTCGTCCTGGACGAGTTCCTTCAGGGGGACGCCCTCCTTCTTGCGCATCCGGCGCCAGTGGGCGAGGCCGTCCGCCTCCAGCGTGATCAGGGCGCTGATGAACGGCCGGTTGTCGCCGACCACCATGCACTGGCTGACCAGCGGATGGGCGCGCAGCCAGTCCTCCAGCGGGGCCGGGGTGACGTTCTTGCCGCCCGAGGTGATGATGATGTCCTTCTTGCGGCCGGTGATCGTGAGGTAGCCGTCCTCGTCCAGCGCGCCCAGGTCACCCGTGGGGAACCAGTTGTCCTCCAGATACGGGACGGCCTCGGCCCGCTCGGTGTCCCAGTAGCCCTGGAAGACCTGACCGCCGCTGAGCAGGACCTCGCCGTCCTCCGCGATCCGCACGGCGGTGCCCGGCAGCGGCCAGCCCACCGTGCCCAGCCGGGGTTTGAGGGGCGGGGTGACCGTGGCCGCCGCGGTGGTCTCGGTCAGCCCGTAGCCCTCGAAGATCTGGATGCCGGCCCCCGCGTAGAAGGCGGCGAGCCGGGACCCGAGCGGGGAACCGCCGCAGATCGAGTACCGGACATGACCGCCCAGCGCGGCGCGGATACGCCGGTAGACCAGCGGGTCGTACAGGGCGCGGGCGGCACGCAGGCCGAGGCCCGGGCCGGGGCCCGTGCCGTGTTCGGCGGCCTCGACCGCCTCGCCGTACCGCTGCGCGATGCGGGCCGCGCGGTCGAAGGAGGAGGCACGGCCCATCTTCTCCGCGGTGGCCCGGCCGGTGTTGTAGACCTTCTCCAGGACGTACGGGATGGCCAGCAGGAACGTCGGCTTGAAACCGGCCAGGTCCGCGAGCAGGTCCTCGGTCTGGATGGACGGCGCGTGCCCGAGGCGTACGCGGGCGCGCAGACAGCCGATCGCGACCATCCGGCCGAAGACGTGCGAGAGCGGCAGGAAGAGGAGAGTCGACGCGGGCTCCTTGGACACCGACTTGAAGACGGGATGGAGCAGCTCGATGGCGTTGTCGACCTCGGCGAAGAAGTTCCCGTGGGTCAGCACGCAGCCCTTGGGCCGCCCGGTGGTGCCCGAGGTGTAGATGAGCGTGGCAGGGCTGTCCGGCTCCAGGGCGGCGCGGCGGGCGACGACGGCCGCGTCCGGGACGTCCTTGCCGAGCGTCTTCAGCCGGCCTATGGCGCCCGTGTCGAACTGCCAGAGGTGGGTGAGGTCCCCGAGCTGCTGGCGCTCCTGACTGACCAGCCTGCCCTGCTCCTTGGACTCCACCGCGCAGGCGACGGCTCCGGAGTCCTGGAGGATCCAGCGCGTCTGGAAGGCCGAGGAGGTGGGGTAGATGGGCACGGTGACCAGCCCGGCGGCCCAGGCCGCGAAGTCGAGCAGCGTCCACTCGTAGGTCGTACGGGCCATGATCGCGATCCGGTCACCGGACTGGAGGCCCTCCGCGACCAGGCCCTTCGCGACGGCCAGCACCTCGTCGGCGAACGCGGCCGCGGTCATGTCCTGCCAGCGGCCGTCCGCCTGCTTGCGGCTGAGGACGGCTTCGGCCGGTGCCTCCCGGGCGTTGTCGAAGGGGATCTCGGCGAGCGATCCGCGCCGCACGGGCGGCGCGAGCGGCGGCACGGAGACCTCCCGTACGGTGCCGTCCGCCGCCCTGACCTTGGTCGGCTCGACCAGGACGGGAACGGCGGGCGCGGCGGTTGCTGCGGCGGGGGCGGGCGTGGACACGAGCGGCTCCTCGACGTGGGGGCCGGCGTGGGCCCCGTCCCTGAGGGGGGCCTGCGCCGGGGCGGCTGCTGGGTGCGCGGGGTCGTTCACGTACGGGCGGGCGGGTCGATCACGGACGGGGGGCTCGGGGCGTTCACCGCCCCGTACCGGCGGGCGGGTCGATCACGGACGGAGGGCTCGGGGTTCGGGGCGTTCGCGGACAGGCGGGCGGGTCCCGCCGTCCCGGGCGGGCGGGCGGGTCCCGCTGCCACGTACGGGCGGGCGGGTCCCGCCGTCCCGTGCGGGGCTCAGGGGCGTTCCAGGATCGCGGTGACTCCCTGGCCTCCCGCGGCGCAGACCGAGATCAGGCCCCGGCCGGGGCCCTCCCGCTCGGCGAGGAGTGCGGCCAGCGTCGCCACGATCCGGGCCCCCGTCGCGGCGAAGGGGTGTCCGGTCGCGAGCGACGATCCGACCACATTCAGCTTGTCCCTGTCGACGGGGGCGAGGCCCTGCTTCTCCCAGGCGGCCAGCGTGGCGAGCACCTGGGAGGCGAACGCTTCGTGGATCTCGAAGAGGTCGAAGTCCTCGATGCCCAGACCGGCCCGCTCCAGCATGCGCGGCACGGCGTACGCGGGCGCCATCAGCAGCCCGTCGTCACCGTTCACGTAGTCCACGGCGGCCGTCTCGTACAGCGACAGGAAGGCCAGCGGCCTCAGACCGCGCGCCTCGGCCCACTCCTCGCTCGCCAGCAGCACGGTGGCCGCGCCGTCGGTGAGCGGGGTCGAATTGCCCGCCGTCATCGTCGCGTCGGGATGCCCGGCGCCGAACACCGGCTTCAGGGTGGCGAGTTTCTCCACCGTGGAGCCGGGACGCAGGTTCTGGTCGCGGTCCAGGCCGAGGTACGGGACGACGAGGTCGTCCAGGAAGCCCCGGTCGTAGGCGGCGGCGAGCCGCTGGTGGCTGGTGGCGGCCAGCAGGTCCTGGTCCTCGCGGGTCACCCCCCACTTCCTGGCGGTGACCGCCGCGTGCTCGCCCATCGAAAGCCCGGTGCGCGGCTCGGCGTTGCGCGGGATGTCCGGGACGAGATGCCGGGGCCGGACGGCGGCCAGCGCCTTCATCCTGGCGCTCGCCGACTTCGCGCGGCGCGCCTCCAGCAGGATCCTGCGCAGCTGGTCGTTGACGCCGAGGGGCGCGTCGCTCGTGGTGTCCGCGCCACCGGCGATCGCCGAGTCCACCGCACCCAGCGCGATCTTGCCGGCTGCGGCGATCACGGCCTGGAGACCGGTGCCGCACGCCTGCTGGATGTCGTACGCGGGCGTACGCGGGTCCAGGGCGGAGCCGAGGACGGTCTCGCGGGCCAGATTGAAGTCCCGGCTGTGCTTGAGGACCGCGCCGGCGACGAACTCTCCGACCTGTTGCCCGCCCAGACCGAACCGCTCGACGAGACCGTCCAGCGCGGCGGTCAGCATGTCCTGGTTCGACGCTCGCGCGTAGGGACCGTCGGAGCGGGCGAAGGGGATGCGGCTGCCGCCGATGACCGCGACCCGGCGCGGCTGCGGAAGCGGGAGGGGAATCAACTCGACCAACTCATCTCGACATCTCCTGACCCTTGAGTAACCTTACTCAGGAGTAAATCTACGACCGAGCAGGAGTCCAGACAATGGCCGACCGCTATCTGCACTTCACCGGCACGGCGCCCGGCCGTTTCCTGACGCGCAGGCTGGGCCTCCCGCAGCCCGCGCCGCTGCGCCGCTGGACGCTGGAAACCCCTTCCCTCGACGGGCCGTTGCTCCACCTCACCGCCGGGAAGCCGGCCCACCCCGGCACGCTCGGCCCGGTGCTCGCCGCGACCGGCCTGAAGGTCACCGAGCAGGCCGACCGCCCGGCGGGCATCGTCCTGGACGCGACCGGAGTCACCACGGCCGCCGGGCTCGCCGACGTACACGCCGCACTGCACCCCGTCGTGCGCTCGCTGGCCACCGGGGGCCGCGTCGTCGTGCTCGGCACCTCCCCGTCCCCCGACGACCACCACCAGGCGGCGGCGCAGCAGGCCCTCGAAGGGTTCGTGCGCTCCCTCGGCAAGGAGATCGGCAAGGGCGCCACCGTGCAGCTGGTGCGGCTCGCCCCCGGTGCGGACCCCGCGTCGGCCGAGTCCACCCTCCGCTTCCTGCTGTCGCCCCGCTCCGCCTACGTCAGCGGCCAGGTCGTCGAGCTCAGCGCCGACGCACCCGGCGAGGTCGCCGACTGGGCGGCCCCGCTCGGCGGGCGCACCGCGCTGGTCACCGGCGCCGCGCGCGGCATCGGCGCGGCCGTCGCCTCCGTCCTCGCCAGGGACGGCGCCCAGGTGTTCTGCCTGGACGTGCCGCAGGCGCGGGAGGAGCTCACCCGCACCGCCGACCGGCTCGGCGCGACCGCCCTGCCGCTGGACATCACCGCGCCCGACGCCGCCGAGCAGATCGCCGCGGCCGTCCCCGGCGGACTCGACGTCCTCGTCCACAACGCGGGCATCACCCGTGACCGCAGGCTCGCCAACATGGCGGCCGACCGCTGGGCCTCGGTCATCGACGTCAACCTGGACAGCGTCCTGCGCACGACGGACGCCCTCATCGGCTCGGGCACCCTGCGCCGGGGCGGCCGCATCGTCGCGACCGCGTCCATCGCCGGGATCGCGGGCAACAACGGCCAGACCAACTACGCGGCCAGCAAGGCGGGCATCATCGGCCTGGTCCGCTCACTGGCCCCGCGCGCCGCCGCCGAACACGGCATCACCGTCAACGCGGTCGCCCCCGGCTTCATCGAGACGAAGATGACGGCCGCCGTGCCGCTCTTCATCCGGGAGGCGGGCCGCCGGATGAACTCCCTCTCCCAGGGCGGCCTTCCGGTCGACGTGGCCGAGACCACCGCCTGGTTCGCCCAGCCCGCCTCCGGCGCGGTCAACGGCCAGATCGTGCGGGTCTGCGGCCAGAGCCTGCTGGGGGCCTGATCCATGACCGGCCTCGGCATGTCCCTCGTACGCGGAGCCGTCACCTCGCCGTTCAAGCGGGCCGGGCGCGAGGACGCCACGCTGCCTTCCGGCCCCGAGGTGCTCCCGCCCGTCCGCATCGCCCCCGGCCCCCTCGCCGCGTACAGCAGGATCTGCGGCTTCACCGAACCCGGCGTCCTGCCGCTCACCTACCCGCATGTGCTGGGCTTCCCGCTCGCCATGCGGCTGATGACGGACCGCGCCTTCTCGCTGCCGGTGCTGGGACTGGTCCACACCTGGATCGAGATCACCTCGCACCGGACGCTCCACCCACAGGATGAGCCGGAACTCACGGTGTACGCCGCAGGGCTGACACCCCATCGGCGCGGGACGGAGGTGACGATGACGACCGCGGCGCGGCTCGGGGGCGAGCTGGTCTGGGAGTCCCGCAGCGGCTACCTCTCCCGGCACACGACCACCGGGCACGTCCCCTCATCGACCCCGCCCGCCACCCCCGGGGAGCTGCCCGCCGTGGCGCAGTGGCGGCTGCCGACGGACCTGGGGCGGCGTTACGGCGCCGCGTCGGGCGACCGGAACCCCATCCACCTGCACCCGGTGACGGCACGGCTGTTCGGCTTCCGCCGGCACATCGCACACGGCATGTGGACCCTGGCCCGCTGCGTGGCCGCGGCCGAGGAGGAGCCCGGCCGTGTCCGGAGCGTCAGGGCGGATTTCAGAGCGCCGGTCCTGCTGCCCGCCACCGTGACGTACGCCGCCGAGGACACCGCCTTCCAGCTGCGCGACGGCGACCGCGTCCACCTCACCGGAAGCCTGGCCCGCTCGCCGGAAGTGTGACCCCCGAGGCTGCTCCGGGAGGGCCGGCTCAGTCCTCCCGGGGCACCCAGCCGCGCCCGTGCATGAGGTTCTCCAGACCCGCCCAGGAGAAGTTCATCAGTGTCGCGGCGGCCTCCTTGGCCGAGACCCCGGGCGTGACGTTCGCCCACCCCGCGAGCGCCTCGGCGGCCCCCACGAGGGCCTGCGCGAGACCCGCCACATCCCGGTCCGGCAGTGCGCGATCACGGTGCGCCTCGCGCGCGGCGGCCCCGATCAGACCCGTCACGAACGCAACGATCTCCTTGCGCAGCGCCCCCACCTCGCTGACGAACGGCTCGCCGTGCGAGCTCGCCTGCTGGTGCAGCACCGCCCAGCCGTCCGGGTTCTCCGCGGTGTGCGTGAAGAACCCCCGCAGTCCTTCCCACAGTTGCCGGTCGGCGGGCAGCCCCGGCTCCACCGCGGACTGCACCGCTTCCACCAGCGCTTTTGCCTCGCGGCGGATGCACGCGGTGAAGAGCTCCTCCTTGGAATTCAGGTACAGATAGACCAAGGGCTTCGAGACACCGGCCAGTTCGGCGATCTCATCCATCGAAGCGGCCCGGTATCCGCGCTGCCCGAAGATCCGCACGGCCGCGTCCATCATCTGCTGCTCACGCACCGCACGTGGCATCCGTTTGCTCTTCACTGCACTCACGTCGGACATCCCTCCCGCCCCCTCTGCGCTACTCCTCGGTAAGAGTACGGCTCGGCATGATCCCCCGCCGTCACGATGGAACGCACCCGGACACGATGGCCGGTAGTGGTCCACCGATCCTGACGGGCACTCCCGTACGTCTCAGGGCCCCCACGGGATCAATCCCGCGGCTGACGCGTCCACACGATTCCGCCTCCTAGTGTCCCTCGTATGACGATCGGACTCCGCAGAACGACGGCAGCCGCGGCCCTCGCCGCCATGGTCCTGCTGGCCGCCCCCGCCGCCACCGCACACGCCTTAGCGGGCCCCGGAACGGCACCCGTCCCGACGACGAGCGCCACCGCCACCGCGCTGGAACTGCCCCGCCCGACCGGCCCGCACGCCGTCGGCACCGAGGTGCTGCACCTCGTCGACCACAGCCGTACCGACCCCTGGGTCCCGGCGGCGGGGGCCCGGGAGCTGATGGTGTCGCTCCACTACCCCGCCCGCCCCGGCAGCGGAGGCGCCTCCGCCCCGTACATGAGCACCGAGGAAGCGCGGCTGATGCTGGTGCAGCGCGGGCTGGAGGACATCGTGCCCGCCGCCACCCTCAGCTCCACCGCCACCCACGGCCGCCAGGCAGCCCGCCCCGCCCCGGGCCGGTTCCCCCTGGTGCTGCTCTCCCCCGGTTTCGGGCAACCGCGCGCCACCCTGACCTCCCTCGCCGAGGACCTGGCGAGCCGGGGCTACGTCGTGGCGAGCGTCGACCACGCCTACGAGTCCTCCGGAACCTCCTTCCCGGGCGGGCGGGTCCTCACCTGCGCCGCGTGCGACGCGGACAACGCCACCCCGGACGAGGCGGCGGCACGCGCCCTGCGGAAGAGGGTCTCCACCGGCCGGGCCGCCGACCTCGCCTTCGTGCTCGACCGGCTGACCGGCCCCCGTCCCGCCTGGGACCACGCCCGCACGATCGACCGCCGCCGGGTCGCGGCGGCCGGCCACTCCATCGGCGGCAGCGCCGCGGCCTCCACGATGCTCGCCGACCCCCGCGTGGACGCCGGGATCAACATGGACGGCACCTTCTTCGAGGAGATCCCGGCCACGGGCCTGGGCAGCCGCCCGTTCCTGATGCTCGGCACCCGGGCCGGCCACAGCCCCGGCACCCTGGACACCTCCTGGAACGACGGCTGGAAGCGGCTCGACGGCTGGAAGCGCTGGCTGACCGTCAAGGACTCGGGACACTTCACCTTCACCGACACCCCGTACCTGGCCGAACAGGCGGGCCTCCCGGTGGACCCCACGGCCCCCCTCTCCGGCACCCGCTCGTCGGAGATCACCCGGACCTACGTCGCCGCCTTCCTCGACCAGCACCTGAAGGGCGACGCCCAGCCGCTCCTGGAC
The DNA here is from genome assembly GCF_001905505.1 of Streptomyces sp. CB02058. Lineage (GTDB taxonomy): Bacteria > Actinomycetota > Actinomycetes > Streptomycetales > Streptomycetaceae > Streptomyces. Next base: position 300,147 of record NZ_LIPG01000008.1, read on the forward strand.
GGCCCGGCACCGGAGAACCCCGAGGTGCTCTTCAACAACCCCTGACCCGCACCGGGGCCCGTCCGCGCTCAGGCCCGGCGGGGTTCGATCACCCCATGCGGATCACGGAGCCAGACACGCTGCCCCGGCCGGTCACGGTCAGCCCGAACTGTTCGTGACCGGGCCGGCCGAGGGCGTCGTACTCCAGCCAGGACTGCTCGATGTCCTCCCAGAGGAGCCCGGGGCCGTACTGCAGGACGTCCCCTCCGGTCTCGGCGGTGGCGGCGGCCCCGTCCTCCCGGGTCGCCCACACCCGGGCACCGTCGGCGGTGTCCTGGTGGACGAGCCGTACGCCGGGCAGCCGGGCCCCGGCGTACAGCGCGAACCCGAGCGTGAGGAGCCGGGCCGGGTCCACACCCGCGGCGCGGGCCCGGCCCCCCGCCCCGTCGACCCGATGCGGGCCCGCGCGGTGCGCCCGCATCGGCATGTACGACGCGCCCCCGCAGAACGGGCCGAGCGCGGTGCCGTCGTCCTGCACATGCAGCTGGACCAGGGCGCCGGACCAGAAGTCCCGCGCGAGCGGGGCGACGACGATCCCACCGGCCCTGACCTGCCGGACGAGGGCGTGCGGGACATACCGGAGCGCGCAGGTCGCGATCAGCCGGTCCACCGGCCCCGTACCCGGCCACGGCTGCTCGCCGTCCCCGACCCGCAGATGCGGCCGGTATCCCGCGCCCGCCAGGAACTCCGCCGCCTGCCGCGCGACGACGGGGTCCAGCTCGACGCTGTGCACCCGCTCGTCACCGAGCCGCTCGGAGAGCAGCGCGGCCACGTATCCCGTGCCGGTACCGATCTCCAGCACACGGTGCCCGTCCTCGGCCTGGAGCAGCCCGAGCATCCGCGCCACCATGGACGGCTGACTGTTCGACGAGGTCGCGATGCCGGGCCCGTCCTCGGCCCCGTCGTCGAGCTGGGTCACGACCGGCTCGTCACTGTTGACCAGGGCCAGCCAGTGGTCCGTCCCGACGACCGGCTCACACCGGTCGGGAAGCTGCTGCCAGACGTCGGACGGGATGAACAGGCTGCGCGGCACGGCATCGAAGACCTGCCGCCAGCGGCCACCGAGCAACCCTCGGTCGGCGAGGTCCTGGACCAGGTCCGGATACGTACGGACGCCCTGCGCCGCGCTCACGACAGCGGAACGCGCGTGGGCCCGCTGCCGTCCGGGGACGGCGGGGTGGGCGGTGGGGTCCAGGGCTTGTCGGAGGGCGCGCCGCCGTGCTTGCCGTCGTCGGCTCGTGCGGTGGTCATGTTTCTCCTTCGTGGGTGGTGGGAAGCGACCGGCAGCTCCGGCCGGGTTCATGGGGTGTGGCAGGCACAGGCGCAGCGATGCACTTCGATCGGGTGCTCCCACATTGGTGCACCGGGAAGCCGTAGTTCGCCCGGCCCGGGACATTCACGGTGCTCACCGATCCGGCACGGCGATGCGAGTCCCGCCTCGGGCGGCACCGTCTTCACTGCTGCCGTGCCGTGGGTGCCGTGCGCACGCAGCGCGGACACGCGCAGTCCGGCAGGACGGACGAGGCCATGGGCTGTGCCAGAGGCACGACTTCGGCCTCCTCACGCACCACCCGGACCGCGCCGTCGCGGTTCACCTCGTACACCTTGATCGTCATCGTCACCACAATGCCCTTCCACTACTCTGAGTTGCCGGTCATCACTGCGTCTACGACGTTAGGGAGCGGGGGCCGCCGCTTGAACTGACCACGGGTACGGGTGATCGGCTGCGGCCGAAGGGGCAAGGGGGACGCCATGGGAACCGGCTCGCGCACCACCCTGACCAACAGTCGGGGAACGTTGCACAGGAGCCGCGGCGGCCCGGTGTCCGGGTACGTTTTCAGGCTGATCCGGGAGCAGTTGGGCCACACCCAGGACACGCTCGCCGAGCGGTTCCGGATCTCGTCCGACGCGGTTGCGGGCTGGGAGTCGGGCCGCCGCCCCCTGACCGCCGTACCGGTAGGGCAGATGCTCGTGTATCGCCACCAGCTCCTTCAGCTGGGCAGCTCACCCTCCCTGCTTTTGACCCTGGAGCGGGCCATGGAGGCGGATGTGCTCCTGGCCGGCGCCCTGGACGAGGAAGTCCCGGCTGAACACGGCCCGCTCGGCGCATGGGTCATGCAGCGTGACCTGGTCGAGGTCCTGTCCTGGCCACTCAACGGTGTCACCCCGACACCATTGCGAACTTTGCCGGACCCGCCACGACCGCGCCGGGGTCCGGTGCCGCACGGACCGGAGCTTCCCACCGACGACCGCCGCCGCTTCTTCTCCCGCATGCGCAGGTCCGCCGAGCAGGCGCGCGGCAGCGAGCACTTCCTCATGCGCCGCCAAGCCCTCTACCTGGCCGGATACGACGACGCACCTGACACCTCCGCGTGGCTGGCCCAGCAGCAGCGGACCGAGCGCCCGGACGGCTGGCTTGCCGGCTGGCTCAACTCCCGTTCCGTCGCGGCCGTCGCCGCCCGGCAGGGAGACCAGGAACGGATGGGGTACTTCATCACCACCAGCCTCGCCGACGACGACGCGGGCGAAGCGGCCAATCTGAACTACTGGGCCTACTGGATCGGCGAGGCACCGCACATCCAGCTGTCCGACGACTTCATCGCCGCCCCGGACACCGGCCTATGGCAGGGCGACAGACTCATGCGCCATCTCGTGCGTGGCCTGACCCCGCAGCACGGGTTCTTCGACCTCAACGTCCACACCCTCTGGACACTGGTCGCTGCCCGTCCGAACCTGCTGCGTCCAGGGATTCCGGGCGGGCGCGATCTACGCCGGGCCCTCCCTTTGATGTTGGATAGCCGGGAGTTGTCGACGCGCGCGCGCCGGGAACTCGAAGGCATCCGGTACGCGATCCGCCTCGCCGAGGCGTGAGAGGAGACGGGCGTGGCTGACGACCTGTCCGCAGTGGGGCGCTTCTTGTACGAGGCCGGCACGCTCAAGCACACGCGCCGAACCGGCTGGTGGATGGCAGGAGTCAACGATCCGGAGAGCGTGGCCGAGCACTCGTGGCGTACCTCGTTGATCGCGTCGGTCATCGCGAAGCTCGAAGGCGCCGATCCCGCGCAGGCCGCGTTCCTCGCCGTCTGGCACGACACCCAGGAGACCCGTACCGGGGACGTCAACCACCTGGGGAAGAAGTACGCGCCTGCGGGCGACCCGCAGGACGTCACCGCCGATCAGACGGCGGGCATGCCCGAGGCCCTGGCCTCCGCCATCCGGGAGCTGGTCGCCGAGTACGAAGCCAAGGAGTCACCGGAGGCGGTATGCGCCCGGGACGCCGACAAGCTGGAGTGCATGCTCCAGGGCATCGAGTACAAGGCGCAGGGCTACGAGAACGCGCAGCGCTGGATCGACAACAGCAGGGGCCGCCTCGTCACGGAGACCGGGAAGCGGCTGGCGGACGAACTCCTCCGGCAGGGAACGCTCGACTGGCTGCGCACCGCCATCGGCGAGACCAGCAGCTGACCCCCGGACACACGAAACCGCCCCGCCCCCGGCCTGAGCCGGAGGCGGGGCGGTTTGCCGCGCGGGCGCGGGTGCCGCTAGGCGGTGGCGGGCACGGCCGTGGGACGGGTGTCCTCGGGCTCGGGCTCGTCGACCGGGGAGGACGACGCCGAGTTGTACGCGTCGTGGTCGAGGATGTTCTCGCGGGCCGCGACGATGACCGGGACCAGCGCCTGACCAGCCACGTTCGTGGCCGTCCGCATCATGTCCAGGATCGGGTCGATGGCCAGCAGCAGGCCCACGCCCTCGAGCGGGAGGCCCAGCGTCGACAGGGTGAGGGTCAGCATGACCGTCGCGCCGGTGAGACCGGCGGTGGCCGCCGAGCCGATCACCGAGACGAACGCGATCAGGATGTAGTCACCGATGCCCAGCTGGACGTCGAAGATCTGCGCGATGAAGATCGCCGCCAGCGCCGGGTAGATCGCGGCGCAGCCGTCCATCTTGGTCGTGGCGCCGAACGGGACGGCGAAGGAGGCGTACTCCTTCGGGACGCCGAGGCGCTCGGTGACCTTCTGGGTGACCGGCATCGTGCCGACCGAGGAGCGGGAGACGAAGGCGAGCTGGATCGCGGGCCAGGCGCCCTTGAAGAACTGGAGCGGGCTGACCTTGGCGACCGTGGCGAGCAGCAGCGGGTAGACGCCGAACAGCACGAGGGCGCAGCCGATGTAGACGTCGGCGGTGAAGGTCGCGTACTTGCCGATCAGGTCCCAGCCGTAGTCGGCGATCGCGTAGCCGATGAGGCCGACGGTGCCGAGCGGGGCGAGGCGGATGACCCACCACAGGGCCTTCTGGAGGAGCTCCAGGATGGACTCGCTGAGGGTGAGGATCGGCTTGGCCCTGTCGCCGAGCTGGAGCGCGGCGATACCGGCGACGGCGGCCATGAAGACGATCTGCAGGACGTTCAGCTCGGTGAAGGGCGTGATGACGTCCGTCGGGATGATCCCGGTGAGGAAGTCGAGCCAGGAGCCGGCGTGCTCGGGCTTGGCGCCGTCCTTCGGGGTGAGGCCGGTGCCGGAGCCCGGGTTGGTGACCAGGCCGATCACGAGGCCGATGGCCACGGCGATCAGCGACGTGATCATGAACCAGAGCAGGGTGCGGGTGGCGAGCCTGGCTGCGTTGTTGACCTTGCGCAGGTTGGTGATCGACACCAGGATCGCGAAGAAGACGAGGGGCGCGACGGCCAGCTTCAGGAGCTGGACGAAGATGTGGCCGACCTGGTCGAGCGTGGTGTAGAGCCACTCGATCTCGAAGCTGCGGGTGAGCCAGCCGAGGAGTACACCGAGGACCAGACCGGCGACGATCTGGATCCAGAACGGGATGCTCGGTATACGGAAACCGGAACCGGACGGCTTGCCCGCCGTGGTCTCGGCGGGGGGCGCGGAATTCGCGGACACGGACACACTCCAGACGGGACGCATCGGGACGTACGGAGTCAGACGTACGGACGTGCGGTCGAACAGGGGGGACGGGGGTGCGGCGCCCGCGTCAAGGGCGGCGCCGCTGCATGATGCCGGTTCAGACGTTGCGGCAACAGACCGCGGACATACAGCGGCAGAGATCGACATGCAGGCGCACCACGAGCGGGACGCCCGAGGCGTGGTGGGTGCGCACTGCTGTAATCATGTCGAACACGTTAACACTGAAACTTTGAGAACCTCAAAGCTCCACTTCTCGATCACATTCGGGCGGAAGAGGTCCGGACATGCGTGAACCCCGGTGCGGGAGCGGCTGCTCCAGTACCGGGGTTCTGTGCGTACGGTCGCGTGTGTGAGGAAGCTTACGCGGGCCTTACTGGGCCACGCTGTCCTCACGGGTGCGGTTCGCGTCGAGCCGGGCCTTGGTCCGGTCGACCTTCGAGATCAGCTGCTCGGACATCTCGTCGCGCTGCTTGCGCAGCAGGATGAAGCTGAGGGGGGCGGAGAGCAGCAGGCCGAGGAGGATGACCCAGACGGCGTTGGAGCCGCCGACGCCCGAGGGCAGCACACCGAAGTGGACCGCCACACCGGCGACGAAGAAGCAGCCGACGAAAATCAGCAGGCGCATCGCGGTGTACCGGATCGTTGCGCTCGGCTTGGCAGCGGACACGACTGGCCTTCTCTCTACGTCCGGTGTTCCTGCGTGCAGTCTGGAATCGTGCCCGACCAGTGAAGCATGCCCCGAATTCGATCAGTTCGCAGGGTTGCCCCTGACGCCGTCCGGTCGGCTCGCGGGGCTGTCCCGAACGCTGCCCCGTCGACGCGCGGAGGCGCCCCCGACGTCCCGCGCGCCGCTACCGGAAGAGCGGGAGCAGCATGATGATGTCGTCGCGGTAGTCGTCCTCGGCGACGCGGATGGCGCCGGGGACCCGGCCCACCTCCTTGTATCCGCAGGAGGCGTAGAAGCGGTCCGCGCCGGTGCCTCCGCGGCAGGTGAGCCGGATGGCGTCGATGCCCTCGATACCGCGGGCGGCGTCGGCGGTGACGGCCATCAGGTCGCGCCCGTAGCCCTTGCCCTGGTGGCGGGGGTGGACCATCACCGTGTAGGCGCCGATCCAGTGCCGCATCAGCCGGTGGGTGTTGTGGGTGAGGAACGCGGTGGCGGCCACCGTGCCGTCCTCGTCGCGGCCGACGACCAGGCGGGTGCGGCCCTCGACCATCGCGGCAAGGTGCTTGACCAGCTCGGGCCGCACCTCGTCGGCGGTGACGGGCGGCACGAAGCCGACGGCCCCTCCGGCATTGCTGACATCGGCCCAGAGCGCGGTGATGTCGTCCCGCAGGGCCCGGTCGAACGCCGGGTCCACTTCAAATGTAAGCGCCATACAAATAGATTAACCCTTACGATCCGCGCGCTTCACATGCGTCCAGCACGCGAGAAAGCCCCGGCCTGGGGACGGTGGGCCGGGGCTTTCGGACAACGGGACGCCCTGGCACCCCGGAGGGTGCCGGGCGTACGGCGTCAGACCCGCATGGGCTGCGGCGTCTCGCGACGCCCGGCGTCCGGGCCCGGGTACTCCCGGAGGATCTCGTACCGGGTGTTGCGCTCCACGGGCCGGAAGCCCGCGTCCCGGATCAGGTCGAGCAGGTCCTCACGGCCGAGCTTGTTCGGCGTGCCGTAGTCGTCGGCGTCGTGGGTGATCTTGTACTCGACGACCGAGCCGTCCATGTCGTCGGCGCCGTGCTGGAGCGCGAGCTGGGCGGTCTGCACGCCGTGCATCACCCAGAACACCTTGACGTGCGGGACGTTGTCGAACAGCAGCCGGGAGACCGCGAAGGTCTTCAGCGCCTCGGCGCCGGTCGCCATCGAGGTCCGCGCCTGGAGGGTGTTGCGGACCTTGCCGTCCTTCATGTCCACGAAGTCGTGCTGGTAGCGCAGCGGGATGAAGACCTGGAAGCCGCCGGTCTCGTCCTGCATCTCCCGCAGCCGCAGCACGTGGTCGACGCGGTGACGGGGCTCCTCGATGTGCCCGTACAGCATCGTCGCCGGGGTCTTGAGACCCTTCTCGTGCGCGAGACGGTGGATGCGCGACCAGTCCTCCCAGTGGGTGTTGTGGTCGACGATGTGCTGGCGGACCTCCCAGTCGAAGATCTCCGCGCCGCCGCCGGTCAGCGACTCCAGACCGGCCTCGATCAGCTCGTCGAGGATCTCGGAGGCCGAGAGCCCCGAGATCGTCTCGAAGTGGTGGATCTCCGTGGCGGTGAACGCCTTGAGCGCCACCTCCGGCAGGGCTTCCTTGAGCGCGCTCAGGGAGCGCGGGTAGTAGCGCCACGGCAGCGTGGGGTGCAGCCCGTTGACGATGTGCAGCTCGGTGAGGTTCTCGCCCTGCATCGCCTTCGCGAGCCGGACGGCCTCCTCGATGCGCATCGTGTACGCGTCCTTCTCGCCCGGCTTGCGCTGGAACGAGCAGTACGCGCAGGACGCGGTGCACACGTTGGTCATGTTGAGGTGACGGTTGACGTTGAAGTGGACGACGTCGCCGTTCTTCCTCGTACGCACCTCGTGAGCCAGCCCGCCGAGCCATGCCAGGTCGTCGGACTCGTAGAGCGCGATCCCGTCCTCGCGGGTCAGCCGCTCGCCGGCCCGGACCTTCTCCTCCAGCTCGCGCTTGAGTCCCGCGTCCACTAGGGCGCCTCCCATATATCTACGTAACAGACTCCGGCAACCGTACTCCCCCGCCCCGCGGGCGGCGGCACCCCCATGCGCGGCTCAGCGGCTACGCCTCCTCGGGCAGCTCCCCGACCCGGTTCTCCCATTTGGTGGAGAGCACGACCGTCGTCCGGGTGCGGGAGACCCCCTTGGTGCCGCTGAGCCTGCGGATGGTCTTCTCCAGCCCGTCCACGTCGCCGACCCGGACCTTGAGCATGAACGAGTCGTCGCCCGCGATGAACCAGCAGTCCTCGATCTCGGCGAGGTCCTTCAGCCGGTGCGCGACGTCCTCGTGGTCCGCCGCGTCGGAGAGTGAGATGCCGATCAGCGCGGTGACGCCCAGTCCGAGCGACGCGGCGTCGACGGTCGCGCGGTAGCCGGTGATGACCCCGGCGGTTTCCAGCCGGTTGATGCGGTCGGTGACGCTGGGCCCGGAGAGCCCGACGAGCCGCCCCAGCTCGGCATACGAGGCCCTGCCGTTCTCTCTGAGGGCCTGGATGAGCTGCCTGTCCACCGCGTCCATATGACTGAAACCTTCCATTGTTCAGCAGTACCGCGAGTTTACGTGTAGAATTTAAGGCGCAACAGGGGTTACACCCTGCAAATCTTTCCCATCAGCCAAGAAACGCTTTCGAATCTTCAGGAGTGAACGACACCGTGTACTCGATCGAGATGGCCTACGCCCGGATGCGCGAGCTGCAGGACCTGGCCAACCGCTCGCGTGCCCATCAGCCCGCCGCCGCCCTGCGCGTCGACAGGACCCGCGCCCCGCGCGTGGGCAGGAAGAAGCGCTGACCCCACCGCGTCAGTCCCGGGAGGCGCCACCGAGCTCCCCCTCCCACCGGCGGTACAGCTGGTGCGGCACTCCCGCCGCGTCCAGCACCCGCCCCGCGACGAAGTCCACCAGATCCTGGATGTGCGTCGCACCCGCGTAGAACGCCGGAGAGGCGGGCAGCACCACGGCGCCCGCCTCGTCGAGCGCCACCATCTGCTTCAGCGTCTGACCGCTGAGCGGGGTCTCGCGCACCGCCACGACCAGCTTCCGCCGCTCCTTGAGCGTCACGCTCGCGGCCCGCTGCAGCAGGTCCTTCGAAAGCCCCAGCGCCACCCCGGCCACGCAAGCCGTCGAGGCCGGCACGATGAGCATCCCCTTGGCCGGGTACGACCCCGAGGAGGGCCCGGCCGCGAGATCGCCCGCCGCCCAGTGGCGTACGCCGCCGATGTCCGGCCGGAAGGTGTCCGGCTTCCCGTCCGCGCCCCGCGCCAGCCAGGCCCGCAGATCGTCCTGCCAGTGGGCGTCGCGGAAGGCGATGCCCGTCTCGTCCAGGAGCGTCAGCCGCGAGGCGCGGCTGACCACCAGATCGACGCTCTCCCCCGCGGCCAGCAGTCCGCGCAGCACCGATGCCGCGAAGGGTGTGCCCGATGCGCCCGATACCCCGACAATCCAAGGCATGCGCTGCTGCTGACTCGCTGAAGTCCCGGCTCTCACACCGCCGAGCCTATCCGGCGCCCCGGCCCAGGAACTGAGCGAGGGCCCCCGCACGTTGCAACGGATGAGGGAACAGCCATGGACAGGGGGTGACCATGACGGTCACACGCACCGGCGTCACCGCACGGACCGTCACGGCCGGAGCGGTCATGCTCGGCTGGATCGCGCTGCTGTGGGTGCTGGAGGGCATCGACACGGCGACGGGGAACTCCCTGGACACCTATGGCATCAGCCCGCGCGAGGCGTCCGAGCTCGCCGACATCGTGCCGTCCGCCTTCCTGCACAGCGGCTGGGAGCACGTGGCGTCCAACAGCGTCCCGCTGCTGGTCCTCGGCTTCATCGCGGCCCTCGGCGGGATACGCAGATTCGCCGCCGTCGTCCTCGTGGTGATCGTGACGTCCGGCCTCGGCGTCTGGCTCACCGCCCCGCCGAACACGGTGACGCTCGGCGCGTCCGGTGTGGTCTTCGGCCTGCTCGGCTATCTGCTGGTCCGCGGCTTCGTGGACCGGCGCCCGCTGGACATCCTGGTCGGCGTACTCATAGCCGCCGCCTACGGCTCCCTGCTCGTGGGCGTGCTGCCGACCGACTCCGGCATCAGCTGGCAGGGTCATCTCTTCGGCCTGGTGGGCGGGGTGGCGGCGGCGTTCGTCTTCCGCCGCCCCCGCCGCCCCCGGGACCCCGCGGGCTACGTCACGGTGTGAGGGGTCACCTCACGGCGTGAGGCCCCGCACCAGCAGGTCGAGCAGCGCGCAGGCGAACAGCGCGATCCCGATGAAACCGTTGACCGAGAAGAACGCCCTGTTCAGCCGGGACAGGTCGTGCGGCCGCACGACGCGGTGCTCGTACACGAAGGCCACGGCGACGATCGCCATGCCGATCCAGTAGAAGATCTCCGCGTCCGTCGCGAGGCCGAACCACACCAGCATCCCGGTCGTCACCACGTGGCAGACCCGCGCGCCCCACAGCGCGGCGGGGATGCCGAAGCGCGCGGGGAAGGAGAGCACACCGTGGGCCCGGTCCGCCTGCACGTCCTGGCAGGCGAAGATCAGGTCGAAGCCGCCGATCCAGATCCCGACGGCGAGCCCCAGGATCACCGCGTCCCACGACCAGCTTCCGGTCACCGCCAGCCAGGCGCCGATCGGGCCGATGGCCTGGGCGAGGCCCAGGATCGCGTGCGGGAAGTTCGTGAACCTCTTGCCGTACGGGTAGACCACCATCGGCACGACGGCGACCGGCGCCAGCGCCAGACAGAGCGGGTTGAGCAGGGCGGCGGCGCCGAGGAAGACGACGACGGCCACGATCGCGCCGACCCACGCCGACTTCACCGAGACCGCGCCGGTCACCAGCTCACGGCCGGCGGTGCGCGGATTGCGGGCGTCGATCTCGCGGTCGATGATCCGGTTCGCCGCCATCGCGAAGGTGCGCAGACCGACCATCGCGACGGTGACGAGCAGCAGCCTGCCCCAGTGGATGTTGCTGTCCAGCTGGAACATCGCGGTCAGGGCGGCGATGTAGGCGAAGGGCAGCGCGAAGACCGAGTGCTCGATCATCACCAGCCGCAGGAACGCCTTGGTCCTGCCGGGCGACTGAGGCACCGCGGCTGCTGAGGCGGAGGCGCTCACAGACCGTACTCCTTCCACCGGCGGTCGACCTTCGCCGCCGTGTCCGGGTCGGACTCGACCATGTCCGGCCAGCCCCCGTCCCGGGTGTAGCCCTCCTGGGGCCACTTCTTCGTCGCGTCGATGCCCGCCTTCCCACCCCAGAACTGCTGGTAGGAAGCGTGGTCTAGGTGGTCGACCGGGCCTTCGGTGACGGTGAGGTCCCGGGCGTAGTCGGTGTTGCCGAGCGCCCGCCAGGCGACCTCGTGCAGATCGTGGACGTCGCAGTCGGAGTCCACGACCACGACCAGCTTGGTCAGGGACATCATGTGGGCGCCCCAGATGGCGCTCATGACCTTCTGGGCGTGCTTCGGGTACTTCTTGTCGATCGAGACGATCGCGCAGTTGTGGAAGCCGCCCGCCTCCGGCAGGTGGTAGTCCACGATGTCCGGAACGATGATCTTGAGCAGCGGCAGGAAGAAGCGCTCGGTGGCGCGCCCCAGCGGGCCGTCCTCGGTCGGCGGCCGGCCGACCACGATCGACTGGATCAGCGGGCGCTTCCGCATCGTGACGCAGTCGATCTTCAGCGCGGGGAACGGTTCCTGCGGGGTGTAGAAGCCGGTGTGGTCGCCGAACGGCCCCTCGGGCAGCATCTCGCCCGGCTCCAGCCAGCCCTCGATGACGACCTCGGCCTGGGCGGGGACCTGGAGCGGGACGGTCTTGCAGTCGACCATCTCGATCCGCTTGCCCTGGACGAAGCCGGCGAAGAGGTACTCGTCGATGTCCCCGGGCAGCGGCGCCGTGGAGGCGTACGTGACCGCCGGCGGCGCTCCGAAGGCGATGGCGACGGGCAGCTTCTCGCCGCGCCGGGCCGCGACCTGGTAGTGGTTGCGGCTGTCCTTGTGGATCTGCCAGTGCATGCCGATGGTGCGCTTGTCGTGGCGCTGCAGGCGGTAGAGCCCGAGGTTGCGGATGCCCGTCTCCGGGTCCTTGGTGTGCGTGAGGCCGAGGTTGAAGAAGGAGCCGCCGTCCTTCGGCCAGGTGAAGAGCGCGGGCAGCTGGTCGAGGTCCACGTCGTCGCCGGTGAGGACGACCTCCTGGACGGGGGCGCTGTCGGACTTCACCTTCTTCGGCGGGAGGTGGGTCACCGCGCCGAGCTTCCCGAACGCCTCGCGGATGCCGACGAAGCCCTGCGGGAGCTCCGGCTTGAGGAGGCCGCCGATCTTGTCGCTGATCTCCGCGTAGGACTTCAGCCCCAGCGCCTTGAGCAGCCGCCGGTCCGTCCCGAAGACGTTCATGGCCAGGGGCATCGACGCCCCCTTGACGTTCTCGAAGAGCAGCGCGGGCCCGCCCGCCTTGTTCACCCGGTCGACGATCTCGCCGACCTCCAGATACGGGTCGACCTCGGCCTTGATGCGCTTGAGATCGCCCTCGCGCTCCAGAGCCCGGAGCAGGGAGCGAAGATCGTCGTAAGCCATAACGCCCAGTATCGGCCACCCGCTACCCTGGGCCCGTCACCGGGGGCGGGACAGCGCCTCCTCATCTCTTCTCGGGGGATCCCTCACGATGCTCAGGGCCTTGATCTATCTTCTGCCGCTGGCACTGACGATCTACGCGTTCATCGACTGCCTGAACACCCCCGAGGACGAGGCCAAGCACCTGCCGAAGGTGGCCTGGGTCTTCATCATCCTGCTGTTCTGGATCGTGGGCCCGATCGTCTGGCTGGCCGCGGGCAAGCTCCGCAACGCCCCGGCCGGCGGCCGCACGCCCTCGGAGTGGCACCGCAGCCACCGCACCACCTGGGTGGCGCCCGACGACAACCCGGACTTCCTGAAGTCGCTGAAGGACGAGAACAAGAAGGACGAGTCGCTCCTCAAGGACTGGGAGGCGGACCTGCGCCGCCGCGAGGAGGAGATCAAGCGCCGGGAGAACGGCACGGGCCCCGACGACGCGGCCGGCCCCGCCACGTCATGAGGTGACGGGCCGCCGCACGGCGGTCACGAGGACAGCAGCCGTCCCAGCCGGTCGAGCAGGGGCAGCAGCGCGGTGCGCTCCTCGGGGGTGAGGGCCTCCAGGGCGCCGTGCACCACGCGCATCTCGGCGCGGATGCGGTGCGCCAGCTCGGTGCCCTCCGCGGTGCGGGAGGCCACCTTGGAACGGCGGTCACCGGGCGCCGGGGTGCGCGTCACGAGGCCACGCGCCTCCATGCGCCCGATGAGGCCGGTGGCGTTGGACGCGTCGCACACCAGATGAGTGGCCAGGGCGCTCATGGGCATGGGCTCGCCGAGCGCGATCAGCGCCCGGGCCTGCGAGGTGCTGAGGCCGTGGCGCGCCGCGACGGCGGTGAGGTCGTCGTAGTGGCCGCGGACGACGACCGCGAGGGGTTCCAGCAGTTCGTCCGGAGTAGGGACGGCGCGGGGTGCCGGTTCCGTCGTCATGGTCGGTCATCCTTCGATCGGTGCACATGCTTCGAAGGCCCGGGGCCTTCGACGCCACGCACCCGCATTCATTTGACATGCTCAACTTTGGGCCGTTACATGAACGGTATTGCTTGAGCATATCAAGCTTCACTGTTCACGCGCCTCGCGTCTCGTAGGGAGCACCCCCATGCCCTCCGTACTCTTCGTCCTCACCGGTGCCGACCACTGGACACTCAACGACGGCACCACCCACCCCACCGGCTTCTGGGCCGAGGAACTCGCCGCCCCGCACCGCGTCTTCACCCAGGCCGGCTACGACATCACCTTCGCCACCCCGGGCGGCGTCGCCCCCACCGTGGACGCGGCGAGCCTCGCCGCCGAGGCCAACGGCGGCCAGGAGCAGGCCGACGCCATCGCCTCGTACCTCGCGTCCATCGACGAGACGCTCCGCATCCCCGCCCGGCTCGAGGACACCGTCCCCACCTCGTACGACATCGTCTTCTACCCCGGCGGCCACGGCCCCATGGAGGACCTGGCCGTCAACGCGGCGTCCGGCAGGCTGCTCACCGCGGCCCTCGACTCCGGCACCCACGTGGCGGTCCTGTGCCACGCCCCCGCCGCCCTGCTGGCAGCCCGGCGCGAGGACGGCAGCTGGCCCTTCGCCGACTACCGCCTGACCGGCTTCAGCAACGCCGAGGAGACCCAGGCGGGCTTCGCCGCCAAGGCGCCCTGGCTGCTGGAGAACCGTCTCGTCGAGCTCGGCGCCCAGTACTCCGCCGCCGAGCCGTGGGCGGTGCACACCGTGCACGACCGCACTCTGCACACCGGCCAGAACCCCGCCTCCTCCGAGCAGCTGGCGCGCGAGATCGTGGCAGCCCTGTGAGCGCCGGAGCCCGCGCCGCCGAGACGCCCGCCGATGTCGTCGCCCGCCTCCGCGCCGCCTTCCGCACCGGACGCACCAGGGATCTCGACGAGCGCACGGACCGGCTGACCCGGCTGCGCGCGCTCCTGACCGAGCGCGGCGACGAGCTGGCCGAGGCCCTCCACGCGGACCTCGGCAAGAGCCGCAAGGAGGCGTACCGGACCGAGATCGACTTCACGGTCCGCGAGATCGACCACACCCTGGAGCATCTGGCCGACTGGCTGCGCCCGGAGCCCGCCCCCGTGCCCGCGGTGCTCGCCGGGGCCACGGCGAGCACCGTGCGCGACCCGCTCGGCGTCGTACTCGTCATCGCGCCCTGGAACTACCCGGTGCAGCTGCTGCTCGCCCCCGTCGCCGGCGCGCTGGCCGCGGGCAACAACGTGGTCGCGAAGCCCAGCGAGCTGGCACCCGCCACCTCGGCGGCCATAGCCCGGCTGCTGCCCGAGTATCTGGACCCCGACACGGTCACCGTGGTGGAGGGCGGCGTCCCGGAGACCACCGCGCTGCTCGCCGAGCGCTTCGACCACATCTTCTACACGGGCAACGGCACGGTCGGCCGGATCGTGATGACCGCGGCGGCCCGGCACCTCACCCCGGTCACCCTGGAGCTGGGCGGCAAGTCGCCCGTCTTCGTCGACCGCGGCACGGACCTGCGGACGGTGGCGGCCCGGCTGGCCTCGGGGAAGTTCCTCAACGCCGGCCAGACCTGCGTGGCCCCCGACTACGTCCTGACCTACCCGGAGACCGCGCCCGCCCTGGCGGACGCGCTCGCGGCGGCGGTCGAGGGCCTGTTCGGGCCGGACGCGGCCGGCCACCCGGAGTACGGGCGCATCGTGAACGAACGTCACTTCGACCGGCTCGTCGGCCTTCTCGGCTCCGGCCGTACGGTGACCGGCGGCACCCACGACCGCTCCACCAAGTACATCGCGCCGACCGTCCTGGCCGACGTGCGGCCCGACGCCCCCGTGATGCGCGAGGAGATCTTCGGCCCGGTCCTGCCGATCCTCACCGTGGACGGGCTCGACGAGGCCATCGCCTTCGTCAACGACCGGGACAAGCCGCTGGCGCTGTACGCGTTCACCGACGACCCGGCCGTCCGGGAGCGGCTGCTGGCCGAGACCTCGTCCGGCGGCGTGGGCATGGGCCTTCCGCTGGCCCATCTGACCGTGTCGAACCTGCCGTTCGGCGGGGTCGGCGAGAGCGGCATGGGCAGCTACCACGGCCGGTACTCCCTGGACACCTTCAGCCACCGCAAGGCCGTCCTGGACACCCCGCTCGGCTGACACCCGTACGCACGCCGGGAGGGCGCGACCGCACCGAAGCGGTCGCGCCCTCCCGGTTGTGTCCCGTACCGGTCAGACTCCGGCGTAGGAGTGCTTGCCGGTGACGAAGATGTTCACGCCGTAGTAGTTGAAGAGCCAGCAGCCGAAGGCGATCAGCGCCAGGTAGGCGGCCTTGCGCCCCTTCCAGCCCGCCGTCGCGCGCGCGTGCAGGTAGGCGGCGTACGCGACCCAGGTGATGAAGGACCAGACCTCCTTGGGGTCCCAGCCCCAGTAGCGGCCCCAGGCGTCGCCCGCCCAGATCGCGCCCGCGATGATCGTGAACGTCCACAGCGGGAAGACCGCGGCGTTGATGCGGTACGAGAAGGTGTCCAGGGACTTCGCCGCGGGGAGCCGCTCCAGGACCGAGGTGGCGAACTTGCCGGGGGTCCCGCCGTTGGCGATCTTGTTCTCGTAGCTGTCGCGGAAGAGGTACAGCAGCGTGCCGACGGCCCCGAGGTAGAACACCGCGCCGCAGATGATGGCCGTCGAGACGTGGATCCACAGCCAGTAGGAGTGCAGCGCCGGGACCAGCTGGTCGCTGTCGGTGTAGAGCGTGGTGGTCGCGATGCCCAGGTCCAGCAGGACCGTGGTGACCAGCATCAGGCCGATCCAGCGGACGTTCTTCTTCAGCGCCAGGAGGATCAGGTAGGCGCCGACCACCACCGTGGAGAAGGTGATCGAGAACTCGTACATGTTGCCCCAGGGGGCGCGCTGCACGGACATGGCGCGTGCGACGACGCCGCCCGCCTGGACGGCGAAGGCGACCACGGTCAGGGAGACCGCGATCCGCCCCCAGAGGTCCCCCTTGAAGGTGCCGCCCGCCGCACCGGGGCCGTCCGGCACGTCGCGGGTCCCGGCGGCCGAGCGCGTGACGATCGTGGGGCGGTCCAGCACGGCGGTGCCGCCCTGCTGCGCGACCTTCACCGTGACGGCGGGAGCGCCGGCGGCCGAGTCCTTCTTCAGCGCGGCGGCCGTGCGGCCGACCTTGCTGCGGCTGCCCAGCACCCACTCCGCGATGTGGGCGAAGAAGGCCAGCGTGTAGACGGCCATCGACGAATAGATCAGCGTGTTGCTGGCATTCGCCAGGCTCTCGTTGGTTGCGGCGGCGAGATTCACTTCTCAGCCCCTTCGGCAGGTTCTTCGGAGGGTTGTCCGGGCTCGGGTTCGGGTCCGGGCGCGGTGGGGGCCATGGTGTTGAGCGCGAGCGCGAGACCGCCCAGCTCCTCGGGGAGCTTCGCGGAGTCGCTGCGGCCCAGGCCGGCCATCTCGACGACGGTGACCCCGTCCGCCCCCCGCACGGCCCGCACCCACACCCGGCGGCGCTGGATGAAGAGCGATCCGGCGAGACCGACGATGGCGGCGACGGCCCCGGTGAGGGCCCAGCCGGCGGCGGGCTGGCGCGCGATCTGGAAGCTGGCCCACTCCTCGACGCTCTCGAAGGTGATCGAGCCCGCGCCGTCGGGCAGCTTCATGGTCTCGCCGGGGCGGAGCCGCTTCTTGAGCTGGTCGCCGTTGCTGTCCTTGAATTCCTTCATCTTGGACGTGTCGAGCTGGTAGACGTTCTGCGGCAGTCCGGAGTCCACGCCCAGGCTGCCGTAGTAGCCGTTGAGCGCGAGGACCGGGTAGTCGAGGCCGGGGTACTGCGAGAACATCGTGCCCTTGCCGTCGCCGGCGAAGGTCGGGACGAAGAAGGCCTGGAAGCCCAGCTGGGACTTCTTGCCGTCGGCGTCCTTGTAACCGTCCATCACCTTGATGGCACCGGTCGACGTGACGTTGTTGTCGATGGGCAGCAGCGGCACCGCGGTCCGGTAGACCTCCTTGCCCTTGCCGTCCTTGACGGAGATGACCGGCGCGTAGCCGTGCGCGTTGAGGTAGACCTTCGTGCCGTCGACGACCAGCGGCTTGTTGACCTCGATGACCTTCTTCTTCTCCTCGCCGTCCGCGCCCTCGGCGTAGGTCACCCGGGCCTCGTAGGTCCGGGCCGTGCCGCGCTGGGGACCACTGCGCTCGTACGTGCCGACGAAGTCCTCCAGATCGAAGCTGAAGGGCGTGAGGTCGTCGGTGTCGAAGAGCGAGCCGGACTTGAAGTCGTCGTACTGGGTGATCGTGTTGGCGAAGCCGTCACCCTCGACGACCAGCTTGCCGCCCTCGGACTTGAAGAGCTGGCCGCACGCGAAGGCGATCAGCATGACGATCAGCGCGATGTGGAACATGAGGTTCCCGGTCTCGCGCAGATACCCCTTCTCGGCGGCCACCGCGTCGCCCACCTCGTGCGAGCGGAAGCGCCGCTTGCGCAGGACGGTGAGCGCGGCGGCGCGGACCTCCTCGGGAGCGGCCTCGGTGCGCCAGGTCGTGTAGGCGGGCAGCCGGGTCAGCTTCCGGGGCGCGCCGGGCGGGCGGCCGCGCAGCTGGCCGATGAACTGGCCGGTGCGCGGGACGATGCAGCCGATCAGCGAGATGAACAGCAGGATGTAGATCGCGGAGAACCACACCGAGCTGTAGATGTCGAAGAACTGCAGCGCCTCGTAGACCGGGGTGACCGTGGTGTGGGCCTCCTTGAAGGTCTGCACCTTCAGTTCGTCCACGCTGTTCTGCGGGATCAGCGAGCCGGGGATGGCGCCGAGCGACAGCAGGAAGAGCAGGATCAGGGCGACCCGCATCGAGGTGAGCTGCCGCCAGAACCAGCGGGCCCAGCCGATGACGCCCATGGCGGGCACGGAAGCGGCGGACTCTTCGCGCGGGGCGGTGGAGAGCTGTTCTCCGGCCTGGCCGAGGTCGCGCTCGTCCGTGGTGTTCAGGTTGCTCATGAAAACTCAGATCCCCACAGTGAAGCCGTCGGACCAGACTCGCATCTCCTGCATGAGCGCGTCCCAGGCGCCCGTCAGCAGGAGCACTCCGGTCACGATCATCATGCCGCCGCCGATCCGCATGACCCATGCGTAGTGGCGCTTGATCCAGCCGAACGCCCCGAGCGCCTTGCGGAACGCGACCGCGGCCAGGACGAAGGGCACTCCGAGACCGACGCAGTACGCCACGGAGAGCAGCGCGCCGCGCCCCGCGGTCCCCTCCTGGAGGGCCAGCATGTTGACGGCCGAGAGGGTCGGGCCGAGGCAGGGCGTCCAGCCGATCCCGAAGAGGGCTCCGAGCAGCGGGGCGCCCGCCAGCCCGGTCACCGGCTTCTTGTGGATGCGGAACTCGCGCTGCGTCATCCACGGCATCAGGCCCATGAAGAAGATCCCCATGAGGATCATCAGCACGCCGAGGACCTTGGAGAGCGTCCCGCCGTACTCCTGGAGGGTCTGCCCGAAGTAGCCGAACAGCGCCCCGCTGGAGACGAAGACGACGGTGAAGCCCAGCACGAACAGGGAGGCGCCCGTCACGGTCCTGCCCCGGCGGGCGTCCGCCAGATCCGTGCCGCTGACCCCGGTGACGTAACTCAGGTATCCCGGGACGAGCGGCAGGACGCACGGGGAGAAGAAGGAGACGAGCCCGCCGAGCAGTGCGATCGGCAGGGCCACCAGGAGGGCGCCGCTGAAGACTGTGGTGTTGATTCCGGTTGCCGCGGCCAGTTGGAGCACGGCGTCACTTCTCCGCGATCAGCGGGTCGATCATCTCGCGCAGCTTCGTCTCGTCGATCGCGGCGAGCGTGCGGGCCGCGAGCTTCCCGTTCCGGTCGATGACCACGGTCGACGGGATGGCCTGCGCGTTCAGGGTGCCCTTGGGGAAGCGGAGCAGCAGCTTCCCGGTCGGGTCGAAGAGGCTCGGGTAGGTGACGCCGTAGTCCTGCTCGAAGTTGACCGCGGCGGCCCGCTGGGTGTCGCGGGTGTTGATCCCGATGAACTGGACGTCCTGGTCCGCGGTGTCCTTGGAGACCTTCGCGAAGTGCTTGGCCTCCGCGCGGCAGGGTCCGCACCACGATCCCCAGACGTTGAGGACGACGACCTTGCCCTTGTAGTCGGCGACGTCGAGGGCCTTGCCGTCCAGGGTCGTGCCGTCGAGCTTCGGCGCGTCGGTGCGTTCCCCCTCGGCGACGGTGGAGATACCGCCGCTGCCGGTGACGAAGTTCGTGTTGCCGCCGCCGCCCGCCTTGGTGCCTTCACCGCAAGCGGACAGGGTCAGGGCACCGGCCACGGCTGTGGCGGCGAGCAGGGTGAAGCGGCGTCGGGGTGCGCGGCCAGAGCTCATGTGAAAAGTTTCGCATGGCAGTTCCGGGGATCTTCCGCGCCCCCCTCGCTGCCCGTAAAGCCCCTTGTCAGGCTTGTTTAAAGAAGGTGTTCCAGCCGCCGTCGGGCGTCTGTCCGACCTGAAGCGTACGAAGCTTCGCGAGCACCGCCGGATCCTGTACGTCGAGCCAGTCGACGAACTGCCGGAAGGAGACGAGGCGCACATCCGGCTTGCCGGCGATCCGCTTGAGCACTTCTTCCACGGCGTCCATATAGATGCCGCCGTTCCACTCCTCGAAGTGGTTGCCGATGTAGAAAGGCGCGCGATTCGTCTCATAGGCGCGCTCGAACCCGGCCATATACGCCTCGGTGGCCTGGGTGCGCCAGCCCGGATAGCGCGACGGCATGCCGTTGGTCGAATTCTGCGACTGGTTGGCGAGGATGTTGTAGTCCATGGAGAGGACTTCGAAGGTGTGGCCGGGGAACGGAATGCCCTGGAGGGGGAGATCCCATACTCCCTGGCGCTTCTCGGGCCACATCTGGGTGCCGCCGGGCGAGCTCGCGTCGTAGCGCCAGCCCAGCGCTTTCGCGGTGGGCAGCAGATTGTCCTGGCCGAGGAGACAGGGGGTGCGGCCCCCGATCAGTTCCTTGCGGTAGTCGAACGGCAGCGGGTCGACATCCGTCCAGCCGGAGTTCGTACGCCATTCGGTGACGAAGGAGACCGCCTGATCGATCTCGCTCTGCCATTGCGCCGGCGTCCAGTTGCCGACGGAGCCGGAACCGCCGCAGAAATGCCCGTTGAAGTGCGTACCGATCTCGTGCCCGTCGAGCCATGCCTCGCGGACGTACTTCAGTGTCTGCTTGACGTGGTCGTCGGTGAGATAGCCGATGTCCGAGGCGCCCCTGGGGTTGTTGGGCGGGCGGTAGAGGGACTTCTTCGACTCGGGCAGCACATAGAGACCGGAGAGGAAGAAGGTCATCGCCGCTTCGTGTTCCCTGGCGAGTTCGAGAAAGCGCGGGAAGAGGCCGTTGCCCACTTCACCCGCCCCGTCCCAGGAAAAGATCACGAACTGCGGGGGCCTCCGACCGGGTTCGAGCGGCACGGGGGCGGCGGGCTGATTCGGCTGCTTTCCGGTGT
Source organism: Streptomyces sp. CB02058 (assembly GCF_001905505.1). GTDB lineage: Bacteria > Actinomycetota > Actinomycetes > Streptomycetales > Streptomycetaceae > Streptomyces. The sequence goes on from NZ_LIPG01000008.1 coordinate 320,864, forward strand.
CGGCGGTGGAGCCGTCACCGATCAGCCTGACCTTTTTCTCGGGTGGTCCCCCACCATTCCCGTGGGTCCCTTTGCCACCCTTGGCGCCCTTCTCGGGCTCCGGCCGTCCGCCGTCCGAAGAACCGAGGGAGCCGCAGCCGCTCATCGACAGTGCGGCTGCGGCTCCGAGTCCGGCCCCGAGCAGGCCCCTTCGGTTGATTTCGCGCATAGCGTCCCCATCTGCGGTCGTATTACCTCAAGGCCATACAAACTGGCGATGGCTTAGATGAGGAAAACAACACGGGGGTTCCGCTGATAATCATAAAAGTTGTCACGTGAACAGACCCTTACAGGTGCTGCACACGACAGACAGAACAGCGCACCGGAAGGGGCCCGGCACGCGGCCCGCGGGTGCTACGCGCCGAACGCCTTGGACTTGCCCTTGACCGGCTTCGCACCGGCGAGCAGATGCGCGGGCACCAGGTCCCTGGCCGGCTCGGTGTACCCGACGGACACGATCTTGTCGCCCTGGTACGTGAAGCTCGTCAGCGAGGCCAGGGTGCACTGCCGCTTGCGCGGGTCGTGCCAGAGCCTGCGCCGCTCCACGAAGCTCCGCACGATCCAGATCGGCAGCTGATGGCTGACGCAGACCGCCTCGTGCCCCCGCGCCGCGTCGCGCGCCGCGTCCAGGGCCCCCATCATCCGGACGACCTGCTCGATGTACGGCTCGCCCCAGGACGGCTTGAACGGGTTGGTGAGGTGCTTCCAGTTGTCGGGCTTGCGCAGCGCGCCGTCGCCGACTCCGAAGGTCTTGCCCTCGAAGACGTTGGCGGCCTCGATGAGACGCCCGTCGGTGGCCAGGTCCAGGCCGTGCGACTTGGCGATCGGCGCGGCCGTCTCCTGGGCGCGCTCCAGCGGGGAGGCCACGACATGCGTGATGTCGCGCTTCTCCAGGTGCTCGGCGACCCGGTCGGCCATCCTGCGGCCGAGCTCGGACAGGCTGTAGCCGGGACGGCGCCCGTAGAGCACGCCCTCCGGGTTGTGCACCTCGCCGTGGCGCATCAGATGGACGACGGTGATGTCCCCGTCCTCGTACTCGCTCATGCCGTGGCCTCCGATGCGGCGCGGGCGGCCGCGGGCAGCGCCGCCGCGATCCGCTCGATCGCCCGCGCGTCGTGGGCGGTCGAGACGAACCAGGACTCGAACGCGGACGGAGGCAGATACACGCCCTGCTCCAGCATCGAGTGGAAGAAGGCGGTGAAGCGGAACGCCTCCTGCTTCTTCGCGTCCTCGTAGTCACGGACGGGCTCGTCGGTGAAGAAGACAGAGAACATGTTGCCCGCCACCGACACCGTGTGGGCGACGCCCTCCTTGGTGAACGCCTCGCCGACCAGGGAGCGCAGCTCCGCGGAGACCGCGTCGACCTTCTCGTACGCCGCGTCGTCCAGCAGCCGCAGCTGGGCGAGGCCCGCCGCGGTGGCGACCGGGTTCCCGGAGAGGGTGCCCGCCTGGTAGACGGGGCCCGCCGGGGCCAGGTGCGCCATGACGTCGGCACGGCCGCCGAAGGCCGCCGCCGGGAAGCCGCCGCCCATGACCTTGCCGAAGGTCATCAGGTCGGGCCGCACCCCGTCGATGCCGTACCAGCCGGCCTTCGACGTACGGAAGCCGGTCATCACCTCGTCGGAGATGTACAGCGCGCCGTTGGCCGCACAGATCTCCTTCAGTCCGGCGTTGAAGCCGTCCAGCGGCGGTACGACGCCCATGTTGCCCGGCGACGCCTCGGTGATCACACACGCGATCTCGCCCGGCTGCGCGGCGAACGCGGCGCGCACGGCCTCCAGGTCGTTGTACGGCAGCACGATCGTGTCGCCGGCCTGCGCCCCGGTCACGCCGGGCGTGTCGGGGAGGCCGAAGGTGGCGACCCCGGAGCCGGCGGCGGCCAGCAGCGCGTCGACGTGGCCGTGGTAGCACCCGGCGAACTTCACGACCTTGGCGCGGCCGGTGAATCCACGGGCGAGCCGGATCGCGGACATGGTCGCCTCGGTGCCGGACGACACCAGGCGCACCTGCTCGACGGGCTCGATCCGGGCCACGACCTCCTCGGCGAGCGCGACCTCGCCCTCACCCGGCGTACCGAAGGAGGTACCACGGGCGACCGCTGCCTGGACGGCGGCGATGACCTCGGGGTGCGAGTGGCCGAGAATCATCGGTCCCCACGAACACACGAGGTCGACATACTCACGACCGTCGGCGTCAGTGAGGTACGGACCCGTACCGGACACCATGAACCGGGGCGTACCGCCCACGGCACGGAAAGCACGCACGGGGGAGTTCACGCCACCGGGCGTCACACGGGACGCACGGTCGAAAAGCGTCTGCGAAACTGGGGCTTCGTATGAATACGCCACTTTGGTCCTGATCTGCGATTCGGGGTTCGGGGGGCCTGGCCGGAATTCCCGGCCGCCGGTGAGCAGGGAGCGCGCTCTCCCCGTATGAGGCTCGTACAACGAAAGGGCGTCAGTCTCCTCGCGTCTGCGAAACTGGGGCGTCATAGGGAAAGCTCACCCATGCCATGGTGTCAGAGGCGTGCACGGTCTTGCGGACAGGTGTTTCACCGCACGCCCGTGGGGGAGGTCACTGACGATGATCGGGTTGCGCGGCGGGGCTGTGTCTCCTAAGAAGTAGTCGGGTGGATGAGATATGCATCGCGGTGGCGGAGTGGGCGAAGGGACCGACGACCTGGGGCCCGAGCCTGCCCGGCGAGGGCGGCACCGGCGCAAGGCCGAACGCGAGGCCGAGCGCGTACGGGACGACCGGGCGGGCGGTGTCGACGGTTCGGGGAGCAGGAGCAGTGGACGGGTGGGGGTGACCTACAAATACTTCGGTGCCCCTGACGGGGCCACCGCCGCACGGGTGCCCATTTCCATGCGCCCCGAGGAGCTCGGGGGTGACGAGCTGGGCATGGGCGGCATGTTCAGCAAGATCAAGCCCGAGACGGTGGCGGCCATGGTCCTCACCGGCATACAGGGCATACCCCTGAACAAGGTCCCCCCGCTGGAGCTGGTCGTCCTCCATCCCGACTACGCGGTCGTCAAGCTGCCGATGACGGTCGTCGACCCGCTGCGGGACGTCGGCGAGGAATCGGTCGGCGCCGCGGCCTTCATCTGGTCCACGGTCCCGGACCGCGGCGGACCGCGCGACGCGTTCAACGTCTACCAGCTGCTCCACGAGTGGCAGGACTTCTCCCACCGGCTGCACGACGCCGGGCACCAGGCGTACTGCCTGGTGTGGCCCTGACGCGGGCCACCCGAGCGGGCTGGGCGCCACGGCGAACCCCCCGGGCGCCGCGGCGCGTCACGCGGCCGGAAGTCCTCCGGGCACCGCGGCGGTCCCGGGAGCGGGCAGGTTCCGCCCCACCCGCATGCGCGTGTGACTCCCTCTCCGGCTCCGGCGCATCACACCGCCCGGCACCGCCTCCCGGGGCTTCCTGGCGGTCCTCGTGGGCCCTGTCACCACGCGTGCCCCCACCACGTCCGCGGTGTAGGAGGATGTGACGCATGTCGGCAGATGAACTGCATGTGGTCGTGGAGACCACCGATGACGGTGTCGTCGTGATCCGTGTCCGAGGGAGCCTCGACGGATGGTCGGACTCCTCCGGCCTGGTCGAGGCTCTGGAGAAGGCCGCCGGCGGCGGCGGACGGCTGACCGTGGCCGATCTGTCCCGGCTGGAGTTCGCCGACTCCACGGGCCTGCACGCCTTGTTGAGCGCCCAGCGCAGGCATACCGCGTCGGGAGTACGGCTGGTGCTGGCGGGCCCGCTCGGTGCGGGAGTACGCAGGCTCTTCGAGGTCTCGGGCACCGCCGGTGCCTTCAGCTTCGCGGACACGGTGGACGCGGCGCTCACATGCTGACCCCCGTGTCCGGGGCCGCGCCGTTCGCCCTTCGCCCGCACGGCGGGCGAATGACTCCGGCCCCGCCGGGCAGGCGCGGAGTGTCATGAACGGGGAGCAAGAAGGACTGCGTGGCGGCGTGAGTCCGGCCGATGGGCCGGAGGAAGCCGTCAGCACACCTGCCCCGGCGGCACCGGCGGACGAGAGTGCGGCGCATCCGGCCGGCACCCGGCTCGCGGAGCCGCCGGCGGACGGCAGCGGGCCGGATGCGCCGGTCGACGCGGAAGAGCCGCCGGGCGTGCCGCGGAACGCCGCTGCCGCGCGCGCCATCGTCACCCGCCTCCTGGAAGCGTGGTTCCGCGGACGGGACGGAGAGGGTCCGGCCGACTTCGTCGTGACGGACGCGCTGCTGGTGACCTCGGAGCTGGTGACCAACGCCGTCAGGCACGGCGGCGGGCTCACCGGGTTCACGGCGGAGATCACCGACGACGGACTCCTCCTCACCGTCGGCGACGCGAGCACCGAGGCGCCGGTCGTCATGGAACGCGACCCGCGGACGGCTCCCATCGGCGGCTACGGCTGGCCGTTGGTGCGCCGGCTGACGGAGCGGGTGTCGGTCAGGCACCACCTCGGCGGCAAGAACATCGTCGCCCTGATCGCCCTCTCCTGAGCAGGGTGTCCGTGCGGGCGGGCCAGGGCAGTTGGCATAATTTCCCGCATGGTCCGTGATCCTCTCGACAACTCCACGCCCGCCGCGTCACCGGTGGTGGCGGCCGAAGGTGAGATCAACGGCTGCTGGGTCGTCCGGGCGCGGGGCGAGATCGACTGCGACAGCATCGATCCGCTCTTCATCGCCATGTGGCAGGCCGTGGCCGGGCACGAGGTCGTCGTGCTGGACACGTCCGCGATCACGTTCGCGGACTCGTCCTTCCTCAGCCTGCTCATCGAGACGCACCAGCAGACCCGGTTGCGCGTCGCCGCCCCGAGCGCGGCCGTGACACGGCTCCTGCGGACGGCGGGTGTCGACCGGGTGATCAAGACGTATCCCACGCTCGACGCGGCCCTCGCCTCGCCCCCGCCCTCCCGGTCGGCGTGACGCCGCTTCAGCTCGACGGAACGGTCGGCGGGCCGTCCTCCGCGTGAGCCTGCCCGGCGAGCCGGGCGGAACCCTGCGGCCCGAAGATCTGCCGGATGCCTGTGACCTCCAGGATCCTGCGAAGGAACGCGGGCTGGTTCACCAGGTGCAGCACCACACCGCGGGACGACGTGCGGCGGTGGATCATGAGGAGGCTCGAGACGCCCATCGAGTCGCACAACCGGAGCTGCGCACAGTCCAGGGTCAGGTCGCGCAGGCCCGGGTCGGCCGAGAGGCAGGCCTGGGCACGCTCCACGAGTTGCTCGCACGTGTCGTGGTCGAGGTCACCCGACAGGCGCAGCAGGACGCTCCCGGGGCCGGCCTCAGCGGTCAGGGAGAAGGGTGGACTGGTCAGATCGGTCATCCGAGGCTCCGGTGGTATGGCCGGCCGGTGCCAGGAGCGCGTCCAGCGCCGTGCGCGCCTGGCCGAGCAGCCGGGTGGATCGGGGGAAGTCCTTGAGCTCCGCCCCCAGGACGTCGAGGACCGGCAGCAAGGAGCCCGCCGGGACTCCGCGGGCACCGAGGATGCCTCCGGTCCAGGTCAGAAAGCCGGCGAAGAGGTCGTCGTCGTCCATGTAGAGGGCCACGCCCAGGTACTCGACGATGTGGGAGATGTCCTGCGCGGTGTGCTCGCGTTGCTGCTCCGTGTAGGACGCCGACTCGGGGAAGCGGCTCTCGAGCTGGGCCAGCACCTCACGTACGAGCTGGGGCCTGCTGCGGACCACGAGGGTGTACTCCTGGTCGCCCAGGTGCGGCAGATCGTCTATCTGCTGCCTGCCGACCGCCATGGCCGGGACCGCGATGCCGTCCGCGATGCGGCGCGCCGCGGAGCGTGCGTCGGGCGCCCAGGCGTCGGCGCCCAGGCGGCGCGCGTGCTGGCCGGCAGCCCCGAAGGCCGCCCCGCCCGCCAGCACGGGCACCCCCACGGCCTGGCAGGCGGTGATCGCCGCGTGCGCGGCGGGCAGCCGGGTGGGGATCGAGGAGGACAGTGCGACGACGTCCGCTCCGTAGGTGTGCAGGTGGGCGATGAGGTGCGGCGTGGGCACCTGGGCGCCGAGGAAGTCCACCTGCCAGCCGCGCAGGGTCAGCACCTCGGCGAGCAGACGCGCCGGCAGCACGTGCCACTCCTGGTCCACACAGGCCACGGTGACCCGCCCGAGGCTCGGCGTGGCGCGCGCGTCGGGGCGACGGTGGGCGAGCGCGGCGATGATCCGCTCGGCTATGGCACTCGCGGCGTGTTCCTGCGCGACGCTCAGGCGGTTGGCCGCCCACTCGGCACCCACCCGCGCCTGCACGGGGGCGATGACGTCCAGCAGTGCGGTCTCCGCGTCGAGACCGTCGTCGAGCGCGGTGAAGAGCAGATCGGCGGCCGCGCGTTCGTTCCGACCGGTCACCGCGGCCCACAACTCGGCCTGGAGACCGCTCAGCCGGGGCGCGGCAGGCGTGTACGTGTTCATGCGGTGTACCTGCCCCGGGTGTGCCCGTCCACCGCGCTGAGGTGGGTGGTCGGCGGGGCGGTGATCGCGACGAGGGCCATGTCGTCGTGTCGGCCGTCGTGCAGCCACTGGGACGCGAGCATCTGCACCCGCTCGACCACGGCCTGGCCGGGCATGCCCGCGCACTCCGACACGACGCGCATCAGCCGCTCCTCGCCGAACAGCTCGTCACCGAGCGGACCGCCCCGCGCCTCCGTGACTCCGTCGGTGTAGAGCAGGCAGGTCTCGCCGGGATCTAGATGGATCTCCACGGTGCTGGCCTCGATGTGGGGCAGCGCCCCGACCAGGGTGCCGCGGGTGTCGATCTCTTCGACCCGGCCGTCGTTGCGGACCACCAGGGGGGAGGGGTGGCCGGCGGAGGTGAGGCGGAGCCGCACCCTGTTCTCCACGCGCTGGACCGAGGCCAGCACCAGGGTCGCGAAGCGGGTGTGGTGCGAGTTGAGGAGCGCTCCGTTGAGCAGCCGCAGCATCCGCTCGTGGTCGCCCGCCATCGGCGTCAGCGCCTGCAGTGTGTTACGGATCTTGCCGGTGAGCACGGCCGCGTCGAGGCCCTTGCCGCAGACGTCGCCGAGGACGGCGAGCGAGGGCTCCTCCTGCGTACTGCCCGGATGCACGTCGTAGAAGTCGCCGCCCACCCGGTCCCGCGCCGAGGCGGGCTGGTAGCCGCCGGCGAACTCGACGCCGTTCACACAGTGCAGCTGAGGGGGCAGCAGGTCCCGCATGAGGGTCCGGGTGATGTCGCTCTGCTCCGCGTACAGCCGCGCGGCGGAGAGGGCGGCGCCCGCCCGGGCGGCGAACAGCCGGGCGAAGACCTCCTCGTTCGCGTTGAACTCGGCGGAGTCGGCGCTGCGCAGCAGCACCAGGACCCCGGCCGGGACGCCGTGGCCGGGAAGGGGCGTGACGGCGGCCGACCCCACGGAGCCGGTGAAGTCGTCCGGGATGAGCCAGTCGGGCAGCGCCCCGGGGTCGATCCATCGGGAGGGTACTGGCGGGAAGCCCTGCAGGGCCTCGCTCAGGCCGGGCACCTGGGAGGGATCGGCCGCCACCGTTCCGCGGACCGCGGCCCGGCCCCTGACCGCGTACGCCATGGGCAGCTTCCGGCCCGCGGCGGGAGCCACGACCACGGCGGCGTCCGCGAGGTGCTGGGAGGCGAGTTGGGCGGTGGCGCGCATGCAGCGGTCCGTGTTCAGCGACGCCAGCAGGACGTTCGACGCCTCGGCCAGGAAGGTGGTGCGCTCCCGTTCCGTGGCGAGCGCCTGCTCGGCCATGCGCCGGTCGGTGTCGTCGACCAGCCACCACACCACGTTCCCGTCCACGCCCGGGGTCGGATGCGCCTCGAAGCTCTGGGCTCCGATCTCCCCCCGGTACACGGGCCGGTGCGGTTCACCGGCCGGAGATCCGGCGGGGTTAACCGTCTCGTCATGAGCACGGGCCAGCCAGTACGGCGCCGTCTGTGACAGCGTGTCGCCGAGGGCCGCGCCTTCGAGCAGCGAGGCGGCGACCGGATTGAAGCCGACGACGACTCCGGAGCTGTCGGCGACGATCACCGGGTACGGGGCGGTGCCCCAGACGTCGGACGCGGACCGTTGGTGAGTCTTCGTGGCGATGTGTTCCTTCGGAGGAGCCATGAGGGGGGACCCGCCAGGGGCGAGTCGCACCACCTTCCAACTGGACGAAAATTACTTTCCCTTCGGCAACCATTGCCCATGCGCCCTGCGGATGGCAAGCCGCCCCCCGCGCCACCGGGACCCCTCGGCGGCGCGGGAGGCAGGCGCGGCCCGGCCCCTCGACGACCCCGCACATCAGCCCTGCCGGAATTCTTCACCGGGCACACACACTCCGGGACGTGCGGTGCCCACAGGTGAGAGCGGGGCGGTCCCTCAGCCCGCCCGGGGGCGCCCGTGCCAGTCGAGGCACAGGACCAGCGCGTCGTCCACGACAGGAGCGCTGCCCCGGTGCCCCAGCAGCGCCTCCAGTACGGCCCGGGGCACCTGCGACGCCGGCAGGAGCCGCGTTTCGGTGATCGCCCTGGCGAGTGCTCGCAGGCCGTACTTCTCGCCCGCGGGTGACAGGACGTCGTACACGCCGTCGCTCACGAAGAACAGCCGGTCACCTGGCTGCACCTCGAAGTTCTGCACCCTGTAGACCGTGTCCTGGAACATGCCCAGCGGCATCTGGGCCTCCAGCTCGACCGCTTCGACGACCCCGCCGCGCAGCCGCCAGATACGGGGCGACCCCGCGTCGATGATCTCCGCCTTCCCGGTGGGCAGATGGAAGCGGAGCAGCAGGGCCGCCAGGTGACGGCTCCCGTGGTGCTGGCCGAACACGGCCTGATCGGCCAGGTACGCCTGATCGACGAGATCCAGGCCGGCCCGCCGGGCGTTGCGCAGGGCGTTGACCGCCAGATTGGTGAGCAGCGCCGCGTCGATGCCCTCACCCATCCCGTTGTTGACGGTCAGTACGAGGTCGTCGGCCGACGCGGACCAGTCGTAGCTGTCACCGTGAACGGCGTAGGCGGGCTGGAGCTGGGCACCGATGCTGTACTCGTCGCGGGCGCACGACCGCCCCGGCAGGAGCTGCCACTGCATCTCCGCGGCCAGGGTCAGACGCTCCGCCCTGCGGGCCCGCAGGAACAGGTCGGTGTCCCGTTCCGCGACGACGACCTCGTGGGCCAGCGCCTGCGCGCAGGCGCTCAGATCGTCCAGCGCGTCACCGCCGGGACCCGCACCCTCGCTGTCGGGCAGGGTGACACTCAGCACTCCCAGCCGGTCACCCCGCACGGTGACGGGCAGGTGCACGGTCGTGGTCGAGGCAACCGGGTCGTGGACGCAGTGCGGCTCCTGCGCACCGAACGCCCGCCCGGCACCGCCGTCGTGGACCGGCACCGGCCCACTGGAGTGATGCATCTCACCTACGGGCTGGAGCCAGGACGTCGCGTAGTCCGCAAGCAGCAGCTCCACCCCCAGGGCATGGTGTCGCAGCTCGATCCGGGTGCGCAGCACCTCGACGATCCGGTGGGGCGCGGCCTCACGCAACAGGCGTTCGACCGCGCTGGGTCTGTCCACTTGTACAGGTCTCGCTTTCGTTGACATATCTTCGATAACACGGTTGCTCACACCGGCCAGCCGGCCCGGCCCACAGAGCCCACTCGGAGTGTCACATGAGCGAGGATCCCGTCCCGGACCCCCAGGACGTATCGGACGCCTCCCTCGACGCCGGGCACCTGCGGGAACTCCTCGAGGACGCGTGGGAACGCGGCCGGGAGGCATTCGACACGGCACCGGTCTCGCCCACCCAGACCCGGGTGCTGTACGTCGTGGAGCGGGAACCGGGCATCAACATGCGCGACCTGGGGCGGCACCTCGCGATGGCGGCACCCTCGGTGAGCCGCCTGTGCGACCGGCTCCAGGCCGCCGGATTCCTCCGCAGGACACCCCGGGTGGAGGACCGCCGCGAGATACAACTGCGGCTCACCGACGTCGGCCAGGCGCATCTGCGCGCCCTCAGGCACCGGCGGGAGCAGTACCTGCGGCAGACCATGGACGGCATGCCACCAGCCGCACGCCGTGCGCTGACCACCGGGCTGACGGCCTTCTGCGAGGCGTCCGGAGGACCACCCCGGACGGCGAGCGGCAGCCCGCACGAACGCCGGCGTACCGCGTAGCCGGGCGCACGGCAGGGCCCACGTCGCGGTCGGGTGTACGGGCGGCCCGGCCGGTGCGCGGCAGAGGAGCCCGTCGCCGGGGCGCCGCGCGGGCGGTGCCTGTCAGGTGCTGCCGGTGAGTTCACCGCTCAGGGAGCTGTGGAGACGGGCGCTGCGCTCGTTGAGCCCGACGATCTCCACGCTCTTCCCGCGCTGCTCGTACTTCGTGGTGATGGCGTCCAGGCTGGCGACGGCCGAGGCGTCCCAGATGTGCGCGGCGCTCAGGTCGATCACGACCCGGCCGGGATCGGCGGTGTAGTCGAAACGTCCGACCAGGTCGTTCGACGAGGCGAAGAAGAGTTCGCCGGTCACCGAGTAGGTGATCCGGCCGCCGTCCTGGTCGGTGGCGGTGGTGACGTCGGCGAGGTGGGCGACCCGCCTGGCGAAGATGACCATCGCGGTGATCGAACCGACGACGACACCGACGGCCAGGTTCTCGGTGGCGACGACACAGACCACCGTGATCACCATGACCGCGATCTCACCGGCCGGCATCCGCTTCAGCGTCCTGGGCGCGATGGAGTGCCAGTCGAAGGTCGCGAAGCACACCATGATCATGACGGCGACGAGGGCCGCCATCGGGATACGGGAGACGAGCGGCCCGAACGCGATGCACAGCACCATCAGGAAGACACCCGCCATGAAGGTCGAGAGCCGCGTGCGGGCACCGGAGACCTTCACGTTGATCATGGTCTGGCCGATCATCGCGCAGCCGCCCATGCCGCCGAAGAAACCGGTCACGATGTTGGCGATCCCCTGGCCGATCGACTCCCGGGTCTTGCTGGAGTGGGTGTCGGTGATCTCGTCGACCAGCTTGGCCGTCATCAGCGACTCCATCAGGCCGACCAGCGCCATGGCCAGGGCGTAGGGCGCGATGGTGGTCAGCGTGTCCAGGGTGAAGGGCACGTCCGGCAGACCGGGCACCGGCAGGGACGAGGGCAGCTGCCCCTTGTCACCGACCGTCGGTACGGCGATGCCCGCGGCCACGGTGATCGAGGTCAGGATGACGACGGAGACCAGAGGGGCGGGGACCGCCCTGGTGATCCGCGGGAAGAACACCATCAGGGCCATACCGCCCAGGACCAGCGGATACACGGGCCAGGGGACGTCGCTGATCTCGGAGACCTGGCCCATGAAGACCAGGATCGCCAGCGCGTTGACGAAGCCGACCATCACGCTGCGCGGCACGAACCGCATCAGCCGGGCGACGCCCAGGGCGCCGAGCACGATCTGGAAGATCCCGCCCAGGATGACGCCCGCCACCAGGTAGCCGAAGCCGTGCTCCCGGTTGAGGGGGGCGATGACGAGCGCGACGGCGCCCGTCGCGGCGGAGATCATCGCGGGCCTGCCGCCGACGAAGGAGATGACGACGGCCATCGTGAACGCGGCGAACAGACCGACCGCGGGATCGACACCGGCGATGATCGAGAACGAGATCGCCTCGGGGATCAGCGCCAGGCCCACGACGAGACCGGCCAGGGTCTCCCTGCGGAAGACCTTCGGGGACAGCCAGGGCGGCCGGGAGAAGCGGGGCAGACCTGCCAGGGGCAGTACGGATGAGGGCAAGAGAAGCGTGACCTGTCGTTGCTCGGGCACACCCGGTCGACCGGGGGGGCATGCGTGACATGCGGATCGGATCGGTGAGCGGCTGTGAGGGACGCGCGCTCCACGGGGCACCGGAATCGGCCGGAGGCGTCGTCGGCCCCGGTATCCGGGCGACGAACAACTCTACCCTAACGTTAGAGTAGGGATGGAAACGCCGTCCTCCCGTGGTCACGGCGGGAGTCGAAAGGGCACAGTGAACAGCCAGCACATGCAGATCGGCGAGGTCGCACGGCGCACCGAGCTGTCCCTGCGCACGATCCGGCACTACGAGGAGTCCGGGCTGGTGGTGCCCTCGGCCAGGTCGCGGGGCGGGTTCCGGCTGTACACCGAGGGCGATGTGGCCCGGCTGATGGTCATCCGCCGGATGAAGCCACTGGGTTTCACGCTCGACGAGATGCGGGACCTCCTGGAGGCGGTCGACCGCCTCGACTCCGGCGACGAACCCGGCGGGGACGAGCACGACGCGCTCCTGGAGCGGGTCCGGGCGTACGAGCGGGCGGCGGCCGAGCAGGTGGCGAAGCTGCGGACCCAACTGGCACGGGCCGAGGAGTTCGCGCTGACCCTGCGCACCCGGCTGGAGCCGAGCGGCCGGCCGGACGAGGTCCGGGACGGTTCACCGGACGACCTGGAGCGCGCGGGCCCGCCGGACATGTGACACCGGAGCCGTCGCGCGGGCCCTACGACGCCGGGGCACGGTTTCGAGGTCGCTCTTCGGCCATTCATTGGCCGAAGAATGATCTTCAGCCGAACGGGCCACCCTGCCGATGCAAGGAGCACCGACTCCCGAGGAGGCCGCCCGGCATGGATGACCTGCTGCTGACCCTGGCCGTCCCGGCCGTGGTCCTCGCCAGTGGGGTGTACGCGGTCTGCGACTGCCGCCGCCGGCGCCGGAAGCCCCCGCCGCCGTACACCCGCCGCGCATCCGCCCTGGCCGCACGCGAGACGGTGGACCGGGCCGAGGCGGTCGTCGACCGCGCGTACGCCGCTCTCGGCAGGCTCTACGCCGACCCGGCCACCCCGCACCCCGCGGACGGCTCCCCCACCGTCAGCGGCGCGGCGGGCTCCAGCCGGGATCGCGGCCCGTTTCGGCCAGCATCCGCTCGAAGGCCGTAGCCCCTGGCGGCGGCGGGAACGCCTCGCCGAACACCTTCATCTTCCGGGCCTGCGGAGCCAGCTCGGCGAACGCGGGTCCCATCTCGGCCACCGAGTCCGGGTCGGGCGTGAAGTCCTGGCCCGTCGCTCGGGCCAGGTCCCAGGCGTGGACGGTCAGATCGCCCAGCACCATGAACCCCACCGTCCTGGCGGGCAGCCCCATGCCTCCGCTCACCCCTTCCTCCGTGCCCGGCTGCGCCCATGCCTTCACCAGCAGCGCCGTCTCGTCGTCGAAGCGGCCTCGCCAGTCCCCGGTGACGAAGTCCGGTGTCCGGCTGAGGTCCACCGGCTCCTTGGCGGCCAGGACCTGGAAGTTCGCGACCACCCCGAAGAGATGATTGACCAGGGCACGTACGTCGTACTCGCTGCACGGTGTGGCGCGGGACAGCTGGTCGTCGCCGATTCCCCGTACGACGGGACCCGCCTGCGCGGCGGCTCCCTCCAGTAGTTCGCTGATCGTCTTCATGCTTCCGACGATGCACCCCGGCGGCCCGGGTGTCTTGAAGAAACACGACAGCGGCACGGCGGCAGCCGTTCTACGATCCCCCCATGGCCGGACCCGGACGCGAGACGCGGGGCATCGTCGATGCCCCCGACCTGTTCACCCGCGTCCGCTTCCGCCTCCGCGATCCGGCCCCTGAGCTGCGGCCCCATGTGGAGCACTACTGGCTGATCGACTGGGATCTCCAAGAGCCGTACACCTCGCAGGTGGTGCCTCACCCCTGCGTCCACCTGGTCTTCCAGCGCTCCGAGTCCGGCGGTCCGGCCGAGCGCGCGGGCACGGCCGAGGTCTACGGCGTCGTCCAGGGGCTGTTCAGCCAGCGGCTGGAGGGCAGGGGACGGGTCTGCGGCGTGAAGTTCAGGCCCGGCGCCTTCCGGCCGTTCTCCCCGGGCCGGCCCGTGTCGGACTGGACAGGACGCAGGGTCCCCGCCGACGAGGCACTGCCGGCCCCCGAGGGCGGACCACCGGCCTCCGTGATCGCACCGGACGTGCTGGGCCCCGCGGACGAGGACGCCCGGGTCGCGGCACTCGACGCGTATCTGCTGCCGCTCCTGCCGGCGACGGACCCGCAGGCGGAACTCGCGAAGTCGCTCGCCGAACGCGCCCGCACGGACCGCTCCCTCCTCCGGGTCGACGCCCTCGCCCGGGCGGGAGACCTGTCGGTGCGTTCGCTGCAGCGGCTCTTCTCCGGCTATGTGGGGGTCGGACCCAAGTGGGTCATCCTGCGCCACCGCATCCACGAGGCGCTGCAACGCGCCGAGAAGGACCCGGAACCCGACTGGGCGCGACTCGCCGCCGATCTCGGCTACAGCGACCAGGCGCACCTGGTCAGGGACTTCACGGCCACGGTGGGAGTCCCTCCGACGGCCTTCGCACCGCGCTGAAGCCGGTCCGTTGTCGGTGCCGCGTCCTACAGTCGGGCCATGGACACACGTACGCCCCGGCCCGCCCCGGCCCTCGTCGAGATCGTGGCCTGGTCGGCGGACGATCTCGGGCTGCTCCGACTGGCCAATGCCCCGGAGCTGATGGACCACCTCGGCGGCCCGGAGACCGAGGAGCAGTTGATGGTCCGCCACGAACGCTATGTGGCACTGAGCGCGGACCGGACGGGCCGGGGCAGGATGTTCCGGATCAGCCTGGCCGCGACCGGCGAGCCCGTGGGCACGATCGGCTTCTGGGAGCAGACCCGGCAGGACGAGCAGATCTACGAGACGGGGTGGGCGGTCCTGGCCGGCTACCAAGGACTCGGCATCGCCTCGTCGGCCACCGCGGCGGTGGTGGAGCACGCACGGGAGGCGGGCAAGCACCGCTATCTGCACGCCTATCCGTCCGTCGGCAACGGCGCGTCGAACGCGGTGTGCCGCAAGAGCGGCTTCGTCCTACTCGGCGACTGCGACTTCGAATACCCGCCCGGCCACCCGATGCGGGTGAACGACTGGCGGCTGGACCTCGCCACCTCCTGACCGGGGCGCCGGAAACCCTTCGCCGCACTGCCGCCCGAATGGCATCCTGACCAGGTGAACGGACCCGAGATCACCCTCGAAGTAGCCCCGGAACTGCGGCTCTTCGTCGCCCACGACCGCCGCCTGGGACGCACCGCCGTCACCACCGACGGCTCGTCGACCCTCGGCCATGTCGTGGAGTCGCTCGGCGTCCCGCTCACCGAGGCCGGACAGCTCCTCGTCGACGGCTGCCCCGTCCCCGCGTCCCACATCCCGGGCGCGGGCGAGCTGGTCGAGGTGCGGGCCGTGCGCCGTCCGCAGCCGGTGCCGGGCGCGCCCCTGCGCTTCCTGCTCGACGTGCACCTGGGCACGCTCGCGCGACGGCTGCGGCTGCTGGGCGTGGACGCGGCCTACGAGAGCGAGGACATCGGCGACCCCGCGCTGGCCGCCCTCTCCGCGAAGGAGCGGCGCGTCCTGCTCTCCCGCGACCGGGGGCTGCTGCGGCGCAGGGAGATCTGGGCGGGGGCGTACGTCTACAGCGACCGTCCCGGGGAGCAGCTGCGCGATGTCCTGGGCCGGTTCGCGCCCGTGCTCGCGCCGTGGACCCGCTGCACCGCGTGCAACGGGGAGCTGGCCGCGGCGGACAAGGACTCCGTGAGCGCCCTCCTGGAGCAGGGCACGCAGGCGTCCTACGACGTGTTCGCGCAGTGCACGGCCTGCGACCGGGTGTACTGGCGGGGTGCCCACCACTCCCATCTGGAGGCCATCGTGGCGGACGCCGTGGCCGAGTTCGGCGGCACGGGCAGTGAGGCCCCCACCGCCTGAGGCCCTCCGCTCCCCCTGCTTCTGCCGGAGCCCGCGCGCCGGGCTCCGCGCGTGCCCGGCCGGGCTTGGCGGGTGCCCGGCCGGGCTCCACGACTGCTCCCCCCGTGCTCCTCGGCCGCTCGGCCTGGCCCCACGGCCGCTCCCCCGCGCTCTACGGCCGCTCGGCCGTCAGATAGCGCTGGACCGTGGGCCCGAGCCAGCCGATGACCTCGTCCCGGGACATCGCGGCGGCGGGCTCGATGCGCAGGACGTACCGCGCGAGCGCCATGCCCAGGATCTGCGACGCGACGAGCGCCGCCCGGCGGGGCGCGTCGGCCGGATCGGGGCAGACACCCGCGGCCACGGGACCGAGCTGTTCGGCGAAGACGGCCCGCATCCGCTCGGCTCCCGCCTCGTTGGTGACCCCGACCCTCAGCAGGCCCGTCAGCACGTCGTCCTGCTCCCAGCGGTCCAGGAAGTGCCCGACGAGAACAGCGCCGATGTGCTTGCCGGGCAGGGCTCCGAGCCCGGGCAGCCGCAGTTCGATCGCGGACGCGGCGGCGAAAAGTCCCTCCTTGGAGCCGTAGTAGCGCATCACCATCGACGGATCGATCCCGGCGTCACGGGCGATGGCCCGGATCGTGGCGCGCTCGTACCCGTCGGAGGCGAACCGCTCACGGGCGGCTTCGAGGATCGCCGCCTTGGTGGCGTCGGAGCGGCGTGGAGCGGGGGAAGGGGTGTGCGCTGTCATGCCAACGATCGTAGGCCAACAACCGTTGACACGCCAGATCCACCCGCTCTACAGTTGCCAACAAGCGTTGACCAACAACAGTTGGCCAACAATCGTTGGCATTCGCTCGGGAGACCGCCATGACCGGTACATCCAGCTCGGAATCCAGCTCCACCACCCTCGACGTCCTCATCGTGGGCGCCGGCCCCACCGGCATGCTCCTGGCGGGCGACCTCGCCGCCCAGGGCCTCTCCGTCACCGTCGTCGAGCGACGCCCGCGCGAGGCCGGCACCCTGACCCGCGCCTTCGGCGTGCACGCCCGCACACTGGAGCTGCTCGACTCCCGAGGTCTTGCCGACGCGCTGGTCACGACCGGCACGACCCTCGACGAGCTGCGGCTCTTCGGCCGGCTCTCGCTCGATCTCTCCCGGCTGCGGACCCGCTTCCCCTTCCTGCTCATCACTCCGCAGTACGAGGTGGAGAACCTCCTGCGACACCGTGCGCTCGAGGCGGGCGTGGAGTTCCGCTACGGGACGGAGCTGCTCGGCCTGAGCCAGTCCACGGACAACGGCACGGTCACCGCGGAGATACGCGACGCCGAAGGGGTCCGCTCCACCGTCGAGGCCGGATACCTCGTGGGCACCGACGGCGTGCACAGCTCCGTCCGCAAGGCCCTCGGGCTCCCGTTCCCCGGCGAATCGGTGATCCGGTCCATCGTCCTGGCCGACGTCCGGCTCGCCGAGACGCCTCCCGGACTGCTCACGGTCAACGGCGTGGGTGACGCCTTCGCCTTCATCGCCCCCTTCGGCGACGGCTGGTACCGCGTCATGGGCTGGAACCGCACCCGCCACGTCGACGACAGCGAGCCCGTCGAGCTCGAAGAGCTGCGCGAGATCGCCCGCCGCGCCCTCGGCTCCGACTACGGGATGCACGACGCCCGCTGGCTCTCGCGCTTCCACAGCGACGAACGCCAGGTGCCCGCCTATCGCGTGGGCCGGGTCTTCCTGGCCGGAGACGCCGCCCATGTCCACTCACCGGCGGGCGGCCAGGGCATGAACACCGGCCTCCAGGACGCGGCGAACCTCTCCTGGAAGCTCGCGGCCGTGCTGCGCGGGCAGGCCGCAGACCCCGAGACCCTGCTCGACAGCTATCACGCCGAGAGGCACCCGGTCGGCTCCCAGGTCCTGCGCAGCAGTGGCGCGATCGTGCGCCTCGCGATGGCCCGCACGCCGCTGGAGCGGTCCTTCCGCTGGGCCGTCACCCGTCTGCTGTCCGTCGTGCGGCCGGCCTCGGACAAGGCCATGGGACGGATCTCCGGCATCGGCATCGCATACGGAGCGCCGAAGGGCAGCCACCGCCTCGCGGGCACCCGCGCGCCCGATGTCCAGCTCGCCGAGGGCCGTCTGCTGGAGCTGCTGCGCGAGGGCGGGTTCGTGCTGATCACCCCTCCGGACGCGCCCGCCCCGGCCGGTCCGGCGCCCCTCGTCCACGCACACTGGACGAGCGACCGCACCACCACCCTGCTCGTCCGCCCCGACGGATACATCGCGTGGGCGAGCGAGCGCCCCGACCCCGAGGCGCTGGAGCAGGCCCTCGCCCTGAGCCGATGACCGCCCGCCCGGGCCCATCAGGGCTCCCCGGTTCAGAACGCGTATCTGTCGCCCGTGGCGGGGGCCAGTACCTCGTGGGTGTCGTTCCGCCGGTTCCGGTCGCTCGCGCCGCCATTCCACAGGGTGTCCACCCGCACGACCACCTCGGCCGGGCGGCCCGTGAGGCGGAGGCCGACGGTGGTGCGCCGCGCCTCACCGGCCGCGGGCAGCGGTCCGGTCGAGCAGAGCACGGTGCGG
Source organism: Streptomyces sp. CB02058 (assembly GCF_001905505.1). GTDB lineage: Bacteria > Actinomycetota > Actinomycetes > Streptomycetales > Streptomycetaceae > Streptomyces. The sequence continues at coordinate 339,149 of NZ_LIPG01000008.1, forward strand.
CTGTCGCCGCGCAGGCAGCCCGGGGGCAGTTGCTGTGCGGCCGCGAGCGGCACGGAGAAGCGCAGCCGGACCGTCACGTCCGCGAGTGGGGACGGCCCCCGGTTCCCGGTCCTCAGCAGGACGCCGAGCCGGTCGCCCCAGAGCGAGACCCGGCCGTGGTGGGCCGTGTCCGCCTCCGGAGCGATCCCTCGGGGCGCCGGTTCGGCGACGGCGGACAGCCCGGGGCCACCGAGCACCACAGCGGCCGTCAGCGCCGTCGCGACCGACATCTTCAGCACAGCTCTACGCGTCACTCCCATGCGCAGAACATACCGATAGCTCCCAATCATCCATATTTAAGGATCGGTTCGCCGCGCCTCCCCCCACTCGCACGGCCCACCCCGCACGGAGCCCGACGGCTCCCGTACGGCACATGGCGCACCGGCCCCGAGCCCACCGCCCGCTTCAACGCCCGCTCCGCCGCCCGGACCCACCGGGCCGTGGCCGGAGCGCCGATCCACCGTGCCCGCACGGCTCCGGCCGTGCACGGCCCCTCGGACCGTGCACGACCCCCGCGGACCGTGCACGACCCCCGCGACCGCTGAACGGGCCCCCGGCGCACCCGCCTATCCTGGCCCCGTACCGATCAGCTGTCCGAGGAGTTCGCATGGCCGCCACCCCCATCGCCGTCATCACCGGCGCGAGCAGCGGCATCGGTGCCGCGACCGCCAGGCAGCTGGCCGCCGCCGGATACCGCGTGGTGCTCACCGCCCGCCGCAAGGACCGCATCGAGACGCTCGCCGCCGAGCTCACCGACGCGGGCCACCAGGCGACGGCGTACGCCCTGGACGTCACCGACCGGGCGGCGGTCGACGAGTTCGCCACCGCGTTCCGCTCCCTGGCCGTGCTGGTCAACAACGCGGGTGGCGCGCTGGGGGCCGACCCGGTCGCGACCGGCGACCCCGCCGACTGGCGTCAGATGTACGAGACCAATGTGATCGGCACGCTCAACGTCACCCAGGCGCTGCTGCCCGCCCTCACCGCGAGCGGCGACGGCACGATCGTGGTCCTCTCCTCGACGGCGGGCCTCTCCACCTACGAGGGCGGTGGCGGTTATGTGGCTGCCAAGCACGGCGAGCACGTCCTGGCGGAGACCCTGCGCCTGGAGATCGTCGGCACCCCGGTCCGCGTGATCGAGGTCGCGCCCGGCATGGTCAAGACCGAGGAGTTCGCCACCACCCGCTTCCGCGGCGACACCGAGAAGGCCGCCAAGGTCTACGCCGGTGTCGACGCCCCGCTCTCCGCCGACGACGTGGCCGACACCATCACCTGGGCCGTCACCCGCCCCAGCCACGTCAACATCGACCTCCTGGTGGTCCGCCCCCGCGCCCAGGCCTCCAACTCCAAGGTCCACCGCACCCTCTGACAGTCACGCCGACGGCTGGGACGAGCCCCGGACCTCCGCCACAGGGGGCCGGGGCTCGTGCGCGTCACGGGGCACTCGGGTGATCGGCCATTCGGCTGCGGTCGCCTCGCACGCGGTACCGGCCCGCTGTGTCGTGGACACGAGTGCGTGCCGAGATCAGGCCATCGGCGGTCTCGGGCGCCCGGACACCACAGAGAGGCCGGAGCATGCCCATACGTCCCCTGCGCGGATTCATAGCGGCTTGGCGGCGTCATGCTGCCGCCATCGCCGCGGTGATGTCCTGCTCGACGCTGCTGACCGGGCAGGAAGTCGCTGCCGACGCTGCGCCCGTATCCCCGCCGCCCGCCCCGCGGCTGGACTGGAGGCCCTGCGTCCAGGGCAGCCCCTTCGACTGCGCGACCGCGAAGGTGCCTCTGGACTACGGGAAGCCGGGCGGTCGCACCATCGAGCTGGCCGTGGTCCGGCGGAAGGCGACCGGCCCCGGGCGGCGCGTCGGCACCCTGTTCTTCAACCCCGGCGGCCCCGGCGGCCCCGGGACGGTCCAGATGCCGCAGAACTACGAGTTCTTCCCGCGCGAGGTGCGCGAGCGGTTCGACATCGTCAGCTGGGACCCCCGCGGAATCGGCAGCAGCACCGCGGTGAACTGTTTCGCGGGTCCCCAGGAGGCCGCCGACTGGAACGCGAGCAAACCGACGGGCTTCCCGGTGGGCGAGGAGGAGCGGACGGAGTTCGTCGCCGCGTACGCGGATCTGGCCCGGCGCTGCGAGCGGAAGGACCCCGAGCTCCTGAGCCATGTGTCGACCGCCGACACCGCTCGCGACCTGGACCTGCTCCGCCGGTCGGTGGGCGAGCCCCAGCTCAACTACTACGGGATCTCCTACGGCACGATCCTGGGCGCCACCTATGCCAACCTCTTCCCCGGCAAGGTCCGGGCCATGACCCTCGACAGCAACATCCGCCCTGGGGCCTGGACGAACGACGCGTCCGACGATGCCCGCCTGACGACGTTCCTGCGCATCGGCTCGGACCGCAGCGCGGCGGCGACCCTGAACGAGTTCCTCGATCTGTGCGGTTCCACCACCACCGCACGCTGCGCCTTCTCCGCAGACACCCCGGAAGCCACCCGGGCCAAGTTCGGCCGGCTGACCCAGCGGCTGCGGAAGGAGCCCGTGGACACATGGACCTATGCCCGTACGGTCGCCGAAACGGTGAACAGCCTCTATCTCGTCAGCGGGTGGGCGGATCTCGCCGGCCGGCTGGAGGCCCTGTGGCAGGGCCGCGTACCGGAGCCGACGCCCTTGCCACCCGCTCCGCCGGTCCCTGAGCCGAATCCGTACGTGGGCGAGGAACAGGCGGCAGCCGTGCTCTGCGGTGACAGCCCGAATCCGCGTGACCCCGGTGTCTACCCCGCACTGGAGGAGGCCTCCGCCGCCCGCGCCGGCGACACAGGGCGCTTCTGGACCTGGGCGACGGCGGGGTGCACCGCCTGGCCCACCTCCCCCGACCGCTACACCGGCCCCTGGAACAAGCGGACAGCGCACCCGATCCTGGTGGTCGGCACCACCTACGACCCCTCCACGGCCTACCCGAACTCACCGGCCATGGTGGAAGAACTGGCCGATGCCCGCCTGCTCACCAACGAGGGGTACGGGCACACCGCACTGCTCAACCCCAGCACCTGCGTCCAGGAACACGAGAGCCGCTACTTCATCGACGGCACGCTTCCATCGGCCGGAACAACCTGCCGGCAGGACACGCCGCCCTTCTCCGCGCCCAAGCCGAGCGGCGGCGTCGCCACCGGCGGCGGTGCGATGGCCGGCAGCGCCTCCTGAGCCCGCCCCCGCTCATCGCGGAAGGCCCCGGACCGCGATCGGTCCGGGGCCTTCCGTCCGGATGAAGCCCGGGTGGAGTCCGGGAGTGCCGGGTGAAGTCCGGGAGTGCCGGGTGGAGTCCGGGAGTGCCGGGTGGAGTCCGGGAGTGCCGGGTGGAGTCCGGGTGGAGTACCGGGCTCAGCCCTTCACGCACACGACCTGCTTGAGCTTCGCGACGACCTCGACCAGATCGCGCTGCTGGTCGATGACCTGCTCGATCGGCTTGTACGCGGCCGGGATCTCGTCCACCACACCGGAGTCCTTGCGGCACTCCACCCCACGCGTCTGGTCCTCCAGGTCCTTCGTGGAGAACCTCCGCTTCGCCGCGTTCCTGCTCATCCGCCGCCCCGCGCCGTGCGAGGCGGAGTTGAACGACTTCGCGTTCCCGAGGCCCTTCACGATGTAGGAGCCGGTCCCCATGGACCCGGGAATGATCCCGAACTCCCCGGAGCCCGCGCGAATCGCGCCCTTCCTGGTGACCAGCAGATCCATGCCCTCGTACCGCTCCTCCGCCACGTAGTTGTGGTGGCAGGAGATGACCGGTTCGAACGTGACTCCGGCCTTCTTGAATTCCTTCCGGACCACGTCCTGGAAGAGACCCATCATGATCGAGCGGTTGTACTTGGCGTACTCCTGCGCCCAGAAAAGATCGTTGCGGTACGCCGCCATCTGCGGGGTCTCGGCGATGAATACCGCCAGGTCACGGTCGACGAGCCCCTGGTTGTGCGGAAGCTTCTGAGCCTGTCCGATGTGGAAATCGGCGAGTTCCTTGCCGATGTTCCGGGACCCCGAGTGCAGCATCAGCCACACCGACCCCGCCTCGTCCAGGCAGAACTCGATGAAGTGATTCCCGCTCCCGAGCGTGCCCATCTGCTTCGTCGCACGTTCCTGGCGGAATTTGACGGACTCGGCGATCCCGTCGAAACGGGACCAGAAGTCGTCCCAGCCCGCCGTCGGGAAGCCGTGCAGCCTTCCCGGCTCGACCATGTGGTCGTGCATCCCCCGGCCCACGGGAATCGCCTGCTCGATCTTCGAGCGGAGCCGCGAGAGGTCGCCGGGCAGGTCGTTGGCCGTGAGCGACGTCTTCACCGCGGACATCCCGCAGCCGATGTCCACGCCCACCGCGGCCGGACAGACCGCACCGTGCATCGCGATCACGGAACCGACCGTCGCCCCCTTGCCGAAGTGGACGTCCGGCATGACGGCGAGGCCCTTGATCCAGGGCAGCGTGGACACGTTCCGCAGCTGCTGCATCGCGACGTCCTCGACCGAGGCGGGATCCGCCCACATACGGATGGGAACCTGCGCACCCGGCACCTCTACATACGACATAACTCCTCGATTCCCCCGAAAAAGACTGAAAGCGCAAAACTGGCGCCAAGGTCGCCATAAAGGTCGGCCGACCGGCATGCACAGCGGCGCGTGCGATACACATTGTGTCCATCGGCCGCCATCGAGCGGCAACCCGTTTTCGTACCGAAGGGAGCCTGGGACCGTGCGACACATGGCGTACGTACCCGGCGTCGCGCTTCTCGTAGCGCTCGTCGCCGGCTGCAGCGCCGGCTCCGACGCCGACGACCCCGACGCCGACAGCAAGCCCGGCAGCCCGACGGTCACGGCCGCGCCCCCCGGGAAGTACCGGACGCTGCCCGAATCCTGCCGCGCCGTACCGCGTTCCACCCTCAAGGACCTGCTGCCGGGCGCCGCCGACCTGTCGGAGGAGCAGCAGGAGAAGGTCTACGAGGGCACGGCCACCGTCACCTACGACACCGACCGCAAGGTCGGCTGCCGCTGGAAGTCGGACGCACCGGACGCCTCCCGGAACCTCTCCATCGACTTCGAGCGCGTCGTGTCCTACGACCCCGCCGTGAGCGACGACGACCGCGCCCGCGAGGTGTACGCGAAGAAGCAGGATGCCGCCGCCCTCCCCACCTCGAACGGTGTCACCCCCAGCGAGACCCCGAGCGGTTCGGCCTCCGGCTCTCCCAGCAGCACGGCCTCCGGCTCCCCGGGCGGCACGTCCTCCGCCTCCCCCTCCGCCGACCCGTCCGGCAGCACCACCGGCACGGACCCGGACGAGGACCTCCGGCCGCGGCTCCTCGACGAGCTCGGGGATGCCGCGTTTCTGGACGATGTGCTCACCCGTGCGGGTTCCACCGCACAGCACCGCACCGTGAGCGTGGTATTCCGCACATCGAACGTCATCGTGACCGTCCATTACGCGGAGCAGCCCACCGACGTCACCGGGGTTCCCGACAGCCGCGAACTGCAGGAGAAGGCCCAGGCCCTGGCGCGGAAACTGGACGAGACCCTCAGCGACTGACCTGCCCGCGACAACCACCCGCCGGGGTCCGTCGCGCTCCCCGCGGCCTCCGGCCGAAGGCGGCATCCGGCCGCCGTCCGTCGTACCGTGGCCCCCGACCGGCGTAACGAACCGGCCGACGTGACGGCCCACCCGGCCGCGACGACCGCCCTGCCGACCGATGTGACGTACCGCCCGACCGCCCGCACGACCGAGACCCGCCGTGCCGTCCGAGTGAAGGAACCATGCACCGATCAGCCCCGCGACTGTCCCGCATACTCGCCTGCGCCGCCGTTCCGGTGATGCTCGTCGTCGCCGGCTGCTCGTCGGACTCCGGCGACTCGAAGGACTCGGGCTCCTCGACCGCTCCGAGCGCGAAGAAGACGGAGCCGACCGTCGAGCCCGCGAAGTTCGCGACGCTGCCCGACGCCTGCTCCTCGATCGCCAGGAAGACGATCGAGGACCTGGTTCCCAAGGCCAAGAGCAAGGGCGGCACCCCGGGCAAGTCCAGCGACACCGCCACCCGCGGCGGCTGCTCCTGGAACGGCCTGGACGACAACGGCGTCAAGGGCTCGCAGTACCGCTGGCTCGACGTCGGCTTCACCCGCTTCGATTCGGACCAGTCCCTGGGCAGCGGTGCCAAGCGGGCCACGGACGAGTACACGAAGCAGGTCTCCAAGGCCCAGGCGACCGAGGGCGCGAAGGATGCCGCGGCCAAGCCCGCCTCCGGCATCGGCGAGCAGGCCACCTCCGTCACGTACAGCCTGACGAAGTCCAAGGAGGACTTCGAGTACGCGACGGTCATCGCCCGCACGGGCAACGTCGTCGTCAGCGTCACCTACAACGGTGCCGGTTTCGCCGGCGCCAAGACGCCCTCCGCCGCCGACATCCTCAAGGACGCCCAGAAGGCCGCCAAGGAAGCCGCCTCCGCGGTCGGCGCCGACGACGCGAAGTCCTCGGCCTCCCCGTCCGCCAAGGCGTCGTCCTCCGCCAAGTCCTCCGCCTCCGCCATGCCGTCGTCCTCCGCGAAGGCCGCGTCGAAGACGACGGCGAAGGCGAAGGCGACGGCCAAGTCGTGACCAACGCCCCGCAGGGACCCGAACTCCCCTGACCAGAGGGCATTTCACGAAGCCCGGTACTCCCGCGAGTACCGGGCTTCGCCCCCTCCCCGCGCAACACCCCCGGCCGGCATGTGCCAGGCTGTGCCCGCGCCGGATGCCGAAAGTGGAGCCGGTTCATCGAAGTCGGGAGGGGATCGCGGGTGGCCGCAATGCAGCTGACACGCACACACCGCGTGCTCATCGGGGTCGTCGTCGCCGGCGCCGTGCTCATCGCCGCGATCGGGTTCGCGGGCTCGTACGCCGCCGTACGCGAACTCGCGGAGGAGAAGGGCTTCGGCCAGTTCTCGCTGGTCTTCCCGATCGGCATCGACGCCGGTATCTGTGTACTGCTCGCGCTGGACCTGCTGCTGACGTGGATGCGCATCCCGTTCCCGCTGCTGCGTCAGACCGCCTGGCTGCTCACCGCGGCGACGATCGCCTTCAACGGCGCCGCCGCCTGGCCCGATCCGCTGGGCACCGGCATGCACGCGGTGATCCCGATCCTGTTCGTCGTCGCCGTCGAAGCGGCACGGCACGCGGTCGGCCGGATCGCGGACATCACGGCGGACAAGCACATGGAGGGTGTCCGCCTCACCCGCTGGCTGCTCTCCCCCGTCCCCACCTTCAAGCTGTGGCGCCGGATGAAGCTGTGGGAGCTGCGCAGCTACGAGCAGGTCATCAAGCTCGAACAGGACCGGCTGATCTACCAGGCCCGCCTCCAGGCCCGCTTCGGCCGCAACTGGCGGCGCAAGGCCCCCATCGAGTCGATGATGCCGCTGCGCCTCGCCAAGTACGGCGTCCCGCTCGCCGAGACCGCCCCGGCCGGCCTCGCCGCCGCGGGCATCGAACCGGCCCTGCTGCCGCCCGCCCCGGCAGAGCTCGAAGCCGAGCAGCAGCGCCAGCTGCCGTACGCCCCGCAGGCGCAGAACCCGCAGACGCAGAACCTCCAGGCGCAGAACCAGCAGTCCCGGAACCCGCAGCTGGAACAGCAGGAAGAGCTGGAACAGCCGGCCCCCTCGCAGCAGCAACAGCAGCCGCAACAGGCCGCCCAGCACCCCCAACAGCCCCAGCCGTACCCCCAGGAGGGCCCCGGCTCGCACGACAGCCCCTGGTTCGCGGCCCCCCAGGTGCCGGAGGACGCGTACGAGAGCGCGTACAACCCGACGTACGTCGAGGGCCTGGAGCCGACCCCGGTGATGATCCCCTCGGGTCCCGGCGGCCGGACCCGCCCGCTCGGCAACGTGGGCACGATCGGCGCGTTCCCGCACCCCCGCGCCGCCGAACCCGAGTCCGGCCGGCAGCACGAGCAGGAGCAGGAGCAGCAGGACCAGGAAGGCCCCCAGGACCCGCAGCGCGAGGACCTGGCCCAGCAGGACGACCCCGCCGAATGGGCCGAGGCCGAGATCGAGTTCAGCGAGATCGCGTACGAGGTGTTCACCGCGTACACGCACCAGCACCAGAACTACCCGAGCGCCGAGGTGCTCGACATACACCTCTCGGACGGCCACAACGTCCGCCACCCGCGCAGCGCCGCGCTGCTCCGCCGGCTGCTGCCCGGCTTCAAGCAGCGCTTCGACAACGAGATGGCCGCGGACCACATCGCGTGACGAGCGGCCACCTCGCGTAGCGAGCGGCCACATCGCGTGGAGCGTGGAGAACAGCAGCGCGGAACGAGAACGGGCGGGCCGCACGGAGCGGCCCGCCCGTTCTCACACCCGGGGTGTCACGCGCCCAGCAGCGTCCGCACCCGGTCCGCCCCCACCGCGAGCAGCAGCGTGGGCAGACGCGGCCCGGTGTCCCGGCCGACGAGCAGCCGGTACAGCAGGGCGAAGAAGGAACGCTGGGCGACCTTCAGCTCGGGCGTCGGCTTCGCGTCGGGCTCCAGGCCCTCCATCACCTTCGGCACGCCGTAGACGAGCGTGGTCAGCCCGTCCAGCGACCAGTGCGAGTCGAGCCCTTCCAGCAGCAGCCGCAGCGACTCGCGGCCCTGCTCGTCCAGGGAGCCGAGCAGCTCCTTGTCCGGCTCGTCGCGGACGATGGTGCGCGACTCGGCCGGGACCTGGGTGGTGATCCAGTTCTCGGCGCGGTCGAGCCGGGGCCTGGCCTCGTCGAGCGAGGTCAGCGGGCTCGAAGGGTCGAGCTCGCTGAGGATGCGCAGCGTCTGGTCCTCCGCACCCGCGGTGATGTCGGCGACGGACGCCAGCGTGCGGTAGGGCAGCGGGCGGGGCGTGCCGGGCAGCTCCCCGGCGGCCGTTCCGACGGCCCGGGCGTAGGCGGCGGCGTCGGCGGGCAGCACCGTGCCGTCGGCCACCTTGCGGACCAGCGAGTCCCACTCGTCGTAGAGCCGCTGGATCTCCTGGTCGAAGGCGATCTTGAACGACTGGTTCGGCTTGCGGCGCGCGTACAGCCAGCGCAGCAGCGGCGCCTCCATGATCTTCAGCGCGTCGGCCGGGGTCGGCACGCCGCCCTTGCTGGAGGACATCTTCGCCATGCCGGAGATCCCGACGAACGCGTACATCGGGCCGATCGGCTGAACGCCGTCGAACACCTCGCGCACGATCTGGCCGCCGACGACGAAGGAGGAGCCCGGCGAGGAGTGGTCCACGCCACTGGGCTCGAAGATCACGCCCTCGTACGCCCAGCGCATCGGCCAGTCGACCTTCCAGACCAGCTTGCCGCGGTTGAACTCGTTGAGCCGGACCGTCTCGGCGAAGCCGCAGGCCGAGCAGGTGTAGTTCAGCTCGGTCGTGTCGTCGTCGTAGGAGGTGACGACCGTGAGGTCCTTCTCGCAGTTGCCGCAGTAGGGCTTGTACGGGAAGTAGCCGGCGGTGTTGGAGCTGCCGTCGTCCTCGTCGGCCGCGCCGGAGCCCTCGGCGGCCTCCAGCTCGGCCTCGTCGACCTTCTTCTGCTGCTGCGGCTTCTTGCCGCCCGCCGCGCCGTCCTTCTTGGTGCGGTAGCGGTCCAGGACGGCGTCGATGTCGGCACGGTGCTTCATCGCGTGCAGGACCTGCTCGCGATAGGTGCCCGCCGTGTACTGCTCGGTCTGGCTGATCGGGTCGTACTCGACGCCGAGCTCCTCCAGCGCCTGCACCATGGCGGCCTTGAAGTGCTCGGCCCAGTTCGGGTACGCCGACCCGGCCGGGGCGGGCACCGAGGTCAGGGGCTTGCCGATGTGCTCCTGCCAGGAGTCGTCGACACCCTCGACGCCGTTCGGCACCTTGCGGTAGCGGTCGTAGTCGTCCCACGAGATCAGGTGGCGCACGGTGTACCCGCGGCGCCGGATCTCGTCCGCGACCAAGTGCGGGGTCATGACCTCGCGGAGGTTCCCCAGGTGGATCGGGCCCGACGGGGAGAGGCCGGACGCGACGACGACCGGTTTGCCAGGCGCACGTCGCTCCGATTCGGCGATGACATCGTCCGCGAAGCGGGAGACCCAGTCGGTCTCGGTGCTGCTCTGACTCGAAGCCACGGTCGGCACGTCCTTCTCTCGTGTAGGACTCGTAGGGGACGCCCACGAAGGGCACCCCCATTCTCCCAGGTGCCGCCCGTAGCGCGAAAACGGCTTTACGCCCCGTGGGATACTGGGGTGATCCTTTGTCTCCTACGGAAACGGCAGCCGTCTCATGGCTTCGGTCCCTTCCCTCGCTTCCACGCTCCAGCAGCAGCTCGCGGACGCCCTGACGGCAGCCCTGCCGGATGCCGGCACCGCGGACCCGCTGCTGCGCCGAAGCGACCGGGCCGACTTCCAGGCCAACGGCATCCTCGCGCTCGCCAAGAAGCTCAAGGGCAACCCCCGCGAGCTGGCGACCCAGGTCACGGCAGCCCTCCCGGCCGGTGAGCTGATCAAGGACATCGAGGTCTCCGGCCCCGGCTTCCTCAACATCACCCTCACCGACCGGGCGATCGTCGAGACCCTCGCCGCGCGGGCCGCCGACGGCGACCGGCTCGGCGTCCCGCTGAAGGCCGCCCCCGGCACCACCGTGATCGACTACGCCCAGCCGAACGTGGCCAAGGAGATGCACGTCGGCCACCTGCGGTCGGCGGTCATCGGTGACGCCATGGTCCAGATCCTGGAGTTCACCGGCGAGAACGTCGTCCGGCGGCACCACATCGGCGACTGGGGTACCCAGTTCGGGATGCTCATCCAGTATCTGTTCGAGCACCCGGACGAGCTGAAGCACGAGGGCGACGAGGCGGACGGCGAAGCGGCCATGTCCTCGCTGAACCGCGTCTACAAGGCCTCACGGGTCCTCTTCGACTCCGACGAGGAGTTCAAGGCCCGCTCCCGTGACCGGGTGGTGGCCCTCCAGGCGGGTGACCCGGAGACGCTGGCGCACTGGCAGCGCTTCGTCGACGAGTCGAAGATCTACTTCTACTCCGTCTTCGACAAGCTCGACATGAAGATCGACGACCCCGACATCGTCGGCGAGTCCGGCTACAACGACATGCTGGAGGAGACCTGCCGGATCCTGGAGGAGACGGGCGTCGCCGTCCGCTCCGAGGGTGCGCTCTGCGTGTTCTTCGACGACGTGAAGGGCCCGGACGGCAACCCGGTCCCGCTGATCGTCAAGAAGACCAACGGCGGCTACGGATACGCGGCCACCGACCTCTCCGCGATCCGCGACCGGGTCCAGGGCCTCAAGGCCGACACCCTGGTCTACGTGGTGGACGCCCGGCAGTCCCTGCACTTCAAGATGGTCTTCGAGACGGCCCGCCGCGCCGGCTGGCTCAACGAGGACGTCAAGGCGCACCAGCTGGCCTTCGGCACGGTCCTCGGCAAGGACGGCAAGCCCTTCAAGACCCGTGAGGGCGTCACCGTCCGGCTGGAGGACCTCCTCGACGAGGCCGTCGAGCGGGCCACCGCCGTGGTCCGGGAGAAGGCCGAGAAGGTGGGCCTGACCGAGGACGAGATCGTCGAGAACGGCCGGTTCGTCGGTGTCGGCGCCGTGAAGTACGCGGACCTGTCGACCTCCGCCGTGCGGGACTACAAGTTCGACCTGGACCAGATGGTCTCGCTGAACGGCGACACGTCGGTGTACCTCCAGTACGCCTACGCCCGGATCCGCTCCATCCTGCGCAAGGCGGGCGACGCGAAGCCCGCCGCGCACCCGGAGCTGGACCTCGCCCCGGCCGAGCGCGCGCTCGGCCTGCACCTGGACCAGTTCGGCGCGGTGCTGGACGAGGTCGCCGAGGGGTACGAGCCGCACAAGCTGGCCGCGTATCTCTACCAGCTGGCCTCGCACCTCACCACGTTCTACGACCAGTGCCAGGTGCTCAGCGACGAGAACGCTCCGGAGGTCGTCGAGAACAGGCTCTTCCTCGTCGAGCTCACCGCCCGCACCCTGCACCAGGGCATGAAGCTGCTCGGCATCAGGACGCCCGAGCGCCTCTGAGCACTCCGCGACAGCGCGACGGCCCCGTACACCTCACGGTGTGCGGGGCCGTCGCCGCTCCATGAGCCGTCAGTGCTCCGCAGACACCCACTGCGCCGTGTCCGCGCGGTAGTAGTACTCCGGCCGCGCCGCGATGCTGCTCGTGCGGAACGGCTTGCCCTGGTCGTCGATGCGCAGCATCCCGCTCCTGCCCCCGCTGGTCCACTCCAGCTCCAGGTACCAGGTCACGTCGTGGCCCTCCACATGCGCGTCCAGGTGGAACACCTCGACATCCGTGGAGCTCACCCGGTACGGGAAGTCCTTCGCGGGGACGACCACCCCGGCGTCCTCCCCCGCGACCGGCTTCGAACGCGGACGGCTGTCGTCCAGGTCGATCTCGAACGTCTGGGGGGTGATGCCCCCGCCGCAGCCGTTTCCCATGGAGTACGCGTTCCAGGGGAGCGCCGCCTCGCGCCCCAGCACCCGCACGTGCAGGGCGTTCAGCACGACCGCCTCGCCCGACCTCCCCTGGAGCGTGAGTTCGAGCTTCATGTCACCGCCGTCCACGCCCCCGAGAGCCCGCGCCCAGCTGCGGGAGTCCTGGGACGGGGGGTTCGGCGGCACGTCGTCGGGCTCCTGGTCGAGGAGGTAGTACTGCCCGCACGGCGACTCCCAGTTGTACGAGCTGATCGTGGCGTGCACGGGCACGCCGCTCCCCGTGGTGGCCCCGGAGCTCACCGAGGGGGTCGCGGACGGACTGCGCCCGGCCGATGCGGTGGCGTCCTCGCTGGGCTTCGCCGATGTGCCGACCCCCTTGCCCGGCTTCGCGCTGCCGCTGACCCGACCGCTGGGTACGACCTGCGCGACGCTGGGCTCAGCCCGCGTACGCCCGTCGTCGGACGGCCCGTCACCCGCGAGGCTCCGGACGGCAAGGGCGGCGGGCACGGTGAGCGCCACGACGGCGACCGCGGTGAGCAGGACACGCGTCCTCCTCGTCGGCCGCCGGCGGCCGGGCACGCGGTCGCCGGGATGGGGCGCCTCTGGCGTCACGTCCTGCGCGAAGGACTCCGCTTCGGGCCCCGATCCGACCTCTGCTTCAGGCTTCGTCCGGGGCTCCGGTTCGTCCTCCGCTTCAGGCCGATCAACTGATTCCGCTTCTGCCGCTGCCACCGGTTCGGCCACTGCATCGGGACGTGCCTCGGCCACCGGCGCGGTCTCCGCCCCGGGAGGGGCCGCAGCCGCCTCGGGCCGTCGCGTCCCCCGCCGCTTGGCCTCGTCGGCCAGGATCCACTTCCGGTGCAGCGCCACCAGTTCCTCGGACGAGGCCCGGCACACCCGCGCGAAGCGCTCGACGGGTGCGTACTCATGAGGGACCGCGTCACCGTTGCAGTACCGGTGGACGGTCGACGTGCTCATGTGGAGCTTCTGCGCGAGCGTCCCGTAACTGAGCCCGGACCGCTCCTTCAACCCCCTGAGCAGCTCCGCGAAGTCCTGGATCTCTGTGCCCACCCCGACCGTTCCCCTTCCGTTCCTTCCCGGAAAGGCGTTCCAGGGAGGTGATGTTCCCGCAGGTCAAAGGGCATACGAACGTTCCAGCGTCCCGCATGCCCCGGCAGCCGTTGCGACCGGAATCCGGGGCTGGAAAGGATGTGGACACACCGCGGCGTTCCCCGCGACTCGCACATCCCACCCTCACCCGTCCCGGGAGCCTCGTTGCGTACTCGACCTGAAATCAGCCTGACCGACGCGGTCGCCACGGGAGTGCTGATCGCCTGCATCGCGGTCGTCATCGCACTCCTGTAACGCCTCTGATCATGCGTCACCGCTCAGTACACCCGCCCGCACCTCAGGGCGCCAAGTCGGCGCCCCGGGCACTCATCACCTTCGAACGGGGAGAACCACCCATGCGTAACCTTCGCTTCCGCCGCGCCGCCCGCACCTCCGTCCTCGGCGTCGCCGCACTGGTCGCGGCCCTGTCCCTCACCGCCTGCCAGAGCGACAGCCCGGAGCCGTACGACGCCCTGGACACCGCTTCCCAGCAGCCGGCCGACGGCAACTCCGAGGCCCCGGCGGCGAACACGGACAAGAAGCCGGCCGAGGACTCGGACTCCACCGGTTCTGATTCCGGTTCCGGCACCGAGAAGGATTCCGGTTCCTCCGGCGCGAAGCCCGCCGCGAAGCCGGCGGAGCAGGCCGCCGACAGCGGCAGCACCGGCGGCGCCCTGCCCACCTGCACCGGCGCGAACACCAAGCTCACGATGACGAGCGTCAAGCGCCCCATCAACCACATGCTGCTCACGATGACCAACACCGGCTCGAAGGCCTGCAACGCCTACTACTACCCCTTCCTCCGGTTCGGCGAGGCGCAGTCCGTCCCGCAGACCGTCGAGGACAGCAAGCCGCAGGCCGTCGTCACCCTCACCCCCGGTCAGTCCGCCTACACGGGCGTCATGACCTCGTCCGCCGACGGCAGCGGCACGGGCGGCTACTCCACCAGGGACCTCTCCGTCAGCTTCCAGGGAGCGAAGGAGGGCGGCTCCACGGGCAGCGCGGTGAACGTCCCGCTCGGCAAGGAGGTCTACGTCGACAGCAGCCTGGCCGTCACCTACTGGCAGACCGACATGAATGACGCCCTCATGTACTGACCGGGAGGGTGACGCCGTCCCGTTCACCGGACGACGGTCACTCCGCGCACATACCCTCGGGCAATGCGTCGACCCGTACAGATTTCTTGTACGGGTCGACCATGCGTGAAGCACGCACGAGGGCGGGGAGTCCGACCGTATGCACCCCAGGAAACGGCAGCGCAAGAACGCGTCCGCCATGAAGCTCGTCGGCAAGCTGGTCGGCCTGTTCCGCATCACGGCGGACCTCACCCAGGCCCAGCTCGCGGACCGCGCCTCCGTCCAGGTCGAGACGATCGCCTCCATCGAACAGGGCCGCCGCGCCCTCCTCCCCGACCTGGCCCGTCGGCTGGACCAGCTCCTGAGCACGAAGGGTGCGCTGGAGACGGCGGTGGACAACATGCCGGAGATCGATCTGATCCCGGCGTGGGCGGAGCAGTACATGGACCTGGAACGGGAGGCGCTGGCGTTGTCCTGGTTCGAGAACCAGGTACTGCCGGGGTTGCTCCAGACGGAGAGCTACGCGCGGGCGGTGTTCCGCAGCAAGGTCCCGGTGATCGGCAGGGACGAGATCGAAGCACAGGTCTTGGCTCGGACCGACCGCCAGAGCATCCTGCACCGCGCCGTGCCCCCGACCATCAGCTTCATCGTTTCTGAGGCCATCCTCCGGGACCGCCTCGGTGGTGATGAGGTACACGCGGATACACTGCGCCACCTGCGCACTTGTGCGTCTCTGCCGGGCATCACACTCCAGGTGATGCCCCTCGGCCGCCAGACTCACGCGGCGCTCGCCGGCCCGTTCATTCTGCTCGAAACACCGGACTACCAACATCTCGGCTACACGGAAACCCAGCGTGGTAGCCAACTCGTCGCTGACCCGGATGAGGTCAGCATCCTGGCGCAGAAATATGCGATGCTGCGAACGCAGGCTCTGAACATCGAGGACACGGGGTGCCTGCTGGACCGGCTGCTAGGAGAGCTATGAGCACCGCACTTGAGTGGTTCAAGTCCAGCTACAGCAGCGACGAGGGCGGGGCCTGCCTCGAAGTCGCCTACGACTGGCACAAGTCGAGCTACAGCGGCAGCGACGGCGGCGAGTGCGTCGAGGTCGCCGCCCACCCCTCCGCCGTCCACATCCGCGATTCCAAGAACCCCGAGGGCCCCACCTTCACCGTCGCCCCCACCGCATGGTCGGCCTTCGCCGCGTACGCCGCGCGCGGCTGACGACGTACCCGGGGTGGTGCCTGAGTACGAGCGCCCATGTGCCACCCCCGCCCGGCCGAGTTGACTCGTACGCATGTCGGACGACCTTCTCAACCCCCGTGTGCCCTACGCCTGGGCAGCTCCACTGATCTCCACGCTCGTCACGCTGCCCGCGTCGGGTGTCGCCCTGCTCTTCGGCGGCTTTTCCCCCATGGCGTGCGACTCCTGCAACGGCGCGCGGGCCGCCCGCTTCACCGACTCGTTCAACGCGGCCTGGGCGGTCCTGTGCACCGGCCTCGTACTGGCCCTGGTGGTCCTGGTGGCCGCCTGGGCCGTGCCCTGGCGTCAGCAGCAGACCGGGACGCGCGTGTTCCTCGCCGTGGCGGCGCCCAGCGTCGTCGGTGTCGCCTTCGTGGCCTTCATGGCTCTCGTCGACTGGCCCTGACCTGACGACCGGCCACCCCGGGGTCCCTGTCAGTGGCAGAGCCTAGGGTGACCGGCATGGCGAACCTCCCGAACCAGCTGTACAGGCTCCCGCTGCCGGCGGGCACCCTCGTGGACACCACGGCCGACGGATCGTGGCACGAACCTCTGCTCTGGTACGCCGACGAGCCCGCGCGGCCGGGCGACTGGGCCCGGCTGCGGGCCGTCGGACGCCCGCTCGGCCTGCTCCCGGTGCTGATCGACACCGGCCGGCGCGACGAAGGCCCCCAGGACTGGGATCTCCGCCCGGCCGACACGTCCTACCCCGGCGACCACGACGCCGAGGAGGTCCTCATCGAGTCCTGGGAGGCGTATGCCGACGACGAGCTGGAGGAGGCCGCCGAGTGGCCGGGGCCGGCCCCGGTCCCCGCCGCGAGCACACCGGAGACCCCGGACGAACTGGCCGCGGAGATAGCCGACATGATCACCGGTACGGCCCGGCTCGCCCTCGTGCCCGCCCGGCGCAGCGCGGACATCCCGGCGGCGATCGGCTGGTCCGGCCCTCTCAACCACGAGAACGACGTGGCCAGGCTGTGCGCGGTTCTGCGCTCCTGGGAGGACCGCTTCGAGATCAGGGTCGTGGAGCTCGGCTTCGACACCCTGAAGGTGTCCGTGGGACGGCCTCCCACCACCGAGGCCGAAGCACGCGCCCTCGCCGCCGAGCACTTCGCGTTCTGCCCGGACAACATCCAGGAGGCGCCTCCGAACGGCCTGGACGTCTACGCCGAGAAGCACCTCCTGGGCCAGGAGACGTGGTCCTTCTGGTGGGACTGACCAGGGGGCTCACCTTCCGTACCCCAGGGGCGCGTCGAACCGGACGCCTCCCTGATATCCGGATGCCCGGCAGCCAGGAGAGCGGGTAGCGTCGCAGTCTTCGGCCGGCGGAAGCCACCGGAGTCCCTGAGGTCGTGCTGACACCGATGAACCGCGAAACCACTTCCACTCACCTCCGGCTCCACCGGGCTCTGGACCGGTTGACCGTCACCTTCCGGGGAATGACCGCTCACCCCGACGAAGTTCAGTGCACCTGCCACTGGGGCAGCGAGGAAGAGCTCGCCCTGTTGAAGGTCCCGGAGGTGGAACTCGACCCGGACCTCCTGCGCCGCACCTGGGACGCCCCCGACTGGGGCGATCACGGTTCCGTGCTGCGCCGCGTCCTGCCCCAGTTCGCCAAGGCTCTGACCAGCGGCGACGTGAAACCCATGTTCGGCATGTACGAGGTCGGCACGTCGTTCGCCCGAGGCCACTGGCAGCAGTGGCCGGAGCCCCAGAGACTGGCGGTCCAGGAGTTCCTGGAAGCCTGGTGGGCCCATACCCTCGTCGACCCGGAGCCCCCGGTCCCCGCCCACGAGCTCCTCGCGCTGTGCGTCGAGGCGTCCTGCACACTCACTCCGTGGCTCGACACCTGGGAGGCGCTCGACCATCGGGTCGCCGACCGGCACCTGGCCGAAGCGGCTGCCCGCTGGGAGTACGAACTGCTGGGGGACGAGCTTCCGTGGGACGGGTGGCACACGGACGAGGACGCCCTGCGCGTCGAGCTCGCCGCCTGGCTGGTCCGACACGCTCCCGCGCGGCTCCGCGCCCAGGAAGCTCCCGAGGAACTGCTGCACCGGATACGGCTCATCGGGCTCACCGGTCCTGCCCGCTGGGAGGACCCGCACTGGCCCGACCGCGTCTACTGATACCGGCACCGGCACCGGCTCAGGGCATTTTGAGCAGGTCGCGAAGTCCGGCGACGTACGTACGGACATCTCGCTCGGCGGGCAGGCCCTCGATGGCCGGTGCCGCCTCGCATCCCGGCCGGCGGCAGGAGCGGCAGAGTCCGTCGGTGAGGGCTCCGGGGCGTCCTGGGGCACCGCACTCCGTGCACTCCATCATCGCCCGGGGCACGGGAGCGCCGGACGCGGGAGGTTCCGGGGCGGCGGGCACCCGCGGCGGGAGCTTGCCGGTGAGACGGCAGCGGACGAAGCCGACCGGCGAGTCGACCTGCGGGGGAAGCCCGGCGGCCAGGGCGTGCTTCAGGTACTCGGCGTCCACGCCACGTGCGAACCACTCGACGGCCAGCGGCTCCAGGACCGCGCAGTCGGCGGCCGAGAGCGCCAGCCGGGCGTCCACGCGCCCCAGTTGGGCCAGTGCGGCGTACGCGGGCGAGGGGCCCTCCGACGCGGGAGGAGCGGGCTTGTGTGGCGGCTGCTCCGGCGAGTGCGGGGCAGGCACCAGGGTCCGCTGTCCCGGCACAGGCGGGACGGGTGCATGCTGCGGCGCGGGCGGGACGGGTGCCTGCTGCGGCGCGAGCGGGGCGGGTGCCTCCGCACGCTCCTGCGTCCGCTGCTGCGGAACCGCAGGGGCCAACGACCTGTCGTCCACGGGCTCGACGGCCGTCGCCCGTTCCTGCTGGGTGCCGACGAGGGCCGCCCACCACTCGTTGTCCCGCGCGGTCCGGGACCAGAACGTGCGGAAGACCCAGCGCACTTGGCCCCCCTCACCCCCGACCAGGCACCGCACGCGGCGCAGATACCCGGCGATCGAGAGGGCCTTCAGCGCCGAGGCCACGGCCTGCTGCCCGTAGAGCGGAAGTTGTTTGGCCAGCCCCTTGACGTCCATGGCGGCACCCTCGGGCAGGTGATCGATGAACCCGGCGATACTGCGCTCCCGCAACGGCAGCAGTCCGAAGTCGTCCGCGCATCGCGGCTGTTGGTCCGGGGCGGAACGCTTGCCGTAACCAGGATGGGCCATCGGGTACGGACGCGAGGAGGCAGGGGCGCGCAGGGCGGGACTAGGCTGCTCGGTAGCCACGGGATCGCTCTTCTCGATCTTGGGGTGAGACCCCGGCCTGGTGTTGTCAGCACCGCGTCGGGGTCGTTCGTTTCCGGCACCGTAAGCAGTCGCGACTCTCCGCCGCAACTCGCTCACAATTAGTCATACTTGCTGCTCGTGACGGGTCCGGGAGGTCAGGGAGGTTCTCCCCACCGTCTTTTTCCCTACCGGATGTAAGAAGGCGCTCGGCTCTCGGAGCCCGCATCCCGGCCCTCGAATCCCGAAACCCGAGCTTCGAGCCCGGAGAGCCGTCAGCATCCCTCGAACGAGTGAGACGACCGGTCCGGCGCTCGAACCCCGGCCCTCGAACCCCGGCCCTCGGATCCCGAAGCTCTGGCCCCGAGCCACGGGCCCGATGCCGGCGCCCCGCAGGCCTCACTCCGGCGCCGGCACCCTGGCGACCACGAAGCCCTCACCGTCCTGAAACTCGATCAGCACCCCCTGATCCACGAGGAAGACCCAGCACTCGGGACAGTCCAGGAGGGGGGCGGCGTACTCGCCGACCAGGGCGAGGTCCACGGCGACCGACGGCACGCACAGATTGCCCGGGAACACGATGCCCAGACCGCCCCCGCCGTACTCGCCCACCAGCCTGCACAGCTCGGCGGCGTCGAAGCCGCAGGTCCGTTCCAGGACTTCGGCCCCGCTCCAGTCCAACCGGGTCGACCCGACCGAGCCGAAGCGATTCAGGCTCAGCGCGGCGAACGCCCTGTCCTCCCGGTACGACAGCACCATCGCCGAAGGCGCGGCGGCGTACAGCAATGCCTCGACGGCCTCGCGCTGCGTCCCGTAGCTGTCGATCGCGCCCACACCCGCCCCTCAGACGAACCGCGAACTGCTCACCGGCCCGGCCGAGTGCAGCCCCGCCCGGTAGCCCCGCAGCCAGGTGCCGCGCACCCCCGCGACGAAGGCGGCCAGCACCTCGTCGGAGTCGGACGGTGTGGCCCCGTCCCCCTCCTCCGGCTTCGGGTCCGCCGCCACGATCTCGGCGGCGATCTCCGCCTCCGGCCGGGTGTCCGGCTCCCCGAACCCCATCTCTCCGTCCTCACCCGGCGTCAGGCGCTCACCCCACGGGGCAACGACCGACTGGTACAGGAAGGTGACGCTGTCGGCGGCGACGGCCGGCGGGTCGGTCCAGCAGCTCGCGTGCTCATGCAGGACCTGTCCCGGAACCCTTTCGCAGAGCTGCGCGACGACCTCGCCTCCCCCGTCCGCCCGCGCCGTCTCGTCGAGGTCGTGGGCGATGACGACGGTGTCCTCCCGGCCCGCTTCGAAGGGGACCGCGGGAAGACCCAGCACCTCCGCGGCGGCCAGCCCCAGGATCCGGCTCCCCCGGTCCGGCAGCAGCGACACCGAACGCGGGCGGACCTCCGCGGCGGCGAGCACCGCCCGCAGCCGGAGCAACCCGCGGTGACACAGTTCATGGCTGTCCTGCGTCCAGGCGTAGCGCCCCGTCATTCCTGCGTCGAAGCCGAACGGCGACAGGGTCCCCAGCACCGTGCCGCCCATGACGTACTGCCAGCCACGCAGATCCGACCCGTCGAGCGGACTCACCACCTCGGCACCCGCCGCGCGCTCCAGCATCAGGTTCTGCCGGTCCCGCGCCCCCAGCCACAGATCCTCGTCCGGGGCACCCAGACGCCCGTGGTGCAGACGGGCCGGACCGAGGTCCCCCGCCAGCAGGGAGTTGAAGACCAGGAGATAGCGGTCCGGCCAGTCGGCCAGCCCGTCCTCGTGGGCGAGCAGCACATCGGCCGCCTCCCGGTGGCGCCCTTCGCGCTCGTACGCGGAGACCAGCTCACGCAGGAGTCCCGCCGAGCCCGGCGCCAGCCTCAACGCCTCGCGCAGCGCGGGTATCGCCAGATACGGCACCCCGCGCTCCACACAGGCGTACCCGTAGTCGTAGAGCGACTTCACCCGGTCGGGTTGCTTGGCCAGCGCCCCGGCGGCCTCGGCGAGGTCGCCGAAGCCCGCGGCCTCCGCCGCGCGCCCCACGACCGACGCGACCTGCTCCAGAGGCGCCGACGGCACCTGCCGCAACGCTCTGAGCGCCCCGGGGACATCACCCCCGTCGAGGCACTCCCAGGCGGCGGCCAGCTCGGGGGACGTGGGACGGTGATTCCTGCGTGCGAACATGAGCGGGATCCTGTCCTCCTACCCGCCCCGCGCACAACCGAATTGGCCGGAGCCGGAGACGCTCTGCTCTCAACGCCCCAGCCGCTGCGCGACCTCCGTCGCCCAGTACGTCAGGATCATCCGCGCACCCGCGCGCCGGATGCCCGTCAGGCTCTCCAGGATCGCCGCGTCCCGGTCGATCCAGCCCTTCTCGGAGGCGGCCTCGATCATCGCGTACTCACCGCTGATCTGGTACGCCGCGACCGGCACGTCCACCGCGTCGGCGACCTTGGCGAGGACGTCGAGGTAGGGGCCGGCCGGCTTGACCATGACCATGTCGGCGCCCTCCTCCAGGTCCAGCGCCAGCTCCCGCATCGACTCGCGCAGGTTCGCCGGGTCCTGCTGGTACGTCTTGCGGTCGCCCTTCAGGGAAGAGCCGACCGCCTCGCGGAAGGGGCCGTAGAAGGCCGAGGAGTACTTCGCGGTGTAGGCGAGGATCGACACGTCCTCGTACCCCGTCTGGTCCAGCGCGTCGCGGATCACCCCGACCTGGCCGTCCATCATCCCGCTCGGGCCCACCACGTGCGCGCCCGCGTCGGCCTGCACCTGCGCCATCTCCGCGTACCGCTCCAGCGTCGCGTCGTTGTCGACACGGCCGTCCTCGGTCAGCACCCCGCAGTGGCCGTGGTCGGTGAACTCGTCCAGACAGAGGTCGGACATGATCACCAGGTCGTCCCCGACCTCTTCCCGCACCGCGCGCAGGGCGACCTGGAGGATGCCGTCCGGGTCGGTCCCCGCCGTGCCCCGGCCGTCCTTCTTCTCCTCCAGCGGGACGCCGAAGAGCATGATCCCCGAGACACCCGCCGCGACCGCGTCCACGGCGGCCTTCCGCAGCGTGTCCAGGGTGTGCTGCTGGACGCCGGGCATGGCCGAGATGGCGACCGGGGCGTCGATGCCCTCGCGTACGAACGCGGGCAGGATCAGATTCGCCGGGTCGAGCCGGGTCTCGGCGACCATGCGCCGCATGACGGGGGTCGTCCGCAGCCGGCGGGGCCGCGAGCCGGGGAAGTTTCCGTAATCGGTCATCCTTCGAGACTAGACCCGCACACATCGCCGATTTACCGACAGTCCACCCGGAAAAAACGGGACCGGAAGCCATCCGGGGGCGAAGAAATCCGTCGACAGCCCCCCGGCCTGTCCGGCAGAGTGCCCGTCCGTGACGAGCAGCGACCTGTGGGACCACGAGACCGCCGAACGCTACGACGCCGGGGAGGCCCCGAGATCCACCGCCGCCTTCCTCCGGCCCACCCTCGACCTCCTCGCCGGACTCGCCGGCGACGGCCCAGCCCTGGAGTTCGCCATCGGGACCGGCCGCGTCGGCATCCCGCTCCGCGAACGCGGCGTACCCGTGACCGGCATCGAGTACTCCGAGCCCATGGCCGCCGTACTCCGCCGCAAGATCGACGAGGACCGGCTCCCGGTCCACATCGGGGACATGGCCACCACCAAGGTCCCCGGCACGTTCTCCCTGGTCTACGTCGTCTACAACACCATCGGAAACCTGCTCACCCAGGACGAGCAGGTCGAGTGCTTCCGCAACGCCGCACACCACCTGGAGCCCGGCGGCCGGTTCGTCGTCGAGCTCGGTGTGCCGCCGCTGCGGCTCCTGCCCCCGACCCAGATCGCCGTGCCGTTCGACGTCTCCGAGCAGCATCTCGGTTTCGACACCTTCGACCTGGCCGAGCAGCTCCTCGTCTCGCACCACTTCTTCCGCGAGGAGGACGGCCGCTACCGCAGGGGCGCCTCCCGGCAGCGGTACGCCTGGCCGGCCGAGCTCGACCTCATGGCGCGCATCGCGGGACTCCAGCTGGAGCGCCGGGTCGCCGACTGGGAGGGCACCCCGTTCACCCAGGACTCCGACGGACACGTCTCCGTCTGGCGCAAACCGCTCTGAGACCGGGAACCCACGCATGAGGGGCCGGTCGCTCCCCTCGGGAAGCGACCGGCCCCTCGCCCGTACCTACGCTCAGGTGGTCGTCCGGCGACGCCGCGCGCCGGGGCGCCGCTCGCTCGGACGGGTCACCGGGTCGCCGGCCTCCTTGGCCGCGTCCCGGCGCTGCGCGCCGAAGTCCGCCAGCGCCTGGGCCAGCTTGTGGACCGAAGGCTCCGGCGACAGGACGTCGACCCGCAGGCCGTGCTCCTCGGCGGTCTTCGCCGTCGCCGGGCCGATGCACGCGATGACCGTCACGTTGTGCGGCTTGCCCGCGATACCGACCAGGTTGCGGACGGTCGAGGACGAGGTGAAGAGCACCGCGTCGAAGCCACCGCCCTTGATCGCCTCACGGGTGTCCGCCGGCGGCGGCGACGCGCGGACCGTGCGGTACGCGGTCACGTCGTCGACCTCCCAGCCCAGCTCGATGAGCCCGGCCACCAGGGTCTCCGTGGCGATGTCCGCCCGCGGCAGGAACACCCGGTCGATCGGGTCGAAGACCGGGTCGTACGGCGGCCAGTCCTCCAGCAGACCGGCGGCCGACTGCTCGCCCGACGGCACCAGGTCCGGCTTCACACCGAAGTCGACGAGCGCGGCGGCGGTCTGCTCACCGACGGCCGCGACCTTGATCCCGGCGAAGGCACGGGCGTCGAGCCCGTACTCCTCGAACTTCTCCCGTACGGCCTTCACCGCGTTCACCGAGGTGAAGGCGATCCACTCGTACCGGCCGGTGACCAGGCCCTTGACCGCCCGCTCCATCTGCTGGGGCGTACGCGGCGGCTCGACGGCGATCGTCGGGACCTCGTGCGGCACGGCACCGTAGGAACGCAGTTGGTCGGAGAGCGACGCCGCCTGCTCCTTCGTGCGCGGCACGAGCACCTTCCAGCCGAACAGCGGCTTGGACTCGAACCACGCGAGCTGGTCGCGCTGGGCGGCGGAGCTGCGCTCCCCGACCACGGCTATGACGGGCAGGTGCCCCTCCGGCGAGGGAAGGACCTTGGCCTGCTTGAGGACCTGGGCGATGGTGCCCAGCGTCGCCGTCCAGGTGCGCTGGCGGGTCGTCGTCCCCGCGATCGTGACGGTGAGCGGGGTGTCGGGCTTGCGGCCCGCGGAGACCAGCTCACCGGCGGCCGCGGCCACCGAGTCCAGCGACGTCGACACGACCGCGGTCGCGTCGCTCGCGCCGACCTCGGACCAGCAGCGGTCCGAGGCGGTACGCGCGTCGACGAAGCGCACATCGGCACCCTGCGCGTCACGCAGCGGCACACCGGCGTACGCGGGCACGCCCACGGCGTTCGCGATACCGGGCACGACCTCGAAAGGCACACCCGCGGCAGCGCAGGCCAGCATCTCGGCACCCGTGTTCCCGTCCATGCCCGGGTCACCGGTGACGGCACGGACGACCCGCCTGCCGCCCTTCGCTGCCTCCATGACAAGATTGGCGGCATCCCTGAGAACGGGTACTCCGGCGGGTGTTGACGACATGTCAACAACCGTCAGCTCAGGCGTGCTTACCCCTGCCCGCGCATGGCAGCGGACGACGTCGAGAACCTCGGGTTCGGCGACAAGGACGTCCGCGCTCGCAAGCGCCTCGACGGCGCGCAGTGTCAGCAGCCCCGGGTCGCCGGGACCGGCGCCGAGGAAGGTGACATGCCCTGAGGACAGGACAGGGAAGTCGGATACGACAGGGCCGGTGGGGCTCAAAGTGCTCGCTCCCCCATAAGACCGGCCGCACCCTTGGCAAGCATCTCGGTCGCGAGCTCGCGACCGAGGGCCGCCGCGTCGTCGTGCGACGTGGGGACGGGACCGGTGATGGACAGCTGCACCAGGGAAGTGCCGTCGGTTGAACCGACGACACCGCGCAGGCGCAGTTCGTTGACAACCTGCCCGTCGGCCAGGAGATCGGCCAGCGCACCCACAGGTGCGGAACAGCCGGCCTCCAGGGCGTTGAGCAGGGCGCGCTCGGCGGTCACGGCGACCCGGGTGTACGGGTCGTCGAGCTCGGCGAGAGCTGCGGCGAGGTCCGTGCTGCTTTCAGCACATTCGATCGCCAGTGCTCCCTGGCCGGGAGCGGGCAGGACGGTGTCGACCGGCAGGAAGCCGGTGACCTCGTCCGTGCGTCCGAGGCGGCTGAGCCCGGCGGCGGCGAGTACCACCGCGTCCAGCTCCCCGCTTCGTACGAATCCGATGCGCGTATCGACGTTCCCGCGGATCGCGACGGTCTCTATCTCCAGACCGTGCGAGCGGGCGTACGCGTTGAGCTGCGCCATGCGGCGCGGCGAACCGGTACCGATGCGGGCGCCGGGCGGCAGCTCCTCGAAGCTCAGCCCGTCCCGGGCGACCAGCGCGTCACGCGGGTCCTCGCGCTCCGGCACGGCGGCCAGGACGAGACCCTCGGGCTGCGTGGTCGGCAGGTCCTTGAGCGAGTGGACGGCGAAGTCCACCTCACCGCTCAGCAGCGCCTCGCGCAGGGTCGCGACGAACACACCGGTCCCGCCGATCTGCGCCAGGTGCTCCCGGGAGATGTCGCCGTACGTGGTGATCTCGACGAGCTCGACGGCACGCCCGGTCACCTCACGGACCGCATCAGCGACCATGCCGGACTGCGCCATGGCGAGCTTGCTGCGCCGGGTGCCCAGCCGCAGGGGTGGTTTGGTCTCCCCGCCCAGGGGTGAGTTGTCGGTCATGACCGCCCTCTATTCGGGTCGTTCAGGTCTGCCCGTGAGACGGCGGCCACCGTCTGCGGGTCGAGGTCGAAGAGTTCCCGCAGCGCATCGGCGTACCCGGCGCCGCCGGGCTCGCTCGCGAGCTGCTTGACCCGCACGGTGGGCGCGTGCAGGAGCTTGTCGACGACGCGGCGCACGGTCTGCGTGATCTCGGCGCGCTGCTTCTCGTCCAGGTCGGGGAGTCGTCCGTCGAGCCGCGCGATCTCCGCGGCCACCACATCGGCGGCCATGGTGCGCAGGGCGACGACGGTCGGGGTGATGTGGGCGGCGCGCTGGGCGGCACCGAAGGCGGCGACCTCGTCGGCGACGATGGTGCGCACCTGGTCCACATCGGCGGCCATCGGGGCGTCCGCGGACGCCTCGGCGAGCGACTCGATGTCGACGAGGCGCACACCGGCGATGCGGTGGGCCGCTCCGTCGATGTCGCGCGGCATCGCGAGGTCGAGCAGGTGCAGCCGGACGGGACCGGTACCGGCGGGGTACGCGGACACCCGGCGCACGGCCCGGTCCTGCGCGGCGGCGGAACCGTTCTCCACCCACGCGGCGTGCTGGTCCAGCTCGTCGGGCACCGCCGCGGCGGGGGCCTCGGGGGCCTGCGCGGCACTCTCGTACGCGACACCGAGCGCGCCGGCGACGGCCTCGGCGGTCAGGACGAGCCCCGTCGCCCCGGTACAGGAAACCACCACGTCGGCACGTGTCAGTTCGTCCGCGACCCCGTCCATCGCGACGGCGCGGGCCGTCGGCACCCCGGCCTGGCCGAGGATCTCGACGAGCCGGTCGGCACGGGCGCGGGTCCGGTTGGCGACGACGATCTCCTCGACGCCGGCCCGGGCCAGGGTGGCGGCGGCGAGCGAGGACATCGAGCCCGCCCCTATCACCAGGGCGCGCTTGCCGGCGGCCCACTCGGTGACCTCGGCGCCGTCGGCCAGCTGCTCCAGGCCGAAGGTGACGAGCGACTGCCCGGCCCGGTCGATCCCGGTCTCGCTGTGGGCGCGCTTGCCGACCCGCAGAGCCTGCTGGAAGAGGTCGTTCAGGAGGCGGCCCGCGGTGTGGAGCTCCTGCCCCCGTGCGAGCGCGTCCTTGATCTGGCCGAGGATCTGGCCCTCGCCCACCACCATCGAGTCCAGCCCGCACGCCACCGAGAAGAGGTGGTGGACGGCGCGGTCCTCGTAGTGCACATAGAGATAGGGAGTGAGCTCGTCCAGACCGACGCCGCTGTGCTGCGCGAGAAGCGTGGACAGCTCGGCGACACCCGCGTGGAACTTGTCCACGTCCGCGTACAGCTCGATGCGGTTGCAGGTGGCCAGGACGGCGGCCTCGGTCGCGGGCTCCGCGGCGAGGGTGTCCTGAAGCAGTTTGATCTGGGAATCGACAGCCAGCGACGCCCGCTCCAGCACGGAGACGGGGGCGCTGCGGTGACTCAGTCCTACGACCAGGAGACTCATGCCGGCATCACGGCGGGCATGTCCCCGTCAGGTCCCTTCCGGCCGGTGGGCGTGGCGCGCATCGGCGGCGCCTCGTCCGCGTCGGCGTCGTCATCGGACGCCCTGCCGTCGGCAGCGGCCTCCTCGCCGGCCTTGCGCTGCTCGTGGAAGGCGAGGATCTGCAGCTCGATCGAGAGGTCGACCTTGCGCACGTCCACGCCCTCGGGCACGGAGAGCACCGTCGGCGCGAAGTTCAGGATGGAGGTCACCCCGGCGGCCACGAGCCGGTCGCAGACCTGCTGGGCCGCGCCGGGCGGGGTGGTGATGACACCGATGGACACACCGTTGTCGCTGATGATCCGGTCCAGGTCATCGGTGTGCTGGACGGCGATCCCGGCCACGGGCGTACCCGCCATGGCGGGGTCGGCGTCGATGAGGGCGGCGACCCGGAAGCCCCTGGAGGCGAACCCGCCGTAATTGGCGAGCGCGGCGCCGAGGTTACCGATACCGACGATCGCCACGGGCCAGTCCTGGGTGAGCCCGAGCTCACGGGAGATCTGGTAGACGAGATACTCGACGTCGTACCCGACACCACGCGTGCCGTAGGACCCCAGGTAGCTGAAGTCCTTGCGCAGCTTCGCGGAGTTGACCCCCGCCGCCGCGGCGAGTTCCTCGGAGGAGACCGTGGGAACCGAGCGCTCGGAGAGCGCCGTCAGTGCGCGGAGATACAGCGGAAGCCGGGCGACGGTGGCCTCGGGAATTCCTCGGCTACGGGTCGCCGGTCGGTGAGTTCGGCCAGTTGCCACGGTGCTCCTGCGGGATGAGCGGGGCTGCAGGCGGCCGTATGTCCTATGACCGCCCCGTCGACAGCAGGCTATGTCTTTGTGAACGCGTGCACAAAGATAGTGTCCGTTTTGTCTGGTCAAAGTGACCGGGGTCACGCATATTCCCAGCGTGGTCCCGGAACCAGGGACGACATCAGCCCGTTGCAGGCCCGAAGGGGGCAAGACGGTACACACTCCTCATGTCCACGCCCCCCGAGACCACTCAAAACGCCCACGATGTTAACCGGGTTTCGCCAAGGAGTCCCCCTTACGTTCCCAGCGCCGTGCGCAGCCTCGCCGGGTCGACCCGCCAGAAGGTGTGCTGTTCGCCGTCGATCAGGACCACCGGGATCTGCTCCCAGTACTCCTTGTACAAGGCCTCGTCCCGCGTGATGTCCTTCTCCACCCAGGACGCCCCGGTCTCCTCGCACACCTCGCTCACCACCAGCCGGGCGTCGTCGCACAGGTGGCACCCGGGCTTCCCGACGAGGGTCACCACCCGGTCCGCGGGCTTCTTCTTCGTACGACGCAGCAGAGCACTCATACCTTCATTCTGCGCCCCCGCGAGCTCCCGCAGAGGCCCTGCGAGTGCGCGGAATCACCCGTTTAACACCCCGGCCCCGGAGAGTTCACACCGCCGCATCCCGCCGGGTCGGGAACTGCGGAACAGAATGGCTATGCTCACGACATGGCCGCTCTTGGATGGCTCACACCCCGCAGGCGCCCCGCCACGGCACGCAGCGTGCTCGCAGGCGAGGCCGCAGCCGAGGCAGCGCGGAAGTCGGCGCTCACCGCCGAGGCCGAGGAGCCGACGGCCGCCGAGGAGGAGCGGGAACCCGCGTTCCCCGTCGCCGGGGACGAGCGGGCCGCCGCCTTCTTCGACCTGGACAACACCGTCATGCAGGGCGCCGCGATCTTCCACTTCGGCCGCGGCCTCTACAAGCGGAAGTTCTTCCAGCGCCGCGAGCTGACCCGGTTCGCCTGGCAGCAGGCCTGGTTCAGGCTGGCCGGGGTCGAGGACCCCGAGCACATGCAGGACGCCCGCGACAGCGCCCTGTCCATCGTCAAGGGCCACCGCGTCTCCGAGCTGATGTCCATCGGCGAGGAGATCTACGACGAGTACATGGCCGACCGCATCTGGCCCGGCACCCGCGCCCTCGCCCAGGCCCACCTCGACGCGGGCCAGAGGGTCTGGCTGGTCACCGCCGCCCCGGTGGAGACCGCCACGATCATCGCCCGCCGCCTCGGCCTCACCGGCGCCCTGGGCACGGTCGCCGAATCGGTGGACGGCGTCTACACCGGCCGGCTGGTCGGCGAACCCCTCCACGGCCCGGCGAAGGCCGAGGCGGTGCGCGCACTGGCGGCGGCCGAGGGCCTGGAGCTGGAGCGCTGCGCGGCGTACAGCGACTCGCACAACGACATCCCGATGCTCTCCCTGGTCGGCCACCCGTACGCGATCAACCCGGACACCAAGCTGCGCAAGCACGCCCGCGCCCTCGACTGGCGGCTGCGCGACTACCGCACCGGCCGCAAGGCGGCCAAGGTCGGCATCCCGGCCGCGGCAGGCGTCGGTGCCCTGGCCGGCGGGACGGCCGCCGCCGTCGCGCTCCACCGCCGCCGCCGCTGACCCCCACCCCCCTCCCCCGTCTTCGCTGCCCGGACGCTCCCCGCGCCCGGGCAGCGGCACGCCCGGGGTCGTACGGCCAATCGGGAGCGGAACAGCGGGCACGCACACCCATCGCTCCGGCCAGTCGCGTTGCGTGCGCACGACCACAACCCGTCGCCGCCGCAGGCAGATACCGAAGCGATTCGATCAATAACCGGTCACGATGTGCTACTTGAACCGTCACTTAGAGGTTACGGAAGCGACGTAATCGATGATTTGAGCAACTGGGTGTAGCACGGCCTGTACGAAGCGTTATTCTCCTCAGACGCACAAGGAGCCCGCCACCCGCTACCACGAGTGACGGTTTTCGAACTGCACGTGATGGAAGCTCTGCCTCTGGGAGTCCCGTGTACCCACACGTCGGGGTTGACACCTCGGGCCTGGCTACGCTGCGCGCAACGGTCCTCGACCTCTTGCGCGGCTTCGTCCCCACCGCGTACGCCGTCCCCCAATTTGCCACCCCTGCACCTGCCGGTCCCTGCTACGCGCTGGCCGAACGCAGCGCTGCCGTCGGAAGACGCAGCAGCCGCGGCGCCGCGACCGCTGCGTCGTCGGCTCCCGTCCGCCGGCCGACGGCGGACAGCGACAGCGCGCGCATGATGGATCTCGTCGAGCGCGCGCAGGCCGGTGAGGCCGAGGCCTTCGGCCGCCTGTACGACCAGTACAGCGACACCGTGTACCGGTACATCTACTACCGCGTGGGAGGCAAGGCCACAGCGGAGGACCTCACCAGCGAGACGTTCCTGCGCGCACTTCGCCGCATCTCCACCTTCACCTGGCAGGGCCGCGACTTCGGCGCCTGGCTGGTCACGATCGCCCGGAACCTTGTCGCCGACCACTTCAAATCCAGTCGTTTCCGACTGGAAGTGACCACCGGCGAAATGCTCGACGCCAACGAGGTCGCGCGGAGCCCGGAGGACTCCGTCCTGGAGTCCCTCTCCAACGCCGCGCTGCTGCAAGCCGTACGCCGGCTCAACCCGCAGCAGCAGGAGTGCGTCACCCTGCGGTTCCTCCAGGGCCTCTCGGTCGCCGAGACCGCCCGCGTCATGGGAAAGAACGAGGGCGCGATCAAAACCTTGCAATACCGAGCCGTGCGAACACTCGCACGACTTCTGCCCGACGACGCCCGCTGACGTCACCATCCGTGACGTGTTCGTGACACACCGATCGGATCATCCTCAGTCCGTAACCCAACTGCCGCGCCACTCGTTGTGCCGGATGCAGGCCCCCTGTCGCCACGCCAGACCGTTTCCACTCGCTCGATCGTGTGGAAACGCCTCCGGTGGGGCAACCTTCCGAACCCTCAGGGGAGTCGACCGTCATGACGAGAGGAGGTGCCGCCAGTGATCGCAAACGTTTCGGCACACCGGCGGGCGAACGCCTTCGCCCAGGCCCTGGACGAGCAGTCCCCCCAGGGTGCGGCGGCCGCACAGCCCGAGGACCCGGCCCAACCGGCCGACCACGGAAAGCTGTTGGCCCTGGCGAACGGCCTCGGTGAGCTACCCGAGCCGGAATTCGATCCCGAGGTCAAAGTGGTGCAGCGAGCGCAGCTCCTCGCGGCCATGGAGACCATGTTCGCCGAAGGCGGTGCGTCCACGGGCCCTACGGTGCCCGAACAGCGGAGCAAGGGAGCCCACCGGGCCTCCCCCATCCGGAGGCTGCGTCCCCGCTCCCGCTGGGCGAAGGGCCTCACCGCGGGCGGGCTCACGGTCGGTGTGGCCGCGGGAGCATTCGGCGGTGTGGCCGCTGCCAGTTCCGACGCCCTGCCCGGTGACTCCCTCTACCCGCTCAAGCGCGGCATGGAGGACATCAGCCTCGGCATGGCCGACGGCGACGCCGCCAGGGGCGAGGCCTACCTCGACCAGGCGTCGACCCGCCTCGGCGAGGCCCGCAGGCTGATGGAGCGCGGCCGCGCGGGCGAGATGGACCACGAATCGATCGGCGAGGTCAGGCGCACGCTCAACGGCATGACGCACGATGCCACCGAGGGCCACCGCCTGCTCCACAGCGCCTACCAGCGCGACGGAGCCATCGGCCCCATCCAGACCCTGGACTCCTTCTCGCGCTCGCACCGCGCGACCTGGAGCAGCCTCCGCGACCGGCTGCCGGTCCAGCTCAACGACGTCGGAGAGAAGGTCAGCTCCGTCTTCGAGGCCATGGACCAGGAAGTCGCACCGCTGAAGTCCCTGCTGCCCCGCACCCCTGGCACCACCGGGGACGCCCCCGCGGAAGACTCCCGCCAGGGCGAGCCCGGATCGTCGGCCCCCGGCCGTACGGCACCTTCCGCCTCCTCGGCCCCGGAGGACAGCGCCTCCACGAGCTCCTCGCCGAAGCCCTCCGGCTCCGGCAGCAGCTCGTCCGACGGCCTGCTCGGCGGCGGCACGGGCGACGGACTGCTGGACGACCTCCCGACGGACGGCACCACCCCGTCGTCCCCGGGCGGCAGCTCCGGCTCGTCCGCGGCACCGGACGTCACCCTGCCCCCGCTGCTCCCCGGCCTGCTGCCCGGCCTGGGCATCGAGGGCGAGGACGTCGAGCCGTAAGCACGTGCGCACGACCGAGGGGGCCGTCCGATCGGGGCGGCCCCCTCGGTCACGCGGAAAGCCCCTGGGTCAGAAGAAGACCGACCGGCGCTGCACCAGCAGCTTGTACAGCGTGTGCTGGATCTGTTCCCGCACCTGGTCCGTCAGGTTGAACATCAGCATCGGGTCCTCCGCCGCCTCGGGCGGATACCCGTCCGTGGGGATCGGCTCCCCGAACTGGATGGTCCACTTCGTCGGCAGCGGCAGCGCACCCAGCGGTCCCAGCCACGGGAACGTCGGCGTGATCGGGAAGTACGGAATCCCCAGAATCCGCGCCAGCGTCTTGGAGTTGCCGATCATCGGGTAGATCTCCTCGGCACCCACGATCGAACACGGCACGATCGGCACCCCGGCCCGCAGCGCCGTCGACACGAAACCGCCCCGCCCGAAGCGCTGGAGCTTGTACCGCTCACCGAACGGCTTCCCGATGCCCTTGAAGCCCTCCGGCATCACCCCCACGACCTCGCCGGCCTGCAGGAGCCGCTCCGCGTCCTCCGAGCACGCCAGGGTGTGACCGGCCTTCCTGGCCAGCTCGTTGACCACCGGGAGCATGAAGACCAGATCCGCCGCGAGCAACCGCAGATGCCGCTCGGCCGGATGGTTGTCGTGCACCGCGACCTGGAGCATCAGCCCGTCCAGCGGCAGCGTCCCGGAGTGGTTGGCCACGATGAGCGCCCCGCCGTCCGACGGGATGTTCTCGATGCCCTTCACCTCGACACGGAAGTACTTGTCGGCGAGGGGGCGCAGCACCGACATCAGGACCTGGTCGGTCAGCTCCTCGTCGTAGCCGAACTCGTCGACCTCGTAGTCACCCGTGAGCCGCCTCCGCAGAAAGGCAAGCCCGCCCGCGACGCGCCGGTCCCAGCTGCTCCCGGGGGCGGGCCTGTCGGCCCCCGGGGCGGCCTCGGCGGCCCCCACGGGCACCTGCCCGCCCGGCAGGGCGCTCACGGGCGCCGGACCGGCGGAGGCGGGCACCTGGACCCGGCCGCCGCCCGGCAGCACACCTCTGCGCCGCCCCGCGCCGGAGCGCGAACGGTCGTCGTCGAAGGGAATGACCTTGGCGTCCGCCATCGTCGGTCGCGCTCCTCTACCTGGCGCCGTGCGTCGAATGTGTCGTACCGGCCGCTCCCCCGCCGAGCGGCAGCTCGGCCAGCCGGCCCACCGCCCTGCCCACCCGCTCCGGAGGCAGCAGCCCGGGGCCCCGGCTCCGCGCGAACTCCGCGAACGTCTCGGCGGTGGTGAACTTCGGCCGGAAACCCAGCGTTTCCCGCATCTGGACGGTCGAGACGACCCTGCCGTGGGTGAGCAGCCGGATCTGCTCCGGCGAGAAGTCCGTCATCCCGATCGTACGGAGCGCCGAGCCCACCCAGGTGACGGCCGGCAGCAGCAGCGGCACGGTCGGCCGCCCCAGCCTCCGCGAGCACTGCGAGAGCAGCAGCACCCCCTCGCCCGCGATGTTGAACGTGCCGCTGTTCAGCGTGCCCCGCCGGGGCTCACGCGAGGCGATCTCCAGTACGTCGACGACGTCGTCCTCGTGCACGAACTGGAGCCGGGGATCGTAGCCGAAGACCGTGGGCAGCACCGGCAGCGCCAGATAGTCGGCGAGCGGCGAGTCCGGCTCCGGGCCCAGGATGTTCGCGAACCGCAGCACGCACACCGCCACGTCCGGCCTGCGGCGTGCGAATCCGCGTACGTATCCCTCGACCTCCACCGCGTCCTTGGCGAAGCCACCGCTGGGCAGGGACTTGGGCGGCGTCGTCTCCGTGAAGACCGCGGGATCGCGCGGGGCGGAGCCGTAGACGTTGGTACTGGACTTCACCACGAGCCGCTGCACCGTCGGGGACTTCTGACAGGCACCGAGCAGCTGCATCGTGCCGATGACGTTGGTCTCCTTGACCGTCGTCCGGCCACCGGCGCCGCTCGCCTTCGCCGACACGTCCAGATGCACGACCGTGTCGACGGAATGCTCTGCGAGGACCCTGGTGATCGCGGACTGCCGGATGTCCGCCAGGACGAATTCGGCGTCACCCAGCTGATGCCCGGGGGCGACCGCGTCGACGGCGATCACCCGGTCCACACCGGGATCGCGCTGGATGCGCCGCACGAAGCGGCCACCGAGCTGCCGGGCCGCGCCTGTGACGAGCACGATCTTCCCCAAGATCCGCGCCTTCCGTCGTTCGATCACCGAGCGGGGTCTTCCCCTGGCCGTCACGGTAGTCGGTGGATGTTGCCCTGTGATGACCCCAGGCGGCCTTTACCGAACCGATGACGGAATACCACCGGAACGCACACACTCCCGGCCCTGGTCACGGGCCCGGAGAACGGCCCGGGAAACGCACCGAGGCCCTTCCGCCAGGACGGCGGAAGGGCCTCGGATTCACGAACTGCGTTCGCTTACTTCTTGTTGCGACGCTGAACGCGCGTGCGCTTGAGCAGCTTGCGGTGCTTCTTCTTGGCCATCCGCTTGCGCCGCTTCTTGATAACAGAGCCCACGACTACCCTCGCTTACTTCATCTTCACTGGTGCGGGGCGTCTGGGCCCACACGACCTACGTCGGCCTAGCCTACCCGCCACCGCGTGAGGGGCGTAATCCGAGGGCAACCTCAGGCTGACTCCACCCCCACGAAGGACTCACGGAGATACTCGTGAACCGCTTGCTCCGGCACCCGGAAGGACCTTCCCACCCTGATCGCCGGCAGATGACCGCTGTGCACCAGCCGGTACACGGTCATCTTCGACACCCTCATGACCGACGCGACTTCCGCCACGGTCAGAAACTTGACCTCGTTGAGAGGCCTCTCGCTGTCAGCAGCCATGACCCACCTGTACCTTCCGCACGAGACGCGCACCGGCTTCCCCTCCGGTGACTCTTCGTCGCTGTGCGCTCACTCCCCAGATTAGGGGCGGGTGATGCGAGTGGGGAAGAGG
The DNA here is from genome assembly GCF_001905505.1 of Streptomyces sp. CB02058. GTDB lineage: Bacteria > Actinomycetota > Actinomycetes > Streptomycetales > Streptomycetaceae > Streptomyces. The sequence continues at coordinate 374,581 of NZ_LIPG01000008.1, forward strand.
TGAGACGATCGGCCGCCTACTGTGACAGACACGCCCGATTGAGTACATACCGAGTAAGAGGGCGGTAGTAGTCGGACTGCACGGCGTCATCAAGCGGAACGGCGACGGACACCCGCCCCTCCGCCTCCCCCACGAACAGCGCCGGATCATCCGTATCCGCCAGGCCGATGGCCTCGATGCCCAGCTGACCTGCTCCGCAGACCCATCCGTGGTCCCCCACCACCAGCTCCGGCAGCACCCCCCGGCTCTCCACAACCTCCTCCAGCACCGCCCGAACCGGCAGCGGAGAGTGGGTGTGCGCGCCGGTGACACTCCCGGGGACCCGCACGCCCGGTTCGCGCACCAGCGCGACACCTTGTACGTAGTCCAGGTTGTACGTGCGTACGCCGAACCGGGTCGTTATGTCGACACATCGCCCCTGCGCGGGGGTGAGCACCGCGCACCCGGCCGCCGACAAAGCGTCTGCCAGCCCGGCGTAGAACCCGAGCAGCCGGTGCGGATGCCCCGTGCCGAACAGCACCGGAGCCCGTCTCGCCACCGCCCGCCCGAGGCACCGCGCGAACGCGTCCAGCGCCGCGAGCGTCCGTTCGGGATCGATCACATCGGGCCCCGACACATGGCCGGGATCGTCCGAGACACCGCACTTGTCGGCCATCAGCCGTAACAGCTCGGGTTCTCCCCACACCCGCTCCGGATCGAGTCCGAGCAGCACACGGGGGTCTCTCGCCGCGAACAGCCGATAACTCCGCAGACTCGTCTCCCGGGGCGTGGCCACGGGCCCGGCCAGCCGGGCCGCCAGCAGGTGAGCGCGCAGCGCTCCGGTGCTCAACACCCTCCCGATGCTCCCGCAAGCACCACGTCCGCGGGCTGGAAACCCGCAACCGCACCACCGTTGGCGTAACGGCCCCGGGAAGGCCCGTGACCCTCCCTCAGGCCAGCAGCCCCCGCAGCGGGAACGCCGAGCGCCTGGTCGCCAGCACCGCCTGGTCCAGCCGGTCCGCCGGGTCGTACCCGTCCTCCCACGACTGCCAGGACGGCGTACGCCCGTCCGTCATCCGAGCCGGCCCCAACTGGCGCGTACGGGCGTAGACCTCGTCCCTCCACGACGACGGGATCACCGACTCCGGGTCCACCGGAGCGTGCGCGGCGATCCCCACGAGATGCGTCCAGGACCGCGGCACCACATCCACCACCGCGTAACCGCCCCCGCCGAGCGCCACCCAGCGACCCTCCTCCGCATAGGCGTGGGCAAGCTCATGGCAGGCCGTCATCACCGCACGCTGCGCGTCCAGGGACACCGCGAGATGGGCCAGCGGATCCTCGAAATGCGTATCGGCACCGTGCTGCGTCACCAGCACCTGGGGCCGGAAGTCCGCCAGCAGCTCGGGCACCACCGCGTGGAACGCCCGCAGCCATCCCGCGTCCCCCGTCCCCGCCGGCAGCGCCACATTCACCGCACCGCCCTCACCAGCACCGGCACCGGTCTCCTCCGGCCACCCGGTCTGCGGGAACAGCGTGCGCGGATGCTCGTGCAGCGACACGGTCAGCACCCTGGGGTCCTCCCAGAAAGCCGCCTGCACCCCGTCCCCGTGGTGGACGTCCACATCGACGTACGCCACCCGCTCAGCGCCCAGTTCCAGCAGCCGCGCGATCGCGAGCGCCGGGTCGTTGTACACACAGAAACCCGAGGCCGCCCCGGGCATCGCGTGGTGCAGCCCACCGGTGAAGTTCACCGCGTGCGCGCTCCGCCCCCGCCACACCGCCTCCGCCGCACCCACCGAGAGCCCCGCGATGAGCGCGGACGCCTCGTGCATTCCGGCGAACGCCGGATCGTCGACGGTCCCCAGGCCGTAGGACTGGTCGGCGGCCCTGGGGTCCGCGGACGCGGCACGCACGGCGTCCAGGTAGTCCCCCCGGTGCACCAGCCGCAGCGTGGAGTCACCCGCCGGCTTCGCCGACCGGACGTCCACCGCCCCCTCCAGCCCGAACGCCCGCACCAGCCCCATCGTCAGGGCCAGTCTGACCGGGTCCATGGGATGGCCGGCCCCGAAGTCGTATCCCGTTACTGCCTCATCCCACATCAGCTGCGCGCGCCCGCTCATGCCCGCCACCGTATCGGGCGGGCTCAGCGCCGAACGACCGGGCGTACACGAGCGTCGCGAGGACCAGCACCATGGGCACGAGCATCGCCCCGCGATAGCTCCACGCGTCGCCGAGCGCCCCCACGAGCGGCGACCCGACCAGGAAACCCACGTAGTTGAAGACGTTCAGCCGGGCGACCGCCACATCGCTCGCCCCCGGGAACATCCGCCCCGCCGCGGCGAACGTCTGCGGCACGATCACACAGAGCCCGAGCCCCAGCAGCGTGAAGCCGAGCATCCCCCACCAGGCCCCCGGCGCCACCGCCACCACCGCGAACCCCAGGGCGGCCACCACACTCCCGCCCCGCACCACGGCCACCGCCCCGAACCTCCGCACCCCGAGGTCACCGACGGCACGCCCCAGCAGCGTGGTCACCATGTAGACGTTGTACGGCACGGTCGCCAGCTGCTCCGAACTGCCCAGCACGTCCTGCAGATACTTCGCGCTCCAGTTGGAGACCGTCGAGTCCCCGATATAGGCGAACGCCATCACCAGACAGAGCGGCATCAGCAGCTTGAACGGCACGGACGCGCCCTGCCCTCGGCCTCCCGGCTCGGCGCCCGGAACGCCCCCGGCGGCCTTCCCCTCCGCGTACCACCGGCTCCCGATCAAAGCCGCGGGCAGCAGCACGGCCACCGCGGGCAGATAGGACACCAGCAGCGAGAGATCCCAGTGCGCCCCGGCCCAGGCCAGCGACGCCCCCGCGATCCCGCCGAGGCTGTAGGCGGCATGGAACCCGAGCATGATGCTGCGCCCGTACGCGCGCTGGAGACTGACGCCCATCATGTTCATCGAGGCGTCGAGGGCGCCCACGGCCAGCCCGAAGACTCCCAGCGCGACAGCCGCCTGCCACAGCTCGCTGCCGGCGCCCACGGCGAGCAGGGCCAGCATCACGACGGGCTGCGCCCACCTGAGCACGACCCCGGGCCGCACCCGGGCCACCACCTTCTCGGTGGCCACACTGGCGGCCCCCGCCAGGACAGGTACGGCGGCCAGGAAGACGGGCAGCAGGCCGTCGGATATCCCGTACCGGTCCTGGATGGCGGGGATGCGCGTCACGAGCAGAGCGAACGTCACCCCTTGCACCAGGAAGCTCAGGGCGAGTGAGGCTCTGCCGTACCGCAACCGCGCATCCGTCATGGCCGCGAGCGTAGAGCTCGGATCTACCGCTGGGTAGATCGATCAGGCGAGAAGTTTGGGGAGCTGCGACATGTCGGCGAAGTGCGCGGTCACGCCGCCGAGCCGGTCCGCCGGCATCATCGACGTGAATCCGTACACGTCCATCCCGGCCGCGCGGGCCGCCTCGACGCCGAGCGGGCTGTCCTCGATCACGACACACCGCTCGGGGGCGACGCCCATCCGTTCGGCGGCGTGGAGGAACAGGTCCGGGGCGGGCTTCCCCCGCCCGACGTCCTCGGAGCTGAAGACCCACTCGTCCTCGAACCACTGGTCGAGCCCGGTGTTCCGGTGCCCTGCCGCGATCTTCTGGTGGCTTCCGGACGAGGCGACGCAGTACGCCACCCCGTCGGCGACGAGTTCGCCCAGCAGCTCCTCGACCCCGTCGACGACGGCGAGCTGTTCCGCCTGGAACGCTTCGAGGGTCCGCCTGTGCAGCTCCTCGTCGAAGTCGGCGGGCAGCTTCTGACCTGTCCGCTCCTCCACCAGGTCGTGGACGCGGTGGATGGCGGCCCCCATGTAGTCGCGGAGCGACTCCTCGTACGAGGTGGGGTGACCGAGCTCCGTGAGGTAGCCGGCCAGGATGGTGTTGGAGATCGGCTCACTGTCGACGAGCACGCCGTCGTTGTCGAAGATGACCAGTTCGTAGCGCATGGTTCGACACTAGACGCTCAGAACGCAGAAAAGCCCCGTGCCACAAGGGCACGGGGCTTTCCC
>NZ_LIPG01000009.1 GCF_001905505.1 Streptomyces sp. CB02058
TTCCGGTGCAGACGGGCTACAGATGGGCGATGAATCGGCCAGGAGCCTATCGTTCGACCGCATTTCCGTATGCGTCCCGGGAATAGACAGGGAGACTTTGGCAGTTCTTCGGGTAAACCCGCGCGGTTGCTCGTTCTGATTGCTCTGGACCCGGGCATGCCCTGCGCCCTGGTCACCGCGATGTCGTCGTCTCGCGCTGTACCGCGTACCGGGTGTGCCGCCGGCACCCCGGTACGCGGCGGTCGTTGTTGGCGGCGGTGAAGTGCGGGGCACAGGAGGAGATGCGGCGCTCCCACGGCCCGCCGGAGACTGGCGCACCGAGGGACCGGCACCGGGGAGGCCGCATGAGTACGGACCGGCAGATTCCGTTCGGCCGCACCGGTCTGCGGGTCGGGCGGCTGGCCGTCGGCACCGTGAACTTCGGCGGACGTACCGAGGAGTCCGAGGCGCGCCGCATCCTCGACGGCGCGCTGGCGCACGGGATGAACCTGGTCGACACCGCCGACATGTACGGGTGGCGTGTGCACCGCGGGTACACCGAGGAGCTGATCGGGCGATGGCTGAAGGGTTCGCCCCGCCGCCGTGACGCCGTCGTCGTCGCGACCAAGGTCGGCGAGCGGACGGGTGAGGGCCCCAACGACCGCGGGCTGTCCGCCCACCACATCATCCGGGGCTGCGAGGCCTCGCTGCGCCGTCTGGGCACCGACAGGATCGACCTCTACCAGATGCACCGGTACGACCCGGACGTCGGCTGGGACGTGGTGTGGCAGGCCATGGACCAGCTGATACGCCAGGGCAAGGTGCGTTATGTCGGCTCGTCGAACTTCGCCGGGTGGAACATCGCCGACGCCCAGCACGCGGCCCGCGAACGCGGCCTGGTCGGGCTGGTCTCCGAGCAGTGCTCCTACAGTCTGCTCACCCGCCAGCCCGAGTTGGAGATCCTGCCGGCCGCGCGGGCGCACGGCCTCGCCACGCTGGTGTGGGCACCACTGCACGGCGGGCTGCTGAGCGGGGCGCTGCGCAAGGCGCGTGAGGGCACCGGGGCCAAGTCGGCGCAGGGGCGTGCGGCGGCGGCGCTGCCCGTGCACCACGCGGCCGTCGAGCGGTACGAGCGGTTCTGCGCCGGACTGGGGCGTGACCCCGCGGAGGTCGGGCTGGCCTGGGTGCTCTCACGGCCGGACACGCCGTTCCCGGTGATCGGGCCGCGTACCGTCGGGCAGCTCGACGGTGCCGTGCGGGCTCTGGACGGGGCGCTGTCCCCCGGGGAACTCGACGAGCTGGAGAAGATCTTCCCGCCGGTCGGCCACGGCGGTCCGGCACCGCGCGCGTGGATCGACTGAGGTGCCGGTCCCTCCGGCACGCTCCCCCGCACCGGCGGACAGCGGTGGCTTGAACGCATGGGTGGTATTGCTACGGTCCCGGCAGGGCCGGCGAGCCGCGCGCGAGGGCTTGATCCGTCCGGTCCGGTCGACACGTCTGTGAACAGGACGAACTTCCTCCCACCCGGCTGATGTGTCCCCGCGGGCCCCATGGCGGCGGTGCTCCGGCGCCGAGGGTGCGCACGAACGGAGATGCTCGCCGACTCGGCTGGAAAGCACGCTTCGGTCCGCACCGATACGCCCCCTCCGACCGGTCTCGTTCCGGCCATGGGGTCTCTAGCGGCACTGGAACGAATGGACCGATAGCCATGAACGACACACAGTCCAGACCCACTCGGCTGCCTTCCCTGGCCGGGCTCGGATTCATCGCCCTCTGCATGGTTCTCCTCTCCCACGTCGGGATCTCACTCGTGCTCCGGGTGGCACCGGCGGCCCAGACGCTGTGGACGTACGACTTCAAACTGGGCGTGATGGGCTTCACCTTCTTCTTCGTCCTGACCGGGTTCGCCCTCGCCTGGGTGCACGACTCCGGGACCGACGCGCGCCGCTTCTGGCGCAGGCGCGCGGCACGGGTCCTCCCCGTCCACATGCTCATGCTCGTCGTCGCGCTGCTGCTGGCCCTCGGCACCGGGGCCGCGCTGTCGCTCTGGAAGACGCTCCCCACCCTCTTCCTCGTGCAGAACTGGATCCCCGACCAGGAGGTGGTGCTCACCGGCAACCTCAACGGGCCGACCTGGGCCCTGTCCTGCGCGCTGCTGTTCTACGCGGTGTTCCCCTGGCTCAACCGGCTGGTCCGGCGGATCCGCCCCGAGCGGCTCTGGGTGTCCGCGGTCACCGTCGTCGCGTTGCTGGTCGCGGTCCCGCTCCTGGGCACGCTGTTCCCGAGGGAGCCGCTGCTGGTCAACACCTCCGACTCGTGGCTCCAGACCTGGTTCGTCGGCTACCTGCCCGTCTGCAGGCTGCTGGAGTTCCTGCTCGGCATGATCGCGGCCAGGATGGTCGCCACCCACCGGTGGCACGGTCCCGGCGTCACCGTCTCGGCGCTGCTCTCGGTCGCCGGACTCGCCCTGAGCGTGCGGATACCCGGGGAGAACGCCGGGTTCGTCGAGACCGCGCTCCCGCTCACCCTTCTGATCGCCGCGGCGGCCAGGCGCGAGTACGCCGGCGGGCGGACCGTCTTCGGGTCCCGGCCTCTGGTCGCGCTCGGCCAGATCTCCTTCGGCGCCTACCTGGTGCACTGGATCGTCATCTCCTACGGCCCGATCCACACCGCTGATCCCGCCAGCTGGAGCGCGCCGCTGTCCCTCGGTGGTGCGCTCGGCAAGTCCGCCGTCACGATCGGCGTGGTCCTCGCCCTCGGCTGGCTGACGACCGTGCTCGTCGAACGGCCGGCGCTGCGCCTGACCAGGGGCCGCGGCGAGGCCGTGCCGCTCGTGGAGCCGGTGCCGCTCGTGAAGCCGGTGCCGCTCGTGAAGCCGGTGCCGCCCCTGGCCACGGCAGATTCCGTCCAGGCCGTGCCGCTCCCGGTCCGGCCCCCGAAGCCGGAGCCGGACACCCCGGACCTGGCGGCCTGACCCCCGGGAGGGCCACGACACGAGCGCCCGGCGGTTCCCTCACGGAACCGCCGGGCGCTCGCGCGGCTCGCACCCCGCGTCGATGTCCCCGGGCCTGCCCCCGGGAACGCGGACGGCCCGGCGGCGAGGAACCCCTCGCCGCCGGGCCGTCCGCGTCGCGTCCGGCGCCGCTCAGGCAGCCTCGCTGCCGCGCTTGCGTCTGCGCTTGTCGAAGATGTCGTCGATGCCCGTCAGACCCGACAGCATCCGCGCGAAGTCCACCTCCCGGGGCCGCAGCTTGTCCGGGTCGATCTGCTCCTGCGCCTTGTCCCAGTAGTCCTCCTTGTTCTTCGTGCGGTCGTAGAAGAACCGCACGAAGTCCAGCACGGAGTCCAGGAAGGAGCGGTAGCTGTGCTCGTACCAGTCGAGGACGTCCTTCTCCGCCGACGGGTCGGTCAGCGCCTCGTCGACCGCCTCCGCCAGCGCCCGCGAGCCGCGCAGCGCGAGGGTGACGCCGGTGGACAGCAGCGGGTCGATGAACGCCGCGGCGTCGCCGACGAGCGCCCAGCCGGGGCCGTGGAACTTCTCGCAGGTGTAGGACCAGTCCTTGATGTTGCGGAAGCCGCTGACGCGCCGCGCCCCGGCCATCAGGGTCTTGATCTCCTCGGTCTGTGCCAGTTCCTTGGTGTAGAGGTCCTCGAGGGACTCGCCGGACGCCTTGTACTCGTCGATCGGCGTCACGTACCCGACGCTGACCGTGCCGTCGTGCAGCGGGATGTACCAGAACCATCCCGAGGGCCGGTTCTCCGAGACGATGTCGCCGGCCCTGTTGCCGCCGTAGCGGTTGCAGCCCTGCCAGTACGACCAGGTGGCGATGTTGCGCAGGTCGTCGTGGTAGTGGATCAGGTCGAACTCGCGGCCCAGCAGGTGGTTCTGCCCCGACGCGTCGACGAGCATCCTGCTCCGCGCGGTCCGGACCTCCTTGCTGCCCTTCTCCGTGTAGGTCACGCCGACCACCCGGTCCCCGTCGAAGACCGGGGCTTTGACCGCCGCCTCCTCCAGCACGGTCACTCCCAGCTCACGGGCGCGGGCCAGGAGCAGCGCGTCGAAGTCGGCGCGGCGCACCTGGTACGCGTGGTCGTACAGGGCAGACTCGTGGAACCGGAATCCCCAGGTGCCCTGGTTCTTGCCCCAGAGCAGGGTGCCGCCGTACTTCTTGGTGAACCCCATCCCCTCCAGGCGCTCCAGGAGGCCGAGCTCCTCCAGCGTGGGCATCAGACCGGTGATGAGGGACTCGCCGATGTGGTACCGCGGGAACTTCTCGCGCTCCAGCACGAGGACGCTGTGTCCCCTCATGGCCAGCAGGCCCGCGGTCGCCGAACCGCCGGGGCCACCGCCGATCACCACGACGTCGAACTCCTCCTGCGTGCTCACTGAACTCACTGAAGTCTCCGTTCCTGTTGCTGGCGGGTTCGTCCGGTGTTCCGGGGTCACAGCGCGGACAGCGGGGACGCCGGGTCCTGGACGCCGGCGCGGAGTATGCGGCGGAGCCGGCCGACCATCCTGACGACGGTGGACTCGTCGTACTCCTTGGTGTTGAACCGGGCGGTTCCGGCGACCTCGCCCGTCGGGAGGATGTCCAGCCCCCACAGGACGCCGTTGGGGATGTCGGAGGTCACCGGGTAGGACTTGTGCCGCTTGCGGATCGCGGTGTACTCGACGTCGCCGATCAGCTCGGCCTCCGTCACGCCCGGGTACTGCATCACCTGGAACGCCCAGACGGCCGTGCCGGGCTTCTCGTACGTCCTGGTGAGCGTCGGCGCCTGGGCGGCGATCTGCGCGAAGGGAAGCTCGTGGGTGTACGCCGCGAGGCATGCCTCCCGGGTGCGGCGGACCAGCTCCATGAAGGTGCGGCAGTCGCCGAGCCCGGTGCGCAGCGGCAGCATGTTGAAGAACGGCCCGACGGTCTCGTTGTAGTCGGGCTCGACCCGGCCCGAGGTGATGATCGCCGAGACCACGTCGTCGACGCCCGTCTCCTGGTGCAGCAGGGCGTTGAAGGCCGCCATCATCACCATGAAGGGCGAACTGCGCATGGCGGTGGCGAACGCCGCCGTCGCCGAGGCGGTCTCGCGGTCCAGCTCGAACCGGTACACGGCGTAGGAGGCGCGGTCGCCCGGCTCGTAGAGGTGATCGGTGGGGAGGTCGACGAGTTCGGCGCCGTGCATCGCCTCCCGCCAGTACGCCCTCGACTCCTCCGCCTCCGGCGAGGCGAGCGCCTTCCGCTGCCAGGCGGTGAACTCCCGGTACTGCCTGGCCGGGGCGGGGGCCGCGACGGGGAAGCCCCGGCGCGCGGCGTAGGCGTTCGCGAGATCGCGGATGATGACCTGGAGGGACACGCCGTCGCTCGCCACGTGGTGGGTGACGAGGACGCACACGGCGTCCTTGTCGTCGAACCTGCCGAGCACGACGCGCAGGTGCGGCAGTACGTCCGCGCTCATCGTGGTGGCCTCGGTCTCGTTGACGAAGTCGTCGGCCTGCTCCTCGCGCGGACGGGTCCCGTCCGCGGGCAGGCCGACGACCACCAGCTCCGGGGAGCTCGGCGGGAACACCTTCTGGTAGGGCTCGCCGTCGTCACGGACGATCTGGGTACGCAGCATCTCGTGGCGCGCCACCACGTCGTCCAGCGCTCCCTGGAACGCCGTCAGGTCCAGCTCACCGAGCAGCCGCCAGGCGAGGATGACCAGGTGCCGGGGGCCGAACGAGCCGTCCTGTTCGCCCTTGTCGAACATGCAGAGCATGTCCAGGTTGGTGGAGAGGGGTGCGCGGTCGCCAGGCAGGTCCATGTGTTCGTTTCCGTTCGCGCTCGTCGGGTGGGGAGGTCAGGCGGCCCTGGACTCGGTGCCGGAGGTTCCGGAGGCGGCGCCCGCGGCTCCGCGCTGGCGTTCCGCGGCCTCGTAGAGGGCGGTGATGTTGCCGCTGCCGAAGGTCCGCGCGCCCATCCGCTCGATGAGTTCGAGGAAGATCGTGTTCTTCGGGTGCACGGACTTGGCGAAGATCTGGTACAGCTGGCCCCCGTGGTCCTCGTCCACGAGGACCTCCTCGCCGTGCAGCTCCTCCACCGTGTAGCGGGTCGGCACGACGCGGTCGGACAGCGTGCGGTAGTACGCGTCGGGGGTTCCCATGAAAGCCACGCCGCGGCGGCGCAGCTCCGCGACGGTGGCCACGATGTCGTCGGTGGAGAAGGCGATGTGCTGGACGCCGGCGCAGCCGTGGTCGTCGAGGAACTCGTTGATGTGGCCTCGGTCCTGGGTGATGTCCGGCTCGATCAGAGTGAGTGTCACGTCGCCGGAGCGGCTCTCCACGACCTTCGTCGTCATCGCCTGGGAGCCGATCTGGAGCTTCTCGGTGAAGGTGAGTTCGAAGTCGAACACGTTCCGGTAGAACTCGACGGTGCCGTCGATGTCGCCGGGGTTCACGCACACCGCGAAGTGGTCGACGGAGCGCAGGCTGTTCTCCATGGCGCCGACGGCCCGGGGGACCGGGCGCATGCCGGGTACGGCCGGGCCGCCCGCGCCGCCGGGGCGCTCGACGAAGGTGTGCACGACGTCGCCGAATCCGCCGACCGAGGCGGTCACCACGTCGCCGGTCCGGGTGGGCGCGGCCACGGACCGGGCACCGCGGGCGACGGCCGCCGCGTGGGCGGCCGTCGCGTCGGGGACCCGCATCGCGATGTCGGCGACCCCGTCGCCGTGGCGCTCGACGTACTGTGCGGCGGGGTGGTCGTCGGTGACCGCCTCGGTGAGGACGAGGGTGATGCCGTTCGCGCCCACCTCGACCGACCGGGCCCCGGCCTCGTCGCCGGGGCCCGTCCCGGGCCTGGACACCGCGCGTACCGCAAGCCCGTATCCGCCGGTCAGCCAGCTCAGGGTGGTGTCGATGTCCCGGACGTGGAACCGGATGTGGTCCAGGCTCAGGTCGTCGAAGACAAACGGATCGGACGTGGGCATGAGTTCTCCAGTCAGGTGGTTGGTCCTCGTCACACGCGGGTGCCGAGGTCGGGCCATGCCTGGTTGACGTAGGCGAGGCAGGCCGCGCGCCGGTCGGTCCCGTGGACCACGCGCCATCCGCCCGGTACGGGGATGCCCGCGGGCCACAGCGAGTGCTCGCCGGCCGCGTTGGCGAGGACCGTGTAGTTGCCGTCCTCGTCGTCGAAGGGGTTGGTGGCCTGGTCGGCCATGGTCTGGCTCATGTGTTGTCCCTCTCGTTGCTGAGGCGTGGTGGTCAGGCGGCCTGCCGGGCGGCCACCACCTCGGCGAGGCCGGCCACCGTCGGCGTGTTGAACAGGGTGCGGATCTGCACCTCGACGCCCACCTCGGCGCGGATGCGGTTGAGCAGGCGCATGGCGAGCAGCGAGTGGCCGCCCAGGTCGAAGAAGTCGTCCTCGACGCCGACCTCGTGCAGGCCGAGCACCTGCGCGAAGATCTGGCAGATGGCCTCCTCCGTCGGGTTGGCGGGGGCGCGGTAGGCCGTCTCGCTGCGGAAGTCCGGCACCGGCAGGGCCGAGCGGTCGAGCTTGCCGTTGGGCGTCAGCGGTAGCCGGCCGATCACGGTGAACGCGGCGGGAACCATGTACTCGGGCAGGGCCTCGCGGACGTGTTCGCGCAGCGCGGTGAGGTCGGGCTCGTCGTTCTCCGGGACGACGTAGGCGGCCAGGCGGTCGCCGGCGCCGGTGTCGTGGGCGACGACCGCGGCGTGCGCCAGGCCGGGGAACCGGGTGAGGACGGACTCGATCTCGGCCAGCTCCACCCGGAAGCCGAGGATCTTGACCAGGTCGGTGGCGCGCCCGGCGAACTCCAGCTCGCCGTCGGCGGACAGCCGGGCGAGGTCGCCGGTGCGGTACATCCGCTCGCCGTCCTCGCCGAACGGGTCCGCGACGAACGCCTCCGCGGTGAGGTCGGGGCGTCCGAGGTACCCCTTGGCGAGGCCGCGCCCCGCGAGGTACAGCTCGCCGACGGCGCCGGGCGGCACCCGGTCGAGCCGCTCGTCGAGGACGTACAGCTCGACCCCGTCGAAGACTCGGCCGGAGCTGACGGTGATCCCGGGGCGGTAGGGGGCGGTCAGCGTGGCGTGGGTGCTGAAGACCGTGGCCTCCGTGGTGCCGTACAGAGCGCGTACGACGAGACCGGGGCAGGCGCGCAGGACCCGGTCGACGGCTCCGGGGGCGATGACGTCGCCGCCCGTGAGGACCTCGCGGACCGTCAGGAACGTGTCGGGTGCCTCTTCGGCCACGACCCGGAACAGGCCGGCGGTGAGGTGCAGGGAGGTGACGCCGTGCGTGGTGATGTGCGTACGCAGCCGGCCGATGTCGAAGGGGCCGTCGGGGAAGACGGCGACGCTGCCGCCGCGCAGCAGGGGGACCAGCATCTCGTACAGCGACACGTCGAAGGCGATCGGCGCGAGGAGGGAGACCCGTTCGTGGTTGCCGGTGTCCCAGCAGGGGTCGAGTGCGAGGTCGACGGCGCCGCCGTGGCGGACCGCGACGCCCTTGGGGTGGCCCGTCGAACCCGAGGTGTACATCACGTAGGCGAGGTCGTCCTCGCCGACCGCCACCTCCGGCGGTGTGGCGGGTGCCCCGGCGATCGCTGGCTCACCCGCGACGAGCACGGTCCGCCCCACGTCCGGCAGCCCGCGCCGGGTCATCGCGGCGTCGGTCAACAGGATCTTGGTGCCGGACTGCTCGACGATCCACTGCCGCCGGTCCGCGGGGTAGCCGGAGTGCACCGGCAGGTAGGTGCCGCCCGCCTTCAGCGTGGCGAGGAGCGCTACGACGACCTGTGCCGAGCGCTCCAGCAGTACGGCGACCGGGGCGCCGGGCTCGACGCCGAGGTCCACCAGGTGGTGGGCGAGTCTGTTGGCCTGCTCGTCCAGCTCGCGATAGGTGAGCACCGCCTCGTCCGACCGGACCGCCACGGCGTCCGGGGTGCGGGCGGCTTGCTCGGCGAAACCCTCGTGTACCAACCGGGACACTGTCAATCTCCAATCCGCCCTGATTTCCTGACGGGTTCAGTGTGGGCAGGGCCACCACCCCGGACATCTCCCCGTTTGCGGTGGTCACACAAGTCGCCACTCTCGAAGGGAAGCAGGACCGGCGGGCTGCCTACGGTGGGCGGCATGACGATCATGAGGGACGCCGTCGCGGACCTCCGGGCCGTGCTGACGGGCCCGGACAGCGTGCTCACCGACCCGGATCTGCTGCGCGCCGCGAGCCATGACGAGGCCGACCTGTGCCCGGCCGGCGTGCCGCTGGCCGTCGTGCGCCCGCGTGACACCGCCGAGGTCGCCGCCGTGATGCGGACCGCCGCGGCGCACGGGCTGCCCGTCGTGCCGCAGGGCGCGCGGACCGGGCTCACGGGCGGGGCCAACGCCGTCGACGGTGCGGTCGTCGTCTCCCTCACCCGTCTGAAGGGGATCCGGGTCGACGCCGCGAGGTCCCTCGCGGTTGTCGGCGCGGGCGTCGTCAACGCGGACCTGACGCGGGCGGTGGCCCGGGAGGGGCTGGACTACCCGCCGGACCCCGGCTCGTGGGAGTCCTCGACCATCGGCGGCAACGTCGCGACCAACGCCGGGGGCATGTGCTGCGTGAAGTACGGCGTCACCGGGCGGTACGTGGCCGGGCTGACCGTGGTCCTCGCCGACGGGGCCGTCCTGCGGTGCGGGGGCCAGGGGCCCGAGCGGACCGCCGGATACGACCTGACGGCGCTGTTCACCGGGTCCGAGGGCACCCTGGGCGTCATCACCGAGGTCGTCCTGCGGCTGCGGCCCGCGCGGCGCCCCGACCGTACGCTCGCCGCCGTGTTCCCCACGGTGGCAGCGGCATGCCGGGCGGTCGCCCGGATCACGGCGGCGGGCGAGGCCCCGAGCCTGCTGGAACTCCTCGACCGGACGCATCTGCGGGCCGTCGAGGACTACCGGCCGTCCGGGCTGGACACGGACGCCGGGGCGCTGCTGCTCGCCGCGTCCGACGCCGGGCCCGCCGCGCGGGCCGCACTGGACGCCATGGCCGCCCACTGCGAGCGCGCGGGCGCGAGTGAACTGCACGTCGCGACCGACCAGGTGGAGGCCGACGCGCTGCTGGCCGCGCGCAGGCTCGCCCACCCGGCGATGGAGCACCTCGCCGCGCGCCGCTTCCCCGGCGGGCGGGGCGGTCTCGTCGTGGACGACGTGGCCGTACCGCGCGACCGGATCGTCGAGCTGGTCGAGGGCGTCGCGCGCATCGCGCAGAGGCACGACGTGCTGGTCGGTGTGGTCGGGCACGCGGGGGCCGGCAACCTCCATCCGGTGATCGTGGTCGACCGGTCCGACCCGGACGTCCTGGCCCGGGGTCGCCAGGTGTTCGACGCGATCATGCGGCTCGGCCTGGAGCTCGGCGGCTCCTGCACCGGCGAGCACGGCGTCGGCCTCCTCAAGCGGGACTGGCTCGGGCAGGAGCTGGGGCCGGTCGGCGTCCGCGTGCACCAGGCCGTCAAACGGGCGCTCGATCCGGCGGGCATCCTCAACCCGGGCAAGGTCGTCCTGCCTGCGCACGACGGGAGTTGAGGGCCGCCCTCACCGGTCGTCAGGCTCTTGGAAGAGGCGTCCCGACGCCTGGAAGAGCCTGACGACCGCACGAGAGGGCGCGATGGAGATCGCAGTTGTCGCCGGCACCCCCTTCGACGCCGGGGTCGGTGCGAGCCTGCTGCGGAACGCCGGGCACGCGGCGGTTCCGTACCCGATGGCAGGGTCCCCGGACGAGCAGGACGCGTTGCAGTACGAGCGGCCCGGCGCACTGCGGTCCGCCTTCCTCGGCCTGGTGCGCGAACTGGACGCGCGCGGCCACCGGGTGGCGATGCTGTTCTGCAACTCGCTCTCCGCCGTGGTCGACGTGGACACGGCCGCCCGGTCCTCCTCGCTCACCCTGGTCTCCCCCGCCACCGTTCACCGCGAGGTCGCGGCCGCCCACCGGCGGGCGCTGGTCGTCACCGGCAACGGCTCGGCGGTGGCCGGCTACGAGCGGGTGACCGGACCGGCGGGCCACCGCGCGCTCGGCCTCTCCGACCCCGCGCTCGTGCGGGCGATCGAGGCGGGGGACGCGGCGGCGGCGTTCCACCGTTCCTCCCTGCCGGGGGCCCTGCGCCTGGCCGAGGACGCCGGGCTCGGCGCCGTCGTCCTCGCGTGCACCCACTTCACCGCACTGCTGCCGCAGGTGCTCGCGGCTTGCCGGCTGCCCGTGGTCGACGTCGGCAGCCGGCTCGTGGAGCTGACCGTGAAAGCCGCGGGCACCCTGGAGCCGGACGGGCGGGCCGTGTGATGGCCGTGCTCTCCCGCGAGGCGCTGCACGCCTCGGTACGGGACCCGGAAGCCACGTCGATGAACTTCCTCAACGAGGTCGCCGAGCGGTTCCCGGACGCGATCTCCCTGGCGGCCGGGCGCCCCTGGGACGGCTTCCACGACCCGGCCGACCTCCCCCGCTACCTGCGCGTCTTCCAGGACCACCTGGCGGCGTCCGGGATGCCGCCGGAACGGTTCGGCGCGCTGCTCATGCAGTACGGCAGGACCAACGGCATCCTCGGCGGTCTCATCGCACGCCAGCTGGCGAACGACGAGGGCATCACGGTGCCCCCGGAGGCCGTCGCGGTCACCTCGGGCTGCCAGGAGGCCATGGTCATCGCCCTGCGCGGCCTGTGCGCGGGCCCCGAGGACGTCGTGCTCGCCGTGGAGCCCTGGTACGTCGGGATCACCGGCGCGGCACGCCTGCTCGGGATCGACGTCGTCCCGGTGCCGGAGGCGCCCGGCGGACTCGACCCGGCGGCGGTCGCGGCGGCCGCCCGCGCCGTGCGGGCCGGGGGCCGGAACCCGAAGGCGCTCTACGTCGTACCGAACTTCTCCAACCCCTCCGGTCTCTCGCTGACGGCCGCGGCCAGGCGCGCCCTGCTGGACATCGCCGAGGCCGAGAACCTGCTCGTGCTGGAGGACGACCCGTACGGTCTGTTCGGTCTCGACGACGAGCCCCGCCCGTCGCTGAAGGCACTGGACCGGAACCACCGGGTGATCTACCTCGGCTCGTTCGCGAAGTCCTGCTTCCCCGGTGCGCGGGTCGGGTTCCTCGTGGCCGACCAGCCGGTCCTGGCCCACGACGGACGGCGCACCCTGCTCGCCGAGGAGCTGTCGGCGGTCAAGAGCATGCTCACGGTCAACACCTCGCCGGTGGCGCAGGCGGTGATCGGCGGCCTGCTCGTGGAGGCCGGCTGCAGCCTGCGCACGGCGAACCGGGCCAGGACCGCCTTCTACCGGCGCAACCTGCGCACGCTGCTCGCCGCGCTGGAGGAGCACTTCCCGAACGCCGCCGGACAGGGCGTGCGCTGGACCGTGCCGAGCGGCGGGTTCTTCGTGGTGCTGGAGGTGCCCGTGCCGGCCGACGAGAAGCTGCTGGAGCTCTCCGCCGAGCGGTACGGCGTGCTGTGGACGCCGATGAGGTTCTTCTACTCCAGTGGCGGGACGCACGCGCTGCGGCTGTCGTGCAGTGCGCTGGAGCCCGGCCGGATCGGCGAGGGGGTCGCGCGGCTCGCCCGGCTGCTGGCCGACAACGGCTGAGACCGGCACCGCGCCGGCATCACGGTTCCGAAAGAGGAGAAGTCCCAGGTACGCCAAGGAACCTGGGGTCAACAGGATGGCAGCGAAGGGACGTTCCATGAGCGAATCGGACTGGACACCGGCCCAGGTGGCCGAGCTGTACGACAGCTCGTGCCAGATGTCGACGTTGTTCAACGACGGATACGAGCACCTGGGGTACTGGTACGACGACAAGGACGACGCCAGTGTCGAGGAGGCCGGCAAGCGGCTGACCCGCAAGGTCATCGACACCCTGGGACTGCGCCGTGGGGAGCACCTGCTCGACGCGGGCTGCGGGGTAGGCGCGCCGGCCACCCAGATCGCCCGTGAGACCGGCACACGGGTCACGGGCATCACGATCAGCCCGGCCGAGTGCGAGGCGGCGGAGAAGCGGGCGGCGAAGGCCGGCCTGTTCGACCGGGTGCGCTTCCAGGTCCGCGACTATCACGAACTGCCCTACGGCGACGGCCACTACGACGCCGTGATGGCGATGGAGGCCCTGTCCCACTCGGTCGACCTGGGGAAGGCCCTGTCGGAGTTCTACCGGGTGCTCAAGCCGGGCGGCCGCGTCGCGATCACCGAGACGACCATGGTCCACCCCGACGCCGAACTGCCTCCGTTCTTCCGCAGCCGCCGGCCGATGACGACCGACGGGTGGCTGGAGGTCGTCCGCGAGGCGGGTTTCGTCGTGGAGGAGTGGACGCAGTGCGGCCACCGCGTCTACGGCATGGGCAACCGCTACGTCGAGCGCACCGAAGAGCTGCGGGACGAGCTGGTGGAGCGGTTCGGCGCGGACTTCGTCGACACGGTCAAGCAGGGCCAGAAGGACATGTTCGCGCCGGGCCCGGACCACATGAGCTACCTCATTCTCTGCGCCCGCAAGCCGGCGGGCTGAGGCCGCCGTGGGGGGCGCACCGGCGGGCGACGCCGTGTGGAGAGAGGTCGAGGCGGCCCGGCTGCGGCTGGCCGACCTGCTGGACGGCCTGTCCGACGAGGAGTGGGAGACGCCGTCGCTGTGCGACGGCTGGCGGGTCCGTGACGTGGTGGCGCACCTGACCCTGCCGCCGACGCTCACGACGGCGGGATGGATGAAGGAGATGCTGCGCGCCGGCGGCGGGTTCCACCGGATGGTCAGGGACTCGGCGGTGCGGACGGCCCGCGAACCGGCGGCCGAACTCGTGGCGCGCCTGCGCAAGCACGCCGGTTCCCGGCTCCTGCCACCCGCGCCGGGTGCCGGAGCGGACACGACGGTCATGGACGTGCTGACCCACACCCAGGACATCGCCGTACCGCTGGGCCGGGAAATCGAGATCGTGCCGGACGCCGCACGCGCCGGTCTGGAGAGCCTGTGGCGGCTGCGGTTCCCGTTCAATCCGCGCAAGGCGATGCGCGGCATCCGGTTCGTGGCGGACGACTCCTCCTGGGACGTCGGTGACGGTCCGGTCGTGACGGGCCCGACCGCGGCGCTCCTGCTGGTCCTCACCAACCGCGAGGCGGGGCTGGACCGGGTGACGGGGCCGGGGGCGGCACTGCTGCGTGCCCGCCTCCCCTGACCGGTCACCCGCCCGGAACACGCGTCCCTGCCCGGACTTCCGGGCAAGGGCGCGTTCTTCTGTTCCGGCGGCTTCTTGTGGTTCCGGGTGCTTCTTGTGGTTCCGGGGCGGTCACGCGGTCGTTCGCCACCCCGAAGGTGTCAACACGCCGGTCTCGACTACTCCATGAACGCATATTCGATATCGGGGGCCCGGCGGCGGCCGGACCACCTGAAACGTCGGTTCCGGCGGCCTTCCCACGCCGCATACGGGCCGCCACCGACGCGTGCGCGCACGCCGATCGATGAGTTTTCCCGCGCCGTTCCG
This sequence comes from Streptomyces sp. CB02058, assembly GCF_001905505.1. Lineage (GTDB taxonomy): Bacteria > Actinomycetota > Actinomycetes > Streptomycetales > Streptomycetaceae > Streptomyces. Next base: position 14,440 of record NZ_LIPG01000009.1, read on the forward strand.
TCTAATCGATCATGCGCACGGCCACTGGGGCACGTGCCCGACGCACGGGAGAAACCACATGCTGCTGCAGGACAGGACCGCGATCGTCTACGGCGGGGGCGGCTCGATCGGGTCCGCCGTGGCCCGCACCTTCGCCGCCGAGGGCGCGAGGGTCTACCTGGCGGGCCGGACCCGCGAGAAGGTCGAGCGCGTCGCCAAGGAGATCGCGAACGACGGCGGGGCCGCCTCGGCGGCGGTGCTGGACGTCTTCGACGAGCAGGCGGTCACCGAACACGCGGCGGGGGTGGTACGGGAGGCCGGCGGGCTGGACGTGTCGTTCAACCTGATCCGGGTGCCCGGCCTCCAGGGCGTGCCGCTGATCGACATGGCGGTCGACGACGTGACCACGCTGGTGCACGACCAGCTGCGGGCGAATTTCATCACGGCACGGGCCGCGGCCACCCACATGGTCGAGCGGGGCAGCGGGGTCATCCTGGCGCTGAACAGCGGTTCGGCGGTCGGGAGCACGATGATGGGCAGCACCGGCCCGGCGGACGCCGCACTCGACGTCCTGATCCGCAACCTGGCCGCCGAGATCGGCCCGTCCGGGGTGCGGGCCGCCGGCATCTGGACCGCGGGCCTGCCGGAGACGATCACCCGGGAGAAGCTGGCCGAGCACGGCGCCGTCGTCGACGACGCGGGCTTGCAGGCGATCCTCGCCAACCTCGACCAGATGCGGATGACGAAGAAGTCGCCGCGCCTGTCCGAGGTCGCCGACACCGCGGCCTTCCTCGCGTCCGACCGCGCCGGCGCGATCACCGGCACGTTCGTCAACGTCACCAGCGGTATGTTCACCACCAGCTGACGTCACGGTTCCGGGCCGCCCTCCCCCTGCGGGCGGGGTGCCGTCACGGCACCTTCTGCTCACGGACCTCGCCCGCGGAAGGGCCCCCGTCCAGGGCGGGGGTCGTGCCCGGGGTGGGGGTCACGTCCCACTTCTCGTCGAGTCCGCCTCCCCGGGCGATCAGGCGCAGCTCCTCCTCCTCGGTGTACTCAACCCGCCTCATGGCCACCCGCAGCAGCGGCGGCGCCATGACCGAGGTCACCACGGCGACCAGGACGATGATGGTGTACGTGGCGGTGTCCAGGATGCCCAGTCGCAGGCCGACCATGGCGACGATGATCTCGATGACACCGCGGGCGTTCATCCCGGCGCCGAGTGCCAGGGCCTCCCACTTGCTCAGCCGGCTCAGCCGGGCGCCGAGGCCGGCCCCGGCGAACTTGCCGACGACGGCGATGCCGAGCACCACCAGGCCGGCCACCAGCACCTGGGGCTGGGCCAGTGCTCTGAGGTCGACCCTCAGTCCCGCGGTGACGAAGAACACCGGGGCCAGCACGCCGAGCACGACGGTACGCAGCGGGGCCGTGTGCTTCGCGGTGAACCCCCGGCTGGAGCCGATGAGGACGCCGCAGACGAAGGCCCCGAAGACCGCCTCCAGCCCGAGGGACTGGGTGCTGGCGCCGGCGAGCAGGATCAGCACGGCGACGATCGAGACGACCCGCTCCTGGGAGCCCTTGCCGAACCGCAGGGCGGCCCTGACCAGAGGACGCCCGATCACGACCGCCACGAGCAGGACGAGCAGGAGGTGCGTCAGGGTGAGGGCGATGTCGTCGGCCCCGAGTCCGCCCACGGCCATCGCGGAGACGATCGACAGCATGAACCAGCCGAAGGCGTCGTCGATCGTGCCGGACATGAGCGCCAGCTGACTGACGTCGCGGTGGATGAGGTTCATGTCCATGAGCGTCTTGGCGATGACGGGGAGCGCGCTGACGCACATGGCCACGCCGAGGAAGAGGGCGAAAACCGTCGGGTCGGACCTGCCGGGGGAGAGCACCTTCGCCAGCGGGAAGCCCACGGCGATCCCGAGCGCGAGGGGGATGATCAGGCCGGAGAGGCTGACCTGCAACGCGGTACGGCGCCGGCGGCGCATCAGGGCGAGGTCCATCTCGGCCCCCGTGAGCCCCACCAGGAGCAGGACGGCGATCTGCCCGAAGGCGTCGAGCAGATGCATCTGCGCCGGGTCGGCCGGCAGCAGCCAGGCGGAGAGACCCGGGGCCGCCCACCCCAGCAGTGACGGGCCCAGGAGGACGCCCGCCGTCAGCTCCCCCACGATCGAGGGCAGTCCCATACGCGAGGCGAGGCGGCCCAGCAGGATCGCCGAAAGGAGGAGCACGCCCACCTGGAGGAGGAAGACGAGCAACGTATGGGGGTCCATGGACGGTACCGGGGCTGCCAGCACGAGAACTCCTCGGGAATGTGGTTCGACCGTGGGCCGGGATGCCGCCCGGGCCGGACGGGTTGACGATCCGGCCTCCGGTCGGCCGGTCCGGGAGCGCCCACGGAGACGTCCCCCGTCCGCTCCGGGACGGCCCGCCCGGGCGGGTCTCAGACGACGGTCATCTCGATCCGGGCGTGGTCGCCGATCACCAGGCGGTTGTCGGGGTCGCCCTGTTCGCCCGGTCCGACGGTGGCGAACCGGCCGACGAGGGAACCGCGCAGGCCCCGGGACGTGTGGATGCGGGCGCCCTGGAGGACGACCGAGTCGGACACGTGGGTGCCGCGCACCACGCAGTCGCGTCCGATGGAGGTTCCCGGCCCGACGCGGCTGTCCTCGATCAGGGTGCCCGGGCCGATGATCGCCGGCCCCTCGATGAGGGAGCGGACCACCCGGGCGCCCGCTTCGACGACGACCTGCCCACGTACCTCGCTGGCCTGGTCGATCTCGCCCCTGAGGTCGGTGCGCAGGTCGCCCAGGAGCCGGCGGTTGCACAGAAGGACGTCCCCGGCCCGGCCGACGTCCTTCCAGAAGCCGCTGTAGCGGCGGGCCATGACGTCGTCTCCCCGGTCGATCAGCCACTGGACGGCGTCGGTGATCTCCAGCTCGCCGCGCGCGCTGGGCCCGATGGCGTCGGTCGCCTCGTGGACGGCCGCCGTGAAGTAGTACAGGCCGATGACGGCCAGGTCGGTGCGCGGCAGGGAAGGCTTCTCCACCAGCCGCCGCACCGTGCCGTCCGCGTCCACCTCGGCCACCCCGTAGGCGCGCGGGTCCGCCACGCTCTGCACGACGAGGCCGGCGGCCGGGCGGCGCTCCCGGAAGTCGCCGACGATCTGTCCGACCGTGCCGGCCGGGTCGGCCAGGATGTTGTCCCCCAGGTACATCAGGAAGTCGTCGTCGCCCAGGAACGGGCGGGCCGACTGCACCGCGTGGGCCAGGCCGAGCGGCCGTTCCTGTCGCAGGTAGGTGAGGGACACACCGAAGCGGGAACCGTCGCCCATGACCTCGCAGATGACGTCCGTCCAGTCCCCGGTGAGGAGACAGACCTCCGTCGCGCCCAGCGTGCGGAGATGGGAGACCACGTGCTCCAGAACGGGCTTGTTCGCGAGCGGCATGAGCTGTTTCGGCGTGGAATACGTGAACGGACGGAGACGGACACCGGATCCGCCAGTCAGCACCAGTGCTTTCACCGGCTGTCGCCTCCCGATTCGTAAGCAGACGATTCCAGGGCTTCCCCATAGCAACCCGCCGGGCCGCCGTGGTTCATCTCCTGGAGTGCCGTGCACGGCGCGCGGCATGCCTGAAGCACGCCGGGAGCGGCCGTGCCGCCCGGGGCGTGCGGTGCGCCCGCCCTCAGGGGAGGAGGTCTCGCCGAAGGCGCGTCAGGCCGTCTCAGAAGTCGTAGGCGACGCCCGTCATCCGCTCGGACTCCGCCCAGAGCCTCTCCCAGGCCCGCGGGTCGCGTGCGGAGCGGCCGGGGCGTGCGGGACCGACCGGGCCCTTGGTCTCGGTCAGGCCGAGCGGGCCGTAGAACTCGCCGCCGCGGGCCCCGGGATCGGTGGCGGCGCGCAGCCCGGCCAGCATGCCGAGCCGGGCCGGCTGGAGGAACAGCGGGGCGAGCGGACGGGTGAGCGTCCGCACGGCGCCGGGGATGTTCCTGCCGAGTCCGGTGGCGGCCAGGCCGGGGTGGGCGGCGAGCGAGAGGGTATCCGCGCCGGACGCGGCGAGCCTGCGCTGCAGCTCCAGGGCGAACATCAGGTTCGCGAGCTTGGAGCGGTTGTACGCCCGGTATCTGCCGTAGCCGCGCTCGGAGTTCAGGTCGTCGAAGCGCATCCGGCCCAGCTTGTGCAGGTAGCTGCCGATGGTCACGACGCGTGCGCCGGGACGGGCGCGCAGCGCGTCAAGGAGAAGGCCGGTGAGCGCGAAGTGGCCCAGGTGGTTGGTGGCGAACTGGAGCTCGAACCCGTCGGCGGTACGGCTCCGCTCCGTCCACATCACGCCCGCGTTGTTGATCAGCAGGTCGATGGCGGGGAAGCGGTCGTTCAGTTCCTTCGCCGCCTCCCGTACCGATGCCTGGTCCGCCAGGTCGAGGCGGACCAGGACCGGTGTGGCGGCGGGCGAGGAGGCCCTGAGCCGGGAGACCGCCGCGGCGGCCTTGTCCACGTCGCGTACGGCGAACACCACCCGGGCGCCGCGGAACGCGAGGGCCCGTGCCGTCTCCAGGCCCAGGCCGGAGCCCGCCCCGGTGATCACCGCCGTACGTCCGCTCTGGTCCGGAACCAGCTCCTCGCCCCACTGCCGCGGTGTGCCGCCCATCCTGAAGCTCCCTGATCGCGGTTGGTCAAAGGTCCAAGGGTCTGCGGCGCGTGGTACGGGGCCTTCGCCGCGGCGCCGGCCGCAGTGTGGTGCCGTGCCGGAGCCGGGCCATCGCCTACGGCCAGTCCAGCTCACCGGAACCGCCCGAGCCGACCGGGCCGCCGGAGCAGGCCGGGAGGCCGGAGGTGGCGTCGTGCGGGGCTGTGGTCGGGGTGGTGCGCATGGGGGCCTCCGTGCGGGGTCGGCGGCCCCGAAGGGCCGGATGCGGCTCGTAAGACATGCCTTCGGCCGCTCATGGGTCGGCCGTCGGGTCTGGCGCGCGTGTTCGTCCGGGCTGAAGCTAGTGAGCCGGTGCCGCGTTGGCAAGAATGTTCCAAACTTAGGCAACTTGCCAGTGTCGGCGGGATCTTGGCCGTCAGGGGTCACCCGGCACCACCCGGCCGCGGGGCCCCGGGCAGACGCAGACGGCGAGGCCGCGCCCGGCTCGGCTGCCGGGGCGCGGCCTCGCCGCGGATGACTGCTGGGACCGTGCGGTCCTCTCACATCGGGCAGTCGGCCGGTGCCCGGCCGCGCCCTCCCGGCAGCTCGTCGGTCCGCGCGCTGTGCACCAGCGCGACCTGGTCGCCCAGATTGCGCCACGACATGTCGTGCAGCGGGACCCGGACGCCGAACTCCATGCCGATGCGGCGCACCAGACGGTTGATCAGCAGCGAGTCACCGCCGCGGACGAAGAAGTCGGAGTGGTCGGTGAGGTCCGATCGGCCGAGCAGCTCGCTCCACGCCCGGAGCATGAACTCCCGTACGTCGGCGGCCGGGTCGGGGTGCTGGAGGTGTCCCGGCCCGGGGGCCCCGTACGGGGCGGCCGGGGCGGTGAGAGGCGACGCAGCTGTGGCGTCAGAGCGGTCACAGGTCATTTACGCCACTCCTACGGCTTCATCGGACGATGGTGGCCGGGCGCATGTCTGCACCGCCCATGTTGCCAAGTAGCGTACGCCACGGGCAGACAAGTTGACAATAACTTGCCTTAATGATTACCAAGTCCTTGGAGGCGTCGAGCGGCCCTTCTTGACCAGGACGCTCAGGCCGCGAGAGTGCCCGTATCGCCAAAGGGACGCGTCGCGAGTACCATCTGGCACACTTGGTATGAAAATTGTGACACAACAGCGGCAAACGATCCGGCTGGAATGTCCGTAGTCCATCCACCGTGGGGGCAATCACGTGCTGGAGCAGCCATCCTTCGGCCGTCGTCTCAGGCAGCTGAGGACCGAGCGGGGCCTTTCGCAGGCCGTCCTCGCCGGTGACGGCATGTCGACCGGATATCTCTCGCGTCTGGAGTCGGGCGCCCGCCAGCCCACGGACCGTGCCGTGGCCCACCTCGCCGGCCGACTCGGCATCGAGCCCGTGGAGTTCGAGGAGTCACGGGCCACCTCGCTGGCGCAGAGCCTGTCGATCGCCACCTCCCTCGACTCGGACGAGACCAGCAGGCTGCTCGCCGAGGCGCTGGATTCGGCAGAGGCGCAGGACCCGATGCTGCGCTGGCAGGCCCTGTGGCTGCTCGCCCAGTGGAAGCGCCGGCACGGCGAGAACGCCGCCGAGCGCGCCTACCTGGAGGACCTCGTCGCGCTCAGCGAGGAGATCGGCCTGGCCGAGCTGCGCTCCAGGGCCCTGACCCGGCTCGCCCGGTCGCTGCGCACCGCGGGCGAGATCGCTCCGGCCGTCGACGCGGCCACCACCGCCCACCGCCTGGCCCTGGAGAACGGGCTGTCCGAGCAGGACCTGGCCGCGGTCCTGCTCGTGCTGGTCTCCGTGGAGGCCGAGGCCGGCCGGCTGCCGGATGCCCGGCGGCACGCCGACGAGCTGGCCGTCCTGGTCGAGGGCCGCAGTGACGCGCTGTGGGCCGAGGCCATGTGGACCGTGGTCGCCGTACGAGTGCGCCAAGGCGACTTCGTGCCCGCCCAGGAGCTTCTGGAACAGGCCCTCGACCGGTTCGCCAGCCGGGAGAACCTGACCCTGTGGCTGCGGCTGCGGCTCACCGCGGCCGATCTGCACCTGCAGAAGTTCCCGCCCGAGCCCGACGCCGCCCAGCGGTACATCGAGGACGCCGAGGCGGGGCTGCCCTTCGCCAGGACCTCCGCGATGGAGCACGAACTGACCGCGCTCAAGACCCATCTCGCCTTCCACGAGGGCCGGTACGAGGACGCCCGCGCCCTGCTCGACCGGCTCGGCCGGAGCGAACGGCGGATGTCCTACCGGGGACGGATCCGGCTCGACGTCATGGACAACCAGCTGCGCATCCTGGAGGGCGACGAGGACGCGGGGATGGCCGGGCTCCAGCGGCTCGCCCTGCAGGCCCAGGAGTCCTCCAACATCGACCTCGCGGCGACGATCTGGCGACTCGCGGCGGAGTGCCTGCTCAAGACGCGCGGCAAGACCCCCGGAACGAAGGTCTGACCCGCACCACGCACCCGGCCCCGGCAGCCGCGAGCCCCGCGCCCTCCTCCGCTCCTCCCGGCCCGGCGCCGTCCGCTCGGCCTGCCCCGGCGCCGCCGCAGGCCGCCCTTCCGCGCCCGGCACCTGCCCAACCCGCGCCAAGGCGGCCCTCCGGCATTGCCATGCGTACCGAACAACTGGCAACGTCTTGCCCATGCTTGGAAATATCGGCGGCTCCATGAGGGAGGCCGAACCCCGGTTCCAGAGCGGGGGACGGTGGCGGTCGCCCGGTGCGGCGGAGTGTTCCACCCCGCCGCCGCCTCACCGACGACGGCAGTTCTGTCATGTATTTGCCAAGCGGGGCTTGTGAGTCCGCGGCCGTCGCATCCGGGGCACCCCGTACGGGAAGAGGGCCGCGTGCCCACGACAGGGCCGGCCCCGCCCGTGCCCCCAGGAGAAGATTGCCGAGGCGCCACGTCATGTCCCAAGAAGTCTCCCAGCGAGCCCTGTTCGAGGCGGCGGCCGAGGGCTTGCGCAGGCTGGCGGCCGACCCCCGGGCCCGCGCGGCCTTCGCCCCCGCGGGCTCGGCGCTGCGGGACGTCCTCGCCCCCGCCGCCCGGCGCTATGTCGTGGCCTCGGAACTGACGTCCTTCCTGGAGCGGACCGAGGAGCTGCGGGCCAAGGGCTACCGGGTGGCCGCCGCGTACGCCGGCCCGGCCGGGGAGCGGGACGATCCCGCCTACGCCGAGGAGTTCGTCGGCGAGTACCTGGCCCTGCTCGCCCGTCCGTCGGCCCCCGACCGCCTCGGCCTGGACCTGTCGGGCGCGGGCCTCGACGTCTCCCACGAACTGGCCGTGGTGAACACCGGCCGCATCGCGGCGGCCGCGGCGGCCCGGGGCAGCGACGTGGTCCTGACGATGAACCGCTTCCCCACCGTGGACGCCGTGCTGGCCGTGCACCGGGAACTCGCCGGGCGGTACGAGAACCTGGGCATCACGCTCCAGGCACAGCTGCACCGCACCGCTGAGGACGCGGCGGCCGTGGCCCGGCCGCGCCTGCCGGTCCGACTGGTCAAGGGGGCGTTCCGGGAGGCGCCGGAGGTCGCCCTGGACCGGGGGCCGGCGCTGGACGACCGTTACCTGGAGCTCGCGGACCGGCTGGTGGACCGCGGCGTACGGCTGAGCCTGGCGACCCAGGACCCGGAGGTGCTGGCCGCGGCGGAAAGCAGCGGCCTCCTGGACCGGGTCTCCGAGATAGAGATGCTCCACGGGGTGCAGCCTCTGCTCCTGCGCCGCTACCGCGACAGCGGCCGCCCGTGCCGCGTCCACGCCACCTACGGCACGGACTGGTGGCCGCATCTGCTGCGGCGACTCGCGGAACACCCGCCGATGGTGCTCTGCGCCCTGGCTGACATAGGCACCGACCGCGACTGCGCCGCCGGCGCCGGTTACTGAGGTGCGCCGCCGGCCGGACCGCCCCGGGAGCGCCCCGCCCGGCCCCCTGCGGCCCAGTCCGACTGCGCACGGAAGGAGACGCGGCGGGCCGGGGCGAGGCTGAGAATGGTCTGTCCCGGACGCGCCGTACCGCGCCCCCTGCTCACCGTGAGGCGCGACCCGACGGAGAAGCCCGACGGAGAAGAGGGAGGGGCGGACATGAGCGACAGCCCAAGAGGACCCCTGGAAGGGGCCCGCGATCCGGCGTCCGGCCCGCCGGCCCCCGCACCGGACGGCGACACCCCCGCCTCGGTCGTCATGGCCGCCACGGCGCGCGCCTCCACCGCCTACACCGCGTCCACCGCGCAGAGCGCCGCAACGGCGCTGGTGCGGATGTGCATCGCCAAGGGGGTGTTCGGCCCCGGCCCCTGGGAACGGCCCGAGCAGCAGGACACAGAGCCGGACACAGCCCCCGACGAGGCGGAGACCGGGGAGGCCCGCTCCACGCCGGCCGCCGTGGAGCGGATCCGTGCCCTGCCCGGCCCGCCCGGCGCACGGCGGACCGAGGGGCCCGGCACGGAGCACCGGACAGCCGGAACGGCGCGCGCGGCCTGACCGGTGGCCCTTTCCGAGCAGTCCGGAGGATGCGGCGCGCGGTGGAGCCGGGGAGGATCGCCCACCCGCCCGCAGTGGGCCGTGCACGCCGACAGCGGCAGCCGCCGCGCAGGTGATCCGTTGTGAGCGCTGTCCCAAGGAGGGCTGCGCGTGAGCCAGGAGGTGCTTGACGTGAGGCCGGTCGTCAAAGCTGTGCTGCGGAACGCGCTCAAGGACGTGCGGCACGTACGGGCCGTCGCTCCGCGCGGCGCCGGGGAGCAGGTGGCCCGGGTGTACACGCAGATCGAGCGGGACTTCGGGGTGCTCGCCCCGCCGCTGGCCCTGCATTCGCCCGCTCCCGAGGTGCTCGCCGCGAGCTGGCTGCTGCTGCGGGAGATCCTTCTGGTCGAGGGGCGGGTGGGCCGGGCGGCCAAGGAGGTCGTCGCCACCGAGGTGTCGCGGGCCAACTCCTGCCCGTACTGCGTGGACGTCCACCGGGCCACGCTGCGGGAGCTCTCCGACCGGCCGGACGCCGGCTCCGGGGCGCTCGGCACCTGGGCCCGCTCCAGTGGGCTTCTCCCGGTGCCGGGAGAGCCCTCGCCGCCGGCGCCGTTCGGTCCCTCGGCCGCTCCCGAGCTCTACGGCGTGGCCGTCACCTTCCACTACATCAACCGCATGGTGAGCATCTACCTCGCCGGCTCCCCGGTGCCCGACCAGGCGCCCGGGTTCCTGCGCGGCCCGATCCTGCGTACGGCGACGAGGGCGATGCGCCCGGACGGCCCCGGCCCGCTGCGGCCCGGCACCTCCCTGGACCTGCTGCCCGACGCCCCCTTGCCCGACGGTCTCGCGTGGGCGTCCCCGAACAGGACGGTGGCGGCGGCGCTCGGCCGGGCCGCCGGCGCGGTGGAGAGCGCGGCGCGCTGGGTACCGGAGGGGGTGCGGGAGTGCCTGGACATCCATCTCGCCCGGTGGGGGGGCCGTCCGATGGGGCTGGGCCGCGTCTGGCTGGACGAGGCCGTCGCCGGCCTGCCCGCACCCGAAGTCCCCACGGCCCGGCTGGCGTTGCTGACCGCGTTCGCCTGCCACCAGGTCACCGACGCCGACATTCTGGCCTTCCGCGAACGACACCCCGCCGACCGGGAGCTGATCGAGCTGACGTCGTGGGCGGCGCTGTCGACCGCGCTGCTCCTGGGCCGCCGCTTCACCACCGCGCCCGCCTCCCCCTGACGGCCCCACGTACGGGGGGGGCGCGGCGGCGGGTCAGCCGGCGAAGCGTTGGATGCGCGGGACCGGTCCGGCGGGCCTGCCGGACCGCAGCGGCACGTGGTGTGTGCGGCGCGACGGGGGCTGCGCGGGCAGGCCCTGGGTGGCGCCGTCCGGACTCGCTCCGTTCCGACCCGCGTCCTGTCCTACGGCCGCTTGCCCGGTGGCCGGCTCCCCTGCGGCCGGCGCCCCGGGGCCCCCGTCCGGCGCCGCTGTGTTCAGGGCAGCCCTGCCGGTGTCCGCGCGGGCCAGGATTCCGGTGAGCACGGCAGCTCCGTCACCGCCGAGGTTCCTCAGCGCGCGGGCGACTTCGGACAGTTGCCCGGCGATACGGTCCACCCCGTCGGCCACCGCCTCCGGGTCGTGCGCGAAGACGTCGCCCCACCCCCCGCGCCCGCCGCCCGCGAGGCGCACCGCGTCCCGCAGCCCGGCACCGGCGAGGCCGAGGGCCTCGTCGGCGAGGCCGTCGAGACCGGTGAGCCGGGCCGCCAGCACGGAGCAGACGAGCCGGGGCACGTGGGCGAGCGCGGTGACGGCCCCGTCGTGTTCCTCGGGCGTCATCTCCCGTCGGCGTCCTCCGCACAGCGTGACCAGCGCGCCGGCCGCTTCCAGGGCTTCCGGCCGGCCCGTCGGGTAGGGGCACAGGATCCACGGCCGGCCGTCGAACAGGTCCGCCCGCGGCCCGCCGGGGCCCGCCCCCCACCACTCCCCCGCCAGGGGGTGCCCGGGGACGAACCCCATCAGGTCGCATCCGCGCATCTCGGCCTCCGCGCAGATGAGCCCCTTGGTCCCGGCGACGTCGGTGTAGGCGCGGCCGAGTCCGCGGACCTGGGCGGTGTAGAGCACGTCCACGACGGTGTCGGGGCCGGTGGCGATCACCACGAGGTCCGCGGCCGGTGCGGCCCGGGTCAGTTCTCTCCCGGCCCCTGCGCGGCAGGCGCGGTCCAGGGCGTCCCGGTCCTGGTCCTCCAGGGTCACATCGACTCCGGCGCGGGTGAGCGCGAGCCCGATGGACGTACCGGCCGCTCCACAGCCGATCACCGTCACCCGCCGCAGGCCGGTGCTGGTCATGGTGTCCTCCTTGGCGGTTCGACGGCTCGGGCGGGGAAGGAGCGGCGGGGCCCGGGGCCCGGGCGGTCCGGCGGTCCGGAGCCCGGGGCCCGGGGCCCCGGCGGTCCGGGCTGCCGCCGGTACTGTCCCGGGCTCCCGCCCCGGATCACTCCGCCAGGTCGGTGAACTGGCCCGCCTGCCGGCCCTCGCCGTGCGGGCCCCGGTATGCCTGGGCGATGTCCAGCCACTGCTCCGCGTCGGCGCCCCGCGCGGTGAGGGCCAGGTCGTCGCGGTGCCGGCGGCGGGTGACCAGGAGGGCGAAGTCGTGGGCGGGACCGCTGACCGTCTGCGTCGCGTCCGCGGGGCCGACGGACCACACCTCGCCGGAGGGTGCGGTGAGCTCGAAGCGGAAGGGCTCGGCGGGCGGGGTGAGCCCGTGCGCCTCGTAACCGAAGTCGCGGGTCAGCCAGGCGAAGCCGACCAGGTGACGGAGGCGGTCGGTGGGCTCCCTGCGGACCTTGAGTGTGTCGGCGATGTCCTGCCCGTGGCCGAAGAGCTCCATGATCCCGGCGCAGGCGAGCACGGCCGGCGGCAGCGGGTTGACCAGCCACGGCACGACCGTGTCCGCCGGCACCGCACCGAGCGCCTCGACCGACGCCTGCCCCTGGGCCCGGAAGCGGGCGAGCAGTTCCTCGGGCGAGAGGCCGTCGAACTGCTTCAGGGCGGCGTTGACGGCCCCGTCGAAGTTGCCCGCGGCGGCGGCGGTGACGGCCTTGAAGTTCTCCGGCTCGGCGGCGGCCGTCCGGGCCAGGTTGAAGACGAACGTGAGGTGCGCGATCTGGTCGGCGATGCTCCACCCGGGGGCGGGGGTCGGGGTGTTCCAGGCGTCGTCGCCGATGTTCTCGACCAGCCGGGCGACCTCGTCGATGTCGGCGGCCAGGTCCTTGAGCACGTCGTTCAGGGCGGTCATCTTCTTGCTCCTCGGGCTGGGAGGGAGGGGGTTCTCATGACGTGGGTCTCGTGCGGTGGGTCTTGTGCGGTGGGTCTCGTGCGGTGGGTCTCGTGAAGCAACTCACCGGTCCGGAAGAAGGGGCCGTCCGTGGCGGGGCCCCGGGGACCGTGGCGGGGTCCTGGAGGGTTCCGTGAAGCAACTCACCAGGCAGGGGTCGGGCTAGGCGGCGCGGCCGGCCGGGGGGCGGGCCTTGGCCGCGTACGGCTCCAGGGCCCGCGCCAGCGCGTCCGGGATGAGGGAGGGGACGGTGGCGGTGTTCGGACCGCGCATGCAGGCGATCCGCTGCCGGCCCCGGGCCACCAGGGTCTCGCCGCCGCCCTCGGTCACCTTGACGTAGTCGAAGGTGAACTCCAGCTGTGTCTGACGCAGTTCGGACAGCCGCATCCGGATCGACAGCTCGTCGAAGGCGGTGATCTCGGCGAAGAACTCGCAGTCCACCTTGAGCGTGAAGAGCTTGAGGTCGTCCTGCACCTCGGCCAGGACCGCCGGCGCCTTCTCCTTGAGGAAGAGCTCGCGGCAACGACCTTGCCAGCGCAGGTAGTTCACGTAGTACACGTTCCCGACGAGGTTCGTCTCCTCGAAGCCGACGGTGTGGCTGTACTCGAAGTAGTCCGGTGCTGTCGTCTTGGTCATGGTCTGTGTCCTTCGTCGTCATCCGTAGGTCGTCGGGGCCGGGGTCCCGCGTCGAGTTGCGTGAAACAACCCACTGGCCGGAGGTGTCCCCCCGGGGGCGGTTTCCCACCGCCTGGGGGGGGCAACGTGTGCGGGTCCGCGGCGGGTGCGGGCAGGTCCGGGGGTCAGCTGCGGGCCGGCGTGGCCAGCAGCGGCAGGGCCTTCTTGCGGCCGGCGACGGAACCGTCGGGGGCCGGGGCGCCGTAGGTGACGGAGACCCCCTTGCGCTGAGCGGCCCGCACGATACCCGGAACGGCACGCTCGGCGAGTGCGGCGATGGTCATCGCCGGGTTGACGGTCAGTGCGCCGGGGACGGCGGATCCGTCGGTGACGAAGATCCCCGGGTGGCCGCGGAGCTCGTTGCGGTCGTCCAGTGCGGAGGTGTGCGGGTCGTCGCCCATCCGGCAGGAGGAGAGGGGGTGGACGGTGTAGGCGCCCACCAGGTCGTTGGTCCACGGCATGACCTCGGCCAGGCCGTCCTTCTCCAGGATCTCCTTGACCTCGGCGTCGGAGGCGGCCCAGGCCGCCAGGGTGTTCTTCGTCGGCTCGTACCGGAGGTTGCCCCGGCCGAGCATCTGCTGGGAGATCCGGTGCGCGTTACCGGTGGCGGGCGGCGGGCCGAAGACGCCCTCGTTGTCGTCCTCGATCATCGAGAAGATCGTGAGCCAGGACGTCCACTTCCTGAGGATCTCCTTCTTCTCCTTGCCGAACCAGGCCGGCCCGGTGGCGCCGGGGACCTGGGCGAGGATCGTGCCGAGGCCCGGCGGGAAGTAGAGCTGTTCCAGGGAGTAGCGGGAGTACTCGGGCAGCGAGCCGTCCAGCTTGTCCCAGCTGGCCACGGTGGGGCCCTTGCCGATCTGGTTGGCGCCGTACGCCAGTCCGTCGCCGCGGTCGAGGCCGAACAGCGCGGCCGCCTTCGCCTCGTCGACGATGGCGGTGTTCAGCCGCTCTCCGTTGCCGGAGAAGTAGCGGCCGACCGCCCTGGGCATCGTGCCCAGGTGCTGCTCGCTGCGCTGGAGGATGACCGGGGTGGCGCCCGCTCCGGCCGCGATGACCACGATCTTCGCCTCGATGACTCCGCTTCCGGCCTGGAGGCGGTAGTCCTCGTCGTGCACGACGTTGTAGTGCACCTGGTAGTCGCCGTCCGAGGTGCGCGAGATGTGCTGCACCTCGTGCAGGGGACGGATCCGCGCGCCGTGGGCGATGGCCGCCGGAAGGTAGTTGACCAGCAGCGACTGCTTCGCCTCGAAGCGGCAGCCGGCCATCATCCAGTTGCAGTTGACGCACTTGGAGTTGTCGATGGCGACGGCCAGCGGGTTGGCGGTGCGGCCGGCGTGGTCGCAGGCCGCGGCCCACAGGCCACCGGCGTAGCTGACATCGTTCCAGTCCTGCTTGGCGACGGACAGGGACTCCTCGACACGGTCGTACCAGGGGTCGAGGGTGTCGCGGCTGACTGCGCTGGGCCACATCCGGCGGCCGATGGAGCCCTGCCGGTCGAAGACGAAGCGAGGGGCGCGGGGCATCGCGGCGAAGTACACGACACTGCCGCCGCCGACGCAGTTCCCGCCCAGGATGCTCATGCCGTCCCCGACGGTGAAGTCGAAGGCCCGGGTGTAGGAGGAGCCGAGCTTGTAGTCGTGCTCGAAGTCGCCGCTCTCCAGCCATGGCCCCCGTTCCAGGACGGTGACCTCGGCGCCGCCCGCGGCGAGGTGGTAGGCGGTGATCGCGCCGCCGAAGCCGCTGCCGATGACCAGGACGTCCGTGCGCTCGGCCGTGCTGCTCATGCGGGGCTCCCGGAGGCGGTGGTGTCGGGGTGGAGGCGGGCGAACGCGCGGCCGTAGCCGAAGTCCTTGAAGCGCCACAGGCCGTCCGCGTCGGGATGGCTCAGCCCCATCGCCTCGAGCCCGGGGTGGCCGTCCGCCAGTGCCTGCGCGGTGGGCAGGTGCGCGGCCGAGTCGAAGGACATGTTGCAGAAGAGGGAGAGCAGCACCCAGAACTCCTTCTCCGGATGACCGGGCTTCGTCAGCCGCAGGATCAGCGCGGCCCGGTCCTCGTAGGACAGGGACACGAAGGGCGGCACGTCCTGGTCGAGCGTGAGGTCCCGCTCCTTGGCGTAGTCCTCCGTGTGGCCGTTGAGCAGCCGCGCCAGGTCGTCGAGTCCGTCGTGGATGCCGGTGGCGTCCCAGGCGAGCAGTTCGAGCGCACCCGCCTGGACCGCGCCGCCGCCGGTGGCGACACCGGCGATCGCACGGTCTCCGGCCCAGCGCTTCTCCCCGGGGACGATGGTGTCCGCGAACGCTTCGAGAGTAAGGGTGCGGTAATCGCCACCGACCTCCACGTGCGTGTCGTGGTTACTCAACTCATCCTCCATTCGATCGGTTCGGAGTAGGACGCCCTTGCGGCGTGTTGGAAAGCTATGACGGGGTGCCGCGTTCAGGCAACTGCCCGAAGTATCAGCGAGAGGGAATTGAACTACCCAGAGTAGGAACGTCTGTTCCGCTGATTTCTCTGTATCCGGCACACGGTCGATAGGCTCCGTATCCGGACTCATTCCTCAGCCGCATGCGCAATTCATCTGCGCCGGTCAGCCCGCATGCGGAAGTTCATCTCGGTCTCGTGTCTGGGGGGAACAGTGAAAAGTGCCGGCGATTCGAAGCCCGTGCCGCAGCACTCCACGCACCGCGTGCGGATCGGCGACCTGGTCCCCGCGGACTCGCCTCGCCTGAACGGCGTGGACCAGGCGCACGTACGCCGTCTCTCGGCCGTCTACGCCTCGCTCCCGCCGGTACTCGTGCACCGCTCCACCCTGCGGGTCGTGGACGGCATGCACCGCATCGGCGCAGCCGTGCTCCTCGACCTCGACACCGTCGAGGTGCAGTACTTCGACGGACCCGAGGACCAGGTCTTCCTGCGCACGGTGACGGTGAACATCGCGCACGGACTGCCCCTGTCGGTGGCCGAACGCAAGGCGGCCGCCGGGCGCATCCTCGCCTCCCGCCCGCACATGTCGGACCGGGCGGTGGCCGCCTGCACGGGCCTCGACGCGAAGACCGTGGCCTCGGTCCGGGTGCGTTCAGCCGCGGGTTCTCCCCCGCTGAACACGCGCACCGGCACCGACGGCAAGACCCACCCCCTGGACAGGACCGCCGAGCGCATCCACGCCGCCGAGCTCATGACGCGCGACCCCGACCTGTCGTTACGGGCCGTCGTCAGGAAGACCGGTCTCTCCCTGGGCACCGCGCACGACGTGCGGCGCCGGCTCCTGCGCGGTGAGGACCCCGTCCCGCCCAGCCGTCAGAGCGGGCCCCCGCCGGGAGCCGCGCCCGTCGCGAAGGACGGCCCGCGGGACGGTTCCGGTACCCCCGTCGCACCCGCGGCCCCCGCTCCGGGGGGACGTCCGGTCTCCCCCCGCGCGCGCAGTCCCCTGGACACCCTGCGCAGGCTGGCCAACGACCCCTCCCTGCGCCAGTCGGACGCCGGGCGCGACTTCATCCGCTGGCTGCACATCCACTTCGTCGTCGACGAGGCATGGCACAAGCGGGCCGACGCCGTCCCCCCGCACGCCACCGAGTCCATAGCCGAGATCGCCCGGCACTGCTCGGACACCTGGCGCCGGTTCGCCGAGGACATGTCCCGGCGCAAGCACGCCGGCGTACCCCGCGGCACGGATCTGCACGCGACTCAGCCAACTCGGCGTTGACGCCGCGCCATCCCAGGGAGATACGGTGACCACGACCACCACCGAGCAGGCTGTCCGCCGGGTCATCCGCTATATGCAGATGAATCTCGCGCAGGAACTGAAGATCGATGACCTGGCGCGCACCGCGATGTTCAGCAAATTCCACTTCACCCGGCTCTTCCAGGAAGTGACGGGGACATCGCCGGGCCGTTTCCTGTCCGCTCTGCGGATACAGGAAGCGAAAAGTCTTCTGGTGAACAGCGGCATGAGTGTGGCCGATATCAGCTGCCAGGTCGGCTACAGCAGCGTGGGCACGTTCAGTTCGCGTTTCAAAACCTGTGTCGGACTCTCGCCGAGCGCCTACCGGGAATTCGGCGGTATCTCACCGGAGGTCGCCTCCCCCGCGTCGGCCCCGTCCGCCGTGGCACACAGCCTCTCGCTGCGCGGCCGGGTGGTCTTCCCGCCCGGCACGGCACCCGGTCCGGTCTTCGTCGGGCTCTTCCCGTCCTGCGTGCGCCAGGGCCGGCCCGCGCGCTGGAGCGTCCTCGACGGTCCGGGCGCCTTCGCGCTGAAGGACGTCCCGGGCGGCACCTGGTACGTCCTGTGCCACTCCGTGCCCCACGGCCACGAGGGCGAACTCTTCGGGCACCCCGCCCCCGGCCTGCTCTCGGTCGGGCGGTACGGCCCGGTCGCGGTGGTGCCCGGCGCCCTGCCGCAGCCCGCCGAGGTCGTCCTGCGCCCGCAGGACATACTCGACTCGCCGATACTCCTCGCGCTCCTGGACGTGGCCGGCAAACAGAGGGAGCGGGCCGCCCCCTGACGACCCGCCCGTCCCTTGTCCGCGCGCACGCGCGGTTCAGCTCACCGGATGCACCGTCATCGGCAGCCCGCCCCGCATCCGCAGCGAGAGCATCGGTTCCGCCACCGCGTCATGGCCGGGCACGGTGCGCAGGTCCAGGTCGCGGGTGACCAGGGCCGTGACGAACACGGCCTCCATCATGCCGAGGTTGCTGCCCACGCAGAAGCGCGGCCCCGCGCCGAAGGGGATGTACGCGTAGCGGGGGCGGGTCGCCACCAGCTGCGGTTCGAACCGCCCGGGGTCGAAGCGCTCCGGAGCGTCCCACAGGCTCGGATTGCGGTGCATGATGTACGGGCAGATCAGCACGTCCGCCTTGGCCGACACCGCGTATCCGCCGACCTCGTCGCGCCGCTGGGCGACCCGGGGCAGGACCCACACCGGCGGGTACAGCCGCATCGCCTCCTGCACCACCATCGTCGTGTACGTCAGCCGATGCAGGTCGTCGACGTCCGGCACCCGGTCGCCGAGGACGGCACGGGCCTCCGCGCGGACCGCGTCGCGGACCTCGGGGTGACGCTCGATCAGATGCAGGGTCCAGCCGAGCGTGCTCGCCGTCGTCTCGTGCCCGGCGAGCAGCAGGGTGACCAGTTCCTCGCGCAGCCGCCGGCGTACCCGGTCGGGGGCCTCCCCCGGCCGCCCGGCCGCCGCGATGATCCGGGAGAGCGCGTCGTCGCCCGGCTCGCCGTCGGCCATCCGCGCGGTGCGGTCGGCCACCAGCAGGTCGGCCACCCGGTACAGCTCCCGGCGGGCCCGCCGGAACCGTGCCTGCGGGGGAAGCGGGAGCCAGCTGGGCACCATGCCCTGGGTGACCATCTCCAGCATGGCCTGGTCCTGGACCTCCTCGAAGGCGTGCGCAAGGGAGTCGTGCGCGGTCACGTCGGAGTCGAGCAGCGTACGGCCGAGGACGCCGAGGGTGAGCCCGGTGACCTCCTGGAGGACGTCGACGGGACCGCCCCCCTCGTGGCCGCGCAGCAGTGCGACCAGCTTGGCGGCCTCCTCGGCCACCGCGGACGCCTGCTGGTTGATGCGGCCGGGCTTGAACGCGGGCTGCACCGCCCTGCGCTGACGGCGCCACACCTCTCCGTCGCTGGTCAGCAGGCCGTCGCCCAGGACCCGGCGGGCCTGCACGAGACCGATCCCCTTGTGGTAGTTGGCGCTGTTGTCGGCCAGCACGTGCTTGGCGTAGTCGGGGCGGTTGAAGATGTAGAGCTTCTTGGGCCCCATGGAGACCCGGACGGCGTCCCCCAGGCGGGCGGCGTCGCGCATCATGCCGAGGCGGTCGACCGCCAGCTTCCTCAGGAGGCCCGGCAGCGCCCGGACCGGCGGGCCGGGCGGGTCGATCCTCATGCCGCCCTGCCTTCGGCGTGTTCGGGTGCGAACCGGCGGAAGGCGCCGCCGGAGAACAGCAGGCCCTCACGGGCCGGCCGGCGTGTCGCGGTGAGCACCTCGCCGAGGAAGATGGTGTGGTCGCCGCCCTCGTACACCCGCCACTTCCCGCACTCCAGGTGCGCCGCCGCACCGGAGATCAGGGGCGCGTCGGACTGCTCGCCCGGCACCCAGTCGACGGCGTCGAACTGGGTGGCACCGGCGGGGCGCGACCGGTCGGCGAAGTGCCGGGCCACGGCCTCCTGCCCGGTGCCGAGCACCGACACGGAGAACGTGGCGGCGAGGTCGAGGCTCTGCTTCATCTGGGCGTCGTTGTTGACGCAGACCAGCACCAGCGGCGGCGAGAGCGAGACGGAGGTGAACGAGTTGGCCGTCATCCCGCGCGGTTCCCTCCCGCCGACGGTCACCACGGTGACGCCGGTGGGGAATGCCGCGAACACCCCTCGCAGCTGCTTTCGGTCCGTCAGGTCGACGGGCTCCACGATCGGAGCGGCGAACAGGCTCATGTCTGCCTCCCTGCCGGCGGCCGGGACCCGGCCGTGCAGTGAGCCGGCGCTCGGGCCGGCACGTCGGGGATCGGTGAGGGGACGAGGACCGGTCGGGGAACACGGACCGGCGCGGCGGCGCGGACCACCCGGGCTCCGTCGGTACCTGCCCCGGAAGGGGCGGCCGTGTGCCGTCGCACCGCCCCCTCCGCCCGGCCCGCGGGACACGTCATGGCCGTGTCCGTCCCGCGTCCAAAGTGCCCGTGTCGTCCGCGCCGTCGGTGAGGACGGCGAAGACCACCGGTTCCAGCGTGCTGCGCAGGGTCGTGACGAAGGTGGCGATCCGCAGTCCGCCCGCGGCCAGCACGACCCAGCTCTCCCTCGTCTGCGGGAGCAGGGTGAGGGGTGCCCCGGCCATCAGCCCGGCCTTCTTCAGGCATTCGGCCGCGCTCCACACCCGGGTCGCCGCGGTGTCCGGGGTCTCCCCCGTCTCCTTGGCCACCAGGGCGGCCAGCTCGGTGTGTTCGCCGAGCAGTCGCTCCCACTCCGCGGTGCCGCGGATGTCGACCGCCTCGACGTCGCAGGCCACGGTCGCGCTGGAGACGACGCCGAGGGTCACCCCCGGGCCGTGTGCCGCCGAGAGGTGTCTCCCGCCGTCGGTCTCGGGGCGGCCGTCGGGCCGGTAGCGCACTTCGGCGCTCGCGCCCAGTGCCCGCGCGACGGCCCGCGCGGTGGCGGCGCGGCGCTCGGCCGTGGACTGTCCGGCGTCGGGCAGGTCCGGTTCGACGGCGACGCCGATCCGGGCACCCACCACCTCCTCCAGGGTCCGTTCCAGGTAGGAACCGAGCAGCGGCGCGACCCACGGCCCGGACCCGTCCGTCTTGCGGACGGCGTGGAGGGTGAGCCCCTCCCACCGTTCGACGACGGTGCCGTCCGGTGTGCGTACCGCGATGTCGTACACGTAGGTGTCGCCGTCCCGGTAGCGCTCGGTGGCGCAGTAGCGGACCTCTTCGGGGAGGCCGGTGCCGGCGGCCATCGGGTACAGCCGGTCGATGCCGGACGGCAGCAGGGTCGCGTCGGGGACGCACACCTGGTTGCCGTGCATCAGCGCGTCCCGCATCCCCGGGTCGGCCAGCAGCAGCGTGCCCGGCAGGAAGCCCGCGAACCAGCCGGACTGTCCGGCGACCGCCACGTCGGCGTCGACGTGCCGGGCGGCGGCCCGGTGGAAGCGGCGCAGCCGCTGGAAGTGCTCGCCCTGGAAGAGGACACCTCCGTACAGGTCGGTCGCGGGGTCCAGAGGGACGTCCGGAACGTCCGGGTTCGCCCAGTCGGGGGGACCGTCCGGGACGGCGTCGCTGCCGTAGATCAGCCGGGCCCGGAAGTGTTCGGCCACGAAGCCCGTGTCCTGCGCGTGGACGGCCACGTCCACGGTGTCGGAGCCGGTGACGGTGGCCGCGATCCGGATGCGGGTCCTGCCGGTGGGCGGTACGACGATCGGACGCAGGAACCGCGCGTCCTCCATGACCGGCACGCCCTCGCGCCCGGTGGCCGCGAAGGCGACCTGGACCATGGCTTCCATGCCGATCACCGCGGGCAGCAGCAGGTTGCCGTCCAGAAGGTGGTCGGAGAGGTAGAGGTCCGTCCCGGCGTTCAACTCGGCCTCGGTGACGAGCTCCACACCGTGGTAGTGCACGAGCGGCTCACCGGTGAAGCGCAGCAACGGCAGCGGCGGCTGCTCACGCCGCACGGTCTCGATGCCTTCCGTGCGGCCGCTGATCACCGTCACCACGGGGGCGTCCGGATCGGCGATCAGGCGGAGCAGGATCTCGATGCCCTGGTCGGGCGAGACAGGCACGATGCCCTCACGGGAGAGCGACTCGACGACGGACAGCTTCTCGCCCATGCCGACGCCGGACCACACGGACCACTCCATGCACAGTGTGCGGCAGCCCGCGTTGCGGCGCGCGACGTCCTCGGTGAGGCCGGCCAGCCACTCGTTGGCGGTGGCGTAGTGCGCCTCTCCCCGCAGCCCCGCCCGGCCGATGATGCTGCCGAAGGTGACGAGGAGCTTGAGGTTCTCCTCGCCGACCACGGTCAGCACATTGCGCAACCCGTCGACCTTGGGAGCGAGCGTACTGTGGACGGCGGCCATGTCGAGCCCGGCGAGCGCGGTCGGCTCGTTCCGCCCCGCCCCGTGCAGAACGGCGGTGACGGGACCCAGGGTCCCGGTCAGCTCGGCGACCGCCTCGGCGACGCGCACCGGGTCGGTGACGTCGGCAGCCGCGTAGCCGACCCGTACGCCACTGTCCCGCATCCGCCGCAGGTTCGCGGCGAGATCCTGGTCCTGATCGGGGTCGGAGCGGCCCATCAGGGCCAGAGCCGCTCCGGTCCGCCCGGCGACAGCCAAGGCGCATTCGGCGGTGATGCCCTTGCCGCCGCCGGTGACGAGCAGGACGTCATCGGCACCCAGCACCTGGTCGGTGCGCTCCGGTGCGAAGGGCAGCGCCCGGAGTACGGGCACCCGGCGGCTGCCGTCCTCGGCAAGGTGCACTTCGCTGAAGCGGGTGGTCGCGGCGACCTCGTCGGCGACCCGGTCGGCGGCCCCGTCGGCCACCGGGGTGTGGACGACGGTGGTACGCAGGTGGGGCGCCTCCAGGTGCAGGGTCTTGGCCAGCGCGGCTGTCCCCCGGTCGTGCTGCACCAGGACGAATCGGCGTTCCGGCTCGCCCGCGAGAGCGGACTTGGCACCGTCCAGAGCGATTTCGAGCTGCTCCGGGGCACAACCGGGCGGCAGGCAGACCAGGACCCCGGAGCCGACCGCGGCGTTCTCCAGAGCGCGGTGCACGTCACGGGCGAAGGGGTGTTCGTCGGTGGTGAACAGCTCCCAGGTGCCGCCCTTCTTGTCCGCCACGGCGTCGGGGAGGGGCAGTTCGTCGAGGTCGACGGAGAAGGGCCGGGCCCAGGGGGCGGCGCCCGTCACGGTGGGTGCCGCCGGGGTGTCGCCGCCGGTCTCGACCAGGGTGGTGAGAGCCGTGGCCAGTTCGGCCAAGGTCGCCGTGGCGAAGTTGGTCGGGATGTGGGAGGCGGCGAGACCGAGCTGGACGGCGGCCTGGTTGACGATCTGGCCGACCGTGATCGAACTCATGTGCAGGTCGTCGAGGAGACTGCTGTTCTCGTCGATCAGCTCGAGTGGAAGCTCCGCGCGTTCGGCGACCAGCGCGCGCAGTACGTCGAACGCCGACTGCCCTGCCGAACTCCCGGCGTCCGCGGCCGTGTCGCCGTCGGACTCCTGGAGCGGACCTCGGGCAGTGGCGGGAAGCGTGAACTCGGGTGCCTGTTCGCAGGGGCTGGCCAGGAAGCGGAACTCCGCCCCCACCTCCAGCGGCCGTGTCAGCCGGTCGTTGAAGAGCCGCTCGTGGACGATCGGGGCACCCAGCACGTAGGCGGCTCCGACGACCTGGAGCAGACTGCGCAGAAACTCGTCGTCGGTGTTGAGCGCGACGGAGGGCTTCTCGGTGGCGCCCGCGGCCAGAGCGCCGAGGACACGACCGGGACCGACCTCGACGAACAGGTCGACCTCGTCTGCCGCCGCTCGGACCGCCTGGGTGAACAGCACCGGGTCGGTGATCTGCTGCCGCAGGAGCTCGGCGAGGTCGGTGTCGGTCTCCAGTTCGGCGCCGGTGACGGTGGAGACGACGCGGCGCTCCGTGCTGCCCAGTCGCGCGCCGGCGAGCCAGTCCCCGAAGGCGTCGGCGGCCGGAGCCACGAGAGGCGAGTGGAAGGCTTGGGACACGGCGAGGCGGGTGAAGGCGATTCCCGCGGCCGCCGCCCGATCGGTCACGCTCTCCACGGCCTCGACGGTTCCCGCGATCACCGTCTGCCGGGGCCCGTTGTACCCGGAGATCACAACGGGGAACCCTTCGACGAGGAGCCTGGTCTCCTCGGGGGTGGCGGTCAGCGAGGCCATCGTGCCCGCGGCACTGTTCTCGGCCATGGCTGCCCCGCGGACGCGTGCGGCCTCCAGCAGGGTGGTGGAGTCCATCGCGCCCGCCCAGTGGAGGGCGGAGAGCTCGCCGAGGCTGTGACCGAGCGCGATGTCGGCCTCGACGCCCAGCGAGTCCAGCACCCGCAGACCCGCCGTCGAACCGGTGACGATGCGCGGCTGGGCGACTTCGGTGGCGACCATGTCCCCGGCGGTGGGCAGGCCGGCGCGCGCGTACACGTTGGCCGCCTCGGTGAAGCGGCGGGCGAGTGCGCCTCCGGTGGTGGACGTTCCGGAACCCTGCCCCGGGAAGAGGAAGCCGATGCGAGCCCTCTCGAGAGCCTTGCCGAGGAAGGTGCGGCCGTCCGAGGAGAAGACCGGGCCGTCCTCGGGCGCGTGGGTCCCGGCGGTACGGGCGAGGTTGCGGAGCCTGAGCTCCGCGTCTTCGGGCGAGGTGACGACGACGGCGGCCCGGTAGGGGAGCTCGCGCAGTTCCCGTTGGAGCGTCACGGCCAGGTCGGCGAGCTGCGCGTAGGAGACCTGCGCGGCGAAGTCGGCCACGCGCGTCAGCCGCTGGGCCAGCGCTTCGGGCGATTCCCCGTCCAGGAGCAGCAGTTCGGAGTCCTGGAGGGAGTTGGCCAGCAGCGTGGTCCGGCGGCTGGCGGCCGGGCGGCGCCCGGGGGCGGCCGGCCTGTCGAGGACGACGTGGGTGTTGATCCCGCCGAATCCCATGGCCGTGATCCCGGCGCGCAGCGGGGCGTTCTCCGGCCACAACTCCGCCTTGCGCAGTACCCGCAGGTTCGCGGACTCGCCGGTGAGCAGTTCGTGAGGGTCCACGCAGCCGATGGCGGGGGGCAGCACCGCGGAGTCCAGGGCCATCACCGCCTTGATCAGGCCGGCCACCCCCGCCGCCGCCTTGGTGTGGCCGATCATGCCCTTGATGGAGCTGATGACGGCGCTGGGAGCCTGCGGATCGGCCTGGGCGCGGGCGCCCATGATGGCCTTCAGTTCGGTGGCGTCGCCGACAGCGGTACCGGTTCCGTGGCCCTCGAAGAGCGGCACGGTCTCGATGCCGAAGCCCGCCCGCTCGTAGGCACGGGACAGCGCGAGCTGATAACCGCTCACCTCGGGGCGGGTGATGCCGCCCTGTCCGTCGGACGAGATGCCCCAGCCGGCGATGGAGGCGTAGACGCGGCGCCCGGCGGCGATCGCGTCCTCCTCGCGCATCAGCACGACCATGCCGCAGCCCTCACCGGGCCAGAAGCCGTTGGAGCCGCGGTCGTAGAGCCGCATCTCCTTGCGGGCGAGCGCGCCGGTCTTGGCGAAGCCGATGATCTCGAAAGGATCGATGGACAGGTCGACGCCGCCGGCGACGGCGACATCGAGGTCGCCGCCCTGCAGCGAGGTGGCCGCGGTGGTGATCGACAGCAGCGAGGAGGAGCACGCCCCGTCGACGGTGTAGCCCCCGCCGTTCAGATCGAAGTGGTTGCAGATCCGGCCGGCGATGGTGTTGGACAGGCCACCTGCGAGGGTGTCCTCGTCGACGGCGGGAAACGGCTTCTTGTAGGCGGCCTCCACCCCCTGGAGGAACGTGCCGAGGCGGTCGTCGTCCCAGTCCTGCCCCTTGAGTGCGTCGGCGAGCACCCGGCGTACGTAGGGCCATCGCAGGCGCAGCCCGTTGGCGCGGGAGAACTCGCCGGTCAGGGTGTTGCCGACGACGACTCCGGTGCGTTCCCCGGGCAGGCCCTGGCCGCCGGGGAAGCCCGCGTCCGCCAGCGCCCGGGTCGCCGTGTCCAGGGCGAGCCAGTGGGTCAGGTCCGTGGAGCGGTAGGTGCTGCCCGCGATCCGGTGGGCGACACGGTCGAACTCCCATCCCTCCAGGACCGCGGCGTTGCGGGAGTAGAAGGTGTCGGGGACCGTGGGGTCCGGGTTCCAGTAGTCGTCCAGGCGCATCCGGACGTCGGGCAGCCGGCGGAAGGCCCGCCGCCCGGCGACCGCGTTCTCCCAGAGTTCTCGGGGCGTGGTGGCGTCGGGGTAGGTGCATGCCACCCCGACGATGGCTATGCGGCTCATACGGACACCGCCGTCTTTTTCTTCGTCGCTCGTTCGGCCGCGCACTTGCCGTGGAAGCAGGTGCCGTCCTCGCAGGGGTCGCCCGAGAGCACGACCATCGCCGGTCGCGGCGCGGCCTCCGCCGGTGCGGGCCCGGCGGCGGGCGCGAACTGTTCGACCGGAGAGCCCTCCTGCTCCCGGGACGCGGCCACCGGGGGTGCCTGCCGCATCGCTGTCTCGCGCTGCTTGGCGAGGAAGTGCAGGCCCCACAGGTAGCCGCCGCGGATCAGGCACACCAGGGCCGTGGCGAAGAAGATGCCGTACGCGATGCCGAGAGCGGTCAGTACCCCGTACATCGCGGCGACGCCGGCTCCGAAGGCGATCTGGGAGGAACGCTTGGAGGGCGAGGTGCCGGGGTCGGTGACCATGTAGTTGGTGAAGAGGACGAAGGCCACCCCGGTCATCATGCCGAGCGCCGCGGGGATGGAGGTCCCCATGACCAGACCGCGGACGACGGCCTGCACGACGAAGCCGACGAGCCAGGCCATGATCAGCCACATACGGCCGGTCAGCTTCGCGTTCAGCATGGTGCCCAGGGTCAGGATGATCGCCGGGAGGACCCAGTCGGCGGGCCCGTACAGGTACTCGGTGAAGTGGTAGGGCGGAGCGATGCTGGCCCAGGGGAAGAGGAGCAGGATCACCGCGATGCCGAAGTTCGACGGGTTCATGTAGTGCCGCATGCGCCCCTTGAGCGGAGCCCGCAGGACCCACTTGGTGCCGACGGCCACGATGACGCCGAAGACCATGACCCAGACGCGGTCGTTGACGTAGGTCAACATGTTCACCGCGAGGCCGGTGATGTGCGCGGGGAAGAGGAACTCGACCAGTCCCTTGAACCCGCCGCCCGCGTAGCGGGGGGCCCGCTTCTCACCGCGGGCGCTGATGGCCTCCAGCGCGATCTCCACCACGTAGGCGGTGAGGACCGCGATGAACGGCCACAGCCAGGGCTGCTCGAAGCCGAGGAAGGTGTACCCGGCGATGTTGAGGATCGAGATCGAGATCGCGAACCGGCGGAGGGCTGTGGTGACCTTCACGTCGTGCCGGGGCGCGGCCGTGAGCGTCTTGGTTTCGGGCACGGTCACTTCTCCTTCACGTCGGCGCCGAGTTCCAGCGAGTGATGGCCGGGGGTCAGCTGGAGGTCCTTGTTCTGCACCTGCCCGGTACGGTCACGCCAGGTCAGGTGGGTCGGCATCGGGCCATCGGCCTCCTGGCCCAGGCCGATGTGCACGTCCTGGCTGCGTTTGCCGGAGTGCCCGCTGCCGCCGTCGACACGCCCCAGGCGGGTAGTGCCGTCGGACAGGGTCACGGTGACCTGCGCGCCGATCACGGGCGAACCGTCCTCGTCGGTGAGAGTGAGGTTGAGGTAGCCGCCGGAGTCCGGGCTCATGTTGCAGTAGAAGACGGGGTCCTCCCACTGACGTGCCACGACCATGTCGAGGCGTCCGTCCCCGTCGGCGTCGCCGGTGGCGATGCCCCTGCTCGGCACGGGTACGGCCAGGCCGAGCTGCTTGGACAGGTCGCTGTATCCCTCGCCGTCCTTGTCCTGGACGTAGAAGCGCAGGTGCTGGTCGCCGGCGAGGTCGTCGCCCTCCTCCACCCGGGGCCAGAAGCGGGGGTGCTTGACCAGCGCGTCGTTGGCGGTGGCGAGCTCCTGGAGCTGCGCCCAGCGGTTGCGCTTGCCCTTGACGAATCCGACTGCCTGGGTGATCTCCTGGATCCCGTCGTTGTCGAAGTCGCCCATCTTCACGTCCCAGCCCCATCCGGACCAGGCGAGCTTGAGAGGTGCGCTCTCGTCCTTGTAGGGGGCGACGCCGTCGCGGAACTGGGCCCGCAGGTCCGCCTTGTCACGGGCCGTTCCGATGAAGGCGAAGTTCGACTCCTGGATGCCGAAGGACGTGGTGATGTTGGAGACGAAGGCGTCGTACAGGCCGTCGTTGTCCAGGTCGCCGAAGTCGACACCCATGCCCTTGAAGGAGCTGCGGCCCATCTCCTTGGACTTCGGAGTGGTCGCGGTGTGCCTGGCCTTGACCTCGCTGAACTTGAACGTGCCGGGGGTCGACCTGTTGTACAGGAGGGCCGAGGTCCCGAAGTCGTGCGCGAGGTAAAGCTCGGGGCGCTGGTCGCCGTCCAGGTCGGTGGCCGAGACGGCCAGCGTCCAGCCCTGGTCGATGCCCTTCGGCAGGACGTTCTTGACCTGCTCGTAGCCGGAGGGGGTCCAGCGGAAGAAGTGGCCGCCGCCGCCGTTCTGGGCGTGGGACAGCGAGTCGTTCATCGTCACGCCGCCGTGCACGGTGTCGTCCAGGACAGGGCTGTCGGGGAAGTAGTTCCCGATGTAGATGTCGTTGTGCCCGTCGCCGTCGAAGTCGGCGACGGCCGCGGCGTTGGAGTTCCACAGCGGGCCGGTGTAGGTGTCGGTGCCGTTGCCGGGGACGAGTTCGATGGGCTCGAAGCACTTCGGGTCCATGGTCGTCGTGTCCTTGCCCGGTTCCCTCTTCGCCTGGAAGATCACCGGGGTGCGGCCCCAGTAGTAGACGAGCAGGTCCGTCGCGCCGTCCTCGTTGAAGTCTCCGGGGACACAGCCGATCGGGGCCATGATGTCGCTCTTGGACAGCGGCGCCGGGTCGAGGACGAACGGGGCGTACGAGGTGCTCTTGCGTCCGGGCACCGGGGCGGGAGTGACGACGACCTGGTCGATCTGCGGGTCGGTGACGCACAGGTCGTTGGGCAGGCCGTCGCCGTCGATGTCGTTCATGGCGACGCCCGCGCCGACCGAGGAGATCCACCCTTCGATGTGCTTGTACGCCTTGTTCACCTTGCGGACGCTCTGCTTCTTGTATCCGCCCGGCATGGATATCGCCATCGGCTCGAACGTGAAACTCTCCGCCATCTCCGCTTTTTCGGACGCGCTGGACTCTGCTGGTTTCACCGCGTAAAAGGTGCTGACCATGAGAGCGAGCGCGATGACTCCGGGTGCCTGCTTCCGCAGCCAGGAAATGGGATGTGTCATGCGACGGCGCCCTTCTGCGCGTGCGGAACGGAACTGATAGTGGTGGCGATGTGCTGCCGCCAGGTCTCGAAGGCCGGGATCTCCCCGCCGTCGCAGGTGGCGGGCCGCGCGTCGGTGCATACCTGCGCGGCTTCCGCGGGGGTACGGCCACCGCACAGGACGCGGGCCGCCAGGTGCGTGTGGGCGATCGTCGTCCCCGCCCGCTCCCGGGCCTCGCAGGCGAACGCGGAGCCCTGCACGAGGTTGGGCAGGTGGTCGCCCGCATGCTTGGCGAAGCGCCGCAACTCGTCCTCGTCGACGCTTCCCGCGTAGGTGCAGGCGAGCCCGGCACCGGCATAGAGGTCGCCGTGGCGGTGCTCGGGGAACGTGCCGATGAGGTCGGCCACGACGTCGGGGTCGGTGCCCCCGACGAACCACATGGCCCGCCCGATGCCCTGGTCGATGGCGCGGGCGCTGTAGGCGTCCGGGCCGCCCTTCCAGGTGAAGGGGTGTTCGGCGGCGGGGTCACGAACGTAGGAGTCGGTCTTGAAGTACGCCTGGTGGAAGCCGTACCCGTCCAGGATCAGCCAGCGCAGCACGGGGTCGGTCGCCGTCACGTCGGGCCACAGGAATTTGGGCAGTCTGGCCATCGCCCAGCCGATGCCGACGTAGATCATGTAGTTGTGGTGGCAGCCCTGGCCCTCCAGGATCCCGGTCAGCCGCTTGTCGCCACCCGTCAGCGAGTCGAGCATGACGGCACCCATGCCGGCACCCTCGTAGGCGAACCCGCGGAAGGCCCGGGGCACGGTCTCCAGCCATTCGACGGCCTCGTCCGCGCAACGCGCCTCGACCGCGTAGGCGTAGCCCTGGAGGAAGCTCGCCCCCACGGTTTCCAGCTGCTGCTTGGCCTCCGGGTTCTTGACGTGGAATCCGCGTGTTTCCAGCTGCGTTTCCCGGATGTTGGGTGTGAGGACTCTGCGCCTCAGCGCACGCAAGATGGACACCTAAAAAACCGCCCCTCGATTCTTCTGACCGAATTCCTCTGACCGAAATCCCTGTTCGCCAAATCGAACATATTGGAGTATCCGAACGTCTACTCCCGGAATGCTCAAAGGGCATTCACCAGCAGTTGTCCACGCACCGCTCGGCGCCAGATCTCGTAGGTGGGGACGCCGCCGGCGCCGTCCGGTGCGGGCGCGGCGTCGTCGGCGAGCGCGGCGGCCGCCTCGACGGTGATCCCGGCCAGCGCGTGCAGCGCGGTCCGGGTGTGCTCGGGGACGGTCGCGGAGAAGTGGCGGGCCTTCGCCGCGAAGACGGAGCCCTGCGCGACGTGCCCGCGCAGCTCACCGGCCTCGGCGCGCAGCGTGGCCAGTTCGGCTGCCGTGGAGCAGCCCGCGAAGGTTGCGGCGAGGCCGACGCCCGCCCACAGGTCCGGCCGGCGCTCGGAGGCGAACCGGCGGACGGCGGCGCAGACGTGTTCGACGTGCGCGCCGTGGATGAACCACAGGGCGCGCCCGATGCCCTGGTCCACCGCCCGCTGGAAGTAGTCCGGGTGGCCGTCCCAGGCGTACGGGGTGTCCGGGCGCTGGCCGTCGACCCAGCGGGCGGGGTCGAAGTAGGCCCGGTCGAAGCCGTAGCCGTCGACGGCGAGCCAGCTCATCGGCGGGTAGAACTCCGCGCCGTCGAGCTCCTGGGGCATGAGCTTCTTCCACAGCGGCCTCGGCAGCTTGGCCATGGCGAAACCGATGCCGATGTAGTTGAGGAAGATGTGCCGCCGCCCGGCGCCCTGGAGCAGTTCCGCGGTGCGTCCGCCCCTGCCGGGCATCGCGTCGCGGATCACCGCGGCCATCGTGGCGCCCTCGTACGCGAAGCCCTGGAGTTCCAGGTCGACCAGGGACAGCCGGCGTTCGATCTCCCACAGGTCCTTCGACTCGATGCCCCATTCGAAGCCGGTCACCACCGTCTGCGGAATGCTCTCCAGCTGCCGGGTGGCGGCGGTCTCGGTGACCGGGAAGCCGCGTCCCGAGAAGCTGACGTCCCGCAGGGACGGAGCCATGAGCAATCTGCGCAGAGTTCCCGTTGCCGATGCCACGCGCTGCCTCCTCGACCGGCCACCAGGGGTGTGGCGAAGGGCCTCATGGTCGGCCGCCGGCGCGAAGCAGGGCATCTTCGCGCATGCGCAGCCCCCGTGCCCCGGGCCCGGTGGGGGTGGGGCACGGGGGCGGTGCGGCAATGTCCGGCGTGCAGTGCTCGGCGGTGGCCAAAGGGCGGCCGCGGCTTCAGGGGGTGCGGCGCACCGCGACCTCCTCGTCGTGGACGTCGCGGCCGCACGAGGCGCAGCGCATACGCACCTGGACCTCGCCGTCGCAGCCGAGGTGCCGCGCCTGCCGCGGCGGGCCGGCTTCGGTGGGCAGGTTGCGGTCACCCCACTGCATCAGGGCGACCACGGCGACGGTCAGGTCCCGTCCCATGGGGGTGAGCGGGTACTCGTGACGCACCGGTTTCTCCTGGTAGGGGACCCGGTTCATGATGCCCAGCTCGACGAGCCGGGCGAGTCGGCTGGTGAGTACGTTGCGCGCGATCGGCAGCTGGCCCAGGAACCCGTCGAACCGCGTGACCCCCAGCAGGGCCGAGCGGACGATCAGCAGGGTCCAGCGTTCCCCGATCACTTCGAGGGCGCGGGCCAGCGAACAGTCCTGTCCTTCGTACGTCCGTGGGAGCATGCCTGACCGTAACGCGTGGGTTGCGTGACAGGACCCTTTCGTGCGCCCGCACGGGAGAACCGGGCAAGGCGGGAGAAGCCCGCACCCCTGCGCGGCTGCTGTGCTGGAGGGCGCCACCGGTCCCGGATCATGGAGGTTCCAGCATGACGGCCAGTACCGAAGCTCCGCCGCGCACACTGCGGGGCCAGATCGACTCCCTCAACAGCAGACACCATCAACTCGGCCTGCGCCTGTTCCTGTTCATCGTCGTCGCTCACTGGGCAGAGCACCTGGTCCAGGCGATCCAGATCTACGCACTGGGCTGGCCCATCCCGGAGGCGCGCGGGGTGCTCGGCGTTCCCTTCCCGTGGCTCGTCACCTCGGAGTGGATGCACTACGGCTACGCCCTGGTGATGATGGTCGGCCTGTTCCTCCTGAAGCCGGGCTTCACCGGCCGCTCGGGCACCTGGTGGAAGGCGTCGTTCGGCATCCAGGTGTGGCACCACTTCGAGCACCTGCTGCTCCTGGTCCAGGCCCTCGCCGGCGCGTACCTGATGGGCAAGGCCGCGCCGACGAGCATCATCCAGCTCATCGCTCCCCGGGTGGAGCTGCACCTGTTCTACAACACGCTCGTCACCATCCCCATGGTCGTGGCGATGTACCTTCACACCCGTCCGGGCCGGGCGGACAACGCCTCCGCACGCTGCGCCTGCGCCCCCAGGGACTGACACCGGGCATGGGGAGGAAC
Organism: Streptomyces sp. CB02058; assembly: GCF_001905505.1. GTDB lineage: Bacteria > Actinomycetota > Actinomycetes > Streptomycetales > Streptomycetaceae > Streptomyces. Next base: position 46,464 of record NZ_LIPG01000009.1, read on the forward strand.
GGGAAGAGGAAGCGGAAACCCTCCGGGTTCGTGTCGCTGCTGCTGCTGCTGGCGGGGGTGCTGCTGCTGTACGTGGCGCTGCCGAATCTGGGCAGCGCGGCCAGGGCGGCATTCGTCGACGGGGCCCCGGGCACCTTCACCGCGAGCCGGCTCACCTGTGTGAGCCACCCCGGTCACGAGACCTGCGAGTGGTCGGGGGTCTTCCGTACCGCCGACGGCACGGTGGAACGGCGGGGCGTCAAGCTGTACGGAAGCGGCCGGGACACGTTCGAGTCGGGGCAGGAGGCCGCGGCCGTGGACGTGGGCAACGCGGGGCGGGTCTACGACCCGTCGGGCTCCAACGAGTGGATCTTCACGGCCCTGATGCTGATCGCGGGGTACGCCCTGCTCGCGGTCGTGGCCGTACGGCATCTGATGCCTCCCGCCCGGCGCCCGGTGCGGCCCGTCCTGGCCTGAACAGGAGCCGACGGCATACGGACGGGGCGCCCGGTGACCTGCCGGGCGCCCCGCTCCGTCACCGTTCCCGTCCTCCGCTCCCGCGCGCCGGCGGCCGGGGCCGCCGCACGCCCGGTCAGCCCGGTGTCCCCACGAGCCCGCGGCGCTCGCCGGACAGCTCCAGCCCGCTGTACGCGGAGGCGGCCGAGACCAGCGTCATGTGGTGGTGCCACCCCGGGTAGGAGCGCCCCTCGAAGTCGAGCAGGCCGAAGCTGCTCTCCATCTGCTGCACCGTGGCACCCGCCCGGCGCTGGAGTCCGGTCAGCGCGGTCAGCTCGTCGGTGCGCCGGTGCGCCATGTTGGTCAGCCACATCCGGGTGGAGCGGCGTCCCGCGTAGGAGCGGACCGCGAAGAGCCGGTAGGTGTGGTGCGGCGCGTGGCGGGCGAGCCGCAGCTCGGGCAGCCGTACCAGGGCCGTCATCACCGAGGTGCGTTCCGCCGGGCCGCCGAGCGTGTCGTGGGTCGCGGTCCTGTGGTGGCCGCTGTGCACCTGGTCGAACAGGCGCTGCGCCTCGACGGCGGCGGGCAGTTCGGCCATGTACGGTCTCTGCACCGCCGACCGGCCGACGGGGACCACCGGGGTCCGGCCGGGCAGGCTGATGACGAAGTCGCGTCCCCGGGCGCTGAGTCCGCGTACCAGCGAGGTCACACCGGTGTAGTAGCTCAGGTCCGCCACGACGGGCGGAGCGCTGAGGTGGGTGCTCTCCTCCAGTGCGTCGACGAGGTCGAGCGCGTGCTGCTCGATGGTGCGGTGGCCGGCGTCGTCGGGGATGCGGGCGCGGGCGCGGCGCTGTTCGTCGTTGACCCAGGCGCCGGGCAGCAGCAGACCCCAGTGGACCGGCACTGCCTGCGCGCCGGCAGCCAGGAACGCGCCTATCCCGAGCTGGCAGTTGACGGAGCGTCCAGTGGCGGGGACGAAGCGGCGGTGCACCCCGCAGGAGTGGTCGCCCCGCTTGCGCAGGACCGCGACATCGAGCACCCAGGCGCGCGGCGTCATCCGCTGCTCGGCCCACCGCGTCAGCTCGGCGCGCACCGGCCCCCACTCCCAGGGGCTGGCGTTGACGAACTGGTGCATGGACTGCGAGGCGGTGGGCGATCCGGAGACGGTGGCGGCGATCCGGCGCACCGACTTCTTGCCCTCGGTGGTCAGAAGACCCGTCAAGTATGCCTGGGCCCAGGCGCGCTGATCGGCCCTCGACAGGTGCCCGAATATCTGTTCGGTGAGCGCGGAGACCGGCAGCGCGCCGCTCCCGTCGTGTGCCGCCATGGCTCGTCCCCTCCTACTGGGCATCCGATCGAGCGAGCTATAGAATAGCGAACGTTATCTTTTTTTTGCAACGGGAGGAGCACGCCTCCCCCTTCGCAGAAGGAGGAAGGATGCGGCCACTTCCCGGGGCCGATGGCTCCCTGGCCTGCCTTGACCAAGGCTTTTTCCTACTTGGGCAACTAGTGGTTGCCCGTGCGTCACGGCCGCGCCCAAGCTGGGGGCACGCCGACCGAACGATCAAGACACGTATCGGAACACCGCACCAGCACCCGGGTACCGCGCAGCGCGCGCCGTACCCGCAGACGCCTTCGGAGAGAACAGGGTGAAACAGGAACGGGCGGCGCGAACGCGGCGCACCCTTCTACGGGCGGCAGCCACGCAGTTCGACCGCGACGGGTACGCGGGCACCTCCCTGGCCAGGGTCAGCAAAGCCGCCGGCATCTCCCTGGGGGCGGTGACCTTCCACTTCTCGTCCAAGGCGGACCTCGCCGACGCCGTCGAGGACGAAGGCCGGGCCGAGGTCAGGGCCGCGCTGCAACGCCTGGAGGCCCGCTCCGCCCCGTTGCAGCACCTGGCCGCACTGACCCTGGAACTCGCCCGGCTCATCGAGCAGGAGGACACCGTCCGTGCGCTGCTGCGGCTGGAGCGGGAACGTCCGGGCGACGCCTCGTGGACCGAGATCTGGCTGCCCACGGCCGACGGACTGCTGCGCCGCGCCTACGACAGCGGCGACCTACGGGCCACGGCGCACCCCGAGGCCATGTCGACCCTGGTCGTGCACCTGGTCGCCGGTGCCGAGATAGTGCTCCGCCGCCACCGCTCCGCCGGTACGGCGACACCCGAGAGCGCGGTGGACCTGCTGGCACGCATCTGGCAGCTCGTCATGACGGGGATCGCCTCCACGGGCGGAACCTCCCACCGGTGAGACCGCGGGCCGGGGGCCCGGCCCGCGGTCTCACCGCGGACCGGCCCCGGACACCACCGGGACCCGCTGACGGGTCAGACCGCGCTGCACCCGCCGTCCACCGGGACGGCGCCGCCGGTGACGAAGGACGAGCGGTCGCTGCACAGCCAGGCCGCAGCCTGGGCGACCTCGGACGGATCCGCCATCCTGTGCTGGATCGCGCGTGTGGCGACGGGCCGCTGGGGCCCGCCGCGCGGGTTCTGCTCCGTCAGGCCCGTGCGCGTGGTGCCCACCACGAGAGCGTTGACCCGGATCCCCCGGGCCCCGTACTCGGCGGCGGCGGCCTTGGTGAGCCCGAGCACCGCGTGCTTGGCGGCCACATAGGGGGCCAGCGCGCCGGTGGCGAACAGGCCCGCGGTACTGGACGTGTTCACTATCGTCCCGCCGGTCCGCTGGTCCAGCATGAGCGGGATCTGGTGGCGCAGGCAGTTCCACACCCCGCGTACGTTGACGTCCATGATCCGGTCGTACGCGGAGTCCGCCGTCTCGTGCAGGTCGGTCCCCCTCGCCCCCCAGCCCGCGTTGTTGAAGGCCGCGTCCAGGCCGCCGAAGGCCTCCACCGCCACCGAGACGACCCTCTCGACGTCACCGGGGCTGGTGACGTCCCCGGCGACCGCGGCGGCCCGGCCCCCGGCCGCCCGGATTTCCTCGGCCAGGTCGCACAGAGGCTTCTCCCGCCTCGCCATCAGGACGACGGACGCCCCTTCGTCGGCGAAGAGACGGGCCGAGGCGGCCCCGATCCCGCTGGAAGCCCCCGTGATCATGATCCGCTTGCCGTGCAGTAACCCACTCGACGTCGTGTACATGGATCCCTTCCCCACACGCCCCGCCGAGGCAGGACGTGATGTCGGTCACCGTATCCCTCCGGGGGGATGACCCTAGCGGTCAGCGGACGAACTCCCGGGCCCGAGCGCGGAATTGCACCGTGTCAGGTCACCCGGACAATGGCTCGGGCTTCCTGCCGCGAGGCACCGACCTGCCGCGCGCCTCGCCGAACACCATCTGCTCGGCGGCACTCGGCACGGCGATCGCGGGCAGCATGCACCGCCATATCTCCTCGACCCGGTCGGGCAGGTCCCGCCGCCCGGACTCCATCTGGGCGTGCATCTGCGCACCGGTGCAGGCGCTCACCAGCATCCGTGCCAGAGCCGGGATGTCCACCCCCTCCCGCAGCTGCCCCATCTCCTTCGCCTCGGCGAACGTCGACATCGCGACCATCGTCCACTGCTGGTGCGAGTTCTCCTCGGTGGAGATGAAGAGTTCCTGGTCCGTCACCAGCCGGGCGCCGGCCAGCAGCAGCGGCTCGTCGAGCATCTGGTAGGACCAGGTCAGGGTGATGTCGATGATCTTCTGCAGACCGTCCGAAGGCAGCGGTGGCGCGACGGCGTCCGGCTGGCTGCGGACGATCTCACGTGCCAGCGCCTCCTTGTTCTTGAAGTGGAAGTACATCGCCCCCAGCGTCAGCCCGGCCCGCTCGGCGATCCGGGAGACGCTCGCACCGGCAAACCCGCTCTCGGCAAAGACCTCGGCGGCCGCCCGGACGAGACGCACCCTCGTCCTGAGCGCCCGCTCCTGCTTCACCGGACGTTTGTCAGGAGATTCGGACACGGTGTCTCCCCCCTCGTAGACAAAAAAAAGAATAATCCTTATGTTACATCACAGGTACTCGCCGTCACCTTCGAGACGGCCCGGCACCCGAGCACGTCCAGGCACCCAAGCACGGTCAGCTTCGATGATCCATGGGGAGTGCACACGTGATGTCTTCGTCCAGCAGCCACGGCTCGACCGCCCTGCACCTGCAACGGCCCACCGTAGCCAAGCGCCTCGTCCGCAAGACGGACGCCTCGGAAGTGCTCGTCACCGCATGGCGCGGTCTGTCCGACCACCAGCACGTCGTCACCACCGACTGGCCCTTATCGCATCCCTTCTACACCCCGGAGCCGGATTCCCACAGCGCTCTGCTCTTCACCGAGAGCACCCGGCAGGCCCTGGCCCTGCTGTCCCACACCGAGTTCGGCATCCCTCTCGACCACCGCCTCGGCTGGGACCACGTCAGCTGTTCCACCAGCCCCGAGGGCCTGCTGACCGCCGGGGGCCCCGCCCAGGTCGAACTGCACATCACCCACACGTCGGTGAGCCGGCGGCGCCTGGGCTGCGCCCGCCTCAGCGCGGAGATCGAGGCCACACGCGGCGGAACACGGGTGGGCACCGCCCAGATCAGATACACCACCTACCCGGAGGCGGTCTACCGCCGCCTGCGCGGCCGGTACGCGAACGCCGCCGAATGCTGCGCAAGAGCCCTCCGTCCAGGCCCTCCCGTCGCCCCTGGCCTGGTCGGCCGCGAACACACCGGCGACGTCGTCCTGAGCCCGACGACCCGCCCCGACCTGTGGCTCCTGCGCGCCGACCTCGGCCACTCCGTCCTGTTCGACCACCCGCACGACCACATCCCCGGCATGGTGCTCCTGGAAGCGTTCACCCAGGCCGCACGGTCGCTCCGCGCACCGCGCCCCATCCAGCCCGTCTCCTTCGACGCCGTCTTCAAGCGGTACGTGGAACTCGACCAGCCCTGCCTCATCGAGGCGGAGGAACTCGACCGCTCCACCGTCCAGCTGATCGCCACCCAGGGGGACACCGTGGCCGCGTCGGCGCTGGTCACCGCCCCACCCGCGTAAAGGCCGCCGGCACCGAAGACCACGCGCACCGCACAGGGGCGCCCAGCCACCGACGACAGAGCCGAGTTTCCCCACCTCATGTGCGTCCCCCATGCACCACGCGGCGGGAAGCGTCCCCTCGGGTACCCGCACCATGCCCCGCACATGCCCGGCCCTGAGCCGCCGCGGCCGCGGAAAGGACGCGACCGCACCCCGGCACCCGGCGCTTCCCGGAAGCGGCTCAGGGCCACGGGCAGACCACGGTGAACGCCGCCACAGGACCGGCCGCGGTGCTGCCCGACACCCTGACCGACCGGGGCAACGCCAAGCTCTTCGCCTCCCTGTACGGCGGACGGTTCCGCCACGTACCGGACCTGGGCTGGTACGCCTGGTCGGGCACCCGCTGGGAACGCGACGAGAACGACACCGTGCTGTGGGCGGCGGGGGAGATGGCGGAAGCCCTGGCCGAGACGGACCCCTCCGGCCGCCACACCGACGCCACCCTGCGCCGCCACCGCAGCAGAGCACTCTCCACCCCCGGCATCAGGGCCATGCTCGTGCAGGCGCGTTCGGCGCCGGGGATGGTGTTGGGTCCGGGGGTGCTGGACGCGGATCCGTATGTGCTGTGCACGCCGGCGGGGATCGTGGATCTGCGGTCGGGGGTGTTGCGGGCCCCGGACCCGGACAAGGACTTCCATTCCCGTTCGACGTCGATCGGTCCGGACCGGATGGCGACACCCCGCTGGGACCGGTTCCTGACCGATACCTTCGGCCAGGACGAGGAAGGCGCTCAGATGATCCGTTTTCTGCGCCTCCTGCTCGGCTACTCCCTCACCGGCGATGTCGGCGCTCAGGTCATGCCCTTCCTCTACGGGTCAGGCAAGAACGGCAAATCCGTCCTCCTGGACGTCCTGATCAAGCTCCTGGGCGACTACGCCGACGCCGCACCCCCCGGCTTCCTCATGGCCCGCCCCTACGAAGGCCACCCCACCGACCTCGCCGAGCTCCACGGCCGCCGCGTCATCGTCTGCTCCGAAGTCAAACCCGGAGACCGCTTCGACGAAGCCCGCGTCAAACTCCTCACCGGCGGCGACCGCATAAAAGCCCGGCGCATGCGCCAGGACTTCTTCTCCTTCGCCCCCACCCACAAACTCTGGCTCCTGGGCAACCACCGCCCCGAAGTCGGCACCGGAGGCTACGCCTTCTGGCGCCGCATCCGCCTCATCCCCTTCGAACGCGTCGTCTCCGACCACCACAAAATCGACAACCTCGCCGACATCCTCGTCACCGAGGAAGGCCCCGGCATCCTCAACTGGCTCATCACCGGAGCCCACCACTACCTCAACGGCCCCCGCGACCTCACCGGCCCCGAAACCGTCCGCATCGCCACCACCGCATACGCCGAAACCGAAGACCACACCGGCCGCTTCCTCACCGAATGCTGCACCCACGAACCCCACCACCGCACCGAACAAGCCCACCTCTACAACACCTACAGAACCTGGTGCGGACGGGAGAACGCCGTCCCCGTTTCGGCGAGGACCTTCGCCGCACGGGTCCGCGAATCGGTCGGGCTCCCCGAACACCGGGCGGCACGGTCCGACCGGTACGGGTACTACCCGGGCATCCGACTCCTGCCGGCCCACGAACAGGAGCCCGGCCCGGTGCCGTCGCGGACCGCCGCACCCTGACGGCCTCGCGGCCGCGTACCGCGTACCGCGCACGGACGCCGGCCCGCGACGGGGCGGGCCGGACGTTGCACCGGTGCCGGGGCCGGACGTGGTCACGGCCCCGGCACCGGCCGGTTCGGACGCCCCGCTCACTCCGCCCAGGGCGCGATCGGGTACCAGGGGATGATGTCGCGGCGGGCGAGCAGCCTGACGTCCCAGTAGAGGAAGGTGAAGACCCCGGCGACAATCAGGGTCACCGCCGTCACGGCAGCCATCCGCCCCGGCTTGGCCATCAGCCACACCGACAGCCGGCCGCCGGCGACGTACGCCGTCAGGGCGAGGATCACCGCCATGATCAGCACGTTGCCCGCCGACTGCAGCACGAAGGCCACCGCACCGTAGAGGGGATTGCCGCTCTCGGCCGTGTCACGGAAGAGCTGCCGGAAGAGCGGGTACGGCCGCCCGATGAGAAAGCCGCCGACCAGCACACCCATGAACACGGACTGGGCGTGCGGGAAGCGGCGGGACAGCCGCGCGAACGGATCCCGCACGTATCCCAGCGCGGCCAGCCCCATGTAGAGCATCGCCAGACCGATGAGCCCGAAGGTGACCATCGACTGGATCGAACGCCCCGACAGCACACCCGGCGTGGGCTGCGCCTCGGAGAACTGCGGCATCGACGTCCCCACCAGACCGACCAGCGCACCGTACGCGGCCGACACCACGGCCATGCCGAGGAACAGCCACCCCAGCGGCTTGAGCGCCTGGACGGCCCGGCCCACACGGCTCCCGGCCGCGCCCATCATGGGGGCGACCGTACCGAACACCGCGATGTTGCAGGCGGTGAACGTGCCCGCGAGCCCGGTGACGAACGCGAAGGCTATTCCGGCCGTGGCCGAACCGAGCGTGGCCGTCTGCGGGTCCTGTCCGAGAATCGGCTCGGCGATACCACCGCCCACGGTCTGGTCGACGAATTTCGCCGACCAGACCACCGTCAGGAGAAAACCGGCCACCGTACTCAGAAGAAGAAGGAGGCCACGCCTCCGTACCCCGGTTCCGCCCGGCAGATCTCCCGGGGGAAGAGGTTTCCTTACGCGCGCACGTTCACGGACCGTCAATTCCTCTGCACGTGCCACAACAGCCTCCTACACCGACTACCGGACGAGGAACAGAGTAAGCAGAGGATAAAGATCGTCCTTTCTTTCAGATTGCCGGGAGCGAAAGCGGGACGAAAACTCCCGAGACCCTGTCGGAGAAACAGAGAAATGAATGGAACACGGTCAGCACTATGGGAGTTGGGCGCCCGGGACGCCCTCGGCACGATGGAGCGGATTCCCTCACCGAGACCCGAGGACTGACCCATGCCGCACATCGCGATCGACAACGACCAGCCCGGCATCCGTGGGCTCATGCTCCACCGCCCCGACACGGCGGCCCCGTTGAACCACCTGGCCGGCGTCCTGCTCGCGGGGGACGCGGTCCTCAGCGCCGGGGAACGCGAGCTGATCGCGTCGTACGTCTCCCACCTGAACCGCACCCCCTTCTGCGCAGGCACCCATGGAGCGGTCGCGGCGGCCCGGATCGAGGGCGGCCAGGACACGGTGGCGGCCACGTTCGCGGACCCGGCGACGGCCCCGGTGCCCCCGCGGCTGCGCGCCCTGCTGCGGATCGCGGCGGAGGTCCAGGCTCACGCGCGGCCGGTCTCCGACGAGGCCGTGGCCGCCGCCCGCGCCGCTGGGGCCCACGACACCGACATCCACGACACCGTGCTCATCGCGGCGGCCTTCTGCCTGTTCAACCGCTACGTCAGCTGCCTGGCCACCGCCGTGCCGACGGAGCCGGAGTACTACGAGGAGGCGGCCCGGCGCATCATCGGCGAGGGCTACAGCACGGGACGCGTCCGGACGGCCGTCTGACCGCCTTCCCGTCCGTGCCTCTGACCCGGGTCACCACGGGCCCGGTCAGAGGCGCAGCCGTGTGTCCATTTCACAGATCACGCTGGAGAGTGGCCCGCCCTCCGAGCGCTCCGTCTTGTGGCCCTTCGCCTTGGCGGCCACCGTTCGCGGATCGACCGACTCGGAGGGGGCGCCGGTCCCGTACAGGCCCTCCGGATCGCAGTCCCGGTCGTGCGGCAGCAGCCAGAACACCCGCCGCCGGAACGTGCCCGAGGGCCGCGACGCACGCGCCTGCGGACCGAGCAGCGCATAGCCCACCATGCGGCCGTCCCTGTGGTAGGCGGGCCTCCCCCGCCGGGTGGGCAGCCGGTCCAGACTCTGCCGTACGTAGTCCAGGAGCGACACGTCCTCCAGCCAGACGAGCTCCACCTCGTCGCTGATCTCGTCCTCGCCGATCAGAGCACTCACCCGCTCTCCTCCTCCACGCGCAGCCCCACACCCGGGTAGTACTTCCGCTGGTTCGACAGAATCATCTCCCTGGGCGAGGACAGACCTGCGAGCTCGCGGACCCGTGCGGCGAAGGCCCGGGACGACACCGCGGACACTCCGTCATTCTGGCACCAGGTTCTGTAGGTGTTGTAGAGGTGGGCTTGTTCGGTGCGGTGGTGGGGTTCGTGGGTGCAGCATTCGGTGAGGAAGCGGCCGGTGTGGTCTTCGGTTTCGGCGTATGCGGTGGTGGCGATGCGGACGGTTTCGGGGCCGGTGAGGTCGCGGGGGCCGTTGAGGTAGTGGTGGGCTCCGGTGATGAGCCAGTTGAGGATGCCGGGGCCTTCCTCGGTGACGAGGATGTCGGCGAGGTTGTCGATTTTGTGGTGGTCGGAGACGACGCGTTCGAAGGGGATGAGGCGGATGCGGCGCCAGAAGGCGTAGCCTCCGGTGCCGACTTCGGGGCGGTGGTTGCCCAGGAGCCAGAGTTTGTGGGTGGGGGCGAAGGAGAAGAAGTCCTGGCGCATGCGCCGGGCTTTTATGCGGTCGCCGCCGGTGAGGAGTTTGACGCGGGCTTCGTCGAAGCGGTCTCCGGGTTTGACTTCGGAACAGACGATGACGCGTCGGCCGTGGAGCTCGGCGAGGTCGGTGGGGTGGCCTTCGTAGGGGCGGGCCATGAGGAAGCCGGGGGGTGCGGCGTCGGCGTAGTCGCCCAGGAGCTTGATCAGGACGTCCAGGAGGACGGATTTGCCGTTCTTGCCTGACCCGTAGAGGAAGGGCATGACCTGAGCGCCGACATCGCCGGTGAGGGAGTAACCGAGCAGGAGGCGCAGAAAACGGATCATCTGAGCGCCTTCCTCGTCCTGGCCGAAGGTATCGGTCAGGAACCGGTCCCAGCGGGGTGTCGCCATCCGGGCCGGACCGATCGACGTCGAACGGGAATGGAAGTCCTTGTCCGGGTCCGGGGCCCGCAACACCCCCGACCGCAGATCCACGATCCCCGCCGGCGTGCACAGCACATACGGATCCGCGTCCAGCACCCCCGGACCCAACACCATCCCCGGCGCCGAACGCGCCTGCGCCAACAAGGCGTTCATCCCCGATGTCGACAGCGCGCGACGACGGTGCTTGCGCAGCGAGGCGTCGGAATGCACACCCCGGGGGTCGGTGGTGGCGATGTTCTCCGCCATCTCCCCCGCCGCCCACAGCACGGTGTCGTTCTCGTCGATCTGCCAGCGGGTGCTGTCCCAGCGGTACCAGCCGAGCCCCGGCACGTGCCGGTAGTCATTGGCGTAGAGCCGCACGAAGAGCTTGGCGTTGCCCCGGTCGGTCAGGGTGTCCGGTATCAGTCCCGTGGACGCGACCCGTTCGCCCGAGGTGGGCGCATCGCCCCGGGCCGGGACCGAGGGGAGGAGCTCGGGTGCGGCGGGACGGGGACTCGCCGGCCAAGGTGCCGACCGGGCGATGATCTGCTCGGCCACCGCACGGGCGTCGAAGCCGGACAGGGAACTGTCACCGGACGACGTCACGCGCGCCCCCTCGGATACAGAGGCTGCCGCAGTCCGGCACTCATACCGCTGTGGATGATCTGGGCCGCCCGCCGCTCCTGCCCCGGGCGGGCGGCCGCGGCGGCCGAGCGGAGCAGCTGCTCGGCCTGCTCCCGCGTGAGGTGCCCGGCGGCGACGAGCCCCCCGGCGGTGTACGCGGCGCGGTTGAGCTTCTCCGAGAACGCCGCGCCGTGCGCCACCACCGCACAGGCGGCGACCTCCGTCAGTACGGATCGCAGGGCGCCCCCGGTACGGGCCCGGCCGTCACCGCCGGCCAGGACGGCCTGCAGCGCGCGGGGCGGCACGGGGTGGGACCCCGGGACGCGCGGGACGGGCAGGTGCCCCGTGCGCTCCAGCTCCTGCGCGAGCCAGGGGGGCAGCGGTGCGGGACGCCTCACCGCTCCGACCACCTTGTAGGTCCCCGCACCGGTGGTCGTCCCGGGCGCCACGATGTAGCCGCCGTAGGCCCGTACGTCCACCTGCCAGGCGAGGGCCCGCCCGCCCCCCGATCCGGCCGAGGACCTCCACCGGCGGGCGTCGGGGGCCAGATACCAGACGTGCAGGCCGCCCGAGGGGGTCCGTACCCGCAGGGTCGACTCGTCGGTCGCCGGATCGGTCGCCCCGCGCAGGGCGGCCAGCACCGCCAGGGTGTGGAACCCGTTGGCGAGGCCGGTGAGGTCGACCTGTTCGGGGACCGGTATCCCCGGTAAGAGACGGTCGCGGCCCGGGAGGCCCTGTTCGTGGGCATCGATGTCGATGACCACCAGCCGGGCGGGACCGCAGGAGACGCCCACCCCGAACTCGGGGTGCTCGCCCCACCATCGGCCGATCCGGGCGGGGTCACGGGTGGCGGCGTGGAAGCCGTGGCACCAACGGCCCGCGGCCGCGCAGGGGCAGCCCTCGCGCGTATGGCCCGGCCGTCGGCAGGCGTCGCAGTTCCCGGCCGGCGTCTTGCGCCCGGCCGCGAGCGGATGGACCGGCCAGCCCTGCCGTGCGCACCACCGGGCCGTGTCCAGGGACCGGGGAGCTGTTGAGTCCGCCGAAGCCGCACGCGGGGATCGGGTGCTCGGGACATGCAGCTCAGTAGCCATGCGCACCCCCCTGATAGCGACTGAAGCGACCCAACAACGCACATAGATTAGCGAATACTTGCCAGTGTCATGGGTGGCTGCTTCACGAATCTCACATCATGCAACCGGCTCGGCGGCCAGCGACCGGGATCCTGGGGCGGAGCGACCGGGGGAGGTTTCGGTAGCTGTCCGTGCCGCGCCCGAGAACAGCAGGTCAGACCAGGCGGGCGGGGCCGGAGAGCGACCGAAGCGACTGAAGCTCGCTATATATGACGCACACGCACATCTGTGAATGCCTTCATATACCCGAACCTTGGGTCGCTTCGGTCGCTGCCAACGCTGTCACCACCTGTGTGACCTGTGTGTCCACGGGGCCAACGGTCAGCGACCGAAGCCGCGGCCGGTCGCTGGCCTTCGGTCGCTCCCTCGCGCCCGCGGCCCGCCGCGTGAAGTCGCGGCCCGCCCCACGCGGCGGGCCGCGACTTCCGGGGACGGCTGGGTGCGGTCGCCCGGATCAGGGAACTGCGTCGGACACGGCGACCGTTGTGAGCGCTAGCCCGCGGGCAGAAGTGGGGCGGTGCGGGACGACGAGGCCAAAAGCCCAGAAGCAGCCGTCCGCGATCGCAGTGGTCCTGCCGACGGCGTCCTTGACCTCGGGCAGCTCCATGCCGTGACTCTTCGCGGTTGCCCACCGTCAGGAGGGCACTATCTCGTTTCTGCGCTTCCCCTGCGAACGCGGGGTCTTCTCCCCCACTCGCCGCGGCTCGATCGTCCGCGGGTCGACCGCCTCACCCGGGGCACCCTCCTTGTAGAGGCCCTCGGGCTCGTTCGGCCTGTCGTGGGGCAGCAGGAAGAACGTACGGCGCTGGAAGAGGCCGCTGTCGGGATTGGCCTCGGCGTCCTTGTCCAGCTCCGCGTAACCGACCATGCGTCCGTCACGGGCGTAGCGCGGCTTCCCGCCGCGGCGGGCGCTCTTGTCGAGCGCCTGCCGCACGTAGTCGAGGTCGTCGAGTTCCTCCAGCCACACCACGTTCGCTTCGTGTGCAAGCTGGCTCTTATGCAGCAGCGAGCTCATGAACGTAGCTCCTTGTCGGTGGTGTGCTGGTAGTTGCGGCTGCTCGGTACGGACCGGGCAGAGAAGTGGTCCGGAACGTTCCCATAGTAGGACGATGCCCGGATCCTGGGCAGAAAGCCGTAGTGCCTCATGGGCGACCACCTGCCGGTCCGTCGGGACGGACGATGTCGTCCTTCAGCAGCGCCAGGGCGGGGTAGTACTTCTTTCCGCTGGACTTCAGCATCTCGGCGGGGGACGCGAGCCCGACCTCCTGCCGGATACGGCCGGCGAAGGCCCGGGCCGTGTCGGCCCGGATGCCCTCCGAGCTGCACCAGCCGGTGTACGTCCCGTAGAGGAGCCCCTGTTCGACGCGCAGGTCCCCGGTGTCCGGCCCCTGGCGCAGGCAGCACTCCCCCAGGAAGCGTCCGACGTGGTCCTCGGTCGTCTCGTACGCGGCCGTGGCCATGCGTACGGACGACGGGCCGCTCAAAGGGTCCCGGGTGGTGAGGTAGCGAATCGCACCCTGGATCAGCCAGTGCAGGATGCCCGGTCCCTCTTCCTGGACGAGCTCGCCGGCCAGATTGTCGATCTTCCGGTCGGCGGCGACGACGCGTTCGAAGGGGATAAGCCTGATACGGCGCCAGAAAGCGTGTCCGCCGGTTCCGACCTCGGGCTGGTGGTTGCCCAGCAGCCAGAGCTTGTGGGTCGGAGTGAAGCTGAAGTAGTCCTGCCGCATCCGACGGGCCTTGATCTTGTCTCCGCCGGTGAGGAGTTTGACCCGGGCCTCGTCGAACTTGTCGTTGGGCTTGAGCTCGCTGCAGACGAAGATGCGACGGCCGTGCAGCTCGGTCAGCTCCGTCGAGTGTTCGGCGAAGTTCCCCTTGTCCATCAGGAAGCCGGGTGGGGCCGCGTCCGCGTAGTCCCCCATGACCTGGATCATGACGTCCAGGAGGACCGACTTGCCGTTGGCTCCCTTGCCCCAGAGGAAGGGCAGGACCTGCGCGCCGACATCGCCGGTGATGGAGTACCCGAGCAGCAGGTGCAGGAAGTCGATCATCTCCTGGCCCTTGGCGTCGGCGCCGAAGGTGTCGTCCAGGAAGGCGTGCCAGCGTGGGGTCTGCATGGCCTGAGGAGCCACGCTGGTGGCACGTGAGTGCAGGTCCTTGAGTGGATCGGGCTTGTGCAGGCGACCGTTGCGCAGATCGACGACGCCCGCGGGGGTGCACAACGAGTAGGCGTCGCCGTCGAGGACGTCGGGGTCGAGGCTGAGCACCGGCGCGGCCTTCGCCTGGTGGAGCAGAGCCTTCATTCCGCTCGTCGACATGGTGCGCCGGCGGTGCTGGGCGATCTCCCTGTCGCTGAAGACGCCTCGGGGATCGGTGGCGGACATCTGCTCGGCCATGTCCCCGGCGGCCCACAGGGCGGCTTTCTCGCCGCCGACCCGCTTCCACCTGAACTGGTCCCAGCAGTACCAGCCGAGGCCTTCGACATGGCGGAACTGGTCGCTGTAGAGCTGGGCGAAGAGCTTCGCGTTTCCGCGGTCGGTGAGCATGGGCGGCAACAGAACCGGCGTATCCGTCACAGCGGGCGCCTGTACCTGCTGAGGGGGAACCCACGCGGGGGCGGCGGCCTCGAGGTCGAGCATCTGCTGAGCGGCGGCAGCCGCGTCGAAACGGCTGCTCTCTGCGCTACTCATGCGAGTCCTTTGGGGTGGAACGGGCGGCTGGCGCCTGCGGAAAGGGCTGCGTCGATGATCGTCTCATTACGGCGGGTCTGGTGGGGACGAGCATAGTGAGCGGCTTCTGCCAGTTCTTGTCGGGCTTCGGCTTGATTCAGGTGCCCCGCTCCTGCGAGTCCCCCTGCCGTGTAGGCCGCGCGGTTGAGTTTCTCGGTGAAGCCAGTGCCTTCCGCGCTGGCGGCACATTCACGAACGGTCTCGATGAGCGACCGCACGAGCGCCTGCGCGGCGCCGGCCCGGGGAACCGGTGCTCGCCGGGCCGGCCTCGGGCCGGGAACCGGGGACGTCTGTATGACATGGCCCGTGCGCCTCAGTTCAGCGGAAAGCCATGCGGGGAGCGGAGCGGGCTCCCGGACGGCGCCGAGGGGGGTGTAGAGGCCCGCTGACGTACGGGTGGTCGGAGCCACGATGTACCCACCGTGGGCTCGTACGTCGACCTGCCAGGCGAGCGCGGTCCTGGGGCTGGATCCGGTGGAGGACCGATAGCGAACGGTGGGCTCGGAGTTGACGTACCAGATGTGGAGTCCCCCGGACGGCGTGCGGACACGCAGGGTCGTCTCGTCCTCGGCCGGGTCTGGTTCCCGACGGTAGGCGGCGAGGAGGGCAAGCGTGTCGAAGCCGGAGGCAAGCCCGGAAAGATTGACCTGCTCGGGGATCGGGATGCCCGGCAGGAGGCGGTCACGGTCCGGAACCTGCGCCGCGTGGGCGTCGATGTCCAGGACCACGAGGTGCGCCGGCCCGCACGACACGCCCACACCCGCACGGGGCTCCCGGCTCCACCAGGCGTCGATACGCGCGAGATCGGTGGTCGCGCTGTGGAAGCCGTGACACCAGAGGCCTTGTTCATGGCAGGGGCAGCGCGAGGGTTCGTGGCTGCGGACCCGGCACTGCTCACAGTTGGCAGCGGGCGTCTTGCGTCCTGGAGCCAGAGGGTGGACCGGCCACTGACGGCCTGCGAGCCAACGGGCCACCTCCGCGGGTCGCGGCTGCGGCGCGACTCCTGACGAGGCGGTGTCGGCGGGGCGCTGCACTGTTCGTCGATCCGTTCCTCTTGTGTGGTCAGGCTTGGTCCCTCGCACCCAGGCTCCTGCTGTTTTCCCAGCTCAGGGAAGGTTGCACGAGGGACTGAGGGACTGAAGGGACTGACTTTCACATATGGCGGATCGAGCCTAGCGCACGGGTCTGCCCCTCCGTGGGAGGCATGAGCACCTAGTCCAAAATCAGTCCCTTCGGTCCCTCGGTGCCTGAGTCGGGCGGAGCCACGGCGGAACGGCCCGTCCAGCGGGTGGGGGGGAGGGACCGAAAGCCTGCCAGAGGCGAGGGACTCAACGGTCCCCTTTCAGTCCCGGTCCCATTTCCGCAGGTCAGAGCACATGTGGCCAGGGACCGAGGGACTGAAGGGACCCATTTTCGTAGTTATCAGCGCACCAGGATATGTAAGGGTCAGTCTTACGTACGCGTGCATACACGCGCGCCCACGCAGCTGGAACAGGGAGTTTCGGTCCCTTCGGTCCCTTCAGTCCCGGGCGGATCGCTCTGACCTGGTGTTTTGCAGGGGGACTGAAATGAGGAGGGACCGAAGGAGTTCGGTCCCTCCTACCGGGTGGAGCGCTTCCCGAACACCTGCCCGGGCCCTCCCCCTGTCAGGCTTTCTCTGACCTGAGGTCAGGCCGAGTCGGCTTGTGAAGAGGGTGCTCGGCGGTCACTCGCCAGGTAGGTGCCGAGGGACAGAACGGGCACGGGATTCTCCTTGCCTGGTGCGGTGCATGGGGTGCAGGCGGCTAGCATCACGGGCTCGGGCTGGGCCGATGAGTTGGTGGGAGTGTGTGGTGACGCGTCCGCGTGTGGGTGTGGCGGTGCTGACAATGGGCAACCGACCTGCCGAACTGCTGGCCCTGCTCGAGTCAGTGGCCAGACAGGACGAAAACGCGGTGCGCATTGTCGTGGTCGGCAACGGGGCGGGCTCGCTGCCCGTACTGCCCGACGGGGTGGACGGGGTGGAACTTCCCCATAACCGGGGAGTGTCCGGCGGGCGCAACGTCGCCTGGGAGCATCTGCGTGAGTGTGGCGACGTAGACGTGCTGGTCGACCTCGACGACGACGGGCTGCTGGTCGACACCGACGTCATCCGGCAGATCGCGGATCTGTACGAGAGGGACCCCGGCCTCGGTATCGTGTCGTTCCGGATCGCGGACAAGCATGGGCAGACGCAGCGGCGTCATGTGCCGAGGCTGCGGGCCAAGGACCCGATGCGGGGCGGGGAGGTCACCACCTTCCTCGGCGGCGGGCACGGGCTGTCGATGCGGATGCTGGAGGAGACCGGCGGGTGGCCGGAGGACTTCTTCTTCACGCACGAGGAAACCGACCTTGCCTGGCGTGCGCTGGACGGCGGCTGGACGGTGTACTACGAGCCGACGCTGTTGTTGCAGCACCCGAAGACCAGCCCGGCGCGGCACGCGGTGTACTACCGGATGACCGCCCGCAACCGGGTCTGGCTCGCAAGGCGCCATCTCCCCGTTCCTCTTGTCCCGCTCTACCTCGGGGTGTGGGCCGTGCTCACGCTGGCCCGCACCCGCTCGGCAACCGGGCTGCGGGCGTGGGCAGGTGGCTTCGCAGAAGGAGCCCGCCGGCCGTGCGGTGTGCGGCGGCCGATGCGCTGGTCGACGGTGTGGCGTATGACCCGTCTCGGCCGCCCCCCGGTCATCTGACCGGGGCTCCCCGCTCGAACGGGCTACACGGTGCTGCGGTCAGGCGTCCGGCCGCTTGTTGTACGCGGCCAGGGTGGCCTTGTTCGTCGACGCGTCCTGGAACACCAGCTGCCAGGGCCCGGTGTTCACGTCGAACTCCTTCCCGAAGCCGACCCACTTGCCAGTCATCCGTCGGCCGGTCGGCTCGATCAGGAGCTGGATCGCACCGTGGTAGCGGGCGCCCCGGTAGTAGCCCTCGTTCGCGGTCTCCTCGGTCCAGGTGCCGGTGACCACGTGGCCGTCGATCTCCAGGTCCATGGTCAGCGGGCTGTCGGAGGCCCCGGGCAGGCTGCGTGCGGTCAGCCGGTTGCCGTGTTGCAGCAGGACGACGTAGTGCTGACCAACGAACGCGGCATCCCGCCCACTGGAGAAGTACTCGTAGCGGCTGAGCCACACGCCGGAGTGGTTGCTGCGGCTGGTCTGCGCCTCGCCCTTGGGCGAGGCGGGGATGGGCTGGCCGGCAACTGGCTGCATGTCGTGGCCGCCGTGCCCGTCGTCGGAGATCCGGATGGTACCGGTGGCGGCGAAGCCGAGGGATTCGATGGGCAGCCCGGTGACCGTTTCGAGGGCGCGAGCGTAGACGGGGCGGGGTGCGGTGGTGGCCCCTGATTCCCAGCGCTGGACGAGCCGCTTGTTCGCGTCGTTGGGCTGGCCGGTTCGGGTCCCCGCGTCGCGGACCGCGCGGGCGAAGTCGTCTTGGGACATGAGCAGGCCGAGGCGGACCGCTCGCAGAGTGCTGTTCGGTGTGGCCATAGCAGCGCGGTAGCGGCCAACCCCCCTTGAATGACACCGAAATGACGCCCCGTATGTCGCCGGTATGACGCCTGCACCGACGTCGCGCAACTCTGTGTGGTCACGCCATCTTGAATGCGTGACGACTACAGGCAGCGGCCCCCCCGGCCCGGGCTCACGATCAGCGTCTACCGCGTCAACACGCAGACCGGCACCCGCACACCGCTCAAGCAGTACGAGACCATCCCGGCAGACGGCCCCCCGGCAACCGGCGCCTACCCGCCCTGCACCTGCCCGCGCTGCCGATGAGCCCCATGTGGGACGACGAGCCCACCCGCGGCGCAGGTATCCGCGCATCGTGCGGCCACGCCACCGAGCACGGGCGCGTCCACTGGGTCCCCCGCATATCCGGGCCGGACATACGGATCGTCACGCACGCCGACCCCGGCAACTGCCCGCCACCAGTCGACACCACAGACTCCCGCCCGACTGCGGATTCCCTGGAAGGACAACAGCCGGGCGGGCGATCCCCAACCAGAAGAAGGAGATCACCGTGAGCGTATTACCCGTCATCGCCCGCGCACTCATCACGGATGCGCAGTTCACCAGCTGCCGCTCCACCGTCATGGACGCCAACCCGGACATGAGCGCCGAGCTGGCCGGCCGGATCGTCGAGGAAGGCCTCAAGTTCGTGGCCGCCTGCGCGACCAACCCCGGTACCGGCCTGGCCCCGTCGCGCATCGTGGACGAGGGGTGGCACGCCTTGATCCTGCACACCGCGATGTACGCCGAGCTGTGCGAGGAGCTCGGCGGGAACTTCGTCCACCACTTCCCGGGCTACGACCCCACCAACTACGATCCGCCGATCATCGACCGCACCCGCGAGACCATCGCCGCCCTCGGATACACGGCCGACCCCGAGCTCTGGGGCCCGCCGTCGGACGAGACCCTCGTGTTCGTGGCCGCGCAGTGCCAGCACGCCCCGGACTGCACCATCGTCATCACCCCGAAGCCCAAGCCGCGCGTCAGCTGAGCGATAGCCTGACGGGAGGAGGTGCCCCCATGGCGCAGGAATGGACCGACCCGCGGTACACCGAACTGGTCGCAGAGTGGGAGGCCGGGCAGACACCCGACTCCCGCGACCCACAGGAGCCCCGGCCGGTACGGGGATTCCTCGTCCCAGCAGAGCCTGAAGCGTAGCCCGCTCAGATCGACCGCAGCCCCCGTCTGTCGCGAGACGGGGGCTGCCTTGTGCCCGCTCTCCGTCCCCCGCCAGGCCGGGGCTCCCTGTGTGCGCCTACCAGTTCAGCCAGGTCCTCACCGAGGGCGTATGCGATTCGGATCAGTGAGTCGAGCATGGGCGAGGTGTGCCCCTGCCCGATCCGGGGACCATCCCCGCACGCGCGGGGAGCACGTCCCACCGCCTGGTCGTGGTCAAGCCCGGGGATATCCTGCTCCCCGCGCACGCGGGGATGGTCCCGACCTCGGCTCCGAGCGGTCCCTGGTCGCCGTCTGCTCCCCGCGCACGCGGGGATGGTCCCCGAGTACGGCGCGGCGCACGGGGCCGAACGTGCTGCTCCCCGCGCACGCGGAGATGGTCACCCTGGGGCGGAGGACCGCTGGACGCCTGAATACAGCCGCGCCCTGGCGACGCTCGCCCGCTGGGATCGATAGCCGCTGCTGTGCTGGAGGTCATGAGCCAGCGTCGACAGTCTGTTGTCCGCGGACAACAACGTGACTCCGTCTCCCCCATGCCATGGTGTTGTCCGCGGACAACAGAAGCGGCTCCGTCTCCCTCACGCCAGTGTGTTGTCCGCGGACAACAAGCGGCCGGGCTAGGCAGAAGGGCGGGTGACCACGTTGATGTTGAACGTGTGGTTCCCCAGGCCGCCCGCGATGCCCATGAAGAGCAGGGCGAAGTGCTCCTGTCCACGTGCTGTGGTGATGCCGCCGATGTCGAGCTGGGACGAAGCAGGCCAGCCGAGATCGGTGAGCAGTCGGCCGGTGGTCCGTTTGGCTTCGGCATCGTCGCCGGAGAGCAAGACGCTGCTCGGGCCGTCGAGACCGTCCGGGGCGGTCATGACGGTGGAGTCCATGGTGCAGAGCGTCTTGACGACGGGGGTCAGGGGGAAGGCCTCCTGGATCTGTTCACCCAGGCTGCTGTTGGGATGCGAGAGCTCGGTGAAGTCGTCGGAGAGGCCGACCCCGATATCGATCAGCAGGGTGCCGGCCAGGGCCGGCGCCCCGATGGAGCGAAGCAGCTCCACAGAGACGGCTCCCGGGGTGGCGTTGACTAATGCCTCTGCGTGAGTGGCTGTCTCGCTCAGGCCTGCCACGGGGAGACCGAGGTCTGTTCGATCCTTGGGCTGGCGTGAACCGAGAAGCACGTCATGTCCTGCGGTACTCCAGCCGTGGGCCAGTGCTTGGGCGACGTTGCCGGTGCCAAGTAGTCCTATACGCATGCTGTGACGCTAGCCGTCGTAGGGGCTCGGCGAATCGGGCCGCGGACCCGGGTGGACCGGTACCACAGACGTAGTTCTGTAGCCCCCCGTCACTCGCTACGATCGGCCGAGTCCTACCTCGGGCGGCCGTCACCCTTGCATCGCTCCTGTATGGGGCGTGACAGGGATGACCTCCTAGGGCTCAGTCCTGCCAGGTCCGCAGAAGTGCTGCGATGCGCGCGGCCGTGCATTGCGGGTCGTACAGCTCGCGTGCCAGGGCCGACAGCTGCTCGCGGGTCGGTGCCACGGGGATGCCGCTGGCTTCGAGGTACATCACCGCGACGGCGGCGGCCACGCTCAGGTTGGACTGCTCCAGCCAGCGCAGACGCCCCAAGGTGTGCACCAACGCCGCGGCTCTGGCGAAGGCGCCCTGGTAGACGGGAGTTTCCAGGAGCTGGGCGCGGTGTCGCGCGACGGCGGCGAGGGGGACTCCCAGATCTTCGGGCGCCGGGTCGTTATGGCCGGCGCGTTCCGCTACTTCGAGGATCCAGGACAGATCTACGTGCAGGGACATGCTCACGCAGCGGCACCCCGACGGGGTGCGGCGGAGTGCTGGGCGTCGAGGTCCCTTTCCAGGGCCTCGAGGAAGGAGCCGTGCTCATCCAGGAGGCGCTGGGCGCTCGCCATCCCTGCGGCCCTGGCCCCGGACGTGTCCTCGGAGATGAGCCGCTCGACGTAGCGGTTGAAGTCGAGGCCACGAGCTGCCGCGGCGTCCTTTCCAGCCGCGAGCACTCCTGGCTCGAGCCGGAGCTGGGTCTGCTTCTTAGGGGATGCCATACAAGCAAGGTAGCAGGGTGGTAGCAGAGAGGCGATGGGCGAGCCGCCTCCCGGCTCCGCTGTACGTCGGTGTGCCCCGGTCCGCCGCTTAAAAGCGTGCACGAGCTTGTTGGGTCACTCTCTCTCGAGCTCTGTACGCACAGCCTGGCCAGCGGCAGGGCCACCGCCATCACAAACACCCAAGCGGCACGTCCAAGCCGAGCAGCCACGCCCTGCCCCCTCACCTCTCATCGGCCCTTCCCGGAACCGTTTGGAGGAGTACAACACAGGGCCGGAACCGAGTGATCTTCTTTTAGGGCTTATCGGTGCTGCATCCCGGCGGCTGGCCGGCAGACACTCGGTACGCCTCGGGAGGCGTACCGATCATCGATCCAGTCGGCCGCCGCCGGGCGGACCGTCGAGCTGGTCGGCACGTGCGACGAACAACCGTGATGGGGTGCCACCGTGATCGCGCCAGGGGCTCAGCGACTTGATCTCGGGCTGCATCGTCCAGCCGTGGGTCGGCCGCCTGACGAAACTGACTCCTGGTGCTCTGGCGGGGAGGGTTCACCGGGGCGAATGCGCTGTCTCCTTTCGCAGCCAGAGTGCCTCAGAGCACTCGTGCAGGGAGCTCGCCCTGGAGACGCGAATGAGTCATTGAGGGCGGGACGCTCGGCGTAGGGAGAACGACAGTCGCCGTCGTTGCCGGTCGATGTCGGTGACGACGACCGTCATGTCGTCGCCGACCTGGGGCATGTCCGAAGGGTGCAAGGGCGTCAAGGCGAAATCCCGAAGATGGACCAGGCCTATGAGTCCGCCCGCGACCTGGACGAAGACGCCGATCGGGGCCAGCTTGGTGACCTTCCCGTGCAGCTTCTCCCCCGCCGTGGTGCTGTCGGCGAAAGCCTGGAAGGGGTCCGGCTGCGTTGCTTTCAGGGACAGCCTGGCCTCCAGGTTCCTGGTGTCGAACTGGAGGAACTCGCACGAGACGCGTTGCCCGACCTGCACGATCTCGGTGGCCTTCTCGAAGTAGCGCCAGGAGAGTTCGGCGACCGAGATGAATCCGACACCGGGAAAGACCGGGTGGGCAGGGCCGTCGTCCAGTGCCACGAACACGCCGAACGGCTCGATCGCTGCGACGGTGCCGGAAAGGAGCTCCGGACGGTGCAACGAGTCCAAGAAGGCCCAGAGAGCCGGGTACTCCGACGGTCCGCCTATCACGCTCGGTAGCTTTTCACGGGAAGCTGCACCTTGGGCAGGGCCTGGTCATGCCCAGTCCTGAGGAGATGGACACCCCGGCGGACGCCTTGTCTGTGAGTGCGGCCCTTTGCCGTCGTTCGGCGGCCAGGACGTAGAGCTGGTGCTGCGCCGCCTGGTCAGCCGGGCGCTTCATCCCTTCCGTACGCCGTGAGGATCACCTGGCAGGGCGCGGGCCGCTCAGGCCTGTGCGGTGCGGGGGCGGCTCGGTGTGAGGAGGTAGGCGATCGCCATGTCGCTGAGCTCGTCCGCGTACTGGGCCCTGGCCGCTTCGCCGGTGACAGGGTCGGGGCGTACGGAGTTGTGGAAGCAGGCACCCAGGATGGCCCGGGCCGCCGTGTCCAGGGCCGCCTCCGGGTTGGAACGCCGGATCTGAGCAGCGTAAGGGGCTGCTGCTTCGAGCAGGAGGCGGTGTATTTCGGTGATGGTGCGGGCCCCGCGGTCCAGTGACTTGCCTCCGCGCGCGCGGAGCAGCTCAGGGAAGAGGTTGCTGCTGTCGGCGAAGGACTGCAGAAGGGCGTGCGCGTAGGCGTCCATGACGCCGGAGAGCGACGGCTCGGCCGCGTGCAGCTGCTCGGCCACGTACTCTTCGCGCCGTTCCAGCATCTGCTCGGTCAGGGCGGTGACCAGCTGCTCTTTGTCGTCGAAGCGGCGGTAGATCGTGCCGACCGAGACGCCGGCGCGTTCTGCGACACCGGCGATCGTCATCTCGTCCAAGCCGGACAGGGAGGCGATTTCCTCGGCCGCTCGCAGTACGCGAGCCAGTGTCGCGGTGCTGCGGGCCTGCTGCGGCTCTCGGTAGCGCAGTGGGCGGGCCGGCTCGTCAGTCATGTCCCGCATCGTATCGGCGGCGGTCTCACCAGGACCTTTTGACAAGTGCTGCACTCCCCTGGCTACTCTGAAGATGTGAATGCGAATTCGCGTTCACATTACCTGGAGGTTCCACCATGCCCGACAACCAGATATCCGCGCCCGTGACCGTGACGCTCGAATCAGGGCCTACCGGCGCCGGGAGCATCGACGACTTCGAGCTGTTCTACGCCCGCCGCGCGCTGGACCGCTTCAGGAGGCGCCTGGGCCGCCAAGGGATGCTCGACCTGCTGGCCGCGGACATCGAGGAGGGCAACGCCTTCCTTCGGGAGAGCGCCCGTGCCTCCGACGGCAGCTTCAAGGCCGGTACGACGGTCCTCGCCACGCGGGGCCTGTCCTCCGGCGCGTTCATGGCCTGGATGGAGAAGGCATTCGCGGGCGACGAGAACGCACTCCTGGCGGCGCACCCTGAGCACTACGTGATGGCCCCCGGGGCCGACGGCGCGTTCAACGTGGTGGAGAACATCGGTCCCCACGTCTGCTCGTTCTACATGGGCGGCTGGGGGACGGACGCGATGGCCTGGGCCGCGGACGCGGACGAACTTCTCCCCGAGTCCGAGTATCCGCACAAGATGTCCTCGAACCTCTTCCTGGCCGACGGCACCGTCGTCGGGCGGGCACTGACCCAGTTCGGCGACACCGCTGACGGCTTCACCGCAAGCTTGACGGTCTACGTGCCCACCGCGTGCCCGCAGGACGTCCTGGAGCACCACCTGCGGCACTACGCCGTCGAGTTCAGGAACTGGATCATCGCTGCTGCAGCGGCCCGCGCCTGAGGTAATGGGGTCAGACGTCGGGCTGCTTCGGCACCGGTGGGCCGTGCGGTCCGACGTCGACCGGCTGTCGTCGACATCAGGGTGCTCGTTTGAAGCAGTGGCGTGGTCTGGCGATGCGCACAGTGGCTTTGCCCACGAGTACGGGCTCTGGCTCAACTTCT
Organism: Streptomyces sp. CB02058; assembly: GCF_001905505.1. GTDB lineage: Bacteria > Actinomycetota > Actinomycetes > Streptomycetales > Streptomycetaceae > Streptomyces. The sequence continues at coordinate 71,104 of NZ_LIPG01000009.1, forward strand.
TCTGTGAAGCCACGCGTCGAGTGGTCCGTCACCCCTCGACAATTCTTCGAGGCAGCGGTGCGCCGGGGCTCGTATGATCCCGGACAGGATGGGGCTCGTAGCGCAGCGGTTGTCGCGCCTTCACCGCATGTGGGAGGACGCCGGTTCGAATCCGGCTGGCCCCATCCTGTCTCCTTCGAAGCGCCGCGATCTCGGATGAGGGCCACCGGAAAGGTTCACCGGCTCGTGACGTCCGGCGCGGTATCTCGCCGCGTTGTCGCATCACCCGAGTACATCCAGTACATGGCCGATGCTCCGCCTTGCGATGCACCGCACCGGACGCCGCGAGCTTCTCGGCGAACCTCTCCAGTCACGGCACTAGCGCATGTCGGCGCGCCTCCGGGTGGCGATCACGGTGACGGCCGTGCCCGCCGTTCCGTACAGCGTGTACAGCAAGCCCTGGCCCAGGAGGTCGCCGCGCTTCACCTCCTGGGCGTACTTGAGCTGGTCGTACGTGGCCGTGCCAGTCGAATCGCCGCCGTGGACGCTGTAGTCGAGCGCGCAGGTATAGCCCTGCCGCATGGAGCCGGGGTGGTCCTCACCGTCCTCACCCAGCTGGAGCCCCGGGCAGTCCGGGACGCCGTGGGCCGCCCCGGCCCTCAGCAGGGTGATCACCCCCCACGCCAGCGGGACCAGGAAAAATGCGATGAACACTCCGCGCGACCTCACAGCGGCACCCTAGTGCCGCGAGCTTCTCGGCGAACCCTTCGGTCACGGCACTAGTCGGTACGTGGATGGAGGGCAGCCTGCCCGGCGACCCGCGCCCCACGTCCATGCGACGATCCCTCATCTGATGACGAGAGCCCGCCGGGTCGAACGAGTCCCGGTCTCCTCTGTAGGACGTGAACAGCCGGGCTTGGATACCAGCCGCCAGGCAGGCCTCGAAACAGGAATGCGCCGGGGGTCGGCTGACCCCCGGCGCACGATTGAGTGCTGTGCTCTCACACGTAGGCGTGCAGCTCCTCGACCAGCTGCGTCAGCTGCTCGGGAGTGAGCCCGGATGCGAGCGTGCGGGCCTGTTCCTCGACGGATGCGCCGAGCTGGCGTACCAGGTGCAGACTGCGCTCGTCCGCGGGTTCAGCCGTCTCGCTTCCCCGGCCGTTCGTCGCTGCCGGAGCAGCGGCGGTGCCGAGCTTGTTGTCCGCGGACAACAGAGGAGCGGGAACGGACACCACCGGGGCCGGCGATTCCGCCTCGGCGGCATCCTTGTTGTCCGCGGACAACACGCGTTCTTCAGCAGGAGCCGACGTCGCGGGAGTCGGCGTCCGGGGCGAAGCAGGCTGAGCGGTCTTCGTCTCGCGGGGTGTGTTGTCCGCGGACAACAACGAACGAGTGTTGTCCGCGGACAACATTGAACCCGTGTTGTCCGCGGACAACACGGAACTCGGTGCGGGGGAGTGGTCCAGCACCTCCGCGGTGTCGGCCGGTACGGACGGCCGTGCGGCTGCAGTCTGCCTGGCCTGCTGGAGGAGAAGCCTCTCCTCCTCGCGCGCACGGACCTCCTGCTCCCGGGTCTCCTTGAGATGGGCCAGCAAACCGGCTCCGTCGAGTCCCGGCTGGTCCTTCAGACGTCGCGCGAGCAGACGGCCGTCACGCTCGGGGAGATCGCCGGAACTGAGCATCGCCTGCAGTTCAGCCGGGAGCTCCAGGAGAGCGAGCTGGTTGGTGACCCAGGAACGGTCACGTCCGAGCCGCTTGGCCGCCCGCGTACGGGCGCCCTTCTCCGACTCCTCGCTGCACACCCGCACGAGCTCGAGGACGCCGCGCGCACGTTCCACGACATCGAAGTCCTCCCGCTCCAGGTTCTCCTTGAGCAGGTGGTCGACGAACTCCTCGCGGGAGGCGGCCAGGTCGTCACGTACGACGAAGTCCAAGGCATCCAGGGCCACATGGACCGCGCTACGGAAACGACGCTCGCCGTTGACCAGTACGTAGGCGGAGTCACCGATCTGCGCCTCGTGCTCGGGCCACAGCCTCAGGTACGCGGGACGGGACACCGCAACGCATGCGGCGAGCTGGGCGACACGCAGCTCCTCACCGAAGCGGGTGAGGTCATCCTCCGAACCGAAGTTGCGACGAGGGTTGAGTGGCGTCGGCGCGACATCTTCCAGCGGCAGACGCCGAAGCTCGTACGACGGGACGTCTCCCTGCACTATGGCCTTCGCCCGGCCCCGGGCGCTGCGGCCACGCGGCACGCCCCCGAAGGACGAGCCCGTGCCGAGCCGGTCGGCGACACTCATGACATGACCTTCCGAGCGATGGCGCGCATGACCTCGGACTGCTCGCACTCCGGGGCGTAGGACAGCAGCGGCTGCTTGAGACGCACCGACTCACGCTGCTCCTTGAGCTCGGGCATGACACCGACGACCGGCGGGTCGCCGATCTCCTTCCAGCTGTGGAGCGACGACGTCGCGATGTAACCCTTGCGGCTGTCATACATGTTGACGATGAAGCCGAGCATCGAGATGTCGACCTCCATGTCGGCGCACAGGTCCTGGATCTGGTCGTAGAGCATGTCGTACGCGTCGGCGGACGAGTCCTCGGCGAGTACGGGGATGAAGATGCCGGACATGCCCTGGGCCTCGCCCTCGCGGGTGCGGCAGTAGTACAGGGCCGTGTCCATGGTGTAGCCGAGGCTGGGCGGACAGTCGACCACGATGTAGTCGAACTCCTTCTCCAGTGGCTCCAGGGCCTTCTCGAGCGCCGTCTCCTTGATGCGCACGAAACGGCTGGTCGCGAGCTTGGCGTCGAGCAGGAACGCGTCCTTGCAGGCCGGCAGCATGAACAGACGCCCGCTGAAAGCGCCGTCCTCTATCGGGACGAGCAGCTCGCGGAGCTCTCCCTTCGCCTCGCCCAGCATGTGCTTGGCGAGGCTGGGGGATTCGATGTCGAACAGCTCGTACCCGAGCTGCTTGGTGAGGTGGCCCTGGGGGTCGAAGTCGATGAGCAGGACGCGGTTGCCTGCTTCGGCCAGTGCCTGCGCGACACCCGAGGACGTCGCGGTCTTGCCGACCCCGCCCTTCTGGTTGCCGAAGATGAGCCGACGGGCCCAGCTGGGTCGCGTTGCCGGCCTGCGGGGGGAGGGGTGCGTGTCGAGCCACAGGCGGATCGCCTGGGCGATGCCTTGGTTGAAGGGGATGCCGCGTTGCTTGCAGTCGTCCTTGAACTCCCCGTACAGCCCCGTGGGGAGATAGGTGGAGAACGAACTGCCGCCCGTGGTGTCCACGGGGACGCGCTCGACGTCATCTGCTCGCCATGCCTGCACGCCTTCGGTCACGGCGTCCTTGATGTCGACGCCGAACTCGGCTGCTCTGACCTTGAGTTCTTGACGCAAGGCCGCCGGCAACTTGGCGACTACCTTTTCCCTGTCATCGGGGGAGTATGGGACGGTCATGCGGTTACCTTACTCACTCGGGTGGGATGTGTGTCGCAGGCGGGGTCGGAAATCTGCGGCGTGTCACCCGGATGGGGGAGGGATGCTGAGGTGGATCGCCAATGTGGAGCACTGGGTGAATTGGGGCTTGGGTGAGCAATGTCGGATTCAGTGAAAGTGCATCAGAACAGGCCTGACCGCTGATAGAACAGCAGGTCAGTGAGTCTGCTCCCCGCGCACGCGGGGATGGTCCCCAGGCCGCGTGCGCCGAAGCGCTCATCTGCATCTGCTCCCCGCGCACGCGGGGATGGTCCCACGGCTGCGCCCCGGACCAGGGCCGGTCCGGGCTGCTCCCCGCGCACGCGGGGATGGTCCCGCGGTCGACCACTGGACCAAGGCCGGCATGTCTTGCTCCCCGCGCTTGCGGGGATGGTCCCGTCGGACTGTGACGCCGCCGGATGATCGATGGCTGTTCCCCGCACATGCGGGGATGGTCCCAGCCTTTCCTTCTTGAGGTCGGTGCCCGCCCCCTGCTCCCCGCGTATGCAGGGCTGGCTCCTCTTGTTGTCCGCGGACAACAAGAGGCTGACCCGACCCGCTGGGCGGGGTCGGCAGCGTGCCGCAGGCGGCGCGTCGTAGCTGGTTGGCTGAGACGTCGAGCCTGGCCGCTGTCGCGACGCGGAACGTGCCGGGCAGCCAGGCGCTTGAGGCAGCGGCTGCGGAGTTCACCGGCCAGCTCCCCGATGCCCGTGAGGCAGGTTTCGCCGGTGGCGCGTCCTGGTCAGTTGCTCCAGCGAGCCACGATGGCGTGATCGACGCGGAAGAGCGCGTCGCACTCCGCGCAGTACGCACTGCCGAAGACGTAGGTCAGATTGCTTGCCACCTCGTGCTGGCCGTCGGCGAGAGCACGAGCGTGGAGGCGCCGGGCCAGCCCTTCCAAGGAGGCGACGGCCGCGGGCCGCAACTCCCTGCGGTGCCCAGCAGTCTCTTTCATGTAGAAGGCGTCGGTCGTCGAGAAGTAGCCGTACTCGCCGAACACCACGAAGTTCTCGGCCTCGCACTCAGGGCAGGGGACCTCGAACTCCCCACCGCTGAGACCGTGCAGTTCCTCCCCCCACACCTCGACTCCCTCGAAGGCCAGCAGGGCTTCCAGCAGTTCCACGTAGCGGTCCGGACTGTCGGCCGGCGACGGATCGCGCAATGCCTGCTCCACCAGCTCGATCAGCTCGGCGATCTCGGCAGCGTAGGAATCCTCTGGACCAGGAGTTCCGTGGGGCCGGTCGGTGCTTGCCACGATGGAAGCGGCCAGGAGCAGGGGCATGGTTCGGTCCGTAGCCGTCAGTCGGCGGGCCTTCTCGGTGAGCGCCGGCAGGGCAGCGTAGCTCGCGAGGTAGACCGTTCCTTGGTGGCAGAGTCGTGACCAGAGCTCGGTCCACGCGGGACTCCGCGGGTCAGGGCCGGCTTCCGCGAGGAGGGCGGGTATGTCTTCGGCAGTGCCGTAAGCATGGGTGAGCTGCGACCAGTCCGTCATAGGGATGATCCAAGCAGGCACCCTCAGCGTCAGAGTCCGCTGCCTGGCGTGCACCCTGCGAAGTATCCGCACGGCGACATCGTCGGCCGCTTGCTCGTCACCGTGCTCCACAGCCCCGGATGCTCCCCGAGACGCCTGAACCCACTGACTGCGCCCCACGGCCGTATATCGGCGCCCAACCCACTGACAGCCGTCGTCTCGACCCTGGCGGCGAAGAACGCGGCCGAGGCGTCGGGGCCGTCGTCGGCCCGGGACCCGGTCGTCGTCCGGCGGCCGTCTGTTGCCCTGCCGGGCAGGGGCGTCTACTCGTCCGCCCTTTCCTCCGGGAGGAAGTCGGTGGAGCGGGCGAGGACTTCCCAGGTGTTCAGGTCGTGGTCGACGGCGTCGCGTCCGGCGCGGATCAGGCGCAGTGCGTCGGAGCCGAGGACGAGGTGGGCGGGTGGGTTGGGGGTGCCGAGGATGTGCAGTACGGCGGCGGCTGCCCTGGCCGGGTCGCCGAGCTGTCGGCCGCTGGCCTGTCGGCGGGCGGCGCGGATGGGTTCGAAGAGGCCGTCGTAGTCGGGGATGGTGCGTGGCGTACGGATCATCGAGCGTCCCGCCCAGTCCGTGCGGAAGGAGCCGGGCTCGATGGCCGTGACGTGGATGTGGAAGGGGGCGACCTCCTTGCCGATGGCTTCGAGGATGCCTTCGAGCGCGTATTTGCTGCCGCAGTAGGCGGAGACGCCGGGGAAGCTCGCCAGACCGCCCATGGAGGTGACGGCCAAGACGTGCCCTTGACGGCGTGCGCGCATGTGGGGCAGGACGGCTTGGATGGTAGCGGCGGCGCCGAAGACGTTGACGTCGAACTGGGCACGCACGTCGGCCAGGGGTGTCTCCTCGAAGGTTCCCTCCAGGCCGTATCCGGCGTTGGCGATCAGCACGTCGATCGGGCCCACGGACTGCTCCACCGCGTCCACGGCCGCGCGGACCTCCGCGTCGTCGGTGACGTCGAGGATGCGGACGTGCGCGCGCTCGCGGTGCAGGGCGGTGAAGGCGGTCGCATCCACGTCGTTGCGGACGGTGCCGACGACGGTGTGGCCGGCGTCAAGGGCGGCCGTGGCGAAGGCGCGGCCGAGGCCGCTGCTGACGCCAGTGATCAGGATCGTCTTGGCCGTGTCGGTCATGCCTGCTGCTCCTTGTAGAGGACGAGGTGTTCGTGGAAGAGCACGCCGTCGCGGATGTCGCCGGTGGCGGTGAAGCCGGTGTCGTCGACGTAGTCGAGATGGCTGCCCGTCACGGTGTAGCGGCCGGTGTAGGCGCTGGGGCGGGAGCCGCGGGCCTCGTCGTAGCGGCCGTCCGCACGCAGTTCCTGGCGGATGTGCCCGTCCGCGGTCACCCACATCCCGACCACGTCCACGGCACCGCCCTGCTGCCCGGTGGACTCCTGCGGCGGGTTCGACTGGTGTCTCACGAGGGGTTCCTTGTCGTTCGCGGGTGTGGTGACCACCAGCCTCGGTGGGCCGTGGAACGGGTGCCAGGACAAGTCGTGCCTGGGTACGGCGCACCCAGGCACACGCGGCAGGGGCGGCTTAGCCTGGGAGGGTGACCAGCAACGATCTCGGAGATTTCCTGCGCGCCCACCGCGCCCGCTTGCGCCCTGACGACGTCGGGCTCGCCTCGTACGGCGCCCGGCGGGTGGCGGGGCTGCGACGGGAGGAGGTCGCCGTTCTGGCCGGTATGAACAGCGACTACTACGCCCGCCTGGAGCAGGGCCGGGAGCGCAGCCCGTCTGCGCAGATCCTCGAAGCGATCAGCGGGGCGCTGCTGATGGACGACGCGGCCAGGGAGCACCTGTTCCGCCTGGCGGGCACCGCGCCGGAAGGCGAGCGCCCCCAGCCGAGGGAAGCGGTGAGTACCGCGCTGCGGCAACTGCTGGATGGACATGCCAGCGCCGCGGCGTTCGTCCTGAACCCGGCCAACGACTTCCTGGCCTCGAACGCGCTGGCCGACGCCCTGTTCTCACCGTTCGAGACCGTGGACAACATGGCCCGCATGACGTTCCTCGATCCCGCTGCCCGGAGTTTCTTCGCCCAGTGGGAGCGGGCGGCGAAGGCGGTCGTCGCGGGACTGCGCCACGCCACGGGCCTCGATCCGCACTACGCGCGCCTGCATGAGTTGGTCGCTTCTCTGGCCGAGGAGAGTGAGGAGTTCGCCGCCCTGTGGTCCTCGCACACCGTCCATGGGAAGTCACGCGACGGCAAGGAACTGCTTCACCCCGACGTCGGACTGCTCGATCTCACCTACCAGACCTTCGACGTGCGCGGCGCGCCGGGCCAGCAGCTGGTGATTTACCACGCCGAGGCGGGCAGCCCGAGCGCGCAGGCGCTGGCCCTGCTCGGGAGTCTGCACGCCACCCGGAGCCGGGAGAGCGCCTCGGAGCAGTAACCCGGGGGCAGACACAGGGGGGTCCCGCACATCCCAAGGGTGTGCGGGGCTCCCCCTGTGCGGACGGTGGCGTAACCGGCGAGGGTGGACATCGCGTAGGCGCCGAGGTCGTCGACGTCCGGCATGATCCGCCGCAGCTGCGTCTCCCGGGCATGCCGGTGTGTGTCGACGAAGCCCGGGGGCAGGATCGTGCCCGCCGCGTCAACGACCACCGAACCGTCGCGGTCCAGGCCGGTGCCGATCGCGGTGATCGTGTCACCGACGACGAGCAGGTCGGCGCCGTGCAGGACACCGAGGTCCGCGTCCATGGCGACGATGGTCGCCCCGGTGAACGGGATGCGGCGCTTCGGGTCGGCGGACCGCTGCTGAAGCTGTTCGAGCACGGCCGGACTGGTGGTGTCGGAGGTACTCAAAGGAGGTCCTGTTCATCGGGCCGGGGTGCAGAGCCCTGGCCGGCTGGGCGATGCCCTCAGCCTCGGTCCATCCGGCAGGAGCAACCAGGCCGCCGTTTGCCCAGGTGCGGCACATCCCGCTACGGCCTCCGCCTCACCGATGCTGACGACGTCAGCACCTACTGACACACCTCATGGCAGAACCGCTGACATCCAGCGGCAGGCTCGGACGTCCCGATGGCAGACGGCAGAAAGCCGCCCTGCGCGGGACGAGTACGGTAGTGACCGCCCATCGCCGTGCATGATCAAAAACCCATGATCAGAAACTTGGGAAGCACTAAGGGGGTTCCCCTGACAGGGAACCTCGCGCGCCGGGAAGGCGTACACACACAGGCCTGCCTGACAGGCCGTGGAGAACGGGGACGGCCTGTGGCCTGGGTGACAGCGATCCGCGACGACGAGCAGGTCGAGTACCGGCTCAAGGAACAGGCCGGCTGCTCGGTCGTCGCGTCCGATGGCGTGGTCCAGGAGGCAGCCGACTCAGCGCCGGAGTACCGGTCCCGGCAAGAGAGCGACGCTGCCCTCGTGTGGATGGGCAGCGGTCTCGCCGCAGTCGGGCCGGCCGAAGGCGCGGTTCTGGACGACGAGGGAAAGGAGGCGGCCCGGAGGCTGATGGCGGGCTGCCACCCGGAGACCGGGGCTCGGCTGATCCGTACACAGACGTCGGTCCGCGCTCACGCGAAGGCGAAGCTGACCACCGCCCGGCTGGTCGAGGCGATCGAGGCCGCCGCCGAGGACAGGGGAGTGGCGCCTGCCGATCTGCTGGAGGGGAAGCCGAAGCAGCAGAAGGTGCTCGCGCAGCAGCAGCGGATGGTTCACCGGCAGGGCGACCGGCACCGGATGCAGGTGACGACCTTGCACAAGCTCGCTCGTGCTGCCGGCCTCTCACTGCAGGACGTCTACGGGGAGACCGAGCTGGCAGAGGCTCGGGAGCACGCGGACCAGCGGGTCGATGACCGGGTACGTGGCTGGGATCTGATGCTGGATCTCCCGAAAAGTGACAGCGTCCTGTCGGGGCTCATGCCCGAGGTGGACGAGCGGCAGTTCCGCGGCCTGGTGCACCTGGCCAAGGCCGACACGATCCGCGAGGTCGAGCGATGGATCGGGTACGCGGTCGGCTCCGAGGACGGGCAACCGGCCCGGCTCGCGACCGGCGGCCTGTTGGCGTGGTCCGTGGAGCACCGTTCGGCACGGCCCATGGGTGATGGCATGCCCGGTGACCCGCATCTCCACCTGCACGTGACGATCGCCAACATGGGTCTGTGCGAGGACGGCGAGTGGCGTTCGGTCGGCAACAGCGGCCAGGACCTGCATCGTCACGCCGCGGCGGCCGACGCCTTCTTCAAGGCACGCGTCCGCGCCCTCACCCATGCCCGGTTCGGTGTGCGTCGGCAGCGGGCCGAGCACACCGGCGCCTGGGAGGTCGACGGGATTCCCGAGCCGGTCCGGGACCTGTTCTCCCGCCGCCACGGACGGATCGTGGACCTCGCCGGGGACGAGGCCGGGCGCCAGGAGCGCGACCGTGCCGCCGCTGAGACCCTGCGCGCCAAGCACCGTGGTGACGCGTCGGCGATGCGGGGGAGCTGGCGGCAGCGTGCCGAGCAGGCCGGGGTCGATGTCGACGCGATGGTTGCGGCCGCCGCCCCCGGACCGCCCGGCCCGGACAGCGGCCCCACCGTCGACGGACCCGGCGGACCGCGGATTCCTCCGCCGTCCGACCTTGCTGCGTTCGTCTTCGACCCGGAGAGCGGGCTCACCGCGAGCGCGAAGACGTTCTCTCGCGCGCAGCTGCTCGCAGCTGTCGGCAACGCCCTGCCGTTCGGGCTCGACGCGTACGACGTCGGCCGCCTGGACGAGCTCGTCGACGACGTCCTGGACGTGGCCGGGTACGCGGTGCGCGTGCCGGACTACGGGTCCAACGTCATGACATCGATCGCCCGCTACACCACCCAGGACATCCTCGACGCCGAGGAACACGTCCAGGTGCAGGCGCTCGCCCGGCACGGCGAGGAGGCGGTCGCGCTGACCGACGACGAGGCCGCGACCGCCGTCGACGTCTGCGAGGTCGCTGTCGGCTTCGAGCTGTCGGCCGAACAGCGGGCGGCAGTGACCCGGCTGCTGACCGTCGGCCACGGGATCGACGCCGCTGTCGGTGTGGCGGGCGCGGGCAATTCGGCATTGATGGAGGCGTGCCGGATCGGGTGGGATGCCAAGGGCACCACGTACGCCGGTGCGACGCTCGCCGCCGTCGCCGCGCAGAACCTCACCGACACCTCCGGTATCCCCACGAGGACCGTGGCGGCCTGGGTAGAGCAGATCCGCGACGAGGGGTCCGCACTGGACGACGTCGACGTCCTGGTCATCGAGGAAGCGACGACGGTCGACGACCGCTCAGCCGAGGCGCTGGTGCGGGAGGCCGCCCGCACAGGGACGCAGATCATCGGCATCGGTGACCCGGTCCAGCTCCAGGCGATCGGGGCCGGCGGATGGTTCCGCGAGGTCCACCGGCTGGTCGGCGGTCTCACCCTGCACGAGAACCGCCGCCAGGAGGACGCCGCCGAGCGGCACGCGCTGGAGGTCTGGCGCACCGGCGACCACGACCAGGCGCTGCGCCTGCTCGCCGGCCGGGGCCGTGTTCACCCCACCGAGAGCGCCGACGAGGCCCGCTCGCAGATCCTCACGGTCTGGGACACGCTCCGCCGCGATCGCAGGCCCGACCCCCGTGACCTCATCGACGAGCTGGTCGTCCTGGCCGCTCGGGATGCCGACGTCGACGCGCTCAACGCCGGTGCCCAGCAGATCCGCCGTGCCGCCGGCGAACTCGGCACCGAGCACACCTACGCCCTGCCCCGCGGCAACCGGCTCACGCTGGCGGTCGGGGACGTCGTACGGATGCGCGTCGACGACAACCGCAGCCGCCGAGGGGAGCGGCCGGACCTGCTGAACGGTTGCCGGGCTGTCGTCAGCGAGATCACCGAGGACGGGCGGATCGAGATCACCTGGCGTATCCGTGCGCACGTCCAGGACGATGCTTCCGCGGCGGCGTGGCTGACCCCGGAACAGATCGCCTCCGGCGCCCTGTCACTGGGCTACGCCATGACGATCGCCGCCTCACAGGGCATGACCTGCGACACCAGCCTGGTGTACGGGCACGGGGCCAACGCCTTCGCCACGTACCCGGGCCTGACCCGGGGCAGGACCGCCAACCACCTGTGGCTGCCGCTCGTGGTCATCGAGAGCGAGGACACCCGGGCACGGCTCGACAACGCTCGTACCGAGAAGGAGCGCTTGGAGCTCGCCTTCGACGCCTTCGCCCGCTACCTCGGGCAGTCGCGGCCGGACACGACGATGTCCGACCTGCACCCCGAACCGCCGGTGCCCGCCGTCGTGCCGTCGCCGACCCGCACCAGGGCCGTCGTCGCCGGTGCCGCACACGCACGGTCGGCGGCCACACCTCACGACGCATCCCAGGGCCAGGCCCAACCGCACGAGCGCGAAAACCGGCTGACGGGCGAGCAGGATCAGCGGCCGGCCGACATGGAGGAGGAGCGGAGGCTCGCCGGTGTGCAGGCCTGGAACCACCGCCCGTACGGCGACCGGACCGACCAGGAGCTGACCCGGCTGATCGCCACCGGCCCCGTCGAAGCCCTGCGCGAAGACCGGACGGCAGGCGAGGCGGAGCAGACCGAACGCGCGCTGCTGGCGCAGATCGCGGAGGGGCAGGCACGCGGGGAGACCCGGGGCCGGAGGGAGGTCGCACCCATCTACCCGCTGCTCGACCTTGCCGGGGAGCAGCTGCGTCTCGCTCGTACCGAGCAGGCCCGCGAGACCGCGGCGGTCGCGCAGGCGGCCAAGGCGGACGAGTACCTGCGCCAGCTCGCAGCCGCCGATGGGAAGGGCCGGATCGCGCTGCGTCTGGCGGGCACCTCCCGCAAGGAACACCAGCAGCTGAAACAGCAGGCCACCGAGGAGCGCGCCGCTGGATGGCGGAAGGCCGCAGACGCGCGGGCAGCAGCGTCCCGTGCTGCAGAGTCGGCGTGGACGATCCTGTGCACGAGCCCGTACGCCGCAGTGCTGGGTGCCATGGAGCAGCAGGCGCCGGACGTCGACACCCTTGCGGCCCGGCTGTCCGAGATGCGCGAGCAGCGGATCCCCGCCCGCGTCCAGCAGATCGACACCGGCGATCTGCAGAGGGCCTCGCGCGCACACGGTCAGGCCGTCAAGGCCCGGGAGAGCGCGGCCAGGTACCTGGCCATCGTCAGTGACGCCCGCACCGAGGAGGCTCTTCGGGCGAGGATCGCCGAACTGCACCCCAGGCTTCATGAGTCCGAGGTGAAGGCCCGCGCCGATCTCCAGAAGGTTCAGGAGACCCGGACCGCCCTTGTGGCGGCCCAAGGCAGTCGCTCATATCAGCCGCCGACTCATGCCCGCCAAGGTCCACGCCGAAGCCTCTGACAAGACGGGCTGGTCAGTGACGCCTGGTGTGCCAGGTGCCAGGTGCAGCGCCGAGTACCAGGACCCGTTCGAGGGGACGTCCCTCCCCGTTCACCAGGAGGTTCAGGTTTCGGGCACGTGCGCTGAGCGTTGATCTCCTCGCGTGTGATTGCCTTGCCCTCGTAAGTCAGGAACTCGTCGTCGGCCAGATCGGTGGACTTCAGCTGGCGGGCGTTTGGAACCATCCCGCGCGTGCGGGGCCGCGCAGTCCGTTGTCGCTGTTCTCTCGCGGAAGGCAGACCCGTCCACCCGTCCGCCACCGAACAGACCCTCAACGGCCTTCCGGCGACGCCCTCTCATCGGATGCGCGGCGCCCTGGGCCCGGTTTCACGGAGCTGGTGACGCGGCCCGAGCGGTCGTAGACGCGAGCGAGGTGTTGCTGCAGCCGGATGTGCCGGAACTGGTACACGGCACCGGCTTGCCGGAGCACCCCCCGGCGATAGGCGTCGTCCAGGAAGGAGGCGGTGTCCCACGGCAGTCTGCGCGTCAGCGGCAACCAGAACCGGGCCACCGTCAGCCACTGCCCCCACGCCGTGAGCGCGAGCACGTACGCCGCCGAGCCGCCCAGTCCGCCGACCGCCCCCAGAAGCAGAGCCGCGTCCAGCGGCCACACCAGCGTCCAGGGCAGCACCTGCTGGAGCAGGCTGACGACGACATGTCCGCAGAGAGCGAGTCCGGCGGTGACAGCGGCAGCAAGCACGAGGAACTGCCGGGTGGCCGTCGACCGGTTGACGGACAGCAGCCGCATCGGCGTGGCCGCGGCGGCGATGTCCACGGGTGCCTCGAAGGCTGCGACGAGTCCGAAAGACAGGCCGGCCGTCAGGCCGAAGATCAGTCCCAGGGCCAACGTGTCCTGCAGCGCCGCGTTGATCAGATCCGCGCGCGGGATGGTTCCGGCCAACGCGCGAAACATCGCGTTCGACCAAGCGTGCGCGACGCCCAGTACGGAGCCGGCCAGCAGCCCGACCCCGAAGCGCGTGAGGATCTCTCGAACCGGCCTGTGCTCGACCCCGGGGGCCACGGCCGCCAGTCTGAGCCGTACCTGGGTCGGAACGGCCGCGGTACGGCCCACCGCGGCCAGGGCACAGTGCGCGAGGCCGAAGACGACCGCGGAGCAGAACCCGAACATCGCCACCTCGAGCATCGTCGGCCCTTGCACGGAGGGCAGGCGCCCGATGGAAGCGGCGAAAAGTACTACAAGCCAGTTGGCCGCGAACATGCACAGTCCGCCCAGCAGCGCGGTGTGCAGGATGCGCATCGGCAGCCGTACGGACGCGCCGAGCCGCCACCAGGCAAGGTCTCGACGCTCGTGGGCACCGGTGGCCAGGCTGTGGGCGAGGTAGCCGAGCCAGCGTTCGGCTTGGTCAGGGTCGCGGTTGCGCTGTCCGGGGGCGGGGTCGGCCCGTTCGGGGGTGCGGTGCCGGTAGACCGTGGGCACGAAATTCGCCAGCAGGTGTTCCTCGAGGTGGCGTCCGGTGGGAAAGCGCGCGGTGTCGAGCAGTTCGACAGGGTCGTTGCCGGGCACCTCGCTGTACATCGTCCTGGCCAGGGTCACCATCAGCGGCGTTCCCAGGACCTGTCCGAGCCGGCTGCTCGCCGGGGTGTCATGGACCCGCAGTTCGTCCAGAACGGCATCCCACACGCCTGTGGAACCGCGGTTGCCCAGGGTTTCGCCGAGACGGTCGGTCCGGGGCAGGTACGCCGCCAGATCCTCGACGGTCAGGTCGGCGAGTTCGACGCAGGCTGCCAGTACCAGAGGCGTGTGCACGTCGCGGACCGCTCGGGCGTACTCGTCCCGCCGGCTGGTCAGGACCACTGGGTGGGACGTGGCGTTGAGTGCTTCCAGCGCGGGGCCGCGCAGGGCTTCGGCGAGCTCGTCGAAACCGTCCAGGACGGGCAGGATCAGATCGGAGTCGACGAGTTCGGCGGCCAGCGTCGCACCCTCGGGAGTCGTACGGGCCAGATGCGGGTGGTCCCGCAGAAGATGGTCGACCAGCAGGTCGCGCGGTGTGATGGTCAGCGGGTCCCAGGATCCGATGCTGAGAATGACCGGTACCCGGAGGGAGGGACTCGGGGCCGCGAGGAGATCGAGGACGAACCTGATGGCCAGAATGGACTTCCCGGAGCCGGCGCGACCGAGAATGACCAGTCGCTGCGACTCGACACTCCGATAGGTGCCGGCGACGGTCCGCAGGTCGCCGTCCAGGTCCAGATCCCGGGCGGGGACTCCCGGCTGCAGGCGCTGGATGTTCTCCGGACGGTCCATCAGGACGGCGGGAGCGGACCGATATCGCACGGGCAAGGGGAACGGGTCGTGGACGCGACGATGTTTTTCCTCCCGCTGCCAGCGTCGGCCGACCTCGCGGGCCAGTGAGGCGGCGGCGTCGACGAGCGGACCGGCCGGCGACGGTGCGGCTTGCTCGGGGACGGGGACGGGGACGGGGAGCGGCACGGCCGGTGCCGGTGGCCCCTGCTGGGTCCGGGGCTGAACGGCAGGTGGCGGTTCCCCCGGCTGACCGGTCGGTACCAGCTCCTCGGGCTGAGCAGCGGGGGTCGGCCCTTCCCACGTACTGGCGGGTGCCAGCACCTCGGCCGGACCGGCGAGGGCCGGCTGCCCGTCCAGGGACGCGGTAAGCCGTTGCCATTCCTCCGGCTCCACGTTCAGGACTTCCGCCACCTTCTGCAACGTCCTCAGCCGGTGCTCGGGGAGCCTGCCGTTCTCCAGCCGGCCGATCGTGCTCACGCTCACCTCGGCCAGCTCCGCCAGCTGCTCCTGGGTGAGGCAGGCGCGTTTGCGCAGCTGACGCATACGCGTGCCTAACTCATTGGTCACTCCGGACTCACCTTCCATGGGCACCGGTACCGCCCGAGGCTATCGAGACCACCGGTCACGGATGACCGGTCACAGATGACCTCCCCCTGACCTGCACATGCCCTGTTCTCCGGACCCGGTGGGCCGCATCGTGGTCGTGCCGGCGGACAGTCGGTCACCTCGCACAAGGAGTACCGGAGTGAGATCTCCATCAGCCCGCCACCGTCGCCTCGTCGGCGTCCTGTTCGCGGCGGCACTGCTCCCGGCCGTGTCCTTGGGACCGGCCGCCTGGGCGGACGCCCCGGCCGTCCCCGGCACCGACTTCACGGACGGCTTCGGCCTGAGCCAGGTCGCGGACGGCACCGAAGCACGCTCCAGCACCGACTTCACGATCACCGTCACCACCCCGGAGGTCGCCGGCCCGCACCGTATCCGGATCTTCCTGCCCAGCGGGTACGCCGACGATCCTGACCGGCGATGGCCGGTGGCGTACTTCCTCCACGGGAGCGGCGGCAACGTGGACGATGCCGCCGCCGCCCCGGCCCTGCACTCCGACGCCATGATCACCGTGGTCCCCGACGGAGGTCTCAAGAGCTGGTACGCCGACTGGTACATGCAGAACACCGCCGTAGGGGCGGCCAACTGGGAGACCTTCCACCTCGAACAGGTCGTCCCCTACATCGACGCCAACCTGCGCACCCTCCCCGACCGCGCACACCGGGCGGTCACCGGGCTGTCCATGGGCGGATCCGGCGCACTCCACTACGCCCAGGCCAGACCCGACCTCTTCGGCCACGCCTCCTCCCTCTCCGGCGGAGTCGACTTCTCCATGGCCACGGTCCGCGCTGCCGTACTCGCCACGGAGCTCAATCTGCCCGGCGCCTGGTGCGCGCTCAGCACGTCGGGCAGCCAGGGCTGCCCGACCTACGGACCGTACGTCGACAGCGACGCCGTCTTCGGCTCGCCGTATCCGGTCCTGGGCGCCGACCACCGCTGGAACGCCTACGACCCCGCCGCCCCGGCCAACCTGTCCAAGCTCGGGAACACCCAGGTCACCCTCTACACCGGGGACCAGGGCGTGATCGACGCCAACACGGCGACGGCCGCCCGCACGGTCAAGAACCGCCTGGACCAGCTCGGCATCCCCAGCCGGCTCGTCGACTACGGCAACGGTGCCTCCCTGTCCCCCCAGTGCGACGGCAGCCACACCTACGGGTGCTGGGGCCCTGCCTACGCGGACTACATCCCGCGCCTGGAGGCCGCCTTCGAAGCCGCCGCGCAGAACTGAGCCGGCAGCACCGGCACAAACCCGACCGAGCGAGACCTCTCCGAGGAGCGGACACCGAATGACCACCCGAAACGGTACGAAACTGGCCTCCGTCATCGGCGCCGTGTGCGCGACGGTACTGACGCTGTCCAGCTCGGCGGCACACGCCGCCACCGCCGGGTCCGACCACTCCGGCACGCTCGCCGCGCTCAAGGCGTTCCAGGCGGCGGCGGGGCCCGGCGCAGCCGTCCACGCCGGAAACGGAAGCGAGTCCTGGACCCTGTCGGCGGGTACGGGAACCATCAACGCCGACAGGCCCGTCAAGGCCGACGAGCACATCCGTATCGGCAGCCAGACCAAGACCTTCACAGCGGTGGTGGTGCTGCAGCTGGCCGAGGAAGGCCGCGTCTCCCTGGACGCGCCGATCGACGACTACCTGCCGGGTGTCGTCACCGGCAACGGCTACGACGGCACCCGCATCACCGTGCGCCATCTGCTGCAGCACACCGGCGGCCTCGGCGCCTACACCCCGTCCCCCGGGCTGAAGACGCCTCCGTCGAACCCGGACGGCACCTTCAGCCTGTCGGCGGTGGTGCGGTACGCGCTGGACGCCTCGCCCCCGGTCTCAGCCCCCGGTGAAGGCTTCACCTACTCCAACACCGACTACTACATCCTCGGAATGCTCATCGAGAAGCTGACGGGGCAGCCGGTGCACAAGGCCGTGACCGAACGCGTCATCGAACCGCTCGGTCTGCCCCACACGCTCTTCCCCGCACCCGGTGACCGCGCCCTGCCCACTCCGGCCGTCAACGGCTACCACGGCGTCCGGGTGGGCTCCTTCTACCTGTGGGTGCCGGCGGTCTCGTACGACCCCTCGCTGTTCAGCAGCGCGGGAGCCATGATCTCCACGCTGGAGGACCTGAGCGCCTTCTACCAGGCGCTGGCCAGCGGAAAGGTCCTCAACGCGAAGAGCCTTGCCGAGATGCGCACCGCGCGGCAGGTGGGCACCGGCACGGGCTACGGCCTGGGCCTCCAGACGTTCGAGCCCTCCTGCGGCGGTACGGCACGCGGCCACTCCGGTGGTGTCCCGGGCTACGAGACCTTCACCCTGACCATGGACGACGGACGCTACGTCTCCCTCGTCACCAACGTGTTGGTGCAGGTCGGCCAGCGCCCGGACGCGCAGCTGCGGCAGCTGCTGGACACGGCGCTGTGCGAGGACGCACCACAGCGCGACTGACGCCGACACACATCGACCCCGCGCGGCGTCTTTTCACCGCACCGTGGCACCACCGTGCGGTGTCTCTTCACCGCACCGTGGCACCACCGTCCGACGGCCGGTGTGCGCATCGTGTCGGCCCCGTCTCCCGGGACGCGCCGTCGCGTCGGGGGAGCGCACACCGGCCGCCCGTCCAGCGCACTCACCCTCCTCCCTCCCCATGTCCACGAGCGCGCCCTGCGGGCCGGCTCTGCGTACGCCGGCGCTCGGTGTTCGCGCACCTCTCTCACCTCTCCGTCCCACGGCACCAAGGAGTTGACATGGCACACCGGTACCGGTGTGGCGAATGCAGGTTTGCCACCCGGTGGACCACCGAATCCGAGGTCGGCGATCTCGCGGCTGCCCACTACGCCGAGAACCACCCCGGACTCGCACTCGGCGGCATCGTCGAGATCAACCAGAAGAACCCCAACTCCCTCGGGTACCTGCCGATGCTCGGGATCGCGCTCCTCCTGCTGATGATCATCGCCACCTGCCGGCGGTAGGCCGCCGGCAGCCCGAGCGGCCGGCGTCGTGACGGGCCGCACCTCCCAGTACGAGGCCGCCGCGTCCCCGCGGACATGCGTCTGGGCGGCCCGGGCCTCACGCGGTCCCTCGCTCAGCCACGCGGTCTGCAATCGCCCCCCCGGAGAACGCCCGGTGAGAACGCGCTCCCAGGACTTCAGCCGGACATACGAAAGGTCACAGTGCCATGGCGGACGACAACATCCCCCGTCTCACTCACCAACCGGACACAGCACGGGCGCCGGGCGGCCCGGCGGGGCCGAACGCGGCGGCAGATCCGGCGGCGTCTCCTCCGGTACCGCCGACTCCGCCCGCGGTGCCGGGGCGGGCGCCCAACGCCTCGTCGAGCCCGTGGTTCTCCGTACCAGGGCTGTTACGGGCCCGCCCCAGGCGTCGGAGTGCCGTCATCCTGGGTGGTCTCACGGTGCTGGTTCTCGCCCTGATCGGCGGACTTCTGTCGCTCACGTCCTCGTCCTCCGACTCGAAGGAGACGCAGGCCGCCCACCGTGACCTGGAGCCGTTCAGGGAAGCGGTCGACGATCTGGCCACAGCGCAGGGGCTGCGCTACGAGGACACCTCGTCCTTCGGCATCACCGAGAACGAGATCAGCGTCACCGCGAGCGGCAGCCAGTTCGGCAGCACGTCGTCCGGGCGGGACGACCACGGGCGGGACGTACTGCGCATAGGCGGCAAGACGTTCATACGGTGGCAACACGACCCTGCCCCCAAGGAAGACGTGAAGGCAGGGGCGAAGGCCCCGCCCAGTGAGTGGACCGTGGGACTGGACGACGGTTCGGAACTCATGGACGAGGCGCTGGCGCGTACCGTCGCCCCGCCGAAGCTGGCCGCCGTGCTGGACACGGCGCTGACCGACCTGGAGAAGTCACCGCAGTCAGGCTCGGGGCTCTCGAACTCGTCAGGCAAGCGTCCGCCGACGGTGAACGGAACTCCGGCACTCGGCGTCGACACCTCGGCGGGACGCCTGCTGGTGACCAAGGCGAAACCGCATCGCGTACTGCGCCTGGAGGCGTACGACCTCCGCGAAGACCTCTCCGGCATCAGGGAGCAGATCGAGAACGGAGAAGTGCCCCAAGCTCGCCCCAAGGTGACCACGGGGCCACTGGCATCCGGCGACGGCGAGGGAATGGACCTCTTCCCGATCCACCCCGACACAGCCGACACGATGTTCGACACGCTGGTGAAGTACGCGGACCAGCTCAAGGACGCGACCGACCACGGCATCACCTTCACCATGGACGGCGCGGGAGACATGAACTGCAGCTCGTCGGGCTGCACCGCCACCCAGAGCTTCACCGGCTCGGTCAGCTCCATCGCGCGGAAGGAACGCGTCACCAAGGGCGAAGTCACCGCGGTGATGAGCGCCACGTTCTCCATCGACGGCAAACCCGCCGGCGAGTGCACCAGCCCGCAACGCACCTTCCCCGTCCGGGGCAACAACGTCTCGGGCACCCTGAAGTGCTCCGACCCGGCAGCCGGACCGCTCTACGCCTCGGTCGCGGCCCGCGTACAGGCACAAGCCCAAGCCGACGCCGATCGCTGCGGCTGCAAGGTCCGCCTCACCTACCCGCTCCGCGCCAGCACCCTCATCGACGCCCGCGCGCTCGCCAAGGTCGAAGCGCGGAAACTCGCCGACCGCGCGAGGGGGGAACGCGACGCCGCGACCTGCGCCAAGCCCCACAGCTTCCCGTCCGGCACCCACGTGCTGCTCGCCGACGGCACCACCCGGGCCATCGAGGACATACGCATCGGGGACCGGGTCGCGGCCGGCGATCCGCGCACAGGGCTGACCGCCACGCGGCCGGTGACCAACACCTTCACGACTGAGGGCGACAAGGACTTCACCCGGCTCACCGTCACCACCGACCATGGGCCGGCCACGATCACGGCGACGGACAATCACCCGTTCTGGCTGGAGGGAGACCAGAGGTGGAAGGACGCCGGTGACCTCCGGGTCGGCGACAGGCTGCGCACCCCGAACGACGCCAGTGTGGCCGTCACTGAGGTCCGTGATCAGCAGGGCCCGCAACGCACACACGACCTCACTGTCCATGGCCTGCATACGTACTATGTGCTGGCTGGTCAGACTCCTGTCCTCGTTCACAACAGCAACTGTATCTACGCTTCAGTTGCCTATCAGGACTGGGCGACGAAAGGTGCCCACGTCCACATCGGGAAGAGCGAAGTTCGAATCTTCCCGAACGACAAGGGTGGAATTGGGGCCGAAGCAATTCGACTGAAGAGCGGAACGGCGAGCTCGAAGGAAGTGCAAAAAGTCCTGAACGAGATTCACTCGAACCCTGCCCTGAGGGCTGACATCATCGCAAAGGCCACATCTGCTCGTGACAGCATGAATGCCGGTGAATTCGGGATGCAATCCAATCGTGCCGCAGAGATGAATTTCCTTATCAAGAATTTGGAGAAACTCGGATGAGTGCGCTTCAATTCTTGGTCGAGGTTCTCGAGTCCGGGACCGTCCAAGGACTCGGGCTGGACGCGCGACCTGAAGATTGGGAAGCGAAGCTTGGCTCCAGGTGCATGGACGACATGCGCAAGGGTCGGATGCGTCGTGACTACGGGTTGGTGGAGCTCTCGTTCATCAAGAAGGGTGAGATGTGGCAGTGTTTCGAGGTGAGCTTGCAAGTTCACAGGCTGGCCAAAGGTATTCCCGATGTTGCGCCGGGTTCCCTGATTGAGGAATATGGGGAACTGGAGTCGAGAGTTCGGTTCGGTGACCTCCAGGGGAGCGTTACTGCCGAAGGTCTTCGAGTCGCACAGATCAGTGACCGTGCTCGCCATCTTCACTCCAGATTTTCGGTGATGGAGTCGAGGGCGATCGTGCACGTCCTGGAGGCTGACTCCGGAGACATCTTGCGGCGGGGTGATGTTTGGTCGGTCTCTCTGGCCCGGGATTTCACCGCGCGAGCAGCTCCGATCTCGTGAGGGTTCCCAGGAGTTCCCAATAGTAAATCTGAAACCCCGTCAGGTGGCACGTGGCACCTGACGGGGTTTTCGCGTGGTCTGGAAGAGTGTCTTATCCCGTCCCCGCGGAGCCGGCCATGGGCCGGCGTCCGCGCAGCCGGCACACGGCCTCGGCCGGAGCGGTGCACATCCGCGCGAGGACGGCGAAGGCTGCCCGGGGCATCGCCTTCCAGGGTTACATCAACTTCTCGCGCCGCTTCGCCTGCACCTTGAGCCACGGATTCTCCGCTCTGGACTGGGCCCGGTCCAGATACTCCCGCTTCACGACCGCCGAACCCGGTTTCCACCGGCCCTGCTTTGTCGGGTCGCCGCCGGCCTCCGCGATGGCCTGGGCCCCGCCGCGGCGTAGTCCATGGGCGGTGATCTGCTGCCAGTTCTTCGCACCGGCCTTGTGGGCACGGCTGCGGACCCAGTCGTTGATGGCGTCCCCGGTGACGTAGTCCCCGCGTTCCTTCGCGACGGCGCGGTTCTGGAGGGTGCCGCGGGAGGTGAGGGCACGGAAGAACGCGCCTTCGCGGACGCCGAGGTGGTGGAGGGCGGTGAGCCAGTCCCGTACGGCCGCGACGGGGTCCAGGAGCGGATCGTCCTCGGCGGGGATGTCGGTGTGCTCGCCCTTGGCTTCCTGGTCGGTCTTGGAGGACCGGATGTGCAGGGTCACGAAGTCGTCGTCGACCGCGACGTCCGCGATCGACAGGTCGGCGAGCTCGATCCTGCGGTTGAGGGCGCCCCGGCCGAGGAGGAGCATGCACCGGTCGCGGCGGCCCGCGATGGTTCGCAGGTCGCACGTGGCGACCATCGCCCGCAGCAGTTCGTCCGTGATCGGGGGCGCCTTCCGGACCGCCATGCGCTTCGCCCATGTCTTCTTGTACTCGTTCAGGATGCCCCGGGCCTGCCTCGTGCCGGGCTTCTGGTCCTCGGGCATCCAGGTGCGGATCGCGGACATGGCAGTGTTGATGGCGTTCGGGGAGCGCCCCAGCTCGATGAGGTGGACGACGTACTCGACGTACGTCGCAGTGGTGCAGGGCCGGCACACACGGCCTTCGTCGACGCACCAGGCGGCGAACTTGTTGCGCTGGGAGGCGTAGTTGGCGCTGGTGTTCTTCGGCGCCGACTGGTTCTCCAGCCGCTCGGCGGTCTGCTCGGAGACGTACAGGTCCCGCTCGGTGTACGTCGGCTGGTCGGCCTCGGTGGGGAGCCCCTGGCCGGGGTAGAGGATGGTGTGCCGGTCGACCACCGGCGCGGACATCGGGCGCGGCTGGATGGTGGTGGCGGGGAGGTGGCCGTCGTCCACCAGTTCCGCGTCCACCACCCCCAGGTCGTCCTCGGGTTCCATCACGCCGCCCCCTGTCCGAGCCCTGCTGCCCACTTCGCCAGTACGCCGAAGTCGTCCGGCAGGAGGCCCAGGCGCGGATCCACCCAGTGCAGGAGCGCCGGAGCTTCGTGGTTGTCCCGGACCCACTCGCGGTCCTCCTGGCCCAGCTCATCATCGACCCAGGCGAACGGGCGCCCCTCGGCGTAGGCGACCAACACCCTTGTCTTCCAGTGCAGTCGGGCATTGCTCTGCGGCGTCATGGAAGGCCAGTCGACGAATGGAAGGGTGGGCAGGCCGAGGTGCGGGCCGATCCAGTCGTTCGCCTCGTTCTTCCACGTCGTGGCCCACACCAGCTCGTAGGGCAACGCCAACAGGTCCGCTCCGTGGTCGTGGTTGAGCCAGACCCGCAGGGGCTTGTCCCACGGATTCTCCCACCCGGTCGGGCGCATGCGGTGCGTGCTGTACCCCGCCGGCCGCCTCTGCGGCGCGGCAGCGTACGGATTCAGAGGGCCGTCCACATCGAGCAGGAGCAACGGACGCCCATCCCCCTCGTTCCCCACGATCCCTCCCAGCGAAGCAGCCACGTACAATGTAAATTATACGAGGGTGGCCGGAGGTGACTGTGTATCAGTAGCGGGGCGACCAGCTCCCAGAGCCAATCAGGAACTAGACGCTTCGACAGATCAGCCCTTGCGGCCGCCGTCATGCCGCTCGAACATCAAGTCACGTGGCCCAGCCTTCTGTGCCTTGGCCAATGCGGCCGATATGTCGGCCTGCTCGATCTTCGCGTAGTAGGCGTCGCGGGCTTCCTGATCGATCTGCATCTCATGTTCGGGGTGCATCCCGGTTCGGCCGTCGACGCCTTCGCGCACGAGTCGAGAGGCCGGCGTTTCGGGTCGCACGCAAGCTACGACCTCGGAACCCACTCAGCTTGCGCTCATTCCGTGGTCGGGCCACGTCGACGTCTCTTCGTAAAGTGCGTTGATCTTGCGTGATGCTTTCAGGAATGCATAATCGATTTCTCCGTCGATCGGTCGAGATCTGCGACTCTTCGTGTCCATCAGGAGTCTATGAGGAGGGTCGTCCGTGTCGAATCCGAAGAGATACTCGACCGATTCCGCAGATTCGGCAATCTTTCGAAAATATACCAGTGAGGCCATCGCCATTCACCTTCCAAGTCGTCCCGCTTGAACAGTGGAATATGCTGTTTCCAGTTGTGCTGCTAATGGCTGTACCGATGGTCCCCAAAGCCGGGCACGGACAGTCTGTTGTGATGCACTCGTACCCAGGGGCCGAGACCGCGCACTGCGTGAGGGTCGTCGGGGGTTGCACCTGTGCCCGGAGTGATCAGTCGGTCGGAAGCCTCGGTCTGCCATAGGTGGTCAACCTCATCGAGGGCGGCTGGCCCTGTCTTTTCGACGCTGCTGGTTGGCTCCATCTGCACACCCCGCACGTAGTGGATGGCTGTTACGGGCGGGGGTGCCGAAGCGGGGGATCCCCCTCCAGTAGGGTCAAGTCGCAGGCAGGTAGAATTTCTCGCCAGTTCCGGGAAATCTCTTCAGGTATTTCTACTCCCGATTTTCTAAATGATGGCCCGTCTAAGGCGTCATCTCATGTGGTGAGGGCTCGACCTCGGAGCTCGTCCTGCTACTCGGCGACGCTCGCAATGAACGTGTGGATTTCGGCAGTGAGGTTGCGCATGTCCTCCCCTGCCGCGTGCACCGTGTTGGTCTCGAACTGCCATTCCTCGGAGGGCGCCCGGTCGCGGATGCCCCAACGCCCACGGTAGCCAGGCCTCTGTTGGTTATTCAGGAAGTCAAACCCCCGGCTCCTCCTGCCATTCGATACAGGTAGGTCGCCGCCCTCCGGAGAGGAGAAACTCTTTTACTGCCTCACGTACAAGGGCAAGTGGAATTTCCGCCGTCGCGGGAAATTCTCTTGGATTATCCGCAACATGGTAGACAACCTCCCCGCCGAATGTATTTGTAGAATCAATCGAGAGATAGTTCTTGACGTCTATGAAGCTAACGACCCCGACTTTTCTCCCTCCGTCTGCACCAACCAGGAATTCATGGTCCGGGAAGCCTGAAGGGAGGAGTTTGCGCTGCTGACTGTGGAGAACGGCCATAATCCCCATGCCTTTCCCCGAGGAGAGGGCGTCGATGAGTGAATCAACGCCCTCGGGCGAACGAACCGCCATTGGCTCATCGGCGTGCTGGACCGAATAGTAAGCGTGCACTCGAAAGTTCGTCATTTTCCACCCATTCCTACATTTCGTCCCCACGTGTGGGAAACGAATCCGTCCGATCACGCCTGATCAGATCACCACCACGGGTTGCTGCAACGCAGGGCAGATGCGCCCCGTACGCCCCCGGGAGTCTCCGCGGATGACTGTCGGCCTGACCTGCGTGTGGCCGTCAGTCCTCCATGGAGGCCCACAGCACGTCCTCCGTCGTTTGAGGGCCGCCATCAATCGACGTAGTCCTCGACCATGTTGGCCACAAGAGAAAGCAAGGCATCTGCCCGATGTCGGTCATAGCGCTGGTTCCGCAGGGCATCATCAACTGCTCGGAGCCGGGCTACCGCGGCCGGCTCGTGATCTTCCACCTCGAAGATCACCGGTTGGGTAATCAGATCAAGGCACTCGGTGAGCAGCTGGTGAGTGGCGAGGGCGGGCGGGTTGGGGTCAGGCTTGGCGAACGCGGTGGTCAGGTACTGGACGGGATTGGTGAGGCTCCACCCGACGACGTTGCTGTGCTGAATGACAAGGGCCAGATCAGGGGCGATTTCGACCCGGGCCTCAATTGGGTCGGCCAGGACGTCGAGATCGCGCAGACTGGTGAGCACGGTGTCCCCGGGGGTGCGGCACAACACCGTGGTGCTTCTGTGTCGGAAGTCCCTGGCTTCGTCCGCGCGAAGCCCGCCCGGGCGGGCAGTGGGCGCGACGGGAAGGCGGGCAGCGTCCTCAGCGGAAGCTGATTCTTCCGGCAGCTGAAACTCAAGTCCTGCCAGCTGCCGACCGGCGGGATTGAAGCGTAGGACGTCAGGAATGTCCCACAAAAATTCCTGGCTACCGAACGTGTCTACGAGAAACCTTTCTCGCTCCACAGCATTTGTGCAGGGCGCGACGTGCACTGACTTTCCTGTGAAACCGGGGGCAATGTTCAGAGGATCGTCTGTCACCATCGCGCACCAGTTGTCATCAAAGGTCAGTTTCATAATTACTTCTCCGGTTTGATTTTCATCGCCGGGGGCATATATCCGTCCTTGCCCGGGATCCTGCCTTGCACGATGTCCTCTTGGGTCACGGGGCGACCCGGGTCTGTGGCCTTGCCGCCGAGTGCCGCGGCTCTGGACTCTCTCATTACTCCCGATGGCCCATATGTCGTGACGGTCTGGCCTGCTTCAGAGCCTCCCTTCGCCACGACGATGTCGTCGCCTTGACGGAAAATCAGATTTTCGGCCCCGCCAGTCGAGTGGTACGGGTGTGAGTAGTTGCGGTTCAACCTCAGTAGTCGGCAGGCGTGGGCACGAGGATGGCCTCTCAGAATGTCACCAGGCTGGGCAGCGCATCCTCGGCCAGCTTGATGTCGGTGAGAGAATCTCGCAGTCCCAGTCGGTGGCGTCGGAACAGTCCTTGTCGTCGCTCCATCCGTCGCCGTTTCCGTATGAGCCGATACCCCAGTCGGCACAGAGTCCGCCCCCGTCCGGAGTGGCGTGGGCAGTGTCTGCAACACCCGTCGGCGGGCCGGTGATCGCCCCGTCAGCCCTCAGGAGGGGTGAGGTCTTCGACGGCCGAGCCGAGGGGGCATTCAGTGCCGGGGTGTCGAGTTCAGGACATCGCGCTTCTCCTCGGCAACAACCGGCCTCACCGGCTCGGGTGCCGATGCATCCCGCGGTGGCGTATCGGCAACAGGCCAGTCGGCCAGGTCAGCCAGTTTCGAACGCCGGGCAACCGGTTCCGCTATGTCATCCCCGTTATCGAACACGCGTCGAATGCTGTCACGACAGTCTTCCCAAGAGCAACGAGCAAAAGTGGCCAGCTGATCACGGCAGCACTCCCGGTAGGCAGCAACTGTTCCTACGAGCATGTGGTCCATGCCGACGTGCTCTGCGGCGGCCAGGGAGCGGTTTCCATAAGGTCAGCGGCGAGGTACGGCCATGGCGCGATTCCTACGTGCGATCGCTCTACTGCCGAGCAGCCCGTACGAAGACAGCCCGTACGGCACTCACCGAGCGTCGGGCTCGATAGTGACCGTGGCAGGACGTGCCCACCTTTAGCGATGCGCCCGCAGCTCCACCCCAAGGGGCCACCTGCGCCGGACGTCGCGGGACGTCCGGACGCCCGGTGTCTACTCGGGGCGGCCGAAGCGGTGGGCGGCCCACAGGAGGGCCAGGACGCCGATCGTCAGGAGGCCCGCCGCTTCGAGGGCGAGCGGGGGCTGGCGGCCGAACCATTCGATGCCGGCCACGGCAGCCTGCTGTGGTTCCCTGACCCCGATGGAGCGGCGCAGCAGGTCGATGCCGTAGGCGAGCGGGTTGAAGGCCGCCAGGGTTCGGGCCCAGTCCGGCAGGTTCGCCAGGGGGAAGAAGCCGCCGGAGAGGAAGAGTAATGGCGTCATGACCAGGCCGAGCAGCATGTGGAACATCTCGGCGCGCGCCAGGCTCACGGCCAGGGCCAGTGACATCGAAGTGATGGTGAAGGAAACCAGCACTACTCCGGCCAGGAGCAGGGCCAGCAGGAGCGGGTCGTAGGGCAGGCCTGCCAGCCCGGCGAGGAGGAGGAGCAGGGCGCCTTGGACCGCGGCGACCGCGGTGCCGCCGGCGCAGCTGCCCAGGAGCAGCGTGGAGCGGCGTACGGGTGCCATCAAGAGTTCGCGCAGGTAGCCGCTCTGCCGGTCGGTGATCAGCCGGATGCCGACCATGATGGCCGGGGTCTGGACGGTCATCATCAGCATGCCGGGGAACAGGTAGGTCTGGTAGCCGACGCCCAGGGCCGCGTCGGGGATCAGGGCGGCGAGGCCGCCTCCGAGGATCAGGAGATAGAGCACCGGCTGGGTCAGCATCAGCGCGGTGTGGAGTCGCTGAGAGGCAAGGCGCAGCAGGTCGCGGTGGACGAGGGCGTGGACGGCGCGCAGTTCGCGGCGCAGGAGTGGCGCGGGGTCGGGGGCGGGGGCGTAGGGGGTCTGCGGAACGTCCGGCGGCCGCACGGCGGATGTGGTCACGGGCCCTCCCCGTTCGTCGTCGTGGTGTGCGTCGCGGCCGCGCCGGCCGCGCCGGCCGCCGGGAGGGGGCGTGTGCCGTGGATGCTGCGGCCGGTGTGGTGGAAGAAGACGTCGTCGAGCGTCGGCGGGGTGGCGGAGGCGGCGTGCACGGGGATGCCTTGGGCCGCCAGGGCCCCGCACAGGCGTGGTATCCAGGAGCTGCCGTCGGGCAGGCGCAGGGAGATTCCCTCGCCGTCCAGCGTAGTGGCGGTGCCTGGCGGCGTGGCCGTGCGCACGACCTCGCGCGCCGCCTGGTCATCACCGGTGCGCAGCACCACGCGGTCGTCCCCGATCGCGGCCTTCAGGGCGAGGGGGGTGCCCTGTGCCACCAGGCGGCCGCCGTCGATGATGGCGAGGCGGTCGCAGTTCTCGGCCTCGCCGAGGTAATGGGTGGTGACGAAGAGCGTGATGCCCTGCCGGTCGCGCAGTGCGCGCAGGTGCTGCCAGACCTGGGCGCGGGCGTGTGGGTCGAGTCCGGTGGTGGGCTCGTCGAGGAAGAGGATCCGTGGTTCGTGCAACAGGCCGCGGGCGAGTTCGAGGCGTCGTCGCATACCGCCGGACAGAGTGCGCACCGGGGAGTGGTGCCGGTCGGCCAGTCCGACCGCCTCGAGCGTCTCGGCCGCGCGTCGGCGAGCGTGGCGGCGGCTCAGCCCGTAGAGGCGGGCGTGGATGCGGAGGTTCTGCTCGGCCGTCAGGTCCATGTCCAGGGCGCTGTGCTGGAAGAGCATCCCGACCTGCCGCCGTATCCGGTCGGGCTGATCGAGCACGTCGGCGCCGGCCACCGTGGCGTGTCCGGCGGTGGGCCGGGCGAGGGCGCACAGCAGGGAGATGGTGGTGGACTTGCCCGCGCCGTTGGGGCCGAGGAAGGCGAAGGTCTCGCCCTGCTGCACGTCCAGGTCCAGGCCGCGCACGGCCTCGACGGCGGTGCCGTCCGGGCCCGGGTAGCTCTTGACCAGACCGCGCGTGCTGATGGCGTACGCCGGTCCCTGCTCCGTCCGCGCGGCGTCCGGGTCGGTGGGGGCGGCGGCCAGTAGGGAGGCCCGGGCGGGGGCGTCGTCGCCGGCATGTGGCTGCATGGTCGGGTCCTCGTCTGCGGGGTGTGGTCTGCGGACTCGGGCGGGCAACGGGTGAGCCGGGCGCGGACGGGCCGTGCCCGGCTCCCGGTGGAGCGGGTGTGTGCTCCGGCCGGTGGCCGCCGCCGTGGGCGGACCACCGGCCGGAGGTCGTCCGGCCCCTGTCGCTCCGTCCCCGCGCGGCACTGGCGGGCAGTACAGGGGCTCCCCACCTGCGGAGTCCGCTGCTCAGCGTCCCGTCGACCTGACCGCTGTCGTCGGGGCCGCCGTGCAATGGCGGAGCCGAAGGGGCCTACCGCCGGGTCAGGCGCAGCTGATGCCCACACAGACGGTGTTGAGCAGCGTCAGGAGTCCGACACACGCGCAGGTGTCGGCGAACGGGACGCCGTCGACGCCGATCGGGTCGGTCTCGGGAAGGGCGTGAAGGTGAGCCAGCAGTTCGAGGTCGCGGTTCTCCATGACTTTCTCCTTCTCTCTGAGGTGGGCGGCAGGTTCCCTGCCGCTCAGCCCGGCTGCTGGATCGTCCAGTGCCGGGAGTCTGTGTGCCGGGTCCGCAGGAGGAACGCGAGGATTCCCGCGGATCCGTCGCTCCAGCTCGTCGAGACGTCCCCGTATTCGGTGGGGAAGACGACGTGGCCGTCGCGGTGGGCCCGTTCGGCTGCGATGAGGCGGGCCAGGTCCTCGGCCATCGCGTGGTAGGAGGGATCCCCGGTGGCCGAGGCCATGTCGAGGAGGAAGTCGCCGTTGCCCGCCAACCCGTGGCACTGGGCGAGGGGCGCCCGGCAGGCGCGTTCGACGACGGCCCGGGCGGCGCCGCGGGCGAGTTCGGCATGGCGTTCGTCGCCGGTGGTCCGCCACAGCCGGAGCAGGAAGGAGCCGATGCCAGCCGAGCCGTGGCACCAGTAGGGCGCAGTGGGAACGTCGCCGGCCTGCGCTGGCCACTGGGCCGCCCCGCCGATGCGCACGGCGCTGGCCACCAGCTCCTCACCGGCTGCGACGGCCAGGTCCAGGTAGTCCCGGCGGTCAGCGACGGCGGCTGCTTCGAGCAGGAAGTATCCGATGCCGGACGTTCCGTGGGCGAAGCCGAGGTAGCGTTTGCCGGCCTCCTTGGCGACGGCTTCGGCCGGGATCGGCCAGCTCACGCCGGAGGGCCCGTGCTGGGCGGCGGCGGCCAGCCGGTCGGCGGCGGCGACGACGAGGTCGGCCAGCCGGGGGTCGCCGGTGCGGTGCCACAGGTGGGCGGCGGCCAGTCCGCTGCCCGCGTGGCCGTGGGTGATGTCGTAGCTGAGCGTCGACTCCTGCGGGGCCAGGGCCAGGGCCATCGCGTGGTCGACAAGGCCGCGGTGGTCGACGGCGCGTGCGGCGTCGTACAGGGCCCATGCGGTCCCCCTACCGCCGAAGTGAAGGCCGGGGCGTGTGGAGCGGGTGTCGGTCCGGTCGGCGATCCAGCGGCCCGCGGTGGATATCACCTCGGGCAGACGCGGATCGCTGGTGAGTTCGAAGTATCGGGTCAGGACGGCCAGTACGCCGGCCGCGCCCTGCTGCACGGTACAGGGGTCGGTCTCTCCGGCCCGGGTGGATACGGGCCACAGCCGCTGCGCGTCCTTCGGCGTCATCGAGTCGACGAGGTGCTCGACGATCCCCGCCGCCACGACGGCCGGTGTTGCGGCGGGCCGCGGGGCGGCTGGGCGGCGCCTGTCCGGGGCGGCGGGCGGCTGCCGCCGCGTCCCGGACAGGCGGCGCAGGGCAGCGCGGGCCATTTCCGGGTCCCAGCGCTCGGCGGGGTCGTCCTTCATCAGCCCGAGGACTATCTCAGGCAGGCCGTCCGGGAGCGGGAGCGCCCCGTCGGCGGCGGTCAGCCACTCGGCGAGCCGCTCGTCCGGGGACCGGTCGGCGGGCTGCTCGGGCAACAGGGTGGGCACCTTGCCGACGAGGACGAGGCAGAGGGTGGCTCCGAGGCTGTAGTAGTCGGCCGTCGGGGAGACGGGCGCGTCCAACAAGCGTTCGGGCGCACTGAATCCGGGGGTTCCGACCGTCGTCGGGAGGGCCTCTTCGTCCTCCAGGACGGCGAGTTCGAGGTCGATGAGGCGCAGTTCGCCGTCGGGGCGGACCATGATGTTGCCGGGGGTGAAGTCTCTCAGGACGCCGCCGCGTGCGTGGGCCGCGGCGAGGAGGTCAATCAGCCGGCCGGCCTGGGTGAGGGCGTCGGCGCGGTAACGTTCGGCGCCGGCGTCGCGGAAGTGCTCGGCCACCCAGTTGCGCAGGGGGACGCCGGGGATCTCCATCTGTGCGAGGAAGAGGTGGCCGCCGTGCTCGAACATCGCGAGGAGCTCGGGGGCCAGGCCGGTGCCGGCCAGTTTCTCCAACGCCCGCGCTTCGGCGCGCAGCCAGTCGCGTACGTCGGCGCCCGAGGCGTCGGCCTCGACGTGCGGGCGGGCCTCCTTGATGACCACCGGCGCGCCTGTGGTGACGTCAGTGCCCCGGTAGACGCCGCCCTTGTTGGTGTGGCGGATCGCCTCCCGCACAGAGAAGCGGCCGCCGAGCAGGACCGGGCCCGCCGGCGCCTGCTGCTTCTGCGGCGGGACTGGCACCGATGGGGGGAAGGGGCTGACCGCCCAGGACGGGGGCGTGTACTGGCCGATGCGCACGTCCTCGACGGGGTTACCGTCGGGGTCTTCGAAGTACCAGACCAGCAGTCCCTCGTCGGAGAGCCGCCGCTGGCCGACGAAGGCGCCGTAGCGGTAGTGGACCAGGCTGTTCACGGCGTAGGGCTGGTCGGAGAGGATCCGGGGGCCGGCCAGCCCTGCCGTGGCGGTGTGCAGTTCCTGCGCGAGGCGGGCTGCGTCGGCGTCGGACCGGGGGTAGACGGTGATGAACTTGCCCGAGTTGCCCCGGGGTGTGGCGCGGGAGTTGAGCGCGCTCACCTGGTCCAGGGACTGGGCGAACTTGAACGCCGACTCGCCCCACAGCAGGACGCCCAGCGCCTTGGCGAGAACCACCGGCGCGGAGGCGGACGTCGCCGACACATGCAGTTTCCAACCCTGCTTGGGGAGGTTCGCGGACTCGGGTGTGAGGTGGCACCACATCCCGTCCGTGTCGGTGGTCCACCGCGTACCCGCACCGCTGGATTCCAGTACCCGCCGGAGGACTTCTTCGAGGTCGACTTCGGTTGCGTGGCTCGTCATACCGGTCCCTCTCAACGGTGAAGACCATTGGTTGGACTATGCCTTCGGTAAGAAAAAAACGTACAACCGGGGCCCGGATCTCGTCCCTTGCTTCGACAGGCGCACGGTGGTGTTGGAAGGCCGGATGGTGTCAACCGGCGCAGAGAAGACGTGCGGGAATGGTGCGCGCGGTGATATTGCTCCGGGCGCCGGTTTGGCGCTGAAACTGATGGGACCACAAGGGACTGAACCGCCCCGCGTCCAGCAGCCCGTAAGTACCTGTTTTCAATCCTGAGCTGCACGTTTGCCCAGCTCAGGGATTCGAACGGTGCTGGTTCGGGTGCTTGCCGCAGCTGCTGGGAACGCGAAGTCGCCGAGTAGGTGTTTCTCTTACTCGGCTTGATCGAGTCCGTTGATCACGGTCTTGCGGCGGAGGAAGGGGTGGCAGTAGCGCGAGGCGGGGTTCGTCGTTGTCTCGGGCATGATCCTTGTGAGTGATGACAGAGATGGTCTGATGTTTGCTCAGTTGACGGGTGCCTACTGGTTGGACGATGACGATGACGATGACGAAGACCAGAGCGCCGAGCGGCCTTCGCCGGCTGGCTGCATAGGTGGAAACCGGATCTGGCACAACTTCTGTGAAGCCGTCACGGCGAGTGGTCCGTCGGACCTGAAATGTTCGTATCGGCGGAGTGCTGGGGCTCATATGATCCCTGGCAGGACAGGGCTCGTAGCGCAGTGGTCGTCGCGCCTTCACCGCATGTGGGAGGACGCCGGTTCGAATCCGGCCAGCCCTGTCCTGCCTCTTCTCCGGAAATCTGCTTCGACGTCTGAAAGACGTTCCACCTGTTGCTCGGAGTGCTCAGTCACAGAAGTTGTGCCAGAGCCCCCTTGAGGGCGAACCAATGCCAGGACTCACCGACATTCGCTCTCCGCTCTCACCTACGCAGCCAGGCGCTTGGCGACCCAGCCGTGGTCATGTGGGAGGCGCCGCAGCGCACAGCTACGAACCTGTCTGAGCCCTGTAGCGTCCCGTTCAAGGCACGTTCTATCCGGTGCCCTCGGAGGCGGGCTGGTACTCGGCTACTCGACCGGCTGGCTCTGTTCACGAGAACGTTCTCGTGAACAGAGCCACGACGGGGAATTGCAGGATTCTGCAACGTCGCTCGCGACCTTCTGCGATGATCCGGTCGCGACGCACCGGCGGCACACCCGTCGCCACGTGCGTGACATGTCCCTGCTATCTGGAGAGTCCATGAGCAAGAGGAAGACGATATATACGGTCCTCGGGACCGCTATGGCGTTCGCGGCGTCCGTCATGACCGCACCGCCAGCGGCGGCCGCCTACCCGGTAGATGTCCAGTGCTGGGGCGAGAAGGTGAAGCGCTGTGTACGCCTGGACCTCAGCGGTGGGGTCAACGCGGTCGCGAGCATCACGGACACACAGTCCGACAGCGAGAACTACGACGTCTCAGTCTCGAGCGTCTCGCTCGTCCAGAGGTGGACCGACGTGTTCTCTGTGATCGGCAGCGCCACCGGGGAGGCCGGATGGCAAGTCGAGTGGGACCGCGCCGTGACAGGCAACACCTCCTGCTACAGCGGAGCCACCTTCCAGGTCGCGGCCACCTTCCGCTGGCGGCTGGCGGGGACCACTGGGGACTTTGCGGGCTCCCCCGAAGATCGGTGGTCCGCCACCTACACGTGCCCGTGACGCGTCGATAGTACGACGCGGACGACTGCTGAGGTTGAACTCGCGACCAGGTGTTCTTCTGCCTCCCCCGGCGGGTGAGCGGAGCGGTTACCCGCCGGGGGATCTTTGGTGCGCCTGAGAACTTGTTTTCGATCCTGGTGCGCCATGCTGGCCCCATGACGAGTAAGGGGTGGGCCGTAGCAGCCATGGCCTGGGGCGTGATGGCGGTGCTGTTCGTGGGGGTAACCCTCTGGGCGGGAGCTCTGGGAACCGTCCGGCTGGAGTCCTAAGCCACTCACCGGGCGTCGGGCTCGATAGTGATCATGACGGGACGTGTCCACTCTTGGCTACGTGCCCGCAGCTCCACCCCGAGGGGCAACCTGCGCCGGATGTCGCAGCTCACTCCAGCCCGGTCTGCGGATTGCAGATCTGGCACGTCTCGATGTCGGGCTCGGCCAGGGCGATGACCGCTTCCTCGCGGCTGATGAACCCGAAGTCGTTCTTGTACAGCGTGCAGTTCCCGCGGTGCAGCAGCGCGCTCTCGCTGGAGCGCTGAGGCTGGATCTTCCATGACTGCTCAGCTCGTGCCTGCTTCCGCCTGCGTTTGTCCTGCTGCTCCTGGGCCTCGAGCTCGCGGACCTTCTGGTCCGCGCACCGCAGCTGCCACGCGAGGTACTCCCGCGTGGCCCGCCACTTCTCGAGCCGGGATATCCCACCGGATTCCGACACCGGACTCAGGCCGCCTCGGCCGCCGCCGGCTGTTCATGGGCGTGCTGGAGAACCATCCGGCCTTCCACGACATCGCCCCGCTCCAGCGTCGCCCAGAACGGGTGGGTCGCCACCTGGGTACTCAGCTCGAGGAGCTCGGCCCGGAACCGCGCGACCTTCTGGCGCTGCTCGTCGGTGTAGCCGGGGCTGTCGGGCTTGGCGGACCGGTACCCGCTGTGCAGCTGCTTGTCACCTTCCCAGCCGGGCATCGGCTCGGCCGACCACGGCAGGGTCCGGGCGTACCGCTCGTAGGCGGCGCGGGTCTGGTGGAGGGCGAGCTGGGCGTCGCACAGGTCCTGGGGGAAGGTGTAGGTCGGCACGCCAAAATAATACGTCTGTTCGAATTACGTGTGCGAGTCCAACGCCGCCGACCGGCTCGCGTTCCATCCGATCGGCCCACCGCGCGCCGGCGTCGTGGGCCGCGGCTGTCCTCGCGTGGTAGCGCCGATGCATCCTTGAGGTGGCTTCTGGGTTGGAATGTGAGCTTTGCCGGAATCGATGAAAGTTATGCAGAACGGCGCTCGCGGGTGACAAACTCGCAGTTCAGCGAGAGTGCTCCCCGCGCACGCGGGGATGGCCCCGGAACGCGCGGCTAGCTGCCGACGCGAACGGAGTGCTCCCCGCGCACGCGGGGATGGCCCCAAGGCGGGCGAGCTCAGCGGGTCAACTGGCGTGTGCTCCCCGCGCACGCGGGGATGGCCCCGACACCAGGCGGTCGGCAACGATCACGAGCTCGTGCTCCCCGCGCACGCGGGGATGGTCCCACGACGGCGCTCTCCATACACATCAGCCCGGCGTGCTCCCCGCGCCCGCGGGGATGGCCCCATGCAGCGCATCATCATCGCGGGTGCCAAGCAGTGCTCCCTGCCTCCGCAGGGATGGTCCCAAGGACAAGATGCTGCTGGCCGTCCATATGCGGTGCTCCCCGCCCCTGCGGGGATGGTCCTCGGAGGTGTAGTGGTGCTGCCGTCACGTGCTCCCCGTGCTTGCGGGGATGGCTCCTCACCGAACCGAAGCGTCGGGGTGAACCGCTGCTGTTCCCCGTGCCGCGGGCTGCCCCCGGAGCCGTTCGGCATGGCCAGGCGCTCCTCGCTGAAGCCGAACTCGCCCCCCACCCCGTCGTGCAGGTCGTCCAGCGAGCCGTCCCCCGCCTCGGTGGAGATGGCAAGGGCACGTTGCGCCCAGGACATGTCCCCGAGGGGGCCCGTACGCGCGGGCCTCGATGGCTGCGAGGCGACGGCGGGCGACGTCGCCGAGTCCGGGCAGCATGGCGGCCCGCCGGGCGTACTGCGCCGCGTCGGCGGGGCGGCCGGAGAAGTAGGAGATGTAGGCGAGTGTGCCGTCGTGTAGGCGCGCAGCGGCTCGAACCGTGCGGTCTCGCTGTACAGAGCGGCCGACCGCGCGAGGCGTGTGGCGCCGTCGAACGAGCCCCGAGCCCAGATCGAACACAGCCGTGGCGAGAACGGCGCATGCCTGCCCGGCAAGGAGGAGGTCATCACCTGACACGGCCTCAACATTGAAGAAGCAGCAGCCTCCGTGGACGGGCTCGTCGTAGGAGTCGTCATCACACACCCCCGGCCGGTTGCGTTGATGTGCGTCAGTCCCTCTGGCAGGGTGACGCTGCACACCGGGCAGTGAGTTCGATCTTGAGCAGGACCAACGACCCAGCGCCGGTCAGGACGCGGCTGCGGACATCAAGCGGGGAGGGCCCCATGCTGAAGCAGGTCGCCGAAGGCGTGCTGATCCACCGGAGTGAGTTGCTCGAGAACAACACCGTTGTCGTGCATGGCCGGGACGGCGTGCTACTCGTAGACGCCGGGATCACCAGTGCCGAAATGACCTGCTTGGCGAAAGACCTTCGTGGGCTGGGCCGGCCCGTGGTGGCGGGCTTCTCGACGCATCCTGACTGGGATCACGTGCTCTGGCACGCCGAACTCGGTGAAGCGCCTCGTTACGGCACAGCCCGCTGTGCGGCTGTTATGCAGGATGTGTTCTCGAACGCGGACTGGAAGGTCGGCGTCGCCGAGGGGCTGCCGCCGGAAATCGCCGAGGACACACCACTGGACTTGTACGGCCTTATCACTGGATTGCCTGCTGAAACCGCGCAGCTTCCCTGGCACGGCCCCAAGGTGCGGATCATTGAGCATCCGGCGCATGCCCCGGGCCATGCGGCCCTGCTGATCGAAGAACGCCGAGTTCTCATCGCCGGCGACATGCTCTCCGATGTCTTCGTTCCCATGCTCGACGACAGCGACAACCCGATTGAGGACTACCTCGTCGGGCTGGGGCTTCTTGAGGGCGTAGCGGACGACGTCGATGTCCTCATCCCCGGACATGGGTCCGTCGCCAGGAATGATGAGGTACGCGCAAGAATCAAACTGGATCGAGCGTACGTGGAGGACCTACGTGACGCCCGGGTTTCCAGCGACCCACGGGTCGTATCACCCAAGCCCGGCTGGGAGTGGGCAAGCGGCATTCACGAAGCGCAGGCCCGAAACCTCGCCCGAGGAAGTGAGCGCGAAGGGACGCCCGACTAGAGAGCTGCTTCCGCCACAAGGCGACCGTGAGATGTCCTCTTTCGGGTAACGATGAGGGCACCGCGACGCTTGAGTGGTGGGCCAACCGATCGACAGGTACGGGCAGGCTCCGTGCGCAGGTCGCGGTCCGTACCGCCGGAGACATCTGGACGTCCGGAGCGACGCTCGGATCTCCCCTGGGGGGGCGTTCAGGGATGCAGCCTCTTCACCATCACGGCGTACACCGGTGAGTCGGCGAACGGCTGCTGCTCGCCCGCCTTCTTGTAGCCCCACGTCTCGTACAGTTCCTGGACTCTTGGGTGGGTCACGTCGACCAGGAGCACGGCGAGGTCTTCGTTCCGCTCCTTCAGCAGGGCTTCGTGCAGACGATCCGAGATGCCCTGCTTCCGCCACTGCGGGCGCACCATGACCTCGGAAACGGCATAGGTCGCGGTGTGGCCGTTGTCCGGCTCGAAGGTGGTGGAGCGCCACCATTCGCGGCCCGATTGCTGCGGGGCACCGTAGGCGAAGCCGGTCGGCTCGTCGCCGTCGAAGGCGACGACGCAGGTGAAGCCGTTCATCTCCGACCAGTGGTCCACGAACCAGGGGAACCGCTGGTGGAACTCGTCACCCATGGCATCGGCGTAGGCGTCGGCGTGCACATCGATCAGCATCTGCCTGAAGCTGTCCGGAAGGCTTCCATGGCCGTAGTGCTGCAGGTCGATCACCGTGGTCACGCTCGACTCCATTCATCTCGCATACGGTCTGCCCAGTCGCGGGCGTACGTCGTGGACGGCGCAAGCCGGAACAGGTCTCGGTGGAAGTCTCCGATCAGAGTCCGCATCCGTCCAGGCAGTGGGGCCCCATCCATGATCGTGAAGACGGAGGACGCGGTTCTCGTGGCCTGTTCCGGATCTCCTTGACGGAGCTGGGCCGTCGCGAGCTGGCATGTGGCCAGGGCGCGGTTGCGCTGGAACTCTGCCGGGATCTTGGCCAGGGCCCGATGCGCCATGGCCTCCGCCTCGGCCGACTCCCCGTTGCGGTTGAGGATGACGGCTGCCAGGTGACTGAGTTCGGCCGGTCCGTAGAACGCCGTCCATCGCGGACGCTCGGCCTCGGTCGCCTTCTGGAGGGTGTCCTGTGCCGCGTCCAGGGCGCGTTTGGCGGCCCGCAGGTCACCCAATGAGGAGTGGGCCAGGGCGAGACGGACCCGTCCCATGGAGCCGAACAGCGGGTCCCTGCGGGCGGCCGGGGAAGCGTTGGCGGCCTGCGCTGCCGCGAGCTGCTCCGGCCAGTTCTTCCGCTGGTAGGCGAGCATGGCCATGTTGATCCATACGCGCATTCCCGTGGCCGGGTCCTGAGAGAGGCCGGCGAAGGTCGCGGACTCGTGCAGGTATCTCTGGGCGGTGTCGAGGTCGTGCAGGTCGATGCAGGACCAGGCCGCGACGGTGGTGTACTCGGCCGCGAGTGCGTAGAGGGCACGGCGTACGCGCTCGCCGGCGTTGCGTCGCTGCAGTTCCAGGACCTCGGCGCGGCCTTCGAGGGCCGCGGTCGCCAGGGTTCTGTGCCCGCCCTCGCGGTCGTCCCTCTCGACGAGCAGATTCATGCCGGCTGCGGCGCGGGACACGTCCGTCATACCCACCGACCGGCGCTGTTTGCCCACGGGGACGACAGCGGCCGCCGCTCCGGTGGTGGAAGCGATGAAGTCGCGACGCCGCACGGGGCCCTCCGGGGGGTGCTGCATGGAGCTGGGTGCGCTGAACCCCAGGTCCGCCACGGGGCAGCCGAACACACGCTCAAGTGCTGCGCAAGTGCGGCCGATCGGGCGACGGCTCGACCCGTTGAGCAGGTTACGGACCGTACGCGACGAGATCTCCCCTGGACGGCCGGTGATCTCCTGTAGCGCCCCGTTGAGTCGTGCAGCCAACTCCTCCTGCGTGAAGCCCAGTTGATTGAGACGACCCTGGAGGATGAGATTCGCTCCCATGCACCGAAAGTAATGCCATCGTCACCCTCGCCACCAGATCGCAGGTAATGCGGACGTAAAGTCTTCCGGTTGGTCGGTCCACACGGACTCGGGACTCTGCCTGTTCTCACCCGTCCGCGACTCGTTGACTGGTTGTCAGCTGCCGGGCCGGGTCCGGTACGGCGGCGTCGAAGGGAACCCGGCCCTGGCCCCGTACAGGGCCGGGTTCCCCAGCCGGAGGGAGGACATCGTGACCGTGATCGCCGAAAGGCCGGGGCTGCCGAGGCCTTCTCGTCTTCAGCCGGCTGCCGACGCGGCCCCCGTGCTGGCGGAGTGGTCGGGCAAGCTGCCCACAGCCCGCCTGAACGCGGAAGCTGCCGCAGCTCAAAGCGCACGCGTGCGCTGCAACCTGTGGCTCACGGCCTTTCAGTGGCCGGAGCCCGTGGAGCACGCCACCGTCATCGTGCACGAGCTGGTGCGCAATGCCGTTCTGCACGGGTCCGGCACGCGGCACAAGGACGTCACGCTCAGGTTCGCACTCACCCAGGCCGGCGCTCTGCTCATCGAGGTCACGGACGGGCTCCACACGTTCCCCGGCTTCGACGTCGCGGGGACCACCCTCGGTGGACTCGCTCGGGTACGTCGTCGCGCGGCCGGGCTCACGTGGTTCCCGACGGTCGACGGCAAGACCGTGCAGGCCCGGCTCCTCGCCCATGAGGTGCGGCCATGAACCCCGGTCCCGGTCACGAGTACCGCCGTGTCCGGACGGCCTCGTGACCGGCCGCCGCCGGGGGCACGCAGATCGCCCCATGTCCCGGGGCCGGCGCCCTTGCTTCCACCGATACGGCACGGCACGACTCCCTGGACCACCGGAGCGTCTTTCCCGAACCGCCGGATCAGCATTCCGCAGCGTCCCGACCGAGACATGCCCAGAGAGACGATTTGCCCCGTGCGCCCGACAACTCAGCAGGCCGTCATCCCCTACGTCACGCAGAGAGCGGGAGAAGAGGCAGCACCGGACAACCTGGTGCTGCGCCCCTCGAACGTCAGTCGCGGCCGCGGTCACTACCGCCTGTTCTACGCGGACGAAGAGCCGATGGACCGCGACCTCCGGCAGGCCCTGTGGGCGCGGGTGTCCTTCAACCCGTACGACCAGCGGCAGCACCCCACAGGAGACCCGGAGTGGAGCCTCATGCACCCCTTCCGGCAGCGGGTGACGATGGAACGGTTGCGGTGCCAGGTCTGCACAGCCTCCGCGACCACTCCTCTGGGACTCATCTTCCTCGCCGGCGCCCATGACTACGAGCGCAAGGAGCCACCGCTCCTCACGAACCAGCCCCCGGTGTGCCCGAAGCACGTCCGGACTGCCGCCGCGCTCTGCCCTCACCTGCGGAAGGACCCTGTCGTCCTCCTTGCATCGAGCGCGCCCATGTACGGAGTCCTCGGCACGGTGTACGGCCTCGTCGACGGCTCGGTCCAGGTCGTGGCACAGCCGCCGGAGCCTCTTCCCTACGGACATCCGAACCTGCCCACGCTCCTCGCATCGCAGCTCGTCCGCCGACTGGCCCGATACAGCGTCCTCACCGTGAGCGAGTTGACCCGGAGACTGGGGGAACTGCCGACGTAGGCCGCCGTCCAGCGACCTTAC
The DNA here is from genome assembly GCF_001905505.1 of Streptomyces sp. CB02058. Taxonomy (GTDB): domain Bacteria; phylum Actinomycetota; class Actinomycetes; order Streptomycetales; family Streptomycetaceae; genus Streptomyces. Next base: position 111,680 of record NZ_LIPG01000009.1, read on the forward strand.
GGTTCCGGGCCGGCCGATGGACAGCTCCCGCATTCGACGTGGACGGACGCTCGAACTGGCTCTCCCGGGGCGCACAAACCCCGCCGACTCACCTCGACCGAATGTTCTGAAGGGCACCCATGTCCCGACGCCTGTGCCAAGTGGCAGTGTTCCTGACTGCCATTGTCCTGATCGTCACCGCCGCCGGATGGTGACGTGCACAGCTCGACCGCACATCTGCGGAGCTCCCCCATGCCTGTCCTGACGACCGATCACCGTGATCCCCGATTGGCCGATAGCGTCGGCTGCTTCACCGCAGTCGACACCATCTCAGGGACCATGACACCGGAACCACTCGCAGAGCCCGTCATCGACACCCACGTCCTCCTGCGCGCGGGCGACAAGCTGCTGTTCTCCCAGCGCGGCGGCCCCTACGGCTACGGCCGCTGGCACATGCCCTCCGGCAAGCTCGACCAGGGCGAGCCCCTGCGAGCCGGGGCCGCCCGCGAGCTGCTGGAGGAGACCGGCGTGACGGTTGACCCGGCACACCTGCGGATGGTGCAGGTGGTGCACCACCGGCAGAGCGCCGAAGTCGAACGGATCGGCTTCTTCTTCGAAGCCACCCGGTGGAGCGGGGAGCCCGTCAACAGGGAACCCGAGAAGTGCCTGGGCCTGGAGTGGTTCAGCGTGCACGAGCTGCCCGAGGACATCATCGAATACCCGGAGAAGGGGCTCCTCGCCTACCTGGAGGGCGACGGGGCACTCACGGAGCACGGGTGGGAGTAGCCGGTCCTGGCAGGCTGCATCAGGCGGAGTTCCGGGCCATCTCTGCCCGGCTCGAGGGCAGTGAGCCTCCGTCAATTTGAAGTCGCAGGTCAAAGGGCTGGTGTGACCGGCTCTCGGGATGTTCGCGCTGGTCGTGGGCAATAGTCTGCGGAGTGGATCATCAGGAGCCGTACGAGCTGATCGAGGAACCACGATCTGGTGCTCCAGCAGGATTTCGGGTACAGACGATTAGGCTGATCATCCGTTCGAGCGGTGGGGGGAACATGATCGACGTCGACGGGTATCTGGCCGTGCTGGGGGTGCCTCGGCCGACGGCCCCGACCGCCGAGGCGCTGTGGGCGCTGCATCGGGCGCAGGTGGAGCGGGTCGCCTACGAGACCCTCGACAACCAACTAGGACGGCCGACGGGCATCGGCGCCGCGGAATCCGTGGCCCGGATCCTGCGCGGGCGTGGCGGCTACTGCTTCCACCTCAACGGGGCCTTCGGCGCGTTGCTGACGGCCCTCGGCTACGACGTGACTCTGCACCGGGCCGGGGTGCAGGGCGAGGTCGAGGACCCCCAGGGCCCGGGCGGCGACCATCTCGCGCTCACCGTGGGGCTCGACGGCGAGCGGTGGCTGGTCGACACCGGGCTCGCCGGCGGAATGTACGAGCCACTGCCGTTGCGCGAAGGCACCTACACCCAGGGGCCGTTTACCTACGCGATGGCCCCGTCGGTGGTGGTGCCCGGCGGCTGGCGGTTCACCCATGACCCCCGGGGTGCGTTTACGGCTATGGTCTTCGCGCCGATGCCTGTGGAGCTGTCCTCCTTTGCCGCGGAGCACCGCCGGCTGTCGACTTCTCCCGAGTCCGGGTTCGTCCGGGTTCTCCAGGCCCAGCTCCGCGACGCCAAGGGCGTGGACATGCTGCGCGGCTGTGTGCTGCGCCGGATCGATGCCGAAGGCACGTACGAGCGGACCATCGATTCGGCCGACGACTGGTACGACGTTCTGGCCGAAGTGTTCCACCTGATCCTGACCGACGTGGACGCCCCTGCGCGGGCGGCGCTGTGGCACCGCGTCCACACCGCGCACCAGGAGTGGGAGGCCGCGGGGCAGGGTGCAACAGCGCTCTGACGGGGTGGTCGGCTCGCCGGTTCCTGCCCGCGATGGTTGGGCGGTCTTCTGCGATCGGGTGCGTGTTGGATCCCGAGCTGCTGGAACGGATCACCGGGTGGCGCGTCCACGGGGCGTGAGGACCGGGATCGGATCGGCCTGTGTGCCGGACGGCAGCCTGTGTGTCCGCAGGAGTCCCTCTGAGTGATCAGGTCGGCAGTTGCTGGGCCGCGCGGTGGTCGTGCGTCGGGATGATCGTGACTCGGTCCTTGACGGCGTGCAGGCGGTGCAGTGTCCGGAAGGTCTCGTGCCGGTCTTCGTCGGCGAGCTTGCCGGGGTAGCCGGCCTTTTGCCGGATGAGGTCGATCTGGTGGGTGTGCCAGGCAGCGTCGCCGGCGAGCAGCACCCAGCCCGCTGCCGTGTGCGCCAGAACTCCAATGCTGCCGGGGGTGTGTCCCGCGAGGTCGACGAGCACGACGGAGCCGTCGCCGAAGAGGTCGTGGCTGGCGGTGAAAGTGAGGATCGGCGGGCCGTCCAGTTCGTACTGGGCAATGTTCCGGCCGCGCAGGGCCTCGCGGACGCCGCCCACGGGTGCGATCGGGCCTTGCGTGACCCAGTCGTGTTCGCGTCGGTGCAGATGTACCGGCAGTCCGGGAAGGTCGAGGAGTCCGCATACGTGGTCCCAGTGCGTGTGCGTCGGCAGCGCGAAATCCAGGCCGGAACCCGACCGCTCACGCAGTGCGGTAATGGTGGCGACGGTGTCCGCCGGGGGACGCACCGCGACCCGCAGGAACGTCGGCAGTTCCGCAACGGCGCGGCTGTCGACATCCAGGCAGACACCCGGATCCACGATGAACGTCGTTTCCGGGTGGGTGATCACGAACGACAGCAGCGAATTCGCGATGCGCCGCGGTTGCCGCAGCCCCTCCACGATCAGCGCGGTGGGCACCGACCGTGGTACCTGTCTCAGTGCGGACACGGTGACCGACACCGCCGTGTCCGGTAGCCCTGCGTCGGTCAAGCTGCGCAGAAACCGCTGGTCGCGGCGTCGGGGGCGAACAAGTCCCGTGGCCAGGCTTGCGACCGCGCCACAGCATGCGGCCGGCGTCGGTGATCTCACAGCGTCGGACATGACAGCCCTGTCCCTCTCGCGATCGGGTGGTGGGTTCGATGACGGGACGGTATAACTTCAGGCCGACCTGAAGTAAAGGAGCGTCATGTCCGCAGTGGAGCTGAAGATCGGCGGTGCGGCCGCCCTGCTCGGGGTGGCCACCCATGTCCTGCGGCACTGGGAGGACATCGGACTGCTCACCCCGCGCCGGCTGCCCTCCGGGCATCGTGTCTACGACGACCAGACCGTCGGCCGGGCCCGCCTCATCCAGATCAGCCAGCGGGCCGGGCTGTCACTCGCCGAAATCGGTGAACTTGCCGCGAGGGAACGGGCCGACCGCATCGGCCTGGTCAACGCGAAGCGCGCCCGGATCGCCGAACACATCACGAACCTCGAACTGGCCGACCGGTTCCTGGCCCACCTGGTGCACTGCGTACACCCGGTCATCTCCGACTGTCCGGAGTGTTCCGCCCTGGCGGAGCGGGGCGCGCGGTCAGCGGTCACCGGAGTTGCGGCGGATCGTGTCGCGATGGACCGGCTCCAGCCCCGGCCCGACGCATCGGGGGGAGACCCTCCGGCTCCTCGCCGAGCGGGCGGACCGCAAGTCGTTCCAGACGAGGCCCACATCCGCAGCCGGTTGCAGACGCCCCGCCAGTTGCCGTACTTCTCCGGGACGTGATTCCACTGCGATCCCGTCTGGGACTTGCAGGCGGTCGCGTCGATCACTTCTCGGTGATCCCGCCACCGGCCACCCCGCCGCGGTGTCCGATCTGGAAGTAACGGCTCGATTCGCGCCCACTGCGCGTCAGCCAACCGCACACACGAGCAACAACTGGCGGGGCTGGTCGGAACGGCGTTGCTGTCAGGCGGTCGGCCCAGCGTGGAGTCGCCGCGCGTCCCGCACAAGCGTGTACGAAGCGCTGAGGAAGACCACGGCCCCGGCCACGAGCCAGAGAACCGAGGCCCCAGAGCGGTACTCACGCACGCCCGCAACGACGGGCATCACGCTGGCAAGGACGCCGAAGGACGAGATCAAAGCGCTGATGCGGTGAGTCACATGGACATCATTGATGACAACCTCCACGAGCGGAACTGATCCAAACGAACCGGCCTGGCCTCCGGCCGTGCTCGAACGGCCGGAGCCGGGCGGGTGAGGACCCGCCCGGCTCCGGCGGGCGCCGCTCGGTCAGGCGTTGAACGCCGCGGCGTTCTCACCCACCCACTGGGCGAAGGTGCGCGCGGGCTTGCCCGTCACCTTCTCCACCGTGGGCAGTACGGTGTAACCGGCCTCCGGCGGGTTCGTCCGCATCATCAGGAAGAACTCGATGTCATCCTCCGGGTAGCCGGTCCGGCGCCACTGCTCGACGATCTCGTCCCTGGACAGTTCGATGTAGCGGACCTCGCGGCCCAGCGTCTCTGCGATCGTGCGCACCTTCTCCGCGGGTGTCAGCGCCTGTGGGCCGGTGAGCCAGTACTCCTGCTCCGCGTGCCCGTCGGCGGTCAGCGCGACCGCCGCGACGGCGGCGATGTCCGCCTCGTGCACCATGGCGCTCCTGACCTCGGCGAACGCCTCACGGACAACACCCTCGGTCTTCACCGACTCGGCCCACTCCAGGGCATTGGACATGAACTCCACCGGCGAGAGGTATGTCCACTCCAGGTCGCTGGCCTCGATGGCCTGCTCCAGCGGGCTCTTCCCCGTGTCGCCCTTGAGCACGGTCACCTTGCGTACGCCGGCCTTCTGCGCCAGGTCGACGATCTCCTCGCCATTGGTCAGCGCCGAGTAGTCCTCGCCGTTGAAGCTGATGAGATGCGCGGCGGTCACTCCGTCGAAGGCCTTGGCCAGGCTGGCGGTATCCGCGAGGTTGCCGACGAACGCCTCCGTCCCGGCCGGGAAGTCGGCCTTCTGCGGATTGCGGGTGAGGGCACGGACCTGCTGCCCGGAGGCAACGAACTGCTCGACGAGGGGGCGTCCGACGTTGCCTGTGGCGCCGGCGACAAGAATGGTCATGGAATGCTCCTTCCGTCCTGATGCCGACGCTAGGAGCATTCGCGGTCAACTTCCGTCCGCGTTCGGTGCGAAACTTTTCGCCATGTTGGAGACCTCGGCCCGGCTGCTTCGTCTGCTCGGGTTGCTACAGACACAAAGGGACTGGTCGGGCACGGAGCTGTCCGACCGTCTCGGCGTGAGCCCGCGGACGGTACGCCGCGATGTGGGGAAACTGCGGACGCTGGGCTATCCGATCAATGCGATCGGCGGCGTCGGCGGCGGCTACCAACTGGGCGCCGGCGCTTCACTGCCGCCGTTGCTGCTGGACGATGAGGAGGCGATCGCCGTGGCGGTCGGGCTGCGTACGGCGGCCGGAGGCGCAGTCACGGGCATCGCCGAGACGTCCGTACGAGCCCTGGCGAAGCTGGACCAGGTGCTGCCGTCGCGGCTGCGCCATCAGGTCAACACGCTCAGCGCGGCCCTGGTGACGATGCCTATGCCCGGCCGTACCGTCGATCCCTCCACTCTGAGCGCGATCGCCTCGGCGGTGCGCGACCGCGAACGGCTGCGGTTCGACTACCAGTCATACGACGGCTCGCAGAGCGTACGTGACGTGGAGCCGTACCGGATGGTCCTTGACGCGCGGCGGTGGTACCTCTTCGCCTGGGACACACAGAGGTCTGACTGGCGCAGGTTCCGGGTCGACCGGCTGAAGATCCGCACTCCCACCGGCCCCAGGTTCAGCCCGAGAGCGCTGCCTGCCGAGGATCTGGCCAGCTACTTCGCACTGGGGCGGAACACCGCCCGGTTCCGCTACCGGGCGGTGCTCACCATGCATGGATCGGCGATGGAGGTGGCCGACGAGGTTCCGTCCACGCTCGCAGGGGTGGAACCCATCGACGACGAGACATGCCTGCTGCGGATCGGCTCGGACAGTTTGGACCACCTGGCCGTGTGGGTGGCCGCGTTCGGTTTCGACTTCGTGGTGCACGAACCGCCCGAGCTGGTGGAGCACCTCCGAACGCTGACCACACGCCTCCGGCGGGCGGCCTGGCCGGAGGGTGACGACTGCCCCTGAGGTCTGCCCCCCCCACCGGCCCGGTTACTGGCTGATGGCCTTCTTGTACCGGTGGACGGCCAGCGGTACGAAGATCGAGAGAATGAGGGCCACCCACACTCCTTCATCACCCGCGTCCCGCGAGCTCGCGTCGTCACCCTGACAGTTCCGGTCGGAGCGCTCCACACCGTAGGACCGGTCGCTGCCGGCTTGTGTCCCCGATTGCTGGGTCACCGCGAAGAGGGAACACCCGGTCGCTTCGTCGTAGGCCTGCTCCTGGAACGGCACGAACGGGTGATGGGCGTCCTTGAACACCTGCGGAGCGAAGGCCAGGGAACCGGCGACCTTGAGTTCTCGCGACTCCGGCTCCTTTCACTCGTCTGCCGGGCATCGACGACCGTGCGCCGGTCGTCGTGCTTCGGACCCGGTGCTCGGGGCAGCGGCCGGGTCGTCCGACCGTCGCTGCAAGCCGCAGCGAGGTGTGCGGTCCGCGGCGCATTCGCCCGTGATCGCGGTCAGTAGCTGACCGCGACGGGGAGTAGCTTGGGCCCCTCGCGGGGCGCCGTGCCCCAGGTGAAGGGACACCATGGCAGTGCTACTCACCCGCCGGAGCCTCAACCGGGCGACACTGGAACGACAACTTCTTCTGCGCCGCACGGACTTGGCCGCTCCGGCCGTGACCGAGCAGGTGGCCGGACTGCAGGCACAGGACCCCGACCCGCCGTACATCGGGCTGTGGAGCAGGATCACGGATTTCCATCTCGACGATCTCACCAAGCTGCTGAACGACCGGACGGTCGTACGGGCGACACTGTTCCGCGGCACCCAGCACCTGGTCACGGCGGAGGACTATCTGTGGCTGCGGCCTCTGCTGCAGCCGATGCTGGACCGCTGGCAAAAGGGTGCCTTCGGCAGATCCACCACCGGGCTGGACCTCCCCGAACTCGCCGCCGCCGCCCGGGCGGTGCTCGGCGCGTCCACGCTCACCAGGCCCGAACTGGGCCGGGCCCTGGTGGAGCGATGGCCCGGACGGGACCCGGTCGCGCTGGCCAGGTCGGTGCAGGGGCTGCTGCCTGTGGTGCATCCACCGCCGGACGGCACGTGGGGGCGGCGCGGTACGACGCCGTTCATCCTTGCCGACCAGTGGCTCGGGCGTCCGTCGGCCACCGATCCCTCGCCGCGTGAGCTGGTCCGGCGCTACCTCGCGGCCTTCGGTCCCGCCACGGTGAAAGATATCCAGGCGTGGAGCGGCATGACGCGGCTGCGCGAAGTGGTCGAGGCTCTGCAGCCGGAGTTGCGCGTGTTCCGGGGGGAGGCGGGCGAGGAACTGTTCGACCTCCCCGAGGCGCCACGACCCGACCCGGACACAACCGCGGCCGTCCGGTTCCTTGCCGCGCTGGACAACGTGGTGCTCGGCCATGCCGACCGGACACGGATGATGACGGACTCCCAGCGCAGGCACATCATCGTCGAGGCGGCGGTGATCGTGGACGGCTTCGTCCGAGGTCTGTGGGCAATCGAGCGGGACAAGGGCTCGGCGGTGCTGGCCGTGAAGCTCTTCTCGCCCTTGAGCGCGAACGAAGAGGAAGCGGTGACCGATGAGGGTGCCCGCCTGCTGCGGTTCGCCGCCGAGGGCGCCGACCACTACGACATTCGGTACCGCCCGGTCGACACGCCCTGACTGTGTCGCACGGGCGGCCGCCAAGCCCCGCCAGCAGCGGGCCGCCGGCACGGCGACGGCCTGCACCACGCGGTCCAGGTCGTCGCCCATATGCACAATCTCGCCCTCAGCAGCCGATCAGATCAGGGCGGGAGGCGCTTTGACCTGCACACTCCCCGACTTGTGCAACACGCTCATCCACTCCTTCCCCGTGTCCGACAGTTGTGTGATCTCATCCCCGAACAGGTACTCGGTGTGCGGGTGGGTGGCCTCGTAGAGGATGCGTGACAGGTCGGCACGGAGGATCTCCAGGTCGGCGATCGGGCCCTGGCCGCCGAACGCGCCGCTGGTGAAGGCGGCTTTGGTTCGGTTCGCCGCGTCGACGAAACGGATGCCTTCTTCGCGGGTGGCATGGGCCCGCAGGGTGCGTTCCAGGCCCATCTTGCGGGCGACGTCCCACCCGGCACCGCGCAGGTCCACGGTCTGTCCGCCCTCCCGCGGGGCGGGGGCACGCTCGACGAGGGTGGCCTGCATTCCGTGCCGGTCGAGCCAGTGGGCCAGGGCCGGACCGGCGATGCCGGCTCCCGCGATCAGCACGTTCCGGTGTGTCATGACGCTCCTTTTCGGCTTCCTCGTCATCCCTCGCCTCGGGCGGCGGTCCCGGTGCGGCCTGTTCGGGCCGGCCCGGGGCCCGCGTGTCGTGCGCGGTCCCCGGGCCGGGGCTCAGATGGCGAGGTGCTGCTTGGTGCTGGAGTCTTCGGCAGCCGTCTCGGGGGTGATGCCGTGCTGCTCGTCTTCGGGGCGGCCCTTTTTGGGCAGCAGGAAGGTGATCGCCAAGAAGACCACCAGCAGGCATGCCTGGACGATCAGGGCCCGGTGGAAGCCGCCGGTGAAGTCGCCTGACTTGGCCTGGGCGAAGAACACCGAGCCGAAGACCGCGACGCCGATGGAGCCGCCGACCGCCTGAACCGCCGACAGGACCCCGGAGGCGGAGCCGATCTCGCCGTCGTCGACCGCAGCCAGGATGAAGCTGAACAGGGCGGCGATCACCATGCCGGCGCCGATGCCCGCCACTGTCGTGCCCGGGACGATGTCCCAGATCGAGAACGAGGCGGCGTCGAGGCCGTCGAGCTCGAACCACAGCACGGCCGCGCCGGCCAGCTGGACCAGCGGTCCGATCTGGAGCACCTTGCGGCCGATCCTGTCGGCGAGGAGTGCGCCGCTGATGGCGCCGCCGATCGCGGTTCCCACCGCGAGGGGCAGGTTGCCCAGTCCCGCCTCACCGGCGGTGAAGTGCTGGCCGATCTGGAGGAACAGGGTCAGCACGAGCTGGGTGCCGATGAGCCCGCCGAAGAACAGGGCGATGCCTCCGAGGCCGACGGTGAAGGCGGGCTTGCGCAGCAGACCCGGGGTCACCAGCGGCTCGCGGCCCGCGGCTGCCGTGCGGCGCTGCTGGAGGGCGAAGAGGGCGAACCCGATTGCCGAGGCGGCCATGGACAGCCACGTCCACAGCGGCCAGCCGTTCTCCTGGCCCTGGTTGAGCGGCAGCACCAGCAGGGCGCAGGACGCCACGACCAGGGCGGCGCCGGTCATGTCGACCCGGACCGTGCGGTCGCCCGCCTTCTTCGGCACGAATTTCGCGGCGACGATCAGTGCCGTGATGCCGATGGGCAGGTTGATCAGGAAGACCGAGCGCCAGCCCAGGCCGAAGAAGTCGCCCTCGATGAGGAAGCCGCCCAGGACCGGGCCGATGATGCCGCCCAGGCCGAGGACGGGGCCGAAGATCGCGAAGACCTTGGTGAGCTCGGGGCCGGAGAAGTTCTCGCGCACCGTCACGGGCGCCCTGACCCGCGCCAACTGGGAGACCTACAAGTACGGGGGCTACACCAAGCAGCCGGTGAAGCTCCAGTTCAAGAAGAAGGGCACCAGCACCTACAAGACCCTCAGGACCGTCACAACGGACGGCAAGGGAAACCTGAGGACGACGGCGACGGCGACGGCGGACGGCTACTTCCGCTACTCCTTCGCAGGCACGTCCACCACCCCGGCGGTCGCCTCCGTGGCGGACTACGTCGACGTGAAGTAACCCTCGGGAGGGTCGTCGATCCTCCAGCAAGCGCAGAAGGCTCAGGCCGGAGACTCTTCGGTCTGAGCCTTCTGAACCCTGGCTGTTTCCCGGCCGGCGGGCCGGTCAGCCGCTGCATCCCTTTGCGCTCCCAAAGTGCGGGCTATGCGCCCGCCCCTGTACCCGCACCAGAAGACGGTTCACTGCGGAAAGGGGGGCAGGACCTTGTAGGCAACTGCTCTTTCAGGAACTCTGTGCTGTCTGCGTGGGCTTGGGAAGCAGCGGCCTCCTCGTCCGCGTCCGCCCGGGTGTACGCGGTGGCGGATTCGAGCCAGGCCTCACGCACTCCGGCCGGGTCGGTTCCGGCGGTGGCCAGGGTTGTTGCCAGCTCACCCCACGCCTCCCCGGTCCGGAACCAGTCCTGCGTCTGGGCCAGCATGGAAGCAGCCCGCCGGCCGGCGTCCACGGCCTCGTCGAAACGCTCCAGCCCTCGGTAAGTGATGCCGAGGTTGTTCCAGACGTCGGCCTCGCTGTGGGTATCGCCGATCTGCTGGAACAGGGTGCGGGCGGTTGTGTGGGCGTCGTGGGCTTCGTCGAAGCGGCGGAGTTCCCTGAGCGTGATGCCGAGGTTGTTCCAGGCGGTGGCTTCGCTGTGGGTATCGCCGGTCTGCTGGTAGAGGGTGCGGGCGGTTGTGTGGGCGTCGTAGGCTTCGTCGAAGCGGCGGAGTTCCCTGAGTGCGAGGCCGAGGTTGTTCCAGGCGGTGGCTTCGCTGTGAGTGTCGCCGGTCTGCTGGAACAGGGTGCGGGCGGTTGTGTGGGCGTCGTGGGCTTCGTCGAAGCGCCGCAGTTCTTGGAGTGCGAGGCCGAGGTTGTTCCAGGCGCCAGCGGCGCCTTGGGTATTGCCTGTCTGCTGGCAATGGTTGAGATCGATTTGGTGGGCGTGGAGGGCTTCGTCGAAGCGCCGCAATTCCCTGAGTGCGAGGCCGAGGTTGTTCCAGGCGTCGGCTTCGCCGTGAGTGTTGCCGGTCTGCTGGAACAGGGTGCGGGCGGTTTCGTGGGCGTGGAGGGCTTCGTCGAAGCGCCGCAGTTCCTTGAGTGTGAGGCCGAGGTTGTTCCAGGCGCCGGCTTCATTACGGGTGTCGTTGAGCGTTCTGCAGGCGTCGAGGGCGAGGGAGCGGACCACGACGAGGTCTTGGAGGCGCCGCCGCCATTCCAGATAGCGGCCGAGGGCGAAACCCAGGTCAAGTCCGGCGTGGGGGGTGGCGTGGGCGGTGGCGATGAGGTTTTCGCGTTCGGAGTCGAACCAGGCCAACGCCTCCTCCCGGACAGTGAACCGGGAGGAGGCCGAGCTGCCCGGCGGGAGGAGATACGTGTTGGCTGCTTCTGCGTGCTGGATGTAATGGTCGATGAGCCGGTCGCGTGCCTGGTCGTAGCGGCGGCGCGGGACGCGGCCGCGTGCCATGACCGCTTCGGCTTGTTCATGGGCGTAGGCGCGCAGTAGGTCATGCATCTGCCACCGGCCGCGGACCGCCGGGTTGCGCTCGATGAGGTGGCTGGCGGCAAGTCGGCCCAGGAGACGTTCGGTGGCCGGCTGGGGTTGGTCGGCCAGGACGGCGGCGGCTGGGGTGGAGATGTCGGGGCCAGGGTTGAGGGAGAGCAGGCGGAACAGGTCCTGTTCCTGCGGCAGGAGCCGGTCCAGGGACTGGTCGAACATGGCCCGCAGGCTGCGTTCCCCGTCGTTCAGCCCGTCCAAGACACCTTCCGTCCGGCTGAGGGCGTCCGCGCGCTCCGACAGCGGCTGACCGGGGTCCTGGGCCAGAAGCGCAGCGGTGATCTGCAGGGCCAGCGGCAGACACCCGCACGCCAGTGCCACCCGCTCTGCCGCACCGGGGTCCTCCTCTACCCGCACATCACCAGGATCGTTGCTCTTCAGTGCTGCTTCCAGAAGGGCGACGGCATCCTCGGGCTGAAGATGGTTGACGGTCCGCAGCCGACCGAGCCCGGTAAGACTGTGGCGGGAGGTGATGAGCATCCCGTGATGCCCCGGCGGCAACAAGGGCTGCACCTGGCCGACGGCGGAGGCGTTGTCGGCGATGACCAGCAAGCGCTCTCCCGTTTCCTGCCGCGCGTTCAACTGCGAGCGGTACAACGCTTCCCGGTTCGCGCCCGGCGGTGGGAGATGCTCGGGCCGCACCCCCAGCGACCGCAGCAACGCCTCCAGGGCGTCCGCCGCCTGTGCGGGGTGAGGGTCGTAACCGTGCAGATCGACCAACAGGACACCGGTGAACCAGCCCCGCCGCTGCGCGGCATGGCCCGCGGCGTAGGCCAGGGTGGTCTTTCCGACCCCGCCCCACCCCGACAAAACGGCCACAGCTGGTCCGTCATCGCGACCATCGGGATCCAGGACACCCAGAATGAACGCCAGGTCGTCCGCACGCCCGGTGAACTCCCGCGGCAGTGTCGGCAGGGCGTCCAGCGCGGTGGGGACGGGCGCGTACTGCTGCACGTACGTGTTCGCGGTCAAGGACCCCTGCCCCAGCACCTGACTACCCTCGAACCGGGAACCCCTGAAGTCGGTCCGGACCGCGGTGTCCGCCCGCCCCTGTCCCCCGCCCTTTCCGCTCTTATTGCCCCTGCTCTTGCGCTTGGCGCCGCTCTTACCCCCCACGACGATGTCCTACTTGTCGTAGTTGTTCGTGACGGTCATGTTCCCGCTGCCCAGCACCTGACTGTTCGTGAACGTCGCACGGCTGAAATCGTTGTGCACCGTCCCTTCCGGCTTGGCAGCCTCGGCCTGGGCAACCAGGGCCTGCAGCTCCGCCACCACCACCTGCTGCTCCTCCTCCGGCAGCTCCTCGAGCAGGGTCTCGAGGCGGGTCTGCCACCGGGCAACCTGCGCGATCTCCACCCGCTGCGCCTCTTCGCCTTCCCGCGCGGCCTCGAGTACGGCCTGGGTCTGGTCAAGGCGCTCAAGTTCCGCCTGCTCGCGTCCGGCTTCCCCGCGACCGAAGATCCGGGCGAAGCCGCCCCGGATCCCGTTCCACGCATCCGTTCCCGCGGCCTGCACGATCGCGCCGCCCCCGGCAGCCGCCACAGCGATAAGTCCCTCGACCAACATGTCATCCCCCAGATCACGAGAAAGGACCATCAGCGTAGTTCGGCCACACGCCGATAACAGCTGGTTCGTCACAAGAGCCCTCAGCTCTGACGAGGGGGGCAACCGGTCCCGCGTCGGCCCTGACTTCCCCTTGCACTACTGGTTCGCCTTGGCTGTGGGGGTGGTGGATCGGGCGGCCGGTAGTGGGCGTTGCCTTGGGAACGCGGCAGTGCTGCGCTTGCTCTCTTGCCTGCCTCCGTTCCCGCATGGGCTGCCAGGAAGACGATCAACCGTCTTCCGACGCCGGCTCACCTTCGCAAGACGGGAGGGCACCCGCGGGCGACTGTCCTTCCACGGTCTGCGTGCTGTCTGCGTGGGTTTGGGAAGCGGCGGCTTCCTCGTCCGCGCCTGCCTGGGTGTACGCGGTGGCGGACTCGAGCCATGCCTCGCGCACTCGGGCCGGGTCGGTACCGGCAGCGGTCAGGGTTGCCGCCAGCTCACCCCATGCCTCGCCGGTCCGGAACCAGTCCTGCGCCTGGGCCAGCTTGGCAACAGCCTGGCGGCCGGCCGACAGGGCCTCGTCGAAACGCTCCAGCCCTCGGTACGTGATGCCGAGGTTGTTCCAGGCGTCGGCTTCGTTGTGGGTGTCGCCGGTCTGCTGGAACTGGGTGCGGGCGGTTTCGTGGGCGTCGTGGGCTTCGCCGAAGCGCCGTAGTTCTTGGAGTGCGCTGCCGATGTTGTTCCAGGCGCCGGCTTCGCCGTGGGTGTCGCCGGTCCGCTGGTGGAGGATGCGGGCGGTTTCGTGGGCGGTGAGGGCTTCGTCGAAGCGGCGTAGCTCCTTCAGCGCGAGGCCAAGGTTGTTCCACGCGCCGGCTTCGCCTCGGGTGTCGCCGGTCCGCTGGTGGAGGGTGCGGGCGGTTTCGTGGGCGTCGCGGGCCTCGTCGAAGCGGCGTAGCTCCTTCAGCGCGGTGCCGAGGTTGTTCCAGGCGCCGGCTTCATTAGCGGTGTCGTTGAGTGTTCTGCAGGCGTCGAGGGCGAGGGAGCGGACCACGACGAGGTCTTGGAGGCGCCGCCGCCAGTCCAGATAGCGGCCGAGGGCGAAACCCAGGTCAAGGCCGGCACGGGTGGTGGTGTGGGCGGTGGCGATGAGGTTTTCGCGTTCGGCGTCGAACCAGGCCAGCGCCTGCTCCCGGTCGGGGAACTGGGATGACACCGGACCACCCGGGGGACGCAGATGGGTGTCGGCTGCCTCGGCGTGTTCTGTGTAGTACTTGATGAGTCGGTGGTGTGCCCGGTCGTAGCGGCGGCGCGGGACGCGGCCGCGTGCCATGACCGTGTCGGCTTGTTCATGGGCGTAGGCGCGCAGAAGGTCATGCATTTGCCACCGTCCCCGGACCACCGGGCTACGGTCGATGAGGTGGCTGGCGGCGAGTCGGTCCAGGAGGCGTTCGGTGGCCGGCTGGGGCTGGTCGGCCAGGACGGTGGCGGCTGGGGTGGAGATGTCGGGTCCCGGGTTGAGGGAGAGCAGACGGAACAGATCACGTTCCTGCGGCAGGAGCCGGTCCAGGGACTGGTCGAACATGGCTCGCAGGCTGCGTTCCCCGTCGCTCAGCCCGTCCAGGACACTCTCTGTCCGAGCCAGGGCGTCTGCACGCTCGGCCAGCGGCTGACTGGGGTCCTGGGCCAGGAGCGCCGCGGTGATCTGCAGAGCCAGCGGCAGACACCCACACGCCAGCGCCACCCGCTCCGCGGCCTCCGGATCCCGCTCGACCCGCAGGTCGTCAGGGTCGTTGTTCTGCAACGCCGCTTCCAGCAGGGCGACGGCGTCCTCGGGCTGAAGATGGTTGACGATCCGCAGCCGGCCGAGCCCGGGAAGACGGTTCCGGGAGGTGATGAGCATCCCGTGATGCCCCGGCGGCAACAGCGGCTGCACCTGGCCGACGGCAGAGGCGTTGTCGACGACCACCAGCAACCGCTCACCCGCCACCTGCCGCGCGTTCAACTGCGACCGGTACAACGCCTCCCGCCCCGCCCCAGGCGGCGGCAGATGCTCCGGCCGCACACCCAGAGACCGCAGCAGCGCTTCCAGAGCATCCTCGGCCTGCGCGGGGTGAGGGTCGTAGCCGCGCAGGTCCACCAGCAGTACCCCGGTGAACCAGCCCTGCTTCTGCGCTGCATGCCCAGCTGCGTAGGCCAGGGTGGTCTTTCCGACCCCGCCCCACCCCGACAGCACAGCCACCGCGGGCCCGCCGGCACGGTCGGGATCCAGCACACGCAGAACGAACGCGAGGTCGTCCTCACGCCCCGTGAAACCCACCGGCGGCTGAGGCAACGCGTCCAGCGCCGTAGGCACCGGCGCGTACTGCTGCACATACGTGGTCGCGGTCATGGACCCATGCCCGAGCACCTGACTAGCCGAGAATCGGGCACCGCGGTAGTCATTCCCGGCCGCAGCTGCGCCCGTTACCGCCCCTTGTACCTGGCTCTGCTTCGGGACCTTCCCGCCCTCGCGGCCCCTCGCGCCCTTCTTGCCCTTGCGTTTGGCACTGTTCTTGCCCCCCACGACCCAGCCCTACTTGTTGTCGTAGTTGTTCGTGACTGCCATGCTCCCGCTGCCGAGGACCTGACTGTTCGTGAACGTCGCCCGACCAGAATCGTCATGCATGCCCCGCGCCGACTTCGCAGCCTCGGCCTGCACCACGGAGCTGCCCCCAGCAGCCGCGGCAGCGATGAGTCCCTTGACCAACATGGCATCCCCCACACGCAGCCAGAAGTGGACCATCAGCCTAATCCGACCACACCACCACCCTCAGCCGCTTTGCATCACCGCTCCCGGTCTGTGGGGTCGCGGACGATCGCCGGTGTGGACCCGGATCGTGAAGTCGTCGGCTAGCCCGGGCGGGTTGGCCGCATCGGTCCGGTGAGCGATCCCCTCGTAGCCTCGGCGAGCCGGATGCCGAGCGTGCGCAGCCTTTCGGCCATGGCCCGGGTGCTGATCGGGCCGCCCGGCTGGTCGCCGGGGAAGAGCCAGGGCGAGTCGGTCCGGGCGAGGACCGCGTGGCTGCGGCGGGCGGACGGCTGCTGCAGGGCCGGCTCGGCAACGGGGCTCGGCCAGGGTGAACCCCCTGGCCACGGGACCAGAGAATCAGCGGGGCTCAGGGGAACTCGCGGGATCTCGCGGGATCTCGCGGGATCTCGCACACCAGGTCAGGGGCGGGGCGGCAGCAGTGCGCCGGGTCGTAGTGGTGCGCCGAAGACCTGCAGGACGAGGTTGCGGTGGGCGGAGTGCAGGGTGCGTACGGCGGCCCGGGTCAGTCCGGGCTTGGGAGGTTCCTCTCCGCCGCGGGGGCGGCCCGGTTTCGTGGGGATCCAGAGGTAGCCGGGGTCGCTGCCTTCGAGCTGGTGGGTGATGCCGGCGCGGACGTCGAGCCAGCGGCGCAGGATGTCGGCGGTGTCCTTGTCGAGCGGGTGGGGCCCGGTGTCGAGGTTGATCCGGGGGAAGGGCCGGTGCTCCAGGTCGAGGTCTGCGACGTCCAGGCGGTGGAGGCCCGGTACGGAGCGGCCGGTGGCGGCGACGAGGGCGGCGACCGCGGCGGTGCGGATCGCGGTGGCCGCGTTGGAGCCGACGGGGCGCTTCACCGCGAGGGTGCGCAGCAGCGTGTGGGATTCCTCGGGTTCCAGCCAGTCGCCGTGTGCGGCCGGTGGCGTTTCCAGGCGCAGAGGGAGACCGAGGTGTTCGGCGAAGGAGTTCCAGGTCTGGATGCGGGCGCGCTGGGTGTTGCTCGAGGCGACGGCGTGGGGCCCGGTCAGGGTGTTGCGGGTCCGGGTCCTGCCGGCGGCTGCGGCTGTGAGCCAGGCACCGGCGCGGGTGAGGTTCATGAGCTCGTCGACGGGGAGGGTGGTGGCCTGCTCCTCGCCGAGCGCGTGCTCCAGGTACTCGTTGAGGAAGTGGGCACGCAGCCGTCGGGTCTCGTACACGTACCCGCGGGCCTCGAGCGCGTCGAGGAACTGGCTGATCGCGGTGAAGGCGTCGGCCGGGCGGGTGCGGGTGGACGGCATGGGCCCCAGCGTACGGATCCACTCCAGGAAATCAAGATAACAGCAAGAAGCCCCATGGCCTTCCTTCCCCGTTCTGCTGCAGCTTTCGTCCCGGTCCGTGTCGAACCGAATCGCAACGTCGCGATTCGATACGGTCATCACGCCCCACCGGGCATCCCGCCACGCGGCTCCACCCTGCCGAAGGATCCTCCTGCTTCTTGCTGTTATCACGAGTTGGGCAGCGCGGCGGGGCCGCGGTTCTTCGGTCCTCGGCTCAACCGTCCCTGACGGGCGCATGGTTCCCCCGATCCGAGCCTTCACATGAGCGGTCCGGCAGGCGCCGGACCGCTCACCGGGGGCGGGCCCCGTCCAGGGCCAGGTCCACGAGCCCCTGGACGAGCACGTCGTCCAAAGGCCCCCCGCTGAGCAGTACCCGCACGAACAGCGGGCCGCTGACCGCCTCGATCAGCAGCCCGGGATCGGTGTCGGCGGCCAGCTCGCCCCGTCCGACGCCCCGGCGGACCATCACGACGGCCCGGTCGAGACGCTCGCTCCAGTAGGGGCCGCGCCGGTCCTCAAGGGTGTCGTCGTGCTCGACACTCAGCCGCAGCAGAGCCCGGCCCTGTGCGGTGCTCAGCAGCCGGGCCAACGCCACGAAGAACTCCAGCAGGTCGTCCCGGACCCGCCCGGTGTCCGGGACCGGCAGCGCGGCGTCCAGCTCCGTGGTCAGCGCGTCCAGGATCAGGTTCTCGCGCGTGCCCCACCGCCGGTACACGGAGGTCTCGTGCACCCCGGCTGCGCGGGCTACGGCGCCCACCGTCGCACCCGCCAGTCCCTGGCTCGACAGCAGGTCGACCGCGGCGGACAGTACGGCCCGTCGCATTCGCTCCCCACGGCGGCGCAGGGGTGGGGCGACGGGTTCTGGTGAGCTCATGCGATCAGCGTAAAGCAAGTCCTCATGCGTTGGATGTACAGTTAACGCAAGTCGAACTGCGATGACCTCCTCAAGGCCGTTCGGGTTCGCCCCACATAGGAGGTCATGACATGGCACAGATGCTCGCCGCCCGCCTGCACGTCCCGAGCCGCACCCTGCGGCTCGAAGAGGTGCCCCGCCCACAGCCCGGCCCCGGGGAGGTGCTGGTCCGGGTCGAGGCGGCCGGCGTCTGCCTGTCCGACGTGCACCTCATCGACGGCACCCTCACCCCGCTCTTCCTCCGGGGAGACACCGTCACCCTCGGCCACGAGGTATCCGGCGTCGTCGCCGAGACCGGGGCGGGCGTCACCACCTGGTCGCCCGGACAGCGGGTCGTGCTGCACGCCGGCGAGATACAGGACGGCGTCACCTACACCCGCGGCGTCGACTACGACGGCGGCTGGGCCGAATACGCCCTGTCCGCCGCCGATGCCATGACGCTGCTGCCCGACACCATCCCCTTCGAACAGGGCGCGATCATCCCGGACGCCGTGTCGACCCCGTGGGGCGCGATCACCGAGACCGGAGCGATCCGGCCCGCCGAGGCGGTCGGCGTGTGGGGCGTCGGCGGGCTCGGCATCCACGCCGTGCAGCTGCTCCGGGCGATCGGCGCCTGTCCGGTCGTGGCCGTCGACCCCAACCCTGTCGCCCGCGAACGGGCCCTGGCCGCGGGCGCCGACCTGGCCCTGGACTCGGCCGACCCCGAGCTGAGCCGGACGGTCCGCGAGGCGACCGGCGGCGCCGGGCTCGCCGCCGCCTTCGACTTCGCGGGCGTGCCGGCCGTGCGGGAGCAGGCGGTCTCCGTCCTCGCACCCAAGGGACGACTGGTCCTGGTCGGCCTGACCGACAAGCCGCTCACCGTCTCGGACGGGACCCGGTTCAGCTACTTCCAGCAGCGCATCCTCGGCCACTACGGTTCCGACATGCCGGTGGCCCTGCCGCAGCTCATGCGGCTGATAGAGGGCGGACGACTGGACTTCTCCGGTTCCGTCAGCGGCATACTGCCGCTCGCCGAGGTCGCTGAGGCGGTCGCCCGGCTGGAGAAGAAGGAGGGCGACCCGATACGGCTGGTCCTCCGCCCATAGAGCGAGGCGCGTGATTGCGTCGCGCCTCGACGGTGGTAGCGCCCCGCTTCTCATGCGTTGTGCGGGAGAGACAGTCGTCCAGTGCGGCGTCCAGGAGGGTCCTGACAGGCTCGCGGCGTGCGGATCCAGCTGGCGCCGCGCCACTCGCGTGCCCCGCGCTCGCCGCCGGGCATCGCCGGGCAGGTGGAGCCGGCGATGCCCACCGCCCGGTCGCAGGAGGCCACTTGCCGGAAAGGGCGTCGCTCATGGCGGCGAGCCTCTCGGGCAGCCCACAGAGCATTCCGTTGTGACAGATCCGGCCAACTGGTCACTTTGCGTCATCATCCGGCAACTGCCAGGCGCGACGCTGCAGGTTGCGGATACATAAGGGGGTCGGAACGGGACCGAGGGTGATCCAGGGGTGGAGCGGGATGCTGACCATCAACGTAGGCGTGCTGCTTGCCGTGATCGTCCTGCTGCGGCTGCGCCGACGCACCGAATCCCGCAGCCGGAACGACGAGAAACTGACCGTGATCATCGTGCTCGCTCTAGGCGTCGTCATCGCCCCGACCCCGTTGGGGGAGGGCATTGGCGACTTCCTGGGCCAGCTCGCCTCCGGCATCACCGACTCCTCCCGCTGAAACCGGAGCGCGCCCGATGGCCAACCGCCGTCCCCCGTCCCGACGCCGGCCCCCGGTGCGTCGTCCGTCCCGCCGCAGCGCGCCCCCGCGCCGCCGTCGCTCGCGCCGGCAGCAGCGACGCGACACCCAGCTGCTCCTGTTCGGGTTCGGCGCCGCCGCAGGACTCGCGCTGGTCTGGGCGGTGATCTCCTGGCTGCTGGTGAACTGGTGGGCGCTGATCGTACTGGGGGCCCTCGCGACCGTGGGCGGGACGGCGTGGACCCACCGGTATCGCCGGCAGCAGGCCTGGGAGCGGGTACGGCAACAGGCACTGCGCTACGGGCTCCCGCAACTGGACGCCCTGCACCACCGCGACTTCGAGTACGCCATTCGCGACCTGATGCGCCGCGACGGGTGCACCGACGCCCGGCAGATCGGCGGGGCCGGCGACAACGGCGCCGACGTCCTGGCCACCGACCCCCTCGGTCGCACCTGGGTCATCCAGGCCAAGCACCGCAAGGACGGCGACCGCGGCTCAGCCGTCGGCACCCCCGACCTCCAGCGCGTCAACGGCACCGCCCGCCAGCTGTACGGAGCCGACGTCGTCCTGGTCGTCACCAACGGCCGCTTCTCCACCCCATGCGCACCACTGGCCGAACAGCTGCACATGCACCTCGCCGATCGGCGCACCCTCGCGGCCTGGGCCGGCGGCGGACGTCCCTTGTGGGAGCTCCTCCCGAAGGTTCCACCACCTCGCAGAGGCCGGTAGCCCGCGTGCCGGACGACGAAGCGGTGATGCGGTCAGCTCTGCGGCCCCGGGGAACATCGGTACAGCCGTTGAGCGTCCACCCATGGGCCGGCTCATCCCACCAGTGCCGTCGCACTGGCACGTGATGCGCCTTCAACCGCCCGCTGGCACACGCCTGGGGGACGGCTTGGACAGCGCTTCGCAGTACGTGAGATCCGGGTCGTACGGAGACTTCTGCGTCGTGGACGGCCACACACGGCTCACCCCGCGAGTGCCGCGCGCGCCTTCTGCAGCTGCTCCACGCCGATCGTGCCGGTGTCCGGGAGGCCCGCTCGCCCCCACGCGTCCTGAGCGCGCGCCACGACGCCGCCCGCGTCGTCCAGGAGGACCTTCTTGGCCACGTTCACCGAGATCGCCCCGTCGCCCAGGTCGACGAGGTGGGCGAGCATGCGCACGTTGTGCTGCCGGTTGCCGGCCTTCTCCTCGTTGTACCGGTAGACCAGCACCCACCGGCCGACCAGGGAGCGGGCCCGCTCGATGAGCTGGCGGCCACGGTCGGTTTCCTCCTGCTCGGTACGGATGTTCTCCGCGTCGCCGGACGGCGGCCGAAGGGTGAGCAGGCCGCGCCGACTGGTCTCCTCGATCTCGACCTTCTCCAGGAAGGCGACGAACGTCTTGGCGCTCTCCAGCCGGTCGACGTCCTGCGCGGCCTGCTTGGCAATCATGTGCAGGTCGACGGTGAGGGTCTGCACGCGGCGGCCCCAGGAGGCTTCCTCACCGGGCGGGCAGGGGCCGGCGGCCTGGGCGGCGGCGATGACAAGGCTGTAGTCCACTCCCCCATCATCTCGCCGGGTCTGTCGGTCGAGGAGTGTGACCGAGATACCCGTCAAAGGGGCAACGGGATGATCTTGAAGCCCTGAGCGCCCGGCCCGTCACCCATTTGGCCAAGGCCCGTAGGATCGTCGAGCAGTCTGGCCGTACCTGACCGAGCACATCAACCGGTTCGGCGAGTACTCCACACACGAACTCGGCATCCAGCCCGACGCGTACGACCCGACGCTCGACGTCGACTTCACCCCACTGCACGAGCAGGACCTGACCGCCGCCGGCCTCGGCCAGGCCGCCTGAACCAGGGAGGCACCCCACATGGCTGCACGGCCCTGTTCGATCTTCATACGCCAGACGACTCGCGAGGCTGTCTCTCTGTCCCAACGCTCACCGGCCAAGAACAACCGCAGGTCGGCCCATTAGGGTCGGCGGCATGACGACACCCCTTGCCACCAGCGCCTTCGACTCGCTCCGCCTCGACGCCGTGCCCGACCAGGAGACGCTGCGCCAGACCTACGAACTCCCCAACGACGCGGCCGTGCGCAAGCAGATGACCGAACTCACCGAACAGACCCGGCGGCTGATCGGCTGCTCATCACTGGTCCTGGTCGCCAGCGCGGACGCCGAGGGCAACTGTGACGTCTCCCCGCGCGGCGGCCCCGCCGGGTTCGTCGCCGTCCTGGACGCACGGACGGTGGCGATACCGGACGCGACTGGCAACAAGCGTCTGGACACCCTGCAGAACGTCATCGCCACCGGACGGGCCGGGCTACTGTTCCTCGTCCCGGGGCGCACCACGACGCTCAGGGTGAACGGCCGGGCCTGCGTCTCCACCCGCCCGGAGCTGCTGTCGCAGCTGACCGCCGTGGGCAAGCCGCCGGCCAGTGCCCTGGTGCTGGGGATCGAGGAGGTCTATCCGCACTGCCCCAAGTCGCTCCTGCGCAGCGGAGCCTGGAAACCGGAGCAGTGGCTGCCGGCGGACGCCCAGCCGACCTCGGCCGAGGTGACGCTGGCCCAGCTGCGGATGCCGGAGCTGACGATCGCGGACATCGAGCAGGCGGAAGCGGACTCGCTGAAGTACCGGTACGAGTAACGAGCCGACCAGCGATTGCCGAACCACCGGGCCTTCCACCGTGAAGGTGGGCACGCGGTTATTGATCACGCGGCGAGCGTGAGTTCAGCGGTTTGGTGTCGGCGTTCGTATTCGTTGGGGCTGAGGTGGCCGTTGACGGAGTGCCGACGGCGGGTGTTGTAACGGGTCAGCCAGTCGAAGACGGTCCTGCGGCAGGTGTCGGCATCGCCGTAGTCGTGGGCGCCCTGGAGGGTCTCGCGTTTCGTGTTCCCGCAGACGCCGAGGAGCTTCGCAATCGAGGTGACGGTGTTCACCGGGCGGGCGAGCAGGTGGCGGGCATGGCGTACCTGCTCCTGCGTCGTCGCCGACGAGCGGCCGTCCGCCGAGGGCTCCGCGGGCGCGGGCGGCGTCTCTGGCCGGATCTCAGTAGTACGTCGGCGAGGTCCTGGGTCCATGACGCAACCCTTCCCACAGGTGGCACTCAGTGCCACAGTGTGGGCATGGATTCTCCAATCCTCTCGGGGGCCTCGCAGGCTTGGGCGGCACTGGGTGCCGATTCTTCGCTGCTCGACCGGGTGTCCTACGGCGGTCCGTCCGGAGGGCTGCCGGCGCGGCTGCCCGTCATGGAGTTGGCGCGAGCCACCGTCGCGGTGTGCTCGCTCGCGGCCGCGGAGCTCACTTCCGTACGCACGGGGCGCCCCGTGCCCCGTGTGCGGGTCGATGACGAGGCAGTCGCGACGGCGTTCCTCAGCGACCGGTTGGTGCGGGCCGACGGGCGAGCGTGGTCGACCTTCGCGCCGCTGTCCCGGTTCTGGCGGGCAACCGACGGATGGGTTCGTACGCACGCCAACTACCCGCACCACCGGGCCCGATTGCTCGCCGCTCTCGGGGTGCCGGGGAACGCCGACGAGGAGGCGGTGGACGCGGTGGCCCAGGCGATCGCGGGGCTTACCGCGCTAGAAGTGGAGGAGACCGTGTACGCGGCGGGCGGTTTGGCCGTCGCTGCACGCGGCCCCGAGGACTGGGCCAAGAGCGAGCAGGGAGTCATGGTTGCGGGGCAGCCGCTGCTGACGACGGCGCGCATCGATGATGCCCCGGATCGCATGCTCGGTGGTGCCGCGCTACCGTGCGCGGGGCTGCGCGTCCTGGATCTGACCCGAGTACTGGCCGGACCGGTCGCCACCCGAACGCTTGCGTTGCTCGGCGCTGACGTGCTGCGGATCGACGCCCCACAGCTGCCGGAAAGTCAGGAGGCCCACAACGACACAGGGATGGGGAAACGCTCGACCACCCTGGACCTGGGAGAGGACACCGACCGTAGGCTCTTCGAGGAACTGCTCGATGCGGCAGACGTGGTGGTCACCGGTTACCGGCCGGGCGCGCTGGAACGGTTCGGACTGACGCCCGAGGCGCTCGCCGAGCGCCGACCGGGTCTCGTCATCGCCCAGCTCTCCGCGTGGGGCCGTTACGGACCGTGGCGCGAGCGGCGCGGCTTTGACAGCCTGGTCCAGGTGGCCACCGGCATCGCCGAGCTGGAGGGCTCGCCGGACTCGCCCGGTGCTCTGCCCGCTCAGGCGCTCGACCACGGCACCGGCTATCTGCTCGCGGCCGGTGTCCTGCGCGCGCTCACCGAGCAGCACCGCACGGGCGGCACACGGCTGGTCCGCCTGGCGCTGACGCAGACCGCGCACTGGCTGGTCCACGACCTGGCACCCGCTCCGGGCGAGGAAGAGGGCTTCGACGCCGAACACTGGCTGACCGAGACCGACAGCCCCATGGGCCGACTGCGGCACGCGCTGCCGCCGGTGTCGTACGACGGGGGCCCAGTGAACTGGGCACGTCCGCCGGGTCTATGGGGAACGGATGCCCCGGTCTGGGGCGGCGCCTGACGAATACGGAGGCCGGCGCCGGAGCGCTCCCCGGCGGGCACCGGCCTCCGGGGGCGCGTCGGTACACGTCACTCGGCCTGCCAGGCTCGCTGCGGCCGTCGCCTGACGCACGGATGTCCGGCCCGGACCCTGAGCGGGTTCCGGGCCGGACATCCGTGCCGGCGGCTCACGGTGCGCCGGCGCGTGCGGCCGGTCCGGGGAGGGGCCGTGCCGCGCCGGGTCAGCCCTCGACCGGGCTGGTCTGCCGGCAGACGACCTGCCAGTCGCCGTCCCGCTTGGCGAGGACCCACATCGCCCGGTACCCGTCCTCGGGCGCCCAGGTGTCGGCCCCCTCGGCGACGCGGCCGCCCTGGGTGATGGCGAGGGCGACGTCCGGGGCGAGCAGCTTGACGTCCAGGGGCTCTTCGGGGATCCGGGTACCGCGGTACCCCTCCTGGAAGGCCGTCCTGAGGAAGTCCCTGATCTCATCACGGCCCGTCAGCTGCTCGTCGCCCACGAGCAGGCTGCCGTTCTCCGCGAACATCGCGGCGACCGCGTCGGCGTCCTGGGCCTCCCAGGCGGCCCGGACGCGCAGGGGCGCTGTGTACGCGGCGCCTTCTTCACCGTTGGAGTACGGGCCGTAGTTGCCGGCCCACCGCTTGGCCTGGTCGACCAGCGTCGCCGCCTTCGAAGACATGTGTGTTCTCCCTGTGTGTCGGTGTGCGTGGGTGGGTTGTGGCTGTTACCAGCGCAGAGTGGCGCCCGAGCCCCGGGGGCTGTTCTGGTAGCCCGCGAGCTTCCACTCGTCGTCGTCCTTCACGAGCACCCAGGTCGAGCGCACCGCCAGCTCCGGGGCGATCTCCGACTCACCCGGCGCGAGGATCCCGCCGTGCGTCCGCAGAAGGGCCACGTCCTCACCGACGAACCGGACGTCCACCGGCTGGCCCGTCACACCCGTGCCCTTGAACGGACCCGCGTAGGCCGCCGCCATGAACGAACGGATCTCCTCACGGCCCCTCTTCAGCACGTCCCCGGGAAGGATCAGAACCCCGTCCTCGGTGAACTGGTCCGCCACACCGTCCGCGTCGTTCTTCGACCACGCCGCCACCAGACGCAACGGAACACCCAGAGCGGCCTTCTCACGCTCACTCGTGAACGACCCGTAATAGGCATCCAGCTCGGCACCCACAACAGACATCACAACCTCCACATCAACGGGATCCGGGGCAAGGTCAGCTCTTGACGGGGCTGCTCTGGTGGGACAGGAGCCGGGGAGTGCCGTCGTCGCCCCTGACGATGATCCACACGGCGCGGATCTGCCCCTCGGGGGAGACGGCGTCCTGGCCGCTGGGGATGATGCCGCCCTCGGTGACCACCATGGCGGCGTCATCGCTGAGGAACCTCACCAGCAGGGGGCCGCCTTTGACCCGGGCGCCCTTCAGCGGTCCGGCGAAGCCCGCGGTCATGAAGGCGCGGATCTGGTCGCGGCTCAGGAGCTGCTCGTCCTGCATGAGCAGGCTGCCGTTGTCGGTGAACAGGTCGGCGAAGGCGTCCGCGTCGTTGGCGGCCCAGGCGGCCTGGATCCGCATGGCCACGGACAGGACGGCCTTCTCGTCCTCGCTCGTGAACTCCCGGTAGTAGGCGGGATCTTCCTCGACACCGTCGGCGGCGAGCAGCTGTGAGGCGTCGCCCCACGTGGAGACTGCGGTGGACATGTGTGTTCTCCCTGTGTGTGGGTGTGCGTGGGTGGGTTGTGGCTGTTACCAGCGCAGAGTGGCGCCCGAGCCCCGGGGGCTGTTCTGGTAGCCCGCGAGCTTCCACTCGTCGTCGTCCTTCACGAGCACCCAGGTCGAGCGCACCGCCAGCTCCGGGGCGATCTCCGACTCACCCGGCGCGAGGATCCCGCCGTGCGTCCGCAGAAGGGCCACGTCCTCACCGACGAACCGGACGTCCACCGGCTGGCCCGTCACACCCGTGCCCTTGAACGGACCCGCGTAGGCCGCCGCCATGAACGAACGGATCTCCTCACGGCCCCTCTTCAGCACGTCCCCGGGAAGGATCAGAACCCCGTCCTCGGTGAACTGGTCCGCCACACCGTCCGCGTCGTTCTTCGACCACGCCGCCACCAGACGCAACGGAACACCCAGAGCGGCCTTCTCACGCTCACTCGTGAACGACCCGTAATAGGCATCCAGCTCGGTACCCACAACAGACATCACAACCTCCACATCAACGGGATCCGGCGGACCTGACGAACGCCTCCCGGAAAGGGTCGCGTCTCGGCGTGGAAGGGACATCTTTCGAGTTGCGCAGTTCCGCGGGCGCATGCGGCAGGCCGGGCCCCGCTCGCGCGGGGCCCGGCCTGCCTGCCGTACCGGTGGTGCTTCGGCCCGTCGGACCGCCCGTCAGGTGGTGACGGCGCCCTCGGTGGCCGTCTCGCCGGCGTCCTCGGCCGGCGGTGCCGGGGGCTGCCCCGGGATCGGGACGTGCCGGATGGTGACGTAGGCGAGGACCGCGAGGGCGACGAACGCCACGGCGCAGATCGCGGCCGTGGAGTTCAGCGCGTGGGTGAACGCCTCCTGCGAGGCGGAGAGGATGCCGGCGGCCACCTCGGGCGACTGCTCGCCTGCCGTGGCCGCCGCACTGGCGATGCTCTCCTCCGCGGCGCTCGCCGCGGAGGCCGGTACGTCGTCCGGCAGGGAGAGGGAGTTGGTGTAGAAGCCGGTGGCGATGGTGCCCACGGTGGCGATGCCCAGGGCGACACCCAGCTCGCCGCCGGTCGACTGCAGCGACGCGGCCGAGCCCATCCGCTCGGGCGGCGCCGCCCCCATCACGACCTGGTTGACCAGGACGCCGATCGGGCTTCCGCCGAGGTAGATGACGCTGTTGCCGAGGATCAGCATGGCCGTACCGCCGACGACGTCCACCTGCGTGAGCAGGAACATGCCGACCGAGGCGATGAGGAGACCGGTCACCAGGACCACACCGGGGCGCAGCTTCTGGCTGATCGGGGTGACCAGCTGGATGCCGACCACCATCACGCCCGCCGGGATGAGCAGCCACAGGGCGGTCTCCAGCGTCGAGTAGCCCCCGACGAGCTGGAGGAACTGGGTGATCAGCAGACCCATACCGCCCTGGATCATGGCGAACAGCAGGCCGAGGACGAGGCCGCCGCTGACGGTGCGGATGCCGAACAGGCTGAGGTCCAGCAGGGGGTGTTCCAGCCTGCGCTGGCGTACGACGAAGGCGATGCCGCAGGCCAGACCGATCACGGCGGCGATGACCGGGGTGGCCGCCCAGCCGTGGCTCACGGTCTCCTTGAGGCCGTAGATCACCGGAAGGATCGCGAGCAGGGACAGCAGGACGCTCAGCAGGTCCAGCTTGCCCGCCATGGGGTTCTTGATGTCCGGGAGCAGCTTGGGGCCCGCGATGAGCAGGACGACCATGACGGGCACGGCCACCAGGAACACCGAGCCCCACCAGAAGGTGCTGAGCAGCATGCCTCCGATGGCCGGGCCGACGGCGATGCCGGCCAGCATCGAGGTGGCCCACACGCCGATCGCCCGGCTCATCTGCACCGGGTTCTGGAACATCGTCATGATGAACGCGAGTGTCGACGGCATGATCGTGGCGCCGGCGATACCCAGAAGCGCACGGACGATGATCAGCATCGTCGGGTTCGTCGAGAACGCGGCGACCACCGACAGGACGCCGAACGCGGTGGCGCCGACCAGCAGCACCTTGCGCCTGCCCACCCGGTCGCCGAGGGTGCCCATCGTGACCAGGAAGCCCGCGATGAGGAACCCGTAGACGTCGGTGATCCACAGCTCCTGGGTGGCGGAGGTGTGGAGGTCCGCAGAGATCTGAGGGAGGGCGAGGAAGAGGACGGTTATGTCCATCGCTGCCATGAAGGTGGGCAGCGCGAGCACAACCAGAGCCCACCAGTGCCGCCTTTCGGCGCCGGGTGGTGCCGCGTCTGTGCCGGTCATGTTCTTTCTCCTAACAATGGCGCCTGCCATTCGAAGTCCTGGCGTTTCACCGCGTGCACAAAAGACGACGTGCACGCTGCGCGAGCGTCCCAGGCTCGCGCAGGCGCGACAACTTCCATCGTGCGTTCTCTGCGCGGGTGGTGAACGCCGGGTGGGGGGAGGGACATCGCGGTGGCTGGGCCCGCCGTCAGATGTAAGGGGTGTCCGGTTCGAGACCGCACAGGATCCGGCCGTACAGCTCGGCGTTGGTGGCCGGGTTGATCAGTGCGTGCAGGGCGGCCGCACGCAGGTCGTTGGCGATCCGCTGGATCGGTACGTCGCGGTAGACCGAGGATCCGCCGCTCGCCGCGGCGTAGGTCTCCGCGGCGGACTGGGCGAGGGAGCAGACCGTTCCGACGTCGGCGCGGGCGCGGGCGCGTTCCTCCAGTTTCCACGGGGTGCCGTCGGCGGCCTTGGTGTCGACGGTGGTGGCGAGCCGGTACGCGTGGAACTCGGCCTGGTCGATCTTCTGCGCCGCCTCGGCGACCTGGAGGTGGGTGACCGGTGCGGCGCGCTGGCTCTCGTAACCGGTGTAGGTGATCTTGCGGTCGGGCAGGCGCTCGACGAACACCTCCCGGGCCGCCTTGGCGAGGCCGAGGAGTGTGCCGACGGTCGCGGCCGTGGCGACCGGCAGCAGAGGGCTCCGGTACATCGGGATCCGCGCGCTGGCCTCGGAGGCGGGCCGGCCCTGGAGCACCGCGGGCAGCGGCACGACGCGTTCCGCGGGGACGAACAGGTTCTGGGCGGCCGTCGTGATGCTGCCGCTGCCCTTGAGGCCGTGGGCATACCAGTCGTCGACGGTCGTGAGGTCCGACATGGGGACCAGGGCCATCACCGGGTACGGTTCGCCCTCCTCGGGGAAGAGCACCGAGATGGTCACCTGCCAGTGGGCGTGGTGGGCGCCCGAGATGAAGCCCCACCGGCCGTCGACGACGATGCCCCCGGGTGCCGGGCGGGCGGTCCCCGACGGGCTCAGGGTGCCGCAGACCCGCACGTCCGGGGTGGCGAACACCTCGTCCTGCACGCTGTCCGGGAACATGCCCGCCATCCAGCCCGGGATGGCGTAGACCTGGGCTACCCAGGCGGCCGAGCCGTCGCCTCGGCCGAGTTCGGTGGTGACGTCGACGAGTGTGCGGGTGTCCACCTCGTAGCCCCCGTACCGGGCCGGTACGCGCAGGCGGAACACCCCGGCGTCGGTGAGGGCTTCGATCACCTCCGGAGACAGCCTGCGCTCCTCGTCCGCCCGTGCGGCGCTCGACCGCAGCAGCGGCACCAGCGCGGAGGCGCGGGCCACGAGTTCGTCCCGGTCCGGTGTTTGCGTGGTGAGCACAGTGCCTCCAGAGGTGTCGCTTCGCGGCATGAGGGGTGGTGGGCGGTGGTCAGCGGCGGCGGTTCTGGACGACGAGCCGTTCGAGGTCCGGAATGATGTCGCTGGGGCTGGGCATGGCGAGCCACTCGCTGCGCAGGTTGACCGCGGCGTGGTGGTACGCCGGGTCGTGGGCGGTGCGCCAGATCAGCTCGCGGATCTCCTCGACGGACTGCGCGCGGTGGTCGAGCCGGTCGCCGACGCCCCTGGAGATGACGAACTCGGACACCGGGGTCGCCTCGATCTTCTTGGCCGGCAGTTCCCAGTGCACGCCGGAGGCCGCCTCCTCGCGGAGGCCCGCCTCGTAGCCGTTGCGGTACGTGCCGGTGCGCAGTTCGTCCTGCTCGTCGTCGACCAGCTTCAGCAGGACCGACTCGTCCTTGATGTCGCAGACGAGCTGGGGCACCTGGAAGGCGACGGCGGACGCGTAGGTGCCGTTCCCGCCGTGGTGGATGAGGGTGGAGCAGGTCGGCATCAGCGCGGGCAGCGGCACCCAGTCGAACGTGCGCACGTTGCTGGGGATCTTGTCGACGTCGGCGAGCTGCATCTTGTCGAGGGTGGCGATGAACTCGATGTCGTCGAGGCCCTCGCACGCCTTGAGGATCTTCGGCGCGCGGTCCCAGTCGCCAGGGATGAACCGGCGGACCGACTCGCCGAGCGACAAGGCCACCCGGCGGGTGCCCCGCCGTCCGCAGCAGTCGCAGCGGGCGCCTTCGGGCCGCTCGTGCAGCCAGCTCGCGGAGACCTGCGGGTCCACGTAGGGCACCTGGCGCATGGCGAGCTTCTTGGTGCTCGTCGGCAGGCGGAAGTCCTCGAACATCGGGTCGACCGTCCACTGCCCGACGAGGAGTTCCCGGTCGACCTCCAGCCCGTACTTCTCGGCGAGCGGGGCGAGCAGGGTCGCGATCGGGTTCTCGTCCAGGCCCGCGGCGCGCAGTGCCTCGGCGTTCTCGGCGAGCCGGTCCAGGGACCAGCCGAACTGGTCCTGGCTGATCAGCAGGCGGGCGTGGGCGGCGCCCGACACCTTGCCCGCGACGCCGCCCGCCGGGTGGGTGGGGTCCCAGAGGATCAGGTCGGGCTTCCAGGTCTTGGCGAACTCGACGAGGTCGCTCGCCTCGTCGCGGTCCACGCGGACGTAGTCGGAGATCGGGTTCAGCAGGTACTGGAAGAACACGATCCAGTGTTCGCGGTCCTCCTTGCTCAGCCCCATGACGTCGGCGTACTTCAGTACCACGTCCGGGTGTTCGGGCTGGCTGCAGTCCTCGGTCAGCCGGACGGGGACCAGCTCCGGGTTGCCGAGCGGGACGGGGGTGAGGCCCGTGCCGAGGATCATCTCGGCGGAGCTGTGGTGCGTGGCGACGCGCACCTCGTGGCCGGCGCTCTGGAACGCCCACGCCAGCGGCACGACCGGGTACAGGTGAGCGTAGGAGTTCGGGTAGATGGTGAACAGGACACGCATGGGCGTTCTCCAATCGGCGGCAGGGGCCCACCACCTTCCGCGCGGGCAAGTGACCGCTCCGATCCTCCGGCCGCCCGCGCCGCGCCCGCATCTCTCCGCGTGCGGACGACGAATCCCAGTGCACGCAGGGAGATGCGGGCGCCGGAGCGGCCGCCGGACACTGGCGCACGGACATCGGACCAGCGCCGTGGGAGGTCGCATGAGCACGTTTCGCGTCGACGAGTACGCGAGCAACTACATCGTCTCGTCGTGCACGCGACCGGACCCCGTCGTGAACGCGGTGATCGCGGACACCCAGGAGCTCGGCGCCCTGTACGAGATGCTGACCCCGGTGGAGCAGGCCGGTTTCCTGACGACGCTCGCCAAGACGATGGCTCCGCGCACGGTCATCGACATCGGTACGTTCACCGGGCTGTCGGCGATGTGCTTCGCCCGCGGTCTGGCGCCGGGCGGGCGCGTCCTGACCTGTGACGTGACGGAGGACTGGATCCACATCGCGCGCAAGCACTGGGACGCCGCGGGGGTGAGCGACCGTATCCAGTTCGTGCTCGGGCCGGCCCGTACGACGCTGCCCAAGCTGGTCCGCGACGGCGAGGCAGACCTGGTGTTCGTGGACGCCGACAAGCTGTCCTACCCGCACTACGTGGAGACGGCCGCACGGCTGCTGCGCTCCGGGGGTCTGCTGATCCTGGACAACGTCCTGCTCAACGGCACGGTCTTCGCTCCGGAGCAGGTCGGGGACGACCTGCGGCGGTACGCGGCGGAGACGATGCGCGAGGTCAACGCGAAGCTCGCCGTCGACGAGCGGTTCGAGACGGTGATGCTGCCGTTCGCCGACGGTGTGACGCTCGCGCGGAGGCTCTGACCGATGGCCACCGGCGAACCCGGGCACAGCGGGCACCAGGACGGCGGCGCGGTGAGCGGGAACGGCGCGGGAGAAGGGAACCGCAGGCGCACCCGCCCGCTGACCGGCGACGAGTACGTCGAGAGTCTGCGCGACAGCCGTGAGGTCTACATCTACGGCGAGCGGGTCAAGGACGTCACCTCGCACGTGGCGTTCCGCAACCCGATCCGTATGACAGCGCGTCTGTACGACGCGCTGCACGACCCGGCGACGAAGGACGTGCTGACGGCGCCCACCGACACGGGGAGCGACGGCTACACGCACCGGTTCTTCCGTACGCCGCACAGTGTCGAGGACATGGTCGCCGACCAGCAGGCGATCGCGCAGTGGGCGCGGATCGGTTACGGCTGGATGGGGCGCAGCCCCGACTACAAGGCGTCCTTCCTCGGCACGCTCGGTGCGAACGCCGAGTTCTACAAGCCGTTCGACGACAACGCGCGCCGCTGGTACCGCGAGTCGCAGGAGAAGGTCCTCTACTGGAACCACGCGCTGGTCAACCCGCCGGTGGACCGCAAGCTCCCGCCGGACCAGGTGGGAGACGTCTTCGTCCACGTGCGCAAGGAGACCGACGCGGGTCTGGTCGTGAGCGGGGCCAAGGTCGTCGCGACGGGTTCGGCGCTCACCCACTACAACTTCATCGCGCACCACGGTCTCCCGGTCAAGAAGCGGGAGTTCGCGCTCGTGGCCACCATCCCCATGGACGCCAAGGGGATGAAGCTGATCTGCCGCCCGTCGTACACGAAGCAGGCGTCGGCGACGGGCTCACCGTTCGACTACCCTCTCTCCTCGCGCCTGGACGAGAACGACACGATCCTCGTCCTCGACAACGTGCTGATCCCGTGGGAGAACGTGTTCGTCTACGGCGACCTCGGCAAGGCGCAGACGTTCACGGGCGAGTCGGGTTTCATCGAGCGCTCGACGTTCCAGGGATGCACGCGTCTGGCGGTGAAGCTGGAATTCATCGCCGGTCTGCTGTCCAAGGCCCTGGAGATCACCGGGACCGAGGACTTCCGCGGGGTGCAGACCCGGGTCGGCGAGGTCCTGGCGTGGCGGAACCTGTTCTGGGGGCTGTCGGACGCGGCGGCGCGCAACCCGGTGCCGTGGCGCAACGGGGCGCTGCTGCCCAACCCGCAGTACGCCCAGGCGTACCGGTGGTTCACGCAGATCGGTTATCCGCGGGTGCGGGAGATCGTGATGCAGGACGTGGCGAGCGCCCTGATCTACATCAACTCCGGTACGGAGGACTTCGCGAATCCCGACATCCGCGGGTACCTCGACACCTATCTGCGGGGTTCCAACGGGATCGACGCGGTGACCCGCGCCAAGGTCATGAAGCTCCTGTGGGACTCGGTGGGCACGGAGTTCGCCGGCCGGCACGAGCTGTACGAGCGCAACTACGCCGGCAACCACGAGAACACCCGGATCGAGCTGCTCTTCAGCCAGATGGCGTCGGGCCAGATCGACGACTACCGCGCCTTCGTGGACTCGTGCCTCGCCGAGTACGACCTCGACGGATGGACCGTACCGGACCTGTCCCGCTAGGACGCGTCCCCCGGAGCCCCGAGGGCTGGGGCTCCGGGAACCCGAGAACCCGAACACCGACAACCCCGAGACGATGATCACGCCCGAGGAGATAATCGATGTCTGAGCGAGACGCCGCCCCGGTCGCGCTGACCGCGGCCGAGCTGACCAACCCGGTGGCCCTGCTCGAAAGGCTCGGCACCGACAAGCCGGTCCACAAGGTGCTGCTGCCCGACGGCATGCCGGGGTGGCTGGTGACCGGCTACAAGGAGGCCCGCCGCGCCCTGTCCGACCCGCGTCTGGCCCGCAGCAACGAGCACGCCGACGACAGCCTGCAGAAGTACCTGGCGCTGTACAACGACGAGTTCTTCCGGCACTCGATGGTCTTCAACGACCGGCCGCGGCACACCCGGATGAAGAAGCTCGTCTCGCAGGCCTTCACCCCCCGGTACCTGGAGAACCTGCGGCCCAAGGTGCAGCGGATCACCGACGAGCTGATCGACGCGGTCGTGTCGTCGGGTGAGACGGAGGTCATCGAGTCGCTGGCGGTTCCGCTGCCGAACTCGGTGATCTGCGACTGGTTCGGTGTGCCGATGGCCGAC
Organism: Streptomyces sp. CB02058; assembly: GCF_001905505.1. Classification (GTDB taxonomy): domain Bacteria; phylum Actinomycetota; class Actinomycetes; order Streptomycetales; family Streptomycetaceae; genus Streptomyces. Next base: position 145,610 of record NZ_LIPG01000009.1, read on the forward strand.
CGGGAGGAGTTCCGGTACCACTGCGGTGTGGTGACGGGCCTGTCGGTGAGCACGAACGAGAACGAGCTGTCCGAGGCGGGCAAGTACTTCGACCGGTACCTCGGTGAGCTGATCAAGAACCGCAAGGTCGACAGCGACGGGGACGACATGATCTCCGCGATCCTCCACGGCCAGGAGGACAACGCCACGCTGTCCGACATCGAGCTGCGGGCGAACATCTTCCTGATGCTGACCGGTTCGGTCGAGACCGCGGTGAACATGATCGCCAACGGTCTGCTGCAGCTGATCCGCAACCCGGAGCAGACCGCCCGGCTGCGCGCCGACCCGTCGCTGGTGCCGCAGGCGGTCGAGGAGATCCTGCGGATCGACCCGCCGGTGGTGACGGTGGCCTATCACTTCGCGAAGGACTCCGTCGCGATCGGGGACGTGACGGTCGAGGCGGGCGAGCACGTGGTGATCTCGATGCCGGCCACGAACTACGACGCCCGGGAGTTCCCGGAGCCGGAGAAGTTCGACATCGACCGGCAGAAGCCGCACCTGTCGTTCAGCCACGGCATCCACTTCTGCCTCGGTGCCCCGCTGGCCCGGCTGGAGGGCGATGTCTTCTTCACCACCCTGCTGAACCGGCTCCAGGACATCGAGCTGGCCGTGCCGGAGGCGAGCCTGGCGTGGAAGCCGAGCTACTTCGTGCACCGCCTGGAGGCGCTGCCGATCCGCTTCACCCCGGCCGTGGAGCGCGCGGCCGCCTGACGCCCGGCCGCCCTGCCCCGGCGGGCGGCCGGCGGGAGCGTGCCCCGCGCCGGGGCAGGACGGCCGGGTGCGGTGACCCCCCGGGGTTTCACCGCACCCGGCCGCGGCGCGAATCCCTTGATCCGGACACTCTTCGCACCGGGGCCCGGCACGGGAGAAGACGCGCCCGCCGCACCGTTCACCCACGATGGGCGCAGGGCCACCGGGCGGGCCCGGCCCGCGCTCGGATCACTGGATGGGAGACGGGAATGCGATTCCTGCCTGAGAGCGGGCGACTCACCGTTGCCGTGATCGGCTTCGGATACGTCGGCTCGTGTATCGCGGCGACACTGGCCGACCGGGGATGCGACGTCGTCGCGGTGGACGCCGACGCCCGGCTCGTGGACGAACTCGGCCGCGGGCACTTCCGGCTGGAGGAGCCGGGCCTCGCCGAGAAAGTCTTCGCGGGCCTGGACTCGGGCCGGCTGCGGGTCACCGCGGACATCGCCGCGACCGCGGCCGCCGACGTCGTGCTGATCACCGTGGGCACCCCCGTACGCGACGACGGTTCACTGGCCGACGAGCAGCTGCGCGGCGCGTCCCTGGCGCTGGCCGATCACCTGCGGCCCGGCCAGCTCGTCGTCGTCAAGAGCACGGTGCCGCCGGGCACGACCCGGGAGACCGTGCTGCCGCTGCTGGAGAGCGGCGGGCTCACCGGCGGGAGCGACTTCGGGCTGGCGTTCACCCCGGAGCGGCTCGCGGAGGGCTCGGCGCTGCGGGAGCTGGTCACCTTCCCGATCGTGGCGGGCGGGTACGAGGACGAGAGCGTCCGGGCCGCCACCGCCTTCTGGCAGCGGGCGCTGGGCGTCGAGGTGATCCCCTGCGACTCGCTGGAGGCGGCCGAGATCGTCAAGCTCGCCAGCAACTGGTGGATCGACGTGAACATCGCGCTGGCCAACGAGCTGGCCAAGTTCTGCGCGCTCTACGGGGTGGACGTCCTCGACGTGACCGGCGCGGCGAACACGATCCAGAAGGGCACCGGGAACATCAACATCCTGCGGCCCAGCGTCGGCGTCGGCGGATCGTGTCTGACGAAGGACCCGTGGATGGTGTGGAACACCGCGCGGCGCTTCGGTGTGGACATCCGGACGGCCGGCACCGGCCGGGAGGTCAACGCCGGTATGCCGCTGTACGCCGCGCGCCTGATGACCGACGAGCTGGAGGCGCAGGGCAAGGACCCGGCGCACGCCACGGTCGCCGTGCTCGGCCTCGCGTTCAAGAACGACACCGGTGACCTGCGGGCGACCCCGGTGCTCGACACGGTCCGGGCGCTCACCCGGGCGGGGGTGACCGTCCGGCTGCACGATCCGCTCGTCGACGCGGAGGAGGCTCGGGCGATGTTCGGGCTCCCGCTGACCGCCACCGTCGAGGAGGCGGTGCGGGGTGCCGACTGCGTCGCCGTCCTCGCGCTGCACCGGGACTTCGCGGGCATCGACTACGCGGCGCTGCCCGTCGCGGAGAACTGCGTGCTGTTCGACGGCCGCGCGTACTACCCGAAGGAGCGCGTTGCCCGGTTCGCCGAGGACGGATACGTCTACCGGGGCATCGGCCGCGGCCCGGCCCTGGGCGGTGGCGCGGCGGGCAGGGTGCTCACCCACGGAGCGAAGGCGGGCCGATGAGCGGGCACACACCACAGCGCGTCCTCGTCACCGGCGGCACGGGTTTCGTCGGCCACCACCTGGTGGAGCGGCTGCGCGAGCGGGGCGACGAGGTGACCGTGTTCGACGTGACGGCCCCGGGCGGGGCCCCTCGCCCGGGGGTGCGGACCGTCGAGGGCGACCTGCGTGACACGGCCGCGCTGGAACGGGCCGGGCGCGGTGTGGACGTGGTCTACCACCTGGCCGCGGTGGTCGGCGTCGACCAGTACCTCTCCCGCCCCCTCGACGTCATCGACATCAACTTCTCGGGCACGCGCAACGTCCTCGACATCGCCGCACGGGCGGGCGCGAAGGTCGTGCTCGCCTCCACCAGCGAGGTGTTCGGCAAGAACCCGGCGGTGCCGTGGCGGGAGGACGGCGACCGGGTCCTCGGGCCGACCACGTCGGACCGGTGGTCGTACGCGTCGAGCAAGGCGCTGGCCGAGCACCTCACGTTCGCCTTCGCGCGCCAGCACGGCCTCGACGCGAGGATCGTGCGCTACTTCAACGTCTACGGGCCGCGCCAGCGCCCGGCGTACGTCGTGAGCCGCTCGGTGCACCGGGCCCTGAACGGCCGGCCGCTGGTGGTCTACGACGGGGGCCGGCAGACCCGCTGCTTCACGTACGTCGACGACGCGGTGACCGGCACGATCCGCGCGGCGGACGAACCGGCCGCGGCCGGCGAGGTGTTCAACATCGGCAGCATGGTCGAGACGGACATGGGCACGGTGGTCGGCCTCGTCGCCGGACTCACCGGCAGGACGGCCGTCGTGCACGTCGACACCGCCGCCGCGCTCGGGCAGTCGTACGAGGACCTCGGACGCCGCGTCCCGGACAACACCAAGGCCGGCAAGGTCCTGGACTGGCGGCCGGAGACCTCTCTGCGGGACGGACTGGCCCGCACGATCGAGTGGGCCCGCGCCAGCGACTGGTGGCTCGCCCTGCCCGACAGCGGGGCCGAGTGATCCGGGTGCGGGGCCGAGTGATCCGGGTGGGCTGACCCGGTGACGCACGTCCGCCGGAGGTGCGCCGTCCGGCGGGGGCCGGGCTCCCGCCATGCCGCACGTCCGAAGGTGCGGCACGGTGCGTGCGGGTGCGAGCGTTGCCCCGTGGGCAGCGCAGGCGCCCCGTCCGACTCATACAAGGGTGGTTCTCGATGAAGGCAGTCGTGATCCCGGAGGCAGGCGGCGCCTGGGGGCTCCGCGAGGTCCCCACTCCCGCCCCCGGTCCCGGCGAGGTGCTCGTCCGGGTGCGGGCCAGCGGTGTCTGCTGGAACGACGTGCTGGCCGGCAAGGGAATCCTGCCGTTCCCCTCGACCGATCCGGCGATCCCCGGCCACGAACCGGTCGGTGAGGTCGTCGAGGTGGGGTCCGGCGTCACCAGCCGGTCGGCCGGAGACATCGTCGGTACGACGTGGATCCGCGGGACGTGCGGCACGTGCGACTACTGCGCGCTCGGGGCACCGCTGTCCGCGCGGGCCGCGTTCCTCTGCGCGGCACCGGTCTCCACCGGGTTCACCGTGCAGGGCGGGCAGGCCGAATACCTCGTCGCACGGGCGGAGGAGACCGTCCTCGTCCCTGACGGCGTCACCCCGGAGCAGGCCGTGCCGGTGCTGTGCGCCGGCTACACCGCTCTGAGCGCCCTGCGTGCCGCGCAGGCCGGGCCGCATGAGCGGGTCGCGGTGCTCGGTATCGGCGCGCTCGGCCACCTGGCACTGCAGTACTCCCGTGCGGCGGGCCACGACACGGTGGCGATCACCTCGTCCCCGGACAAGCGCGACCTCGCCACGTCGCTCGGCGCGGACACGGTCGTCGCGGACGGGGCCGGTCTGCTCGCCGCGGGCGGGGCGGACGTCGTGCTGGTCACCGGACGCTCCTACGCGGCGGCGGCCGAAGCGATGGCCGGTCTGCGCCCCGGCGGGCGGCTGGTGCTCGCCGGCATCGACACCGCCGGCACCTTCACCCTGCCGCCGGGGCTGCCGTTCTTCGGGCTCGGGCAGCAGATCGTCGGCGCAACGCACGGCGGGACGCCGATCCTCCAGGAAGCGCTCGAGCAGGTCGCCTCCGGTGCGGTGCGCCCGCTCGTGGAGACCTTCGAGGCGGACCGGATCGCCGAGGCGGTGGCCAAGGTCGAGAAGGGCGAGGTCCGCTTCCGCGCCGTCGTCCGCTACTGACGCAACCATCGTCCCCGGCAGCCGACGGGGCAGAACCAGGAGGGAACGCGCATGCGCGACCACGTCGGAAACCGCGCTGTCGTACTCGGCGGGAGCGTGGCCGGGAGCTTGGCCGCCCGGGTGCTCGCCGAGTTCTACCACGATGTCGTGGTGGTCGACCGGGACACCGTGTCGGGCGTCTCGGTCACCCGGAAGGGCACCCCGCACGCCGGGCACGCCCACGGGCTGCACGCCCGAGGCCAGCTGATCCTGGAGGAGCTGTTCCCCGGCTTCACCGAGGACTTGGTGCGCAAGGGCTACCCGGTCGGCGACCTCGGCGAGATGCGGTGGTACTTCAACGGACGCCGGCTGCCGTACACGAAGACCGGGCTGCTCTCGGTCACCCCGACCCGCCCGATCCTCGAGCACGAGATCCGCAGCCGTGTCGCCGCGCTGGCCAACGTCACCTATCTGGAGCGCCACGACATCCTCGGCCTGATGTCCGCCCCGGGCGGCGGCCGGGTCGTCGGCGCGCGGGTGCGGTCGAGGGACCACGCGGAGGAGGTGGTGCTCGACGCGGACCTGGTGGTGGACGCGACCGGCCGCGGCTCGCGGACCCCGGCGTGGCTGGAGGAGATGGGGTACGAACGCCCCTCCGAGGAGCGGGTGAAGATCGGGCTCGCCTACACGACCCGCTTCTACCGCCGTGTGCCCGGCTCGTTCGAGGACACGTGGTCGATCAACCCGGTCGCCTCCCCCGAGCACCCGCGCGGTGCGTTCTTCGGCCTGTCCGACCAGGACAGGTGCATCGTGTCGCTCACCGGCATCCTCGGCGACCACCCGCCGACCGACCCCGAGGGGTTCCTCGAGTTCGCGCGGTCCCTGCCCGTGCCGGACGTGTACGAGGGCATCAAGGACGCCGAGCCACTCGACGACCCGACGACCTTCGGGTTCCCGGCCAGCGTCCGGCGGCACTACGAGGGTCTGCGCCGCTTCCCGGCCGGCCTGGCGGTGCTCGGCGACGCCGTGTGCAGCTTCAACCCCGTGTACGGCCAGGGCATGAGCGTGGCGGCCTGGGAGGCCATGACGCTGCGCGAGCACCTGCGCGAGGGGCGGTTCGACCCGGCGGTCTTCCTCGGTGAGATCGGCAAGGTCGTCGACAACCCGTGGCAGGTCTCCGCCGGCGGAGACCTCGCCTTCCCCGGGGTGGAGGGGAAGCGTACGCCCGAGACGGAGATGGGCAACGCCTACGTGGGCCGGGTGCAGTACGCGGCCTCGAAGGACCCCGAGGTCGCCAAGGGCTTCATGCGGGTCGCCGGCCTCATCGACCCGCCGTCCGCGCTCATGGAGCCCGGGATGGCCGCCCGGGTCATGGACGCCTCCGGCGACATGACGACTTCGGACGGCGGCGTGCCCGTCATGGTGCACCCGCCGGCCGAGCAGAAGCTCCCCGGCGCCGCTTAGGCCCGCGGGAACCAGCAGACAAGGAGACGACTGTGGCGAACGAAGATGGCTCGATACTCGCGCCGGACGGCAGCGGGCTCTACTACCGCGGGGTCGCCTACGACGTCGGCTCGAACCACCAGACCGGTCAGGGTGACCTGTCCCGCATGGTGTGGAGCGACGAGCTGATGCGGTCGGAGATCGACCTGGTGGCCGACGAGCTCAACGCGAACTCGATCACCATCTACGGCACCGCGCTCGACCGGGTCGAGAAGGCGGTGGCGCACGCGATCGACCGCGGCCTGCACGTGTGGCTGCAGCCGCGCCTGATGGACGGCGAACAGCAAGACGTCCTGGACTTCATCGGCGAGGTCGGCGAGCTGGGCGAGTCGTTCCGCAAGCAGGGCGCGGGCATCCACCTGAGCATCGGCTGCACGCACTCGATCCAGACCAAGGGCATCATGCCCGGCGACTTCTACCACAACCGCATGGGCAACGTCTTCGCCGAGGCCGACCACAACTTCCTCAGGCCGGTCGGCCCGATCGACCAGGAGGACGTCACGCGCAAGCTGAACGACTTCCTGACGAAGGCCGCGGCGGTCGGGCGGGCGTCGTTCAAGGGCGGGATCACCTACTCCGGTGGTCCCTTCGAGGACGTCGACTGGTCGCTGGTCGACTACATCGGCCTGGTGGAGTACTACTTCCCGCACCCCTCGCGGGAGGCTTACGCGAAGGAACTCAACGCGTACCGCAAGTGGGGCAAGCCCGTGATGATCTCCGAGTACGGGTCCTTCACGTACAAGGACGGGCACACCAAGGGGCTGCTGGGCTTCGACATCGTCGACCGTACGGTGGAGCCGCCGACGGTGTTCCCCGGTTTCGTCCGCGACGAGCAGGCCCAGGCCGACTTCCACCTGGAGTCGCTGCGCCTCTTCGACGAACTGGGCATCTACAGCGTCGCGGTCACCGAGCTGGTACACCCCACGCACCCGCACTCCGAGGACCCGAAGTACGACCTCGACACGGCGTCGATGACGATCACGAAGTCGATCCGTGACGACTACTTCGACATGCTGTCGTCCTACAAGGTCGAGCCGAAGGAGTCCTTCCGCGCGATCGCCCGCTACTACGGGGCGGTGGCGGAGCGGGAGAGCCGTCAGGCGGCCGCGGCCTGACAGCCGCCACCGGGTACGGCCCGGCCCCGCGACCGCCTCAGGGTCGCGGGGCCGGGCCGTACCCGGCGCACGTACGCACGCGCAGAAGGCCGCCGCCCGGGGGAAGGGGTCCCGGGCGGCGGCCTTCGCCGTGCACACGGCCGTCCGTGGCCGGACGGCCGGGCGGTCAGGGGGTGCCGGCCTTCCGGGCGGCGTCCAGCGCGGCGTCGAGGTCCGGGAGTTGCCCGACCTCGGGGACGTACTCGGCGTGGACCACCGTGTCGGTGGCGTCCACCACGAACACCGCGCGGGCCAGCAGGCGGAACTCCTTGATCGCCACGCCGTAGGCGAGGCCGAACGAGAGGTCGCGGTGGTCGGACAGGGTCCGTACTCCCTCGACGCCCGCCGCGCCGCACCAGCGGGCCTGCGCGAACGGCAGGTCCACCGACACGGTCAGCACCACGGCCTCGCCGAGGCCGGTCACAGCCTCGTTGAAGCGGCGTGTCTGGAGGTCGCACACGGGCGTCTCCAGCGACGGGACGACCGAGATCACCCGGGTGGTGCCGCTCAGCGAGGAAAAGCTCACGGGCGCCATGTCGTTGCCCAGCACGGTGAAGTCCGGTGCCCGGTCGCCGGCCACCACCTCGGGGCCCAGCAGGGTCACCGGCTTGCCACGGAAGGCCGTGACCCCGGTGCGTTCGGTCTTCGTCGTGGTGCGCATCAGCCGATCACCTCGGGTTCCGGAAGCGGGACGATGAACTTGCCGGTGAAGCCCTCTTCCCGCAGGCGCGAGATCAGCTCCTCGGCGATGTGCCAGGACAGCAGCAGCGCGTACTCCGGCTGCCCGGGGCCGCACAGCCGCTCCTGGTGGACGATCGGGATGTGGGTGCCGGGGGAGAGCTTGCCGATCTTGCGCGGGCTGATCTCCGAGATGAAGTCGATCTCGGCCGGGCCCAGCGAGCAGTAGTTCAGCAGGGTGACCGCGCGCGCCGGGGAGGACGCGGCGGCGACGCGTGAACCGTCGCTCGTCAGTTCGTCGAGCAGGCCGCGGAGACGGTCGCGGTGCTCCTGGACGCGCGCGGCGAACTTCTGGTAGACGGCTTCGCCGGTGAGTCCGAGCCTGTCCTCTTCCTCGCGCAGCGCGGCGACGGACCCGTGCACCTCGTGCGCGCCCTTGAAGCCGGCGTAGACACGGACCGACCCGCCGTGGGTCGGGATCCGGTCGATGCGGAAGACCTCCAGCCCGTGGAGTTCGAAGGCCGCCTGGAGCGCTGTCAGCGAGTAGTACCGCGCGTGCTCGTGGTAGGCGAAGTCGTACTGGAGCGTTTCGAGCAGGTCCGGCAGGTAGTGGGACTCGGAGACGAACATCCCGTCGTCGCCCATGAGCGAGCGCACCCCGTCCAGGAAGTCGTGCATGTTCGTGATGTGCGCGAACGTGTTGAGCGCCAGGACGACGTCCGCCGGCCCCTCGGTCTCCAGCATCCGCGCGGCGGTCTGTGCGCTGAAGTACTCCTTGACGACCCGTGACCCGGCCGGTGTCACCTCACCGTTCGGGTCGACCCCGAGGACCTCGAAGCCACGTGCGGCCAGCTCGTCCAGGAGGCTGCCGTCGTTGCTTCCGATCTCGACGGCGAAGTGCCGCCGGCCGGCACCCGGGCGCGACTCGTGGAGTTCCGCCAGTTCGTCGGCGAGACCCCGCAGGTGCAGCCGGTAGCCTCCCGTCAGTCCGGCGAGGTGGTGGTAGTCACCGGAGAAAAGGATGCGTTCGCTGACCGGCTCCATGATCTGGACCAGGCTGCACCGGGGACAGAACCCGAGGCTGAGCGGCCATGCCTGTTCGTTCGCCGCCTGCGCCTCGTTCTCCAGGAAGAGGCAGGCGGGTTGCTCACCGAGTGGCAGGAACTCGGTGACCGCGACGTCTCCGCACGTCTGGCAGAGCGTTGCACCCTCACTCACGGCTGGCTCCTCACGCTGACCGGTCATTTGCGGGATCCGATCGTCCGCCGCGGGCCGAGGTGGGTGCATCTCCCTGATTGCCGCACATTCCCTGCGGGTGCGCGGCGCGCGCCGCGCCGGTGTGCGGCTCAGGCAGCCGCCGGCACAGCGGCGCCGGTGTTCTCGCCGGGCAGGGCGATGAGTACCGGCGGGTCCAGCGGGCCGGCCGGATGCAGGACGATGTCGGCGGGCATGGCCAGCACGCCGGGACGCACGCTGACCGGTCCGTACCGTCCGACGGACAGGAGGTCCGGTCCGCCGGGGAGGCCGCCGTCCGGTGCTTCCGTACCGTAGGGGACGGAGTGCGCGAGTACGTACCAGGTGCCCGGGGGCACGTCCTGGAGCTCGAAGAGGCCGGGCCCGTTCATGAGGGTGTGGCGGACGGGGCGGCCCTGCGGTATGGAGCCGGGGAAGAGCCCGACGAAGACCTGGCCCAGGGCCCGGTCCCCGGGGAGCACGACGCGGCCCCGCAGGGAGAGGGAGCTGCGGGTGCCGTTGGAGGTGGTGGTGGGGGATGCCTCCGGGTGCAGGGCCGTGCCGTTCCCGTCGAGCTCCCGGTATCTGCTCGGTGAGACACCGACGCACGATTTGAAGCGGGAGCTGAATGTGCCGACGCTGCTGTATCCGACCTGGCTGCTGATATCGGCGACACTGCACTCGGTGTTGACGAGGAGGTGTTTGGCCTCCTGCATCCGGAGTGCGGACAGAAAACGTCTGGGAGACGTTCCGGTGACCTCCCGGAAGACCCGGGTGAAGTGGAACTTACTGAACATTGCCGTACGGGCCATGTCGTCGAGGGTCAGGTCCTGGCCGAGGTACACATGCATCTCGTCGATGACGAGGCGGACGGCGTGCTCGACGGAGATGGTGCTCATGGATATCCCTTCCAAGCGCCATAAGTGTCATTCGTGGGACCGGTTGGCAACCGCCGGAACGGAATTGCGGCGGTCGGACAGTTCCTGGGCGAACCTGAGCCAGATGTCCGAGCATTTCAGGGCCACTTCCGCCACGACGTCCGTGCAGTGCGGCGGGACGGCGTCGATCTGCCTCCGCCACGCCTCGTCGGTGAAGAAATGGGAGTGGAGCCAGCGGAGGAAATCGCGGCCCGCTTCCGAATTCCGCAGGGCCGGATCGGCGGCGAGGCTGCGCAGGAGGTCCAGGGAGCTGCGCGACGCCGCGGGCCGCACCGGACGCCTGAGGGCGCGCTGCTGTGGGCGGCGGCCAGGACCGGTTGCGCCGCCGCCCGCGGAGGGGGCCTCCTGGAGGCCGGGCGCCCGCGGGGAGGGGACGTCCGGCCGGGGCGCGGGCACGGCCCCCGCGCCCCGAGGCTGCCGGGGCACCTCGGGGAGAAGGTGCCCCGGCGTGTTGGGGCCCTGGGCGCCGGCTTCCGGCGCCGGTTCGGGCGGGAGCGGCACGGCCTCCAGGGGCCCCCGGCGTGCGGAGGCGCGTGTGCGCGGGGGTTCGGGGGCCGAACGTCGGCGCGCCTCGGCCACGGTCTTGGCGTAGAGGCCGGTGTACAGGGCGACGCTCCGGTTGGGCATGGCGGGGAAGGCGGCGAGGATGCGCAGGGCTGCCGCCTTGCGGTCGGCGAGCGACAGGGGCAGGCCGTGGGCGATGTTCCGGGCGACCGCCTGGATGAACGCCTCGTTGTCGTCCCCGTCGAAGAACTGGGCGTCGATGACGTCCAGTCCGGCGATGACCGCCGCCCTGACCCGGTGCATTCCGTCGATCACCCGCATGGTGGGGCGGTGGACCAGTATCGGCGGAAGCATTGCGTGAACTTCGGCAAGTTTCCGTGCATGGGCTTCGTCGATCCCCGAGAGGCGAGGCGAATCCGCGGGCACGAGTTCCGCGACCGGCACAGGCCGGGTGAAGTGGGGAGGAAGTCCCATGACGCCGTCGACAGAGCTTTTCATGAGGCCCTCCAGTCAGGGGGCACCGATACGC